>CAVOIS010000001.1:0-11055 GCA_963696035.1 uncultured Acidobacteriota bacterium
TCGCCGGGATTTCCCAACAGTTGGATTCGTTCCGTTAAAAACTCAGATATGCGTGAGTGTGCCGGTAATTTTGGTTCGGCGCAACGCCCAGGCAAAGATCAGAAACGATAACGGAATCAGGATCGCGGCGAAAAGAAGCAGGGCCGCGATCGAAGGCCACAATTGATTCCATGCCGCCCCGGAAAGAAGCGCTGCGCGCATTCCTTCGAGCGAGTACGTCACCGGGATCAATCGCGCAAGGATTCGCAATGGCTCCGGGAGCACGCTCACCGGATACATCATTCCTCCCACCAGGCTCGACACGCCCAATACCACCCACTTCGCGGGATTCCCGCGCTTAAACAGAATCGAATAACTCGCCGATATTATTCCTAGCCCTGCAAACGCGAGAATGGAGGCCAGCAGGATCACTACTGCTCCCGCCCAGTTTGCCGCCCGCGGCGCGAATCCGAAAAGCAGTGCGCCCCACGCGAGATATACGCACGTCCGCAGCGCCAAAGCAGTGAACGGATACACCGCGGAATCCGCGAGGATCACGGGAAGCGAACTGCCCGACAATATTCAACGCCAGACCAGCAAGGCTTCCAGCTTCCGATATTGGCGGGCCTCCTCGATGCTGGCGTCGAAGGCCGTCATGGATCGCTGAGGTCATCGAAGAATGCAAATCCCACCAGCGCAAACGCAAATAATTGCTTCCGCGAGGCAGCGCCTTCGTCAGGTTAGGGCTTTCGACGAAGCGCGACAAATAATACATGGTGGAAACGTCGAATAGCGCTTCCAGCGTTTCCAGTAGAATGCTCCGCGGTGTCCGCGGGCAATCGCCAGATCGCCTGCGAAAAACGCGGCAATCTTCCGCAAGGTGCGGAAAGTTTCATGGCGGCGCGCATCCGCGGGGACGGCGGCACGAACGAGCCATATAGGGGCAATCAACGAAATCAAAGTCCAAGCTGCGCGCGGCTGAGATACTTCTGCGAAAGCTACGGAGGTCTGGCACTACTGTTTGATCCAACAAGACGGCTTACAAGTGGATTCGCACCGACGACCGCATCTGATAACACGATGTTTAAGCGATCTCTTGGAATCAGGTAGAGACCGCTGTGGCAAATCGAACGCGTGCACAAAAAGGCGTTTTGTAATTGTAGTTCGTTGACGAGAAAACATTTACCATGTGTCACCTTTCTGGAAATTTGGCCGTGATGAAACCAAAGGGGTTATGCCAGAAGGAGTTCGGCCGCCCTCTTGCAATGTCATCTAGTGTCGGGGGTCTTTCCGCAGGAGCTCCCGGGTAAAGAAACTCAGGGACGGGAGGGTTCTATGAAATATCGAGTGCCGGCGGCGTTAGCTTTTGCTTTCTTTTTGCTGCTTTCAGTTGGTACGGCCAAGGCGGATGGCACATCGCTACTTGCGTACAATTTGACCGGGCCGGTGGATGCCACATTTGAGCTCCCCGTTAACTTCACTCTTGCTAGTGGCGATTACGGCCTCGGCGAAGGTTTCTTCGTAACACCGCTTGACTTGACGATCGATGGATCACCCGTTAGCGGCGACTTCCTAATTTTCTGTAGTTCGAGTATGGGTGGCGCCTTCGAAGATTGGGATGGTCTCGTCAATTTGACCGGACCACAACTCTATACCGGTCCCGAAAACGATCCTACGATGTCCGACATTCCCGGCAACATATCACTCTCCGATTTTAATACGGGGGCTGGTGGCTATACACTCACAGTGACCCCCGTCTCGACGCCTGAACCCACCTCCATCTTATTGTTGGGAACAGGTCTATTGTCGCTTTTCTTGAAGCGCCGGCTCAAAGTCACTGGCTAACTAGGATTCATCGATTTTGTCGAAGCGCGATGCCATGGGATTCTTGCTGTCGCTTGTTTGATCGACGTTTGCCTTCTTCCGAATATCGCGTTGACACATTTGTTCTCCCCATCGCTCAAATATGCGTCAGCGTGCCGGTAATTTTTGTGCGTCGCAGCGCCCATGCGAAAACTAGGAAGGATAGCGGGATTAGGATGGCGGCAAACGTAAGCAGTGCCGCAATCGACGGCCAAAGCTGGCCCCATCCGGCACCGCCGAGCAATGCGGCGCGCATTCCTTGCAGCGAGTAGGTCACCGGAATCAACCGCGCCAAGACTTGTAACGGACCCGGCAAGACGCTTACCGGATACATCATCCCGCCCACTAGGCTCGAGACGCCCAATACCACCCACTTTGCGGGATTGCCCCGCTTAAAGAGAATCGAATAACTGGCCGATAATATTCCTAGCCCTGCAAACGCGAGAATGGAGGCCAGCAGTATCACCACCGCTCCCGCCCAGTTTGCCGCCCGCGGCGCGAACCCGAAAAGAAGCGCGCCCCAAGCGAGATAGACGCACGTCCGCAGCGCCAAAGCAGTGAATGGATACACCGCGGAACCCGCGAGGATCACCGGAAGCGGCGTCTGCGTGACCAGCAAGGCTTCCAGGGTGCGGTTCTGGCGCGCCTCCTCGATGCTCGAGTCGAAAGCCGTCATGGATACGCTGAGGTAATCGAAGAATGCGAAGCCAACCAGCGCAAACGCGAAGTAGCTTCCTCCCGCAGGCAGCGCCTTCGTCAGCTCGGGGCTCTCCACGAAACGCGATAAATAATAAAAGGTCGCTACGCCGAATAGAGCTTCCAGCATTTCCAGCAGAAACGCTCCGCGATACCCGCGAGCAATCGCAAAGTCGCGCGCGGAAAACGCGGCAACCTTCCGCAAGGCGCGCACCGGCTTCATGGCTGTGCGTCCACTGTGACCCTGCGTCGCGCCAGACGCGTGATGGCGTCCGCGAACGTTGCGACCCCCGCCTTCGCGCACAGCCCGCGTGGGGAATCGAACGCGATGATGCGACCTTCCTCGAGCAGTATCACGCGATCGGCGATCTGTTCGACTTCGCTCAACGTGTGCGAGGCAAAAAGCAAAGTCGTCCCCTGACGGTGCACCAGGTCCTCCTTCAGCAGCCGGCGGAAATCGGCAGCGGCCAGCGGGTCAAGGCTGCGCGTGGGTTCGTCGAGCAGCAAAATGGCGGGTTGATGCAGCAACGCGCGCGCCAGGCCCAGCCGGTGCGTCATACCGGTAGAGAACGTGCGTACCTGCCGATCGAGTTCGCCGGTGATGCCCATGCGTTCGGCGACCAACTTGATTCGGCGACGCGCCTCCGCACGGGAAATATTGTTCATCGCCGCAAAGAAGGCCAGATTTTCGCGGCCGCTCAGACGCGTATAAAAGCCCTCGTCACCACCGGTGTGATAGCCAAACTGGGACCGCGCGCGGGAAGCGTCGCGCTCGACGTCACACCCCGCAATCGATGCGCGGCCCCGCGTAGGAATTATCAAGGTAGCAAGTACCCGCAGGAGAGTGGACTTCCCTGCGCCGTTCGGCCCGACGATTGCTACAGCTTCTGCGGGCCGGACGGAAAAGGAAATTCCAGCAAGCGCCCTTTCGGTGGGCCGAACAACTGGCTGCAGAAACGCACGCCAGCCGGTGCGAGCCGGTGGAAAATACTTTTCAAGAGACTCCACGGAAATGGCGGACGCCGACATCCCGCTGGTTATAACCGAATTCGCCGTGGCGAATCCAGTTCCGTCGTTGCTGTTTCCAGCCAATGGCATGTACAATAGCGGCGGACAGATTGATAAGCACGACGCGTGCCTATCGAAACGAACCACCGTCGCCAACCCGCGCGGTGGATCCTACCCAGCCCGAAGCCATCGGAGCGGCCGAAATGGACGCACCTCTTTCCCTACACGCAGTGGTTGTCGCATCCGCCGAACAGGTTTCCTGTCCTCTCGGTGAAGAAGCCGCCATCTTGAATCTGAAGAACAGCGTTTACTACGGGATGAATCCCGTGGGCGCGCGCGTTTGGGAATTATTGAAGCAGCCCAAGAGCGTCCGCGAATTGCGCGATGTCTTGATCGACGAATACGAAGTGGATCAGGAACGTTGCGCGCGGGACTTGCTGGCATTGCTCCACAGGATGCGGGATGAAGGTTTAATCGAAGTGTGCGCGGCGGCTAGCTGAGGCTGCGCGCGACTTTGTCGCGCGATGCGGGTTGGAAAGCAAGCGGGGCAGGTCAGGCCGGAGAACCATGATTGAGCGTTGGGAAAGATTTCAGCGGCTGAGTTCTCTCGAACGAGGCCTCGTCCTCGAGGCCGCCGGCGGATTCCTCGCGACCTGGGTCGGCTTGCGGCTGATCGGGTTTCGCCGCTGGGAGCGTGTGCTGGCCGTGTTTGCGCCGCCGGCGAACGCAACCGGGCCCGCCCAGCATGCATCGGTTGTGGAACCAGCGCTCTTCATCGCGCGGATGCAAGAGGTGGCAGCACGGCATCTTTTTTTGCGCACCAATTGCCTGGAACAGTCGCTGGTGCTGTGGTGGCTGTTGCGGCGGCGCGGAATTGCCGCGGACCTACGCATCGGCGCGCGCAAGGATTCCGACCGCTTCGAGGCGCATGCCTGGGTGGAACTCAATTCCCAGGTGCTCAACGATGCCGCCGCAGAGCATCGCCATTTTGTTCCTTTCGAGAAGCCGATTCTTTCCATGGAGTCGCGCATCGAGTGAGCGGCATCGTCGGCATGTACGATCGCAGCGGCGCGCCGGTGGACCAGACGCTGTTGCGGGCCCTCGCTCATTTTCTTTCCTATCGCGGGCCGGACGCGCGGGACACCTGGTCCCACGGTCCCGTGGGCTTAGGTCACGCGATGTTGCGCACCAGCCGCGAATCGCAAATTGAGCACCAGCCGACCAGCCTCGGCGGACGATTCTGGATTACGGCCGACGCCAGGATTGACTGCCGCGCAGAACTGCAGGGCAAACTTGCCGAGCTGGAAACCGGCAGACCAGGCGGCGTCACGGATTCCGATTTGATTTTGCATTCCTACGCAGCATGGGGCGCCGATTGCGTGCAGCATCTCCGAGGCGACTTCGCCTTTGCCATCTGGGACACGCAGCGAAAACTTCTTTTTTGCGCGCGCGACCATTTCGGCATCAAGCCCTTCTACTATTCCGAACTGGGAGAGCTTTTTTTCTTCAGCAATACACTCGATTGCGTTCGCCAGCATCCGGAAGTTTCTGAAGTGTTGAACGACGCCGCCATCGGCGATTTCCTCCTTTTCGGTTTGAATTGCGATGTCGCCACCACCACCTTCCGCGATATCCGACGCTTGCCCGCGGCGCACTCTATGACGGTGACTTCCGAAGGCCTGCGCCTCGGTCGCTATTGGTCGCCGCCCACGGAAGGACGCATTCGCTACCAGCGTGCGGAAGATTACGCCGAGCATTTCCAGATTTTGTTGCAAGCAGCGGTATCGGACCGCATGGCTCCGGACCGCACCGGGATATTGCTAAGCGGAGGCCTGGATTCGGGGACGGTCGCAGCCACCGCGCGCGATCTTTCGAGAAGCGCGGGCGGTGCCCAAGATTTGCTTGCCTACACCGTCGTGTACGAGTCACTATTTCGTGATGAAGAAGGTGCGTATGCCCGGGAGACCGCCAAATTTCTCAATATTCCGATTCAGATCATCCCCATGGACAAGGTGCAACCATTCGAGCGCTGGGATGATCCCGACGTGAGCATGCCCGAGCCAGTGGACGATCCCTGTTTCGCCCGGCTCTTCGATCAGTTTCGGGCGATTTCGGGCGGGTGCCGCGTCGTGTTTACCGGAGAAGGTAATGACAGCCTAATGCACTTTCGGATGTGGCCCTATGTAAAGGACATGGCGCGAAACAGAGAGTGGCGACGGCTGGTGGCCGAGACTTCGCGCTACGCCTGGATTCGGCCCTCTCCTCTGCCGGGAATTTGGCGGCGCGCTAAAAATCTTTTCAGGAAAAATGCAACTACCCCGGAGTACCCGCGTTGGCTCGCACCTGACTTTGCTCGACGTTTGAATCTACCAGAACGCGCGAAACAGTGGAGTCGGCTTCCTCCGGTTTCTCCGCCCCACCCCGTGCTTCCCGAGGGCCATGCTTCGCTCTCACCGCCGCATTGGTCTCAAATGTTCGAACTCGAAGATGCCGGCATGACGCACTACCCGGTCGAGGTGCGTCATCCGTTTTTCGATCTGCGGATCGTCAATTATCTTCTCGCGCTTCCGCCCTTCCCTTTGTTTTTTGAGAAGAGGCTTTTGCGGGAGGCGGGCGCGGGGCGGCTGCCCGAGACCATTCGCACGCGCCGGAAAAGTCCGCTGGCAGGCGACCCTTTGATGGCGCATTTTCGACGACGTCCGACGGATTGGATGGATCAGCGAGCTTGGAGCAAAGAGATTGAACCCTACGTTGAAACGTCTGTACTTACAGGACTTCGCAGCGAGACGAATTGGGCGAACGTGGAGATGAATGTTCGCGCTCTCTGCCTCAACTTTTGGTTGCAGTCAGCGCGCAGAGTCCGGTATAACTTGCGTGCGGAGGTCCGCCATGGTTAAGCCCGTAAAGCGGGAGCCTAAGAAGCCTTATTCATCTCCTGCCATAACCATGTACGGAACGGTGCAACAGCTCACGCAACACGTACCCGGAACTAAAGGCCACGACCATGGACGTGCACCGAGGAATCGCACCGGCTTCTGAAGAATTTCGTTCGAAGCGGGGCAATGCCGCTCATTCACAAAGAAGTGCTTTCGCTTTAAGTGATTCGCGAAGGGCATCGCCGTGACGGGAAGGCTCTGTGCAGCCGAGGCAAACTTGATCGCCTATTTGCATGAGGCGGGCCTCATCCTTTGAGTGAGTCAAGTTTTAGTTATCGCGTTTTCGGTCTGTCGCTTCAATCGAATCAGCATATCCCTGAATTGCCGCTCGCAAAAAAGTCACCTGCAGATCCGGCTGTGGGCATCCACCTAAACGTTTCGCCGGTTGGGGCCGGGATCGTCCCGTCCGATCCGGAAGTACTGACTTACATCAGCGCGTATAAGGATGAGGCAGGCAACCCAGCTCTCAAAATGTGGAAAATTGGCAGCGGCGATTTTAGCCGGCTTGCCTATTCGGACGGAACTCAATTCTGGCTGGATCGCCAAGGCAGCGAAGTTTGGGCGACTTGGCCCGAGAATCTGACGATTGAAGACGCGGCTACCTATCTGCTGGGTCCAGTGCTCGGGCTTTTGCTGCGGCTGCGCGGTGTGACCTGCCTGCATGCCAGCGCTGTGGCTTTCGGCGAAAAAGCCGTGGCGTTTGTCGGGTCCGAGGGAGCAGGAAAATCGACGACGGCGGCGGCACTGGCTCGGCACGGATACGCGATCTTGTCCGATGACGTGGTGGCGCTGGCTGAACGCAACGGGTCGTTCCTTGTTCATCCCGGGTACCCCTATCTGTGCCTGTGGCCCGAATCCGTGGAATCGATCTATGGCTCGGCGCAAGCCCTGCCGCGGTTCAGCGCGACTTACGAAAAGCGCTGCCTTTCGCTTGGTAAACAAGAATTACGATTCGCAGAGCGAGCCTTACCACTGGGCGCGATTTATATTCTCGGGGAACGCCGGGGCGATCCCGCGCCGCTGGTGCAAGAGATCGCGCCCCAAGAGGCATTTCTCTCGCTGGTAGCCAACACATTCGCGACAAACATCCTTGATAGCGCCATGCGCGCCAGGGAATTCGAAACCTTAGGGCGTCTGGTCCCGAGCGTGACGATCCGCCAGATCCGCGCTCACCAAGACGCCAGCCGGCTCCAAGAACTTTGCGCTCGGATTTGCGATGACATGGAAGTGATAAAACTGCGGAACTCTGGCCTCGCCTAAGCAGAATTGACTGATTTATGCGCCTTCCACGCCGAATACCTTTTTGAATACTTGCAGTGGAATAGAGAGCCCTTCAACGTTCGCCCCCAATTTGCAGGTGTGCTACCATTCGTCGTCAAATGGCGTGTCCCTGCCCCACGAGTGGGCGTCGTTGTCCGAGCCGGTGGATTACCCTGCGCTCACGAAACGTCGACTTCGTAATCAGCCTCCAACCGGGTGCTGGCAAAATTCCTTTTAGCTCGCGAAGTATCACTTGGGAGAACGGAACTTGAGGAGAACCCCTATGAAGACGAAGCCGCCAGCAGCAAGAATCGCAGCTTTCGTTGCAATCGCAATGGCGATTCCCACGCTCCTTATGTTTGCCGAGATTCACCATGTGCGAAAAACGTCGCTTGCTGTGGCGGCGGTACCTGCCGGCGTGGCGGCCGGTTTGGGCGCGCCAAATGCCGCACCGCTGAAACGCGATTGGACGAATGCTTACGGCGAGCTACCGCTGGCGTTCGAACCCAATCAGGGACAGACGGCTCCCGACGTGCGATTCCTTGCGCACGGCCAGGGGTATCAATTGTTTCTGACGACCGAGGGAGCCGTTCTCACATTGCGCCATCCGCTGGCAGCCAGCACGAAGGCTGCGAAGGGCGCGGCTTTGTTCGCAGCACGCCGGAAGAAGAATTGCCCGCTGAAGACTTCCGTTCTGCGCATGCACTTGGACGGAGCGAATCCGGCGCCTGAAATCCTCGGAACGAAATTGCTGCCCGGGAAAGTGAACTACCTCATTGGCAACGATCCCCACAAATGGCACACGGACATTCCCTCCTACGAAGCGGTGCGCTACCAGCGAATTTATCCCGGCGTGGACGTACTGTTTTATGGACGGGAGCAACGCCTCGAATACGATTTCATCGTCGCGCCGGGAGCCGACCCTAAAGCCATCGCGCTGAGCCTTGCTGGTGCGCGCAAGCTGGAAATCAATTCGCGGGGCGACGTGGTGATGAGCGTGGCGGAGGGCAAAGTCGCCCTGCAAAAACCAGTCATCTATCAGGAGCTAAACGGCCATCGCCATCAGATTGCGGGCAATTATTCGATTGCGGACGGTCGTCAGATCCGCTTTGCGGTGGCAGCATATGATCATACGCAACCTTTGATCATTGACCCCGCGCTGAACTACTCAACCTACATCGGCGGCGAGGTTTTGGATGCTGCCTTTGGCATCGCGCTGGACTCGTCCGGCGACGCCTACATCGCCGGCCTTACTGAATCGACGAAGTTTCCGCAGATGAATCCAGTCTCGACCGCGCCGCCGGGCGATCTTTCGCTCGGGACGGCGTTCGTAACCGAACTGAACCCCACCGGAACGGCACTTCTTTATTCGACGTACATCGGTGGCAGCGGGAATGGATCCTTCGGAGAAAGCGCAAATGCGATCGCAGTGGACACGGCGAGTCCTCCGAATATTTACGTGACCGGCTATACAGGTTCACCAGATTTCCCGGTTAGCGCAAATGCGCTAATGGGCCAGCCCGGGCCGGCGGGAACCAGTACTGGCGGATCGGCGTTTGTCACCAAGCTCATTCCTGGCAATGCCGGTACAGCTCAACTCGGGTACTCGAGCTACCTGGGCGGTAACACGCTGGATGAAGGCAACGGTATTGCTGTGGATTCTAGCGGTAACGCATACGTCGTGGGAGTGACGCAATCGACGAATTTCCCGACGACGACAAACGCGATTTCTACTTCGCTACTCAACGTGAATGGAAGTGCTTTTCTGACGGAAATCGATACCAATGCAGCGACCGGACCGGCGTCCAAGGTGTATTCCACGTACTTTGGCGGGACCAACGGTGCAGGAAACGCTTCTTTGTTTGGGGACGCGGCGTTCGGGGTGACGATCGACACTAGTTCGAACGCATACATTGTGGGTACAACAACCTCCACCGACTTCCCGGCAACAGCACATCCTGTTAGTTCCTGCCTAACTGACACGAATGGAATCGCTTTCGTTACTGTCATCAACACATCCACTCCGGCGCAGACGTTCTCGACTTGTTTGGGGGGCGCGACTGCAGAGACCCAGGGCTCTGGGATCGGGCTGGGTCCAAGCAATATCGCGTATGTCACGGGTCAAACCTTGGCGCCGGACTTTCCGGTGACCGCGAACTCGATTCCCCCGGCGGGAGCTGTAACGAACGGGGTGGCGTTCGTCTCACTGCTCAACACGACCAGCGCAACTCCTAACCAGTATTCAACGTTTTTGGGAGGAACCACCGGCGACATCGGTTTGGGAATCGTCGCGGATGCGAAAGGCAATGCTTATGTCACGGGTGGCGCGTCTTCTACCAATTTTCCAGTTACTCAGGGCGCGATTCTTGCGACGAAGAAGAACCCGGCTGGTACAGGGTTCGTTGCGAAAATCAACCCAGGTGGAAACGGGCTAGCCGACCTGCTTTACTCCACTTACTTTGGAGGGAGTGGAAACGGTTCGAGCAACCCTGATATTGGTTATGGGATCGCCGTTTCCGCCGCTGACAATGCGTACATCACAGGTCAGACTTCCTCGCCAGATTTACCGGTGAGTACTGGCGCATTCCAGACAACCTTGAACAGCACAGCAGCGACGAACGCGTTTGTCGCGGACCTGCCTTTGGTTCCGACGATCTCGGCATCTCCGACCAGCCTCAACTTCGGCACTCAGCTGATTGGCGCGCCCACGTTGGCGCAGTTCGTCACTCTTACCAATAACACGTCATCCCCCATCCCCTTAACCCTTCCGGCCACAACCACTGGTGCTAATGCCGCAGACTTTGTGGCAACAGCCAGCGGCACGACGCCATGTGTTTCACCACTCGCTCCGGGAACACCGGGCTGCACTATCGGAGTGGTCTTCACACCGTCCGTTGCCGGGGCCGAATCCGCAACTCTGAATATTGTGGACATGGTGGACGGTCCGTCCCATCCAATCCAGGTGGCGCTAACCGGAGCCGGAACCAGCAGTGCACCGGTCCTTGGAATTTCTGTCTCGAGTCTGGCGTTTGGTGGCCAGTTGTTGACGACCACCAGCGCGCCGCAACCTCCAGTAACCCTCACCAACAACGGCAACGCGGTGTTGAACTTTACGAGCCCCCCCAGCACTTCACCCAATTTTGCCAATACGACAACATGCGGAGCAAGCTTGACCGTCGGCGCGAGCTGCACAGTCAGTGTGACGTTCGCTCCCGCTGCAGGCACAACGCCTGGGCCAGTGACGGGATCGCTGACGATGACAGACAACGCCAACGGAAGCCCGCAGTCCGTTTCGCTGACCGGAATTGCGTGG
>CAVOIS010000002.1:0-321584 GCA_963696035.1 uncultured Acidobacteriota bacterium
AAGGATGCCAGACTTCTATTGAAGCTTCTGCTCGAAGATAATTTTCCCAGGATCTGGGTACCTGGTCCGGAGAATCGTGATCTGCGGCAACTGGTTTGGCATCGGCATCGCTTGGTGCAAATGCGCACACGGATCATGAACCAGCTGCAGGCTCTGGCCATGAACGAAGGACAGCGACGGAAGAAGAAGCTGTGGAATGAGCAAGGACGAGCGCAGCTGGAAAAACTTCCGTTAGCTCCCTGGGCCTCGCGGCGCCGGAAAGATCTGCTCGAGTTGCTGGACCGGATGAATCCTCCGATTGAAGAGCTAACCCGAGTGGTCGAGCAGGAAGCCAGGAAACGGCCTGAAGTGCAGCGGCTGATGACCCACCCTGGCGTAGGCCCCCTCACCGCACTGGCTTTTGTGCTGATCATCGGGACTCCGGAGCGTTTCAAATGCGGCAAGCAGATCGGCAGCTATGTCGGACTGATTCCTGCGGAGGATTCCAGTGCCGGCCATCAACGGCTGGGTCACATCACCAGGCAAGGCAGCTCTCTATTGCGTTTCTTACTGGTGGAAGCAGCCCAAGCGGCAGCGCGCTGTGATGCGGACTGGAGACGACGGTACATGCACCTGGCGATGCGCCGGCAACGAATATTGCCAAGGTGGCCATGGCCCGAAGACTCGGAGTGCGGTTGTACTGGATGTGGCGAAACGGTTGGGAGCATGTACAGTTAGTGAATTTCGGTTCGAACGCGGGACAGCTCGGTACCGGACATGGCGTGAAGTAGAACGCCGTCCACATGAATGGGCATCCCGCTCCTTCGCGAGAGGGAGTTTGAATTAATAATCATGGGTGCGCCGGGATAAACCGGCGTGGAGCAGTGGATGAAAGAGCCATACGGTGAAGGCCCAGCGAGCCACACCGGCTCCGAGTCATGCGTCTGCGGCCGTAAGGCTGAATGCGAAGCGTTGACAGGAGCACAGGCAGGCGGGGTATTCAGCCGCGAAATGTTATTAAATCAGAGGGCCGACGCCGTCCATGATGGCGGAAGGCAACAACGGTGGGTGCGAAATCGCGAGCATCCATCGGACTCTGCGAGGTCAGAGACCCCCGCATGCAGGGAAACTCCACGCGCGAGAACCGGGAGACCCTACCAACGCCCGACACCAAGCAGTGGACGGGCCGGCTGGAGAAGGCGATGAACCAGAAGTCCAGCATGCACGTTGGTAGGGAGTCGGACGGTCGTGTACTACCTGCGAAGTGCCCGAACAAAGACGGAATGTCATCGTCGACGGAGGGCGCGGAGGGAAGACGACCGACCAAGGAGAACACGGTGCAGACGACCGCGTCCCAGATACAAAGCTGGGGGAACGCGTTGGAGGGACTGCATCGTGTGCGGGAAGCAGCAAAGCGGGATAAACGATTACGATTCACTGCGCTACTGCATCACGTATCCATCGCGCTTCTCTCGAACAGTTTCTACGCCCTAAAGCGGGCAGCTGTTCCGGGAGTGGATGGGTTGACGTGGCAGGTATACGAAACGGACCTGGACAAGCGGCTGGAGGATTTGCACAGTCGCGTGCACCGGAGCACGTATCGAGCGCTACCTTCCAAGAGAGCCTACATTCTCAAGCCGGATGGACGACAGCGACCGCTGGGCATAGCAGCCCTGGAGGACAAAATCGTTCAACACGCAGTGGGAACAGTCCTCAGTCAGATTTACGAGGAGGACTTCTTGGGGTTCTCGTATGGTTTCCGACCTGGGCGCGGCACACACGATGCATTGGACGCGCTTTGGATGGGGATCATGCGGAAGAAGGTGAATTGGGTGCTGGATGCCGACATTCGTGACTGCTTTGGGTCATTTTCACACGAGTGGATGGTTAAGTTTCTCCAGCATCGAATCGGGGATCGACGGATCCTTGGCCTCATTCAGAAGTGGCTGAGGGCCGGCGTACTCGAGGATGGGGAATGGTCGGAGACGGAAAGGGGGACTCCGCAGGGCTCGGTGATTTCGCCGCTGCTCGCGAATGTCTACCTACACTACGTTTTCGATCTTTGGGTGCAGCACTGGCGGACGCACCGGATCACGGGCGACATTATCGTGGTCCGTTACGCGGACGACATGGTGCTGGGGTTCCAGCATCGTGGCGATGCGGAACGGTTCCTCCAGGAATGGCGGGGCCGTCTGCAGAAGTTCGAGCTGGAACTACATCCGGATAAAACGCGCCTGATCGAATTCGGGCGCTTTGCCGCAACAAGTCGGAAGCCGCGTGGGGAGGGCAAGCCGGAGACGTTCAACTTTCTGGGGTTCGCGCATATCTGCGGACAAGCCTGGAAGAACGGCAAGTTCCTGGTGCTGCGCAAGAGTATCCGAAAGCGACTCCTGGCTAAGCTGACTCAGGTAAAGGACGAACTTCGGATACGCATGCATCACCCGCTGGCAGAAGTGGGGAAGTGGTTGAGGAGCGTGGTACAGGGCTACTTCAACTATCATGCCGTTGCCGGAAACTTCGCCAGTCTCCAGAGCTTCCGGCGTGAGGTGAGCAAACGCTGGCTGCGAGTGATCCAACGTCGCAGTCAGAAGCACCGGATGTCGTGGAAGCACATGGCTGGTTTTGTTAAGCAATGGCTTCCCGTTCCCAAAATCCTTCATCCGTATCCCTACCTGCGCTTCGACGCCAAACATCCGCGGTAAGAGCCGCATGCAGGAAAACTGCACGTGCGGATCTGTGCGGGGGGCGATGGGCAACCGGCGTCCCTACCGCGACTCTGAGGTTTAGGATCGAAGAGATGTATGGGTCGGACTGAAACCGACCGAAAGATTACAGGCGAGCCGTGGTTATCGACACTGGGCCAAAGAAATTGGCGAAATCAAACGCTCTTCGGAGTGGGCGGAGAAGACCGTTCCAAAAAGATTTGACAGGGCTGGCGTTGTTAGAGATGTCCGGTGAGGCGGGTGGTCTCAATGGGTCGACGCAACACTAAGCTCGAACCCACGTCGCATTGAAAACAAAGCTAAAATCGCTCGCTAGGACCAAACCAACCGGAACGCTTGCCTGGCTAGGTTTTGACCGAGTACATCCAAACAGATGGTTCTCCCGCTGGAGTCATTGTCGAATCAATGCACTGGATAGTGTTGCACCGACCGGTTGAACCCGCACGACTAATCAGGACTTAGCTGGCGAGCGGGTATTGATCGTTCTTTTGATCAATTCACGGGTTCGATTTCACCGGGCTTCCATGTCTTGTCAAACCAGGGTTGTAACGGACCGTAAAGGCGAAGGAGCGTGTTCCATCCTTTGCCGGGAACGGTTTGAACCCAATTCGTTTCATGACCTGATGGTGCGGTTGGTCCGAAGTAAACATCCGCTGATGTGTCGGCATTCATAGCGAAACCTTTACTCTGGCTACCGATGCTCGGGAATTGTGCGTCGGTTTGTAGTTCCGAACGCGTCTGATTGTCGTAGACGACGAACGACCAGAAGGTTTTAGCTGGAATGTTTGGCGGCAGATGAACCTTATAAGTCTTGCTCCCGTCGAGCGGCTTTCCGTTGGAATCCACGAACGCGGCAGCGTATTGCGACCCCACCCCGACGATCTTAGCCGCCATCGCCGGGGTTATACCGGTGGCGTAGTAGAACATCATGGTGCGAGCGTCAAAATTGCTCACGCCGGGCTGCAACAGAAATTCGTAGCTGCCGCCGACGAACGGTGTGCACCACGCACTATTGGGATAAAAATACGCTTCCTTCAAGCGGCTCTTGAACAGAATTGCTCTGGCAGTGGCGTTACCGACTGCGGCTGAGTCCGTGAGGATCTTTTTCATGCGCTCGTCCGGCGAGAACGGTTTGCCCTTTTCGATGCCAATGGAAGCGAGCACGCCAAGCGTTTCACGGTCCAGCGCATCGTTCGGCTCTTCCTGCACCACGTGATTTATTTCCTCGTAAAAAGTGAAGTCGTTGGCATGGATGGTGTTGAAGGCTCTCCCCGACACATTGATAAATTTCATCGGCGGCGGATTGGTCGCCTGTGATAGCGAATAAACCTTCGCGAATTTCTTGGTCGCCTCGACGGCCGCCTTGGTGCTGCCGTTCTCCACGAAGCCCCGCCAGAAGAAAACGTTGCCGTAAGTCTTGGAGCGGAAAACAAAGTACCCTCCCGGTACGTCGCCCTTGTAATCGGGCGGAAGCACGAGGAACTTCCCACCCTTACCCTTGTCAGGTCCAGCGTTACCTACATCTCCGACGTAGTGGAACCAGAAATCATCAACGATTCCGAGAATATTCGGCGGCGATTCGATCACCACAGGGCCATTTTTCAAATCGAGCCACATTAAATTGTAGACAGTCTCGGTGTTCGGCGTGAGGAATAGCGACTTGGAGTCCATCAGGTTTTCCATGATGAGCACCGTTTGATTGTCGGTCGCACCTAGGCTGCGAAACCCTTCGCGGAGCGCATAGACCGAGGCTCCGGGCATCGCGGTTAAAAACGCCTGCACGCCGCGCTCGAAATCGAGGTTGTCATAGACCTTTTGAGTGGTGGCATCGTCCGGAAAGCCGTCGAAAAATTTCAACGTTCCGAGCCGCGTATCCACGCTGTTCGGCGTAGTGATGGCCGCTGGAATATCCGTGGTCATCTTCATTTTTGGCGGAGTGGTTTGTGCATGGGCGGTAGCAAGCATGAGCAGCGAACCCACCGCGTAGAGGAGCGCGACCGCGCGGAGGT
The DNA here is from genome assembly GCA_963696035.1 of uncultured Acidobacteriota bacterium. Taxonomy (GTDB): domain Bacteria; phylum Acidobacteriota; class Terriglobia; order Acidiferrales; family UBA7541; genus Palsa-295. The sequence goes on from CAVOIS010000002.1 coordinate 4,712, forward strand.
TCAGTTTGTGACTTGGTTTCATCGCTGAGTCCTTGGACTACGGTGCCGAATTATTCGATCTAAGAGTGCAGCACAGGCATCATATTGCTGCCACTCTCGTCTCGGTGGAATTGTCAGAACTAACAGGTAGTACGCTCTGCCAAAAGGATTTAGGCCAACCTTCGTTCAGCGGGCCGACTCAATGCTTGATAAACGCTAGCGCTTAATTGGACGCGCGTTTTCGCGAATACGTGAAACCAGGCACGGTGCTCTGCGCGCGTTCGATTAAGCCGTTTGAACGTGGCCGCCCAGTTTGCGGCGGACGCGGGCCCTATGGAAATTCAATGATGGGAAGGAGCGGCGTCGAGGTTCGCCACGTGCGAGCGCCAGGTTGCACCACGTGACACCTGGCGTGCGGAATCTGGTTACGGCGAAAAAGTATGGTGAAAAAGGTGGTTGTAGAAGCTGGAAGAAGAGAGTTATTCGACGACAAGGCAAAGAAGTGCGAACCGTGCCGAGGCACGCGAAGAATTCGAGTTGGAGAGAGCGCGTTCATGCTGCCACGGTGACCGCCGGCGGAGAGCGAAGTTGGATTTGAGCAGCCGTAAGCCGCTCGACGATCTGCATCGGGCCACCGCACTTGGGGCAGTGCCAAGGATCGGAAGAGTCTTTGGTGGACGAGCGGTTTTGTTGGGTTTGCGGTTGTGGTTCCGAGCCGAGAAGGTGAAAGCAAAGCGGTAGGAGTGTGGCACGCCGTCGGTTGGCGAGGAAGCCGAAGTTGCGGATGCGCACGAAGCCTTGCGGAAGGATATGCAGAAGGAAGCGGCGCAAGAACTGGTCGAGCGACAAGGGCATGAGTTTCTGCTCGTTGTTGTGGGCCGAATCGCGCCAGCGAAAGGTGACTTGGTCATCGGCAAAGGAGACCAGGCGATGATTGGAGATGGCCACGCGATGGGTGTAGCGGCCCAGATATTGCAGCACATATTGGGGGCCACCGAAGGGGCGTTTCAAGTACACCACCCAGTGTTGGTGGAACAGAGGCCGTAGCCAGGCGGCAAAGATCTTGGGCTGAGCGAGGAGTTGCAGGTCTCCATGGAAGTTGAGCTGACCATTCTGAAAAGCCTGTTTGAGGGCATCGACGAACTTGCCGCGAAAGATTTTGCGCAGCACCTTCTTGGGAAGAAAGTAGTTATCTCGTGAGCGAACCCAGCGGGTGTGATCGGGCGAAAGGCCGCCGGTGGGAACGACACAATGGACATGCGGGTGAAGTTCGAGCTTTTGACTCCAGGTATGCAGCACACTGAAGAATCCAATTTCAGCGCCGAGGCGTAACGGGTTGCGGGCCACTTCCAGAAGAGTTTCCGCACTGGTGCGGAACAGGAGATCGTAGAGCAGCTTCTTGTTCTGCAGCACCAGTGGCGCCAATCTGCGGGGGAGTGTGAAGACCACGTGCGCGTAGGGAGTTGGAAGAAGTTCTCGTTGACGCGCGGCGATCCAGCGTTCCCGGGCAGCAATCTGACACTTCGGACAGTGGCGATCACGACAGCTGTTGAAAGAAATGGCCCGATGTCCACAGCGCGTGCATTCATCGAGATGTCCGCCGAGGGCGGCGGTGCGACACCGCGCAATGGCCCGTAGCACTTTGAGATGCTTCCAGCGCATCCAATGGCGGTTTCGTTCGATGAAGGCTTCTCCCGCAGCGCGGATGAGATCGGCCACCTCCAGAGGCGGCCGGCTCATCTAGTCCTCCTGCGGTGACCTGTTTGTAAGTTTCAGTAAGTCCAACGGACTGGCGGTTGAGTTCAGGTGACGTTGGGAGAGGTGCAGGTAGAGGGTGGTCTCTTTTAGATCGCCATGACCTAAGAGAATCTGAATGGTTCGGAGATCAGCACCCGCCTCGAGCAGATGCGTTGCAAAGCAGTGGCGCAGAGTATGAGGATGAACGCCTTTCTTGATGTTCGCTCTCTTGGCGGCGTTATGACACGCATGCCAAACCGTTTTCGTATCGATCGGCTGATCACCACTGTGGCGGTGGTTGCCGGGAAAGAGCCATTGGCTGGGTTTTCGCCGCAAGCGGTGCCAATGTGCGCGGAGTTCTTCAAGTAGCACTGGGCTGAGCATTACATCGCGATCTTTGCGTTCCTTGCCGCCTTGGATGTGAATCACCAAGCGCTTGTTGTCAACATCGCTGAGCTTCAAGTGCGTCAGCTCGGCACACCGCGCGCCGGTGGCATAGAGGGTCATCAGGATCGTCCGATGGAAGGGAGAGCAGGCCGCATCGATGAGTTGAGCAACTTCTTCCTGGCTGAGGATCACCGGCAGGCGATGCGTTCTTTTAGGATAAGGTGTGTCCGCGACGCTCCAGGCCCTTCTTAGAGTCTTGGTGTAGAAGAACCGCAGAGCCGCCAGACGGATCACAACCGTGCCCGATGACACCTTTCTTTTTTGAAACAGCTCGGCCTGATATTCACGAATGTGCCGCGGCCCCAAACGGTCCGGGGGACAGTTGAATCGTCGAGCGAAATCTTCGACGGTGTGGATGTAGCTGCGTATGGTTTCGTCAGAGTAATTACGGCGCTGGAGTTCTTCCAGCATCAGCTTACGTAGATGGGTCACAGGGACCTCCTTGTGACCCACACTTATATGTCAGCCGTTAGGCAACCACCGCCCCGTACATCCCACGCGTAGCGTCCGCCGCTGGGCGGCTACGTTCACACGCCCTAACCGGAAAGTTGGTGGCTAGTTCCGATGTTTCCAATTAGCTGACAACCCAGAAAGCGGGCCTAGCCTACTTGCCCATCAGGGCGTATTGATTGCCGTATAAGTCCTCGAACATCGCCTGCCTGCCCCACGGCAGGGGCTTGGGTGGACTCAGAAACTTTACACCCCGATCGCTCAGTACCTGGAAAGTCTCGTCAAGGTTATCGGCGCGAAATACCCATGTCGTGCCCTTGCCGATCTGTTCCATCTTCATGCGCGCTCGTTCGGCACCGTGTTCCGCGGGTTCAGGCTTCTGAAGAACGATACCGAAGTCGCTCTGCTCGGGAGGTGCGACGACCAACCATCGCGATCCGCTCCCATAGCTTGCATCCTGCAACTTTTTGAGACCAAGGATCTCCGTGAACCAACGGAGCGCCTCATCCTGATCGTGCACCAGGATGGTGACGAGGCTTAGTCTAGTAATCATTTCTTTCTTCTCCTTCGCAATGAATCAAGCATCAGTTCATTCGCAGAAGCTTATCAAAAAAGAGCAGCGTGATTGGCCAAGCCTTGGTAAACGCTAGCGCTTAATTGGACGCGCGTTTTCGCGAATACGTGAAACCAGGCACGGTGCTCTGCGCGCGTTCGATTAAGCCGTTTGAACGTGGCCGCCCAGTTTGCGGCGGACGCGGGCCCTATGGAAATTCAATGATGGGAAGGAGCGGCGTCGAGGTTCGCCACGTGCGAGCGCCAGGTTGCACCACGTGACACCTGGCGTGCGGAATCTGGTTACGGCGAAAAAGTATGGTGAAAAAGGTGGTTGTAGAAGCTGGAAGAAGAGAGTTATTCGACGACAAGGCAAAGAAGTGCGAACCGTGCCGAGGCACGCGAAGAATTCGAGTTGGAGAGAGCGCGTTCATGCTGCCACGGTGACCGCCGGCGGAGAGCGAAGTTGGATTTGAGCAGCCGTAAGCCGCTCGACGATCTGCATCGGGCCACCGCACTTGGGGCAGTGCCAAGGATCGGAAGAGTCTTTGGTGGACGAGCGGTTTTGTTGGGTTTGCGGTTGTGGTTCCGAGCCGAGAAGGTGAAAGCAAAGCGGTAGGAGTGTGGCACGCCGTCGGTTGGCGAGGAAGCCGAAGTTGCGGATGCGCACGAAGCCTTGCGGAAGGATATGCAGAAGGAAGCGGCGCAAGAACTGGTCGAGCGACAAGGGCATGAGTTTCTGCTCGTTGTTGTGGGCCGAATCGCGCCAGCGAAAGGTGACTTGGTCATCGGCAAAGGAGACCAGGCGATGATTGGAGATGGCCACGCGATGGGTGTAGCGGCCCAGATATTGCAGCACATATTGGGGGCCACCGAAGGGGCGTTTCAAGTACACCACCCAGTGTTGGTGGAACAGAGGCCGTAGCCAGGCGGCAAAGATCTTGGGCTGAGCGAGGAGTTGCAGGTCTCCATGGAAGTTGAGCTGACCATTCTGAAAAGCCTGTTTGAGGGCATCGACGAACTTGCCGCGAAAGATTTTGCGCAGCACCTTCTTGGGAAGAAAGTAGTTATCTCGTGAGCGAACCCAGCGGGTGTGATCGGGCGAAAGGCCGCCGGTGGGAACGACACAATGGACATGCGGGTGAAGTTCGAGCTTTTGACTCCAGGTATGCAGCACACTGAAGAATCCAATTTCAGCGCCGAGGCGTAACGGGTTGCGGGCCACTTCCAGAAGAGTTTCCGCACTGGTGCGGAACAGGAGATCGTAGAGCAGCTTCTTGTTCTGCAGCACCAGTGGCGCCAATCTGCGGGGGAGTGTGAAGACCACGTGCGCGTAGGGAGTTGGAAGAAGTTCTCGTTGACGCGCGGCGATCCAGCGTTCCCGGGCAGCAATCTGACACTTCGGACAGTGGCGATCACGACAGCTGTTGAAAGAAATGGCCCGATGTCCACAGCGCGTGCATTCATCGAGATGTCCGCCGAGGGCGGCGGTGCGACACCGCGCAATGGCCCGTAGCACTTTGAGATGCTTCCAGCGCATCCAATGGCGGTTTCGTTCGATGAAGGCTTCTCCCGCAGCGCGGATGAGATCGGCCACCTCCAGAGGCGGCCGGCTCATCTAGTCCTCCTGCGGTGACCTGTTTGTAAGTTTCAGTAAGTCCAACGGACTGGCGGTTGAGTTCAGGTGACGTTGGGAGAGGTGCAGGTAGAGGGTGGTCTCTTTTAGATCGCCATGACCTAAGAGAATCTGAATGGTTCGGAGATCAGCACCCGCCTCGAGCAGATGCGTTGCAAAGCAGTGGCGCAGAGTATGAGGATGAACGCCTTTCTTGATGTTCGCTCTCTTGGCGGCGTTATGACACGCATGCCAAACCGTTTTCGTATCGATCGGCTGATCACCACTGTGAAAGCAAAGCGGTAGGAGTGTGGCACGCCGTCGGTTGGCGAGGAAGCCGAAGTTGCGGATGCGCACGAAGCCTTGCGGAAGGATATGCAGAAGGAAGCGGCGCAAGAACTGGTCGAGCGACAAGGGCATGAGTTTCTGCTCGTTGTTGTGGGCCGAATCGCGCCAGCGAAAGGTGACTTGGTCATCGGCAAAGGAGACCAGGCGATGATTGGAGATGGCCACGCGATGGGTGTAGCGGCCCAGATATTGCAGCACATATTGGGGGCCACCGAAGGGGCGTTTCAAGTACACCACCCAGTGTTGGTGGAACAGAGGCCGTAGCCAGGCGGCAAAGATCTTGGGCTGAGCGAGGAGTTGCAGGTCTCCATGGAAGTTGAGCTGACCATTCTGAAAAGCCTGTTTGAGGGCATCGACGAACTTGCCGCGAAAGATTTTGCGCAGCACCTTCTTGGGAAGAAAGTAGTTATCTCGTGAGCGAACCCAGCGGGTGTGATCGGGCGAAAGGCCGCCGGTGGGAACGACACAATGGACATGCGGGTGAAGTTCGAGCTTTTGACTCCAGGTATGCAGCACACTGAAGAATCCAATTTCAGCGCCGAGGCGTAACGGGTTGCGGGCCACTTCCAGAAGAGTTTCCGCACTGGTGCGGAACAGGAGATCGTAGAGCAGCTTCTTGTTCTGCAGCACCAGTGGCGCCAATCTGCGGGGGAGTGTGAAGACCACGTGCGCGTAGGGAGTTGGAAGAAGTTCTCGTTGACGCGCGGCGATCCAGCGTTCCCGGGCAGCAATCTGACACTTCGGACAGTGGCGATCACGACAGCTGTTGAAAGAAATGGCCCGATGTCCACAGCGCGTGCATTCATCGAGATGTCCGCCGAGGGCGGCGGTGCGACACCGCGCAATGGCCCGTAGCACTTTGAGATGCTTCCAGCGCATCCAATGGCGGTTTCGTTCGATGAAGGCTTCTCCCGCAGCGCGGATGAGATCGGCCACCTCCAGAGGCGGCCGGCTCATCTAGTCCTCCTGCGGTGACCTGTTTGTAAGTTTCAGTAAGTCCAACGGACTGGCGGTTGAGTTCAGGTGACGTTGGGAGAGGTGCAGGTAGAGGGTGGTCTCTTTTAGATCGCCATGACCTAAGAGAATCTGAATGGTTCGGAGATCAGCACCCGCCTCGAGCAGATGCGTTGCAAAGCAGTGGCGCAGAGTATGAGGATGAACGCCTTTCTTGATGTTCGCTCTCTTGGCGGCGTTATGACACGCATGCCAAACCGTTTTCGTATCGATCGGCTGATCACCACTGTGGCGGTGGTTGCCGGGAAAGAGCCATTGGCTGGGTTTTCGCCGCAAGCGGTGCCAATGTGCGCGGAGTTCTTCAAGTAGCACTGGGCTGAGCATTACATCGCGATCTTTGCGTTCCTTGCCGCCTTGGATGTGAATCACCAAGCGCTTGTTGTCAACATCGCTGAGCTTCAAGTGCGTCAGCTCGGCACACCGCGCGCCGGTGGCATAGAGGGTCATCAGGATCGTCCGATGGAAGGGAGAGCAGGCCGCATCGATGAGTTGAGCAACTTCTTCCTGGCTGAGGATCACCGGCAGGCGATGCGTTCTTTTAGGATAAGGTGTGTCCGCGACGCTCCAAGCCCTTCTTAGAGTCTTGGTGTAGAAGAACCGCAGAGCCGCCAGACGGATCACAACCGTGCCCGATGACACCTTTCTTTTTTGAAACAGCTCGGCCTGATATTCACGAATGTGCCGCGGCCCCAAACGGTCCGGGGGACAGTTGAATCGTCGAGCGAAATCTTCGACGGTGTGGATGTAGCTGCGTATGGTTTCGTCAGAGTAATTACGGCGCTGGAGTTCTTCCAGCATCAGCTTACGTAGATGGGTCACAGGGACCTCCTTGTGACCCACACTTATATGTCAGCCGTTAGGCAACCACCGCCCCGTACATCCCACGCGTAGCGTCCGCCGCTGGGCGGCTACGTTCAAACGCCCTAATCGGAAACTGACCAGCACCGAGTTCCCTTATATTAAAGGCGACTGGAACAGCCTACTGAATACAGAACGAGTCTTGCGCACCTACGAATTCTAGGACAGAAAAAGACCCAAGAATGGTCCCCAAGCCGGAAATCAATGTTGAATCCAGGACCCTTAACGTCTGCACAACTATAGGCAGAGCTCTGTGGTGCTTTTCCTCCGTTTACCCATTGCCATCAGCCACGCCAGCGACGAGAAGTTCTACGACAGGCAGCGGAATGAGGTCAATTGGCGGGTGAAGCGGTTGCGCTCACTCTCTTATTCTCGTTCTCGGTTCGCGCCCAATCCAATAAGAGACGATGCGCACTTTAACCTCACTGAGGGGCTGACTGTGCACACTCAGAAATGGCGCTGTGTATGAAGTGTGCACGAATCGACCATTTTCAATCGGCTGGACTTAGCTTTCAGCGAAAAGCAGGTTCCCCGATTTGTTGGAAACGTTAGTAGTTAAAGAAAACGCAAGGAGCCGTTGGAGGTGATTGTCCCGCTTTGCAAGCAGGCGGATCGCTGTGCCAAATTTGTGCCAGAATCCAACGTTTCATGCCATTCGAGTTATCTTTGAGCGAAAAGCAGATTCCCCGATTTATTGGAAACGTTGGTAGTTAGAAAAAACGGATGGAGTCGTTGGAGTCGCGGGTCGTGCGCCCAAGGCAGGCGCGCTACCAGGCTGCGCTACGCCCCGACACTATGCACGTTGAAGATTCTACTGTACTTTTCGGCTTTCCTCCCAGCGATCTAAACAGCGACTGTGCACGAACTGTGCAAATATCGCTCGCATTTGAGTTACTGTGCACAATTGTCCGTGGCCCAAACCATTGAAAACAAAGAAATGCATTTCACGATGAGAACTTTTGGGGAGGAGCGCTGCTTGCCCAAAAAGCAGATGCGCTCTTTTTGCTGAGGATTCCACAACCTCTATATATTCCATACCTTCTGAGTTCGCGCGCGCGACGAGCAAAGAAACTGACACGCTCGAACTAGCGCAGGAGTCTGAGTAATTCACTGCCGGAGCAGGGTCTTCGCGCCAGGATATATGATATGTAAAGGATACAGCCCACCTGCCTCTCTCGTGAGCAGGGGCCCTGTTGAACTACTGGAGGTCGTCAGTTCAAATCGGGCCTCGCCAATTAATCGTATTTTCATTTCAAGAAGTTCCCGATACCCCGCAACCATCGGAATTTGTTCCTGCGATGTCGGACCCGTGCTGGAATTAAGTCCCCCACACAATACCTCAAATAAGTTGTAGTATTGTGTTGTGCGAAAAGAGCGGAAAGAAGCCGCCAAGCAGCTTTACGAGATGGCGGAAGGCCAGCAGGGTTTCTTCACGACCAAGCAGGCAAAGGCTGCGGGGTTCGCGGAGAATACTCACCCGTACCACGTTCAGGCGGGAAACTGGATTCGCGAGCATCGGGGAATCTATCGGCTGGCTAGTTTTCCGCAAGGCGAGCGCCCTGACCTGATGCTTTGGTCGCTCTGGTCCAGGAATCGGGAAGAGGCCAGCCAAGGAGTCTACAGCCATCAAACTGCTCTGGGCCTCCATGATCTATCGGACCTAATGCCAGCGAAGCTGCACATGACTGTACCCAGAAGCTTCCGGCGAAATAGTAAAATCCCTCGCGTGCTCGTCCTGCATTTCGCTGATCTCCCTCAGAGCGACATCGGAACTGCTCATGGAGTGCGGGTAACAAAGCCTATGCGAACAATTCTTGATCTGCTGGCAGGTGGAGAGGTGCCGTCTGCGACTCTTCGGCAAGCACTCCGTGAAGGGCTACGGCGAGGACTCATTCGTAGAAGCGAAATTGCAGAGACTAGGAAACGTCTCGCTGATGGTAAGCAACTGCGAATTCTTTTTCAGAAGAACTCCCTTGTGCTCATTGACGGACTGACTCCTGGACAACCGGAAAGCCTAGAAACCTCAAGAATACGGCATGCGGCTATGCTGCGAGCCGGATCAGTGCCAAGCTAAAAGGCAGCACTAGACAATTCGGATGGTTGCAGGCCGCCGCTAAAGATTCCGCCTGGATTTCACGATGGTCGCGCACGATTGTAATTTCCAGGTTGCCCTTTCTCTCCAGAGTTGCCGCCAAGCGCGGAGATAACTTCCTACAAGCCGACTTATCGTTACCGATCGGCCCGACCTGGATAACTTCCGGTTTGCCGACAAACCTGGCGTAATCCCAAGGTAAGCGTGGTCCACAACGCGTCCCTTATTAATGACCGCAAGAGATTCGGTCCGGAAACCTTGTGTCGCAAGACTGCCGGGCGTAAAGTGGGGAATTCAAAACTGGAACGAAGGGTCCGGACTGATGCTGTCGGTCAGAACTGATGCTGTGGCGAAACGCCTTTTCCTCCATCTGTTGATATTCTCGATCGCGTCGCTCGCATTGGCTCAGCAGAACAACAATGTAACGAAATCCGGTGCGTGGTCCGGGGTGCTTGTGTCCAGCGCCTGCAACGCCGACGAAGCGTTCAATGAATCTCCTGAGTGCGCCAGGAACGTGCCCGGTGCCAAGCTGGCGCTCTATGACGACACGAGCCGGGTCATGTACGGCCTGGACCCGCAGGAAAAGGTCGCCGCGCACTTGGGCGATACGGTGACCATCCGGGGAACACTCGATGGCGATACCATACAGTGGGCTTCGATCGAGTTGATGTCCATCGGACTCGCGGTCGGGCAAAAGGCTCCTGCTTTTTCCGTTCGTGATCAATTTGGCCGGGCACAAACTCTCGATACGTTGAAGGGCGCGAGCGGAACCGTCCTCCTCTTTTTCCGCTCCGCAGACTGGTGACCGTTCTGCAAAGGGCAGCTGGTCCAGCTGCAAAGTGCAATTCCACGATTCGAAAAGCAAGGGGTCAAGCTGGCGGCTATCAGCTACGACTCTGAAGAAATCCTGAAGTTCTTTGCGGACCGGCACAAGATTGAGTACCCGCTGCTCGGGGACCCCGAATCCAGGATCATCAAGGCATATAGCGTCTTCAATGAGGAGGCGACCGGGATGCAGAAGGGCTTTGCGCGCCCTGGCTATTTCTACATCGACTCGAAAGGCATCATTCAAGAAAAATTCTTCGAAGCGAAATACCGCGAGCGGCTTACGGGAAACAGTATAGTTGCCAAACTTTTCCCGGAATTGGGCCAGGAAGTGAGCGAAACAGTCGAAGCCCCGCACCTCCAAGTCGCCCTCGAGCAATCCGATCGCACCGGCGTTCCCGGGACTCGCATCACGCTAACTGCCGAAGTGCGGTTGCCTGCGGATGTGCACGTGTATGCACCGGGCGCTCAGGATTATAAGCCGATAACGCTGGTGATCGACCCGATTTCGGAAGTGCAGTTGAAGCCAGCGCTGTACCCGCAATCCAAAACGCTCCTCTTGCCTGTGATCAATGAACGAGTACCTGTCTTCGAGGGAACTTTCCGAATCACCCAGGATATAAAAGTGAACTCCGGCATGGAGTTTGCCGCCTCGCTCGGAAAGGATGGGAAAACGTTCACGATCACTGGAAAACTGGATTATCAGGCTTGCGACAAAACCGAGTGCTATAGGCCCACATCCGTTCCGGTGAAATGGCAACTGCAAGTGTTTCCCCTCGATCGAACCCGAGCCCCCGTGGACATTCGGCATAAATAATTAGAAATCCGAAAGTATTCCCCCGATTACTCCCGAATGGCGGGCAACCCGGAAGTTATCAGCTCGTCTGTCAATTGGTACCGACAAACGCTTGTGTTGACGTAACGGAAGTCTCACCGAGGGATTCTGGAGGGAACCCTTTGAGTGAGACAGACTGTGCGCGAACTGTGCACGAATCGAACGTTTTCATACCCCTGGGGTTAGCTTTGAGCGAAAAGCAGATTCCCCGATTTATTGGAAACGTTAGTAGTTAGAAGTAATCGACGGAGTTGTTGGAGTCGAGTGTCGTGCGCCCAAGGCAGGCGCGCTACCAGGCTGCGCTACGCCCCGACATGAAGTACCTAAAGATTATAAAGTACTTCCCAACAGAACTGTTGCTCCATCCGACCAATTTCGTCTCCAACTGTGCCAAATAGATTTCACTGAACCATCGCTGTGCCAGAATCCAAGGGCATTTCATTGGCCTGGCGGTTGATTTTCTCCAGAGCTTCTCTCTTCATTTGCAGTTTCATTTGCGAGTAGCGTTTGAAGACTTGGGAGTCCCCCTGGCGAAGCAACTGTGTCACCCACTCGTCGGCTACGCCGCCCGCTCTGAGGCGAGTGGCGTACGTGGCGTGCGTTTACGAAACGCTGACCGACACTCATAAGCGCCGCCATGAAGAGTATCGCAAGGGATGAGCTGGGGAAAGCGAACGAAAGCAACAGACAGCATCCCTTGGGGGGCATGAATTCGAGTTTGACTGCGTATAACTCTAAGGTTATACTCTGTCGGGTGGCCTGGGATATAGAAACGACCGACGAATTTCAGACAGGCCATCACCATCGGCGTAGCAGTTCTTGAAGAAAAGGGTCCGGCGCTCGGAAGGCCGCGCGTTGATACGCTGGCAAGAGATTCGAAACATCCGAACATGAAGGAATTGCGCATTCAATTCGCAGGCAAACCGTACCGAATTTGTTTTGCGTTCGACCCACGCCAGACTGGAATTCTTATAATTGGCGGAATTAAGTCTGGCAAGAATTGGACTGCGAAAATGGTCGCCGCAGCAGACGGAGATTTACGATGACTACTTGGCCGAACTGAAGGAGGAGGGACTACTCTAATGGCACGCATGAAATTTAGCGAACTCGCAAAGAAGACGATGACGCCGGAAGCCATCGCTCGATCGCGAAGAGTGGCAATCAAGGAAATCGCCGCGATGGAGCTCGCCGAATTGCGAGACACGCTGAAGGTTACTCAGTCTGATCTCGCCGAACGCATGAAAGTTTCCCAAGCTGCAATTTCGAAACTCGAAAAACGGAATCGCAACATCCATGTCGATCAGCTTCGATCAATCATCTCCGCGATGGGCGGAAGCCTGATCATCATCGCAGATTTCAAGGACCGGAAAGTCGAACTCAGCCACATCGGCAAAGCAGGAGATTCCTATGCTAAGAAAGTCAGCCACCACAAAACGCGTCCACCAAAGGTACGGGTACTGCACTCCCAATCTGCCTAACCGACGCGTCATCGACACCCCAAGACTCATTCCTATCCAGCACGCGATAAAGGTGGGCAAATCGCGAGCCTGCACTCAATGCTTCTGGGAGTTCGTGGATACTTCGATGCGGACGCATCTGTCTGTGCTGGCAACCGTTCAGAGACTTGTGCGCGGAACAAGACGCGGCCATCGAGGGGTTGCACAGAGCGCAGCTTGTCCAGTGGGAAATGGGAACTATTCGATTCAGAGCCTGCAACGCCGCTCCAATTTGCTTTGGACCAGTTACAGCTATCCGATGCAGTAGTATTGATACTTGAGTTCAAGGGCGGCCCGTTGATTTCGCGACCCAAAGAAGGTCCAATCACAGAGCGGATAGCGTTCTCATATTAAGGTGTTATCAGTTCGCTTTAATAGAAAAACGAGCAACACGAAACTCCGCTTGCCTTAGCCGAACCGCGAGGAATTGGATAATGCGTTTCCTCATAGCGTTCGAGCAACTCAATGGCCCTAGTTCCGAGCGAGTCGGATTCTCCAGCGCTGTCAATTCGAAAGGGGGTTGGTGTATGGTTCCAGCTCGACGTCACTAAGTTTGTTAACAGGGACTGTCATTGCGATACGCCAAACAAGGGAGGAGTTGCGATACTCAGGCTTCTGGTATCGTAGGGCACCCCGGAAATTGCTTCAGGTATGTGTTACCGACATAACCCAGATATTTTATGCCGATTTCGCTGGTGAAGAAGCCGTCAGCAGTAAGCTTGCGCAGCGTGGAAAAGAATTCGATACCTGGGCTGAGTCTGGAGTCCTTCTCCGCACTCTTACGATACGCGATGAGATCGAGAATCTGTATTTGCTGCTCGTGGCTACATTGAAGATAGCTTTGGCCGTAGCGGTCAATGCAGGTGGAATCTAGCCACTGGATTCCGCCGCCGAGTTGCAACTGATAATCTTTGTTTTCGCTGGTGAGCAGATCAACGAATTCGGGCGCGCCAACCTCGAGCGCTCCGCCCGTTTCATGGTCCGGCGGAATAATAGCTTGGCACAGCGCCTGCAGCGTCTCGTATTGTTGTGAAGAAAAATATTTGGGGGTGTAGCTGCCGGACGTAGATGCTGCTCTTTCCGCGCTAATCATGCGATGGGCATGCTCGGCGGCCTCGAGCGTGACGACGCGCAAAGCCGACCCGGCCACCGCGGTCAGACTGAGGGATTTAAGAAGATCACGGCGCGAAATGGACATGAGTCGTCCTCCCCGGTTCCCCGTTTCGATTCCCGCCGCTACAGGTTCCCCTTCTTCGCCTGTTCCAGAAGATATTCTGACGCCCTCCAGGAAAGCGCGAGGATAGAGAGCGTTGGGTTCTTGTCGGGGCTCGTGACGAAGGCGGCAGCATCTGTCACAAACAGATTTTTCACATCGTGCGCCTGGCAATATTTGTTCAGGGCAGAGCTCTTGGGATCATCTCCCATACGCACAGTCCCCGATTCGTGAATCGCCGTCCCACCTTCGTACAGGCCATAAGGATTGGGCCCATCAGCGGCGGTCTCGGTAGTGTAGGTTCCGCCCACGGATTCCACGATAGCCCGGAAAGTTTCCTGCATGTCTTTCGCCATTTTGATTTCGTTATCGCCAGAGCGCCAATGAAAACGCAGCACCGGAATGCCCCACTCGTCCACTGCGCTCGGATCGAGCTCGCAATATGTCTGCTGATTGGGGAGCATCTCACCCAGTGCTTCCATGCCGATCGTTGCGCCGTAAGCGCGCCGGCAATTCTGCTTAAAAGAGTTGCCATACCCTTCCGAGCTGTCGCACACATCGTCGAATTGACCCGCCACTGGCATAAATCGGCCACCACCCGGTTCGATGTGATAGCCGCGCAGAAACTCATTCTTACGGGTGAATTTCCACCATGGGATATACACATGAGGGAGATAGTTTCCTCCACTACCGTCATGATTGTGAGGCGGCATCCTCTCGAGCTGCGGGAAGTAACCCGAACCCCAACTCCCGACGCTATCCATCAGGTTGCGCCCTACCACTCCTGAAGAATTGGCTAGTCCTTGGGGAAATAGGCTCGAGCGCGAATTCAGCAGCAGGCGCGCGGATTCGCATGTGCTGGCGGCCAGTACGAAACATCGGGCAAACACTGGTTTCTCCGTCTTTGTGGTTCGGTCAATGTAGGAAACCGATTCGGCCTGGCCATTCTTGCCCACCACAATTTCTCGCGCCATGGCATTGGTGATAAGAGTCAAGCGCCCGGTGGCCAAAGCTGGCGGGATCAGCACCTGGCTCGAGCTGAAGTTGGAAGCAGAGACGCACCCCCGCGTGCATTGGCCGCAGTAGTGGCAAGCCGGGCGGCCGTTCAGCGGTTTGGTGAGGATAGCCATGCGCGAAGGTATACAGAGTATGTCCAGCTTATCGCAGGCTTTCTTAAGAAGAGTTTCAGTGCAACGCGGCTTGGGCGGCGGCAAGAAGATACCATCAGGCGCACTGGGAATATTCTCCCTGGTGCCGAAAACGCCGATGTATGACTCGACCTTATCGTAGTACGGGGCTAACTCGTCGTAGGTAATCGGCCAATCGTCGCCCATGCCGTCAGCCGAGCGTGGTTTGAAATCCACTGGCGCAAAACGGAGGGCTACTCGGCCCCAATGGTTGGTGCGCCCACCGACAATCCGAGAGCGGAACCAATGGAAGGTGGAACCGGGCGCAGAAACGTAGGGCTCACCCTCTATCTCCCAAGCTCCGTTTGGCGCCATGAATTCATCGGCTTCCTCACCTCTCTGCTTGCCGCCCACACCCGCGCCTCGATGCGGAAGGTCGTAAGGCCAGAGATGTTCCTTAAAATCTCTGGCCGGGTCGAGCGATGCACCGGCTTCCAGCATCACGACGCTCAGTCCACCCTCCGTCAGCACTTTGGCCGCAGCACCTCCGGCTGCGCCAGACCCGATGATGCAAACGTCATAACTCTTGGGTGAGCGAATTATTTCCGGCATAGGTTTCCTGACAAGAGAGTGCTGATTATAGCTTGTCGTTGTCTTCGCATGCCTACGGGCACCCGACCACAAGTCGTGACGCCTGGTTTTCAACCGTGCATTCGATCAGCCTGCCTTCCGCACATGGCGGACGTTCCGGCACGGACGACGTCAGACAGCGACGACCACGGCGACTAATTCTGTTTCGCGAAGGGAAGATACGGCACAAAACCGTGGGTTTCGGTGTGCAGGCGATAGACCGATGTGGTGGCAGTGATGTACAGGGTGCCGTAGTCGGAATCCCCCCAGGTTAAATTGGCCGGCTGCTCAGGTAGAACGATGCTGCCGAGGTGGCGACCAGCCTTGTCCCAAACCCAGATGCCGCGCGGTCCGGTGACAAAGATATTGCCGTTCTTGTCGACCTTCATGCCATCGGGCACTCCGTCGTCCTTGCCACCAGGTTCTCGACCGAAGATTCTGCCGACCGAGATCGTTCCGTCGTCGTGAAAGTCGTACTCACGAATATTGCGCTGCTCGCTGTCGTCCACGTAAAACCTTTTGCCGTCCGGCGAGAAAGCAAGGCCGTTGGGTTGCGCGAGTTCCTGAGTGAGCAGAGCCACGGCGCCGTTCTGGCCGAGGCGATAGACGCCCTGAAACGGAATTTCCTGTGACTGGCCTTGCGGAAGATCGAGTGTGGGATCCGTGAAATAGAAGGCGCCGTCAGGCCCCAGAACGACATCGTTAGGGCTATTGAAACGTTTACCGTCATATCGATCTGCAAGCACGGTGTACTTAGCATCGGAGCGCGAAATAGCTATGATGGCGCGAAGAAGGCTGGCGCAATCGATTAACCGTCCATCGCGGTCGAACGTGTTACCGTCGGGATCGCTGAGGTCGATCAGACTTTTCTTCGAGCCATCCATCTGCACTTTGTAAATTTTGTTGATGGTCTCGTCGCTGATCCACAAGAAACCACCGGGATCCCACACGGGCCCTTCCGTGAAGCCGAAGGCAGTGGCGACGGTCTCCAACTTGTCGCCGGGCGCAATAAGCTTTGAAAATTCCGGTGTGAGCGGATCGAGAGCGAACGAAGATTTCGACTGGGCGGCGTAGACGTGGACGATGGCGAGGCTAACAACGGCGGGAACGGCAATCGCGAATAACCACCTGCTCAGTTTAGCCATGGAATCCTCGTCCAAGTTTTGGTGTGTTCTTGAGTCTGCAGCAGATTTCGCAACAGGCAATGTCCGCGAAGGCTCAACGATTCTCATCTCCATCGTCATGTTTTTCTTTGCGCTGGCGAGAAGATGCTTGATCGACCGCAGCCGTACGCATCAGAAAGCTGACCAGATTGTTGAGCTCGGCACAGGTGAGCCGCTGACCGTACTCGGCCGGCATCAGCGAGAGTGGATCGTAGGTGACGCTCGCCAGCCCCGCGCGCTCGAGCATATGAAACGTGCCGTCGAGCGATTGAAACTGGATCGAAAAGTTGTCCTGGTTGCGGATGAAGCCGGTGAGTTTCTGGCCGTCATGGGTGACGATGACTGCGGTGCGAGCGCGCGGATTGAGATTGTCGTGGGGCTGGGTGATCGCACGCACGATCTCGGCTGGTTCGCGCGATGCGGCGTAGTCCGTGAGATCCGAAGCGAGGAAGCCTCCCGAGCCGGCTCCTGAGTCAACGATGCTGTGGCATTTCGAGCAGGTCGCCTTGCCGAAGAAAAGTGATTTGCCGGCGGCGGGATCGCCGGGCAGCGCTGTGTGCTCTCCGCCGGTACGGCCTTGGAGCGAGCGTAGGTAGGCTCCGACAACTTTGATCTGGTCGTCGCTCAAGACGCCGCCGAAAGCAGGCATGGTGCCCGACGCGGCGCCATCATGAACGATGCGAAAAAGCTGCTTGTCCGACATACGCTCCAGTTCCGGATTAGTGGCGATGTTCGGGGCGTGTTCTCCGCCCCGCGCATCCAGGCCGTGGCATCCGGCGCAATTGCTGTCGAAGAGCTTTTTCCCAGCCTCGGTTGGGTCAACCGGAACCCGCCCTTTCGACGAAACCGGCTGCTGCGCGTGAGAATTCTGAATTCGAGATGCGAAAGTCGATAAGAGCAGGAGCGCGGAAAGCAGTAAATATCGCACGCACGAAAAACAGATTCGCGCTTTTCTTAAACGGCCTAGAGGCACGCGCCTGCATTCCTCAGAAGTGGATTCCATCGGCAATCCGCAGAGCCTGTAGGGTGCGACGGATAGTTCTTAGAACAAGAATTTCAGCCCGGCCTGCAAAATTCGCGGCTGCCCATAGGTAGCGGAAATCATTCCAAATCCGGACGAGCCCACCGTGCCGAAGCCTGATGAATTGTTGCCGGAGAACTGCGCATGGTTGAAGACATTGAATGCTTCGAACCGGAATTGCAAAGTCTTCGACTCCGTTAGCTTGGTGTCCTTCAACAGCGCCATATCCCAATTGTTCAGGCCCGGTCCGTGAAAGAAACGCCGACGCGAACTGCCAATCGTTCCGGGCGCTTCGAAATTGAAAACCCCGCCGGGGGCGGGGGGTATAATGTTATTGAAGTAAGGCTGTCCAGAACGAGGATTTTTGTTTACAAAGAGGGGACCGCCGGAGGGGTTGTAATCCGGCACATCAATTTGGGCCTCGCCACCTTGCGTCCCAGTGAACGAATTGTCGTCGGCCTCGGTCATAGTCACGGGTAGACCGCTGACGAAGCTGGTGATCCCCGATACCGACCAGCCCGCAGCGATCCAGTTCACCCATCCTGAGGTATGAAAGATGCGATCGAACGGGACTCGTGTATCGTAGCTCGCCACGAAATTGTTCGTTGCATCAAAAATACACAAGCCGATGCTCCTCCGGTGATCGAACGGATTTATTCCTTCCTGAAACCCGGAGGCGTTATCCATGCACTTGCTGTAGGTATATCCGATTAGAAAAGTTGAAAGGCCGCTCGTGTGTTTCAGGTCGACCTGCAGTGAATTGTACGAAGACTGTGCGATCGTGGCTTCGTACGGAATGTCCGCGAAGCTCGGTCCGAGTACCGTGTAGGTCGTGTTCACGACGCAAGGGTTACCGGGGTTCGCCGGACCGCACTGCGAAGCCGGCACGAGTTGCACATTCGTCGTGGCGGCTGACGGGTACGGCACTCCTGGGGGTAAGATATATTGTTGTCCCTCACCGAAGCCGCCGCACTGCTGCCCCGAGCTCGTAAGCGCGTTCGCCTGAATCAGCTGCAGGCAAAGCGTAGGGTTGCCGGGATTCGCCTCGACCAGACTGATCAGTTTGTGCCCCTGATTTCCTACATAGCTCACGCCCAAGACCGTGTTCGTTCCAAACTGTCTCTCCAGGGACAATTCGTAATCTTCGGAGCGTGGCAGCACGTTCTGAGTATTGTAAGCCAGCGTACCAGAGAGCGGTAAGACACCGGCCCAATTGAACGTCGTATCTGGGTTCTTGGCGCTTACGTTTCCAGGAGGGAACACGAACGGGAAGCGCTGGCCTTCGGGGTTATTGGAACCCCGATCTATATAGGGTGTTTCCAGCAATGGCGGAGCTGGGCTCACATAGAACAACCCGTATGGAGGATCGCCAATTTCCTGAAACTGCGTGAGGTCCTCGACCGACGTATAGAAAATGCCGTACCCTGCGCGGATGCTGGTCTTGCCCGGCCCACCCGTCAATTTTGCAATGAGTCCGGAACTAAATCCGGGCGAGTAAGCAAGACCCAACCGGGGCGAAAAATTGTTATATCGAGTCGGTGCGAGCGTTCGCGGCACGCCCGGGTCGCCCGGCAATAGATAGCTAGTCGGTGCGCCCGGAAACACTACAGACTGAACCCCCGGCACGACTGTTTCAATCTTGTTCTGCGTGTCATACCAGGGTTGGCTGAACTCCCACCGCAAACCATAGTTGAAAGTGAGATTCTGAGTTATGCGCCAACTATCCTGGCCATACAATCCGAAGTATTTTGACCTGGAATCGAGAATCTGCTCGCTGGCCTGAATGAATTGTGAGGGAGCGCCGAGAAAAAAGTCGACGACATCCGACCCGGATTCGCTGCCGTCGAATGTGAAATCGCCGTTTTCGCCAAAGAAGTTCCGGTCGTTGATCTGGTCGTAGTGGAACTGGCCGCCAAACTTCAGGCTATGCGTGCCGATGATCTTTGTGTAATTGTCCAGCCACTCAAATGTGTTGTTGAATTGCTTGGTTGTATCCGTGGGCACTCCGATATTCAGACCCAGTAGGGCGAACGATACGGAGGGCACACCCTCCAGGCTCGGAGCTATTGGCCCGATGCCGCCAGGCTGATCGAAGCCGGAGGTAAATCCCAGTGAGGAAAGGGTCGGCCCTAGCCCTCCCTGTGGTGAGAACAGATGGTTCGCGGTTCTTAGATAGCTGAAGCGAAACTCATTGACCGAAGTGGAGCCGAAGGACTTCGTATCACCAAGCACTACAACTTGCGCACGACTGGCACTCAAGGCGTTGAAGCCGGGCACATTGGCGCCCCCATTCGGGTAGGGATTGTTCGAGGTATCATCGTCTACATGCCAATAACCGGAGATTAGCCCAAATTGCGCCGTATTTTGATCGATCCGAATTCCACCTTTGTCGTCGCGTAGTCTCTGTTCCGCGGCCGTGGTGTTGAAGTTCGGACCGCCTGCTAGGGCATTCAGTGGTTGCGGTACAAATGGCAAGAGGCCCTGAGCCGCGGGCGAAAATTTCGCAGGTGGGAGTTGGCCGTTAGGCAAGACGCATTGTGCCGTGCTGGTGCATACCGGCCGGGTGGGATCCATCAGCGTGGGGCCGGTGAAGTATGGTTCGCCTGATGTCACCGTGTAACCTAGTCGAGCCGTGAGCGTTTGGGCCCAAGCCGTGCCTTGGACAACACCGTTCGTGCTGCCGGTATTTGCCTTAGTGCTCTCCGCCGCCGTGGCCAGCGCCAACTCCTGGTCGGTAAAGTCTCCGTTGCGATCCGCAACGCTGGGAACGAACTGACTGGCGGTTGACCCGAAGATAAGACGTGTGCCTTGATAATCCGCAAAGAAGAATGTTTTGTCTTTTTTGATGGGGCCGCCCACCGTGCCGCCAAACTGGTTTTGTATCAGTTTGCCGATTGAAGGTGCGAACCAGTCCCGGCCGTTAAATGCCGTGTTTCGGTTAAACTCGAATAAATCACCGTGATAGAGGTTCGTGCCGGATTTTGTGATGACGTTAATTTGGCCGCCGCTGTAATTCCCGTATTCGGCGTCAAAGTTGTTCGTGATGATTCGGAACTCTTCGATCGAATCCAAGTTGGGAATCACTGCCGTCCCATTGTTCTTGCCTTCGTTGACGTTGGCACCATTGATCATGAAGCCGTTGGCGGCTTCGCGCTGGCCATTGATTGACTGGTTCCCGGAATTCAGAGAGTTGCTTCCGGAGACCGTCCGATCGTTCAGTCCTGCCGATTGCGCTGCGTATTGGGAAGGCACGACGCCTGGTTGCAGGCTCAGTAGATCCGTAAAGTCGCGACCATTGAGCGGTACTGCGGTAATTTTTTGACTGTTGATCACTTCGCCCATTTGCGTGCTCTGCGTCTCCACGTGGACGGCGTCGCTGCTGACGGTAACACTCTCGGAAACTTGGCCGATCTCCAGTTTCACGTCCGCGCGGATGACGGAATTGGCGTCAATGTGGATACCGCTCTTACGGTAGGACTTGAATCCTGTCTGCTTAACTTCGATGTCGTAGTCTCCCACCGCAAGATTGGGGAAGCTGTAGAAACCGGCGCCGTCGGTCTGAACGGTGGCTTGCACACCCGTGGCGGTATTGGTCGCCGTTACTGAGACGCCCGGAACAACCGAACCGCTCGGGTCGGTGACGATGCCGGAGATACTGCCGGTAATACTGGCCCAAACCACAAAGGCCGCCAACAAGACGCCCCCGAGAATTACGAGAAAACGCTGAGGAATGTACATAGGAGTCCCCCTGTTTACCCAAAAGGGGTTCAGTCCGCGCGGAGACTGCAAAGCGGCTCGCGCAGAATTCGGTTGAAAAAACGCCAGCAAAAAGCTCCGAACCCCACCCCAATGCCAAACTCTTACCGCAGGCCCAGAAACCTGTCAACGGCTATTTTTAATGAATTTTAATAATGGAGCAGATTTGCAAGCACGTTCGAGTTGCAAGTAAAAACGCGGCCCCTCGGCCATCGGAAAGATGACAGAGCTTGGTGTCCACAATGAGTTCTCCTTCGCGACCCAAAAAACGGTGGTAGAGTGCGCAAAAATGAGCTCCAGAGGGAGGGCATGATGAAAGCGAGAGTTTTCGCGGCGGCCTTGCGGGAGGGAAGCAGACGAAAACTGGCAGTTCTCGCTCTGGTGGCCGCCCTGGCTGTAACGATCATGGCGATTTCCGTTCGGTCCGCTGGACCATTACGCGCGGCACAAACCGGCACCCCGGCCCTATCAGCGGATGATGCCGCTCTGCTCGATGGATACCGGCACGTCGAAGTCGCCTCGGTGTCGGACGCGCTCGAACAGCTTTTCGGGCAGCGTGGGTACATGTCGCATCGTATGCGGCCGGTGTTCACCTCGCGCTTCGCGGGGTTCGCCGTCACCGTGCAACTCAAGAAAGACGAAGGCACGACAGATCCGGACGCACTCGCGGGTATGCTTGAGGCCATCGATAGCGGGGGGGCCAACTCCGTCTACGTGATGGCGCTCGAACAAGGCGCGGATATTGCGGGAATGGGCGGCTTGATGGCGACGGCGATGTCGGCGCGAAATTATTCGGGTGCGGTAATCGACGGCGGGGTACGCGATACCGCCTACCTGCAAAAGATTGGTTTTCCGGTCTTCGCCACCGGAATCGTGCCTTCGACTTCCGTGCATCACTATCGTTTCGCGGGGGCGAACGTGCCGGTGGTCTGCGACGGGGTCTCGGTGAACGCGCAGGACATCGTGGTGGCGGATTCCGACGGTGTCGTGGCCGTGCCGCGAGCGCACGCGAAGGAAGTGCTGGCGCTGGCGCAGGAGATGGATTTCAAGGAGCACTCGATGTACGCGTATATCGAGAAGCTGAAGTCGATTGAGGCGGCGGTAAAGAAGTTTGGGCGGCTATGAAGGCGGACCAGCGGGGTTTATTGGAACCTTAACGTGATCAGCTTTGACCAACGGCGTGGATTCATCTGGGCGGGCGCGTTTTTGTTTGCGGCGGTGTGTGCCGCCGGCTTTGTTGCGGAGCAGGGTGCGGCCCTGGACACAGTCGCGGCTGTCGATAGTTGCGAAGTTAGCACTGCTACGCACGAAGGATTGCCGGCGGTGCGCATGACGAATCACTGGGTGGAGCTGATTATAGTGCCGAAGCTCGGCGGACGATTGATGCAAGTCAGGTTTGCAGGGCACGCCTACCTCTTCGAGAATCGAGAACTTAAAGGGAAATACTTCCCGCCGCTGGCTCCCGGCGCTCCGCGGCGCTGGTACAACTATGGCGGAGACAAGATCTGGCCCATGCCTGAGGGCAACCAAGACGCGCAGCATTGGCCGGGGCCGGTATCCGATGTGCTCGACGACGGGGACTACAAGGTGACGGTCGTCTCATCCAGTCCGCGCTGCGCAGTGCGGATGGCTGGGCCGGCCGACGAACGCACCGGCTTACAGTTTTCGCGCGAGATTGCGCTGGGCAGCGATTCGCCGGAGATCTCGTTTCACTCCGTGATGAAAAATGCCTCAACGCACCCAATTGAATGGTCCATGCAATCGGTAACGCAATACGATACCGCCGACGCGCGTGATGATGCCGACTACAATCACAATTTTTGGGCGTTCACGCCGGCGAATCCTAATAGCGCATACCTGGACGGATTTCACGTGCGCTCTGGACTGGCGGATGATCCCTCGCTCGCGGTGACCGGCGGCCTGTTCCGGCTGCACTGGCTATATCTGCAAAATGAAGTGTGGGTGGATTCGCCGGGCGACTGGCTCGCGGTAGTGGACCGTGCCTCGGGTTACGCGATGGTGGAACGATTTCGATACCAGCCGAATGCGAAGTATCCCGCCAAGGCCAGTGTGATCTTTTACAAAAACGGACCTGCGGTGGAAATGAACGAGCGAGGCCGGCCAGAGATCCGTAGCAGCGCCGATGACGCGCCCTACTACATGGAGGCAGAGCTCAATAGCCCGATGGCGACAATTGCGCCGGGCCAAACGTACGCGATGGACACGAAGTGGTACCCAGCGCGTACCGGGAAAGAGTTTGCCGGTGTAGCGGAAGGCGGCCTGATTGGCGAACCTTTATTAGCGGCGCGAACCGCGGCAGGTGTCCGCATTACCGGATCGTTCGGCGTATTTCTCCCAGGACAGGTGATCGCGCATTTCATGGATGCGAGGGGCGTAGAGCTCACGACGCTGCGGTTGGGCAACGCGGAACCGGCTGAACCGCTGAACTTGAGTCGGGAAGTGAAGGTACCGTCCGGAACACAGCGCGTGAAAGTTTCTGTCGAAGGCGAGCATGGCGAAAACCGCGGCGTTCTGGGCGAAACGGCCGTGACGGGGATTTCCTAGCAAGATGCGACGCGTTTTGAATCATCTGCGGCGAAGGTTTCCCCGAACGGCTACTAGCACTCTACTCATGGCCGGAACTCTCACCGCAATGACCTTACCCGCGCAGGGACAGACGCCTGCGCAGGCCAGCGGTGCAGCGGTTTCGACGGTTGTAGATGTTTCTCCAGAAAGCCTTCGCGTCTCTCCGCCAGGTGCTAATTGGCCTTCTTACAACGGCGACTATTCCGGACGCCGCTACTCGAGCCTGAGTCAGATTAACTCCGCAAACGTCGGCCAGCTGCGCGCGCAGTGGGCGTTTCACGTGCGGGCCTCGAGTGACCTTGAGGTTACACCTGTAGCAGTCGACGGGATTCTTTTTATCAGCGCGGCGAACGATGTGTACGCGGTGGACGCTCGCGCCGGCCGCAGCATATGGCACTATTCGCGGCCGATCAGCGAAGGATTGATCGACGACGCTTCGCAACATCACAGCCGCGGCGTCGCCGTCTGGCATTCGCGTGTCTACATCCTCACGGATAATGCGCACCTGGTGTGCCTCGACGCCCGCTCCGGACATTTACTTTGGGACGTCGCCTACACCAACGGAAACAAGAACTACGGAGCGACGAGCGCGCCCCTCGTCGTTCACGACAAAGTGCTTGTCGGCACATCTGGTGGCGATGACGGTGTGCGCGGCTTCGTGGCCGCTTACAATGCCGAGACTGGAAAGGAACAGTGGCGATTCTGGACGATTCCGGGGCCGGGCGAACCCGGCTCGGAAAGCTGGCCAGGGAAAACGTACGAGCGCGGTGGCGGTACGACTTGGATGCCCGGGACCTACGATCCCGATTTGAACACGCTGTACTGGGGCACTAGCAATCCGGCGCCGGATTTCGATGGCGCCGTACGCCCGGGCGACGATCTCTACACGGATTGCGTCGTTGCGCTCGATCCGGACACCGGAAAATTGAAATGGCACTTCCAATTCACTCCGCATGATTTGTTCGATTACGACGCGACGGAAACTGCGGTTTTACTCGACGCGGTCTACCAGGGCGAGCCACGAAAATTACTGCTCGAAGCGAACCGCAACGGGTTCGTCTACGTTCTCGACCGCACCGATGGGAAATTTCTCTCCGCCACTCGCTTCGCCGAAAAATTGAATTGGGCAAGTGGCATTGACGCGACCGGACGGCCTATCCGCACCGACGTCGCGCCCACCGCCGAAGGAACGCTGGTGTGTCCGGGCTTCGAGGGTGCCACGAATTGGTATTCCCCTTCTTACAATCCTGCGACTCACCTGCTTTATTTCCTGTCGATGGAAGATTGCGCGACGTATTTCTTAAAACCCCAGCAATTCGAAGAAGGCCGAACGTACTACTCGACTGGAATTAAGCACCCACGCAACCGGAGTCCGGAGAAAATTCTGCTGGCCTACGACGTCAGCTCCGGAAAATTCGCTTGGCGCTATCCGCAGATCGGAGCTGGCCATTCTTCCGGCGGAACGATGACAACGGCGGGCGGCCTTACCTTTTTTGGCGACGATGCCGAATCTTTCGAAGCGGTGGATGCGCAGTCTGGCGCGCCGCTCTGGCATTTCCATACAGGGCAGTTGATGCACGCTTCGCCGATGAGTTTTGCAGTAGATGGCAAGCAGTACGTGGCGATCGCGTCCGGCAGCGACGTATTTGCCTTTGCCTTGCCATAGCTTTGGACATTTGGTTGTTGTGGTCTCCAAGAAAGCCCATTTTACGAGGAGGAACGCAAAATGATCCGTACGCAGGTATCACGCAGGAACTTCGCCGCTCGGTTCGCCACATTTCTTTCCGGTTTTGGAATTGCAGGAGCGCTGGGCAAGGCAGCATCGGCAGCGCCCCAGAAGAACGAAGTGCAAAAGCTGGATTACGACGGCAAACCGGCCGGCAAAGGATTCATCACACCGGTCATCGTCTACGACGGCGTGATCTACATCGCCGGCCAAGGCGCGCATTCGCATGATTCGGGTGAAATTCCCATGGATATCGAATCGCACACAAAGAAGGTGATGGAGAACGTGAAGGCCGTCGTTGAGGCGGGCGGCGGAACCATGGACAGCATCCTGCAACTCACAGTTTTTCTCACTTCCATTGACAATTACGACGGCCTGAACAAAGTCTTCAAGACATATTTCCCGAATGGCGGACCCGCACGTACTTGCGTAGCCGTCGCGGCCTTGCCCGGGAATTCGCTGGTCGAAATCAATTGCAGCGCTGCCGTCGTCCGCAAATAACGCCAACAAGGAGCTGGCCATGGACATTCGATCGAATCGCAGATCATTTCTAGCAACGGCGGGCGCAGTGGCAGCGGCGGCGTGGAGCGGCGTGCGGCTCCGCGTCGCCAGTGCCGCCCCGACTCCGCCACAAGTGGATAAGATTTCCGGATTTGGAGCCACGGGAAATGTGTACCAGGAGCTCGGCGTCACAACCGTCATCAACGGCCAGGGCACGATGACGACGCTCGGCGGATCGCTAATCCGGCCCGAGGTCGAAGCAGTAATGGCGTTAGGGTCGAAGCATTTCGTCAGCATTCCAGAATTGGAACGAGCGGCGGGCGAACGCCTCGCGCAGATGCTGAAATTGCCCGACGGTTATTCGGTTCTGGTGACATCCGGCGCTGCAGCCGCGATCCAATCCGGCCTCGCCGGCTTATTAACCGGCGACAATGAACAGCTGATTCAACAGTTGCCGGATCTGACCGGACTGAAATCCGAAGTCATCATCCAGAAGACCCACCGCAATCCTTTCGATCATCAGTTGCGCGCGACGGGTGTCAAGCTGGTGGTGATCGAAACTCGCGACGAGCTGCACAACGCCGTCGGACCAAAAACCGCGATGATGCACTTTACGAATTTCGCGAACGCCGCGGGGCAAATCAAAGTAGAGGAGTGGCCGAAGCTGGCAAAAGAGTACAACCTGCCGGCGATGATCGACGCCGCGGCCGACACGCCGCCCGTTTCGCATCTGTGGGACTACGCGCAAATGGGCTACGACATGATCACCTTCAGCGGCGGCAAAGCGATGCGCGGCCCACAGTGCGCGGGATTGTTGATCGGACGGAAGGAGATGGTGCACAACGCGTTGTTGAACAACAGTCCCTTCGAAGACACGCTCGGCCGCGGCCAGAAAGTGGGCAAGGAAGAAATCGTTGGGATGATCAAAGCGGTCGAAATCTATTTGAACGAGGACCACGACGCGCTGACCAAGGAATGGTGGAGCAGGCTCGACAAAATTTCAGCGGATGTCACCAAGGTGCCTGGAGTCAGCACGGCTTATTTTGTGCCGGACATCGCCAACCATGTGCCGCATGTTCAGATCAATTGGGATCCGCGGCGCATCGCACTCGCACCGCGCGAGGCTGCAGGACTGCTGCGCAAAGGAACACCTTCTATCGTCGTGGAGAGCACAGAAACGGGTCTGGCGATGAATTCCTTTATGCTGCAAACGGGCGAGGATGCCATCGTGGGCGCGAAAATCGCCGAGCTGCTGCGCGCGCATCCAATCTAATCCAGGCTATTTTTCCTGCATGCGAAGCTTCGAGCCTTTCTGCTCGAGCCATTTGTTGAACTCCTGAACCATGGGCGAGGTCCATTTCGAATCAATTTGACCAGGTGTGTAACGGCCTTCGCGGAGCATCTGGTGGCCCCAATCATCAATCAGATGACCCATTTCCGAGTTTCCCGCAACTTTCTCAGCCAGTTGGGGAGGAATGAAAGTGATGCCCTCTGGGTCTCCGAGCACGATGTCTCCCGGCATCACGGTCGTCTGGCCTATGCGGATGGGAACATTGATGCCGACCAACATGACGTTTTCGAGCGCCGAGGGATCGAAATCACGAGTGTAAACCTGGAATCCGTGTATCTCCTGAATTCCGCTGACATCGCGCACCGCGCCGTCCACAATCAACCCGTTGTGACTGTGCGCGAAAATCGCGGTGGAGAGATTGTCGCCGACGATGGTGCCGTCCTTCACCTTGCCGAAAAGGTCGACAACCAGAACGTCGCCGGGCTGGAGGATGTCTATGATCCAGGAGTTCTCGTCGCCGATGCGGCCTTCTTTCTTTCCTATGGCCTGAATCACGGAGTCGACGTCAGGGCGACGCGGCAGGAAGACGGCTGTGACCACCCGGCCGACCATACGCTCGCCCGGATTGATTACCTTCCAGTGCCCTTCAAATTGATTGAAGTAGTTGGCCTCCTGCAGCACGTCCCAGGCTTGCTCCGCGTCGGTATCTTTCAGGCGCGCAAGGATCGCGTCGGCAACTTTAGGGCGACCGTCGGCGAATCGCTCGCCATGCCAATCCGGCGTGAACGCGATGCGCTGCTCGGTGGAGAAAAGCCCGAGCTGCGCCTGTGCGGGCAGCGAGTAAGCGCCGAACAACACAACGAGAAATGCGAGACGCAGGGCGCCGATCATGAGTGCCTCCTGTTTGCGCGAGGCGCAAGAAACTCCATACGCCGCCGCTCGGGAATTGAAATCGCGATCGCAAACGGCGAAACAGTATCACGGTGGCGAAAGGTGAGCCAACAGCGCGCCGGCGCATTCACTGAAGTGAATTCCATTCGCGCCTCGTTCAGGGAGACGGTCACGTGAAATTGAATGTCTCCGGAACAAACCATCCCGGTTCGACTCGCGTGCGCTGGCTGCTGATCTTCTGGCTCTTCGTGCTGAGTTGCGTTGCGTTTCTTGACCGCGTCAATATGTCTATCGCGGGAAGCTCCATCGCCACCAGCTACGGCCTCACCAATGTACAGCTCGGTTCGGTATTCAGCGCGTTTCTGTGGGGATACGCGCTGTTCCAGACGATTGCTGGGGCACTGGTCGTCCGGCTGGGGCCGCGGCGCGTGCTGGCGGCGGGCGTGGTGTGGTGGGGAATTTTCACCGCCCTAACGGCTGCAGTACCCCCCTCGCTCGCTGGGGCGCTTGCAATATTCATCGGCATTCGCTTCCTGTTGGGTGCCGGCGAATCGATCATTTATCCCGCTTCAAATCAATTCGTAGCTCGATGGATTCCGATGGGCGAGCGCGGCGTCGCCAACGGCTGGATTTTCGCGGGCGTTGGGGTGGGTGCGGGAATCTCGCCTCCGCTAATCACGCGGGTGATGTTGCATCACGGCTGGCGCGCGTCGTTTTTGGTTTGCGCGGCGATCGGAGTCGTCGCCGGGGCAATTTGGTTTGCGCTTGCCCGTGACACGCCGGAGCAACATCCGTGGGTCTCTCCAGGCGAGAAACGAAAGATTGACGAGGGCCTGACGCTCGCCAGTCTCAGCGCACGAATTCCCTGGAGCAAAATCTTGACGAGCCGCGAAGTGTGGGCCATGACGCTAAGCTATTTTTGTTTCGGCTACGTGGCATGGATTTTTTTCAGCTGGTTCTATATCTACCTGGCGAAAGTACGTGGCTTGAATTTGAAAGCCAGCGCGTTTTACGGCATGCTTCCTTTTCTTGCGATGGCCGTATGCTGTGCGCTCGGTGGGGTGCTCAATGACCGCCTGACGAAGTGGCGCGGCGAGCGGTTGGGACGTTGCGGCGTTGCGGCAGTTTCCATTGCTTTCACAGCAGTGTTCTTGGTAATCGGTTCGCGAACCGCCGACGCGCAGCTAGCGAGCCTGGTCCTCGCGGGCGGCGCGGGCATGCTCTATCTTGCGCAGAGTTCGTTCTGGAGTGTGACCGCCGACATTGGCGGAAGATCCTCAGGTGCCGTCTCTGGATTTATGAACATGGGCGCTCAAGCAGGCGGAGCGATTACTGCAATTATGACGCCTTGGATCGCGGAGCACTACGGGTGGACGGCCTCGTTCCTAACGGCTGCCGTACTTTGCGTCGTGGGAGGGCTAGCGTGGCTGGCGGTCGACCCTAGAAAACGGCTGGCCGAATAGGAGTGCGGCGAGACCGGATGACTTGAACTAGAAATGTGCGGGAGGCACGATTCGAAAAACTACAATCTCAGCCCGACTGTTGCCATGCAAGCGATCGGACACACACGAGAGGAGATTCGGAAAGAGTTAAAAAGCTCCACGTTCAGTTGGGACAGTCGTCGAGCGCTGATGGAACGTAATTGACTAGCCTAGGAGGATTGGCAGAAGCACACCCATACCCAGTGCGAAAAGCCATAGGGCTGGGGCGGGCGTTCCCACCGGGCGGACGCGGCGCAGTTCGTAGGCGGCGGTTCGCGGACTGAGAAGCAGTCGACGGGTATAGCGCCTCTCGAGAAAAAGGAATACAAACGCTGTCGTCGCTCCGAAGATCAAGTGCCCCATGAGAGATGGAAGTAGTGCAGAAGCTGCACTCGTGCGCCAGTCGATCTCGTCCGTCCGCAGCAGAGGCAGGAACGTCATTGGTCCCAGATACCACCAGATCAATCCAAACAGCCAACCCCACATCACACCGAGCCCGATACTGGAAGACTCGCGTCGAAAAAGCAATCCGAACGTCATGCCAATTAGCGCGCTCACCAAGAAATGCCAAAGCAGAGCGCGAAAAATGGAGAGTGGAGTATCGAGGCCGGCAATCTTAGGCAGCACGCCCGTGGCAATCATCACCGGACTCGAAACAAGTCCGCCCACGAGACCAGCGAGCGCTCCCCAACTGAGTGAACGCAGTACCAGAAGGCCAGGGCCTTCGGGCTCCCGATTCAAGGGATCAGACTCGATGAACAGCTTTACCCACAAGCGATCGATCGTCGCGTAGGCGACTCCCAGAATCAGTCCGTAGAGGATGTGGCCCACCAGTGAACCGAAAAGGTCGCTGCCATTATCTGCCGACCAGTCCAAGGGCACTCGCGAGACAAGCGGGAAAAGAGTGAGGGGCCCCAAGAACCACCAGAAAATCGCAAATCCCAATCCCCAACCCATGGACGAACCGTAGCCTCGCACGTCGCGCTGGAAGAGCAGTCCAAAGCTGGAACCAATGAATATGGCCACGCCAAATTGAAGCGCCACGGTCGCGATGCGAGAGTGCGGCTCAGCGAGCCCGCCGATCAAAGGGAAGAACTCGCCGACAGACGACCAGTGCCCAAAAATCATTCCACCAAGTACACCTGAAAATCCACCAACGATGATCGCGCGCCACCAGTGAAACGGTTGACTCCTCAGCCTCCCCCTCAAACTACCGCAGACTCCTAGCGCCACACCAACCGGCATTCCCAGACAGATCAGATACGCGACCAGCGCCGGAAATTGTTCGCGGGCATCCGTGAGCTTAGCCATCCCGTGGCCAGACCCAGCCAGCCAAGGCAAGATTCCCGCCGGAAGAACCAACCACAGCAGAAAGGAAGCTCCAAGTCCCCAAATCAATCCCGCACCTGAGCTCGTCGCTCGATGCGCGAAGAAAAGACCCAACGCAAGCCCGAACGAAGCACCAAGCATAGCGCCGCTAACCAGCGATGAAGTGAGCAGCACACTACCGAGTGCGCCTCCGGCGCTACCAACTAGAAGACCGAGCAGCGCGTCAATCCAATTGAACGAACTGGCCGCCTGATTCACTTGCGCTGCTACTTTCAAGCCCGAAGACACTAATTGCTCCTCACTGTAAATCGATTGTTTGAACGATGTCGCGCGGGAAGAAAAGTTCAATCGTCCAATCTACAAGTACGCGAATCTTTCTTTCGAGGCCCGGTAATTTCGCGAGGTATATTCCTCTCCACATTAGCCACGCAAACAGTCCGGAAAAACGCACGGATTTGTTACTCGCAAATGGAATCGCCAGTTCAGCACAAGCAGTCTGATGTCCCACGACGCACAGCGCTCCCAGCGAATCGAAATGAAAGCGTTGCTTGGGTCGGCCGTGCAGTTCCGCGCGAATGTTCTTCGCGAGAACTTCTGCCTCCCGCAGCGCAAATTGAGCAGTAGGGGGACAGAGCTTGCCGGACTTCGCATCGGCCACCGCGGCGCAATCACCCAAGGCCCACACCCCTGGATGGCCGTGCAGTTCGAGCGTGTTCTCCACCACCAGGGCGCCGCGCTTGTCTTTTTCGACTGGAAGCGACTTCAGCAGTGGATTAGGAGCTGTTCCCGCTGTCCACACAAGAGTTTGGGCGCGGATTTCACCGTCGCTTAAGACCACGACCCCTGGGTTCGCATCGGCTAAGCGTGTGTTCAGCCGGAAAGTAACTCCGCGCGCTTCCATCCGGTTCTGTGCATAACGGGCCAATGACTCACTCAATTCCGGCAGGATGCGGTCCCGCGAATGAACCAGCACGACACTCAGGTCCTCGGAATGTAGGTTGGGGTAGTCGGCCAGAATCCCGTGCGCAAAGTCGTTCAATGCCCCCGCAAGTTCGACGCCCGCAAACCCTCCCCCAGCGATTACAAAGGTAAGAAGAGTGCGCCGAACGCCGGAGTCGGGCTCACGGTCGGCGCGTTCGAACATCTCGATGACGTGGTTGCGGATTCGGATGGCGTCCAGAAGGCTTTTGAAATTAAACGCGAGCTTCTCGATGTTCGCCATGCCCAGGTAATTTGAAACCGAACCGAGGGCCAGTACCAATTGGTCGTAAGGAACTTCGCGCCGAGAAGCCGTCCCACTGGCAGCGTGGCCAGTGTCCAAAGACACGCGGCGGCCCTCGAGATCAATTTCGCAGACCCGTGCGCGGATGAACTCCGTCCGATACAGGCTGGTACGCAGAGGTGTGCTGATATGACTGGGTTCAAGGCTGCTTCCAGCTACTTCGGCGAGCATGGGAGTAAACAGGAGCGCGTTCGTGTCACTCACAAGGGCAATTGAAACCGAGGGGTCTCCCTGGAATTGTTTCTCCAGGCACTCTGCCGTACGCATACCGGCGAAGCCGCCACCGACTATCACGATCCGTTTCTTCTCTTGTGCCGCGGGCGACACGTCCGCGACCTCCGAACCGCGGACTGTCTCAGCGATGTCGGTCAAGCCCTGGGTGATCAGACCCAGCAAAGCGCCATACAACACCCACCCAACGAGCGCGGGAAAATGACCGCGCATCTGCTCGGCGGTCCACTCGGGTGTCTTCCCGGAAAGGAGCGGAATTGCAATTACGCTGATAAGGCCCCATAGCGGTATCCCCAGTGCGGCACCCGTCAAAAGGTTATCGACATAGGCCCGGCGCGTGGGGTGCAAGCCCGCAGAATAAACTGCTCCCACGATCATGCCCCACAGAACACTAAGTAGCGGATGACCGAGATTCGGCACCAGGGCCGGGCTGGCCGCTGCTCCAGCCAGCAATCCTAGTAAGCTTCTCCTAAGTGGTGGGTGCATCTATTTATGTACGCGCGGTTATTGTCGCGCAGATTGCCGTCTGGGGGTTCTTGTTAGTTTGAGAGTGGTTTGGGTGTCGCGAGATGTCCCGCGTGTCTGGATTCAAAGCCCTATTTGTGAGCCGAAGTCCTTCTCCACATCGCGTCGGGTCATAACGGTGTCACAGAAGGACCAATCCATGCCGAATGCCCAGAGTCACTGCTTCGGTTCTGGTCGCGGCGCCGAGCTTGCCGAGGATGGATGCGACGTGGAACTTCACGGTATGTTCGGAAATCGTGAGTCGCGCCGCAATTTCTTTGTTCCCCAGTCCGCTCGCGAGCATTTGGAGCACTTCGCGTTCTCGAGGTGACAAAGGCTCGGCTAACTCGACAAGCAGGCGTGATGCAGGTGTGGTCGCGGGAAAAGTTGAGTCCATCTCGTCACGATGGACGACAACAAGTCCAGCCGTTGCGGCCTGCATCGCTGCAACAAGCTCTTCAGGTGACGCCCCGGTCGGTAGGATCGCCCCGATGCCTATACGTACGGCTTTGGTAAACGATCCGGGCGGGGGATGGTCAACGAGGAGGACAACCGCGGTTTCCAAAGCGAGTTCCAGTTCGTCGATCGATCGAAGGACCGCCTCGAACTGCTCCGTGGTTGCATCTATTAAGACAACGTCCGCTCCTCGGTCCACAAGTTGATCGGCGACAAGCTCAACACTGGAAACAGTGCCCGCGACTTCCAAACCTTGAGCGGCGAGCACATTCTCCAAGTTACTGCGTACTGCAGGAGAAGCTGCAACGATGAATGCACGTATCACGCGGCGATGTCACTCCCGGAAACAAGCCCGCCTCCCAGTTGAACGGAAACCCGGCGAACTCGCAAGTAGTCCCCGCGCAAGAATTCGAGGCGCGCGACACGCGGGCCGCTGCCAAGCAGGACTTGCGATAGATCATCGATTGATGTGAACCATCTTCCTTCCGTGCCAAGCAAGATGTCACCGGGCAGGAACGACGCGTTCGCGGCAGGGCTGCCAGGCTCGACCTCGAGAACAACCAGTCCGAAAGTCCTGCCTCGCCCCGCAACCTGGGGAACCTGGACTGGATGAATGGTCACTCCGAGCCAAGAATCCGAGGAGCCGGAAGATAAAAAATCCAGCACTGCGTTACTCGGAATCGCGAGTGCCAGGCGGCCTGCGACCATCGTGTTGATTCCAATGATCCGGCCGCGGGCGTCGGCGAGCGGCCCACCGGAATTACCTGGAGCAAGCCGGAGGTTAGCCTGTATCCAAGAGTATGGGCCAAGACCACGGAGCGGTCCTACCGCGTGAACCGTGCCCGTCGTGAGCGCTCCGATGAAACCGAGCGGGTTCCCGATGGCAATGGCCAATTCCCCAGGACGGACCTGCGATGAATCAGCCGCAGGGGCCGCGGGCAGGTTGTTCGCGTTCACACGAATTAGGGCGAGGTCACGGCGGGGATTTCGGGACACGATCTCTGCTTCCAATTCGCGCCCGTCCCAAAGCTGAACCTTTACCCGGGGGCGACGCGCGACATGCGCATTCGTCACAATCATGCCGTCCATTGACCAGATGATGCCGGAGCCGCTGCCTCCGGCATAAATCACAACAGTCGAGCGCCGCAATTGTTCAGCGACTTCACCGAGACCCGAGATAGCCACGTTAGTCTCCTCCGTGCGGACGCTCGCCTACCACAATGCTCTTTTCCTGGAGCGCGCCTCCCCGGATGAATTTCAGGGGCAGCGATTTGGCGATCACTTCCTCTTGTAGTTGCGAATGGATGTCTTCCAGCCGCGTGACCGGTCGCCCTGCGAGCGAAACCAGAATGTCGCCAATGACGATTCCCGCTTTCTGCGCTGGCCCATTCGGCTCGACTTCGAGAACGATAGCTGCGCCTCTTTCGTTGCGCTGCAAGGATTGCCGAAGAGCGTCGGGTAAGCGGACGGATTGGAGGCCGACGCCCAGGTAGCCGCGTGGGATACGGCCCTTCTCGAGAAGGATGTCCACCACGCGATTCACCGTAGCGGCGGGAATAGCGATCGCGCCGAATCGTGCAAAGCGAGGCGTGGCGATGCCGACTGCCCGGTCGTGCGCGTCGATCACTACGCCGCCAATCGCGGCTGGTTGCAAGCCGATATCGAGTCGCACGTAAGGAGCCAGGGAAGAGCCCGCCCAAGCACGGCGCTCGGTCACAACCAGGCTGACCACCGCGAGCCCGGCGATCGGGCCGCTCGCTCTTGTGCGGCCAACCACGAGCGCAAGATTGCCCGGTTTAAGTGAGGTGGCATCTCCGAATTCGTGTACCGCGACAGAAGCTTCCGCACACTTTAAGATCGCAACATCGGTTGATGGATCCCGCCCCGCGAAAGTAGCAGGCACGACTCGGCTGTCGGGAAGAGTTAATTGAATTTCTTCATCCCGGTGCAAAGCGTGTTCAGCGGTAACCACGACACCCGGACGCCAAACCACACCGCTCGAAGAGCCGCGCGGCTCGCTATGGACGGCTACCGCGCTCGCTGCGGCGCGATCAGTCGATTGTGCCAAGACATTGGAAAGTTCGACGAGTTCTCTGGACATACGCAAGACCTCCGCCGACAGATTCGCGCAGATCGCGACGTGTCTACATCCGCCAAATGGCTAGGGGACACGTGGAGCCTCACGTTGTCGGCGAGGATGGTCACGCATACCTCCGGCTGTACGAAATGACCGGAAACACGAAATACCTCCGCGCGGCCATCCGCTGCGCCGAAGCGCTCGCTGGAAATTTCAAGCCGGGTGATGAGCCGAACCGCTACAGCTCAACGCTTTTGAGAATTGAAGGAGCGAATCGCGAACCGAATACGGTCGTCCAAAAACTTCCAACCGGCCGACAGCGCGTCAAGAATCTGACGCCTTGAAGCCAGCCTCTCCGGGGTGAGCCACTGGCTTTGGCTGGTATGTTCCTTGCCGGCAGTGGTTTGCATCAATATGGGGGATCCTTGCAAAAGGCACGACGCTTGCCTCTACCGGTGAGTTGGGTTCTGAAGCGATGTGCCGTGGGCCCTAAGAGCAGCTGGTCCAGCCGGATGGATTCAATGTCGCGCATCGAAAGTGAGGAGCGGCCATGATTCAACTGAAAGTGAATGGGTCTGATCAATCGTTTAGCGGCGATCCTGACATGCCGCTGCTGTGGTATCTGCGCGACGTCTTGGCGCTGACGGGATCGAAATTTGGCTGCGGCATCGGGCTTTGCGGTGCATGTACGGTTCACCTAAACGGCCAAGCCACGCGATCCTGTGTGACCGCGATGAGCGCCACCGCTGGAAAAGAGGTCACGAGCGTAGAAGGCTTGGAAAAGAACGGATTGCACCCGGTACAGAAGGCCTGGATGCAGATCAATGTGCCGCAGTGTGGTTATTGCCAGGTGGGACAAATCATGCAAGCCGCGGCTTTATTGAGCAGCAACAAGAAGCCGAGCGATCAAGAAATCGACGACGCCATGGCCGGGAATATCTGTCGGTGTGGCACATATCAGCGGATTCGCGCGGCAATTAAAGCAGCCGCGGGGCAAATGGCATGAACACCATCGAGAACGTCAGCCGGCGGGGCTTTCTGAGAGGAGGCGTCATCGCTGCAGGCGCTCTTGTGCTGGGTGTGCGGCTTTACCCCAGCCTTGCGTTCGGTGACACGCTACCACACGACACAAACGCGGACCACGCCATATTGCATCCGAGCGTTTTCCTCGGAATTAACCCGGACGGCACCGTCTGGATCGTGGCTAGCCGCTCGGAGATGGGCACGACCAGCCGCACGAGTCTGCCGCTTGTTGTCGCCGATGAATTGGATGCCGATTGGAAACGAGTGAAGATCGAGCAGGCCATTGCCGACAAGCGGTACGGCGATCAGAATACCGACGGCTCGCATTCGATTCGATCGTTCTACGACACGATGCGAGTAGCTGGAGCCACCGCGCGATTCATGCTGATTCAAGCAGCGGCTCAACAGTGGAATGTTCCGCCGGCGGAATGCGAAACCGATTTACACGTGGTCGTCCATCGTTCGACGAATCGTAGGGCAGGTTACGGCGAACTGGCGAACGCTGCCGCAAAACTGCCGGTTCCCCCCAAGGAAGACCTGAAGTTCAAGCCAAAGAGCGCCTGGCGTTATATAGGCAAGGGCGAGGTCAGCTACGATCTCGAAACGCTCGTAACGGGGAAAGCGATTTATGGAATGGACGCTCGTGTAGACGGCATGGTGTACGCGTCAGTGGAGCACCCGCCCGTTCTCGACGGCAAAGTGAAAACGTTCGACGATAAGGAAGCCTTGAAGGTTGCGGGCGTGCGTCAGACTGTCGCCTTGGATCCGTTCCAGCCTCCGCCGGCGTTTCAGCCGCTCGGCGGCATCGCGGTAATCGCAGACAACACCTGGGCTGCATTTCAAGGCCGCAAGAAGCTGAACATCTCCTGGGACAACGGGCCAAACGGAACCTACGACTCGGATGCATATAAGAACGAGCTGCGAGAAACCTCCCATAAGCCATGCAAAGTAGTGCGCAATTTTGGTGACGCGGACGCGGCATTCGCCAAAGGTGGAAAAGTCTATGAAGCGGACTACTACGTTCCGCTTCTGGCGCACGCTTCGATGGAACCGATGGTCGCGCTTGCTGAATTTAAAGACGGCAAAGTGACCGCGTGGGCACCGACGCAAAACCCCCAAGCTGTGCAAGACATCGTCTCGAGGGAGCTGGGTATCGCGAAGGAAGACGTAATTTGCCACGTAACTCTGCTCGGTGGAGGATTCGGGCGCAAGTCCAAGCCCGATTACGTTGCCGAGGCCGCGGTTTTGTCGAAGAAACTCGGTCGACCGGTGAAGGTAGTCTGGACGCGCGAAGACGACATCAAGTTCGACTATTACAACGCAGTCGCAAGCATGTATATGAAGGCGGCGTTGGGCACGAACGGCAAGCCGACAGCCTGGTTGCAACGGTCGGTCTTTCCTCCAATTACTTCGACATTCGATGTGAACGCGGTCTATGGCGACCCAGGCCATCTGCAGCAGGGCTGGCTGGACATTCCCTACGATCTTCCGAATCTTCGCATCGAAAATGGACCGGCCAAAGGGCACGTCCGCATCGGCTGGCTACGCTCGGTGGCCAACATCTATCACGCGTTTGCCGTTCAATGCTTCACGGATGAGCTGGCAATTGCGTCCGGGCGTGATCAGGTGGATTACTTGCTCGATCTGATTGGGCAACCGCGCACCATTGATTTTACTGGCGTCAATTATCCGAACTACGGGGCATCTCTCGATACCTATCCCTGGGAAACCGGGCGGCTACGCCATGTTACGGAGATGGTCGCGGAAAAATCCGGCTGGGGAAAACGCAAACACAGCAAGGGCAGTGGCGTAGGAATTGCCGCGCATCGCAGTTTCTTGACCTACGTGGCAACGGTCGTTGAGGTGGAAGTCAGCGACCAGGGCGAGGTGCACATACCGCGCGTGGACACGGTTCTGGATGCGGGTCTCGTCGTAAATCCGGAAGCAACGCGCGCGCAGTTCGAGGGCGCGGCAGTATTCGGGGCCAGCATCGTGCGTAGCGGCGAAATTACGGCCACCAAGGGCGCGATCAACCAATCGAACTTTCAGGACTATCCGGTGGCTCGAATTAACGAGGCGCCTTTCCAGACCAAGGTGCACATCGTCGAGAGCGATGCGCCACCCGCAGGCGTCGGTGAGCCAGGAGTCCCGCCGTTTGTGGCGGCGTTCTGCAATGCCGTTTTCGCCGCGACTGGAAAAAGGGTGAGGGATCTGCCTTTCACAAGTCTCGGTCTAAGCTGATGAGACAGTTGCTGCGCCGTCCCAAGCAGAAGCCACCGCAGCGGGACCAAAAAATTGTAAATGAAGGAGAAGCCATGAATCGAGACAACGCCGAACACTACGTAATTTTTGTTTTCACGCTTCTGCTGCTGCTTTTTGTTAGTCTTACGTTTTTTGTTGCCTCGGTCGTTCGCGCCGATAACGGCCAAAACGGCGCCAGCAGCGCTTCCATGTTCCGAGAGAAATGCGTAGTCTGCCACGGTCAAGATGGAGGTGGGTCTCAGGTCGGAAAAACCATGAATGTTCCGGACCTTCGGTCGCCGGCAGTCCAGAAGCAGACCGATAGCGAACTCGCCCAGATAATTTCCGATGGCAGGGGCGGCATGCCGTCATTCAAGGGCTCCCTCAACGACGATCAAATTCACGGCCTGGTCACATACATCCGCTCGTTGGCCCAAAAGAAGTAGTTCGGACCGCGTGGGCCGCCTTGCTGCCGGTACATACACGTTTCAAGCGCAGGGAAATTAGACAGTTCGGATTTATCGGGCCTTCTTGCAAAGCGGACATTCGATGGACGGAATTGTCGGAATCGAGTTGTGTGTGCCCCAGGCAAGCGGTTAGCACTCGCACGTTGCCTGAGGGGTTTGCGCGTTCGCGCGAACAAACGCCTTAATCGTGGTGCATTTCGCCTGTGGCATCGCCAACGCCGCGTTGTAGCAGCCCTTCCGCTGTTGTCTGAGACTTAGGTCAACCAGTTTCAGCTTGTTCCATCATCTGAATCTGAACCGTTATCAGAATATAGCAGGGAGACTCTCGAGCACGCTGTACGGCGGATTGGGCCCGCCCCGCGGAGCTCTTAGCGTTGTGGGATAATGTTCGGAGACTTGACGATTGCCGCCTGCATTCGCGAAACGATTGGAGTGGGTCGCAGAGAAGGTTTGACCATGTCAGAAACAGTTTGCACTCCAGGGTTCAACGGAATGAGGAAGTTATCTGGGCGCGCGCTGCGAGTATTCCTCGCTGGTTTTGTTTTATGCGGGTGCTGCGCTTCGCCGGCTGCGGCGCAGACGTCTTCGTCGAGCTGTCCGCCGGCGGATGCGTTGCTGCAGAAGCTAGCGGAGCGACAGCCGCTGCCAGGTGCGGACGTCATCGCACTGGAAGAGCACGTGGACTATTGGAATCACGACGGCTGGAACGATCCGTATTCTTCGGCGGAGTGGACACAAAGACAGTTGAAATACGGAGCGTTGTTCAAGACCGAAGCTTACACGCCGCAGATGGTGGTGGACGGGGAGAACCAGTTGGTCGGCAGCAGCGCGCGGGACGCTTCGTTCGCAATCCAAAAAGCAGCAAACTCACCGAAAACTGATGTTGCGATTAGCGCAGGAACCCAAAATGCGAATGGCCCGCAGCATTTTATTGTGTCAGTCGGGAAGCTCGCTGGAGACGCGCCCGGAGACGTTGCCGAGGTGTGGATGGCGGTGACCGAGGATGGATTACGTTCGTCTGTGAATCGCGGCGAGAATGCCGGGCATGTCTTACTTCACGTCGCCACGCTGCGTTCATTGTCCAAAATCGGGGTGGCGCCTGCGGGCGGAGATGCACCGTCCTTTACCGGCGAGCCGCGCGTGAAATTCGATTCTCAGCGGAATCGTGAAAACCTTTCCGTTGTCGTGTTCGTGCAGGAGAAAAAGAGCGGAAAAATCCTGGGCGCAGCCTCAACGCGCATCACGCCTCGTACCGGAAATCCCGCCGTGGCCGCAACGTCCAACCTGCAGACTCAGTGAAGCGCGCTGACGGAGTATAATCGCTTTTTCACATTCGTTGACTACGTAGCCTTGGCGCCAGCGATCACGAGGACGATGCCGCCGGCGAGCGCGAGCCCACCGAGAATTGGAGGCAAAGGAATGGTGTGGTGCTCCTCTTTCGTTGCGTGCAGCGGTCCAATATCCGCAACCTTCTTGTTCGTGGTGTAGTGGATCCCTTGGTACGCGAACGAAATGATGCCCAGCACGACCAGAATAATTCCCAGCACTGTTGTTGCTTTCATATTTCAGCCTTCCTCTGCGACGGAGCCCTTGTTGGACCACTCGTCGCGCAACAAGGAACTATCAGTGGCCAGCGGCTTTCTGCCCTTCTGAAAGGCCCTGAACGAATGCGTCCACTTGCTTTTCAGCTTCTTCCTTCGCGACGCCATAACGCTCTTGAATGCGGCCTACGAGCTGGTCCCGCTTTCCGGCAATCACATCAAGATCATCGTCCGTCAACTTGCCCCACTTCTCGCGAACCTTACCCTTCGTTTGCTTCCATTTGCCTTGCAGTTGCTCCCAGTTCATTGTGTCCTTCTCTCCTCGGGCGCCAGTAACGCTGGCCTCGCCCGTCATTCCTTTATCACAACAGGCGAGGCGTTTTTTTCATATACACGGAAGACCCTAGATTCGAACCATAGTTTCTTTACGGGCGGGTGCTTGAATACCCAGTATCCATGAGTGTTTTCGCGGCCAGCGTTACTCCAATCACATCGGCGGTGCGATAGACTTGTCGCCGACAACCATTCGCGCATGCATAGTCTT
Organism: uncultured Acidobacteriota bacterium; assembly: GCA_963696035.1. Classification (GTDB taxonomy): domain Bacteria; phylum Acidobacteriota; class Terriglobia; order Acidiferrales; family UBA7541; genus Palsa-295. The sequence continues at coordinate 46,041 of CAVOIS010000002.1, forward strand.
TCCGCGCCATTCGGTTGGCACTTGCTCTGACATCGGAGATTCTCCGTACGTCATCATCATGCTGTTCTTGCCACCAAGCGACTTCTCATAGAACTTGAAGGCTGCTTTGCGTTGTCCGGCAAAAAAAATGAGATAGGGATTTAGTTGCATGGTGCTCCGCTCTTAAGCTGACGAGTTTGATTTGTGTCTTGGTATCTAGACCGCGGGAATCAGAATTTCGGTGATTAGCTGATCCTCGGGCGTCGTTCGCGGATCATTTATGTAGTTTTCGATGCAGAAGTCATCGCGTATCTGCATTTTTGTGTCGGCGATAATCTCAAAAACGCGGGCACAAGCTTCAGGCAAATTGGAGTAGGCTCCGGTCAAAATGAAACGGCTATATTTGCCGCCTTTGAATTTTGTGTATTCCATGCCCTCCGGCAAATTGTTCGGCGCCGCCTCAAACGAAACACCTGCGCGATATATCTTTGGCTCGACTTTGTAAAGGCTCATGTATCCGGTGATTTTGTTGTGTTCTGAAATTGTGGGAATCAGTTGGTGCATCGTCTGCCAAGCTTGGGGAGCTGTTTCCTGGAATGGCCCAACTTTCGCGAGAAAAACATAATGCGTTTCCGGCCAAGTCACGATTTCCGGTACTTCGTTGAGCTTCATGAAGCTTCTTTTTGCAGTCGCCATGAAGATTCCCCTTTACTTTGAGTGGAATGACAAATGCTGCCGACAACTTTTTGGGTGCACAGATCAAAAAAGTGGCAGCGGTTTGCTAACCGCCTGCAATAGCTCCGATGATAAAGAAGGGCTCCTTCCCCGATGCGATCGCGTCCGGAACCGGCGCGTCCGGTGATTCAAGAGACAGATCCTCGGCACAGGCGAAGAAGCGCAAAAACGGCCGCCGCTGCTTGTTTACGTGATCCCGAATAGTGCCCCGCAACATAGGATAGCGTTCCTCGATTGCGTCCAAGATCGAGCGCTGCGTGACCGGAGCTTGAACATCGATTTCCAATTCGTCATCGATGCGCGCCAGCGTCCGCAGGTGCGCAGGTAGTATTACCCGGATCATTGCAGCGTTTGCACCTCGACGGAAAGCACGGCTGGAAGATCACGCACGATAGGCGCCCAGTTGTCTCCGGCATCGGCCGATGCGTAGACTTGGCCGCCCGTAGTGCCAAAGTACACGCCGCATGAATCCAGCGAGTCCACGGCCATCGCGTCGCGCAACACGTTCACGTAGCAGTTAGCTTGCGGCAGGCCTTTCGTGAGCGGTTCCCATTCGTTCCCGCCCGTTTTGCTGCGATACACGCGCAACTTGCCGTCGGGCGGATAGTGTTCCGAATCGCTCTTGATCGGCACAACGTAAACAGTTTCCGGTTCGTGAGCGTGAACGTCAATCGCAAAGCCGAAATCAGTGGGCAAATTACCGCTAACTTCCTGCCAGGATTCGCCGCCGTTGTCGCTGCGCATCACATCCCAGTGCTTCTGCATGAAGAGCACGTCCGGACGCGAGCGGTGCATCGCAATGTGATGAACGCAGTGGCCGATCTGCGCATTCGGGTCGGGAATGTATTGCGACTTCAACCCACGGTTGATAGGCGTCCAGCTATGGCCGCCATCATCGGTGCGGAAAGCGCCGGCAGCCGAAATGGCGATGAACATTCGTTGGGGATTGTTCGGATCAAGAATAATCGTGTGCAGGCACATTCCGCCGGCGCCCGGTTGCCATTGGGGACCCGTGCCATGCCCGCGAAGTCCGGAAACCTCGTGCCACGACGCAGCGCCGTCAGTTGACCGGAACAATGCAGCGTCTTCGACGCCCGCGTAAACCGTATCCGGATCGGTGAGCGATGGTTCGAGATGCCACACGCGCTTGAACTCCCAAGGATGCTGCGTGCCGTCATACCACTGGTGCGTGGTGAGCGGCTTGCCGGTTGCGGGAGAAACGTCATACACGAATTTGTTGCTCGCGCCAGCCGGCGGGCTATCGGGCGCCGGCATCGCTTCGCCGCCAGGCGTCTCCCATGTCTTCCCGCCATCGCTTGAGCGCTGAATCACTTGCCCGAACCAACCGCTCGTTTGCGATGCGAACAGTCGATTCGGATCGGCAGGCGATCCCTTGAGGTGGTAAATCTCCCAGCCCGCGAAGTGGGGACCACTCACGTCCCAGCTTTCGCGCTTGCCGTCTGACGTCAGGATAAAAGCGCCCTTGCGTGTGCCAACTAGAACTCGCACTTTGCTCATCACTCACTCCTTTTTGATTCTTCGACGCCCTTCTCGGCACGTTGTCAGTGCGCCGATTTTACGCGCGGCTCAATAGAATCGGGTCGCCGAGTTTAGAAGCGTAGTTGGGACGGTAGCGCTCGGTGTTGTACTGCGTTGCGACGTCAATTTTGCGCACTCCAGAGGAAGACGCCGGAAGAGGCGCGTGCGCGTAGCAGCCGTTCTGCACTCCCACCATCTTCCCGGTGACGCCGTCACGAATCAGGTCCAGGGCAATATTGGCAAAGGTAATCGCCACGATTTTGTCTATGGCGTCAGGGTCGCCGCTGCGCAAGTCGTACGTCAAATCGCTGGAGACGGTTTCTTCACCGGTGCGCCGCTGAATTTCTTCGGCCAACGCGTGGCCAATATCCACCTTTTTCCGGTGACCGTACGCATCCGCCTCGCCGACTTCCCCGATGCTTCCCTCTTTCCACACGGCTCCTTCGGAGACCACAGCCACGGAGTAATTGCTGGGATTGTTTCGCTTATCTTCGAGCAGCAAGTTGCTGACGAGGTCGAGATCGAATGGATATTCAGGAATAAGGCAGCGAGTCGAGGTTACATAAGCAGTGTAAAGCGCGGTGAAGCCAGAATCACGGCCGAAGATGCGGAAGATGCCGATGCGTTCGTGCGAGCCCAGCGTGGTTCGCTGCCGGGTGATCGAGTCCTTAGCGCGAGTGATAGCCGTCGAAAATCCGATGCAATACTCGGTACCGCGCACGTCATTGTCCATGGTCTTTGGAACGCCGATGACCGGGAATCCCTTGCTCGAGAGAGCTGAGGCGAAGCTGAGCGTGTCGTCGCCGCCGATGGCGATCAGGCAGCCAACCCCCAGGCGTTCGAGATTTTCCAGAACTACGGGAGTGAAATCGTACGATTTGCCGTCGAAGGGAAGTTTGGCCAGTTGCGCAGTCGAGATATGTTCGGGAGTCTTTCCCGCCGCGACGCGCCTCGGGTTCGTGCGGGAAGTATGCAGCACGGTGCCGCCGGTGCGATCGATCGTCCTGGTGTTTTCGCGCGTCAACTCCCGCGCGTAAGTGGCATCGAATTTTTCGGCGGGGTTCAAGTGCGTCAAGCCCTTCCACCCCTTGCGAATGCCGATTACGTTGCGCCCCATTTCAGTGGCGCGGTACACCACAGATTTGATCACAGAGTTCAAACCGGGTACGTCGCCTCCGCCCGTCAAAACAGCGATGCTGGTTCTGGCAGTCATGAATCAGTTGCTCCTTGTGGGATGAAGATGGCCGAACGACATCGAAATTGATTCAACGATACCGTTTTGCACGATCGGCTGCCTTGGATTTGCTACTCTCGGCCGGCCGGAATTACGGCTTCGACGGGTGACGATGAACCCGTCATTTTACTTCAGGTGGATTCTAGGAAGGCTAGGAAGTTCGGACCGGCGTCGCGGGTATCTTATCGTTGCGGGACGTGGTCAAGGGACAAGAAGGCTTTAGGAAACGCTGGGAGGAAGTACCTGGAAGCTCCGGGCTGGGTCTTTTCCGGCTTCGCGAGCCGCGGATGCGAGAATTTACGCAGCATACTTACTGCACGAGTGTTCCAACACCAAACCTTGGGATGGTGAATGGATCAGATACGTTCCTTGCACGATCTTCTGCAAACGTTCTACACATGCCTTGGCAGATTCCAAGTTCTGCGCTTCAGAGATCCAAACAAAGTTGCCATCAGGGAGCCGCTTGAATATATCGAACATGGCGATTTGCTTCCTCCTGCCTGGGTCATGTGCACTTTCAGCGCCAAGTACCGCACACGGTGTTTCTTTAGTCGAATCAGTGACTTAGAGTCATCCCCAGTCGAGGCTCGATCCAGTGGTGTGTAATTTTGCCACGCACTTCGAACATGCTGCCTACAGGCTGTCGCCGCGCTAACCACAATCGCGAGCCCGCCATAGTTGCGCCCGCTGCCGTGTGTGCGCTACCTGAAAGTTCAGCTAGCGATACGGCTTTCTCGGTATGGTTCGCGATTCGGACCGGGAAGTAATATGCCTCGAACATTCGGGAAGTCTTTCAGGTGGGCTCCAGGGAAATTCGTTAGTTCAGGAGGTTTTGGACATGCTTTACTACGCGTTGCTGTTCTTGGTGGTAGCCTTGATCGCGGGGTTCCTCGGATTCGGAGGAATCGCGTTCGCGGCTGCCGGAATTGCGAAGATCCTCTTCTTTGTGTTCCTGGTTGTATTCATCGTCACGCTCATCATGCATCTCACACGAGGCGGAACCGCTCGCGGCTAGCGGTTAGGCCAACCAATTCGAAGGAGAGATTTTCGTGAAAAAAGCATTGATGTGCGCCATGGTGGCATTGCTGGTCCTTGCCGCCGCAAGTCGCGGTGACGACAAGGAAAAAGATGAAGACCGTTTGCAGAACTGCGGCACCGTTTTGAAAGAGATCCTAGATGTTCCGGATGACATTCCACAGGACCTGTTGGATAAGGCCGACTGTGTAGTGGTCTTTCCATCGGTGCTAAAGGCCGCCTTTATTGTTGGAGGTAGCTACGGTCGCGGCGCCATGTCCTGCCGCAAGGGTGAAAACTACAATGGGCCGTGGGGTCCTCCCAGCATGATGGCCTTGGAAGGCGGCAGCTTCGGTCTTCAGATCGGCGGCCAGGCGACTGACTTTGTTCTGCTGGTGATGAACGACCGGGGAGCGAACGGCATCCTTTCCAGCAAAGTGAAGCTCGGTGGCGATGCGTCGGTTGCAGCAGGGCCGGTGGGCCGCGATGCTTCGGCCGAAACGGATGCGAGCTTGCGTGCTGAGATTCTGAGCTATTCGCGGGCTCGCGGTGTTTTTGCCGGGATTTCTCTGGAAGGTTCGACAGTGCGCCCTGATGGTGACGCCAACGAGAGAATTTACGGCAGGAAGATTCCGGCAAAAGACATCGTGCTCCATGACGAAGCGCCTGTTCCACCTTCGGCTCAACAGATGACCGCGACACTGAATGCCAGAACGCCGCGTCATAAATCGTAGCCGCAAGCCGCAGGCGCTTTCACGGTCAGTCACCCGTGAAAGCGCCTGCACACCTTCTCTGTTCGTCGAGGATTGCTTCTATGGACTTAACACCCATATATGACATATTCCGGCGCCTGCCCAATGGAGAACTGGTTTGGACTTGCGCCGCGCGTGGCCTGGAAGAAGTGAGGACGCGGCTGGTAAATCTGAAACTGACCGCTCCCTCAGATTGCGTCGTCTACGTGCGGCGCGGTTAGACAGAGTCGTCGCAGAGCGGCGATATTCGTCGCGCCACTTCTAGATCTTTATCGTTGCTCGAATTCTCGGCAAGCCCGTCACAGCAGCCTTCAGATTTGGTTCTTTCTCGATCATTTCCAGAACCGCCTTGGTGACTTGTTCGTCTATGTCCGGCGCCGTACGAATCTCGGTCGGATAGCGGACGATGAATTCCAGGCCGGTGTCCGCAAAGTGCAATTTCGCTTGAGGCGCGGGTGCCTTCATCTGTATCTCAATGAGGCGTTCCAGCTCGTTGTGCTGGCGCTCAATGTCCGGGCGATAGCGGTCGTAGATCGAATTGACCGCAGCGAGCAATTTCTCTTCCAGCAGTTTGTAATCAGCCCCCGGAACACACTGCAGCACGACTTCGTGCCAGGTGTAGTCGGTGCCCGGAATTTGTTTGTAAAGCGGAGTGGTGGCTTGGAAAAGAACCGAATTCGAGAAGACGACGATTCGGCCAGTCGGAAATAGATTTACATCGCTTCCGGCCAGTTCCATCAGATAGAAACGGACCGGCGATACGTCAATTACGTCGCCTGTCACTCCGGCGACGCTGATGCGGTCGCCAATCCTGATTCCGTAACGTCCAATTACGAAAAAGTAGGCCGCCACCGAAAGCAGGACCGCCTGGAGGCCTACCGCTATCCCGGCCGTCGCAAAGCCGGCAAATGTCGCCAGCGAACTGAAATCGCTCACGACTCCCAGTGTAAGAACCGTCGCGATCAGGAAACCCATCACGAAGCGGCGCAAAAGCTGGAACTGGCGCCGCCTGCGCAAATCGTGAATATAACGGAAGGTCCACCTGCGCCATACCTCGGAAAGAACCCAGAGCGCTCCCAGAGCAAGGAGTATCGCAAGAGCGCTCAGGATTACCGAGCGGAGCGTGTCCTTCGACTCACGGGCAAGAGAGTTGCGCCAATTGATAAAGTTCGACCGGCTCTGATCCAGGACTACCAGTTCCTGGCTCAGAGGGATAACGACATTCGCTAGCTCTTTGAACTGGTCCGTAAGCGTGCGCAGCTCCTGTTGCGCCGCCTTCGCCTGAGCGGGATCGGATGGTGGGGTCTGGCCGACTAAATTGCGTCCTCGTTGGATAATGGTCCCTAATGCGTCCCGCATCGGCTGGCGTAGGGCGGCGGCGATTTCACGCACTCGTTCGGTTTCGTCCGCCATCTGGTCAATTTGGTGCATGGTCCGAATCTCTGAATATAGCGTCAGGCCTTGGCCGATCAGCCCCGAGGACTTGGAAACCGTAGGTTTTGCGACCTCCGGCTTAGCTGCGGCCTTTTGCGCATTGGCATCGCCTAGAACTTCGGGGATGGTCTTTGCGAGGTCATTGATACTTCCTGCGAATCCGCCTGCACCCGAGTCACTGCTGTTCTCCACGAAGGTCGCCAACTTCTGAACCGCGTCGGCGGTTGCTTGGTCGAGCTCCACTTCGCCTTGCAATGCGTCGCGTTGAGCGATCAGGCTTTGCCGCCTGGTTGGCGCCGCCCGTTCGGTCTGCTTGTTCAGCGCGGCTATTTTGGCTTGGTTGTCGCTGATGCGAGCTTTGAGGGTGGCCAGCGTCTGCGCGAAGTTTTGTTGCTGACTTGAGGCTGAGGGCGTGGGCGTTGCCGCAGCTGCAGTAGCCTGGTCCGGGGCGCTTATCAGGAGTGCGGCCGCTTGCGCGGACTGAAACGCCAAGCGCACCGCTTGCTGTGCCAAATTTTGCGCGGTGTCCTGGTAAATGGCGTCGCTCGGCATTCCCACGGCTTGTATCTTGGAAGTGGAATCGCGATACCAGCTAATGATGGCGTTCAGATGCTGGAGAATCGCTTCGCGGTCAATGGCTAGCGCGCCCCTGCTATCGGAGATGAAAACGAGGGAGAGCAGGAGAAGCAAAACAGCTGCGACCGTGCAGCGGAGACGTCTTCGACGTCTGGCGATAGCCTTCATTATGAATCTTCCTCAGTGTTGGGCTTGCAAGCCGGGATACTTTTGGGAAATCAATCTGGCTGGGTGAGACGACTTCCACGAAACCGAGCGACGCTACGCGATACCAGCCATCATTATACAAGGGCTGAATCCAAACACCGATCACCAGTCCGCGGTCACATTAGTCTCGCGCAAGGTGGCTTCTCTCCGGGTCTCCTGCTTTCAGGCACGCTACCGGGAAATCCCGCAGTAAATCTTCCACTCGCAGCGATGGATGCTGGCGGCCCGGCGCTAGTTCGACGAAATCGCCCGAAAGTATGTTTTCCCATCGAACAGGAGCCTTGGCCGGGAGTGATATTTTGGTGCCGCGCCAGAATGCAGCCATCCGACCCCAATTCATCGGCGCACGCGCGTGGGCCAACCATCTCGGCACGATCGTTAGCGTCCAGTCCTTTCCTTTGCGGCGAGCAAACGCTATCAGATTTTTTGCATGTTTGCCGCTCACCTGCAGCGACAGGAACGAACCTTGAAAAAAAAGTTCGCGATGTTGACGCCGAAGATTGAGCGCCTTCCAGGTCAGATAGAGTTTGGCCCGGCCATCTTGCCAAACTTGCGTAAGATCCTTGCATAAATCGGTGAGACTCTCCTGAGCGCGCTTTTCGATTCCTTCCAATAGTCGCGTTCGGCGATTAAAATCAACGGGCCCACGATTGTCTGGATCAACGAGGCGCAAATCCCACAGTTCACATCCTTGGTATATATCCGGCACTCCCGGACTGGTCAGCTTCAGCAAAACTTGTGCCAAACCGTTCAGCATTCCGAAATATGCAATCTTCTTCTGAAACTTCACAAAATCCGTCAGGAATCGATTGGCTTTCCCAGGTTTGATTATCGCAGCGACAAAGTCAGTCAACGCACGTTCGTGTCCCTCATTTGGACGCGTCCAACGCGTGTGAACCATGGCCTCACGCGTTGCTTTGATTACATACTCTTTCATGCGCCTTCCAAATGCGGGCATTTCAGCGACGGTGAGCGGCCAGGCCCCGAGAAGAGTTTCGTAAAGAAAAATCTCCTCATTGCGATCCGGCGCGCTTTGCCGGTCCACAACCCTCTTTCTTTTCACATTCCAGCGCGCCCACGAATTCAGCCGGCGCCGCCATTCAGCCGGCAATTCGGATAGGACGTTAATTCTGGCGCGCACATCTTCCCCGCGCTTGGTATCGTGCGTGCACGTGGAATTCAACCCGTATGGCCAATTGCGCTGCCGATCGCGAATGAAGGAATTGAACTCGAACGGAGAAGGCACTAACGGCCGCGGATCTCCCCCCACCTCGTTCAATGAAATCAGCGGGCAATAGACGTACAACGTCGTGTCCTCCAAGCCCTTCGCAACGATCGGGCTGGTGAATTGTTGCCAGCGCATGACGAATGCCAGGCGGGCCTCGCGCTGTTCCGCAAAATGTTCGCGCCCATCCTCCATCAACAACACGCTGCGCACAAAATCAAAGCAGGACGAATCCATATGAGGCCGGCGTGAGCGCGCCTCCGCTACGGCGGCTTCGATATAGCGCCTGGCATCGTTCGGCACGTTCATCTCGCGGATGTAGGTTCGATAGACCGGGAAACACGCAGTCACTTCGATCAGCGCCTGGGCCAGATCCAGGCGAGGGAGATCGCGCGCGAAGCGGTCATGCTCGGCCAAAATGCCAAGCAAGCGGCCCAGGTAGCGCATCTCCACAGCCAGAAGAGTGGACATCGCCAGCCTCTTTTTTTGATACAGCAGATCCTGGTAGTTGACTTTATTTTTTGAGAACGAAAAATAAGTTTGCTCCGCGACACGGCCCCCTTCCGGAAGCATGAACAACCGATTCACCGCATTCAAATATTCGTAACCTGTCGTCCCCTGAGCAGGCCATTCGCGCGGCAGTTCCTCCTGGCCGGAGAGTATCTTTTCCACGACAACGTAGAATTGGCTCGCATTCTTGGTCTCGCTATTATTTTGCAGCCGCTCCTGCACTCGCCGCAGATAGCCCAGAGGGTCGCGTAGACCGTCAATGTGATCGATGCGAAGCCCGGTCACCGCCCCGCGTTCGATCAAATGAAATATGACGTTGTGCGTGGCCTCGAACACCATGGGGTCTTCGACGCGCACTCCAACCAGATCATTAATGCTGAAGAATCTGCGGTAGTTTATTTCGGCGTTTACGTTCTGCCAGTAGGACAATACATAAGCTTGCTCCGAGAGCAGCTGATCCAGATAGCGGAAACTGGCTGCAGAACCGCGCCTTCCGTTGAATATTTTCAAGTTTTCGTTAACGAATGTGCGGAACTCCGGCTGATTTTCATGGAGCTTGCGGAGACGTTCCTTGATGGCCTCCACCTGCAGCCGCCGCTCGCCGGCGGTGTCTATGGGCACGTGCTGGCGCATTGGCAGTGCCGAGAGGGCGGCGATGATGCCTAGATACTCCTGAAAAGCTGCGGAGTCCTGCCCTAACTCTTGCTCCAGTACGTGCTGCCGGTGGGTCAAGACTACCGCGTAGGATTTTGGAGCCAGCGGAATCAGCCCGTCATGGTGTTTAACAAAGAAACTTCCTCGACGGAAAGTGACCTGCAGTTCCTGATTTTTCAATGCCTCAGCATAAACACTTCCTAGGACTGGAAGCAGAATCTTGTTGTCCAGAATGCGGGAGGGCGGATGCCAATCCACGTCGAAGTAAGCCGAATACACAGACGCCGGCCCATTTTCTAGCAGGTCCATCCACCATGGATTCTCGTCGCTGGCGGCCATGTGGTTAGGAACGACATCCAGCAGCAGGCCCATGCCACGTTTTTGAAGGTCAGCCTGAAACGCCTCAAATTGTTGTTCACTGCCAAGATCGCTATCAATTCGCGTGGGATCGGTCGAGTCATAGCCATGGCCGCTGCCCCTTCTGCTTTGCAGTAAAGGCGACGAGTAGACGTCCGTGATCCCGAGCCGGTCGAGATAGTCCAAAATGTTGGAAGCGTCGCGAAACGTGAAATTCCGGTTGAATTGCAGCCGGTAGCACGTGAGAGGAATATGGCGCAGGGACATATAGGCTAGGCAATGTGCAGCTTAAGTTTATCTTGCAAGACCGTTAAGTGCTCCAGCCAAGTCTTCGCTTCGGGATTTTCCTTTTGCTCTTCGGACCGCCACTTCTGTTGCGCCAAAAGGATCGCTTTGTATGTCAAGTTTTGCGTCTCCCAGAGATTCACGGGAAATGGCAGGCGTTCGATGAACTCCAGCAGCGCCTGCAACTGTTCCGCCGCTTCGATCTTGTCCGGCCCCGAAGCAAACGCGGCGGCTGCTGCCTCGACTCTTTTCCTCATGGCGTATTCCAATGTGGGCACATCGAGCGCCACGCGAACGCTCGCCGCTTCCTTCAGCAGATCGAGAATGACTTCTTTGTCGAGCGATGGATTCCTCAGCGCCTGCAGGAGTTCGTCGTTCAGGGTGATTTCGGCGGCTGTCTGAAACGACTTCGGAACCGGAACTCCTAAATCAATCAGGAACCTCATCAATTGGGCATGCGGCTGATAAATGCTGCGATGCGCGCTGGTGGCGTCCGTTTCCGTGTCACGCAATATCAGGTTCAGGATCTTCCGTTGCTCATCGCGGAACAGGGAACGCAGGGAATAAAGTCCGCCACCGAAGTGTTCGTTCAACAACCGAATCACCTCTGCTGCATCCGCGCGGCCGAATGCCGTGAAAAGCTTATCAGCATACTCCTGCGGATTTTGATCCTTGGCGACCTCGCGGACGCCGCAGGAGATGCTGTGGTCGCCCATATGCAGCACTCCAAAATTGAGTGCCGCCGACTCTCGCGTAATCTCGGACGATACCCGCTCGCGGCCTGTCGCCAACCGCATTTTGCCTTCGGTTTGGCTGCGAAAGTCGTCCCGCTGCACTTCGTAGCAATAAATTCGCGTCCGATCGGTGTACGTTTCGAAAAGCGAGCTGATGGCATAGTGTGCCGCCACTTGCGGGATGTCTGCTATCGCCGGCTTCACCCACTTTTCGTAAATGTTGGCACCGTCCTTATGCTCCGGCAAGTTACTCTTCGCGTTTCTCAACCGATCCACGAATTGGGCTTCCAGGTTGGCGCCAACGATCTGTTCTCCGAGGCGGACTGCACGTCCCGCGTACTGGATTACCTGCACGGTTTCGATTCCGGAGAGTTCGTCAAAGAACCAGCCGCAGCTGGTGTACATCAGTTGCGCGTGGCGCTGCATTTCGAGCAGCTTCAATGCGGATACGGTTTCTTCCTCGCCCAATGGATGGCTGGCGTGCTCGCCGAAAAATGCCTTCACGCTTTCATCTGATCTATCCAAGATTAAGCGGATATATTCGTCTCGTGCCCGCCAAGGGTCCTTCAGAAATGCGGGCGCCTTCAATTCATACACGGGCGCCAGCGAATCACGAAGCCAATCGAGCGCCGCCCTCAGCGGTGCGCGCCACTCTTGATTCCACTCAGGGTGTCCACCGGAATTACAGCCGCAATTCTTGCGCCAGCGCTCGATACCGTGAACGCAGCTCCACGAAGTATTTGGAAAAATCTCGACGAAGTGGTTTGGAGGATAACACTCGAGGAACTGCCCGTAATTCGTGAGTTCGGCAAGTTTGTTCGTTTCTATGTGGTTCAAGGCGAACGTAAGAGCCATTTCTCCGTAGCGGTGATGGTGGCCGTAGCTTTCTCCATCGGTCGCAATGTGCGAAAGTTGCGGCCAGTCGCGCGCATCCGAAAAGCCATTCATCAGCCGGTCGGCAAAGGCTTTTCCGTCATTGAGCAGGCCTTCAAACGCCACCGCGCGAGAAATGGGTCCATCGTAGAAGAAAATGCTGATCGTGCGGCGAGACGGCAATCGCAGCAAATACGCGCGGCTGGGATCGACACGTTCGCCGCTGACATCCTTCCAGCTCCGGCTCCCGAACCGTCGTACCTTCGAGGCTTGGCGTGGAGCGAGAATCGTAAATTTCAATCCTTGTTCCGCCATTACCTCCAGCGTCTCAATGTCGACGGCTGTCTCGGGTAGCCACATGCCTTCCGGCGCGCGCTGGAAGCGGCGCTGAAAGTCGGCGATGCCCCATTTCACCTGGGTTACCTTATCGCGGCGGTTGGCCAGCGGCATGATCATATGGTTGTATGCTTGCGCCATTGCCGAACCGTGTCCGCCGAATTTTTGCGCGCTGAGTTTGTCGGCTTCCAGAATCGCCGCGTACGTCTTTTGCGCGTGAACTTCCATCCAGGAAAGAAGGGTGGGGCCAACGTTGAAGCTGATCGTCGAATAGTTGTTCACCATGCGTGTAATACGCTGATTGCTGTCCAGGATTCGGGAAGTGGTGTTCGGCGCGTAGCAGTCCGCAGTAATCCGCTCATTCCAGTCGTGATACGGATAGGCCGAGTCTTGCAGTTCAATTTCTTCAAGCGACGGATTCTCACGCGGAGGCTGATAGAAATGCCCGTGAACGCAAACGTAGCGAGTGCTCATATTCGAGGTTTTCCGAATCTGGCGTGAAACGAACGAAAGTTCGGGGGCAGGCTCCGTTCGGACTGGTAAAAACAAGTATAGCGCATATTTCACGAAATCAGTGCGGTGCGCGTATCCCTCTAGCCGCGGCAGTGCGCGAATTCGCAACTTGCAATCGCGCGCGCGTAGCATCGTATAATGGAAATGTAGCTGCGTCCCTCGCATCCAGCCCTGCGAGACAGTCCAAATCCGGCCCGTTCCCTTACTCAGTCGGAGGATTCACCTTGCACTCATCCAAGCTAGCCACGGAAGTATCCCTACCCCTGCTCCGACGCGCCGTGATCGAAAACGTTGAGCCAGAAGTTGACGGCGGCCGATTTGCAATTAAGCGAGTCGTCGGTGAAAGGGTTTCAGTGGAAGCGGATGTAAATGCCGACGGACACCAGGTTTTGGACGCCGTCGTTTGCTTCCGCAAGGCTAGCGAGCACGCGTGGCGAGAAGCGGCCATGCAGCCGATCGGAAACGATCGCTGGCGAGGCTGGTTTGATGTCGCAGAATTCACGTCGTTTGTCTACACCGTGCAAGCTTGGCTAGATGCCTACAAGACTTGGATTCGCGATTTAGTCAAAAAAGCCGACGCGGGCCAAGACGTCGCGCTGGACATTCTTGTTGGGGCAGAACTAGCGGGCGCGGCAGCCACCCGGGCGCAAAGGACCGACGCGCAGAAGCTTCTCGAGTTGTCGGCCAAACTGAAAAGTCTTGCACGCGCCGACCGCGCATCGGCACTGGCACAGGCCCTCAGTCAAGAGTTGGCGCAATTAATGACTCGTTATCCCGATCGCTCTCGCGCCACCACGTATGAAAAGGAGTTGCGGGTTTGGGTTGACCGTCCGAAGGCGCGTTTCAGTAGCTGGTATGAGTTTTTTCCGCGCTCTTGCACCACAGACCCGCAAAAACCGGGTACATTTCGCGACTGTGCCCAGCGGCTCCAGTACGTCGCTGAAATGGGTTTTGACATCGTCTACCTTCCGCCCATCCATCCAATCGGCCGCGTCGGCAGGAAGGGCAAAAATAACAGGCTGCAGGTTTCGCCCAACGATCCCGGCAGCCCGTGGGCCATTGGCTCGGTCGAGGGAGGGCACAAAGCAATCCATCCGGCGCTCGGCACGCTTGAGGATTTCAAACAGTTTCGGCAGAGGGCTCAAGCGCTGGGTCTCGAGGTAGCTCTCGATCTTGCCTACCAGTGTGCTCCGGATCATCCGTACGTCAAGGAGCACGACGAATGGTTCGCGCATCGGCCGGATGGCACCATCCAGTACGCCGAAAATCCACCCAAAAAGTATGAGGACATTTACCCGCTTAATTTTGAGAGCGACCACGCGGTTGGGTTATGCGAAGAGCTGAAAAGTGTTGCTTTCTACTGGATTGACCAGGGCATACGGATTTTTCGCGTCGACAATCCGCATACAAAGCCATTTGGTTTCTGGGAATGGCTGATCGATGAAATTCACCGCACCTACCCAGAGGTGATTTTTCTCGCCGAGGCGTTCACGCGCCCCAAGGTCATGTACCGCCTCGCGAAAGTGGGCTTCACGCAGTCGTACACATACTTCACGTGGAAAAATACTAAGGCGGAGATCACGGAACTTTTCACCGAGCTAACGCAGACGCCGGTGCGGGAATTTTTCCGCATGAACCTTTGGCCAAACACTCCAGATATCTTGCACGCATATTTGCAAACCGGCGGCCGCCCCGCATTTATCGCGCGATTGATCCTGGCGGCGACATTGGGCGCGAATTACGGGATCTACGGACCGGCCTTCGAGCTGCTGGAGAACCGACCGCTGATGCTCGGCAGCGAGGAATACCTCGAATCAGAAAAATATCAGATTCGCGTGTGGGACCTCGACCGGCCCGACAGCATCAAGCAGTTGATCGCCCTGGTGAACAAGATTCGTCGCGAAAATCTTGCGCTGCAAAGCGACTGGAGTTTGCGTTTCCATCCGCTCGACAACGATCAATTGATCGCGTACAGCAAGTCGACCGCGGACGGTTCGAGCATTATTCTGGTGGTGGTGAATTTGGATCCGAAGCACACGCAGTCCGGTTGGATCAACGTTCCCCTGGAAGATTTTAGAATAGGGCCCGGGCAGGCGTTTGAGGTCCACGATTTGCTGGCGGATGCGCGTTACACCTGGCAGGGCAGCCGGAATTACATCGAACTGAATCCTTCAAAGATCCCGGCACATATCTTCAAAGTGCGATGAAGTGCTTTGCTTCTGCCTAAGACAATATTCATAATTCATGCAACGCTCCGGCTTCGAGCCGCGACAGGAGAAAGTGCAAGTGGCGACGGGCACGGACCAAGCGCTCTGGTATAAGGACGCGATCATATACCAGTTGCACGTCCGTACCTTTTACGACAGCAATAACGACGGCATCGGTGATTTTCCCGGCCTGATGCAGAAACTGGATTACCTCCAAGACCTGGGCATCAACGTCATCTGGTTGCTGCCCTTTTTCCCCTCTCCGCTACGCGACGACGGCTACGATATCGCCAACTACCGGGCCATCCACCCGAACTATGGCACGCTGGAGGACTTCAAGGCGTTCCTCGCTGCTGCGCACGCACGCGGAATCCGCGTGATCATTGAGATGGTTCTGAATCACACTTCCGATCAGCACCCCTGGTTTCAGGAGTCGAGAAGTTCCCGGGACAATCCCAAACGTGATTGGTACGTCTGGAGCGACACCGACGACCGCTACAAGGGCGTGCGGATTATTTTTCTCGACACCGAACTATCGAATTGGGCGTGGGACCCGGTTTCGAAGTCCTACTACTGGCACAGATTTTTCAGCCATCAGCCCGATTTGAACTACGACAATCGCGAAGTGTTCGAGGAAATGTGGGACGTGATGAAATTCTGGCTGGAAATCGGTGTGGACGCCTTCCGGCTGGACGCAGTCCCGTATCTCATCGAGCGCGACGGAACCAACTGCGAAAATCTCCCGGAAACCCACGGGGTGATTAAGAAGCTGCGCAAACGTCTCGACGAATCGTTTCCTGGCAGGATGCTTCTGGCTGAAGCGAACCAATGGCCCGCGGATGTGCGCGCATACTTCGGCGATGGCGACGAGTTCCACATGGCGTTTCACTTTCCGTTGATGCCTAGAATCTTCATGGCCGTGCAGCTCGAAGACCGCAAGCCAATCATCGAAATCCTCGAGCAAACCCCGCAGATCCCCGAGAACTCCCAATGGTGCACTTTTCTGCGCAATCACGACGAACTCACACTCGAAATGGTGACGGATATCGAGCGGGATTACATGTACGACGTTTACGCCCGGGACAAGGCCATGCGCCTGAATTTGGGCATTCGCCGCCGCCTCGCTCCGATGATGGACAACGACCGAAGACGCATTCAACTCTTAAATCTCCTGCTCATGTCGCTACCAGGAACCCCAGTGCTCTACTATGGGGATGAAATCGGCATGGGGGACAACATTTATCTCGGTGACCGCAACGGAGTGCGAACTCCGATGCAATGGAATGGCGGCTGGAACGGCGGGTTTTCGGGCGCTGACCCCGAGCGTCTCTATTCGCCCTTAATATCGAATCCGGTGTTTGGTTATCAGGCGATCAATGTGGAATCGCAGAAGCGGTCGCCGCATTCTCTGCTGGCCTGGATGAAGCGGCTGATTGAAGTGCGAAAGTCTTCGCGCGTCTTCAGTCGCGGAACGATTGAATTTCTGCAACCCTCGAATCACAGGGTTCTGGCGTATACGCGGCAACTCGGCACGGAAAAGGTGCTCGCGGTCAACAATTTGTCGAGTTCCGCGCAAGCGGTCGAGTTGGATCTACGAAACTACAAGGGATCCATACCCGTGGAAATGGCGGGCAGGAATCTTTTCCCAAGAATTGGCGACTTGCCTTACTTGCTGACCCTGGGACCGTATCAATCATTTTGGTTCCGATTGCGGCGCATTTGATGCGTCTCGGTGCTGTTTGATTTGCGGCCACGGCTCTAAGCTCGTCGCCATCGATGTATTTTTGCTGGTTACTCTGTAGCGCGGCAGCCAGCTTGGTAGGAAAACTATTCGGAGAGCGTGTTGGCTGAAGAAACATTACTGTCGGACGATTTTCTGCGCCAGCTCATGGGCGTCGGGGAAGTGGACCTGATGGTGGGCATCCCCACGCACAACAACGCGCATACCATCGGAACGACGATCGCGGTGGTGGAGGAGAGCTTCCGCCAAAATTTTACGCGTGATCGCGTCGTCATCGTAAATGTGGACGGCGGGTCGCGCGACGGAACGTCCGACGCCGTTTTAAAGTCAGTCGCGGATACGCATCCCAGTCTGCGCGGCTTGACTTCTCTGCGTACTATCCACCGGATTTCCACGCGCTATCCGGGCGGACCTTCTCCAGGCGTTGCACTGCGCTCGATCCTCGCTGCTGCAGATTTAGTTCGGGCCAAGGCCTGCGCCGTGATTTCCCCCCAATCGCCTGGACTCGATACCAATGTCATCAAAAACCTGCTGCAACCTGCCTACCGCGAGAACTTCGATTTCGTTGCGCCACTTTACAGCCGTCACAAGTACGAAGGCTTGCTGGCGAAGCTTGTGCTGTATCCGATGACCCGCGCGGTATTTGGCCGTGGGATTCGCGAATTGCATGCTACAGACTTCGGATTATCCGGGAAGTTGGCCACCCAGTGCCTTGGAGAGGACGTTTGGGGCGAAGATCCGGTTCGAAAAGCGCCCGAGATATGGATGGTCATTTGTGCGATCGCGTCGGAGCTTAAACCCTGCCAAACCTTCCTCGGTCCGAAGGTGCAACCCGCCACGACCTCCGGCACCGATATCGTTACCGCCGTTCGAGAGACCGTCGGTGCTCTATTTTGGTCTATGGAATCGCACCAGGACTTTTGGACGGGAGCCGCGAATCCTGAACCTGTGCCGACCTTCGGTCCTGATCACGAATTGACCACGGACACGGTGCGAATCAACCGCAAGCGAATCTATGAACTGTTTCAGAAAGGGGTCACCGATCTATCGCCGATTCTGAAAACAATTCTAACAGATGGGACCAGGGCAGAAATCGAGCGCGTCGCCGGGCTCGATGAGCGGAATTGCCGGATCGAGAATGAGCTATGGGTAAGAGTGGTGTTCGAATTCGCTACGGCTTATCACCACAACGTGATGAATCGAGATCATCTCCTGCAATCCTTTGTGCCCCTTTATCGGGGACGAATGTATTCCTTTCTCGCTGAGCATCACAGTTCGACGCCCGACGAAATCGAAAACGATACCGAAAAGCTATGCCTCGAATTCGAGCGCCAAAAACCGTACTTGCTGGAAACGTGGAAAGCGAAGTAGTGAGGTGACGTAATGAAAGACTTGATCATTCAGGGTCTGCAACAGGCTTACCAGAACTTGGTGCACATGATTTCTATATTCCTGCCGCGTTTGGTGGCCATGCTGCTCATCATGCTGGTGGGATTGTTCGTCGCGCTCCTGCTGAAATACCTGCTGCGTGTGATCCTGCGGTTCACCCAGCTCAATCGTATATCCGAAGAGTCCGGCGCGTCCCAGGTGTTGCGCAATGCAGCTCTGCCTACCATCACGGAACTTCTGACGCGTTCCTTGTTCTGGGTTACGTGGCTCGGGTTCACTCTGGTCGGACTCAGCGTGCTGGGTATTCCCGAATTGCATGAACAGATTTCCCGCTTGTTCCAATTGTTGCCGGAGGTCTTTGTCGCCATCCTCATACTTTTCGTCGGCGTGCTGGCTTCGAATTTCCTCTCGCGAGCGGCGTTGTTGGCTGCCGTGAACGCCGGTTTTCGATCTCCGCGGCTGTGGAGCGGCTCTACGCGTTTCGTGATTTTGACTCTGGCCATCTCCATGGCGCTCGAACAAATCGGATTGGCCAATCAGACGGTCACTTCGGCTTTTTCAATCGTCTTCGGCGCGTGCATGTTTGCCCTGGCCATTGCATTTGGACTGGGAGGGCGCGATCTGGCTCGCCAGACTTTGGAAAGATATCTCGGCGATAATAGAAAACGGGACAAGGAGAAGGAAAAGGAAGAAGAGCCGTCGCCGCTTTAAACCGCAGTTTTCGTATCATCTCGCGCAGGGAATCCAGCCTTCCTAAACGCTTCGGGCCAAGGGAGGGTGTCTTGAGCGCACCTAAAATGAAACAAGAACAATTCACGGAACTGCAGAAGTCGCTGCCGCCACAACTGCCGGATTTTCTGACCGCCCAACGCTGGTTCAGCGGGAAGGCTCGCCGCGTCCGCGCCACTGAAGTGTTGGACGTCATTCCGTTCGGCGCATCCCAATTGGAATCATTCATGGTCCTCGCGCGCGTGGAATACGAGACGGGCGTTCGGGAAACGTACTTGCTTCCGCTGCTGGCCTGGTCTGCGGACCGAGCGCCGACCGAAGACGGTTCGCACATGAAGGTAAGCATCCGTGGCGCGGATCTGATTCTCACCGATGCGCTCCGCAATGTGGATTTCTTACTTGAGCTTCACGCAGCCATCGAGGCGCAAGCTGTCTTCGGTGGGTTGAGTGGCGAACTCCGAGCCAAGCAGGCCAAAACGTATCGCGATATTTGTCCGGCATCGGCAGGCGCTCTGAAGCCCAAGCCGATGACGGTCGAGCAAAGCAATAGTTCGATTATCTACGGCGATCGCCTCGTGCTGAAAGTCTTCCGGCACGTTGAGCCGGGAGTTAATCCCGACCTCGAGATTGGACGGTTTCTTTCGGAGAACGTTCGCTTTCCGCACGTTCCAGCCGTCGCGGGTTGGCTGGAATATTCAGCAACAGATGGCGAGCAAGCGACGCTTGGGATTCTTCAGGAATTTGTGCCGAATCAAGGCGACGCGTGGCGTTTCACGCTGAATTCGCTGGCCGAATTTTGGCAGCAAGCTGCGGAGCGTCTGGTGGAGGTTTCATCGCTGAATCCGCCTGAACTTTATCCGCTGAAACGCTCCGTTCTACCGATGCCGGCCATCATGCGCGAATTGTGCGGTAAGTATCTGGACGCGGCCGCGCTGCTCGCCCAACGAACTGCGCAACTGCACTTGGCGCTCGCAGCGGACTCCGCCAGGACTGCCTTCGCGCCCGAACCGTTCACACAGCAGTTTCAGGCCACGTTGACCCAGTCGTTGCGCGAAAAGACGCAGAACGCATTTGCCCTGCTGCGTTCGCACGTTGCTGAAATGACCGGCGACACCAGGGTAGAGGCACAGCGAATCCTCAAGGCGGAGGGTGAGCTTCTCGAAACTTTTGCGACGGCGCTCAGCCAACCCATGGCCGCGATGCGCACTCGAATTCACGGCGATTATCATCTTGGCCAGGTTCTCTATACCGGGTCGGATTTCGTGATCATTGATTTCGAAGGCGAGCCGGCGCGTCCGATCGCGGAACGGTCCGTGAAACTCTCGCCTCTCCAGGACGTTGCAGGCATGTTGCGGTCGTTCCACTACGCCGCTTTCTCTTCAGTGTTCGCGACGGCCGCTGGGGGCGGTGCCCATAGCGAAGACGCTCGCCAGCGTCTAAAGGTCGCGCAGGTGTGGTACTTGTGCATGGCCGCGCATTTCACGCGCGAGTACTTGAATGAAGCAGGCCGGGCCTCCTTCATTCCGGCGACGGAAGAGCAGCTGGCAACTTTGCTCCGATTGCATCTGCTGGAGAAGGCTGTGTACGAGCTCAACTACGAATTGAATAACCGCCCGGACTGGGTGCGCATTCCGCTTGCAGGCGTTGCAAGCCTATTGAATTCACAGGCCGGGTGATACACATGGAGACAGGCGAACAACAGCCCTGCACGCGGGTCGCGCAGCGCGAAAGACGACTCGGTGCTGTTCTAACTGACGAAAACACTTGCAGTTTCCTGGTGTGGGCGCCGCGAGCGAAGAAGGTCGCAGTCTACATTACATATCCAAATGAACGAACCATCGCGATGCAACCCTCGGAGCATGGATACTTCTATGCCGACGTTTCGGATGTTTCTTCAGGCACGCTGTATCGCTACCGACTTGATGAAGGGATTGAACGCCCCGATCCGGTTTCGCGCTTTCAGCCGGAAGGTGTTCACGGACCATCCCAGGTTGTGGACAATCATTTCCCTTGGACCGATCACGCGTGGCATGGCCTTCCACTCGATAAATATGTTTTGTACGAACTTCACGCCGGAACGTTCACTCCCGAAGGCACATTTGACGCGATCATTCCTCGAATCGCCGATCTGAGGCGCTTGGGAATTACCGCTATCGAGCTGATGCCGGTAGCGCAGTTTCCCGGAAATCGAAATTGGGGTTACGACGGCGTCTATCCTTACGCCGCGCAGGAATCTTACGGCGGCCCTGCGGGGCTAAAGAGGCTGGTCAATGCGTGTCACGAGCAAGGCCTGGCCGTCGTTTTGGACGTCGTTTACAACCACCTTGGGCCGGAAGGGAACTACTCCGCGGATTTTGCGGATTATTTCACCGATCTCTATAAAACGCCGTGGGGACAGTCTCTCAACTTCGATGCCGGCGGCAGCGACGAAGTGCGCCGCTATTTCATCGAGAACGCGCTGCAGTGGGTAACGGACTTCCACTTCGACGCGCTCAGACTCGATGCTATCCACGCGATCGTAGATCTTTCAGCTACGCCGTTTTTGCAGGAGCTTGCCGGCGAAGTTCATGCGAGAGCGGAAGAACCCAATCGGCTCGTTTATCTGCTGCCGGAGAGCAATCGAAACGATGCGCGTGAAGTCACTCCCACGGATGCCGGCGGGTTGGGACTTGATTCCGTGTGGAATGATGATTTTCACCATGCGCTGCACGTTCTTCTGACCGGCGAACAAACCGGATATTACCAGGATTTTCACGGAATCGAAGACCTTGCTCAAGCTTTTCGTGTGGGGTTCGTTTACTCCGGGCAATATTCGAAATATCGCGGCAAGGGCCACGGCAATAGTTCGGAAAAAATTCCCGGCCAGGGCTTGATCGTTTTTGCGCAGAACCACGACCAGGTCGGTAACCGCCTGCTCGGCGACCGCTTGGCTCAGACCGCGTCATTCGAGCAATTGAAGCTCGCCGCCGGCACCGTTCTTCTCGCTCCGTACGTTCCCTTGCTCTTTATGGGCGAGGAATACGGCGAGATCGCACCATTTCAATATTTTGTAAGCCACGGTGATCGGGCGCTGGTCGAAGCTGTCCGCAAAGGGCGCGCGGGGGAATTTGCGCGATTTCGCTGGGGCGGAGCAATCCCGGACCCTGAGAGCGAGGAAACATTTCGCCGCGCGAAACTGAATTGGGAATTGCGAAACGAGGGCCGGCACCGGGTGATATTGGATTTCTACCGCGAACTCCTGCGGATGCGTCGTGAAATTCCCGCGCTCGCGCAGCTTGATAAGAAGAGCACCGAAGTTACGGCCTTCCCGCGCGAGAACGCTCTCCTGGTCAGAAGATGGAGCGGCGCCAGTGAAATCCTTGCGGTGTTCAATTTCAATCCGCGGCTGGTCCAACTGTCGCTGCCAGTCCCCGCAGGGAATTGGCAAAAACAATTGGATTCAGCCGAGTCACGCTGGCAGGGCCAGGGCAGTGAAGTCCCGGATTCCATAGATTCCAGCGGGCGAGTCCAATTCTGTCTCACGGCATCCGCGTTGTGTTTGTTTAGGGGGTCAGGCGAGAAACAAAGATAGTGTGGCTTCTAGTCTGACCGCAGGCGGGCGATCAAATCGGTCGGCAATTGGTGTGACAGCTCGACGAAAACTCCGTTGGTCCATCCGAATCCAATGACGTTCTCTTTGTATCCTTCGACAATGTGCGTTTGTGAAGTGCGGGTGACCACATCGTATTTCTCCCGAATGGTTTCGTCGCGTTCAAAGTTTTCCAGCACCATGGCGAGAAATTTGAAACTGATTCGGTTAGCATCGGCGTCATAGCCGTAACGTCGCATACCCTCCACCGCCAGCAGATGAATTGGCGCCCAGCCGTAGGGATAATCCCATTGCGTTTGTGATTCTCTGCCGCTCATTGCAATCCCGCCGGGCTGTTCGAAAAACGAAAGATTGCGCATGACCGCCTGAGCCCGTTCTTTCGATGCCAGCCCGACCCATAGCGGATAAAAGGTTGTCGCATACTTGTAAGTCGAGCGCGTGTGAGTCGTAAAATCATAGTCGAAATAGAGTCCCGTCTTCTCATCCCAGAAATACTTTTCGATTTTGGCGCGACGCTCGGCGGCCTGCTCATTCCATTTCGTAGCGTCTGCAGGTCGTCCGAGCATCTCGCTCATCGTCGCCAAGTTCTTTTCCGTTTGATAGAGAAGGCTATTCAGACACACCGGGGCGTAATGATGTGTATCGGCGCTGAAAGGTCCGAAGCGGAATGAAACGTCGAATCCGGATTCGCGCATGCTTCGGTCGCCTTTGTAGTATTCGGCGGTCAAAGCCACACGGGTTGCCTTGTCGCAGCCTGCCGACGGGGTTTGACGCGGCTGCGCCACACAAGAGGGAAGCTCGAAGATGCTTCCCAACACTTTTGTCGAAGGCGGGGCTTTATCAACGCGCACCAGGTAGCGCTCGTTCGAGCCCCCGTGCAGAAAGAAAAATTGCGCCACGCCGCGGTAGTACATATCCGGGTTTCCAACGATCTCCGGCACGGGACCTTCTCCGTGATCAAAGTAACGCGACAAACCGGTGTCTCCCGCAAGATGGGGCGCCTGAGTCCATTGTTCGTAATCTCGCACTGCATATTCGTAGGCCTTTTTGAGCCATTGCAGATCCTGCGCGCCCGACGCCTTGTCGGCCTCATACACGGCTAAGATCATCGAGGTAAGAAATGGCGGCTGCGATCGGGTGAGGTAGTAAGTGCGGTTGGCGTTCAATACGTCGCCATAGTGCTCGATCTCGAAGAAAAAGTTTTCGACCATGCCCTTCGCAAGGTCTTTGCGATTGTCACGCAGAAGGCCGCGAATGATGAAGTAGCTGTCCCAACCGTACATCTCGTTAAATTGTCCGCCCGGCACAACGTATGGGCTCTCCAGATATAAAAGCCCTTCCGTTGGAATCTTGGAAACGTCCACATCGCCGCCCCTAGTGATTCGCTCAGGCAAGTTCTTGACACTAACCCTGCAGCGTTTCTCTAACTCGGTCAGCACCGGCGGATCGGGCGACTCGGCGGGAAGATAAAGAACAGGCTCATCTTCGGTCTTGACGTCCTCGAAAGTCCGGCAATTCGTGAGCGAACGCGTCAAGTGATCCCAAGCCTGGGAAATGTATTGCTGAATAGCGTCAAATGAGCCGGGCTTTTCGCTCATCGCTCCCTCAGTATCATGGGATTGAGCTTCGCTAAACGGGTAAGAACCGGACAGTAGTCCCACGGACAAGAGAGCAAGAACGGTGCGGCGGCGAATTTCTATGGATGGCATCGGCCTCTGCCTTCCTCAGACCAGCCTCTATTCTTGCAGTAGATGGGCGCGGATTCCACCAAAAGACAGCATTGAAAAATGAAGGATTTGCGGAAGCGGCCTCTTCCTGCGAGGTCCTGGAGACATTATGGCTAAGGTTAAGAACCCTCGCTTCTAAGGTGATTCACGGATTTGCAGCTGTGAACCGGATTGATAACCTTACTCAGTCATACCCTCATAATGCTTCGCCCATAAGGGGCAAGTCAGCCTCGGCTGGCTGCCCCTCTATTTTTGGAGAACTTCAAGCGACGGGACGTCGCGGCTTAGCTTTCCATAACCCTCGGGTTGCCAGCAAACGCGCTTAATCTTCCCCGCTCAGCGTGTAGAATGTGGGAGCACTTAACATCGAGGATTTTCATGACTACCTACTACCTGCTTAAAACCGAGCCTTCGGAATACTCTTTTGCCGATCTTCTGAAAGATGGAGTTACGGAGTGGGACGGCGTGTCGAATCCGGCAGCCCTAAAGCACTTACGGGAGATGCAGCCGGGCACAGCACTAGTGATCTACGAAACTGGAGACCGCAAGAGCGCGGTTGGTACTGCTTCGGTGGTGTCCGTCGATGCCTCAAATCCCAAGAAGCCTTTGGTCAAGATTAAGGCCGGGAAACCGATCGAACCGGTGTCTTTGGCGCAGATCAAAGCCAACAAACGATTCGCTGACTCGCCTCTGGTGCGGCAGGGAAGGCTCTCCGTGGTGCCGCTGGTGGCGGCGCAATATCAGGCGTTAACAGGCCGCTGAGGCCATCAAGGCGTCAGCCCGAGTTGCAGCAGCCGACTTCAGTTGGTCTTATCTTTCGAATAGCACAGCCCTTCGAGATTGCATTCGAGGCACTTCGGTTTGCGGGCGAAGCACACGCGGCGGCCGTGCCAGATCAATTGATGCGAGAAATTCACCCACTGATCCTGGGGGATGATTTGCATCAGATCTTGCTCTATTTTTTTAGGATCAGTGTTCCTGGTCAGATCGAGCCGGGTGGAAAGCCGCTGCACGTGAGTATCCACCACCACGCCGGACGCAATGCCAAACGCCGTGCCGAGCACCACATTAGCGGTCTTGCGTGCGACCCCCGGCAAAGTGAGTAGCTCCTCCATCGTTCTCGGCACTTCGCCGTGAAAATCCTCGACGATTTTTCTGCTCGCGCCTATGATGGATTTCGTTTTGTTGCGAAAAAACCCAGTCGGCCGTATTTCTTTTTCGATTTCGGCCGGATTGGCGTAAGCAAGCGCCTTGGCATCGGGATACTTGGGGAAAAGGTGTTCGGTCACCTGATTGACGACCACATCGGTGCACTGCGCGGAAAGAATCGTTGAGATCAAAAGCTGAAACGCGTTCTCGTGCTTCAACTCACAAGCCGCTTCGGGATACGCTTCGGCCAAACCTCGGAGAATCGAAGCAACTCGAGCCGGATTGGGCCCGCGCCCGAACGCAAGCCCGCTATGGCCGCGTCGCGATGCGTTGCTGGCAGTCTTCGCAGCCGCACGTCCAGCGGACCCTGCCTTTGCAACAGGCTTTTTCTTTAGAGTTTTCTTCTTTGTTTTGACCATCAAGCGAAGGAATATATCACAACCAACGCGACGAGTTCGCGGACGGCCATCCCTGCCTTAAACGCGCAAGCGTCACACAGCGAAGAACAGGTTCTGCGCGAAAGGCCACTCGGCGTCAATCCACTGCTGCACGCAGCGAAGGCCCGTGCGGGCGCCCATCCGAATGACTTCGTCAGGATTGTATTTGTGGGAGCTTTCTGTCCAGATCGTCTCGCCTTCGCGCAAGTAGAAGCGGAAGCCCGCCTCGCGAATCGTAATGCGCTGCCACGCCCTCGACACCAGGTGCATTTCCACTCGCCGCTCGGATTCGTCGTAACGCGCCAAATGCCGGAATTGCTTGAGATCGAAATCGGCGCCGAGATCGCGATTGAGTCGTGCCAGCAAATTCATGTTAAACGCGGCCGTGACGCCGGTGGGGTCGTCATAAGCCAGCAATAGTTGCGCGATTGGCTTTTCCAAATCCGTTGCCAGGAGCAGGGCATCGCCTTCGCGCAAGATCGCACGCACCTCCCGCAGGAACTGATCGCCCGCGGGACGATCGAAATTTCCGATTGTGCTGCCGAGGAAGAGGACCAGAATCCGTTCGCCCTCGTGGCGTCGCGCGGAAACTTCCTGCAGGCCGTCCAGATACGCGCGCTCGAAGCCGACGATGCTCACATTGTCGATCTGGCCGATTTCCTGTCGACAACGCGAAAGTGCGCTTCCGGAAATATCAATCGGATAGTAGTTCACCCGCTGCCGCCGTGAGAGCGCCTCCAGCAAGAGCCGCGTCTTCTGTCCGCTTCCGCTTCCCAATTCAGCGACAATCACCGGCGACGGTAGCAGCGACACAATTTCGTGCGAATGTCGCTGCAGCAAGCGCATTCCCGCGCGGCTGAGCCCGTATTCCGGCAGCAGGCAAATCACGTCAAATAGCGCCGAGCCCACCTCGTCATACAAGTACTTTGAGGGCAGCTCTTTTTGCCCAGGCTGGTTCAGGCCTACCACTACTTCGGCGGCGAACTCTGGCGCTATTTGTTGGGGCGCGCTTGCACTGGTCATTCGGGGAGCGGTTCCCATGGACTATTCCTCCACGCATCGGAAGCTGCTGTAGATGTACGGGTAATGGGGCTGGAACCAGTTGCGGAAGGAACGCCGCAGCATGCAGGCGTCCGTGCGCGGCGAGCCGCCCTTCATGACGAAATGCTTTCCGTCAAAAAAGTCCGCGGAGTAACCTGGATAAAATTTGAATGGCTCAAATCCCGGCAACGGGCCAAACACGGTGGAAGTCCACTCCCAGCCATTGCCAAGCAGATCGTGCACGCCGTAATCGCTGGCACCCTGCACGTGATCATCTACTGCCATGGGGTCCCAGCTCTGGTGGTTGAAATTCCCTCGCGATTGATCCGGAGGCTCGTCACCCCACGGATACCGTCGCTCACGGCCTTCCGTGGTGCCATAGGCCGCGCGATGCCATTGCTCTTCCGTGGGAAGTTTCTTGCCGGCCCAGCGCGCATATGCCGATGCTTCCGCGTGGCTCACGTAAACCGGCCACGATGGCGGCAGCGGGGCAGCACCAAACATTCCGCGGAATTCCCATTGGGCGTCGGGATCGTCCGCCGAATCCTTTGCCGGCAGCAGCCAGAAGTGAGGAAACTCCAAGCCTTCTTTGCGGCGCCACTCCCAGTCTTCCGTCCGCCAATACTTGCCGTCGCGATATCCGTCGTCCTGTACGAATTTCAAATATTCCGCGTTGGTCACCGGAAAGACGTGAATTGAAAAGCTGGGCACCAGCACTCGCTGCGCGCCAAATTCATTGTCCCAGCCAAATGAATTCGCCGAGCGCGGCTGGCCCAAAGTGGCGATGCCTGAGGGAATCGTCACCTGGCTTGCGTATGGCGCGGGCCGCGAATCGTATGCCGGAAGTGGCTGTTTAATCTTTCGAGCGAACGGCAGGTTGTGCAGCAAATACACGAGAGTCTCGGCATGCATCAGCCGGTGCTCGATGGCAACGTTGAGTAACGTCCCATCAGCCAGCAACGGATCGGCTCCCAGCGATGCGCCGGGCTCGCGCAGACGCTCGTCCAGTTTGCTGCGCACCGCACGGTTATATTTTTCCACCTGTGCCAGTGAAGGCCAATCAGCCGGTTTGTCCGCTGGTAAACCGCCGTCCACCGGATCGATGCCGAACGCAAACAGTTTATCCAGCGTGCTGTCCTCGGACGAAATGCCAAGCGCTCCGTTCAGTAGGTTCCTATCGAACGCTTCCAGATGTCCGAGATAAAAAATCAAGCGGTGGCGCTCCGGGATTGGGCGGTCGTAGTAGCTATTCGGAGGAAGCAGTGAGAAAAGCGCATCGGTGCGTTCGCGCGCTTCTTGCAAGCGCACAAGCAAAGACGGTTCCAGCTTCATCACGGCGCGGGAGGCTGTCACGGTTCACCTCGGAGAGGGAGGGATTCCTTTGTACCCTCAGCCCGCTCTTGCAGCAAGCTATTTCGGTCTAAACAGGGATTAGATGCAAGGACCGCTAGAAGGTATCAGCGCTCCTGGGCTAAATAAAATACAGCAATCTCCCGAAAGCTCTACCGCGATGACTGTAGGCGTTTTTCTCCTCGGGAGTCAATTCCGCATAGGTGCGCCCAAGTTCTTCGAACAGGAAAACCGGGTCATAGCCGAATCCGCCTGTTCCACGGGGCTTGTTGGCGATTACGCCGCGTTCGAGGTCCGATACGACCGCGACGGCGCGGCCCTGCACAGCGGTCGCGATCACGCAGACGAACCGGGCACGGCGCTCTTCGCCTTCCTTGCCACTCATCTCCTGTAGCAGCTTGTGGATGCGATCTGCATCGCTCGCGCCGGGACCCGCGTATCGCGCGGAATGAACTCCGGGCGCTCCGCCTAGGTCCGGTACTACTAGGCCGGAATCATCAGCGAGGACTGTTTCGGAAGCGAATCGACTGTAGTGCAATGCTTTGCCTGCGGCATTTTCGGCAAATGTGGGTGCGGACTCTTCGAAGACAGGGAAGCTGGAAAAATTCGGAAGCAGCTCGATCTCGATATTTGTGCCACGAGCTAGTTCCAGATATTCGCGCAGCTTTCCGGGATTGGAGGATGCCAGGAGTAGCTTCATCGGAGCGCGTTATCGGGTGCGGGCTACTTGCTGCGAACCATGAATTTGATCTGCAGCAATTCCTGCTGCGCTCGAACCAGTGCGCGAATGCCGCCGGCTGCCAACTTCAGCAGATCTTGAAGCTCGATGTCCGTGTACGGGCGGCCCTCGGCGCTCGCTTGCACTTCCACAAACTCACCGCTGCCGGTCATCACCACGTTCATGTCCACCTGTGCGCGCGAGTCTTCTTCATACGCGAGGTCCAGCAGTAACTGGTCGTCCACAATACCCACGCTGGTCGCCGCGAGAAAATCAATCAGCGGCACCTTGCGCAGAATTCCCGCCGCCACCATGCGTTCCAGGGAAAGGGCCAGCGCCACGAACGCGCCCGTCACCGAAGCCGTGCGCGTCCCGCCGTCGGCTTGAATCACGTCGCAATCCAGCCACACCGTTCGCTCACCGAGCGCTTTCAGGTCCGTCACGGCGCGCAGCGTGCGCCCGATCATGCGCTGGATTTCAAGCGTGCGTCCGGACTGTTTCCCGCGGCTGGATTCGCGCGGTGTGCGGCTTTCGGTTGAGCGCGGCAACATTCCGTATTCGCCGGTGACCCAGCCCTTGCCTGAGCCCTTCAAGAAGGAAGGGACTCCGTCTTCGATCGTCGCCGTCACGATCACGCGCGTGTCGCCCGCCTCGATCAGCGCGCTCCCCTCCGCATGGGGGATAAAGTCAGGCGTGATTTTCACCGGCCGCAACTGGTCGGCCATGCGTCCATCGGCTCGCAAATAAGAATCTCCCTTCGGTACGTCTGGATTGGATAACACGGAAAAATCTGAGCACACAGTGTGACGATTGACTGCGAAAGTGTCAACAAATCCCGAAATCATAGCGCGGCCCGCCACGGCTTGGCGCCGTGAGGTGGCTCGTAGTGTGACTAAACTAACGTGAAGGCTTTGCCGCGGTGCTCCCAGCCGTCTGAGCTGGTGTTCCCGGTGCTCCTGAAGTGCTCGACGGGACAGGCGCTGGCGTGGCCCCAGGGGGATTCAGGTCGAAGAAGCCGGTAAGGTCGACGTGTCCCGCCAAAGTATCGGCTTCTTGCCCATGAATCAAAATCTTCAGCCGGCGCAGAGTTGGCACGTTATTCTCGAGCGTACGTGCGATGGAATTCACGGCCAGTTCCTCGCTCAGAATCCCGGAAGGCGTTTCGGAGGCCAGCGCGCCGGAAAAATCGGCGATGGCGGTTCCGTCGGGAAGGATGTAGAAGCCTAGCACGGTCGCGTCGGCGGGCAGTGTCCGCTGGTTCGCGCTCTCGGGATTTGCGATCAGCGCATCAAGCACCTGACGGCCGCGCTTCACCGGATCCGCGGAAAGCGGCAGCTCGACGTTTACTGGCGCGATCGCGTCCGGCCCCGACGCCCAGAAGATCTTGGCGTTCACCAGAACGTCGGTGGGAGTCGAAATCGCGGGCTTCAGAAGTTCCCGCCGGGCTTCTTCTTCCGACGTTTGCGTCTCCGACAGGTTTTGAATTCGCTGGTGCAAGCCACGCAAGCTGATAAGGCCTATTACCACCGCGACTGACAGAATCGCCAGAGTAATTTTCAGGTTGCGCGGCATTATCTTGTCCCCGCGGGTGCTGACGAATTTCCCAGCGACGAGCCCAGCGGACGCAGTATTTGCACACCTCGAACGATTGAAGCCGCCAGTGGCGCGCCCATGACCAGCAGAGTATTTGGGTCAGTGACCGACACGCTCGAGACTTCCACTGCAACTGCCGGAGCCGCTACCGAACGCAGTTCGCGTACTGCAACGCGCGTGGAAATCGCCGGCGATCCGCCGAATTTCTGCACCAGCTGGAGCTGCAGCACGTTCGCGAGACGGTGGCTAGCTTCCATAAACGTCTGCTGCGCTTGATCCCACGGAACCAGGCTGTTCGGGCGCGCTCCCGCCGTTTGAGTGATCGACGGTGAAGCACTTCCGGCGTTGCCCGATGTACTCGCCGCCGCGAGCGGAGCAGCAAACTGGTAGGAATACGCGCGCGCCGTATCAACCTTTCCGGTGGATGAAACGTGCACGCTGATGAATATCGCATCGCGGTACCCATTCACGATTGCCGCGCGGTCCTCGTACGATGGGTTGGAATCGTCATTGCGCGTCATCACCACGCGATAGCCTTGACGCTCGAATTCGCTACGCAACATTCGCGCAAATATCAAGACCACGTCCTTTTCCACCTGGCCGCTTTGCCCTCGCGCGCCGTTGTCGGTCCCCCCATGCGCAGGATTGATCACAATGGTCGGACCTAAATGCAAGGGTGGCGGCAACGGATTCTGACTGGGACTAGTTTGCGGCTGTGCAACCGCCGGGGCTTGCTGCGGCGCCGGAATTTGCGCCGGTGTTTGAGACTGGTCCTGCCACGCCATCGCGCGAGAAGGGCTCAGCCAGGAAATTACAGCCAACGCAAGAACTGCGGTCAGTAGGGGATGTCGCACCGCGAAAAGAATAGCAGAAATGGCGCAGAGCGCAGCCGGTAAGAAACACGCAGGTGGCGCGGAACTAAGCATCCTGCCGTATCATGTCCGCCGCCTTTTCCGCGATCATGATCACTGGTGCATTGGTATTTCCTGCCGGCACACGCGGCATGATCGAAGCATCCACGACGCGCAGCCGTTCGATTCCATGCACTCGCAACCTCGCGTCCACCACCGCACGCGAATCGTTGCCCATCTTGCACGTACCGACCGGGTGATACAAAGTTTCGAGTTCGTTCCGCAGAAATTCGGCAATATCATCGTCCGATCGTGCGTCCGGGCCCGGATGCAATTCCGTTCCGCGAAAGGGATCGAACGCCTTGGCATGTGCCAGCCTGCGCGCCAGGCGCACTCCTTCGATCATCGTGCGCAGGTCGGCGTCCGTTGAAAGATAATTAGGGCGGATGGCCGGTGCATCCAGCGGATTCCTGGAGCGCAGTGAGATGCTGCCCCGACTCTCCGGCGTAATTAGCGTGGGGCCAAAACCGAAGCAATGCTCCTTGCGCCGCACCAGGCCATGACCGCGGTAGTATGCCGGGCCGAAGAGCAGTTGCAGATCGGGTGTCGGCAAACCTTCGTGCGTCTTTAGAAACAATCCGGCCTCAGCGACATTCGACGTCAGTGGTCCAGTCTTGAAAATGAAATAGCGCAGCACGTTGGCTAGCGTTTCGGCGCCATCGAGGCTGATTTTTCGCGTGCACAGGTAACCGACCGAAACCATGGGATGATCTTGCAGATTCTGTCCCACGCCCGGCAGATCTCGAGTCACTTCAATCCCGATACGTCTTAGTTCATCGGCGGGGCCGACGCCCGACAACATCAAAAGCTGCGGAGAATTGATCGCGCCGCCCGCCAGAATCACCTCTGCGTTCGGGTGCACCACTTCCGAAATGCCATCGCGAACGAATGCCACACCACTTGCTCGGCCGTTCTCAATAATTGCTCGCAGAACGTGCGCGCCTGTTACTACGGTAAGGTTTGGCCGACCGAGAGCGGGCTTCAAATATCCGTCCACTGCGCTACAACGCTCGGCGTTTTTCTGTGTCAACTGATAGAGTCCGGCGCCCTCCTGCGTCGCGCCGTTAAAGTCCGAGTTACTGGGAATGCCGATTTCGGTTGTCGCAGACAGGAAAGCGCGCGTGAGCGGGTTCACACAGCGTGGGTCGGCCACATGAATCGGCCCGCCCACACCATGAAATTCGGAATCTCCGCGGTCCTGGTCTTCGGATTTCTTGAAGTACGGCAGGACGTCGGCGAACCCCCATCCGGCATTGCCCAAGTCGCACCAGTGATCGTAATCCGTGGGGCTGCCGCGGACGTAAATCATGGCGTTGATCGAGCTCGAGCCGCCCAGGACCTTGCCGCGCGGCCAATAAAGTTTGCGGTTATGGAGCTGTGTTTCGGGTTCGGTGGAATAGTTCCAATCCACGGCGGTCTTGAAGAGCTTTGAGAACGCCGCCGGGATGTGAATCTCACGCGCGCTGTCGGGTCCTCCAGCTTCCAACAGCAGAACGCGAGTATGCAAGTCCTCGGTGAGTCGCGCGGCCAGCACGCACCCGGCGGAACCAGCTCCCACAATAATGTAGTCGTAAGTCTTGGCCGTAACTGCCATCGAGGATCTTGAAATTAAATGCTATCTGGCGCCGGGCGGCAACCTCAATTGTCTCCGGGGAAATATTGGGGCTTTTTTGCGCGAAAGCCTTACGCCGCTTCGCGCTCGTTTTTTAGCGGGATGGGCTTCCAGCTCGCGCGCCGCAATGAAGAAGTAGCCCAATAAACCAAAAAGCCCGCGGCGATCAGCAACATCCCAAAGATGAGCCCGCTCATGCCCAGGATCTTCTCTCCCTCGCCATGCACGATCGAAAAGCCCAGCAGCAGGACGGGGAACACGCCGATCAGAATCACCCCGGCCAGCCCACCGGGCACCTTGAACGGGCGCTTCAGCCGAGGCTCTTTGATCCGTAGAACAATCAAGGCAACGAACTCCAGGGTCAGGCTCATGCCGTAGAGCAGCACGTCAATCGTAACCAATCGCTCGAATCCCAATCCCAAGCACAGTGCCCAGCAGCCAGCGAGGCAGGTGATCGCCACCCAGGGTGCTCGGGTCTTGGACTGCAGCTTGCTAAAAACCGATGGCAGCAGCCCGTCCTGCGCCATCGCCAGCGGCAAGCGCGAATAGCTCATCACCAGCGCGTTGAACATGCCAAACGCGCTCATCATTCCGCCGAGCACCAACGCCACGCGAAATCCGCGTGCAACCAGCGGGCCCCCTATCACACCGCCCATCATCCCGGCCAGGTCCGCCCAAGAACCCGTCTCGAACGCCGACGCCGGAACTCCCGTCAGCCACATGCCAGCAAACGGCAGCACGTAGGTCAGCGAAACGACCACGACCGCAAGGATCATGGCACGCGGATACGTTCGCTGCGGCCGCTCCACTTCTGCCGCGATCGTGGACGCGTTGTCCCAGCCCATGTAATTCCACATGCAGATGAGCAAACCGCCAATCAAACCCACGTCCGAGGTGGTCGGCGCGGTAACGGCACCCGCCAACGCTCCGATCTTCATCGGCGCGATCAGCACGATAAGCACGAACGGCGCAGAGAGTAGGAAGAAAAGCCATAGGGAACTGATCGCCACCACCCGAATTCCCGCGATGTTCATCAAGGTACAGATGGTTACAACGCCCAGCGCCACCATCCATCCCCGGTGTCCTACTGCGAACCAGGGAATCAGCCGCGTCAGGTAGGCCACAAACAGCGTCGGATAGATCGCCATATCAAAGATACTGGCGACCAGCGACAGCCATGCTTCCTGGAAGCCCCAGAAGTTGCCCATTGCGCGCCGCACCCATGCGTAGTAGCCGCCTTCGGCCGGAAGCGCGCTTGAAAGTTCGCCGATCATGAACGCGGTCGGCAGGCTCCAGAGCAGCGGCGTCAGCAGCAGGAGCAGGATTCCGCGGCCGTAGCCCGCGCCGTGAATGATGTCTTCGGTTCCGTAGGTGCCGCCAGACACCATAAAGAAGGTAGCGGCCACGAGCGGCCAAAGTGTGAGCTTTGCATTTTTCTTTTCGGAAGTGACTGCCCGGGCAGGAAATTGGGCTGGGAGGGATAAAGTGCTCAATTTTTTGTCGCGTCCTCCATCAGCGATCCTCGCTCTCGTTCAGCCCCGCATGCGGAGCGAGTTCGCAAAATGCAGGATACGGATATTCACACTCGATGCAAGAGAAATTTGCAAAAAAATGAAAAAATTTTTGACGGATGCTCGTCGCAATCGTGAGAGTTTCCGGATTGAAACAGAATTTCGATGCGCGGCTATTGCGGCGAGGCGCTTCCGGTGCGCTTGGCTTCCCGACGGGCGCGCTGCTCAGCGATCCATTGCTGCTGCTGCTCGGGCGTCATCGCCGCGAAAACCTGCGCGCGCGTCTCTTTCCGGATTTGTTTGAGCTTCCGCTCCTTAACTTCGTCGCTGAGGGAAGTGTCCTTCTGGACGTCGAGAACTCGTTGCTTGGCGTCTTCTCGGATGGCCTTGATCTTTTCCTTCTGTTCGTCCGTCAGGTGCAGCACATCGTCATTCTCCGGCGCGTCGGCGTCCATCTTGCCGGTAGCTTTACCGGCCGGCGGCTTGGGGGACTGTGCCGTCGACGGCGCGCCGCCATTCGAAGATGGGTTCTGACCGGCGGCGCCTTGTCGCGGCTGTACTGCGGCAGCGAAACCCAAAAGCAGGCACATCCCCGCGCTCAAAATAATGCGTCTAGTCATTTTCATCGGTTTATCTCTCCGAAAATCCGCCGCCGGCCTCGGCGCAACCAGTTGGAGCACCCCCCAGTTTCCTTTCGCGCCCTAGCTCCATTTTTGCACCACTTTCCCCCTACTTCGAAGCCGAGCCTTTCTGCAATTCCGTGAGCGCCGCGAGTACTTCCTGGCTGTGCTTGGCGGTGTTTACGCTCATATACTCCTTCACGATCACCCCATCTGGATTCAGCAGGAACGTGTGCCGAGCCGATAGCTTCTTAATGCCAAGGTTCATGATCGAGCCGTACTCCTGGGAGACCTTATGTCCGGTATCCGCGAGCAGTTTGAAGTTCAACCCCTCTTTGGTGCAGAACTTCTGATGGGAATCGGTCGAATCCACGCTAACACCCAGGATGACTGCGCTTTTCTGCTCGTACTGCGCCAAGTCGCGCTGAAAATTGTGCGCTTCTTCGGTGCAGCCGCTCGTGAAATCCTTGGGATAAAAGTACAACACCACCCACTTGCCGCGATAGTCGTGCAAATTGACCGGCTTGCCCTCTTGCGAATTCAGCGTGAAATCGGGCGCGGAGCTGCCCACCGCAGGCACCTTTTCCGACGCGCCCACCACCTCATAAATCCCCGTGGCCAAAACCACGGCCAGCGCTGTCATCGCAATCGCGCGCGTACCCCGGAAACGTGAATTTCTCATCGCTGGTACTCCTTGCTGCCGCCCAAGATTATGCTCCTCCGCTGGTCCCAGTCAAAATCGGCCGGGCCGCGGTTAACCTACCGTCGCCTGCCTGCCGATGAAGATAGCGAGAGGATCGGTCTCGTCTTATGCCCGTAATGGACGGCCTTGAATTTCTGTCGCCGCAGTCGAAGCCGCGAAAGGCGTTCCGGTGGTCATGATCACCACAGAAGGCAGCGAGGCTCGCTTGGTTGAAGCCCTTTCCGCCGGCGCCAGAGGTTACCTCCGCAAGCCCTTCACTCCATTGCAAGTGAAAGAGCGCGTGACGCCTCTACTCGCCAACGCAATGTGATGCGGATCGCTGCGCATCGCAGACTAAGCGATCGGCAACAACTGAACTCGGACTACAAACTCGACGTCACCGACAACGAAACTCGAGCCGGCCGAACATGCGATCGGTCAGCTAGCGTTGGCTTGCGATCTCGAGAGCTTTGCCCAGCACAACATCACGACCGGCTTTCCAGTCCTCGGCGTTCATTTGAACCTCAATGTCGGGAGCGATCCCGACACCCTCGAACTGTGAGCCGTCGGGGAATGTGTGGTGTACAGCTGCGATGTTCAGCAGCATACCATTCTCGAAAGCAGTGAAATGTGTAAACGAAAATGTACCGGCTGTGTTTTCGCCGACTAGTTCGGCGCGCTTTGACACCTTGAAAGGCATGACGAAATCCTCGCAGGCACAGGAGCAGCCCCGGTCGATCAACAGAATCAGGTGGCCACTGTAGATCGGCTCGCGTGGAGGCACCACCGCGCCGCTGGTCGTCATCTCTGAAAGTTCGGGATACGCGGGAGAGTAGTTGCGGAGCAGCGCACCGCCCTTCATCGAACTTGATTCCATCCAGGTCTGATAGGGATTTTTCATCAAGGCGCGCTGCAAAGCGAGTGGTTCGCCGAGTCCTGGATTACCTCGCACGTCCAGAATGACGGCCTTGGCGTCGTGGAACTGCTTGAAGTAATCGAGCGCTTGTGCCTGCGTCTCGATTCCTTGGAACGACGGGACCTTGACGTAGGCCACTGCTCCGTCGGTCAGCCAGCGTCCCTCGGTTTTGGGCGGGGGCTCGTCCTTCTTTTTGTCGTTCTTCCGGTCAATTGTGACCGCTCGGCCATTGGAGAGCGTGACCGCAAATCTCTCGGGGAATATCGCCGGCGTGTCGAAGAAGCTCAGGCCAGCGTCGCGGTCGCTCGACGCGGAAACGTATTTGCGATTGCGCGCGAAGAACTCATCGATCGGGGCGCCATCGATCGTGGAGATGACATCGCCGACCTTTACGGACTCGATCCGGGTGCGAATCACAACCCATTTTTTATTCACCGGATAAGCGATAAAGCCGATAGGCTGGCCGTAGTTCTGATCGAGCCAATTATCGTAAAACCAGCTGTGCCCATCATGCAGGTCCGCGATAAATTCCATGGAGGTGAGGTCGAATTCGCGCCGATTCTCGGTATGGAGAATACGATCGAGATAAACTGCATATTCAGCGTCAAATTTTTCCTGCGAAAGCCCGGGGAAAAAAGTGCTGACGATACGGTAGATTTTCGAAGCTATCAGGACGCGATCCCGCAGGGAAATGGTCTCCGGTGATTGCGCTTGGGTGTGCGCACCGACTCCAAAAGCAACGGCGGAGAACAGAAACAGGGCGCCAAGTGCCACAAGTCTCTTGGACATGGATTTTCCCCTGTTAAGAGATTCAGTCGCGGGCCGGTCCATTGGACGCGCTCGGCGAGCGCAGGTGAGCGGCAAGAGGTATCTGCAAGAACGACGTGGTGTTCGGGCTATGCCGCGGCGGTCTCGTATTTTGCGTTGAATTCGGCTAAAGCGGTTTCCGCGTCCTTCTCTCGACGCGGGGTATCGTACGCGAGCGCTTGCCCCTGCGATTGCCAGACGGCCGCCGGTTCTCGCATGGTGTCAGGTTGGGTTCTGACTTCGGCTTCAAATGCCTACTGAACGCTTGGAGAATCGATCGAACAACAACCGAAGACCGGCTTCAATTTGTCAGGAGGCGGACGCGAATCGCTTCCGGTACTCGCGCGGAGGAATGTCTAAGCTTCTAACGAAAGCCAAGCGCATTTGCTCCTCGCCGCTGAAGCCACAATCTCCGGCAATTGTTTCGATACGGGCGGTCGTCTCCTCAAGCCGCCGGCGTGCTGTATCCAAGCGAATTGCTTCTACGGCCTTCGCCGGCGTTCGGCCACGCGTCCGCACGTAAACTCGCGCGAAGTTGCGCGGACTCATGTGTACGTGATCGGCGAGCGCCTTAACGCGAAGATCGCTTCTCAGGTGTTCTGCGATCCATTGTTCAAGCTCGTTGAAGGGGTCTGAGTCAGAGTGCGCCTGGGCGTCGAGCAAAGCACTGTATTGCGACTGGCCGCCCGCACGCTTGAGATAAACCACAAGAATCCTTGCTACCTTGATCGCGACCTCGCGTCCCGCGTCCTGCTCAATCAGAGCCAACGCTAGATCAATGCCGGAAGTTACGCCCGCCGAACTCCACACCTTGCGATCGTGAACGTAGATGGCATCGGGTTCTACGATCACCTTAGGGTGCCGGCTGGCCAGCAGTGGCGCATGCATCCAGTGCGTCGCCGCTCGGTGTCCATTGAGGATTCCTGCGGCGGCCAGCAGGAAACTGCCGACGCATACCGAGCAGATCCGCCTGCAGGCGGGTGCAGTCTTCCTGAGCCACTGGATAAGAGCGCGGTCACGAGTGACATCCTCCACACGAAATGCGCCGGGGACGACCAAAGTATCGATCGCTTTACCGGAGATGCTGCGCGCTGAATTTGTATTCAGTTCAACGCCATTGGCAGTCTTGACGCGCCCGCCACGGGCAGACAAAACAATGCATTCGTAAGTTGTGCGCCGTTCTTTGAGGGCGAAATCAGCAGCGACGCGGAAAGCTTCCAGCGGACCAGAGAGATCGAGCAACGAGACTCCGTCGTAGACGGTGAAAACGATCCGACGAGAGGTGGATGCCCGCATGGAAAGCTTGGCAGATTTTAAGGGAAAGATGTCATTGCTGACAAGCGCCGAGATTCATCAACATAGTGCGCGGGGTTTGGGAGGTAGGGAATATGCAAGCCATAGAAACACACACGACGGCGACCAGTACTCGCTGTCGCATCTCAGAAAGGAGTTAACTAACATGCTCACTAGCATCCTTGGCGCGCGACTAAGCTGGCACTTTGCCAACGGCTGGGTCTTCGAACCTGCCATCGTCGGGCCCGACATCGTCGACTACACCCTAAAAGAGGGTCCACACGCCGGACGGCATGCCATCCAGCACTTCTACTACCAGAGGGTGGCTCCGGGAGTCGAGACCACGGTCTGGTACGAGGAAAGTGGCGCGCTCGTCCATATTACCTGGTATTTAGAGACGCAAACGGTGCACCGCTTCGCTGCTCTTCCTGCCTGGCTGGCCGAAGATATGACCGTTTATCGGGGTGACAACCAAGACCCCGCGTTCATCGAGAAAATCAGAAAGCTTAGTTCGCAGCGGCAGGATTGGCCCCGGCACATCCTGAACGATGAAGGCTATTTCAAAGTGATCTGAGCGTCCATGCCGGGAGGCTCGGCAAGTCGATCGCCAATCTTTGTGACTACATCTTCCATCGGCAGAGGAATAGGCCGTAATCATTGTTGAACATGCAAATAAAACTGAATATGCCAAAGAAAAGGGCAGGGAGGCTTCCATGAACTTCGAATCACGCAATCCGGCGACGGGTGAACTGCTTGGCGTCTATCGGGAGCACGATAAGGCAGAGACCGACGCGCGCTTGCAGCGCGCTTGGGACGGCTGGCGGCACTGGTCCCGCACCCCACTGCACGAGCGAGTCGCCTTCCTCACTCGGCTCGCCGAGCTGTTGGAAGAGCGGGCCGAGACCTATGGCCGCCTAATCACCGCCGAGATGGGCAAGCCGCTGGCGGACTCCATTTTCGAGATCAAGAAATGCGCCTGGGACGCCCGCCACCTCACCGAAGCAGGGGAGGCTTATCTCAAGCCACAACCCGTCGCAGGCTTACCGGCGCAGATCATGTATGAATCGGTGGGGCCGATATTCGCCGTGATGCCCTGGAACGTGCCCTTCTGGCAGGTGCTGCGCTTTTTCAACACCGCAGCCATTGTCGGCAATACCGCGCTCATCAAGCACGCCGAAACGGTCCAAGGCTGCGCCGAGGCGCTGGAGACCCTGGTGCGCGACGCCGGTGGCCCCGAAGGACTTTATGTGAACCTTGCAATCCAGGTTGAGGCGTGTGCGGCCGTCATCGCCGATCCGCGGGTGCGGGCCGCCACCGTCACCGGCAGCGTCCGCGCCGGCCGTGCCGTTGCGGAGCAAGCCGCCCGAGTCGGCAAGAGAGTGGTGCTGGAACTCGGCGGTTCCGATCCCTTCATCGTTCTGGAGGACGCCGATCTTGCGAAGGCCGTGCAGCTCGGCGTGACGTCGCGCTACTTCAACAACAGTGAGGGTTGCATTTGCGCTAAGCGCTTCTTGGTCGCGGAGTCTCTGTTTGACGACTTCACCAAGGCGTTTGTCGAAAAGTCCAAGGCGCTTCCAATGGGCGATCCCATGAAGGAAGGCATCAAGCTCGGCCCACTGGCCCGCTCCGATCTCCGCAAGAACCTCCATCGCCAGGTGCTCGACGCGGTAAAGGCGGGAGCACGCATTCTCACAGGCGGTGAGATCCCGGCTGGCCCCGGCAATTTCTACCCGCCGACTGTGCTTGTGGGGCTACCGCCCGAGGCGCCGATAGCCAAGGAAGAATTCTTTGGTCCCGTGGCTATGATTTTCCCCTTCAAAACCGAGGACGAGGCGATTCACCTGGCCAATATCACTGACTTCGGTCTCAGCGCCGCGGTCTGGAGCCGTGACCTCGTCAGGGCCCGTCGCGTTGCCGGCGAGATCGAGTCGGGAATGGTATTTATCAATGATTTCACCCGCTCCGATCCCCGCGCACCGTTCGGAGGCTTCAAGGCTTCAGGGTATGGGCGCGAACTTGGCGCTCCCGGCGCGCTGGAACTTACCAACCCAAAACTGATCTGGCAGGGTGCCTGAGCAACACTACGCGCCGAATACCGATTGACACGCTCGACGTTGACCCGGTGAATGATCCGTCGTCACGGGCCGAGAAGTGATGTCTTCGGAAAAGTCCGAAGGTAGATAGGAGAGACAACAAATGAGCAGCCACGTCCGTATTCTTGGCATCGCTGGAAGTCTCCGTCGCGGCTCTTACAATCAGGCTGCGCTCCGCGCGGCCAAATTACTTGTCCCGGAGAATAGTGAGATCGACCTCTTTCAGCTTGATGGTATTCCGATGTTCAATGAAGATGACGAGAAGCGCCCGCCATCATCAGTGCTGGAACTGAAGAAGCGCATTCGCCGCGCCGATGCTGTTCTGATCGTAACGCCCGAATACAACTATTCCATCCCTGGAGTCTTGAAGAACGCCATCGATTGGGCCTCTCGGCCACATGGCGACAGCGCCTGGTCTGGAAAATCAGCGGCGATCATGGGTGCGTCTGTCGGCGCAATCGGAACCGCTCGGGCCCAATACCATTTGCGGCAGATCTTTGTAGCTCTCAACTTGTTTACCGTCAATCAGCCTGAGGTCATCATCGCGGATGCCGCACATCGATTCGATGAGAACGGAAATCTGATCCATGACCCGACTAAACAATTGATCCATGAGCTGCTAAAGAATTTGGCGGACTGGACCCGCCGAATTTCGTCTGCACCGGCCAAACTCACTCTTCTCGAAGCCCAACTAATGGAAGCCGAGATACAGCGGCCCGAAACCTTAAACTCACCCGTCACCAAGACGCGTGCCAGAAATGGAGCATGGAGATGATTATGTCTAAATCGAAACCGATCACCCTAGGCGCCGCGATATTTTACGGCGGACTCATCACTGGAATACTCGATGCGGCTGACGGCGTCGTGGCCTATTACTTCGCTGCGGGCCTCAACCCGATCCAAGTTCTGCAATTCATTGCCAGCGGCTTTTATGGAGCGGCCGCTTTTCAAAAGGGAATTTCCGGCGCCTTGGTTGGTCTCCTCGCCCATTTTTTCATCGCCTTCGCGGTCGCCGCCATCTATGTGGGAGCAACCCGGTTTCTGCCCATGCTAAGCAGGGAGGCGGTAATGTGGGGCACGATCTACGGCGCTGCGGTATTCATTGTTATGAACTTTGTCGTACTACCGCACACAGCCGTCGTGAAATCACCCTTGTCTTTGCCGCTCTTGCTGAACGGGGTTCTCGGGCACGCCTTGTTCGTTGGCTTACCGATCGCCTTGGCAGCCCGACGCATTACAAACCAGTCCAATTTCAGTACTCAGGCGAGCCTGCCATGAAAGCTCGTATCGACTACACGAATGTTCCGGAAGCGCTCCGCGGGATGTATCAGCTCGAGCATTACATCCACAACTCAGGCCTGGAGGAATCGCTGGTCCACCTGGTGAAGATGCGCGCCTCGCAGATCAATGGGTGCGCGTATTGCCTCGATGTGCATTCGAAAGACGCCCGCGCCATCGGCGAGACCGAGCAGAGACTCTATATGCTCGACGCGTGGGAGGAGGCGCCCTTTTACTCCGAGCGCGAACGCGCGGCGCTGGCGCTTACTGACGCCGTCACCCGGATCACGGAAGGCCATGTGCCCGACGCGGTCTTCGAGCGCGCGCGAGCGCACTTCAATGAACAGGAGCTGATCGCGCTGGTGTTTACCCTGACCACCATCAACGCCTGGAACCGCCTTGCTATCACGATGCGTACCGAGGTGGGCAACTATCAACCGAAGGCCCGCCCGGTCTCCCAAACCGCTTAATAATTTCTCTCTAGGAATATCTTTCGACCGCAAACGTAGGAGGAGATCCGGATGCAGTCAGCAAGATGTTGCATCGTGATCCTCCTGCGCCATGGTTTGGCGCAAAGGAATCTTCACGCAGGGGACGCCGGATGAGGATGCGGCGACGGGAAGCCTACCAAAGTGAATTGCTTTGCGGCGGCAATGCTCGTTCTGGTCAGACATCCGTTCCGGGCATACCGCCGGTCATATCTGAGCTAAGCCGCCATCGA
The DNA here is from genome assembly GCA_963696035.1 of uncultured Acidobacteriota bacterium. Classification (GTDB taxonomy): domain Bacteria; phylum Acidobacteriota; class Terriglobia; order Acidiferrales; family UBA7541; genus Palsa-295. The sequence continues at coordinate 89,112 of CAVOIS010000002.1, forward strand.
CGAACAACTCGATGCCGGTTACGTAGCTGCTTTCGTCGGAGGCCAAGAACAGGACGGCCTTCGCGATTTCATCCGCGGTGCCGGGACGGCCCAGGGGAATATTGCCAATCGAGCTTTGTACATACTGATCGACCTGTTCCTGCGTCATGCCCAGCGAGATGTTGTAGCCCGGCGTCGGGATGATGCCCGGACTGATTGCATTCACCCGGATCTTGCGCTCCTTGAGGTCTACGGACCAGGTGCGCGCAAACGAGCGGACCGCTGCCTTGGTCGCGCTGTAGACGCTGAAGGCCGGACTGCCGGTGGTGGAAACGATCGATGCGTTCAGTACGATCGATCCGCCCGGTTGCAGCAACGGGAGCGCCTTCTGCACTGTAAACAGCAGTCCCCTCACGTTCACGTCAAATTGCTTGTCAAAATGTTCTTCACTGATTTGCCCGAGCGGAGCAAACGCACCGGTGCCGGCATTAGCAAAGACGATGTCGAGCTTGCCCTTCTGCTCCTTTACCGCTGCATACAGTTTGTCGAGGTCGGCCATTTTTGAGACGTCACTCTGGACACTAATCACATTTTGGCCAATCTGGCTTACGGCGGTTTCCAATTCGCTTTGCCGGCGTCCGGTGAGGAACACGTAGGCGCCTTCATCGACAAACCGTTTTGCTGTCGCGAGCCCGATCCCGCTGCTTCCTCCGGTAATCACGGCTACCTTTCCTGCGAGCTTTTGCGGCATATTCATCTCCCTCCGGGCCGGGTTCCGGCCACAGTACTTCAGATGGCAGCGTGCAATTCTAAGTCGCAGTTTTTTAGCGATCACTCAATAAAATGATATGCTGACGGAATGGCGGTGACCAAATTGCCAAAGCGCACAGGCCGTCCGCGCGGCTTCAATTATGGCGAAGCTCTGGATCGCGCGATGCATGTCTTTTGGCGCAAGGGCTTCGAAGGCGCCTCTCTGAATGACCTCACGGCTGCGATGGGAATCCAGCCGGCCAGCCTCTATCAGGCGTTTGGAAACAAGCGCAAACTGTTTGAAAAAGCTCTGGCACGATATCTGGCAGGCCCCGTTGCATTCATGCATGACGCTCTCAACGAGCCGACGGCGTTTGCCGTGGCGGACCGTATCCTCCGCCGGACGGCCGAGTTTCTTACTCAAGGGCGGTCGCGGCACGGGTGTATGACAATCCAGGCTGCCTTGGCCGGTGGTGTGGAAGCTGAGCCGATCCGCAGAATGCTTGTCGCCCTGAGAGTCAAGGAGCAGGACGCCTTGCGCCGGCGGTTTGAACGAGCCAAATCAGAAGGTGAGCTTGCGAACGATGCGGATGCCGCCGATCTTGCCCGATTTGTCACTGCCCTCTTTCAGGGCATGACCGTGCAGGCGATCAATGGCGCAAGCCGCGAGGATCTGCTTCGCCTTTCTGACACGGCTCTGCGGATATGGCCAAAATAAGTGCGGAAGCCGCTACAGAGAACTCCAATTCGATGGGTCAACTCACGGAGATCGCCCAGGCGCACATTTGACGAGCGGATTACTACTCTTGTCGGCTTGCAGGAACTGATCTCGTACTTGGCATCGATTCTGGGCGGACTACGGGCAGTGCGGAAGGAATTGCGTCCGAGTTGCCGACCATGCATCCGGACTCTCAATTCTGTATTAACTCTGTGACCTCAGTTCCGTCTTCGGACGATAGCGCGCCAGTTTTTCAGAGTGGCAGTGTGGAAATTTGGTTTGCAAGGTTATTTACCAAAACGTTCGAGGTCCGACTCACGAATGAAGGGCTAATGAGACCATGGCCGAACTCTTACGTAGCGACATCCTAGCTGAGGATTCTACTTGCGTCGTCAGGTACAATTCACTGGGCAGTTCAAGGTCCCCGGGCTGCAACTGGCGGTCTGCAACCCGAGACCGTGCGGTCTGTGAAGAGGCTGCAGCAGTTTCTGCGCTTTCAGGAAAAATGACCCACGGAACAAAATGGACATGACGCGCCGACAATTCGCCTTGGCTCTTGCGGCTGCCACCTACCTGCGGCCCTCTTTGTTCGAGCCGCTTTCCCCATTAGGAGTTCCCCGCGGCGTCGTTCCCGGCCGAGTCACTTGGGCGCACGATCCGGCGGCTGTGACCTGGGATGGCACAGATCCGTGGTGGACCGATGCCCACAATGACCAGTCTGCGATTGACCGCATGGTTTCCCGGTCCATTTGCGGTCTTACAAATCAAAAAAGCGACGCCCAGGCATGGAACTCCATCTTTGAATACTTCAATCGCACTCATGGGCGCGGCAAAGCCGGATACAGTGCTGGGGAGAGGATTGCGATCAAGGCGAACCTGAACAACACAACGGACCATGGCACGATCGAACGCCTGAACTCCTCGCCCCATTTGATTCTTTCGCTCGCCCGACAGTTGACCGGACCGGGACGAGTGCCGGAATCATCGATCACCATCTTCGATTCCAGCCGGTTCATTCCGGGCAATCTGTACGACAAGATTCACCATGAATTTCCCGGCGTCGCGTTTGTGGACCATATCGGGGGGGATGGACGAGTAAAGGCCGAGTTCAAACCCAACGCGATTCCTTTCTCAGTTGAAAGCCGCAACGCCACGGGACTCGATACCACGGTGGTTAAGGCCGCCTATTTAATTGACGCTGCTGTGTTGAGAGCGCATGTGAGTTCGGGGGTGACACTCTGCGCGAAGAATCTGTTCGGCGCAACGAGTATCAACACCGACTGGCGCAAGAACGCGCACGACGGTTTCCATCACAACAGCGATGGTTCGGCAAGTTACTCCGCGTTCACAGATTATTTGGGTCATAAAGACCTCGGCGAGAAAACCGTCCTTTTTATTATTGATGGGCTCTATGGAAACGACAATGTGGATGGTCCACCTCATCGCAAGTGGAAGATGGCGCCATTCAACGATGCTTGGCCGAACAGCATTTTTATGTCGTTTGACGGCGTAGCGATCGATTCCGTCGGCTTCGATTTTCTCACTTCGGAATGGCCCGATCTTCCGGATATCGCGAACGCCGATAACTACCTGCGCGAATCTGCCTTGGCGAATGACCCACCTTCGAAGACTTTCTATGATCCTGAACGCGACGGTATCCGATGCCGCAGCCTCGGCATACACGAACATTGGAACAATGGGACAGACAAGAAGTACTCGCGCAATCTCGGAAAAGCGCACGGGATCGAACTTTTCCAGGTCAGCTGAAACATAGGACTCTTGAGCCCGGCTGTAGCGGAGTTGCGGGAGGTCGTTTAGTAGGTCGAGCAGTTACATTCCCTGCTCGGCTACGCACTGCCAGCAGTCTGGGGCATTTTCTGGGTTTCCAAGTCGCGTGCTCGTGGTACGATTCATCGCATGACGTTCCCCGCTCCTGTCCCGGAGATCCCCGCGGCCAACGTCGACAAAGCCTCTGCCTACTATGTCAATACGCTGGGCTTCACCTTCGATTGGGGCGACGACCAAGGCGGCATTGCTGGCATCTCAAGGGGGAATTGCAGACTGTTTATCACCAACCGATCCTTCCGAGAGCCCCACGGCAACATAGGCCCTACCCTTTTCTGGCTCAATCTGGATAGCAAGCTTGAGGTAGACGAACTCTTCGCACAGTGGAAAGCGGCGCACGCGAAGATCGTTTCCGAACCCGAGGACAAACCGTGGAAGCTGCGCGAGTTTATGGCCAGTGATCTTGACGGCAACCTCATTCGTGTCTTCTATGATTTCCGGGGCGACACGCAAAAGAACGACACATCGCGCAAAGTCGTCTAGCGTCTATCGGTTTACGCACATTACGGGCAAACCAGATGCTGAAGATTCCTTGCGGCTTGCCGACGATCCGCCCCGAAATTTTACGAGTTACCAGAACGCCGTTCTCGCGAGTCGGAGAAGAAAACAACCGGTGACCCGCGGTCGACACCACCGGGCATTTTCTATAGTAGACTTGCCCCATGATTCGTCAGATCGCGCCTCAGTTCTTCACCCTGGACATCCCCGGCACCCTTGCCTATTACGAAGCTAAGCTTGGCTTCAAGTGTTTGGGCACGTGGCAGGATCCGCCGGTATACGCCATCGTTGCGCGCGACCAGCAGGCCATTCACTTCCGCTGTGCCGAACCTGCCACAGCCAATCCCAACAAGTATTCGGACGAACTGCTCGACGCGTACTTATTCGTCGAAGATGCGGACGCGCTTTACGCTGAGTATGCAGCTCGAGGCGTGGAATTCACGCGGGGACTCGCCAACATGCCATGGCATTCGCGTGAGTTTGTGGTGAAGGATCGCGATGGCCGACTGCTTGCCTTCGGCGCGAACTTGTAGTCTTCTCTCGGTTATCGCGCCCCAAACGCTACTCTGGACTGTGCACCACAAAGTGAGTGTCCATAAGTGGCTTCGGAAAAGGTCGCGCCCGAGTGCTTAACGGAAGTTATTCCGGGCCAGAAAGTCCGCTTGGAGGAAATGCGAGGCCAGGATCGGTGCTCGCGCCGGCGTCAACCTCGTTGAGGCACCGGCGAAGAGAGGGATCCTCCGATGTTGGATTTCGGATACTGGGACCTTTAAACAGGAAGTAAGACGGAATATGTTGTAGAGAGCACCCGCATTCGGCTGAGAGCAGCCAACTCCACCGTTTCTAAATCCGGAAGATGCGGACACACCGGCGTTCCAGACGGCATCCAAAAAATTCACAGCTTTTCGCGAAGCGATCTGTGATCGCGCTGCTCTTAGCAAGATAAGGTAGCCAAGCAGTCGAAGGTCAGTCCCTCCACACCGAGAAGTTAGGTCGAATAAGGGGAGCGCGACCGCACCCGGCAGCAAGAAGGTGAGCGTGAATTTGACCTCCGCTGGCCTAGCGATACAATCAGTCCCGCGTGTAGGCGAGGATATCTTGCACCCAACTCGAATCATTATTGCCCTGGCCGCCCTGCTGACCGCTTCCGCTGTCACACCGGAGCATGTCGCTGCGCCGATATTCAAGCTTGAAGAAGTAATGATTCCCGTCCGTGATGGCGTTCATCTCCAGACGGTAATCCTGACTCCAACAAACCAGAGCGGACCTCTTCCGATTCTTTTCCGGCGCACTCCGTACGGCGTGCCTTCGAAAGTGCCGACGGAGATGCCTTCGTCAATGAAAGAGCTGGCGCAAGACGGTTACATTTTCGTGTTTCAGAATTTGCGCGGGCGCTTCAAATCCGAAGGTGTCTTCAATCTAACTTCCCAAGTCGACCTGCAAGATCCCAAGGCGACCAACGAAACGACCGACGCCTACGACAGCATCGACTGGCTCGTCAAAAACGTGCCCAACAACAACGGCAAAGTCGGCATGTATGGTGTTTCTTACGACGGCTTGACGACGGCGCTCACTCTTTTGCAACCACATCCGGCGTTGAAGGCCATCAGTGAACAAGCGTCACCTGTCGATCAGTGGATGAACGACGACGATCATCGCTACGGTGCGTTGCGCGAGAGCTACGACTTTGAATACGCCGTGCTCGAGCAATCCGACAAAAACAAAAATACACATTTTGAGTTTGAAACCTACGACACTTATCAGTGGTATCTCGATCTCGGCCCACTCTCGAATATCAACGCCAAGTATCTTCACGACGCAATTCCCTACTGGAATCTCACGATCGAACATCCGGACTATGACGATTTCTGGAAAAAAGAAGCATGGGTCCGCCAGCTGCACGCATCCAGCGTCCCCAATTTAAATGTCGCTGGTTTCTGGGACCAGGAAGATCCCTGGGGACCTTGGCAGATTTTCCGTCACGCCGCCGAGCACGACCCCGACCACACCAATTTTATGGTGGCGGGGCCCTGGTATCACGGACAGTGGCAAACGCCCAAGGCCGATAGCATCGGCCTAGTCCCGTTCGGCGGCCACGAAACCTCGCGCGAGTTTCGCGAAAATCTTGAAGCGCCCTTCTTCCGCTATTACTTGCATGGCGAGGGTGAGAAGCCCGCGTGGCAGGCCACCACGTTCCAAAGCGGTTCGAATACCTGGCATAGTTACGCGGTTTGGCCGCCCAAGAAATCGAGTTTGACGAATCTGTATTTGCATGGGGATGGCACGCTTTCCTTCGACGCCCCATCCGCCGCGAAGGAGAAAGCTTCCTATCGCCAGTACGTTTCGGACCCAGCCAATCCCGTGCCATATCGCACGCGCCCGATTTCACCAACCTATCCTGCCGGCGACTGGAGAACCTGGGAAGTAGCGGATCAACGCTTCGTCGATCATCGCCCCGATGTACTCACGTTCGTCACGACACCGCTCGACCATGACATCACCGTCACCGGTCAACTCGCCGCAAAACTCTTCGCCTCAACATCCGGCACCGACAGCGATTTTGTGGTCAAGTTGATCGATGTTTTTCCTGAGTACGCCCTGAAAAATAATTGGGATCCGGAAAGCGGACCGAGTCCGGGCGCATACGCGCAGTCGCTGAACGGTTATGAATTACCTATCGCTATGGAAGTTCGCCGCGGCCGCTACCTCGCCAGCTTCGAGCATCCATCGCCGCTCAGCGCAAACAAGCCTATCGAGTGGAATATTCCGTTGCGCGATCACGATCACGTCTTTTTGAAGGGCCACCGCATCATGGTCCAGATCCAGTCCACATGGTTTCCCATCATTGATCGCAATCCTCAAAAGTTTGTACCCAGCATCTACAAAGCGATTGCTTCCGATTATGTGCCGGCCACACAGCGCGTCTATTGCTCCCCGACCATGCCCTCTCACATCGAGCTACCGATCGCTCAATAAGCGCAGTCCGCGCACGACTTGGCTAGCGATAGGTTCTGCGCCGGTGGGGCCGCTGAGGATTTGCCCCGACTCACGAGTGAACACGGAGGCCTCTGCCAGTGGCGAGAGGGCGGAGCGCAGATTCCCGGAACAACGAACACGTTTGGGGGAAGCCCGACGACAGAGTACGGTGCACCGCTGTTCCTGCTGTTTCAGACGGGTCCGAATACGTCAGGATTCTTCGTCAACGACAATCGACGCATCCTTGACCACAATCCGTGCAAGGTGGAATTGGGCGATTCGTTAAAGAGCCAGATGCACGGGCCACTGAGCCGCGGCAATTAACCACAATTCGCTTCCACACAAAACGCCCAGCTCTCCACGCGAGGGCCGGGCCATTTTTTCCGCCCACAGAGATCAGGCAAGCCGAAGATTTCTTCTAGTCGTCGCCACCGCCTTCAAAATCCATTTCCGAGGATAAACACGGTATTGTCCATGGTGGTCGCCACGCACAAGTGAACCCGAAATCGACAGAAGGCACTTAAGGGGGCTAGGCGAGTCATATCCACTTGCCCAAACCGGACATCAAGTGATCTTTGAATGCCCGAATAACCAGAGGCCAAACTAAGTACCTTCAGCAAATTCCGTGTATCGTGTTGCGCTCGGCAACTTCATTTTTGTGGCGGCATCGCGAAGGGCGATCCAAAATTCTTTACTGACCTGATGATCTTCGGCATACGCTTCGAGCATGTCGCACGCCAATTCAAGTTCATTGTGGTTGAGAAACTCTTGATAGTAGCGAACGGGTTGGCTGGTCGCAGCCTCTTGAGGCAAAGTGCTCCGCGCCCGCTCAAGATCAGCTTCGATCAACGCCCATTGCTCGGGAAGATCCACCGCTCAGAACGATACAACGGCGCACGTGGGATCGCAAATGCCATGAGATTCGATTGACATGCCGGATCAACGCCGCCATCGGAAACTGACTCTCATTCTCCGGTAACGCACCTGCGAGAACCAGAAAGACCAGATGAGAGGAAACAGCAACGAATCTCGGCGACTGTTGAATCACCGGCTCTTCTTATTGAAGCCAAAACTGCAGAAGACCGCCAGCTCCGCGAGCAGTCCCCGATGACGGCTCGCACCCAATGGATTCGCGCGGAACTCACCATGGCGCGAATCCTAGCACGACAGAAGCTTTGCGAGTAGATTCTCCGAAAGGCGGGTTAAATACACTAAATGCACCCGACTGCGGATGCTGCGCGTCCAATGCCACGCGGATAAATGGGCTTGAATCGACGTGAGCCAAGGAAAGGATCTTCAATGACTCGCATACGTTCCGCTCTTCTCCTGCTGTTCTTAGCCGGGGCCTCGATGGGACAAAGCGTCCCCGAATCCGATGACCAGCCGGCCTCGCCGCCTCCGGCGATCACGGCGGCCTTCGATGGCCCACGCTCCATGGTATTTCAATCGCCAAAAGAGGCGTGCAACGACAACGACATTCCGGATTCGATGGCGCGCGCTTTTCGCGATTTCACTGGAACGGTCCACCTGGTGGCCGCAAGTTCCGAAATGTTCCAAAACATTGGGCCGACGCTCGAGGATGTTTACCACAGTTGTGGTGTGGCATTCGATTCGGTGGGCGATCCGAATCCCGCACAATACAACGATCAGATCTGGCTTTCGTCCTTCTACACCCTGGACGGCGTCACAGTCGCAGCTCTTTCGCATACGGAGTATCACGGCTGGACGCATCCAGGTGAGTGCAACACGCAGAACATAATCCAGTGCGAGTACGATTCCGATACGTTTCACCTCTCGAAAGACGGCGGCTATCACTTTGAATCATTCAAGACGCCCAAGAATTTCGTTGCGGGAGTTCCCTACAAGTACGAGATCGACGGCGGGCCAACCGGCTTTAGCGTCGACACAGATATCATTCACTACCGCGGTTGGTACTACGCTGTTGCCACGGCCTGGACCTGGCCGCCGGGTTGTTCCGGGCAAACAGGACCAAATCCGTGTCTAATCAATGGCGGCGCACCCATTCGCACGAAGGACGTCTTCGATCCTTCCTCGTGGCGCGCTTGGAGCGGCACGAACTTTTCGGTAACTTTCGTCGATCCGTATCTCGCGCCGGTTTCGAATCCGCAGGAGCACATCTATGCTCCGGTGTCGTACATGCCCTACATCTATGCCCTGAACATTTTTCGCCACGAAGGCGCGGATGCAGACGCGGATAACTATCGGGCAGCGGATGAATTTCGGCGTGGTGACATAGTCTTCGCCACGCTGTGGGATGTTTACGATAATGACCTCGGCCCCGAGGGGCTCTATTTTTCCACGACAACTGATCTGGTCCACTGGACCAAGCCCACATTGGTCGTCACCCTGAAAGATCTTCTCGCGCACGATCCGGTGGGAACCTTCTACGCCTATTTCTCCGTCCTCGATCCAAATGCTCCGGATCGGAACTTCACGATCACGGGCGAGCACGCCTACCTTTACTATGTGCGCCTAAACTCGAACACCAATGACAGAGTACTGTTTCGCCAACCGATTAGGTTGCGCGCCGCGGACATAGAAATGTCTTTACCATGGCAGGCGTCGCCAAGCCCATCCGTCGAATGACTTTGCGGGTCGGCTGCAGCCTAGATCGTCCAAATATCGGGAGACATTCGTCTCAGCTGGGCTGGGCTCAAGCCACCTGCTGAGCCAACTCGGTCGCCCCTACGCCATGCACGGCGACACTGCCAAAGCCAAGGCGGTCCATCAAGATTTCCCCACGCTCTAGAAAGACGCCGACCGCGACACTCCTATCTTCCGCCAAGCCAAAGCTGAGTACGCGAAGATGTCACAAAGCTACGGCGCTGGGCTGGAGCCTCTCGGCCTCCAATCGCCGAAACGGAGTCCCAACTCTTAGCTCCAATGCCGTTCTCGACAGTGAATCGCTAAACAGCGGATGAGGCAGGCCTTTGCCCGTTAGGATCACTTCACTGGTTCCCAGCCCTCGGGCAGCATATCGAATGCCAGCGTGTCACGGTAGGCGTATTGATTAGCTTCCAGCGCTGCCACTGGCGTCAACATATGCCAGATGCGTTCATCGTCGAAGACGTAACACTCACCGCATTCGCGCATCGTGAAGCGATCCATTTCGTGCTTGTCATTGTCGGTTATGATGACTTCGCCACCGCGAGCGCCGCAGCGGCCCAGTAGATGCGTCGCGATGTACTTTTCCCCATCTTTATGTAAACCCGGTGGGCTCGTGTCGCACGGCCGACCCGGCGTAGCTGTGAATCGAATTAGGTGAACGTTGACCAAATACTTCGTACCCACCGCCGAGAGCGGCAAGTAATGAAGGTGATGAGCAATCATCTTGCGAACGCCTAGGGAAGCAGCGATCGTCGAGGGCAGCGGAGCATATTCTCGCTGCTGGCCGCCTAGTGTCGTGTTGTATTTTTTTAACTGCACATAGGGCGTGTTCTCCTCGCTCGACCAAACTTTTGCACCGCCTTCAACAATCTCGGCCCGGACACGATTTAAGGAACGACATCTGTCGCCCCCGTCATAGTACTTGTCCTTTGGAATGGACCAAGCTGCATGGGCTAACGCTTCCAGCGACCGCGCTATGTCTACATCAATTCTGAGCGGCTGACGACTGAACCCGCGCTCGACAAGGTCGTTTCGCGACTTGGCATTACTTGCAACAGGTATGAAGCTATCTTCACTCATGATGCCTCCTGACTATGTTTGACGATTGCATGACCAAGGAGATTCCCCTATCTCTCGCTGGCAGCAAATCGTCGACACACACCAAGCGTTCATTAACCGGAATCTCCGTTTTCACTTCAAGAACGCTGGCTATCATACGCCTCTCGTCGATCACGATAATTTGGAAAGATTTTCACCTGAAGTCCTAAGGAACCGGTATGCGATCGGCACGAGCACAGCCGGGTGCTCGCCGCCTACAAGGTTCCTCACGCTTTGGAACGACGCAGACACCGACATCCCCATCCTCAAAGAAGTTCAAAGGGAGTACGGCAGTTTGCAATAACCACGCGCTCGAAAAAGATTAACTCGGTCCTGTATTCCACGGATGACGGGCAAACCAGAAGTTGGCGTCGGATCCCTTCCTAAACTACCGAGTAGCCAGGCGGCCTTGCGGCCGCCCGGCCCTCTCAGAACTGGGCGTGAAAGTTTCCCTTCACCCAGCTCAAGCCCTTCGAACGCCTCTTTAGGGGAGACGCGGTTTCGAAACGGGAAGACGCTGACGATGAACCCGGTCATGGCACTCGGGATGAAGGAGAACGCAGTTCGTGGCACCAGTGGAACCGCCCAGCACACGGGGGACGCAGTAATGCAGGCGCCAGCCCGTGATCCGAGTGATTTTTGTATGGCACTGCGTGCATAATCCACGTTGTTCATACCAGAGATAGCGAAGAGTGCGGGTACCCCGAAACGTTTCCAGCATGTGAGCCCCTTCGCGTTCTTCGAAGTAGGTTTCATAGGTTGGATCGTACGGGTTGGCTTCGCCTTGTACCTTGACGTGTCGTTTGATGGGAGTGCTTTTGGCGTAGTACAGCCAGACTTTATTTGGCCGTCCTTCGTCATCACAGGTTTCACCGAAGAAGGTCCAATCACGGTCTTTACGCCGTTCAAAGTATTTCGGTTTGAACCAGCGCGAGGACTTGTTCGGGTGCCTTCGTCGTGCCCATTGCAACAGACTAGAGAAGATGGCGCGGTCCACGCCTCCAAACGTGCGTTTGCTCACCATGTGCCGATGATAGTTCGCCCAACCACGAATCTTCGGGTTGAGTTGACCGATCAGATCGGCGGCAGATATGCCATGTGCATCTTTGATGGTTCGTCGGATGCCCTTCAGGAAGGTTCCAACATTCCTCTTGGAAGGCTTGATGAGCAGTTTCCCGTTGGGATATCTGCGCACGTTTTGTCCGAGGAAATCAAAGCCGTGTTCCACGTGCGTGATGACGGTCTTCGTAGGAGAGAGTTCAAGACCTCGTGCTTGCAGGAACTGCTCGACCAGGGGCTTGATTTCTCCTTCCAGTAATTCTTTCGATTTACTGGTGATGACGAAGTCATCCGCGTAACGGACGAGATTTACACAAGGTTTTTCACCTCCAAGAGACTTGAGACGTTTTCCTGCGGGGAATTTTTCCCGCAGGAGTCGTTCCAGTCCGTCCAGCGCGCAGTTAGCGAGCGCGGGGGAGATAATTCCACCCTGAGGAGTTCCGTCCATAGTTTCGTGAAGGATGTGTTGATCCATATATCCCGATGTCAGCCATTGTTTTAGAATGACTCTCTCCATGGGGACATGGGTTAAGAGCCAATCTCGGCTGATTTTGTCGAAACAGCTCTTGATGTCGCCTTCCAGAATCCACTGCGTGTTGGCGCTTCTCAGTGCTTTGAAACACTGTTCAATCGCGTCGGCGCAGGACCGTTTCTGACGGAACCCGTAAGAGTTTCTGTCAGCGGTGGTTTCCACAACGGGATCCAGTGCGAGCAAGTGGAGTGCTTGCTGCCCTCGATCGATCATTGTGGGAATTCCGAGCGGACGCATCGTTTTGCCGTCCGACTTCGGGATAAAGACACGTCGTAGGGGCTGAGATCGATAACCCCTACGCTTCAATGCATGTACTGCCTGTGTCTTCTTCTCTGGTGTGTCCCAAATTTCTTGGTCCACACCGGGGGTTTTCTTGCCATTGTTTTCCGTCACTCTTCGAACGGCGAGAACTTTGCCGCTGTAGGAGTGGGTCAGCAAACGTTGCAGGGCTCGCACCCTGCCCCATCTGCTTTCCTTCGTTGCCTGCACGATACGCACTTGGAGTCGGCGAACGTTGCGATGGATGGTTGGCCAGTCGATGGCGTACCATTCCGCCGCTTCGCGTGAGACCGCACCAACAGCTTGGGCTGTCGTCATCTGCTTTGCCTCATGAGCCGATTAGTCAAGTTCTCTCGTGTGAAGCACCATGCAGGGAAGTCAGCCCGCTTTCGCGTCCGGTGATGTTGTCGATGTGGCTGACGCAACCGATATCCGCTCTATTACAGAGTGGCATTCGCTTTCTCCCTCATCTGTTATCCGCACCGCCGTCGGTGCATCTTGCGATGCACTTTCCCCTTGCGGGGAGCGATGTGGATTTACCCTGTTCCGTGGGAATGATGCGATAGGTTAGGTCTGTTCTATACGCCGGCAGTGTTGGTTACCCATGAAAGAGGACCCGGAAGTCTCAGTACTCACTGCAAGAAGAGCCGCGCAGCATGTTAGGCTCTCTTCGGCTGACGACGCTTACGAACATTTGTGTATTCTGACCTTGCTACCAAGCCTAGCCCCTCTCCACCTTATGCTGGCAGATGCACCGTGGCCTCACGGTTCCGGTGCCACTCTTGCGAATGTGGGTCCATTGTCCGAGGGCTTCGAACGGTCTGTTGCCTCGCCGCTCCAACCTCGTAGGCTACGTGCGATGGGACGCACGGTCTGATCGATTCCTCCTTGTCAGACAATCATTCCAACAGCTTTCAGGTCGCAGTCCGGTTGGCCGACCATTCGCCCAGAACCGCCCGGACCGAACGGCGCAATCCGGAATGCCACGCGCAAGAGTTTCCCGGGATTTAGGTTGGCGATCTCCCGTGGTGCGGTCCGCCTTTAGATGTGGTTTCCGATCCGGATTCGCGTCGTCCACTTCCAGGTCGGCCGGGAAGCCAATCCGGGAAATCCCGGTTATAATCCTCTATTCATGCGTAGAGTAAACAATTTGAGCTGCATCGCAGCGACGCTGTTCGCCGTAACGATCGTTGCGCTATCTGTTCGCGCGCAATCGAACATCAGCTCCCTGACCCCCGACTGGTGCAGGGAACTCCCCCGCCCCCAGTACAAGCAGCTCGAACGCGTCCCGTCCCCCGATCCTTGGTTTGAGGTTTACCGCGTCGCGCCGGGAGTGTTTGCGATTTACGAGTCGCATCAATTTGAGGAAGTAATCTCCTTCCTGATCCTGGGCGAGAAGCGCGGTGCCATATTCGATACCGGCCTCGGCATTGGCGATATCAAGCGAGTGGGTCTGTCGCTTACGACTTTGCCCATCGTTGTGCTGAATTCGCATACGCACAATGACCATGTTGGCGACAACTGGGAATTCAGTGAAATCTATGGAATGGATACCGATTTCACTCGAACCAATGCGAGGGGATCGAGTGTCGATGCGCAGGCGGAGCTTGCTCCGGGATCGATCTGCGGCCAGCTGCCCGGCGGATTTGACGCGAAGACCTACTCCACGCGTCTGTTTCACATAAGTCGTTGGATTCACGATGGCGACACGGTGGATCTCGGCGGCCGAGTGCTTCAGGTGATCTCAACGCCTGGGCATACGCCGGATGCGATTTGCCTACTGGACCGCAAGAATGGACTGCTATTTACAGGAGATAATTTCTACGCCGGGCCAATCTGGCTGTACCGGCCTGAAACGGATCTTGACGCCTATGTTCATTCCGTTGAGCGAATCGCAGAGCTGACACCTCAACTTCACCTGCTTCTCCCCTCTCACAACGTTCCCGTGGCCGATCCTTCGCAATTGCCGAAGCTGGTAACGGCGATCAAGAAGGTCCGCGCTGGAACAGTGCAACCCGTTTCCGTGGGTGCAGGCAAAGTCCACTACAACGTTGATGGATTTGTTTTCCTGATGACCGCGCCAAAGTAAAAGCCGGAGATGCGGTCATTCCCGGCCATTAATCCCGAGTGACGTTAGTGCTTAATCGGACGCGCGTTTTGGCGAGGCAGTGGAGTTGAGCGTGAAGCTCTGCGCGCGTTCGATTGAGCCGTTAGAAGGAAGCCGCTCGTGTTTGCGGCGGAGACAACGGTGTTTGTGTCAGCCGCGAGAACAGCGAAGCTGAAATAGTGCTGGTGCAAACCCTTCGCGGACTGATCTGTCAAGGTTAGCCGGAGCCAGCAGAAGTCCTGACTCCTCAATTGTCGGGGATTCGGAAGCAATCCAGTTCGGCATCGTGCGGATAAAGTCTCGGGAAATCGGCATCTCGTCAGGAAATCAAGCAATGACGAGATGCGCGTTTCGCAGGCCTATTCAACGGCGTTGAGTTCTCGCTCGCACCTGGCGTAAGCTCTGGGTAAATGTTCCTGATAGGAGGCTGCATGGCTTCAATCAGCGGCTTTGGCGGTGCGTTTGTCCGAGCGAATGATCCAGAAGCTCTGTATAGATGGTACGAACGGCATCTCGGTCTATTGAGGTCCGAAGGGTCTTTCGCTTTTCCTGCCTCGACGCAACGCGCTCAGGTCGTCTTCGCCTTCTTCGGGCGAGATGATGAATACTTCCCTCTGCTACAGAAGACGATGATCAACCTCCAAGTGGATGACCTCGATGGGGTGCTGGACCGTCTGACAGACGAAGGTGTCGCGGTCGATCCCAAACGCGAAAGCTACGATTTTGGAAGGTTCGGCTGGTTCACCGACCCGGAAGGAAATCGTGTTGAGCTTTGGCAGCCCGTCGCGGCTGATTGACGCCGAGCGGCCCAAGATAGTCCCCAGAAGTCGGCTAGTGATGGCTTTCGTGCGACGGTGTTTCCAGTATCGGACTCAAGTCTTTCACGGGCCTACTCGGCCATCCGAGTGGAATCGAATTTCAACGGCCAGCGAGAGAAAAAAGCGCTGCGATCACCCTTCGCGTAGCACCCCCGTTGATCAGCGATGCGGGCGGCCACCACCTCCTCCGCCTGCGCCGCGCCCGGCACCACGGCTACCACCGCGGCTCTGGCCTTGTTCAAGTTGATCGCCGCGCGCGCGGGAGCCTGCGTCGTTTTGCAGTTGGCCCATGGTGTCGGATCCAGAACTTCCGGGAGCGTTTGCGCCCGGAGTTTCAGCCTGCCGGGCTTGCCCTGCGGGCGACTGAGGAGTTTGACCGGACTGCCTGCCGTGTCCGCGTGCGCTGCTACCAGGTTGCGGATCGGATCCAGGTGCAGTTGAAGGGCTTTGCGATTTCGGCCCTTCCGTCGCACCGGAGAGGTTCTGTTGTTTCTTTGTTTGCGCGGCGCCGGTTGACGGGTCCACAGGAGTCCAACTGCCGTTATCCCACTTGCTCCAATTGCCTTCGGAATCTTTTTTGTAAACGTTGCCATCGGCGCCGGCATACACGTTGTTATTGTTCGCGTCTTTCGCGACGAAGCCGCTATTGCCGTTGGCGCCGGAAAACCCAGCGCCCTCGCTGCCCTTGGAAGTCTGGAACGAGCCGGCGGTGCCGTTAGCATTCGTTACGTGTTGCGCTTGCGCCCAGTTGTCGCCATTGGTTACGACCGTGCTGCCCCATTGGCTGTACGCATTGTGTCCTTGCGAAGTGGCGGCATACGTGCCGGTCCACGGATTGTAGGCTTGCGCGTAGGTGTGGCCTCCGTACGCATTTTGCGTGGTGACTGCGTGGCCATACATTCCGGTGACGGGGTTGTACCAAGCGGCGGTGCCTGCGGAACCGTATGGTCAGTAGACGGCGCGGCCCACGGCGTAGGCGCCGGTGTAAGGGTTATAAACCGCCGCCACTCCGTAGGTATGGATAAGGATAGTAAATAGGATATCGCGGGCCGTAATAAATGTACGGCGGATAGTACCATCCAGTGCCGTACACCACCGTGGCACCCACCGCCATCCCCAGCACAAACACGCCGAGATATCCGCTCGAATAGCTGGACTCAACCGTGGTGGGCGTGGGATTCGAAACGATCACGTAGGTGACGTTGTACACGGGCGACGTTGGCGGAATCATATAGATCACCGCGGGCACGGAGTCGGCCGTCTTCCAGGGGCCCGTCGGATTCTTGGCGATGAACCAAATTCCCTGGTAGCAGAGATAGTAGAGATCGCTGACGCGAATGACCCGATAAGGCGTGTTCACGGCATAGAAGAGCGTGCTGCTCTCGACGGGACGAATTGGGGAGCGCCTTCGTAAACGACTTTCACGGAGCTTTCTGCCGCAGAGCGATTCACGATCGCGGTGGTGGGCACTTGCGACAGCAGCACTGCGTCGCTGGCAACCTGTGTTCCTGGAACGGAGACTAGAACCGTCGAATACGAATGGCCCGGCGGAATCCTGGCGAAATCCGGCGGAAGATCGTTGCCCGCGTAAACCCACGGAGCGTTCAAGCTGCCCGCGCGAAACCACCGCCCGGACAGCAAGACGTAGAGCTGCTTCTCCGGAGCGTGCAGGAAGACATTGCTATCGGTGTTCGTGGCGTAGGAAAGGCTGGTTCCCGGAATAGCAGAGTAAATAAGCTGGCCGTTGAAAATGACCATTAGCGCGATAGCCGGCACCGTGCTCACCAGAATCGTCGGCAGGTCCGGACTCACGGGGATGATCTGCACGTGCGCGTTAGTCTTTTCCAGGCTCGCAATCATCCGTTCGAGCCCAATCGTGAACGTCATGGTGGGATAAATCTGGTGAACGCGCTGCTGTGAGCCAGGTTTTCCCGTCGAGCAAATAGTAATTGGTCTTGTCTTAGAAAAGATCCCAGTTGGTATTGACGACGTATTGCAGCGATGTGCCCTCAATCGGAGCCTGGACAGGTTTGCCGTTGTGATCAGCTCCACCGGCTTTTCCGTGACGAAAACCTTAGGCGCGGTTTGCGCGCCGGCAGGAGGCGGCACGGCCTTCAACACTTCCGCCCACTGATTCGCGGGCAGCTTAGCCATTTCTGCGGGCAATTTCGTCGTGACGGTCCAAGGGCCGGAAATTTCCAGCGATTTGCATTTGCGCGTCCTGCACCGGATCGAGCGAGGGAAAACGCGAACTGAGAACCTGGATATTGCCGACGAAAACGGTGCGGGCGCTTACGTTCGTGATGGTGTCGGCACTCCACGAAATAACTCCGAGGATGGTCTTGCCGCCGCTCGGCGTGATGGCCACGGCGGTATCGGCCACCAGGGCGCGATATCTTTGCCACGACTTCACTTGCGGCTGGTACAGGATGACGTGATATCCGTTGCGGTCGAAAGTCTTTGGCCAGGAAGGAACGTACGTCGTTGAACCAGCAGATAAGTTGGCGCCGGCGGGCGCGGCTTGCAGGGCCGCGAAAGGAGTGACGCTCGTGACCAAAGCAATCGTGACGATGGCCACCAGCAGCGCTTTGAGAATTCGCATGACCGTGTATCCTCTCTCGAGAACTTACTTGCCCTGTCTCACTTTTCCGCTTTTCTTTCGAACGGCCATTTGACCCGCGCACGCATGGCCGCGAGCCAGCGCAGTCCACGGCGAAGTCGATGCAAAGTCCAGTGCACGCAACTCGCACAGCTTTGCGGAACAGCAATGTGCCGAAACGAATTGTTGGGTCGAACGTGGCGGTTATCTTACATCCATTCACGAATTCGCGACGCTGCAGATAAGATGGGTTCCGAGTCTCCGACGATCGAGAAGGAGGAAATTGCGCGTTCGTCCCGGCGGCGCGGTACCCAATCTGATAAGCTCTCGCGGGCGGAGGTATCCCATGTCAGCCGAGCCTGGCCAGTCTGTGGAAGAGGTGACGATTCGAAGGGCGCGTCCAGAGGACGCTCAATTTTGTGGGCGCATTTGTTACGAGGCCTTCCTTAAGATCAACACCGACCATGGATTCCCGCCTGAACTCCCTGAAGCCGAGGTTGCTTCCGTCAACTTGATTTGGCCCCTTTTGATCGTTTGATTTGGCCCCACCCTGCTGGTGAATCAGGTCTGTAGAACCGCCGTCGGGCCTTGTGGGAACTGTGGAAAGCGTTTTGTGCTTTCCAAGCCGCTGTGGGAATCCGCGTTCTTAGCGGATTTCCATCAGCGGCGTCAGTTTCCACAGGCCTCCGTTTTCTTTCTTTTTTGCTCCTTTTTTCTTTCTTTGTGCCTGTCCCCAGTTTTCCACAGAAAAATAGCGCGCCAGGATCGCCTAGGAACAACGATCGCCCACTCGGTCGACCCACAACATCCCCGGTTTTTGTCCCTTCCTTCATCCCTTGCCACCTTTTTTCTTTTCCAGCGTTCTGCGGAAACGGTACGACTCCGTGCCCGTCTCGATGATGTGGGCCTGGTCGGTCAGCCGGTCCAGCATCGCCTTACACAATCGGGCGTTCGGAAACATGGTGGTCCACTCGGAGAACGGCAGATTCGTCGTGACGATCACCGCCGCTCTTTCCGCTCTTCCGGCGATGATCTGGAACAACAACTCGGCGGCTGCTTCGGGCATCGCTACATAGGCCATCTCGTCAATCACGATCAGCTCGTACCGCGTCCATCGATTGGTCACGCGATTCAGTTCGCTCTTATTCTTGGCTTCGGTGAGTTCGTTGACCAGTTGCGCCGCCGTCGTGAAACGCACCGGCTTTCTCTGACGGCAGGCCTCCACCGCCAGTCCCGTCGCCAAGTGCGTCTTGCCCGTTCCTGTTTCGCCCAGAAAAATGATGGGTTCGCTCCGACTCAAGTAGCCGCCCTCAGCCAGGTTCCGTACCAGCGCTGCGGGAATGTGCGGCGCAGCGGAGAAGGCGAACTCTTCGAGCGTCTTCACCTTGGGGAAGTGCGCCTCCTTAATCCGCCGTGCGACCGCATTGCGGTCTCGCTCTTCCACTTCGGCCCCGAGTAGCGCTTCCAGATAACTGAGATGACTTTGCTTCTGGCGGATCGCCTGCTCGGCCACCTCTGCGAACTGCCCGCCGATCGTTCTCAGCTGGAGTTGCTTGGCATACTGCCGGATGGTGGCCTGTTGCACGGGGGCGTTCATTGCATCACCCCGTTCGACGGGCAGTTCGCGAGCAACTGGTCGTAGTTCCTCGTCGTGGGTTGCGGTCGGTCATACGCTCGCAACGCGCCAATCTCGACCGCTTCACCGACTGCACGCTTCCCGGCTGCGTCGCTGGTGAGCAGCAAGCGTACGGCCTCGACATCGAAACAACTCAGATCGAGGCTTTTTTCCAGCGCTTCCTTCAGTCGCGGATATCCATGCTGGCGGCCCAGCAGCAGCACGTCGATCATGGCTCTGGTCCCATCCTGTTTGCCTCTTCGTTGCTTCAGTGCCTCCCAGAAGCGATCGAAGCTGGCCGGCCAGCGCCCTTGTGCCCGCCACTGCTCGAGCGCTGTCGAGCCCGCAAAAGCTCCGGGCTTCTTCGTCAGTGCATCCAGGTAATGTTCCAGGTTGAGTACTTTCTGTTGCCGCTGGAAGCAGCGTTCGTGCCGTGCCACACACTCTCCCTGATGCCAGATCTCCACGTAGGCGGAGTGCACCTTGGCCTGCACTTCCAGACCGACCGGCAGCGGAACCGAATAGAAGTTGGTCAGCACCTTCGCGCAGCCACTGCTGTTCACATGGGGGAAGTGCACCGCGGCCAGATCAAAGCCTTCCTGGAGCCTCTTCAAATGCTCCTGCTCGAGACTCATTCCCGCACCGACGGTCTGCATCCGCTCACCAATGATGCGTTGCTCATCTTCCTGGGAAGATCTCAGCAACAAGGCATCGAGTTCTTCCCAACTGGCCACGTTCGGCACCGGCACCATATGGTTCCGACGAAAGTATCCGCCTTCTCCTTCCACGCCGCCTTTTTCGTGGCCCTCCGCCGGTGTACAGAACTCGGATTCGAAATCCCAATGCGATCGGAAGGCGATGAATCGCGTGGTCTCCTCTCGCTGGTGCCCTCGCAGAATCTTTTTCACCGCAGAGCGCAGGTTGTCATAGCGAAGGATCTTGAACACGCCGCCAAAATAAGCAAACGCCCGCTCGTGAGCTTCCAGAAAGGCCTGCTGGCTAGCATGCGGGAAGGCGCAATGGAAAGCTCCGCCACTGGCCATGCTCCGCATGCAAAACAGGTAGGCCTTCTGCCTTTCTTCGCCGATGTCCGCATACGCTTCATACCAGTCCACCTGCGCTTCTTGACCCCAGCTGTAAGACTGCGGAATGAACACTTCCTGACTGACCAGTCTCAGTTCTATCTTGCGCTCGCGCACGTAGTGACGAATCGTGGACTCGCCGATCTGCACTCCAGGCATCTCTGCGCGAATCCGACACCAGATTCGATGTGCGGTGTGCCGTTGCTTTCGTGGCGCCTTGCGGTCCGCTTCCAGAATCGCTTCCACAAAAGCCTTCGCTGGTTCCAGTTTCGGTCTCTCGCGCACAGGTATCTTTCGCTCCACTGGAACAGCACTGAGCACTGCCTCACGCACGATGCGCCGGTGAA
The DNA here is from genome assembly GCA_963696035.1 of uncultured Acidobacteriota bacterium. Classification (GTDB taxonomy): domain Bacteria; phylum Acidobacteriota; class Terriglobia; order Acidiferrales; family UBA7541; genus Palsa-295. The sequence goes on from CAVOIS010000002.1 coordinate 110,042, forward strand.
TCCCAAGCTTCTTGGCGATTCCTCGGATCGTTCCCCCACCATGCTCGTACTCGCGTCGTATCTGCTCGAATAGCTCCACCTTGGTTCTCCTGTCCACCGGCCCTCCCAGGGGCCGACTGAGCCCGAAGGAGATACACGGTATCTGAGTTTCAGTAGGGTGGGGCCAAATCAAACGATCGAAAGGGGCCAAATCAGAGTAGCGAAATCAGAGGTTGCTGTCGGCTTGCTTTCGACGATGTTCTCCCACGCGGGCTTCTGGTGCGTCGTGGCGGAACGGAACGGTCGAATCGTCGGCAGCAATTGCCTAGATGAACGCTCACCTGTTTTCGGTGTAGGGCCTGTTACGGTTGAACCCGGCGGCCAGAATCATGGCGTCGGACGACGCTTGATGGAGGCAGTGCTGGATCGCAGCCGCGAGCGCAGAGTCCCTTCCGTGCGCCTGCTGCAGTCGGCGTTTCACAACCGGTCGCTGTCTCTTTACACTAGGCTCGGCTTTGACACCCGTGAGCCGATGTCTGTTATGCAAGGGCCTCCACTGAAGTCGTCAATCAATGGCTGTGCGGTTCGAGCAGCGGCGCTCCGTGATCTCGATGCCGCGAATTGGGTCTGCGAACGCGTGCACGGACACAACCGGTCTGGCGAACTTAGGGATGGAATCGCCAACGGCACAGCCCTGGTTGCGGAGCGGCAGGGCCGAATTACGGGTTACGCCTCCGCGCTGGCTTATTTCGGCCATGCGGTGGGGGAATCGAATCTGGACTTACAAGCTCTTATCGCGGCTTCGGATGGCTTTGGCGGGCCTGGTATCATCGTCCCCACTCGAAACTCGGAGCTATTTCGCTGGTGCCTGGAGAAGGGCCTTCGAGTGGTCCAGCCGATGACGTTGATGACGATTGGACTCTACAATGAGCCGGTCGGAGCCTATTTGCCTTCAGTTCTTTACTGATTCGAGCGAAGTGCGAAGGCGGGGCATTAGTTTCGAGCCGCCGGTCCAAGCGTTCTTGTAAACGCATCGCCGGCGGCACACCTGCCGCTATGCGGAAATAATCCAAAATGGTTAAACTAAATGCCAACAGCTAATTACAAATGGTGGAGGCGGGGGAGTCGATATAACGAGGCATGTTGACAGGACGTAAGTTGCTGGTTATGCGTACCGCTGTTACCGCCTTAGACGCCTCAGCTGCGTCATGCGGTTACAAAGCGGCTACAATTTTGGCCGACGCCCAATTTCCCAAGATGCAGCCGACCTGACTCGCAAGCGGAGTGTTTGCGCCTAGGCGCTTGGTCAGCACCGGCCGAAAAAGCTGTACCGTTTTGAACATTCTTCGGTAGCTATCTGGCCCGAAAGCGAGTACGGTCAGAGTGTCTCACTAGCATCCTGCCGCAAAATCCTCACAACCGACGGCTCCTTGCGACATCAGACAGCGTTGCTCGCCCCTCGTGATCCTCGATGCGACGCCTCATCAGGAGCCAAAGTTGTTCGAAAATGGCTGGCAAGAGTTGTACAAAGCCGCAATTCTTGAGCTTGACCCAATGCAACTTCAGGATCGTGTGCAAGCAGCAGAGAGCGCGATTTCTGCCCGTGCCTCTCTCGGGGGGCAAATTTTCCGCGATGAGCGAAGAGCAATGGACGACGCGCTATCGGCTTTGCGTATGTTAAAGCGAGAGCACGCCTGCTGACCTTCAGACGCCGAGCCTGCATGGTTTCCATTCCGTGCGCTAGCACTCAGCTCAAGGGGAGAACCGTAATGGTCACTAGAACCCTCCACGACGGTGCATTGTTCGTGGGAGAGTGCTTAGATGGGAAGTTCACGCCGGGCGAAATTCGATGCTCGAATTGCAACGGAGTGCTCGAGGAAGAAATCGCAAAAGCAGGTGAGGCTTATTTGGTTTGCAACTCGATGCGAAAGGTCTGTGCCAATCCAGTTAAGGTTTTCATAGGTGCCGCCGAGATGCGCCGATGGTGTGATCGAAGCTGGGAAGTCATCGCTAGGATTTGCAAATCGCGGCGTTCTGAATCGCACTGATAAAATGAAGATTGCCCAAGGAGCAGCATGACGGGAGACGCGCTTAGAAGGGAAGCTGACCAGCACGACCGGAATGCTTCGATTATTCTTTCTGTGCAACTTCCGTCTTATGAAGAGTTGGAGTGTGCGGCCCGCGAAGCGGAGCACGCGAAGGATAAGCGGGCGCTTGCCGACTGTCTCGATTCCGCGAGAACGGAAGAGCGTATACCGTAGGCCGAGGCGCGATGAGCGAAAACCAGTCCGAACTCTGTGGCAAGTGCGGGGCCGAAATTGATCTCAATCGGAGAGTAGACTTCACTCTCAAAAATGGAACGAGGGTGTGTGAGCAGTGCTTCATCCGCGGAAATGCGAAAGTGGCTCGGGAGATAAATAGTTTCGCAGCATGAGCCTCGAGCGAAACGCGGCCAGATTCCCATTTTTCCCCTGACATGCGTGAATGAAGACCGGCCTTGCGTCAGTCAAAAGATCACTGGACCTGTTAATTCTGACAATTCCCGATAGGCCAAACCCTTGCTAAACACGTCAGACGAGTTCGGATCACCTCCCCGCGCTCGTTGTACCAACGGCGGCTGGAAGGCTACCTATTACTGACCCCACCTTTCAGCCGCCGTCGAACTGCCGTTTTATCACTCGCCCTGGCATCGAAATACAGGAAAACACTGATAGCGTTTGTTCGATGCCCTACATATGCTCCGCCGCCAGTACAGAGCAAGTCTAGCGCTTTTGTCGAAATCCCGAGGATTTGAGCCGATGGCAAGCTGGCTTTTGGACTGCAAAAACTGCCACGAAGCATTCGCCTATTCTCTAATACCTGACATCCTGGCCGATTTTCATCTGCCCTCGCGGCCTGTGTTCCCAGCGCAAGGCAGGGAGCGCCAGTGCCCCAGCTGTAAAACCAAGGCCACCTACCAGCAAACCGACTTGAAATTTCAGAACGCGCGCTGAAGTCGTCCAGCCTCCGCCGCGATTCTGTACCGAGACGACATGCCACGCATAGATTGAATCTTTGGAAGTCTTCGGTCGCGCGCAGTCTTGGTGGCTCAGGCGGTCATATTTCACGGCTAGAAGGCGATTTATTTCTTCGACAATCTCCAACATTTTCGTTGGGTTTTGTTCAAGCGCGGCCTGCTCGCAGAGTTCCTGCCAGCGTTCTCTCGTCTTACCTTGCATCGAATCTCATCGGGTTACGCCCGCAAACCATCGCGAGCGGATACCGCTGGCCAGCCGAGTTTGTTGGTTTTCATGGAAAGCAAGGCCGCGTTTGCGGCTGCCATCTCGCTGCGTTCTTCGTGATGGTCTGGGGAGTTAGAAAGCTCTTGAGCGCGGCTGGCAATCGCGCGTTCTATGGCTTGGATCAGCCCGGTCAATTTCTCTTTGTCGGATTCTATCAACGCCCACAGATGCAGCTCTTTCCAGGAGGTCTGTACGCCCATGTCATCTTCCTTTCGCTCGCATAAACGCCCTGCCCAGAGGTATTGAACCGATTTAATACGAATGGGATAGATAAGTCAAACCGAATAACAGCAACTTGGTGGACGGCCATTTCACCTCAACGCACGGCGCGCTATCCTCGACATCGAAAAGAAACGCGAAATTCTTCAGGCGGCGAAAGGTGAATTGCTTCGCCATTCTTGGGGCAACTTCGTTGACAACCCGCCTAGCATGGCTGAGGGTGGAAACGGTGTTGGTTGTACCTGGATGTGAGACTTGCGAGAAGCGCGCCGCCGCTGAAGTCCTTAGCGCCGAACGTATTGCCCAATGCGCCGTCGGATTTTCTCCCCGCGGCGCATTTTGCATTTCTCCACAAAACGGAAATGAGAAGTCGGGGGCAAATCAGTTTCGGTGCTCAAACTCATATGCACGGCGATCTACGTCATCTGCGAGCGCAGGTCGAAAATACACGGAGTCGCTCACTAGCATGGTCGCAGAGACCGTGACGAAACCGAGTTCATGGAGCGCGTAGTATTCGGCATCTGCTTCGATGGCAGCGATTATGAGCGCTGTTTCGTGTCCGGTGAGGGTCTGGCCCATAACAGAGAAGAGACTGCGTTCCTGTTTGCTAGGCTGCACCGGGTCTCCTTACCGTTCCTGCGGGGCGCGCTGAGGGCGTCTAGGGAGCATTGTGAGCGTCGGATCCTCCGCTGGATATTGTCAAAAGTGACAGGCAGATACCGGAGAGGCGGCAAATGACGCGCCGCGCTGCCGCTGTCAGTTTCGGCCAATCAGCGCAAACCATCGCGGGCGGACACCGGTGGCATCCGACACAGTCCGCGGCCGTTGGATCAGGAGGCGGCAGATCTTGGCTTCGGGCCAAGTCCCGGAGAGCGTCCTGGACCGAGACCAATACATCTGCAATCAGGCTCACTCCATCTATGCTTTCGACGTTGCATACTAGTTCCATCAGGTAGCCTTGGAGAAGCGTCGCTTCTTGACTGCAAGCTTTTTGCTGCGGCGGTCGGAAAGGCACTGCACTTAAGAACCCGGCTGGAGCATTGCGTGCTGGCGGGAGTGAGTGTACGTTACTAGTCGGCCGAAGAGTCAAATTGGAAGTTCCCGATAAGACTGGATTTGACGCCTAGCGTGTTGTAACTGATTGCTGCGGTCGCCGCTGGCATAGCGGCATCGATCTTGAATGACGCATAGTGTTGCCCGGTGTGTCAGACCACATCGCAGCAGAGGCTTCGAAGGTGAAAGTTGCGCCGCGTGAAGTCGGGAGGTACCTCGCCCAGGTTACACTCGTTTTTGTTGCGTATTCTGCCGCGGACAAACTCGGCCAAGTTATTCCGTTGATCAACAGTGGTGGTATCGGACCAGTGTGGCCCGCATCGGGCATTGCCCTCGCCGCACTTTTCATCTTCGGCTATCAAGTTTGGCCTGGAGTCGCGGCCGGGGCGCTTTTCCTCGCGTTGTTAAGCCCCATTCCTCCCGCAGGTGCCGTCACTTACGCGATTGGAGTCACGCTCGCTGCCCTCACTGGCAGGTTTCTGCTCCGTCGCGTGGTTAACTTCGACCCATCGTTGTCGCGTTTGGGCGACGTTTTCTGGTTGGTTGCATTGGGTGCGTTCGGCGGCAGCGTGGTGAGCGCTTCATTCGGGGCTTCAGTTCTGTATGCTCATCTGGGTGGTTGGTCGGGATTCGGGAGAGCCTGGCTGATTTACTGGCTGGGGGACAGCATGGGGGTGCTTTTGGTCACTCCACTCGTGTTGTCGCTCGCCAATCTGCGCAAGAGCCATGTTAGGCCTCGAATCCCAGAACTCATTGCGCTTCTACTGCTTCTCACTGTGTCGTGCTTCATCGTCTTTGGCGATCTGCCGTTTGTCTCAGTTAGATTGCACATTCTTGCGTTTGCGGTGCTCCCATTCATAATATGGGCCGGCGTCCGTTTTGGAGTGACCGGAGCCACACTTTCGACTTTCTTCGTCGCCACCATAGCCACGGTAGAGACCGCACATGGCTCGGGGCCATTCGCGCAGAGCACCCCATTCATCAACGACCTGCTACTCGCTTTTTTCTTTGCCGTGCTTTCGGTGTCAGGTATGGCAATGGCGGCGGTGATCGCGGAACGGGAACAAGCTGAGAGGGAACGAGAGCAGCTTGTCCGCAAGCAAGCAGCGATTCAGGCGCGGCTTCGACTTGCAGCCATAGTCGAATCGTCTGACGACGCGATCATAGGCAAGGACGTGAATGGGATTATTACGGATTGGAACAACGGGGCAGAGAGACTTTACGGGTACCGGGCAGGAGAAGTAATCGGAAAGCCAGTCTCGCTGCTGGTGCCTCCTGAGAGCTCCTATGAATTTGCCGACATTATGGCCAAGTTGCAACGCGGCGATACAGTGAAAAATCATGAAACGCAGCTGCAGAGGAAAGACGGGACGCGCATTCATGTGTCGTTGACCGTGTCTCCTTTGAGCGATCTCGAGGGTCGAATCGTCGGGACTTCAGCAATTGCCCGCGACGTCAGCGAGCGGAAGCGGCAAGAAACTGCTCTGCGAGAAAGCGAAGAGCGCTTCCGCCTAGTTGCGAACAAAGCGCCGGTGTTGATCTGGATGTCCGGAACGGACAAACTCTGCACTTTTTTCAATCAGTGCTGGCTGGACTTCACTGGCCGATCAATGGAACAAGAGTTGAGGTACGGATGGGCCTCAGGAGTACATCCAGAGGATCTAGCGCGTTGTCACGGAATCTACTTGGCTGCGTTTGAGGCCCGGGCTGACTTCGAGATGGAGTACCGTCTGAAACGCTTCGATGGAAAATATCGCTGGATCGTTGATTATGGTGTCCCCAGATTTGAATCCGATGGGGTCTTCTGTGGCTATATCGGCTCTTGCGTTGACATCACGGACCGCAAGTTGGCAGCAGAGTCGCTCGAGGAGTTGAGCGGACGCCTGATCACCGCACAAGATGAAGAACGCAGGCGCATCGCTAGGGAGCTCCACGACGACTTCAGCCAGCGCTTGGCACTCCACGGTATCGGCCTTGCGCAGCTATGGAAGAAGATGCCTGAGTCAGAAGTAGAGCAGCGTGCTAGAGTTCAGCAGCTGTTGAAAGGAATCCAAGAAATATCTTCTGATATGCATTCGCTCTCTCATCAACTTCACTCCAGCAGACTTGAACACGTAGGTCTGGTACCGGCCCTAATGGGTCTTTGTGAAGACTTGAGCTCGAGGTTTAAGATCGAGATTGCATTTGCCGATCATGCGCTTTCGCCCAGAATTCCGAAGGATGTGGCGCTCTGTCTTTTCCGAATCGCCCAGGAGGCCCTGGGCAATGTGGTTAAACATAGTGGAGCGAAGCAAGCCCAGGCTGAGCTCTATAGCACTGGCAATGAAATTCGCCTGCGGATCGTGGACGCCGGTTTTGGTTTTGACCCGGAGCTCCGGAACGAAAACGCGGGGTTAGGACTCGTAAGTATGCGCGAGCGGCTTCGACTGGTTGGCGGACGGCTGTCGGTGCAATCCGCGCCCATGCGGGGGACGGAAATTCTTGCCGAAGTTCCATTCTCGGCTTTCCCGAATGAAGCACGCCTAAGAGTAACGAGTGCGGGAGGAACAGAATCATGAGATCGTTTTCAGTCAAATAACGTTCGCTCGACCACGGGTGGAGGTGCAATAGGCAGCGGAAGTTCGAGCCCGTTCTTGATGCACATATCGCGGAAAAGTTGAACACTCGCAGGACCGAAGCCGGCGTAACGATTGTTGAAATAGGCGTAGATCGTGACGCCGCGTCGCAGGATCTTCGTACACGCGTCCACCCAGGAAGTCATCTCCGCCGCTCGATCCACAACGATACGATTCTGCCTCGACTTGGATCAATTGGAAGGATATTGAATGATCCTCGTGACACGCTGCTCTAAGTACCACGTGAGCTTTTTATATCCTAGCTAGCTAGTGTTGTGTCCCGGAAATACGTTCACATAGTCGCTGGATTTTTTCCAGGATCGAATCGGGTGTCGCCGTCCAGGAGAAGGGTCGAGCCTCAGCATTGTAGCCATGAACGAAGCGTTCGATTTTGGCGACCAGTTCTTTGACGCTGCCGAAGGTGCCGCGACGGATGGCCTTCTGCGTGATGATGTTGAACCAGATTTCCACTTGGTTGAGCCAGGAAGAGTAGGTTGGTGTGAAGTGCAAGTGGTAATGGGGGCGTGCTGCCAACCAGCGTTGGACGCGAGGATGCTTGTGGGTAGCGTAGTTATCAACGATCAGATGCACGTCGAAAGCCTTCGGAACACTGGCGTCCACATGGCGCAGAAAGTCCAGGAACTCCTGGTGACGATGATGGCGTTTGCACTGACTCAGGACTGTTCCGGTGACGGTGTCGAAGGCTGCGAACAGTGTGGTGGTGCCGTGTCGGACGTAGTTGTGCGTGATCCCTTCGACGTAGCCGAGCCCCAAGGGCAGGATCAGCTGGCTACGCTCCAGCGCTTGAATCTGGCTCTTCTCATCCACACACAGGACCAGGGCTTTATCCGGTGGGTTCAGATACAACCCGACAATGTCCCGTACCTTCTCGACGAAGAACGGGTCGTTGGAAAGCTGAAAGTGACGCGCTCGGTGCGGCTGCAAGCCGAAGGCGCGCCAGATCCGGTGAACGGTCGATTTCGACAGACGGGTTTCTGCCGCCAGCGCGCGACAACTCCAATGCGTGCCGTCTTTGGGTTTGGTTCGCAGGGTTCTGCGGATCAACGTGGCGACCTTTTCATCGGGAATCGAACGCGGGCGGCCAGGGCGCAGCTCCTCGTGCAATCCCGTCAGTCCCTGTTTCACGAACCGTCGTCTCCAGAGACCGACCGTCACTTGGTTCAATCGCAATCGGGCCGCGATGTCCTTATTGGACAAGCCGTCGGCACTGAGCAAAACGATGCGCACACGGGTCACCAGGCCATGGGGCAGCGAGCGCGAGCTAGCCATCACTTCGAGTTGTTCGCGTTGTTCCTGCTCCAGTTGCAATGGGGTCAGGGGTCGTCCCAAACTCATAGGCACCTCCATTCTCCATAGAAGATGCCTAAGGGGAAGACTATCGCGCAACACTTATATTAGTTACTTAAGGGACACAACACTAGTTTCTGTCGCGAAACGCAAAATACTAAGTCGAAATCGGGCGTTCGCAGACTTTCTCTCGTCATTTTTCCCTTGACATGTACGTGTGCACTGTGGCACACGTAATACATGAAACCAATCCAATCCGAATCTCCTTCGGATGTCTGGCGCTGGTTCCAGAATCAAACGGAAAGCCTGGGGCCCGCTGTTCTGGGCTCACTTAGCTTACGACGCAGTCCTTGCGTTCGGGAGAACTGCCCCGCTTGCTTGTCGGGCGAACAGCATGCCAGTTACGTCCTGTACGGTCGCCTGAAAGGACGACGGTTTGCGGTCTATGTTCCCGAAGAACTTGTGCCGGAGGTGCGCCGCTGTTTGGAAAACGGGCGTGCTCTGCAGGATCTGCTCTATCAGGCCGCACCACGTTATGTCAAAGCTTTGAAACGGGAGCGAGACCAAGCCTCGAAAAACGCAGAGGACTGAAAAGTGCCCAGGGCTAGGAAGCCGCAGATCAGTTTCGCCGATGGGGAGTTGCTGCAGCAGGGCATCGTGCTGGAGCCGCTGCTGCAGAGCATCTCCGGGAGGTACCTTGCAGCATTACGCCAACCACCGTCGCCACCAACTTTTGAGCAAATGGAGGCACGACGGTTGGAAGCAGAGCGGCGCCAAAGGGATTGCCCTATTTGCCAGACTGGCATAGACCCGAGTTTTTTGATGCACGACCCTGCCACGCATTTAGCTTATTTGTGAGCGCAGACGTACAGAAGACCGATGGGAACGCGAACGATTCCGCGCGTCTTAAAACTTTGCCAGTTTGTGCGCCGTGCCAGCGGATATTCCAAGCGTTGCCGCAACATCCCGGAAGCTCTTCCCGGCCGCGCGCAGCTCGTGCACCCGCCTCGGTTCCACGGCCACGGCTCTACGGCCGAGCCGTTTGCCAGAAGCTCGAACGCGAGCAAGGCCCGCTTTGGTGCGTTCCGATCGCTTAACGCGTTCCTGCTTCGCGAGCGTTGCCATGATTGCCAGGATCGCGTCTTTGAAAACGCCGCAAGAATCGAAAAATTGCTCTGTAAAGGAGCGCCAGGAAATTCCGTACGAAGTTAGACGTTCAAGATATTGGAGTGTGGGGAGAACGCCTTCACGCGAAAGACGGTCAAGCGACCAGAACAATAGCATGTCGAATTTGCGTTGCGCCGCGTCAGCAAACATCTGTTTGAACGCGACGCGATCCGCCTTCGCGCCGGATTCATAGTCGCAGTACTCGCGAACAATCTCCCAGCCTTGCTTCGCGGCAAACTCCCGAAGCACGATGGCTTGATTCTCCGTCTCCTGCCGATCTGTTGAGACACGTAGATAGAGGGCAACTTTCATGGCTTTCGATCCTTGTGATTCTCAAGATATTCTGTGATCGCTAGTCGAACTATCGCAGCTACCGGGATGTAAGTCGCTGCGCTGTAGGCATTCAGCCGCTCTTTCAGCGCTGGCGGCAAATCCGCTGAGACATGCGTTGCTACACCTGCTTTCAAGATTCCCTGCGACGGTCTACCACGTTTTGCCATTTCTTAGCTCCAAAGGAGAAGTTATGATTTCTGATTCGGCGTTTGATTTCGAAGTGTTTCGTTCTCAGCTTGCAAACCAAGAATCTGCACTTGCAAAGATAGGCTCCGTTCTAACAAATCTCGATTGTGGGCTTGGACAGATTCGAGTTGACCTCGCAAATCTCGAGTCTGCTCTTCGGAAGACGCAAGCGCGTCTTTTAAGCGTGCTATCTCAGCTTGATACTTCGGAATCTCCCGCGAAAGCGTATTAAGTTCAGCGTGCGCAGCAGCTTTTTCTATTCGCGCTACTTCCAAATCTGTTTCGCAACTCATTTTTCACACCTCTTGTTAGATTAAACTGCAAAACCTCCGTGCTAGACCGAGAGCAACCGTTGTTCAGAAGGTAGCAAAGTACCAAATACATGTCAATAAAATAAGGAAGGCAACTAAAGATTGTTTCGCTCTCGCGTTCGAAAATCGTTCGTTTCTTGACCGCTGTTTCGAGCAGAGATGCACCCACGCGGAATCAACGACTTGCAGACACGTTTTGGCATACGTTTTTTGAACGCGTCAGGTGGCCGGCCGAAGCGACCGCGCGAACTGTCTTCGAACTCATGTGCAACTCACTTCGAAATGTTCCTCGCGATGCTGCGACGCGAGCACAAGGCAAGAAAGCAAAACCCTCCGCGCAAGGATTTCGCAGGTTGAGAAAAAGTGACACTTTTTGCGGACTCAAGCATTGGTGTTTTGCGCTCTTAGTTGTGTTTGGTTGCCACTGTTCGTTCACTTCTCTGTGTGGTTGTGATTCGCGTCTCGTCTTTCATTCTTGATTTTCGTTCGGTTGCCGTACGTCGTCACCCTTTTGCCTGGACTGAGACGCGGTGCCGTCCATGTTTTTGATCGCGACTCGCCGCACGCGCACACAAATAAAAAATAAATAAAAAAGTTCCTGCGGTAGAAAAAATTCTGGAAGTTTGCAAAGGAGATTTACGATGGGCCGTAAAAGAAAGAAGTACCTTTCGTTCCCCACGTTCAAGAAAGCCGTTCGTGCTCTCGGCATTTCTTCCGTGGAAGAGTTCAAACAACGCTATGAAGAAATTCCGGGCGCACCGTCGAGCCCCAACGTCACTTACGCCGGTAAAGGGTGGGAAGGCCACGCCGACCTATTCGGAAAGAAGCCGTACCAGCACACCGGCGAGCATCGTGGCGGAAAATCGTCGCCTGAATACCGCACGTGGCACGCAATGATGGCTCGTTGTTTTTGTGTGAAGTCGCCGACCTATCAATACTACGGTGCTCAGGGAGTGACCGTTTGTGAGCGATGGAAAGTGTTCACAACTTTTCTCGCAGATTTAGGCAGGAAGCCAACGCAGCAACATTCGCTTGGACGCGCAGGCGATATAGGTAACTACGAGCTCACCAACGCCCGTTGGATGTCACGAGAAGAGCAGGCGGCAGCGAAGCGCGAGAAGTATGCAACGAGGGGTTACATCACGAAAAATAATCCTGCGGGTTCTTTGAGACCATCGCCCGTGCCGCGCCCAGACACGGTACTCCTGAGCGTCGGGAAGATTTTCAACGGATACCAGATTCTCGCTCTTGCAGGCACGAATCATTTCGGACAAACCCTTGCTCGTGCTCGAAATATTCAAACCGGCGTTGAGTTCGTTCAGGTTCTCAGTGCAATCAAGCGTGCGAAGTCGCGCAGCCTTGGTCGGCGTCTGTGCCTCTGGGAACAGCGCAAGCAGTTGCCCATCGCAGCGTAAGGAGAACCGTAATGGCTCAGTTTAACTTTAGAATATCGCCCGACTTGCTCGAGAGAGTGAAAAAGGAACCGGAGAAGTGAAGCACTACTTCAAATGAACCGTTACGCGACGCGATATAAAAGGGCATTGACACAACCCATTTTACTTCGAGACGATGCGCTGGATCATCGAGCGCTTGTTCGGCTGGGACGAAGTGCGCGAGGACAAAAACTTTGCTCAGTTCTTCAAACTCGACGAAGCCAGGATTATGGCTTCAAACCGCCCACTGTCTGATAAACACTTTTCCCCTAGGAGTGAATCGTTGCTTCAAATGTAGTTTAGTAAGAATTTGAATCGCAGGAAGAGCGCCTGCGCACGAACGAATGAACCCAAGACTGTCGCCCGAGCATCAGTATGGCAAAGGCCGCCCACAAGGCGACCATCGTTCAAACATGAAGGAGACACGCACATGATTGCTGCAACTTCTCGGTACAAGAAGCAACGGAAGCAAGTGCTCGGCCGCGAAATGGCATATGTCGAGGCAGGACAGGGCGACCCGATCGTGCTGTTGCACGGAAATCCCACTTCGTCGTATCTGTGGCGCAACGTGATGCCCCACCTGGAGCACCTGGGCCGCTGCATTGCTCCCGATTTGATCGGTATGGGCGATTCCGAAAAGCTTTCGAACAGTGGCCCGGGCTCGTATCGCTTCGTCGAGCACCGCCGCTACCTTGACGCCTTGCTCGACGCGCTGAATGTGCGCGAACGCGTGACGCTGGTCATTCATGACTGGGGTTCGGGCCTCGGCTTCGACTGGGCCAACCGTCATCGCGAGGCCGTCAAAGGAATCGCGTTCATGGAAGCGATCGTGGCGCCGCAGGGCAAAGACCATTGGGACAAAATGGGAATGCGCGAAGCCTTGGAGGCGGTGCGTTCGGAGGCCGGTGACAAGATGGTTCTGCAGGACAATTATTTCATCGAAGAGATCCTGCCGAACGCAATTCTGCGCAAGCTTACCGCCGAAGAAATGGCGGAGTATCGACGGCCGTACACCGAGCCTGGCGAATCACGACGACCCACGCTGACATGGCCGCGAGAGATTCCAATCGACGGCGAACCGGCTGACGTGCATGCGATCGCGACTGCATACGCGGACTGGCTGGGGCAGAGCAATGTGCCCAAGCTTTTCCTGAAGGCTGAACCGGGCGCAATTCTCGCGAGCGAGAAGCTGGTGAATCTGGTGCGGAGCTGGCCAGCGCTTACTGAGAGGAGTGTAAAGGGAGTCCATTTTGTTCAAGAAGATTCGCCGGACGAAATCGGGAGGGCCATCGCCGAGTGGATGGCGCAAGGCAAGACTAATCGCGCGGCGTCGTAGAGTTACAACGAAATCGCCTTGACGCCGGCACGCTCGTCCCGGCTTGACGGCATCGCGTTTCTGCACACTTCAAGATTAGTGGTACCATCCACGCAAATGGTTGAAGCGAAACTCCGGTTCCATTTCAGTGAATACGTGGGCAAGGGCGAAGTCATCGTGTACTCCGTCCTGGCGATATTGCTGTTCGTTACCGCGCTCATTACCAGCGCCACCGCCGCCAAAATGCTCTGGGACGGCGTCGTTCAAAGGTCCATCGGCATCGGGATACTACGCGTCTTGGACCAATTGCTCGTGGTCCTAATGTTGGTCGAAGTTCTGCATACGGTGCGCATCTCCATCCGCTCGCATATTCTGGTTACGGAACCTTTCCTGGTGATCGGACTGATCGCTTCGATCCGGCGCATGCTGGTGATTACGCTGGAAGCGGCAAGCCTGGTACAAAATGGAGCATGGACGGCCCAGGGCCAGAGCATCTTTCGCGCATCCATGATCGAACTGGGACTGCTCGGGTTTCTCGTTCTTGTTCTGGTATTTTCAATCACGCTCTTGCGCCGCCACCCACCGCCGCCTGATGAGGTCGAGGGAGTTTGAAAGCAGGGTTCACTAACCGAGCAAGTTAAATTCATTTATGAACACCACCGCGACGGTGGGTGTTGCGCAAGAACTGCCGGTACGCGCTTTTGTTGTTGTTGTCGGCGGACGGCGCAAATTCTCGCGGAGGTGTGTAGTCAGCGTCCAACAAATCCGTCGCGATGTAGATATCGGCCAACTGCTTCAGCCGCAAGATTGCCAAAAGATTTGAATTCAGTTCGGAAGGGAAACGTGTATTCCGCCGTTCGCATTCCGCGCAGCGGTCGAATGCGGACTGTGATCGTGACGTCGGTTTCGTCAATGACCCACACTTTCCACTTGCGGCCGCTGTGCTCGATCGTGGGGATCTTTGCCGACATCTTGGGCTCCGATCAGTTGTGAGGATGCCACGAATCTACTCTCAGGAATATGACCGCGTCAAGATTCAACGCCGCATCGGTGCAAGGAGATTTATGTCGCTCGCTTTCTGGATCGAATGAAATTCCGCAGGTCTTCGACCAAAAAGAGAAATTTCTTGCCTAGTCGAATTGGTTTTAATTCCCCCGCGTAGATGAGGGTCCGAATCTGGCGCGGAGCCGTATCCAGAAAAGCCGCCGCGTGCTTGATGTCGAGCGCGGCGGGTTCGATGCTTATAGCAACATTTGAGGAAATATCCTTTTTCTTCGACAAGATTGCCTCCCTTCATTGAAAAGTCAGAGTTTTAGCCGCCCGCTCCCCGCCGTCGGCATTCCCGTTCTAGATTCAAAATCCGCCACGCATCGCGCGGCTAACAGGAGATTTCAAGATGTCTTTTAACTTAGTACAACTCGCCGCAGATAACTTCCAGCGAGCGAATGAAAACCCGCTCAGTGACAGCGGATTGTGGGCAGCACCCACCAGCCCCAGCGTGGGTTTGGAAATCGTTTCCGACCGGTGCCAATCGGCTGCATCCTTGTCATCCATCGGCGCTGGACAGTATTTCAACGGTGCGCCGTTGTCCAGCGATCAGTACGCCTCGTTCACAATCGCAACCAGCAACAATCAAAATGCTATGACTGTAGGGGTGTGGATTCGTGCAACGGGAAACTATGTAGGAAGACCCGCGAGCGGGTATTTTTTCGTCGTGGGTTGCGGCTATCTCGGACAAAGCGGCGGTGCAGAACTTTCGCTTAACGGCGGTACATCTCTGTTTCACGACATCAGTTTAACTGCGAGTGAAGGCGACGTCTGGACTATAGTAGCAGTGGGGTTTGACTTTTACATCTTTCAGAATGGAAACGTTGTTGGGTTTGCAACGGACACAACGTTTTCTTCTGGCGGCGTATTTTACGATTTGAATTACGCCTACGGCTCGCAGGGTTCTCTTCAACTCTCCAACGTCGCTATCGGAATCATCCCCGCTATTAGTGGCAATGCAGGCGTTGCAGGCGCAACGGTCTCCTACTCAGGAACATCTTCAGGCAGCGTGATTGCAGGCGCAGGTGGAGCATTCACCATCTCAGGCCTTCCCGCAGGGACTTATACAATCCAACCGTCGCTCTTCGGTTACACATTTTCGCCGACCTCGCAGAATGTGACTTTAAGCACGTCCAACGTGACGGGCATAAACTTCACCGCAACAGCAACGACGCCGAGTTCATCCCGCTTCACTTTCATTGAAGTCCCGTCACCAGCTCCGGGCGCAACGGTGTACGACGTCATAGACGGTGCATCCACGAACAGTCTGGGGCGCACGATCGCAGGCGCAGGGAAGAACGTCGGTCAGTTATTTTTTGATTCCGTTCTGACACAGGCATGGTCATTCTATCTACAAGACAATCAACCGAACATCGCAGCGGGTAGCGTAGACGCCGCAGATATTGAATCCTTCGCGACGTCGCTCGCTATACCAGCGGGCTTCACCATCGTGCAGCCAGGTCCAACACCTTCAACCCGCTTCGCATTCACGGCAATCCAAACGCGCAGCGGACAACCTGTGTTGAAGTATTTGGTGAGCGATGGACCCAGCATCGCCTACGGAAGCATCGCGCAGATTGTCTGGGACGGCGTGTTCGCCCGTTGGTGCTTTGTCTACACGAATGATTCTGCGCAGATTGAATCACCCGCGGACGTCGCGTGTATCACATCCTTCGTGGCATCGCTCGCGCCTATTTCGCCCAATCAGATCTCACTCTAAAGGATCAGCGCTTTCCGCACTAATCTAATCCACATCCCGTTCGTGGAAGTGTGTTCTCAGGAGATTTTCATGGCGCCAGCTGAGGTGCTCCCCAAAATTCGGACCACTCAATAAGGTGTAAAATCGCGGCCTCGGAAACGGAGCAGGAATGAAATCGAGGCAACGGCGGAGCTTCAGCGCGGAAATGAAAGCACGAATCGCGCTGGAGGCGATCAAGGAGCAGAAGACCATTCAGGAAATCGCTTCGCATTACGGGGTGCATCCCAGCCAAGTGATGAACTGGAAGCGGCAAGCGATTCAAGGAGCGCCGGCACTGTTTGCGGATCGGCGATCGCAGTCGGACACGAGCGATGAGGCGTTGAAGGCGGAGTTGTACCAGCAGATTGGACAGTTGCAGGTGGAGCTGGACTGGCTCAAAAAAAAGTCCGGCCTATCGCGTTAGAGCAGAGGCGAGGATGGATCTCAGAGAACCCAGAACTGAGCATACGGCAGCAGTGCCGCTTGACGGGGATTTCGCGGTCGGGGTGGTATTACGAAGCGGAACCGGAGACGGCCGAGAATTTGAGACTGATGCGGTTCATCGACGAGCAATACACACGGACGCCGTTTTATGGGATTCGAAAGATGACCTGGTGGCTCGGCGAGCAAGGCTACGCGGTCAATCCGAAGCGGGTACGCCGGCTGATGCGGCAGATGGGACTGGAGGCGATCTACCGGAAGCCACGGCTGTCGGTTCCCGGGCCAGGACATCGCATCTATCCGTATCGGCTGCGCGGGCTGAGAATCGATCGGCCGAACCAAGTTTGGTCCAGCGACATAACCTACATTCGGCTACGGCAAGGGTTCCTGTATCTGGCTGCGGTCATGGACTGGTTCAGCCGGTATGTACTGGCTTGGGAAGTATCGGTTTCCTTGGACACGTCCTTCTGCCTGGCGGCTCTCGATTGGGCCTTACAATCCGGACAGCCCGATATTTTCAACAGGGATCAAGGATCGCAGTTCACCAGCGAAGATTTCACCAGGCGGCTGGAGACTCGCGGCATCGTCATCAGCATGGACGGGCGTGGGCGAGTGAGCGACAACATTTTCATCGAACGTTTATGGCGGACGGTGAAATACGAAGAGGTTTATCTGAAGGATTACATAGATGTGCTGGAGGCAGTTTCCAACCTGAAAAGCTATTTTGGTTTTTACAATCACGAACGTCCGCATCAAGCCTTGGGCTATCAGACGCCGGCGGCGATCTACTTCGGAAAGCGGAAGGCAGGCCGCGGAGGCAAAATCGGGGGGATGCTACCGGTCGAGCGAACGAGCTTGCGTCGTTCCTAGGGCATCCTGGCGCGGAATTTTTCTGTGGAAAACTGGGGAGAGGCACAAAGAAAGAAAAAAGGAGCAAAAAAGAAAGAAGCGGAGGCCTTGTGGAAACTGACGCCGCTGATGGAAATCCGCTCAGAACGCGGATTCCCACAGCGGCTTGGAAAGCACAAAACGCTTTCCACAGTTCCCACAAGGCCCGACGGCGGCGGTTCCATCACAGGATTCATTTTTTTGAGAGGCTGCGGTCCACCTTAAACACGCTTTCTTTTGGTCCGAAGGATGGGGGGCACCTCAAGCAAAGCCGCCCAAAAAACCAGGACCAGTCCAGATGACCGCGCTTCAATTCTGGTGGTCGAAACACCAATACTTGCGACGGATTCTTAACAAACGTCCGCAGGGTTGATGTTGTTTCGCCAGCGCATCGAAGCACGCGTGGGCAATCTTCGGACTTGCGATTTACAAGTGAATACGATACTTACTCTATATTCCATGATGCATGTTCCAAAATTTGTCTTGGCCTTCCCCTGCATATTGCTTGTTTTTGTCGTGCAAGTTTGTGGACAGCAAGTGGACACGCCTTCTCAAGCTCCGTCGCTGGCAGAGCCGGCGTATCCGGATTCCGCGGAAGGGTTGCGATCGCTGCTCAACCACGTTTTGGCGGTGGCGAAGGCCGAAAACAGCGGAACAGAACTAGCAGGGATCATCAAGGAAATGGAAATCCCGGACTATGAGAAATGGGCCGTTGCGACATACGGAGACGAGCGAGGCGAACGGTCGGCAGAGAGTTACCCTAAGACCCTCGAAAGTGATGAAAGTGACTTGGCGGAAAAGTTCAGGCGTTGCGCCAAACAAAATGGGGCCTTCTTCGTGCAGAAAGTCGAGGAAGGTTCGCAATCGCCAGGCGGGTTCGATTCAGATTTTCTCCACAATGTGAAACAACCCGCCGATGCTTTCTATGCTGAATGGAGACCTTCGGCGAGCTCACAAAGCCCAAACGCCGATCCCATCGGCTATTTCCTTTTCATTGATGGCAAGTTCCGTTGGGACACGAGTATCCGTTTCTTTAAGTTGCAGGCCCTACCCAGGACCCTGAAGCCGCCTCCGGCTGCCGATACGAATCAGACAAGAAGCCGGCCGCCTGATTCCTCTTTGGCCGCGCAACGCGTGTTTATCCCCGGCGCTCAGGGCGTGAGCTACCCAAAGTGCGCGTATTGTCCCGCTGCCGAGTATCCGAAAAAGCTGCGCAAGACAAATGCAGAAGGAACGGTGCTTCTAAAGGTGATTGTTCAACCGGACGGCCGCGCGACCGATATCCAAGTCGTGAAAAGTGCTGGCCCGGATTTTGACAAGCAAGCGATCGAAGCGGTGAGCAAGTGGCTCTTCCATCCTGCGCTGGGTCCTAACGGCGAGCCAGTCCCTGTCCAACAGTCGATTGACGTTTCCTTTCACACATACTGACGATGCCGGCATCATGGGCATTGCCTTCGTACGGCCAATGCGAAGGAACGATACCGCCAAGTAATTCTGAAAGCGACTGTGGGTGGCTTTTTTACACGAAGCATGGTGCACACTTCCGCGGGCGTCAATAATTCCTCTGGTGCTGCTACAGGGATACGCTGTCCGATTTTCATGTGGCCGCCCTTTGCCGCTCAAAATAGTCGTCAAGATCCGCCGCGCAAACAACAAATCGTTTGCCGATCTTCGCGTATGGAAGATCACCGGCGCGAATCGCTTGACTGATTGTCCATTCAGTTGCCCGGAGGTATTCAGCAGCTTCCTTGATCGTCATGTAGGGGTTTGGGTTCGCTGGCTTTTCCGCAGCAGCTTTGTAGCTTTTCGCGAGAATTGGCACGACGCAGGTGTCAATGAAGTCCTTCAATGCCGGACTGATATCAGGGGATTTATCTTTCGCCATCTTCGCCCCGCAGCCATCGTTCGACTTCAGACCAATAAAACCGCAGGACTTTTCCCGCGCGATGATGCGGAATCGGACGCCTATTGCGTTTACGAGTCAACCCGTAAACCGTGGACGGCTTCAACCTCAGTCGATCGGCAACCTCTTCTGGCGTGAGAACGGGTTCGGGAGAGGGGAACATGTCGGCCAGCTATTTTGCACAAACCATTACAGCAGTCAACCCAGTTTAGTAGTCATCCCAAAACACGAAGGAGTAAGACCATGTCCCGCAAGAGCAGTGTAGAGAAGTGCGTCGTAGACAAACTCAGGGAAAAACCGCGCCTGCGCGTCGCAGCGAAATATTTAGCAAACACGGGCGAAGTTGAAGCGTTCGTCGCAGGCGTTGCCGCTTGCGCTAGCAACGTGTTCGGCCGACCCATCACAGCCCGCGAAGTAGAGAAGTGCATCTCCGGTATCAAGGGAGAAGACGGATTCTACGGAGGTGCGGCGATAGTCCTTGAGGGACTCGCGGACGCCTACGTAGTTACGGCCGTGGACCAAGAAGGGCTTCCGACCATTTATCCCGCAACACGCAAAGTGTCCATCAACATGTTTGCACGAGTGGCGCATACGGACGGCATTGTTTGCCCTCAGGTGACCAGCGTTCCACCGTTGTTTGAAGAAGCCGAAACTGCCCTCGTAGCATGGGATGCCGAGCCCTCAGCAGAAAATCATGAGCGCATGGTCGAGTTATACGAGACCATCCGCTGGAATGAAAAAGTCTGGCGCACCGCAGGCGAGCACGTCTTTCAGATGTACCAAAGAGTTTGCCGTTTGCTTGAATCCGCAGTGGATGAAGGCAACCGTGACGCACGCGGATGATGGCTTCGGCCGCCCAGCATTTTGACCTCGAAAAAGGACGGAAGTAAAACGGATGGCACGTCTTTTCACTGCGTGTACGAAGACACTGCGTGCGGGGTAGTAGCACTGCGGCCCGCGCGGGATTCGTGCCGCGCTCCGCAAATTGATACTTGCTGCTAAGTCAGTCGTCGTGTTCAAAGTCTCAATCTATGCGGAAGATGCGAAAATAGGTCTTGACATTTTATATAAAAACTTATATAAATTGAGGGTGGAAAAAGAAGATCCAAAACCGAGAGTCAGGTTTGAGGGTGATTCCCTTGAAGTGATAAGGGAGTGGCCAAAAGACGCCAAGATTAACGTGGGCGGCGACTTACGCCGCTTGGAGAATCACGAAGATCCCCTCGACCACAAGTTTGTCGGCGACGGCTTGCACGAATTGCGGGATCGGCAAAAGAATGTATGGTTCCGGCTGTTGTACTGGCTTAACTCCGGTTGGATCTACGTGCTCCACTGTTTCACGAAGAAGACTAACAAGATTTCCCAGAGTGACATAGATCTGGCGAAAGATCGCAAGAAAGCAATTCTTAAAAGAAAAGATCCACCGTATGAACCCCCAGTCGAAGGGGGAGGGGAGGAAAAAAGTGCGTAGGGAACGAAACGTATTCGACGATCTCGGCTTCTCGCCGGAAGAATCTGCCGCATTGACCATGAAGTCGGAACTGCATTCAAGAATCATGCGTTGCGCGAAAAACTATTCGCAAAGCCAGTTGCAAGAGATTTTGGGGGAGACGCAACCCAGAGTCAGTGATCTACTGCGAGGTAAAATCGCAAAATTCAGCCTGGACGCGCTCGTGGGATACGCGGCTGCGTTGCATATGCGACCAGAGATCAAGACACACCAGCCGGTTATTGCGATGGCTGCCGCAGCGCGGTAATCACAGTGGGGCTTCGGACACATCAGCGCTATCCGAGCCTGTAGTATGATGCTCGCCATGAAGTTCTTTCCCGCGTTGGCGTTGGCTCTGCTTTGTATTGGGTGCGAAAGCATCCAAACCCAACAAAAACCACAGCCAGCCCCAGTCGCGCCCGCCCTCGCATTCTCGCTTCGTTGTTTATTCGTCCGCTCGCGAGACGTTCCTGGTAGACAGCGATGCGGGTAAAGTTTGGCGATACGACGCGAATGACAAAGCCTTCCTCGAGATTCCCGTCACTTCCAAAATCATTAAGTACGATTCCAAAGGCAATCTCGTGCAACCCGTTGAATTGGGATGTCGATGGGGCAGGCGACTCGTCCGGACACTTAGCGAGTGCGCCGCGAATGATGGCGAGCGGACTGTCAGCCGGGAGGACCCGGTGGGTATAACGCTGGTGGCCCTGGTCAGCGTCGGTACGCCACCTTTCCAATATGTCCTTTACGCGGTACTTCTGCTCGACCAACGACGCATAAGTAGCACCGTCCATCGTAAGAAGCTCGTCTGGAATCTGGTCAATGAGTGCGAGCGTACTGGACAGTACATAAGGTTCTAAGTCGCTCAGTTGAACCACATTATTGCGTTCAGGAAGTGGAAATCTATCGATGAAGCTAGCCACCTGGCTAGGAACGATTCTCGGCATTCGGCACCTCAAGACCTCGCGTGCTAGAGTCTTATTGAGGGTAGCAATCCTTCTCCAATATTTTTTCCGACGGTTCTGTAACCGTGCAGCTTGGAAGATAACGCGTCGGATCTTTCGGATCAGGCGTGAACTTGATGACTTCAATGAAAGAGCGCGTCGGCGTCTGAATCACGCCGCTGTAAATTCGGTCACCTTTGATGAAAAACTGGGTGTAGTTATACTGTCGGTGAGCCATGATTGGCACTTTCTCGAAATGATAAAAGATGTCCGGGGGAGACGGCATCACACCGTTTCTTTGTTCTTCGACGGTCGGGAACGGTACAAAATGAATATCGCACGTCGGTAGAACGACTTTGGCCGAATTTTTCAAAGCGATTTGCCACCAGTTGTTTTCCTGATAGGCAGGGTTTCCGCCGAGCCCAACCGGCAGGGGGCTCACCGGCACTACCCAGCAATAGCCGTTTCCGCCGGTAACATGCTCCAAATTTTGCAGGGTCAGCGTCTTCTCTTCTCCAAGTTCGTTAAAAAGATGCTTTCCGTCTTGAATCAACTGATTGAACGACTGGTTCTGCTGTTTCCGCGTGGTTTCTTCTCTCGTACGGAGTTCAGCTTGTTCGGCGTCGTGGCTTTTCCTCTCAACCCCGACAAAGTGCATTTCCACAAAGATGCTTCCGTCAACTTGATTTGGCCCCTTTTGATCGTTTGATTTGGCCCCACCCTGCTGGTGAATCAGGTCTGTAGAACCGCCGTCGGGCCTTGTGGGAACTGTGGAAAGCGTTTTGTGCTTTCCAAGCCGCTGTGGGAATCCGCGTTCTGAGCGGATTTCCATCAGCGGCGTCAGTTTCCACAAGGCCTCCGCTTCTTTCTTTTTTGCTCCTTTTTTCTTTCTTTGTGCCTGTCCCCTGTTTTCCACAGAAAAATATCGCACCAGGATGGCCCAGGAACGACGATCGCCCACTCGGTCGATCCACAACATCCCCGGTTTTGTTTCTACGTTCATCCCTTGCCACCTTTTTTCTTTTCCAGCGTTCTGCGGAAACGGTACGACTCCGTGCCCGTCTCGATGATGTGGGCCTGGTCGGTCAGCCGGTCCAGCATCGCCTTACACAATCGGGCGTTCGGAAACATGGTGGTCCACTCGGAGAACGGCAGATTCGTCGTGACGATTACCGCGGCTCTTTCCGCTCTTCCGGCAATGATCTGGAACAACAACTCGGCGGCTGCCTCAGGCATCGCCACATAGGCCATCTCGTCAATCACGATCAGCTCGTACCGCGTCCACCGATTCGTCACGCGGTTCAGTTCGCTCTTATTCTTAGCTTCGGTGAGTTCGTTGACCAGTTGCGCCGCCGTCGTGAAACGCACCGGCTTTCTCTGACGGCAGGCCTCCACCGCCAGCCCCGTCGCCAAGTGCGTCTTGCCCGTTCCTGTTTCGCCCAGAAAAATGATGGGTTCGCTCCGACTCAAGTAGCCGCCCTCAGCCAGGTTCCGTACCAGCGCTGCTGGTATATGCGGCGCATCGGAAAACGCAAAGTCCTCGAGCGTTTTCATCTTGGGGAAGTGTGCTTCCTTAATCCGCCGTGCGACCGCATTGCGGTCTCGCTCTTCCACTTCTGCCCCGAGTAGCGCTTCCAGATAACTGAGATGACTTTGCTTCTGGCGGATCGCCTGCTCGGCCACCTCTACGAACTGCCCGCCGATCGTTCGCAGCTGGAGTTGCTTGGCATACTGCCGGATGGCAGCCTGTTGCACGGGGGCGTTCATTGCATCACCCCGTTCGACGGGCAGTTCGCGAGCAACTGGTCGTAGTTCCTCGTCGTGGGTTGCGGTCGATCATATGCTCGCAACGCGCCAATCTCGACCGCTTCACCGGCTTCGCGCTTCCCAGCTGCGTCGCTGGTGAGCAGCAAGCGCACGGCCTCGGCATCGAAACAACTCAGATCCAGAGCTTTTTCCAGCGCTTCCTTCAGCCGTGGATATCCATGTTGACGGCCCAGCAGTAACACGTCGATCATGGCTCTGGTCCCATCCTGTTTGCCTCTTCGTTGCTTCAGTGCCTCCCAGAAGTGATCGAAGCTGGCCGGCCAGCGCCCTTGGGCCCGCCACTGCTCGAGCGCTGTCGAGCCCGCAAAAGCTCCGGGCTTCTTCGTCAGTGCATCCAGGTAATGCTCCAGGTTGAGTACTTTCTGTTGCCGCTGGAAGCAGCGTTCGTGCCGTGCCACACACTCTCCCTGATGCCAGATCTCCACGTGGGCAGAGTGCACCTTGGCCTGCACTTCCAGACCGACCGGCAGCGGAACCGAATAGAAGTTGGTCAGCACCTTCGCGCAGCCACTGGTGTTCACATGGGGGAAGTGAACCGCAGCCAGATCAAAGCCTTCCTTCAGCCCCTTTAAATGCTCCTGCTCGAGACTCATTCCCGCACCGACGGTCTGCATCCGCCCACCAATGATGCGTTGCTCATCTTCCTGGGAAGATCTCAGCAACAAGGCATCGAGTTCTTCCCAGCTGGCCACGTTCGGCACCGGCACCATATGGTTCCGACGAAAGTATCCGCCTTCTCCTTCCACGCCGCCTTTTTCGTGGCCCTCCGCCGGCGTACAGAACTCCGATTCGAAATCCCAATGCGATCGGAAAGCGATGAATCGCGTGGTCTCCTCTCGCTGGTGCCCTCGCAGAATCTTTTTCACCGCAGAGCGCAGGTTGTCATAGCGAAGGATCTTGAACACGCCGCCAAAATAAGCAAACGCCCGCTCGTGAGCTTCCAGAAAGGCTTGCTGGCTAGCATGCGGGAAGGCGCAATGGAAAGCTCCGCCACTGGCCATGCTCCGCATGCAAAACAGGTAGGCCTTCTGCCTTTCTTCGCCGATGTCCGCATACGCTTCATACCAGTCCACCTGCGCTTCTTGACCCCAGCTGTAAGACTGCGGAATGAAGACTTCCTGACTGAGGAGTCTCAGTTCTATCTTTCGCTCGCGCACGTAGTGACGAATCGTGGACTCGCCGATCTGCACCCCAGGCATCTCTGCGCCCATCCGGCACCAGATCCGATGTGCGGTGTGCCGTTGCTTTCGTGGCGCCTTGCGGTCCGCTTCCAGAATCGCTTCCACAAAAGCCTTCGCTGGTTCCAGTTTCGGTCTCTCGCGCACAGGTATCTTTCGCTCCACTGGAACAGCACTGAGCACGGCCTCACGCACGATGCGCCGGTGAATCCCTAGCTTCTTGGCGATTCCTCGGATCGTTCCCCCACCATGCTCGTACTCGCGTCGTATCTGCTCGAATAGCTCCACCTTGCTTCTCCTGTCCACCGGCCCTCCCAGGGGCCGACTGAGCCCGAAGGAGATACACGGTATCTGAGTTTCAGTAGGGTGGGGCCAAATCAAACGATCGAAAGGGGCCAAATCAGAGTAGCGAAATCAAAAGAACAACCCGAACGCTATAAGTATCCAAACTCCACCTTCAATGCGTGTTAAGTCTGGGCCCCGAACCGCCATCCATGTCGCCCCTACCGCGAGAAAGGCCATAGCAACACCCGGCCCTTGCACTGCCCAGTGGGGCTTGTACGCAAACCAGACGAGCGCGCAGATGATAAAAATGGCTTGCGCATATAGACCCCAACGGGAATAGCCAGGTATCGGCCAACGTGCGACCACCCTGGTCTTTCGTGCCGCCGATTTCGCTGTCTCTCCCACAGCGACCGACAGATCGCTGGCCTTTCGTTTGACCGCCTGTAGCGTAACCACGGTACGTGATCTTACCAGCAACAGGCCGCCTGGCACATTGACCGGCCGCCGATTTGATTCCCGCACTCAGCGTCGTATAATCCCGCCGATGCTCAGAGTTTATCGCCGCCATCGCAAACCTCGATGCACTCAAACAGATCGAAACTATCGGCGATGCGCGTGTGTCCTGTGGGTGGACGGAACACTGGCAGGGAAGCGGTATCACAAGACGCTGAGCACGCGAAACTGGGAGACGGCGCAGAAGATTGTCCAGCGTATTGAGGCAGAAGGGAAGCCACCTCAGGCGAGTAAAACCATCAGCGACGCCTGTGACGCCTTCATTCGTGATGCGGAAGCGCGTGGACTGCGCGCGACATCGGTTTACAAATACCGATTGCTGTTCAAGCAGTTAAAAGCCTTCGCAGAAAATCGCGGCATTTCATACATCAACGAGTGCGACACAGATACGCTGCGTCAGTTCCGTGAGTCATGGATTAACAAAAATTACTCCGCAAGGAAGAAACTGGAAGCGCTGAGGACGTTTTTCAGATTCGTGCATGACACAGGCTGGCTGCCCACGAATCCATCGCTCGCAATCAAGCCTCCCAAAGTTGACGATGTGCCGACGTTGCCATTCTCCGCGGCGGAGGTGAAAGCCGTTCTCGCAGCCTGCGATTCATATCCTCACAAACGGAATGCACGGCGCCTCAGAGCCCTAGCGCTGTTATTACGGCACTCTGGGCTGAGAATCACAGATGCCGTAACTCTTCGGAAACAGGCGATCGACAGCGACGGCGTGTTGACCTTGCGTACTGCAAAAACTGGCACGGAAGTCCGAATTCCCTTACCGCCAGAGACCATCGTGGCGTTGGACGACGTAGCCCAACCAAACGGATATTTCTTTTGGTCGGGGCGCGGAACGAAGAAATCCTGCGTGGGCGATTATCAGCGAGCGTTCAAGAAGCTGTATAAACTCGCCGGCGTCGGGAACGGACACGCTCACAGGTGGAGGGATACTTTTAGCATCGAACTCCTGTTGGCGGGAGTCCTGATCGCTGACGTAGCGACTCTGCTTGGACATTCCTCAACCAAAGTGACTGAAAAACACTACTCGCCCTGGGTTGCGGCTCGCCAAGAGCGTTTGGAATCCACCGTCCGTGCCACGTTCAAATCTTGAAAACCAGCACCACCCCTACGCTACCAGTGATTTGCGACATAAACAAAACGCACGCCTGCTTGACGATTTAAGTTTGGAGGCGGGGGGAGTCGAACCCCCGTCCGAGAAGCCTTGCAACACGAAGCCTACATGCTTATCCCGTTCCGAAGGTTTCGCTGGCGGAGCTCAGAACAGGCAAGACGCGCCGCCGACTAGTCCGATGATCTCGCCGCCGCATTACGGACCGAAACGCGGCGGCCAGCCTACTGTGTGACGCCCGGCCCCAAACGCGTAGGTGACGCCTGGGCGAGCGCGTAGCCTAATTTAAGTTAGGCTGCGAGTGCCAACTGTGAGTTGCCAGTTGTTTTGTTTCACCCGATTACGGGCAGGTGAGGCCCGGCATGCCTTCGAGCCGCGACAGCTTCCGTCGAAACCGTGTCGCCCCCGTTGGACCCTAGTAGAATACCATCCCGTCAGATATCGAACCAAATCGTTGACCAATGCGTGCGAGCACGAGGAATCCCGGTGAGCGCGCAGCCGTTATCATGTGCAACTGCAATGAAAACGGCGCGGCCTCGTGAGTGAGGACCGCGCCGTCATCATGTTCCGTCCACCTTCTTACCGGGCCTCCGCGCGGTGCGGACTACTTCTTTACCGTCGCCGCTGTAGTGGCCGCGGCCGATACGCACGCCAGCGAGGGCGAAGTTAAGATGCTCTCGTTGGCGTAGCTGTACGCGCCATCAATTGCACTAGAGGGCGTTTCGCGGCTGAACCACTGCAGTAGGGCCAGCGTTTGCGGATGATAAACATACCCGTCCAGCAAGGTCGGGAATGACGGTGATGGGAAGATCTCCACAGGATCGCCCACCTCCAGCAGGTTGCCTCCACAATTTCCCGAGCCATCAGGTTCTTGCCACGCTGGCACGATGTTATTCGTGTACGGGTCGTTTGCCCACTCGCCGATTTCGTGGCTCAAGGGCAATATATCTTCGAATCCGCCGCCGAAGCCGTCGGCGGGCGATAACCATGATGCCCAAGCAAATGTCTGCGCGGGGTTTCCAACGACTCCGAGCACCGCGCCAGCCGAATGGAAGCCGATGACGCAGCAGTTGAATATGTTGCCGCCCTCGTACAGCACGATATCCTTGGTCAACATGATCGAAAGCTGGGTCGGATCCACATTCTCCAATTCCAGAATCGTCTCCAATTGCCCCGCGAAGTAATCGATGTCCACGTCCGCGAACGGTTGGCCGGAAGGAGGGAAGTACAGGCAAGCTGAATCCTCTGGCGGAACTTCGACGGTAACGGGCTCCAGCACATTCGGAGTGTCCAGAAGCGTGTGCCAGTTTTGTTTCATAACACTATGAAACTCGGCCCGCTGTACAGCGTCCGTATATTGCGTGTATCCCGTCGAAAAGTTTGCGAACTCGAATTCCGGTGAGTTGAATGTGTTCTTCAAAGTCGCACGGTCGATATTGAATGCCACCGGATTCCCGTTCGCGTCCAAACAACCGTCAACCACGATGTTGATCGGAATCACCTGCGTTCCAACCACAGTCGTTCCGCCAGTACGCGGATTGCGTCCGGCCATGATGTATGGGTACGTAACTCCTTGATACGCAAACGAGCCGTGCCAGTGGGGAATGGTGCTCATCCGCCCATTGTTGCCGCCTCCATTGCCGTTAGAATCGCCGTCATTCTGAAGGGCCTTTTGTGTAGCAGCAGAAAGCTTGTTAGTAGTCTTGAACTTCGTCTTGACATTTGCGGGCTGGACGGCTTGAGCATTTGCAGGCGCCCCACTTGTGCTGGTCTGCGCGGACACACCCTGAGCCGCGAAAGCCAGACACAATGCCATGCCCGCACAAAGAGACACAATATTTCGCATCGATCCTCCTAGGTGGGAACAGTTGCGGGCGCGTGTATACCACGCTTTGGGCACTAGAAGGAATCGAAAAGTTGTACTTATTTGATAATTCCGATCGAAGGCAGAACTAAAACGTCCAGTACTGCCCTTGACCCATCCTGCGTGCAGGCTGTCTCAAGGTCCGAATTTCGTTGGCTCACAGCTCGACTCACTGACGTATCACAACCAGCCTACCGAGTCAGCAACGTGATCAGTTCTGAATGTTGAGGATAGCGCGCGATCAGTTCCTGCCGCTCCCCGGTTTCGTAATCTTCGTATTCGAATCCTGGAGCCATCGTTGTTCCCAGCAGCGCATATTTCCCACCCTTCCGCACTCGTGAACCCTGCCACGTGCCTCCGGGCACGATACGCTGCAAATGCATGCCCGCGGCGAGGTCCTGGCCCAATACGATCACTTCGCCCCTCCCATCCAGCTTCAACTGCAGCATCTCCACAGGATCACCCAGGTAAAAATGAAACATTTCATCTCCGCGCACGCGGTGCATCGCCGAGAAAGTGTCCGCCGTCAGTAGGTAATAGATTGCCGTCGAGATCGACCGATCCCCGGGGTAAGCCCTCAGCACGCTTCGCGGGATCGTCTCCGAGGAACGGTATGTCTCGGCAAAATACCCGCCTTCGATCGGATGGAGCTGCATCTTCAATAGGTCGCGAATCTGTTCCGCTGTCAGCATGCTTGAATTACTCCTCCAAGAAATTGTTAAGACTGCTGCATAAACTGCCTATCTTATTCCAGACTGTGCACCGAGCCTCAATTTCGAATCTTGGACTCGCCGCTACATGGCAAGCACCGCACTTTGTAATGTCAGTTGACACTCCCGGTTACCGTTTTCATAATCGAAAAGAGGCGAAGATTCCTTTGACGGCACGGACAAAGTCGGTGGACCATGCCCTGGAAGAGGCGGTTTCACGCGCTCTGCGCGATAACCTTGCCCCTTTGCAGCGCACCGCAGACGAACTGCATCACGCCTACGCCGATCTTGTGGCTGCGTGTGCGTCGAGCCGTCCGAGCAATGCCTTGCCGGCGCTTTTGCGCGCCCAAACGTCGGCTTCGGCGCTAGCGGCGGGCCTATCGGTGCTTTCGAATTTCGTCGCCGTGGCCCTCAGTCCCCGCGAGCACCATTTTTCCGAGGAGCCCGAGGCTGCACACGCAGCACCCACCGTAGCGGTGGAAGAACCTCCAGCGACGGTCGGCGTTCATCGCGCGCCTGCCGAGCCCGAGGTTGAGTGGGTCGAAGAGCCTGAGGACGTGCCCGAACCGGCAGCAGAAGCAGCATCCCGGTCGCCAGTCATTCAGCATCCGGCTGCGCATGAGTCTGTGCCGCTCTCGGAATCCGATGTTGAAGAAGCTGCCATCGCCGCCACCGAGGCGTTCGACGTCGCCAGCCTGCCCGCCGAAATGCAGGATTTGCATCGCCGCGCGAACCGAGTGGCCAAGGTCGCCATGCAGGACATCAAATTATTGCGGCCCAAGGACGTACGGGTCGCCCGCGAGCACAAGGATATTTGCAGCAGATTGCGCAGCGATCTCGATAAAGCGCGCAAGGAATACGATCGCCGCTTCCGCGCGATCCATGAGCATCCCGTGGATTATTTTCATCATTGGCTCGTGGAAATACTCGCCGACGGCGACCCCGAGGCCCTCGGAGAATATCCGTACCCCTCGCCCGTGCTGCGGCATTAAGATATAAGATATCGGAAATGAAATTTCTCGGCCCTTTTGCTCGCACTGGTGCATTCGTACTCGGATTGTGCGTTATCGTGGCGCCTTCCCACGCCACCTCTCCGAAATCCCTAGAGTCAAAAGCTTCCAAACCCGCGGCGAAATCATCGGTCGCTCTCTCCGTGAAACAGGTGGAGCAGTTGTGCCGCTCCCTGAAGCAGAAAAACCCCACGGCAGCTTATGCGGGACTCAGCGCCTTCGCCATGCGGAAATCCTCGGGCACTCTCGGTGTGCGCGTTGCTCTAGCCTTGGGTTATTACGACTACACCAAAGGCCACTACGCGCAAGCCGCCAAATGGCTGGACATCGCGCAAACTGATTCGTTGCTGCAGGACTACGCGCTCTATTGGAGCGCCGAAAACAATCTCGCGTTGAACCACAACGCCGAAGCCCTCGCGCAACTGAAGCGCTTCCGTCATGACTATCCCGATTCAGTTATCACCGATGAGGCGCTGCAAGCCTTGGGAGTCGCCGCGCTCGCGTTGAATAGGCCTGACGAAATTCTCGCCGCTCTCGACGCATATCCGCAGACCAAAGAAAAACCGGCGCTACTTTTCCTGCGCGCCGAAGCTCGTGAACAGTCCGCGCAAGCACTGCAGGCGGCCGCCGATTACGAATCGGTCTATTTGCGTTTCCCAACGAACGAACAATCCCGCGAAGCTGGTGAAAAGCTGGGCTTCCTTCGCAGTTCGCTGGGCGACAAGCTCCCCGCCATTCCTGTCGAACGCCAGATCGAACACGCTTCGACGAATTTCGCCGCCCACCAATGGGGTGATGCGCGCAACGAGTATTCACGCCTCCTACCTCAACTCGCTGGAGCGGACCGCGAGCGCGCGGAGTTGCGCATAATGGAATGTGGCGTCGCACTAGGTGCAGGTATCTCGGGGATAGCCGCTTTGAAAATCTCCGACCCCGATGTTGACGCGGAGCGTTACTACTCAGTTGCTAACTATTACCGTAACATTCCCGCGGAGTCGGAAATGACCGCCGCGATCGAAACCGCCGCGTCGCGCGCTCCGGCCAGCCGCTGGACCGAATCGGCGCTGTTCCTCGGCGGTAACTACTACTGGGTCCAGCTCGAGCGCGATCGTGCGGCGGGCTATTACAAACGTCTCGCGGACAATTTTCCGACTGCAGCGGACGCGCTGCCAGCGCAGTGGCGCGTCGCCTTTACTGCGGTTTTGAAGCGTCAGCCCGAAGCCACGCAGGAACTAACGGAACATCTGCGCCGCTTTCCGGGCTCGCAATTCACTCCAGACGCGCTCTATTGGCTAGGACGCCTCGCCGAGGAATCGCAGAACTCCGGTTTAGCACGCAGCTACTACGAAAAGCTACAAGAGCGATTCCCTCAAAATTATTTCGCGAGCGCCGCCACCGTCCGCCTAAGCACACTTGGCTCGGGTCCCGAAACGGATCCCGATGTGTTTGCCGCGATCCCGCCACTGCCGCCCGCGATGACAGTCGGTCCCATGATTCCTGCTGCTGCGCAGACTCGCCAGGCGCGCGCCGATGCGTTGCGCTCGATTGCTTTCGACGCCTCGGCGGAACTCGAACTGCGCGCCGCTTTTGCAGCCACGGGTGAGCCCAGGCTCCTGCTGGAAGCCGCTCAGGAAGCAGTGATCGCCGGCCATGTCGGTGCTGCCATTGTCACCATCCGGCAGATTTATCCGCAGATTGAGTGGCGTCCATTCAACGAGGTACCGCGCGAAGTCTGGCTGACTGCCTTCGCCATGCCTTTCCAATCCTCGATTCTGTCCCGTTCCACCCAGGCAGGCGTGGACCCCATGCTTACCGCCGGACTAATTCGCCAGGAATCCGCGTACGATCCGCAGGCGCACTCCGGCGCGAACGCTCTTGGCCTGATGCAGCTTCTGCCGAAAACCGCGCGCCGCTTCGCCAAGCAGGCCCGGGTTCGTTACTCAACTTCCATGCTCTATGAGCCGGATTACAACATTCACATTGGCACGATTTATTTTGCCGGTCTGAAGCGCGATTTCGGCAGCGTGGAGTCGGCGCTTGCCGCCTACAATGCGGGAGAAGATCGCGTCACTTTCTGGACTACCGGGCAGACCTATCGCGAGCCTGCCGAGTTTGTGGACTCCATCCCATTCACCGAAACTCGTGAGTACGTTGAAATCGTTACACGCAATGCCGACATCTATCGTAAGTTGTACGGCACGACGCAATCCGTGCGAGGCGCAAAGAATGAACCCCGCAAAGCCGGAACCGGCTCTGGCCGCTAGTCCGCGTCTTTCAATCAAGGCCGCGCAATTCACTGAATCCGTCATCCGGGAAATGACGCGTCTGGCGCTGCAGCACAAGGCTGTCAATCTCTCGCAGGGCTTCCCCGACTTTCCCGCGCCCGCCGAAATCAAGCGCGCAGCGCAGGAAGCCATCGCCGCGGACATCAATCAATACGCCATCACCTGGGGCGCGAAATCTCTGCGCAACGCTATCGCTGATAAATTTTCGCGAACCAACGGCATGGCGATCGATCCCGAACGCGAAATCACCGTCTGCTGTGGTTCCACCGAAGCGATGATCTCCGCGATGATGGCAATCATCAATCCCGGTGACGAAGTGGTGGTCTTCGAGCCGTTTTACGAGAATTATGGTCCCGATGCGATTCTTTCCGGCGCCACTCCGCGTTACGTGAAGTTACATCCGCCGGACTGGGCGTTCGATGCCCAGGAGCTTGCCGCCGCATTCGGATCAAAAACGAAAGCAATCATTCTCAATACCCCGAATAATCCCACGGGAAAAGTTTTCGCGCGTTCCGAACTCGAAAAAATCCGCGACCTCTGCGTCGAACACAACGCCTTCGCCATTACCGACGAAATCTATGAACATATGCTTTACGACGGCGCCCGACACATTTCCATGGCCACGCTGGACGGCATGCGCAACCGAACCATCACCATTAACGCGCTCTCCAAAACCTATAGCGTCACCGGTTGGCGGGTTGGCTGGGCCATTGCATCGCTGGAAGTCACCTCGGCCATCCGCAAGGTCCACGACTTCCTTACGGTGGGTGCCGCCGCGCCGTTGCAAGAGGCTGGCACCATCGCCCTACAATTTCCACCGGAATACTACACGTCACTTGCCACCGAATACGCGCAACGCCGGGCCCGCCTGCTCGACATCCTTATAGGCGCCGGGTTCCACTGCTTCAAACCCAGCGGCGCGTACTACATCATGACCGACATTTCCGCCTTCGGTTTCCCGGACGATATAGCCTTCGCGAAATACCTCGTCACCGAAATCGGCGTCGCCGCGGTGCCAGGTTCAAGCTTCTACCGCAATCCCGCGGACGGCCGCACGCACCTACGCTTCACATTCTGCAAGACAGAGAAGACATTTCAAGCCGCCGCCGAGCGGCTGGCCAAGCTGAAAATAGCCACTTGAGCGCAGTTCACCCGCCTTCTCAGAATTTCTCGGCTTTTCTCAGGGGCGAGCTCTCTACCCGCTCTGCGTCTTTGCGGTAAATGCTTCAGCGCAATCGGCAACCCGGGAAATCGCAACTAAGACCTATGCTAGAATTCGCCTAGATTTTCAGACGGAGGCGACTCATGGCCGTGGAATTTGACTTGATCCCACCGGGCACGCGGCTTACTGCTAACGGCGATGGGCAAGCTCTCAACATTGACTCCAGTCAGACGCGAACTTTCCTCTGTTCGATGGACATTACCGAGCAGATCGAACAGGAATCCATCGACGTTTCAATCTGGGGTTCAGCGGACGGGCAGGACTGGGGCAAAATGCCCCTGCTCAAAATGCCTCAGCGTTTCTACCGCGGCGACACGCGCCAAGTTCTCGATCTAGCGATGAAGCCAGAGATTCGGTTCCTTCGCGCAAAGTGGGAGCTCACCCGCTGGGGACGCGTCGCGCCGCATCCCATGTTTGTTATCGGTTTTTATCTGATCGAAATTCCGGCGTTCGCGACGCAAGCCGTAGCGCTAGCTTGATCCAAAGCTCCGCCGCCTGCTCAAGCCCCAGCTACGTTCAAGGTTTCTGCTCTGCGGCAGGCAGGGTTTTCGTCGAATCCACCTTCTGTGCCACCAGTTCGCGCAATTGATTGGCGCGTTTCCCCGCGGGGCTGTCTGGATCGAGCTTGAGGTAAGCGTCGAGGTCCGCTAGCAGGGCCGGGTAGTCCTTTTGGCGCAGATGAATATTCGAAAGCAGTCGGTAGACAATCGCGGCGCTCGGCGCCAGCGACTTCGCCAGCTCGGCGGACCTCAGCGCATCCGGAAGCCTATTCTCATTCAGCAGTGCGCGCCCTAGCTCGTAGTGTCCCAGCCAATAGTCCGGATTCAATTCAATCCCACGGCGAACCGTCTTCTCCCCTTGTGTGATCTCCCCGCGTTCCAGCATGAGGGTGCCCAGCCCTACATCCGCTTCCCCGTATTTGTCCTGGCTGATCTCGATCGACTTTCTCAGGCTGGCTTCCGCTTCGGCTTTCTTGCCTAGAGTCACATCCGCGAGCGCGATTTGATAGTAGGCTTCGTAGTAGTCCGGTGCGGCGGCGATTGCGGATCGAAAATCGTCCAGTCCGCCCTCTGCGTTCTTATCCCTGTAGAGCTTTTTCTTGCCGGAAATCAACAAATCTCGCGCGGCCTTCGGCATGGACATCTCATGTACGGAGACACTCGCAGCCGCCACCGATTCTCCGGAGTCAACTGGAGTCTGCTTCAGGTAAACCGCTATTCCACGGTCGGAGTTGAAGTTCAGATCTGCGCTGATGTTGCTTGACTCGAATCCAACCGCCGAGACTTGCAACGTGTAGTTGCCTCGTGAAATCCCTCGAAAGGCGAAATCGCCTGAGTCTCCGGTGATAAATTCCTCGAGCAAATTTCCACCGCCGTCACATAAGCGCACATTCGCGTGCATGATTGGCTGATCGCCCTTCTCCGTGTAGATCGTGCCAGTCAGCGATACTTTGTTGCCGGACATGCTACCCAGCTGGGCGAAGGCACTCATCGGCACCATGAGCAGGAGGAGTAACGAGGGTAATGCCATCGGCCGAATCATAAGCCACCTAACCTAACTCGCTTAGCGCGATTATAGCACCGCGTTGCGCGCGAGGTGCCCTATTCGCCGTCATATAGCCAGCCGAGTTTAGCGCATGTTATTTGCGTCCAAATCGAATGTCTGCAGATACGCTGGCACGACGACGGGCCAATGGAATCGTGTGGCGATGCCGCTGCGCAAGGCTTCCAGCGCGACGGGTTCACCATGGACCAGGAAAGTCCAACGTGGCGGAGCGGAAAATCCCGAAAGCCAGCGCAGCAGTTCGCTCCTTCCTGCGTGAGCCGAAAGTTGATCCAGCGACACTATTTCAGCACGCACGGGCACCTCTTCGCCAAAAATGCGCAAGTATTGGGCCCCATCCTGCAGCGCCCGCCCATTGGTGCCCTGGGCTTGATAGCCAACGAGCAGCACCGCGCTTCGCGAGTCAGGCAATCGTTTCGCGAGGTGATGCAGGATTCTTCCTCCTGTAGCCATCCCACTCGCGGAAATGATGATGCAAGGCGAAACCACGTCATTGATGTTCTTCGAATCCTGTACGGTGCGCGTCATATGCACTTCGCGCAGATTCAGCGGGTCGTGGTTGCCCTGCTGCTCCTGACGCATGAAATCGGGATCATGGTCTTCACGATGCCGCGCGTAAATGTCGGTCACGCTGATCGCCATCGGGCTGTCGACATACACGGGCAGTTGCGGAATTCGTTGCGCCTCCGTCAATTCCCGCAGGTAATACATCAAGGTCTGCGTTCTCCCGACGGCAAACGCAGGAATCACGATCGCGCCACCGCGCTTTGTCACTCGGTTGATCACGTCCGCCAGCTCATCCGGCACGGACCCAGTCGCATGATCGCGGTCGCCGTAGGTGGATTCGCACAAAAGAACGTCAGCGCGCGAAGGTGGCTCGGGATCCTCTAGTATCGGCTGATCGTAGCGTCCCAAGTCGCCGGAGAACACCACCAACGTCTGTTTCCGATTTTCCGTAATCGTCAGTTCCAGCCACGAGGACCCCAGAATGTGTCCGGCGTCGTGAGGACGCACCGAGAATTCAGGGCTGATGGTGAAAACATCCGCGCGCGGTATCTCTTTAAACTGTTTAAGCGCCGCCTGTGCATCGGCTGCGGTGTAAAGCGGCAACGGCGGCTTGTGACTGCTGTATTCCTTGCGCGCCGCGAACTGTGCATCCTCCTCCTGCAGGTGCGCGGAATCCAACAAGAGCAATTCGCACAGCTCGTGGGTTGCCCCGTTGGCGTAAATCGGCCCGCCAAAGCCGTCACGGACGAGTCGCGGCAAATGGCCGGTGTGATCAATATGCGCGTGAGTCAGCAAAACCCAGTCAATGGTTGCAGGATCAATCTGGAACTTATCCCAGTTTCGTTGAGTTAGTTCCTTCGGTCCTTGGAACAGACCGCAATCCACCAGCAAGCGTTTGCCGCTCGCTTCGATCAAATATTTCGAACCGGTTACGGTTCCTGCCGCTCCCAGAAAAGTTATCTTGGCCATAGGGCCGCCATTGTAGACCTGTCGCACCCTCGAGTTCGCGTTCTTTGTGCGGGCAGAAGTTTCCGCGGTTGCGCTTGACGCGAAGGCCATCGGCACCGTAGTCTCACCAATTCGTGACAAGAGCAGCCGGCGCGGCTCACTCAGGTCCTGTCGTCGCCGCACGCCAAAGCCGCGCTTGGTCCGGAACTAACTATGAAATTCATCACTGCGTTGATTTTCAGTTTGATTGCTACGGCAGCTGTCGCCGCGCAGGATGCTCCTTCCGCCCCGGCTGCACCGGATTGGGTTTCGCAATCGCTAAAACGGGGTACGTGGGAACTTGGAGTGCTGGCGGGCGGTGGAACGGGTCTTGGAAAATCCAGCGGCACTCAGTTTGTTTACGCGGGAGGGCGCGCTGGACTCGTTCTCACCGGTGAGCACCTTCCCGGTTTGCTTCACGGCAATTTTGAATGGGCGGTGGACGTCATGCCCTTGTACGCCGTGCTGCCACCCGCCAGCGCGATTTACGGCGGCAGCTTCAAGCCCGTTATCTGGCAATGGAATTTCACGAGGGGTCACAAGATAGCCCCTTACGTCGCCGCCGCGGGTGGCATCGTCTTTACTAAGAGCAACGTTCCGCCGGGGGACACTTCCCAGGTAAATTTCACGCCGCAGGCCGTCGCTGGAACGCGTCTCTTCGTGAAACCGCGCCGCGCCCTATTTTTCGAAGGATCGCTCGGCCATCTCTCCAGCGCCAGCCTAGGCAATCACAATCCCGGCTACAACGTAACTCTGGTCTTTACGGTCGGCTACACCTGGCTCAAGGGCGGCCACTGAGCTTGCGGACGCAATTCGCGGGATGCAGTGCGGTGACATGCTCGCTACGAAGTGCGCCCGACTGCGAAACCTCTGTTTAGCCACACCACATAAGACGCACTTTGTATTTACCAAAGATGTTGTCTGCGGTCAAAATGACCATGTCCTCAAGCTGTCCCTGCGCAATCAGCAGTCGGTCAAATGGGTCGGTGTGGTGCATCGGCAGTTCGTACACGGCGAGCGCATGTTGTTGAAGAACGGGGAGAGGGCATATGCCTTGTTGGGTCAGTCGCCTGGGAACATAACGTACGGGTGATTCCGGCAGGCGCAGTTTCCCGAACGCTGCTTTTATGCCGATTTCCCAAGCACTGGCGGCCGAAAGATAAAGTTCCTGTTTTCCGTCCGCCAGTAGATCGCGGCCTTGCTTATTAATTCGATCGACTGTTCCGACGCTCCACAACCAGACCGACGTATCAAGTAGGTATTTCATGCACGCTTTCTGCGTTTGCTCGTTTTGGACCGACCACTCTTGGACGCTACAAACCCGCCCAGAAATTGGGCCATTAATTCGGCGGGAAGTGGAGCATCAAAGTCCTCCGCTACCTCGACGGAGCCTCTGTCCATGCCGAGTGGACGAATCTTTCGCTCTGCCTGAATGCGGACCAATCGCGCAATCGGCTCACCCGCGCGTGCGATGATTATTTCTCTCCGTCGGCGACGCGCTGCAACAGTCGTGACAGATGCGTTTTGGCCTGATGAATGTTGACTTCCATGGCTGCAGGAGAGACTAAGTCCATAGACTAACTCAACGAAAGGCAGCCGCGCACAGCTCGATCTTCGGGTGATCGTGGCGCAAGAATCGGATCGAATTGGTGGAGCCGACGGGGTTCGAACCCGTGACCTCCTCGATGCCATCGAGGCGCGCTCCCAACTGCGCTACGGCCCCACCGTCCTGCGGAGAGTGCCTTACTTATAACACCTCGCCGCGCAAGGCGTCAAACATAGTCCCACTCCTACGGTTCCAATCGCAGCTACTATACTGAAACTACGCGGCTTGCCACACGCAGCCAACCCGCAGCGGATCCCAGTACTCCCGACACATTCCCATAACCATATTTTCTGCTATGCTTGCAACAGGACAGGGTTTCTTGGTGTCTAACCTAATCGGGGACACGCCCTGGAGGATACCTCAAGGATGGCGGCGCAAGGCATGTCCGACCTAGCACAATCTCTGCCGTGGGGCCGCGACGAATCCGAACTGGTGACGGAGCTTCAGTCCGGTTCAGATGCGGCATTCGACTGGCTCGTTACCTACTACCACGCAGGGGTGTACAACCTGGTCTATGGAATTCTTTCGGATTCGGCAGATGCCGCCGACGTTACCCAGGAAGTTTTTCTGCGCGCCTTCCGCGGTATTCGAGGCTTCCGCCGCGGCAGTTCGCTGAAAACGTGGCTTTACCGGATCTCGGTTCGCCAGGCTCTGAATCATCGCCGCTGGTGCTGGCGGCATCACCGGCAGCAAGTTTCGATTGATGCCGAAGAGGAAGGAAGCAATCCCGCGCTTGATTTGAAAGATGGCGAAGCGTCGCCCTTCGAACAATTGGAAGCGCGGGAAATGCAAGCTACCGTGCGAGCGGCCCTAGCGCAAGTGCCGGAGTTGTTTCGCGGCGCGGTAATTCTCAGGGACCTCGAGGGCCTGTCGTACGAAGAGGTGGCCGAAGTGCTGGAAGTCTCGGTTGGAACCGTGAAATCACGCATCCTACGCGGGCGCCGCATGCTGAAGGAAATTCTCGATCCGCTTTTGCACGCTCGCCAAGCCGAGCCTTCCAGCGAGTCAGCACGCCACTTCTATCACGCGCAACCCGAGCACGACGCCAATCCGTTTGCACTATCAACAGCGACAGCGGAGCCCATCTCGGCCCACGCGGCCGCTCACGTTCTTGCCAAATCGCAGAGAGGCAATCAATGAATTGCCGCCAAGCCGCGCGTCACCTCCCAGGGTATCTCGACGGCGCCATTTCGTCGCGTCAGCATGAGCTTGTCCGCGCGCATCTGGCGGCCTGCCAGGATTGTTTCGCTCAGTTGGAGCGCTATCGCCGCCTCGCGATTTGCCTCGCCAATGTGGCTCCCAGCGCGCCGCCCGCTGACCTCGCAGTGCGTATACGCGTGGGCGCCGCTCGTTCCGGTGCTCGCTGGGCCGATCTGCGAAGGCTGTGGTCCCGCGCGGTTGTGTCGTTTGAAGATATTCTTAAGCCGATTGCGGTGCCCGCGACCGGTGGCATACTGACGGCTCTTGTCGCATTCGTTTTGGTCGTCCAGAACATTCTCGTCGGCGTGCCTATGACCGGGATCGTGCCCAACGATCTGCCACTCAATCTTGTCCAACCGGCGCGTCTGGAAAGCCTCGCGCCCTTTCCGGTCCCGGGTGTAATCAGCACTTCCGGGCAATCAGATTCAGGTTCGCTGCTCCTCGAGGCCACGCTCAACGCGGAAGGGCAGGTTGTCTCTTATAAGATTCTTGCCGGTCCCAATGACAGCGCTGTGCAACGCCAAATCGATCAGGTCATGCTGTTCTCCCGGTTCCGCCCGCAGCTGAGTTTCGGGCGCCCGCAGGACGGCGGTCGCGTTCTCCTGAGCTTCAGCGAAGTCCGCGTCCGCGGTTAATAACCCGTTCGCAACCTTGACTCCACCCAAGCTGCCATTTACAGTTTGTCTGCATCTTTCACATTAAGGCGCTCGTGCACCAACGGGGAAGAGCGCTCTTGGTTCACAGGCAAACATCCAGTCGACTGAGGAGTTCAGTTATCCGAACGTTTTGGCAGAAATTTTCCACGCCCATCGTCTTCGCTGCAATCGTTTTGCTGCTTGGCGCCACCGCTACTCCTACGACACTCGGTCAGTCCGCGGCCGATTCCACAGAGACCGGCGTCAACGTCGAAGCCAGCCCGCAGATTTTTGCTACGATGTGCGCGCTCGACGCAGCCGGCTTTGATGCCGACGAAAGTACCCTTGCGGAGATGCCCTCTCGCCTTGCGCTTCGCGGGGAATTATTGAAACTCCAAGGCCCCGCCACCGAGACTCTGCGTCAGTACTATCGCGATCATGCGCTGGCCGATCCCGGAGAGACGCTCTCGCGCTATATCGCATTCGCGCTGGTGGTTGGTTCGCCGCCGCGGTTTCCGTTCCTCCTAGACCACGACCTGCTTCCGCCCGACGTTCTGGTAATTGAGGATTTTGAAGAAGTTCTCGCCAATTTTTATCGCGAAGCTCATCTCGATTTGCGGTGGATCAACGTCAAGCCCGAATACGATCGTGCTG
This sequence comes from uncultured Acidobacteriota bacterium, assembly GCA_963696035.1. Taxonomy (GTDB): domain Bacteria; phylum Acidobacteriota; class Terriglobia; order Acidiferrales; family UBA7541; genus Palsa-295. Next base: position 150,855 of record CAVOIS010000002.1, read on the forward strand.
TGGAGCGCAGTCAATCGCCTGTCCGCAAGATTGTCACCGTGTGTAATGGATATTTGCGCGAAATCTACAATCCTAAGTACGGCCACTCCTTCACCGTCTACCTCGAGCCTTTGGTCGGCAATCGCGCGAATTTCCGGAACAATGGCAACCATTACGCCATCGTCATCGGCGCTGGCGCGCAGTTTCCCACCGATGACGTCCGACACGCCTACTTGCATTTCATGCTTGATCCGCTTCCGTTGAAATACCGGGACGCTCTGATGCGTAAGAGCGGTCTGCTGAACATCGGCGCGCACGCGCCGCGGCTGCCGGCAGAATACAAAAATGACTTCATCGCCTACGCCGACGAATGTTTCGTGAAGTCGGTTGAACTCCGCATTCGCCACCTCACAGCCGAAAAGCACGAAGCAGTTCTTGCCGAAAACGATCGCACTGGCTTTATCATGGTTCGCGTTTTCGACGTTCAACTGCAAAAGTTTGAGAAGGCCGAGCCGGCCATGTCCCTTTATTTCGCCGACCTGATTGACGGAATTGACGTTGCCGCCGAACAGAAGCGCTTTGCGAATTTCAAGTTTGCACCGCTTGAGGAGGCGCCTACCCAGGAAACGGCCGCGAGCGCGGGTCCTGCGCAGCCAGGCCAGCAGGCCGTTCAGCAAAATGATCCACAGTCGGAACGGGACCGCCTGCTCGCTGAAGGCGACCATCAGATCGCGTTGCAAGACGCGCCGGCCGCACTCGCGACATTCCAAAAAGTTCTGGCCAAGTATCCCAATGACGCTCGCGCAAATTTCGGTCTGGCGGTCGCGTCTTTGCTCAATCACGATGCGGATCGCGCGCAGGAGCTTTTCGAAAAACTTGTTTCCGCGCCCCCCTCAACTGGTGGTGATGCGGTAAACTCAACAAGTAGCTCCGATCCTGCGATTTTGGCTTGGTCCCATGTATATTTGGGGCGCTTACATGATTTTGCGGAAGAGCGTGATCAAGCGCTCACGGAATATCGAGCGGCGCTCGCAATCGCAGGTGCACCGGAGGCGGCTCGTGTGGCCGCACAACGAGGAATCGATACGCCATACAACCCGCGCGGCGCCGGCGGCGCAAAGGAACCGCAGAAGCCATAACGGTTCGCCGCCGGCTCCTAGCAAGAATTTCCCAGCGCGTTCCAGTAATCTCAAACAAGGAAGGAAGTGAAATGAAAATGATTTCTGCATCGATTCGCAATACTGCGCAGATCGCAATTATCCTGCTGGCATCGGTCCTGATTTGTGCACCAGAGTCCTTCGCGCAATACCAGCAGCAGCAACAACAACCGCAACCGCAACCGCAACAACAGCAGGATCAGCAGTCGAAACCAGCCGCTCCCGCTAGCGGCTCGCAACCAGCCGCCGAGGCCCCTAAGCCAGTTGATCCGGCCGAGGAAAGCGCGTACAAGGCCTTCACTGACACCAAGCCGGACGATGCTGACAAGCGGATTCAAGCAGGCGAAGCATATATCCAGAAATATCCGAACGGCAAATACGCTGAGATGGTTTACTCGCAGTTGACCCACGCCGAATATGCCAAACAGGACATGCCCAAGATGTATGCCGATGCGGACAAGGCTCTGACCCTGAATCCCGACGATGTGACCGTCTTGACGCTCGTCGGCTGGGTGATTCCGCACTCCTACGATCCGAACGATATCGAATCCGATCGCAAACTGGACAAGGCCGAGCAGTACGAAAAGCATGCGCTCACCTTGCTGCCGACTCTTCCCAAGCCGCCGAACATGACCGACGAACAATTCGCTAAGGCCAAGGCGCAGGCGGAATCGGAAGCGCACAGCGGCCTAGGCCTGGTCTATTTCCGTCGCCAGAAGTTCGCGGAAGCAGTGGAGGAGTTCAAAAAGTCCACCGCCAATTCGGATAGTCCCGATCCGACCGACTATTTCGTTATGGGGGTGTGCTTGACGCGCCTGAGTCGCTTCACTGACGCCATCGATTCATTCCAGAAGTGCGCGCAGATCCCCGGCGGCCTCCAGGATCGTTGCAAGCAAATGGTCGAACAGACCAAGAAGCAGGCGGCGAGCTCGCTCGAAGCGCCCAAGTAGTCTCTCGCGACTATGACAGAACAGGAGCGCACCGAACTGGAAATGACCCTCGGGCATCGCTTCACTCGCCCTGAGGAGCTCGATCGCGCTCTGACGCACCGGTCACATCGCCAAACCTCGAGCGGCACCGACAACGAGCGCCTCGAATTCCTTGGGGACCGTGTTCTCGGACTGGTCGCTAGCGAGACACTTTGCCGCTTATTTCCGGAATGGAACTCAGGCCAGCTTTCGAAGGGCTTGGCTCGCCTCGTGAGCGCTGCGTCCATCCATTCCGCCGCCAAGAAGCTGGAGTTGGGCAACTATCTGCGGCTCGGACCAGGCGAAGAAAAAACCGGTGGGCGCGATAAGAAAAGACTTCTCGCTGATGCGTACGAAGCCATCCTTGGCGCAATCTATCTTGACGCGGGACTGCACGCGGCGGCGGCGTTTTTGCAGCGCACCTTGCTCGATCCCGTGCTCGCAGACTGCGCCGAAGGCCTTGAGAGCGCCGACCACAAATCGGCACTGCAGGAATGGTTGCAACAGCGCGCGCGAAAGCCCGTCGAGTACCGCGTCCGCAGCGAGTCGGGGCCCGAACATCAGAAGATTTTCGAAGTAGAGGTTTGGCACGCGGGTGAAAGGCTGTCGGCCTCCGAAGGCCGCAGCAAGAAGGAAGCAGAGCAGCAAGCGGCCCGCACCGCGCTCGAGATTCTATCAGCACGCGCCGCAAAACCCTGAAGGGAATTCATGGAAGTCGAAACTACCGCGCCGCAGCCCGACAATATTTCCGACCGTAATCTGCAAGATGCTCAGTTGCACTCTGCCGCGCACGGGCAGGGGACTGCGTCCAAGAGCTGGGCTGCTGAATACGCTGAATCGCTTCTGGTCACCATCCTGCTGGCTCTCTTCGGTACCACCTTCATCGTTCAGGCCTTCAAAATTCCCTCGCAATCCATGGAACCGACGCTCCTGGTGGGCGATCACTTGCTCGTGAACAAATTTATTTTCGAGGGGCGTGGTGCCTGGTACGAAAAAATCCTGCCTTACCGGCCCATCCGCCGCGGCGACATCATCGTTTTCAAGTTCCCCTTCGACGACCATCCGCACTACGTGAAGCGTGTGATCGGTCGGCCTGGCGATCGCATCCGCATCATCGATCAGCAGGTTTACGTCAACGGTCAGCGGCTTAGTGAGCCTTACGTCGTCCACGATCCGAACTATGAAGATCCTTTCGGCGATAACTTTCCTCCCACGGACCGCTATTTTCTCCGCGCCGCCGTGCGTCCCGAGTGGGCCTCGCAGATTCTGAATCACGTGGAACACGGTGAATTGGTGGTCCCCGAAAATGAGTACTTCGCGATGGGCGACAATCGCGACCGTAGTTTGGACAGCCGCTACTGGGGTTTCGTCGACCGTGACGCCATCATGGGCCGCCCAATGCTTATCTACTGGTCGGTGCAAGCCACGCCCGATGACTACAGATCGCGCGGCGCCTACGGCATCCTGCAAGGCATCGTTGAAACTCTAAGGCATCTTCGCACCAGAACCCGCTGGCACCGCATGCTCCGCGAAGTCCACTAGCCTTTGCCACATCGAAGGCTGAATCGCAGCGTCCAACCCGCTTGCATTCTTCAGGGATTGGAGACCCGGTTTTCTCTGCGGGTTCTGCGTCTCTGCGGTGAGCCAACCTTTCTCCGGGCTCTCGTCATCCATTTCGAAAATCACGACTCGGCGTCAGCTCGCTCGAAGGATTGTGTATCATGGACACCACAGGCTGCGCCGCCATGTCACACACACTCTTCGAGCCCGCGCTACAAACCGAATCGCTCGATGTGGCGCCGCGACGTCGCCGCTGGACTCGCTGGCCCAAATACATCCTCTTGTTTGTGGTCACTTTGTGGGTCGCGGACATCGGAATCTCTCTCCTGATTCGCCATACTCGTCTACAGAAAAAGTTGACCGCGCGTTTGGAATCGGTCTTTGGGAGAAGCGTGGAAGTGGGACGCTATGATTTCTCTGTGTGGGATGGGCCCGCCCTTCAAGCTCAGTCCGTCACCTTTAGTGACGATCCCCGGTTCGGATACGAATATTTTCTTCGCGCTGAATCGCTGACGGTGAGGCTTCGCTGGCAGAGTCTCTTTCGCGGACACTTGCAGCTGGGTACGATCTCGCTGGTGAGTCCCAGCGTGAATCTGGTTCGCAACGCGGACGGAGATTGGAACGTCGCTGAATGGCTCCCGAAACCGAGCAGCGCCGCGCATGGCGGCGCATCCCCTGCGCATCTGGCGGTTCGCTTTGGCCGCATTGAGGTGGACTCCGGCAGGATCAATTTTAAGCGCGCGAGCGAAAAACTTCCCTTTGCTTTGGTCAACGTGAATGGTTACCTGGAACCGGATGGTGAAGGGCGTTGGACCATCAATCTGGAGGCGGTGCCTACTCGCGCCGCGGTAGTCCTCCAGCAGGCCGGCACGATTTATGTTTCGGGCCGTATGGGCGGCACTTCATCGCGTCTGCGTCCCGCGGTACTCGACCTGGCGTGGAGTGATGCTTCGCTTTCGGACGTTCTTCGTCTTGCGCGCGGATATGATTTCGGTATGCGCGGGAATTTGGCCCTGGCGATGCATGCAGACACGGAAAGTGACAATTGGATTCTACAAATGCATGCCGAGCTTCGCCAGCTGCATCGCTGGGATCTGGCCCTACGTCCGGATAATCCCGCGCTCAACTTGAACACGAAGATGACGCTGTACCCGCTCGGGTCGGGATTGGATATTTCCGAAGCAACATTCGAAGCTCCTCATTCCTGGGCGCGTGCGCGCGCGAGGATCTCTTGGCAAACTCCGAGCGGTTTTCAGCCGCCGAAGTTCACGATTCCTTCGCCTGATCAAATCGAAATCACCCAATCGCAGGTTGATCTCAACGACGTTCTCACCTGGATTCGCGCATTTCACTCCGACATCGCGAGCGATGTCTCGCTCCGAGGCTCCGCGAGTGTGCATGTAGGCCTTTCCGTTTGGCCGCCGCGTTTGACTTCAGCGGCGGGTACAATCTCCAGCGCGGACCTCACGAGCTCCCGCTTGCGCGTCCCGGCGCATTTAGGGCTGACGCAATTCCGCTACGACCATGAAATATTCACGCTCTTGCCCTCAACTGTGTCTTATGGCACTTCGGATGGCTCGCTCCATTTGGAAACAATCGCGCATCCCGGGCCGCGCGAGTTCCCCAGTTATCATGTGTCGGGCAACCTCGCGCAAGTTCGCGATCTCGTGGCTACCGCTGGCGCATTGGGATGGAATATCTCGCGCGGTTGGGATCTCGCTGGCCCGGTCCGTTGCGACCTGCGCTGGCAAGGCGCAACCTTCCCCTGGCAAACGCAGCCGCTTGGCACGATCGAATGGGGAGGGGAATCAACAGGCGCTTCGCTTCTCACACCATTTCTGAATCAGCCTGTCAGGCAAATCCGGGCGCGTGCAGATTTGAAACCAGGCCTGCGCCACATCGCCCTAACTTCTGCCGACGCGTTCGGCGCTCGTTGGACGGGCACGTTCGATCGTCACGACGATGACACCGGATGGCAGTTCGCGCTGGCGGCGGACCACCTCGCGACTTCTGACCTAGATCGCTGGTTCAATCCGCGCTGGCGCGAAAGTTTCCTCGATCGCATGCTGCCGTTTTTGAATTCCAGTTCGCCCGTGAATGCGGTCCCCGAAAACCTTCGCGCCCAGGGCCAAATCACCATCGATCAATTCTCGCTCGCGCCCCTCGTAATCCGCCATTTGCAGGGTGATTTGAAAATTGGAGGCCGCCACGTACAGCTCTCTGCGGCAAAAGCGCAGTCGTACGGTGGGAATTTCGAAGGCTCTCTCGATGCGCAACTAGCCGCAGTGCCTTCTTATCGCATCCATCTCGATTATTCGCGCATCGACCTCGGCGTTCTCGCCGCCGCATTTCCTACGCTCGATAGTCTGTTTGCCGGCTCCGCTTCCGGCGGACTGACGCTCAACTTCCACGGCGCCGATCGCGCTGATCTAATTTCGTCGCTCGAATGTCGAGGCAACGCTCACGTTGCCGACCCGCAACTCGGCGCCCTGAATCTCACGGAATCTCTGCGCCAGGGAGAAGCCGCGCCCGGCAGCAGCGCGTTTAGCGAGGCCTCGGCCGAATTCGCCTGCCACGATGGGAAGGTCGCGTTCCAACGCCTAGCCTTCGTCGGACCAGAGCAGGAAATCGCCGGTTCTGGCTCAGTGGACTTCGCTCGCAATCTCGATCTGCGCTTGCGCGCGTTATCCGGGTCTGAGGATGACACTCCAACCACTGGATTGACCCGTGCCGGGGTAAATGGCACGTTCACGCTCACTGGTCTTCTACAATCGCCCACGATCAAGGCAGTGCGCCAGTCCCCGAATGAGCCTTGAATCCAACCTTGTGCAAGTTTGCCTCGTCCAATGCCCTATGCTAGCGTTCAAGCCAATGGGCGAGCCGTTCAGCGCACACAAGCATCGCTTCACAGCGCAAGCTGCTTTGTTCTGCCTCGCCACGTTCGCGGTCCTCATAATGTTTGCAGTCTCACCGAGCGCAAATTCCTCCGAGCGCATCCATCTGATTCCCAAATTCACCAGCGGCCAGACGTTCCGGTACCAGATCGAAACGCGTACAACCACCACGAGTAACACCACGACTCCGATAGTCAATCCCGAAGCTGCTTCTCAACTAAAGCAGATTTCCGATTTGCAACTACGTCTCGACGTTCTCGACGCCCAGTCCGGTCCCAACGGCACTTTGGGAGCGGTCCGCCTTCGTGTCACGTACGAAAAAACCGGCGCCACCACCGAGAGCGACGCGTACGATCCCGCGGCCGACGCTATAGAGAACCAATACAATCGCCTGCAGGGCCGCTCCATGGAATTCACGATCGAGCCTACGGGCGAAGTATCCAAAATCACCGGCCTCGATGACGTTTTCTCCAATCCCGCCGCCGCAGCCACTGTGCATGCTTGGATCAACGGTCTTTCCGCCAGCGCGAAATTGCCGCGGGAAGGAATTGCCATCGGGCAGAAGTGGGGCAACGAGCGTCCTGTCGAAAATGCGCCGCTCGCTGGCCTGATCTCGCGCACCGAATCCACGTATTTGCGCGACGAGCCTTGCCAGTCTGCTGATAAATCGGCTTCGTCCGGTCAGCCTACGCCCAAAGACGCGTCGCTTTGCGCCATCGTTATGGCCCGTTTCGAAATCCTGCGCCACGGGTCCACGAATCCCGACGCCACTCCCGATGACTATCGTCATAACGGCCTGCGCACTTCCGGCACGTGGACCGGCAACGGGGAAAGCCTCGACGCGATTTCACTGCAAACCGGCATGATCACCCGGTCGACTCAAACGTCCACCCAGAACATGGACTTTCAGATCGCCAGCGCTCTTTCAGGCTCGAAAGTGCATTACGTCGGTCACGTCGAAAGCCAATCCGAAATCACCTTACTGCCGCCAAACTCCCCTGACACCGAGCCAGCGCCCCAAGCCCGGCCCTGACATCCGATCGGTCGTCGCCTTTGCCAGGTAGGGAACGCTGTTTGCCTTGATTCTGAGCCGAGCGAATCCTGCCTGCCGCAGGCGGGATTTATCTTCGGTTGCGGCCCGTTGATGCACCAGCCAACGTCCACTTGCGGCATAAGGTATAATGGTAATTTTGAACTTAGCGCGTTACGCGCCCTGAGGGCCCGGCCATGAATTTCAAGCTAGCCAGTGACTACGATCCCCGCGGCGATCAACCTCAAGCCATTTCGCAATTGGTCCGCGGCGTGAATGACGGCGATCGCCACCAGGTGCTTCTCGGAGTCACCGGCTCGGGCAAAACCTTCACCGTCGCGAAGGTCATCGAGGAAATCAATCGCCCCACAATCGTCCTGGCACACAATAAGACCCTCGCCGCACAGCTTTTCCATGAGTTCAAGTCCTTCTTCCCCGATAACGCTGTCGAATATTTCGTCAGCTATTACGATTACTACCAGCCCGAAGCCTATGTTCCGGCCAGCGACACGTACATCGAAAAGGAATCCACAATCAATGACGAGCTCGACAAGCTGCGCATGAGCGCGACGCGCTCGCTTTTTGAGCGTCGTGACGTCATCATCGTCGCCTCTGTATCTTGCATTTACGGCCTCGGCTCGCCCGAAGCGTATTACGGCATGATGCTGCTGCTCGAAAAGGGCATGTCCATCACGCGTGAAGCGATCCTCCGCAAATTAGTGGAAATTCAGTACGAACGCGGCGAAGACCTCCGTCGCGGCACTTTCCGCGTCCGCGGCGACATGATCGAAATCTATCCGCCCTACGACGATCTCGCAGTGCGCATCGAGATGTGGGGCACCCAAATCGAAAATATTCGCAAGATTGACCCACTCACTGGGCAAATACGGATCACGCGCGAGGGCGAAATCACTCGCCAGCCCATTTACCCGAAAACCCATTACGTCCTTCCCGCGGACCAAAAAGAGCGCGCCATCCAAGGCATCTACGAAGAACTGGATTGGTGGAAAGGCGAGTTGGGTCGGCAGGGAAAAATCGTCGAATCGCAGCGCATCGTGCAGCGAACTCATTTCGATATCGAGATGATGCGCACCATCGGCTATTGTCACGGCATTGAAAATTACTCGCGCCATCTTTCCGGACGCTTGCCCGGAGAGGCTCCGCCCACCCTTCTTGATTACGTTCCATCCGATTACTTGCTTGTCGTGGACGAATCGCACCAGACCATTCCGCAACTCCACGCTATGTATCATGGCGACCGCTCGCGCAAACAGACCCTGGTGAATTACGGCTTCCGCATGCCCTCGGCCCTCGATAACCGTCCGCTCACCTTCGAGGAATATGAGCATCGCACCAATCAAGTCATTTACGTTTCCGCGACTCCCGGCCCGTACGAGCTAACTAAGACCGGCGGCGTGGTCGTGGAACAGGTGATTCGTCCCACAGGTCTCGTGGATCCGGAAGTCGAAGTCCGCCCGGTGAAGGGGCAGGTGGATGACCTGCTCGAACAAATTCGCCAGCGCACCGCGCGCAATGAACGCATTTTGGTTACCACGCTCACCAAGCGCATGGCCGAAGATCTCGCCGAATATTTCGCCGAAGTGGGCATCCGCGTGCGCTATCTGCACTCCGAAATTGAAACCCTCGAACGCGTGCGCATCCTGCGCGATTTGCGGCGCGGCGAATTCGACGTGCTCATCGGCATCAACCTTCTCCGCGAAGGCCTCGATCTTCCCGAAGTTTCGCTAGTCGCCATTCTGGATGCCGATAAAGAAGGCTATCTCCGCAGCGCGACGTCGTTGATCCAAACGATGGGCCGCTGCGCGCGCCACCTCGAAGGCCGCGCCATTTTGTACGCGGACACCATGACCGACTCCATGCGCCAGGCCATTGGCGAAACGAGCCGTCGCCGTGCTAAGCAGGAAGCCTACAACCGCGAGCACAACATTACGCCGCAATCCATCATCAAATCTGTGGACATGCAGCTCGCCCGCATCATCGAAGCTGACTATCTTCCTGTCCCGGTGGACGACGCCGTCATCGGCGACATCACGACGGAAGCCGAGTTGGCCCAAGTCGTTGCGCAACTCGAAACGCAAATGCGCGAGGCCGCCAAAAATTTCGACTTTGAGCGCGCCGCAGCTCTGCGCGATCGCGTTCGGGCCCTCAAGCAACGCGACCTCGGCGCCATCTTTTCGCCCGCGTCGACTGATTCGCCGGCTGCAGCTCTGCTGGACGCATCCGGCCTCATAGCAAGCCCTGGCGCGGCTGCAACGACTGAAGAATCCCGCGCAGCCGACGAAACTCCAGGTCCCATTGTCCCGGCAACCGAGCCATCTTCCAGCGCGGAAGCGACGCCAGTCAAAAAAAGATCGCGCGCCGCCAAAGTTTCAAGAAAATCCTGAACTCACCACTGGGAGCGAGAGAACACCATTGAAGAAAATCCCGTCGGTTGCTGGATCGCGTATCCTTCGATTTCTGTTTTTTGCAATCGCCGCGCTGGGGTTTTCCGTTCCGGCTCATTCTCAAAGTCAACCCGCTCCTCTGTATCCTCCCGGCAATGAATTCAGCGTCTGGGGCGGCTATTCCTTCGCGAACTCGCAAATCTTCGGTTCCACGTCCGATCGCCAACTCGGCGTTTTTGCGCTGCGCTATGCCCGCACTTTGTACGACAAGCCTTCCACCGCGCTGCAATACACGCTGGATATCGTGCCCCTCGAAACTTTACGCCAATTCAAATATCTACCGTGCCAGCAATCAACCAATGTGAACGGCTATTGCACGAACGGTCGCGAAACGGTTTACGGCGGCGGCCTCAGCCCTTTAGGTCTGAAACTGAATTTTCGCCGCGAGCATCGCCTGCAGCCTTTTGTCGCCTCTACTGCGGGATTTGTCGCATCCGTCAGACCGGTCCCCGTGGACATCCCAGGCGGCACTCAATTCAATTTCACGTTTGATTTTCAAACAGGAGCCGACTGGTTCAATTCGTCGCGCAACCGCGCTTGGCGCTTCGGCTACAAATATCAGCACATTTCGAACGCCTATCGCCATAGCTACAATCCCGGCGTGGACGTGCACGTTTTGTTTATCGGCTACTCGTTTTACAAATAGGATCTCTACCGTCGGATCGGTTTTCTCTGTGCTCTCGGACTCCTCTCAATATCCTCTTGGTAAATCTGTTGAGTTTGAACTCAGTGTCCTCAGACGACCCCGCGCTTTAACTCCTTCAATGGATAAAACGTCCCGCGCCAGGTAATCCCGCCCTGCCACAAAGTCACAATCGTGGACCGGGTCAGCATCCAGCCAAAAATCAGCGCCCCGATCGGATGCGTCAACGCATATAGCGGCGATACTCCATTCTCAATAGCCACGCCACCCTCCGCGCAAATTGCCAAGCCAACCGCAATCCCCGCGAAGATGCGCGCCCACCCCTGCACAAACGGCAACGCCACCCAAGGCATCACGCTCAAGCTCCAAAGCCCCAAGATCTGGACGCACACGATCGGCAAGCTGAAACCGGTAGTCGCGAAAAAATTCTTCGTCGTGCCCTGGATAATATTCCGCACGCCTGCGTGCCAGTAAACGCTCACCAAAGCGCCGGACTTGGCGATCCCGGACGAGCACCCGGCTTCCTTCACCAGCTTTCCGAGTTTTACGTCGTCCACCACTTCCATCGCCAGCCGGCGGTGCTGGCCGATTTTTTCGTAGGTGCTGCGCCGTATCAATTGAAACGCGCCGATGCCTACATAGCTGCCTGATTTCGGGTTGCTTGCGCGCCACGGCCGCACGCCAAGCAGAAAGGCCATCCCAAAGAACGTCATCGCAATCTTCTCCCCGACCGAAAACATCTTCGCATGGCAGAGCAGCGGCAGGTGGTCCCAATGTCTTTGTTCCGCCAGAGCAATCGCGAGGCGCAGCACGTCGGGTTCGAAATGCACATCAGCATCCGTGAATATCAGCCATTCTCCAGTCGAATGCTCGAACGCTTCTTGCAGTGCGTGAGGTTTGCCCAGCCAACCGGAGGGAAGGGAAGAAATGTTTATGACTTTCAGCCGCGAGTCCTTGCGCGCGGCACTTCCCAAAATGCTTTCCGTGGCATCTACGGAACGGTCATTGACAGCGATGACGTCGTACTGGGGATAGTCGAGCGCGAGGAATGTTTCCAGTGCGGCGGGCAATTTTTCCGCTTCGTCGCGCGCTGCAAACAAAATCGAGACGCTCGGGCAGTCCGCATCGTTTAGCGGCGCGACGTTCTTCAACGCGGGAATGGATAGGGCGCCAAGCGCGAGATCAATGGACTGTTTAAACCAAATAAATGCAGCCAGTCCCAGGAATCCGATCCAGAACCAATGCAAAGTAGAATCCTCCAGCGTGTTGCGAACGAACACGCTATGCTATCACCTTGCATGGCGCGCTCTGTTTCCATCGTCGGCGCAGGACGCCTCGGCCGCACGCTCGGCCGTAGTCTCCGCCGTCTCGGATGGCGTATTGGCCCGGTCGTCACACGGTCGGCGGCCACCGCGCGTACCGCCGTCCGCGCGATTGGCGCAGGCACGCCGTATTCCACTCTCACGCGTGACGTAATCGATGCCGATGTTATTCTATTGGTGACGCCGGACGATGTGCTTGCGGAGGTGGCAAGTAAATTGGCGATTGTCGCTGGTGGGAACTGCCGGGGGAAGGTTATTTTGCACGCCAGCGGCGCGCTGGACAGTTCGATTCTGCGGCCGCTCGCGCGGTGTGGCGCTGCTGTTGGCTCAGTTCATCCGATGCAAACATTCACAAAGCGATCGCAGCCGAGTTTGAAGGGCGTGATATTCGCCATCGAAGGTGAACCTCGTGCGCTCCGCACGGCCAGCGTGATCGCGTGCAATTTGGGCGGCGTTCCGGTGATTGTTACAAGCAGCCACAAACCCGCCTACCATGCTGCCGGCACTCTCGTCGCAGGTCATGCTTTAGCGCTTACTGAGGCTGCGGCACAAGTGCTCATCAAAATCGGATTCACGCGCCGACACGCTGTTCAAACGTTGCTGCCTGTGATGCGCCAGATGCTCGACAACTTCGAAAAATACGGCCCGCGTGCCGGGTGGACTGGCCCCACAGCGCGGGGTGATTATGCAACGGTGAAAAAGCATCGCGACTCTCTGCGTCGCTATCCGCGCGAATTCGGCGATTCGTATGCAACGCTCGTTCGGTTGTCAGCCAGGGTTCTCGCCAAGAATCCCGCTAGGACCTTGAAAGAACTCGATCGAGCGCTTGAAAATTCCAGGAGGAATCGGAAGTGAAGAATCTGCACATTCCCGTCGAACACGCCACGCTCGCAAATGGCTTGCGTGTGGTCATATCGCCAGACCGCTCTGCGCCTGTCGTTACGGTTGGCGTTTACTATCAGATTGGCTTTCGTCTGGAGCCGCGCGGCCGCAGCGGCTTTGCCCATCTTTTTGAGCACATGATGTTTCAGGGTTCGGAACACGCCGGCAAGATGGAACACATCCGCTTAATCAATTCTTCCGGAGGGATGCTCAACGGCACCACCAATTACGACATCACCAACTATTTCGAATCCGTCCCATCCAATGCGCTCGAACGCGTGCTGTGGCTCGAAGCCGATCGCATGCGCGCTCTGAAAGTGGACGACGAAAATCTGCGCAACCAGCGCGACGTGGTCAAGGAAGAAGTCCGGGTCAACGTCATGAATCAGCCCTACGGCGGGTTTCCTTGGCTCGATCTTCCTCCGGTCGCCTTCCGCAATTGGCCTAACGCGCACAATTTTTACGGCGATTTTGCCGACCTTGATGCAGCCACGCTGGCTGACGTTCAGACGTTCTTTCACACCTACTACTCGCCAAACAATGCGGTCATGCTGATCGTCGGCGATGTGGATCCGGTTCAGGGCTTCGCGCTGGCCGAAAAATATTTCGCGGACATTCCGGCGCATCCACTGCCGCCGCGGGCCGACGTCTCTGAGCCGCCACAGACTGAAGAGCGACGCGGGGAGGTCCCCGAAAAGTTCGGCCCGCTTCCGGCTATCGCGATCGGTTACACAGTTCCTCAACGCGGCACTCCTGATTGGTACGCCGCGGCCATTCTCGATCGCGCGCTGCACGGTGGCCGCGTCGGGTGGATCTATCGCCGCCTGGTTCTCGAAAAGCAAATTGCTGTGGAAACCGATGGCGGTGCCGACATCATCGAAACCAATGGGCCCACGCAAATGGTCACGCGCATTTTTCACAAACCGGAATTCAGCACGGAAGCCGTGATCGCGGAGTTCGACGAGATTATTCGTGAAATCCAGCAGCAGGGAATTACGGAGGATGAGCTCGCTGCCGTGAAAGTAAAATTGCGCGCCGACTACTTCGCCAATCTCGAAGGAGGCATGGGGGCTCACATGCCCCGATTCGGCCTGATGCATTACCTCGCATGCTTCACCCTATTCGATGGCGATCCCGGCCGCATCAATACGATTCTGGAAGGATTTGAAGCGGTCACGTCCGGGCAAGTGCAGGCCGCAGCGCAAAAATATCTCCTCCCACCCAATCGCGCCATCCTGGTCCGGCGTCCTATCGCAAAGGAAGTGGCGGCATGAGCGGAACAACCACGAAAACTATGGCCACAGCAACCAGTTCTACCGCAACCTCGAATACGCAAGGGAGCGCCGTTCCAGCGCTCGGGCCGGAACGCCCCGTCGCTTGGCCCAAGCGTGCGGTTCACACTCTTTCCAATGGAATGCAAGTCGTTCTCGCCGAATTGCGCACGTTCCCGAAAATTTCCGCGCAGCTTTTCTTCCGCAGTGGAAATGCCAGCGTCGCCCATCGCGCGCCGGGTCTCGCGGAAATCACCGCCACGGTGGTGCGCACCGGAACAGCGTCGCGTACCGGCCGCGAGATCGAAGAAGATCTTCGCCGCATGGGCGCCGACCTGGGCACGCAAGCGGGCGCCGACTCGAGCGCCATCTCTCTTTCGGGTCTGGCTGAGTTTTCGGAAGGCATCTTCGAACTCATGGCCGATCTCGCGCGCAATGCTTCGTTTCCCACCGAGGAATTCGAGCGCGAGCGTCGCCGCAAGATCGAAGGCCTGCGCATCGAACGGACTACCCCATCGTTTCTTGCCAATGAGCGCTTCCGCCGCGTCATCTTCGGCCAGCATCCGTACGGGGTAATCTCGCCGACCGAAGAGGACGTCGCGGCCTACCAGCGCGAGCAACTCGAAGAGTTCTACTCGCAGAACTATTCTCCGGCGAACGCGTTGCTGATCGTCGTCGGCGATTTCGCGAGCGACGCGCTGCTCGCACAGATCGAGAAAGTTTTCGGTACCTGGCAGGCTCCACCACCCCCGCTGCAAATATCGTCCGCGCCCCCGCACCATATTGGCCGAAAAGTGCACCTGGTGCATTTGCCCGGCAGCGTGCAAACGCAAGTCGTCGTCGGCAATCTTGCCATCACCCGCCGCGATCCGGATTGGTTTCGCCTAGTGCTTGCCAATTCGATTTATGGCGGCGCATTTCATTCGCGCCTGGTGATCAACATCCGCGAACAGAAGGGCTATACCTACAGCCCGCGGAGTGGTTTGCAGTCGCTGCGCCAGCACGGATATTTCAGCGTGCATGCTGCTGTTCGCAACGACGTTGCCGCCGCCTCGCTGACGGAAATATTCTATGAAATGGACCGCATGCGCTCGCTTCCTGTCACCGCCGAGGAATTAGAGAGCGCGCGCAACTATCTCACTGGAGTATTCTCGCTGGGCGTTGCCACGCAGGATGGTCTCCTTGGCCAACTCTCCACCATCTATCTCGACCGTCTACCTGAGGATCATCTCGAAACGTATCGCCCGAAAGTCCACGCGCTAACGGCGGATGACGTGCTCGCTGCCGCGCGCCGGCACTTCGATTCGCCCAATGAGCAAATCATTCTCGTCGGCGACCGCACGCAAATCGGCGATCAAGCCGCCCTTTTCGGCGAAGTCGCCGAATACGATGCGCAGGGCAATCGCGTCTAACCAACTTTCCGGTGTTGTCGCGGTTGCGCCGGTTTTACTTTTCTGCGTTCACGCGTTCGCGCAGAAAAAGTCTGCGGCGGGGCAGCCAGTGGATTTGAACTCCGCGACCGTCGAGCAGCTGCAGCACGTTCCGGGTATCGGCCCAAAGACCGCGTCCGCCATCGTGAATTTTCGTCGGAAGAGCGGGCGTTTCGCCGCGTGCTTGCCATCAAGGGGATCAGCAAAGGGAAGCTCGAAGAGCTGCGCCCTGGTGTGACTGTGGTCGCGCCGCCGGCTTCAAAACCTCACTAGGCATCGCGGAGAAGTTCGTGAATCCATTTGGAGTGCGAGAGCTTGCTCTCGTTTTTTCCTTGGCGAGGCTTGCCTCGCCTTAAATGCTTTGCGCGACGAGTCGTAAGTTGCAAAAGCGGCGGCAAGCCACCGCACTCCCATACCGCGCTGCGCCCGCGACGATTTTCTCTGCGGACTTTTCGTCTCTGCGGTGGTTTCTGCCTTTCTTCGTGTCTTCTGGTTTTCTCTGTGCCCTCTGTTTAGATCTTTGGCCGTTTGCCTTCGCCAGCCCGCTGCTACTGCCGGGATTTGGCTGCATCGAGTGCTAGCGGAACTTGCTCGACGATTTCCAGGCCGTAGCCATCGAGCGCCACTACTTTGCGCGGATGGTTGGTCAGGACGCGAATTCGCCGCAGACTCAGGTCGATCAAAATCTGCGCGCCTATGCCGCTTTCGCGCTGGACTAACCGCTGGCGTCCCAAGTCCTGCTCTATTTCCTCGCGCGCGTGGAAACGAATGCGCGGCGGTTCGGCGGCGTCGGCATCGCGCGGCGCGTCAATCTGGAATCCGCGACCGGTGTGATGTAAATAGACGAATACACCGCGATCTTCCCTGGCGATGGCTTCGAGGGAGCGTTCGATAATCGTGTGGCAATCGCAGGCTGTGGAGCCGAAAACGTCGCCGGTGAGGCAATGCGAGTGGACGCGCACCAAAGGCGGCCCGGCCTTGTCGGTGTCACCCTGCGAGATGTCGCCGCGCACCAGCGCGACGTGCAGTTCATGGTCCGCGTCATTGGAGTAGGCAATCATGCGGAATTTTCCGTGCCGCGTCGGCAGCACGGATTCGGCGATGCGGCGGACGTGGCGCTCGTGTTGCATGCGGTATCGGATCAGGTCCGCCACGGTCAGCAGTTTCATCCCGTGCAAGCGGCAAAATTCAACAAGCTGCGGAATCCGCGCCATGGTTCCGTCATCGTTCATCACTTCGCAGATCACGCCGGAATGATCCAATCCCGCCAGTCGCGCCAGGTCGACGGACGCTTCGGTCTGTCCCGCGCGCACCAGCACGCCGCCATTGCGCGCGCGCAGGGTGTATACGTGTCCCGGCCGCGCCAAATCCTCGGGGCGAGTGTTGGGATCGCTGGCCGCGAGAATGGTCGTGGCGCGGTCGGCAGCGCTCGTGCCGGTGGTGGTGCCGCGTCGGGCGTCAATCGGCTCGCAGAAGGGGGTGCCGAACATCGAAGTGTTGCGTGGAGTGATGGGCGCGAGGGCTAGGGCATCGCAACGCTGTTCGGTCATGGCCAGGCAAATCAGACCGCGCCCGAATTTAGCCATGAAGTTGATCGCTTCCGGCGTGACTTTTTCCGCCGCCATGGTTAAATCGCCTTCATTTTCGCGGTCTTCGTCGTCCACGAGGACGATCATCCGCCCCGCGCGTATCTCGTCTAGCGCTTCCTCGACGGATGCAAACGGTGGTTTTCGCTCAGTCATGGGGACTTGCTCCGGAGTTCATTGGTTCACTCCTGAATATATCATTGGCGGGGAAGGGAGGCGTCAGCCGTGATTGGTGAGTAGTGACCCCTGGGCGCAGTGGCCGTCGGGCTGCTGGGATTCAAGGTGCAAAGTTCGTGAACCTTGGCGATTGAGAGGGGTCGCGGTTGTTTATTTGCTGGGAGTTATGGTGATTTCGAATCGCCTGGGTTGGCGATTGAAAAAGCAGTGGCGAGTGGGGCGTGACGACCGGCCAGACGACAGCGAGCCGCATGTTTTGGCAGCAGCACTTTTCCCGAGGGAGTGGTATGGTCGCGCAGTCGCCGGTGCTGTTTGCATGTTGCGTCCTCAAGCGAGCGGATCACTCAGGCGCTCGCCCGAAATTATCGCGAAAGGAAGGCGCGCTATTTAGACCCGACACCTTCATAATCGTTGCATCCCGACCGGCTATCCTTGGGCAGCTACGGGCGGCTTCCCCTCAGTCTCGTTATGGGTTACGCGGACAACGCTTCACATGCGTTGGTTACCGGAGGTCGGATTTCAGTACGATTGTTCCGAGATTTTGGGCGGGCACGGGTTGGAATCGGCTATTTCGTCGCAGGCCAGGCGGAAGTTCTCGTACCAAGTCTCGGTGAAGCTGGTTACCAGGTGTTCTACGGTCCGACCGGCGATTTTCAGGCTCGGGCGCACTATTTCTCCCCAGGTATGGACCCGCGTGCCGTTGCCGTTTTGACGCTCGAAAGTGACCCATTGGCCGATGACGATGCCCATGGCGTGATCGATCCAACCGACTTTTTGCGCGGGCACGCAGTGCGTGATTACATGGTTGATTACCGTGTTGACTGGGCGAAGGACTTCGATTTCCATGCAACTGCCCGGCTCCCACGGCGCGCCTTCGCGCCAGCGGACTTGGCCGTAAATATTAGCGAACTGATTCCAGTGCCGCCAGTTGGAGAAGACGTCCCAGGCGGCGTTCTTGCAAGCCCGCGTGGTGACCGAATACTGGAAACGAATCATAATTCTACAGAACTCCTCATACGCTTTCCCAAACTGAATGATTGATCCAGCAGGACAAGCAGGTAGAATAGGGGCCTTGATTATTTATACGCTGTTTCTTTAACGCTGTCAAGATTATAATGCAGTGCGGGAGATGTCCAGGAGAGACCAGGAGCGATGCCTCGCAAAGCCGAAGCTGGATTGGAAGGGCGCATTCTTGATGCCGCATACAAATTGTGGAGCGAGCGCGGAGAACACGCGTTAACGATGCGCGCGGTGGCGAAGGCTGCCGGAACGACGACGCCGACTTTGTACGAACGGTTTCGCGACAAGCACGACTTGCTGGAATTGCTGCGGGTTCGCGCCCGGCAGAATTTGTATTCCGCCATACGGCCTGCGGACTCGCCGGTGGATGTTTGCCGGCGCGCGCTGGAGTTCACGGCGCGGCATGGGCATGAATACCGGTTGCTTACCGACGGTTGGGCGGCTCGCTTGAGCCGCAAGGAGCCGATGCCTTCGGTGGCATTGATGAAGCAGCGTCTGGCGGAGGAGTTGGGCGGGGAACCGGACGACCGTACAGAATTGACCTTGGCGCTGGTGGCTTTGGTCCATGGGACGTCCCTCTTACTGCTGGCAGACGGAGTGCATGAGGATGTGGCGCGGCAGTTGCGGCGGACTTGTCTGGAGGCGTGCGAGGCTTTGATTCGCGATGCGTCGCGGGGAACGGCGTCGCGAAAGCGAATAGCGGGGTGAAGTCGAATTCAAAGTCAGAAACTTTAACGCAGGGGGCGCAGAAAGAGGGCAGAGACAAGTCAAAGGATGTAACACAGAGGGCGCGAGTAAAGCCAGGGGAGCACTGAGAAAGACTGACGCCGCGCTATTTGGTACTGCTGGTGGTTTGTTCTTTCAGGACTAGGACCAGGATGCGGCCGTCGGAGTGGAAGCTGCCGCCGGTGGCTGTCTTGGCTTCGCTGAGCGGATCGGGTGGCGTGACGTGAGTGCGCTGGATGACCAAGCCAGTGCTGGAAAGCGTGTCGTTGACGTATTCGCGCTCGCCGTCAATTGCTGGATCTATTTTGTGAGTGAGGCCGTTGTTGCGCTGGTCACGCTCGAAGCCGATGTCGTGGGTGGCGGCGACGCACCACAGCTGGCGGCCGCCCACCTCGTACGGCGATTTCCAGACGCGCAGGTGATTGCGCGACATGGCGACACGCACAGGTTCGGCATGCGCGAAGCCGTAATCCTGTGCGCGATTGAATAGAAACAGCGTGCTCATCGGCATGGTGAGGTAGTCTTTCTTTTCGAGCGAGTCGGTGATCGCGTTGAGGACCGTGTTTTCCACCGAACTATCCACGTGCACCCAGCCCGCCGCACTGAAGACTTTTACGACTTGCTCTTGCGTTCCGACGATGAGTATGTTGACCATGTCGCCGGGCTTACCCTGAGGGTCCGAGACGCGGCGCGGAATTTCCTTGAGGATGGCGGGCGTGACCGATGGAACGGAAGTCTCGGGCGGTCCGCCGATGGCGATCGCGGCGGCAGTGCTTAGTCCTGGATTTATTACCGCGATTTTTACCTGGAAGTTACCTTTGGCGCCTGCGGCGTCCTTCATACTCTGATTAATTCCAAGAAAGAGGCGGCCGCCGACAGGCGCTTCGTAGTCGGAACTGGCGCCGACGGCGAACGGCTGTGCGCTGTCATTGTCACCGAGACGGCCGATAAGTGAGCCGTGTCCCGCGTCTGTGACGGCGTACTCGTGGATCAAGTCCTCGAAACCGCGCGTGAGTCCGTCGGAACCGAAGGTGCGTCCGTCCGGATGTTTTTTGTCGGCGGGATAGGTAATCGTTCCGGTGGCGGTGAAATGAAGTTTTTCTCCGGAGCGCAGATCAATTTTGGTGTCGATCCATTGCTTGGTGGCGTCAACGTCAATCTGATAGGAAGTTACGCTGGCGGAGCCTGATTGGGCGCTTGATATCTGCGAGAAATTTGGCGGGGCAACGCCAAGAATCGACGCCCCGACGAGCGGCAAACTTACTGCGAGACTTACGCCTGTCAGCCTCATGTGGTTCTACCTCTGAATCATTGCAACGAAATTGCCGACTGCGTCACTAATCACCAGAGAGATTTTTCGGTGAGCGTTCGTTGAGCGTGGCGATTAGGAGTTTGGCGCAGGCAGGCGCTGGAACTTTGCCGTTGAGCACCACATCCTTGGAGTCAATCGCTTTTCCGTACAGGCCTGTATTGGCGCTATTGTCGGGGCGAAGGGTAGAACCGACCAGAGAGATTCCGGCGAATAGACCGCGGGCGCGCGAATAAGAAAGAACCTGGGCGCGCAAAGTGATATCGGTTTCGGCGGAAGTGTTGCGGCCAACGGGACCTGCTGCGGCGGAGGCATCACCGCCCAATTTCACTTTGCTGGTGAGAATGCTGTCAGCGGCGCGTTCGTTCATGAGTAGCAGGACAAAATCGGTCGCCTGTCCGCCGAGTTGCAAGCCGAAGCTGCCGCCTTCGAGCGCCATCATGGTGGGAGCGCCCCAGGGACCGCGGAAGTCCGGACCGCTGCGGCACGTCATCACGCCGCGCCCGTAGCTGGCGCCGAAGACGAAGGCGAGTTTCAGTACGGAGGGAAGAACGACGACGCAGTAGGCCTTGTCAATTACGGTTTGCGGGATATCGTCGGGGATATCCATGATTTCCTTCATGACCTTGCCGGCGTTGTCCACGCGGTCGCACTCTTTGCTATCAGCAGGTAGCGGTACAGCGAACGACGCTATTAGGACCAAGGCGATTAGCGCTTTATTGATCGAGCTGTTCATTCAGTCTCCTAGGTTTTTGCGGCGCGATTGCCCGTTGGAATCGCGCGAGCGGCGATTCGAAAGCCGCCTGATAAGCGAGGAATTGTTGTTGAGCAGCCCCGCGCGAATTTTACACGGGAGGATTGACGAGGGCAACCGCTAGGGCGGCCGAATAGGATAGCAAGCGGGGCCGCTATTTACTTCGGGCGCGAGTTTACCTACCATGTGCGGTGCCAGCGAAGGGCTCCTGGGCGAGCTTTCACTTCGCTGTCTCACGAGATCAAAAAATCATAACCGATGCCACGAGCTCCAAGACTAGTTGTAATTGAACCGAACGGCGTACGCCGCGAAGTTTCCATCAGCAGCACGCCGTTTCGCATAGGGCGGCAAGCCGGTAACGAACTCACGCTGCGTGACAGCCGCATCAGCCGGCAGCAAGCGCAGATTCTTTCCGTGAACGGAACGTTTGTCTTGGAGGACATGGGCAGCCGGCACGGAACGTTCGTCAACGGCGAGAAAACCCTGAAGCACGAACTGCAGCCGAAAGATCGCATTGATTTCGGCATGGCGGATTCCTACAAGCTGCTTTTTCTGGGCGAAGGCGCGACGATCGAGGAGTTAGTGGAGCGTGTCGAAGCACCCGCGCCGCAACATGCGGGTTCGCGTGAGTTGTACCACCTGGGAGTGCTGCTGGAAGTGGCGCGAACACTGGGCACGGGGCTTTCGCTCGAAGACGTGCTGACGGCGGTAGTGGATGCCGCGATCCAAGTGACGCGCACCGAACGCGGCGTGCTGCTGCTGGCCAATGAACAGCAAGAATTGCAGACGATCGTGGCGCGCGACGCGCAGCGCGGGACATTGCGTCCGGATCAATTGCAGGTTTCGCAATCGGTGGTGAAACGTGTGGCGCAAACGCGGCGGGAATTGATCGTCAGCGACACGGGCGAAGACGGCGGGATGAGTCAGCAGGAGAGCGTCGCGCGGCTGGAATTGCACACGGTGATTGCAATTCCGGTGGACAAGCTGCCGGTGATCGAAACGCTGGACGCGACGATTTCGACGCGGCAGGGCGAACTTCTTGGCGTGCTGTATCTCGATAGCCACGTGCCCTCGAGCGCGTTTTCGGATTTGGATCGCGAAGTATTGCGCACGCTGGCGCGCGAGGCGGCGACGGTGGTGGAAAATGCGCGGTTGTTTGCTTCGTCGCGCGCAAAACAGCGGCTGGATCACGAAATCGAAATTGCCAGCCAGATTCAGAAGCAGCTTTTGCCGAAGGCGCTGCCGAATTTGCCGGACGTGGCGGTGGCGGGCTCGACTTTGTCGTGCCATTCGGTCGGCGGCGATTGCTTTGACGTGATCGGGCTTGGCGGCGGTCGGCACGGATTTTTCGTGGGTGACGTTTCCGGGAAGGGAATTTCGGCGGCGCTGCTGGCTACTTTGTTGCAGGGTGTGTTCTTCACTACGGCCGCGATGGATATTTCGCTGCCGGGAGTTTTCTCGCGCGTGAATCAATATTTGTGCGAGCGCAGTGGCGAAGACCGTTACGCGACCGTGTTCTATGGAATTCTGGACAAGATGGGACGTTTCGAGTATGTAAACGCCGGGCACGTTCCGCCGCTACTCAAGCGCAAGAAGGGCGGCCTGGAAGGTTTGGGTTCGGCGAATTTTCCGGTGGGCATGTTTCTGGAAGCGGAGTATCAGAGCGCCCGGGTGCAATTGGAACCCGGCGATTTTCTGGTGATTTACACGGACGGCGTTTCCGAGGCGTGCAATACCCAGAACGAATTGTTTGAGGAAGCGCGGCTGCGCAAGATCATCGAAGACTTCAGTGGAGAAACGGTGACCCAGCTGGGCGACGCTATTCGAGAGGGCATGCGGGCGTTCACGGAAGGCGCGGCGCAGTCCGACGACATCACGATTCTGTCAATCGAATACAAGGGCAACACGGGATGAAACGGAAAGCAACATCGCGCGCGCGCGCCGGTATGCCGCTCGAAACGCTTGAGCAGGTGGTGGCGACGCTCAATCCTGAAACCGAACCTGGCGAACTCGCCGCGCAGATGGTATGCGTGCTGGCAGCACCGGGACGTTTGGAAGGCGCGCGGCTGTGGCGCATGGTGAATGGAGCGCCGACCGTGTGGCAGGAAAGCGGCGACCTTCCAGCGCCGGATCCGGTGCTGATCGAAAGAATCCTGCACGGAAAGAATCCGCATGTGAACGGTGAGAAATCCACGTGGGTGCTGGGGCGGGGGCCGAATCCCGTTGGGGTGTTGGAAGCGCGTCCCAAGGGCGAGCTTGACCCAAAGACACGCGGATGGCTGGAACTTTTCCGGCGCTACGCCGAGGTGGCCCTGGAAAGCAGCGAGCGGCGCCATGCGGTGATCGAGCTTTCGACGATTGTTGAGGCCACGAAGCGGCTGAATTCGACTCTGGACCTGGCTGAACTGCTGAACATTATTTTGCAGCTCACGACGCGGCACACGGGAGCAGAGCGCGGGACTGTTTTTCTGGTGGATAGCGAACGCGATGAAATCTGGTCGCTCGTGGGTCTGGGCCTCGATCAGCATGAAATCCGGTTGCCGATCAGCCGCGGAATTGCGGGCTGGGTGGCCGCACACGGAGAAACGGTGAACTTGGTGGATGCCTACGCCGATCCACGATTCGAATCCGAGGTGGATTTGCGGCTGGGATTCCGCACGAAGTCGCTGCTGTGCCTGCCGATCCGCAGCAAGAGCGGCGAGACGATCGGCGTGCTGCAATTGTTGAACAAGAAGACGGGCCCGTTCAACAGCGCGGACGAGAATTTGTTGCGTGCTATTTCCGATCACGTGGCACTGGCGCTGGAAAACGCGCAGCTGCATCGAGATTTATTGCACAAACAGCGCATGGAGCGCGACTTGGCTCTGGCGCGCAGCATTCAGCTGGGATTGCTGCCAGAGCGTCCGCCAACGCTTGCGGGGTTCGATATCGGTGTTTCGCATCGGCCCTCGCTTGAAGTGGGCGGTGATTATTACGACTTCATTCCGCTGGCGCCGGATACGATTTTGACGGTAGTTGCGGACGTGGAAGGCAAGGGTGTGGGTTCGGCGATGGTGATGGCGAACCTGCAAGCCACCCTGCACGCGCTGCTCGCGCATCTTCATTCGCTCGAACGTTTGGTGGAATCGCTGAACGACATGATGCTCGCCGATACGCGCGGGCAGAAATTCATGACCATGTTTCTGGGGTTGCTCGATCAGCCGCATCGCACGTTGCATTACGTGAATGCGGGCCACGTCCAGCCGGCCGTGGTGCGCGTCAACGGCGAAGTGGAATACCTGACCGAGGGCGGCATGGTGGTTGGGCTTTTTGCCGGGGTGCGTTACGAGCGCGGGCACGTGAAGCTGCATCGCGGCGACGTCGTTGTATTTTGCACGGACGGAATCACCGAGGCGAATAATTCGTCGGAAGAAGAATTTGGCACGCAGCGATTAGTGGAACTGGTGGCGCGTGAGCGAGAGTTGCCGGCGCAGGAAATTGTGCAGTCGGTGCTGACGCAGGTGGATTTATTTTCGCGCGGCGGCACGCATGAAGATGACCGCGTGATTTTGGTTCTTAAGGTTGTGTGAGTTTGGTGCTCCTGTCTACGCCACGACAGGATGTGCCGCACCTTCGGCGCTCGGCTTCCTTGACCTGGACTGTTCCAAGCGCTCACGCGCTGGGCTAATTTCTGCAGCGCCCTGGCGCAGTGCCTCGCTGCTCCTATCACGGACTGCAAGTTGCGGGCTCCGAGCTATTCTGCTGGACACTTTTCGAAGAAACGGACTACGCGATTTTCGTATTCTGCGGGCGCTTGCCCTAGGGCTGAGGCGTGGCCGGCACCTTGCACAGTCCACATTTCTTTGGGTCCGGTCGCCGCTTTGTAAATGGCTTGCGCATGACGGCAGGGAATTCTGTGATCATTGGTTCCGCAGATCAGCAGCACGGGGAAAGGGCGTTGCGCGACTGCTTTTTCCGGGGAGACGTCGTTCGGGTTGAAGCCGCCGGCCCTCTTCATCGCATCCAGCGCGAAAATCGTCGCGGGCCGAAAGATGGTCTTGCCGAGAACGGGGCTGGTGTCCAAGCCCGCGTAGTCGTAGCTCACTTCGCGAAGATTTGCGAATGGATCTTCGGCCGCGACGGCTGCAATGCGCGGCTCGACCGCGGCTGACTGTAGCGCGATCGCTGCGCCCATCGACACACCGAGCGCATACAAATGGCGCACATTCTTGCTGGCGTAAAGAGCGTTTGATATTGCGGCTGTGTCGTAGCGTTCCTTCCACCCGTAGGTGGCCATTTGTCCGCCACTTTCTCCGTGCGCGCGGGAATCCATAATCACGACGCTGTATCCGTGCCGAAGCAGGAACTCGGCATGGCCCAGATCGCCGGTGCGATTGTCCGAGACGCCATGAAAGAGCAGAACCCAGTCGCGGTTTGGCGACGGGGGAATGATTTGCCAGCCGCGAAGTTCGACGCCGTCATTTGTGTGGACCGTGAAATCCGTCTTGCTTGCGCCGGTTCGCGCGAGCATTTGGTTCGTCTGCGCGAGGCGCTGCGGATTCAAGTTTGCGGGATGCAGGATGCCTGGGCCGATCGCGTTGCCGATGAAGCCGGCCGCAACTGGCAACAGAGCGAGGATTGCGATTGCGAGGTAGGCGAGGCGTCGCATGTGGGTCGCTATGGATGGTACGAATTTGTGCTGTGCGTGTTTCAGATGTTCTGGCGTGAGTGCTCCAAGAGTCAGCGAAGACGTTCGGGCGGACGGTGAAGCAAAATGCAAACAGAGGTCCCCGTTACAAAGGGCAAGTACCTTACGAGCCGGTGGAGGAGTAGTGGCGGGTGCCGAAATTCCAGAGGGAGATGGCGATGGTCAGGAAGATTGCGGCGACTACCGGAACCAGCGGTGCGTACTCTGGCGAGACGGTGCGGCCTAACATGCGGACACTTGGGTAGAAGGAGGCTAAGCCGAAGGGAACGATCCAGCAGAGGAAAAATTGGACGACGCCGCTGTAAATCGAGAGCGGATAGCGGCCGAAGGCGATCACGTTCCAAATGGGCGGATGCACCCCGATGCGGTCTTCGAACCAGAACGAGACGGTGCTCAGGATGAGGAAGACGGATACATAGATGATGCCGGCGCAGGTGCCGAAGAAAAAGAGCATGGCAAATTTGGCGGGAGTCCACGATAGGCCGAGATGGCGCGTGGCGTACCACATGCAGAAAACGCCGGTGGCAATTTCCTGGAACGATTCGATGCGAAAGGTTTCAAAGAGCACTTGGAAGAGCGACGAGATGGGCCGCAGCAGGACGCGGTCGAATTTCCCTTCGATGATGTAGTTGTTGCCAAAATCGTAGAGGTTCAGACTGACCACGTTGAAGATGCCGTAGGGGATCAGCGAGAAGCCGTAGAGGAATAGGACTTCCTCGAAGCGCCATCCGGCGAGCTGCGGGACTTTCTGGAACAGGACAACGACGAAGCAGAGCGCGAAGACCGTGGCCGCGAAGCTGGTAGCGAGGCTGATGAAGAAATCGCCGCGGTAGCTGACGCGGACTTTGGCGTATTGCGAGAAGTAGTCGAAGAAGAGGAGGAAGTGGCGGTGGCCCGCCGCAAGAAGGCCAGCGAAACCGCGTTTTTCTTCTGTCGGCGCGCTTGTCGGAAATAAGCTCATCGTTTCGTTTAACGCCTGCCTGTCGGCAGACAGGCGCTACTAGCCCCCGTGGATTGTGATTTTTTTGGATGCGCGCTCCCACCACAGGTGCGCGAGAAACAGGAGCACTACGACCCAGAGCCATTGAATTCCCAGGGCGCGCAGCGCCGAGTGGCGGTCGAGCTTGCCGAGATAAATCTGCAGCGGCGTGTACGCGATATGTTCGAAGGGCAGCCAAGCTAGCGCTCTCTGCACTTTGTCCGGGAAAAAGGTCATGGGAATCAGCAGGCCGGAGAGCAATTCGATCAGCCAGTATTTCGCGCGAATCAGCGCGAGGATTGATTTCAATGGAATCGCGCAGGTGCCGATCATAAAATTCACGGCAGCCATCAGGAAGAAGCTGCCGAGCACGCCCACCAGGAACAGCAGAAAATTCTCACGCGACGACGGGCGTTGCACGGGAAACACCAGCGCGACGACGACGGCTGTGGGCAACGTCAAGAGGCCCAGACGGAACGCGGATTCGCCGATCGCGCGGGAAATCCACATCCACTGCACGGAGACGGGCTTGATCAGGTCCATGGCGATCTTGCCCTCGATTACTTCGTAGGCCATTTCCTGGTCAATGGTGTTCCAGTAGAAGGAGCGGATCATCCAGCCGACGCTGACGTAGGTAATCATCTGTGCGAGGTTGTAGCCAGCGATGGCGTGGCCGCCGGTGTAAACCGCGGTCCAGATGAAGTAGTAGACCGTGACGTTGAGGAAATAGGTGATGATGCCGGTGAAGTAGCGCAGGCGGAATGCGAGGATATTGACGAAGCCGACGCGCGAGAATTCGGCGTAGGGAATCAAAGACTGGATGAGGGCGCTCATTGCTGGATCTTCCGGTACTGCGTGATGATTTCCTGCATTGCGTCGCCCAAAGCGGAAAGTGCGCCATGATGACTGCTTAGGCCCTTCACCGAAGCGCTCTCGCTGAAAACACCGGCATCCGTCAGAACAAAGAAAGTCACGTGGTCTTGAGCCGGTAAGGGGTACGTCGAAGCGGCCCGCATTGTGGGCTGGAACTTCGCGGCGATGGTCACTGCATTCCTGGCTCCCTTGCGAATGAGTTCGTGAGATTGTCCGCCACCGATGAAACCTCCGCCACTACTCAGGTAAATGCTTGCGGTGCCGTCAGACAAAGCCACGACGGTAGCAACGCCTCGATCCATGCTCCAATCCGTGACCAGGCCCCACCCCTGATTCGGGACTGCCACCGGAGAGATCCCAAACTTTTCGCGAGAGCCCTCCAAAATTTGCAGCCGCAGCCCTTCGTACACGTTTTTCTTGGTAGGTGGGGACTTCCCGAAGAGCCTCATACGGTGACCTCGAGGCGGGCTTCGCCGGCGTAGATGCGCTTGATGATTTCCTCGATATGCTCGTCTTCGATGAGCAGGTCGCGGACTTCGATGGTAGCCAGCACCTGGCGGATTAGGTCCGAGGTCGAGACTTTCACGCGGTCGAAGCGGATGCGATAGGTGAGTTCGTCCACTTGATCCACTTCCAGGCCGTCGCGGGAGAAGGCGTCGAGGCCGATCGCTTGTGCGCGGTCTTTTAGCGCGAACTTAATTTGCTTGGTGCGCAGAAGTTGCTGCTTCAGCTGCGCGAGATGTCCGTCGTAGAGGACTTTGCCGTGGTCAATGATCATGATGCGGCGGCAGAGTTCTTCGATGTCGTCGAGGTCGTGCGTGGTGAGCAGCACGGTGGTGCGAAATTCTCGATTGATGGCGCGCAGAAAGTGACGGATGTGATCTTTGGCGACAACGTCGAGGCCGATGGTGGGCTCGTCGAGGAACAGCAGTGGAGGATTGTGCAGCAACGCGGCGACAAGATCACAGCGCATGCGTTCGCCGAGCGAAAGTTTGCGCACGGGAGTGTGCAGGTAATCGCGGATGCCGAGAATGGCGTCGAAATGTTCCATGCGCGCTTCAAAATCGCGCTGCGAGACGTCGTAAATGCGCCGCAGAAGCTTAAAGGATTCGATGACGGCGATGTCCCACCAGAGCTGGGTGCGCTGGCCGAAAACTACGCCGATGGTTTTCACGTATTGGCGACGCTGGCGATACGGAACGTAACCATTGATGCGGATTTCGCCGCTGGTCGGCACGAGGATGCCGGTGAGCATCTTGATGGTGGTGGATTTTCCGGCGCCGTTGGGGCCGATATAGCCGACCATTTCGCCGCGTTCGATGGCGAAGCCGACGCGGTCTACGGCGGCGACGGTCCGGTAGTCGCGAACGAAAAGGTTTTGTATTGAGCCCCAAACGCCTTCGCGGCGTTTGAATGTGCGGAAGTGCTTGCACAGATCGTGAACGTGAATGAGGGACTCAGCGCTCATCGTCTATAAATTCTAGCATCTACGGAGAAGCAACGCAGGTGCGGCAGGGACCACGCTAGCGCCTGCCGGCTGGTGCGCTGGCCCCCTGTCTCCGTCTCGCTGCTTAGACGCTCTGAAACGCGTTTGGGCGCGTGAACTTTTCGGGTGCAAGGCGGTAGAAGTAACGCCGCTTGGTGTGCGCTTAACCTTTGTGGCAAACGGAGCAGTGCTTGGCGTCGTAATTCTCCATAGTTACTTCGAACATGTTGTTGCAGCCGATGCAGACGCGATGGATCTTCGCGGGTGGCTTACCGCCGGGTTTCGTTTCGGTTGCGTGCGTGGAGGGTTGCGTGTGCTGAGGTTCGCCCATGGGCGGATTTTAGCATGAAGACCAGATTGAAGGACGGCGAAGTCTCTAGAAGGAATCGAGAGAAAAAAATGGGACCCAGCGGCCGCTACAACTCTACAGAAATTTTCACACGGCGTGGCCGATTCTAAGAAGTTCTAGGACGCGGCCAACGATTTCGCCGATGCTTACTGGGCGGTAGAACACAGCCGCGGCGGGCGGCAGAGGCACGGTCTCGGTGCGGGAGGCGATCAGCACGGTAGGAACGCGTTTCACCAAGGACTGAATGGAGGGGTCGCTGGCAAATTCGGTGGTAGCCTCGAGCACGACGACGGCGGGCATTTGACTTTCGGCGAAGGCACGGCCTGCGTCTTCCGGAGAATCCATTCCTAGTGCATCGATGCCCCGCTCGCGGAGTTCGGCGCGCAGCCCGGCGCGCAGAGTCCAATCGCGAGCGATGATGAACACTACCAACATCTCACTGTGAAATTATAGCATCTGGAAAGATGCGCTCCGGGGACGCTGGGGGCGTTTGCGTAGGCAAGCCGGGAAGGGGTCTGCTACAATTTCGTGGCTTCGGGGGAACGCTGCGGCGAGGGTGTACGCGGTAATACATGGCGGAAAATAGCAAAAGAAAATGGATCATTTTGATCCTCGCCGCAGTCTTGGTTGTCGTGGTCGTGGCGGTGCTGGCGCTGCGCGAGCCGGCGCCTTTGGTGCAGGTCGTCAGCGTCACGCGGGAGGATTTAACCGCGACGATAACTAGCAACGGCAAAGTCGAGCCAATTTCCCCCACCATCGCACGCACTGAATTTCCCGCGTTTGTCGCCGAGGAGAACGCCGTGGAGGGGCAGACGGTGCACCGCGGGCAAGTGATTTTGCACCTGGATGACTCGGATATTCGCGCACAGCTTTCGCAGGCGCGCGCGGATTTATTGGCGGCGCAAACGGATTTGCGGAACGCGCGCACTGGCGGTCCGCCTGATGAAGTTGCGCAGCTGCAGGGAAGTTTGCAGAACGCCGAAACGCAGGTCGCCAATCTGGAGCGAACGCAGCAGGCGCTCGAGCAACTGGTGACCAAGCAAGCGGCCACGCAGGAAGAGGTGGCGCAGAATCGGGCTGCTTTGGCGACGGCGCGCGCGAACCTGCAAACATGGCAGGAGAAAAAGGCCGCGCTCGCGCAACGCGCCTCCGTGACCGCGCAGAGTGCGAGTTTGCGCGTGCAGCAAGCGCGGGATCAGGTGGCCGCGCTCGAGAAAAAGGTACGGTCGGCTACGGTGATTGCGCCGGCGGACGGCACTCTTTATTCGTTGCCGGTACGCCGCGGCGATTTCGTAAAGTTGGGAGATGTACTCGCACAAATAGCGGACCTGCGGCAGGTACGAGTACGTGCTTTTGTGGATGAGCCGGACCTCGGCGCGCTGAAGCCGAATCAGGCTGTGCAGGTGAAATGGGACGCGATGCCCAATCGCACCTGGACGGGGAAGATCGAGCAGTTGCCAAAGCAAGTGGTGCCGCTGGGGGCGCGGAGCGTGGGCGAAGTCCTCTGTTCGGTTGACAACGACAAAATCGAGTTGCTGCCGAACGTGAACGTGGAAGTACGAATTCTGGTTCATGAAGAGCACGGAACGTTGGTGGTGCCGCGCGCCGCGGTGCGCGACGACAAAGGCCAGCATTACGTATTCGTTTATGACGGCGATGAGGTGCACCGTCGCGACATCCAGGTGGGGGTCGCCAGCGACAAGAAATATCAACTGATTTCCGGGCTGGCGTTGGGCGACAGGGTTGCGCTACCGACCGATGTGGATTTGAAGGACGGCGGGAAAGTTCGAGTTACGGAGGCGAAATGAGAATGCCCGTTGCGAGAGCAGCAGGAATCCTCGTGGGTCTTTGGGGGGTTGGCTTGATTTCAGTTGCTCCGCTAACGGCACGCCCGACGATGGCACCCGCGATCCCAATCGCGATTCCAACCGGGGAGAACGGTTTATTCTCTGGCGCGACGGATGTTTCGGCGCTGATTCAGACCGCGCAGCGGCAATTCAACACCGGAAATTATTCTGGCGCGATCGCTACGCTGCAGTCGGCGGTATCGCAAAGTCCGAGTAGCGGAGAGGCGTATTACTGGCTGGGCCGCAGCTATTACGAGATTCGCGACTACGACAACGCGATCGCTGCCGCGGAGAAATCCGTGGCGATCGACGCGAAGAATTCCGTTTACCATCAATGGCTGGGCCGGATTTACGGCGGGAAAGCGGATCGCGACCGCAGTTTTTCGTACGCTCGGAAAGTGAAGAAGGAATTCGAAGAGGCGGTGCAATTGAATCCTTCGAATATTGCGGCGCGGCGCGATCTGGAAGAATACTGCCTGCAGGCGCCGTGGGTGGTTGGAGGAAACAAGGACGAAGCCAAGGCACAGGTGGAGGCGATCGCGGCGCTTGATCCCATCGAAGGACATCTAGCGCGCGCCGTTTACGATCTGGACGGACAAAAGAAGCCGGACCTTGCGGAGCAGGAATATCGCGCCGTTCTGGCCGCCAAGCCCGCGAAGATTGATCCTTACTTCGAAGTTATTTCGTTTTTCCAACATCAGACTAAGCCGTCGGATATGCAGGCGGCGATTGAAGCTGCCGCACAGGTGAGCCCGAACGATCCTCGCCTGGCGTACGCACGCGGTGTAGCACTGGTGCTCTCCAATACGAACCTCGCCGAAGCCGAGAAGGATCTGAAAGCGTATCTGGCGAGCACGCCGGACCGCAGCGACTGGCCTTCTCATGCCGCTGCACGTGGGTGGCTGGGAAGGCTGTATGAATCGCAGGGGAAACGAGGCGAAGCCGCCGAGCAGTACCGGGCGGCCTTACAGCTAGATCCCGGCGACAAGGACGCCAAAACGCGATTGGAGCATCTGGAGAAGGCTTCGCATTAACTTCCGTGAAAGAAACGCTAGAAACTCCCAACCCGCGAATCGCATCCGATCCTGTTGTGCCTCCCCCGATATCAGCTCCGAAGAGCAGTCCGATCCTTTGGACTGAGACCTGGAGTCTCGCCCTTCAAGCGCTACGCGCCAACAAAGTACGCGCGATCCTGACGATGCTGGGCGTGATTATCGGCAGCGCATGTATCGTTCTGGTGGTGACCGTGGCGCTGGCGGGAAAGCGCTACATCA
Source organism: uncultured Acidobacteriota bacterium (assembly GCA_963696035.1). Lineage (GTDB taxonomy): Bacteria > Acidobacteriota > Terriglobia > Acidiferrales > UBA7541 > Palsa-295. The sequence continues at coordinate 183,523 of CAVOIS010000002.1, forward strand.
TCGAACAGATCGAAGGGGTGGGCTCGAATTTGATTTACGGTGAACTGGTCCATTCCGGCGACGCGCAACGCAATACGCTGGCGGACGAAATCACAGTAGAAGACATGGAAGCGATGAAGGCTGCCCTGCCTCATGTGGCACAGGCCGCCGGAACGCATAATTTGCCGATGACGGTGGTGGTAAATGGGGCGAGCCGGGCAGTTAATTTGGTGGGCGTGACGGACGGCTTCGAGGAAATCCGCCGCCTCGTAATTCTTCGTGGCCGGTATTTCGATCAAGACGACATGATTTCGCACAGCAAAGTGTGTCTGTTGACGCAAGAGTTAGCGGACCTGGTTTTCCCAAACTCAGATCCGGTTGGCAAGGAGATACGGGTCGGTGAGCTTTACTTCAACGTGATTGGAGTGTTTCGCGAGCGGACGGCAACATTCGGTGAGACGGAAATCACGCGCGAATCCGTGGTCGTGCCGATGGGACTCATCAAATATTATACGGGAGCGGAATATCTCCGCACGTTCTATGTGCAGGCGGATCGTCCCGAAGAAGTGGCGGAACTGACGAAGGAAGTCGCCCAATTCCTGAGGAGTCGTCACCGGCCGGGAGCTGAGTACGGAGTGGAAAACCTGGGCTCGCTGTTGGATTCGGCGCGAAAGATCTCGATGGCGCTGACCGTGATTTTGATTGTGATCGCTCTGATCGCGCTGACGATCAGTGGGATCGGAATCATGAACATCATGCTGGTGACGGTGACGGAACGAACGCGAGAAATTGGAATTCGCAAGGCGATCGGCGCGCAGCGCAACGCGATTCTGTATCAGTTTCTAATGGAAGCCCTGCTGATCAGCGGAACGGGAGCGCTCCTGGGCATTGCCATCGCCGTAGCGATTCCGGCTGTTCTGAATTTCGTGATCAGCTTGTTTCCAGAGGTAACGGGCCTGCACATTCCCGTATCGTGGATCTCGGTGGTGCTGGCGTTCCTGGTATCGTGTTCTACAGGCCTGTTGTTCGGATTTCTGCCCGCGAATCGGGCTGCGCGGCTGCATCCGACGGAGTCGTTGCGCTATGAATGAAATGGCGATTAGAACTTTGCGAGCAGGCCGGATTTTCGCAGTGCTGGCCGTGGTGCTGTCGATCAAATCAGCGCGGGCCCAGGAAGAGCGCAAGGTGACGATGCGCGAGGCTGTGGCGCTGGCTCTGCAGAACAGCCGCGACCTAGCGCTGGCTCGCGTGCAGTACAAGGTTGCGTTAGATGCGACGGGCGTGGATCGCGCCGCGTTCCTGCCCAACCTCTATACGGGTTCGGGTGCGGCTTATACCTCGGGTTTTCCGTCGATCGGCGGCTCGCCCCCGGCGGTATTTCAAATGAACTACAACCAGGCGATCTTCGATCCGATATTGAAAGCGCAGCAGCGCGCCGCCGAAGAACACGCCAAGACGATGAAACTCGAAATTGATCGCACACGCGACGACGTAATCGTGCGAACAGCGTCGTCTTATTTGGAGCTGGCCAAGGTGCGACATTCGCTGGAATTATTGCGAAGCGAGCAAGCCAGTGCGGAGAAGGTTCTTCAAGTGACTCGGGAACGTGTGCAAGCGAGCCAGGAGCTTCCGATGGAAGTGACACGGAGCGAATTAACCGCCGCGAGGGTGCAGGAACGGATCATCAAGCTCGAGGGACGAGAAGAAATCCTGGTGCAGCAGATAAGGAATTTGACCGGGATACCGGAGACCCAGTCGGTGGAGGTTGAAACCGGCGAGCCGTCCTTTTCCACTGATCTGCCGGAGAGCGAACTAGCCAATCTCGCGATTCAGAGCGATCGCGGAATTCAAGAAGCGGAAAATGACCGCCAAGCACACCAAGATATCCTGCACGGAGCGAAGCTCGGTTATTTGCCGACGCTGAGCTTCGTAGGCCAGTACAGTATTTTGAGCAAGTTCAATAACTACACTGAGTTTTATAACCATTTCGTACGCAACAACGTGAGCCTGGGAGTGCAGATTAACATCCCGCTCTTTTCTGCCAAGACGCGGGCAAATGTGACGCTGGCTAAGAGCCAATTGCAAGCGTCCGAGATTTCGCTAGGGAATAAGCGGCAGGAGGTGCGGATGGACGTGCAACAGAAAGAACGCAATGTCCGCGAACTGGACGCGACGCGCGAGGTGGCGCGGCTGGACCTGAAGCTGGCGCAGGAAACCGTGGAAATGACGCAGGCGAAATTCGAGGAAGGGCGGGCGACGCTGCGAGACCTGGAGCAGGTTCGTCTGGACGAGAGCGATAAATGGATAGCTTTCCTGGATGCGGATTTTGCGCGGCAACAGGGCCAATTGACGCTGTTAGAGGCCACCGGGCAGCTCGCGAAAGTGTTTCAGTAGGCACGGCGGCCGGAAAGCATGGCTTGGGCTGACTGGCGAAATCAGGTAAGATAAATGCTGTAACTGTGTGGGAATTTTACGTCTTAGCTGCAGCCCTGAGGGGGTAATAGTACATGCCGTCTGTAATGAAGACGTTGTTTTTGAATCCGCCCAGCTTTGAGAAATTCGATGGCGGCGCGGGATCGCGTTGGCCCGCGACACGCGAGATTGAGTCCTACTGGTACCCGGTTTGGCTGGCGTATCCCGCTGGAATGTTGCCGGGCTCACGCCTGCTGGATGCGCCCCCGCATGGCGTAACTCCCCAGGAAGTAATTCAGATCGCGCAGGATTACGAGTTCGTCGTTCTGTTTACGTCCACCGTGGGCTTTTACAGCGACCTGCGCATGGCGCGGTCGATGAAAGAGAAAAAGCCCAGCCTGAAGATTGCTTTCGTGGGACCGCAAGTGCAGATCAAGCCGGCGGAAAGCCTGCTGGCTAGCCCGGACATTGATTTCGTGATACGTGGGGAGTTCGATCATTCCGTGGTGGAATACGCGCAGGGGAAGCCGCTTTCAGAAATCCTGAGCGTGAGCTACATCAAGGACGGGAAGGTCGTCCACAATCAGCCGCGCCCGATGCTGCAGACCGCGGAGCTGGACGCGTTGCCTTTCGCGACCGACGTGTACCAGAACAACCTGACGATCGAAAAGTACAATGTTCCGTTCCTGCTGAATCCTTATGTTTCGTTTTACACTGCGCGCGGATGCCCGGCGCTTTGTACTTTCTGCTTGTGGCCCCAGACGCTTTCCGGCCACGCTTGGCGCGTGCGCTCGGTGGAAAACGTGGCTCGGGAATTCAAGCAAGCACACAAGCTGTTTCCGCAGGCCAAAGAATTTTTCTTCGACGACGACACTTTCAACATCCGCAAGGACCGCGTGCTGGCGTTGTGCAAGGAATTCAAACCGATCGGGTTCCGGTGGTCCTGCACCGCGCGGGTGCACAGCGATTACGAGACACTGAAGGCCATGGCCGATGCCGGCGCGCGTTTGCTGATCGTGGGCTTCGAATCGGGCGACCCGCAAATCCTTAAGAATATCAAGAAGGGCGCGACGATTGAGATGGGCCGCACCTTCGTGCAAAATTGCAAGAAGGTGGGAATTCACGTACACGGCGACTTCATCATCGGACTGCCGGGCGAAACCAAGCAGACCATCGAGAAGACGATCGAATACGCGAAAGAACTGGACTGCGAAACCATTCAGGTTTCCATGGCGCATGCCTATCCCGGTACGGCGCTTTACGATCAGGGCATGAAGGAAGGATTTTTGGCGGGTGAAGCGATCACGGATAACCTCGGACATCAGCTTCCACACCTGGAATATCCTGAACTTTCGCGCGAATACATGGTGGAGTCTGTGAATCGCTTCTACGACCAATACTATTTCCGTCCGCGTGTGGCCTGGCGCATCGTTCGCGATGCGTTGTGGGATTCGCACGAGCGCAAACGCCTATTCCACGAAGCGGTGGACTTCATGAAGCTCCGTCACGATCGTCGCAAAGTGGCGAAGAAGGGCGTTCAGAAAAGAGCGATGGTGCAAGTGCCGCCATCGGTCGGAGTGGCCGGCGAATCACAGGGCGCATGACGTCTTCGGAAGGCCTGCACGTCAAAACCTACATTCTTCTTTTAATCATGGTCACGTTCGGCCCGTTGGGCGACGTGTTTCTGGGCAAAGGCATGAAAGGCGTGGGTGCAGCGGCCTGGGGGCCGTCGGAGATCGTGCATTTTTTTGCACGGACGTTTACTTCTGGAACAGTGTGGCAGGGGATCGCGCTGCTTCTCGCGTTTTTTGTCGCTTACACTTTGGTGCTCTCCTGGGCGGATTTCAGTTTCGTGCAGCCTGCTTCTTCTATCGCGTACGGCATCGTCGCACTGCTTGGACATTTTCTGCTGGGTGAAGTCGTCAGCACTACGCGGTGGATCGGAATCGCGATTATTTGCCTGGGCGTTTTGATCGTGGGGCATACGCCGCCGCGAACTACGGAGCGCGTCTGATGCTGGCCGTTGCCGTGCTGCTGCTCTTTGTGGTGTGCTGCAGCACCGCAGGCGAATTGTGCATTACGCGCGCGATGAAGTCCGCGGGCGAAGTAACCAGTTTTCATCCACGCGAATTGTTGCGTGTTTTCGGGCGCGCGCTGCGAGTCGGATGGATGTGGACGGGGCTGATGTTGATGATGGTCAGCTTCTTCGCGATGTTGGCCGTGCTCTCGATGGAGAACGTAAGCTTTGTGGTTCCGGCGACGGCGCTCAGCTACGCAGCGGGCGCGTATGGCAGCCGCGTATTCCTCGGGGAGCGGATCACGCATCTGCGGTGGGCGGGCGTTGTGCTAGTGTGCATCGGCGTGGCCCTGGTGTGGCAGGGAAAAGGCTAGCGCGCGATGTTGTGGACGGTGATTCGCGATGCGCTGCTGCTTCTGGCGCTCGCGTCGTTCGCATATTACGTCGTCGCCATCATCGCTGCTCTGCGTTTTTTCCGCGCGCCTGAGGCGGCTGCCTCGAATTTCACTCCTCCGCTTAGTATTTTGAAACCGGTCTACGGCCTCGATCGCGAAACGTATCAGAATTACGCGAGTTTCTGCGTGCAGGATTATCCGGACTACGAAATATTGTTTTGCGTTAGCGATGACCGGGATCCTGCGATTCCGGTGATCGCGGAGCTGGCGCGCAATTTTCCGGAACGGAAAATCAGGCTGATCGTAGGCTCCGAACCACTGGGCGTGAGCGACAAAGTGAACAAGCTTTGCCGCATGGTGCGCGAAGCGGCTCACGAAATTGTGGTGGTCAGCGACAGCGACGTGCGCGTGGAACCGCAGTATCTGCGAGTGATCGCCGCGCCGTTTCGCGATCCGACCATTGGCGCGGTCACCTGCCTTTATCGCGGGCTTACGGATGACTCGTTGGCCGCGAATCTGGAAGCCATCGGCAACAGCACGGATTTTACGGCGGGAGTGCTGGTCGCGTGGATGCTGGGCGATGTGAATTTCACTTTGGGCGCGACGATGGCTACCACCAAGGCGCGGCTCGATGAAATCGGCGGCTTCGAATCTCTCGTGGATCATTTTTCCGACGACTATGAATTGGGCAATCGGATTGCTGCGCGCGGGCACCGTGTCGAGCTAAATACATTTCCTGTTTCGATTGCTTATCCTCACCAGACTTTGGGCGACGCCTTTCGCCACCAACTTCGCTGGAATTTGAGTATTCGCTATTCGCGTCCGGCGGGACATTTGGGATTGATTTTTACGCAAGGGCTGCCATGGGCTTTGCTGGCGGCGTTATTCGCGCCGTCCGCGGCTGGGGCCGTCGCGTTGGTGCTGGGTTATCTGGTGTTGCGCGGATTTTCCGCTTGGATCATCGGTGTTGCAGGGATGCGCGATACGTTGGTACGTCAAAAAATGGAGCTTTTGCCATTGCGCGATGCGTTTGCGTTTGTGGTGTGGGTGGTAAGTTTTTTCCCGCAACGCATTCACTGGCGAGGCCAGGAATTCTACGTGCGCGACAAGCGGCTAGTTTCTACCGCTCCACGCCAGCCGTAACCTGCTACCCGTCTTTCTTCAATACCCTATAAATCTCGTTCGCGGTTGCGAATTCCTGCTCGAGTTCCTTGGACCTGAGATGCGTGCGCAGATGCTCGACGGCCTGTTCGAGACGGCTGAGGGCGCGCGAGATATTGTCGGCATTGGTGTGGGCGATGTCGCGCCACAAACCATAGGGGCTTCCGGCGAGCCGCAGCATATCGTGCAGACCCTGCCCGGAAAGCGTCAGCGGCAGACCGGTTTCATCCGTTTCGTCCTGCACCACGCGCGCGAGCGCCATTGACAGCAGCTGTGGCAAGTGCGAGACGATGCCGACGGCCCAATCGTGGGTGTCGGCGTCGCACCACACCGGTTCCGCGCCCACCGCGCGAAGGAGGGCCACGAATCCCTGTACGCGCGGATCGGGATCGTCGTCCGAGCCGATGAGTGCGTAACGGGCGCCGCGAAATAAATCGGCCTTGGCGTGCTCGATCCCGGAAGTTTCCTTGCCGGACATGGGATGTCCACCGAGAAATCGCGCCCCAGTGTGAAAGACGCGTTGGGCGGCGCGGCAGATAGCCGCTTTGGTGCTGCCCGAATCTGTGACTAGCGCGCCCCTGTTTGCCGCTGCGGCAATCGCAGGCAACGCGTCGATCGTTGCGCCGATCGGCAGGGCAATATAAACCAGATCGGCGCCGCGAATCGCACGGGGAATGTCTTTCGCTGTTTCTTCAACGGCTTGAGACGCGCAGGCTGTGTCTAGTACATCCGGCCGATCAAATCCCACAATCGCGATATGCGGAAATTCCCGGCGCACGGCTAGACCGAAGGACCCGCCAATCAGGCCGGTTCCGAGAATGGCTACGCGCTGGAAGGGAACTTCGTCTGTGGTGGCAGGCACAGCGCTAGTTTAATTCAAAAGTGGGGATTTCGTGAGCGCACGAAGCCAACGAGATTGGCTAGTGCTAGAAAAAGCGGCAGTCAGATTTCGTCAGACGGCGCGGGCGTGCTCGATTTTGGCTGGATTGAGAATTTCCACTTGCGAGACGTCTTCGAGTTTTTCGATCTGGCGGAGAAGGGTGTTCTCGGCGCGATCGGCCTTTACAGTCATCCGGACGTCGAGGAAGTTCCCGTCCTCGCTGGCGTTCGCGGTCAGTTGCAGCAAGTCGAAGCGGCGCCTGCGAGTGACGCCGAGAACGCGCACCAGCGCGCCCTCGCTCTGCTTCACGCGCAATTGCAGGGTGAAAGTGTTCACCGCGTAACCTCATCCAGCATTTCGGAATTCGATTTGCCGGGGCCGACGATGGGCCAGACATTCGCTTCCTGATGAATCAGCACGTGCGCGAGCACCGGACCGGGCTCGGCCAACAAGCGGTCTATCGCCGGGCCCACGTCGCGGCGATCCTCGACGCGGAACGAAGGAATGCCCATGGACTCCGCGACGCGCACGAAATCGGGATTGTCGGATAGGTCTACTTCGCTATAACGCTTGTCGTGGAAAAGTTCCTGCCACTGGCGAACCATTCCGAGCGCGCGATTGTCGAAGAGCACAATTTTGATCGGCAGGTCGTAACGGCGCAGTGTGGCGAGTTCCTGCAGGTTCATCATGATGGAACCGTCGCCGGAGACGTTGATGACGCAGGCATCGGGAAACGCGAATTGCGCGCCGATGGCCGCGGGCAGGCCGAATCCCATGGTGCCCAAGCCGCCACTGCTGAGATGCTGCGCGGGATTGTTGAAATGAAAATGCTGCGCCACCCACATCTGGTGCTGGCCAACGTCGCAGGCGACGATACAGTGTTTGCCGGCGCGATCGGAAAGAGTCTTGAGGAAGCCTGGTGCATAGACCTCGGAGCCGGGCGCGTCGTAATCCCAAGCGTGAGCTTCTTTCGCGGCGATACATTCGCGGCGCCACGGCTCGATATCAAGTGGGCAACAAAGCGCGGTAAGAGTCTCGCGCAGATTGCCGATGAGCGGAACGTCGGCACGCCGCAGCTTGCTAACTTCGGCGGGGTCCACGTCCAGGTGAATCACTTTAGCGTGCGGCGCGAAAGCATTCAGGCGGCCGGTGGCGCGGTCATCGAAGCGTGCACCGACGCAAATCAAAAGATCGCAGGATTGCACGGCGTGATTCGCCGCTTTTGTGCCGTGCATACCCATCATGCCAAGCGCGAGATCGTGTGCAGTGGGAATGGCGCCGAGACCTTTCAGAGTGGCCACAACGGGAATGCGCGTGGCGTCAATGAACTTCCTGAATTCGGCCAATGCGCCGGCCATGCCAATACCGCCGCCGGCGTAAACGACCGGGTAGCGGCTCTCACGCATCAGTTCGATGGCGCGCGCGATGGATGAATCGTGCGGCTCAGCCGTTGCAGCGGTAGTGCGTTCTTCGTGAAATTCGAAATCGGCGATGGTGTTGGCGATGTCCTTGGGCAAGTCGATTAGGACAGGCCCGGGGCGGCCCGAGCGCGCGATGCGAAACGCTTCATGCACGATGCGGGGAAGGTCCGCGGCGCTATTCACCAAAAAGCTGTGCTTCACGACAGGCAACGTGATGCCGAAGATGTCCACTTCCTGAAACGCGTCGGTGCCCATCAGTGAAGTTGCTACTTGTCCGGTGATGGCGACCATGGGGACGGAGTCCATGTAAGCGTTCGCGATTCCGGTGACGAGATTCGTGGCGCCGGGTCCGGACGTGGCCATACAGACGCCCACTTTTCCCGTGGCGCGCGCGTAACCGTCCGCGGCGAGTGCGGCGGCCTGCTCGTGGCGCACCAGAATGTGCCGAATCTTGGAATCGAGCAGCGCGTCGTAAACGGGCATGATCGCGCCTCCCGGATAGCCGAAGATGATTTCCACACCCTCGCGTTCGAGGGCTTTCACCAGAAATTGTGCGCCTTTCATTTGAGACCCCTTGCGGCCGTCGCCGTTTCCGGCTTCAGCCAGGACATTTGAGCGCGAAGTTCCTTGCCAACTTCTTCGATGGCGTGGTTCTTATCTTTTTCCAGGAGCTTGGTGTATTGCGGGCGGCCCGTTTGATTCTCGAGGATCCATTCCTTGGCGAAGGCGCCGGATTGGATTTCGTCGAGGATCTCTTTCATGCTTTCGCGCACGTGCGAATCGATCACGCGCGAGCCGCGAGTGATGTCGCCGTACTTGGCCGTTTCGCTGACGAATTGATGCATTTTGGCGATGCCGCCTTCGTAGATCAGGTCCACGATCAGCTTCACCTCGTGCAGGCACTCGAAGTAGGCAGTCTCGCGCTGATATCCGGCTTGCACCAGAGTTTCCCAGCCCGCTTGAATCAACTCGCGCAGGCCTCCGCAGAGCACAGCTTGCTCGCCGAAGAGGTCGGTTTCCGTTTCTTCCGCGAAAGTTGTTTGGATTACTCCGGCGCGCGTGCCGCCAATGGCGCGGGCATAAGCCAAAGTGCGATCGAAGGCGTGACCGGATGCTTCCTGATGAATCGCCAGCAAGCAGGGCACACCGCGGCCCTCTTCGTACGTGCGGCGGACTAGATTGCCTGGGCCCTTAGGCGCGATCATGGTGACGTCCACATTTTTCGGCGGAGTAATTTGGCCGTAGTGAATATTGAATCCGTGCGAGAAAAGAATCATTGCGCCGTCTTTGAGGTTGGGCGCAACTTCGTTCTGGTAGAGAGCCGGCTGGGCCATGTCCGGCGCGAGCATGACGATTACATCCGCGCCTTCGACGGCTTCCGACGGCCCGGTGAGCGCCCATCCGTCCTGCTCGCCTTGCTTCCAGGAAGGACCGCCGCGGCGAAGACCGACCGCGACATTCAGTTTGCTGTCGCGCAAATTCAGCGCGTGCGCGCGGCCCTGGCTGCCGTAGCCCAACACCGCAATACGCTTGCCTTCGAGCGCGCGGGGATTCGCATCGTCTTCCCAAAACATTTTCGCCATGGTCATTCTCCTGGTAGCTGCCATTTTTACGCGACGGTGGTGATCGCGCCTTGCGATGCCGATGAAACGAGCTTTGCGTACTTGGCCATCACGCCGCTGGTGTAATTGGGAGCGGGAGGCTTCCATTGCCCGCGCCGCTCTTCGAGATTTGCTTTCACGTCGAGGCGACGTGCGCGTACATCGACAGTGATGATGTCGCCGTCGCGCAGAAGCGCGATGGGGCCGCCGGTGGCTGCTTCGGGAGCGACGTGCCCGACCATCAGGCCATGCGTCGCGCCGCTGAAGCGCCCGTCGGTAATCAGCGCGATGGATTCGTCCAGGCCTTGACCAACCAACGCACCGGTTACCGCGAGCATTTCGCGCATACCCGGGCCGCCTTTGGGTCCTTCGTAGCGAATAACGACCACATCTCCCGGTTGAATTGTGCGATTCTGCACCGCTTCAAATGCTGCTTCTTCCGAATCGAAAACGCGCGCAGGGCCACTGTGCAGAACGCGCTCGTGGCCCGCAAGTTTTACGACGCAACCTTCCGGCGCGAGCGAACCGTACAAAATGGCGAGGCCGCCATTCGGCTTGATGGGATTCAGCAGCGTGCGCACCACTTCCTGGCCCGAGGTTTCGCTGACTTCGCGAATCTCGTCGAAGAGTTTTCGGCCGGAGGTGGTGATGCCGTCGTGCAGGTGCCCACCTTCGAGCAGGCGCTGCCCTAGCACGCGCATGCCGCCCGCGCGGAACATATCCGGCGCGTTGAACCGGCCTCCCGGCTTGAGGTCGGCAAGCAAAGGGGTCTTTGCGGAGATTTCGTCGAAATCCTTGAGGGTCAAAGGCACCTTTGCATCGCAAGCGATCGCAAGAAGGTGCAGGACGGCATTCGTCGAGCCTCCGGAAGCGGCGACGGAAGCAATCGCGTTGCGAAGTGATTCGCGCGTGATGATTTGCTTCGGGCGAATATCTTCTTTCAGCAGGTGCATGACCAGCTTGCCGCAGTCGAACGCGACCTTGCCTTTGCGCGGATCGGTGGCCGGAACTTCATTTGCGCCCATCGGCGAAATTCCCAGGAACGTGATGGCCGTGGCCATCGTGTTGGCCGTGAATTGGCCTCCACACGCTCCGGCTCCCGGACAGGCTTTATCTTCCAGTTCGCCAAGCTGCTTTATGGTCATCTTGCCCGCGGCGCACGCACCGACTGCCTCGAAGACGTCTTGAATCGTGACCTCATGACCATTGAAATGTCCCGGGAGAATCGAGCCACCGTAAAGCGAAAGGGAAGGCAGATTCAGGCGCGCCAGAGCCATGACCGTGCCCGGGATGGTCTTGTCGCACCCACACAATGCGATGACCGCATCGAAGGCGTGGGCGCGAACGAAAAGCTCAATCGAATCGGCAATCACTTCGCGCGAGACCAGCGAAGCCTTCATGCCTTCGGTGCCCATGGTGATGCCATCGGAAATGGTGATGGTGTCAAACTCTATGGGCGTGCCGCCCGCGGCGCGGATGCCTTCTTTGACGCGCTCCGCCAAGTGCCGAAGATGGAAATTGCAGGGCGTGACTTCGGTCCAGGTGTTCGCCACGGCGACGAACGGACGGGCGAGATCGTCATCGGTGAGGCCGGTAGCCTTCAGCATTGCCCTCGCGGGGGCCCGCGCGAAACCTTTTTTTATAACGTCACTCTGCATAGTGGCCCTGGGGTCTCCCTTAGTGCGTATAAATCAAAAAAGCCCCGTCACCGTTGTTCAGGTGCGGGGCGCAGCGCCTAGAAGCAGGCTAGGCGGGTGGCCCGCACCCGATAAGTACTACGACCAGGATATTCATTACTTTTTTCATGGATTCGCGTTCCGTCGAACTGCGCTGCGATTCCTTCGCCGTTCTCGATCAGGGCCCGACCCTCGGCAGCGTAGACGGATACGCTGTGAGAGCCAGTAGGCGCTCCGGATGAAGATAAGTCAAATTTGTAATTCTTGGCTTAAACATAAAAGATGCTTATGTACGCCCCTCGCACGAAACTCTTGACGCTCCGGCGGGTATCTCGTATAGTAAAGTTTCGCTGCAGGAGTCCGCAGCGGAAAGTGGGAGTTCGATTCGCGTGACCAGCCAGTTTTATTACCGTTTCGCTTTTACTTACCGCTTCTCCTTTACGGGGGAGCGGGCCGGCGAGACGCGCGCGGATCACGCAAGAAATAGCTAAGAACCGCACAAAGTCTTAAATGCCGGCCGCGAACCTCCAAAGGGAACGCGGCCTTTTTTGTTTTTGGGAGCAAATCGGGAGGGTGGCATGAGCCAAATCAAGATCGGCGACTGGCGGACGAAAATTGACGCGATTGACACCACTCTGCTGCATTTGCTCAATGTGCGCGCCGGTTTTGCACTGGAAGTGGGTCGCCTGAAGGGAGCAAGCGGCATAGCGCTGCGGGTTCCTGAGCGCGAACAGGAAATCCTTTCGCGTATAAAGACTTTGAATCCAGGGCCGCTCGATGGCGAGGCCGTGGAGAAGATCTACCGACTGATTCTCCACGAATCCATACGAATCCAGGAAGCTCATGGTCTGGGCCAAGCGGTGTTACCCAACAGCGGCAAGGCGCATACGGAAACGCGCGAGAAACGACGAAAGGCAGGCAAATCGGCGAAGGCAACAAAGGTGGCGGCAGCATGAAGAACGCCGCACACAGGCGAATCGCTTTCCAAGGCGAGCGCGGAGCGTTCAGCGAAGAAGCCGCGCTGAAATTGCTGGGCACGGATATCGAGCTGGTTCCTTGTGGCACGTTTGATGCGACGTTTGCAGCGATCGAAGACGGTGTCGCGGATTACGTCCTCGCGCCGATGGAGAACAGCTTGGCAGGTTCGGTGCACCGCTCGTTCGACTTGCTCGTGGAAAGTGGGTTGCACATCGTGGGTGAGGTGATTATTCCGATCGCGCACAATCTGATCGCGATGCCGGGCGCGAGGTTCGACGAGTTGACCTCGGTGGCGTCGCATCCCGTCGCCCTGGCCCAGTGCGAGCGTTTTTTCGCCAGGCATCCTGCGCTGAAGCGAATCGCGGCCGAGGATACCGCCGGGAGCGTGCGCGAAATGATGAGGGCGGGCGACAAAAAGTGCGCGGCCATTGCCAGTAGACGCGCAGCCGAGCTTTATGGCGCTGCGATCCTTCGCGAACATCTTGAGGACGACCCCGAGAACTACACGCGATTTTTTCTGCTGGCAGACGCCTGTCGCGCGCCAAGCGAAGTCCGCGGCGTGGCTACACCGGGCAAAATCTCACTGGTGTTTCAACTGGCACACATTCCGGGTGCGTTGCTGCGCGCGCTCGAACCTTTCGCGCGACGCAACATCAACATGATGAAAATCGAAAGCCGGCCGGTGCACGGACGTCCGTGGCAGTACCGCTTTCATCTGGACTTGCAAGCGGCGGCCAGTGACCCCGAAATCGTCGCGGCATTGGATGAGTTGGAAAAAGTAGTGGTCGAACTGAAAGTGTTGGGGTCGTACAAATCAGCGGAAATCGCACGCATGGAGACGGTCCAATCCATCGAGGGGAATTCATGATCATCAATATGGCTGTAGATGCAACGGAAGAGCAAATCGATCACGTGGTGAAGCGCATCCAGGAGTGCGGCTTCAATGCGCATCTGAGCCGCGGAGAGGAACGAGCCGTCATTGGCGTCGTGGGCAAAAGCGAAAAGCATCGAGGCGAGCTCGAGGCGCTGCGAGCCGCGCCCGGTGTGGAAGAAATTATCCGCATCTCGCATCCGTTCAAACTGGCGTCGCGGAATTTTCGTCCCGAGGGCTCGGTCATCGAATTGGGCAAAGGCATTACGATCGGCGGCCCGGAAATTGTAGCGGCTGGCGGTCCGTGCGCGGTGGAATCGGCGGCACAGATCGGCGAAATCGCCGAGCGCGTGGCGCAGGCGGGCGCGAAACTGCTGCGCGGGGGGGCGTTCAAGCCACGGTCGTCACCCTATTCGTTTCAGGGTATGGGTGAAGACGGATTAAAACTTCTCCGCGGGGCGGCGGATCGTAACGGGCTGCTAGTGGTCAGCGAAGTGATGGATCCTTCGCAGATTGATGTAATGGTGCCCTACGTGGATGTGCTACAAGTCGGCGCGCGCAACATGCAAAATTATTATTTGTTGCGTGCACTCGGCGAAATTCAGAGGCCGGTGCTGCTGAAGCGCGGCATGTCCGCAACGATCGAGGAATTGCTGCTGAGCGCCGAATACATTATGGCAGGCGGAAACTACAACGTGATTCTGTGCGAGCGCGGTATCCGCACCTTTGACACGTACATGCGCAACACCATGGACATAGCCGCGATTCCGGTAATCAAGCAGCTCTCGCACTTGCCGGTGGTCGCCGACCCGTCGCATGGCACGGGACGGCGCGACAAAGTGGGAGCCATGGCCCGCGCGTCGGTGGCGGCAGGCGCGGACGGGTTGCTGATCGAGGTGCATCAGGATCCGGAGCGCGCGTTGTCGGATGGTGCGCAATCGCTCTACCCCGATCAATTCGCGCAGCTGATGTCCGAAGTGCGCATGATCGCGCCAGCCGTGGGCCGCCGCATTGCCGAGGAAATCACGCGCGAGCGCGCCGCCAAGAATTAACGCTGCTGCGCGCGGACGATTCTGCATTTGGGGGGGGGGTAGGCCAGGCCCATACGAAATCGTTTCGGCTCGTTAGTTGTTGAGAACCGCGAGGTCCAGTTCACGCAAGCGCGCGGGCTCAGCGATCACCTCAATCTCAACGATTTTCCCGTCCTTGACCTTGAACGTGACTACCACGGACTGCTTCCCGCGCGGAGCCACGATGACACCCACGGCTCCGTTCCCGCGGCGCGTCGGCCGTGGCGAAGGGCGGAATTGCGCAACCCGCGCTCGTGAGGTGTACTTCTGAGCCGCTTACAGTGACTTCAGGAACTCGATGATGGCTTCCTGATCCTCCCTTGTAAGTTTTTCAAATTGCATCCTTACGTGGCTCGCTTCGCCGTGGTGGCGCGAAATGGCGTCGCGAAACGTCAATGACGCACCATCGTGCATCAATCGCGGACGCAAACGGACTCCCCACAACGGCGCGGTGCGGATCTTGTTGCGGCTGCTCTCAAAGTCTTGCTTCGAGAGATAATCTGACATCATTTGAAAAACTTTCTTCCCATAGTGCTCTGGAATTGCCTGCAGAATTCCGTCGCCCGTGCCCACATCATGCATCAGGAAATCTCCGTACGGATGAAATGTGACCGAGCCGAGCGCATCTGGAATCGTGAACGTTCCTCCGTTGATTTTTGTTCCGGTTGGAGCGGTGGTCATGGTCTCAGTGTGGCAAGTTCCGCAACCGATCTTTTCGAACAGCGACCAACCCTTCTTCGATGCCGCAGTACTCACTTGTTGCGCATCGCGTGCGGGCGCTTTCGTGGCTCGCACAAACCGGGCGAAGTGGTCGATGTCGGAGAGGCCATCCGGCCCTGGTGTGTCGTTCGGCTCTGAAGCGGTGTTGCAAAGCTTAGTGACTTCGTCTGGTTGCAGGCGGTTTGTGATGCCCATCTCATTGAGATAAGCGTCGCCGGCAAAAGATAGCAGGCTAGCGTGTTGATCTTTCCATCCGAACCGGCCCACGCCCATCTGCCCGGGCGCTTCCACGATGGGTACACGTAGAACCTGGCCGCAAATTTTCCTATGCGACGATTTGCATTGTTGTTCGGCGAGGTTGATGAGCGTTTGATCCGCAACGGCCTCGACGAACCCATCGCCTAGCAGGTTGAGCGAGAGGCGAAACGTACGGATCGTCTCAGTCTCTGGAACTCGTTCTTGAATTTCGGTACTGGGAAAAGCCGCATTAGGACAGATCGCGCGATCGTTTACGAGAGAACGACCGGTAATGACCTCGGTACCGTGCGCGATGGGAATTTCCGGATTGCGGAAGCGGCCGTCGGGTCCCTGATGGCCGACGCGTAATTCGGTCACCTGCGATGCCGCGCCCGAGACTGGATTTTGGTGACATTCGCGGCAGGACTGCGCGTTATAGATCGGACCCAGGCCATCGCTGAGCTGCTCGACTTCCTCGAATTTTGTCTGATCGGTCTGATGAGTGGCATCGTCAACAATGCCGTTGCTCTTATTGTCGAATCCGGTGGGCGCTTCCGTTGGTTGGGTAGCGGCAGAAGCGAAGACGAGACCGAGGAAAGCCAAAGGAACGACGGAACGCATCGCGGTGCCTCCTTTTGTTACTGTGGTGAGCTTGCGGCGCTGGCTCTGAGGACCAGGGAACTGTGCGTTCTCGTTCGCGGAAGCGCACGATGGGCTGGGTCGCCCCCGGCCAGCGCGCGGCGACATCTCCGCGCCAAAGGCCGCCTTCTCTGTGGTGAATATACGCCCGCGCTCCGCGCACACGTCGAAAAAAGGGTTGCGATGCCCAAAGCGTGACGCCCGGTCGCTGCCGATTCCTGACGGGGCTGCGTTCCTGTTGGCATGAACGGTTAAGGTACCAATGCCGACTGACGTCGTTGCAGGAAGCGGCGGACGGCGTCGTTGCGCTCTAGGCCGATTGCCATCCCATAGGCGCTGTGGGCTTCGTCCTGGGCCCCGGTCTTGGAGAGAAGTTCCGCGCGGGCTGCCCAGTAGGGTTGGTATTCAGCGAGGCGCGCGTCGGCGGTCAGGTCTGGCATCGCGTCAAGACCAGCGCTTGCGCCCTGCAACTCCGCAATTGCAAGTGCACGGTTGATCGCGACTACCGGCGAGCCGGTGAGCTCGAACAGGGCGTCGTATAGCTTGACGACATCTGCCCAGTTGGCATGACCCGTACGGCAGCGATACGCATGCGCCGACTGCAACGCGGCTTCGAGCTGATAACGGCCAATGGAGCCGAAAGCGCTGGCGTGCCGCAGCAGTTCCTCGGCTTCAAATATCATTTGCGAATCCCACAATGCAGAATCCTGCTCGGCCAGCGGAACATAATCGCCGTTGGCATTGCGCCGTGCGCGACGCCGGGCTTCGGCGTGCAGCATGAATGCGAGCAGGCCGAACGATTCCGGTTCCTCCGGCAGAAGTTCGGTCGCAATTCTGGCCAGAAAAAATGCTTCCTCGGTGAGATCACGGCGGACGACATCTGTGCCTCCAGGGTCGGTCCAACCCTCGGCGAACGCGGCGTAAATGGCGTCGAGTACGGTGTCAAGCCGAGCCGGAAGTTCTTCGCGCTCCGGAATGCGGAAGGGAATGCCGGCTTCCCGCATTTTGTCCTTGGCGCGGACAAGCCGCTTGCCCATCGCCGCGGGAGACATGAGAAACGCTGATGCAATAACCTTCGCATCCAGCCCAAGAATTACTTGCAGAATCAGTGGCGCGCGAATGGCGGCGTCTATAGTAGGGTGTGCACAGGCGAACATCAGAGCGAGCCGTTGATCTGGAATTTCGGCGGCGCTTGCAGCAGCGTCGAGCCCTTCGGCCATTACGCGCAACTCGTCGGCAGCAAGTTCATGGCGGCGCAATCCTCGGTGCATATCAATCGCCTTTCGGCGCGCGACTGTGAGCAGCCACGCTTCCGGATTCGATGGGCAGCCGCTCCGGGGCCAATCTGCCAGCGCGGAAGTGAAGGCCTCGGATAGTGCGTCTTCCGCAGCCGCCACGTCCCGCGTGCGCGCCGCGAGAAAAGCTACGAGCTTGCCGTAACTGCGGCGGGCCACCGCGTCCGCCGTGCTGCGCGCCTGCTCATCGCTTTCGCCGCCTTCTTGAGAGTTCTCACTCTCGCGCGGAACTTCGGATTCGCTCGTGCCTGACATTTTTTAGGCCTTCAGGCCGCCAGCTCGTAGTTCAGCACAACATTTCCGTTGCCGAACGCCCGCGACCTTGTCAGCTTCAGCCTGGGCCGTTGTCTGACGCCGTCGAACATAGTCCGGCCCTTGCCGAGAACGATCGGATTCACCACGATTTGGAATTCGTCTATCAGACCTTCCTGGGACAATTGCGATACGATGCTGCCGCTTCCTAAGATCACGATGTCCGGTCCGCTTTCCGCCTTCAGCTTCCGCACTTCGATCGCCAGGTCGCCCTTGACGAGCTTCGTATTGGTCCAAGTTACTTTGTCGAGAGTTCTGGAAAAAACGACCTTTGGCATTCTGTTCATTCCTTCGGCAACCGCTGGCATATTCTGCTTCGCCAGCGGTGTGGGCCAGTAGCTGGCCATCAGTTCATAGGTGATCCTGCCGAATAACAGCTCGCCTTCACCGCTGGCATTTCCGGCAACAAATGCATTCCACTCGGCGTCCGGCTTGTCGCGATAGGCCCAGTGCATGTCACCGTGCGCGTCCACAAAGTAACCGTCCAGCGACAGGTTATTGAATACGCCTAATTTGCGCATGTCTCTTCTCCTTTTTTTGAGTGTTCGAATTTGTTCAGATCGCAGCCGACGGGCCCCTCCCGAATATCAGTCCCGCCGGATGCTCACTTTTTTATATACTCAGAAATGTCGTTGGTTAGCAGCGTTCCTTCGCGGATGCGGCGCACTTCGACGACGCCGTGCAGCGCGGTTGGGGAGCGGGATGCCCACGCGATGGCTGCATCGAGATCGGGCACCTCGATGATGTGAAAACCGCCCAACTGCTCTTTCGAATCGGCATAGGGGCCATCGAGAACTTGGGGCTTGCCGTTCGCGACCCGCACGGTGGTTGCAGACGACGTGGGATAGAGGCCGTTGCTGCTCTTCAGCACGCCCGCCTTCGCCATCGCCTGCATATATGCCTTATAGGCGCCCAACCAGTGCTCCTGCTCCTCCTTGGTCAGTTGGGGCCAACCCGCCTCGCCCACATAATCCATCAGCATGTATTTCATTTGGAGCCTCCCTCGTGGATTTTAGGTCGCGTGATGTACGCCTACTAGAATGACGTCTGAGATCTGGCCATTTGGACAGCGGCGCCAAAGTTTCGTTGCCCGGCCAGTTTGCCATATCACCTAGATCCGGCGATGGATGTCAATACGACGGCGGCGGTTCTGACGATCGCGACTAGGGTGCAGACCCAACTGTAGCGTCCCAACCACACCGCAGCGACTGTTAACGCGATTTCGATAGCTAGCAACATTTCCCAGTGCATGTGGCGTCTCCGTTATGCGCTTTGTGGCGGGATTGTGTACCGCCACTATGGTGACGTTTGAGGTCCGGCGATTTGGACACCACGGCTTGGCGCGTGGCCGATGCGTGTGGGCACTACGCCCGCTGGCCAATCCCTCTCATCTCGCGTCCTTTGTGCTACGTTAGGTTTCCTATCAGACCGGAGGTGCGGAGTGGCAAAAACGCATCATTACGCCGTTGTCGTCAAATGGACGGGCAACACCGGGACCGGGACATCCGGCTATAAGAATTACGAGCGGCGGCACGAGATCGTGGGCGAAGGTCAGAAGCCGGTCATACCCGGTTCCTCCGATCCGGCATTTCGAGGAGATCCAGCGCGCTGGAATCCCGAGGAACTGCTGGTTGCTTCGTTGTCCGCGTGCCACAAGCTTTGGTATCTCCATTTGTGTGCACTTGCGGGGATCGTTGTCGTTGCATATGTTGACCATGCGGAGGGATTTATGGAGGAAACCCCTGACGGATCGGGGCACTTCCAGCGCGTGATCCTGCGGCCCGAAGTCACCGTCGCGCCTGGTACCGATATCGCGAAGGCTCGTGAACTACACGCGGAGGCTCATGCGAAGTGCTTCATCGCAAATTCCGTAAACTTTCCCGTGGAACACGAGCCGCAAGTAAAAACCGCCTAACTGCACGTAGGCGATCGAGATGCTGTTGCGTTTCCGCAAGCGGCGCCGGCGGCAAACGGCGATCTAATCGCACGGATGGAGTGGATGAATTCGCCCGAGTCGGTGAAACGGGACGGTGACAAGTTAATTGTGCAGAGCCGTGCGAAGACGGACTTCTGGAGGAAAACGTTTTACCGCTACATCACCGATAACGGCCACTTCTTCTACTTGCGGGCGAGCGGAGACTTTACTTTCCAGGGCGCGTCAACGGGCAGTGCGCGGCGTTATACGGATCAGGAAGGACTGATGGTGCGGCTCGATGCCGAGAATTGGATGAAGTGCGGGACGGAGGTTTTTGATGGGCGGCGGCATGCGAGCGTCGTCTTCACGCGCGATTTTTCGGATTGGTCGACGATCCCAGAACTTTCCGAGGCGGCGTCGGTTTGGTGGCGCGCGGTCCACAAAAAAGATTCGATTGAGACGTCGTGTTCTGTTGACGGCCAGAACTTCACGACCGTACGGCAGGGCTACTTTGTGCCGGAACCGAAGGTGCAAGTGGGAATTATGTGTGCCGCACCCGAGGGACCGGGATTTGAAGCCACTTTCAGTGATCTGAAACTTGAACTCGGCTAGCTTTTGCTGACACACGCGGGCAATGCCGATTTCGGGAAGGCGCATACGACCAGAGTCAAAATAATTGCGGCGAGGGGAGTGACCAAACCGATCCGCAAACTCCCCAGGAGGTTTGAAATGAAGCCCACCAGCCAGGGGAGCACTCCTCCTGCCAGTCCGCCGATTGCCAGCACCAGCGCGGCCAGTTGCAGGTTCGCAACACCGCAATATTCCGAGAGCCAGGACATCATGATAGGGAAAACTCCCGCGAGGCCTAAGCCGGCGATTGCGCAACCTGCTGCCACTTCGGGGATATTTGTCGACACGAGCAACAGGCCACAGCCGGTGGCACCCAATGCTAGGCACATCCGCAGCAGCCGCAGTTCGGAAACTCCACGAAGGATGACGGGGAGCGAAAGCCGTCCGACAAGGATTCCGCCCCAGAAGCAGGACGGCATCAGCGCCCATGCGTCGCTGTGAAGCGACTGCAGGCGATGGGCATATGTCGCGACCCATCCGGACAAGCAATTTTCAGTTCCCACGTACAAGAAAAAAATCAGGCCAAACGCCGGCGCGAAGCGGTCCCGTAGGCTATTGCTGAACGATAGATTCAGAACGGTCGACCCCACCGTTTCGGCATTGGACGGTGCCGAGCGTTCGAAATGTGACAAGGCAAAAGCTAGCGCCAACAGGGCCGCTACAGCCGACAAGCCGGCGAATACGAGCCTCATTCGATGTAAATGATCGCCCAGGGCGACGAGCGAGGGCGACGCGAGAGCGCCGATGGTCCAAGTGAAATTCACCAGGCTGAGCGCACCGGCGCGGCCCGCTGGGTTAGCCTCGCCGATCCACAAGTTGGTTGAACTGATGCTCAGGCCGAGACCAGAGCCGTAAAGAAAAACGGCAGCGAGACCGAGCGTCCACGGACCGCGGCCCAAAAGAAACGTTCCCACAGCGATCAGGCTGAACGCGGTGACAAAACAGAAGCGGAAGCCGCGCAACGGGATCAAATGTCCGCAGAGGATCGCGCACAGGAACGATCCGATAAATTGTGCGAGAAAGAGATCTCCCGAGTGTGCATCGTTCAAGGACCAGTGGGCCGCGAGAGAGGGAAGTAAGGGCCCCAGAAGCGTGGTCATGACGCCCGTGAGCGCGAATCCCACGTGGATAATTAGCAAGCGCGCTCCGGACGCGGGGGCTACGGACTTAAGTGGCATGATGGATTTCACACATCGCGATGCGGCAAGGATTTTGAAAGGCAGCGCGTAGAATGTCAATTTGTCGCCAGGATTACAGGAAGATGAGACCGCGGTGACACCAGGCAACGCTGCGAAAACATGGCTATGCTGTGCAGCGCGGTTTCGCACAAAATATCTACGATCCGCCGCGACTGTTGACGAAATTAAGTTCCGTCGGTAAAGTAGTTTAGGGTCGTGCCAACGGCCCTTTTTTGTTGCCTGCCCTCCGCTGGGAGGTCGTACAATTGGCAGTACATCAGATTCTGGATCTGATTATCCTGGTTCGAGTCCAGGCCTCCCAGCCAATCTTTTCAATGAATTAGCGTTGATGTTGTACGTACCACCGATATGTTTTGCCCCGAATATGCCCCAACGTCTGATCCGCCCTGCGTTTCTAGGTACGTCTCCAGCTTGCTGCCGGCCTCCTTGAGGTCGCGCTCGCTGACGATGTTATTAGCGTTCGAACACGGCACGCGTCCTGTGGCCACTGATAGCCTGCGCGACGCGCTCCGGCACCCCGGCACGCACGAGGTTCCGCACGCCGGTTCTTCGCAGATCGTGGAAGATCAAGCCTTCGTACACCGCCAGGCTTACGGGAATCTTCACTCCACACGCCGGGCAATTTCGTTTTGCGTCGAGCACCGACTTGCATGTCCGACACAGCAACCGCGCGAGACCGACATCGATGCAGGCCCGGCTCCATGCCTTGCGGAAACTTCCAATCGGTTTCTCGTTTCGCATGAACTCAACTTCAGATCGCGGGGCTTGCCGACGGAGGATACTGAGCATCTCCGGAAGCTCGCCCATCAAAGGAATCACTCTCGGCTCGTCATTCTTTGTCGTCCCAGGGTCGAGCCGAATCTGATTGTCGATCAGGCTCACGTTCGACCACCGCAGCTTCTTAATTTCGCCTAGCCGCATCCCCGTGTAGAAGCCGAGCGCTAGCAGCGGCCTCAAGTGCTCGGGCAGCGCCAGGCGAAGCGAACGAAATTCCTGGTACTCCAGAAAGCCCTTCCTGGGCGGCGGCTCTTTGAGCATTGGAATGTGGGGAACATCGCGGAGCTTGCCGTCCTCTTTCGCAAGGAAAAACATCCGACGCAATGCGGCAAGTGAACGATTGATCGTAGAATTGGGCGAGCCGTCACTTTGCCTCTTGTTGGAAAATTCTCGGATCAGGTCGGTCGTGATCTCGACGACACAATATCCGCCGAAGAAGGCGTCGAGGTATACTAGTGAAACCGACACTATCGTAATCGACGTGCAGTTTCGGCGCGTTCGTCACGGTGGGGCAGCATGTCCAAGGGTATCTAGAACCGCACGACCGCCCGGCTGGGCAGGCTCAGGTTTGTAACGATAAAGCCAACTCGTGGAAACAGCTCTCCGGCGCGACTTGCGGTTGACGCGACGCAGCAGGAGGGCTAAGCTATCGGATGAAGGGGAAGCTCGAAACGGAAATTCCGGCTTGCTCGTCCGCAGCGCCGCGTAGTACTACCCTTACTACCCACAGTTTGGTTCTTGACAGCCTTCATACTACAGGAGGAGACTCGCCGCACCCGTTGGTATAGTGCTGCCCAGTGTTCCTGTTGGGAAAAGGAGAAAACCCATGATCGTATATCGCTGGTTGTTCGGCTTCGTAGCGGCGGCGGTCGCCCTGGTTTTCCTGGTGGGGGTGAGTGCTGGTGTGGTTGTGAGTGCTGATGACGACTCGGACGGTCACGATGCGACCTGCTCGGGCGGATCGATCACTTCTGGTGTCTATAAAAATCTGAACATCGCCGGCGTCTGCACCGTCGACGCAGGGTCGGTGACGGTTAAGCACAACCTCACGGTGCTTCCCGGCGGTAGTCTGATCGCCTTGGTCGGCGGCTCGTTCACAATGCCGGTCGGCTCGGACTTAACGGTCGGTGGCAACCTCGATGTGCAGACGAACGGCGTCCTGTTCCTGGGCTGCGAGCCTATTCATTCCATCTGCTCGAACGATCCCGATCAGAAGATCGGTTCGTATGTGACCAAAGATACGATTGGCGGGAACCTGAGGGCCGAGAATGCCCTTGCCGTGGTGGTCCACCAAACCGCCATCGGTCACAACGTCTCGCTGAGAGGGGGTGGCGGCGGCGTCTCCTGCAGCCCGCTGCCCGCGCTGGGCGGCTCTCCGCCCTTTGACGACTTCGAGGACGACATTATCGAAGGCAACCTCACTATCAAAGAATTGCAAACCTGCTTTCTCGGCATCTTCCGTAACACCATCACGGAAAGCGTCGACTTGAAAGGCAACGTAGATGGAGACCCGGACGGCAACGAGATCACGAACAATTCCATCGTTGGCGACTTGAGCTGTGATGGAAACAGCCCGAGCCCACAAATCGGAGACTCCGGAGGCGGCCCAAACACGGTGTTCGGCCGTGCGACCGGTCAGTGCGCCAACCCCGCGCTCGTACACTGAGCTAAACCTCCCGATGGGGGCCGATGCGGCTTATCCGAACGCACTTTGTGAAGCAATGGCCGATGGTGTCCGCAAGGCAGAAATACTCTTGGCTCAAATCGACCATCGTTGGCCTGTCAATCGTGTGCCCGGCAAAAATTGAAGTGAAACTCCGCACTTGGCGGCGCGGCGTTTCGCGGGCTCCGTGTGCTCTAATATTTTGCGATTCTCAAAATCAGTCTCTCCTCCGTCGCGACAACCATTGCTGACCGATGATGGCTTGGGGAAGCGTAGTTTTACCTCCAATCTATCGTCTATTCATGAGCCGTTTAGGAAACATAATCTAAAAATGTGGCGGTGCTCATCCGACGCCGAGCCTAGAATGCTGTCTCAGATGACTTTTGGCCTGTGGACCCCCAGTCGCCACGCAGGTAGGGGAGAGTCGTGTACGGACTTGAACTGTGTGCTGTTTCCGACAGGCGACGCTGCGGTGCAACCGTCATTCTTTCCACCCTTAGCTCGGAGAAGAAACAATTCGACTCGGGAAGCGCGTCCATCCAGCTAATCTGTCCGGTCTGTGACAAGCCTTTTACCGTGTTAATCACTGAAATGGAATGGGTAAACGTCTCCGCAAAGCAACGTCCTACGCGCTCGCCTAATTGCTGCTCGCGCCTGCAGACCTAGCGCGCGCGGGCTTGCGGCCTCCGAAAAAGCCCTGCCGAAGTTGCGTCGTGGTGGTCAACTCCTGGTCGCGTCACCGGGAAAGTCAATCCAAATGGACGATTAGCTAGCGTTATAATCAGGCGTCTCTAACAACGTCGGCTGTGTCAATCTCTTTTTTAGGCCCACTTCTCCGTTCACTTCAAAGAGTGTCCTTGTTCGTCGTGTTGTTCGGCACTGTCGACGACCACGGCTCGCCTGTAATCTTGCGGTCGGTTTCAGTCGGACCCACACATCTCTTCGATCCCAGCTTCAGACCATGATTACTCGTTCAAACTCCCTCTCGCGAGGGAGCGGGATGCCCATTCTCACCAAGCAAGGCAGTTCTCTGCTGCGTTTCTTGCTGGGGGAAGCAGCGCAAGCGGCAGCGCGTTGCGATGCGGACTGGAGACGACGGTACTCAATCGCCGTTCGTCGCCTTCTCCTGTCTCGGTATCGACAAACGCGATGTACTGGTCGCTCGGGTGATAATCCACGCCTATAATGATCATGTTCGGCTCCTTTCTCCCGAACCTTTGGTCGTCAACAACCATCGTCTACTCGGGTCTAAGGAGCCGACGTTGTTATGCAATCATTTGAGGTGGCACTTTACTTCTGTGATTGGCGCGTTAATCAGCCATTTGGATTAGCTCTGGGTCCAGTGCTATCCACGAACCGCCGGTAAGGTAACAAAGCGGACGACAGCCACCGATTGCTTTCATTCCTTCGCTCGTGTAACGGCTTCTTGCTAGACTCCCGCCATGCCATTTCGCATCAGCGGGGTGAAGCTCGACAAATCAGCGGGGCCCATTCGCCGCGCGCTGCAGTATGCCTTTTATGACTGGGCCAGCGAAATGCCCAGGTCCAAACGCATCATCACGTACGTCGGCATTATTCTTCAGGGATATGCTTTCTACTTTATGCTGATGTGGGCTTTCAAGTTGCCCGAGCAGCTGTCTTTGTATTTTCTGGTACTGCCGAGACGGCCAATCAGCTATGTGTTGGTGTTCCTGCTTTTTTACACCGGCCGCTGGATCCAGAATGCAATGCTGACTTCAGAATTTGTCCGCAAGACGCAGCTGGAAACCGACCAGATCGCCGCGCGGCAAATCCAGCAGACGCTCCAGCCTGGGGAACTGGAAGAGTTGCCGGGCTACGAGGTACAGACTTATTACCAGCCGTTCCGCGAGGTGGGCGGCGACTACTTCGACGTCATTGACCTTCCATGCGACCGAACACTATTCGCCCTGGCAGATGTGTCCGGCAAAGGCATGCCAGCGGCCCTGCTCGCGGCAAATATACAGGCTCTGGTTAGAAGCATCTCCAGTGTGGAATCAACCCCGCTGGCATTAGCTGAACAAATTAACAAGCACCTGAGCCGGTACACGCCGAGCGACCGCTTTGCTACGGCTGTTTTCATGGTGCTGAGCCGCGATTCGGGAGAATTGACTTACGTGAACGCCGGTCACAATGCCCCGATCTTGTTTTCTTCAGGATCGACGACATTTCTGGAGGCAACCGGGCCGCCTCTCGGGCTGTTTGTCGGCGCGGAATACGAAACTCGTACAGCTGGTATCGGTCCGGGCGGCACCCTCCTGATGTTCACAGATGGCTTGACCGATTCGATTCAGGGAAAGAATCCCGAAAATCGTTTGTGTGAAGCATTGGCGGAAGGCTCAGGAAGAATGATTGATAATCTCAAATCCTTGATAGACCCGAAATTCATCGAGGACGACGTCACCATGTTGCTGCTGAAACGTCTCACCAGTTCTTCTTCCGGCGAAGTGCGCTACTGAGTGCTCTTCAGTCCCCGGTAAGTTACCGGGACATCTTCCTTACTAGCTCGACTCTCCTTCGTTTCGAGGCTGCGAAAAAAGTGGCAGTTGTTAACTTCAAATGACGAACGGAATCCAGCGCGCGCGCACTTACGTCATGTAGGCGGCGTATTGTGGGTCGGCGCGGAGAAAACTCTCCTCGACGAAGCTTTTGACGAGCATCCAGAAAACAGCGAGCGCCAGGAGTGTGACATTGCGCGGGCTGTAAATCCGCAGCGCCACCGCCAAAAAGCTGAGCATCAGTCCGGTGTAGATGGGATGTCGCACGTAGCGATATGCCCCTGCCGTTACAATCTTGCGTTGGGCAGGTACAAACCCGATGTTGCGTCCTAGGCTGAGCCGCGCCCACACGGTGAACAGCAAGGCCGCAATCGCGACAACGTTGGATAGAAGAGGAGAAACCAGGGTCGTCCGCGCGGTGCATGGTGCCATTGGCTACGACGAAACTTGGCGTCTGTTCATTAACGCGAATCCTGCGGAGCTACAGGGTAGTGCCGGGCTCGGACTGCGCAAGACTGTCGAGAAGGCCCGCTAGGTATGCTCACGCAGCCGCAGGTGCAGCGTTACGCCACTGAGTCCGGCCTCCGCGACATCATGATCGCTGAGAAGGATGTGGTGCTGCGCCGAATTCAAGGTCAGTTCTTATTGGAGGAGATTCAGGGGGTTGCCGCTGCGGAGGGCGGAATCTATTTGATCCGGTCCAAGCGGAACTTCGATTTCAACGCGCGTGGCATATGCGCTTACGCGAATGCCGTTGAAGATACCCGAAGGTTGTGATCCGGATTGCGCGGACTCGTGCTGTCGATAGGCGACCCCCGCCTGCAGCAGAGCCGCAAGTGTTACGGCGTCGGTGGGAGATGAACAACGGATTTCCGATCGCGCCGAAAGCTCGTCTTGATTGGCGACGTCGAACTCCATGGACTCGATGCGATTGAGCAACAGAGCAGCTTGTGGAACTCGCGAAGCTTCTGGCAGCAATTGTTGCACGGCTGTGCGGGCGTACTCTTTGCTCCACAGGGTCCAAGTTAGAGAGTCTTGACGCGCGTCTCGGACCAGCGGATAGAGCAGTGGGTTTTCCGCGAGGCTCTGGGTTCCTTGGAAATGAACCGCGAGAAGCTGCTCAAGCGCCCCCCGCTCTCCAAAAGCCACAGTGCTGGAACCGAGAAAGGCAAGGAACAAATCGTTTGGCGCGCCCCCGATGTCGAGCAAGCGCACCCCCTGTTGCTCTAAAGTCGGCAAATTGTGATCGCTGAAATAATTCTCGACCGTGCTCGGCGAGAAATGCCCAGTCGCCACACCGACGATTCCCTCAGCGGAGGTCTTTGTCGCGGACACCGTTCCCCACGCGAGAGTGTCCACTTGCGTTTCGACATCAAGGCCCGCGCTCGAAAGAAAGACCTCGAGCTTACGAAGGCGCAGCGGGAGAAGGGTCTGCTCAGCGATCGGGAACCACGGCAGTTGCCGCCCAGCCTTGAGATCGAGATAACTGATTTGAGCGACGTCTTTGGGAAACATTTCGACGACCGACGTATCGAGCGCAGTCGCGTTGGCGAAAGCAGGGGCCAGGGCGAAGGCGGCTGCGAGCGCAGCCGCCTTCTTTAGGATGCTCCTGCTCAGGCTCATTGTAGACACCTTCCTCAATCGGAGCCCTACTTCACAGTAAGAGCTATCGAGGTCGATTGCATCATGGTGCCCGACGTGGCATTAACCATAACCGTGGTCGTGCCCGCGGGTGTGCCCATGGTGCTGTTGTTCTTGGAGCTGCCACAGCCGGCCGCAGCAACAAGCAAACCGGCAGCCACGGCGATACGAATCCAGGTCGCCGTGCTACCGACGCCCTCGCGGCGTGTTGATGTTCGCTTCAGTAACGTGAAGAGCAAGAAAAACACTCCGGCTAACGCCAAACCAAGCGGCCACAATCGTGACGACGGGCCAGCAACGATAGGAATCGGCGCTGCCCCGTACATTCCGGTAGTGACGGCAGCGATTGTCAATTGAGTTGTTGCCGCGCTGCCCGCAGGCGTGATCGTGGTCGGCGAGAACGAGCATGTTGCGCCGCCGGGCAAGCCGGAACATGAAAACGACACTGCGCTATTGAATCCGTTCATCGGGGTTATTGTCAGATTGGTGGAGACGGACTGTCCCTTCGTGACTGTGAGGGCTTGTGAGGCGGCCGCGATAGAAAAGTTCGCGCCCGTGGGTTGCGTTGTAGCGACCGCGATCGATCCAAACAAGCCGTCGCCTTCGTTCATCAGACCAGCCGAAAAATAAAGCGTATCTTTTGCGCCGGTCTGACCCGTCGGATCGAAGACGAGGTCCCAGAGAGAACCGTTGACCAGGGCGTTGCCGTTCGAATCTTTCAGTTGTCCGAGGAAATTGCCTGTTGCGGGATCGAACGCGTTGATCGTTCCGTCGCCGAAATTGCCGATGAGAAGATCATTTGAGAACTGACCGAAATTGGCGCTGGCCATGACGGTGCCCCAGGGAGCATTGAGCTGGCCCTGCGATATCACACGGCGGACGAAATTGCCGTTGGCGTCGAATAGCGAGACGAAGCCGTTGCCCGGAGCGTTGACGGGATCGTGCTTGGGAGCGTCCTGCATCGCGTAGCTGACGTACACCTGATTGTTATTGAGCACGTGCACGCCAAACGGTGCGAAGCCAGCGGGTAGCATGGGATCGGTGAAGTTTCCGGTGAGCGCGGTGGGCTTGAAGGTCGAATCGAAGACGTCGATGCGCGCGTTGCGGAAATTGGGAGCGAGGAGAAAACTTCCCGTGCCGTTGGTCAGAAGCGCAAGGCCTTTATAGACCGGATCGGTGCCGGAATTGAAATTCGGATTGTTCACTTCGAGCACGGCATTGTTGCCGCCGGTCCAAGCCGAGATGGTTCCGTCCTCGGTGGAGAAAATAAAGAAGGCAGGGGTGCCACTCACCATAAAATTGGCCGTGGAGTTGGCCACGATACCGGTAGGTGTTGCGGGCCCCGTGGCGCCCGACGGAGGCGGAATGGTCACGATAAGCGATTGCGGCACGCCCTGATTGTCGTACAGGGTGGAAAAACCGCTGTTGTTGTCCGAAATCCAGAATGGGGCGCCGGGCGAGAACGCGATTCCCCAGGGGTTAATGAGTTTCTTGTCTGTGTGTGCTGCGGTCACAGCGCCATCGGAAGTCAGATTCGTTTGCGTATAGCTTGTGTTCTGTGCGCCTGCACGGCCGACGAAAAGCGCAACAAGCAGGACCGTGAGTGATGAACCTAAAACCATTCTTCGCATTAGAATTGTTTTGCTCCTTAAGCAAGAGTCTGTAGCCAAACGAATCTTCGTTTTCATGCAGGTTTCTCCCTCAGGTCGAGAATTTTTAGATCGCGTCGAAAGTCATCCCGGAGCAATCCTGCATGGAGGTGGCTATGCGAGTTGTCACCGTGTTGTCACGCTGATGGAAAATATTGGCTTACATTTCTGAGAAGCAGTGGTGACAATCGTGGCTGGTTAGCGGGGTGGGCGAATGCTCAACCATGGAGGAATGGAGCTATGGAGCTAGCGCCGACTGACTCTCCGCGGTGGACTGCTGTATAATTCCGGCCGGTCAACCCGTCGAAGAAAGGAAATTCGTTGTCATCATTACCCGGTGTTCTGGGATTTCATGAGTTTGCAACTTAGCCAGGCTCTCTTTCTATTTTTTGCCGCCGGGATCGCAGGAACTTTGAACGCACTTGCGGGTGGTGGCAGTTTCATATCTTTTCCAGCCCTCTTGTTCGTGCGTGTGCCTCCCGTGCAGGCCAACGCTACAAACACAGTCGCGCTCTGGCCGGGACTGGCCGCGAGCACTATCGCTTACATCAAGCGGCTGGACGCGCCTCCGCGATTGTTGGTTCCTCTGCTCGTGACCAGTGTTGCCGGAGGTTGGGCCGGTGCGCTGCTGTTGCTCAAGACTCCTCAACGCACTTTTCTGCACTTTGTCCCCTGGCTGATCCTGAGCGGTACTTTGCTCTTTGCTTTTGGCAATACGATCCGAACAATCGCCGGTACGAGCGCCGTGATTGATGACCTCCGCGAGATATCGTGGCGGACCATCACAGTGAGTTCTTCTGTGGAATTATTTGTCGCAATTTACGGCGGATATTTCGGCGCAGGGATCGGATTCATCACGTTGGGAATGTTGGCAGCATTGGGAATGCGCGATATTAACGCGATGGGCGCGATCAGGACGCTGCTTGCTGCTGCGATTAATGCCGCTGCGGTCTTCACCTTCATTCTGGCGGGCTCGGTTTTGTGGCGGGAGTGCGTCGTGATGGTCGCTGGCGCGCTGTTAGGCGGCTGGTTCGGCGCGCACTATGCGCAGAAAGCTGATCCCCGGAAGGTGCGCGCCTTCGTGATCAGCGTTGGTGTCGCGATGAGCGTCTATTTCTTTCTCACGACACGCTAAGTGCGGGTGCACCAGATGCCCGGATCCAAGTATTTGACTCGCCATTTATGCCCTGCGATGATGCGCGAGGGGGAGACAAAGAATGGCACTGAAGTCGGTAGACACTCTCCTTGACGTTTTACAGTTCGCCGATGGCCATACGGCGATCATCGTTCCCGAGCTTGGAATCCGAGTCACTTACGATTCGCTGCGCCAGCAGGTATTGGCGATGGCAAACGCTTTGGCCTCCATTGGCATTCGGCGAGGCGATGCGGTAGCCATAGCATTGCCAAATGGATTACCTGCGATTGTTAGTTTTCTGGCTGCGTCCATCGCTGGGACAGCCGCTCCTTTGAACCCGGCGTATCCCCATGAGGAGTTTCTCTTTTTTCTTGGAGACATCAACGCGCGCATTTTGCTTTGCCCGCCGGTAGGCGCGGAATTCGCGCGCCGTGCAGCCGCCGACCGAAAGATTCCGGTGTCCTCAGTAGAAATGAGTGATAATGGGGTCGTTCAGGTCGCGGCTCCTGCCACGATTGCTGCGTCGGTTACCGAGCCGAAAGCTGACGAAATTGCTTTGGTCTTGCACACCAGTGGAAGCACCGGACAGCCGAAGCGCGTACCTTTGCGGCATTCCAACCTCGCCGTCTCGTCCGCGAATATCGCTAACACCTACGAGCTTTCACAGCAAGATGTTTCGCTGTGCATCATGCCGCTGTTTCACGTTCATGGGTTGATTGCTTCGCTGATGGCGACTTTGCTTTCCGGCGGGACTGCGGTCGTTCCCACCGAGTTCAACGCACTTTCTTTCTGGCGGACGGTGCAAGAGCACCGCGTGACCTGGTATTCCGGAGTGCCCACGATGCATCAGGTCTTGTTGGCGCGTGCTCACCAAAAGCCTGCGGAGGCTGCCTCTCTGCGATTCATCCGTTCTTGCAGCGCTCCCTTGTCACCTGGACTCATTCACAAGATCGAGGGATTGTTCGGCGTGCCCTGCGTCGAAGCCTACGGAATGACTGAAGCAGCACACCAGATGACCTCGAATTTGTTACCGCCGAGACATCGCAAGGCAGGTTCTGTCGGGGTAGGCACTGGGCTTCGCATCAGCATCATGGACAAAAGTGGTCATCATCTCGGCACCAATCAGCGGGGCGAAGTTGTCATCCAGGGGGCTAACGTGTTTCGCGGATATGAAAACAATCCCGAAGCCAACGCTCGCGCTTTTGTGAATGGATGGTTTCGCACCGGCGATGAAGGAATGCTCGATGCGGACTGCTATTTGCATTTAACGGGCAGGATCAAAGACATCATCATCCGCGGAGGCGAGAACATCGCGCCTCATGAAGTGGACGAAATTTTGCTGCGGCATCCCGCGGTTGCGGCGGCTGTCACGTTTGGCTACGTGCATCCCACACTCGGCGAAGAAGTAGCCGCGGCCGTGGTCTTGCACGAAGGCTTTGAGGCCACCGAATCGACGCTCATCAAGCACTGCCGCGAATTGCTCGCCGAATACAAATGTCCTAAGAAGATCCATCTCGTAAAGAGCATCCCCACTACCGCGACTGGGAAAATTCGCCGTCGCGCCGTCGCCGCCGCGCTGGGTGATCAATAACGATGCGATTTCTGGTCGCTGGAGCGGGCGCAATCGGGGCTTACATCGGCGCGCGCATGGCGGATGCCGGCTTCGACGTGACGCTCTTCGCGCGCGGGCCGCATCTTCGCGCCATGCGAGAGCATGGCGTACAAGTGAAGAGCGCCGAGGGAGATTTTGTGGCGCAGCCCACAATCGCCGGTTTCCTCGAAGAGGTGGGGCCGGTAGACGTTGTCTTTCTTGGGGTAAAGGCGCACGGCCTGCCGCAACTTGCGCCTCAGTTAAAGCCGGTGCTCGGGCCGGAAACCACAGTTGTCAGCACACAGAACGGAATCCCCTGGTGGTACTTCCAAGGTTTCGGCGGCGAGTGGGAAGGATTGCGCCTGGAGCGGGTCGATCCCGGCGGAATAATTTCCTCGGCCATCGACGCGCGTAATGTGGTCGGGTCCATCGTGTACTTCTCGACCGAAATTTCCTCGCCCGGTGTGGTTCAACACGTCGAAGGCAACCGCATTTCTCTGGGCGAGCCGAACGGTTCGCGCTCCGATCGCAGCCGGAAAATTGCGGAGGCGCTCAGGGCCTCCGGCTTGCGCTGCCCAATCACCACGCGAATCCGTCACGAGATTTGGGTGAAGCTCCTGGGCAACGCTTCCCTGAATCCGGTGAGCGCGCTGACTCGCGCGACGCTGGCTCAGATGGTGCGCAATCCCGGAGTTTCCACGGTGATCCGCAACATCATGCAGGAGGTGGAAGCGGTCTCATACAAGCTGGGCATGGAATTGCCTATCTCCATCGACCAAAGAATGGCAGGCGCAGAAAAAGTTGGAGAGCATAAAACGTCGATGTTGCAAGACCTCGAAGCCGGTCGGCCGATGGAACTGGAAGCGCTCGTTGGTGCGGTCGTGGAGTTGGGCGAGCGCGTGGGTCTCTCGATGCCCTACACAAGAACGGTGTACAACTGCGCGAACCTATTAGGGCAATGCATACGTGGCCAAGCGCCGAAGTGAGTGTCGTACCTTGGGGATGTTACCAAGATGTTTCAAAGCCGCGATTAAATCGTGCGAGTGATTGGCGAGTATTTGAACTAGGTAGGCAGCGGCTTGCCCCGCGTTTCCACCGCAAAGGGAACTAGAAGCAGGCCCAGAGCAAAAGCAATAGACGTCATTGCGACGGGAATCCCAAGCGAGCCGTAGTGCCGCACGCCCGCCCCCACAAGGAAAGTAATTCCAGCGCCACCAAATCGGGCGAAGGATGTGGAAAAGGCGAAGGCGCTGGCGCGACACTCGGTGGGGTACTGCTCGGGGAGCCAAAGAGTATAGACGGCGAAGTTTGCGCCGCCTAAACCCAGAAAGAAGAGACAAACGAAAAACAATGGAAGTGCGCCCGGCCCGAGATAGAAAACTTTCCCGAACGTGAGTGCAATAAACACCATCATCAGAGTGAAGAAAATAGCGAGCGCACCGCGTCGTCCGACTGACTCGGCGAGCGGCGGCATCGCCAAGCAACCAAGAATCGTAGCGAATGAAACCAGCATGACGCCCCAGGAAGCCAGTTGCGCGGCCTGCAGGGTGGTTCGTCCGCCAGCCTCAGCGAGCGATGTAATGGCAGAGGGAACATATACGGTGCCAGCCCACAGTCCGCAGATCGAGGCCAACATGAGCAGGGCGTTCACAATTGTGCGCTGCCTCCAGGCAGTCGAAAACAACGTCGCGAAAGGACGCCAAACGGCCCACGACCGTATAACACTTTCTTTCCTTTTCCACGCAGCTGGCTCGGTGACTCCGTGGCGAATCCAGACCAGCAGCAGCGCGGGCGCACCGCCCATCACAAACATGGCGCGCCAGCCAAAGCGGCTGCCGATACTATAGTTCGCCACAGCGGCGAGAAATATGCCGACGTAATAACCGGTATGCATCAAGCTCGCGCCCACACGGCGCCGACTCTCCGGCCACTCCTCGGCAACAAACGTCCCGCCCATGGCCCATTCTCCGCCAATGCCCACGCCGGCGAGCAGGCGAAGAATCGCAAGTTGCCACACTCCGGTGACGAGGGCACTCAAGAAAGTGAATACCGAATACCAGACGATGGTTAGCATCCGCGTGCGCACGCGGCCGAACTTGTCGCCTATCGGCCCCCATAGAAACGCTAGTCCCCAGCCGATCAGAAACAGCGCGAACAGTAGACCTCCGTACAATCCGACGGTGACCTTGGTGGCAGGAATTCCTGAACGCGGAAGAAGTTCGCGCAGCGACGGTACGAGGACGAGCGCGTAAACGAAGGAATCCATGCCGTCCAGCGTCCATCCGCCCCACGACGCCCAGAAGCCACGAATTTGATTTCGCGTGAGTGATGGAGATAGTGCCGCTCCCGGATCATTCGCTCTGTTCGTCGCGGAACCTTGCATGACAGCGCGGCACTATATCAAAACAGGTATGCCAACCGTAGTACTCGATCCGGGCTGAAGAGGTCCCTGCGGAGCGGACGGTAAGAGCTACTGCGTGGCTGATTTTTGCACGATTTCCGAGCGCGACCCCCGCCTTAGTTCGTCGGACATCACTACGGCCTCGGCAATCAGCTTCATCGATTTGCGCGTCTGCCGGCTCTGTTGCTGCAATGCGAGGTAAGCCTTTTCTTCATCGAGTCCCAAATCGCGCTGCAGGATTCCTTTGGCGCGTTCGACCAGTTTTCGAGTTTCAAGCCTTTCTGAAAGCTCCACGTTTTCAGTTTCTAGCCTTGCCATTTCGATTTCGGCGCCGACCAGAAATCCTACGGTCGTAATCAACCGGATGTCCCGCTGGCGGTAAACGTGCGGCTGAATGTGCTGAAGGTTGATCACGCCGACCAGCCGACCGCGGCACATCAGCGGAACGGATAGGAACGCCTGGTAACGGTCTTCGGGCAATTCGTTGAAAAATTGGAAACGCGAATCCCGGGAAGCATTCTGCGAGATGGCAACAGCCGTCCGATGCGCAGCCACCCATCCGGTGATACCTTGACCGACGCGCAGTTTCAGGCGATCCACCTCTCCGGCATGAGGATTTTTGGAGGCGCGCAGGATGAGATCCCGCCCTTCCAGCACATACACGAAGCACGAATCGCAGTTGACGAGCGCCACTGCGCAGGTGACCACTTGCTCGAGAACTTCGTGAAAAGGATCGGCGGCAGCCATACGGCTGCCAATTTCGTGGAGAAAATCTACTTCAAGGCTGGTGTGTACCGCGTGCGTGTTGTCCATGTTAGAACTTATCGGCTCTGGGCGGCGCAGTCCAATCGCAATTTTCGATGTGAAGAATAGTCACAAATGAAGCAGCACGCCGCCCCGCTGCGAAATGCGATTTATCTTGATGCCGTTCCTAAGCGAAACGTATTGTGGAGGTTCTGAAAAAGTTGGATGTGCCGAAACGCCTCTTAAACCGAGGTTACAACAATGAAAACGCAACGTGACTATGCCGCGATGCTTGCGGTAGCCTTGGCACAGGCACGGACTGGACTTGCTGAGGGCGGCATTCCGATCGGCGCTGCAATTTTTGACGCGCACGGTAAGCTTCTGGGCGCGGGTCACAACCGCCGCGTACAGCTAGGCGATCCCTCGTTGCACGGCGAGACCGACGCGTTCCGCAATGCCGGCAGGCAACGCAGTTATCGCGACCTTATTATGGTCACGACACTGGCACCGTGCTGGTACTGCAGCGGACTTGTGCGTCAGTTCGGCTTCCGGACGCTGGTAGTGGGCGAAAGCCGCAATTTCCAGGGCGGCATTGAGTGGGTACGCGCGCTTGGCGTCGAAGTAATCAATCTGGATTCGCAAGAATGTGTCACGCTTCTCGCGGAGTACATTGCCGCCCATCCGGAAGTGTGGAACGAGGATATCGGCGAAGCGCCTGAGGCATAAAGGCTGGTGAGACAAGCGAGAATGGCGGAACATCGTGCAAGCAGTAAATATTTGACGGGCGAAATATGTTGAACCCCGCTAGCTAGTTTCTGTCGCGAAACGCAAAATACTAAGTCAAAATCGGGCGTTCGCAGACTTTCTCTCGTCATTTTTCCCTTGACATGTACGTGTGCACTGTGGCACACGTAATACATGAAACCAATCCAATCCGAATCTCCTTCGGATGTCTGGCGCTGGTTCCAGAATCAA
Organism: uncultured Acidobacteriota bacterium; assembly: GCA_963696035.1. Taxonomy (GTDB): domain Bacteria; phylum Acidobacteriota; class Terriglobia; order Acidiferrales; family UBA7541; genus Palsa-295. The sequence goes on from CAVOIS010000002.1 coordinate 220,023, forward strand.
ACGGAAAGCCTGGGGCCCGCTGTTCTGGGCTCACTTAGCTTACGACGCAGTCCTTGCGTTCGGGAGAACTGCCCCGCTTGCTTGTCGGGCGAACAGCATGCCAGTTACGTCCTGTACGGTCGCCTGAAAGGACGACGGTTTGCGGTCTATGTTCCCGAAGAACTTGTGCCGGAGGTGCGCCGCTGTTTGGAAAACGGGCGTGCTCTGCAGGATCTGCTCTATCAGGCCGCACCACGTTATGTCAAAGCTTTGAAACGGGAGCGAGACCAAGCCTCGAAAAACGCAGAGGACTGAAAAGTGCCCAGGGCTAGGAAGCCGCAGATCAGTTTCGCCGATGGGGAGTTGCTGCAGCAGGGCATCGTGCTGGAGCCGCTGCTGCAGAGCATCTCCGATTTTCTGGACGACCACGAAGAGATGATCGAGGCGGTACGACGGGATCTGGAACGAGGTCTGAAGAATCCCGCGACCGGTCGCGACGGATTGACCTCGCCGCAGGTGCTGCGTTCCCTGATCCTCATGCGGGTCAAGAACTGGAAGTATCGCGAACTGCGCGAACGGATCGCCGACGGCTACACCCTGCGCCAGTTCACGGATTTCTACTGCCGGCCGGTGCCCAAGCACGATGCCTTCAACCGCGCCTTTAACCGACTGACTCCCCAGACGCTGCAAGCCGTCAATGAATTGGTGGTACACGCGGCGGTGGATCGGGGCCTGGAAGATGGTCAGAAACTCCGTGTAGACACCACCGTGGTGCAAACCGACATTCATCATCCGACCGACAGCACGTTGTTATGGGATGTCGTACGCGTGATCACGCGCTTAATCAACTGCCTGGCCGAGGCCGTTCAGCAGCGTTTCCAAGCGTTTCGCAATCGCACGCGGGCGGCCCGGCGTCGGATGCAACAGATCCAGCGAATGACGCCCCAGGAACGGCACGAGCGACAAACCCTGAAATATCGGAATAACCGAAGAGGTCGTGAACAGCGCACGAAAAGTATTGCAACAGACCCGCAAAGCGCGCGGCCAGGATCGGGCCGCCGACCTGACCATCGACGAACTTCGCAAGGAGATCGCCCACTACTGTGAACTGGGAGAACGCGTGATCGATCAGGCGCGTCGTCGCGTGCTCCAGGAAGAGCAAGTTCCCAACGCCGAAAAGATCTATTCCATCTTTGAAACGCACACCGATTTGATCAAGCGCGGCAAGTTGCTAACACCGGTGGAGTTCGGCCACAAAGTCTTTCTCGCGGAAAGTGCCCAAGGATTGATTACACAGTATGAAGTGCTGCAGGGAAACCCTGGCGACGATCAGCAGGTGGAAGCTTCCCTGAAACGCCACCAGGAAAACTTCGGACGCTCTCCCAAGTTGTATAGTTCCGATCGCGGCTTCTTTAGTGAGAGCAATGTGAAGTCATGCCAGCAAACGGGCGTCCAGGTGGTGTGCATCCCGCAGCGTGGCGGGAAGAAAACGGCGAAGCGCAAAGCGTATGAGAAGAGTCCTGCTTTCAAGCAAGGACAGCGCTTTCGAGCCGGCATCGAGGGGCGCATCTCGGTGCTGTTCCGCGGTCGTGGCATGAAGCGTTGTCTTGCGGAAGGGCGCCAGCGCTTTGAGGTATTGGTAGGTGCTGCCGTGCTTGCCAACAACCTGATGAGAGTTGCGGCCCTGCTATCGAAACGATCGTCTTGCAGACGAAGAGCCGCGTAACACGATCTTTCCGCTTCCCTCCCTTTGAGGCTGACGCGTTTCTCTTACAAGTACTCCATTTTCGATCCCGAAATCCATGGCCGCAATGCTCTGCGAACCTCTGCCCAGGCGCGCTAAATCCCTGAAATCTCTATTGCCCAGTCAATTTTTTCGCCAAAATAGGGGTTTCGCGACAGAAACTAGCTAGCCCGGAATTCTGGATTCTTCCTCGAGTATTAGGAACTTTCTCCGGCGGCTCTTTCTGATCTGAATACACTGCGTTTGGCCGCCAATTCCGACGACCATGGCAGGATATCGACCAGCCGCGCGGTCCAGGTTGTCCACTAACAGGTAAAAACGTTCGTCGCTACGCTGTAATCCCAAGCTTGACCGCGCAAAACCAGCGGTATATCTTTTTTCGCAACGTAGTGAATTTATTCGGGAGCATTCGTTCTGCTCCCTGGGGTGGGACAACATGCTTCCGGGAACTTCAACAAACGTAAGAACCGTTGTGTCTGCCGTTTTCATCGCATTGATTCTAGTTGGAGCTGTCGCGCCGCTATACGCGCAGAGTACCGTCGCCACGGGAAACATCCAGGGAACGATCACTGACACGACCGGCGGCGTGGTGGCAGCGGCGAAAGTCACCATCACGAACACCGAAACGGGCCAGACTTTAAACTTAGCGACGAGTTCCTCCGGCGTCTACAACTCCGGGTCGCTCGTGCCGGGGAACTATTCTGTGCGAGCACAGGCGCAGGGTTTCAAGACCGTTGAACAGCGTGTGGTGGTTCGCGTGGGAGTCGTCTCGGGCGTCAACCTCACACTCGAAGTAGGCGCCGCGAACGCGGTGGTGGAGGTGAACGAACAAGCCGTATCGGTGAATACCGAGCAACCGAGCGTCCAAGGGGTTCTGAACAAGGACCAGATCGAGAATTTGCCGGTCAACGGAAGAAACTTCTTGGATCTGGCGCAACTGGAGCCCGGAGTGCAAATTCAAGACGGCTCCGATTTCGACCCCACCAAAGTAGGCTTTTCTTCTATTTCCGTCGGTGGCCGTTTTGGACGCACCGCCCGCATCGAAGTGGATGGCGTCGACGTGAGTGATGAGACCGTCGGCACCACCACCGAAAACATTCCCGCCAGCGCAATCGACGAATTTCAAATCAGCCAATCGACTCTGGATCTTTCGAACGAACTGACCTCATCCGGTGCCGTGAACGTGACCACCCGCTCAGGAACGAATAACTATCACGGCGAGGGTTTCGCGTTGTACCGCAACAGCGTTTTTTCGGCCCCGCTTCCCGGTCCGCCGTCGCCATACGAACGAAACCAGGACGGCGGCAATTTCGGAGGTCCGATTCTCAAAGACAAACTGTTCTTCTTTCTGGATGCGGAACACACTAATCAGAACCTCTCGGCGCCGATCGTTCCTGCTCCACCATTCGATGTCTACACCGGGAATACTGGCACCCCTTTCCGCGAAACCGACTATGACGCCCGTCTCGATTTCAACCTTTGGCAAAACATCCGGCTATTTTATCGCTTCAGCTACTTTGACAGCAGGGCGGTGGCCACGGGCGGTGCCATAGGCTATCAGCCGTTTCAGGATAAGAACTACACGCGAACGCACGTGATAGGCGCGGATTTCACAACCAAGGGTGGATTCACACACAGCTTCCGCTTCGAATACCTGAAATTCATCAATAACCTGGGTGACACCGTACTCGGCTCAGGTCTGCCGTTCGCGAATTTTCCGGTAAGTCTGAACTTTGCTAGCTTCGGTTTTCTTACTGGCCCCAATTTCTTGGCCCCACAGCAAACATTTCAGACCGACCGCCAGCTTAAGTATGACGGCAGCAAATTGCTGGGCACGCACATTCTTCGATATGGCGTTTCGTACAATCGGCTGCGTGGCGGCGGTCTATTCTCATTCAGCGCCATCACTCCCAACGTCAGCCCGATTGGCAGCTCTTTGGAGGTCGCTAATGCCGCGACCGGCCCGTTCACGTGTCCCGGTGGGCCAGGAATGCAAGGAGCCGGCTGCCCGCTTAACTATCCTGTGGACAATGTGACGCTCGGGAATGGTGAAGAGTGTGATACTGAAATTCCAGCATTCAACGCGCCTTGCAGCGGCACGCCTCCCGACAATCGCATCGGCCTCTACCTCGGCGATAGCTGGAAGTTGCGGCCCAATCTGAATATCACTTACGGGCTGCGCTATGTCCGCGACACGGGACGCTCGGACAGCGATCTTCCGGGCTTCACTGGTGCTGCGGCGACTGCGCTCGACGCCGTGATGCCTGGCTTAGCCAACAGAGTAAACCAGCCGGATCACAATTTTGGTCCGCAGTTGGGAATCGCCTGGGATCCGCGCAATGACGGGAAGACCGTAATCCGCGCCGGCATCGGCGTTTTCTACGAGAACGCCATCTGGAACAACGCCGAGTTCGATCGTCCCGAACGCCTCGCGAACGGCGCATTCCTCGCTAATCCCACGGCGTGCGCCAGCGGCACGGGCGCGGGTGTTCCTTTCCCGGTGGCTGGCGGCTCGCCCAATCTAGAATTTCTCGGCGGTAGCTCCACCACCGCCGGTGTTATTTGCAGCTCGCTGATCGGCGCCACACTTGGAGCCAGCGCCGGCAACTGCAGCGGGGTGACCTCCGCGCAATGCATCGCCGCGTTCCAGACTACCTACCAAGCAGCGTCCGCTGCCGTCGGCAGCCAGGCCCCGAACCCGTCATACATTCCCAATCTGATTGCGAGTGGCTCGGCAATCCCGCTCGGAGCCTTGGCGCCCAACTACCGCACGCCTTACTCGATACAAATGAATGCGGGCATACAAAGAGAACTGCGTCCCGGCATGGTTCTCAGCGTAGATTATCTACGCAACGTCGCTTTGCACTATCTGATCGGCGTGGACGCGAATCACAGTGGCGATGTTAGGTTCTTCAATAAATCCGCCGCCCAGCAAGCCATCGCCGCCACGCTCAGTGCTTGCAACGTAGCATCCATTGACGCCGCCATCGCAGCGTGTCCCGGGTTGCATCCTGCAACCCCGCAGAATCCGGTTCCTGGACCCGCAACGATGTCAGACTTTGCGGGCTTCGGCCTCGATTCCGCGGCGGACCTCGGAATCAGCGGTTGCCAAACCGGGTTGGGTACGAGCTACCCGTGTGCCTTCACGGGAATTAACCCAGACCTGGGGCCGGCAACCTTCCTTTTTCCAATTGGCCGCTCGGTCTACAACGCCTTGGACGTGAAGTTGGTTGACAATGTGAAGAGCCCATTCCGCGGCGTCAAATACCTGAACTTCCAATTCGCATACTCACTGTCGCGCTTCACCAATTGCGGCGCCGCGCTCTCCACTTCTGCGGGCACCTCTCCCGCCGCAGCCGATCAGGACTTTGTCAACCCCACGATTGACAACAATCATCCCTGCGGTTTCAGCGGACCTTCTGCGCTCGACCGCACACACCAATTTTCGTTTGGCGGTTACGCCGATCTGCCGGGGAATTTCCGCCTCGGCACCATTTTTCATTTCGATAGCCCGCTCGCCAGCGCACTCGCAGTTCCGGTGACGGGCAATGGCCCGGGTGAAATCTTCGCCACCGATTTCACCGGCGATGGCACCGTCGGCGACCCGATTCCGGGCACCAAACAAGGTTCCTTCATGCGCGGAGTATCTGTCGGCGATCTCGCGAACGTCGTCAACAACTACAACAACACTGTCGCGAATAACCCGACCCCGGCCGGCAATGCGCTCATCAACAACGGTCTCTTCACGTTGGCACAGCTCCAGGCGCTCGGAGGCGTGGCGCCGCAAATTACCCACACGGACCCGACTACGGGCAATACCGTCCCCGGCGTACTCCCCGGCGAAGTCGGCCTCACCTGGCTGAAGACCTTCGATATGAGCCTCACGTGGATCGGCAAGGTGAACGTCAAGGAAAGGGAACTGTCCTTCGAACCGAGCGTCAGCTTCTACAACCTGTTCAACTTCGCCAATTTCAACATCCCCGGCAACGTCCTCAGCGGAATCTTGACCGGTGGCGCGGGCTCGCTCAACGGCACCAACTACGCCGGCGCGAACTCCGTACGAGTCGGGGTTGGCACGGGAGTATTCGCGCTTGGGGCACCGCGTACGATTGAGTTTGGGCTTAAGCTGACTTTCTAAGCTGTTCTGAACAGAAACTTGCGTGGCTGCGACGGCCATTCAGGCCCGACGCTAAGAACTTGCGCCAGTTGCTTTTTCTGATCTGAGGACGCTGCGCTTGGCCGCGAGTTCCGACGACCATAGCAGAATATCGAACAGGCGCGCGCGCTCCAGATTGTCTAGTCCGCGGATCGGATGGACCAAGCTTGCCGCTTGTTGCGCGCAAGAATGTAAGAAACGATCAATCGAGACAGAGGACGCTTCATCGGGATCAGCAAACGGGCTGGCATTGCAGCGGTTCAAACGCTCGTAGCACTGCGCGATAAAATGGTCTACGCAAAAGCGCTTGAGCTCCAGCGAACACATCGCCGGACGTCCGCAGTTTGCTACGTCACAGCGAGCCGGTTTCTGCGGCGCGGACAAGCGGTTTTGTTTTTCATCGGATGATCCATAAAAATCTTCTGACATAAGTGCTTGGCCCTCGGAACCCCTATACGCTGCAGCCATGTATCTGGCTGCAACGATCGTGGCAAATTGATTCTGCGTTGCTCCTCTTAGTGGCCATGCTTGCTCGGCCATTGGGTCTCGTCTCAGCACGTTCGCACGCGAGACGTCTGTATCATTGCGTCGGTTGATTCGGGAAGCGCCGCCTCGTAAGAATGCACCTTGCCGCAGACATCTATCAACGGTGCAACAAGCTTGCGCACAGCCCGCAATTCCTCCCAGCAATTCTCGGTCGCTTGCTTCGCGCTGCCCCAGAAGCTGAGCACCTGAACCAGGCGCGGCTCCTTGTGCGAGGTCAGCACGAACATTCCGGCGAAACCGGTTTGTTGCTTCAAGATCTCGGCCACTTCCCGGCGCACGCAATTCTGCAAATGTTGCACCCGGCCCGGTTTGGCGATGAATTCCACCGCCCGTGCGTTCAACATGTCGGATTCGACGCCGTCGTGATAGTCCAAGAGCATCCTCGCCATCCGAGAATCGAACTCGCTGGCCGTCTTCACTGGCGTTTCTGCTTCTAAAGCGACGTATGAACTCATCTCGAAGTTCCTCAGTTTTTGCCCGCGCAAGGGTTGGGCGCAGATGGGGAGGCGCACCCCGGTGGGGTTCCCTGACCGGCAGGGCCGGAGTGCGCCTTTGGGGATGGGAGACCAGCGCTGCACCATCACCCGGATTGGGCCACCTGCTCTCCCAATCCGATGTCAGTACAACTACGCAGAAGTAGTGCAGCAAGCGAGCGAAGCGTTTCACTGTGGGAAGAATATTTTGTAGAACGAGCTTCCACGGATTCAGCACACCGGTGAGCCCCGAGGCGCAAAAGGGGTGACACAAAAGCGTAACGGGCTCAGATTGCGTTGGTTATCGGGGCCGGGATATACTCGCGCCTTCCTTTCGAGGCGCGCGTGGAATTTTTTTCCTTCGATGAGGCCTACCTGAAACGCCTCCGTGAACGGGACTTTCCCACGGAGCAGCACTTCGTTGCGTACTTTCGCAAGCTGCTGGTGATCAAGCTGAGGTCGCGGCTACGTTCCTCCCAGGCGGTCGACGACATCGCACAGGAAACTTTCTTGCGAGTTTTTAAGGCGATGCAGGCCGAGGGAATCCGCCAGCCCGAGCGTCTGGGTGCTTTCGTTAACTCCGTTTGCAACAATGTGTTACAGGAGTTCTACCGCTCAACGAACCACGGCGCTTCTTTAGATGACCATGTGCCCGAACCGGTGGACAAGGTTATGGATCTTGAAGGCTTCCTGGTGACCAAGCAGACGCGTGAACAAGTAAGGAAGGTTTTGTCGCAGCTAGGGGAGAAGGATGGCCAGCTTCTTCGCTCTATCTTCCTGGAAGAAAAGGAGAAAGACGATGTTTGCCGTGAATTCGGCGTCGATCGCGACTATCTGCGCGTGCTGCTGCACAGGGCCAAGCAGAGTTTCCGGGCTTACTACGAGAAGAGCCAGGCGGAGGGTTTGCCGCAGGCGAAACAACGAGATGGCGCGAATGAAACGTTTGGAGGTTCCAAGTCACTACTGATGTGACGAAAACTATGGAGCACACTGAAGCAGTCCGGCTAAAAGCGGCTGAACGCTACGTCCTCGGGGAACTCTCAGGCGAGCTTCGCGCACAGTACGAAGAACATTACTTCGGCTGTCCGGAGTGCGCCGAGGACTTAAAGCTGGCTGCCGCGTTTGTCGAGAACACGCGAGCGGTACTGGAGTCGGGGCTGGTCACAGCGGCTTCGCGTGCGCCGGCGGTCGCCGAAGGCAAGCCCTCATCGGGTGGATGGTTCGCGGCATTGCTGCGTCCGAGTTTTGCCGTACCGGTCTTCGCGCTGCTATTGCTCTTTGCCGGCTATCAGAATTTGATTGTCATCCCTCATTTGAAAACTGCAGCGCCTTCCATCGCGCCGCAAACTCTCCCTTCGTATTCCTTGATCGGTGCAAACTCCCGCGGCGGAGAGCCACTGACGATTACCGTGCCGTCGAATAAGCCGTTCAGCTTGTACATTGATATTCCTCCCGAAAAGCAGTTTCCTCTGTATATCTGCGAACTGGTGAACGCGTCTGGCGCGGCGGAATATTCCTTGAACATTTCGGGCCAAGAGGCGCAGAATTCCGTGCAGTTGCTGATACCGCCAGCAACGCTGAAGCCCGGAAATTACGCCGCGGTCGTACGCGGGTTGGCGACGCCGGAAAGCGCCGCGAGCACCGGAACCGAAATAGCTCGCTATCCATTCACGCTCGCATTTTCGAAGTAACTAATTTCAATTTTGAGGCAGGAGGACAATTCCGATGGGAACACCCTACCGGATCTTTCTTTATAACGCGCACGGTTACGGTCTGAGCGGGCGAATCGACCGTCCGTTCCAGCAGCTGATTGAAGTTCAGGCCATGGGTTCATTGCCGCAAAGCGGCGGACGTGGAGTTGCGCGCGTCGAAAATTTTAACGTCAAGGACATCGTGTCGTTCAAAGCAGCTTACACGGAGGTTTCTGGAAGCCAGAATCCGAAGGATGGAAGCTACACAACATTTGTTTCCGCGACTGTTGAGGGATTGAACGTTCACAATATTGTGACGGCAGATCGCGTGGTTGCGCGAATCTCGTCCAATCATCCAGCCGACGGCAGCGAACCCACGATCACGCCGGTCGGAAGCCAATTCGAAAACCTGCGAATTGCTGGATGTCCCGTGCAAGTAGATCTCGATAATTATCTTTTTAACCGGCTGGGGACCTTTACGGCATTCAAGACGGAATACGAGCAGAACCAGCAGGTCCGCCTAGCGATGCAAGAACGCTTTATGTGGGGGCAGCCCAAATCGGACGTACCGGATTTCCTGCGTGAGCGGTATAACTGGTTCGCGGGAGACATCTTCCCGGAGTCCAAGGGGATCGTGCTTTGTTCGCTGGTGAAAGACATCAAGATGAATTGCCCGGAAGTGCAGCGCTTCGGGAACGTGCTGATTGTGCCGCATTTCGGCAAGATCTACTTGGCCGAATTCGAGCTGCAGTCCTACCAGCGTTCTGTCACGATGCTTCGTTTGGAAATGGGTTCAGCGACCAATGCCACCGTGAACGGACCAGGCGGCACCGGAAACGGGGTAGGCTATCCGTAGGCCTTACTTTTTTTTGCGCTGCGGCCGTTAGTTTTTTCATCTGTGGGTGTCACTCGAGACGTGCACCTGCGCAGACCTATCAGGATACTCAACTGAAATTTCAGCACGGAGATCTTGCGGGTGCATATCAAGAGTCTCAGAGTGCATATGGCGAATACTCCGGGACCAATTCCGAATGGGCCTTGCGCTTCCAGACTCTCTGCGCTGAAATCCTCGTGTGGCGTGGACTTGGGAAGGACGCACTTGCATTGCTCGCCGCACCGATCTCCTATGGAGACATTCCACCCGATGTTGCCGTTCGCCGAAATATCATTCATGGCCAAGCGAGTTATTCGCTGGGACGCTTTGCTGAAGCTCGCGCGGATCTGTCTACTGCGGAAAATCTCGCAAAATCCTCTGAGCCAGATCTTCTGGGTGACGTATCCCTTGCTCAGGGATCGCTCAGTGTAATTCAAAACGATCTCCCGTCGGCCGAGTCAGCCTTTCGCCACGCACTTCTAATCGCACGCGAAAAAAGGCAGCCATTCCTTGAAACGAAAGCACTTGGCAGTCTGGGCCGCCTCGCCATGATTCAGGAACGATATGACGAAGCAATTGATTGGTACGAAAAGGCCTTGGATCTGGCGTTATCCATTGGCGCGGAAGCATTAGTTGCCAAGACGCTCGGCAATGAGGGATGGAATTACTACAAAATGGGGGATCTGGAAAAGGCCGCAGATTTGTTCGCACGAGCGCGCACGGAGTCGGCAAAGTTAGGCCTCAATGAGGATGAACTGGTTTGGTTGACGAACATCGGAACGATGGAGTACGACATACACTCCTACGTTCCTGCCGAGCAGCATTACCAGCAAGCGCTGGACCTGGCTCGCAAGCTTGATAACAAAGCAGCCAAGGCTAATTGCCTGAACAATCTTGCGCACGTGGCGGTGATGGAACAAAACTATGATCGGGCCGAACAGTACAACCACGAAGCGCTTGCTCTGGAGCGTTCGTCTAACGATAGATCACTTCAACTATTTTCACTTATAACCGAGAGCTACATCGCGACAGGCAATAAAGACTTCCCGCAAGCAGAATCGGGCTTGCGTGAAGTGCTCCGAGAGAAGACTTCGGACAGCTATCTGCGTTGGCAAGCTGAGTCTGCTCTGGCGAACGTGTATGCGGTAGAAGATCACCCCGCGCGGGCCGAAGAATATTTCCGCAAGGCCCTCGCTACCATTGAAACCGTGCGGTCCTCGATTAAGCGCGAGGATTTTCGCCTTTCCTTCTTGGCGGGCGCTATCAGTCTGTACGATGACTACATAGATTTTCTTGTGGCCCATCACAAGGAAGAAGCGGCATTGCAAGTAGCGGAAGTCAGTAGTGCGCGCACATTGGCCGAGGGCCTTGGCATCAACTCTGCGTCCATCAGCTTTTCAGCGAAAGATTTCAATCCGCGGCAGGTTGCCAAGCGCTCCGACACCGTTCTTCTTGACTACTGGCTGGGTGCGGACCATTCGTATTTGTGGCTGGTCACGCCGGCGCGTGTGACGCTTTATACCCTGCCTCCAGCGAAGGAAATTGATCCGCTAGTGCAATCCTACCGGCAGGCGCTGCTTGGCTCGCGCGACGTGCTGGAAACGCAGAACGCCGCAGGGCGGAAGCTCTACGATCTGCTGGTGGCGCCCGCCGCGAAATTGATCCCCAAGGGCTCGCGCGTCACGATCTTGCCCGATGGAAGCCTCTATAGTCTGAATTTCGAGACCTTGCTGGCTCCCGCGCCGCAATTGCATTACTGGATTGAAGATGTCGTCGTCTCGTATGCCAATTCTTTGGCGCTTCTCGCCGCTGGTGCTGAACGCCACGCGTCGCCTGCAAAGAAGCTCTTGCTCGTGGGCGATCCCGTGTCGCCGGACGCGGAATTCCCGAAGCTCCCGCAAGCGGCGGCAGAAATAAGCAGGATCGAAAATTATTTCCCCGCACCCGACCGCGCCGTGTTTGCGGGCACGAATGCAACACCGGATGCATACTTCAATAGCCAGCCCGAGGCCTTTTCCCACATCCATTTTGTCGCACACGGGACGGCAAGCCGCACCAGTCCGCTCGATTCGGCGGTGATCCTCAGCAAGCGAGGCGACAATTACAAACTCTATGCTCGCGACATTATTCAGCATCCCCTGCATGCGGACCTGGTGATAGTCTCAGCCTGCCACGGTGAAGGCGTGCGCACCTACTCGGGCGAAGGCTTGGTCGGGCTTTCGTGGGCTTTCCTTCGCGCCGGTGCGCACGGCGTGATTGCAGCGCTTTGGGAAGTGAATGACAATTCCACGCCCCAACTGATGGATCATCTCTACTCTGAAATCAGCAAAGGCGTACCGCCGTACGTGGCTTTGCGCGATGCGAAACTCGCGTTGCTTCATTCCGGCACCGTGTACCGCCGTCCATTCTACTGGGCGCCGTTTCAATTTTATCGGGGCTCCTGAGCGCGAAAGGGAATCAAGCTTTATACTCAGGCGATGCCAAACGTGGCTTTGTTCATCCCCTGCTTTGTGGACCAGTTGAGCCCCCAGGTCGGCATGGACATGGCGCACGTGCTGCGCCGGATTGGTTGCGAGCTGAATTTTCCCGTCGAGCAAACCTGCTGTGGACAACCCGCGTTCAACACTGGTTATTGGAAAGATGCCAGGCCCCTTGCCGAGCGATTCGTTCGAGTGTTTCGCGAAGCTGACGCGATCGTCTGTCCTTCGGGTTCCTGCACCACGATGGTCCGCAATTTCTATCCTGAACTGCTTGCGGGCAATCCCCTGCATGACGACGCCGTGGAAATTGGCGGGCGCGTGTATGAATTTTCCGAATATCTGGTGAGAGTTGCACGCGTGGGGGACGTCGGCGCCAGCTTCCCGCATCGCGTCACGTATCACGACGCCTGCCACCCTTTGCGTGAACTAAGCCTGAAACACCAACCGCGCGAGTTGCTGCGCCATGTGCGCGGAATCGAACTCGTTGAAATGCCGTACAGCGAAGAATGTTGCGGCTTTGGCGGGACCTTTGCCACCAAGTTCCACATGATTTCCGCAGCGATGGGAGACACCAAAGCGGGCAACGCGGAAAAATCGGGCGCGGAGTATGTGACATCCACCGATGCAAGCTGCCTGATGCAGGTAGAAGGAGTTCTCCGGCGGCGCAATTCGCCAGCGCGCACGATTCATCTTGCTAGCATTCTGGCGCATACGGGAGACGGAAGAGATGCCGCGCATGGCGCGGGGGTGAAATCATGACCGCCGCGCAGGATTTTCTGCGAAACGCGGCGACCAAGTCCGCCGATCTGGTCCATCGCCAAATTCTGCGTCGCGGGATTGATCATTACGATGCCGCAGTCAGCGACGGGCGCTCGCGGTTTCTCGATTGGCAAGCGGCGCGCGAGCAATGCCAGAGCATCAAGCGCGAAGCGGTGAACCATCTCGATCGCTATCTTGAAGAATTCGAGCGCCGCGTGAAAGAACGTGGCGGCCACGTATTTTGGGCCGAAAACGCGGAAGAAGCGCGGCGCTATATCGTCGACCTCGCTGCAAATCGTGGCGTGCGCACCATCGCGAAGTCGAAATCCATGGTGGCAGAAGAGATTCATCTCGCGCGCGCGCTCGAAAAACAGGGGATACAGGTTTTCGAAACAGATCTCGGCGAGTTCATTGTGCAGTTGCGGAATGAGCCGCCGTATCACATCGTCACGCCTGCGATGCATCTCACGCGGAAAGACATCGCCGCGTTGTTCAAGGAAAAACTGGGCGGGATTGACACAGACGATCCGCAACAACTGGTCGCGGCCGCTCGCCAAGCATTGCGGCGCGCCTTCTTCTCGGCCGAAATGGGAATCACCGGCGCAAATTTCCTGGTGGCGGATTCCGGCATGGTTTGCATCACGACGAACGAGGGGAACGCTGATCTTGGTGTCACTCTTCCTAAAATTCACGTGGTGCTTTCGGGAATCGAAAAAATTATTCCGCGCATGGAAGATCTCGCGATTCTCTTGCCCGTGCTTGCGACCGCCGGCACTGGCCAGCCGCTGACCTGCTACAACACGCTGGTAGGCGGGCCGCGCCGCACCAGCGAATTGACTGGGCCCGACGAATTTCATGTGGTCTTGCTCGATAACGGGCGCACGGACCTACTCGCCGATCCGGAACAGCGCGACGTACTGCATTGCATCCGCTGCGGCGCTTGCCTGAACGCGTGTCCGATCTATCGCAACATCGGCGGGCACACTTATGCAACCACCTACCAAGGGCCCATCGGCAGCGTGCTTACGCCGCATCTGCGCGGGGCTGAATGAATTTCAACATTTGTCCCAGGCTTCGTCGCTTTGCGGCGCGTGCACGGAAGCGTGCCCGGTGAAAATTAATCTGCATCATCATCTGCTGCATAACCGGCGAAACTCGGTAGATCGCGCGCATCGGCCCTGGCGCGAGCGCATCGCATTCAAAATGTGGCGTTGGAGCATGATGAGCGCAACGCGCTTCGGATTTGTTGGCTCGCTCGGTCGCGGCGCATTACGATTCTTGTATGCCCTAGGACTTGAAGGCACACCGCTCGATCCTTTGCGCGCCTGGACCAAGGACCGCACCGCACCGCCAATTCCAACCGCATCATTCCGCGCGCTGTGGAAGGAGCACGATGGCGCAAATTGAAAATCTGGGACGCGAACGAATCCTAGCGCGAATCAGGACCGCGCTGAAAAGGCCTACGCCAGTTCAGTGGACCAACGAAGATACTCGCGGCACACAGCAAATCTTCGCTCCCATTCTGGATGCGCTGGAACGTTTCCAGCGCGAGTGCGTCGGCAACAAGACCGAGCTGATTGTGATGCCGAACTCGCGCTCGAGCAGCGAAGCGCTGAAAAGCGTACTAGCGTCGTTGCCCGCAGGGGAAATGTTTGTACAGGACGCTCCCGAGCTGCGGCAAATGTCGGCTGGCTTGCGCGATCGCAAGGATGTTCGCTGGTCCAGTGAAGGCTGGCCGCACGAGAACTCTCAAGCGACCATCACATTGGCTGAGGTTCTCGTCGCCCAGACCGGATCGGTGATAGTTTCGGCCGCATGCGGTGGCCGCGGAGCATCCATCGTGGCGCCTGTGCACATTGTTGTCGCGAGTGCCAGCCAACTCGTGCCCACTCTCGACGACGCGTTCGCGCGAATCCGCGAGCGTGGTATGGCGGCACAAAATTCCTACGTGGGCATGATCACTGGCTCCAGCCGCACGGCAGACATAGAGAAAACTCTAGTGATGGGCGCGCACGGCCCGCGGCGCCTTGTTGTGATTCTCGAACTCGCTGCGGCGTGATTGGTCCAGACCCCCTTCAAAGGAAATTTCAGAGCTAGAGTTTGCGGAGTGAGACGCGATTGATCAACAAGAATATGACGAGCGCAATTGTAAACGTCAGCGAGATCAACGCGCCCGCCGTGCGGTCCCACGTGTTGCGAAACTCTACATTCACATCGTGAACGCCCGCCGGAACCGCGGTCAACATCTGCGCGGTGTCGGGAGCCACCATGGCGCGACCGCTCGTTCCGTCCACTTGAACTTGCCACCCAGGGTAATCAAGCAGCCGCAGTCCGAGCGTAGCAGGCGCGCTCGCTTGCGCGGAAAAGCTCCTCCGGTTCGCGGTCCAGCGCTGTATGCGAAAATTCACCTGAGCTACGGGCGCGGTGTCAGAGGAAGATGAATCAAACTGCTCGATGTGCGGCGTAGGAGACTTAGCGATCCGTTCACCGTCAGCGTCACTGCCCGGCAATTCGTACCGATCGCAGCCAAGCGGCTGGTATTCGTCGGTCCCTTCGTAACCAATGCCCGCTTGAATAGCCTTAGCCAAAACGGGGATGTCCTCGCTGTCCCACCAGCCATCCTTCACCAACGCAGTGCCAAGCGATCCGAGAGTAACAACCGCCAGGCCCCAGCAAACCCACTGGCGCTTCGCTTTTCCGACCGCCGCCGCAAGAAAGAACGCGAGCAGGCAGTCGAGCGGTCCCAACCAGCGCCAGGGGAACTGCACGAATTGCAGTTTCGGCAGCGATCGCCACAAAAACAGGCTTGGCGGGAACATCAAAAATGTCGCGACAGCGCCGATCGAAAGAAGCATCCACCAGGCATCCTGGAACTGCCGGCGACGGCGAGCGGCGAAAACTGCCCCAATCGCCGTCGCGAGGATAACCCCCAACGCGATGCCGGACACTTTCCAGTTGAAAAAAAGAAATTCCGGGTCGCCACTATGCGTGAAAAGGAAATTCTGGTCCGGGCGCAGCATATCCGCGAGCGCCTGGTGAATTTGCACCCAGCGTTGTTCCCAAGCCGCGGGCAGGATATAAAACGCTGCGAACCCGAACCCCGCGGACATTCCAAGCCCACCCGCAAGCAAGGGCCGCACCGACCGTCGCAAGATGCACGCCACCACGAACAACAGCGCCAACGTATAAGTCGCCAGCACTGCGGCGGGCGCGTTCGATAACCAGACTGCGGCAAACGGCAGCGCCAATAATGGCCACCGGCGCCATCCCTCTCTCAGGCAACGCAACGCGCCCCATAACACCAGTGGAAATAGAGCGCTAGCCAACAGTTCCGCGAAATCGCTGCGCAAGTAAACGACAACAAGGTGATATGGATTCACCGCATACAGCACGGCAGCCATGATGGCTTCACGCCGCGAAAGCCATTCGCGCGCAAAGCACCACATCGAAATTCCGGCCAGCACCAGCGCCAGCCATATGAACGCTCCCGGCGCCATTTTCCACGGCAATACCGAACCAAGCGCGGCACCAAACATCCACGACGCCGGAGGGTAAAAAATAAATCGCGGCTCTCCGAAGCCCCAGTTCGCCCATTCAGCCCAGCGGGGGAAGGCAATTCCTTCGTGCCATTGGCCTGCGACTTCCAGCCAGGACGCGAGATGAAACTGGAAATCGTGGCCCGACGCGTTGCCGAGAAACAGCATCGGGGCGATAACGACCGTTGCCGCAATGGCGACTAAGAAGAAAACAGTTCGTCTCGAGCCCGCGACCGTCTCCAGTTTCGCGCGCGATACGGACTCGATTGTCGAGGTTGATTGAATTACGCTCAATCCTTCACGGTGTGCAATATGACTCGAAGACCCAACTTAGAGAGAATACAGAATCGAGCGCACCTCGCGCCACTTGCGAATGAGGCGGCATGCTCGCGATGACTCCATGAAAACAGGCAAGCTGCGGTGCCTTGCTAACGCGCTGCCGCTGCAGGTAAAGTTCTTTGAGGCTCAATGAGGCTCTTCGATCGCATTCCAACATGCCGCGAGCTTAAAGCCAAGAAGCCAGGAATTGCGTACGTCCCATGCACGGGCAGTAAAATATCTCCATGAATCCCTTGATGACAGCCGAAGACGAGAGGTTGCTGGCCAGCGCTGAGCGCGTGGCCCACTGGAAGCGCTGGGGGCCGTATCTCTCCGAGCGCCAATGGGGTACGGTCCGGGAAGATTACAGCGCGAACGGTGACGCCTGGAATTATCTGCCGCACGATCATTCGCGGTCGCGCACCTATCGTTGGGGCGAAGACGGCATCGCCGGTTTCTGCGATCGCCACCAGCATATCTGCTTCGCTCTTGCGCTTTGGAACGAAAAAGACCCCATTCTCAAGGAACGCCTCTTTGGCCTTACCAACCGCGAAGGGAATCACGGTGAAGACGTCAAAGAGTATTACTACTATCTGGATGCCACGCCGACCAGTTCTTATCTGCAATATCTTTACAAGTATCCGCAAGCCCGCTACCCGTACGAACAACTCGTGGATGAAAACGGCAAGCGCACCCGCCGCGATCCGGAATACGAACTGATTGACACGGGAATTTTTGCCGAAAACCGCTATTTCGATGTCTTCGTCGAATACGCCAAGGTCACCTGGGAAGACATTTTAATCCGCATTACGGCTTGGAATCGCGGGCCGCAAACCGCGCCGCTACATCTGCTGCCGACCTTGTGGTTTCGCAATCGCTGGGGCTGGGGCGATGCCTACGATGCGCCGGAGGTCAAGCGGGGGAAGCCGGTCGAAGGCGGCGAGCTGTTTGAGTTGAACGAATTTCACTACGGCAAACGCTGGCTGCTCATCGAAGGCTCGCCCGAGGTGCTCTTCACCGAAAATGAAACGAACATGGAGCGCCTGTTCAATCAGAGGAACAACACCCCTTACGTGAAGGACGCCTTCCATCGCTATTTGGTCAATGGCGAGCGCAGCGCGGTCAATCCGGCGATGATGGGAACAAAGTCCGCCGCGCATTTCGCCTCGCAGGTCGCTCCGGGCCAGAGCCGGACGATCCGCCTGCGCCTCACGAACCAGGATCTTTCGCCAGCGCAAGAGCCCGTGAAGAACTTGTTTGGCCCGGCGTTCAATGCCGTTTTTGATCAGCGCAAAAAAGAGGCGGACGAGTTTTACGAAAAGCGCGTTGACCCGAACATGAGCGCCGACGCGCGCCGCGTGCAGCGGCAGGCCTTCGCTGGCCTGCTCTGGTGCAAACAGACCTATCACTATGATGTCCGTCGCTGGCTCGCGGGAGATTCCACGCAACCAACCCCCGATCCTGGCCGCAAGGCCGGACGCAACTGCGATTGGACGAATCTTTACAATTCCGACGTAATTTCCATGCCGGACAAGTGGGAATACCCGTGGTATGCATCCTGGGATTTGGCGTTCCACTGCGTCTCACTGGCACTGATTGATCCCGAATACGCGAAGCAGCAACTGATTCTTTTCCATCGCGAGTGGTACATGAGCCCCAGCGGTCAGGTTCCAGCTTACGAATGGAATTTTTCCGACGTGAATCCGCCGGTTTTGGCCTGGGCAACCTGGCGCGTTTATAAAATTGCGGGGCGCGTTGAAGGGAAGCAGGATCGTAACTTCCTGGTGCGGTTGTTCCACAAGCTCCTGCTGAATTTTACTTGGTGGGTGAATCGCAAGGACCCCGAAGGGAAGAATGTATTCGAAGGCGGCTTCTTGGGACTCGATAATATCGGCGTTTTCGACCGCTCCATGCCGCTTGGCCCGGGAAATTTCATAGAGCAGTCCGACGGCACCAGTTGGATGGCGATGTTCTGTCTGGACATGCTCGCGATGGCCATGGAGTTGGCCCACGACGACCCCGCGTACGAAGACGTGGCCAGCAAGTTCTTCGAGCACTTCGTGCACATCGCGCAGGCCATGAACGATTTAGGCGGCGAAGGGATTGGCTTGTGGGATGAGAAGGACGGTTTCTACTACGACGTCTTGCATCTGGGAAAAACCACGCATCTGCCCATGAAAGTTCGCTCCATCGTCGGCCTGATTCCACTTTTCGCGGTCGAGGCGTTTGAACCGGAGGATCTGGCCCGCGTGCCCAGTTTTTGCAAACGCATGGACTGGTTCCTTCACCACAATCCGGACGTGCTCGAACACGTGGACATGAGCCAGAAGACGGACAAGGGCGCGCGCCTTCTTTTATCCATCGCCAATCGGAAAAAGCTCGAGCGCATCTATAAATATGTTTTCGACGAGAATGAGTTCCTCTCGCGCCACGGCATTCGTGCGCTCTCGAAGTTTCATCAGGAACATCCCTTCATGCTCGATGTGAACGGGCATCCGCAGGCCGTCGACTACGAACCTGCCGAATCCACGGGTGAACTATTTGGCGGAAATTCCAATTGGCGGGGGCCGGTGTGGTTCCCCATGAATTTCCTGATGATCGAATCGCTGCAGCGCGTTCACTATTACTATGGCGAAGAATTCAAAGTGGAATATCCGACTGGTTCTGGACAGCACATGAGTCTATGGGAAGCCGCCCGCCAGATCTCTCGCCGGCTCTCGCATATATTTCTGCAGCGGGACAACCGCCGCGCTGTTTATGGAGATGTCGAGCTTTTCCAGAGCGATCCCTTCTGGCGGGACCTGATTCTATTCTATGAATATTTCAACGGTGACAACGGCGCGGGCCTGGGCGCCAGCCATCAGACCGGCTGGACAGCGCTGGTCGCCAAACTGATCGAACAGAGCGGCGAATAGTAGCTGCGGACGTAGCGAGAGGTTTGTAGCGGCGCACTTCAGTGCGCCAGCGCTCCAATGCTTCGGGTCGACGGTGGCCTGATGATCGCCGCTACCGATCAACGTAGAAATCGGTGACCAGCCCCAGCCCCAGCGACACGCGATTGATGTAGTTGAAATACGCCACGGTGAGCACGGCTTCACGCACGGCGGCATCATCCCATCCGGCTTTTTTGAGCGCATCCGTATCGGATTCGCCGATGTCATCGGGATGGCGGGTCAATTTCTCGGCAAACTTGAACAGCTCCTTCACTTTGGGTTCGACCGCGGCACTTTCGTAATTCGTGGTCAATTTCCGCGCGACGTTCTTGTCCACCCCAAAACGCCGCAGCAGCTCCATGTGGAACATGACGCAGTACGCCGAGGAATTGATGCCGCTGACAACCAGCCCGATTTGCTCCTTCACCAGCATGGGCAGCGCACCGTCAGCCATGATGGCCGGGTTCAACTGCAATTGTGCTTCGATCACGGCCGGTTTTGCGCCCAGCGTCTTGAAGTAGTGCGGCAGAAAGCCCAGGGTTTGTTCGATTTTTCCGTAAATCTCGCGCAGGTGATCGTCGGCTTGCGATTCTTCGATTTCATTTACGAACGGCATCGTGTTGCTCCTCAAAGGATATAAGTGCGCTGAAGGTGAAACTGTGATCGCCCCTGAGCCACAGTGTAACACGCTCGAATTAATGTACGGTTAAAACCAGTCCTATTGGATTGTGGGGACTTAGCGCCGGGAACGGCCAGCGAACTATATGTCGCGCAGGCTTGCGGGTCGCTTATGCAGAACGATTCTGGGGCCTGGGAACTGCTAGCCCGCGGCTTGCACCAATTCGATCAGGACTTTTTTCCCATCGGGTGTGGCGGCGAGAAAGAAGTTGACGCGCGTGCCATCGGCGCCTGCGCGGGCGGCGGGATAAATTGGCGCGAGGCCGAATCGCGACCGCAGAATGGCCGTCGCGCGGTCCACGCCGCGAACATAAATCTCCACCTGCTGAATCCCCTCGCCGAATTTCTCCAGAAAGCGCGCGATCGCGCCGCTGCCAGCGGGCGCACGCGTGGTCAAAATGTCCAGTTCAATCGAGTCTTCCAGGTGGAGTTCAAACTCCTGCGCATCCTGATCAGGTGGCACGTTCGCGAGGCGCGGAGAATTGTTGGCAATGCGGATTTTCTCGAATGCTTCGGGATGCACCGCGACTCCTACAACGATGGTCGAAGGTCCGTGGTGTGTGGACGCGCCCCCAGCCGCATTCGGCTTCTCCGGCAGCGTCAGTCCGCGGAATTCAGGATCGCCAACCCACTGGCTCAGGAGCGGCATGCAAAGATTCACTCCTGCGAGATACAGCCTCATCCCTGCTTCGGCTTTTTGCTGGGCGTCGGAACTGGCGAGACCGTGGATCCATCGCGCGATGTCGGCGGCTTCCATCATGTGCAGCGAATATCGTTATTGAATGCTGGCGTGCTGGGCAGGCGCGGCGTTCACGCTCGACAGCGTAATGTAGGTGGGTCCACCCGGCCGCACGCTGACCGGCACGTCCCAGCGTTCGCGGGCGTCTCCGGCGCTGGCATCTACATCCAGCGTGCTAAGCCAGTAAGTGCCCGGACGAATGCCACGAAAATAGCCTTGGCCCTCCAGATTGGTTTCCGCGCGAGCCACCAGGTATTTCGCCTGCGCCAATGCTCTTGTCTCGCGGGTCGTATCCGTCTGGCCCCGCGCTTTCAACATATCCCATTGGTGTCCCGGATTTACTTCTTCCAGGCTCAGGTCAATACCATCGGTCGAAGTCGGATTCTGGGCCAGGAAGGCTCGCAC
Source organism: uncultured Acidobacteriota bacterium (assembly GCA_963696035.1). GTDB lineage: Bacteria > Acidobacteriota > Terriglobia > Acidiferrales > UBA7541 > Palsa-295. The sequence continues at coordinate 241,334 of CAVOIS010000002.1, forward strand.
CGCGTCCAGATATTGTTTCTTCAGCCGCGCATATTTATCTGGATCTTTGGTCTTGTCTTCGGGCTTGTATTTCGGTGTGGGGAACACCACGGTCGAATCGCCAATCATTCTTTCCACATACGCATGGAAAAATTCGGGCACGTTCATAACGTCGTCCGGCTTCAATTTCTTGACGAAGTCCTCGCCCGACAGGTTCACCCGCTGATTGGACTTCATCCAAGCCTTCAATTCCTTGGAGACTTCGAGGGTGCCTATGAACGCGTCCATATTGGCGCCAGGAGACATCACCGCCGCTTCCTTTTGGATATCCGCGTAGCTCTTACTCAACAGATAGAAGGGAAACGAGCGCACTGGCTCATCGATACCGCCAGAAGGAGTGATGCGAGCTTCAAATTGTAAGGAGCCATTCTGGGCTGCGGCGCGCGTCGCGAAAAAGATCACGCCGAGAAACAAACAGACCAACACTCGAGAAGGAATTTTCATAAGGCACATCGTAGCAGATGCGAACCGGCGCAGATACGGTGTGGTCCTTAAGGTAAACGTCGCGTGAAGTCCTCGAAATGTGGGGCGGGCAGAGAGCGAGCCGATCTTGAGGAATCAGTAGAGGTGGAACGTAACTTCGATGGTTTGCCGCACTGGCGCCGGCTTGCCGTTTGGTCCCGCCGCGGGCCTGAATCTCCAGGTCCGTACAGCCTCGATCGCCTTTTCATCGAGGCCGAGGCCGAGGCCCTTCACCACTTTGATGTCCGTGGCTTTCCCGTCCGGCGTGATGACGGCAACCAGCAATACCGTGCCCTGATACTTCGCTTTTACGGCTTCATCGGAATACTGCGCCTGCGGGCAGTAAATACATGCGGGATAACCGTAACCGCCAGTCCCGGCATTGAACACCCCGCCGCCGGTGCCGCCGCCTTCTCCAGGCCCAACGCCGCCGCCGCTGCCGCTACCCACGCCCGTGCCGTTGCCCGAGCCAATTCCATTGCCGCTGCCCGGACCGTTCGAATCATTCAGAACCTTCGACAGTGGGTCGCCCCAATTATTCATGTTCGGGCTGGGCAACTTCAGTTCCGGTGGACCGAGAACCGTAGGCGTCATCGCGAGTCTCGCGTTTGGGTTCGTGACCACCTTGGGAGGCGTGAACTGCGTCATCGAAAACTTGGGCAGTTTGCCGCGGCTCGCTGGCAGCACATCGTGCGAACCACCACCGCCGCCACCACCGGCCTTCTTCGCGCCAGGAGGCAACTTGGGCAGGAAGGGTGAAATCGCAATGACGTCAAGTTTGGTGTTGGCCTTGGTGGTCGCCGGCGAAAGCAACTCGGGCAGCAACGGCACGATAATCAGCACCAGGATGACTACGTGAAACGCCAAGGACAGCGCCTGCACCCGCGTGAACTGTGTATTCTTCGACCAAATTTCTTTGACGGCCACCGGCTGGCTGGTGGTTTTCAGCGGCGGCAATTTGGGCGGGAAGATTGTGTCACGCAGGTTCTGCCAGAAGCCGCCGAACCCTGCATTCCAGTTCACCAGCAGGTCGGACTTCACGGCTCCGCGAGGTGCCGAGCGGAAAAGCTCTTTCAGGTTGGATCCCGTGCTGTCGCCAAAAACCTGAGGCACAAACACCACGGACTGGGCGCCTTTCACTCGGATGCGACGGTCCGTCAGGAAATCCTTCAGGTTGGAAAAGAAATTCTTCAGCTCAGACTCTTCGGCGGGCGACTGGAAACGTCCAATCGGGAGCTCAGGTTGAGCCGTCGTGCGGCCGGGGTCGTCAATTCTCGTCGTGAAGTCTGCCATTTGAGCTGCCTGGAATCCCCCGTGCAGTGTTATGTAAGCTTAGACGCATAGCCACGGAAAAGGATGTCCGGCCGGGCACGGCTGACACCGTTCAAAAAGCATTGTAACATACGAATTGCAACTTTTGAGGCGAAGCAATTAGCACCCGTGTTTCTGGACCACGCCGGTCGGCGGCATGCCCGAGCTGCCGCACGCAATTCTACAACGCAATATAGAACAAAAAAGAAAGGTATCCGAGCCCCTAGAGATGGCCAAACCGATAGACCTGAAGAGCACATTAAACCTGCCGAAGACGGATTTCCCGATGAAGGCGAAGCTGCCCGAGCGCGAGCCGGAGCAACTGGCCGCTTGGGAGGCCATGGGGTTGTACTACCGGATTCTCGAATCGCGCGCCGACGCGCCTCTTTTCGTGTTGCACGACGGGCCGCCTTATCCCACCGGCGAAATCCATCTTGGCACCGGTCTGAATAAAGTGCTGAAAGATCTGATCGTGAAGTCGAAAACGATGGCCGGCTTCCGCTCGCCGTATATCCCCGGCTGGGATTGCCATGGCCTGCCCATCGAGACGAAGGTTGAAAAAGAACTCGGCGGCAAGACGAGCAAAGTCCCTGCCGCCGAATTTCGCCGCTTGTGCCGCCAATTCGCAGCGGGCTTCGTCGAGAAGCACAAAGTGGAATTCAAGCGCCTGGGCGTATTCGGCCAGTGGGACAAGCCCTACCTCACCATGGACCCGCGCGATGAAACTTCGATCGCCGGAGCGTTCATCGATTTCTTGGAGAAGGGCTATGTGTATCGCGGGCTGAAGCCCGTTTACTGGTGCATTTTCGATCGCACCGCACTGGCCGAAGCTGAAGTGGAATACGAAGACCACGCCAGCCCCTCGATCTGGGTGAAGTTCCCGGTGATCGCAAGCGAAAAATCAAAACAGCTCGGCTTGGCTGATGACGTCAGCGCACTCATCTGGACCACCACGCCCTGGACGCTGCCCGCCAACCGCGCCCTCGCGTTTCATCCCGATTTCGCTTACGTGGTGGCGGACACCTCCGCAGGAAAACTCCTGCTCGCGAAAGAGCGGGTGAACGCTCTGCAGTCCGAACTGAATCTGGAAATTCATGGAGTGCACGGCAATTGGAAGGGCGCGGATTTCGAAGGCGTGAAATTCCAGCATCCGTTCCTGGATCTGCGATCGCCCGGCGTCCTCGCCGATTACGTCACGCTCGATCAAGGCAGCGGCATCGTGCACACCGCTCCCGGCCATGGCGCGGATGACTTCCGCACCGGCCAGAAATATGGCCTGGAGGCCTACGCGCCTCAGGATGACGAAGGACGCTTCGTCGAGGGCTTGCCCGAGTACAAAGGCAAAAACGTTTTCGAGGCCAATCCGATTGTCGTCGCACTCCTGAAAGAGCGCGGCATGTTGGTTGGCGAGCGGAAAATCACGCACAGCTATCCGCATTGCTGGCGCTGCCACAATCCGGTGATCTTCCGTGCCACCGAACAATGGTTCATTCACATGGATTCCGGCACGTCCGCGATTCCCGCGCCGAAAGCTCCACCGCTGCGCCAGCGCGCGCTCGAGGAAATCGACAAAGTGAAGTGGCTCCCTGCCTGGGGTCACGATCGCATGCGGGAGATGGTCGCCGGACGTCCCGATTGGTGCATTTCGCGTCAGCGCTTCTGGGGCGTGCCGCTGATCGTTTTTTATTGCGACGCTTGCGGCACTCAATTGAAGGACGCCGCCGCGCTGCGCCATGTTCTGCCGTTTTTTGAACGCGAAGGCGCCGACGCCTGGTTCACTCATTCCGCCGAAGAACTGCTGCCGCCGGGAACGAACTGCTCCTGCGGTGAGGCAAAATGGCGGAAAGAATCGGACATCCTCGATGTCTGGTTCGATTCCGGCTCTACGCATCTTTCCGTGCTCAGCGAAAAAGATGGGACTTGGCCCGCAGATATCTACCTGGAGGGGCCGGACCAGTTTCGCGGTTGGTTCCAGAGCTCGTTGCTAAATTCGGTCGGCATCCGTGGTCGGGCACCGTATCGCCAGGTGATGACCTACGGTTGGGCGCTCGATGAAAAAGGCGCGCCGATGTCGAAGTCGCTCGGCAACGCCATCTATCCCGCGGAAATCTGCGCGAGATGGGGCGCAGATCTGTTGCGTGTGTGGGTCGTCTCGCAGGATTACACCGCGGACGTGCGCATCTCCGAAGCGATGATGACGCAGCTCTCTGAAGCCTATCGCAAGATCCGCAATACCTTCCGCTTCGCGCTTAGCAACCTGAATGATTTCGATCCCGCGCGCGACGCCGTTGCGGACGCCGATCTTTGGGAGATGGACGCGTGGATGCTACGACGCACCGGGGCTCTCGTGCGGCAGTGCCGCAAGTGGTACGACAATTTCGAATTTCATCGCGTCTATCACGCGCTGCACGACTTCTGCACGGTGGAGTTGAGCGCATTCTACTTCGACGTGTTGAAGGACCGCCTCTACACCTTCGCTCCGAATAATCGCGGCCGTCGCTCGGCGCAGACCGCCGTCTATCGCATCGCGAGCGCGGTGGTGCGCCTGATCGCGCCGATTCTGGCGTTCACAGCCGAAGAAGTCTGGAAACACATGCCACGTGGCGACGGTGAGCCGGAAAGCGTGCACATGGCGACGTTCCCGGCCGCCGAGGAACTGGAACGCGTCCTGGATGATGCGCGCGCCAAGAACTGGGATCGTTTGCTCGTGGTCCGCGAGGAAGTGCTGAAAGCTCTCGAGCCCGCGCGCGCCGCGAAGACCATTTCATCCGGGCTCGAAGCGCGGGTGACGCTCGCAGGCACCGTTGAATTGACGAGTATGCTCAGAAAATACGCGGAGGTCCTGCCAGGGCTGTTCATCGTCTCGCAAGTGGCAGTCGCGGACATCAAACTCGAAGGTGCGTTCGACAGCCTTGCGCTCGGAGGACTGCAGATCCAGGTCGCACGAGCACAAGGCGGCAAGTGCGAGCGCTGCTGGAATTATTCGATCCACGTGGGCGAGAACGCTGACTATCCGACGCTCTGCGAGCGCTGCGTCGCCGCACTCGCTGAAATCGAACGTGACGGCGGTGTTTTAGCGGGGAGCGCGCAGTCCTGATGAACGAAGCGCCGCGTCCGAATTTGATCGCACTGAGTTTGCTCACGGTCGGAGCACTGGCAGCGGACCAGCTAAGCAAGCACGCAGTAGAAAAATACACGCTGCCGGGCTCGCTCCGCGTGCTCGTCCCAGGGCTGCTGAATCTGGCGCACACTACCAATCCCGGTGTGGCTTTTGGCTTATTCGCCGATTCCGAAAATGCCTGGAGAGCCCCGCTGCTAATCACCTTTTCCGTCGGTGTAATCGCGATGCTCGTGTGGCTACTGGCCACGGGACGCGCCGGCGGACGCGCCGGCGAATGCGGGATTGCGCTGATTCTCGGCGGTGCGATCGGAAATGTGCTCGATCGTTTTTTGCATCACAGCGTGACGGACTTCATCGATTTTCACGTCGGCAGCCATCACTGGTACACGTTCAACATCGCCGATTCAGCCATCGTGATCGGCGCGGCCCTGGTGGTGCTGGAACTGTTTCGCGACGCGCGGCATCCTAGTCAGGAGCGCGCTTAATCATGCACCCCATTCTTTTCAAATTCGGCGGCATTCCCATTTACACCTACGGTGTGTTAGTCGCTGCAGGCGTGCTGCTCAGCCTGTGGTACGGTCGCCGCCAGGCGCCGCGCGCCGGTGTGGATCCCGATAAACTTTGGAACATGGGCATCTACTTTGTTCTCGTCGCGCTGATCGTCGCGAAGATCTGGCTCGTGCTCAGCGCCTGGGATTACTACCTGGCGAATCCGCGCGAGATTTTTAGTGTCGCGACGTTCCAATCCGGAGGCACGTTTTACGGCGGCTTGGTCGGCGGTGTCCTCACGATTCTCCTGTACACCCATTTCCAGAAGATGCCGCTATTGCCCACGCTCGATACCTGCGCTGCGGCTTTGCCCATCGGCCACGCCATCGGCCGCATGGGGTGCTTTTTCGCCGGATGCTGCTATGGCAAACCGACCACCGAGCCTTGGGCCGTCACGTTCACGAATCCCACCGCCGCGCAGCTCGCTGGAACGCCGCTCGGAGTTCATCTGCATCCGACGCAACTCTACGAAGCGTCGCTCGAATTTCTGAATTTTCTGTTTTTGATGTGGCTGGGCAAGCGCCAGCGTTTCGTGGGCCAGATTTTTGGCGCCTATTTGATGCTGTACGGCAGCGAGCGTGGCATCATCGAATTCTTCCGAGGCGATCCGGGCCGCTCGATGATGTTTCACGATAGCGTTTCGCTGATGCAACTGGTGAGTCTGGCGCTGATCATCACCGGCGCATTTCTGTGGTGGCGCGGCCTGAATGGGAAAGCCCCCATCCGCCCGCCGGCCATATCGAGCGTCCCCGCCGGCGATTAGCCCCAGCCTGTTACTGTGACAACGCCGGGGTCGGGGCATGGCATGCTGTGCCCGCCGCGAGCACGGCTGAATCCGCGATTCCTTCATGCACGATTACTCTGACGCCGACGACAATTTCGAACTGGACGACGCCGCAACTAGCCGCAGCGAATTCCTCGTTGCCGCAGACCAGGCCGGCCAGCGACTGGATCGCTTCCTCGCCGCACAGTTCCCGGACATGAGCCGCACGCACGTGCAGACGCTCATTGACGAAGGCCGCGTCCTGGTGAGCGGTATTGCGAAAAAGCCTTCGCATCGCGTGGAATCCGGCGAGCAAATCACCGTGGAAATCCCTCCGCCGCCAGCGCCCGGCGTCGAACCAGAAAATATTCCGCTGACACTCCTTTACCAAGACGCGGACATCGCCGTAGTGAACAAGCCCGCCGGGATGATCGTCCATCCCGGCGCGGGAGCGGACCCTGGCACGCTCGTCGCCGCGCTCCTCCATCGTTTCGGTGGCGATGGGCTCTCTACCGTCGGCGGTCCGTTGCGGCCCGGAATCGTGCATCGCCTGGACAAAGGAACCTCCGGCGCGATTGTGATCGCGCGCAGCGACACGGCGCACCTGAAGCTGATCGAAGAATTTCGCGATCGCCGCGTGCAGAAAACGTACGTCGCGCTCCTTCACGGCATGGTGAAGGGCAATAAAGGAATCATTGAATTGCCCGTCGCGCGCGATCTGCGCCGCCGCTCGCGCATGACCAGCCGCCGTAGCGAAGGACGCGAAGCGCGCACGGATTGGCGCCTGCGCCTACGACTCGGGAATTTCTCATTGATCGAGGCGGACTTGCACACCGGCCGCACACACCAAATCCGCGTGCATTTTTCTGCGCTGGGTTTCCCGGTGGTAGGTGACACGCTCTACGGCGCGCCGCATCAAGAGCGCATTGGCCGCGAGCTGTTGCCCGCGCTCGGGCGCAACTATCTTCACGCGGCGCGCATCGCATTTACACACCCTCGAACGGGCAAGCATATGGAATTTCGCGCGCCGCTGCCGGAAGAGCTGCTAACGTACGTGCACAAGCTCGGCCAAGCGACGAAATCGGCCGCAGGCGCTGCGAGCGACAGCTCAATTGACGCTGCCTTGAAGGATTACCTATGATGTTTGGCGTGAAAGTATCGCGCTTCATCGTCGTGTTTGTAGCGCTAATCGCAGTTTTCAGCAGCCGCTCGCAAGCCCAACAAGCCTCGCCGCCACCTCCGCCTCCGGCGACTGCTCCCGCCGGGCCCGGCGGAGCGCGAAACAGCACTCAGCCTCCCGGAGCTTCTGCGGGGGAGCTGCAACAAGGCAAGACGCCCCCAATCATTTCGACCACCGGCCTCGTGCATTTGGTCGCTACCGTGATGGACCGCCATCGTAACTTCATCACCGATCTCGACCAGAGCGATTTCAAAATTCTGGAAGACGGCACACCGCAGGAAATCCGCTACTTTGGACGCGACACGGACTTGCCGCTGCGCATCGGCATCTTGCTCGACACTTCCAATAGCATTCGTCCCCGCCTGGAATTCGAAAAGGATGCCGCTATGGATTTTCTGCAGCACGTCATCCGCAGAAACCAGGACCAGGCGTTCCTAATGACCTTCGACAACGAGCCCGAGGTCATTCAAGATTACACCGGCGACCTCGCACTGCTTACCGATGCCATTCGCAAGCAGCGCGCCGGCGGCGGCACTGCGCTCAACGACGCGATCTACCTGGCCGCCGAGAAGCTTACCAACCCTCCGTTGCCCAAAGTGAACCCCGAGGTCCGCCGCGTGCTGGTGGTGATCAGCGACGGCGACGATAACCTGAGCGATCATGCCCTGAGCGAATCCGTGGAAGCGGCCATCCGTGCCGAGGCGGCCATCTATTGCATCAGTACGAACACGGACTGGCTCGCGATTGATGGTGACAAGCCGCGCAAGATGCACGTCGAGGGCGGCGACAAAGTTCTGGAAGAGTTTGCGGACCAGAGCGGCGGGCGCGTCTTTTACCCCTATAAAGTGGACGATCTCGCGCAATCGTTCGTGGATATCGGAACCGAGCTGCGCAGCCAGTACTTCATCGCCTACTCGCCAACGAACGTGCAATCGACAGGGCAATATCACAAAATTGAGGTACAAACGGATCGCAAAGGCCTCAACGTGCGGACGCGCAAAGGCTATTACGCTACATCTCCGACGTCGCCCCTAGCGCCAAGCAAGTAGACCTTTTTAACGGGTATGGGCTGGTTTTCTCTGCGGACTCTGCGTCTCTGCGGTGAATTCGGCAGACCCAACAATGGTGACTTATGCCAAAGATCTTGCTGCTACTTGTAAGGCGCGTAGTAACCTCTTCGCGCGAGCAGTTTCACATCCGGCCGCGTCACGCTAACCTGAATCTTCCGAAAGGTTCCGTCGCGCTTGAGGTTGGTGGGATAGTAGCCCAGCACGTACTGCGAACGCAGTTCTTCTGAAATCTCATCAAACGCTTTTTCCAGCGACTTCTCATTGTGCACGTCAATCACGCGACCACCTGTATCTTCGGCCATCTTTCTCGCTACGCCCGGACCGGTGCCGAAGGTCGCCATGCGGTCTGAAATCAGCAGCACGTGGACAACGGCGTCGGCTCGCTGCGCGGCTTCGATCGCATCCTGCAATCTCAACTTGCTGCCGGTATCTTCCGCATCCGTCAAAATGATGACGCCTTTGCGCCCGGCTTCACTTGCGAGTTCGTCGTGGCACGCAAGATAGATCGCATCGTAAAGATCGGTGCCGCCGGAATTGCCCTGCGGAATTGTTCCGGGAGTGACCACGCCGCCTCCACCCACCGAGTTCACCCGCACGCGGCGAATGGCGCTCGCCAGTACCGAAGTGTCCTGCGTAAAATCAGCCAGCAGGTCCACGTCGAAGTCGAAAGTAATCACCATGGCTTCGTCCTTCGGGCGCATCACCTCCCGCAGAAAACGCGACGCCGCATCCTGTTCGGCCTCAATCATGCGGTCCATGCTGGCGCTGGTGTCGATCAGCATCCCCAGTGTGATCGGCATATTCACTTCCTTCGAAAAGAAAGCGACCTTCTGCTCGACTCCGTCTTCGAGAATCTTGAAATCATCCTTCGTGAGATCGGTGACAATTGCGTGACGTTTGTCGCGGGCTGTGGCGAAGACGTTGACGATCGTCGTCTGCACTCGCAGAGGTCCTTGATTTTGCGGTGTCTCCTGCTGCTGGTTCGATTGCGACACAACAGTTGGTTGCGGACCGCCGTTCGGCGCGGCGGATGACAAGACCTGCGCGGATGCGGAGTCCTGCGTTCCCGCTCCCTTGGCAGGCGCTACCGTTGTCGCGCCCACATATCCCGTTATCGCTACCGCAAAAATGCCCGCCGCGAGGCTGGTCAGCCGCATTGTATAATCTCCCTGAGGTTGAACGCGTTTGGTACGATGCATCGGGCGCGCCAGCGGATGTTCGCTCGCGGCGGCCGGGTCCGCAATATGAGCGCAAAAAAGCAGCCGTGCCGGTGGGCACGGAACGAGAAAATCCCGATGACGCGATTAGCCCTGACGCTGGGTATTGTATTACTTTTTGTCGCCAATTCCGCGTGGCCTCAGATACCAGCTTCTCCGAACGGGCAGCAGCAAAACAAGCCCCCGGTTCAGCCGGGGCAACTACCTCCGCCAGCTCCACCCGGCACTCCGGCACAAACGCCTAGCCCACAGGCGCCGAGCCCACAGACGCCGCAGCCGCAAACGGGGCAATCGCAGAATCCGAACCAACGATCCGACACCCGCTCCAAGATCGTGAGCCGCACGAATCTGGTAATCGTTCCGGTGACCGTGAAAAATCGGGATGGCGCGCTGATCGGTGACCTGCAACAAACTGAGTTTCGCGTCTTCTGCGACAACGTGGAACAGCAAATTATCTACTTCACTTCCGATCCATATCCACTTTCGACCGTCGTTCTAATCGACAACGATCTCTCCATCAAGTCCGCCCAACAAGTGCAAAAGAGCCTCGCCGCGATTTCCGGCGGCTTTGGGCCCAACGACGAAGTGGCGCTGGTGACCTACGAAGAGTTTCCCAACACCGTCGTGGACTTTTCGTTCAACAACGATCAGCTTTATACGAAACTCAAGCGTCTCGATCTGGGCTCTCGTTATCCGGGGTCTCCACTGGGCGGTCCTTTAACCTCGGGCGCTACCGCCAATGGGCGTTCGCTGGAAACCGGCGCGCCGACGACGGGCGGCATCCAACAACCGAAGGAAACCAAAAATCTGGATGATGCCGTTTATGCTGCGGGCGAAATGCTCAAAGGACGCGGCCGCGATCGCCGCAAGATCATCTTCCTGATTTCCGACGGAAACAATTCTCACGAGAATTCGCACAGCCTCGACCAGACTGTGCAGCTCTTGCTCAAGTACGACATTTCCGTCTATTCCATTTCCGTCGGCCACGCGCTGCTGCAGAAGCAAAGCACGAGGCTCGAAAAATATGCGACGGCCACCGGCGGCGATACCTTCTACTCCAGCAATGACCGCGGCCTCGAAAATCTCTATGCCTCCGTCACCGAACAGGCTCGCAATCAATACACCCTCACGTTCCAGCCGCAAGACACCGATCGCACCAAGGACTATCACAGCATCGAAGTTCGCGTTCGCCGCCCTGGTCTTGACGTGAGCGCTCGCCAAGGTTATTACCAGAGCGGTCTGCATTAAGTATTTCGAAGTATTTCGCAACGCGTGTTGCACGCGGCTCGAGATGTTTTCTAAATCGTGTCATCTGAAAAGTTTTTCTTCTTGACTTCATTCGCTCGCGCCTTTATAGATTGACGAAGCGGTTTGAGCGCGCCTTGAGTTTACGGCGCTGCTGAGTCGCCGGGAGAAAGTTCCACAGTAGTTCATGCGCGGAACCATCCCGGGTTTCGTTTTACAGCGAAGCCCGATTCGGAAATAAAAATGGGGCGTCCATTTTGTCGGACGCCCCTTTTATTTGTAGGGCCGACGAAGGACGTCAGGCCGGCTTCTCCACATCTTCCCTCGGATTGCCCACGGTCTGCCGCGGCCGTATTGAAATCAATTGCTCGTGCGCGGGACACAGCGGCTTGTAATCGCAAAAGCCGCAGCCGTACCCCGGTTTCGGCGAAAATTCTTTCCCGCGGATCAAATCCGCCACCTCCGCGATTTTCTCTTTCGTTTCTTTCAGCGCTTTCGCGTCGCGAGTGGAAGCCACAGCCTCGTTCGTCACCAGGTTGTAAAACACGAGCCGTGCCGGATCGAGATCGAGCACGTCTCGCGCCGCAAGCGCATATACGCCGAGCTGCAAATCCTTCGCCGCGGCTTTTTCGTCCTTCGGCTTCCCGGTTTTGTAATCGATGATCTCGACCTTATCGCCTCCGATGCGATTCACCTGGTCCATGCGCCCCGTGACGATCACGCCGTGCTCCAGCGGCAGCTCAAATGTTTTTTCCTGGTACAGCACGTCAGCCGGCGCGGTCGTGTAAGTTTGATGAAAGGCTTCGAGTTGTTCGCGCCCCGCCTTGCGATATTCCTCTTCGTGGTAGTCATCAATGAATCCCGCGGCTGACCACTCGCGGTCATAGATCGCTGAAAGCTCGGCGAATGGAATCTTGCGCCGCTTGCCGATTTCGCTGACAAATTCCTTGATCGTTGTGTGCATCACGTTGCCGAAGGTGGCCATCGCGTGCGGTCCGCCGCGAATGCTCCACAGGTATCGAAACATGTACCGCATCGGGCAGCGGTCGTATGCGTCAATCGCCGACGCACTCAGCTGCAACGGCTCTGGACGCGGTGGATGAAACGCTTTGGCCCACAGCGCCACGCGCGAATACGCGCGCGTCGGCTCGCTGCCCGGAGGGAATAATTGCGACGGTTCGACGGAGTCAGGTTCCGGCCCGGTGGTTTCCAGCGCCAGCGGAACCTGCACCTTGGGCTCAAGCTGATGCGTATCGAACGTCTTGATTTTCGCGTTCGCCAGAAAGTCATCGAGAAAAGGGGAAGGCTTTTTGCGTTTATTCACCAGCGTCGAAAGCGTCAGTTGCCGCTCGGCGCGCGTCAACGCCACATAAAAAAGCCGCCGCTCCTCCTGAATCTGGAAGTCAAACTTCGGCTTCTCTTCCTTCATCATTTCGGGAGGGAATTCGAAAACCACTTTGCGTGTGCCGGAAGGGAAGTCGTTCCGCGAAAGCCGCAAAATGAAAACATGGGGGAACTCCAGGCCCTTCGCCGCGTGCACCGTCATAAGCTGCACGGCATCATCCGAAATTTCTTCTTCCAGGCAAATGTCGCCGCCCGCTTCATAAAAATATTCGAGGTATTCAATGAAATGCCGCAGCTGTGTCTCCTCGCTCTTGCGCTCCCATTCCCTCACGAATGTTACAAGACGATCGAGGTAGTAGCGATCCTGGTCGGAAGGCAGCGGTGCCACGCCCAGCCCCGCGATCAGTTCGTCAAGGACTTCTGTTGCGGAACTTCGCCGCGCGCTCTGCCGCAAGCGGGTCAACAATTCCACCAATTCCTTGAGCTTGACCCCGCTGCGGTTGAAAGGCGCCTCGTTCTGCACAATCTCCAGTTCGTCACTGAGAGGTCTTCGGTGATTTTTGTCCGCGCGCTCCGCAAGCCTTACCAAGTCGCGCGGCTCGAGCCCCCAGTACGGCGCGGCCAGCACTCGAGCGCACGCCACGTTGTCCGCAGGCACCGCGATCAGCCGCAGCCACGCGAAGAGGTCCCGCACCAGCGTGCTCTCCATAATCGAAAGTTTGCGAATCACGAACGGTATTTCGCGCCTGCGCAGCTCATGCACCAGCTTCTCGCGATGGTTGTGTCGGCGGTACAGCACCGCAAAGTCGCACCAGCGAGCACCGGCATCGTGCAGCCTGTCAATTTCAGACGCCGCCCAATACGCTTCCTCTTCCGGCGTGCCGAATTCCGCGACGCGAATTTTTTCACCCTCGCGATTTTCCGTGGTCAGCTGTTTCGGGGGCAGTAGAGGAGATTTTTCGTTGTGCGAGATCACTTCGCCGGCCACGCGCAGAATCCTCTGCGTCGAGCGATAATTCTGCGAGAGCGAAACGAGGAATTTCTTCGTGGCTGGTCCAAGCTTCGCATCGCTGACGCCGCAAAAACGCTTCAGAAAAATCGTGAAGCTGCCGAACGACGCGCCGCGAAACCGGTAAATCGCCTGATCGTCGTCGCCCACCGCCACAATATTTCGCCGTTCGCCCGCCAGCAGCCACAGCAGCTCGAGCTGCGCGATATTCGTATCTTGAAACTCGTCTACGAGAATGTAGCGATATTGCTCGTGCATCCGCCGGCGCAACGCTTCATCGTCGCGTAGCAGTTCCACCGTATGCATCAACTGCGCGCCAAAGGTCAGCAGGTTTTGCTCGCGCAAGAGCCGCTCGCTCACGCGATACACCCGCGCCAATTCTTCCTGCCGCGCGATTTCGTCCTCGGCGATCCGCAACGCATCCGGTTCTAGCGATTTCTTCTCCGCTTCATGCTTGCGCCGCAGCCCATCCACGTAGCGCTGGTAATCCTCCGGCGTCACCAGCTCATCCTGGCAGCGCGAAAAGAACGTCACGAAATCGCTGATGAACTCGCCCGGATCCTGCAGCCGCCGAAAATGTTTCAGGTCGAGTTCGCCGATGTGCCGCCGCAGCAGAATTTTGTGGTCAATGTCATCCAGCGGCTGAATTTCGGGATTCACCGAGCGCAGCACTTGCTCGATGCAAAATGAATGGAACGTGCTCAGCCAAACGCCCTCGGCGCGTTCGCCGATCGCTTTCACCACGCGATACTTCATCTGCCCGGCGGCCTTGTCGGTGAACGTAAGTCCCAGAATATTTTCGCCGGCCAGCTCCGGATCATTTTCCAGCAGGCTGCGGATGCGTTCGATAATCACCCGCGTCTTGCCGGTGCCCGCCCCCGCCACCACCAGCAGGGGACCGTCGCCATGCTCCACAGCCGCCCGCTGCTCCGCGTTCAATCCAGAATTCCGCGCCGCAATGGGGTTCGCAGTCATTGGGTTTGAATCTCGAACACCCATCTTAGCAGAGTTCTCGGTAGGCGAACAGAAGGCGAAGATGGTCATGGCGCTCGGCGAGGTCAACATGCATATGTGCCTCACTGTTCGACCGCTTCTAGGGAGTGTTCCGAACCTTCGCTTGAATGTTCGCTTTCCGGTGAATTGGAGCTCATTTAGACTCGCTAATTATGAGCTTCCTGCAGTGGGTGCGAAGCTGTCTCAAAATGTACGCTACCATCCCTCCAAGCCTTGGGATCCACTCATTCACAACGCACATTTCCATCTAAAACGTCAGGAATACGACGAGGCGCGGATCATTCTCCTCAAGGCTTTGGAGTTCAGAGACGATATCAGGGAACCGGCGACGATTGACTACCTCCTGGCATCACTGGGCTGCACTTGGTTATTTACGGAGGAGTACGACGACGGAATTCAATTTTTTTCTGACTACCTACGCCGTTACTCGCAAGATGCGGCTGCGTACGATGGACGGGCGGGAATTCGCTGGTACGCAGGTCAACTTGACAGGGCAGTCGATGATTATTCCCGCGCCCTGGAATTGAATGCAGACGACATTTCATCGCTGTCTGGTCGCGGGCAAGTACTCGCAGAGATCGGACAAGGCGCAAAAGCAATTGAGGACCTAGATCTCGCTTTGCTGAAGATAAAAGCGGCATCCCAGCCGGATCCGGCTTGGATTGAATGGTATAGGCACACGGAAGCATTCGTACATAACGGCCGGGGCACCGCACTTGCGGCTCTTGGTCAGAATGCTTCAGCGATGAAAGCGTTCGAGATATCCATATCTCTAGGTTCCGAAAACGCCTGGGTTTATTACAACCGGGCGCGAGCCTACGAAGCGGTGCATGACCTGAACCGGGCTTCCGCCGATTATCGAATGGCCCTCACGAAAAAAGAGCCGGCCTTGAACCCCATTCAAAAATCGCGTGCTCAGTCCCGACTTCGCGAGCTATCCTCGAATTGATCGGCGAGGGGTTGTGCTTATCCGTATTATTTTCGCGAATGCACACCGAAGAGCCGCCGCGCCAAGCACTGAGCCTCGCGCAGTTCCCGTCGTCGGTACGCCGATCGGGAAATTGCCCCGGCGCGGTTTGTGGGGTCGCGGCGCAGTTTCCGCGAGCCGTGAATTTATGATTCGCCCACGAAGCTTCCGTCTCGCAACACTCCCTTGTTGAGAAGCTCCACCACTCGCTATCATCGAGCAAATGGACCCGTGGTTCCCCATCGAAACCGAACGCCTGCTGCTGCGCGAATTGCGCGCGGAGGATGAGAATGACATTCACGAATACGCGTCCGATCCGGAAGTTGCACGCCTGATGATATGGGGTCCGAATACGCGTGATGTGACGAGACAGTTTCTTGATCGGGCCCTCCAGGCGCAAACACAATGGCCGCGCCCCGAAGTCGGTCTGGCAATCGAACTCAAGAACGAGCGCTGCCTGATCGGCTCGATCGGGCTCCGCATGAAGGATGAAGCAAATCGCACCGGCGACATCGGCTACGTGCTGAACCGCAAATACTGGGGGCACGGCTACATGACCGAAAGCGCCCGCGCCATTCTCGATGTCGCGTTCAGGCAATTGAAACTGCACCGCGTCTGGGCCACCTGCGACACGCGAAATTCCGCCTCTTACCGGGTGATGGAAAGGCTCGGCATGCGCCGCGAAGCGCTGTTCGTCAAGAACGCCATGGAGAAAGGCGAATGGCGCGACACATATCTCTACGCGATCCTCGCGGAACAGTGGCAAACCGCGCCCGAAAAGCACCCAGCGGTCAGCGCTTAAATTGACCGTCTGTTCCGCCGCGCCTATACTGTAGTTTCTAGGCTTGTGGCGCGGATTATCGGATCTGCGTGTCATCCTGAAGGAGCAGCCATCATGGCAATCCCCGGCACCGAGCAACCAGTCATCTTAAGCGCCGTTCGCACGCCGATCGGCAAATTTATGGGCGGCCTCTCGCCGCTATCAGCAACAGAACTCGGCGCGAAAGCCGTCGCTGAAGCCGTGCGCCGCGCCGGAATCGAACCGAATTTGGTGGACGAAGCCATCATGGGCAACGTAGTCCAAGCCGGCCTCGGCCAGAATCCCGCGCGCCAGGCCGCCTTGCGCGGCGGGCTCGATTCGCGTGTCGCCGCCATGACCATCAACAAAGTCTGCGGCTCGGGCCTCAAAGCCGTCGCGCTCGCGGCGCAAGCCGTGCAACTTGGCGAATCTGAAATCGTCGCCGCCGGCGGCATGGAGTCTATGTCCAATTGCCCGTACCTGCTGAAAGGCGCGCGCACCGGCTACCGCCTTGGCAATCAGGAAATGTTCGATTCGATGATCACCGATGGCCTATGGGACGTGTATGAGAACTACCACATGGGCGTCACCGGCGAACTCGTCTCAGAAAAATATGGAATCTCGCGCCAGGAACAGGATCAATTCGCGCTCGAAAGCCATCAGAAAGCCATCCGCGCCATAAAATCCTGCTTCTTCAGCGCGCAAATCGTTCCCGTCGAAATTCCGCAGAAGAAAGGCGATCCGATCGTCATCAAGACCGACGAATCTCCGCGGGAAGACACTTCGCTCGAAGCTCTAGCCAAGCTGAAGCCCGCGTTCAAAAAAGACGGCACGGTCACGGCAGGGAACGCGCCGGGAACAAATGACGGAGCTGCTGCGATGATCGTCACCAGCGAAAACAATGCCGCGCGTCTCGGCAGACAACCCTTGGCCCGCATCGTTGCGCAGGCCGTCAGCGGCGTTGAACCGAAATGGGTGATGATGGCCCCGGTGGACGCGGTGGAAAAGCTGCTGAAGAAGACCGGCTGGGACCGCGAGAAGGACGTGGATCTCTACGAACTCAACGAAGCCTTTGCCGTCGCGGCCATCGCCGTAACCCGCGTGCTTAAGCTCAACCCCGAAAAAGTGAATGTCAACGGCGGCGCCGTCGCTCTAGGCCATCCCATCGGCGCTTCCGGCGCCCGCGTACTGGTAACGCTGCTCTTCGAACTGCAACGCCGTAACCTGAAGCGTGGTATAGCAGCCCTATGCCTAGGCGGCGGTAATGCCGTTGCCGTAGCCATCGAACGCCAATAGCGCTGGCGTTTCGCGGGCCCTTGACGGTGCTCAGCCTCCTTTGTTTCCTCTACTTCACTCCCTCGCGGAGGGTCCATGAAATCCGCAGCGCTCGGCTTCCGTGCTCATTCCGGCTGGACCGCTATCGTCGCGCTCTCGGTGACTAAGGGCGTGCCCAGCGTCCTCGCGCGCCAGCGTCTTCATCTCGTGGAAACTTTCACATACGAGTTCCGTCAGCCCTACCACACAGCGAAGAGAATGCCGCTCGAAAAGGCCCGCGCCTTCATCGCGCGCGTCGAGGGTGAAGCCCAGCGACTTGCCCATCGCGCGATTCGCGATCTTCAGGAAAATGTCAACGGGCAAGGCTACGAGCTGAAACGTTGCGGGTTGGTGCTCGCCTCTGGAAGAACGCTGCCTCCACTACCTCAAATCTTGTCGTCCCACACCCTGATCCACACCGCCGATGGCGAACTCTTCCGCCGAGCGATTCTCGACGCGAGTACAAGCGGCGGTCTCGCCAGCACCACCGCACAGGAACGCGAACTTCTCAGCGAAACGTCGCGCGTCCTGCACCTCAAACCCAACGACCTCACGCGTCGCATCGCGGACTTGGGCCGTCCGCTAGGCCCTCCGTGGTCGCAGGATGAGAAATTCGCCTCGCTGATCGCATGGCTTGCGCTCGCTTCGCGGCCCTCGGCACTAGCTCCAGCAGCGAATGATTCCGCTGCTGCGCGGCCGCGCCCGGTTCCGTCGAAATCTCCAAGCAAGGAGAAAGTCACCAAAGGCCGCCGCACAGCAAACGCGCCCGTCACTTTCGACACCGTCCGCGAAATCGCGCTATCCCTGGACAACGTCGAAGAGGGCACCTCCTACGGCACCCCGGCGTTCAAAGTACGCGGCGCGTTGTTCATCCGCCTGCATGATGAATTTGATTCGACCATCGTCGTTCGAACGGATTTTGACCAGCGCGAAGAACTGCTGGCCGCTGATCCCGAGACGTACTACATCACCGATCACTACCGCAATTATCCGTGGGTACTCGTGCGTCTCTCGCGTGTTCATCCCGATGCCCTGCGGGATCTGCTCCACATGGCGCACCGGCTCGCGGCGTCGAGCAAGGGTCGTTCGTCTCGTCGTTGATCGGGCCGTCAGACCTTCGAATTCAGGAAGTTTCCAATGTGCGACTCGGGCACTTGCCAGCGGCTTGGCGCTCGGCTAGCTTCTGCCTCGAAGTAACTCTTGTCCTGTCGCATCGAGTCGCGGATGATAGCCCCTAACAATCTTCCTCGCTGCCGCGTAAGCACGTGCGACAGCTCGCAAGAGGGCGTAGGCATGAAATTCAAATTAGCGTTCGCCGCGATGGCCGTGTCGGCCGCTTTCACCACGGTTGCGGCGCCAGGCAGGGAAAAGATGGCGGCAGAGTTGCGCTCCGCTTCGCCAGGTTCCTTGCCTGCATCATCGAGCGACGCCGCCGGCACCAAACCGGTCACCATTACTGATCCCATTCTGAACATGAAGGCTTACTCGATGCAGCGCACCGCCCAGAGCATGAACGCCCGCAGCCGCGCCGCCGATGATTGGTGTGATTACTCTCTCGGCCTGCAGAAGCGCCTCGATCCCAACACCGGACTGATCACCAAAGACTCCAGCAACTACAATTACACGCGGGTCAACGAGCAAGGCGATCGCGTACAGACCAACAACATCAACGCCAATCCGAACGGCAACGGAACCGGCAATTGGACGCTGCAAGAAAACGGCCGCTAGATGGTCATTTCTCGCATCCTGTAATCGTTTCGTGTTTGCTTTCCCGCACGTGGGTCAGAGAGGAAGGGTTCATGTCGGTCGAAGCAATCAAGACGGTCGCCGTGCTCGGCGCCGGCACCATGGGCAACGGCATCGCGCACGTTTTTGCGCGCTCGGGCTACGAAGTCATCTTGCGCGACGTTGAAAAGCGTTTCCTTGATCGCGGTCTGGAAACCATCACGAAAAATCTCGACCGCGAAATCAAGAAAGGAAAAATCACCGAAGCCGACAAGCCAGCCGTCCTAGCCCGCATCCACCCGACCACGGAAACCTCCGCGCTCGCCATCGCCGATTTCGCGGTCGAAGCCGTCCCCGAACAGCTCGACCTGAAAGTCCGCCTCCTGAAAGA
Organism: uncultured Acidobacteriota bacterium; assembly: GCA_963696035.1. GTDB lineage: Bacteria > Acidobacteriota > Terriglobia > Acidiferrales > UBA7541 > Palsa-295. Next base: position 260,854 of record CAVOIS010000002.1, read on the forward strand.
TGTGGACGCGGTTCTGAATCCTGGCGCCATTCTCGCCAGCAACACGTCCTCGATTTCCATCACGCAACTCGCCGCGCAAACCAGCCGCCCCGAACGCTTCATCGGCATGCACTTCATGAATCCCGTTCCGGTTATGGCTCTGGTTGAAGTAATTCGCGGCCTCGCGACGAGTGATGACACTTTTCAGGTCACGATGTCGCTCTGCGAAAGACTCGAAAAGAAACCCGTCGCGGTAAATGACGCGCCTGGCTTCGTCTCCAACCGCGTCTTGATGCCGCTGATCAATGAAGCTGCATTCGCGGTGATGGAAGGCGTCGCCACTCCCGAAGCGGTGGACGCCGTGATGAAAATGGGAATGAACCATCCGATGGGTCCGCTGGAGCTAGCCGACTTCATCGGCCTTGACGTCTGCGTGAATATCCTCGAAGTCCTGCAAAACGGCTTCGGGGATCCCAAATACCGCGCCTGTCCGCTCCTCCGAAAATATGTAGCCGCTGGCTGGCTAGGCCGCAAATCCGGCCGCGGGTTCTACAAGTACTGATTCCTGCCCTTCCGCCGCTGGGCCACGGCAAGATTGCGTTACCCGCTCGCTCACGCTGGAGCTGGCCCGGCGTCTAAGCGACCAGAATCACCGTTCCCAGTCCAAGGATCGTCATGAAAAGTGCGTGTCGCCTCAGCGTCGCACTCTTGCTCCTTTTCCCGTGCCGTCCGGCCTCCGCGCTGCAGATGGGTCAAACAGATTTCACCAAGGCGCAAACAAAAATCGTGCCGCTCCGCGCCAGCCTCACGCTGATTCGCATCGAGACGCCGCAAGACCTCAACAATATCGTCGTCCTCTCCGGCGCCAATGGCTACCTGCTCGTGGATCATCCCGAAGTCGCTGCCAATCCCATCATCCAAAAAGCTTTGGACGATCTTGGCAAACGTCCTGTGCGATTCCTGCTGAACACGCACTGGCACTACGACCACGTAGGCGGCAACGAGATTTACGGTCCGGATGCGATCATTGTCGCGCAGGAAAATGTCCGCAAGCGCTTGATAACCAAGCAAACCCCGCCCTGGTCCCCGAGGCCCATTGGGCCGTATCCGGAACGCGCCTGGCCGCGCATCACCTTCCGCGATTCGGTAACCGTTCATTTCGCCGGTCAGGATATCGAACTCGATCATTACGCCAACGGCCATACGGATGGCGACTCCATCGTGTATTTCGCGCCGGCGAACATCGTAGTCGTCGGCGACATTTTCAGCAGCAGGGGAGACCTGGCAGCCGGTTTGGACATGGAGGGTATTGCGCGTTCTCTCTCGGCCGTCCTCGAGCGCATCAACGACGATACGATCATCGTCAGCGGGCATGGCGAGCTGGAGAATCGTCGTGATCTGGCGCTGTACGTCCCGCTCCTGCAGCAGACGATCGACCACGTCAGGCAAGAGATTTCCGCGGGGAAAAGTGAAAAGGATATTGTTGCTGAAGGCTTGCCCGAAATCTGGAAGCCGTGGTTCGCTCCCAAGCCCGTCCCCAGCGAGCACGATTTTGTGCAGCGCGTTTACGCAACGCTGACCCACACCAGCAATCTCGATCAGTAGGCGCGCTGGGGTAAACTGATCGACGATGCTTCCTTGTGACATCGCCCACCAACGATTGATCAATCAGCAGATTGCAGCTCCGTCGCACAAGAAACCGTGTGACGTCGTTGCTGCACTCGGCGCCATCCAAGCTCAAGACTTTCTTGGTGCGCTCTGGACGATTGGCCTTCGCTTGCCGCACGCCACAGAAGCCGGCGTCAAACAAGCCATCGCCGACCGGACGATCATTCGCACGTGGCCTATGCGCGGCACCTTGCATTTTGTGGCAGCCGCGGATGTCCGTTGGATGCTCGAATTATTAGCGCCACGGATTGTCGCGAGCAGTGCCGGCCGCTACCGGCAGCTCGAACTCGACACCGCCATTTTTCTGCGCGGTGAAGAAGTTTTCATCAAAGCCTTGCAAGGCGGCGTGGCTCTCACTCGCGATCAAATGTATGAGCAGCTGGAACGTTCCCGCATCTCTACCGCCGGCCAACGCGGCATTCATATTTTGTCGCGCCTCGCGCAACAGGGACTCATTTGCTTTGGCGCGCACGCAGGCAAACAGCCCACTTTCGTCTTGCTCGATGAATGGGCGCCCAGAGCCAGGAAATTGGCACGCGATGAGGCTCTGGCCGAACTTGCCTGGCGCTATTTCACCAGCCGCGGCCCAGCTGCGCTCCATGATTTTGCCTGGTGGTCGGGGCTGAAAGTTTCGGACGCCAAGGCCGGGCTCGAAATGGTTTCGTCACGCCTTGTGCAGGAAACGCTTGGCGGCAGCATTTACTGGATGCTGCAAGACCGGCTCGCTACGCGCGACGCTACGCCGGAGGTGAACCTGTTGCCGAGCTTCGACGAATATCTGCTTGCCTACAAAGATCGCAGTGCATCGCTCGATCCGCGGGACGCTCCAAAGGTCGTACCCGGCAAGGGTGGAATGTATTTGCCCACGATCGTGACAAACGGCCGCGTCGAAGGCACCTGGAGGCGCACGTTCAAGAAAAACGCAGTCGTCATCAACACAAACTTCTTCACTTCACCAAAAACGCGGAAAACTCGTGCCCTTGCAGACGCAGCGGAGCGCTACAGTCGATTTCTAGGCGTGCCCCTTGAATCGAAGGCCTAAAAAACCTCTCAAAATACCTTTTGCTTTTTCTTCGCCTTGTGCTAATCTGCCTTCCAGAAAGGCTAGGTAGGGGCCTCGGCACTCTGATACACTTGGCCCGCCTCGGTCTCCAGCTAAGACCAAAAATGAAAGCCCTCTAGAGGTGGCACGGTGAACGACGAAAAAACAAAAAACCTGGATTTGGCTATATCCCAGATTGAAAAGCAGTACGGCAAGGGCTCCATCATGCGTCTGGGGAACAAGGACGTGCTCGTACCTGTGAACGTGATCCCCACCGGCTCTATCTCGATCGACGCAGCGCTCGGCGTGGGCGGCTTCCCGCGCGGCCGCGTCATCGAAGTGTACGGCCCGGAGTCGGGCGGCAAGACCACGCTGACTCTCCACGTAATTGCCGAGGCCCAAAAGTTGGGCGGCCAGGCCGCCTTCATTGACGCCGAACACGCGCTGGACCCATCGTACGCGCGCAAGCTGGGCGTGGATGTGGACAACCTGCTGGTATCGCAGCCGGACAACGGCGAGCAAGCGCTCGAAATTGCCGAAGCGCTGATTCGTTCGAATGCGGTGGACATTATCGTGGTGGACTCGGTCGCGGCCTTGGTTCCGCGCGCTGAACTCGAAGGCGATATGGGCGACGCCCAGATGGGTTTACAGGCGCGGCTGATGTCGCAAGCGCTGCGCAAGCTGACCGCGATAGTCTCCAAGTCGAAAACCTGCTTGATCTTCATCAACCAGATCCGCGAAAAGATCGGCGTGATGTTCGGCAATCCGGAAACCACCACCGGTGGCCGTGCGCTGAAGTTTTATTCTTCGATTCGCGTGGATATCCGCCGCATTCAGGCCATCAAGGAAGGCGACCGCGTGGTCGGTTCGCGCACGCGTGCAAAGGTCGTGAAAAACAAAGTGGCCGCGCCGTTTCGCGAAGCCGAGTTCGACATTATTTACGGCGAAGGCGTCTCGCGCGAAGGCGATTTGATTGACCTCGGCGTCACCAAAGGCTTGCTCGAAAAATCCGGCACCTGGATTTCGTACAAGAACGAACGCCTAGGCCAGGGCCGTGAAAATGCCCGCGTCTTCCTGAAAGAAAACGCCGACATTCGCGGCAAGATCGAGCATGAACTGCGCAAGCAGCTCGGTTTGCTGGCACATTCCGCCGTTGCCGCGGAAGGAAACGGCAAGCCCTCACCCGAAGCGCAAAAGCTAGCCGTCGAAGCCGCCAAGCAACCGCCCAAGGCCGCGGCCGCTGCGCAAGGCCGGGCAAGCAGGTAACCCTGCGACGCGAATCGTCAACCTAAAATAATTCGAAGCCAGGAGCGGGGCGTGAATTCGCCCCGCTGCCTGTGTCTAATTTCGTCGCGTTTTTTGCTTTTGCGTATCTGTACCTTCGTCCAGTCGTGTCATTCAGGAAAACTGTTCGCCTTTCCAGTTGCACTCACCTTTAACATTTCCGTACACTAGAGCCTCTTCGGCTGAAGCACATAGTCTTCGGGCCGATAGAGACTCAATGCGACGCCACCCAGCCACCAAACAGTTTGTCCCGGTCCTGTGTCTTTTTCTCGCGGGCGCCTTCGCTGCCGCTTCCGGCGCGACGCCGGCAAAATCCAAGTCCAGCTCAACGACCCGCACGCATCATCGCAAGAGCGGCATCTCGGCGTACGGCGATCCCACAAAAGACGACAACGCCGACTACGACGATCCCGTCATCCGCCAGGTCGCCGTGGACGCGCTGGGCCACGCCAACGGCTCTGTGCTGGCCATGGATCCGGCCACCGGCCGCATTCTCACCATCGTCAATCAGAAGATGGCTTTTTCTTCCGGCTTCGAACCTTGCTCCACCATCAAGCCCGTCATCGCGCTCGCCGGTCTCGAAGAAGGCGTCATCACGCGCGACACCATGATCAAGATTGGCCACCGCCGTTACATGGACCTCACCGAAGCGATGGCTCATTCCAACAACGTCTATTTCGAAGAAGTGGGCACGCGTCTGGGGTTCGCGCGAGTACATCAATATGCGCGCTTGGTAGGCCTCGGTGAACGCGCGGGTTATAACATTGCGGAGGAGCAGCCGGGTTTGCTGCCGTCGTATCCGCCGGCATATGGCGGGGTCGCGCGCATGTCCAGCTTCGGCGAAGGGATTCGCCTTACGCCACTGCAACTCGCTTCGCTGGTCGCCACTCTCGCAAATGGCGGCACGCAGTATTACCTGCAATATCCGCGCACCGAACAAGAACGCGCCAGTTTCCAGCCGCGTGTGCGCCAGCAACTTGATATCGCGCCGCTGTTGCCGGATCTCCGTGAAGGAATGTTGGCCGCGGTGATGTACGGCACTGCCAAGCAAAGCTACGATCCGGATGGCGAGCAAGCCCTCGGCAAGACCGGCACTTGCAATGACGAAGCTCTTGGCGGACGCCTCGGATGGTTTGTTTCTTACGCCGATCAGGCGCATCCAAAAATCGTACTGGTCGTTCTGATTCGCGGCGGTAGTCGCTCCGTCAGCGGCCCGCACGCCTCAGAAATCGCCGGTCGCATCTATCATGGCCTGCGCGAACGAAATTATTTCGCCGAAGCCGCACGCCGCGCTCAATACCCTACAGCCGCGGGCGCTTCCCACTAGAGATTTCCTCTGCGCACTCTGCGTCTGTGCGGTTAGTCAGCGCCGTTACTCCCAAGAAAAAATATCGCGCAATTTGCTTTTCGTCTGTAACCACCCTGCGCTATGCTGATTTCCCTAAGTCCAAATAGCGGTGCGGGACTATGAATAAAAAGTGGAAAGCAATCATCGGAGTTGGGCTAGTGGCCGCCGCCGGTGCGGTGTGCATGGCGGCGGCTTACAGTGCGCGCATCTCCGCCGAAAATGACGTTGCGATGCAGGAGACCTTCGCGCGCGAAGAAGCCCGCCACCTTCAGCAGCAACTGGTTCTCTTCACCGACAGCGTCGTCCCCGCCCGCCTGCCGTTCCACGAGTTCCTGCAGGGGCTAGGTATTGCTCCCGACGATGCCGCACGCCTGGTAGCCTCGGCGCAGTCGGTTTTCGATTTCCGCCACATGCGCGCGGGCAATCGCATTACCGTGGGCCGCTCCATTCTTGGCGAACTCCGCGAAGTGCGCTACCGCATCGATGCGGACCGCGTCCTGAATATCGCCCCACAGGGCGGCGATTTCCATTCCGAGATTGAAACCATTCCGTCCGAGATCAAAACCGTCGGCGTCGCTGGGGAGATTCACGGCTCGCTCTTCAATGCCGTCACGGACGCTGGAGAAAAACCGGAACTCGCCATGCGCCTGGCGGAAATTTTCGGCTGGGACCTGGACTTCTACACCGACCCGCGCCCGGGCGATACCTTCCGCGTGGTAGTGGAAAAGAAAATGCTCGCGAGCGGCGAGCTTTCCTCCTACGGACGCATTTTAATGGCGGAATACAACAACGGCAATCATCCCTACCGCGCAGTCCTGTTTCATGGCCCCGGCGGCGTTCCGGCTTATTACACTCCCGACGGCAAATCCATGAAGAAGGCGTTTCTGCATTCACCGCTGAAATTCGCCGCGGTGATCACCTCGCATTTCAGCGAGCATCGCTTTCATCCCATCCTGAAGGAATACCGGCCGCACCTCGGAATTGATTACGCCGCGCCCAGCGGTACTCCGGTGCAGACGATCGGTGATGGACGCGTGATTTTTGCGGGAATGAAAGGCGGGGCAGGGAATCTGATCGAGGTTCAACACTCGAATGGCTATACCACCTACTATATGCACCTCTCGCGCGTGCTGGTGCACTCCGGCCAACGCGTCGAGCAGGGCCAGCGCATCGGCCTGGTAGGCATGACGGGCCTGGCCACCGGCCCGCATCTGGATTTCCGCATCCAGCGAGGTAAAGACTTTCTGAACTTCGAGCGCCTACCGCTGCCGCCCTCCGATCCGGTGTCGAAGCGCGACTGGAGCGAATTCGCGGCAGCCCGCGACCAAGCCCTGGCGTTAATGCCAGCGCTGCCATCGCCAGAGGGAACAGCGCTAGCCAAGAACGCCAGCCCGGCATCTCTGCCGCCAGCCCCGCCTTTTTCGCTCCCCGCGACTCAATAAGTCGCTTCTCCGCTTTGGGAGTACTTTCACCGTGCAAAAAAAAGTCCGCCGCAAACACGGCGGACTTGAAGCGCAATTAAATTGTTGTTCTCGAAACTATGCGAGTGGCACCGGCACTGGACCCTCGGGCTCAACGCCAGAGGCTGCCCGTTGGCCGCCAGCACCGTCCATCTCCCCCACCTTGAATCGCGAAAAGCGCCGTACGGAAATATTCTCGCCGATCTTCGCAATGGTGTGGTCAATCAGCTCCTTCACCGTCATGCCTTCGTCTTTGATGAAGTGCTGCTCGTAGAGGCAATTTTCTTCGTAGAATTTCTCCATCTTGCCGCTGACGATCTTCTCGATCACAGCCTCCGGCTTGCCAGTGGCCTTGGCCTGTTCCTTGTAAATTTCACGTTCGCGGTCGAGCGTCTCCTGCGTTACTTCCTCGCGACGCAGAAAACGCGGATCGAGCGCGGCGATATGCATCGCCACGTCGTGACACAAACGCTGAAAATCATCCGTACGCGCCACGAAATCGCTCTCGCAATTCACTTCTACCAGCACGCCGATTTTCCCGCCCGCGTGGATATAGCAGCTGACCAAGCCTTCGGAAGTCGCGCGTTGCGCCTTCTTCGCCGCGGTGGCTTGCCCCTTCTTGCGCAGAATATCGATCGCGCGTTCGATGTCGCCGCCGGTCTCCACCAAGGCATCGCGGCACGCCGCGAAACCCACACCCGTGCGGTCCCGCAGCTCCTTCACCTGCTGCGCGGATATATTCGGTTTTCCGTCTGCTGTTGCCATGGATGTACTCAATTCCTTTGCATGATTTCAGGACTTACTACCGGTTCGGCCGGCCCGGTTCGCGCCGGGGAGCGGCTCACACAGAAGGTAACTCCCGCCCTGTTTAGCGATGCTGATGTGTTTCGTCTTCGGTCGGTATGGCGGCTGCCGCGGCTTCTTCGGGCGCGACCAGATCACCTGGCTCGCCCTCCACGAAGTCGCCTTCTTGTTTTTCGTAGACCTCGTAGGCGCTGGTGTCCACGTAGTCCACGCCTTCTTCGCCGCTGCCCTCGACAGCTTTCTGATCGGCAATCTGCGTCTGCTCGAATGACTGATGGCCCACGATCACGGCATCGGAAATCTTCGAAGTGAACAACCTAATCGCGCGCAACGCGTCGTCATTGCCGGGGATAACCCAATCGACCAGATCAGGGTCGCAATTGGTATCCACGATCGCCACCACCGGAATGCCCATGCGGCGCGCTTCGTGTACGGCGATCAATTCCGCGTTGGGATCGATCACGAACATGGCGTCTGGCAGCGTGGTCATATTCTCCACGCCCGCAAAATTCTGCTGCAAATGCTTCAGCTCGCGCTCGAGGCGTGCCGCTTCTTTCTTCGAAAACTGCGCCATGCGCCCGTCTTCGACCATGCCTTTCAGCAGCTTCAATCGCTTGATGGATTTCTGCAGGGTCACCCAGTTCGTCATCGTGCCGCCCAGCCAGCGGTGATTCACGTAGAACATGCCGCAGCGGTTCGCCTCTTCGGCGATAGCTTCCTGCGCCTGGCGCTTGGTGCCCAGAAAAAGAATTCGTTTGCCTTGTCCGGCTAGTTCGGATACGTAGCGAGCCGCGTCGCGGAACATCTTCAAGGTCTTCTGCAAATCGATGATGTGGATTCCATTGCGTTCGCCGAAAATATATTCCTTCATCTTCGGGTTCCAACGCCGCGTCTGGTGGCCGAAATGGACTCCAGCCTCCAGCAATTCCTTCATGGTTATCTCAACTCCCAAAGTGCCTCCTTGTTTGAAGGGATGCTTGGTACTCCATTCTTCGGAGCAGCATCCTTTTCTGCCGGTTCCTTGCCGGCCGTGAATTAATCCGGCCCCGACGAATCGAAGCCGGATCCTAGCCAAACCTGCCCAACTACCGCTTACTGAACTGGAACCTGCGGCGCGCGCCCTTCTGCCCGTACTTCTTGCGTTCCTTCATGCGCGGGTCGCGCGTCAGAAAACCATTCTTGCGCAGCGCCGGCCGCAATTCCGGGTTCAGCCTGGAAAGCGCGCGCGAAAGACCCATGCGCACGGCTCCGGACTGCCCGCCTACGCCGCCGCCCTTTACGATTGCCTTCACTTCCACCTGGTCCAGCATTTGCGTGAACTTCAGAGGCTCGACGGCCGCCGTGTTCCACGCGACGTTGCGAAAATACTCGTCCACCGGCCGCCCGTTCACCGTGAATCGCGCCGCGCCCTGCTTGATATACACGCGCGCAATGGATTCCCGGCGGCGTCCGGTGCCGTAAAATTGCTTGGCTTTCCCTTCTAGCGAACTCGAAGCTGAACTCAAAGTTCCTCCTGTTTATCCACCGCGTCCTACAGCGAGGACATTGCCCCGCGTGCACGGGCCGACAGAATAAGGCCCTGGCGGATGTATCCCCCAAACGCAAATTTTCTAAATCCCTGTGTGTCGCGAGGCTATAGCGAGAGTGGCTGAGGCTTTTGTCCGGTGTGGCGGGCGAGGCCTTCACTTCCGGCATAAACACGCAGCTTCTTTGCTCTTCGCGCGCGGAGCTTGTTCTTCGGCAGCATCCCAAGCACCGCTTCGCGCACAACCTCTTCGGGCCGCCGTTGCAGCAGCGTACGGATCGGCACTTCCTTCAATCCGCCCGGCCAGCCGCTGTGATGACGATACAACTTCTGATCGATCTTGTTGCCCGTCAGCTTGATCTTCTCAGCGTTTACAACCACAACGTGATCGCCGCAATCCAAGTGCGGAGTGTACGTCGGCTTGTCCTTGCCGATCAGAAGACGCGCCACTCGCGTCGCCAGACGCCCGAGCACCACACCCTGGGCGTCAATCACGAACCAGTTCTTCCCCACCATCAATTCTTCGGCCTCGCGGCCTCTTGGAACATACGTCGGCATTTGCTCAGTCACACCTTTCCCAGTAAAGACAAACACTGATTCTAAAGTAGCTTGTTGCCTATGTCAACGAGTGAAACGAGCACCGAGGAACGCAAAACAACGGGTTCAGCGGCGGGCCACCGTGGCGGCCCGCCCTGTTTGGGGAGGCAGAAACAAATCGTTGAATCGAGCCTGACTAAGAAGTTGCTGCGGCTGTGCTACGGTTGCGTGCGTATGACTTCGAACTCTCATCGCTCGCGTCGCCGGTCTTGTCAATTTCGATTGAGCCCTTGAAATACGCCCCGTCCTCGATCGAAATCCGCGCCGTCGTCAAATCGCCGACCACCGAGCCATCCTTCTTGATTTCGATCCGGTCGCGCGCGCGCAGATTGCCCTTCACGTTGCCGTACACCACGACTTCGCGGGCAATCACGTCCGCCGTCACCTTGGCGCTGGCGCCCACGGTCAGCTTGCGGTCTTCGAGCTGTACCAACCCCTCGACGCTGCCATCGATCAGCAGGTCTTCGTTGCCGGTGATCTCACCCTTCACGTGCAGGCTCGACCCCAACCGTGCCGTGCCACCCGAACTCGTGCTTGGATACGTCGAATCAATCGGTGCCATCGTTTTTGCCTCCCCAGGAATTGCCGGTGCGTTTGCACTCGGAATATTTGGCCGTACTTGCTGCGGTTGTTGCCCCTGCTGCGGGAGCGGATTCTTCGCCGGAGCTTCCGGCTTCTTGTCTCCCCACATTTACCCTCCTTGCGCCCGAACTGCGCCAGAATCACAAATACGATTCGTCATAGGACCGGGTCTTTGAATGTAGTCCCGAGCTGAAGCCATGCCAAATCCAAAATGGTACAGATGTGTCCGGTGAGGTAATGCTTAGCTACACGCTGGGGGGCGCATCGTATGTCTTCCTACCTGCAGAGTGCAAGCACGAATAATTCAGCGCCGGGATGACGGATGGTTATAGGTAACGCCCTTGCAGCACCGCCAGGTGATGGGAAACGTGCCCGGCGATAATGTACGCGAGAGCCCGAACCGTCACTGAATTTCCGCTGGCGACGCCCTTGCGCGACCACGCCTCTTCCGGAAGACTTCGGAAAAACGACAGCGTAGCGCGGCGAATATCCCGAAAGTCAGCCACGTGACTAGCCCACGAATGGTCGTCTGCTCGAGCTCCATTCGCGGCAACATTCTGATCGAAACTCGCGAGCGGTTCGCTGAAACCACGTCCGAACCACAGTGCGCGAAACGCAAATGCTCGCTCGGTGTCGTTCACGTGATTCAGCACTTGCCGGATACTCCACTTATCCGGCGCATAGCGATGTAAAGATTTTTCTTCCGAAATTCTGGACAGAAAGGCGGGAACTTCTTCCAGCTGGTTTGCCAGCACGGCAACAATATCGTCGCTCGTGATCCGATCTATATAGGTGAAGTAATACGGCGCTGCCTCGCCGTGACCTGGCACGTTCATCGCTCGACCGCCTCGGCCCAGACTAATACTTGCGAAGAACGCCGACAACCCTTCCCTGAATCTTCACGTCCGCGCCCTGTACCACGATCGGAGACATCGCCGAGTTCGCAGGCTGCAAACGGACCTTGCCGCCCGGCTCGCGATAGAATCTTTTCACCGTGGCGTCGTCTTCGCCCACCAACGCAACTACAATTTCGCCCGGGTTCGCCACTTGGGTCTGCTCCACGACGATATAATCCCCGTCCAAAATGTGGTCGTCGCGCATGGATTCGCCCTTCACTTGCAGCACGAAAGTGCCTTGCCCGCGCGCAAAATCCGCTAGCGAAATCGTCTCGTTCTGCTCGACCGCTTCGAGCGGGTGACCTGCCGCAATTCGTCCGGCCAACGGCAGTTCGATCACGTGACGGTCCAGCACCTGCTCGCGAATCGGTTTCGGCAATTGGACTACTTCGATCGAGCGGCTCTGGTTATATCCGCGGCGGATAAAACCCTTTTTCTCGAGCGTCGATAGGTGCTTATGTACCGTCGCCAGCGAAGTAAGCTTCAGCGCGTGTGCAATTTCCTCAAAACTCGGCGAATAGCCGTTCTTATTGAGGAACCCGACCAGGTAGTTCAGGACTTCCTTCTGCCTCTTTGTGAGCGCCATTTCATACCCCTCGACCCCGAGTTTGAAGGCCGGAGTATAGGCGAATTAAAAGCGAAAGTCAATGGTACTTGCGGACAGGCTGGCCTTTTTCCAGGAGTTACCGGTGTGCTGGGGCCCGCTCTCAGGGTTGCCAGTGGTTCTCTATGCTTCCTGCGTCGGCATCTTTGATCGGCGTTTGCTCGATTGTCCCTTACCTCGCCGGGGCAGTTGCGCGTTCAGCGCTTCGCGCAACGCCTGCAATTCCTCGCGCGTTTCCTCGAGCGTTCTGCTCATGCGCGCTGTGTTTTGCTCGATCAATTCCTTCATTGCCACAGCAATCTGGTCCTGCATCGCGGCAATCTGCTCGCTGACTGCTTGGGCTGCCGCTAACCTGGCCGTCTGCTGTAGTGCCGCCAGTTGCGTTTCGTGCGCACCTTCGCTCGCTGCCCGCGGTCGCGGCTTACTTTTCTCCAGCGCCGTCATCATTTCCACTGTGCAATCCAGCACCACCTCGTCTGCGACCGCCAACTGTGCGGACAAACCTCGGCCGGTGTCGGCTAATGGCGAAGAAGCGATAGCGGCAGCCATGGGCTCTTCTACTGGCGGCTCCGCTACGGCAATCTCTTCGCCAGGACAAGGAAACCAGTCACTCGGTGGCCACGGAATCCCCCAAACATTTCCGGGAACCTCGAGCGCTAAGGCTACGTGATAAACCTCGCGATAGGTCTTCGGACGTTGCACCCACACGACTTTGGCTTGCACAACTTTGGAGCAACGTATCGCGTCCAAGCGGCGGATTTCAAGACTGACTGGTGAACCCTTGGGAGCGTAATGCGTCGACTGATACTTGCAACCGTAACAGTCAATCATCACGGTTACAGTGGACTCCTGGAAAGTCTGCCCGAGCGCATCGGTTCCGGTAATTTTGATTGGGACGGATTTCGCGAGTCGCGTACTACGGCGCTTTTCCGCACTGGGTTCGTTCGATCGGTGGGGCTCGCTCACAGGGTGCTCCGGGGAAACTTCAACGTTAACATTCCGATGTATCGCAGGCTGGTACACGTTGGCGGGATTGTGCGAAAGGGTAAAGACGCTTGCTTCCCAACCACTCGAAAATTGGTTTGTCGCACGCCTTGCAGCGGCGGCTTTCAGATTGTCGGCGATTGTTCCGTGGGGAATCAGGGACGTAGAGTGATTTACCGATGCTAACGAAATCAGTGCACGTTTACCAAGGCGCTGCGTTTTCGTCTCCAGCGCAACAGAAAGAGCACGAGCGTGGCAGCCGCCGCCAGGGCCATCGTCACAATCAAAACTGTGGTGCCGTGCGCCGCGATCACTCTAAAGATCTGCCGCCCATAAGCAGCCCCCAAGTAAGCCAGGATGCAATAGCGCAAGATGCGTCCAGCGGACATCGCCATGAGGAATTTCTTGGACGAGTATTGCAGCGCACCGGCCGCGATCACAAACGGCACCATCGGCATCGGCGGCGGCAAAAACGCGGGAATCATGATTGCGCCAAAGCCCCAGCGCTCAAATGCCTTGGTTACCTTCTTCACGTTGCGTGGCGAGACTTTATCCCTCAAGGCCTTCTCACCGCGGTTTCGAGCAATCCGGTATGTAAAGTAGGCCCCGATCACCGAGCCGACCGTAGCCATCCCAGCGTAATACGGCCACAACGCATGGTCGTGTGCCGCAAGCACAATCGTCATCGCATCCATGCTACCCGGAACTGGAATCACCGAGCCGTCAATCAGCCCCAGCAGAATCAGTCCCGGTCCGCCCAGCGTGAAGAGCCAGTGCCGTACCACGTGCGCCTTCGAGGGCGCCACCATCGGCGCAAGTTTTGCGAGTCCAATCTTCATTGCCGCACGCCCTAAGTCTGTATCCGATTCATTCGACGCTCGATGCCGGCTCCCGGTTCCGCCATAGCGGCGAAAACGACACATTCGATTCGTACATCAGGCAAACTGGCTTACGTTGTGCTAGCCTATACTTGGAGTTATGCGAGAAGAAGAAAAGCCGGGCGCAACACAGCGTCGCGCTCCAAGGCACGGCGAGTGGCTTCTTTTTTCCTTCTCGACGGGTTTGAACCACCGCCCAGCCGCACCCTCCCATTTGGGTTCCTTGTCCCTTATCTGTGATCCCCATATCGCCTCGCACTGTGCTAGCGTTTGGCTGAATAGAAACTCGCTTACACGCGTCAAAGACTCATGGCTCACGCATTCCCAGACCCGGCAGTTGTGCGCCTATCTTGAAAAGAGGTGTTGAGCTCATAATGTCCAGCACATTTGTTGACATCTCGGGCCGCAAGAAAGAAACCATCGACAAGGCCGTCATCCGCTTCTGCGGCGACTCGGGCGACGGCATGCAGATCACCGGCAGCCAGTTCACTAACACCGTGGCGCTGTATGGGAATGATCTCGCCACGCTACCCGATTTCCCAGCCGAGATTCGTGCCCCTGCCGGGACCTTGCCCGGCGTTAGCGGATTCCAGGTGCACTTTTCTTCCAGCGATGTATACACGCCGGGCGATTCGGTAGACGCGCTCATCGCCATGAATCCCGCTGCCCTAAAGATGAACCTGCCGGACCTGAAAACCAACGGCATTCTGATCGTCAATCTCGATAGTTTCAAAGAAACCGATCTTCGCAAGGCCCAGATCGTTCAGAACCCTCTGGAAGACCATTCGCTCGATGGCTACCGCCTCTTTGCGGTCGAACTCACCAAGCTAACGCGCGCCTCGCTGAAAGAACTGGGGCTAGACGCGAAGAGCATGGACCGCTGCAAGAATTTCTTCGCCCTCGGCATGTGCTACTGGCTTTACAACCGCTCCATGCAGCCGACGCTGCGCTGGCTTGAGGAGAAATTTAAAAACAAGCCTCAGCTGGTCGAAGCCAATAAACTTGCGATGCAGGCGGGCTACAGTTATTGCGAAGCTACCGAAGCTTTCCAGATCAGCTACGAAATACCGCCTGCAAAACTGCAGCCCGGCGTCTATCGCAACATCAGTGGGAACGCCGCGCTGGCTCTGGGATTTGTTGCCGCCTCGCAACAGGCTGGCATCACGCTTTTCCTCGGCTCTTATCCCATCACGCCGGCTTCGGACATCCTTCATGAGCTTTCTATGTACAAGGATTTCGGCGTGACTACCTTTCAAGCCGAAGATGAAATCGCCGCCGTCACTTCCGCCATTGGCGCCGCGTATGCCGGAGCACTTGGCATTACTTCTACTTCCGGCCCAGGCATGGCCTTGAAAACCGAAGCTCTCGGTCTGGCAGTGATGGTCGAATTGCCGCTGGTAATCTGCGACATTCAGCGTGGAGGTCCTTCGACCGGTCTTCCGACCAAGACCGAACAAGCCGATTTGCTACAAGCGTTGTTCGGTCGCAATTCCGAAGCTCCGATTCCGGTGCTCGCACCGGCCACTCCTGGCGATTGTTTCTGGATTGCTCTCGAGGCCAGCCGCATTGCCATCAAATACATGGTGCCCGTAATTATTCTTTCTGACGGATATCTCGCGAACGGTTCCGAGCCATGGAAAGTCCCCACGGTAGAAGATCTACCTGCTATTCCGGTGCACTTTGAGACCAATCCGGAAGGCTTTCAACCATACAAGCGCGACCCCGAAACTCTCGCGCGTCCCTGGGCCATTCCCGGCACACCTGGCCTCGAGCACCGTGTCGGCGGCATTGAAAAGCAGGACGTCACCGGCAACGTAAACTACGAGCCGCTGAATCACGAGCACATGGTTCGCACCCGCGCGGAAAAAGTCGAAGGCATCGCGCAGGATATTCCGGACGCCGTCGTGGAAGGCGATCCTTCGGGCGATGTTCTGATTGTTGCTTGGGGTTCCACGCACGGGCCGATCACAGCCGCCATGAAAGCGCAGCGCGCTAAAGGACATCGCATCGGCCACGTACACCTGCGTTATTTGAACCCGCTGCCAAAAAATCTCGGCGATTTGCTGAAGCGCTATAAAAAAGTTCTTGTGCCGGAAATGAACATGGGCCAACTGGTGATGATCCTGCGCGCGAAATTCCTGGTGGACGCGCAAAGCTACGGCAAGATTCAAGGCAAGCCATTCAAGCAATCCGAAATCGAGGCCAAGATTGAGGAATTGCTGGAGTAGGCCGGCCCGCCTAGCGACAGGCAGAGGTGTCGCCCTTGAATTTGTAGCGGCGGTCTTCAGACCGCGAGCCTTCGAGTTTTTTAGAGGTGATCGAAAATGACTACGGCTGCATTGCCCGTCTACACCAAGAAAGACTTCCAAACCGACCAGGAAATCCGTTGGTGCCCCGGCTGCGGCGATTACGCCATTCTTTCCGCCGTGCAAATGGTGTTCGCGGAGCTTGGCGTCCCGCGCGAAAAATTTGTCTTCATCTCCGGCATCGGCTGCTCCAGCCGCTTCCCGTATTACATGAACACCTTCGGCTTCCACACGATTCACGGCCGCGCGCCGGCCGTGGCCACTGGCATCAAGCTCGTTCGCCCCGACCTCGAGGTCTGGGTCGCCACCGGCGACGGTGATTCGCTCTCCATCGGCGGCAATCACACCATCCACATGCTCCGCCGTAACGTGGGCCTGAAGGTTCTCATGTTCAATAACAAAATTTATGGCCTAACCAAGGGCCAATACTCGCCCACTTCCGAGATCGGAAAGAAAACGAAATCCACGCCCTACGGCACGACGGACCGCCCCTTCAATCCCATTTCTCTGGCGATCGGTTCAGAAGCCACCTTCGTCGCGCGCTCCGTGGACGTTTTTCAGCAGCATCTAAAGGAAACTTTGCGGAAGGCGGCCGCCCATCAAGGCGCTGCCTACGTCGAGATTCTGCAGAACTGCAATATCTTCAATGACGGCGCGTGGCAGGACATTACGGAAAAAGACGCGCGCAGCGAACACGTCGTCCAGCTCGAGCACGGCAAGCCGCTCATCTTCGGCAAAAAGCGCGAAAAGGGAATCCGCATGAACGGGTTCGACCTGGAAGTGGTCGAACTCGGCAACGGCATCACCGAAAACGATCTACTCGTGCATGACGAGCACCATCCACGCGCCGCCTACGCCTTCCTCCTCGCGCACATGGAACATCGCGAAGGATTCCCCACTCCGATCGGCGTGCTGCGCGCATGGAATAATGTTCCGCGTTACGAGGATTTGATCGCACAGCAAATCAAGGACGTTCAAGCAAAGAAAGGCAAGGGCGATCTAGCCAAGCTCCTGCGCGCCGGCGACACCTGGGAACTAAAAGCATAGCGGGCACAGCCACTGTTGGGTTTGCTCGTTGAGGTGGGCCGCGCGCGGCGTGTAGCTCTGGCGTCCCGCTGGCACTACCTTTTGCGGCTATAGCGAATCCGTGGTCCCAGCGCTGGCCATAAAGCTACACATAGCGGCGCCTATTTTGGCCGCCGCTTCTTCCCGGTAGGATCTTCCGGCAACGACGCAGTCTTCCAATCGACGCCCTCTGGAATTTGTCCCACGCCCGCGACGTACAGCGCTCCCTCGGTCACTCCGTCAATTCCTAGGTCGCGATCAATCTTGGAATCCGCCAGCGCCATGGTGCAAAACGGGGCGAGACCCAGCCAGGTCGCTGTCAGGCAAAACGTCTGGCACAAATGTCCGGCCTCCGTCAGTACCACGCGGTATGCGCGCGGATAACGGTACTTCCATTGTGTGCGCGTGAACATTGCCGTCATCACTACAAACGCGCAAGCATCCGAAAACCAGCGCTGCCCGATCACGTAATCGGACATGCGATCACGCGTGATTCCCCGCCGCAGCAATTCCAGCCGGTGTCTGCTCGCATCGTAGTGATAAATCCCCGGAGAAACTCCCTCCACGTCGCGAGCCACCACGTAGGCTTCGATGGGATGCAACGCCCCGCCCGAAGGCGAAGTTTTGAGCGCAAATTTTCCCAGCGGCGGCACGTCCACCCACTCGCGGACTCCAAAAGTCAGTCCCAATAGAGTGCTCAGGTCGGCGAACGAGAGCTTCCCGGGCGCAAATCTTCGCCAAGTTCTCCGCGAAGTAAGTACGCGCGGAAATTCACCGCTTTCGCGCGCCGGCCACAGCCGCGTCTGCGCCGCCCGCGGATAATGCTTCACCGGAACGGGCATGGCCTTCTCGTGGGTCAGCTCTTCCATGTAGTGGCCGATACGCAGGAGGTCTGCGATGAAGGGAAGATCGCGTCCGGTGAAGTGAAAGAAGCCGGCTGGGGGATTCCAATGCGCCCATGCGGCCATGGCGCGTTCGGCGGGGTGTTCTTTTCGACCGGAGCGCTGCAGCAACGAATGACGTACCAGTTCCTTGAGAGCAGCGCGCAAGGACGAAGGCGAATATCGCGGAAGATGGCGGAAAATCGCGTCGGCCGCGCGCCAGCGGCTGAAGAAATCCAGTACTTCGGTCGCGATGGGCGCTGCCGTGACGCCCTTGCCCGTCGCGTAATTCTCGAAGATCAGCCTTCCCGCCTTCCAGTAGGAAACCAAGAAAGGAGATCGCCGGAAAAGCGCGTGTTTCCCTTTAGGCATGGCCGGACATCACAACTCGCCGTCCGGCAAATACCAGGTGCCGGCTCTCATTGCCGGGCTCACTTGGGTATGGTCGTGAACCACTGCCCAAACGGTGGGCGAGTCCGGATCCGTGTTGGCGGGCAAAGGATTCGTAGCGAGCGGTAGGATTTTTCCAGCACGCGCAAATCCAGATTGATTTTCTTCTGGTCGGCTTTGCTGGCCTTCGAGCGAATTGAACGCAGTTTCTTCTCGGCTTTGCGAATTTCCGTGGCGACGCCGTGAAGTGTAAATTTAACTTTGGCCATTTTTGGCTCCCTTTTGCCCGCACCCTAGATTCCGCAAAACGGGGAATGGCTCCGATCCCGGCACGCAGCCGAGGCGGACGGCCCTACTTGTTCGGTTTTGTGGTGAAAGATTGCCCGTACATCGTGGGCGGTCTGCAAATATGCGCAATGATGCCGTGCGACCTTTTCAAGCTGCGCAAATTCAGATCGATCTTTTTCTGGTCGGCCTTCGTGACTTTGCTGCGAATCGCACGGAGCTTCTTCTCCGCCTTTTGGATTTCCTTAGTGACATTCTTAAGCGTGAAGTTGATGTTGGCCATGCTGTTCCCCTTACCGGCGCATCGAATTTTCTTTTGTTGGAAGGTTCGGGCCGATTGGGCGAGGTGCGCGCCAGTCCGGCGTGAGTGTAGTTGAGCCGAAACACAGCGTCAAGAAAGATTGCTCAATATTGCCGAACTACCTGGATTGCGAACGCTCAGTTGAAAGTTCCGCTGGCTGGCGGCATCGGCAGCCCGATTCGCTTCACCAGAACTGCGAATCTCGGATCGCTCCGCAATCCCGCCAATCGTGGATGCACCGCGATATTGATCAGCCGTACGGAATGTTCGTCGTAGGCCTTATCGAGCCAGTGAAAGGCCTGGTCCTTCTCGCCCAGTCCGACGTAAACCAGCGCAATGCTGTACGGCGAAACATATTGCTGCGCAGACATCTGCAGTAATTCGTGCAGAATCGCGAGCGCCTCCGTTTTCTTTCCGGCCACCGCGTACGCGTTCCCCAGCTCGGCCTTGAACGAAGTTTCCTTTCCGGATAGTGTGAGTGCCTGCTGCAATTCCCCCAACGCCTTCTCGTATTCTCCTTTCGCCAAAAATGCCTGGCCTAGGTAGCCGTGCGCGACCGCGAAGCTCGGGTCCATCGCGATGGTCTTCTGAGCCTGCGCGATGGCATCGTCATTCCTTCTCGCTAGATAGAAAACCCACGATAGATTCGCATTGATGATCAACGAGCGTGGATCGAGCTCTTGCGCCAGCTTCATCTCCGAGATTGCTTCCTCGTTTCTCCCCGCGTCCGCCAATGCCAGTGCATGCCAGTGGCGGGCATTGGCATCGCCTGGGTTCAGCTGAATCGCGCGTTGAAATTCGTCCAGCACGCCGGGAAATTGCAGACTGTAGGCGCGAATCTGTCCCAGCGTAGCGTGCGCCGACGCGAGACTGTCATCCAATTGCAACGCTTTCACTGCTGCTGCCTCGGCTTCGGGCAACACTTGCAACGACGGAACGTCTTGGTAGTCCGCCGCGAGTGTCAAAGCTCCAGCCAGTCCTGCATACGATGGCGCATACGTGGGATCCAACTGGATGGCCTGCCGGTAGTCCGCAACGGCTTGCGTCACCGCCTCGCCGGTCCGTTTGCTCGCGTAGTAGTTTCCTTGCAGGTAAGCGTCGTACGCGGCCGGGACTACGGTCCTGGTTTTCGCGAGGCGCTCCTGCTCTGGCTGCGTCAATTGAATTTGGATTTGCGTCACGATGTCGCGCGCGACGTCGCTCTGCAGCGCTAGAATATCGGTCACTGTGCGCTCGTAGCTGTGCGCCCAGAGATTCTGGCCCGTTTGGGGCTGCACCAGTTCGGCGGAAATGCGCACGCGGTCGTCCGACCGCAAGACGGAGCCTTCCACCAGCGCGTCCACGCCCAATTCCTGCGCGATCTGCGCGGGGCTTTCGTGCTTGTCCTTGTACTGCATCACCGACGTGCGCGAGATGACGCGCAATTTCTTGATCTGCGAGAGTTCCGTGATCAAAGCGTCGCACATTCCGTCCGCGAAATAATCCTGCTTGGGGTCGCCGGTAAGATTTTCCAGCGGCAGCACCGCCAGAGATTGAATCGACCCCGCGCCCACGGCCGGCGACCCGTGCCACTTCACTTCAACCAGCTTCCATACCAGAGCGGCGGTGGCCAGCAGTGCCAATCCCGCCAGTGAAATCAAAAGCGCGTTGCGATGTCCTGGACGCTGGGTTTCCGTGGATGGCTGAATCGCGGAAGGTTGGATGGCGCTCGCCGGAATCACCGCCGAGTTCGTGCGTAGCGCTTCCAGGGCGGCGCGCACTTCACTTGCATGCTGATAACGCTGCGCCGGTTCTTTCGCGAGGCAATGCTCGATTACCGCGCGCAGGCCCGCCGGAACATTCTCTCGCAGCGCAGGCGCGGTATCGTGCAGGATCATCGAGCTTAGTTCGTATGACGTCCTTCCTCGGAAGGGCCGCTTGCCGTTGGCCATCTCATATAGCACTACGCCCAGCGCCCATATGTCGCTGCGCGCGTCGGCGGACTCGCCGCGAAATAATTCTGGGGCCATGTAGTGCATAGTCCCCACAATCGCCCCTTCCCCGGTTAGTGTGCTGATGGATTGCGTCTTTAGGGTGATTTCACCCGGAGTCATGTGCTTGGCCAGACCGAAATCGAGGACTTTGACGCGGCCGCCCGGCATGATGATGACGTTGGGAGTCTTCAGATCGCGGTGTATCACCCCGTGTTCGTGCGCGTGCGCCATAGCGTCGGCGATCTGCTCGCCATAACGAATCACGGTTTCTGCTGGCAGGCCACCTTCGGGTATCTGCTCGGCGAGTGAACGGCCCTGCACGAATTCCATGACGATGTAGCTTTTGCCTTCGGCGTCACCTACGTCGTATATGGTGCAAATGTTGGGGTGATTCAGGGCGGAGGCGGTGCGCGCTTCGCGAATCAGCAGCAAACGGGAGTTTTCGTCTTGGTCCAGTTCGGCGGGAAGGAACTTCAGGGCGACATCGCGGTTCAAGCGGTCGTCGTGCGCGCGGTAAACCACGCCCATCCCGCCTTCGCCGACCTTCTCGACGATTCGGTAATGGGAGACGGTCTGATCGCTCACGACTGGGAATCCGCCAAGGCGAGCATCTTAGGCTGTGGCAGAAAGGCAAGTCAACGGCTGCGCAGGTAAGTGTTCGTTGGCGCGTACGTGGGTCGAAAAAAAGGACGATTAGAACTAGTGACTGTCCTTTGTTTTGTGTGAGTTGTAGCGTTTTCTAATCGCTTCGAGTGACGATTAGAAATCTGCGCAGACTGGCGGTGCGAGGCTAGTTTTCTATCTTCTGTTTCTTTGCGCGGGCCATGGTTCATCGGCTTCCAGCGTGATGGCGCGGAGCCCAAGGCTGCCGGGTCGGCAGAAATCGCCGACCCACCGCTGCAAGTGCCGAAGCCTAAGTGCCGAACGCTCGCCGTTCTGCGGGGGCGCGGGCACGAAATCTTTGCTAAAATGCACGCGGTCCAGGGGGCTGGCAGATCCGCAATGACAAAAGCCGCGACGAGCAAGGTGCAAACGGCAGTGCGAGCAGACGCAACAGGTGATCCGGCGGCGAAGGGCGCTCCGGTTTACGAGAGACTGGTGCTGAAGCTTTCGGGAGAATCGCTTGCCGGGCCGCAGGAGTTCGGCATTCACGCCGAAACGATTCAAGGGATCGCGCGCGAAGTGCACGAGGTCCGCGGCCTCGGCGTGGATGTGGCGATCGTCGTGGGCGGCGGCAATTTCTTTCGCGGAACGCGGCAAAAAGAACTTAATATCGACCGCGCTACCGGCGATTACATGGGCATGCTGGCCACGGTGATCAATGGCCTCGCGATGGTGGACGCGCTGGAAAAGGTCGGGTGCCACACGCGGTTATTGAGCGCGATCGAGATGCATCAGGTGGCCGAGCCATTTATCCGGCGGCGCGCAACGCGCCACTTGGAAAAGGGCCGCGTGGTAATTTTCGCGGCGGGTACCGGGAATCCTTATTTCTCGACGGATACTGCGGCAGCGCTGCGGGCTATGGAGATCAAAGCGCAGGTGATTTTGAAGGCGACGCGTGTGGACGGCGTCTATGACGCGGACCCGGAAAAAGTGAAGGGAGCGAAACGGTTCGAGAGGATCACGTATTTGGATGTGCTGAAGAAGGGCCTTATGGTGATGGATTCGACGGCTATTTCACTGTGCATGGACAACAAAATGCCGATCGTCGTATTCAATATGACCGTTCCGGGCAATTTAAAGCGCGTGGTCCTGGGCGAGCAGGTTGGCTCGATCGTGACCGCGGCGTGAAATTCAATCGGCGGAGGCGATTTTTTCGATGAGCGCGTTTGGCACGAGTAAAGATGCTTTAGCGCAGGCGAAGACACGGATGGAAAAGGCTGTGGAGGACTTTCGCAAAGAGCTGGGAAGCGTACGGACGGGGCGCGCAAACGTCGCGCTGCTGGATCACATTCGGGTGGATTATCACGGCACGCCGATGCCTATCAATCAGCTGGGCACGTTGAACGTGCCGGACGCCTCGACCATTGTGATTTCCCCGTGGGACCCGGGCGCGGTGGCGCTGATCGACAAGGCCATACGCACCACCGACCTGGGATTGAATCCCACGAACGATGGGAAAGTGGTGCGCGTGCCGATTCCCGCTCTGACCGAAGACCGGCGCAAGGATTTGGTGAAACACATTCATAAGGTCCTGGAAAATCATCGCACGGCCGTGAGGAATATTCGCCGCGATATCAAGGAAGGCGTCGAGAAGCTGGAGAAAGAAAAGAAAATCAGCGAAGACGACAAGAAGCGTTCGCTGGACGAACTGGAAAAACTGACGCATTCCGAAACCAAGAAGATCGAGGATTTGTCCGCAGCGAAAGAAAAGGAAGTTCTAGAAATCAAGTGATGATGCGATAAGCATCGCAATCTTCACTCCGACCGATCCGTTCCCGTTCGGTTCGGGTCCAATCAAAATCGAAGAGGGGTCTCTCGTCGTTTCGCTCCTCGGACGACAACCCGTGACGGATGGCGAGCTGTGTCGGAATCCTTAATTCAAGGTGCGAACGTCCTCCGGAAGAATCAGCGTGAAGCTGCAATTTCCGGTGGTGGCCGAACATGCCAGGGTGCCGCGGCGGACTAGCTTTGCGGGTGAAGAGTCTGGGAACATTGGCCCGAATTCGATGGCGCGAATCTGTTCGGCAAACGGACGCAGATCCTGACTCCCACTGATGAATTTCACCGAATCGACTTTTGGATTCTTCAGGCCCGGTGAGAGCAGTACGAAGAAATCAGCCTGAGCGTTTTCGCTGAGAAGCTTGCCCATGGAAAACGTGCGGAACTTCGTGAGGCTGAGTTTCGCGTGATCCGCGAGGCTGTCTATTTTCGCGTCGTCGCCGACGAGCGAAACAAGGCGTGTGCGCGTCTCCGGCACCGAATGCGCCGCGGCGATGGCTTCGGCATACGTGCGTTCCGCTTGCTCTTTTTCGCCGCGCTTTTCGTAAATTTGCGCGAGATGATCGCCCACCTCGCCGTGCTGGTCGAGCAGCCATGAGGCGCGAACGTAGCGCTGGCCCTTATCGAGATCGCCCTTCTGAAAATAGATCCAACCCAGCGTGTCCCAGTAGATGCCAATGCTGGAGACCTGATTGAGATCGTCCAGTGACAAACGAGAGAGCTCAATGTTACGTAGGCCCGCGGCGGTGGCGGAGACGGCTGATTCCGCATACTGCGCAGCTCTATCGAGCTCGATACCGTGCTGCGCAAGATTGTAGGCAACGTTGTTCCACACTGTCGGGGTTTGCTTCAGTTCAATTCCTTTTTCGAAAGCTTCGAGCGCTTTATCCTTTTGTCCAGTGTTCAGAAACGCCTGTCCGAGGCTTACTTCCAGCTCGGCATTCTCCGGCGTGAGGACGGTGGCCTTGTCGAGCTCCGGCACAGCCTCCGCGTATTTGTGCTGTTCGAGGAAGAGCGCTCCGAGCGCGGCATGGGCAATAGGGTCGAGCGGATTGATCTCGAGCTGCTTGCGGAACGCGGTGGTGGCTTCGTCGTATTTCCGCTGTTGCTGCAATGTAAGGCCGAGATAGTTGTAAACGTGCTCGTCGTACGGATTTACTTCCACTTGCTTGTGAAACGCGGTTGCGGCATTGCTGAATTCACCGAGGCGCAGATAGGCGAGGCCGAGATCGTTCCATCCCCGCTTGCTTTTTGGATCGAGTTGGTTCGCGCGTTCGAGCAGCGGGATGGCTTCGCGGGAATTGCCGGAATTGAGCGAAGCGATGCCGGCTTCCAGCAGTTCGGGGGCGCTGGCGGTGGCAGGAATCGCAGGCGCGCCGGTGATGGAATTTTCGACGACCAGAATTTGGGTTTCGTCCGATTCCACGGCACGAGTAAACGCGAGGTAATCGCTCAGACGAGCAGCGGGAAGGTCGCGCATTTTGAAATTGAGCGTACGCTCGGCGGTGAGCACGTGGTCTTGGAAATGATATGAAGACTTGAACTCAGCGTAATCGCGATCAACGGAAACGGCGACGGGCGCGCGCGCGACGAAGTTCGAGGGCAGCGTCATTTTCAGGTTCATGGTTACATCGAGCGGGCTGCCTAGATGGATCGGGCCGATGGAATCTTGCGACGCGTCCGGCATGCCGATGGCGAGCAACGGCACGCCGACTTTCGATTTCTTGCTGGACCAGTCAAGGTAACCCGCCTGGGAAAATTCCAGCTCAAGCTCAAACGGCTGGGCCGTGTCGGTCGGGTCGCTGGGCTGCACGCTGGTGACTTCGCCCTTGATGCCATCAAGTGCCGCGATGGTTTGGCCCAACTCTTTCCACTGGGTTTGAGGCGTGCGGCGAAACGCGACGCGCAGGGCATATTCGTTATCGCCACGGAGGAAATAGCGTAATTTTGCGGAGAGTTTTCCGAGGTCGCTCACTTGCGCATCAATTTCAACGCGTTGGGTCGAGAGGAACGGCGGATCGATCGGCGTTTCGACAATCTTGCCGGCACCGTCGGCTTGCACGAGGAGCGCGGATTTATTGCGCAGCGGCGCTGAAAGCATGCGAAAGGGTGCAACTTCGGCGGTGGAGTCCATCCAGATGAGATCCGAGCCGCTGGGCACGGCAGTGATGATGTGATCGAATTGCGACGGCGAGGGAACGGAGGTGTCCAAAGGACGCGCAAAGGGAATGAGCACGCCGTCGGAGGGAATGTTCGTGGCCGCGAGCATTGCAGCGAGGAGCGTGTGCTTGTCTTTGCAATCGCCATATTGATTTTTGAAAACGTCGTCGGCGGAATGCGGCTGGTAGCGTCCCAGGCCGAAGGAGAGACTGACATAACGGATATTCTGCGCGACGTAGGTGTAGAGCGCCTGAATTTTTTCGATCTCCGTCGCGCGGCCTTGGATGAGCTGTTGAGCCTTAGCGCGAATCTCCGGCGTGGGGTCGGTGCGGCCCTTTTCAAGACCAGCGTACCAAGCCGCTACTTCATTCCAATTCTCGAAAGTAGTGAACTGCACGTCCGGCGGTTTCGTGCGCGGCGATGCGGTTTTCTTGCCGCTATTATCGTCGTCGGCTGGATGCGTAAGGTTCGCGTGTTTCCAGCGATAGATGGTGCGGCCGTTCGCATCGTGCTTTGAAAATGGCGAATTGTCGTCGTCAACGCCATCGCCCTTCGGCGCGAGCTTCACGTTGCGGACTTCCTGCCCGGTGACATTCGAGAAGTCCTGGGAATCGACAATGAGCGCGCGACCTTGTGGCACGTTTACTTCGAGGCGTTCGTCCAGAACGATGGCATCCGTCATAAAATTCTGCTCGTACCAAAATTGATCGGGGGCGAGTGGTTGGACGATGCGCGTGACGATTTCGTATTCGATGGTGTCGCCGGTGTGCAGCGATGGGACGCTGATGTGCTTTTCCTTGTAGTCGGTATACTCGGGCGCGTCGCGCGCAACACTGGCGGTCATTTCCTTGATCGCGTCGGATGCCGTGTTTACGACCGAGCCGTCGGATTTGCGCACGCGCATGGCGCGCACTTCCATTTGCTCGTTGGCTGAGTTGTAGCCGAAGACGAGTTCGCCTAGTTGCTGAACGCCGGCGTCGCTTTGCACGCGGATACGCGCGGTGAGATTGCGTTCGCCGGTGCCATCATTTTCAAAACGCGCGGTGGTGGAATACCTTTCGATGACGAAGGGTTCCTGCGACAAATCGGCAGGCGGTGTTTTCTGTTCGGCTGGCTTCGCGGCGGATTGTCGCGCAGCGGGCGCGACATCTTGTTGGGCCGCGACGACGGATGAAAGTACAAGGACGCAGAGTGCAGTGATCCAGAAACTCTTCATTCCTACTCCCGGTCGAATTCGACGGAACTAGTGTAGGGGCGTTGGCAAACTGGGTAAAGTGCTGCGGTCGCGAAAGGTGAGCAAATGCGAAACGCCGGTGGCGGTTCGATTCGTGCGGCCGAGGGTCGGGGGAGATTCTGCAGGGCTAGGTTTACGAGCGCTTCTTCATGTAAGCCGCTTGTAATCTGCACCTTGTGGATGCCATCGCAATCCCGAAATGGAACCCCAACTGGCTGCTCGGGAGCAAAATCTGTGCGCCCCGCGAATGGTCGAGGATTCCGATTGGCGGTGGATTCTGCTGGAATATTTTGCGTGAACTGTGGCCTGCGAGAAGAGCACGGTGCGAGCTAATCGCTCAGATTTATTTTTCGCAGGGAATCGAGTTGACAAGACCTGTTGATTCTCCTATACTTCTGCGGTTGTCTTAGGGCCGATGGGCCCAGTGGTGATTAGGGAAGTCTTTCGTATCCCGGAACAAAGAACGACGGAACGGGGTAAGAAAGAGCGGCCGAAATGGGGCGCCAGCCCCGCAAAGCCGTGTGAGCCTCTCCGCAGATCAGTAGAAGATGCAGTTCACTCCTCGGGGTGAAGCGTTTTCGCGGAGTACCTGGTAACTCCTTCGGGTGTGGCGACCTTTTCTGTTCATTCACTCGCCGAATTCTGCGCGGGTTAATTTGCCTTGCGCGGAAATCTGCGCGCAGGTTTTTTTTGCAGACGAGTCTCTAGCAGCGAGTTTTTGGATAGGGGGAAAGCGTGCCGACGTTTTCACAGCTCGTGCGTCATGGCCGGGACAAGATCCGGATGAAGACGAAATCACCCGCGCTGGAGGGCTGCCCGGAGAAGCGCGGAGTGTGCGTACGCGTTTACACGCAGACGCCAAAGAAGCCGAACTCGGCGTTGCGCAAGGTGGCGCGCGCGCGGTTGACGAATAGCGCGGAAGTGACCACTTACATCCCCGGGATCGGCCACAATTTGCAGGAGCACTCGATCGTGTTGGTGCGCGGCGGCCGCGTGAAGGACCTGCCCGGCGTTCGTTACCACATTATTCGCGGCACTTTGGATGCAGCAGGCGTTGAAAATCGAAAACAAGCGCGCTCGAAGTACGGCGCGAAGCGGCCCAAAGCCGCGCAGAAGTAGGAGAGCGGAACGATGCCACGTAAAGGATGGGTTCTCCGTCGGAAGATTCCAGGCGACCCCGTGTACGGCAGTGATCTGGTGCAGAAGTTTATTTCTAGCATGATGTATGACGGCAAGCGCGCCACAGCGCAGGCTATCTTCTACAACGCGATGGACCAGGTGGCGAAGAAGTCGAATGACGACGCATTCAAGTTGTTCAAGAAGGCTGTGGAGAATTGCAAGCCGGTGCTGGAAGTGAAGACGCGGCGCGTGGGCGGCGCGAACTATCAGGTGCCGGTGGAGGTGAACCCGTTCCGCAAGCAGTCGCTGGCGATTCACTGGCTGGTGCTGTATTCGCGGACGCGCAGCGGCAAGACGATGACGGACAAGCTCGCCGAAGAAATTATGGATGCGGCCAACGGCCGCGGTGGAGCAGTGAAGAAGAAGGAAGACGTGCACCGCATGGCGGAAGCAAACAAGGCTTTCGCGCATTATCGCTGGTAGCGCGAGGAACAGTTTCGAATGGCACGCCAAGTACAAATCGATCAGACCCGCAACATCGGGATCATGGCGCACATTGACGCGGGGAAGACCACGTCAACGGAGCGGATCCTTTTTTATACGGGTGTGACTTATAAGATCGGCGAGGTGCACGACGGTACCACGGTAATGGACTGGATGGAGCAGGAGCGCGAGCGCGGAATTACGATTACGTCCGCGGCGACCACGGCTTCCTGGGCGCGTTTTGGCAAGAAATGCCGCATCAATATTATTGATACGCCGGGGCACGTGGATTTTACGGTGGAAGTCGAGCGTTCGTTGCGCGTGCTGGACGGAGCTGTCGCGATTTTTGATGCCGTCGCGGGCGTGCAGCCGCAGTCAGAAACCGTGTGGCGCCAGGCGGACAAGTATCGCGTGCCGCGCATCGCGTTTATCAACAAGATGGACCGCATCGGCGCCGATTTCGACCATTCGATTCGCTCGATGCGCCAGAGACTTTCGGCCCACCCCGTTCCTCTGCAGTATCCCATCGGACGTGAAGACAATTTCCTCGGCGTGATTGATTTCATCGAAGAGCGCGCGATTGTCTGGAAGGACGAGACGCTGGGCGCGGAATACGAGACTTTGCCGCTGGGAAAGCTGTGGGATGGGGAATATCTGAAGACGCACCCGGCGCTGGAAACCGCGGTAAAGGCTTCGGCGCTGACGCCGGAATTTTACAAAGAGCATCGCGAAAAAGTTGTCGAGTACATCGCGGAGCACGACGACGCCATTCTGACCAAGTATCTCGAGCAGCATAAACTCGAGCCGGCGGAGCTGCGCGCTTCGATTCGCAAGTCAACGATTGGATTGAAGCTGGTGCCGGTGCTGGCGGGATCGGCGTTCAAGAACAAGGGCATTCAGCCGTTGCTGGACGCGGTGGTCGATTATTTGCCTTCTCCGGCCGATGTGCCTCCGGTTGAGGGTACGGACCCCAATGGTGATGAAGCGATTCTGCGGCGGGCGGCCGACGACCAACCTTTTGCGGCGCTGGCGTTCAAGATCATGACCGACCCGTTCGTCGGTCACGTCACCTATATCCGAGTTTATTCCGGCGTACTGAAGGCGGGGCAAAACGTTTACAACTCGACGAAGAAAACGCGCGAACGCATCGGACGCCTGCTGCGCATGCACGCGAACAAGCGCGAAGAAATCGAGTCCATTGAGGCGGGCGACATCGCGGCCTGTGTGGGGTTGAAGAACGTCACGACGGGCGACACGCTTTGCGATGAAGAAAAGCCCGTATTGCTCGAAAACATCGATTTCCCGGCGCCAGTTATTTCGGTGGCGATCGAGCCGAAAACCAAGGCGGACCAGGAAAAGATGGGCACTGCGCTGGGAAAACTAGCGCAGGAGGACCCCACGTTCCGCGTGCATTCCGACGCCGAAACAGGACAGACGCTGATTTCCGGCATGGGCGAACTGCACCTGGAAATCATCGTGGACCGCATGATGCGCGAATTCAGCGTGCAGGCCAATGTGGGCCGTCCTCAGGTTGCGTATCGCGAGACGATTTTGAAGACCGCGGAAGGCGAAGGAAAGTACATTCGCCAGACCGGCGGCCGCGGCCAGTACGGACACGCGGTGCTGTCGGTTCATCCGCTGCCGAATTCGGGCCACGAGGACATGCACGATCTTTCGACGGATGAGATCGACGAGCTGGCGAAGTCGGTCGCGGGCAAGGGCGGCAAGTGGCATTTCGACAAGGAGCACCGCCTGCTGTTCGTGGACAAGATTGTCGGTGGCGCAATCCCCAAGGAATTCATCGCGCCGATCGAAGCGGGCGTGCGCGAAGCGATGGAAACGGGCGTCCTGGCGGGATACGAGATGGTGGATGCCGCAGTCGTTTTGACCGACGGCAGCTACCACGACGTGGACAGCTCGGAAATGGCGTTCAAGATTGCAGGCTCCATGGCCTTCAAGGACGCTTGCAAGAAAGCCAATCCGAAGCTGCTCGAACCGATCATGCGTGTCGAGGTTGTAGTCCCGGAAGATTACATGGGCCAGGTGATCGCCGATTTGAACTCGCGTCGCGGGCAGATGCACGGACGCGAATCGCGGGGCGGGACGGAAATTATCAACGTCCACGTGCCCCTGGCGGCGATGTTCGGATACGCGACGGATATTCGTAGCAAAACGCAGGGTCGCGGCAGTTTCACGATGCATTTTTCGCATTACCAACAGGTGCCGCCAAACCTTGCGGACGAGATCATTGGCGGGAAGAATGGCGATAAGCCGAAGAGATAAGTCGTGGCGGCGAGCTTAGGCAATTTGTCTAGGCAATGAAAGAATGGCTTAACGGAGTTCCGCGAAAGTTAAGTTGAGAGCGGGACGAGATAGGAGCGGATAGAGAGATGGCGAAAGAGAAATTCGAGCGGAATAAGCCGCATGTGAATATCGGGACGATCGGTCACATTGACCACGGCAAGACGACTTCGACGGCGGCGATTACGAAGGTTTTGTCGAAGAACAATCCGAAGGTGGCGTTCCGTGCGTTTGATTCGATTGACAACGCGCCGGAAGAGCGCGAGCGCGGGATTACGATCGCGGTATCGCACGTCGAGTATGAGACGGCGAACCGGCACTACGCGCACATCGATTGTCCTGGGCACGCGGATTATGTGAAGAACATGATCACGGGCGCGGCGCAGATGGACGGAGCGATCCTGGTGGTAGCGGCGACCGATGGACCGATGCCGCAGACGCGCGAGCACATTCTGCTGGCGCGGCAGGTGGGTGTGCCCTACATCGTGGTGTTTTTGAACAAGTGCGACATGGTGGACGATCCGGAGTTGCTTGAACTCGTCGAGCTGGAAGTGCGCGAGCTGCTGAAGAGCTACCAATTTCCGGGCGACACGCTGCCGGTAATTCGGGGCTCGGCGCTGAAGGCTCTGGAAGGCGATGCGAAGTGGGAGAAGTCCATTCTGGAATTGATGGAAGCGGTGGACAAGAACATTCCGCTGCCGGTGCGCGATATTGATAAGCCGTTTGCGATGCCGATTGAAGATATTTTTTCGATTTCTGGTCGCGGCACGGTAGTGACGGGCCGCATCGAGCGCGGCAAGGTGAAGGTGGGTGAGGAAGTGGAGATTGTAGGGTTCCGTCCGACGATGCGGAAGACGGTAACGGGCGTGGAAATGTTCCGCAAGCTGCTGGATGAAGGCATGGCGGGCGACAACGTGGGCTTGCTGCTGCGCGGCACGGAAAAGGATGAAGTGGAGCGCGGGCAGGTGCTGGCTAAGCCGGGCTCGATCACGCCGCACACCAAGTTCAAGGCCGAAGCGTACGTGTTGACGAAGGAAGAAGGCGGGCGGCACACGCCGTTCTTCACAGGATACCGGCCGCAATTTTATTTTCGGACGACGGACGTGACCGGGGATGTGAAGTTGCCGCAGGGAGTGGAGATGGTGATGCCGGGCGATAATATTTCGTGCGAGATCACGCTGATCACGCCGGTAGCGCTGGAGAAGGGATTGCGGTTTGCGATCCGCGAAGGCGGACACACGGTCGGAGCCGGCGCGGTTGCCGAGATCATCGAGTAAACATGCCAAACGGAGAAAAAATTCGGATTCGTTTGAAGGCTTACGATCACCGCATTCTCGATCAATCGACGAAAGAGATCGTGGACACCGCGAAACGAACTGGCGCGGATGTGGCCGGGCCGATTCCGCTGCCCACGGTGATCAACCGCTGGACGGTGCTGCGTTCACCACACGTGGACAAGAAATCGCGCGAGCAGTTCGAAATGCGCACACACAAGAGGCTGATTGACATTCTGGAGCCGACGCCGGATACGGTGGACGCGCTGATGAAGCTGGACCTGCCTCCTGGCGTGGATGTGGAGATCAAGGCTTTCGGGCGGGAGCATACGGCGAAGTAAGCAAGAGGAACTTCAGGGGCTAAAGCCCGGTTTTCTTTTGTGCTGAATGTCGGGGCCAAAGCCGCGACCCACAAAGAAGGCCAAGGAAAGAGCGGACGAAATGGCGGTCAACGGCATACTCGGAATCAAGCTGGGAATGACCCAGATTTTCGCGGACGACGGCACGGCGGTACCGTGCACCGTGTTGCAGGCAGGACCTTGCGTCGTAGTGCAGCGCCGCACGAAGGATAAGGACGGCTACGAAGCGGTGCAGTTGGGCCTGGTGGAATTCATCAAGCCTCAGCGGGTGAACAAGGCCCGCATGGGCCATTTCAAGAAGGCGAATGTCGCTCCGCTGCGTTATCTAAAAGAGATTCGCATCGAAGACGCAAAGGATGAAACCAAGTCCGGCGATCGCGTGCTGGTGGAGAATTTCAAGGTTGGCGAGATTGTGGATGTTACCGGTGTCAGCAAGGGCAAAGGCTTTCAGGGTGGCGTCAAGCGCTGGCACTATCGCGGCGGCGACGCGAGCCACGGCTCGATGTTTCACCGAGCACCGGGCGGAATCGGCGCGAGCTCGTTTCCATCGCGCGTGTGGAAGGGGCAGCATTTTCCGGGACACATGGGCAATGAACGCAAGACGTCCAAGAATTTGCGCGTGGTGAAGGTGGATTCCGAAGAGAACTTGTTGCTGGTGCGCGGCGCGGTGCCGGGCCCTTCGGGCAGCTACATTTTCATTCGCAAGGCAAAAGCAGATCTGTAATCGAGGTTGAGTTTCGAGTTTATCTGCAAGAACGGAATCAAAAGGCCTAGAAGGCCGGTAAAGAGACGACGACAATGCCTGTTGTGGACGTGATGAATCTCGAAGGAAAGAAAGTCGGCCAGATCGAGCTGGCTGACGACGTGTTTGCCGCGAAGGTGAACCAAAACCTGCTGCACGAAGCAGTGCGGCACCACCTGGCGGGCGAGCGCGCGGGGACGCACAAGACCAAGGACAAGAGCGAAGTCTCCGGCTCGGGCAAGAAGCTGTGGAAGCAGAAGGGCACGGGCCGCGCGCGCGTCGGTTCGATCCGGTCGCCGCTATGGCGCCATGGCGGCACGGTGCACGGTCCAGTGCCGCGCAGTTACGACTACGCGTTGCCCAAGAAAATGATTTTGGGCGCGCTGCGCTCCGCGCTTTCCGCCAAATTCGCGGAACAGAAATTGACGGTAGTGGATGGCTGGAAGCTCGAATCGCATAAGACGAAGGCGTTCCGCCAGACGCTCGGGAAATTGAACGGCGAGACGAATTCGTTTCTGCTGGTGGAAAGCGGCGCGAACGTGAATTTGGAACGCGCCAGCCGCAACATCGATGGGGTGACGCTGGTTCCACCGACCGGCCTCGAGCCATACGATTTGCTGCGTCACGAGCATGTAATGCTCTCGCGCGAAGCGGTGGCGAAATTGAGCCGCGCACTTTCAGCGACGAAGCCGGAAACGCCGGTACAGATCGAGCCGGCCGCGCCAGCGAAGAAGGCCTCAGGAGAGAGGGGCGCGGAAACGAAGGTGCCGAAGTCAGCGAAAGCAGAGACCGCGCACAAGGCCGCGAAAAAACCGGCGGCCAAGAAGGAAGAGAAGTCCAAAGCCAAGCCCAAGGCGAAGAAGGACTAAGCGATGGAGAACAGGGTTTATCAGATCATTCGGCGTCCAATCATCACCGAGAAAGGCCTCGGGGTGAAGGAAACACAGCACACGGTGGTCTTTGAGGTGGCGAAGGACGCTACCAAAACCGAGATCAAGGAAGCGGTGCAGCGCGTTTTCAAGGTGAAAGTGGATCACGTGCGCACCGCGATTTTTCACGGCAAGTTTCGCCGCCGCGGACGCGCCGAAGGTTTTCGCAGCGACTGGAAGAAAGCGTACGTCCGCCTGGCAGAAGGCGAAAAGATGATCGAGTACGCCGAGAATATTTAACTCGGCGAAAACCGCGGGCAACTGAGGCGGGCAAGTAAAAGGGAATAAGTTAGAGGCAACAATGGCACTGAAAACATTTAAACCGTACACACCGTCAAGACGCTTCCTGACCATGCTCGATAAGAGCGAGATTACGAAGCAAACACCGGAAAAGTCGCTGGTGGAATCGAAGAAACGCAGCGGCGGCCGCAACGCGCAGGGCGAAATCACTTCATGGCATCGCGGCGGCGGGCACGCGCGGAAATATCGCGCGATTGATTTCCGGCGCGAGAAGACCGGAATCCCGGCGAAGGTTGCCGCCATCGAATACGACCCCAACCGCTCGGCGCGGATCGCACTGCTGCACTACGCAGACGGCGAGAAGCGTTACATCCTGCAGCCCGTGGGCCTGGAAGTGGGGATGACCGTGCAGAACGGCGAGGGCGCGGACATTCTCCCGGGTAATGCGCTGACCATCCGGCACATTCCTCCCGGAACGATGGTGCACAACCTTGAGCTATATCCCGGCAAGGGCGGGCAAGTCGTCCGCTCGGCGGGCGGCGCGGCGCAGCTGTTGAGCAAGGAAGGCGATTTCGCGCTGGTGAAGCTGCCTTCCGGTGAAGTGCGCAAGTTCAGCGTGGACTGCATGGCCACCGTCGGCCAGCTGGGGAACCTGGATCACGAGAACGTGACCTACGGCAAGGCGGGGCGCACACGTTGGCACGGCAAGCGTCCGACGGTGCGCGGCGTGGCGATGAACCCGGTGGATCACCCGCACGGCGGCGGTGAGGGCCGCGTGAAGGGCAACCACCCGCAAACGCCTTGGGGATTTCCGACTTTGGGTGCGAAGACGCGGAAGAAGCGTCCGAGCGACCGGATGATTGTAGAACGTCGCAAGTAGCAGCGAAGAGGAGCGTCCTTCGGTTCTCGAAGGCGGGAACGAAGGAGTAAAGCAAAGCATGAACCCGGCGCGGCGGGCAATTAGGAGTTATATGATGACAGCCACACGAACGTCTCGGCGCTCACCCAGGCGCGCGACGCGTGCGCGGAAAGCAGTGCCGCGGCGTGCTGCGAAGCCCGTGGTAAAGGCCGCTTCGAAACTCGTACCCCCGCCCCAGATTCAGTTCCGGCTGTGCCGGGCAGGATGGGCCGTGATTGTGGAAAAGATTCCCAACGCGCAGGGGACGCGATTTGTATGTCCTTTCTGCCCGCTATCGCACCGGGTACCCGGACCGGTACGCGGATTCAAACGAGTACGCCGCGCGCAGTGGGTGAAGCTGCGCCGCGTGGAGGAATAGGAAGCCGATGGCGCGATCGCTCAAGAAGGGGCCGTTCGTTGACGGCCACCTGCAAAAAAAGGTGGAAGCGCTGAACGCGCGCAACGAGAAGAAAGTGTTGAAGACGTGGTCGCGGCGCTCGACGATTTTGCCGGACATGATCGGACACACGCTGGCGGTGCACAACGGCAAGAAGTTCATTCCCGTGTACATCACCGAGCAGATGGTGGGCCACAAGCTGGGCGAGTTTGCGCCCACGCGCACGTTCAAAGGCCACGCCGTGAAAGCGGCGCTAGAAAGGGCAGCAGCTGCGGCCGGCGCACCGGCGGCGGGAGCGGCTCCAGCGGGCGGCGGAGCAGCGCCGGCGGCGAAGCCTTAAAGGGAATAGACCATGGCGACAGCAATAGAAAGTTCGACGCAGGCTGGGACGCAGATTGAGGGTATCGCCAAGGCGCGGTACACGCGCGTGTCACCGCAGAAGGCGCGCCTCGTGATTGACCTGATTCGCGGCCAACGCGCGGAAGAAGCGCTGCATACTTTGCACTTCACGAAAAAGCGCGTGGCCAAGGAAATCGAAAAGACTTTGCGCAGTGCGATCGCGAATGCGGAGCGCAAGGCGGAAGATTCGGGCGAGTCGCTGGATGTCGATGAGCTTTTCGTGACGCGCTGCTACGTGAATGAAGGGCCGCGCTGGAAGAGGATGCGTCCAGCGCCGATGGGACGGGGTTTCCGTTACCAGAAGCGCACCAGCCACATTGTGGTGGAGGTTGCCGAGCATCATCGCGCGGCGGCGGATCGCGTGGCGGCAGCAGCTGCGGAAGCGCAAGCGTCGAAGGGCGTGAAGGGTGCGGTGCGCAAGGCTCGGAAGGCTTTGGAGCAGCAGCGCGGCAAGCAGCAGCCAAAGAAGAAGAAGAGTTAAGCAAGCGAAGAAGAGCGACGTAGGAGGACAGTTTGGGGCAGAAAACACATCCTTACGGCTTTCGGCTGGGCTACAACAAGCCTTGGAAGTCGCGGTGGTTTGCCAAGCGCGACTATGCGGACTTGCTGCACGAAGACGTTCAGCTGCGCAAGCAGTTGAAGGAGAAGCTCAAGTCGGCGGGCATCAACGGGATTGACGTCGAACGCGCGGCGAACAAGCTGGTGATCCGGATTTATACCGCGCGGCCGGGAATCATCATCGGGCGCAAGGGCTCGGAAATCGACAAGCTCAAAGCCGACGTGCAGAAACGCACCAAGCGCGAAGTGCACATTGATATTCAAGAGGTGCACCGCCCGGAGCTGGACGCGCATCTGGTGGCGGAGTCGATCGCGCTGCAACTCGAAAAGCGCGTGGCGTTCCGTCGGGCGATGCGCAAAGCGGTGGATTCGGCGCTGCGTTTTGGATGCAAGGGCATCAAGGTGCGTGTGGCCGGACGCTTGAACGGCGCTGAAATCGCGAGAAAAGAATGGTATTTGCAGGGTCGGCTGCCGCTGCAGACACTGCGCGCGGACATTGATTTCGGCACGGCCGAGGCGCATACGACCTATGGAGTAATCGGCGTGAAGTGCTGGATTTATCAGGGTGAAAAAATCCCGCAGCGTGGCCCGAAGACGGGCACGGCGCCGGCGGCGCAGAGCTAGGCCCTAAGAGTTTCGCAAGAGTTTAAGGATACGGACGAACGATCATGTTGATGCCGAAAAAAGTGAAGTACCGCAAGCAACAGCGTGGCCGGCGCAATGGGAAAGCCTGGCGCGGCGGGGCGCTGGCGTTTGGCGAGTACGGGTTGAAGGCGCTCGAACCGGCCTGGATTACCGACCGGCAGATTGAAGCGGCGCGTGTCGCGATCACCCGGTTTATCAAGCGCGGCGGAAAATTGTGGATCCGAATTTTTCCGGACAAGCCGTACACCAAGAAGCCGGCCGAGACTCGTATGGGTAAGGGCAAAGGTCCACCGGAGAAGTGGGTGGCGGTGGTGAAGCCCGGACGAGTGATGTTCGAGATGGCCGGCGTGGATTTGGCGGCGGCTACCGAAGCCATGCAGCTCGCGGCGCACAAACTGCCCATCCTGACGAAGTTCGTTACGCGGGCGGAGGAACTGTAATGGCAGAACGTGCGGCGGGACGCATTGAAAAATACCGCGAAATGAGCAAGGCCGAGCTCGAAACTCAACAAAGCGAGCTCGCCGAGCAGATTTTCCGTCTGCGTTTCCAGCTCTCCACCGGGCAATCGGAAGGGCTGCGGAAATTGCGGGAAGCCAAGCGGGACTTCGCGCGGGTGAAGACGTTGCTGCGCGAAAGCGAATTGAGGAAAGCGTAATGGCCAATGAAACGACAGCAGCAGCCGCGCAGCAGGCGGCACACGCACGCGGGGTGCGGCAGGAACTGACCGGCATCGTCACTTCCACCAAGATGGAAAAGACCATCGTGGTGAAGGTGACGCGCGCGGTGCAGCATCCGCTCTATCAGCGGGTCGTACGCTACGGCAAAAAGTACTACGCGCACGATGAAACGGGGGAAGCGCGCGTGGGCGATACGGTGCAGATTGTTTCCACGCGGCCGCTCTCGAAGCTGAAGCGGTGGCG
Source organism: uncultured Acidobacteriota bacterium (assembly GCA_963696035.1). Lineage (GTDB taxonomy): Bacteria > Acidobacteriota > Terriglobia > Acidiferrales > UBA7541 > Palsa-295. Next base: position 298,806 of record CAVOIS010000002.1, read on the forward strand.
GCTGAAGGAAGTTTTGCAGCGTTCGACGCGCGTGGCATAAAGCATTAGCGCGCCAGCAGTTCAACAGGGGAGCAAGACAATGGTACAGATGCGAACGTGGCTGACGGTGGCCGATAATTCCGGCGCGCGTCAGCTGACCTGCATACTTCCGGTGGGGGGAGACGCGGGGTTGACGGCCGGGCTGGGCGATGTGATTACGGCAGCAGTGAAGGAAGCGCAGCCCGACAGCCAGGTGAAAAAAGGGAAAGTGGTGAAAGCAGTGATTGTGCGTACCAGGAAAGAACAGCGTCGCAAGGACGGCACCTACATACGGTTTGACGACAATGCCGCGGTGCTGATCAACGATGCAAACGAGCCGATCGGAACGCGCGTTTTCGGGCCGGTAGCCCGCGAACTGCGCGATAAGAAGTTCACCAAGATCATCTCGCTTGCTCCGGAAGTGTGGTAGCGATGAGAAAAATAATCGAAAAACCGGCAGCATTCAGCATACGCCACGGCGACACGGTGAAAATCATGTCGGGGCGTTCCAAGGGGAAAACCGGAAAAGTGCTGGCGGTGAATCCCTGGAAGCTGACAGTTACGGTCGAGCACGCGAACATCATCAAGAAGCACACGCGGCCAAACCCGTCGAAGAACATCAAGGGCGGGATCCTCGAGAAGGAAGGCCCGGTGCATGTTTCAAACGTAATGCTGGTTTGCCCGGGATGCGGCAAGCACACGCGCGCGGGGCATACGACGCTGCCGGACGGAACCAAAGTCAGAACTTGCCGGCGCTGCAACACGACTTTTGAGAACTAAAGATTCCAGAGGTAAGGGCGAGAAATGATTACGCGTTTGCATGAAAAGTATCGCAACGAAACAGTCCCGGCGCTCGCGAAGCGCTTCGGGTTCAAGAACACCATGGCCGTGCCGCGGGTGAAGAAGATCACCGTGAATATCGGAATGGGCGAGGCGAGCGCGAACGTGAAGTTGCTGGACACGGCCGCCGCAGAACTAGGACAGATTACCGGGCAGAAGCCGGTGATCACGCGCGCCAAGAAGTCCATCGCGAATTTCAAGATTCGCAAAGGGATGGCTATCGGTTGCATGGTGACGCTGCGCGGCGAGCGGATGTACGAATTCCTCGACCGGCTATCGGCGATCGTGCTGCCGCGCGTGCGCGACTTCAAGGGTCTACCACCGAATTCTTTCGATGGGCGCGGCAACTACACGCTGGGTCTGAAGGACCAGCTGGTGTTTCCCGAGATCGATTACACGCGCGTGGACAAAATCAAGGGCATGAACATCACGATTACGACGTCTGCCCGCAACGACGAAGAAGGACGCGAGCTGCTGAAGCTGCTCGGCGTGCCGTTTCGCGCGTAGGCGCGAGGCGTAAGGAGAGAGAGCGAGTATGGGACGTACCGCGCAATTCGCGAAACAGAGAAAGAAGCTGAAGTTCAAGATCCGCCGGCGCAATCGCTGCCGGATCTGCGGGCGTCCGCGTGCTTTCCTGCGCAAGTTCGAAATGTGCCGTATTTGTTTCCGTGGACTCGCGCTTAAGGGCGAGATTCCCGGAGTGACCAAGGCCAGCTGGTAGTTTTAGGCAGTAACTAAGGACAAGGAAGAATGACGACTGATCCGATTGCCGATTTGTTGACGCGAATTCGCAACGCGTCGCGCGCCAAGCACTCGCGTGTGGATTTGCCCTCTTCCAAGGTGAAAGTGGAACTGGCGCGCATCCTGAAAGAGGAAGGCTACCTCGCGAATTTCAAGGTAGTGGAAGAGCAGAAGACCAAGAAGACGCTGCGCCTGTTCTTGCGTTACACGCCGGACCGCCGCAGCGTGATCACCGATCTGAAGCGCGTTTCGCGGCCTGGTTCGCGGCGCTACGTGGGCAAGACGGACATTCGCCAGGTGGTGGGCGGAATGGGAATTTCGATTGTCTCCACTCCGAAGGGCTTGATGACGGGCCAGTCGGCGCGCAAGGCAGGCATCGGCGGCGAAATCATGTGCGAGGTTTGGTAAGGGATTTTGTAGGGAAGCGTAACCACGAGGATTGAACAGAGCCATGTCGCGAATTGGAAACAAGATTATACCGGTGCCGACCGGCGTGAAGATTCAGATCAAGGACGATGCCGTTGAAGTGCAGGGCCCCAAGGGCAAGATGCATGTGGCTGTGCCGCGCGGCATCCATTTCGAGCAGAAGGACGGCACGCTGGTAGCGAAGCGCGCGTCCGATGAACAGCGCGCGCTGCACGGTCTGGCGCGAGCGCTCGTCGCCAACGCCGTCACGGGCGTGACCACCGGCTTCAAGAAGGATTTGGACATTGTGGGCGTTGGTTACCGCGCGGAAGTGAAGGGCAAGAACGTGGTGCTGGCGCTGGGATATTCGCACCCTATCGAGTTCCCGATTCCTGAGGGAATCACGATCACCGTGGAAAAGCAGACGCACATGGTGGTGTCCGGCGCGGACAAGAATCAGGTAGGTCAGGTCGCGGCGAATTTGCGGCATTTGCGCCCGCCGGACCCGTACAAGCAGAAGGGCGTACGCATTACCGGCGAGCGGCTGAAGAAGAAGGCCGGCAAGGCTGGCGCGAAGTCGGCGGCCGCGTAGGCCGGGAGGAGAGCGAACGTGGCAGCACCGGTTCGAAAATTATCGAGCGAAGCGCATCGCCGCCGGATTCATGTGCGGATGCGCAAGACGTTGGTGGGAACGGCGGAGCGTCCGCGACTGTGCGTGCATCGCTCGTCTAAGCACATACGGGCGCAGGTGGTGGATGATTCGACCAATCGCACGATCGTTTCGGCCAGCTCGCTCGACGGCGAAGTGCGCAAGACGATCAAGGGCGGCGGAAATATCGCCGCTGCGAAGGTGGTGGGTAAGATCATCGCGGAACGCGCCCGCGCGAAGGGCGTGGATAAGGTGGTGTATGACCGCGGTGGATATCAATATCACGGGCGCGTGAAGGCGCTCGCGGAAGCGGCCCGGGAGGCGGGCCTGAAGTTCTGAAAATTATGTCGAAACAAGAGCTCAAAGACTCGCTAGCCGTTCGCCGTCCGGTGGAAACCAACCAGGCGAACTTGAAGGACCAGGTGGTTTCGATCAACCGCTGTACCAAGGTTGTGAAGGGCGGAAAAAACCTCAGTTTCTCGGCGCTGGTGGTGGTGGGGGATCAGGGTGGGCACGCCGGCTTCGGCATGGGCAAGGCTCGCGAAGTTCCCATGGCTATCCGCAAAGCGATCGAGGCCGCCAAGAAGAACATGGTGAAGTTGAATATGAAGGGCTCGACAATTCCGCACCAAGTGCTAGGCCGTTACGGTTCGGGCCAGGTGTTGCTGAAGCCAGCGCCGGAAGGAACAGGCATCATCGCCGGCGGCGCGGTGCGCGCGGTGATGGAGGTTGCCGGGATTCAGAACGTGCTGACGAAATCGCTAGGTACTTCGAACCCGCACAACGTGATCAAGGCGACTTTTGACGCGCTGATGCATTTGAAAGATGCGGCCAAGGTAGCGGAAGGCCGCGGCAAAGTAGCGGAGGAAGCGGCGGCGTCCTAGATTCCTCTGCGCAACGACCATGACAACGACAAAGAAGAAACCGGGAACGCTGAAAATCAAGTGGGTGCGCAGCTTCATCGGCTGCCCGCGGGACATGCGCCAGACGGTTCGCGGGTTGGGATTCCGGCGAATGCAGCAAGTGCTGGAAGTGCAAGACACACCGTCCATCCGCGGCATGATCGCGCGCGTACACCATCTAGTGGTGATTGAGGGCTGAGAATGGCACAGAAACCGACACTTTCGAATTTGAAGCCGCCGCGCGGTTCACGTCACCGCAAGGTGCGCGTAGGACGCGGCATGGGCTCGAAGATGGGCAAGACTTCTGGCGCGGGTAACAAGGGGCAGCAATCCCGCCGTGGCTATTCGCGGCGTCCGGGATTCGAGGGCGGCCAGATGCCGCTGCACCGACGTTTGCCGAAGCGCGGTTTTTCGGCGCCGGATTCAAAGACCTATGCGGTGATTAACGTGGAGAGCCTGAACGTTTTTTCGGCGGGCGACACGATTTCCCCGGAACTGTTGTACGGCCTGGGCGTGCTGCGGGTGAAGCGCGAGGGCGTGAAGATTTTGGGCGATGGTGAATTGAAGGTGGCGTTGACGGTACAGGCGCATGCGTTCAGCAAATCGGCGGAGCAGAAAATCGCGGCCGCCGGAGGCAAGGTCGAAGTCCTGCGATGAACAAGCTGGTCCAGGCATTCCGGAACATATTCAGCACGCCTGATCTGCGCAATCGCGTGCTGTTTACGCTGGCGTTGCTGGCCGTGTACCGCTTGGGCGGGCACATTCCGACGCCTGGAATCAATACGGAATTGCTGCAACAGCTTTTCCAGCAGGGGCAAGGTTCGGTTCTTGGACTGATTGACCTTTTCAGCGGCGGCAACCTCCGCCGATTAACGATTTTTGCGCTGGGCATTATGCCGTACATCACGGCGTCCATCATTTTGCAGTTGATGGTGGTGGTGTGGCCCTACCTGGAGCGATTGCAGAAGGAAGGCGAGCTAGGGCGCCGCAAGATCACGCAGTACACGCGTTATTTGACGATCGTCCTGAGCCTGTTCCAGTCATTCACCATCGCCGAGACGCTGACGCGCCAGAGCATGAGCGGACAGTCGCTGGTGTATCACCCAGGACCGCGGTTCATCCTGATGACCATGCTGACGCTGACCACGGGCTCGGCGTTCATCATGTGGCTGGGAGAGCAAATCAGCGAGCGCGGCATCGGCAACGGAATGTCGCTGATCATTTTCGCGGGGATCGTGGTGGGTTTGCCGAACGCGGTGCGCGATCTGTATCTGAAGGCGACGACGCAGCAGTGGGGCTCCTTCACGCCGATCGCGATATTGGGCTTGATCGTTTTGATGTTTGCGGTGGTGGCGTTCATCGTGTTTGTGGAAGGTGGTCAGCGGCGCATTCCGGTGCAGTACGCCAAGCGCGTGATGGGTCGCAAGGTAATGGGCGGGCAGATGACGTACCTCCCACTGCGCGTGAATTCCGGCGGCGTGATTCCGCCGATTTTCGCCAGTTCCTTGCTGACATTTCCGCAGACGCTCGCGCTATTTTTTCAGAACAAGTCGCCGTTCTTTACCAAGTTCGCGAACCAGATCAAGTGGGGCGAGCCGCTGTACACGGTGATTTATGTCGCGCTGATCATATTTTTCGCGTTTTTCTACGTGGGAATTATTTTCAATCCCACGGAGCTGGCCGACAACATGCGGAAGTACGGCGGATTCGTTCCGGGAATTCGTCCGGGGCGGAACACCTCTGAGTACATCAACCGGATTTTGACGCGGCTGACGTTCGTTGGCGGCGTGTATCTTGCAATCGTTTGCCTGCTGCCCGAATGGATGATTTCCGGCATTCACCTGCAGCATTTGTGGCTGGTGGGAGATTGGTTTGACCGGCACATGTGGCGTTTCGTGCTGGATGGGTTGAACGTGCAATTTTATTTCGGCGGCACGTCGCTGCTGATCGTAGTTGGCGTGGCCATGGATACGGTGCAGCAGCTCGAGGCCCAGCTGGTGATGAGGAATTACGACGGCTTTGTGCGCAAAGGCCGAGTTCGTGGCCGTCGCAATTAATGAAAGCATCTCGGCGGTGAGGATGGCGCTCAAACGGGCGTTAATTTTCTTAGGGCCGCCGGGAGCCGGGAAAGGCACCCAGGCTAAACGAATCGCCAAGCAGCTGGGAGTGCCGCACCTTTCCACCGGCGACATGCTGAGGGATGCGGTGGCGCGCGGCACGCCGGCGGGATTGCTGGCAAAGCCGATCATGGAGCGCGGCGACTTGGTGCCGGATCCGATCGTGCTGGAGATGGTGGAAGACCGGTTGTCGCGAAGGGATTGCGCGAACGGATTTATTTTCGACGGCTTTCCGCGAACGCTGCCGCAGGCGGAAGAGCTAGACGCAATTCTGCAGCGTCGCGGGCTGGGGCTGCCGCTGGTGATTGAGTTCCGCGTCAGTCCGGAAACACTGGTGCGGCGCGTGGCGGGCCGCTGGACCTGCACCGTGGGCGGCGAGACGTACAATGTTTTTGAGCGTCCGCCGAAGGTGCCGGAGATTTGCGATAACGACGGCGGCAAGCTGATCCAACGGGACGACGACCGCCCGGAGATTGTGAAGGAACGTTTCGCGGCGTACGAGCGGCAAACCAAACCGCTGGCTGATTACTACCGGACGCATGGCGTGCTCGAAGTCGTGAACGGTGATGCGGACGTGGATGAAGTGACCCGCGCGTTGAATGAAATATTGAAGCGCGCGGAAGGACGCGATGGTCATCTGTAAGTCGCCTGCTGAGCTCGAGAAGATGTACCGGGCGGGACAGATCGTGTGGACCGCACTGGCCAAGATGCGGACAATGATCCGGCCGGGCATCTCGACGAAAGAGCTCGATGAATTCGCCGAGAGTTACACGGCGAAGCAGGGCGCCCGTCCGGCGTTCAAGGGATATCGCGGGTATCCGGGTTCGGTGTGCACTTCGATCAATCAGGAAGTGGTGCACGGGATTCCTTCTCCGGCGCGGAAGCTGCGCGAGGGCGACATCCTCTCGATGGATTTTGGGGTCGAGTTACGGGCAGGCGTAGAGCGAGTGGTGGCGTCCAGACGATTGGAGACGTCCAACAGGCGCGAGGAATGCAGCGTCATGCGGCGATCGAACAAGACGGTCGCCGCAGTGACACCGAATGTGTTTCCGAGCTGGCGCACGAAGAAGTACGTGGTGGAAATGTCGTTGACTCGGGCGATTGGCGCGTTGGCGGAGACAACGTTCCCGGCGGCGAGGATAACGGGCCCGATGCAAAAGCCTTGCAGGAAAATCGCGGGCGCCAACACTACGGTGGGGGTGGTGGGCGTCCAGATATAGCAGATCGTGAGGTACGCCGCGACCAAGATCAGCAGTCCGCCGGAGAGCGTGCGCACGGGACCCAAGCGGGGTATCAGAAAGTGCAAAGCGAACTGCAGCCCTAACCCAAGACCGAGCGTGTACATCGAAATAAAGCCGCCGGCCTGCAAGGCGCTATAGTCCTGGACGAAGCGCAGGTATTGCGGCACCACATAAAGCCCGGCGCCGAAGAACGCTCCCACGATTAGAATCACTAGAAAGTAGCTCCGCAGAGTAGCGGTCCGAACGATCATGCGCAAGTGCAAGACCGGCGAGGGATTCTGGGGGCGGTAATCCCACCAAAGAAACGAGATGAAGAGAATCACCGCCGCAACCAAAGCTAGAGTAATCCAGTTCGACTGGAACCACAGATCGCGCTCGCCGCGGCTGATGGCCGTTTCCAGGCACGCCAGCGAGGCAATTAGCAGAAGCGCGCCCCAGATGTCAACCTGGCCGTCTTTCCGGCGCTCGTACAAAAATCCCGGCGGAACCAGCCTCCAGATAAGAAAAGCGCCGATCGCCAGAAAGGGAAAATCAACCAGGAAGGCATAATTCCAGTGAAACGTGTCCGTGACCCAACCCATGACGACCGGATACGGAACCTCAAAAACAGCAAGAACCAGATAAAGCCGGGTGACTGCCGCCATCCTCGCTTTCCCGGGAAACAGCAACCCAGACAGAATGACGACACGCACGAGAAACGCGCCGCCGCCGAAGCCCATGATCAAGCGCGAAGTCAGCAGCTGCCCCAGACTGCCCGTGCTGAGCACACAGCCCATCGCACCCGTGGCATAGATTGCGATGCTCAGCAGCAAGTGACGCCTGGCGCCCATGACGCGCGTCATCCAAGACGCCATTGCAATGGAGCAGAGGTAGCCGACGTTATAAAGAATAATCACCCAGCTAATTTCATCGGAGCTGGCGCCCACGTTGCCCTGCATGTCCGGGAGGAACACGTTGATGGAGAGGCGGTTGGAAATTTCGATGGCGGCAACCATACCAACCGTCAGGAGGACGGCTATGCGCCGCGCGTAAGACATGCCCGGCACTATGCTGGTGAGAAACCGCTCCTCCTCCAGTTCCCAGGATTCTGGAGGACTACCGGCTAGATAGGACATTGTGTCTCTTCCCCATCAGCGAGTGTAAATGGTCGCTTCGACGTTCATCCCGGGCCGCAGCACGAGATTCGGATTCCTGTTTGGCTTGACCAGAATTTTGACCGGAATGCGCTGCACGACTTTGATGAAATTTCCGGTCGCGTTTTGCGGCGGCAGCAGGGCTTGCTGCGAGCCGGTGGCGCCTGCGATGGAATCAACCTCGCCTTCGAAATCTTCGTGATAGGTATCCACGTGAATGCGAACCTTCTGATGGGGCGCGACGTTGGCCATTTGCGTTTCCTTGAAATTCGCGGTGACGTAGACCTGGTCGAGGGGCACGATGGTGAAAAGCAGTTGCCCCGGCGAAACGTACTGTCCCAGATCAACGGATTTCTGCGCAACTTGTCCAGTGATCGGCGCGGTGATGTGCGTGTAGGTCAGATTCAGCTCGGCTTGTTGCAGCGCGGCCCTAGCGCGCTCCACCGCGGCGAGCGCCGATTTGTAAGTGGCTTCGGCGATAGGCACCTGCTGCTCGCGCGCTTTGGTTTCCATGAATTGAGACTCCGAGCGCGATACCCGCGCCTGAGCCGAACGCGCGTTTGCGCGCGCAATCTGCACTGATTGTTGTGCAGCGGAAAGTTGCTGCTCAGCCGCAGCTAGGTCGCTTTTCGCCACACGCGCGGTACCTTCCACGGCATCGAATTGATACTTCGAAACGTCGTCTGTGCCGAGCAGCGGCGTGTAGCGAGCCAGATCGGCCTGCGCGCGTTCATTGGTCGCGCGCTTAGCGGCTACGTTAGCCTCGGCGACCTGAAGATTCGCGGTAGCGGACTGTTCGAGTTGCGCCTGGGAACTGACGTAATCCGCGGCATCGGATTCCTGCTGATGGGCGGCTCCGTCGGTGCTGTGAGTGGTGGTCGCGCGCGTCAAACCGATTTGGATTTGCGCGGAGTTTGCCTGAGCCTCCGCGAAATCCAAGTTGGCCTTGGCCTGTGCGACTTCTGCTTCGTACTCGCGCGGATCAATCTGCACCAGCAGGTCGCCTTCTTTTACCGGAGTATTGTCGTTGATGAGCAAGTTAACGACATAGCCCGGAACCTGCGGCGCCATCGCGGTGATGTGGCAATCCACTTGGGCGTCGTCGGTGGTCACGCGGCCGGTGAAGATGTACCACGCGACGACGAGTGCGAGCAGGACCGCGACGATCGCGCCCTTCGCGAGGGGACTCAGATTTTGAATCCGGCGCCTGAATGAAACGGGAGCTGGCGGCGGTTGCGGCGCTGGCGCAGCAACGGCAGCGTTAGGCGGTGGAGTCGGCGTTGGAGGAGTAGAGCTCATTTTTCTGTTCACCTCTTATTTCGTGTACATGGCTTCGATTTCGCCGGTGGCGCGCGCCAGCGATGCGCGCGACAGATTGAATTGATACAAAGCGCCGATTTGATTGTCGCTGGCGCGTGCCAGAGCGTCCTGCGCGGTGATCACTTCGACGTTGGTCGTAACGCCAGCTGCAAAGCGGCGCTGCGCCTGAGCGACTTCCTCCTCCGCCAGCTGCAGGCCCAAATTCGCGACGTCCACGGAATTTCGCGCCGCCGCGAGTTCATCCAGAGCGGATTTTACTTCATCGACGATTTGCGCTTCCAGCTGGCGGCGATGTTTCCGCCACGTGCTGCTCTTCCAGCTTGGCGCGCGCCTCTTCCGCGCGGATGCGTCCGCCGGTAAAAATTGGAAATTCCAGAGAGAGCGCATAGGTGTAAGCGGGAATGCCATTGTTGAAGCGGGATCCCTGATAGAACCAGAAGCCGGAAAAATCCAGTGCGGGAAATCGCTGCTCGCCTGCCGCATCCGTCGTCAGCTTGGCGATGCGCTGCTGCGAATTCAACGAACGAATTTCCGGCCGCGAGGTCAGGGCCCGGTCGAGCAGCGCTTGTCTGTCGAGCGCCGGAAGGTCGAAAAAATCCAGGTGGTCGGCGACGTCGAGATCCTGATCGCGAGGTAGATCGAGCAGCGCGGCCAAGCCGTACTTGGTGGTGTGCGTCAGCGTATCGGCATCGATCAGATTCTGGCGCTCATTCTGTAATTCGACGTTGGCTCGCACCGTGTCAATATTCAAACCGATGCCGGTTTTCTGCAGTTCGCCGGCCTGTTCGTAGAGCCGCTGGGCAAGTTTCACGCGAGACGCTGGCGGCGTCGCGGGTGGCCAGAGCGCGCAGGATCAGTAGGTATTGATCCACCACGGCATTTACCACGATTTCGCGCGTAGTTTGCTCTTCGGCTCGCGCCTGGTGCGTGCCTTCGCGGCCGATCTGATACGCGCGAATTTTCTGGAAATCCAGGAGAGTTTGCGAAAAAGCGGGACCGGCTTCGATTATCTGAAAGACGCCAAGCTCTTCGCGCTTCGGGGCGCGTTCGATGCTTTGGACATTGTATTGGTTAATAGTACCGGACGCGGCGACCTTGGCCTGGGGTAGCAGCGCGGAGCGGGCAATCTGACTATTGCGGTCGCTCTCGGAAACCAGCAATTGAGCGATGACGCGCTGGGGATTCTGTTTGAGCGCGAGCTGCACGGCTTGCTTCAGCGTGAGTTGTAAAGGTGCGGGCGGGGACGCCGGCGATTGCTGCGCGGAACAAGAAACCGGTAACGATACCTGAAGAATTAAGACGAGCAGGACGAATATATGCCCGAAACTCGCGGCCATTGAAAAACCTCCAAATCGCCTAACGCAAAACAGAGCAGGATTTTACCCTCTGACTGGCAGATTGCATTGCAAGAATATGGACGCTCCATCGCCAGAAGAGCGGCGACGGAGTCGTGGCCACCGGTCGCTCCACCAAGCCGGCGGAATGGGGCTGGATTGCGGTGCGGCACCGCTCCCATGAAAGTATTTGCCGCAATTTTGGCGCACGCGAGAGAAAGACGACGGATCGGAGTAGCAGTAAAGTTGGAAAGTGCCTTAGAATCAAGTGTGCACTTCATGTCGGGGCGTAGCGCAGCCTGGTAGCGCGCCTGCCTTGGGCGCAGGAGGTCTCCGGTTCAAATCCGGACGCCCCGACCAATATTTTCTGCGACTTGCAGGCATCTCTAAAAAGTCCTTCCCCTCACTATGGGGGAAATTCAGGGGACCCTACTGCACCATCCCCATCTTTTCCGCTTCTTGCTGTTCTTCCTGCATTTTCACTACTGCTTCCTGCATCTTCACTGCTCGATACTTCTCTAGCCTTACTACTGCTTCCACTTTGTAATGCTCCGCGATTTTCACGTAACGCATCGTCATCCCGATTTCCGAATGCCCGAGGATCTTCTGCAAAATCGTGACATCGGTCCCGGACAGAATGGATCGGGTGGCAAATGTGTGACGCAGATTGTAGAGGTCCATGGCCCCGCGCAATCCCAAGTCGTCGCAGACGCGATCATGGGCTTTGCGGACGGAACCAAGATGGGTACCGGGTTTCCGAGAACTCGGAAAAACCCAGTAGTCGTTGGGTCGTTTCTGTCGGCGTTCCTTCAGGAGTTCGAAAACTTCCTGACACATCGACAGAGTACGTTTGGCGTTTTTGGTTTTCCCACGCTCGATTAGGATCGTTCGGTTGAAGAAGTCCAGGTTCGAATAGGTCATTCGAAAGACTTCATCCGGCCGCATTCCTTGGCCGAGCATGATTATGGCGACGCTCTTGAGGGGCTCGGAGGCACATGCCAAATAGTCGAGTTCCTCTTTGAACGACAGGATGTGGACGTCTGGAATTTCCTCCGGGAAAGGTTTCACTTTCCTGGCAGGATTGATGGTGATGAGTTCGTCATCGACGGCCATGTTCAGGATCTTTTTGAGAGTACCAAGTTCCCGATTGACTGTAGCAGGCGAAACGAGCTGTGTTTTGCTTCCCTTCTTCAGTTCCTTGGCTCGACCGGCTTTGAAGTCCTCAATCATGCTGCTTGTGATTTGATCGAGGAATCTGTTTTTGAACAGCTTCAAAAGAGATTTGAGGCTGTTGTTGTGCAGATCGACCGTGTTTTGAGCCAGGGGTTTCTCGATTCGTTTGAGGAACGTTTTCACATATTCCCCAAACAGTGGTGGTTGCTTGTAGGGCCGCAGGCCATTCCTTCCTTGGACCAGCTCTCCTTTCAGAACTGATTCAACCTGTTCTGCCGCCCTTTGGTTGGTCATGCGGGTTGACTTGTGATATCGGCGACCGCCGAATTCAAAGTCATAGTAGAAAAATCTACCGCACTTGAAGACAGCCAAAGTTACCTCCTTTTTTCAGGGGTTTTCCCCTGAGGTAACCGACACTAGCCTCTTCGCAAGCCAGGCGTCAATATCGCTTTGTCGGTAGCGAACACATTTCTTGCCCAGCCGGACGAAGGGAAGTTCCTTCTTGAGCCAACGCCATTGGGCAAGCGTCTCTGGAGAGAGTCCTGTCATCTCAGCTACCTCATCGGTCGTCAACAGCTTTGTCATAGGACCCGCCTCTGTGCTACCGGAGTTCAAGTATCTCCGCGAGGAGTTTGGGCGACCCTCAATGGTCAAAGTCGATTTTCTTGCCTTGTGTTCGATCACCTTCTGCGGGCCTCTCGACGCCGCTCTGTCTCACGAGTTCAGCTTGAGCCTTGATGACGGTATGCCGTGCGTAGTAATTCGGATCGGGTTTGTCGTCAGAGCGATAGTCGGCAATACGCTGGGTGACGAGGTCTGGATCGTCACCACGGGCGAGGGCACGTTTGGCGTAAGCCCAATCATGCTCCGATTGGCTCAGCGCAGTACCAGAAGCGCGATCTCTGCGCGCTATTTCTTCGTTGCGGTGTCGGGGTGCATCGTGTGAATCAATCGGAACCTTGAAATCCCGAAGGTGGTATGTCTGCATCGATTCCACAACGAGCCTGCACGTAGAAATCTTGATCATATTTTTTGTTAGCGAAACCGGGCAATCGCAGGACGCGTGTAGAATCTGTTGCTGCCGGATCGCCACCGAACTCTCTGACCATCGCATGCTGCAAGGCCTCCGCCTCTTCGAGCGTGATTCCCTCAGACCTTCCATACGACTTGGAATTTGTCTGGCGATGTGTTCAGTACGTAGTTGGGTTGCGGAACCAGATCGGAGTTCTTAATTCCTTCGAGAGCGGCGGACCCGCCGTGGTCCAGATCAATGTAAAGATGGCGGATTGTCTCGATGTCGTCTTTGGTTCGAGTCGAAGCATCCTGCTTCAGTGGATTCATGCCGATATAGATGTCGGCCCCGTTTGCATTCTTGTAGCGAAGCCATGCCTGGAATTCGGGGCTAGCCGCCTTCTGTGCAGTCGTGATTCGCTGAGTGGTCTCGCCTAGATTCCTATTCAGAACGAGAACTGCGATCCGGTCGGATGGCTTGAAGTTGTCATTGATGTACTCCGATGCAGTTGGGGAAAACGTTTTGGGATTTTCGGTAGGGCTCATCTGAGGTTCCTCTCGCTTCTGGTAGATTGCGCAGAATTCGTATTCGTCGGCGTCGGGGTCATACCGATGGATTTCGAGCACCTCAGAAATAAAGCGCCTGCCGGGCCTCCGTTCGAGTTGCACTACCACGTTGAGAGAATCGCCGATGTTGCTCTTGATGGCCCGATACGGCAGTTCGACTCCACTCTGAAGGACGCAACTCGTAAACCGGGCGAGACCTTGCTTGGCCGACGTTGCATGGACGGTCGAGAGGCTGCCGGAGTGTCCCGTATTGAGAAGCTGCAAGAGATCGAATGCCTCACCGCCCCGTATCTCACCGAGAATGATCCGGTCCGGGCGGTGGCGGAGGGCGGCCTTCAGCAAGTCGCGGATACTCACAGCCGGCAGGCCGTTCTGCGCCTGCCGCGCCTCGAAACGAACTAGATTGTCCTGGTCCATCTGAATTTCTGACGTGTCTTCGATTAGAAGAATTCTTTCGTCGGAGGGGATAAACTTTCCGAGGATATTGACGAGGGTCGTTTTACCGGTGCCCGTCCCACCCGTAATGAGGATGTTTTTGCGGGCCAATACGAAGTTCTCAAGCTGGTTCGCAAGTGATCTTTCAATCGTGCCGACTTTAATTAGGTCCTCAATCCCAAAGTGGCGTGAATTGAATTTGCGGATGGTGAGTGTCACCCCGTTCAAGCTGCACGGAGGAATTACAGCTGCGACGCGGCTGCCGTCAGGCAGGCGTGAGTCGAGAATCGGCTTAGACTCCGAAATATCGTCGCCCAGGCGACGAGCGATATTTTTTACCGCGACCATCAGGGACTTTTCCCCAATCGACAGTCCGTGGACTTCTTCGACGAAACCGGCCTTCTCGACGAATACACGGTCAGCCCCGTTTACCATGACTTCGCTGATTGCGTCGTCCAGGATCAAGTGCTCGATAGGCTTCAGGAATGGAAGGATCGTCTCGAATCCGTTCATCATAGTTCTCCGTCCGCGAGCTGCCGGAAGTAGGATTTGTTCATATCGTTAAAGTACGGCTTCAAGTAGCAGAACATCGGCGGCATCGGATTCGTGCCGTCGTACGCGATGGTCACCGATTGCGCGTTGCGGAGTTCCGTGAAGGTTTTCATATCGAACCGAAAATCAACTTGTGTGTTGTAGCTCTTCGAGGCTGTAATGTTGGACTTGTGCGAGAGCGCTTTCCCTGTGAGCAAGCTTACGCGAGCGTCGTGCCCACTCTCAGAGAGGTTGTAACTGACCTTGAGTTTGTCTTCGCGCCCGCATAGTTCGCTGGCGGTTCTGGCGGAGAAATCATCCGAGAGTGCGAGGAATATCTTCGTGCGGAAAGTCTGCAAAAGCGTCCGCCAAGTTTCACCGGGCAAAGCGGACTTGAGAGAACTGATGCTTTGGGTAGCGACAATTGGGATGCACTTCGGCTGTCGCGAGAGGCTGAAGAACTTTTCATCGCCGGTCGGCTCGCTTTCACCAACTGTGGCAAAATGCTGGTACTCGTCACACATGAATAGAACCTCACGGAAATGGCGGTCGCGGTCAACTTCCATTTCCGGGACACGGTTCAAGACAGCTCGTTCGAAGTCGAGTTTCATCATTACGCCGATAGCCTTTGCCAGACCTGCATTCATTCCAATCGGAAAGTTAAGCGCGCAGACTTTGCCGTTCTCGATCAGCCATCTGAATGAAGGCAGTGGCTTGCCGTATTTGAAGTCGGCATTCGCCTGGGGGTCGTAGCATTGCGCCGGTGGGCAGAACGTCCGCTTCACGGCAGGGTTGTCGTCGAACAGCGAAAGAAATACGGAAATGCCCTCGACGATTGATGTGCGTAGCTTTGGCTCAATCCGTCGCCAATCGTGGTTGAACCACCGCTTGACTGCTTCGAGCTGCTCTTTCTTTTCTGGTGAAATCTGCTTGCGCCCGCCGACATTCTCCGCTTCCCATTGAATCGACTTCTCTTTCAACACAGCGGCAAGGCCGGGCGTCAGGGACGCTACGTAACTCTTCGATTCTTCGTCCAGCCGAAATTTGAAAGGCTCAAGCTCGCGGGGATGCTTGAGATATTCCTCCTCCGAAACCAGCACTGAATCCGTCTCGGTGAGCCTGCGCTCTGCTTCGTTGATTTTCTTTTCGAGCGTCGCGGGGTCAATCGCGCATTCGTAGACATCGAACAATGTTACGTAGTCGAACGCTACCTTGTGGAGAAGGATGATGAATTTGACCAGAGTTCGTGTATGCCTGCTGCCAGAAGGGTTCCTTGCCGCGCCCGAAGAGGTTGTTTAGCAGCGATGCGATGTTGTATGCCAAGGCATATGCATCGAGGTCGTTGTGCAGTGGGTTGTAGCGATAGTCAGAATCGAGGCTGATTTCGATGTAGTCTTCTCCTCTACCGTGGCGCTCTAGGATTTCCTTAACCCTGTGGCAGAAGTCGCCCTTCACTTCGAGAACGAGGCCTCCGATCCTCTTATCTTTATCTCCTGCCCGGTACCCAAGAATCTGATCTGCGTATGGGTACATGCAGCAGCTTGTCTTTCCGGTGCCGATTGCACCGAGGATTGCGATGCCGGTGAAAAGACCTCTTTCCGGGATGACGAGCCACTGCGGATTTTCTGCGGGTGCCTGCTTGCGCGGATTGTGAACCTCTCCGAGGACAAGGAAGAGTTCGTCCCGCTTGCGAGAGTCAGGAAAGAGTGGTAACCGGCCCGCTCGAATTCGGCGGCCTGCTTTGAGAGTGGAAATGTAAATGCCGGAGAGCACCATGGAATAGCCGATGTAAGGAGTCGAGAAGAGAAAGACCGTGTAAGAGTATTTAACGAAGTAGAAGATTGACGGCGACCGCAAAGCCATGACCTGCAGAAAGATATTTTCATCGGGAAACGGTACGCGAAAATAAAGGATCATGCCCGTAGCCGCCGCCAGCAAGCAGGCAACGAAATTCTTCGAGTTAAGGATTTTCTGCATCATTTTGCTGCCGCTCTTGCAACCGAGTTCCCGTCCTTCTTCCCGACCGTCTGTTGCTGCTTCCGCCAGTTCAGGAACTGCTTGTCCTTGAACAGGAGGATCTTCAGCGCCGAATTCACGACATGATCCGGCGTGCTTTCGATAAAGGTTGCGTACTTTTCGACGGTCGAGACGACAATGTCCTCCAGCTCGTACTCTCTCTTAACGAGTTCCGGTCGCTTGTTGATGATCGACATATCCTTCCTCCTTGTGAGTTATCTGCTTCCCTGGACGCGGGCAAAACACGTTGTAAAGGGAACGCGCATTCCGTTCTCTGGGCTGGAGCGACCCCCATGATTCTTTGGGCAGCCGAAGGCTCCCAAAAGTGGGGTCGCTCCAGCCCAACTCGGTGTTTTGCCCGCGTCCAAAATTGACTGCCGCGCCATGCGCAACCTCTACGCTCCCACTAACTTCCGTTCACCATCCAGGTGAACGGAACGGTGAACGGGCTGGTGATCTGTGTCTTTCCTGCACCGTTCACCGTCATTGCGGTCTTCAGAAACGGGAGACCAATGGCCTTTAACCAGATAGGTACCGAAGAACACCGTTCTATCGGGGGTCACTTGGGAGAATTCCCTCCGCAGATCGCACTCTTTTAGCTCTCCGGTGCGCCATGCTTGGTACAGACTCTCAAACCGCTTCCCATGAAATCGCCGCCGCGCATCATTCAGGAACTCAAAATCCTCGGTTACCGGCACGACGTATTCGCGGTTGTCCCACTTCCTGCGAACCTGGAAGTAGCGAAGGACTTCACTGGAAACGTCCGATTCAAGCGGCCTTTTTACCAAGGCGCGGAAGCGGTCCTCAGCGGTTTGAAAATGGGCGTCCTTTGGTGCGATGTACAAGAAACGAAAAGTTTTCAGCTGTCGGAATAACCCCTGATAGGCGCTGACGTGACCTGTGAAACTGGAAGGCGTTTCGAACCCGGAATCCACAAAGCTCAGGGTGACCACAGGGGGGACTCCTGGAAGAGGAGGGGCAAGGAAGAGCGGAAATTTATCCACAAAATAACGAATCGTAGGACGGCTACCAGAAGCGCCTTCGTAAACCTTAGCGGGAAGGAGGTCCTTGGAAATCTCTAAGTGTTCGCAGAAAAAGCTCACCTTGTCTTGCTCGGTTTCAAAATACGCGAGGTCCTGATTGTTTAGGATGAAGTCCAAAAGGACGAGGCGCGTACGGATGAAATCAAACGAATGTTGGCGGCGGTTGCGGAGGTTGTCTTTCTCGATCTGGCCGTAAATGGTCCTGGAAAATAGATGAAAGACAGACCCTGCGCCCATATAGTCGCGCATGGTGGCATGCCCATGCTTCAGGAGTTTTTGGGCAAAGGCATTCGACCGCTTGCCGCGCTTGGCCTGTGTGAAATTGAGGAACTGCCGCAGAGTGAAGTAGCCTGAGTGGATCGCGACTATATAAATGAAGCGAGCCTCTGCTTCGGTGTAGCCGAGTTCTTTGATTCGCTCGATTTGGTCGGGCCTCAGATTCATAGCGAGAGAATCTCCGCTGTCAGTTCTTTCTGGTCTAGAACACGACGCAGGCCAGGGGCGTCTTCTGCGCGGGCATAAAGAGAGAATCCAGCGCGCACCTTTTCTGCCAGATTGCTCCCCCGGTAGTGCTCGGTAGCAAGCTCAAGGTCCACGCGAGCCATATCGCCTTCACGGTTTTCGTACTCGATCCGAAGGTCGGGGAGTGGAATCTTTCCGCGAACGAGTTGCAAGCCGTGTCGCTCCGCGATCTCTCTCTTGCTCTCGCCGGAATGCTTTTGTGGGCCGAGCTTCGCCAAGTCGTGAAAAACACGCTTCTTTAATTCGAAGTCGAGGACAACACGCGGATTCTTGCCGCCGTGCCGCTCAATGTCTTCGACGGCCTTGTGATAGAGGCGATAAAGGTCGGCGTCGTGATGCGCTTCGCGCGGTTTCGCGAAGCCGTAATAAGTCGCTTGATTTCTAGGAACCGTTCCGGTTGACCGGAGGAATTGATGGCCCTTTTTGGTTAAAGTCAGCAGTCGGCGAGGAGCGGTGTCGGAGTGCGGGACGCTCTTCTCTGTGACGAGGCCCTGCCGGATGAGGTTTGCTACATCTGGTCTCATGCGGTCCTTTTCTCCGCAGTAGTGGAACTCTTCAAGATCCTCGCTCGCAATGGCACGGAACTTACCAAGCTCACTGAGAGTCTCAATTTCAGAAGATCGGACCGCGTACGTTCTGCCGCGAAAGTCGTATGCCTTGCGCGGTTCGACATGGCGCTCCGTTTCCGTTTTTGGTGCACGCTCGGGTGTCAGCCGAGCATCATCCTGCGAATCACTGCCGGGTCCCTGTCCACGCGAGGAGTCGGAACGGTCCGTTTGGCGGGTACCGGAACCCGGCTCGGGCACGGCGTCTCTGGGATCGAAAGATTCAGGCACGTAATCGCGAGACACGCTAGTCCACCTCCTCTTCGAGGGATGGAGCGGTCACTTCCGTCTGCCCGACATGTAGCTGCTTGTCGAGATGCGAGAGTTTTCTGCCGGTGTCTTTGAGGAAGAATTTGCGGTTCAAAGCGAAGGCGAGCGCGAAGACGTTGATAAAGAGAACCACACAGTAGATCAAGATTGGCGTGCCATAGAACCGGAACAAGACGCTCTTATAGGAAATGAAGTAGGTCAGCGTCTGCATACACCAGAAGCCAAGTCCCAGGACGATGGCGATGGTCAGCATGAGTGCGTTCGCAACCATAGGCGCTCACTTGAAGGCTTGGTCCTCGCGGAAATACGTGATCGCAAGGCCCAACGGATTGATCGGAATAAGCTCGTTCGGAACGTTGCTCTTAAAAACAAACACGAAATTAGCCGTATAGAGGTCACGCTTGATCTCGCTGTGATCCGAGGGTGAGTAATAGACCATGTAAAAGTCCACACGTGCCTTGTAGGGCGGGGACTGCATGTCTTCGAGCGCGACTTTCTTCACATCAATGTCGATTTCGGGAACGGAAGTATTCGTGATGAACTTCTTAATGACATCGTCCTTGTGGTAGGCGTCGATGATGCCGTCCGCGAGCTTGCCGTCCAGGAAATAGAGAGACTTCGAAAAGTCATCCTGGATCGTGTAGCGGTTGCGGCGGTAGTAGAGCGCGCAGAACTGGGAAAGAAAATACTTCGCTTCAGCATCCTGCGGCTTGTACTCGAAGTTGTGATAATTGATGGCTTCAGCCCGACCCAAGTCGTCGATTCGAATGACGAGGGGACGGAAGTTCTGAAAGGTGCGAATCGTTCTCAGGTCCACAAGGGCGAGTCCGATGGCTACAAGAGAGACGAGGACCAGCGCGATTTTCAGATAGGTGTTGGTCACCATCGGATCGCCATACTGTTCGAGATAGAGTCGTTTCGCATTTTGAAAGGTCGCGTCGTTGTTCATCCGAAGACCCTTTCCAGAATTCCGGCAGAAGACCCTCCCGCCGTTCCGCTAAAGATGTGGTTGGTAAGCGCCGGAATTTTCAGAAGCGTGTAGATCGACGCGAGAAAAGTAATGAAGAGAACCGGGAATGCCTCAATGAGCTGAACCGTCGAGATCGTTCCTGTGGGTTGCAGGTCCAGTATTCCCAGAATCAGGTTTCCAATGACGAAGACGACCGCCGCCGCGATGACCTGGTAGAAAGCATATTGGATAAAGCATTTGAACCAACCCCAAAAGAGCCATTCCAATTTCGGGACGATGAAGAACGGTATGAATATGGGTCCCACCAGCACACACACCGCCGTGGCAATAAATCCAAAGGCGATTACGACAATTGCGATGGCCTGGGCGGCAGCGAGCAAAATAATGATGACGACATAAATGATGGTTCCGAGGATGTCCGTGATGCCTGGAGAATCCATGCGTGTCTCGAAATCGGCGATTCTCTCTTCGACTATCTGAAGTTGTGTCTGATTGATTTTATTTGCGAGAAACTGCGACTCGTCGGTGATGAGGTTATGAAAACTTGCGCCCATGCCCGGAATCGGGGTGCTGTAGTAATTCACCATTGCAAAACCGAAGGCGATGGTCAGGAGCAGGCTTGCGAAGTTGTCAAAATTAAACATGTGCCGTCCGCCAGCGGCGGAGAGTGCCGATTTCACGCCGTACCAAACCACGAGGATAGTGGCAAAGGATCGGAACAGGTTCTGGCCCATTGCGTCGAAGAAGCCAAGGTTCTGGGTGAGCAGATTGTTGATGGCCTGAAAGATGAATTGGAGGTAGTCCATCGTAGTGGCTCCTTCGACGCGCCGGGTATGAGCAATTCCTTCTAAGGCATCCGAAAGTTCTGTAGGGACTCCGTCAACGTGCCGTTCACTTGAGCCATATTTCCGGCAAGGTTGGCACGTCGCGAGATGTCGGTGTTGATGGCGTTGGTCGTGGCCTCGCGTTGCTGCTTCGCGATGATGGTTTGCTGTTCGAGAAGCGACGCGAGGAGCTTGTTTGAGTCCTGAAGCGTGCGGAGCGTCAATACTCCGGCCGCATTGATCTTGTTCAGGACGGAGACTTCGGTGTTCAGATTTGGGTCCGCAGACAACGAATCCTGTTCAAGGTTCGCAATCTGCGTTTGAACATTCTGAGCGTTCCCACGGATTGATCCGATAGCGGCCATCGCCGTGGTGTTTGCGCCGTCAGAGAGTTCTACGGACGCATACTGGGATTTCACTCGTGCCTGTTCATCGTCGGTCATGCCAGAGATGTGGTCGGGGCTGTATTGGAGTAGTTGGGTTGTGGCTTGCTGGTAGCCTGTGGTTACGGTAGGAAACTGGCCGGAGTTGATCCCGGTCACCCATGTCCCTGTGTTTTGGTACGTGTTCCCAGCGAGAGTGTTTCTCCATTGCGAGAATTGGGCCTGATAACGAGCAGGCATGTTTTGGAGGTTGCGCGACATTTGCAAAGCCAGGTTGTACTGAGTAATGAGTTGGGTGTAGCTGTTCTTTAATTGAACGAGTTGTTGTTGAAGTTCGGCATAGCGCAGTAAGCGCGTTCGCGTAATTCGTGGGATCGTAAACGATCCCGAATCCGAATTGCGCCGAAGCAGTTCCAACGCACAATCCCATGATGAGCAAGAGTGCCAGAACCTTTCTTTTCATTTTCCATTCTCCTCTCTGATTTTTGGCGATGTTGATCTTTGCACCCGGCCTTCACAGGTCGGGCGGTATTTTGTGATTGTTGTAGTCGGGCATCGCGAGGTCGCCCGAAAGATAGACCTTTACGCGATGTCCTTCCCGGATCGTTACGGTTGGCAGAATATTGAGAAACTTGTCGAGAATTTGCTCAGAGGACTGCGCCATGCTCTGAGCGAAGCCCTGGCGCATCAGGTCGGCACCGGAAGCGTTAAATGTGCCTCCGGTTCCGGCCTCCGCTACGGCCCCGAGCGCACCGATAGCGAGTGAAGTGCCGAAAATGCGCAGATAGTGGTTGTTTACTTGATCTCGCAAACCGGCATCGCCGATCTGGTTGAGACCTTTGAATTGGTCGAGGTTCAGGGAGTATCCGTCCGGCATGATGAGACGGTGGAAGGCGACGGCAAGTCGGGTTTGACCGAACGCCTCAACCCGTCTTGTCTCACCAAGAATTTTCGTTCCGGCGGGAATGAGGAGATGCTGGCGGTCATGGGAGTACACGTCGTTCGAGAGCAGGCATTCGACAGGTCCGACGAACTGTCCGTCGAGACGGTTGATGAGTACGGATTCGAGAACGGTTCCTTCGAATAGGATGTAAGTTTTCCCTGCCGCCGCATCCGACGACTTTTGGATCGCAGCGGCAGGGGTTGTCGCCTCCTTGCCTTCAGTTTTGACATCGGCTGGACTTGTTGTTACGGAAAGGCTTCCCGTCTGCGCGGAGGTCGCGGAATTTGGCTGGCCTGCCATCGGACCTTGGGTTGCGATATTGGGCTGGGCATCCTTTAGGATTTGAGCGACTTGGGCTAGTTGAGCCAAGTCAGGCCCAGTTGGGGGAGGACTCGGAGGAACTGAATCCGCGTTTTGGGACGCCGGGTCGGAGAGTGGGGACCGCTCCCCCGGCGCGGTCTTCCGATAACTCAGCGCGATATTTGAAGAGAATAGTGAAACGTATTGTCGCCTTTTGCGCTCCGTTTGAATTGGATCTTCAGTGCTACTCGGATATCCTGATGCGTTGTTAGCCTGCGTCTGCTGTGGGTCCGGGGCAGCACCGAGCAGACGATTTTGTTGCACAAGAGCACTCTGGGCTGCGAGTTGCTCTCTCTGAAGTTCCTGAATTCGGTTTTGTAAATCCGTAATCTTCGTTTCGTTTACTTCAAGCGGAAGCGGAGTTTGGATCGTGGAGGCATTTGCTTTGGGAAGACTCGCCTGCTTTTTCCCACCCGTGAGCCACAT
>CAVOIS010000003.1:0-809266 GCA_963696035.1 uncultured Acidobacteriota bacterium
GGTCGGGAGTGGAAGTACACTCTGGCAACTCCTTTCTGGCGCAATCGGGTGGTCCATTGAGCTTCTTTCGCGAAGTTGAGCTGGGCGGCGAGACTGGTCCCCTACGCGATTTACCGGGAAAAACTGGGATTTGTACCCCATATCGTGCGGGCGCAAACGGGGCTGCCGCGCCTGATCGAGGCCCAGGCCAAACTCGAAAATGCCATCCTCTTCAAGGAGAAGGCGCTGGGACAGCGGCAGAAAGAATCCCTTTTTTTGGTGGTAGCCGCTTCGCAGGGAGACCGGTATGGCGCGGGGATGCACTACGCAATCCTGCGGAAGCTGGGGCTGACGGAAGCAGAGCTTGATGATCTCTTGCGGGATTACCGGCAGGCGGGATTGCCGCCTGCCGATGTAGCGCTCCTCGATTTTTGTCTGAAGCTGAGCCATTGGGGACCGTGGGTCGAGGCCAGCGATTGGGAAAAGCTGCGCGCGATTGGTTTCGGCGAGAACGCGATTCACGAGGCCGTGCTGGTGACCGGGATGGTTTCTTATCTCTGCGCGCTGGCTGGCGGGCTGGGCGCAGAGCCGGAATTTGAGATGCCGCCTCTGCCGGCGGCCAAGATTGCGCCGGCGCCCCCGAGAATTCCGCCCGACGAGCACGCGGCCCGGGAAGAAGCGTCGTACCTGCATTCGATTTATCAAGTCCCAACATTCGCTCCCTTTGAGCTGATTCAGAGGACCCACGGCTACATCCCTAATTTTTTCCGGGCGCAGACCGCACGGGCGGACCTGGATTGCGGCGGAAGCCGAAGCCATTGTGGGAATCCTGCATCCGGAAGACATACTGAACCGCAGGCATAAGGAATTCATTCTGCTGGTGGTTTCAGCAGCCAACCTGAATTCCTATTGCGTGGCGGTGCACTGCAACCTGCTGCGGGGAATCGGGGTTCCGCCGGAGGACGGGGACCAGATCGCCTACAACTACCAGGAGGCCAATCGTCCCCCGGAGGACTGTGCGCTTCTCGATTTCTGCCTGAAAGTGGGGACGAAGCCCGCGGAGGTCCACCTGGAGGACGTTGAGCGGCTGCGATCTTCGGTTTCAGCGAGGTACAGCGCTCGACGCCGTGGCCACGACAGCTTTGAACAACTTTGCGAACCCGGTCCAGCTCGGCCTGGGGATCGGAACGGATCGAGCCACCGCGGGTGTTCGAGAAGAAGAAATTGTATCTTGTTCCGGCTGATCTACGTCCTTCGGACGAAGGTACGGCTTCCTTGGCCGCAGTGGCTTCCAAAGATCCCGACGCCGCGCTGGTAGCGGAGGCGCGGCGGGGGAACCTCGATACTTTCGAGTCGCTGGCGCGGGAGCACCAGTCGGCGGGAGTACCGGACACTCATGGCGATTCTCGGGAGATCCGGAGGAAGCGAAGGACGCAGTGCAGGAGTTTTTCTGAGCGCGTTCACGCACCTGGCGGGATTTCAGGGGCACTCACGATTTTCGACGTGGCTCGATCAGCGTCGCGAGGAATACGGCGGTGCAGGTCCTCGGGACCGCAGGAGTTTCGAGAGCCTGGACGAAGGTTCGGGGGAGATCGGACGAGGAGTTCCGGCCAGGCAGGTGCGCGCCTGGCAGGACGATCCCGAGCGGCCGATCTCTCCGCGGAGGAAACGCGGCGGCTGGTGGAACGGCGCATCCTGCAGCTACCGGCGAAGTACCGTGTGGTGCTGATGTTGCGGGACCTCGAGCAGCTCTCGACCGAGCGGGTAGCGGAAGACCTGGGGCTGAGTATGCCTGCCGTGAAGGCGCGATTACTGAGGGGGCGACTGATGCTTCGAGAGGCGCTGACGCCGCATTTCGCGGCGGGCGCGGGACGGGCGGCGATGTGATTACTTGCGACGAATTCCTGGCGGGAGGTTCGGGGACTGTTTTATCGGGGCGCGTGTCCCGGAGGTGCGCGAGCAGCTTCGATTGCATCTGGGGCAGTGCCGCACATGCCAGGTGCTGTATGATTCGACGCGCAAGACTTTGAAGATCGTGACGGACAGCCGTTCGTTTGATTTGCCGACGGATGTGTCGAAAGAGATTGTGGATCGGGTGATGGCGAAGATCCGAGGAGCGCGGGGGCGGTAGGCGCGGCGCTGGGCTGTTGGAAGTTCCTTCCTGTGGTTTCTTCATTCCTTGTAGTTGATGTGTCCTCAGGCGATAAATCAGCGCGGGTGCAAATGTCGTGCATTTCCGTACTGCAGGGGCTGAAGCCCGCGTGTGTCTAGGTTACGTCGCCCCCGAAGGGGTGACCTACAAAGCAGGAGCAATCCCGTCGCCCGAGAGAGGCGACCTACAAAGTCTCCATTTGCTGTGTAACGAATCGTTGGTGGGATGGACTACAGGGCATGCGAGAGCAAACCGTGGTGATGCAAAGCGGACAGGGTTCACGAGTGCTGGAGGAGATTGCCGGCACGGCGAAGGCGGCGCTGTTCGAAGGGGCTTCATTCGTTTTGAGCCTGGGCGCGGCGTATCTCGCGGTGTGCTACGGAATTTCGGTGCCGCCGCTGAAAAGTATTCAGAAGACTAATCCATAGGACTTCAATCCAACGTAAGAGTGGTGAAGGAAAAAACATGGAAGCGCCAAGAGAACTTCTGGAATTGTGCAGGATGCTGGTGTATCAGGAAATGATGCTGGACGTGGCGGCAACGATCGCAGCGACGCAAGCAGAGACAGCGCCGGCGATGAAACCCGCGGCTGCGAGGCTGGCGCTGTTGTGGTTTGCGGACGAAGCGGCACGCGACACCGAAATGGCGAGGGCCAGCTGATGCGCGAATCCATCCAAACGGAAACGACAGCCGAAGAGAAGCGGCTGGAAGAATCGCGCGACCGCAAGCGCCACTGGAAGCGCTGGGGACCTTACCTGAGCGAGCGACAGTGGGGCACGGTGCGCGAGGACTACAGTGAGAACGGAACGGCCTGGGATTATTTTCCGCACGACCAGGCGCGTTCGCGGGCGTATCGCTGGGGCGAAGACGGATTGGGCGGGATAAGCGACCGCCATCAGAAGATCTGCTTCGCGATCGCGTTGTGGAACGGGCAGGACGCGATTCTGAAAGAACGCTTGTTCGGGCTGACCGGAAACGAAGGAAATCACGGCGAGGATGTGAAGGAATACTACTTTTATCTGGATTCGACGCCGACGCATTCGTACATGAAGTTCTTGTACAAGTATCCTCAGCGGGCGTTTCCGTACGGGCCATTGGTGGAGGGCAACCGGCGTGGGAAGAATGAGCCGGAACTGGAGCTGGCGGATACGGGCGCGTTTGAAGAGAACCGCTACTTCGACGTGGTGGTGGAATATGCGAAAGCCAGTACAGAAGACATTTTGATCCGGATCACGGCGCACAATCGCGGACCTGAAGCGGCCGAGCTGGCGGTGCTGCCGACAATCTGGTTTCGCAACACCTGGTCGTGGGATCCGAAGGAAGAACGTCCTACTCTCGCAAAGGATTCAGATTCTGCGAATGCGGCGATTCGCGTCGAGGAGAGCATGTATGGGACCCGGTGGCTGGTGTGTGACGGCTCGCCGGAATTGCTCTTCACTGAAAACGAATCGAACACGCAGAAGCTTTTCGGCGCGCCGAACCACTCGCCGTATGTGAAGGATGGAATCAACAACTACGTGGTGAACGACGAGATCGGCGCGGTAAATCCGGAACAGACCGGGACGAAGGCTGCGGCGCTCTACCGGGTGCGCGTGGAAGCGGGAGCGAGCGCGACGCTGCGTTTGCGGCTGACCGATCGGGAAAACTTTGTTCGCCCGGTGGACGCGCGGCGAGTTGCGAATGGGCCGGTGCGCAAATCGTTGGGAGCGGCCGCGGCTGCTGTGCCGTCGAAAGAGGAAGCGGCGTTTGGTTCCTGGTTCGATCAGATTTTTGCGCAAAGAATCGCGGAGGCGGACGAATTTTATTCCCGGCGCATGCCGAAGGGCTTGTCCAAGGACGCGCAAGCGGTGCAGCGGCAGGCATTCGCGGGGATGCTCTGGTCGAAACAGTTCTATCACTACGAAGTGAACGCGTGGCTGGGAGGCGATCCGGCGGGACCGCCGCCTCCGGACAGCCGACTGCACGGACGGAATAAGGAGTGGGGACATCTTTACAACGCAGACATTATTTCGATGCCGGACAAGTGGGAGTATCCGTGGTACGCGGCGTGGGATCTGGCGTTTCATTGCATTCCGCTGGCGCAGATCGATCCGGATTTCGCGAAGGAGCAGCTGACGCTTTTCCTGCGCGAGTGGTACATGCACCCGAACGGCCAGCTTCCCGCGTATGAATGGGCGTTGGGAGACGTGAATCCGCCGGTGCACGCGTGGGCTTGCTGGCGCGTTTACAAAATTGAAAAGCGCATCCGCGGAGTGGCCGACCGCGTGTTTCTCGAGCATGCGTTTCACAAACTGCTACTGAACTTCACGTGGTGGGTGAACCGGAAAGACGCAGAGGGAATGAATGTGTTCCAGGGTGGATTTCTGGGGCTCGACAACATCGGCGTGTTCGACCGCTCCGCGCCACTGCCGACGGGCGGGCACATCGAGCAGTCGGATGGGACGAGTTGGATGGGGATGTATTGCCTGAACATGCTGGCGATCGCGCTGGAACTGGCGCGCGAGAACGCGGCGTACGAAGGCGTGGCCAGCAAATTTCTGGAACATTTTGTTTACATCGCGCACGCGATGAACGACCTGGGCGGCAAGGGAATTTCGCTGTGGGACGAGCAGGACGGATTTTACTACGACGTGTTGCACTTGCCGAATGAAGAGCATTTTCCGCTGCGGGTGCGATCGATGGTGGGGCTGATTCCGCTGTATGCGGTGGAAACGCTGGAGCCGGATATTGTCGATCAGCTTCCGGGATTCAAACGGCGGATGCAGTGGTTCATCGATAACAAGCCGGAACTGCGGGAACACATTTGCGAGGTGGAAACTCCCAAGGGAACGCGGCGGCTGCTTTCGATCGTGAATGCGGAGCGGCTGCCCAAAGTGCTGCACTACATGCTTGACGAATCGGAATTTCTATCCGACTACGGAATCCGGGCGTTGTCGCGCGTGCATCGCGAGTATCCGTTCATGCTGGAAGCGAAAGGAATGACACACCGGGTGGATTACGAGCCGGCGGAGTCGTCGACGGGATTATTTGGAGGCAATTCGAATTGGCGCGGGCCGATCTGGTTTCCGGTGAATTTTCTGCTGATCGAATCGCTGCAGAAATTTCATTACTTCTTCGGCGACGGCTTCCGTGTGGAGTTTCCGACGGGCTCGGGACGGCAGAAGACGCTGTGGGATGTCTCGGCGGATATTTCGCGGCGGCTGAGCCGGATTTTTCTGCGAAACCGCGAGGGGCGCCGGCCGGTGTTTGGCGACAACGAAAGGTTTCAGACCGACGAACAATGGCGCGACTACGTTCCGTTTCACGAGTACTTTCACGGCGATACGGGACGCGGCGTGGGAGCGAGCCATCAGACGGGCTGGACGGGACTCGTGGCGAAATTGATCGACCAGAGCGGTGAGTGAGATGGGACCGAGACTGCAGACGAAAACGAGTGAGGCGCGTGAAAAGCGAGCGGCGGCGGGGAGCGGGGAACACGTGGCGTTTGGCCGGGAGGTTTGCGGCGATTTGGCAGCGGCCGAGACGCGCGAGTGGCTGGTGACGAACGGAATCGGAGGCTTTGCTTCCGGCACGATTGCGGGTTTGCCGACGCGGCGTTATCACGGCCTGCTGGTGGCGGCGCTCGATCCTCCGCTGGGGCGCACGTTGCTGGTCTCGCACTTCGAAGAAACGGTGGAATACGACGGGCGGCGATTCGAGTTGAGCACTTGCCGCTGGGCGGGAGGAGCGATTTCACCGAGCGGGTATTTACATATTGAGAGTTTTCGGCTGGACGGCGCGACGCCGGTGTGGACGTTTTCGTGTGGAGACGCGCTGATCGAAAAGCGGATCTGGATGGCGCGAGGTGAGAACACGACGTATGTGACGTATCGCTTGGCGCGCGGATGCCGGCCGGTTGGGTTGGAAGTGAAGGCGCTGGTGAATTACCGCGATTATCACGCGAGCACGCGGGCCGGCGGCTGGCAGATGAGCATGGAGAAGAGCGAGGGCGGCGTGCGGGTGAGCGCGTTTGAGGGCGCTAGGCCATTTTTTCTGTTGAGCGCGACGGCTTCGGCGGAACCGGCGCACGACTGGTACCGGAATTTCGATCTCGCTGCGGAACGTTACCGCGGACTCGATGACCGTGAGGATCATCTGCACGCGGCGACGTTCCGCGCCACGATTGCGCCGGGCGAAACGCTGACGATTGCGCTGAGCACCGAGGCCGCGGCGGAGCTGGACGGCGAGGCGGCTCTGCGGGAGCAGAAGGCGCACGAGGAGGAGCTGCTCGATCGTTTCGAGGGGGTGCATCCGTCGATTGCGAGCGAAGCGCCGGGGTGGATTCGCCAGCTGGTGCTGGCGGCGGATCAGTTTGTAGCCAAGCGTCCGCTGGCCGATGAGCCCGAAGGAAAAACTTTGATCGCTGGTTATCACTGGTTCGGCGATTGGGGGCGCGACACGATGATCGCGCTGCCGGGAATTGCGCTGACGACGGGGCGCGCACCGATCGCGGCGCGCATTTTGCGGACGTTTGCGCGTTTCGTTGACGGCGGGATGTTGCCGAACGTTTTTCCCGATGCGGGGGCGGCGCCGGAATACAACACCGTGGACGCGGCGCTGTGGTATTTCGAGGCGGTGCGGCAATACCTTGCGGCGACGAGCGATCTGGAGCTGCTGCGCGAGCTGTATCCCGTGCTTGAGGGGATGGTGGACGCGCACTTGTGCGGCACTCGTTATCAGATTCATTCCGATCCCGAGGATGGCTTGCTCTATGCGGGCGAGCCGGGGATGCAGCTCACCTGGATGGATGCGCGCGTCGGCGGGCGCGAGGTGACACCGCGAATCGGGAAGCCGGTGGAGATCAATGCGCTGTGGTTGAACGCGGTGAGTTCGATGACGGAGTTCGCGCGGCTGCTGGGGCGGCCGACGGCGGGGCACGAGTACTTGCTGAAGCGGGCGCGTAAAGGATTTGCGCGTTTTTGGAATGAGGAGGCGGGGTGCTGCTTCGACGTGGTTGACGGCCCCAACGGAAATGACGCGTCGATCAGGCCGAGTCAGATTTTCGCGGTTTCGCTGCCGGAATCGGCGCTTCTGCCGCAGCAGCAGCGCGCGGTGGTGGAGACGTGCGGGCGGCATCTGCTGACGTCTTACGGCTTGCGGAGCCTTTCGCCCGATGATCAACAATACCGCGGGCACTACGGCGGGTCGTCGGCGGAGCGCGACGGCGTGTATCACCAGGGGACCGTGTGGGCGTGGCTGCTCGGGCCTTTTGCGCTGGCCCACCTGCGCATTTACAACGATCCCGAACAGGCCGCTTCATTCCTTGCGCCCATTGCCAACCACCTGAAAATGCACGGGCTGGGGAGCGTGAGCGAGATTTTCGACGGAGACGCGCCGTTTGCGCCGCGAGGCTGTATCGCGCAGGCTTGGTCGGTGGCCGAGGTGCTGCGGGCCTGGAGCTTGATCGCGGTTCTGCGCAAAGCGGCGGCGCCGTCAACTACCGTGGCAAAACGCTGTAACGCTTAAGCCCCATCCGAGACTTACCGGCAGGAGATCAAAGTGAAAGCAATCGCAGTGATACCCGGCAAAGCCAATAGCATTCACCTGCGCGAGGTTCCCAAGCCACAACTGGGCCAAGTTCCGGGCGGGCGCGGCGTGCTGGTGAAGTTGACGCGCGTCGGAGTGGACGGCACGGACAAAGAAATCAACGCGGCGGAGTACGGTGCGCCACCTCCGGGAGACGAGTATCTGATTCTGGGCCACGAGAGCTTTGGGCGCGTGGAAGCGGTGGGTCCCAACGTGACGGAAGTGGCGGCGGGAGATTATGTGGTGGCGTCGGTGCGGCGTCCGGGCATGAGCATCTACGACAAGATCGGTCTGCAGGACATGACCACCGACGACACGTATTTCGAGCGCGGAATCAACCTTCTGCACGGCTACCTCGCGGAATACTACGTGGATTCGGCGGACTACATCGTGCGAGTGCCGAAGGGCCTGAGCGAAGTGGGAGTGCTGCTGGAGCCGAGCAGCGTGGCGGAGAAAGCGATCGGCCAGGCGTACCAGGTGCAGCGCCGGCTGCGCGTGTGGCGGCCGAAACGCGCGGCGGTGCTCGGGGCGGGAACGCTGGGACTGCTGGCCTCGCAGTTTCTACGCTTGCGCGGCATTCAAGTGACGACTTTCGGCCTGGCGGAGCCGCCGTATCTCAATTCCGAGCTGTTGGGCGAAATCGGCGTGCGCTACGTTTCGACGAAACAGACGAGTTTGAAGGATGCCGCGGCGAACTACGGGCCGTTTGATTTCATCTTTGAGGGCACGGGTTTCTCGCCGCTGGTGTTCGAGGCGATGGAAGTGCTGGGGAAAGACGGCGTGCTGGCGATGGTGAGCATCACGGGCGCCGACCGGAAAGTGGAAATTCCGGCGGACCGGATCAACCAGGGATTCGTGCTGGGGAACAAGGTGGCGCTCGGGAGCGTCAACGCGAGCCGCGAAGATTTCGAACGTGCGGTGCTGGATCTTTCGGCAGCGGAACTTTCGTTTCCCGGCTGGCTGGCGAAACTGCTGACGCATCCGGTGAAGGGCCTCGAGAACTATTCCGAGTTGATGGAGAAGCTGACGAGAGCGAAGGGCGCGATTAAGGTTTTCTGCGAAGTGAACGGGAACATACGGTAGGACGGGAACCGACCATGGCAGGCACACAGAAAAAAAGGGTGTTGATACTCGGCGGCGGATTCGCGGGGCTTTCGACGGCCACGGAACTCGAGAAGAAACTGGGCCGTGACGGCATCGAAGTGACGATGGTGAACCGCGAGAATTTCTTTCTCTTCACGCCGATGCTGCACGAAGTGGCCGCCAGCGACCTGGACCTGACGACGATCGTGAATCCGGCGCGGAAGATGCTGCGGAAGGTGAATTTCTTTGCCGGCGAGGTGCAGCAGGTGGACCTGGCGGCGCGCAAGGTTGTGGTGGCGCACGGGTTCGACCATCACGAGCACACGCTGGAATACGACTACCTAGTGCTAGGGTTGGGCTCGACAACGAATTTCTATGGTTTGCCGGGATTGCAGGAGCGGGCGCTGACGATGAAGTCGCTGAGCGACGCGATGCGCCTGCGGAACCACTTGATCGCGCACCTGGAAGAAGCCGACAGCGAGTGCTGCCAGGTGAAAAATCCGCTGCTCACGTTTGTGGTGGCGGGAGGCGGATTCGCCGGCGTGGAGACGGTTGCGGGAATCAACGATTTCGTGCGCGGCGCGCTCAAGTCCTACCGGAATCTACGCGAAGAAATGGTGCGAGTGGTGCTGGTGCATCCGGGACAATTCATTCTGCCGGAGCTGGGCGAGAAATTAGGCGTTTACACGCAGCATAAACTGGAAGAGAGGAAAGTAGAGATTCGCGTGAATACGAAGGTGGCGGCGGTTACGGACCGCAGCGTCACGCTGAGCGACGGAACGGAAATTTTCACGAACACGCTGGTGTGGACGGCAGGCACCTCGCCGAATCCGCTGCTCGCAGGCATGCCGTGCGTGAAGGAGCGTGGGCGGCTGGTGGTGAACGAATACCTGGAACTGCGCGATTGGCCCAACGTGTGGGCGCTGGGGGATTGCGCGGCGATACCGAATGCGAAGGACGGAGGCTTTCATCCGCCGACGGCACAACACGCGCTGCGGCAGGGCAAGACGCTGGCGGCCAACATTCTGGCGGCGATTCGCGGCGGAGAGAAGAGAGCGTTTACGTTCTCGACGATCGGGCAGCTGGCCGCGATCGGTCGGCGCACGGGAGTGGCCAACATCTTCGGCGTGAATTTCTCCGGATTCCTGGCCTGGTGGATGTGGCGGACCATTTACCTGAGCAAGCTTCCGGGATTCGAAAAGAAAGTTCGGGTAGCGCTGGATTGGACGCTGGACCTTATTTTTTCGAAGGACCTGGCGCAGTTTCTGGAGGTCAAGGCGCACATCGTCTCGAAGCCGGCCGAGATGCCCGAGATCGGCCCCGCGGTGAAAGCCGTAGCAGGCACGGATTGAGCGGCCGGGGACGCGCGCGATGATCGAAGCTTTGCGCAAACACTGGCCGGAGTATTTGATTGAGGCAGGCGCTCTGGGCGCGTTCATGGTTTCGGCATGCTCTTTTGCCGCGCTTCTCGGGCATCCGCAATCGCCGGCGCAGAACTGGATGCTGTCGGGCATGCCGATGCGCATGCTAATGGGCGCGGCCATGGGGCTCACGGCCATTTCGATCATCTATTCGCCGTGGGGCAAGCGCTCGGGCGCGCACATGAATCCGGTGGTGACGTTCACTTTCTGGCGCCTCGGCAAAGTGGAGACGTGGGACGCGTTCTTCTACATGCTCTCGCAGTTTATCGGGGGCATCGGCGGAGTGCTGCTGGTGCGCGCGGCGCTACGCTCCTGGGTGTCGCATCCGGCGGTGAACTACGCGGTGACGCGTCCGGGAGAAGGCGGCGCGGCAGTTGCTTTCTTCGCGGAGGCGGCGATCTCTTTTCTACTGATGTCGGTGATCCTGGTGATTTCCAACACGCGACAATTGGCGCGGTACACGGGGCTGTTCGCAGGCGTTCTGGTGGCGACGTATATCACTTTCGAATCGCCGATTTCGGGCATGAGCATGAATCCGGCCCGGACGCTGGGGTCGGCTTTCTCGGCGCACGTTTGGACAGCGCTGTGGATCTACTTTACGGCGCCGGTACTGGGGATGCTGCTGGCGGCCGAGCTGTACGTGCGGGTGCGCGGGGCAAGAGGCGTGATCTGCGCCAAGCTGCACCACCAGAACGAGCAACGCTGCATTTTTCGGTGCGGCTACGCGACGAAGGCGAATTCGCCGGCCGGATCGGGAACTTAGGATGTTCGCTGGAACGGGCCGGGATTCTCGCTTTTCGATGTAACGAACGCGGGCCAGGCCGGACTACAATGTAAGCGGCAAGGAAGAGGAAGCACAAGACGCCTGAAACCGCCTAGAAACCGAAAAAACAAAAAGGAGATTTCTCGATGCAAGCAGTACGTGTGTCTCGATTCGCCCTGATGGCGGCCTTCGCTGCGGTTCTGGCGATGGCCGTATCGGTGGGAGTGACGGCGACCGGCAGCAGCGCCCAGACGATGGATCACAATACCCACACAACGAAAGTTTTCACCGGCGTGAAGGTGAACGTAGGAACCGTCACGCACACCAAAGTCGACGGAAAGAACGTTTTGACGCTTTCCGACGACTTCGTAGTTCCCGGCACGCCCGACCCGCACTGGCAAGTGGTGGATTCGCAGGGAAATGTGTACCTGCTCGACCGGCTGCAAGCCAAGAACGGAAGGTACAACAAGAGCATCGTGGTGCCAGCGTATGTACCGAACATCGTGAAGGTGCAGATCTGGTGCGCCTTCGCGGAGACGGTTCTCGGCGAGACCGCGTTCGAAGCCCCGGTGATGTAATTCGCGTATTCAGTCCGGAGACGACTATGGATTCGGCAAGACAGTACGACGTGATCATCATCGGCACCGGGGCGGGCGGCGGGACCTTGGCGTGCCGGCTGGCGCCCTCCGGCAAAAGAATTCTGCTGCTCGAGCGCGGCGATTATGTGAATCGCGAGAAGGACAATTGGGACAGCCGCGCGGTGAACGTTGAGGGCAAGTATCAAACGAAGGAGAAATGGAAGGACCGGGACGGCAAGGAGCTGCACCCGCACACCAATTACAACGTGGGCGGCAACACGAAATTTTATGGCTCGGCGCTATTCCGGCTGCGCCGCGAGGATTTCGGCGAGCTCAAGCACGCGGGTGGCATCTCGCCGGCCTGGCCGATTGGCTATGACGATCTCGAACCTTACTACACGCAAGCTGAAGGGATGTATCACGTTCACGGCACGCGTGGCGAAGACCCGACGGACCCGGGTTCGAAGTCTCCGTATCCGCATCCGGCTGTGAGTCACGAGCCGCGCATGCAGCAATTGAGCGACGATTTCGCGCGCCAGGGGCTGAAGCCGTTTCACGTGCCGCTGGGCATCATGCTCAACGAGAAGGATCGCCGCGAAGGCAAATGTATCCGCTGCAACACCTGCGACGGCTTTCCTTGTCTTGTCAACGCGAAATCCGATGCGCAAACCTGCGGCGTCGATCCGGCGCTGACGCATCACAACGTTTCGCTGCTGACGAATGCGAAAGTGCTGCGGCTGGAAACGGATGCGTCCGGGCGGCGGGTGACGAAGGTGGTCGTCGAACGCGATGGCTTGGTGGAGGAGTTCACCGCCAACGTAGTGGTGGTTTCTTGCGGCGCTATTAATTCGGCGGCGCTGCTTCTCCGTTCGGCGAACGACAAACATCCGCGCGGCTTGGCCAATCGCTCGGATGTAGTCGGGCGGCATTACATGGGTCACGTGAACTCGGTACTCATGGCGATTTCAAAGTGCCCGAATCCGACCGTATTTCAAAAGACGCTGGCGGTGAACGATTTCTATCTGAGCTCGAAGGAATGGAATTTCCCGATGGGCCACATTTCGTTTGTCGGCAAGCTCGACGCCGTGGCGCTCTCAGCCGGCGCGCCGGCAATTGCGCCGAATTGGACACTCGACCTGATGGCCAAGCATTCGATCGACTACTGGCTGACTTCGGAGGACTTGCCCGATCCGAACAATCGTGTGACGGTCGACGGCAACGGGCACATCACGCTTTCCTACAAGCCGAACAACGAGGAGGGCCACAAACGGTTGACCGCAAAACTCGAGCAGCTGATTCAGAATCAGTCCCAGTGCTCGACGCACGGCCATGATTGCCATCAGGGGCTTTTTTCGCGCAACCTGTTTGTGGGGCAGCGCATTCCGCTGGCGGGCGTCGCGCACCAGAACGGGACGATTCGCTTCGGGCAGGACCCGAAGACTTCCGCGCTCGACGCCAATTGCAAAGCCCACGAGGTGGACAATCTGTACGTCGTCGATGGAAGTTTCTTCCCGTCGAGCGGGGCCGTGAATCCGGCGCTCACGATCATGGCTAACGCGCTGCGCGTTGGTGATCATCTGCTCGCGCGGCTGAACGGACGCGATTAAAGGTGACGCGGATGACCCCGGAGTTGAAAAGGATTACACATGAAGGGAAGCGGAACTTTTGGTTCGCTATCGCTTTCTTTCTATCGATTGCGGTTCTATGCGGCGCGCGGAGCGTCCGCGCTCAAGAGGCTTTGCAGGGCGCGAGCGTCGATCGCGTCAGCGAAATCGGCATGGTGGTTTCCGACATGGACGGCTCGGTGGATTTCTACTCGCAGGTGCTGACGTTCGAGAAGGTTTCCGATGTGGAAGTCTATGGCGCCGACTACGAGCACCTCGAAGGACTGTTCGGTGTGAGGATGCACGTGGTTCGGATGCGCCTGGGCAGTGAGGTTCTCGAGCTGACGGAATTTCTCACACCGCAGGGCCGCCCGATTCCCGTGGACTCGCGCAGCAACGATCGCTGGTTCCAGCACGTCGCCATCATCACCAGCGACATGGACGCCGCCTACAAAGTTCTCCAGGAGCACAAGGTGAAGCACGCTTCGACAGGCCCGCAGCTACTGCCGGCCTACATCACCAACGCCGCCGGGATTCGCGCTTTCTATTTTCGCGATCCCGATAACCATTTCCTCGAGATTCTGCAGTTCCCGCTGGACAAAGGAGATCCCCGGTGGCACCAGCCAAACGGGAACCTGTTTCTTGGCATCGATCACACTGCAATCGTCGTCAAAGACAGCGACGCGAGCCTGAAATTCTATCGCGACGCACTGGGCATGCGCATCGTGGGAGAAAGCCAGAATTACGGCACCGAGCAGGAGCATCTGAACAACGTCTTCGGCGCGCGTCTCCGCATCACGAGCCTCCACGCTCCCGGGGGGCCTGGCGTCGAGCTTCTCGAATATCTTGCGCCGCGCGACGGCCGCCCGATGGAACCGACCTCACACGCGGACGATCTGTGGGCCTGGCAGACTACGATGTCCGTCCCCAGCGCTGCCGGATTCGAGCGTTCGCTGCGCTCCCATCGCATTGATTTCGTTTCCACTGCGACGGTCGCGTTGCCAGAGCCGTCCCTGGGATTTGCAGACGGGTTTCTCGTCCGCGATCCAGACGGCCACCTGGTCCGAGTGGTCCAGCCATGAGAGTGTTCACACCGCGGACAAGACCTGAGCCCTGGTTCGTTGGGCGCGAGCGCATCAAGCGCTCCTGGCTCGTTCCGTTTTTTGGACTGGAATGGGGCTGGGAGTGGATTGCTTATCTGCTCAGCAATTGGAAATTCCTCGAAGTGCTGGAGTACTTGGGAAGTTTAAGTGTGTTGGTCGCAGTTCTTTTCTATTTTTCCGAATCCGGTGACCGTACAAAGCAAAAGCACTACCAGGCCTGGCAGGTGATTAACACAGCGCAGGGAAAAGGCGGCAGCGGAGGCCGGGTGGAAGCGCTGCAGGAGCTCAACGCCGACGGCATCCCGCTCGTCGGCGTCGATGTTTCCGTCGCGTTCCTGAAGGGAATCAACCTGGCAGGTGCCCGCCTGCTGCGCGCCAATTTCAACGCCACCGATCTACGCGACAGTGACTTCCTCGCCGCGGATTTCACCGACGCCGATCTGCGGTCGGCCAATCTTCGCGGCAGTAATTTGCAGCGTGCCACCTTTCGCGGAGCCGATTTGAGTGATTCCGATCTCAGCGGCGCAGACCTTGCCCAAGCCGATCTTTCGGGCGCCAATCTCGACAACGCCGACTTGCAGGACGCCGATCTCCGGGAGCTCAAATGGAGGAACATCGCCCACCTTAAGAAAGCAAATATTGAAGGCGGGAGGAATGCGCCGCCAGGTTTCGTTGAATGGGCGACTCAACAAGGCGCGGTCAGGGCGTCCAATAACAGTTCAGCGCAAGATCCGCAGAGCCCAAAATAAAATAAAAGGATCACGTCTGGATAGCTGACCTCACCTACAGGCCGCTAAGAATGCGTTGGTCTATCTGACAGTGATCCTCGATGCCTTCTCTCGAAAGGTCGCTGGTTGACAGTCGAGCAGGAAGCGGAAGAGTTGACTCACGATCGTGACGCTAGCGAGCTATTGCACAACGACGCCCGCCGGCGGGTTTA
Organism: uncultured Acidobacteriota bacterium; assembly: GCA_963696035.1. Taxonomy (GTDB): domain Bacteria; phylum Acidobacteriota; class Terriglobia; order Acidiferrales; family UBA7541; genus Palsa-295. The sequence goes on from CAVOIS010000003.1 coordinate 15,189, forward strand.
GAACGTGGGATCGACGATTCTTACTTCCAGGCAAACAACCGTAGCGGCACGACGTCAGATTCCAAGCATGCGTGCATGCAAATGTGGACGCCGGCATCCCGAAGGTCACATATCCTCCCGAGGGTGGATGATCGGAGTTCGCCCAGGTCCAGATCCATCGTCTCAACGTAATGCGCAACCACGGCCATCAGAACTTCCAGCATGGTTCGGAGCTACAGAATCCAGAAAAACTATGACGGCGGCTGTTGTTTAGAGGCTAGTTCTTGGAGCGCAGGTGGAGGACGACATTCGTCTGCTCGCCGGGCGCCACCCAGACGTTTTGGCGCCATTCAGAGACGCGTGCCTCATAGGAAGCGCGGACGCCGTACTGGCCCTCCGGGAGCGAAGCGAACCAGAAGCGGCCCTGATTATTGGTGTCCGTGGTTTGGAGGCGATGGCCCTCGGCCGCTTGCAGAATGACCCGCGCACCGGCGACAGGGCTCCCGTTCGACCCCAAGACCTGACCTGCAACAGTGCCCAGCCCCGCGGGACGGGGTACAACACCGGCGCCGACAGTCAATGCCGCGCACAACAATTCGGCGATCACCAATCTTAGCCGCACAGTGCTCCTTTTAAAGCCGACTCGTGTCCGTTGCCGGGGGACTGCTATTGGCCTTCCTTGGGTAAGGATCATCGCCTTATCCTTTCGCGCTCGGCTTACTGAATCTCGAAGTGGACCACGCTGTAAACGTAATTCGTCTGAACATTCAACAGGACGACGTGGCCGCCGATGATCACGTGCCTGCAACCCTCGGGCGGCGGAGCCAAACACGCCTCCAGGTCTTCCGGCACTGGCTGGATTCTCTTCTGCAAGCCGGGCGGCAGAGTACCGCGCTCCTGGAGCTGCTTCTCAAGGCCCGGAGGGAGCTGGTCCCGCTTGGCTAGTCCAGGTGGAAGGCCATGCTCATGCTCCCGGTACCAATCATTCATCGACTCCCGATCGTGCTTTCTAAATTCAACACGCTCGGAGAAACTGTCGTCGTCTTTGTCTTTCCCGTTTCCTTTTCCATGTCCTTTTCCCTGTCCAAAGGCCGCACAACTGGTCAGGGCAAAAACCGCCGCGCCGAAAACGGCAATCCAACCTCTTGCCTTCATGAATTTCCTCCTATTAGCCTAGGATCGTCGGTTTCATTCCTGCAACGATTTGGGGTCGGATTCATTCTTGGGCGACGTTCTATTCAACAGAGCGATGAATTCGCGCCCGGCAGGCGGGACGCCGACCCTTCCTTGACGAACGATCTCCTTAGCACTCAGGTCACGTCCATAGAGTTTTCTGTTCGCGCTTCCGTCCGAGCGGAGGGTGGACCCCTCAAGCGAGATCCCCGCGAACAACCCCCGTGAACGGGAGTAACTCAAGACCTCCGCTCTCATCACAATGTCCGTATCGGCGGCTGCGGTGCGCCCCTTCGGCCCGGCAGCGGCTGCTGCGTCGGCTCCAAGCTTTACTTTGCTGCCGAGAATGGAGTTCGCCCCTCTGGGGTTCACTACCAATAGGACGAAATCAGTTGCCTGCCCGCCCAACTGGAATCCGATGTTTCCACCTTCCAGCGCGAACAATGCGGGTGCGCTCCAAGGTCCGGTAAAGTGCTCACCAGTGCGACACGTAATGGCGCCCCGGCCGAAGTCGCCGCCAACGCCAAAAGCAAATTTCAGTACGGAGGGCATTACTATGACGCACTCCGCCTTGTTGAGTAATTCCTTGGGGATGCCGTCAGGGATGTTGAGAATCTCTTTAAAAACTTGGCCGCATGCCTCCAGCCGCTTTTCTTCGCGGCTTTTGTCGCTCGCCCACACCGGACAAGCCAGGGAAAACGCAATCGTCAAGGCACAAATCTTTCGCATTTGTCGTCCTCCGAGCTGGTGCTCAATTGTGGCCTGATTGAACTCGCCGGGGACCTGTCCTTGCAGGCAGTTATGTCTTAAGCTTCAACTAAGTGGGTGGGCAAAACACGAAATGGGCAGTTCGCACTGAGGTATGGTCGGTTTCCTGAGTCGGCTCTTTTTCGGTTGTTAGAGACATTCCAGGGTCTGTTAATGACGCTTACTACGAGCGGAATCGCATCCCTTCGGCAATTGCGGCATTGGTTCAGACGGCGTGTGCTTCAACAACGATCCGGGATGGATGGCAGTCCGTATTCGCACGAAAAAATGCTCATGGACAAAAACCGTTGCGACGTTTACCAGGACGCGATTCAGCGGACCGTGAAACCGGGAGACGTTGTAGTGGATCTCGGAGCGGGTACCGGGCTACTTTCTTTTTTCGCTGTACAAGCCGGCGCGCGCCACGTCTATGCGATTGAGGTGAGCGGCATCGCCGACGTCGCCGCAGAACTGATCGAGGCCAACGGGTTCCGAGACCGGATCACACTGATCCGCGAAAACTCAAAAAAAGTCCGCCTTCCGGAACGTTGCAATGTCCTCGTTACCGAGACGCTTAGCTCCTTTTGCTTTGACGAAGAGAACATCATCGAGGCCATTGCTGACGCTCGTGAACGATTCCTGAAGCCTGGAGGCCACATCATTCCCCAATCGGCCGACACGTTTCTCGTGCCGTTTTCGTCGGATTCTTTCGGTGTTGGGCGGCTCCTTGCAATCGGTCCGGCAAATAGGTCGAGCTTCTATGATCTCGATTATCGGCCCTTGGCTGAGAAACTCTTTAACCAACGTCGCCACGTGCGTGCTTCGGGCAAAGCACTATTGGCTCTTAGCCAACCTGCACTGTGCTATCACGTTGATTTTCAGAAGGACACGCAAAATCCGGGAAAGACCCTCGTCCCGTTCCGCATCGGCGACGACGGGCGCCTCGACGGTTTCCTCGGCTGGTTCGAGGCGCTTCTCTGCGAGGGCGTCACACTTAGCAATTCACCATATCTGCCGATTACGCACTGGTGGCAACTCTGGGGACGGAGCATGTGCGGCCGGATTGAAACATGACGGACGTTTCCCTTCTTGCAACGCTTTCGCTGCCCGCCGGGCCTTCATTTCGCTACTCTCGTTACATAGCGCATGCCCCAGCTCGTGTGCCACCGCAAGGTCAAGCAGATCGTCCGTGCTCATTCCCCACCTCCAGATGAGCTCGCCCATGCGCTGGGGCACAGTTGCAACCAACGCTTCTTCGAAGAACGTCTCTCTCTTCGGAAGATATGTGAACGCCGGGCTGTCAGGATCTATTCCTAGCGGCATCACGACATACTTCCATTCCGCGGAACGCACCAGCACCCAGGTCCATTCGCCAAGTTCCGCAGCGGGGTACTTCGCGAGGGTCTTCCTCAAGACCGCCATATCGGCCTGGCATTTGCTCAAACTGTAACCAGTGTTGCAGACGAAGTGTTGTGGTAACCCTCCAACCGGTGGCCCAGCCTTCGTAACTGTCTCGGATAGGAAAATAACAACAAGAACCTGAGCAGCGACTTGCAAACCGACCCTGAGCTTCACGGAACACCTCCTCGGTGTCCGCAAAACTCGCTGATGTCCCGATCTATCTCAATGCATGCGCCCTCACATAGAGCGCACATCTTCCTCGCATCTTAATGCATTGAAATAAACCGGTTTGTAACCTCTCTCCTAAGCGCAACCTTCTCGGCTCCGTGGCTCGTCTGTGCTACTCTCTGCCCTCAGGTTCCCGAATGCCGGGAAATCAACATACCCGAACCGTTACCCGCTTCGGCCCATTCGAAGCGGACCTGCAAACTCAGGAGTTGCGGAAGCAAGGGAGACGCCTGCGCTTGCCGGGGCAGTCCTTCCAGATCCTGAAGATGCTTTTAGAGCGGCCCGGAGAATTGATCACCCGCGAGGAACTGCGCACTGCTCTCTGGCCCTCGGACACATTCGTTGACTTCGAGCACGGCCTCCATGCTGGCGTTAACCGCCTGCGGGAAGCTCTCGGCGATTCCGCGGATAGCCCGCGGCTCGTAGAGACTCTCCCACGCCGAGGATACCGTTTCATAGGCGCAATCACGCCGCCCATATCTGTTCCCCAGCCCCTAGAAGATGGAAGCGCAGCACAACCTGTACCTGCTGCCGTCGAAACGAATCGCGCCACAGCTGCTCGCCCGGTGTGGTTCAGAGTAGGGGTGTGGGTCCTGACCGCTGCGGCCGTCGCGCTCACCGTGGCATTCATCTATCCACGATCTCGCCCACGTACTGCACCAGTGACTTTGAGCCCCATTCCGTTCACGACCTATGAAGGCACGGAGACTATGCCCAGTTTCTCTCCGGATGGATCGCGGATTGCATTTGCCTGGGACGGCGATCCCCCGCCGGGTTCCAAAGGGTTCGATCTGTACGTGAAGGTTATCGGCAGTGAGAACTCATTGCCCTTGACGCGTCACCCTTCCCCCGATTGGATTGCGTCCGCGTGGTCCCCTGACGGCACGCAGATTGCCTTTCATCGGATCTCCGGTTTCGACGCGGGTGTGTATGTCGTTCCAGCGCTAGGTGGTCCCGAGAGAAAGCTGCGCTCCACGCGAGAGCTCCATCGAACTGGCGCACTAATCGACTGGTCTCCCGACGGCAAATGGATTGCATTCCAGGATAGGTTACCTCCCGACAATCTCCTGAGACTCTATCTGCTCTCACTCGAGACTTTCGATAGTCGACAAATTCCTCATGCTACAGAGTGCATAGGAGAGAAATCTCCTGTTTTCTCTCACGATGGCAAACAATTGGCATACACCTGTTGGAAAAATATTGGGAATACGGAGTCCGGCCTGGAGTCCGTCATCAATATCGTCGCCACCTCGGCTGGCCAGCCAAGACAAATCAGAACGCCAGGCAACACCTTAACCGGATGGGGCCCGCTGATGGGTTTAGCCTGGACAGCCGACGACAAGAGGTTGATTTTCCCGGGCAATTTTCGTCTAGAAGGAGGGGATTTTGAGCTGTACGAACTGACTCTTGCAGATGGCTCGCTCCGTCGAATCCCGCTCGGGCAGAACGCGATCTGGCCGACGGTCTCCCCCAGGGGAGACAAACTTGCCTACGCCACGTACTCTTACCACCTCAACATCTGGCGGAAAGACTTGTTGCATCCTGAATCGGCTGCTGCAAAGCTCATTTCCTCAACATGGCAACAAGAGAAACCAGCGTACTCCCCGGATGGGAAGCACATCGCATTTCAATCTAACCGCGGGGGTTTCGATGAAATATGGATGAGTGATGCCGACGGAACCCAGCCTGTGCAGATTTCAAATCTCAAGAGTTCTGGGACAGGAGATCCAAGTTGGTCGCCGGATGGAAAAACGATTGCCTTTGAATCCGGGCAGTCGAGCGTTTCGAAGGGTTCGGGCGTCAGCGGAATATATATTGTCGACATTTCCGAACGGGTTCCGCGAAAACTGATTACTAACATTTTCGAAGCCGAGATGCCCAGTTGGTCGCACGATGGCAAATGGATTTACTTTATGTCGCGTGGAACTGACGGCCAGAAAGTTTACCGCTGCCCCGCAACCGGAGGCACCGCTGTACTGCTTACGGCTTTGCCTTCGACAGAGTGGGGTCTTTATCCATTTGAGTCATTTGATGGTGAGACGGTCTATTTCGCGGGATCCGAAAGCAACACCCTACTATACGCAGTCTCTCTGAGAAATCCCGGTACGAAGGTTGCACTGGAAGAGATGCCGACGATAGCGAGAGCGACGTTCTGGACGATTGTTCCGGGAGGCATCTACTTCGTTGCCGCGGATGCACCCAAGTCTATCCGCTATTTCGATTTCCACACCAAGCATGTCCGTCAGATCTTTGAATTGGACAAACGTTTTTGGCATGGCTTGTCAGTCTCGCCGGATGGGCACTGGATCCTTTATGTAAAGGTAGACGAGGAAAACCAAGACATCATGCTCGTCGATCAATTCCGGTAGCACGTCCTCGTGGGTCAGGCGCGCCGAAAGATGGCGCAGCATCTACATATCGTTCCGGACCTTGACGCAGAGTTGGCAAGCCGTAAATCTAGTGGGCTTTCTTTCACCCTTTGCCGCGGTACCTCGGTCACGGTGCACTCGGAGGTATTCCACCTGATGTCTGTACGACGCGCTCTATCGGGATAACTGTTGCGAACAGGGATTATCACCACCTATCTCAGTCTGAGATTGCTGGTGGTAAGCGGATTTCTCGACATCTATCCGGACCGGAGCGTTGCGGGGTCGCCCGCCGGACGCCCACGCTCAGTTTGATCTCTCAATCAAAAGTATGTTGTGACCTTCCGGATCGTGTAGGACAGCCCATGTACGTTCCGAGTGAACTACGCGATCTTGCCCGACGGCTGCTATTGCTGATCTCACATTGGGCACTTCAAAAAAGAGAACCGCTTTATCTTTCGAAGGGTACGATTCAGCCCCCTTCCGCTCTAGGCAAACAAAACCCGCACCACTGTCGAACTTGGCATGGTGCCCGACTCGCTCATCGGAAACCTCAAGGCCCAACGTCTCGATGTAGAACTTCGTCGCCATTTCCAAATTGTCGAAATAAAGTTCGACACCTATGAACTTCGCGTGAATCCGATCCATGAAGACCTCCCGGCTTGAGGCATAGTGCCACAGCAGCACTTGCTTCGTCGAAGCCCTGACGCAGAAAATGTACACGCGGTAATCGAGAACTGGGCGCTTCCAGATAACTGTCGCGAACAGGGTTTATCACCATTTCGGGGGGCTCTGATCAAACATGAAGTTGATTACCCTGAAAAGGCGGGCGACCAATTGCAACTTTATGGTAAAGGGAGGCTCACAATGGCGAAGCTGATCTACATAGCTATAACCTCGCTTGACGGTTACGTTGAGGACGAGGGCGGCACATTCGACTGGGCCGTACCGGACGAAGAGGTGCACACGTTCGTCAACGACCTATTGCGACCGGTTGACACCTACCTCTACGGTCGCCGGATGTACGAAACAATGGTGGGCTGGGAGACCATGGACACCGCCGCCCAAGCGCCGTTCACGCGGGACTTTGCGGAGATCTGGCGGGCGGCCGATAAGATTGTGTACTCCAAGACGTTGGAAAAGGTCTCCAGTGCCAGGACGCGGATCGAGCGCCACTTCGATCCGGAAGCGGTCCGGCGCACAAAAATGCTGGCAGGGCGCGACATCACGGTGGCTGGAGCCAGCCTCGCCGCCCATGCGATAAAGGCCGGGTTGGTGGACGAATACCACCTGATTATCTCGCCCATCCTGGTGGGAGGCGGCAAACAATCCCTACCGAACCACGTTCTGCTCAGGCTGGATCTGCTGGCCGAACGACGCTTCGGCAACGGCGTGGTTCACCTCCACTACCGCCCCAAGAGGGTGAGTTGATCCAGCAGTTAGGGAACCCTAATCAAAATCTGCGATGATGCTGCTGATCCTCGCGTCGACGTGCTCAAACCACAGTCAACTGTCGTGAACAGGCCATAGCGCTCACCACCTGGAGTGGCTGGGTTGGGATTCCGGTTGGATCACGGGCCACTCCGAAGTAACCTACTTGACGTTGGTAAAACGCAAACTTGAAGATAAGTGTCGATAACAGGGATTGTCACCACCTATCTCGTTTTGAGATAGGTGGTGCGAAGAGGATTTCTCGACATCTATCCGGACCGGAACATTTCAACTAGCTGAACATAGTTTCCTTCCGCAGACAATTCCCGGACGCCTTAATTGCCGGTACAGTATTCTCAGGATTCAACCCACATGACCTGGCGCGAGTACCATGAACTGACGAAACACAGTGTCGAATCGCTGCGGCGAACTCAGCACTATCTCGATTGGGCCAATATGCCCAATCCATTCCGACACTATGAGGGCGTCCCCGTCCTGGACTTGCCGGCCGACCCACCAGTTCCACAGATCCCAGCTCTCGCAGTACTCGAAGGCAAAACAGGAATTACCTTGGCTCGGGACGGTGCGGAATTCCTTTCGCAGTTAATGTTTTATTCCGCTTCGATTAGCGCGTCCAAGCGAGTCTCGTCCACTGGAGCCGTCTACTCTCTGCGCGTGAATCCTTCCTCCGGCAATCTCCATCCCACCGAATTTCACTTTTGCGCGCAAGGATTGGTCGGCTGGCCCGATGGCCTCTATCATTACCGTCCCTCATCCCACATGGTAGAACAACGCGCCATCGGAGATTGGGGTGGGAAATTGATCGGTACCTCTGCCCCGCTCATTTTCATCCTGACGAGCGTTGCCTGGCGCGAAGCCTGGAAATACCGGGATCGAGCCTATCGGTACTGCTTGCACGATGTCGGGCATGCCTGGCAGGCTCTCACTCTCGCTGCTCGATCGATCGGATGCGGAAGTTTTGCGTTTGGCCAGTTTCCGGATGACAGAGTTGCGGAACAGTGTCTCCTGAATGAGGATGAGTGGCCGATGCTTATCGTCGAGCTCCAAGGCCCATCCATTCCCGTGAGGCCGCTGGAACCAGTCGAGACAATTTTGTTCAGAGGTCAGCCCAACCGATTGTCGGAGGAGCAAGTAGCTTATCCATTGATTGAGCGAATTCACGCCGCAACGAAGCTCACTGTGCAAACCGCCGCCCCCGTTCTCGCCCAGGCCAAGCCATCCGGGCGCGGGGAAATCAGCCTGTCGCCTAACTCTTCCACGAGCCGTAGCTTCGGCGATGTCGTTCGTGCCCGGCGTTCTGCTCTCGACTTCAGGGGTGGGGAAGAATCGATTTCGCTCTCGCAACTTGCAACACTTCTCACCGCTGCTCAGGGACGTCTCTTCGCCGATTTCGCTACCGCTCTTATGGTCCAACTGTATCTTTACGTCCACCGCGTCGACGGCTTGAAGCCGGGAGTGTACCGCTACTGGCCGGAGCACGCAGAGTTGCAAAAAATCAAGGAAGGAGACCAACGCGTAGCCGCGGCAGCTCTCAGTCTGGGACAAGAGCTGGCGGGCAACGCTTGTGTGGCGGTCTCCATGATCGGCGATTTTGAGAATGCGTCTCGCAGCTACGGCAATCGCGGATATCGCTACGTGCATTTCGAGGCGGGCGCCATTGGTCAACGAATGTATCTTGCCGCCGAGGCGCTGGGCCTGCGAGCAACGGGCATCGGAGCGTTTTTTGATGAGCGAGTGAATCGATATCTGAACTTGTCCCCCGAGTTAGGACAAGTCGTCTACCATTTTGCGATTGGCTACCCGGTTTCCGATCCGCGCCTGCAGGGTTGAAAACCAATGGTCGGCATTCTAGTCCATGGAAACAACCATTTCATCCTGTCCGGGCCCGTGCCTGACGAAGCTGTCGCGTTGGCGTTAGCGCGGCACTGGTCGATCATTCAAATCGGCGAGACAAAATCTTCTTCTTTCGGCCAGTGGGAGATTCGGTCAAAAGAATTTCGAGAGAATCTGGAATGGGCTGTCATCGTCCCGGGAGACCGTGAACCTTCTCAAGGAGTGATGGAATTGCTTGGAGAGCTCTCTGCTCGCGGTGTGATAATCCAGAGATTGCGCACAGGCTGCTGGTAACACGCAGGGAGAAGGAAACCACTCTGAAGCGGCCGGCACACCAACTGTAAGTAACTAGAATAGGTGGTGAGAAGTGGATTTTGAAGGGGCATTTCCGATTATCCGACTCGGCGCTGCCAAGGCCTATCTCAATCCTTCTACCAGATAGAGATCCGAGAGGTTGCGGCTGTAGGAGTACACATACGACTTCATGTCGGGTGTGAAAAGAATATTGCCAACGTTATCCACTCCTGCGGCATCTGCCGGGACAATCTGTTTCCAGACCTTCCTCTTTCCAGTCGTGATGTCCACCAGAGAGACAACTGCAGGTAAGCCCGCCCGGTTGTGGACACAAATCGACGCGCCATCGCCGCTGAATCCCGCCGTCCGGTCGTCAGGTTCGAGACCCGGAGCGATTCGAGGCTCTCCTCCATCGACTGGAAATAGGTAGGTCTTCCCATCTGAACCTAAACCGATAACCTCTTTTCCATCGGGTGATACATACACTGCGAATACCGCGCCAGCTTCGGGACTAATTGGCTTTGGTTTGCCGCCTTCGAGATCCTGAATCCATAGTCGGACGGCATGTCCCGGCTCGCTCCCTGCAAATACGATCCGCTTCCCGTCCGGATGCCAACCGACAGCGACATGATCAATCGCGTCATGTGTGATCGTCATTGGCTCTCCTGTTTTGGTCGGCAGCATAATGATCTGCTCGGGCGACGCGTGAGTGACGCACAATGCCCAGTTCCCATCCGGGGAAAGGGCTTGCGCGGTGCCTTCGCCCAGACGGACAGCTGGTGAGCCGTCGGTTCCCCTCACATAGACAGCATAGTTCGCGCCGCCCGCCTCTCCGTACTCGCCAAACAGAAGGGTCCGGCCGTCCCGGGAAAGATAGGCAGGAAGCGTGGCGTCAAACCAGGAAAGCTCCCGCTCTTGCGAATCTCCGTCGATGTGGCCTTTCATCTCCGCACGAGATGTTTCGCGCTTGAGTAATACGCGCCCATCCCGACCAATATCGAGCAGCGTCAGCTCGGAAGGGACCCGGGCGATGAGCCTCTCCTTTCCAGAAAGGGTCACAGCCTGTATGGCTCGCCCTACCCCAGCTTTCGTGGCTGTGAACCAGATTTCCTCTCCGCCGGGAGTCCACGCCAAACCGTCTGCGCTTACCCATCCGCTTGAAAGTGTTTTATTTTTGCCTTCTAAATCCACGATCACCACTGATCCGCCATCATCGGCGGGCACGGTGTGATCGAGGAAGGCGATTCCGTCGCCTTTCGGGGACATCCGTACATCCCCGATCCATCCGGGAGTTTTGTAGAGCGGTTTTCCTATCGGAAACTCAAGTTGCCCAAAGCCATTTTGGCGCCGGGCAATCGCTAGGTTCGAACCGTCCTTTGACCAATCGGCCCAATTGACTTGATCGAGAATCTCGCGCGGTGCGCCGCCCGCCAGTGGCAATCGCGCCAGGGTTCCGAATTGCTGGAACGCCCCAGACCGAGTACGCAACGAGACTGCCATTTCTCCCGTTGAGGACATTCCCAAGATATGCACCCCGGACTGTCCTAGCGACATGGATTCGGGGTTGTCGGGACGCGTCGAGTAAAGCCCGACCGGTTGCCCTTCCCACCCTGCGCTGTAAATCACCGACTGCCCATCCGGCACAAATCGTGCGCCATAAACCCTGCCACGGCGATATGTGAGTTGATGATAGACCGGCTGCGAGGTTTGCCCCTGGCGCTTGGCGGTGAATATTCCTCCTCCCCATCCCACGGCAAGCGCGACTGCCGCTATAAGCGCAAAGGAAATCCATGCTCGCTTTGCCGTGGGCTCTCCTTTCAGGATCGGACTCACGGAACCCGAAGACCCCGACCCCGTCGACGTTCGGCCCGATTCCCTCTCCCTCTTCAACCGCTTCAAGTCTGCGCGAAGCTCCGCCGCTGTCTGGCAGCGTAGCTCGGGATCCTTCTCCAACGCCTTCGACAGGATCAGTTCGAATTCCGCTGGCAGTTCTGGAATGATGCGCGAAGACGGTACAGGCGAGCGGTTAAGGATCGCTTCGGAAATTACGCCGGACGTTGCCCCTATGAAAGCCTGCCGCCCTGTGGCCATCTCATAGAGAACTGATCCGAAACTGAAAAGGTCCGTGCGTGCGTCCAGTTCATCTCCACGAACCTGCTCCGGCGACATATACGCCACCGTTCCCACCGCCGTCCCCGGACTAGTCAACAGCTCCTCTGCCGCCAGTGTCGGCATCGCGGAACTCGCGGCAGCCACACCCACGCGCTCCGGTGCCAGCTTGGCAAGACCAAAATCAAGGATCTTGGCCTGGAGCCGCCGGGTCACAAAAATATTCGCAGGCTTGATGTCGCGATGAATGATGCCCTTCGCGTGGGCCGCATCGAGCGCGTCGGCAATCTGGATCCCCACATCGAGCACCTGGTCAAAACTAAGTGGTTTGTCTGTGATCCGGTGTTTGAGTGTTTGCCCTTCAAGCATTTCCATGGCGATGAATGGAATTTGCTCTCCATCAAAGCTCGCCATATCAATCTCGTAGATTGTGCAAATGTTTGGATGATTCAGTGCCGATGCGGCCCGCGCCTCGCGCTGAAATCGTTCCAGAGTTGCACGGTCTTTCGAAAATCCCTCTGGCAGGAATTTCAGCGCAACCATCCGGCCAAGTTTCGTGTCCTCGGCCTTGTACACCACGCCCATGCCTCCGCCGCCTAGTTTTTCAATGACGCAGTAGTGGGAAATAGTGCGGCCGAGGATGGACGAAGAGCTCACTCCGCGTGCATCTTACGCCTGCTTCCAGATAGATGTCGAGGAACAGGGATTATCACTAGCTATCTCATTCTGACATTGGTGGTGCGAAGAAGATTTCTTACCATGCGAACCAAGCCGTACCGGCCATTCTTACCGAGGTACCCAACCCTTTGTTCCCAGAAGAATACCGTGGTTCCGGCCTTTCTCGTTGATATCGTAGATGCGTAGTTCGGTCCAATCGAGCTGCATTTGAACTTGACTCAATGAGGGGGCGCTAACCTTCTCGTAAACCTGCATCGCGAAGAGAATTTCACGCTTCGGGAATTGACCCGCAATTCGGTCGATAACCTCGCTGATTGGAGGCGTAGTGTGGCCGAGGTCCAAGCCTTGCACTTCATCTAGCGCGCTGCCCCATGGAGGTGCAACGAAGGCGACGACGCCTCGATCCTCTGGCACAGAGCGCTCATCGAGGAGCCTACCGTAGTCGCCATGGACAATTTTAATCTCTTGATCAAGGGTCGCGAGGTTGAGATGCGTGAGTTCGAAGACCTGCGGGTCGGACTCGAAGGCGATGCCCTCTGAATTTGGCACGTGACGCAAAATCCAAAATAGAGTGTTGCAGGAACCGGCGAACGGATCGATTACCACCACCTGATTCGATGACATATATGCGGCGACCGAGGCAACATCGAGACCAATACGATCTCCGAGCGCGTCACGGGTGCACTCTACCGCCGTGCGGCCGAGCAGACGGATGCCGCGGCGGTACCATTCTCGCGGCGCCATTCCGTAGATGCTGATGTAGTCGGGGTTGGCGAAACTATCCAGTCCGTATTGCTCGATTTCCTCAAGAGTCAGCATTTCATCGCGTTTGGAGCCGTGCAGCAGCAAAGCCCGATCATAGAGCGGTGGCAACGCGTTGTCTTTCCTCTCGTTCATTGAAATGGTTTTCAAATGTCTTTTTGAGAACTCAACTCTATACCCGTTGCGGATCCTTCACGGATACTACCTGATTTATCGCTAGCTATCTCAGACTGAGATAGCTGGTGCGAAGAGGATTCTCGACATCTATCCGGTTCGAACCATTTGTCGGAAGCCTGTGCCACATTCTGATTGCCGTGGCTCTCAATGGTCACGATGTGGACAGGAAATGTGCGGAACGTTCGCCACGGATTCAGATTTTTCAAACGCCCTGATACACCCACTCGAGAAATAGGGCCGGGGTCATGAAACCGTTGCCCCATTCCTCGTCCGTGCGCGCGGTGGGCTTGGCGGCGATAACCTGTGCCAGTGATCGGCCCTGTTTTTTCATCGCATCTACTTTTTCCCGGGCATTGGCTAGCACGTCGCGGAACAGTATCAGGTCGGCCTTGGCGCCAACGGCCCCGTGCCCGGAAATCACGATCGTCTTATCGGTTACATTGGCAATGTTCGCTTCCGCCGCGCGTATTTGCCCGTCGATGCTTCCTCCGGTCGAATAATCGACGAAGGGGTAGTTTCGATTCCAAAACGTGTCGCCGGCATGAAAAACGTCCGCTTCCACGAAATGCACCGATATGTCGGAGTCGGTGTGAGCCGGCAAATAATGCTTCAGCATCAGAGTCGTGCCGTTCACGTGCAGCGTGTGCTCCTCCTCGAAGACGGTCGAGGGGATCGCACCCGCTGGCGCGGCCGGGAACGTGTGCTTCCATCCTTCCACGCGCGTATCCGTCGAAAGATGCTTGCGCGTGTTCGCTTGCGCCAAAATGCTGGCTCCGGCTTCGTGCACCCACTCGTTGCCGCCGGTGTGATCGAAGTGCCAGTGCGTGTTAATCAATTGTTTGATGGGATCCGCGTTGATGCTCGCGAGAGCTGCGGCAACGTTGGGACGTGCGGTGACGATTTCCGCATCGACCAGCAGCTTTCCTTCAGGTCCGGTAAGAAGTGCGATGTTTCCGCCAGGACCCAATAGAACGCTGATATTACGGCGAAGCGGTTGGACCGTGATCCTTGCTGTCGTGGCTACCTTGAAAGCGGTCGGAACCAGCACGTCCCCTGACTGCGCGAACAAAGCCCTGGGAACAAATGAAGCCGTGGCGGCCGCGAAACCCGCTGCGGTGAGAAACTGGCGGCGCGAAAGTTCCGCTGTCGATTTGGCTTTCATGGTTGGCTCCTTGGTTGAATCGCGCGCGGATAAATCGCCGAAGCAACGGAGATGTCTTGTAACCATCTCGTGATCATTCGGACGATATGAACCCGATTAACTAGCTGGCTTTGCGGATTTTCTCTCTGTATTATTGCGCCGTAGTCCGCCGCATTCAAGCTTCCGGACAGACGACTGTCGAGAACACGGATTGTCACCACCGATCTCAGTGCGAGATAGCTGGTGGTAAGCGGATTTCCCAACATCTATCCGGGCCGGAGCCATTCCTCTCACTCAATCAACTGTCGGCGTTTCCACAGGTTTATGAATGCTGACCTTGACAAAGACTGCACCTGGGAGCAGCATCTGACTGCATTCGGCGGTCCTACCCACCGCACTCCCGTCGCTCTCGGGTAGTAACCCTTCGCGTTAACGAAGCGGTTCATCGAGTAATTATTGAACCGCAACATAACTCTTCCCAAAGATTTTCGAGCTTTCGGGACCCGGGCCACTCAGTTTCCATCTCTTTTGCAGAAGAACATGGACGAAGGACATGTCTCCGGGCGTGCTTTGGCGTCATCACTTCGCGCGCGGCAGCATGCTCGGGCGACTGAACTGCGTGATCAACAGAAACTAGACCGATTTTCGATTGATGGCTGAATGCGGAACATCTAGCGAAATCGAAAGTATTTACTTAGACGGAAAAGGGGCACGATTATGAAAAAAAACGACAAGAGAGTTTTGTGTTTCTCAGTGGCAGTCCTGTCGGCCCTGATACTGGGGGGCCCGAGCGGCCTTCAGGCGGCGCCACAACAGACACCAACCGAGCCTCAGGTGCTCACCAATGCGGTAGCGAACCATCCGATTCACTTCGACGTTGCGCCGTCGCTAGTTGAGCTGGCGTCGAAAGCCGGGTCTTCGCAGACTTTCCGTTCGACGCACAGGCCGCGGCAGCCAAAGTTGGAGAAATTTAAGGCGGCAGGCCAGCAAGGCATACCCAGGGTCAGCGGCGCGAGTCCCACGTCCTCTGACCCGCTCATCAGTGCCAATATCGGCCTGGGCTTCGAGGGGGTCGGAAATACTTCTTATCTCAGCTGCCCAAATGTGGACGCTGGTTTTGCCTATGTACCTCCCGACACCAACGCCGCCGTGGGCGATACTCAGGTGGTGGAATGGGTGAACGTGTGCTACGCCGTGTTTGACAAGGCGACTGGTGCGCTCATCGCGGGGCCAATCTTGGGCAACGCCTTTTGGGCGGGCTTCGGCGGAGGATGTGAGGCGGACAACGATGGCGACATCATTATCCAGTGGGATAAGAACAATCACCGCTGGCTAGCATCCCAGAACGACTTTGGTCCAAACTTCAAGGGTCCCTACCAAACCTGCATCGCCGTCTCGGAGACGGCCGACGCCACGGGCAGCTACTTCCGTTATGCGTTTCCACAGCCTGGCTTCCCCGACTACCCGAAGTGGGGGCTTACGCGTAGCGTCTATTACCAGACCCAAAACAACTTCGGCCTCGACGACGGCTTCCAAGGTGTGACCGTCTGCGGCTATGACGCCGACCTTATGCTGAAAGGCAGCAGTAAGGCAACGCAAGTCTGCGTTGTGGACGACTCAAACGGCACATTGTTCGACGACAACATGCTGCCGGCCGATGACGACTCGGTGAATGCGCCGAACCCGTCCGAGGTCCTACTGGGAGCCATCGACAATTTTTTGCCCGGTGACACACACGTATACGAGTACGTGTTCAGGGTGAACTTCAACAATCCTAAGAACTCAAGCCTCACCGGGGTCGACGGAAGCATGCCAATCAGTGTGCCCGCGTTCAATTTGGCGATCTGCACCAGCGGCCCCTTCCTCACCACTGACTGTGTCCCACAGCCAAGTCCGGGGAGCGAGTTGTTGGACACGCTCGGTGATCGGCTAATGTATCGGCTGGCGCACATCAACGAGCATGGTACGCAGCACTTTCTCGTGACACACAGCGTGGATAACACCACTGCTGTGGCGCAGAGATGGTACGAGTTCCGGGCCCAGGGTTTAGGCACGACCAGATTGTCCCTGTATCAAACGGGGGAGACCCCGGATGATGGCGAGTACCGCTGGATGGGCTCGGTCGCCATGGACCAGGCGGGGGACATCGCCCTTGGCTACAGCCGTTCGAGTGCGGCCTCAGGTGACTACCCATCGATCTACTACGCTGGCCAGACGGCGGGTGATCCTCTAGGCACCACGGAGACCGAGGCTCTGATCAAACAGGGCGGTGGCTCACAATTCTCTTCATTCAATCGCTGGGGCGACTACACCAGCATGGCTCTCGACGGCGCGGACTCGTGCACGTTCTGGTACGCGAACGAGTACTACCCAACGGACGGCTCGTTCGCCTGGGCCACGTGGCTCGCCTCGCTCAAGTTCCCGAACTGCCGCTGAGAGGCGGGCGAGCGTCAGCGCGAACGAATGTAGAGGCGACGACTCATTTTACGAAGAAGCTGGCGGGCCGATGCAAAGTTTGCCTCGGTCCCGCTTGATTCGCTTTCTCACAATCTATCCTTACGGACCGTGCGGTACACACGAGACGTTAGAGCAAAGCAGCTTTCCAGATAGGTGTCGAGAACAGGGATTATCACTAGCTATTCGCATTTTAAGATCGGTGGTGCGAAGAAAATTTATCAATACTAATCCGGACTGCGTTCGAGCTAGGCGCCAAATTTCCACCGCCGAGCTTAGACTGCAGCCCGTTGCGCAGGCGAAACTCAGGCGGCGAGAACGTAGGAATCGGTCGGTTATGGCAACGGGATGCGATAGAGGTTGCGGCGGGTATTCTGGCGAGTGTAGGCGTAGACCGACGGGCTTAGGGCAGATTCCACGACCTCGGGAATTGGCGCAGCCGTTTTCGCGCTGGCGAAATCCTCGATTCGTGCGATTCCGGCCGGCGGCAGCTTCGGAAGTCCCGTGTCATACAACACCGGTAGCGGGTAGCTGCCCTCGTACAGCGACGGGAAGGAGACGTACACAAACTTTCCAGTGGTATCCCAAGCGAGTGGGCAATAAGCCAGGCACACCGGAACAGAGGTGCTTCCATCCACCGCAAATGCGGTGACCTGAGCCATATGCTCTTGATCGGGGCCTGGCGAGGCGGCAACGAACCAACGACCGTCCGGCGATGCTGCAAAGACATCGAAAACGCGTTGCGAGGATATCTTGCGGCGACCTGTTCCATCCGCTTTCATGTGATAGAGAAAATTCGAGCCGCCTTCGATTGCGCGAAACACGAGATCGCCATCGGGCAGGAAATTGGGGGAATCCTCGATCGCAGTTTCGGAGGAGATGCGCACCGGGGAAGAGCGGCGATTCGTCGGTGCAACCCAAAGGCCGGAATGTCCGCTTTGGTCGTTCATTACGAACGCGACTTCCTTTCCATTCTGAGAAACCGAGTAGCTCTCCGTGGAATAGCCCGGAAGAAGACTCTCCGTTTTTCCGCTGGTCAAATCGGTGACCCGAAGTTCGTAACCGGGCGTTTGGCCATTGGCCATTAGGTAAAAGAGGCTTTTCCCATCCGAGGAGAAAGAAGGTGCTATGGCATTCCCCTCCGAGGAAATCTGGTGGTCTCCCTGCTTGTCGTGGAGCCAAACCGTGCTGTCCCGCGATCCGACGGCAGTAATGAACGATTTGCCATCAGTGGCCATCGCAATGCCCTCTTGCGTGGTCGGACCGAATGTCAGTTGCTCAGGCTCTCCGTTCGGAAAGCGCTGTCGCCAGATATGAAACTGGTCATTCTTCTTTGCACTGAGGTATACCCATTTATTATCGGGGGACCAAGAACCTGAAATGCACGTACTGTTCGGGGGGCCAACGACGTGGACGTCGCCATTGCCGTGGAAAGGGACAACGCGGCACGGCAGAATGTCGCCACGATTGCCCATCTCAACGACGAGCACCCATTTGCCGTCGGGTGAGAGATAGGAATGATGGACCATGCTCCGCTCGCCGGGGGGAGCGTAGACGTCGCGGCTCTGTCCCCGGCCCTCGTCGGTGGTGACAAGGACCATGTGGAGCCCCTCTTTAATCTCCGAGAAGAGCAGGCGCCTGCCACCTTCGATCCACGTCAGAGACGAGGCGTTGGGCAGCAGGATGTGGGGATCGCCACCGAGAACCGGCACTTCCCACACGCTCCAGGGTTGGAAGGCTCCGTACGCAATGTTCGTGCCATCCGGCGAGAAGGCCGGACTTAACTTCCCTAGAGAGTCGTGCGTGAGCTGGACGGGCTGGCCGTCCGGCAGAAATTTCACATAAATCTGGCCCGACCCTATGAACGAATTATTTCCGCGGATGAAGGCGAGCATGCGGCCATCCGGGGAAAGGGCCGGGTACACGGCGGAATCGGTGAAGAACGTGAGCTGCTGCCATTCGCTGCTCGGCGCAGGAGCGCGACTCGACTGGTGGTAATAGAGAAACGCAGCGATTGCCGCGGCCAGCACAGGGATTGCGGCCACTGCCGCGTAAACTGCTTTCCACACCGGCCGTATCGCTGACACCCGCGAGCTTGCAGGTTGAGACTCTTGCGCTGCCTGCACTGCTAGCGCTGCAGCGGATGAATGCGAGCGCCCGGAGCTGCTGTCGCGCTTTAGCCTCTGTAATTCTGCCCGGAGGTCGGACGCGTGCTGGTAACGCAGATTGCGGTCTTTCTCGATCGCCCGGCTGATAATTTCTTCCAGCTTCGCAGGCAAGTCCGGATTCAGGCGAACGGGTGCGACCGGGTCTCGATTCAAAATGGCTTCGAAAATGACGCCAGAAGTGTCTCCGCGAAATGGGAGAGCACCTGTGGCCATCTCATACAGCACCACACCGAACGAGAACAGGTCTGTGCGCGCGTCCAGGGGTGTGCCACGAACCTGTTCCGGCGACATGTAGGCGACCGTGCCGACTGCATTGCCGGGGCTTGTGAGCAGTTCTTCCGCCGTTGCAGTCGGCAGCGCAGAAACACTGGGGCCTTCGGCGATAGAGGTGAGCTTTGCCAAACCGAAATCGAGAATCTTGGCATGGCCTCGTTCGGTCACGAACAGGTTCGCGGGCTTGATGTCACGGTGGATGATGCCCTTCGAGTGAGCGGCTTCGAGCGCGTCGGCAATCTCGATTCCCCAGTCAAGCACTTGCTCAAACGGCCGGGGTTTGCCATCAATGTGGTGTTTCAGCGTGTAGCCTTCGAGAAACTCCATAGCAATGAAGACGCAGCCATCCTCGTGCCGAATTTCATAGATCGTGCAGATGTTGGGATGATTGAGCGCTGAGGCAGCGCGCGCTTCCCGGCGAAATCGTTCCAGTGCCTGCGAATCCTGTGCCACATCGTCGGGAAGAAACTTGAGAGCGACGAAACGGCGGAGGTCCGTGTCTTCGGCCTTGTACACGACGCCCATGCCGCCACCACCGAGTTTTTCGATGATGCGGTAGTGGGAAATTGTGCGGCCGAGCATAGATGAGGAATCTGCCACTTCGCGGGCATCTTACGCCTCCTTCCAGATAGCTGTCGATAACAGGGATTATCACTAGGTATCTCAGTCTGAGATAGCTGGTGCGAAGAGGATTATCAGTAACTATCCGGCACCCGCGACGCGGGCTGGCTATGCTTGGCGGGATAAGCCCAGTTGAAGAGCACGAAGGCTATAACAAATACAACAAAATCAATTACGCTGCCCTCCGGTCCGATGGTGCCGCCAGTGAGCCATCGGGGTCCGTGGAAGCTTGAATTCAGAAGATGACCTTGCGCCAACAGACCGCTGTCTGGAGTGGAATACACGAATGTTTCGGCGTAGTCGGAAGCGGCGTGAAACCCAACGATGAACCAGAGATTCCCGGTTCGTCGCAACGTGAAGCATCCGAATATTCCGAACGCAAACACGGAAAGAGCGCCCACCCATCCCTCGCCCGGATTTGAAAGATGCCCAGCCCCGAATAAAGCGGAGAGAACAAGAGCCGCAGGCCAAAAGCGGATCCCGGAGCCGAGAGTGCGTTGCGAGTAGCCGCGGAAAAACGACTCCTCAAAGAGCCCGACGAGGACGAACGCGATGGCCCACTCGATGGCGAACTTCACCAGCGCAGGGCCGGCGAGCGCAATCGTCCCGAAGGAATATCCGCCGAACGAGTAGATGGCCAGGACCGCGGCCGTCTCGAATGCCAGCCCCCATAGCACACCCTGCCAGAACAATTTTCTGAACGCACTCTCGAGAGGAATCCCGTACGTCCCAAACGGGCGCTTCTCGATCCGGCCCATGATCCACGTGGCCAGCAAAGTCACTGCTAGGATGGCGCTCTCGAATACGAATTCGAATTCCGGAGTCAGTACGCCGCCGGTCTGAGCTTCTTTCGCAAGTTGTCTGAAGGCGGGAACCAGCCGTAGTCCGCGCTGAACAATTATGTACTGCAGCACCAGGAATACGGCAGCGAACATCAGGAACCGCCAACCGGCCCGAATGCCGCCCGGCCCGATGAAGACATTGCGAATCCTGCCGGGCTTGGCCTCCACTTGAATTGGTTGGTCGGCAGGCAGGACGGTTCCCACAGCTTCGCGCTCGGATGTCATGGACACACTCCTGTAGCCAATTGCGACGGGGAGGCGCCCCGGTTTGTCCCCTCAAACGCAGGAAAGCCGTCGGCTCAGAACTGCATGCCGTATAGACGTTGGTCCCAATACATTCGATAGCGCCTGGAATCAAGCCATTTTCGTGCTGCGGTCAGGATTGTCGCTGCTTAAGCTGTTGAACCCGGTTGTGACAGGAGATTCTAAATCTGAGGTAGGTAGTGCGAAGAGATTTATCAATACCTATCCGCCACCCGCGCTCGCCATCGTCCTACTTGGTGATCGCTCGAATCGTTGCATCAACCACATTCAATCAGGATGTTCGATCTCGCTAATGACCTTTCCCACCAGCGGACAGCTGCCTGCGATTGGGCGGTAGCTAATCGTGCTAACTGGTCCGCCAGCAATTGCCTGAAGGGCGCCTCGAGGGTGCCTTTAATGGGCGGCCACATGCTCTGAATCTTTCTACTATGTCCCCGGAGGTGCCCGGATGACCTCGTTCTGGCAAGACGTGCGATACAGCGTGCGAATGATCGCC
Organism: uncultured Acidobacteriota bacterium; assembly: GCA_963696035.1. Classification (GTDB taxonomy): domain Bacteria; phylum Acidobacteriota; class Terriglobia; order Acidiferrales; family UBA7541; genus Palsa-295. The sequence goes on from CAVOIS010000003.1 coordinate 36,647, forward strand.
AAGGCACCGGGATACGCGGCGACTGCCATCCTCACGCTCGCGCTGGGGATCGGCGCGAACACCACAATCTTCAGTTGGATTAACTCGACATTGTTGAATCCGATTCCTGGGCTGGCGAGTCCGCGCCAGGTGGTGTCGCTCTCGCTCGGCCGGGCGGGGGACAATCCCTTTCCGTTTACCTATCCTGACGTGGAGGCCATACGCGAAGGACAGCAGAGTTTTACGGGTATCACCGCGTGCAATACCACTCCCATGAGCCTAACGGGCAAGGGTAAGCCGGAGCGGGTCTGGGGCATGTTGGCGTCGGCGAATTATTTCGACGTGCTGGGTGTGCGGCCGATCCTGGGACGCGGGTTTTTGCCGGAGGAAGACGAGAAACCAGGAGGCGCGCCGGTTGCGGTGATCAGCTACCGGCTATGGCAAACGCACTTCGGCGCAAATCCGGGCGTTGTGGGGCAGACTCTCGAAATTAATCAGCACCCATACACGATCGTGGGCGTAACGCCGGCAGTGTTTCAAGGAAGCCAGACGGGGCTGCGTTCGGAAATCTGGATTCCGATCATGATGGACGCACAATTGTTGCCGCAAGGGGACTTGCTTCATGACCACCATTATTTCTGGCTGTTCGTGCTGGGACGATTGAAGCCGGGGGTCGTACCGGAACAGGCGCAACAGGAGATGACGCTGCGGCTCAAGCGGGAGGCAAAAAATTATCCCGAGGAGCACAGAGGGCACGACAGTGTGACGGTGTACCCGCTGTGGCGCAGCCCGTTTGGCGCGAATCAATTTCTCTCGACGCTGCTGCCGATGCTGATGACCATCGCCGGCCTGGTGCTTCTGCTGGCATGCGCGAACGTGGCGAATCTGATGCTGGTGCGCTCGGTGGGACGGCGGCGTGAAATCGCCATTCGAATATCGATGGGCGCCAGCCGGTGGCGGCTGGTCCGGCAACTGCTGGTGGAAAGCCTGGTGCTGGCGATGGCGGGAGGTGTGGTCGCGCTGGTGCTCACGTTCTGGACTGCGGGAACGTTCATGAAGTTCATTCCGTCGACGGATTTCCCGATCTCGCTCAGCATCCGGGCGGACCGCGCCGTGCTGCTGGCCACGATTCTAATCTCGGTGCTCACAGGCGTGATTTTCGGGATTCTGCCCGCGCTGCGGTCTTCAAGCGAGGCGCCGGTAACGGTGTTGAAAGAGGATACTGGCAGCGCGTCGGGCGGGCTCAGGAAGGCGCGCCTTGCGAGCGGGCTGGTGGTAGCGCAAATTTCGCTGTCGCTGCTGCTGCTGATCTGCGCGGGGTTGTTCATCCGGAGCTTCATGAGCGCGCAGCAAATCAATCCGGGTTTCAATTCCCACAACGTGCTGATCGCTTCCTATGATTTGTTTACCGCAGGGTATTCGAAAGACGGCGGGGCGGAATTCGATCGCCAACTCGTCGCCAAGCTGGAAGCGCTCCCGGGCATCCAGTCGGTGGCCCTCTCGAGCCGTGTGCCGTTGGGATTCGGCGGCGGCTCGACCAGCGTGAAGCCGGAGGGCTACGTCTTGCGGCCCAACGAATCGATGGAAACGCAAGTGGCCAACATCACACCGAATTATTTCCAGACCATGCAGATTCCGATTGTGAAGGGGCGCGACTTCACGCTCCAGGACACGAAGGGTTCGCAGCGCGTGGTGATCGTCAACGAAACGTTCGTGGATCACTATTGGCCGAATCAGGAAGCATTGGGCAAGCAGCTCAATTCGGACTTGACGAATGAATGGTTCACGGTAGTCGGCGTGGCGCGGAACAGCAAAGTGAACGAATTGAATGAAAAGCCGATGCCATTCGTGTATTTGCCGCTGTACCAGGTGTATAGGGCCACCATGATCATCAATGCGCGGGTGACGGGGGATCCGCTGGCGTTCGGCAAGACGGTCGAAAAAACGATCCACGAACTGAACTCCGATCTGGTGGTGTTCGATATCACCACGCTCGAATTGCGCGAGCAAATCGCCAGCTTCGGCCAGCGCATTGCGGGAACATTCGTGGGCGCATTCGGGTTGCTCGCGCTGGTCCTCGCAGCGGTCGGAATTTACGGCGTCACCGCCTACACTACGCGGCAGCGGACGCATGAAATCGGAATTCGCATGGCGCTGGGCGCGAGCAAGCGGGATATTCTTCGGCTGGTGCTCGGACATGGTTTGCGGTTGACGCTCCTCGGCTTGGGCCTGGGCTTGGCAGTGTCATTCGCATTGACGCGCTACCTGAGGAGCCTGCTGCTGGGCGTGACCAGCACTGACGCGGTCACGTTTTCGAGCGTAGCGATATTGCTCTGCGCTGTCGCGCTCTTCGCCTGTTTCATCCCCGCTCGCCGCGCCATGCGCGTCGACCCGATGGTCGCCCTGCGCTACGAATGAAAGTGTGGCGACTCAACTCCCGAAGAACGCGCTTCCGAAACGTGTTTGGGTAAATGTCGATAACAGGGTGGCTGTTGAAAAAGTCGGTTTTCCCGAAAAAAGTCGGAACTCGGGCGATAGAAAATGTTTAGAGACTGGGAAAAATCGTTTGTTGAGCTTCCTGACGCGAAGCAATTTCTGCGAAACCGTGGTGAACGAATTTTCAACAGCCACAGGATTTATCAACATCTATCCGGTCCGGCGCGTCAGGCTCATCTGCAAAAACCTAGTTGGTCTAGTCAAGAGTGAATCCCCTGCGTCTCGTTCAGATGGCCATTTCCAGATCCATTACGGAAGCTCCCAGTCGAGTGCATAAACCTCCTCAGTGCTCTCGTTACGCAGAACCACCGGAGAGTCGTCAGGAGTGAGACCGTTCCACCAGTAGATAGATCTGTCTTGCACGCGACGGAAGTTTATGTTGGCGATGTGCTCCCGCTTCCGGTCCGCAATTCGCACGCGAAAGAACTCTGGAGTGGTCACATCGAACGACTGAGCATAAAGATACTGACCGTCCCTCGACCATGCGGGACACCCTTCGGATAAGTCGTCGAGCTTCGTCCATTTCCCGGTAGTGGAATCGAAAAGCATTAGTTTGAGACCATCAGACGATGTCGCGGAAATGAAGCGCCCTTTGGGACACCAGCGCGGACAATATAGACCCTCGGAGCCAGGAATCGTTGAAGTTTGCCGAGTCCTAAGGTCGAAAAGATAGATACCCGTACCCAAGGGGTCACCGGAGATATCGGCAGGCAATCCTCCGAAGATCACTGAATTCCCGTCGGGAGACCAATCGGGGGCAGACTGAGTATCGTCTCCTTGTGTCAGGGGCTGCGCCTCTCCGCCCGCTTCCAAAGAGACGACGTAGATTCTCCAGCTCTCACCGGGATTTCGTCCCATGAAGGCAATTCGGTTCCCATCAGGAGACCAGCGAGGCGCGATGACCTCCATGGGAGCGAAGGTTAGCTGTAATCTCTGACTGCCATCGGCTCTGCTCCGCCACAGATTACCTTCCGGGTAAGTTACGTAAGTTATGTAGTCACCGGCAGGGGAAGACGCCGCTGCGGTTGCGGAGATCCCCTCGAGGTAAGGAACAAACTGCCCTGACTTGGCGTCATATTGCACCAGCTCGCCGCGCTGCTTCACGCCCAGCGCGAAGAGTTTCTTCCCATCTTTACTGGGAAGCGGCAGAGACAGGCTCATCGGACCGGCGGTCAACTGCACCGGCTGACGGCTGGTCCTGCGCCACCAGTCGCCCTTCTCTCGCAGCGCCCAAAGGTCGGTCCTCCCGTTTCGCGTGGATTGAAAAATGAAGTACTTGCCATCAGGCGTCCAGTTACCGCAGCAAACCGCGCTCTCGTTAGCCCAATCTGGTAGAAGAGGGCGCAACTTGCTTCCATCCGCAGAGACTTCCCAGAGTGAACTCGAACCTTTACGATCCTGATTCGTAAAGCGGAGCACTTTGTGATCGGGCGACCAGCGCGGCCAAACTGGCAAACCCGGCGCACTGACCAATTTATGCGATTCGGTCCCATCACTCTTCGTGATGAATAGATCGTGACCGTGGCAATAAACAATCTGCCCGTCGTCCGACCACGTCGCATCTTGAGTTGTCTCGCCCACACGACGCGGGGAGCCACCTAGGACAGGCATGGTCCAGAGAGGGGTTAGGACTTCATTGCCTACAAATGTGTAAACCAACAGATCCGATCCGTCAGGCGAGATCCCATTCACGGCAGTGTTGGGGAACGGCGTAGGAACTCGACTCGAATCGCCCCCGGTGATTGCCGCCTGGCCAATTTCACTGCTGCTGTTCTGCTCTTCCGTGAAGTAGATACGCGATCCATCCGTGACCATTGGAGGCGGGATCGATCCGATCGTCGCCACACTGTTCTTGTCCGTTCCGCTGTTTGTAATCTGCTTGTAGCCTAGAACTCGGGGGACGGGCGGCGGCAGAATCCATCGCATCGCCAGGACACCGGCTCCTGCCAGTACGGCAACGGACAATACGGCCCACAGCCACCGACGACCTCGATCTGAATGTTCTCTTCTTTCAGCAGTCTTGCCTGATTCAGTGTCCCTCTTCAACCGTTGCAGGTCGGTGCGAATGTCTGCTGCATTCTGATAGCGAAGCTTTCGTTCTTTTTCCAGCGCCTTGCCAATGACTTCTTCCAGCTTTGGCGGGAGTTCCGGGTTCAGCTTCCCGAGGGGAGTCGGCGCTCGGTTCAGAATGGCATCATGGATGACAGCGGCACTGTTGCCGGGATACGCCATCCGGCCCGTAGCCATTTCGTACAGAACCGCGCCGAACGAGAACAAGTCGGTGCGAGCATCCAGACCTTCGCCCCGCGTCTGCTCAGGAGACATATACGCGATCGTTCCCACTGCGGAGCCAGGGCTGGTCAGAAGTTCTTCCGCTGTTGCAGTTGGCATTCTCGAAACGCCGACACCTTCGACAGTAGAGCCGAGTTTCGCGAGTCCAAAATCCAATATCTTGGCGTGCCCGCGCTCGGTGATAAAAATGTTGGCAGGTTTGATGTCCCGATGAAGGATTCTTTTAACATGAGCCGCATCGAGCGCGTCTGCAATTTCGATTCCCCAGTCCAGTACTTGCTCAAGCGGTAGCGGTTTGCCTTCGATGCGATGCTTAAGTGTGGCACCGTCCAAGTACTCCATGACGATGAACGCTTGCCCATTTTCCTCGTCAATTTCGTGGATGGTGCAGATGTTTGGATGGTTCAAGGCCGACGCCGCCTTCGCCTCTCGCTCGAAACGGCTCAGCGCTTGGGAGTCTCTGGCGACATCATCCGGAAGGAATTTGAGAGCGACGAAGCGATTGAGTTTGACGTCCTCGGCCTTGTAGACCACGCCCATGCCGCCGCCACCGAGCTTTTCGATGATGCGGTAGTGGGAAATCGTGCGGCCGATGATGGATGACGAATCCGCCACTTCGCGTGAATCTTACGCCTGCTTCCAGATAGGTGTCGAGAACAGGGATTATCACCACCTTTCTCAGCCTGGGATTGGTGGTGGGAAGCGGATTTATCGACATCTATCCGAATCGGAGCATCTTCGGCGGGTCTCCCGTCGGCGGTTACCCGACCCGTAATGGCTAGCGGAGCGGAACTCGATACAGGTTTCGGTGAGTGGTCTGGTGGGAAAAAGCGTAAATGTTGGGCGTAGGGCCGGGAGCTATATCGGCTGAGTCGATCACGCGGACACCGGGAAGCACGGCGAGAGCCGCTTCCGAGGGGAATCCGCCGGCCGGAATATCGGGGAGCGTTTTGCCATGCGACACTGGAAGAACATACGTTTTCCCGTAAGCAGCCGCGGAATTGAAGCCCCTGGTTACCGATAGATAAAAAAATCGACTATCGGGCTGCCATTGAGCGGTACAAAAAGCGTTGAGAATCATGATTGGTGAGCCGCCTGTCATCGGGAGAATCAAAGTTGACCATGTAGTTTCTCCACCCATAGGAAGGCCACTAGTGACTAGCCATTGCGCATCGGGAGACATGGAAAGAATTTGGTAGATTTGCTGTGACACAAGCTTCTGCTTTTCCGTTCCGTCCTCGTGGACCCGAAATGCGAATGAGCCACCGCCTTCAATAGCGTGGAATACTAACTCGCCCGGAAGTCCGAAAACCGGCATGTCGCCCTCGATATTCGGGACCTGCCGTGGCGGCGAGCGACGGTCGGTCGAGGCGAGCCAGATATGGCTTTCACCATCGGCGTCGACAGCGGAAAAGACCACACGCCGCCCGTCGCGAGAGAGGTCATAAGAGGTGACACCGAGACCCGGTAGCATCGGCTCATTGTGGCCAGATGCAAGGTCTGCCACCCACAGTTCACTAGAGCCAAGAAACGGAGACGTGCCGCCCTTTAGGATACGGTAGTAGAGTTTCTTGCCATCTGCAGAAAACTTTGGCAAGTAAGCGTAGCCCTCGACTGAAATCTGATGCTCACCGCGGACATCGCGGATCGAAACGGTTCGCTGGCGGAGTCCTACGGAAGTGATGAAGGACCCGCCGTTGGGATCCAGGGCGATGCCTTCCTCTTCGGTAGGGCCGGAGGTGATCTGCTCCGGTTGCCCGTCCGGAAAACGCTGACGCCAAATATGAAAGTTGTCGCCGGTATGGATGCTCATATAAATCCAGTGGCCATCCGGTGACCATTGCGCACTAGTGCAGGGAGCGCCACGAGGCCCGATTTGTTTTCCAGCCGAATTCCCCCTGAATGGAATCACACGGCATGGGATCCATTCTCCGTTGTCCATCTCGACCACCAGTGCAGAATTACTATCAGGCGAGAGGTAAGACCGATGTGCCATCCCGCGCTCATGAGGGGGCACATACACATCCCGAGCCTCAGCTCGACTCTCTGTGGCCGTGACGATCGCCATGTGCTCACCTTTTTTGATTTCGGAGAAGAGCAAGCGCTGGGGATCGATCCAGGTAAGACCGGAGGCGTTTGGCAACCACAGTTGCTCTGTACCGCCAAGGACCGGCACCAACCAAGTGTCCCAGCCGAAGCTGCCGTCGAGGGCCGTGTAGCCGATACGAGAACCATCGGGCGAAAAGACTGGGCTCATCTTTGACAGATTGCCGTGTGTAAGCTGAACAGGCTCTCCTGATGGCAGCATCTTCACATAAATCTCACCCGGCGCGAGAAACGTGCTGTCACCACGCACGAAAGCGAGAATGCGACCATCTGGCGACAGTGCGGGCTGGGTTGCGGAGTCGGGAAAATTGGTGAGTTGGACGTACTCAGCATTCGAGGGCGGCGAAGTTCGATTCGAGTGGAAGAACACAGCTAGTGCGATTGCAGCCGCGACCACTACGGCCGGCAAGGCGAATTTCCAATTGGTCGGATCGCGGTGCTCTGCTTTGGTCGTGGAGGTGACCGTCGCGGGAACAGCGACCGCAGCTCGGCCCGAGTCCGTATCACGTTTCAGCCGTTGCAATTCCGCGCGCAGGTCCGATGCGTGCTGGTAGCGCAGATCACGGTCTTTCTCTAGCGCGCGGTTGATTACCTCTTCGAGCTTTACGGGCAGATCAGGATTCAATCGCACCGGTGCCACCGGCGCGCGATTCAGGATAGCCTCGAAGATAACGCCGGAAGTATCTCCGCGAAAAGGTAGAGCACCCGTGGCCATCTCATAGAGCACCACACCAAAAGAGAACAGGTCCGTGCGCGGATCGAGTTGGCTGCCTCGCACCTGTTCGGGCGACATGTAGGCGACTGTGCCGACAGCGCTGCCCGGGCTGGTCAGCAGTTCTTCCGCCGTCACTGTGGGCATTGTGGAAGCCCCGGTGCCTTCGGCGACCGGGGCTTGCTTCGCGAGACCGAAATCGAGGACTTTCGCGTGGCCGCGCTTGGTCACAAAAACATTCGCTGGCTTGACGTCACGGTGGACGATACCGTTGGCATGGGCCGCGTCTAGAGCATCGGCGATTTCGATACCGAGGGAGAGGAGACGCTCCAGTTCCATCGGTCGACCGCCTATGTGGTGCTTGAGGGTGGCGCCCTCAAGGTATTCCATGGCGATGAAGGCATGGGCGCTATCTTCGCTGACGTCGTAAATGGTACAGATGTTGGGATGATTGAGTGCGGAGGCTGCTTGCGCTTCGCGCTGAAAACGGGCGAGCGCCTGCGGATCACGGGCAAATTCTTCCGGCAAAAACTTTAGGGCAACGAAGCGATGCAATCGCGTGTCTTCAGCTTTATAGACCACACCCATGCCGCCGCCACCGAGTCTTTCAATGATGCGATAGTGTGAGATCGTACGGCCGAGAATCGAGGAGAAATCAGTCACTTTGCGTGCATCTTACCCCTGCTTCCAGATAACTGTCGAGAACAGGGATTATCACCATCAATGTCGTCTTGAGATTGGTCGTGCGAAGAGGATTTCTCAACACCTATTCGGAGATTGTTTCCGGTTTTCAGGCGAACCCTCGGACATCCAATGTCGCCGGTGTCAAATGGCATGGCGGTGTCGCCATTGTTCTTCAAAAAACCGGACTACGGTCTGATGAAATGTGGGCTGGTAAGGCGTGGAGTGGTGGTCGCCATTGCATTCAGCTGACCGTGCCGTTGGCATTTCTTTGAGAAGCCCGTCGATTTTTTGATTGGCCACGTCCATATTACCATTGAGTATCATAATAGGTATTTCTACTTTTCGGAGTGCTTCCGCAGGCCAAGTAGGCGCGACTGCACCGCGAATGACAGCCGCAAGGACCTGCGGATCAGCTCCCGTCGCTCGAGCCGCTATGAGAGTTGCCGAGGCGAGGTGTCCAGGAACGATTTCTCCCTGCTCCAGGATTCTTGCCCCCTCCTCCGCCCACACCTGACGAGTAATCGGACGAGGCACGGAGTCTGGAACCGGCCAATCCTTGGGAAATTCCAAAACACCGTCCTTGAGGGCGTAGTCCCCAATCCCAGCGAGAATGGCAGACTTTACTTGGGGCGGGCGCAGCATGAGCAACCGTGCGGTCGTGCCGGCCCCCATTGAGAAGCCGATCAAGTCAACAGCATCAAGACGGAGGTGGTCAATGAGAGCGATAACATCCCGGGCCATCGCTGAATCTTCGTAGGCGGTTTTCTCTTTCGGTTTGTCGGACGCCCCGAAACCACGCATGTCCGGTAGGATGGTGCGCGCACCCGCCGCCTGTAGTGCCCGGACCACTCCCGGCCTTCCTTCGAGAGGAGGATTGGGTAGCGGAGGCGCTGCTCCAAATACTTCTCGGAACATCTCTTGCCGTTTTTCCAGTATCGGAAGAATGCGCTCGAACTCTCCGAATTGGCCAAGGCCATCGACCCCAAATCCATGCAGTAGGATGACGGCCGGCCCTTCACCCTCGTCATGATAGGCGATCCGAATTCCGTCAAAGGAAGTGAAAGTGTTCACGGGCCTCTCCGGGTGACGCGAAGCTGCAGCACGGCCACTCAGGGAAATGTGAACCAGCATTTTTCGAGGACGTTTCCAATCTACCAGATTCGATGTGATCCGCGGTCCGCAAATGCCCTAACAGGACACTGACGCGGATAGGTGTTGATAACAGGGATTATCTCCACCAATGTCATCTTGAGATTGGTGGTGCGAAGAGGATTTATCGACAGTGATCCGGACAATGCTCCGAAAATGGCTCGATCTCAAGACATAATCGGAAAAATGGGAGTCGAACTATTCGTAGCGGAGAGCCACCATGGGATCTACCTGCATCGCGCGTCGCGCGGGGACATAGCAAGCGACCAGCGCCACAATCGTCAGCAACGCCGACACGGTCAAGTAAGTCACAGGATCCATAGGACTGACCGTGAGGAAATTTCCCACCACGCGCCCGACTGCGAGCGCCGCCATGACGCCGAGGACCAGGCCTACAGCCACAATCACAAGCCCTTGGCGCAAAATCTGTTTCAGAATGTCTTCCGGCTGCGCACCGAGCGCCATACGGATCCCGATTTCGTGCGTTTTCTGGCTTACCGCGTAAGAAATTACTCCGTACACTCCAACGATTGCGAGCGCGAGTCCCAAAACGCCGAATACAGCCGCGAGTACCGCCCCGATCTTGTAGAAGAGCAGGCCCGCGAGTGTGTTCAACCCTTCCTTCATCGTCTTCACATCGAACACGGGGAGCTCGGGCGCCATGTCACCCAGCACGCGCTCTGCTGCGGGGATCATGGCTTCCGGAGCGGCGACAGTGCGAATCTGAAGAGTTTCGAGCGTGTTTGTCGCCATGTGTTGCCACACCGGCACGAGCAAATAGGGCTGGACCGGTCCTGTGAGTCCCTGGAATCGCGCGTTCTTCGCAATGCCGACGACCTCGATTGAATGACTTGCTTCGGAGCCGAGCCTCAAGTGATGCCCGATCGGGTCCTGGTTCGGCCAATATTCGTTCGCCATGGCTTCACTGACGATCGCGACGTACGCAGCATTTTGGTCATCCCGCTCTGTGAACGCGCGCCCGCGGAGCAACGGAATGCCCAGGGTCTTAAGGACATCCTGCGAAACAGCGTTGTAGGTCATGAAAGGCGCGGGCTTTCCCGGAGGCGGTTCGTAACCCTCGATCAAGATGGAGTCCTGATTGCCGTAGAGACCCATAGGAATCGAACTCGCAATGCTGGCCGATTCGACGCCGGGTAGTTCGCTCACGCGGCTCAGCAAACTTTTGTAAAACTGGCGCGATTTCTCCGTGTTGTACCCGATTTCATTCGGGTCCATGCTGAAGTTCACTACGTGGTCGGTATCGAAGCCGAGGTCGTTCACGCGTTCTGTGGCTTTGAGGCTACGCGTGAAGAGTCCCGCAACGATCAGTAGCATCAACGACGCGCTCACTTCAATCGCCACCAACGCATTCCGCAGCCGCTGCTTTCCGCCTGCCACAGTGCGCCCGCCTTCGTGCAAAACCTGCGCCAGGTTCGCACGCGAGGCGCGCACGGCCGGCACGATTCCCACGATGATTCCTGTGACGAGCGCCGCAGCAATTCCGAAGGTAAAAACTCTCCAGTCGAAACTGAATCTCGGTTGCGTCGCAATGTCGAGCCCCAGCGGAATCGAACCGATCGACCAAGCTCCGATCTTTCCGAGGAGCAGGCCGCCGAGTCCTCCACCAAGCGCCAGCATCACGCTCTCAGTGAGAAGCTGACTGATCAAGCGGCTGCGCTCTGCTCCGAGCGCCGCTCGAATCGCCATTTCGCGTTCGCGAATCGTGGCGCGCACCAACAAGAGGTTCGCTACGTTCGCGCACGCCAGCAGCAGGACCAGAGTCGCGAGACCTTGGAAGAGTACGGAAGCAACTAGAGTTCGGTTCTTCGGATCGGGCCCGATGCGGCCCTGGACTTCCGGGAAAGCCTGGATCCTTAGATCCTTGTTTTCGGACGGATATTGCTCGGAGAGTCTTCGACCGATCAGGTCGAGCTCCGCCTGCGCTTTCTTGATCGTTGCACCTTGCTCAAGGCGCGCCATTACGAACACGGTTCGGTTCTGCCGGTTGCTGACGATGTCGGCCGGATACCCTGCGATGGGCATCATTGCGAGGGGCATGTAGCCCTGGATCGAAACGAATGGGTTGAGCCCGGTGAATCCTTCTGGCGCGACCCCGACAACTGTCATGGAGTGGCCATCGACGGATACCTGCTTGCCCACCACCCCAGGACTGCCGCCGAAACGCGTTTTCCAATAGGAATACGAGAGCACGATCACCGGGTCCGCCATCGGCGCTTCGCCTTCCGAGGGCAGCAGCAGTCGTCCGAGCGCTGGCTTCAGGCCGAACATGGAGAAAAAATTCCCGCTCACATATTCGGTCACCACGCGATCGGACTTTCCGTTCACTGCAAGCCCGTCAATCCCATAGGTGTGCGCGATCACGTCCGAATACACGCCGGTGGACTGGCTGCGGATGTCACGAAAATTGGGAATGGAGAATTCGACGAGCGGCGTGTCGTTCCTCTGCTGCGGGAAGAGGTCCTGGATCTGGCCGGGGTCCTTCACCGAGAGAGGCCGCAGCAGCAGCGTGTTCACCATGCTGAAGATGGCGGCGTTTGCTCCGATACCCAATGCGAGCGTCAAAATCGCTGCCACTGTGAACCCGGGCGATTTTGCAAGCATTCGCAGGCCGTAGCGCACGTCTTGAATCAGATTGTTCACGGTTCAACGCATCAAACGGAAAATCAGAATTGGCTAATGCCAGCTACCGTATCCTTATACGGATGGACTCGTTTCGAAGTTTCACCGATCGAGTCGGTCATCGTGTGAGTGGACGCGTCAGAGACTTTAAGTCCCTCAGGATGCAGCCGGGCGCACAAGACGCGAAAGACCCTGGTTACGAAAGAAACAACCGAAGAGAAACAGCAGGCTGCGACGGATCTTCCGGAATCACGGAACGGATAAAACGAATGAGCCGCTGAATCGGCGATTGCATCGCCCGATTTATGCCCGCACATCAGATAACTGTCGAGGACCGGGATTGTCACCGCCTAATTGAATGGGTGGTGAGATGGGAAGTCGAAATTGACCGTTCTTAGGGGGGACAGTACTCTCCAGCGAGGAGAATCCGGGACAGCCAGTCACCATGGGGTAGGCCCGAACGCAAGAGTTCCGCAGCTTCACTCTCCACGTCGTATTCGACCCGACGAATGGTGATGCTCTCTCCGTCAATCACCAGATACGATGCGCGGCGATCTCCATCGTAGGATTGGCTAACACTGCCCGTATTCGCGACGGTCATCCCTGGAAGTCGGCGTATGTACGGACGATGAATGTGTCCGTAGACCGCGATTTGCGCGCGAAGAGCCGCGTATTTGTCCTGCAATTCCTCGTCGCTGGCATCCGGCGTGGGAGCTCGCCACAGGTCGTTGGGGCTGGCGTGAACCAAGCTAAAGCCTTCCTGGGAGTAAAGAACGGGAAGTTCTTCTAGCCATCGCAAGCGTTTTTCACCGATGCTTGCGAGCGTCGGCGGAATCATCTCTTGCAGAATTGCAAGGAGTGGGGAGAGCTTCGGCGCCGTAGCTGCAAATTTGGTCAGACTTTTCGGAGCCCAAAGCATCTCGTCTGTATTTCCGCGGACCCCAGGCCACCCGAGGGTGCGGACCTGATCGATAATCTCCGCCGGGCGCGCTCCACCGTAAGCCAAATCGCCACCATGAACCACGAGGTCAGGAGCAACCTGCCGCAGGTCTGCGAGGACTGCTTGGAAGGCGCGCAGGTTGCCGTGAATATCCGATACGATTGCGATTCTCATTCTTGTCGATCGCCTTCGCTATAGTGGCTCAGATGCAGCCCGCTCAACATTAGTCCGGCGATACTCTCCAATTGAACCTGCGCTGACGGTGGCCGGATTTTGTTGGTAACTGGGATTATCACGGTATCTCAGTCTGAGATAGCTGGTGCGGAGAGGATTTATCAACATCTCTCCGCATCGGAGCATCTCGGCGGGTCTGCCATCGGCGGTTACGATGAGCTACGATTGAAGTGGAGGCGGTACGACGCCGGTCATTCGTGCGTATGCGACCAATTGTCCCCTGTGCTCGTTCGCATGAATGTGTCGAAGAATGCTCGGAACGCTTTGTCCAGACGCTTTAGAACATCCTGCGCACAGTGATAGTTTGGAAGTGAAAGGTCGCCAGCGTCACGAATCTCTTTCAGTTGGTTCGCCTGCGTGTAGTAGTTGAGTGATTCCCGGTGTGTTCGGTACGCGTCTCGACGTTCCTGTAGCGCGGCGTTATACAACCGACACGCTTCGGACAACTGCATCCTCAGCAACTCTTGTTGGGTTGCTGTGGGATACAGCCGATATTTGAACGTCTTTCGCATCAGCGTCCTTTTTGATTCTCGATGTACTTCTTGACCGTTGATTCTTACACGTGGCCGACTGTGCCCGCGTAATATGAGCGCGACTACAACGTAGGCAACCTGGATTTCAAGTGCGGAAACTCTTCTCGAAGAATCCGAGACGACGCACCTTTGAGCCTATTCACTATCTTCAGCTACACACCGCGTTGGATCTGATGACACGAAGAGATGCACATGATCCGCCATCACTTCCATCACTTCGATGAGCACGCCGTATTGTGCCGCCGTCGCGAGCAACACGTTCTTGAGCCTTGCCTCAACATCACCGACAAGAACCTTGCGCCTGTATTTCGGGCACCAGACGATGTGATATTTGAGGCTGAATACTGCTCCTGCGTTGTGACTTTTTCTGCTGTTCGTTGTTCCAATTAGCATGTTATGAATCCGCCAGATAACTATGCTTGTGTGAAGATTTCTCAAGTACACGGGCTTACCAGTCGCCTGAAGGCGACAGTCCGCGCCCGAGTTCTTATCGAATGGTCGTGTCCTGCCAACAAGCGATGCTGGCGCAGCTTCTACTGCTCTTTGGAGCCGGCCTGGTTCCAGTCGATAATGCTGACGAGGCTCCAGTGATTTCTGTTGAGTTGAAACTCAAGCTGGCCATCCTTGTTGATGATCAGCTGCGCAGCTGGGTAGAGAACACCCGTACTTTTGTTCTTGTCGGAATCGTTTAAGTCGAATTCGCCAGCGGTCAAGTTGTAGGCGGTGGTTGTGGAGTTGTTACGAGCCTCGGCGAATCGGATCGGGCGGTTCGTGGCGAAGCGAATTTTGCGGCCCGTGTCGGTGCGGATCAAGCGAATGTAAGCGAGGTCTGTGCCAACGGTACCGGTGATGGCAATGCGGCCAACGGACTTCATCTTCGAGAGCGCGTCGACCAAACCCTGATTCTGGCCCTTCTTAAAGGCATTTACGAGGACGGCTCTGTCTTCCTCAGTGGAGAACTGCGAAATGATCACTTTGACGCTGACGCTACTGCCCAACTGAGTGCTTGTTCCCCTTGCGGTGGCGTCGATCGTCTCTATTTTCCTGTCCTCCTGGGAATTCGCGAGGGTGACCGCTGTCAGGAGCAGAGCAGCGAGTAGAAGACTGCCGTAGCCGAATTTGCGAACTGCGAATTTGGAATCCTCGTCGTTTGCCATCGTATTTTCCCTTTCCCGGATAAACCGGTCCGATGCCTGAATCGTATGAGAAACGTGCCCAAATTATCGGCCAGCACCTGTACCGAGGTTCAACCCCTCCCTGAACAGCCACTCACAGGTTCAGTTGGCATCGCCGGTGACGACGATCTCCGCCTCCGACGACCCGCACATCCCGTAGATTGTCCCCGAAGTGCACGCTCCCAGCGAGTATTTGTAGCAGCCCGGCTTTTTCGCCACGACGGATACCGGCCGGTCGGCGCCACCAATAATCGTGCCGGGCGTGTTAGGCGTTTCAAACGGTGAAGAAGGGCCGAAGTCCAGGACAAAGCCCGTATTCTTGGACGAGCTCTGCCACGTTACGGTTGTGCCGACCTTCACGCAGAAAGGTGCATTCCCCTTCGCGCCCGGAATGGAGGGCGTCGCGGTAGCGGCATTACTGCCTCTCCGCTTCACATCGACCGTGCAGGCAGAAGAGGCAGACCCGCATGTGGTCGCGGCAGTACACATGCTCCCCGGATTAGTCTCCGAGCAGATATACTTGTTGCTCTTACCCTGTTGTTCTTTCGCGGTGAGGTATCCGGCCGTCAAAGTGACCAGGAACAAAAGCGAACCACACCACTTCGCCTTACTGCGCGGCGTATTCATGAGGCACCTCTATGCGAAATGACAGCCTGCCGATTCATCCGGATGACTCTGCATCACCGGTGCTCGAACCACTGCTCCATTAGTTCACACCGGCGTTCCTTTCCCTGAGCGTCGGTGTTCTCAGCTGCGGTGCATAGCACCGTAAGCGACGCTTCCAAGTAGAATGAGTCATACTGCGTAAGACAGCACTTGCGCGCCTTTTCGTAGGTTGAATTTCGGTGAAATTACCTCCCTTTTCCCCCATTCCTACGCTTCGTCGCCACTGGACGTAAGTGTCAGAAGTGACAGTACTCAACACCTATCCGAGCGGGAGCGTCCGGGCGTGCCTAAGACGCCGGAGTTGTCAAACGCCAATAATGCAGCTTAACTATCCGCCGAGGATGAGGCTGCCGCATCCAGCGATTGCGGTGTTACGCCCTTGATCACGAGCCACAGCATGAACGCCACCTCTCCGAGTTGGGCGGGGAACGTGATGTTGGAGACCGTATCCTCGTATTGCGGTAACAGTAAGCCCGTGAAGCTCATGGCCAGATAGGCGAAGCCGTTGATGGTCAGCCAGACACCCAGGAAGCGTGGAAGGAAGCGCGACTTGTAAACCAGGATCGCTAGGGGAAACAGCCATAGGCCCCAGAGGATTTCGGCGGCAACGACTTCATCGTGATGCAGACGGAGGAACAGCATGGCGAGGGCGTCCCGCTGAGGTTTTTCGAATGCGGACAAGAACTCGGCGCCGCGCACGAGCATCAGTGCAGCAGCATCATTCAGCACGTTTAGGAAGTCGATGGTGGCTGGCATCACACCCCCGATGATCACCATCAGCACAGCCTGGTTTTGGTCCACTCCCTTGAGCAACCGATAAAGTGCTAGCACGACGAAGATCAAGACGGTCCCGCAGAATAGATCGGTGACGATGCCGAGACGGAAGAGCAATTCGTGAGCGGCGATGTTGTCGGCCGTCGCGGCTGCGTTCCCATGCACGAACAGCTTGCTGGGAATATAAATGAGGCGCAATGGAGCGGCGACTACGAGGAGCAGATACAGGAATCCGGCGATTCTCCCTGGGTTCGTGTTCGAGCTCATGTTCCCCCCGCTGTATCAGGGTCATACTAGAACCGGAGTGCGAACGTTGCACTTTCCTTTCTGGATTGAGGACAGAGGCGATCGGCGAGACCGGTAAGTCTATGATCGTTCCTCTCCGCGTCTCATCGCACTTACGAAGAATTTCTTCGCCGCCTTCTTGGTTTCGAACGTTTAGGAATGTCCTCCGCGAAATACCACTGATGCCCTTCGGGATCTTCGGCGCCGTAGCGGCGCGGACCGTACGACGTGTCTTTGGGCTCTTCGAGAATCGCAGTGCCTGCCCTCCTTGCCTTTGGAAGTGCGCATCCACGTCATCAACATTGATGTAAAGGCTCTGCGTTGCCTCACCAAGCCGTTTCGGATTCTTATATTGGGGACCAGGGTAACCCATCATGATTAGGTCGGCGGCGAATTTCATCGCAGCGTGATTGATCTTGCCGTCGGGCCGCCTTATTTGGACGCCGTACTTCCGAAAACCAAAGGCTTTTGTCAAAAACTTCAGCGCTCCGGCCACATCTTGGTAATAGAGAAACGTCGGGAAAGTTCATGGGTGCGAGTCTCTGGCTGCCAAACTTATCAGCCGCGGGAGCGGAAATCTAGTTCGCAGTTCGGTTGTCGGAGAGGAATCCGAGCTAGGCGAACGTCCGCGGAGTTAATTTTGCTTCCCTTCAAAGAGCACGCGTGCCGGCGACGAAACTCGGCTGCGTCGCAATGTCCACGGCAATGATCTTGTCGCCGTTACGGTAGAACAACTCCCGCCCGTTGCGGTTCCACACTGGCTCCGTGCCACCTTCGGTCGAGATTTGCCACTTGCCGCCAGGACCGGGATAGGACTGCACATAGATCTTTCTACGCGCCAACCTTCTGACGATCCTCAATAAAAAGGCCGCGCACACTGAAAAGTCAGCACGCGCGGCCTTGGAACAGCTCAACCGAATTTCTGCTACGTGATGCTTACGGTGACGGTGATAGCCGGCTTGGTGACGCCTCCGGAGGAAGGAGTAATCGTGAGCGTTGTTGTTTTGGGCTTCGGGCCACCTCCGCCGTTGCAGCCCGCTACAACGATGAACACCAGCATCGCTCCAACCATCCCCATGCGCGCGCGGAATCGGCGCGCGGAGGGAATCATGAACAGAAGCGAAATAACCAGCATCACGAGGAAGACTTCACGCATCGTCGCCGCGGGCGGAAGTTTCATAGATTGCGGCGGTACGACGAAAGAGGCTGCCGTGAGTGTGGCAGTCGCCGTGGCTCCCGGCGCAGCAGCTGCGTTCGTGGTGGGCACGGCACATGCCGTAACGAGCGTGCTGCCGGGCGTGCAGGTGAAGGATACTGAACCGGTGAATCCGCCCAACCCGGTGATGGTCACCGGGAACATGCCCATGGCACCCTTGGCCACTTGGATGCCGCTAGGCGCCGAGACCGAGAAGTCCCAAGCCGTTCCCGTCAGCGGCACCGATTGTGGGCTGCCGTTGGCGTTGTCGGTGACGGAAAGTGTGTCGGTGACTGTTCCGGGCGCCGGGGACGAAGAAGGCGCGAAGGTGACCATGATGGTACAGGTTCCCGCCGGGGCGATGGTCGTGACGCAATTATCGGTTTCGGTAAAGGCCGAGGTTCCTGTCGCGACCTTAGTAATAGTCAGCGGCGTAGTGCCCGTGTTCTTGACCCCCACCGGCATTGCGGAGCTGGTGGTAGTGAGAAGCTGCCCAGCGAACGTGAGACTCGTGGGGTTAAAGGTGATCGCGGCGACCGTGTTACTGCCGGTTCCGGTGAGCGCAACCTGGGCGGTCTGGGCTAGAGTGTTATACGTATATGCAACATTCAGAGTCGCGGAGTATGACGCTACCGCGGCGGGCGTGAACGTCGCGCCGACCGTGCAGCTAGCTCCAGCGGCTAGCGACGTCGTGCACGTGCCGCTAGCCGGCGCGAAATCTGCAGGATTCGTGCCCCCGATTGTGGCTGGCTGTGTCAGCGTGACCGTTGATGACGTGTTGTTGGTGAGCATGACGAACTGCGCCGCGGTCGGTGTACCGACGAGCTGCGTTCCGAAATTGATGCTAGTGGGAGAAACCGAGATGGCGGCGACCAAAGGCAGATCGGCGACGAACGCATTCGATACGGCACTATTCAACTTGTTCTGGACGACTCCAGTAGTCACCGGCAAATTCGAAGAACCAGCCATACCAGTAAAGTAAGCGTTGAAGGTCGTGGAAACGGCGATCCCGTTGCCAATGTCATTGGTCCCACCAGATCCGTTCCCGCCGAAATAGCTGGAGTAAAGCAAGTCGGCTAGACCGTTGCCGCCAGGGTTGACCTTCGCAACGAAACCTGTACCGTTCGCATTCGTATTCGTTTCGATGAGGGCACCTTGAGTGATTGGGAAATTGGTTGAATTGGCCAAGCCGGTCACATAGGCGTTACCCAATGTGTCCGCCGCGATACCCACTCCAAAGTCGCTGTTGGTCCCTCCCAGGTACGTGGAATATTTGTTTGGGGTCGCGCTGGTGGTGTTGAGCAGCGAGACGAACACTACGCCGAGATTTACACCGCCGACGGGCGGAATCGAGTTCGCGGTGACGGGAAAATCAGATGACGTAGTTTGCCCCGTCACGTACACGATGTTGCTGGGGCCCAGCGCAATCGCCTGCCCTTGGGTTATCGTGTTTGAAGTCTTCGCTCCCAAGCAGGTGGAATATGTCAGCGCTGGAGTAGCCGTGTTGATGATGGAAACGAAAGCGCTTCCGTTCGAGTCGTCTGAGCAAGGACTAACGGTAGTTCCTTTTGGCGGGAAGTCGGTTGATGTAGTGGTTCCCACTATGTAGGCGTTTGAACTAGTGTCCACCGTCACGCCGAATGCTGCGTCCCCGAACAAAGAGTTGGTCGGTCCTCCTGCGCCGTTCGTCCCGCCGAAGTAGGTCGAATACACCTCGGATAACGGACCCGTCGTTGCGTTGGTATTAATCTCCGTGAGAAAAGCGCTTCCATTTCCAGTCGTATTGAGCAGCGTGGTGGAGAAGGCATTTGTCGTCGTCGGGAAATTCGTTGAAAGCGTCACTCCCGCGACGAACGCGTCCCCGCTGGCGTCAACCGCGATGCCGAATCCTTCGTCCTGGGTGTCCCCGCCCAAGTAGCTGGAGTAACCAAGTTGGGCCGAGCCGGTGTTGCCAGGAATGAGTTTGGTTACAAACCCTGATCCGCCGGTGCCGGTTCCCGCGGGGGCCGTCGAAATCAAGGCGTTGGTGCTAACCGGGAAATCCGGGGAACCTGTAAAGCCAGTCACGTAGATATTCGGAAGCGGAGTTGTCATGTCCACGGCGATCGCAGCCGCGCCATCTCCGATACCGCCCGAGTTGAGGGCTAGACCATTGCCACTGCCGCCCAGGTACGTGGAATAAACGAGTGCCGTGCCCGCGGGGTTCAACTCGGAAACAAACGCCGTACCTAGAGTGGCAGTGTCCCCGGGGGCTGCCGATTCCGGATTATTCGTGGGAAAATCAGTCGAAGACGTTATACCCGCAACGTAGGCATCTCCCGCGCTATCGAGAGCAATCCCGAAAGCCTCATCGCCAAGGGTGCCAGAGCCGCCAAGGTACGTGACGTAGTTCAGAACCGGATCGATCGTTAGAGGCTGCGTGCGGTCATAATTCGATACCGCGAAGCGGACCTCTTGATTATTGGCGATCGCGTAGCTTCCCGCGATTTCGCGGCGTTCGCCGTTCACTTCCTGGTAGACGACCGGTTTCTGCAACACAACTTCACCGCCCCCCACTTTCATCAGCAGGTTCCCATGCCGGTCAATCTGCAATTTGCTCGCGCCCTTCACGTCGAGGGCAATCGCGTTCGCATCCGCACCTGGGGCTAATAGGAAATCGTATTCCAGACGGCGTTGATTACCATAGAAAAGGAGATCCACGCCGGGGTAAACGTCCTGATATTTCACCCGGGAAAAAACCGGAACATCCGTGTGCCAATTTTTCGGGTCGTTGCCGACGAAGTAGTTCACTCTGGTGGGCATTCGATCAACGCCTGTGATCGCAGCGTTCGGACTGGCGCCGTCGAGTCGCATACGAAGGACGGAGAACTTCTCGGCTCCGCGCCGGTCGTTGTGCATCTTGCCCAATTTTGCGTGATTGAGCCGCGCCTCGGAGCCCAGCGTGGGCTGGCGCAACGTCAAGACGGCTTCTTGCCCGGTGAGGAACAGTGTGTAGCCATTACCGCGGGAAAGGAACCGGACGTCCGACGCCGTCTGACCCTGATTGGCCTCAAACGCCAGCGGCAGCTTGCCGTAGCTGGTCCAATCGAAGGTCGCGGGTGCGGCCTTCGACGCGGCTAGGCCGACCGACTGCGCCGACACTGCGGGTGATGCGTTTTGACCATGGTGGATCAAGACAAATACGAACAGTGCGGGAATGGCCAATGCTAGCGCGACACAAGCTGCAATTCGTCCCAGCGGAAATTTCGTCTGCATGGAAGTTCTCCTCACGTTCCGTTTTCCTGAATAGCGATGTTTGTTGAGTTAAGAGAAAGGTTGGCAGCGGCCGGCTCGAGGCAGTAGGGCAAGATTCCACTTGGTGAGCGCATGATACCCCACCGGTTCAGACACCAGCGCCGTTTCGTGGGGGTCGGACACGCCATTTGAACGGGGATAGTAGCATAGCCATAAATGGCCGCAAAACCGAAGAGGGCCAATTATTCCACACGGTATTCAAAGAGCTACTCGCGGAGGAACGCACAGAGTAAGGGATTCGTTCAAGTGAGCGCCGACTTCTGCAAATTCGTGCTTTGCAGGTCATCACAAATCCGCTGGCACAATTCCGGCAGCCGGTTGAGGTCCTGGTGGGCGCAGAGCTGACGGATGGTCACGCGGGGAACCAACCGCCCGAGAGTTTCGAACTCCTTTGCGCGCATGCTGCCGTCCACAACATTGCTCCCGAATGTGTTGGCTATCAGCGACAGAAACGCCTGCTGTGGCCGGATCTCTTCGATGGCGGGAGCGGGATCGCCGCGACGCTCACCCAAGATGTAAATTGCGGCCAGCGGCAAAGGGCGTTCCTGGAACCGCAACTCCTGTTTCCCTAGTGAAAGACAGCGTTTTTCGTAATTTGCGCTGAATTGCGGGAGCGCGTCGGGGGAACCGTAGATGGATTGCACAGACTCCGGCCAAAGGCACAAATAGGGGTATGCCGAATGGACATAGAACGCACCGTCGCGGTCTGCCAACGCGACTACATCATCGGATAGAATTGCATAGCCGCGCAGCGCCAGTGCCGCCGCCGTGGTTGACTTTCCTGCGCCCTCGGAGCCAACGAACGCCACGGCCTGTTCGCCGTAGGCCACCGCACTAGCGTGTAGGCAGGTTACACCGCGCAACCGCAGCACTCTGCCAAGAACTGGACCCAGGAGATAGGTCGCGGCATCTTCGATCGTTACATTGCCGGGCCAAGTCCCCCAGAGTTCAGTGCCTTCGCGATCCAGCCAGAACTGCGTGCCGTCCGAGTACGCCAGCCGGCTAAAATTGCCACCGCCGACTTTCCAGATCCTGAGAGCGGGGCTGCCAGCTTCATCGTTGTAGGGACTGGCGTAGGTCAACACCTCCGGATCGGAGGGGACGATCCCGTCCACAAGAGGTGAAACATTCAGATGGATGGCCACCGCAGGGCCTGCAGAGGGCTGCTTGGCGAGCGGTAACTCAGGAATCTGCTGGTTCGAGTGAAGCGTTAGGCCGAAAACCGAGTAAGTAAAGCTGGAGTCTGTCAAGGTAGGGATTCCGCTTCTAGTAAACACCCGTTCGAACGTCCTCCAACACCGCTAAATTTTCCAAGCCGCAACCCGCTTTTGGCCAAGCGTACGAAGTCCATGCGCGAACGAACGGAATTTCTCACTTTGCACGACGCTCTAAACTAGTTGGTCCGATTTCTGGGCTTCTTGCCACCGTCGTGACCTTTATTCCCGGGCTTACTCTGCGTAAGTTCTTCCACAGTTCCATACAAGGTTATGATAGGAGATGAATAGGGCTTCTTGGAAACCCGTTTTACGGGCTTAACCATTGCGGACCTCCGCACGCAAGTTATACCGGACTCTGCGCGCTGACTGCAACCAAAAGTTAAGACAGAGCGGGCGAACGTCGGTGTCCACGTTCGCCGACAGCGTGCCGTTTCCGAACAATCGCAACACGGACTTATCAATATAGGATTCAATCTCTTCCGTCCAGATTAGTTGATCCATCCAGGAAGTATGAGGCTGTCCGAAGTGCGCCACCAACGGATCGGCAGCCAGCGGGCTCTTCCGGCGCGTGCGAATGCGTTCGGGCAGCCGTCCAGCGACCGCATCCCGCAAAAGACGCTTCTGGAAAAATAAGGGAAAGGGCGGAAGCGCGAGAAGGAAATTTACGATACGCAGATCGAAAAATGGATGACGCACCTCGACCGGGCAATGCGTGACACCCGCACTTTCAAGTTCGAACATATGGGTCCAATACCACGGCGACAGCGAAGCATAGCCCTTTGGAAGCACAGGGTGAGACGGAGAAGCAGAGGAAAGCTGGTTCCATTCTTTCACGCGTGCTGGCAAATTCAATCGCCGCGAAAAGTCTGGCGCCAACCAACGAGGGTATGGCGGGTTAGTTGCGTCTCTCCTGAAAAGTCTCTTGGCCCTTCGCAAAAGTCCCGGCAGGGACGGCCGAAGCCATGCATAGCGAGAAGTATCCACCAGCAGCCTTTGCCATTCTCGATTTCGCAGCGTGTCCTTCACATAAGGCCACATTTGAAAATGCATCAGGCCGTCGCTGCCCTCGCCGGAGAGCACCACGCGGCAATCCTCCGAAATCGCCTGGAATTGATCGAAGAGCCCCGCGAAACAAGGATCGTCTGAAGGCTCAGGAACGCTCCGGTATGGATCATCCCAGCGCTCGAACGGTTGTACGTGATCCATGGGAATCATGCGGAGCGGAATTCTGAGAAAGTCGGCTGTCTCTTGAGCGTACGCGCCTTCCTCATCGTGGAACAAGGAGTCGTAGACAACGGTATAAGCGCGCAAATCCGGGGAATGACCTGCGCCTCCGGAAAGCTCGCGCGCTGTGGCTGCTACTGTTCCCGAATCCAGCCCCCCGCTTAGCAGTATCCCGGTGCGATCCGGCGCCATGCGGTCGGAGACCGCTGCTTGCAGCAGAATCTGGAAATGTTCGACGTAGTCCTCAGTGCGCTGATAACGGATGCGGCCTTCGGTGGGCGCGGACCAGTAGCGATGGATGCGCAGTCCTTCAGAAGACACCGTCATGGAGTGCGCCGG
This sequence comes from uncultured Acidobacteriota bacterium, assembly GCA_963696035.1. GTDB lineage: Bacteria > Acidobacteriota > Terriglobia > Acidiferrales > UBA7541 > Palsa-295. The sequence goes on from CAVOIS010000003.1 coordinate 60,581, forward strand.
GGGCAAGCGCCGGATATCACGGAAGGTGGTGGTGGCGACGTCGCAGTTCAAACCGAAGAGCAGGAAGTCGCCGATCGCTGCGTCGTTTAATTCCGCGGAAACATCGGGATGCTGACGCACACAATCGAGCACATTGCTGAAGAGAAAGAGCTCTCCCAATTCGGAATAGTAGAGGGGCTTGATGCCGAAATGGTCGCGCGCGCAGAAGAGGAGTTTTCGTTGCGCGTCCCAAATGGCAAAGGCGAAATCCCCGCGCAGGTGCTGCACACAATCCCCGCCCCAAACCGCGTACGAGCGCAAGATCAAATCAGAATCCGTCGCGGTTGGGCCGGAAACTTTGCCGCCCTCCAGGTCGGCAAGTTTTCCTTTCAGCTCTTCGCGGCAGTCAATCCGTGCGTCCGCGGTAATCCAGAATCGCCCATCGAGGCTGGCCGGTTGGCGCTCGATCTGCGATTCACGCGTGGTGCGCAACATCGTATGACCCAGACCCACGGGACCGTTGAACCAGGTATCGCGGGCCTCCGGACCGGAGTAAGAGACAAAATGAGCGAGGGCCTGCAACAGCGTCCGATCCACCGGTGCTCCGCTGCGGTCGTAGATGCCGACGATGCCGCTCACTCGATGCGCGCCTCCATGGAAAGAATGGGCCTCTCAAAAGGAACGAAATGGCGATGCTCTGCAGCCGCGTCATTCAGCACCTGGGAATCGAGCTCGACCCAGGCGTGAGCCTCGAAACGATCAGAGTCTTTTCGCGCGCCGATTCGCAATACAGCGTCGATCCCGCGACGCCGCAAAAGCCACCACAGAACCAAAGATTGTTCCAGGCAGTTCGCGCGGAAGAAAAGATTCCGCGCCGCCGCCTCCTGCATCCGTGCAATCAGGAGAGCGGACTCTTGTACCGATGCGCTCTGTGCGGGCCCGGTTGTGTTCGCAGGCGGCGCAAAAACCGCTAGGACGCGTTCCCAGCGGCGAAAGCCGATCAGGCGCAAACCAGTCCAGGTGGCCAACAATCCACCCGTCGCTTCGAGGACGACGCCTCGTTCGAAGGCACCCAGCCGCCGAAATCTTTTCCAGCGTTTGATCATAGTTCCTTGGTCTGACGGGCCTTGGCTGGTTTCAACCCGCGTCGCGAAACAAAGTCGCGCGGCCTTAGCTCACCGCAGCGCGGACTTCGATTAAGCCTTCGTCGCGCATCTTGTGCAGCAACGCCAGCAAGTCCTGCGCGCAACGTTCCTGATCAACTTCGTATTCGTCAAGTAAAGCATCGCGAAGCGCGCTGACGCTGGTTGGCTGCTTCAACAGTTCCCACACACGTGCACCGACGGGGTTCATTCCGTAGTAAACGCTGTTCTTCAGATTCAGAATGGCTGCTTCTTCACCGAGAGGACACGAAACCTGCTCGGGGGCTGCGACAACTACCGTATGTAAGGAAAGAGGTGCGTCCATTTCGGCCGTTCCAATAGTGTCGGGCTGGGCTGGCTCCGCCGTCTGGGTCGACGACGGTGGTTCACTTCGATAGGCACGCCCCGTGCTTACCAATTTGTTCGTCCCTATTCTACTGGTGCTGGCTTCAAACAGCAATGGCTCGACACGTGGTGGAACTGGATTCGCCCAGGTGAATTCGGTTATAACCACGTGATGTCCGGACCCGCCATTTCCGTGGAGTCGCTCGAAAAATATTTTCCTCCAGCGCGCTCCGGATGGCGCGCCTGGCTGCAGCCGGTCGCTCGCCCAACTGAAAGAGCGCTCGCTGGAATTTCCTTTTCGGTCCAACCCGCAGAGGCTGTAGCAATCGTCGGGGCGAATGGGGCGGGCAAGTCTACACTCCTTCGTGTACTTGCTACATTGATTATCCCTACAAGGGGCCGCGCATGGATCGCCGGATACGACGTCGAGCGCGATGCCTCCCGTGCGCGCGGCCAGTTTGGTTATCACACCGGGGGCGACGAAGGTTTTTACGCTCGCCTGAGCGGCCGCGAAAATCTGGCTTTCTTTGCGGCCATGAACAATATCTCCGGGGCCGAGGCGCGCCGGCGAATCGAGCTGGCGGCCGAACGCATGGGCATCAGCGGCGAACTCGACCGCCAGGTGCGCACCTTCTCCACCGGCACGACGCATCGGCTGGGTCTGGCGCGGGCGCTGCTTCACCAACCTGCGATCTTGCTCCTCGACGAACCCACGCGCAGCCTTGACCCGCTGGCCGCGGCTGATTTTCGCCGGCTGTTGAAGGAAGATTTGGTGCGCCAGCACGGGACGACTTTGCTTTTTGCTTCGCACACACTGAGTGAGGTGGAACAGATCGCCGATCGCGTGATGCTTCTCGAAGAAGGCCGTATCATCGCCTTCGATTCCCCGCGCGGGCTATGCGCTGCGGCCGGTGCTGCGACTTTTGAAGAGGCGATTACGCGTCTGGCACGCCACGCTGTTGCGGCCGTGGAAGCGCGGCCATGAAACTCGCGCGCACCTTGCGGAAGATTGCCGCGTTTTTCGCGCGCGATTTGGCGATTGCCCGCGGCTATCGCGGAGCATTGCTGCTGGAAACGCTGGAAGCTCTCTTCGGGGTTGCGACCTTTTATTACTTGTCGCGCTTCGTCGAGAGTCCTGAACTGGCGAAGGCGCTGCCTGCGGGAAGCAATTACTTCGGGTTTGCACTGGTTGGCTTTGCATTCTTTGATTACCTCAGCGTATCGATGACGGCTTTCGACGCGAGCATCGAGGAGGCTCGGCAGAATCGCACCCTGGAAGCTTTGCTGGTGACGCAGACGCCGCTACCGGTGATCCTCGCGGGCTCCGCGGTGTATCCCTTCACTGCCTTGGCGCTGCGGACGTGCGTCTATCTCGCGTGGGGCGCGCTGCTTTTTGGTTTCGCGCCGCGGGCGGCGAACTGGGCCGGAGCCGTGGTGATTCTCCTGGCTTCAATTCTTGCGTTTGCAGGGCTAGGAATATTATCGGCCAGCTATTCGATTCTCTTTAAGCGCGGCAATCCCGCGAAGTGGGTGGTATTGGGCGTCTCGGGTCTAGTGGGCGGAATGATGTATCCGGTGAGCGTGCTGCCGGGTCCCTTACAAGTCCTGGCGCGGTTGATTCCGGTGACCTACTCCCTCGAAGGAATGCGCGCCGCGTTGCTCGCCGGTGCCGGATGGGGCCAGCTTTGGACTTCGATCGCGGCCCTGCTTATTTTTGCCTCCATCCTGATCCCGCTCTCCTTTGTAGTTTTCGCATGGGCGCTGCGACGCACGAAAATTACCGGCACGCTGACGCATATTTGAGCAATGGGGAATAGAAATGCGGGAGGCAAGGATCTGAGCACGAGCTAAGTTTGAGGAGGTGGCATATTCGTTACAACTCTCGAGTTCTACGACGAATGCCTTTGGCATTCGGAATCCTGCTCCTGCTCTCGCAATTGGCTCTTGCCGATACTCCTTCACTTCAGAACCGGCAATTATCGGTGACCGTTCGATCGGGCGATGGTTCCTACCAGATCGGCCTTGTCGGCGCCTCGCACCCAGTTATTCGCGCTGTCGTCGCCGCGGAAATCGATCATCTCTGGATCCGGTCAACCGATTACCCTCAACACCAGATTTCACAATCCCAGTTCAACGACGTGCTGGGACGCGGTGAGCAAGTCGTGGTCAGCTCCATGGGTCTCGCTGACCGCCCCGATCTTGTCTATACCCTGCGCTTGTATGATTCCCTTCCATTCGGAGACATCGAGGTCGTAGTGCGTAACCCTACAGGACGCAGCATGACCGTGCAGAGCATTCGAATCGTCGAAGCTCTAGGCCAACGTCCTGTCGATCTTGGAGAAGAGGACGCGGCGGATCGTGTTCTATCCGACAGCTTCAGTGAGGATTGGCCAGACTTGCGGATTTACGATCTGGGGCAGTCCACGCGCGCAATGCATCTCGCAGTGGGAAGCCAGCTCATTTACAATCGCGAAAGCAAACTGAGCCTTTTTTGGGGAGCACTTACTTCTGATCGTTTTCTTACGATCATGCACTTGAAGGCGAATGCACCGCCGCAGGGACCTACTCGAATCATCTCCTACACAATCGATTCGACCGGCACGACGGAGATTCAGTCGACGGATTCGGAGTCGGGCTTGTTAAACGCGCCCGCCCAGGATCGCATCCAGCTCAGCCTACCTGTCGCCTCGGGCAGCTCCGTGTCCTCCGAGCGCGTGATGTTTGCGGCGGGCAGCGATTATCTTGCTCAGCTCAGTGATTACGGTGCCGCGGTCCGTGAACTGCACCACAGCCGCACCTTTGGAGCGAACCTGCTTGGATGGTGGAGCTGGACAGCTTTCTACCAAAAGATCACCGCCGGCGACGCTCTTACGAATGCCCAATGGCTGGCCGAGCACTTGCAACCGCTCGGTTATGACTATTTTCATATGGATGAGGGCTACGAATACACGCGTGGGGAATATATGACACCGGACGCAGTAAAGTTCCCGGAAGGAGTGCGACGTCTCACACAGGAAATCTGCGGACTCGGATTGGTTCCTGGAATTTGGACGGCTCCGTTCGAAGTGACCGACCGTTCCTGGGTGTACCTGAACCACAAAGACTGGCTGGTGCACAATGCGCGCGGCGAGCCGATATCGGTGGGCAGAGTCGAACAGGGCACGCCGGATCATCTTTTCGTACTGGATGCGACGCATCCCGGGGCTCAAGCGTATCTCCGCAAGACGTATCGAACGCTCGCAGTGGAATGGGGGATTCGTTACATCAAGCTTGACTTCATGGATACAACCGCCATCGAAGGCAATTACTACCGCCCGAACACCACAGCTCTTGAAGCCCAGCGGATTGGCCTGGAAATCATCCGGAGGGCGGTAGGCGATGGCGTTTTGCTTGATAAGGATGGCAGCCCCATGTTGAATGTCGTCGGCCTAGTGGACGAGGGACGAGTATCCGCTGATACGGGGCACGTTTTCGAACGGAGCAAGAACGCGGCGCCTGCCATTTTCTCGCGTTATTACATGAACCGGAATTTTTTCGTTAACGATCCGGACGCGTTCACCGTTTCACGCCAGATTGTCGGGGAATGGCCGAATCCCACCGCGCTGACACTCGACGACGCTCAGGTCTCTATCGCTCTCTCCGCAGTTTCCGGCGGAATGTATGAAATTGGCGATGATCTGCCGACTTTGGGAAAGGACGCGGATCGTCTGGCCTTGGTCGAAAACACAGACCTTCTACAAATGGCCAAGTTGGGTCGGGCGGCTGTGCCGTTGGATCTGCTAAGCTACCGCGCGGAGGATGAGCAGCCCAGCGTTATGCTGCTGCGCGAAGATCGGCGTCAGTCCATGCTTGCAGTTTTCAACTGGACTGATCAGTCTCGTTCGCACCGGTTTAGCCTGTCTGAGTTGAATCTGCCGAACGGTGATTCATATCAACTATCGGACGTTCTCAATGGAAATCGTTCGATCGCGCTCGATGGCGAAAACATCCGCTTTGAAAACCAAGCTGCGCGCTCGGTGCGACTGATCAAGATCATCGACACTTCCATTCCAGCCTCGCTGCCTTCTGTCTCGATCGCCGGCCCCCCCAACGCAATCGTGGGCGAAGCGGTTCAGTTCTCGACCCGCACGGACGACAACACAGTGCCCGTAATTGATTCTCACTGGGATTTCGGCGATGGCATCGTGGTCGCCGGTGCGACTTCGTCTCACACCTATACTCGCCCCGGAACGTACACGGTGCGACTGAAGGCGGATGGCGTTGATGGAATGGCCGCCGCGAGAAGCCTGTCGATCGTCGTCAGCGCGGGCAAGACAGGTGAGGCGACACAACGCTATATCGAACCGACGGATTAAATCAGGCTGCCGCGGAATTCCTCCAGTGATTGCGATACAGACGATCTTGCGAATTTCGATTGGTCCGCTCCTGTCAAGAGTCGCTATGGTCTGCGACCTCCGCGAAGGCCTGCGGCAGAGAGGTGGAGGATTTCTTCCGCGACACGAACAGCAGCTTTGAATCCCCGCTGCCTACGGCAGCGCTGCGAGTCGCACACCCAAAATCGAGAGCGCCGCACGATGGCGAAGCAAATTGTGCTTTCGCCGCCGTTTCCTGGGATGAGAACCGTGAGCCGGGCGTAATCGCCGGCGTACTCTCTCGAGTGAAGAACCCTGGCTTGTGGCCCGCCTTGCGGTACAGTACAGTTTTCATTGTCTCGAAGGGCGCGTGTGATGAAGGTTCCTCTCCTCGATCTAAAAGCGGAGTATGCGGAGTTGCGCGATGAGATTCTGCCGGCCCTCGACCGCGTCTGCCAGAATTCAGCGTTCGTGCAGGGCGAGGAAGTAGAAGCCTTCGAGCGCGAGTATGCCGATTTCTGTGGAACGCGGCACTGCGTCGCGTTGAGCACCGGAACGGCCGCGCTCCATTTGGGTCTGCTGGCTCTGGGCGTTCAGCCAGGGGACGACGTGATTACCACGCCGAACACGTTTCTGGCCACCGCTGAAGCGATCACCTATTGCGGCGCGCGTCCTGTGTTCGTGGATATTGATCCGTCTACCGCGAATATTGATGCGAAGCTGATCGAGCGCGCCATCACGCCGCGCACCCGAGCCATCATTCCGGTTCATCTTTATGGCCGGCCCGCGGATATGGATGCAATCCGCGAAATCGCCGCGCGCCGCAGCTTGCGAATTCTGGAAGATGCCGCACAAGCGCACGCCGCGCGCTACCACAAGCAGCGCGTCGGGTCGCTCGGCCATGCGGCCGCATTCAGCTTTTATCCCACAAAGAATCTGGGCGCGTACGGAGAAGGCGGTGCGCTGACCACCAACGATGACGCTGCGGCAAAATTCGCGCGCGCCGCGCGTTCTCACGGGCAAACCGCGCGCTACGATCACGAATTCCCCGGCTACAACTATCGGATGCACGGATTTCAGGGAGCTGTGTTGCGTATCAAGTTGCGCCGATTGCACGGCTGGACCGAAAGGCGTCGGGAGATTGCACGTGAATACCGCCGAATGCTGGAAGGCGCGCGCCTCACGATTCCCGTGGATGATCCTCACGACGAGTGCGTGTACCACCAGTTCGCAATTTACGTGAGCAACCGCAACGCTGTGATCGCGCAGCTCGCCGAGCGCAGCATTGAAACGTCGGTGCACTATCCCAAACCTGTACATCTACAACCGGCTTATTCATCGCTAGGCTGTCCGGCCGGAACATTTCCCAACGCGGAGCGCGCCTGCGAACGCGTGCTCAGTCTGCCACTGTTTCCGGGAATGACGGCAGAGCAGGTCAACTACGTGGCCGCTTCCGTGCTGGAAGTTGTTGGGAAAAAGTAGAGACGCCGGCAGCCGGCGACTGAGTCCGACGCGAGCGTTAGTAGCAGAGTTTGCAATTTCCATCGTAACCTTGGACTGAGGCGGCTTATGAATCCGGAAGAATTTCGCGAAGTTGGACACCGAGTGGTGGACCTGTTGGCCGAGTATCTGGAGCACATTGAAGAGAAGCCAGTGTTCCCGGATGTGGAGCCGAGCACGTTAACGAAGTTTTTTGCCGAGCCGTTGCCGCAGGAATCCAGTTCCCCGGAAAAGGTGCTGGCAGAATTGCAGGAAAAGCTTCTTCCGTATTGCACGCATGTCGGACATCCCGGCTACATGGGACTAATTACGCCCTCGCCGAACCCCGTCGGCATCATCGCGGATTTCATCTGCTCGGCACTCAATCAAAACATCGGCGCGTATACGATCGGGCCCGCGGCCGTCGCCATGGAGCGACGGACGGTGCGCTGGCTCACCGACTTGGTCGGCTATGACGCCTCCGCTGGAGGCAATCTTACGAGTGGCGGCATGATGGCGAACTTCATCGGGCTCAAGTTGGCGCGGGACTCCGTTTCGGGCGACCGGATACAGCATGACGGAGTTCGGGAACAGTGGGCAGTGTACGCCTCGGAAGAACGGCATGTTTCGGTGGACAAGGCTGTTGACGCCGTCGGCCTGGGCCGCACGGCGCTGCGTGCGTTGCCAACCGACGCTGAATTTCAAGTGAGGCTGGATGCGCTCGAGGAAGCGATCGCGGCGGATCGTAAGCGCGGGATACGGCCGATGTGCATTGTGGGCATTTTCGGTACCACAAACACCGGCGCAGTTGATCCCGTGCGCGAGCTGCGGAAGATTGCGGACCGAGAAGGAATGTGGCTTCACGCCGATGCGGCCTACGGCGGCGGCATGCTGCTCTCCCACGCATGGCCCATGCGCGATCGCGGATTGGAGCTCGCGGATTCCATCACGATTGATCCGCACAAGTGGTTTTACGCGCCACTCGATGCGGGGGCAATCCTGGTGAAGGATGACCGGAGATTGACAGCGTCATTTGGGATGAAGCCGTCGTACCTTACCGACGAGCTCGATCGCGCGAACGAACGATACCAGTATTACGTCCACAGTTTCGAGCAATCGCGGCGTTTTCGCGGGCTGAAAGTGTGGATGAGTTTCAAGCGCTACGGCGCGAATCAGATCGGGGAGTGGATTGACAACAATATGCGCCAGGCAAAGCACTTGTATTCCATGGCTGCAAAAAATCTTGAGTTCGAAGCCGCCAGTCAGCCCCCGATGTCGGCCATCTGCATTCGATACCGGGGAGCGGATCTCGATGAGGCACAATCGAAAGAATTACATGCCGAGGTCGCGAGGCGAATTGAGGAGAGTGGGAAATTTTGGATCTCGACCACGGAACTGAAGGGCAAAACATGGTTTCGGATTAACCCGGTGAACTTCCGCACGCGCACCGAGCACATGGATCAGCTCTTGAGTTTACTCGAGCAGGAATGCCATGCTGTGCTGCAGACAGGAAGATTCAGAATCCAGTCTGCTTAAACCAGAGTAAGCTTCGCCCTGAACGAGTCGCATTAGCGTTTTTCCATTTTTGGAAAAGTATTTCCCAGTTCTACCGCTGTTCAGCACCCGACCTCGCGACTGTTTTGGACGCATGTATAATCCGATGACTGTGAGGCGCAATGACGAAACCGACGAGTTTTCAAGCGGACATTCGGCCGCTTTTTACGGAGCGAGACATTCAAGGCATGAGCAAGGCGTTCAACCTGGGAAGTTATGATGACGTGAAGGCGCACGCGACCGCCATCTACGACCGTATTCGGGGCATCGGCGGCGCGGTAATGCCGCCCCCACCGCCAAGAGGAGAAGGTCCGTGGCCGCAATCTCGCATTGAACTGTTCGCTAAATGGATGGCCGACGGGTGCCCACCTTAGGCGGCCTTAAAGCTGGAGTGAGCAAGGGGAAGTGACTCCGAAGGGAAAGCCGATTCGACCCCTAAAGCGTCTCGTCAAATCCAAAGAGGATCTGGGCAATTGATTTGGTGAGAGATGTTCCGAGGAACTTAAATGAAGGCGGCCTGGTACGAAAAGCAGGGGCCGGCTCGCGAAGTGCTGGTGGTCGGCGAGATGCCGGACCCGATTCCAGCGGCGGGGGAAGTTCGCATTCGCCTTGCTGCTTCCGGCATCAATCCCGGCGATGTCAAGAAGCGCTCGGACGCCTTTGGTGTGGGTATGCCGTATCCTCGCGTGATTCCGCATAGTGATGGCGCCGGCCGCGTGGATCAGCTTGGCGCCGGCGTTCCCTCTGAATGGATGGGCCGTTCGGTGTGGTGTTACGGAGCCCAGTCGTATCGTCCGTTTGGTACGGCCGCGGAGTTTACAGTGGTGCCCGTGGATAAGATTGCTCGTTTACCGGAAAGCGTGGCGATGGAGCAAGGCGCCTGTCTCGGCATACCCGGTATCACGGCGCACCGGGCTGTTCATGTGGCAGGTCCCGTGAATGCACACACTGTGTTGGTGCAAGGGGCGGCAGGTTCCGTGGGTCTTTGCGCAGTTCAACTCGCCCGTTTCGCGGGAGCGCGGGTGATCGGAACCGTTCGGTCGCCGTCGGACGAAGCCGCCGCAAAGAGCGCCGGCGCCCACGAAGTGCTTGTCAGCGATAAGGAACTGATTTCGCGCGTGAGAGCCCTGGCTCCCGACGGAATCGATCACATCGTCGAAGTGGCGTTTGGGGCCAACATCGGAGCCGACGTCGAACTCCTGAAGCAGGGCGGTTCGATCGCGAGCTATGCCACCGATAACGCCACTCCGAAGATTCCCTTCTGGCAAATGGTATTCAAGAACATTCGTGTGTTCTTTTTAGGGAGCGACGATTTCCCGAAGGAAGCGAAATTGCAAGCCGCGCGGGATTTGAATGCTGCGCTGGAGGCGGGGTGGCCGGGCTTTGAAATCGGTGAACGAATCCCGCTCGCAGACATCGCTCGCGCGCACGAGCTTGCAGAACACCCGGTGCGGCGCGGGCGGGTTGTGGTTGTGCTGTGAGTATCAGGGGTCGCTGATACTATCGGCGCATTGACGCGCTGGTGTCCACGCGCTTTTCGATCCGCGGATCTGGGAGCAGCCACATAATCAGGACCAGTACATAGCCTGCGCAGGCAACGGCCGGCCGCACGAAGGCAATTGCCAGCGCGAGCGAATACATGACAACGGACGCGAAGCCCTTCCAGTCTTTTCCGATGGACTTGGCGATTTTCGATTCCTTCCCGTGCTGCGCGATAAGGGCCTTGGTCAAAATGAAATAGGCGATTCCGGCAAAGAGCAGCATGATTCCATACATCGCCACGGGACCGGTCGCGATGCGGTTCTCACCGAGCCACGCCGTGGTGAAGGGCGCGAGCGAAAGCCAAAAAAGAAGGTGCAAATTGGCCCAAAGGATTTTCCCGTCGACGCGCTCAGCGGCTTGAAGAAGGTGGTGGTGATTGTTCCAGTAGACGCCGACATAGAGGAAGCTCATGACGTAACTGAGAAACACCGGCAGCATTGCGCCCAGAGCCGCGAAGCTCGTACTGTGCGGAACCCTGAGGTCCAGAACCATGATGGTGATAATGATCGCGAAAACCCCATCGCTGAAAGCTTCTAGGCGGCTCTTGGTCACCTTTTCAACCTCGCCGTGGAAAGAGCAATCCCAGGTGGTCCGGGTACTTGGCCTGGAGAGAACTCACCAAGACTTCAAATTCAGGAAGACCGCGCAAATTCTGGAGACAAGGGTCTTTCATAAAAAATGGCCAGCATGCAAATCCGGTGCCGACACTCCGCTCGAGCCATTCGAAGGCCGCTTTACGGCGCTCTAGCAGTGCAAGGATGCACGCGACTTGGTAATAGGTATGGTGAGCGTGTCCAAAAGATTTCGCACTGCTACAGGCTCGAGTGAGACACTCCAGCGCCGGTTCAGACTTCCCTTTCAGAGCATAATAGACGCCGAGCAAACTGACGATCAGCGGTTCTTCAGGCAAAAGCTGGACCGCCTCATCGAGCAGAGCTTTTGCCTGTTTCCAATCCCGCGTCATCATGGCCAGCTGCGGAGCAAAATACAGGGGATACTTGTTCTTCGGATTCTCGGCACGCCACGCTTGAATCTCTTCCCGCGCCAGGTCGTATTCTTGATTCCACATATAGACTTGGACGACACTGTGGCTGAGCGCCTTTTTCGGATCGAACGCTCGCCCTCTTTCGTACATTTCGCGCGCATGATCGAGCAGACCGATGTGCGCCAAAATCGTGCCCAGGCGGTTGTAAGCATGAGGTAGATTGTTCTGCAGCGCGAGCGCCCGCCGCAGTTCGGCAATCGCTTCCAGGTGCTGGAAATTTTTCGACGGCCCCCAGAACAGAAAAGCATTGGCGACGTGTCCTTCCGGCAAATCCGGATCCACTTCCAGCGCGCGATGGCAATGAAACTCCGCCCTTTCCAGCCAAGTGCGAGTCGAGTCGAACTCGAAATGAAGATTCGCACAAACCAACGACAGCGTCGCATGAGCGAGGGAGAAAACCGGATCTCGTGTCACCGCGTTGCTCAGTTTCTGAGCCGCTTCTTCCAGAAGCGCCGGGTCGCCCGAGGAGCTTAGCCGGTAGCCGCGTACGAATTCGGCATAAGCCAGCGGATCCCTGCTGTACCGTGGGCGACGGCTAGCCGCCGGCGGACGAAGGGGTCTATTCAACGCGCTCGCGATTCGTTTGGCTATTTCATCTTCGAGCTCGGATAGACGATGGAGGTCGAGGTCACACTTTTGTGTGAAGGCTGCGGCTTGCAGACGCGTGTCAAACAACTCAAGCGATAGACGCCACTGCCCCTTCGATTCCTGGATGGCGCCGCGGACTACAAAACGCACGCCCAATTTCGCTCCGATATCGGAAGCTGTCATTTCCGCCGGCACGCTCAGCATCGCTGAGGCCGGCAAAACGTCCACACCTTGGAGATTTCCGAGGCGCGATATCAGCGCGTCTGCAAATCCCAGGCTCACACCCTGCTCATCGGACGCGTTTCCAAGAACAAGCAGTGGCAGCACGGCGAGCGAGGAGCGCTCCGTCCGCGCCGGCGCGGGCTGCCCATCGGCCTCTCTTGCCGCATTTTGTTCGAGTTGGGACTGCGGAAAGCGAGCATCAATCACGCGCACGGGCCCGATGAATCGATACCCTTTGCCAACAACCGTTTCCAGGAACCGCGGTTTATCTGAGTCATCGCCCAAAGCGGCGCGGATTTTTCGCACGATGTTGTTGACATTTGGCTGCGTATCAATGAAAAGGTCCGAACGCCAGAGTTTCGTGACGATGTCTTTGCGCGAAACAAGTTGATCTCTGCGGCCGACGAGGAAAATCAGCAGCTCCATCGGCTTCTTCTCGAGCCTCACTCGCCGTCCATCGCGGCGAAGTTCGTAGCGCCCGAGATCCAACTCAATTTCAGCCGCTGCTCGATTAGCACGAGGCATGACGTCTATTGCGCGCATTATCCTCTAAGATTGAGCGGTTTACGACGATATACAAAGGATATGGAAAGGTTATGCCGTTTCAATTGCAACAAGTTGATGGTTAGACGATTATTCTCGCCAGTCAAATCCCCGCGACGGAGGCAGCATTATGAAACGTAACTTGTATCTTGGTTCTTCACTGCTCGTGCTGTTGTGCGGAGTAGCTCTGGTCTTCACGATTCGTGCTCAGAGCTCTTCTTCTGCCAAAAATGCATTCACCCCAGACGCTGTTCCTTACGGTCCGGCACCCGCATTCGTAGCGCCCGGAGCGCAGCTTGCGGTGCTTGAGGGGAACCCAAGTGGTTCCAGCGGCGATTACACCGTGCGCTTCAAGATGCCTGACGGGTACCGCGTCGCACCTCATTGGCATCCTTATCGCGAAAACGTCACTGTTATGTCCGGCACCTTCAAGTTGGGGATGGGCGATCGCTTTGACGAAAGCAAGATGGGAGCTTTCCCGGCCGGCAGTTTTGCTTATCTTGATCCGGACATGCATCACTACGCGATGGCCAGCGGAGAAGTCGTGGTGCAGGTCCACGGCCAAGCTCCGTTTCAATTCAACTACGTCAATCCCGACGACGATCCCAGCAATAAGAAATAGAACTAAGCGGTGGCCACTGGGGGCTGGTTACTCATAGCGCAGCGCCGTGCTCGGTTCGATTCGGGTGGCGCGCAGGGCCGGCAGATAGCAGGCCAGCGTTCCCACCAGAAGCAAGAAGGTCGAGATCGAACCAAAAGTCAGTGGATCGCCGGGCCTTACGCCAAAGAGCAGCGATTGCAACAGCGGTGTAAGGGCAAACGACAAGACCAGTCCCGCCAAAAGCCCGGCTATTACCGGAGCGAGGTTTTGACCGAGGATCATCCGAAGAATTTGCCTTGAGGTGGCACCGAGCGCCATGCGGATGCCGATTTCACTGGTGCGTTGCGCGATTGAAAACGCGGTGACGCCCGCGATCCCGACGCAGGCAAGCAAAAGCGCGACCGCTGCCAGTGCGCCCGCAAGGGATGCCACAAAACGGTTCTGCGCGCGGGCTTGATTCACCAGCTCGCTGAGGGCAATTAGCCTTGCAACTGGCGCGCCTTTGTCCAGACGCGAAACTTCCTCACGGATGGGCGCGGCTAAATCCGCGAGCGGCACGGCCGAGCGCAACACGAACGATACGGGACGCGGAGCGAGCTGAAAGGGAACGTAGATTTGCGGCCGCACCATAATCGTCAGCGAGTGATATTGCACGTGCTTGACCACGCCTACGACTACCACCCAGTCTCGCTCGAACTGATAAGGCCCTTTAGGTGAGTCGGAGATGTTGAGTTTACGTCCCAGAGGATCCAGGCCGGGCCAGGTTTGGTTTGCGAGTGCGTCATCAATGATAGCGACGTGCTGATGCGCGGCATCGTCTGCATCGGTAAAGTCGCGGCCTTCGATGAGCGTCGCTCCAATCGTTTCAAAATAGCCCGGCAGAATTGAACGGTCATCGGCCTGTAAGGTGGATTGCTGTGACGGCGGACTGCCTTCGGGATAATAGGCGTCATACCAATTTGGGTAGCTGTCATCGAGCGGCAGGTGGGAGACGAGCGAGGCGGACTGCACGCCAGGAATCGTGAGCAGTTTCTGCTGGAGTTGTTGCACGAAATTATAGTTGCCGGGAGAAGTGGTGAAAGTGAGTACGCCTTCGGGCTGGAACCCGGGATTCACCTTAAGAACAGCAAGGAACGTGCGCACTAAAAGACCTGTCCCTGCCAGCAGAACAAAGCTGAGTGCCACTTCGGCAGCGATCAGCACCGCGCGAGGCAGTCCGCTCGCGACGCCGGCAACGCGTCCGCCACTCTTAAGTGCGTCTAGCAGGTCCACGCGGCTTGCGGTAAATGCAGGCGCGAGGCCAAAAACGATTCCCGTAAGAATCGAGATCGAAAGAGTGTACGCAAACACCGCAGGATCGAGCCGAATCGAACCAAGTCGCAAGAGGGATTCAGGCCGAAACGCAAGCAGCCACTTCAGCGCCAGCCATCCGACGCCAATGGCGGCAACTCCGCCAGACAGTCCGAGCACGACGCTTTCGGTGAGCAATTGCCGGATGATGCGGCTGCGTCGCGCACCGATGGCGAGGCGAATCGTAGTTTCACGCACGCGATAGCTTGAACGCGCAAGCAATAGGTTGGCCACGTTGGCGCAAGCAATCAGCAATACAAAAGCCACCCCGCCGAAGAGCAGCAGAAGCGTGCGGCGCACATTGCGCACGTCATCGTCTTGCAAAGGTGCCACGTGTAGCGAAAACTTCTGGTCATCAAACGCGGGCACGCCGCGGCGAAGTTCCGCGGCAATTCCATCGAATTCCGATTGCGCTTGCGTGAAGTTGGCTCCAGGCCGGAGGCGCCCAATGGTGCGCAGGTAGTTCGAGCCGTCCGGCTGAGCGTTGGCGAATCCAAGAGGCATGAAGAGATCAACGTTAGCCGGGACGCTGGAGTCCTCGGGAAAAATCAGACGGAAGTCCTGAGGCAACACTCCGACGACAGTTATCCAGCCGTCGCCCACCCGCAAGGCGCGGCCAATGACGCTGGGATCGCCGCCGAACCTGCGCCGCCAGAGCCCATAGGAAATGATCAGCGCGTCCTGCGCGTTTGCCTGTACATCCTGCGCTGTAAACAGGCGGCCCAGTGCGGGTTTGCGGCAGAGCAACGAGAGGAAATTATCCGTCACCAGACCGAGCTTCACCTGCTCGGTTGTGCCTTCCCCGGGAACGACGGAATTTCGCACCCAAATTCCGCCGATTTGGTCAAACAGGTGAGAGCGCTCGCGGAGCTGCAGAAGCTCATATTCGGAAGCGGGTGCGCGGTGCTCATCGCCGAGCCCGGACCAGATGATGGCGAGGCGCTCCGAATTGGGATAAGGGAGCGGTTGTAGCAAGACAGCATGAACGACCGTGAAGATTGCAGTGTTGGCACCGATGCCGAGGGCCAGCGTGAGGATCGCCGTGAGGGCGAAAAAAGGACTTCTACGGATTATCCGAAATCCGTGCCGGACGTCTTGCAGCAGCTGCTCGAACCAAACGAAACGCCACACCTCGCGCGTGTCTTCCTGGACTCGCCTTATGTTGCCGAACTTGCGCAGTGCCGCGTAGCGCGCTTCTTCCGGCCGCATACCGCGCCCGATGTTGTCTTGGGTCTCGCGGTCGATGTGTTCGCGGATATCTTGCTCGAGGTCTTCCAGCATGCGCTTACGCCGCTTCACGATTGGCGCTCCCCCGGTGTGCGTCGCAGAATGCGCGCGGTCACTCGCGCCAGCTTACCTTGCAGCAGCCCATCCGCTGGCGTTGCTCTTTAGTAGACATTCTAGGTGATGCTATGGCGCTTCCACTAGAATGTCAAGGCAAGCGTCCGCCCACTTAGAGGATCGGCTGCCCACTGGAAAATGAACCACTAGGAATTTCGGGTCAACGAGGTCAAGTAAAATCATGGCCTGAGCCACCGGCGAGCGGAAAGCTCGCTTCGCTCGCGTGTCTGTTGCCGCCGGGTCTAAATTGCTTCGTTGCGCGGGCCAGGATTCTCGGATGTGTCGCGATTGGGAATCGCGAAGCCTGCAACGTTGCCGGCACCAGCGGCGCTCGTTGCTCGTTCGCGCAACATTTCCGCCAAGCCTTCGAAGACCTTGGAACAGGAATCGCGCAGGGCTTGATCGGCGGAACGCAGTAGCGATTCGATTCCGTTCTGCCCGTGCTCGTTGAGGCGGCGCACGGAAGCAACCACCCAGGAATCGGCCGTGCTCTGCAGCTTATCCTGGAACTTGCCCGCGGCTTCATCGCTCATCCGATCGAGATTGGCCAGCCATTCCTGCTGATGGGCGTCGCGCTCGGAGCGATAACCTTCCATAGACGACGCAAATTCCGCGCTCAGAGCCGCGCGGCCTTCGCCAACGCTCGTTTCCAATTGTGATGCCATCTGCGAGCGGAAACGCTCGACCGAAGACCAAGCGTTGATTTCCAGTTGGTGCAGCAATTCCTGTGTGGAGCGATCGAATTCCTCGGTACGCTCGCGCCGCGTGGCGCTGGAATCCGCGGCAAATTGCGTGGTTTCACGCTCCGACAGTTCGTGCAATACCTGCCCAAACGAAGCGGCTGCGGCTTCAGCCGCGCGATCGAGTTCCGTTCGCGCGCGCCCCGTCACTTCGCCGGCCGCATTTTCCACCTGCGAGCGGATCTGCGCCAGGTGTGCTTCGGATTGCGCGGCGAGCTGCGCTTCAAATTTTTGCGCGGCTTCAGCGGCTTTGTTTTCCAACCCGGCGCCGGCAGTCACCAGAGACTGTTCGACTTGCGCCTGCAGGCGCGACTGCGCTTCTTGCTGCAGCCATTCGGAAGTGTGGCCGATGGATTCCGCGGCGGTATGCGACGCGCGGACTCCGCTGGAATCAAGTTCCGCAGTCCATTTCGCGAGCGCTTCTGTGCGCGCTGCTTCGAAATCCTCGTGCACGCTTGCCAGCGTCGTCGCCATCTGCGCGGTAACTTCCTTCTGATTTTTTTCCGAAACCTGGCGCAATCGCTCGCGGTGCAGACGCAGGCTCTCTTCTACTTGCACTTCGCGGGCCGAGAGTTCATGCAGGAGCGCGGGCACACGCTCGAGATGCGGCGCGAGTTTAGATTCCGCCTCCGCGGAGATGCGCTCTAGAAACTGGCGTCCGAGAGAATCGAGCCCAGGCGCGACGCGTTGCGACATGCCCGCTGAAATGTGCTCGGCTCTGCGATTCATTTCCGCCGTCTGCGCGTCCAGGATTTTTTCCAGTCGGCGGTGCAGCTCGTTCACTGTGTCATGACTGGCGGCTTCCAATTGTGCGGACAATTCCTTGGTACGATGGGCAACGAGTTCAACGCCCGCCAGCGATTCCTGTGCCTTAAGCACTTCCTGATCGAGCGAAGATTGAATTCCCGCAAACGTGTCGCGCGCCTCGGCCGCGGCTTGCGCAAAGGGCTGGCGCAATTCGCCCAGTCGCTCGGTCATTCTTTGTTCCGCTGTTTGCAGCACTTCTTGCGAGCGCTGCGTTAGCTGTTCGATCATCCGGTGCAGGTTGCTGTCCAATGATGATTGCAGGAGCTCGTTCCACTGGCCCTGTGCGACGGCCATTTCTGCGTCCAGCTGCTGGCGCCAGGTAGCTGCCGCGCTCTCACGAGTATCCTTTTCTTCCTGGGAAGGTTCCGTCGTTCGCGACGCGCGTGCCGCATCTACGGCCTCGAATTGCAGCAGCGCCTGCGCCACTTGCATGGTCGCTTCGCGGGCGGCGCCACTTTCGGAGCGCAACGTTTCCGCCTGCTCGCCGATCTGGCCCATCAATTCGCGGGCTTCGGTGAGTTTTCCCTCGAATTCGGAGTGCAGATCGCGCAGAGCCTGTTCCTGCTTTGCGGACACCTGCGAGAAAAATTCCTCGCGCGCGCCCGATTGTATCTGCTCAATTTCGGCCTTCCACCGGGCGAAGAGCTCCTCGGCGCTCGCGGTCCTTCTGCGGTCGGTCTCTTCCACGGTTCGCAGAACCTCTTCGCGAGCGTGGTCCGCTGCCGCCGCGGCCGATTCCTTGGCGTGGCGGTCGAGCTCCGCGCGCAATTCGCGCAGAAGCGGGCTATCAGACGCCGAGATCGTTTCCGCGGAGGCGGTCGTAACTGGGGATTCGTGCTCAGATGCGAATGCGGACGAATCAAAACTGGGCTCGGTCATAGGGGTATCCATGGAAGCAGGGTGGCTTTCTACTGCGGTGTCTTGTTGCGAATGCTCGGTCGGGTGGCGGTGTAACGTCTCGGAGGAAACCAGTGACGACTGAAGCTCGGGTTCTGTTTGCGTCCAGTCGGCCGGCGGATTATCGAGCCCCCAGACATTTGCGGGACTTTCGAGCTCGACGGCAATCTGGAAAAAGTCGCGAATCGAATGCGGCCGTTGCACCCAAGCGACACGCGCGCGCAAGTTCGCGTGCTGGTCGGCTCCGGCGCGAGCTTGCTGCCCCGGCGCGCTTTGCGACAAATCCAGCGTAACCCAGGTATTTCGAGGCAGATGGTGCTTGGAGCTGTACCGGCATCCTTGCAGATTGAACGCGAGTGTGATGGTTCGTTCTTCGAAAGGCTGGCCCAGAAGATCAATGCCGCGTACCGTCAGCGGAAGGGATTCAATGATGCGTTCGCTGCGGCGGCGTTCAGTACTAGGTTGGTTCGAATCCACTTCTGCACCGGGTCCGTTGAGGGTCTCTCGACGCTTTGTCCATTTGTCTCTGATGATGGGCCAGAGAATAGCACTGTTGCAATCACGAATCGAGAAAAGAAAGCATCACAAAAATTAATGCTGTGGAAAAGAGAGTGAGGCGGCACACATTTGGTCGAGAGTGCCGTCATCCTTCCAGAAAATGGCTTATTTTTTCTTCCTTTTGCCCACTGACAGGTCCTGGCCTCCATTCATGGCCACCAATCCGTCGAGCGCTTCCTTGCACTGCTTTCCCACGGGGTTGTCCGCTCCCAGGTCAATGCACTTTTGATACGCGTCCCCGGTCCCGGGCGGAATGCTGTAGGTCATCTTGTCGCCTTGTTCTTTGGTCTCGATTGTTGCGGTGAGGGCGCTGCCGAGCATGAACCAGGTCAGCTGATCCTTAGGATTGGCTTGGCTCGCTTTTTGCAGCGGGGTGACTGCTTCCTTCATCCGGCCTTTGTTGCTAAGCACGATGCCGAGATTCTTCCAACACGTGGCACCTGCCGCAGGATCGAGCGCCGTGGCTTTATCGCACGCTCCGCTGGCGTCATTGAACTTGGCCGCTGCAGCCGTTGGATCGGTGGTAGCCGCTCCCACGTTGGCAAGATTGGTGGCCAGGCCGGTGTAGTAGTTGGCGCCTGGCTTCAGGTCGGACGCTTTCTGAAACGCGGCAACCGCATCATCGTAGTTCCCCGCGCATTCGCTGGCCGCTCCCAAGTTGCCCAGAATCATCGCATGGTTGCTGGCGTCCTTTTCGCCGACTCCTTGCTCGGCCTGCTTGAATTCTCCCGCAGCTGACTGGCAGGCGGCGGTTCGCTGCGATTGCAACGAAGCCTTCTGATCCGCTGGGGCAGCCTTCAGCTGTGTTTTCAAGTTGTCGGCGTTCGTCATGGCTGCCACGCCGGCGTCGAAATGGCCCTTCATGGCTTTGAATTTGTTTTCCTCTTCGTCTTTCTTCTTGACCGCATCCGGATTCGCTGTTGCACCAGAGGCGATCAAATCTTTCACGCTGAGCTTGTAGTTATTTTCCTGGCCATCCTGCACTTGAAATTTTTCGGAATATTTTAAGTCCGGAAGCGTGACTAGGTAGATCCCGCCCTTCATTGCCAATTGGACAAATTTTCCGTTCTTATCGGTCTTCTCCGTGAAGGTCTGCCCTGTGTCCGGATTGGTGAGCGTAACTGTTGCGCCCACCATCGGCTTGCCGTCTTTGTCCAAGATCTCCCCGTTCAGTCTGCCCGTGCCTTGAGCCAGCGCGGCGGTGGCAAAAAGCGCCATCAACATCCACGCTCCCAGGACGGAAATCATTTTTCGCATGTGCATGGTTCCTCCGGCGATAAAATTGCGGCGGCTATTATTGCCCAACTCGCACCCGATAAGCGATAGGGTCAGGTAATTCCGCCTCGGCAAACGCCCGCAGGCGCAACCGGCAACTATCGCACATTCCGCAGGCTTCGTCTTCGAATTGATAGCAGGACCACGTCTTGTCCAGCGGTGCCCCCAGTTCCACTCCACGCCTCACGATTTCGTTCTTTTTCATGGCGATTACGGGCGTGATGATCTCAATGTGCGTTTCCGGCCGAGTTCCTTGCTTTATCAGTTCCGCGAACGCGCGATAGTATTCCGGCCGGCAATCAGGATACCCCGAACTATCTTCCGCCACCGCGCCGATAAAAATCGCGGTCGCGCCGATCACTTCCGCCCAGCTGACCGCGGCGGATAGAAAGTGCGCGTTGCGGAAAGGAACGTACGTGACGGGAATACCAGCGTCGTGAGCCAGCGCGGCGCCGGATTCAGGAACCGTAATCCGTTCATCCGTTAGCGCCGAGCCGCCGATCTTCGCGAAGAAATCCAGGCGTATCGCCAGCCGCTCGCGAACGCTGTAGAAGTCCGCGACCTCCTCGAACGCGCGGCGCTCGCGGCGTTCGGTTCGTTGCGCGTAACTCACGTGCAGCGTCGCTAGACGATGCGTTTGGCTCGCGATCGCCGCCGTCACGCAGGAGTCCATACCCCCGCTGAGCAGCACTACCGCTTTTGGTTTTTCGGCCATAACCTGAATTCAGACGCCCTTCATCGCCGGGTCCCAAATGAATTTGTGCAATTGCAAACCGAGGCGCACCGGCAAACCGTCCGCAAGAATCCATTCGGCTAGTTCGCGCGCGCTGAGTCCTTCCCATTTTCCCGCAGGGTCGGGAAATACGGGCGAAAAAAGAACCTGGTGGACGCGCGCGGCCAGGCGATGCAGCACAGTGAAATCCCGGGCGAATTCGTAATCGCGGCGCGTCGAAATCACAAATTTGATTTCATCTTTCTCATCGACCGCTTGTAGATTCGACATGTCGAACGTGTCCGGCTCGCCCGAATCCGGGCACTTCACGTCCACGATTTTGATCACCTCGCGGGGTAGCACGCCTACAGGCCGTTCTCCGCTAGTCTCGATCATCACCGTGTAACCCGCTGCGAGCAGCTTTTCGGCAAGCTCGGGCGTCTCCGGCTGCAAGAGCGGCTCGCCGCCAGTGATTTCGACGAGCGGTACGCGACTGGCGCCATCGCCAGCCAGTTCGTGAACCTGGCCGAGCACTTCTTCGATGGTCCGCTTCACGCCGCCGTGAAACGCATACGCTGTGTCACACCAGGTGCAACGAAGATTGCACCCAGTAAGCCGCACGAAAACACACGGCAAACCAGCGCGGGTGCCTTCGCCTTGAATGGATTTGAATATTTCGGTGATGACCATAAGGCAGAAATTCCAGGTTCTAGTGGCTCGTCGGGGAGTCTCCCGAGTCGGGACTTTGCCGCGCGATACGGTGCCGCGAGATCAAGATCGCAATTGCAGCGGTGATGGCAATCTCCAGGCACCCGCCAATTACCCCTACGTGCCAACCCCATCCCAGCGTCAGCCAGAAGATCGTAACCAGAATGAACGGAATCAGAATGATCAGAAAAGCCCGGTTCATTTTCGATCGGCTCTTTCTTGTTATTCCGCGTTGCTACGGACGATACGTCGCCGCCGTTACGTCTGTCTCCCACACCGTGATGCTCGAGATGGCCGCGCCATTCGGCGTTTCACGCATCTGCTTCGCGGCCTCTTCGTAGATATGTTTGGCGATATTTTCCGCGGAGGGGTTCAGCAGGTCGAACGGCTTCAGTTCGTTCAAATATTTGTGATCGAGCGAGCGAATCACGCCGTGGATCACTTGCTTCAAATGCACGAAATCGTAGAGGAGCCCAACAGAATCGAGTTCCGTGCCGGCGAGCGTCACGCGCACTTTATAATTGTGCCCGTGCAAGTCCTCGCATTTTCCCTTGTAGCCGCGCAGGTTGTGCGCCGCTGCGAAGGTTTCATCCACACTGACTTCGTACATCAGCCATCCTTAGGTAATCAATTCCGCAAATACACGTCGGGCCGCGGTTGTTTTCCCTGCGCCCACGCATCAATCCGGATGATTTTCCATGAAGCGCGCGACTTCGGCGATGTCCTGCGTGGTCGTGTAGTCGGGCAGGGACTCAAGAAAAATTCTACCATACTGCATTCGTGAGATGCGGTTATCGAGGATGGTGAGAATACCGCGGTCGGTCTTCGAGCGAATCAGCCGTCCGAAGCCTTGCTTCAGCGCCAGAACGGCTTCCGGCACTTGATACTCGGCAAAGGGATTGCGCCCATCTTCCTGCAGCGCGCGCACCCGCGCCGCGACGATCGGATCGCTCGGGACCGCGAATGGCAGCTTATCAATGATCACACAGGAAAGCTGGGTGCCGGGCACGTCCACGCCCTGCCAGAAGCTCGCGGTGGCAAACAGCACCGCGTTCGGAGTGGTCCGGAATCGCTCGAGCAGCACCGATTTCGGCGCTGTGCCTTGCAGCAACACTGGAAACCTCACGCGCGCGCCGACCAAATCATGCACCGTCCGCATTTGCGCGTAACTGGTGAACAGGCAAAAGGCGCGGCCCTTGGAAATCTCTAGCAGCTTCGCGATTTCGTGCGCCGCGCGAGTCGAGAATGTTTCGTGCCGCACGTCCGGCATAGATGCCGGAATATACAGTAAGGCTTGCTCGCGAAAATCGAATTCCTGCGGCAGGACAGTCTCCTTCGCAGGCATCACGCCGAGCCGCTGCTTCAGGAAATCGAAGCGGCCCCCGACCGCGAGAGTCGCGGAAGTGAGCACCACGGTATCGAATCGCTCGAAAAGCTGCTCGCGCAGGATTTCGCTCACGTCGATCGGCGTGGCCGTAAGAATGACGCCCTTGCCGCGGCGTTCGTACCAATAGACGAAACTCTTCTCTTCGCTCTCGAGCAAAAATCCTAATTCCCGGCGCAGCTCTGCGGCGCGCCGCGCGAGCGTGATTACTTCTTCGGGTTTCGGATTCATGGCCGAAAGCTCGGTCTCGATTCGCTTCACTGCCGCGGATAAATCCTCGAAAGCTTGATGGTTGCGTTCCACAAACGATTTGCGCTCCGCGGGGCCGAAGGGAAAGCGCCCTTCGCGCTCGGGGAAGTTTTCGAAAAATGTTCGGGCCCGTTCGCGGACACGCATCAGGTGCTTGCGCACCGGCGTGGCTTCGATTTTCAATATGCGCAGCATGGCCTCGGTGTCGCGCGCGATTTCTTCGAATTGATAACTGGAAACGCGCCGCCCGAAATAGTCGCTGGCCACACCTTCGATTTCGTGGGCTTCGTCGAACACCACCGCGGAATATTCAGGCAGGATGGATCCGAAATCATCCTGGCGAATCGCCAGGTCCGCGAAAAATAAATGATGATTCACGATGATTAGGTCCGCTTCCTGCGCGCGCTGGTGCATCGCGGTGATGAAACAGGTATTGAACTCCGGACATTTCTGCCCGGTGCAAAGGTCACTGCGCGCGTCAATGCGGTGCCATAGTTCGGCGTCGTCCGGCAAAAAGCTCAGCTCGGAGCGGTCGCCCGTTTCCGTCAGCTTCTCCCAATCTTTGATCTGCGAGAACCAGTCGACTTCGTCAATGCCCTTCAGCACCGCTTGACCCTCGATCTGGTGGACCTTTTGGCGACACAAAAAATTGTTGCGGCCTTTCATCAGCGCCGCTTTCAGGTTCGGAGCGAAATGCTTCTGCAGAAACGGCACATCCTTATCGAACAACTGTTCCTGCAAGGATTTCGTCGCCGTCGAAATCACCACGCGCCGCCCGCTGCGAATCGCCGGAATCAGGTACGCGAGAGTTTTCCCGGTGCCGGTACCAGCCTCAATGATGGCGTGCTGGTGCTTCTGAAACGCCTCGTCCACAATTTCCGCCATGGCCAGTTGCGACGAACGGAATTCGTAACCCGGATGCCGGCTTTCGAGCAGCCCGCCGGGGCCGAATATTCCTTCGATGGTTACGTCTTCAGGTTTTGTCGCGGCGGCGGATTTTTTCGGCATGATGCCTCTAGCTCTGGTGGACGCGTGAACTCAGAACGCTAAGATATCACACGCGCATCGGCCGCTGCCTGGGCGCGAGTCGGCTGGCAATTAGCAAACTTATCGAATAGGGTGAGGAAGTTCGCACACGATTTTCGGCACGCTCGAAAAACTCATGTTCAGTCTTTCAAAACCCAGTCCGGACATCATCCATGCCTTTCTCGCAGCGCAGAAGGATCGGAAATTCTCCTACGGCCATGTCGGGCCGTCGCAAACGACCGTGCCGGATGGCTACGTGGTCGACCACAATCGAGTCCAATTGGGCGTCGGCAGCGCTGTTTTTGAACGCGCGCGGGATGCGATCAGGCAATGGAAGATGTTTGAGATGAGCTGGCTGGAGCTGTGCTGGCCAAATGTCCCGATTGTTGCAGGGTCAACGGTTGCCGTTGTGGTCCATCATCTGGGGTTCTGGTCGCTGAACGCTTGCCGGATCGTTTATACGATTGAAGACCGCGGGGCAATCGAGATGTACGGGTTTGCGTACGGCACCCTGTCCGATCACGCAGAAATGGGCGAGGAACGTTTCACGGTCGAGTTTCACGCTAACGACGAAACGGTCTGGTACGATATTTACGCTTTCTCCAGGCCACGCCCGTTAGCTCGCCTCGCGTACCCGTTCACGCGAGCTTTGCAGAAACGATTTGCCTCCGATTCAAAAAAAGCGATGCAGAGAACGGTGGAACAAGCCTGAACGCGCACGGATCGTGCGAGAGATGATAAAGTAAGCAGCCTGCTCACCGGCATCTGCAAAAATGACAGCCAAACTCCCATCCATCGTAATCGTCGGGCGCCCGAATGTGGGCAAGTCCACGCTCTTCAACCGCCTGACTGGGACGCGCCGCTCGATTGTTACCAACGAGCCGGGCATCACGCGCGACCGCATTTACGGCACCGCGCACTGGGAAGGCAAATCGTTCGAAGTCGTGGACACGGGCGGAATCGTTCCGGAGGACAAAGCCGGAATCCCCGGTGAAATTTTGCGCCAGGCGCGCGTCGCCATCGAAAACGCCACGCGCGTGGTGCAGGTGGTGGACGGCCGCGCTGGGCCCACTCCTCTGGATCAGGAACTCGCGTTGCTCATGCGCCGCGCCGGCAAGCCGCCGATCCTGGCTGTGAATAAAGTGGATGCACCGAAGCAGGCCGAATTCGCGGCGCAATTTTATGAACTGGGCGACGAAATTTTCCCAATCTCGGCGGAACACGGTTTCGGAGTTGATGTGCTGCTGGATGCGCTGACCGAAGAAATCCCCGTGGGCGAACCCACTGTTGCCACGCCCGACGTCAACATTGCGATCATCGGACGCCCCAATGTCGGCAAGTCCACGCTGCTGAATCAGCTGGTGGGCGCAGAGCGCTCGATTGTCTCAGCCGAACCCGGCACTACGCGCGACGCCGTGGATACCGTAGTGGACCGTAACGGCAAATCGTATCGCTTCCTCGATACCGCGGGCATCCGGCGCAAAGGCAAGACGAAACTCATCGCCGAAAAGTTGAGCGTCATCATGGCGCGGCAACACCTGGAACGCGCCGATATTGCGCTGCTCGTTGCCGACTCCGCGATGGGCATCACTTCGCACGATGCCACCATCGCGAGCTACGCGGAACAGTCCGGGCGTTCCGTGATCATCGTGATGAATAAATGGGATCTCGCGCTAGCGGCCGCGCAGGAAAAGGCGACGGACCAAAAGAAACGCGGCGGCAAATACGTCGCGTTCAACGCCAATAAGTTGGTGCAGGATTATGAGCCGCTCGTCCGGCAGCGGCTGAAATTTCTTTCTTATGCTCCGGTGGTTTTTCTTTCAGCAAAAACTGGCGAGAACATTGACCGGCTGTATAAGCTGATTGACCGCGTGGCGGAAGCGCGTCACAAACGCATCTCCACCGGCGAACTGAATCGCTGGCTTGCCAGCGTGGACCTCGATAAAGGCACGTCTCCGGCTAGCCGCGAGGTGAAAATCTTTTACATCACGCAGGCCACCACCGCACCGCCCACGTTCGTGCTTTTCACTAATCAGCTCAAGCCGCTGCACTTCAGCTATCAGCGCTTCCTCGAAAATCAGTTGCGCGCGAAATTCGATTTCACTGGTACGCCCATTCGCTTCACGCAGCGTCTGAAAAAGCGCGGCTCGCGCCAACGCGAACGCCGCGCGCCGCGCAAATCCTAAATTTCACTCTCGCTGGGTAGTCCCGCAGCCCGGCCACGCGCAAAATCCACAGCGTGCCAGGGGTTGACACCGCGCGAAATCAGCCTACGATAAGCAAAGAGATACGAGAAGAGACCCGAAAACAAATGGCCAGTACTGCTCCCACTCCCGAGCCGTCCACAGATTCGGAGAAGAGTCTATTCCGCATCGGCGAAGTGAGCCGCTTGACGGCTACGAAGACGTTCGTCCTGCGCTATTGGGAAACCGAGTTTCCCATGCTTGAGCCGGTGAAAAGCCCCAGCGGACATCGCCTCTATCGCCGCGAAGACATCGAGACGGTGTTTGAAATCAAGCGCCTGCTCTACGAAGAAGGCTTCACGATTGCCGGCGCGCGCAAATATCTCGAAGGCCACGGCGAGGAACCAAGTGGTTCGACCGAGACCGCCGGTGGTGGTGCCAGCCGTCCTGAGGTGCGCGCTCATGCGCCCGCACCGCGTCGCGAGTCTGCGTCGCGCCAGCAGCGCAAATTCCTGCTGGATTTGCACGAAGAGCTGCTCGCTGTCTTGACCCTTCTTGAACGTGAATGATACGCTGACTGACGGTCGCAAGCGGTCGGGACGTGGCGCAGCCTGGTAGCGCGCACGCTTGGGGTGCGTGAGGTCGCTGGTTCAAATCCAGTCGTCCCGACCATTTAAGATTTCGTGGGCTTCTGGGTGGTCTGCGATTTCCGCAAGGCAATTCAACACCCTTGCAGTTCACTTTCGATTGGTACAAAGAATCTACTTATAATGGACCATCGATAGAATGTGTGCGTCGGCCTTAGAAATCTCGACCACAGCAACGCCACCGACGCAATGAGTGGTGGTGCCACCTTTCCCGTCTGGACAGTGCAGAGTGCCCGAAACGGTCCACACGCCATCTTTCAACTTCGCAATGAAGGGCCTTTCCGACTCAATATGCTTCTTGCCGTAAACAGGAACTAACACCGCCTCCGCTATCTGTACGGCGGTTTCCGAATCAGGAACGTAGCCTTGTTCCGGCGTGTGAGCCTGAGCGAATGCCAGCGAAACAACCAACAGGGTCAGACAAGATAAGACACCAATCCTCATGCTTTCACCCCCATCTTTCCGTTCAAAAGCCTACCATGAAGAGATCATGCGCCTTTGTTGAAGCGCAAATTGAGACGCTGTTTGAGTGCCGCATCTATGGCGCGTTTGATAGTCGAGTGCTAAAGTTCTGAAGCACGGAGCGGACGCGGGCAGACCAGTACAAAATGGGCAAGGATGCCCGACCATTGTCCTCTCCGCAGTTCAACCGGAAGGGATTTTTCGGAAGGGTTACGTCTGCACTGAATCTTCATGCCCCATATTTTGATTACCAACGACGACGGGATTCACGCTCCGGGCCTGCGCGCGCTCGTTGACGCGCTGAAGGACGACGCCAGTCTGACCGTGATTGCGCCCTCGCACGAGCGCAGCGCCAGCGCGCAATCGCTTACTCTGCGCCAGCCGATTTACATGGATCAGGTGGCGCCCAACGAATACTCGGTCGAGGGCACGCCTGCGGACGCCGTGATCCTCGCCTTCAATGCCATCCTCAAGGAAAAGCCCGACCTCGTCGTTTCTGGAATCAATCGCGGCGGAAACCTGGGCGAGAACATCTATTATTCCGGCACGGTGGGCGCGGCGATGGAGGGCGCGATCAATCGCGTGCCGTCCATCGCGATTTCGGTGGCCAATCGCAATAAGGATTTCGATTTCAAGCCGGCGGCACAATTCGCGCGCACTCTAATTCCGCTGGTGCTGGCCGAAGGCTTGCCGCCGGGGATTCTGTTGAACGTGAATGTGCCGCAAGCGTGGACTGGCGCGGTTCGTTTCACGCGGCAGTCGTCGAAGATCACGCGCAACCTGCTGCAGCCCGGCGCCGATCCGCGGGGCCGCAAATATTTTTGGCTGCACGAACAGCAGCTCGTCAGCGGAATCGAGCCGGATACGGATCTCGCCGCCGTGCGCGACGGAGCGATCTCCATCACTCCTCTTGAGCTCGATCACACCCACAGCGAATCGCTGGATCATCTCTCCCGCTGGACGAAGCTTCTGGAATCCGTCGTCCGCAAGTAAATTTCAGTCTCGTATTTTATTCTTCGTGGCTCGCGGGATCGTGCGCGAGCGTCACGTCTTTTGCCGCTGATCGCAAGGACGGAACGAGCCAGCGGAAAACGAGCGTCGCGGCAATTCCTCCGGCGAGTTGCGCCATGATGAATCCCAGGACGTCGGCCGGCCGGATACCGGAGAAAGTGTCGCTCAATGAGCGCGCAATCGTCACCGCAGGATTCGCAAACGAAGTCGATGCGGTGAACCAGTACGCCGCCGTGATGTACGCCCCGACCGCGAACGCCACTGCGTTCGACCGGTGTCGCGCGCATCCCCAAATCACGGACAGCAAACCGAACGTCGCGACGAACTCACTGAAAAGTTGAGCGGGACCACTGCGCTCGTGCCGCGATAGCGACACGACCTGCAGGCCAAACATCAAATGGGCGGTAATCGCTCCGCAGATTCCGCCGGATATCTGCCCAAGAATATATTGAGGAGTCTCCTTCCACGCAATCCCGCCTTCCATCGCGTCGGCCAGCGTCACGACAGGATTGAGGTGCGCTCCAGAGATCGGGCCAAACGCAAGAATCAGCGCCACAAGCGCCGCGCCCGTGGCGATCGTGTTGGCGAGCAGCGCGATGGCCACACTTCCGCCCGCCAGGCGCTCGCCCATAATTCCCGAGCCGACCACTGTGGCCACCAGGAGAAGTGTACCTAGAAATTCGGCCGCCGCCCTGCGCGCGAGTGAGGCCGTCATTGTTTCCCGATGCGATCGATCTCTTTGTTGATCGCGAGTTGGTCGAGGCTGGCAAGAGGCAGCGCCAACAGCAAACTGATTCTTCGATCCAGCACCACCAACACGTCGCGAAATGAGCGCTCGAGTTGCTCGGGGTCGCTCCCAACCGCCCCCGGCTCGGGAACCCCCCAATGCGCAGTCATTGGCTGAGCGGGCCAGACCGGGCAGACCTCGCCTGCGGCGTTGTCGCAGACTGTAAACACAAAATCCATGCGCGGAGCGTCGGGCTTCGCGAACTCATCCCAGCTTTTGCTGCGTAAGCCGTCCACCGGCAAGCCCGCGCTTTTGAGTTGTGCGAGGGTTTCTTCGCGCACATAACCCGAAGGATGGCTGCCCGCGCTGTAGGCAGTAAATGTCGGCCGTCCTTTGTGATTCAAAATTGCTTCGGCCATGATCGAGCGCGCGGAATTTCCGGTACACAGAAAGAGAACATTGTAGTGCGGTTTCATGCTTGCACCTTGGGCGCCTCCACAGTGCTGCAGCACGTAGGTCCGCAGCAGTCGCGGTTTGCGGCAGCCTCTTTGGCCGCGGGCTTTTTCGCGCGTACAAACGCGCTGGCGAATTTGCCTTCCACCTGTGGAGCGATTGCGTCCACGTCAATGCCCTGCGTTGTGAGGAATTGTCTGGCGTCTTCAACACTGTAAACGCGTGTCGGCTCGATCTGGATGTCTTCGAACCCCGCGGCCGCGAGCTTCGTCCGGTATTCCGATTCCTGCATGGCTCCGGCCACGCACCCTACCCACAGCTCGACGTCCCTGCGCACGTCCGCGGGGACTTCGCCGCGAACCACCACGTCTGACACTGCAAATCTGCCCCTCGGACGCAGGACGCGATAAGCCTCATGCAACACGCGAGACTTGTCCCCTGAAAGATTAATGACGCAATTCGAGATCACCACGTCCACGGAATTGTCCGGCAGCGGAATGTTTTCGATCTCGCCCTTCAGAAATTCCACGTTGGTCGCTCCGGCTTTGCGCTGATTTTCACGCGCCAGGGCCAGCATGTCGTCGGTCATATCCAGACCGTAGGCTTTTCCGGTAGGGCCGACGCGCTTCGCGGAAAGTAGCACGTCAATTCCACCTCCAGAGCCGAGATCGAGCACAGTATCGCCGGGATTCAGTTGCGCCAAAGCTGCGGGATTTCCGCATCCGAGCGAAGCTAGTACTGCTTGCTCGGGTAAACCGGCCGTTTCGCCGGACGCGTAAAGATTGGAAGAAATCGGATCGCAGCAAGGAATCGCGCCTGATGCGCACCCACACCCGCTGTTTTCACCGGCCGCGACGCGGCGGGCTGCTTCGCCGTACTTGCTTTTCACCACTTCCTTGATGTCCTGGTTTGCCACTGCCTTTCTCCTTTTGCTTAATCTAATATCGTCAATATTCGATGCAAGTGCGTATAAGCTTTGGACGATCAACACGTGCGAATTTCACTCTATATGTCCATGATCAGACGGGCCGCGCTCGGAAATTCACCCAGGCACTTTCGGTTCACGCGGTAATACATGAACGTGCCGCGCCGCTCGGATTGCACGAACCGCGTTTTCCTCAGGATTTTCAGGTGATGAGAAATCGTCGGCTGGCCGATCGGAAAATGTTTCACGATATCGCAGACGCACACGGGATCGCGGTTTGCTGCCAGCAAATTCAAGATGCGGATGCGCGTGGGATCAGCCAAGGCATTGAACCATCCGGCATATTCCCGGGCGTGCGCCAGTCCGAGCTTCGGTGATGTGCTAGTGCGACAACAATCTCCATTCGTTGCGTTGGACTTTTTACTGCGTGCCATCCTGCTCAAGCTCCTCTGCTTCAGCTAAAGACTATCCTATTCATCGACGAATATCAATGAATTGTCCTTGACTGCTGCAAGGTCCCAGTCGCACGACCTCCGGTCAACCTTCGGTGGGGCGATGCCCCAGTATTTGGGTAAACGGCGCGGCCGGGACGTACCGTTGTGATAGCCTCCAAGACGAAATGAAAAACAGCTCGCAGCTCTCGAGGATTACGGTGGTTTTCGCGTTGTTGTTCATTGGTACGTGTTTGTCTCCCTCCGCACAAGACGTCACTGAGGCTCTGGCGCCGCCCGCCTATGCCACGATAAAGGTGGTTCAGGCATGGGTTCCGATGAAAGACGGCGTGCGCCTCGCGGTAAATTTGTATATGCCGGACGGGCCTCTGCCAAGCGTGAAGCCCGGCGAGAAATTTCCCGCTATCCTCGAATACTTGCCGTATCGCAAAGACGATTGGACACTCGCGCGCGATTGGGAGTTGCACTCTTACTTCGTGCGTCGCGGTTACGTCACCGCACGCGTTGACATTCGGGGCTCTGGCGCGAGCGAGGGCGCGCCGCCGGATCGTGAATATTCGGACCAAGAGCAGCAGGACGGCCTCGCAGTGATTGATTGGCTTTCGCGGCAGCCGTGGTCGAACGGCAACGTCGGCATGATGGGAATTTCCTGGGGCGGCTTCAACGCCATCCAGATGGCGCGGCTGCACCCGCCTGCGCTCAAAGCCGTCATCGCCATGTGCGCCACGGAAGAACTGTTCCACGACGACATTCATTACATCGACGGGCTGATGCACCTTGACGAATTCGAACTCGCTATGGACCTGCAGCTGGGCCTGACGCGCGCGCCCGATTTCCCCACCGATGAGAAATCGCTAGCAGCGCGCTTCGACGCGACACCGTGGTTTCTGCTTTATTTGAAACATCAGCGCGATGGCGAATTCTGGCGCCGCGCGTCCGTCGCTCCGAACCATTACGGCGATTACACCGTGCCCAGTTTCATGATCGGCGGATTTCTGGACGGCTATCGCGACAGCATCCCGCGCTTCTTCGAATATTCGAAAGCACCGATCAAGGCGCTGCTCGGGCCTTGGAATCACACGTTCCCGCACGCGGCCGAACCAGGACCTTCGATCGAGTGGCGCGTGGAAGCCACGCGCTGGTGGGATTACTGGCTCAAAGGCGAGCAAAACGGAATCATGGACGAGCCGCGCTTCGAAGTTTACATGCGTCACTGGTATCCGCCCGATCCCAACATCGCGGAAATTCCGGGCGACTGGCGCGCAGAAAAAACCTGGCCGCCAGCGAACACGCAGACGCGAACGCTTTTCCTCGAGCCGAACCACACGCTGGGTGATGCGCCTCAGCCGGCTTTGACCATCGGAGGCGACAAATTGCAATACATCCCGTCCGTCGGCGAGGAAGCTGGCTTCTGGTGGGGCGACTTCACGACGGATCAGCGGCCGATTGATGCCTACAGCCTGGTTTACGATTCCGTGCCGCTCGTGCAAGACACAGCGTTGCTTGGATGGCCCAAGATGTTTCTGCAAGTTTCTGCGAGCGCGCCGCTAGCCGATTGGTTCGTGCGGCTTTCCGACGTTGCGCCCGACGGCACGGTGACGATGATCACAGGAGCGGGACAAGGCGGCGCGCAGCGCGACTCGGCAGCGAGTCCCGTGGACCTCGAACCTGATCGCAAGTATTTGATTCCTATCGAACTGCATGTCACCAGTTGGCGTTTCCCGATCGGCCACCGCATCCGCGTGGCGATCTCGAACGCTCTGTGGCCGATGATTTGGCCGACGCCGTATTCGATGATGACCTCTCTGTGGTACGGCGGCTCGAACGCTTCGCGTCTGGAGCTTCCGCTGGTCCCGCTCGATCCGCCCGCGCGTCCGCATTTCACGGCGCCCGAAAAGGAAGCGCCACTTGGCGGCGTCGCGTCCGAGGGCGACACTTGGCCGCCGCAGGATTGGACCGTGACGCGCGATGTGCTGGCCGCTTCGACGCGCGTCGCTTGGAGCGGCAATGATTCCAGCACATACCCGTGGGGGAAAATGAAGGACCACGAACACATGAGCTACAGCGTTGCTGATGCCAAGCCCGCAGCGAGCACCGTGCACGGCGAAGCTTCGACCACCGTGGACCTGCCCGGCCGCACCCTGGTCTGGAACGTAGTCCTCGATCTGCGCAGCGATGAAAAGAATTTCTACTATCACTTCGAGCGCCATCTAACCGAAAATGGCAAGCCGCTACGCGATAAGACCTGGGAGGAAACCGTTCCGCGTGATCATCAGTAACATTACGGTTTGTCATCCCGAGCGCAGCGTGCCTTCCGCGTCCTGGTCGAATTCCCGGGACGAGGGACCTCTCTTGCATGTGTGGTCTCGCACTGGCCACTGTGCAGCGCGCGCGTTTTACCGGAGCGCCGCGTGAAAAACACCGCCATCCTGCTGGTCAGCTGCCCCGACCAGAAAGGCTTGAATGCCGCGATCCACGACTTCATCTATCGCGGTGGTGGCAATACGCTTCACGCCGACGAGCATCAGGACGCGGAGAGAAATCTTTTCCTCATGCGCGTGGAATGGGACCTCGCAGATTTCACCGTCGATATGCGCGAGTTCGCGAAGCACTTCCAGCCCATCGCCGATCGTTTTGGAATGCAGTGGCGCGTCGCGCTTTCCAGCTATCGCCCGAAAATTGCGATTTTTGTTTCGCGTTACGATCATTGCCTGGTGGATTTGCTTTATCGCCAGCGCAGTGGCGAGCTCGCCTGCGAAATTCCTCTGATCGTCAGCAATCACGCGGACGCGCAACGTTGGGCGGACTTCTACCACATTCCGCTGCACGTGATTCCAGTCACAAAGGAAAACAAAGCCGAAGCCGAGCGCAAACAACTCGAGCTGCTGCGTCCGCATGAGATCGATTTGATTGTTCTGGCGCGTTACATGCAGGTGCTATCTTCGGATTTTATTCGCCAATATCCACCGCATCGCATCATCAATATTCATCACTCATTTCTTCCTGCGTTTGTCGGTGGCAAGCCACACCAGCAAGCGTTCGATCGAGGCGTGAAACTGATCGGCGCCACGAGCCACTACGTCACCGAGGTGCTCGACGATGGACCGATCATCGAGCAGGACGTGGTGAGGATTTCCCATCGTGATCCGCTAGAGGATTTGATCCAGAAAGGGCGCGACCTTGAGAAAGTGGTGCTCTCACGCGCGGTGCGCTGGCACATCGAGAATCGCATCCTGCTATATGGCAACAAAACGGTGATTTTCGACTAAGACCATTTCACGAGCGGCGTCGTTCGCGATCTACCGTTCATCGCGCGACGGCCGCGCGCGTATCCTGCAAATCCGCGGCGAGCAAGCGATGGAACAGATGCTCGCCGGCTTCGCGGCGCACCGAGAGCCGTCCGGCTTGATATGCGCGCGAGCTTAGTCCGCGCTGCACGCCGTCGCAGATTATGATGTCTTCCTGTTGCACGCGTTCGCTCACGCCGATGCTTTCGCGGATATATGGGACCTGCGATTTTCGCGTATCGCCAAAATAAAAATCAAAAATCACTTCGCAGCGGTCCACCCCGAGAGGAACCACCAGGTTCGTATCGAGATAGCCTTCGTACCAATTCAGCATGAAATTGGGATATTGCCAGAAATAATAGGCGCGATCGCCTTTGCGCGTGGCCGCAGCGCTTGCTTCCGAGCTTTTGCCCACTGCAACCGGGCTGGACTGCACGCAACAGCGATCCACATTTTCAATGGTGTAGTTCGTGTAATCGAGAACGCTGTTGAGCCCTTTATGCATGTGCGGTACGTGATAGCCGCCATCGAGAAAATTATCCACGTACACTTTCCAGTTGCAGTTCAGCGTGTAGCTGCGGCGCTCTACAAACTGCAGGCCGCCGAAACCGAGCGGCTTCGCAAGTCCTACCAGAGCGCCCAGAAATTCCTCAAGCGGTGCTGCATGTGGGTCCAAATTGACGAAAACAAAATTCTCCCAGTTCTCCACGCGAATCGGGACCAGCCCGTTTTGCGTGCGTTCAAAATTGCAGACGCCTTCGAATTCTGTCATCCCGCGGAGCTCGCCTTCCAGATTGTAGGTCCAGCCGTGATAGGGGCAGCGCATGTGTTGCGCATGGCCGCAAGGCTCGTTCATCACCGTCATCGCGTGATGCCTGCAAACGTTATAGAACGCCCGCAACCTGCCGTCGCTGCCGCGCACGGCGACCACCGGCTCCCCGGCGACGCTGGCGGTCACATACTGTCCCGGTTTCTCAACTTGCTCTGTGCGCCCGACCGCTTGCCACGCGCGCGAGAAGACGTTTTGCAGCTCAAGCTGCGCGATTCGCGGTTCGGTGTACCACGAAGCCGGGATCGTATGCGCATCAGGCAATGCGGCGGCTGCGTTATACGAAGCGAGAATTTCCTTCAGCGTCGGTTCCATGCAATTCTCCCGTCACCAGTTTCTGCCATTGCAATTTTTATGATCTGAAAGCGCCACGAACCGATTTCAAACGCCGATCGCGCCGCGCAGCACTAGCAAAAACTGATTGATGCGGGCCTGATTCTTTTCCGGGTCCGCCGGATGCGGGAAAAGGCCGGGATCGAGTTCTTCGGTCAGCAACGCATCCTGAAATCGTTCCATCGTCCAGTCCAGGATGGAGACGATCAGCGCGGGATCTATGTCCGAACGCACTTCGCCGCGCGCGATACCCAGACGCACAAACGCGGTGCTCCCGTAGGGATCCTCCGCAAGAAGGAAACGATTGATCTCACGCTTCAGCGCCAGATCAACGCCGTAATTTCCCAGCAGTGCGACGCGGTACGGAATCCAATCTTCGCGAACCAGCCGCTCGGTGCACAGCAACCAGTAGCGCAGGGTTTCAAAGAAGCCTTTTTCACGAATCTGCGAAGGGCAATCAAGGTATGCGGGGAAAGAGCGCACCGCTTTTTTGTAAACTTCCAGGAATAAACCGCCCTTGCTTCCAAAATATTGAAAGATCGAACCTTTGGCGACCGCGAGTTGCGCGGAAAGATCCTCGATGCGTGCCGCGTGATAGCCGTGCTCGGCAAAATGTCGCAGCGCAGCGTCGACAATGCGAGCACGCTTGGCTTCAAGGCGTGGAGTTGGCGCGGGACGCTGTAACGGTCCTTTCGCAGCAAGTCGCAACATCTTCGCATGCCCGTGTGACTGGTGGTCATTGGTAAAAGCTCTCATTGGATATTTCTCCCGAGTATGCTATGTAGTGCGAGCTAGCAACCATTAAGCAATGGCGTGACTGGCGGTCATACTAATTCAAGATGCCTCCGCGGCGCAAGTCCTATGATGCAATTATTATCGGAGCGGGCCATAACGGCTTGACGGCCGCCGCGTACCTTTCGCGCGCCGGATTTTCTACGCTGGTTCTGGAACGCCGCGAAACTGTCGGCGGCTGCTGCGTCACCGAAGAGATTGCGCCGGGCTGCCGCGCTTCCACCACTTCGTATATCGCGAGCATGTTGCGTCCCACAATTATTCGTGACCTCGATCTCGGCGCGCACGGACTGCGCATGCTGCCCTGCGATCCGGGTTTACTGGTTCCGTTTCCCGATGGGCAAGTCGTGCCGTGGTGGGCGAACCACGAACGCGCGGTCGTCGAGTTTCGCAAGCTTTCGCCTCGCGACGCGGATACTTTCGTGCGCGTCGATGGCCAGCTGAAAAAACTGGCCCGCTATCTCCAGCCGTTTTTCCTCGAACCGCCACCCGACCCCGGGCGTCAAGGAGCCGAAGGCTGGTTCGAACTGTTGCGCGTGGGAAAAAGGTTCCACGGAATGAAGGGCGAAGAAATTGCGCAATTGGTTTCTTTCCTCACCGGAAGCCTCGGCGATTTTCTCGACAGGAATTACGAGTCCCAAAAAATGAAGACGATGTTTCTGGCGAACAATGTGTACGGCAAGCACGGCGGGCCGTACGACGCGGGCAGTGCGTTCGGTCTATTGTTTCATCTGCTGAGCGGCGGCGACGGAGAAATTCAGGGCT
This sequence comes from uncultured Acidobacteriota bacterium, assembly GCA_963696035.1. Taxonomy (GTDB): domain Bacteria; phylum Acidobacteriota; class Terriglobia; order Acidiferrales; family UBA7541; genus Palsa-295. The sequence continues at coordinate 97,886 of CAVOIS010000003.1, forward strand.
TCTATGGCCACGTGATGGGCGGAATGGGAGCGATCACGCAAGCGCTCGCTTCGGTGTGCCGCAAATTGGGCGCTGAGATTCTGACGTCTGCTCCCGTCGCTAAAATTGACGTGCGCGACGGGCGCGCGGGAGGCGTGGTCCTCGAAGATGGCGCCGAAATTTCGGGCCGCATCATTCTTTCGAATGCGGATCCGAAGCGCACGTTTCTGGGGATGGTGGAAGAACGTGAGCTCCCCACTGATTTCCGCCGCGCGATCGCAGGCATCAAGATGGACGGCCCATGCGCGAAGGTGAATTTCGTTTTGAGTGAGGAGCCGCGCGTGAACGGGATGCCCGCCGATTTCACGGCGTCGCAGCGCTCGCTCTTCACTCTGGTTCCTTCACTGGAATTTGCAGAGCGTTGTTACGACATCGCCAAATTTGGCGAAATCCCCGAAGAGCTGTGGGTTGATTGCGTCGTGGCTTCGAATGTGGACTCGACGCTCGCTCCACCAGGTAAGCACATCATGACCACATTCGTGCAATACGTGCCGTACAAGCTACGCCAGGGAACCTGGGACGAAAAGCGCGAGCTGCTCGGCAATCGCGTGGTGAAAAAGATCGCTGAGTACGCGACGAACGTGCCCAACTCGATTGTCGCGCGGCAAGTCCTTACGCCGCTCGATCTCGAACGCACTTACGGCCTCACCGAAGGCAATATTTTTCACGGCGATCTTTCGCTCGAACAACTCTTCTTTATGCGTCCGGTGGCGGGCTGGGCGCAGTATCGCACCCCGATCGAAGGTCTGTATCTCTGCGGAGCGGGCGCGCATCCTGGAGGGGGCGTCACCGGCGCTCCCGGTTACAACGCAGCGCATCGCGTGCTGCGCGATTGCAAACGCGGAAAGATCAAAACCGCGCACGCCTGACGCGCGGTCCGAAAGGAAATGAAATGGCGAACAGCAAAAAGAAGGGGATTCTCGAAAGACTTTCCGAGGGCATTGTGCTCGGTGATGGCGGGTACTTGCTCGAACTCGAAAAGCGCGGGCGCGTCCGTGCCGGCCCATTCACTCCCGAAGTGGCGCTGAATAATCCCGATGCTCTGCTCGAACTGCATCGCGAGTTTCGTGACGCGGGCGCGGAAGTTCTGCAGGCGCTCACGTTCTACGCCAGCCGCGACAAGCTAGCTACCGTGGGAATGGAAGAGCGCGTTGAGGAACTGAATCGCGCGGCGGTTCGCATCGCCAAGCGAGCGGCAGGAGATCAATGCCTGGTTGCCGGAAACTTGAGCCTCACGTGGATGTACGAGCCGAACAATAAGACCGCGGCGGACCGTGTGCGCAAAACCTTCGACGAGCAGCTCGACGTGCAAATCGCCGAGGGCGTGGACTTCATCATTGGCGAGACGTTTTCGTTTCTCGGCGAAGCGCTTCTCGCAGTCGAACGTGCGAAGGCGACCAGGCTGCCCGTGATGGTCACCATCTGCTTTGAAAACGAAGACATCACGACTGACGGCAGCACCGCTGCAAACGCGGCGCGCTCTCTCATGGATGCTGGCGCGGACATCGTGGGAATCAACTGTCTGCGCAGCCCGGAGCACACTCTGCCCTTGATGGCAGAGATGCGTCAAGCGGTGAAGGGTTACATCGGCTGCCAGCCGGTCGCGTACCGCACCACGCACATGCATCGCGATTTCACGAGCCTGCCGGCGTTTCCGGATCAGCTCGAACCCTACCAGTTGACTCGCCGCGAGATGGGTGAATACGCGGCAAAAGCGCGCGATCTGGGAGTGAATTACATTGGCGCGTGCTGCGGCGCCGTCGCGACGCACATCCGCGAAATGGCTCGCGTGCTCGGTAAACTTCCCGCCGACGATCGCGTATGGAAAAAAGGCGGCGAGAAGCCGATGTCCGCGTACGAGTATTACAGCCACGACGAGAAGGCCAAGGCGCAACAATAACAATCACCGCCTCAAGAGACACGCCGCACTCCACATAGTCCGCGATGCGGATCCAATCGCGGATGGCAAGCCGCCGCATTCCACGCGGAACCTGCCGCACGATCGCATCTTATGCACAAGTCGCCGCGCGCCGCGCCGCGAAACATACTCGCTTTTCCGACCGGCTTCGGAGCATGATGTCGGCCTCATGGCGACATCGCTCGGGAAATTGCAACAATGAGTGAAGTCCAGGGTCCGAACCGTCCCCGCCGCGCGATGGGTTTTCGGGACCTGGTCATGTTTTATATCGTCACCGGCATCAGTCTGCGCTGGATCGCAACGGCGGCGACGGTCGGCGCAAGTGCGGTCGTTATATGGCTGATCGCCTGGTGCGCGTTTTACCTGCCTCTCGCGCTTTCCGTGATGGAGCTTTCCTCGCGCTATCCGCAAGAAGGCGGAATGTATGTGTGGACCAAGCGCGCGTTCGGCGAATTTCCCGGCTTCATGACCGGCTGGACGTATTGGGCCAGCAATCTTCCTTACTTTCCCGCCGTACTCTATTTTGCCGCAAGCAACGCGCTCTACGTCGGCCCGGGCCGCTGGCTAGCGCTTGCCAACAACAGGACGTATTTCTTTTTGTTCGCGATGCTGGGCCTTGCGCTCGCCACGTTTCTGAATATGATTGGCCTTTCCGTTGGCAAGTGGCTGCACAATCTGGGCGCGATTGGGACATGGCTGCCGATCGCGATTCTCTTCGCGATTGCCGCCACGGCATGGCGTCGCTTCGGCTCTGCAACAAGCTTCACTGCCGCGACCATGACTCCGCACATGCATTTCCGCGACGTGCTTTTCATGGCCACGATTGTTTTCGCGCTGGGCGGTTCGGAATCGGCGTCATTTCTCGGCGACGAAGTGAAAGACGCGCGAAGGAACCTGCCGCGCGGCTTGCTCGCGGGCGGCGCGTTCGTCACCACCGGCTACATTCTCGGCACAGTCGCTGTGCTCATTGCCTTGCCTGCGAATCAGGTGAGCGGGCTCGAGGGCATCATGCAAGCGATTTCGAAATCTGCGGAGCGCGTCGGGTTCACGGGAATTGTGCCGCTCGCCGCGCTCTTGATCACGATCAGCAACCTCGGCGCGCTCGGCGCGTGGCTGGCCGTTTCGGCGCGGCTGCCGTTTGTGGCGGGTCTCGATCGTTACTTGCCGGAGGCGTTCGCGCGCGTGCATCCGAAGTGGGGCACGCCGCACGTAGCGCTGCTGGCCCAAGCAATCTGCGGGGTGATTTTCATCGTACTGAGCCAGGCGGGAACCAGTGTTTACGGCGCTTATGAAGTGCTCGTAAGCATGGGCATCATCACCTATTTCATTCCATATCTTTTTGTCTTCGCTTCGCTGATTCGTTTGCAACGGGAGCCCGCCGCTCCGGAAACGATGCGGATTCCCGGCGGCAGGCCTGCAGCGATTGCGCTCGGCATGCTTGGGTTCACGACAACGATGGTCACGATCGCCTTTTCAGTGATCCCTGCAGCGGACGAGCCGTACAAATTGCTGGCGGTCGCAAAGATTGTGGGTCTGACGGCATTGCTGCTAGCAGTCGGAGCGCTCTTGTTTGCCTTTGGAAAATCGCGCGCCGCGAAAATTCCGGCGTGAAGATCGAGCATTGCGTATCAATTCGTGGACCGACGTCGACTCACTCGTTCGAAGGCTTGCCCGTCGGGTCGTGCCATCCTCCAACGCATGCTCCAAGTTGTGCCGCTTCAGGTGGTCCCCAGCTCCCGGGCTGATAAGGGAGTACCGGCACAACGTTTCCGAGAATTGGATTTACGATGGCCCACGCCGCCTCGACTGCATCCTGTCGCACAAAGAGCAGCGAATCGCCCTTCATCGCGTCCGTAAGCAGCCGCTCGTAGGCCTCCATCTCGTTCGATTCATCGGAGGAGACGGCTGACAGTTCCGTACTCATCGTTTGCAGCGTGGGGCCCGGTCTTTTGACACGCGCACCCAGACTCAAAGACAGATCGGGTCCCAGCCGGAAACGGAAATAGTTCGATCCCGGCGGCAGTTTTGTGAGCGGTGGCTGGCGGAGCTTTACCAGAACTTCCGTCGCAGTCACGGCAAGACGCTTTCCAGCGCGGATCAGAAATGGGACGCCCACCCAGCGCCACGAATCAATTTCCAAACGAAGTGCCGCGAAAGTTTCCACTTGTGAGTTCGGTGCTACGCCGGGTTCCTGGTGATAGCCGACAACTTGTCCGCGCACAAGGTGCGACGGCGCGATTGGAGGAATCATTCGGAAAATTTTGACTTGCTCGTCGCGCAACGATTCAGGATACATGCTGGTCGGCGGTTCCATCGCCAGAAAACCAACGACCTGCAGCAGGTGATTCTGGATGACGTCGCGGATCGCACCGGTTTCATCGTAAAACTTGCCGCGGCCTTCGACGCCGAAGGATTCCGCCATCGTGATTTGCACACTATGAACGTAATTGCGGTTCCAGATCGGCTCCAGGAACGCATTCGCGAACCGGAACAAGAGTAAATTTTCTACCGCTTCCTTGCCGAGGTAATGATCGATGCGGAAAATCCCGGACTCGGGAAACACCGATTGCAAAATCGCATTCAGACGCTGCGCCGAGGCCAGGTCGTGGCCAAAGGGCTTCTCAATGATGACGCGCGCGCCGTCGGCACTGCCTGATTTGCCCAGCGCTTCGACCACGATGGCAAAAAGGCTCGGAGGAATGGCGAGGTAGTGAGTAGGATGCTCGGCGTTGCCAAGCACGGAGCGCAACCGCTTGAACGTTTCGGGATCCTGATAATCACCGTCAATATATTTCAGCAACTGGGCTAGCTTGGCGAACGCCGCTTCATCCACGCCGCCGCCGAATGTAGCGATGCCGTCGCGCGCACGCTGGCGCAACTGCTCGATAGTCCAGCCTGCCTTAGCCACGCCGATCACCGGCACATTCAGGTTTCCCCGCTTGATCATGGCTTGCAGCGCGGGGAATATTTTCTTGTGAGCCAGGTCTCCCGTGGCGCCGAAGAAAACTAGGGCGTCGGAAGGCACCTTGGACGTCGCGAGGTTGTTTGTTGCGGCTGCGTTCGCTGCAGTCGTATCGGTCGCGGCTGGGTGTAGAGCAGTTGTGTCCGCCATGTCTGATTGCTCCCTGAGGAAATTACTCGCTAGCCCCGAAGGCTAGGATTTCTTTTCTTCGTGTCCGCCGAATTCGAAGCGCATTGCCGAGAGCAGCTTGTTCGCAAAATCGGATTCTCCGCGTGAGGTAAAACGCTCGTACAGCGCGCTGGTGAGCACCGGCGCCGGCGTGCCTTCCTCAATCGCCGCCTGAATTGTCCAGCGGCCTTCGCCGGAATCCGAAACGCGGCCAGAGAAATTCGACAGGGTAGGCGATTTCACCAGCGCAATGGCGGTGAGGTCAAGCAGCCACGAAGCAATCACGCTGCCACGCCGCCATACTTCGGCTACGTCCGGAAGATTCAAATCATAAAGGTAGTGCTCGGGTTGACGGAGCGGCGTGGTTTCCGCGTCGTCTATTTGTGTGTTCTTGCCCACATTCGCGTGATGCAAGATGTTCAAACCTTCCGCGTAAGCAGCCATCACGCCATACTCGATTCCGTTGTGCACCATCTTCACGAAATGTCCCGCGCCAGAAGGTCCGCAATGCAGATAACCCTCTTCCGAGGTGCCGCCAAGTTTTTCACGGCCGGGCGTGCGCGCGATGTCTCCACGGCCGGGAGCCAGCGACTTGAAAATTGGATCCAACCGCTGAACTGTCGCTTGTTCCCCGCCGATCATCATGCAGTAGCCGCGCTCGAGTCCCCACACGCCGCCGCTGGTTCCCACATCCACGTAATGGATATTCTTCTGCGACAGCTCTTTCGCGCGGCGAATATCGTCAATGTAATAGGAATTGCCGCCATCAATCAGGATGTCGTCTTTTTGCAACTTGGGCGCTAGTTGCGCGAGCGTGGTGTCCACCACTGCCGCGGGCACCATCAGCCAAATCGCGCGAGGCGGCTTCAGCTTCGCGATAAAATCATCAAGCGAACTGCCGCCCGTCGCGCCTTCTTTCGCCAGCGCCTGTACCGTCGCCGGCGAGCGGTCGAACACGACACACTGATGTCCAGCCTTCATCAGGCGCCGGACCATGTTGGCGCCCATCCGCCCCAGACCAATCATTCCCAATTGCATTTTGATGCTCCTCTCAAGAGGCTATGATTCTGGCCGCTCGCGCTAGGTCGCAAGAATTCGTGAGATCGCATTGCTAAGAATTCGCTAATCTTCTGATCCGCCTTGGACGAATCGGCCATGTTATTAGGCCACATTTCGTGCTTCTCGCATAATCCCAATCTGCGCAGCTCGATCGGGACCCTCCATTCCTGTACCACATGGAAGTTACGCTTTCAACATAGCTCCGTCGGCAGAGAGTAAGGCCGCATCGACAATCGAAGTAAACTGTCAGCTCACGCCGCCCTCTACGGATTTAGGTGTGTCAGCGCATGTTTGGATGTGCTGCACGGCGGAAGTTGCGAGGTTCGTGGTTTGAGCACCGAGGTTGAAACGATCGTTGTAACGTCGCCCGCGCCGGTTGCGCCGGCGCCGGCTCCTGCTGCTGCGAGTCCGTGGATTTACCGCCCGTGGCTCGATCTGCTGGTAGGTTGTGGCGCGTGGTCCGCTCCGCTGCTGGGCGTAGCGATGTGGATGAGCCCGACGCACGCGCACGGTTGGGCCATAGCGTTTTATCTCCTTGCGATCGTCTTTAATTATCCGCACTTCATGGCCACAATTTACCGCGCATATCACACTCGCGCGGACTTCGAGAAATACAAGTTCGTCACGCTGCACGTCACGCTCTTGATCGTGCTCACCGGAATTGTGATGCACGCGTCGCCTCGCCTTTTTCCGTGGGTATTCACACTGTACATCTGCTGGAGCCCCTGGCATTACTCCGGACAGAACTACGGCCTGCTGATGATGTTTATGCGGCGCAGTGGTGCGGAGATTACTGCGAGCGAGAAACGCTGGCTACGCGGCGCGTTTGTAGCTTCCTACCTGATGCTTCTCGCAAGTTTCGAAACCGGCGGCTCGACCGATCCTTTGATCCTCTCGCTCGGGCTGCCCGCAAAATTCACCCTGCCGATGCGACTCATGTTTGGCGGGGCATTCTTGGTCTTCACGTTGCTAGGCTTTCAGCGCTTGATGCGCGTAAGGGGCACCCGCTCGCTGGTTGCACCACTCACCCTGGCGTTCACACAGTTCCTGTGGTTCGTGCTGCCCACTCTGCTCGAATTAAACTCCGCCTCGCAGGTGCCGCAGACGCGCTATAGCAGCGGCATCCTCGCGGTGCTGCATTCGGCGCAGTACATCTGGATCACCAGTTACTATCAGCGCCGCGAAGCGCGCGCGGCCGGCCAACAGAATTGGCACATGGCCGCATATTTCGCGACGCTCATCGCCGGCGGGATCGCGCTGTTCATCCCCGGACCCTGGCTCGTCAGCTATCTATTTCATTACGATTTCACCACGAGCTTCCTGATTTTCATGTCGCTCGTGAATATTCATCACTTCATCCTCGATGGCGCGCTTTGGAAGCTGCGCGACTCGCGAGTTGCGTCCCTGCTCGTGGACCGTGGCGGTAAAACATCGCCGGCGCCTTCGCAGCCCGCATCGTCACAAGATCCAAATCCTCCGCCGAGCGTTGCCTGGCGCTTCCTATCCGCGCCTGCATTTCGCATTTCTCTCGCCGCGCTCCTCTTCCTCTGGGGCGGACTCGATCAATGGCACTTTTCGTTGGGCACCGACGAAGGAAACCTTTCGGCTCTGCTGCGCGCAGCCAAAATAAATCCTTACGATAGCGCCGTGCAGGCGCGCATCGCGCAAGCGGAAACCGAGTCAGGCAGGCGCGACGAAGCCGTCGCGGCGCTGACGCGCGCCGTCGAGATCAATCCCAACAGTATCGGCCTGCAACAGGCCTGCGCACGTGCCATGATCGAGGACGGACGTTACGCGGATGCCTACGCGCACTACCAGAAAGTGCTGGAGAAGTTTCCTCGCGATGCGGATTCACTGGTGAATTACGGCTTGCTCGCTGCCCGCCTGGGGCATCCGGAAGAAGCCATGGATGCATGGGAAAAATCGGTAGACGTGAATCCCAACCAGCCGAACGTTCACCTGTATCTCGCAGAAGCCTTCGACCAGCGCGGTGAATTTGCCGCCGCGGCGCGCCATTGGAATTCATTCCTGCAACTGGCGGACGCGCAGCCCGTCGCGTCTCAGGATCCGGCGCTCGGCCACCAGCAAGTGATCACGGGTTCGATTCAACTAGCGGATGATGAAGCGCGCACAAATCAGACACCTGCGGCGCTGGCGAGATACGACTCCGCGATTGCTTCGGCGGAGAAAAGTAACGACGCGAAACTTGAAAGCCTGGCGCTGGCTCACCGCGCGGATTTGCAGGACAAGATCGGCGACATTGCAGGAGCCGCACAGTCCTATCAACGCGGACTCGCGCTTGACCCAGCGATTAACGATTCTCGCAGCGTGGCATCCGATTGGTTCGACTACGGTCAATTCTTGCGCCGCCACAACCAGCCGGATGAGATCGTCTACGCGTGCTTTCTGCACGCTGAAAGCTTGCTCGCGGGGACGAGCGGCAGCGATCTATCAACGGTCGGGGCCGAGCGCCGTCAGGTGGCAAGCAAGCTTGGCAAAAAGGCTGCCGTCGCGCAAACAGACCTGCCGGCTCTCCTCGCGCGGGCCGCGAGCGTAACGCTGGCTTCGCCCTGAAATTAGCTCGCTTTCGCGAGCGCTAATCCGTGTAAGATTCACAGCGAACCGAACCATGGGAACCCCGGTCGAACGGCAGGACACCAAGCTGATGCGCGAGATGTTCACCGCCATCGCGCCGAAATACGACTTCATCACGCGCGTCATTTCCTATGGCATGGACGGTCGCTGGAAGCGTCTCGGCGTGACGCAGGCCGCCCTGCCGGAAAATGCAATGGTTCTGGACCTAGCCTCCGGAACCGGCGACTTCTCGCGGCTGGTACTTGAAAATTTACCTGGCGCGCGCTCCGTTGCCGTGGATTTAACGGAAGGTATGCTGCAATTGGCGCGCGCGCACGGTTTGGATGAAGCGGTGTGCAGTGATGCAACGTTGCTGCCGTTTGCCGATGCGACCTTCGATTGTGTCTTCATCGGCTACGGCCTGAGAAATTTTCCGTGCCTGGGAACTGCCGTGCACGAAATCGAGCGCGTCACGAAACCCGGCGGCCTGATGGTGAGCCTGGATTTTTTCCTTCCCCACAACCGGCTTTTCCGCCAGCTCTATCTGGGCTTTTTGTATGCGCAAGGCGCCTTTTGGGGCACTTTGCTGCATGGCCGGCCGCGCACGTATACGTACATTCCGGACTCGATCCGCAGTTTCGTCTCGGTAGCGGATTTTTCTTCCCTGCTGCGGACCATGGGCTACGAACGAGTGGATGCACGCGGGTTTATTTTCGGGGGCATCGGTTTACACCGGGCGGTAAAGCGATAGTTGCTTGAAGTGCTCCGTGTGCCAGACCGACGCGAGGTTAATTTTCCAGCCGGAAGCGCGTAGAGGCCAGATTGTAGAGCCGCCGCCAGACCAGCCGATTGATGGTAACCACCATCGTCGCCATCAGAATCGTCGCCGCCAGCAGCACACGAAAATTTCCGGTGTCCGTGGCATTGCTGATTACTGCGCCTAGCCCTGTTGTCAGGTACGTGTGTCCCTGAAATCTAAAATATTCGGCGATGATGCTGGCGTTCCACGCTCCGCCGGATGCGGTCACAAACCCCGTGATTAAGAAGGGGAAAATTCCAGGAAGCAGGAGTTCCCGCCAGCGTTCCATCCGGCCAAAACGAAAAACGGCACAGACCTCTTTCAAGTCTGTCGGAATGGCGATCGCACCGGCGATGACGTTGAACAGGATGTACCACTGCGTTCCAAGCAGTAGCAACACGATCGAACCAATTCCAAGTCCGCCGCCGGCACGAATCAGCACGAGCAAAATGATAGGGAAGAGCGCCGTCGCTGGGACCGAGGCAGCCACTTGGGCGATCGGCTGTGCGATTGCCGAAAGCTTGGGCTTTAATCCTATCAACACGCCAACGGGAATCGTCCACAGTCCGGCAAGCAGTAGGGTGAACGCGACGCGAAGAAATGTGGCGCCCGCACCAAGAAAAATCCTTCTCAGTTCCGCGCCCGTGAGGTGAGTGAGCAGCAGAACCATCTTACCGAACGCGTAAACGATTCCCACGAGCAGCGCGACAAGCAATAGCCGTGTAATCCACTGGACAATCTTACGCGCGGCGCCGTCCGGCTTGACGGAAGCATGCGTGCGCGCAAAATGTAAACTCAGAGCTTCGCTTGCGGGTCGAACGGTGAATCGCGCGATGAACGGCAGAATTCTCGAGCTGCGCAGCAAATCCAGCACCGACGACTGTGGCGCGTCCACCGATTCTACTTGTTCGAACTTGAATTTCTCCGCCCAGGCAATCACAGGACGCCAGATGATCTGGTCGATCAAGATGATGATCCCGATCATTACGCCCAGCCCCCAGAAAATGGCGCGCGTGTTTCCCGCGTTCGCCGCCGTTTGCAGGTAGGAACCCAAACCCGGCAAACGCAAATCGCGATTTCCGAGTGTGAACATTTCGCAGGCCATCAAGAAAAACCAGCCGCCCGCCACGGACATCATCGAATTCCATACCAGCCCGATGATCGAATAGGGCAGCTCCATCTGCGTGAATCGCTGCCACCAGCTCCAGCGGTAAACCTCGGCGACTTCACGCATCTCCTGCGGGATATTCTTCAGCGAGGAATAAAAGCTGAAAGTCATGTTCCATACCTGCCCGGTAAAAATCAGCAGGATGGATCCCAGCTCCACGCCTAATTGCCGCGCGGGAAACAACGCGACCATCGCCACCATCACTCCGGGCAGAAAGCTCAGCACGGGGATGGATTGCAGCGTATCCAGCAGCGGCACCATGAACTTCTCGGCTCTTGCGTTGTACGCGGCGATGTAGCCGTAGACCACCGTGAACGCCAGGCTGATGAAGTACGCGGCAGCGATGCGCAGCACGGAAAACATCGCGTATTTCGGCAGCGCGCTGGGTTCCAGGTGGATTTCTGTTGGGGCGCCCGCCGGCGACAGCCAATAATGCGTCATGGACAGCACAGCATAGAAAAGCGCCAGTGTCGCAAAAAGGATCGGCAAATCACGAAAGACGGAAGGCACGGTCGAGGGAATACTTCCCCAGGCCACGACTCCGGACGATGTTTTTTCTAGCCGCGGAGGCATCAGTGCAAGGAAGCGCTTTCTTTGGAATTTTCGTCACGATGATCGGGCTGATGGAGACGCAGGCTGTCTTCCTCGGTGTCGTAAGTGAAAAGCTCGGCGTAGCGGCCCCAGTTCAGCGCGGTTTCAATCTGCTGCGCTACCTCTACCCCGGTGAAACGTTCGTCGAGCAGGTCACGAAAGAATTCGACAGGCATGGTGTGATCGGATTTCTTTTCCAGGGCCGTGTACATTTGCTGCAGAAGGGCAACATTTTCCAACACAGCCTTGCGGAACAGTTCCTTGCGCGTAGGAATGTCGGCTTCCGCATACGTGCGTCCGGCCGGTGTGATGCGGACATCTCCTTCGTGTGCGGTCGCAAAGCCGAGTAGCGTCGCAGCCTCCAGAATGGGCAGCAGATCGTCCACTTCCAGGAGCAATTCCTCTGCGATGTGGTAAAGATCCTCTTCGCCGCCACGATCGTTCAGGAGTTCGATCAGGCCCGCCACTCCTCCTGGCCGCGAGTGCGGCAGCATCTGCGTGGGCGCTCTTTCCTTGCGCTCGGACTTCGAGGGAGGCGCGAGCTCCAGTTGCGGCTGCGTCATTACTTTGTAGATGTAGTCCACATACAAGACGAAAGCAGCCGACTTGCGGTCGCGTGGGTGTTGCAGCGGCACGCGGAAGTCCGCGCGAATTTTTGCGGGGTTGCGCCCGAGAACGATGATGCGATCCGCGAGCAGCACGGCTTCCTCGATATTGTGCGTAACGATGAAAATGCTGCGCGTGGGGATTTTCTTGGCCAGCCAGAGCTCCAGCAATTCGCCGCGCAGGTTTTCCGCGGTGAGCACATCGAGCGCGGAAAACGGCTCGTCCATAAACAGGATTTCCGGTTCCACCGCCAGTGCCCGCGCGAATCCCACGCGCTGCTTCATGCCGCCGGACAGTTCCTTGGGATACGCGGATTCGAACCCGTGCAAGCCGACCGAAGCGAGCGCACGTAGCGCCCGTCGGTGACGTTCAAAATGTGTGCTGCCGCGCGCCAGCAGCGGCGCTTCCACGTTTTCGAGCACAGTGAGCCACGGAAAGAGCGCAAAACTCTGAAACACAATGGATACGTTTGGGCTCGATTGGCTCATCGGCTTCCCGTGCCACAGCACTTCGCCAGCCGAGGGGGCTGCGAGCCCCGAAAGAATGCGCAGCAGAGTTGATTTGCCCGAGCCGGAAGGCCCCAGCAGCGCGATGATCGTGTTGGGTTCGATGGAAAAATCCACTGGAGCGATCACTTGAATTTGCCGTCCATCCGGTTGCTGGTAGCTTTTCTCGATTTGCTTGGCCTGAACGATTGGTTCGACGTCCACGGCGGTGGGCGCGAATTCCGTGGTTACTTCGCCGGTTTCCGCGCCGGTGACCGCGCAGTAGGGGGCGCCCGATCCCGCCGCGGCCAGTTCGTCCATCAAGCATTGCCACGCTTCTTCTGGCAGCGCGTCGAGAAAATGGTCGCGCTCGCCCGGACTCATCGCGTCGATGATGTTTCGCATGTCCTGGCTGGGCCGTGAATGGAGCAATACGTAGGCGTGGTAGTACGGGAGGTGGACGATCAGCGGCGCCGCAACCTCGATGGGCATTTCGTGGAACAAAGCTCTCTGCTGGTCATACGACAGGCTCATGAAGAAATCGGCCGCTGCCGCGGGACCGATCCGTTGCAATTGTTCAATGAGCGGCCCCCACTCTCGCCGGGCCAGCAGATTTCGAAGTTTTTGCAGCTCTTGGCTATTCATCACGGCACGCAAGAGCCTACTACGTTTTCACGGCGACTGCGAAGGGACACCGCTTACCAGCCGCGCGCGAATATTACGGAATTGTGACTCGAACGAAACCTTCCAGGAGTCTCCCTCAAACCTGACACGTTGCGACTACCCAGGAACCAAGACTGGGGGCGAAAACCTGAATTTACAAATTGTTGACAATTCCGGTACATCGTTATGACAATGCCGCGACTCTTCTCGCTCAATCTCTGCCGCGCGAGAGCTTCAAGGAACCGGCAGCCATCCGCTCCCCGCGGCAAGGCTGGTTCTTTTGCGCGATGCTCACGGCTCCGTTGCCAAACTGTGTCCCAGCGGCGCCGAAATCAGAAGAATCTGCTGCAAAAAAGAGGAGAGTTCCATGGCAAAAGGATATCTGACCACTGTCTCTGGTGTCCTATTCTGCGCATTACTTCTTACGGTGGGCGTCACGTCTGTACGCGCAGGCGGCGATGACGACGCTATCCTGAAGAATCTCCACAAAGTCACGACGATCACCTCCACGATTCCTGCAAACGGCGACGTAAATCCCTACGGCATCGTTAGGGTACCGCGCAGCACCGGACGACTCACTGCAGGTGACATCCTGATCAGCAACTTCAACGGCAGCGGCAACCTGCAAGGCACCGGCACTACGATTGTTGAAATCGCTCCGAGCGGGGGACTCACCGTATTTGCTCAAATTAACGCCGCGACGCTGCCGGGCTCTTGCCCCGGGGGCGTCGGACTCACGACGGCCCTGACCATGTTGCGCACCGGATGGGTGATCGTCGGGAGTTTGCCCACGACGGATGGCAGTTCGAAAACGGCGCAGGCAGGGTGTCTGATTGTGCTCGATAGCTCCGGCAAGCCGGTCGAGACCTTCTTCGGTTCATTGATCAGCGGACCGTGGGATATGACCGCTTCCGACGAGGACACTCATGCGGAACTTTTCGTCACGAATGTCCTGAACGGCACCTTAGCGGCGAGCCCGAACGTTGTGCAGCAAGGCACCGTGGTTCGCATTAATCTGCAAGTCTCCGAAAGGCAGATGCCATCGATCGAGTCTATGACGGTCGTAGGTTCCGGTTTCTCGGAACGCACCGATCCTGCTGCGCTCGTGATCGGGCCAACCGGTGTCGGCCTGAGCCCCGCATGCAATGCCAGTGATGCGGACGATTGCACAACGGAGAATGGCCAGCGGACACTTTATGTCGCAGATACGCTCAACAACCGAATCGCATTGATTCCCAATGCCATCGATCGAACCACTTCGGCAGGCACCGGCACCACGCTTTCGCATGGTGGCAGCCTGAACTTTCCGCTCGGTCTCACCGTCGCGTCCAACGGCGAGGTTCTTACGGTCAATGGCGGCGACGGTTTTATCACCGAGATCGCTCCCGGCGGTGCGCAGATCGCCAAGAAACTCTTGGACACCAGCGGCACACCTCCAGGAAGCGGTGCGCTATTCGGATTGATTTACCAGCCAGGACAGGGACTTCTATTCGTTGATGATGCAAGCAACACCTTGAACCTGCTGCATTAAGAATGACTAGCACCCTGGACTCACGCCTCCGCGGAGCCAGGTTGCTAATCCCGAGAGCCGAATGCCAGCAGCGGCCTGCGATTGCGCGCGTCCTCGCACGCGAGCCCCCAAAATCGCAGGCCGCTGCTGGTTCGGCGTTTTCGTAAAGTCGCCAGTTGCAGACGAGACTCGCCTCAGTCACCTACCTCACCTCGAATGACTTCCTGGGGTTGGCAACGCTCTCGTCCCCGGCTATGATGAGCGCGGGTACTCGAGATGAGCGCGCACACTCAAGCATCGCAGCAAGATCAGTGGAAGAAAGATGCCGGCGAGGCTGCCGCCAAGCTGGTGGAAGATGGCATGGTCGTCGGACTTGGCACCGGATCGACGGCGGAGTTTGCCGTGGCGGCGCTCGGGCGCAGAGTGAAGCAGGATGGATTGCGAATCGTCGGGATACCGACTTCAGAGCGCACTACTGCGCAGGCGAATGCCGTGGGAATCCCGCTGACGACATTCGCGGATCACACGCAGATTGACTTGACCATTGATGGCGCAGACGAAGTTCTGCCTGGGCCGCTTTACCTGATCAAGGGGCACGGCGGCGCGCTACTCCGGGAAAAGATTGTAGCTGCGGCTAGCAAACGCATGGCAGTGGTAGCAGACGACACGAAGCTCGTGAAGCGTCTGGGAGAGCTCGTCTCGGTTCCGGTGGAAGTTGTGCCGTTTGGCTGGCAAGTGACGGCGCAGAGATTGCGCGAGCTCGGCGGAAATCCCGCGATGCGGCTGGGCGCGGACCAGAAGAAGCCCTTCATCACCGACGGAGGGCACTACATTCTCAATTGCGCGTTCGGGCCAATGGAAGATCCAAAGGAGATTGCGCATCATCTGGATCACGTCGTCGGACTTGTCGAGCACGGATTGTTTCTGAAATATGCTTCCGAAGCAGTGATTGCGGGACGAGACGGAGTTAAGGTGCTGAAGAAAGCAGTTAAAGGTTGATAGTTTAGAGTTAAACGCGACCGAGAAGACCTAGACTCTCGCGGTTCGACCTTCTGAATCCCTTCTTCTGATAAAAAAAAATTTACGGCGAGCGTCGCTAATTTCTCGACATGCAGCCCTGTGGATAGACAGCGTCGAGCGCGCCCCATAGTGCTTTCAGACTGCGTTCGGCAGCGCAGAGGACGCCGACCGTATCCACGTTGTTTTGGGCTGCGAGCCATTCGCGCCACGCTGCGCGGTGGCGAACGTCCGCTTCTTCGTGCACTGCGAAATAAGCCAGCGCTTGTGGTTCCGTGATTCCATAAAAGCGGCGTAGTCCGGAAATTTTCTGCGAGGCGATTTCCGGAACTTGCGCCTCGTAAACGTAGAACGCGGCAACTGCCTGAGTCATGGAGCCCTGCGTTGCGACTTCGTCAAAAGTATCGAGCAGCGCTGCGACGCCGGGGCGGGGCTGCGTGCTTTCCAGCGACGCGTCGCTCACACCGACCGATTGCGCGAACTGGCGCCAAAGCTGCGGGTGCGGCGCAGACGCGTCCAACTCCTCGTTGAGATTTTCCTTCACGATGGATTTGAGGTTGCCGTCGCCGTTGGTGCGGCTGGCGAGCTGCTTCAAATTCTCGGGGAACGCGCGGACGTGCTGGTAATACTGCTCGGCGTACAAGCCCAACTGCTGCTTCGAGAGCCGGCCTTCCGTCCAGGCCTTGTAAAAAGGGTGCTTGAGCAGGTGGTGCTTCTCGACGAGTGCATCAAGCGATTCAAGCAGAGTCTTTGGGCCGCTGGGTATCTTGGACATCCCGTTTTCCTAACCTTTCCCCGAATAATGGCAGCGAGGCAAAACCACGGCATCGTAGCGGAAATCGCCGTGAAAATCTAGTGTGCGGGTGGCTGAGCGACCTCATTGCGTTAACCGGGGGGCGGAACGCCGAGATCACGGCGAATCTTGCGGGCGAGAAATTCATTCACCGTCGAACATTTCTTCTGGCTGGGTGATGCGGTCGCGCAGACTGTTGTGCTTCCGTTTGGATTGGTTGTGGATTTCGAAGGAACGAAATGATCGCCATGTTAAAGACATTGCCGGGGGTTCGGACCGATCAGGTCGAATTTGCCGTGTTCATGACCTTTTCCGCTTGGCCGGGGCGACGCGCGCGTGCTCGAAACGGGAGCTTCGCCCCCGACGGTGCGAAGTTTGTGCCAACACCTGGTTCTCTTGGTTCGAGCCTACCTGAACAGCGCGATTGTATAGGAACGAGGTTGCAGTGACGTCCGGCGCAGATTTGCCGCTATTTCGATATATACTTTCAATTCCCAGCTTCACGCGTCGTTTCTGTTTATCGATTGGATGCTCATCGATCAGTGATACCTCAACCGAAAGGCTAGAGCGCCTCAATGTGTGGAATTTGCGGGGCCATCGGCTTTGACTCTAAAGAAACCGGCGAGACCATCGTCCGCCGCATGCTCGCCGCGATCGTTCATCGCGGCCCGGATGAAGAGGGAATTCTCATCGCACCGCCCGTCGTCGCCGGCACCCGCCGGCTCAGCATTATTGATCTGCCCGGCGGCTCTCAGCCTGTGTGGAACGAGACGGGCACAGTCGCGGTCGTTTACAACGGCGAAATCTACAATTTCCGCGAACTCCGCAAGGAACTGGAAGCCGCCGGCCATACGTTCCGCACGCGCTCGGATACCGAAGTAATCGTCCACGCCTACGAGCAGTGGGGCGACGGATGCGCCGCAAAGCTCCGCGGAATGTTTGCCTTCGCCGTCGTCGAACTGTTCCCAGGAGGTAACGGCCGCGCCGCGTCCGTATTTCTCGCGCGCGACCCCATGGGCGTCAAGCCCCTCTATTACACGCGCGTCGAAGGAGCGTTCTTATTTGCCTCCGAAGTGCGCGCCTTGTTAGCGAGCCGTTGCGTGCCGCCACAGCTCTCCGATGAAGCCGTCCCTTCCTACTTACTGTTTGGCTCCGTCTGTGAGCCGAGCACCATGGTGCAAGGCGTGTTTTCGCTTCCGCCAGGCCACTCATTGAAAATTCGCGCGGATGAGCCGCTCCCTTCTACCGAGCCGAAGCTCTATTGGGATTTTGCGACAGCCTTGAGTAAATCCGCGCATGCGAAGCGAAAATTGCCTTCGGACGATTCTTCCTCTGCCGCCTCCGCCGTTCGCGCGTTACTCGAAGATTCTGTCCGCGGTCATTTGATCGCCGACGTTCCGATCGGCGTGTTTCTTAGCAGCGGATTGGACTCCACCGTCATCGCCGCACTCGCGAGCCAAGTTCAAAAGGGCGTGCACACTTTCACGGTCGCATTTCCCGACTCTGAATTCAGTGAAGCTGAGATAGCGCGCAACACGGCCCAGCGCCTGGGGACGGAGCATAGCGAACTTACCTTATCCGGCCCTGAGATGGTGGCGCGTCTCGATGAGGCCGTCGCGTCTTTCGATCAGCCCAGCATGGACGGCATCAACACTTTTTTTGTTTCCTGGGCGGCGCGTCAGGCAGGCTTGAAGGTAGCGCTCTCGGGGCTGGGCAGCGACGAACTCTTCGGCGGCTACACGTCATTTCGCGCCACGTCGCAGGTTGCGCGCTTGGCGGCCATGGCCCGGCGTTTTCCCAAGCCGCTTCGCGAACTCGTTACCTCCGGCTTCAAGCGCTCGAAAACTTACCGGGGTGCGCCGGACGTTTTTCGCAAAGCGTTCTCCGCGTGGCTCGATCCGGATCTGTTCCCGTCACCGTATTTTTACACTCGCACGCTTTTCACGCCGCGAACAGTCGCCGCCCGCCTGGACGAGGACACAGCCGTGTGGGCCGCCACGCCCTGGATGCCGTGGCTCTCGGAGGCGGCGCGCCAATCACGGCCACTGGATCCCTTCACCCGAATTTCCTGGTTCGAGCTGCGGTCCTATCTCGTGAATACCCTGCTGCGAGACACTGACGCGATGAGCATGCGCCATTCTCTCGAAGTGCGCGTGCCTTTCCTCGACGTGCCTCTGGTCGAGCACGTTCTCGGCGTTCCGGAATCGCTCAAGCGCGATGCCGCCAGGCCGAAGTCTTTGCTAGTTGAGGCGATGAAGGATTTGCTGCCCGAGGAAGTAATCGCACAAAACAAGCGCACTTTCACTTTTCCGTGGGAAACTTGGTTGCGCGGCAAGTTAGGCGAACGTGTGGCGGTAGGGCTGGGGGATTGGTCGCCGGCTCTGCAGTCGCGGTTCGATGGCAGATTCGCGCTGGCAGTCTGGAAGGATTTCTTGCACGGCCGCACCACCTGGTCGCGCCCCTGGAGCCTCTACGTGCTGAACGAATGGGCCAAGCGCAACCTAACCGTGCAAGAATCAACCACCACCGAGCCCAGCCAAAAAACAGCCGCCGCGCACATGGCTTGAACTCCAGGTATCGCGCGACTAAATGATCATCCTAGGCATCAACGCATACCACGCCAATGCCTCCGCCGCGATTGTCGCGGACGGCCGCCTGCTCGCCGCCGTCGAGGAAGAACGCCTCAACCGCGTGAAATACGCCGCCGGCCTCCCCGCCCGCGCCATTCAATACTGTCTCGATCAAGCCGGACTAAAACTTTCCGAAGTGGACCACATCGCCATCCCGCGCGATCCCTGGGCGCGCCTCCCAACGAAGCTGCGCTTCGCCATGCGCATGCCGAAATTCGCCCTCGACCGCGCGCGCGTGATGAAGCGCTTCGCCGGAATCAATGAAGATCTCGCGAGCGCCTTCGATATTCCCGTGGAAAACATTCGCGCCCATTTTCATCGCGTCGAACATCACACCGCGCATCTCGCCAGCGCCTATTTTGTTTCGCCCTTCGAACGCGCCGCCGTCCTTTCCGCCGACGGCCTGGGCGATTTCGCCAGTTCGATGTGGGCTTTGGGCGAAGGCCCGCGTATGCAGCTGCTCGGCGAAATCACTTTTCCGCACTCGCTCGGCATGTATTACACCGCGCTCACGCAATACATCGGCTTCTGGAAATTTGGCGACGAATATAAAGTGATGGGCCTCGCCGCCTACGGCGAGCCCGAATTTCTCGATGAATTCCGCCGCATCGTCTACGCCGACGGTCCGCTCTCCTTCCGGCTCGGCCTGAAATATTTCAGGCATCAAAGGCAGGGCGCCGAAATGAGCTGGCGCGAAGCCGATCGTACCCCCGTCGTCGGCCGCCTCTTCTCCACATACCTCGAAGAACGTCTCGGGCCCGCGCGCAAAGCCAACGAACCGCTCGAGCAGCGCCACCGCAATTTAGCCGCGAGTATGCAAGCCGCAATCGAAGAGGTCCTAGCCGCGCAATGGAGCGCTCTCGCCAAGAAGACCGGAGAGAAATCGCTCTGCCTCGCGGGTGGTGTGGCCTTCAACTGCGTCGCCAATGGAAAAATCTTCGATCACTCCCCATTCGAACGCGTCTACGTGCAACCCGCCGCGGGCGACGCGGGGCTCTCGGTCGGCGCAGCCTTCGCCGTAAATCACCAGATCCTCGGACGCCCGCGCGAATTCGTGATGGATCACGCCGGATGGGGTCCGCAATTCTCACCGCAGGAAATTCGCGCAGCCGTGCAAAATGTCGGCGTCGCCAGCGACGATCTTCAAATCGAAGAACTCGAGGAAGCCGCGCTGCTGCGATCCACCGCACGTCATATTGCCGACGGCAAAGTCGTCGGCTGGTTTCAAGGCCGCGTCGAATGGGGTCCGCGCGCGCTCGGCCAGCGCAGCATTCTTGCGGATCCCCGCCGCCCCGAAATGAAAGACGTCCTAAACCGTCGCATCAAGCACCGCGAAACTTTCCGCCCCTTCGCGCCCTCCATCCTCGAGGAAGCCACCGGCGAATTCTTCGAAAAGACGCACCCCTCTCCGTTCATGACCTTCGCCTACAACGTGCGCCCCGAAAAGCGCGCCATAATTCCCGCGCCCACGCACGTGGACGGCACCGCGCGCCTGCAAACCGTCAGCCGCGCCGCGAACCCGCTCTACTGGAAACTGATTCGCGCGTTCAGCGATCTCACCGGCGTCCCGGTAGTCTTGAACACCTCGTTCAACGACAATGAGCCCATCGTTTGCCGCCCCGAAGAAGCGCTCGATTGTTTCGCGCGCACACAAATGGACATCTTAGTGATGGGCAATTTCATTCTCGAAAAGAAATCCGCGGCCACAGCGGGAGAAGAAGCAACAATTCGCAGCGCCAATCGCAGCGCAAAATAGCGCGCCACAACCCGGCACTCGCATGCACATCCTGCTCCTGAACGAATACTATCCGCCGGACACCTCGGCCACCGCAAAAATGGCCGCGCAAATCGCCGAAAAATTGGCCGAGCGCCACGACGTCACCGTAGTCGCCGGACGCCCCTCGTACGATCCCGAGCCCGGCCACCATTACCCGTTCGCGTTGCTGCATCGCACCACGCGCAACAAAGTCGCCGTCGAATGTGTCGGCTCCACAATTTACTCGCGCCACCAAATGCGCCAACGCGTCACGAACTACCTCTCCTACCTCGCGCTAGCAGTCCCGCGCTCACTAGCCCTCAACGCAGACGTCATTCTCGCAATGACCGACCCGCCCGTCGCGGGCCTGGCCGGCGCCTTCATCGCGCGCCTCGCCGCAAAGCCCTTCGTCTACAATATCCGCGACCTCTATCCCGATATGGCGACCGGCGGCAGCATCGTCCGCCCCAGCCGCTGGGTCGACCGCTGGGAAAAAATGCATCGCCGCGCGCTGAAACAAGCCGCCCGCGTCATCGTCCTCGGCGACGACATGCGCGAGCGCATCCTCACCAAAGGTGTCGCCGCCGAACGCGTCGTCGTCGTCCGCGACGGCGCTACCTTGGCCGCCGTATCCCCCGCTCGCAACGATCCCGTAGTCCAGGAAATCCGCTGCGGCTTTCCCTTTGTGGCTCTCCACGCCGGCAATCTGGGTTTTTACGGTGCCTGGGACACGCTCCTCAAATCCGCCGAAATCCTGCGCAACGAAAACGCCGGCCTCCTGTTCATAGGTGACGGCGCAAACCGCGCCGCGCTCGAAGCGTCCGTGTCCGTGCCCGCGGCGTCCAACGTGCGCTTCTTGCCCTTTCGGCCATTCGACCAAATTCCGCACGTGATGATGGCAGGCGACGTGCACATCGTAACCGTAAAACGCGGCCTGGAAGGCATCGTGGTTCCCAGTAAACTCTATTCGATCCTCGCCGCGGGCCGCCCCGTGCTGGCCGTCGCCGCAGCGCAATCCGACGCCGCGCGTATCGTCCTCGAATCCGGCTGTGGACTCGCCGCCGACCCCGACGATCCCGCCGCCGTCGCCGCCGCCATCCGCGAACTTCGCCGCGACCCCGCGCGCCTAGCCGACATGGGCCGCCGCGCCCGGGAAACCGCCGCCAAATATGCTAGAGTGACAGAGCTGGAAAGATTTACAGCCATCATAGAAGACGCAGCGCGTATTAACTGAACGAAATACCAACGGGAATCACAATCGCCAGGCCATGCCCACACTCGCCAATCACGCCGAAATCATCGCCTTTGCCGTGGCGTTGCTGGCCTCGCTTGGACTCACCATCCCCGTCCGCCACCTAGCCCTCCGTTACGGCATGGTAGACAAGCCCGGCCCGCGCAAAGTCCACGTCAACCCGATCCCGCTCCTGGGCGGCACCGCCATCTATCTCGGCTTCGTCCTCGCGATTCTCCTCACGCGCCACGACGTCCCCGAGCAGCAAATCCTCGGCATCCTCGCCGGTGCTACCCTGCTCGCCATGGTCGGCTTCCTCGATGACGGCGGCCTGCTCCATCACCAAGTGAAGCTCTTCATCGGCATGCCCATCGCCGCGATTTTCCTCATCGCGAGCGGCATCCGCGCCCAGCTTTTTTCGCAATTCGTTCCCGGCATCGCCGGCCTCATCCTCGACTGGTGCCTCACTGTGGTCTGGGTCGTCGGTATCACCGCCGCCTTCAGCATCCTCGATCACATGGACGGCCTCTGCGCCGGCGTCGCCGCCGTGGCCGCCGGCTTCTTCACCATTTCCGCCGCCATGAACGGTCAAACGCTCGTCCGCACCCTGGGCGCCGCCACGCTCGGCGCCGCGCTCGGTTTCCTGCGCTGGAATTTCAATCCCGCGAAAATTTTCATGGGCGATGGCGGCGCCATGTTTCTCGGCTTCCTGATGGCCACGCTCGGTCTGAAAATCCGCCCGGACGGCACGCAATTCCCGCACACCTGGCTAGTCCCTGTGCTGATTCTCGGCGTCCCTATCTTTGACACCACTCTAGTCTCTATCTCCCGCGCCCGCCGCGGCCTGCTCCCCTTCACCTCTCCAGGCAAAGACCACACCGCACACCGCCTCGCGAACCTGGGCCTCGGCCACAGAGGCGCTGTGCTGGTAATGTATTTCCTAGCCGCAATCCTGGGCGGCATAGCGCTCGTAATCCCCAACCTCTCGCCCACCACGGTCTACACCATAGCCGGTGTCTCGATCATCGCCGCCCTCTGCGCCATCTTCCTACTAGAAGGCCTACCCTACGAACGCCAAGTAAAACTCGACAAACCCTCCTCGGCCTCGTGAATTCAAGGCCGGGACGTTACCTCGACCCTTATCCGCTCAGATTCCTGACAAGTTGTGAAATTGATGGGTAAGAAGCTAGAGATGACGTCCATATTGGTTCGAGCACGGCGATTCAGCTTCTCCGCCGCCGATCCTCCTGTCAGCGTCGCTTTCGCCCCACTCGGCATTGTCATCCCGAACCAGCCGCGCCTTTCGCGGATGGGAGTGCGCGGTGTTTGCGTCCCAAATGGAGTGGCGGGAAGGGACCCGCTTTCTTGCAGTCCGAACCGCCACAGCGTGCCGTCGACCACCACTCCGATCTTCGCACCTGCGGCTCACCGAACAGGCTGCGCGAAACCACATTTAATCCGCGCCCGCGCAACAACTTGGCCCAACCGGGGCCGTCTGTAAGATTTTCTGTTGAAAGTGGGGCTAAAAAGAAAGAGGGTGTCTCCCAACAGCTCTGCCTTGCCGGGCAGAAAGGAGACACCCCATGTCATCTCAAACCGGGAGACTAGCATTACAGGATGTGATCGAGCAAGGCTGGAAACAATTGCAGGGCGGTTTTTTGCAGCAGTTGAAAAAGACCATCGAAGGGCTGCTGACGGCCGAACGGGATCGGCGGGTGGCGGAGTGTCGGGAGCGCGGGGAGAAAATTTACCGTTGGGGTTACACGGTGAGGAAATGCTGGCAGACAGCCTGGGGATCCCTGGAGCAGATGCGGGTGCCGCGGCTGCGGGGCCGGGAAGAGGTCGGGCTGCTGGAGAAATACCAGCGGCACGCGATGCAGGAAGTGTTGTTCGCCCTGGCGGTAGGTGGGTTGAGCCAACGCAAAGTGGTGAGTTGGGTGCGGCGCTTTCTGGGTGGACAGCTATCGCCGGCTAGCATCGGGGCGGTGCTGCGCGATGCGCAAGAACAGATTCAAGGACGGCGCGAGAAAGCCTTGAGTTCTGGGACCTATCGAGCCCTGGTGGTGGATGGAATCTATGTAAGGTATCGGCGATCGGCAGAAAGCCAAGCACGGAAAGGAGTACTGCTGGTAGCGGTGGGGGTGCGCGAGGGCGGTGGGTTCGAAGTTTTGGAGTGGATGGCTGCAGCGGCGGAGACGAGCCAAGCGTATGAGGAGTTGTTCACACGTCTGTGGCGACGGGGACTGGAACAAGTGGAGCTGATAATCAGCGATGGAGCCGAGGGTGCTGCCAGTGCGGCGGCCCTGCTGTATCCGGGAGCGGCGCACCAGCTCTGCTTGGCCCACTGGTTTCGGAATCTGGAAGCAGTGACACCGCAGCTGCGGTGGTGGCAGCGACGGAAGTTTCGACGGGAGTTCTGGTGGATCTTTGAAGCCGAGCAGGAGTCCCAGCTGCGGAAATGGGCCGGGAGCTTTGCACGGCGCTGGCGCTTCTGGGCTCCGGAGATGGTCGAGAAGTTTCAAGCGGAGTTACCACGGGTGTTGGCCTACTTGCGATTTCCGCGATACTGGCGACACCGCTTACGTACCACCAACTTAGCGGAAGGTTTTTTTCGGCATCTACGACGCTATCTCAGCCGTTTTCCCGGCTGCGTGGATGCGAATCACAGTGAACAGATCTTGGGCTGCTACTTACTGGCTGCTGAACGGATGCATGCCTAAGGAAACCATAATGCGGGACACCCAAAAACTCGGTTTCAACAGAAATGCTGGACAGTGCCCAACCGGGGTTCCTCTTTGGTGCCGGTGACTCGCTGGGCTATACTTTTAGCCCGGTTCTTGGGATGCTTACTCGCCGTGGGGGTTCGTCACGCCCCCGAGGCAACCGTCGGCCATGGCTTCACATTCATAGGGTAGATTTTTCGGCACTCATCGTTGCACGTTCGCACGGGACAGGCTGCTCAACAACAAGATGGCGCTCGAATCACGCGAATCGAAAAATATTTCCACGTCCAAATCTCGCACAGCTAGCCAAAGCGTTGCGGTGGTGGGCGGCTCCGCTGCTGGAC
Source organism: uncultured Acidobacteriota bacterium (assembly GCA_963696035.1). Lineage (GTDB taxonomy): Bacteria > Acidobacteriota > Terriglobia > Acidiferrales > UBA7541 > Palsa-295. The sequence goes on from CAVOIS010000003.1 coordinate 122,922, forward strand.
TACTGACCGCGACGGTGCTGGCGCGCCAGGGCGTCCCGGTGCGCGTCTTCGAGAGGATCGAGACGCTGGATCATCCGGAGCGGACGCTGATTGTCACCCACCGGATGCGGGCGCTGCTGGGACGCGCGGCGGAAGGCAGCATCGTCAACGAAATTCGGCGCTTTGAACTTTTCACTGACGGGCGCTCGGCGACTTTCGAGCTGAAGCAGCCGGACCTGATCATCGAACGCCGCGCGTTGATTCAAGGCCTGGCGGAAGAAGCGCAGCGCGCGGGCGCGGGATTGGAGCTGGGCCGCCGGTTCCATTCGCTGCACTCGAATGGCCGCGGGCTGGTATTTGAAGTGGAGCGCTGCAACGACGGCAGCCGCGAAGAAGTTCACGCCGATACGATCATCGGCGGAGACGGCGCAGCGAGCCGCGTGGCGCGCGCGGCGGGATGGTCGCCGCTCGAAACCGTGCCGCTGGTGCAGGCGATTGTGCCGTTGCCGAAAGATATGGCGCCGGACACCGCGCGCGTGTGGTTCGTGCCGCAGGATACGCCTTATTTCTATTGGCTGATTCCGGAATCGTCGACGCGCGGCGCGTTGGGATTAATTGGCGAGACGGGGCCCGAGACGCGCAAGCATCTGGAAAGATTTTTGGAGAAGCGTGGCCTCGAGCCGATCGAATTTCAAGGCGCGCGCATTCCTGTGTACACGGGTTGGGTGCCGGTGCGGCGTCAAGTAGGACACGGCTCGGTTTATTTGGTCGGCGACGCCGCCGCGCAGGTGAAAGTGACGACGGTTGGTGGGATCGTTACCGGATTTCGCGGCGCCTTAGGCGTCGCGGAAGCGATCTTGAACGGCGGGTCCAGCCGCGGATTGCGGCGACTGCGGCGCGAACTGGATTTGCACTTGCTGCTGCGGCGTTCGCTGCACGATTTTCAGCAGGACGATTACAGCGAGCTCGTAGATTTGCTGAACGATCCGGCCAAGCAATCCTTAAGCGAATATTCCCGCGACGAAGCTTGGAAGATTCTCTGGCGCGTTTGCCTGAGCCAGCCTCGCTTGATTCTCCTGGGGCTGCGGGGATTGCTGACGCGCCGGCGCTCGCTGAGCCGGTCGCGTCCGTAGGTTTTGCGTGGCCGCGCGCGCTTGTTACTTGCTGCATGCGGCAAGGGAATCCTCACGCAGCGATTCCATCCAGCGGACAGCGAAGCACAGTTGTGTCACTCCCGCGATGAGCACGACTTTCTAACATGTACATCCTCGGTCTATCCGCGATGGCACACGACTCCGCAGCCGCACTAATCAGCGATTCCGGAGTAGTGGCCGCAATCGAGGAAGGCAAGCTCACGCGCACGCGCAGCGTCGAAGGAATTCCGCGTGCGGCGATTCATTTTTGTCTGCAGCACGCCGGAATCACGTGGCGCGACGTTTCGCATGTCGCGATCGCGAGTGATCCTGTGCGGTCCTGGAGGCGGCAGGCTTGGTATCGCGCGCGAGTAGCGGCGTTTGGTCCGGTTTCGAGCGGGTACTTCTTGAATAAGGCTTCTGGCAAACTGGGCCGCGAGCTTAATAATTTCCGCATCGTGAAACAATTGGCGGGCGCGCCGGCGGGGCGCGTGGAATCGCTCGACCATCATTTGTGCCACGCGGCGAGCGCGTTTTACGCCTCGCCATTGGAGAAGGCGCTGATTGTTTCGCTCGACGAAGGAAGCGACGGGCGAGCAGGGTTTGTCGGAATTGGCGAGGGCGCACATATTCGCGAAGTTGCGTCTGTTGCGATTCCAAATTCGCTGGCGTGGGTGTACTCGCAGGTGACCAAGCTGTTGGGATTTCGTGCGCACGCTGATGAGCACAAGACGCAGTGGCTGAGTTTAGCGGGCGAGCCTGGGTTCGCAGATTTATTTCTCACGATGCTGCGAAAGTCCGCGGCGGGCGCGCCGCAGTTGCATGCGAGATATTTTCGCCGTGAATTTGCGGCGGAGCTAGCGTTCACAGGGGAATTTTACCGGCGCGTGGGAATTACAGGTACGCCCGAGCTTGTAGATGACTCCATGCGCGCGAATATCGCGGCGAGTTTGCAGAAGGCGTGCGAGACGATCCTGTGCGAGTGGCTGGCGGCGTTGCGCGCCAAGTTTCAGACGCGGTCGTTGTGCCTTGCGGGCGGATTGCTTCTGAATCCGTTGCTGGTGGCGGCGATCGAAAGAGGCGCCGGTTTCGAGAGTGTTTTTGTGCAGCCGGCCGCCGGAAACGAAGGCACGGCGCTCGGGGCGGCGTGGCTGGTTAGGCATCGAGAACCTGGGCGCACGCGCCTGGCGCCGATGCTCGCACCGTACTGGGGACCGGCGTATTCGAATGCGGAAATCAAATCCGTCCTCGATAATTGCAAGGCGACGTATCGCTGGTGCGATTCGGAAGAACGCAAACTCGCCGAGGCCGTACGGCTGCTGCACGGCGGAAAAATTGTGGCGTGGTTTCAGGGCGCGGCGGAATTCGGTCCGCGCGCGCTCGGGAATCGCAGCTTGCTGGCTTCGCCGTGGGCTCCTTACGTGAAAGAAAATTTGAACGATTACGTGAAGCATCGCGAATCGTTCCGGCCCTTCGCTCTGGCGATTCCTGAAGAACGTTGTGCCGAATATTTTCACTGCTCGGCAAATGGGCGCTTCCTCACCACGATGGCGACCGCCAACGACAAAGGACGGAAATTGCTGGCGGATCTGCCGCCGGGATTTCTTTTGCCGAGGAATTGTGTACGCTTGCACGTGGTGCGCTCGACCGACAACCCGCTTTTCTGGAAACTGCTGAACGAAGCGGCGAAGAATGCCCCGGCGCCGATGCTGGTGAACACGTCGTTCAATTTATTCGGCGAGCCGCTGGTAGTGACGCCGCGTGACGCGGTGCGGAGCTATTTTTGTTCGGGAGCCGACGCGCTAATCGCGGGGAACTTTCTCATGGAGAAACGATAAGAAACGATGTCGGTGTCAAGTACGTCCGCGAACAGCATCGTCCACAAGCGTCACCGGCGATGGGTGCTTCTACTGCTTGCGCCGCTGGTGGTCGCGATTGGCGCAATCGCCTTCCGCGACGCCGGGTATTGGCTCATACGCGAAGACCCGTTACAAAAAGGCGACGTGATCGTCGTTTTGAGCGGTGGCTTGCCCTATCGCGCCAACGGCGCAGCTAATATTTTCAAGTCGGGCTACGCGCCGGAGGTGTGGGTTAGCCGTCCCGAAGGGCCGCAGCAGGATCTTGCCGCGCTTGGCGTTCATTTCGTAGGCGAAGAAGAATACAACCGCGAAATCCTGATCCGTCAAGCCGTGCCGGATTCCGCGATCGAAGTTCTGCCGGATATCATTGTAAACACGCAGCAAGAAGTAAGCGAAATATCGCGGGAGATGCGCCGGACGGGAAAACATACGGTTATCATCGTGACCTCACCGGAACATACGCGGCGCGTGAAGACGTTATGGGCAAAATTGGTTGGAGACGATCCGCGTTTGATCGTTCGGTCCGCACCCGGCGATCCGTTCGATCCCAATCGCTGGTGGGGAAACACGCGAGATGCGTTGGCTGTGGTGCGGGAATTCCTGGGCTTGCTGAATCTGTGGGCGGGATTGCCGGTAAGGCCCCATGCCCAATAGGCGCGTTGCAGGTTGAGCGCGCTGCCCCGAGATTCTTGCGGGACTCGATTCCACGTGTAAAATTGAATTGCAGCATTTTTGATTCTAATCCATTCTACTAATGGGAGTTAGACCTTGAAGATTTCAGTGATTGGCGCAGGCTACGTGGGGTTGGTTACGGGCGGGTGTTTGGCGGGCCTGGGCCACGAAGTGATTTGCACCGACAGCGATGCGGAAAAGCTGAAGACGCTCAATTCTGGAAAGCTGCCAATTTATGAGCCGGGGCTCGACGCGGTGATCGCGGAGGCGCGCAAGGAAGGCCGGCTGAGTTTTCGCGTCAATTCGGGCGAAACGATTCAGGCGAGCGAGGCGATTTTTATCTGTGTGGGCACGCCGCCGCTCCCCAACGGCAGCGCGGATTTAAGCGCCATTGACCACGTGGCACGCGCGGTGGCCACCGAATCACGCTCGCCGAAGCTGGTGATCGAAAAGAGTACGGTGCCGGCGCAAACCGGGCAGGAATTGAAGCGCGCGCTTTCGGTGTACGGACGCAAGAGCGGTGTGACGTTTCGTGTGGCGTCCAACCCGGAGTTCTTGCGCGAGGGAACGGCCGTCGAGGATTTCTTGCACCCCGACCGCATCGTCGTCGGCGTGGAGGACGAAACAGCGGAGCGCCAGCTAAAGGATATTTATCGGCCAGTGTTGGAACGGAAATTCAAGTGTCCGGTCCATGCGCCGGCGTGTCCCGATCTGCCTTACCCGGCGTGGTTGGTCACGACGATCAATAGCGCGGAGCTGATCAAGCACGCATCGAATTCGTTCTTGGCAGTCAAGATTTCCTACGCGAATATGGTGGCCGATTTGGCGGAGCGGCTCGGCGCCGACATCGGAGAAGTGGTGCGCGCAGTGGGCATGGACCCGCGTATTGGGACGAGCTTTTTCCGTCCCGGCCTGGGATTCGGCGGATTCTGCTTGCCGAAAGATTTGCAGGCGTTCGTGCACCTGGCGGAGAAGTCCGGCGTGGATTTTTCCATGCTGAAGGAAGCGGAAAAAATCAATAAGAAGCGGATTGACCATTTCGTGGGAAAAATCCGTACGGCGTTGTGGGTTGTCAAAGGTAAACAGCTGGGGGTGCTGGGCCTGGCGTTCAAACCAAATACAGACGATATCCGCTTCGCGCCTGCGATCGATTTGATCCACGCGTTGCTTGCGGAAGGCGCGAGTATTCGCGCGTACGACCCAGAAGCCATGGAAAAAGCGCAGCCCATACTGCCGCAGATTCAGTACGGAAAAACCGCTTACGACGCTGCGGAGGGCGCGGAAGCATTGCTCATCGCAACGGAGTGGGAACAATTTCGCAAGCTCGACTGGGACCGCATTCGCGATTCGATGACGCGTCCACTGATTCTGGACGGGCGCAATTTGCTGACGGCGTCGGAAATGAAGAGCCGCGGGTTTGAATACTATTCCATGGGACGGCCAGATTGATTTTCAGTTGGAGCATCATAAGGGCGGTTTTGTAAACCGCGGTCTTTCGACGCGCCATGTGGGTCCCGGATGAGTTTGCGAGACCGCCATCGATCTGTGCCGCCGCAGCGATAGCGCACTAAAGTACGTCGCTACAAGGGCCCGCGGCAAGTCAAGCCTTGCTTGGATTCTTAAAAGACCGCGCGTCTAGCCCCATTATTTTGCGGGGGTGGATTGGGCGACTTTTTCGCGGAAATATTCGTAGGTGCGTTGCAGGCCGTCTTCCAGGGTTACTTTTGGCTCCCAGTTCAGCAGGCGCTTCGCTTTTGTGATGTCCGGGCAGCGCTGTTTAGGATCATCCTGCGGCAGCGGGTGGAAGACGATGGGAGTCTTGACACCTACCAGCTTGCGGACGCGTTCGGCAAATTCCAGGATGGTGATTTCCTGCGGATTGCCGATGTTGGTGGGCTCGTGCTCGTTTGATTCGAGCAGCTTGTAGATGCCGTCGAGCAGATCGGAAACGTAGCAGAAGCTGCGGGTCTGCTTGCCGTCGCCGTAGACGGTGATGGGTTCGCCGACGAGCGCCTGATACAAAAAATTTGGAAGCGCGCGGCCGTCGTTCAAGCGCATGCGGGGCCCGTAGGTATTGAAGATGCGCACAATGTGGGTATCGAGGCCGTGATAGCGGTGATAGGCCATGGTCATGGCTTCCGCGTAGCGCTTGGATTCATCGTAAACCCCGCGCGGGCCCACAGGATTTACGTGGCCCCAATAGCTTTCCGGCTGCGGACTTACCTGCGGGTCGCCGTAGCATTCGGACGTGGAAGCGAGCAGATAGCGAGCTTGCTTGGCCATGGCGAGGCCGAGCGAGTTGTGCGTGCCGAGCGCGCCGACTTTCAGGGTCTGAATGGGATACTTCAGATAGTCCGGCGGGCTGGCCGGCGAAGCGAAATGCAGCACGGCTTCGACGGGGCCTGGCACTTCGATGTAACGAGAAACGTCCTGACGCGCGAAGCGAAATTTCGAGTGCGGCAGCAGATGCGAGATGTTGGAGTCGCTACCGGTGACGAGATTATCCAGGCACAGAACGTTCCAGCCTTTTTCCAACATCAATTCACATAGATGTGAACCGAGAAATCCGGCGCCGCCGGTGATTACCGCACGCAAAGGGCTGCTCCTTGTGGGCTAGGGAGAATGCTCGACATTTCTAGGGGGTTTATTATGGCTGAAAATTGGTGATTGGGGAACAACTTGAATCTACGGCGGGGACACAGAGGCCGCACAGAAATTGCAGTTAACATGCGAAGGAAAGGCCCGGCTTCAGGGGCTAAAGCCCGAGGGATCTTCGAGTCTCTGCGGCGGGACGGAAATCCCGCCCTTGCAGTTAGTTTAACCATTCTCAAATCGTTCTTTAGTGGGTTGTGACTTCTCCGCCGCGTAACGCGACGGCTTCTCAAGACACGCATGCGCTGACAGCCACTACGTTGAGTCTTGAAGGACTTATCCGAGCCCTTTGGAGAATAATTTGAGCACTAACTACATCACGCGGAGCAATCAGACCACACGCAGTGCAAACGTGCTCTCTGTCGGAGAGAGCCTTTCGCACTGTCGCGCCGCAGACGCATGTTTGACTGGTGCCGCGAGGGTCTACCTGGATCAGAGTGCGCCCAGCATTTTCAGCTTTGTACGCAATCTTAGAGACAAGAGCAGCCCAACTGGCATCGTGAACCGACTTGGCAAGCATGCCGCCTGCCATGCCTTTGAAGTTCAAATCTTCGACAACAATCGTTCCGAAATTCTTTATCAGCCAGAACGAGAGACGATGTTGGAACTCGTTCCGTTGATTCCTGATTCGAGCGTGAACCTTCTGGAGCAATACAACTGCTTTGCGGCGGCGATTCGAGCCTTTCTTGCGCCGTGCAATCTGGCGCTGTGCGCGTCGAAGGCCAGATTCAGCCTGTCGATACCATCGTGGATTCGGTACCGGTGGACCATCCGTGAGCGCAGCGAGGTATTCCAGCCCCAGGTCAATTCCAATCGCGGTGTCGAGCGGGGGCAGTGGCTTGGCTTCGCATGCAACCGAGAAGCAGACGTACCATTTGCCGCATTCGCGTTTGACCGTCACAGTTTTAATCTTGCCCGCAATAGGGCGATGCAACTTGACTGCAATTTCTCCAACACCCTGAACGCGAAGAATATTTCCTGTGAGTTTGATGCCATCGCCGTAACTCGGAAAAGTGATGCTATCGAAACGGCGTCGAGATTTGAATCGAGGATAGCCCGCTTTATCACCGCGCTTCACTCGGCGAAAGAAAGCCTCGAAAGTCCTGTTCACGCGCCGAAGAATATCTTGGCCGCAGCTAAAGTTTGCCAAACGCAAGTCACCCGCTGCGCGGATTTCTTTCAACTGATTCGCCTGCGTGTAGTAGTTGACCGAAACTCGTTGTTTCCACGCATCGCGACGTTCCTGCAACGCTGCATGGTACAAGCGGCAGGCTTCTCCCAGTTGTCCGTCGAGAGCATCCGACTGGGAGCGCGCTGTGCATAACCGATATTTAAACGTCTTGCGCACGAGTTTTCTGGTTGGCGATGTATCGCCTTACGCTGGATTCCGAAACGGTGCCAATGCTGCCGACGTAATAGCTTCGACTCCACATGCTGGGCAGTTGCGACCGGAGCCAAGAGAATTCACTTCGCAGTTCGTGCGATGTGAATCCTTTGAACTGCGCCGCGATATGCGCGGGAGCCAATCGAGGGTCGGACTCCACAAACAGGTGCACGTGGTCAGGCATAATTTCCAGCGCGTGAATTTCAGCTTCCAGTTCCTTAGCCTTTTGGTACAAGAGTTCCCGCAATCGCTGGTCAACCTTGCCGACGAGTACAGGCTTCCGATACTTCGGGCACCAAACAAAGTGGTACTTGAGCGTGTAAACGGCACCCGCGCTGACTCTGTATCGAGTGTCCATCACGTATGTAGTGTAAATCAGAAGTTAGAAATATGCAAGGCAACTAACGGAGGAGCCGTATTCCTCTGCCCGCTGAAGCAAGCAGTTCCCTGCGGTTTTAATCTATGGCTGGGAAGGCGGTGGTGTGGTCAACCACGATGCGCCAGCTGTCCGGGGATTTCTTGAAGTCGAGCGTGAAAATTCCGGCGGGCTTGTCGTTTTCGCGCTGTAGCTGAAACTGGCCGATGGCGAAGGCGGCGTCTGGGCAGAGGAGGTGAATTTCCAGATTCGAAAACGTGAGATGGCCCATCGCTGCGCGATCGGGATAATTTTTATGATAGCGGTCGAGGACCGCTTGCCAGCCGCGCGTCAGGCCGCTGGCACCGACGAAGGCTGTTTCGTCCGATTTCCAATACGCGGTCATGAAGGCGTCAATGTCGCCGTGGTTCCATGCATCGGCCTGCATTTGGATGAGCGCGCGAATTTGTGATTCGGGCGAAGAGTCAGCGGGCGCCGCGGTTGTGTCTCGCGACACGGGGCCGACACAAATAAGCGCTGTCAGAACTAAAAGCGCAAAGGCCCGCAACGCGTTTCGCATCGTTTTCTCCTGATCCATAGACACTCGGTTGGCCGATGCCAAGAGCCCGCGAGACGCCGACCGGTAGGCGGTGCCGCTACGGTTTGCCTGCGGCTTTTTCGCTGAGGCGCTCGCGGACTTTATCGCTGAGAGCTTTGCCGTCCACGGCTTTGCCTTCGAGTTTCGCCCGCGCAGCTTTTACTACCGCGCCCATTTGTTTCAGCGAGTCCGCGCCGGATTCGGAGATGGCTTCTTCGATAGCGCGGCGCATTTCATCGTCGCTGGGAGCGGCGGGCAAATACTGCTCGATGATTTTTATTTCCTTGGCTTCTTTGTCGGCGAGATCCTGGCGGCCACCTTGCGTGAACTGTTCGACGGACTCCTTGCGCTGTTTGACCAGCGTTTGCAGGACTTGCAGTGATTCCATGTCGTCGAGTGGCCGCATCTTGTCGATTTCCTTGAGCTTGAGCGCGCTCTTAATCATACGCAGGACGCTGAGGCGCAGCTCATTCTTTTCCTTCATGGCAGCAGTCAGATCGCTCTGGATGCGGTCAATGTATCCCATTCGTTGTCCCCCGATTTGCGGACCAGAATAGCATACCGATTTCGTTTCGCGGCGCATTGCGGGCGCGAGATATGATCCGACGGATTTGTATATCGCATTTGACAGGGTGGGAGTGAGCCGCTACGCTTCTTGAAATGAAAATTATTGTTGCGGACAAGATAAGCGAACGCGGAATTGCGCTTTTGCGCGAAACGGGATGGGAAATCGTGCTGCCAGCGGCTGCTGCGCTGGCGGCTGAAATCTCGAATGCCGATGGGCTGGTGGTGCGCAGCGCGACGAAAGTGACTCGAGAATTGCTAGATCGCGCGGAAAAATTGCGCGTGGTGGGCCGCGCGGGAGTTGGTGTTGACAATGTGGATATGGATGCGGCCACTCATCGCGGCGTGCTGGTGATGAACACACCGGGCGGGAATGCGGTGAGCGTCGCGGAGCATACCTTTGCGTTGTTGCTTGGGCTGGCGCGCGGCGTGCCGCAATCGAATGCCGCGATCCATGCGGGGCGCTGGGAAAAAACTTCTTCGGGAATGGAATTGCGCGGGAAGACGCTCGGGCTAGTGGGCCTGGGGCGCGTGGGATCAGAAGTCGCGCGACGGGCGCGAGCGCTGGAGATGAATGTCTTGGCTTTCGATCCTTACGTGACGCCGGCGGCGGCGCGGGAACTGGAAGTGGAGCTGATACCGTTCGAGGATTTGCTGAAACGCTCCGACGTGATTTCGCTGCACACGGCCCTGAGTCTGGCGACGGAAAAAATGATCAATGCGGCGGCGCTGGCGCAAATGAAGAAAGGTGCGCGGCTGATCAACTGCGCGCGCGGAGAGTTGATTGATGAAGCTGCACTGGCGGAGGCATTGCGCTCCGGACACCTGGCCGGCGCGGCGGTGGACACATTTGCGCAGGAGCCGCCAAAAAATTCGCCGCTGATTGGATTGCCGAACTTGATTGCGACGCCACACATTGCGGGCTCGACGGCGGAAGCGCAAGAGGAAGTGGGCACTTTGATCGCGCAGCAAGTGCGCGACTATCTTGCGGAAGGATTGATTCGCAACGCGGTCAACATGCCGGCGCTTTCCGCGGAACAATACCGCCGCTTGCGGCCGTATCTGGAACTCGGTGAGCGGCTGGGCGCCTTTGTGGCGCAGGCAGCGCCTTCGGCGAGCTTCAGCCGTATACATATTCGATATGCGGGCGAGGCCGCCGAGTTGGGATCGCACGTGATTCGCAGCGCGGTGTTGATCGGAATATTGAATATCGTGCTGGACGAAAAAGTGAATTTGGTGAACGCGTCGCAGGCCGCTGCAGCACGCGGATTGATAGTGGAAGAGACCACGCGGCGGCGCGAGCGCGGTTTTCCCAATACGCTGGAGGTCGCAGCGGCAAACGGCGGGCACGAACTTACCGTGGAAGGTATGGTAGTGCAGGATGGTTCGCCGCGGATTTTGCTGATGGATGGCATTGGGCTGGAAGCGCCGCTCGAAGGCACTTTGCTGCTGACGCGAAACCGCGACGTGCCGGGCGTAATCGGAAAAATCGGCACGGTACTGGGCAATTTGGGCGTGAACATTGCTACTTTCGCGCTGGGCCGGCGAAAGCCGGAGCAGGGCGCCGACGCGCTCGCTCTGGTTAGGCTCGACGGAAACGTGGACGGAGCGGTAGTGCAGCAAATTCGCGCGATTCCTTCGATCACGGAAGCGAAATTGATTCGCTTGCCCGAAGCGGTAAAGCCACAAGCACACACAGCTTAATTTCGGATTCAATTCTTCCATGCTCGAAACCGCGCGAATGCGTCTGATGCCGTGGCAGCCTGACGATTGGACGCTCTTACGTCCTATCGCGACTGATCCGGAAGTGGTGCGTTACATTTCGAATGGCGAGCCTTGGCCGGACGAGCGGATTCACGAGTGGGCTGGGCGGCAGGTCACCCACTTCAGCAAATTCGGATTTTGCTTCTGGAAGCTTATTTACCAAGAGACAGGTGAGATGATCGGGTTCTGCGGGCTGCAACCGTTAGATGCCACCCCAGACATCGAGATTGGCTGGTGGCTTGCGCGCGCTTGGTGGGGCAAAGGTCTCGCGACGGAAGCAGCGCGAGAGGCTTTGCGTGATGGGTTCGAACGCGCGAGGCTCGAGCGGATTGTGTCCATCGCGATGCGGGAAAATGTAGCGTCCACGCATATCATGGAAAAGCTGGGGATGAACTACGAACGGGAGACGACCCACCGCGGTGTGCCGGTGGTCCTTTATACTGTGACAAACCCGGGGCGCGTCAACGCTTGATTTTTGAGTTTTGCTGGGCTTACGGTGGCGCACAGCCAAGAATGGCTGTGCCACGAATGGCCGGTGCAGAACACGGTCGCGCGCACGGCGCGCACGTTGCGGATGGAAGTTAGGTAGCTTACACTATCTTACACTCACGCTTTACACGGTCGGGGCGTAGCGCAGCCTGGCTAGCGCGCCTGGTTCGGGACCAGGAGGTCGATGGTTCAAATCCATTCGCCCCGACCATTTTCCCTTTCCCTCTCACCTACTTACGCACCTGCGCTGCAAACTTGTTCGACGGAATTTGTAGCGCACGTAGCGCAACTAACGCCCAACTCGAGCTCCGAGACCTGCGGTAGCTGGAAGCCGAGTCCCACTCTTTCTGCCCACTGCTTGCGGTAATTCACGTCCTCAACAAGCTGTTTCCCGTAGCGTGTGCTCATGTCCGGGTTTTCGTGGCCCATCCAATAATCAATCAATATTTGGCGGGCATCGGATGCGAGCAACACCGACTCGCGGAACCGGCGGAAGGCGTGGAAACGGACGCCGGTCCTCCCCATCGTCTTGAGGATGGTCTTGAAGCCATCGCGGAACAGGCTCTCCGGGGACAGCATCTTGCCGTTCTCGGTCTCGAACAGGAACCCTTCCTTGCGGTCACCGATGTACACGTCCACTATCTTAGCGAGCGCAGAGTGGAGGTCGATGTCCCGGTCGGATGCTGGCGTTTTGAGGGTGTCCGTGACGCCACCACCCTGCTTGCGGCGCTGTTGCCGGATGAGCAGCGTGCTCCGGTCATCCGAGACGTGCTTCTCAATGCGGAGTGCGAGAAGCTCCGATATGCGGATGTTGGACCCGGCCAAGAGTGCGGCGGCAACTCGATACTTACCCCTCGCATTTGCGACGATGTGGGTGATTTCGTCTGCCGTAAGCGTGGGGCAGTGCTGCTTCCGCTTGTTGACCTTCGGGAGGCCGATGAACGCGAGATTCCAGTTGCGATGGTGCAACTGGTTTCCGCCGTTATCAGTCGCCGACGCGATTACCTTCTGAAACGTCTTGAAGTACTCGACGATTGTTTTGCCCGAGTCGCCAAACCGCTTCTTCCCCTCTGCCAAGGTTTCTAGTTTCATCCGTGCGATTAAGTCCCGCGCTTCGGCGTTTTCGAGCGTAGCCAAGGGCTTGTCTCCGACCACGTCATTGAGGTAGGCGACTGCCTTGGCATAGAAGTCAATCGTGCGTTCCCCGATTGGTTCCCGCGTCTTCTTGTTTACGATGCGCCCTGCTTCCATCTCCGAAATCATCCATTCCGATTGCTTGCGGAACGTCGTTGCCGGGGTGATACGTTCCCGGATTTTCTCGGGGTCGAGCACGCCTGCCTCTTGCATGACTTGATGAAGTTTAAGCATGGCGCTCATTCGGTCTCGGCAGAACCCAAGCGGACAGCGAACTTCGACTTGCTTGGTCTGACCGGGTACATCCTTTCGAAAGAAGCCGTAAGCCCGTTCGGTAGGAACCCAGGCATCCGACTGCTTCCGGCCTTTCTGATACACGTACCCACGTTGCCGAATTTCCGGCTCCGTGTTTCCTGCTGCGACGATGATTCGACGGCTCATGGATTTTCTCCGTGTAGCTGTCGAATTGGCGTCCCCTGTGCATGGGGGGAGTGTAGGAGCTGATGCTGACGAACGCAACAGCACGTTTTCTCCGCGCATAATCTTTTTCACACCGTTGAACGACTACCAGCCGTCGTCTGTGAAATGCTCATAGATACTAATGTCCGGGAACAATTTCCTGCCGAAGCCTGTCCAGAAGCTCCTCGACAGCTTTTTTGTGCTCTTCCTCGGACAGTTTCGCCTCTTGAAACTGGGAGCACGCGAAATAGAGCGAATTGGCGACGGCCATCTCTCGCGTCCATTCGGCCTCGTGCCGCAGCTTGTCGAGAAGCTCCTCGATACCTTTGTTGTGTTCTTCCTCGGGCAGTTTCGCGAGTTGAAACTGGGTGTAGGCGTACAAGTATGAATTAGCGACGACCGCGTCTCGCGTCAATTCGACCTTCACGGTCTTGGGTCCGGGCAGGGATTTCCGGCTATGTTTTGCCGACGCCGGATTGGCTCCCTCCAAAATCTGGCGGATTCTGCGGTCGGTACGGTGCAGAATCTTCTGACAGTACGCGGTCCACGTCGGGCACCCAGCAATCTTCTCGCCCGGTTTCAGCTTCATGAACTGCTCGCGCAATTGGGCAATAAGCGGCCGCAGTTCGCTGAGCTTCTTCCAGCTTTGTTCATACATCTTCAACGCCTCGACCGCGAGCTTCGCCACCTTCTTAGCAAGTTTTTCGCGATAAAGGATTGGCCGAGCCGAACGGCTCAGCTTGGTCGAACCGGAAATTATTGCCGGTTCGGCCTTACGCATCTTTGACTTGTGTTTCATGTCGTGCACCTCGTTGGCAACTTATCGCCTGAACGTTTGTCTCATTTTTTGAAATCACGCAAACACGCAATGCCCATGAGAAAATACGGGCAATGCGTATCGAGTCAGCGAAGTTCAAGGAATTCATCACAAAATGGCGAAGTGCCATTACTTATCAAAGTGACCTGTGGGAGGGCCCCCGAGCCGTAAGCGAACTACGCCATAAGGCGGGATACTTGGATTTTGTTCGCTGCAAACCGGACGGACGCCGGCCCCCTGTGTGGATGCTGCAAGGTATCCTTGGTGAAGTAGAGGATTACCGCATGCAGAAGCAAGCCTGGCAGAAGGAATTCAGAGACACTGAGATTTTCCTTGCGAAAATCGGACGCGAGGTAGAACTCCAGAGCAAGAAACCAGCGACCGTCCATCTGAAGGATATACTCCATAAGGCCGCCCTGGGAATCGAAGAGCAACGAATTGCGGTGAGAAGCTACCTAGATAAGGACCAGAAAGATTCACCACTTGGAGCCGCTTGGGAGAAATTTTGGCCGCACCGAGCCAGAACTGAAATCATTAATCGTGAAATCTCCCTAGATACACGGCTTCAGTTCCAGTGTGCGAAAATGCTTAGAATCTTCTTGCGTGAGCTGTCAGTACGGACGATTGCTCGACTTATAGTTCTCGTGTACTCGACTACGGGACTAGCTAAAGTCAAAGACGATGCGCTGTGGATTGTCAATGAACGCCGCCGCATCACGGTACGCTCTGTAGAGACGAAACTGATTCGTAACAGATTTCCCTAAGAAACGCGTGAAATTCCTTTGGATAAAATCCCGTGGGTCCGGGAAGCCAGGAGATTCATGGCAAACCGCAAATCATCTTCCGGGTCTGCATGAAGTAGCACCGCGCGGCTCGCCGCTAGACCTTCGCGTTGAGGGGAAAAAGGCTGATACCGGCTTTTGGTCTTCCCGTAGAACGAATGCACACTGATTTGGCGCAATCTATACCAACTTTTTCATCTCGTTCAATTTCGTTTTGACGTCTTCTGGCAAATACGCCCCATAATTCTTCTCGCTGTCGAGCAAGACCGCTCCAATCATTACACTTTGCCGGAACCTACCGGCCTCCTCCGGTGTCATCGAAGGTATGGTCTGCGCTAGTGCCAGCATCTCGTCGCGCTCTGGGACAATTCCCAAGTTTCGCAGAAGAGCAAAAGCAAGATGTGGGTCCGTGGCCACTCCAACACGGAGTGAATCCACCGCAGCGGGTACGATGGAAAACAAGCGTTCCCGTTGCTCCTGGATAACGCTCTGAAAGTCCTCGGTGCGGATGACCTTCGTGACCGTGCGTCTGGACACGCGCAACTCTCGTGCAACTTGGCGTTGCGATTCTCCTTGTAACAACCGTCCCTGAACCTGCAGTAATTTCCCGGGAGAGATGCGAATCGGCTTTGCATCAGCTTTGACTAGGCCAGTTTTGGTCCCGGACGGTGCGTCGTGGTTCACGCTTGCCAATTGAACACGATTGGGGACCTTCGGCTTCTGTCCGGTTCCCTGTTGCGTCGTAACCTCACGACCGGCTGCACTTTCTCTCCGAGTGGACTTACACTTAGACCTCTCCGCCATGTTCTTCATGATTCCTCCCCGCACTCCTGTCCACGTGAAACTCATTCCGCCTATCGTTTGTTTTCAATGTGATACAAGCTTCCCGTGAGTTTGATGAGTTTCTTCCAGCCCCTTCTCACGGGGGATTATTTCAAAGCATTTTCTCTCCCACACAATGGGAGGTTACAAACTCACTAAACTCACTTTGTGCTTCCGAAAAGTAGGCCAAGTTGTTGCCCTTCTGTGTGTTTCAGCGAGCGAGCCCTCCAAGAGCAAACTCACCCGCGCACTACACACCATTTCACGGCCCGGCTTTTCATCCCGGACCGCTCCAGATGGATATTAAAGTCGCCGTAGCGACGGCCTTCCCGCTTGGAAAAAGCCTTACCAAGCCGCCGTTGGAGGTTGACCTCTCCATCTCCACGTCGTCCGGCAGGGCCTCGATGAATTGTGGGTCGGTCTGCGGACGTCCAACAAGCTTGTTCACTGTGAACGGCTTGTCCTTAAAGGTGGACGCTAGCAGCTCAAGGAAAGCCTCCCACTGTAGGGATGATTCATCTGCTGTGTCATACAGCCCGTCAAGATTTTTCAGGAAGCCGGTTATGCCTGCGAATCCAAGCACACCGCCAACGGTCCGCGCCCACTTGTCAAATCCACCTACAGCAGGCACCTTATAATTTGGTTTCCCAGCGGCAAACCACGCACGGGCAAGGGTCAGCAAAGCCGCAAGAATTTCACCGCGGTTTTCAGATACCCATCCCAGAAGGTCAGGATGCTTGAATCCTGTCCGCGTCCAGGGACGCGCAGTTTTGGCGTCGAGGCGTACTGAATAACAACGACGTGCTATGTCTCCGCCGACCTTAATGTTGTTGCCGTTGGCAATCCAGGTTGCCCGGACGGGGAGCGTGACCATCTTGCTGAGCCCCAATATCCGGT
Organism: uncultured Acidobacteriota bacterium; assembly: GCA_963696035.1. Taxonomy (GTDB): domain Bacteria; phylum Acidobacteriota; class Terriglobia; order Acidiferrales; family UBA7541; genus Palsa-295. The sequence continues at coordinate 139,282 of CAVOIS010000003.1, forward strand.
CCGTCCACTCTCGTGCTGTCAGGACCGAAGCAAGTGCAGCCGAATCTGATTGGCGCTCAACGTTATCGATGTTAATCACCGACGCGCCGGTTAGCAGGGCCGCTGTGATACGCTTTCGCCATTCTTCTTCCTCCCGCGGAGCCGACATCATGGCGCTGTCTCGCCCCGTGGCAATGAGGCCGATGACTTCCGACAGTAATCCCTTCCCCGTGCCCATCTGCGGGGCGTCAATTAAGGCGAGTGGCGTTTTTCCTTTGATGGCTGGCCGAACTACAGAGGTGAGCATGGTCGCCAGCGTGTTTGCCTTGCTCGCTTCATCCACAAAAGGAAATTCACCGATGGTTTCTTCGACCGCATCAAGAGCAGCAGCGACGTTCAGTTTGGTCGGTTCCTCCGGAATAGCAGGAATATGAAGGCCAGGTGCCGGGACGTATAAGAGGCGCGTCGTCGTGTCATACCCAGGTTCCGTCAGAACTGTCCCGTCTGCACGCAGAGCCGGTGCTTCCACGATTCCTTGGAGAGCTGGAAAGTGCCATTTGCCCAACGCCAAGATATTCTTGACGACATCTTTGTGCGGGAAGCAATTCACACGGCCAGACTTTCCGTCAGTCATCGCATCCGTTACAGCCGCGAGCCGTGACCGCAGCTCTGGTTCACCGACAATGTCGATGATGGGGCGGTTTTCTTCATCCGTCCGGACTCGAACAATTTGGCCACTGCGTACGAACAACTCCGGCGGTGAATTGCTTGCGCGAAGTGCATCCAGTGCCTCGTGGGTGACTTCGTCCAGCTGGCGGTCGCTGTAAACGATGATTGGGCGACTGCTGCGGGTCCCTCCGTTGCCGCTGGTCGGCGGAGCGATTGGTTGATTCCAGACCTCACTGGTGCCGCTGATGGTCTTCTCAATTGTGAGCTGACCGTAGGTGCGTCCATCCGCGCTGCGTCGTTCATCCCACTTTTCTCGGAAAAGCTTGCTCTGCCGGAAAATCCGGTCCACGCTGTTGGCATCCCGACCCGTCCAGAACGCCAGGATGGTGCAGAGGGCTAGGTCGGCTTCCGATTGAGAGCGGTACTGGCTGATATCACCACTCCAGAGGTGGCGGAACTTGTCACCATTTTTCGCGTTGCTGGCGCGGTTGATTATTTCATTGTCGGACAGGGAGTTCACTGCTGCTGGGACGGCGCCACTCGTTGTGGCACACGAGGATTGCCCCGTCCCGAAGATTTCAGCGTGGAGGTCCGTCAATTCTGTCTGGCGCTCTTCAACAGTCGTGGGCGTGCCGTCGAGATGCTCTCCGGTCATTGTGAAAAACCGGCCGTCACTGTAGATTTCGACTGGGCCTTTCCTCCTTCCACGTGGAGGCAAGCTGCCCTTCGTCAGGATATGAATACCGGTTCCGCTCGGGCTGATTTCCGTGTAGCTGCTGAGCCTGCCGATAATTGCAGTTGCCTGTGATTCGATTTCCCCAGTCTTCGGATTACGACAGCGGTCCAAATCAATGCCCGTGTAGGAGTCCCCGAGCTGAAAGCCGATTCCATCAACGGTATCATTGTTAAAACGCGCTAGCGCATCAGCGTAGGTGCCCCACGTATCACGGTCACTGCTCGATGCCGGTTGCCAGGTGTTTGGGTCCACAGGAACTTTCGTGGACTTGCCATCCCGCTCTACGAACTGCCAATTCACCCAACGCGAAAGCTTTTTCAACTCTGCAGGAATAGCGGCAAAATTATTGTGGGGGGTTGGTTTGGCTTGAGACGCGGCTACTGATGGGGTTGTATGCGATGCTTGACGCTTAGCGCGGTTGTTGCCTTTCACGTGCGAAGTGTGAGTTTTCATTGTTTTTCAATGTGTCCATCTGGGTTTGGCCTCCGTTTAGCATTCTTTTTAGTTTCAATAGCTCAAAACTGAACTGCCGGGCAGGAATCAACGCTCCCGACATGAACCCGGCCACATCGGTGAGCAGTTCAGGGGTCTGTGAAAATTCGAACGACACGCGTCTCCCGTTGCGGACGACGTCGGTTATGCCGTGACCTGCGCAAACGAGAAACGCCACGAGGTAAAGATGTTGGCTGGAAAAAATCGAAGTCGAATTTTTCCCCACTGTATTCACTGACACCTCCCAACGGCCGGCTCCGAAATCCGGAATCCGGTCGCTTCTGATTAATGATATTGAGAGAGCCGAAAAGGTCCTACGTCTTACCGTAACTTTTTTTCGTGGGGGGGGACGTGCGTCAGGCGTTGAACGATGGGCGGGATTTGTGAGTCGCGGCCCGAGCAATTCACGCCAGCAAACCCAGTGACGCATCCATCCCAAGCGGGCCGTTGGTCAGGCAGGTGGACATCTGCGACCGTAATCTCTGCGCTATGCGGTGGGTGAGCTGAACCGCTTGATGGCATACCACGGCGTGGAGCTGGCGGCTGCTAGGGCGAATGGCGCTGAGCGAGAAGCGACATGTTTAACTGACGCATGGCCACTTTTGGCTCGGTTACGGGGTCTTTAATTCTTTCTCCAGAGTGTCGAGTTCATCCAATATTGTCTTAACTTTGTCGTTGTCTTCGCTCGGGACGTGAAGCTTTCTAATCTGCCCTTCGATTTTATCAATCTGTGCATCAATCGCAGGTCCTCCGCCAACGATGATTCGGGGGTCGCCCACTCCGACGTAGACTTTACCCGAGTAGTAGACGACGACGTAATATTCATGCTTCTTGCCACTGTTAGTTGTAGCTTTATCCGTCGTTCCCCCCACGCAGTGTTGCCCATGATGAAGATGAGTAGGCTGGTTATTGTCGTCATCTAGTATGTCATCTTGATGGATAATCCATATCTCTGCGTTAGCTTGATTGGTGCACCAACGAACTTTGTCACCAATCGAAATTGTAATTTCCTTTGGGTCTGATTGACCTCCTGGACAACCAGGCGGGTTAGGGTCACAAGCCAGAGAATACGTAAGTGTGTTGCCGGTCGTCGGTATGATAACCGCGACTTTCCAGGTCACAGGTTGGGCGTTTGCTGTCAATCCGAAGATGCCACATGCGGCAACGAGCCCGATTGCGAATGCGAATACTCGAGATAGAGACATACGCTGTGGGAAATTCTGAGGCATGTCATCACCTCCACGATGTCTGGTCCGATTGGTCCATAAACCTATATCAATATCAACCGCAATGGCAAGAAAAGAACTGGTTACATGGCGCGGATGGAAACGCCTCAGAGGTACGATTTCGCTTCCATCTTCAGATTGGTGAACTCTGGATATGAATGCAGGGGGGCGAGTTCAGGGTTAGCAACGAGATGCTCCCGTGGATAGCCGACCAGTACTGCCTTGCGAAGCCAGGAAAGAGCAGCTTTGTCTTCTCCATTTTCAAGGTAAATCAGACATGCAATCAGTAAAACATCCACATCTTCTGGACTGCCCTTCACAGCTTTATTCAAATACTTTTGCGCCTTGGCAGGATTGTTTGTGCGCGAATAGTAGTGCGCTAAGGAACTGAGGGTATAGGTGTCGCCAGGATTTACTGCCAACTGAGCTTCTGCGAGCCGTATCGCTTCCCGATAAGCGTCTGCTGCCTTACTAGACTGCCCCGGAATCATTCGATACGCATCTCCCAAATTCCCCCAATAGTCGTATTTTGCGGGACTTCGCTCGATTGCTTTCTGGCAGTAACTGGCATCCTCTTCAAAATGTCCCAGGAAAAAATTGACCGTGCCAACGTTAGCGTACAAATCAGCGTCATCTGGAGCCACTTGCAAGCCCTTGCGAAAGAATTCATCCGACTTTTCAAATTGTCCGATATTAAAGAAGGCTACTCCAACGTTTAGATACCCCCAGACGTTGTCTGGCGTAAGCTCTATGATTTGCTGCCAAGCTTTGGCCGCTTCGGTATAGCGAGCGTGCCGATTTAAGAAGATTCCTAGCGAGTTGTAGCATTTCCAACACTGCGGACTCATGACGGTAGCTCGGCGAAATTGTTGCTCGGCCTCATCTACACGTCCGAGGGCATCATAAGCGTAGCCGAGATTTATATACGCGTCGATGTTCTCCGGGTCTGAGGCAAGGACGCGTTGAAACTCGCTGACCGCATCTGCATAATCCCCGGTCTGAAAATTTAATAGCCCAATGGCGAGTTGCACTTCCGGGAGTTGGCTGTTTAGGTTGCGCGCGGTTCCTACTGCGGCCTTTGCTCTTTCAGCCCAATTAGGGTCTTTCGTTGCACTGTATTTATACCAGTACGCTTGGGCAAGCCCGGCTTGCGCTTGGGCATATGACGGGTCCGCCTGTATCGAGCGGCTAAAAAGATTGATAGCGGTTTCCACATTTTCCGGGCGTTCAAAGCGTTGCAGATACGCAACGCCTTGCAAATAGAAATCGTAGGCCGTAAGAACGTTCGTGCCATGGGATGTTAGTGACGAAGCACTTTTGGCTGGAAGTTGCAGTTCAAGCATGCGTGTCGCTGTGAGCACGACTTGGTCCTGAAGGCGAAATAGGTCGTTTGCGGGTGCCGTAATTGTGTCGGTCCGAAGTTGCTTCCCAGTTTTGGCATCAACAAGACTTAGATTTATACGAGCCGAATTGTCTGCACGTTGCCAACTGGCGGCGAGCACCAGGTTCGCCCCGAACTGGTTTCTCGCCTTTTCAGTGCTGTTCACGCGATGGTCGCGGACGTCCAATGCCGAGGGTACCTGCAACGTTGGCACGTGAGCCATCTTCGCTGTGACAGTTTCTGTTAGGCCATCGCAGTAGATTTGCTCCTCAGGCCGCCCATCGACGGCGGTAAAAGGAAGAACGACCAGATTCTTTTGTTGAGGAATGCTGGGCCCAAAGAGTTTCTGCCAGCTAGAGTGGTAGAACACATGGATTGACGCGGCGAAAACCACGAATAGTAAAACTATGCTCACCATCGTTAAGAAACTAATTTTCCGGCGACGTTCGGTCGCAGTATTTGATGGCTTCTCGAAACCGAATCGGAGTTCGCGTGTTTCCGCATCGCGCTTAAGCCGTTGCAAATCTGTGCGAATGTCGGCAGCACTCTGGTAACGGAGCTTTCGGTCTTTTTCCAACGCCTTCCCAATGATTTCATCGAGCTTTGGTGAGACTCGATGATTAGCCTGTGACGCCGGGACGGGCATGCGGTTCAGAATCTCGTCATGGATGACCGCAGCACTTTTGCCCGGGAAAGCCATTCTCCCGGTTGCCATTTCGTACAGCACCGCACCGAACGAGAACAGGTCCGTCCGCGCATCTAATTCCTCGCCCCGCGCCTGCTCAGGAGACATATACGCGATGGTGCCCACGGCGGAACCGGGACTAGTCAGCAGTTCTTCTGCTGTTGCGGTCGGCATAGCAGAAATACCGACACCATTGGCACCAGGAGTGAGTTTCGCTAGGCCGAAATCCAAAATCTTGGCGTGCCCGCGCTCGGTGACGAAAATGTTGGCAGGCTTGATGTCGCGGTGGACGATTCCTTTTGCGTGGGCCGCTTCGAGTGCGTCGGCAATCTCGATTCCCAACTCCAGCACTTGCTCCAGCGGCAGCGGTTTGCCGGAAATGCGGTGCTTCAACGTTTGGCCGTCGAGAAACTCCATCGCAATGAAGGGTTGACCGTTGTGTTCGCCAATTTCATAGATGGTGCAAATATTTTGATGGTTCAGGGCTGAAGCAGCCTGTGCCTCACGGTCGAAGCGGCTCAGAGCTTGTGAGTCTGGCGCGAACCCGTCAGGAAGGAATTTCAGTGCTACGAAGCGATTGAGTTTGACGTCCTCCGCTTTATAAACGACACCCATCCCCCCACCGCCCAGCTTCTCCAAAATGCGATAGTGGGAAATAGTGCGGCCGAGTATTGGCGCAGAATCGGTCACTGGACGTGCATGTTACGACAGGGCCACCATGCAGGCAATCGCGGCTGGCTGCACGATTCATGCGGGCGGCGACGAGAGACCCAGTAGAATTCTGCTTCGTGACAGGATTTATTTCTGGCTCAGAAGATAGAGGTCGGCGCGACCGCTGGGTCGTGCATAGACGACCGTGGAAAGGTCTCGGGAAACCGCAAAGGCGTTGCCAATATAGTCCTCGCGAAGGGAGAAGGGGAGTTTGAGGGCGGACACAGGGGGGCCAATGACGGAGCCGTTGCGCCAAGGCTGGCGGAAGATGGTTGTTTCGCCGCGAGAGGCGAGGGAATAAAGGAAGGACTTGCCGTCATCAGCGTACGTGGCAAGGAAGGTAGCAATGCCCAACTTCAAGGGCGTGCATTTCTTGTCCGCTACGGAGTATTGATAGATGCCTGGGTGTTCTCCCCAAAGAGAGGTGGCAATGAAGAATTTGCGGTCAGGAGAGACGTCAGTGGCCATGCCGCAGCCGTCAAATAAAGGAACGGCTGGAGTGTCGTTCAAAGAGATTCTCCAGTTTTTTTCGTCGCGACCGTTTTTATCGAGGCCGCCCAGTACGATGGACTGGTCGCCGGGCTCCCAGGTCGCAAAGCCGACAAAATTGCCGAGCCAGGGCAGTTTGTGAAGGTGCGTGCCATCGGCGTCGATGACAAAAAGCTTTCCGTCATTACGGTCGTTGTCGAAAAAAAGGTATTTGGTTGCGTCGTTGGACCAGGCCAGGGTTTCCAAGTTGGGTCCGCCGGATGCAAGTTTCAGGCGATTGTTGCCATCGAGGTCAGAAATCCACAATTCTGATTTGTTCTGTTCGGGGAAAGTGATGTAAGAGAGGTGGCGACCGTCATCCGAAAAATCGGGCTGAGTAGCATCCTCGGTGACGACGTCCGAGAATTGTCTGGACGACACGCGGTAAAGTATCAGCGTTCCTGTGGTTTTGCCATTGATAAAATAGATGCCCTTGCCACTAGGGTCGGGCATTGGGGCACGGTCGGGGCCCGGACCGAAAGTGATTTGCTTCAGCGAATGGTCCACAAGAAAGAACTCCCAGAGATTTTCGATGCCATTGTCAATGTGGCTGACGTAAAGGCTTTTCCCTGGGCTGGCCCAAGAGCTGCGTGTAGAGGTGTCCGGGAGCTCGCCCAAACTCTCAATGTTGCGAGTGGGCAAATCCAGCCGCTGGAAGGATGTCATATGGGACTTGCCGATTGAGGTAACGAGGAGGCTCTTTCCGTCTGGGTAGGCGTTCAAGTGAGCAACGAATGAGTCGGTGGGCGGAAAAGTGTAGACGAGTTCCTCACTCGAACCGGACTTTGGCGCACGGACGATACGTCCGTCGGGCTTCACGAAGAACAAGGACTCGCCGTCCGCAGAGGGGGTGACGGTGCTGCCTGTGGCCAAGCGTTTGGAAGTACCGCCGAGGGTTGGAATCGTCCATATCTCCGGATTTCCAAGAGTCAGGAGAAAGTAGATTTCTGTGTCATCCGAAGAAAAATTGACGACAGTCTTGTTGCCCTCATCTTTGGTGAGTTGAAGAGGCTCGCCACCTGAAGTCAGCATGACGAAAACCTGGTCGTAGCCATCAACAGGAGAAGTGAAGGCAATCGTGCGGCCATCCGGGGAGAGGGCAGCATAGTCCATGGATTTGTTCCAGTGGCTAATTTTTGTGATTTTGGCGGGGCCGCTCGGAGTGTTCGAGCGGGACCAAAAGTGGTACGCCGCAAACGCTGCTGCGAGGAATAGAACACACGCGGCCACGAGGACATATTTCGTGCGTGCAGGTTTCACGGAAGGCCGGACGGCGACTGCCGGGGCCGAGCTGCTCGCGGTTTCTGGAGCAAGACCCTGAACCGCCCCGCTCCCGGATGACGAAATTCGGCCCGAATCCGTATCCCGCCGCAGACGCTTCAGGTCAGAGCGCATTTCCGAAGCGTGCTGGTAACGCAGGTCGCGGTCTTTCTCCAGTGCCTTGTTGATGATTCGCTCTAACTCCGCCGGAACATCCGGATTCAGCCGTACAGGAGGAACCGGGGCGCGGTTCAGAATTGCTTCGGTAATCACTCCCGATGTGTCCCCACGAAAGGGGACAGTGCCCGTCGCCATCTCGTAGAGGACCACCCCAAACGAGAACAAATCGGTGCGGACATCCAGCTCTCTTCCACGCACCTGCTCCGGAGACATATAGACCACGGTGCCGACCGCAACCCCCGGGCTCGTAAGCAGTTCATCCGCAGCGACCGTCGGAATTGCAGAAGCACCGACACCGGTTGCTACAGAAGTGAGTTTTGCCAGTCCAAAATCGAGAATCTTGGCGTGGCCGCGCTTGGTCACGAAAATGTTCGCTGGTTTGATGTCCCGGTGAATGATGCCCTGCGCGTGGGCGGCATCCAGCGCATCCGCAATTTCGATGCCGCACTCCAGGAGAAATTCCAATTCCACTGGTCGCCCTGCAATCTGATGCTTCAGGGTCTTGCCCTCCAGGAATTCCATCACAATGTAGGTCTGGCCGTTTTCCTCGCCGATGTCATAAATCGTACAGATGTTCGGATGATTCAATGCTGAGGCAGCACGGGCTTCGCGTCGAAGACGTTCAAGTGCCTGAGGGTCTTTGGCCAATTCCTGCGGAAGAAACTTCAGGGCAACATGTCGGCCCAGATTCGTATCCTCGGCTTCGTAAACCACACCCATCCCACCCCCACCGAGTTTCCCGAGGATGCGGTAGTGCGAGATGGTTTGGCCAATCACCGTAAGGGACCTACTCTTGGCGGGACATGTTAGGCTGCGTCCAGAGGCAAGTCAACGAACAGTGATATTCGAATTCGGCAAACCGTATGCTCCGACCCGGAGTCTTTTATGGACATATATATGCCTGTATGCTATTCTATATGCCAATGAGAAGGACGGCACTATTCCTTAAGGAGCAGCAGCTGGAGAAGCTCCAGAAGCTATCCGAGAAAACCGGCGCACCCGTCGCAGAACTGGTTCGCCGTGCCATCGATGTGTATCTGCTTGCGAGAAAGAAGGAATTGAAATGAAGAAACGAGCGGCTATTTACGCACGCGTGAGCACTGGAGACCAGCATCTTGAAGCACAGTTGCTCGACCTCCGCGAAATGGCCAAACAGCGCGGGTACGAAGATGCGCACGAATATACAGACGTAATTTCGGGTACAAAATCGAAACGCCCTGGACTCGACCAATTGTTGGCCGATGCTCGACGGCACCGTTTTGATGTTGTGTTCGTTGTGGCTTTTGACCGCATCGCACGAAACGTCCGGCATTTCTTGGACGTGCTTGATGAACTGAATCATCTCGGCATCGAATTTGTTAGCAAGCGAGAGAACATCGACACCTCAGGACCGCTTGGTCGCGCGATGTTAACAATCGTCGGAGCGATTTCGGAGCTGGAGCGAAGTTTAATCACTGAACCAGTAAGGGCTGGAATGCGTCGTGCGAAATTGGAAGGACGACGAATTGGTCGTGCTCCGCTGGATATCGACCGAGTTGCGGTTGTTGCAGACCGCCTCTCCGGGATGTCGCTGACCAGCGTTGCAAAGAAATACCACGTCTCACGAGCGACGGTCTGCCGCTTAGTGAATGAGGCTGGTGGACTGAAAAGACCTAGCGTGCCGCAACTTCGTAATAAGGAAAGAGTAGTTCCTCCGAATGAATCAAGTAATTTGCCGACTGCCGCCTGACCTACAGGTCAAATCAATCCTGTGCATGAAGCTCCGAAATTCGTTGCGTCATAATTCCCAGGCCTAGCTCCCGGTCAATCTCGTGGTCGAGCAACTGAAAGCGCTTCTCCGACGCCAAGTTGACTCTGGACTGCACTCCGGAGCGTAGGATGGAGTCTGATGGTACGTGGGAGTGGTTCCATGGAGCGGAAAACGATAACCAGCCCCTCGCGCGACATTCTTTCCCGTCCGCTGCTAGCGTTCGTCGTCTTTTGGATTCCGGCCATCGCCATTGCCGTAACGGGGCGTTCTGAGTTCGGCGCGGGCTGGCGAACCATTGTTTGGACTGCCGCGCTGAGCATCATGGGCATCACGTGCATCGCCAATGCAGTCCGATGCGGACGGATACACTGTCACATCAGTGGCCCTTTCTTCTTGGTGATGGCGATTGTGACGGTGTTGTACGGTCTTGGCGTCCTGCCGCTGGGCACGCACGGCTGGAATCTCATCGGTCTGACAATTTTGGTAGGCGGCATCGCTTTGTGTTGCCTACCGGAGTTATTTTTAGGGAAATATCGCAAAGCTCGTGCCGACGCTGGCAAAGTCAGCTAAGCCTCCCTTCGTCGCCCGGCTCGAGGACGCAGGTGTGCCAGGTCTCATCCTCGGCATGGACGGCGCAGAGCCACCGCCCGCAGATACCGCAGTGGGTTGTTGCGGCAGAATCGCAGGGCTCCATGGGCGAAACGGCCTGACAAGACCACTCGAGGTCGCGGGCTTCTGTTTGATTCACTTGTTCCAACATATTCCCTCCTCGTGCGGGCAGTATACACCTGGCACTCGACATGGGGTGCCAGAGAGGTTGCGCTAGCTCCTGCGTAGTCGCTTTTCCGAAGTAGCAGTTCACTTGATTTCCGGTAACCAGGCAACTTAGACCCTGCTAAACTCGACGCATGCGGCGAAGAGAATTAAATTCCCGTGAAGCTGGAATCCTCAAGATTATCCAGGAAGGTTACGGTTCGCAGAACACCGTTGATGATGTGTTTTTCACCAATGCGGACGAAGCCGCTATATTCGTGAAGGCGTCCAACGGCACATCCCCACTGATGGCGAACCTCAGCAACCTTGCAGCGTTGCGTGCGGACGGCACTATCCCGAGCGATGAGGAACTGAAGACGGATTGGCTACGGCTCCCGTGAGCCTTGTACTCCGCGACTGCTGGTAATTCGCCGTTACCGGAAAGTTGAAAATCCACATGGACGGCTTTATCGAACGCGCGAAGAGCACCTCGCCGAATTTCACTTCTTCGTGAAAACGCGCTCCGATAAAGCTCTATCATGGAAGGCACTCGAATCAATCTGCTTCAGGAGAGTGCCGCTGGTCACCACCTTGACCAATTCACGAGAGTGACGACCCATCTGCCGGCCTGCCGCCGCAGTATCCAAAGATGGCTTCCGCTCGACTGTGTTGGTGCGGAATTCTGGTCCAGGGAGAATGTCGTTTTATAGTTCGCGGTCAAGTAAGCAACCTCGTTTGAACCTCGAATGCGACGTTCGCTAATCTCAATACCGTGAATTCTGGTCGTCCCACGAGCCATTGAGGCTGAAACTGCCTCACGCCCAATCAAAGGCTTCGCGTCGGGCGGCCACAACTCGATGTCGTCGGCACACAACGCCATCAAGCTGCGAACCTCTCCAGCGATTTCGAATTCGAGCCACTTTGAATGGATGTGTTCAATTTCTCGGACTGCATCTTCAGGGGGCTCGCTCATACGTTGCATATTACCGAACATTAGTTCTGGGAACATAGCCATCACCAACGTGGTTTGCCGGAGCAGAGTGCGTGTGATACGTTCTCAGCACTTCTGCGGCTAATGGAGGTGAATCGTGTGTAAGAAGCTCCACCACCCTGGTCACACGCATAGCGAGCCTGACGGCCCCTCTCGCCGCGCATTTCTTTCATCACTAATCTCAGCGTTCGTTTTTCTCCCGTTGGCCTATGGACAGGAAAAGACTCCGGTCGGAATGGCGGAGCAATTTCGTCAGATGTCCGAGGAATCCGAAAAGGAAGGCCTTGCCGCGCCGTTTCGCGGAATCACGACGGATTATGACGTACTGCCCGGGCTGTTCCAAATCAGTCCAAGTGGAGTTTCCACGGAACCTGTACGAAATGCAGCCGAGAAGTTCATTACATCGCTGAATAACGTGCAGCTTGCGAAGACTATGTTCCCGGTCGATGACATCCAATGGCGAAAATGGATGAATCAACATTTTTATGTGCGACAAGGCATAAGCATGCAAGAAATGACCGAAACGCAGCGCGAATTGGCGTTTGGATTGATGCGGGCTTCGTTGAGCACGCGAGGTTTTGAGCTGACGCGAAATGTGATGCGTTTGAATGAGACGCTCGCGGAACTTGCAGAAGACCCCGTATTTCTCGGCGAATGGCTGTACTTCATCACAATCATGGGCAGGCCGTCGGCGACGGAACCGTGGGGCTGGCAGTTCAGCGGGCATCACGCCATCATCAATTTTTTCGTGTTGGGCGACCAGGTCGTGATGACGCCGCTGTTCGTGGGTTCCGAGCCAGTCCGGGCTACATCGGGAAAATACAAGGGCGTGGTGGTGCTTCAGCAGGAACAAAAGGATGGCCTGGAAATGGTGCGAGCGCTGACGGCGACACAGCAACAGAAAGCGATTCTAAGCTTCTCTAAGACCGGGAATAATAATTTGACGGAGGCGTTCAAGGACAACGTCGTGCTGGAATATGCGGGCATCCAGGCGAAGGACCTGGAAAGCCCCGCCCGGAAGCAGCTGCGGGACTTGGCGCAGCTTTACGTGAGCAACATGGATGACGGTCACGCGCGAGTGAAGATGAGCGAGGTGGAGAAGCACATCGAGAATACTTGGTTCGCATGGGTCGGCGGCACGCAAGAGGACAGCGTGTTCTACTACCGGATTCAGAGCCCGGTAATTCTGATTGAATTCGACCACCAGCGACCCGCAAACCTGGCAAAGTTTGCGAAAGACCCCAAAGTTCCCACGCAGCAGCATATTCATTGCGTAGTGCGTACACCAAACGGTAACGATTACGGGAAGGACCTGCTGCGACAGCACTATCTGACGCACCCTCACGAGAGCTAAGACCATCTTAAAAAGGGTGTTTGGCGCGTTGCGGGACAAATACCCTGGGTGGTTCGAAAAGGGTAGTTCCTCAAGGTTCGCAAACCGTTGATTTCACTGAGGTGAAACTTGCCGCCTGACCTAGTCCGCAGGGTACAGGTTTCGGACTACCGCTCCCGCCACTTGCTGTTCGCGTTTGCGAAAGACACTGCAGTGAAGTGGGTCTTTGCTGTTCTGGGTGTGGTCGCTGATCTTGAACGAAATTTGATAGTGGAACGTGTCCGTGCCGGTCTGCGTCACGCGCGGGCTAAAGGGAAGCGGCTGGGCCGGCCCAAGAAGTCCGTTGACGCGACCGAGGTCAGATCTTTACGCGCTGCCGGAGAGTCGTGGCGCACGATTGCACGCAAGATGGATGTTTCAGTCGGAACGGTCTTTGCCGCCGCTCAAAGCGATCAGAAACCGAATCCCGCATCTAGCTCTATGGCTCCGGGTGGTTGATTACGAGGTGATTAACGTGTTGTGTGTTGAGGGAGTGACAGTCAACAATCCCAAATCACCGGTCACAGCAAGATGTCCGTTCTGTTGCATTCGGCAGAAAGTGAGTGTTCATTTTTCATAGAGTTACGCAGGTCATTGCGCCGCGTGGGCGGCGATGTGATGTTGCATTTCGCGGCGAACGTGCCATCCGCCCGAGAATCAGCCAAACGTGTCCATGTCATTCCCAATCCGCACTCTTTCAAGCCCAGGCTCCGAGCATTCTCCGACACAGCGCGCTTTATGGCGTCCTTGGCCCGTCCGGAAACTCAGCGGAAATCTCCACGACAACCTTCACTGTAGCGTTCGGGTCTGAGGCGAGCACGGAAACAATCTCCTCCGCGATCTGAACCATGCGCATCTTAGCGGTTGCTGGAGAGACCTCCGCTGTCCCATGGAAAGTCTTTGGCTGGGTTCCGGGCGGCGGAGGAATAGGCGGTTTGGGTTCTGGAGGAGTTGAATCTGTTCCCATGTCTGCGCTCGATGACTTCGACATGTGGTGCGAGCAGCGCGACTCACGCACGAACGTAATTAATGTCCAGAATATCAACGAAGTTCACTACGCTTACAAGACTGTCGCGGCCACCGCCGTACCGGCTAAAGTTTTCAGCGGCGGTGAGCCAGTGGCGCATAACGTCGTAAAAGTCCCGCCAGAGCAATTGTCGAAAGCGCCGATCACTCCTCATCCCAACGTGCGTCCTACGATGGCCGCTGCCATGCCGGGAAAACCCATTGCCGCGCCGCCGGTACGTCCCGCGACCCTGGTCTCATCTCTGGGTCCTGTTACTCACGCGGGCAGAGCTCCAACAGCAGGAAGCCGGCCGGCGTCACTCAGCGGAAGTGCGCCTGCGAACCGCGCCGCAGAGCGAGCTCCTGCCCCTGAAGCAAATCTCAGAGCGCCTTCAGAATCAAGAGGGGCGACTGCTCCGCCAGTGACCACTTCTCCTCCGCACCTGGTCACCAGAAGCAGTCCTCCGGTGGCGAGAGTTCCGTTCGCGGATGAGCACGAAGCCATGCTCAATCACCCAGGGCGTCCCCTGGAACCACAGCAGCTCGAAAATCTGCGCCGAGGAATCGCCCCCGGTCCGATGGTCGATAGAGAATTCCCCCCGCATGTGGGAGGGATTCCACGAGCGAGGGCAGGTACTCACTCGCGATAAGCTCCCCGTCGCTCGCCAGCCGGCACGTGGCGGTGGTCACAAAGGCTCTCGGAGCCTTCGGACCAGAGGGATGGGGCCATGATGTGGCAGCGGGCGGTTGAAAATGACAGCAAACAAGAGCATTTCCTACGCGTCGAATTCGTCCGGTAGCCGTGGTGAGACCGTGTGGAACATGTGTAACAACTAAAGGCGGGTTCTGAAGGGATCAGGGCACGTAAGCGCGACACCTACAAGGCCTTAGAGTCCAGCGACTTCCAGGTTCGGGACCAGGAGGTCGATGGTTCAAATCCATTCGCCCCGACCACCCTTCACGAAGATGTGTTCTTGATTCTTACCCATCCAGACTCCTGGGCCAGCCCACGGATCACACTCTTATTCAGTCTCCGTTCCAGGCGATAGTCGGATGTCCTCCACGCAAGCAGCTCCTCGCAAGCGCGAGACTTTTACTCGTCGCGTTAACGCTTGGTTCTCTTGCCGGTTCTACTGCTGGTCGATCAGCAGTGCCAGACGATCGAGGCGGCTCAGCTCTCGTGCGACCTCCTCTTGTTCCTGCCGCTCGATGGCTTCGATCATCCCGTGGAGAGGACCGTTAGTACCTAACAAGTTAAAGGAATGGACGTTACATCGATCGGCCATAAAGGAATACAAGCCTGACGAGTTTCCTTTATTGCCTTTTCGGTGGGACATCCTGATAACCCGCTTTGCGAGGTATGAAGCCGAGATCCAGGTTCAAGCGGATGTCCCTCAACAATTGTTGCACCTTGCGTCTGGGCGATGTAATGACTCGGCGCGAAATGCCGCTTCGTCGCAGAGGAATAGTTTGTGACTTCTCCGCCGCGTAAACGCGACGGCTTCTCAAGACACGCATGCGCTGACAGCCACTACGTTGAGTCTTGAAGGACTTATCCAAGCCCTTTGGAGAATAATTTGAGCACTAACTACATCACGCGGAGCAATCAGACCACACGCAGTGCAAACGTGCTCTCTGTCGGAGAGAGCCTTTCGCACTGTCGCGCCGCAGATGCATGTTTGACTGGTGCCGCGAGGGTCTACCTGGATCAGAGTGCGCCCAGCATTTTCAGCTTTGTACGCAATCTTAGAGACAAGAGCAGCCCAACTGGCATCGTGAACCGACTTGGCAAGCATGCCGCCTGCCATGCCTTTGAAGTTCAGATCTTCGACAACAATCGTTCCGAAATTCTTTATCAGCCAGAACGAGAGACGATGTTGGAACTCCTTCCGTTGATTCCGGATTCGAGCGTGAACCTTCTGGAGCAATACAACTGCTTTGCGGCGGCGATTCGAGCCTTTCTTGCGCCGTGCAATCTGGCGCTGGGCGCGTCGAAGGCGAGATTCAGCCTGTCGATACCATCGTGGATTCGGTACCGGTGGACCATCCGTGAGCGCAGCGAGGTATTCCAGCCCCAGGTCAATTCCAATCGCGGTGTCGAGCGGAGGCAGTGGCTTGGCTTCGCATGCAACCGAGAAGCAGACGTACCATTTGCCGCATTCGCGTTTGACGGTCGCCGTCTTAATCTTGCCCGCCATAGGGCGATGCAACTTGACTGCAATTTCTCCAACACCCTGAACGCGAAGAATATTTCCGGTGAGTTTGATGCCATCGCCGTAACTCGGAAAAGTGATGCTATCGAAACGGCGTCGAGATTTGAATCGAGGATAGCCCGCTTTATCACCGCGCTTCACTCGGCGAAAGAAAGCCTCGAAAGTCCTGTTCACGCGCCGAAGAATATCTTGGCCGCAGCTAAAGTTTGCCAAACGCAAGTCACCCGCTGCGCGGATTTCTTTCAACTGATTCGCCTGCGTGTAGTAGTTGACCGAAACTCGTTGTTTCCACGCATCGCGACGTTCCTGCAACGCTGCATGGTACAAGCGGCAGGCTTCTCCCAGTTGTCCGTCGAGAGCATCCGACTGGGAGCGCGCTGTGCATAACCGATATTTAAACGTCTTGCGCACGAGTTTTCTGGTTGGCGATGTATCGCCTTACGCTGGATTCCGAAACGGTGCCAATGCTGCCGACGTAATAGCTTCGACTCCACATGCTGGGCAGTTGCGACCGGAGCCAAGAGAATTCACTTCGCAGTTCGTGCGATGTGAATCCTTTGAACTGCGCCGCGATATGCGCGGGAGCCAATCGAGGGTCGGACTCCACAAACAGGTGCACGTGGTCAGGCATAATTTCCAGCCCGTGAATTTCGGCTTCCAGTTCCTTAGCCTTTTGGTACAAGAGTTCCCGCAATCGCTTGTCAACCTTGCCGACCAGTACAGGCTTCCGATACTTCGGGCACCAAACAAAGTGGTACTTGAGCGTGTAAACGGCACCCGCGCTGACTCTGTATCGAGTGTCCATCACGTATGTAGTGTAAATCAGAAGTTAGAAATATGCAAGGCAACTAACCGAGGGGCCGTATTCCTCTGCTCGCTGAAGCGAGCAGTTCCCTGCAGTTTTAATCTATGGGACAGCCGCCGCGAGGTCGGTGTGTCTGAAATCGTCGCCCTTGAATAAAATCGGTTCGCCGGCCACCTTGGCCAAGGCATACGCGAAACAGTCTCCGAAATTCAAACCTGCACGGTGCCTGCTGCCTTTTCCGAAATCGCGGTAGGCTTCGCGCGCAATGCGCGCCTGCGCTTCGGTGACCGGTTCGACGACGAGATTCGCCTCCCTGAAAAGATCATCGAACCGCCGGCTCGCAATCGGATTCCTGCTCCCATCGATGACGACGGCGGCTTCGACATAGTTGACGGCTGAAACGCGGCGGGTATCGGTGCTGGCAATTGCCTTCGCGAAGTCCTCGGCTTCCGGCTCATTGCGGAGGATGGCGATCAAAGCCGAGGCGTCGATGATCATCGTGGCAGCCCTTTCTCGTTGTAAAGCAACTCTCCGTGATCGACGGATCGGTAAGGCTCCTTCAGATGCGCCGCGCAGTCCTTGCCGATCTTCAGCATACGGCCGGCGAGGCCGGCTCCCTGTTCGTCACGCAGCCGATGCAGACGCTCGCGAACCGCTTCGGTGACGGCAGCGGTCATGCTTTCTCCCGTCAACTTTGCCAATTCTCGAGCTAGCTTCTGGGTTCGATCATTCTTGATATTTAGAGCCATTCAATACACCATTCTTCCTCTCGATATCCACCATTCTACCCCGTTCTGCTGGACGCCGCAAGACCCTCCCAACGGCCCATACTGTGATAGAAGTTTAGTGAGAGGCCTCACTGTTGGAGAAATTGGGTACAAGAGCGCACCTTGGTCTAAGAGACACAATTCAAAACGGTCCGACGCTAATGCCTGTGACGGGGATTCATTTCAGCTTCGCGTGCTCAGACCTTGCAGCGATAAGGATGGGCATATCTGGGTCAGCGTCTTTCCAGAGCGTGAGGAAATCCTCATACGCCGCCTTGGCTTTGACCTTGTCGCCCTGCATTGAGTATGCTCGCGCAAGACCAAGATGCGCGAGTGCTCCCAGCGGGCAGGCCAGCATGAAGCCCGGATGATCGACAATCTTTTGGTATTCAGCGGCGGCATTGTTTTCCTGGCGGAGCTGCAAGTAAGCCGCACCGCGGAGGTAAGCTGGATACATCGGCCCGCCGAGTCCGGACCAAGTGACAGGGCTCGCCAATTCATAGGGTGCCGCTGACTGCAAAATCTCTATGGCTCTTGCCGGATTATTGCGGCTGATCGCGACACTCGCGCGAATGACAGGAATCCAATAATCGGTTACCAGCGTATCCAGCGGATAGCGGCTCTCTAGATCATCGGCGATTCTTTCGGCTTCTGCGGCGTCAGCGCTTCGCGCCAAAGTCAATGCCGCCAGAATCTGAGTATCATGGCTCGTAGTGAGGGTCCGAGCGGCCTCGGTTTCTCTCCGGGCCAGCTTCCAATTTCCAAACTCGACTTCCCGAATGGCGCCGTCCATCTGCCACTGTGCAGCCGTCTCCCGCTCGTCATTCCGCAGGGCAGATTCGAAGGCCTTCCGAGAAAATTCTCGCGCCTTTTGGGCGTGGCCGTAATAAGCTTCCGCGTCCGATTTGGCCGCAAGAAAGTTATCTTCACCTTCGGGCTTGCCGGCGGACCAAGCCATCTGCTCCTCCATCTCCCGCACATCACCCCGCACAAAGGCAACGCCGAACCAATTCACACGCGCGATGGGATCGTCAATTTTTCGTGCCATTAGCTGGTCAAACGCCTCCCTGGCTTCATCCAGATGATCAAGCGCCGCCTGCGCAAGAATAAGATTGGAGTAATTGGTCCCAGAGTCTGGATCCAGGCGTATGGCTTGCTGAGTTTCCACAATCGATTTCTCGTATTGTCCGGAAGCGCCGTAAAGGCTTCCTAAGTTGCTGTGGGCCACGGCATCGCGGGGGTAAGCCTGAACCCAAAGCTGATAGGCATCGATGGCCTTCTGCAATTGACCGGTAACGTGGTTGTAGTAACGGGCGGCGATGAGTAGCTTCTCGCGCTCGCTCACGTGGCCGCGTAGTGCGAAGGCTTTTGAAAAATTCTCGCGGGCCAAGCCGGACTCGCCCAGATTCCGGTAGCAAACAGCGAGTGCTGCATAAGCCGAAGCAAATTCCGCGTCGAGTTCGATGGCACGCTTAAAGAAGGGAATGGCGGCGGCGTCGTTCAGTTGGTCCTTTTGCAGGCCTAATGAGTAGGCCTTGAGAGCATCGAGAGAAGGGGTGGTCGCATCCACCAGCGGGGTGTCGAATTCGCGGACCGTGCTCAGGGATTCGCCGAGCTTCCCCCGGAGTTTCAAGGTAGCCCCGTCGAGAGCATTCAGGACTTGCTCTTTGTTCTGCGCCACTGCCTGCTCGAGCCCGATGGAATCTCCGGAACGGCACTCGATGGCGCTGAGGCCGACCACATACTGAGCGCCGAGCCGTGCGATGGACCCCGCGACGTACGCCTTGCATCCCGCGCGCTGGCACAAGTCTCGCGCGACGTCCGCGGTGATTCTGGTGTCAGACGGTTTGGTCATTAGTTTCAACATCGCACTGACTTTCGCATCCGAAAGAATATTCAAGTAGGGAGATTGGGTCAGCTGGACGGAGACAGCCTGCTTCAGGGTATCGTCGAAGACCGGATCGCCGGTCGTATTCGAAAAGTCCGGGATCAAGATTAGGTCATTCGCTCCCAGGGTTGGCTTCGCTGTCAAGACGAACTTAAAGAGCATCACAGATACAAACGAACAGGCCAACACGCCCGCTGCCGCCCAAACCGCGCGGCGCCGAGGTTCCCAGTTGCGCTTCGGCGCTGGCGAAGGCACGATCGAAGGCGCAGGAACCGACAAAGGCTGGACAGTCGCTTTTCTTGCAAAGGGGTCATGAGGGAATTCAAAGGACTCGCTGACGCTGGTTCCTCGCGATTCACGCCAACTGACCATTGGATTTTCTTCCGACGCCGCTCGCACTTCGGCAACGAACCGATAGCCACGGCCTGGGACGGTAACGATATACCGGTGATCGTTGGGTGATTCGCCCAACGCCTTCCTCAGCGTCGAAACATTCCGGTTGAGATTTCCCTCCTCGACTGCGGTTTCAGGCCAGATTCTCTCCATGAGTTCTTCCTTCACCATCAGCTCGCCGGAATGCTCGACCAACACCATGAGAATATCGAAGCACTTGGGAGTGAGAGCTACTGGTTCACCATCCCGCAAAACGATGCGTTTCAGTGGATTAAGGCAGAACGGACCGAATTCGTAGAGGCGCACCTGAGGCGGACTTTCGGATTGTTTCGGAAATTTTCCGAACTCTTGCATAGATTCCAGGGAGCCGTCTGAATAACGTTGCGCATGGCCGGCAGGAATCGGGATGCGCCGGATTGTAGCACCCGTCGTGGCCGGATTCCAGACTTGGGCTGTGTCCGCTTGGGGGCCGACGATCAGCGAGCCAAGGCGGATGTTGCCGCGTGTAGTAGTGTGTTCCTTGTGGAGGACCCATGAATACGCCCCGTAGCCTCCTGAGCATGGTCATTTTTGTTCGCGTGCTCGAACGAATTGCGCTCGTCGGATTCGCCGCGCTCGCTCTCCTTGGCGCAGGGATCGATTCAGCACAAGCACAGACTGCGGAAGTGATTCTGCATTTCTGCGTCCCTGGCACCGACGACAATTTACTCGTTTCAGGGTTAGTCGAGGCCAGAGACAGCAACCTCTACGGGACAACGAAACAAGGTGGCAGCTCGGACTTCGACACGGTCTACGATTTGTCCAAAGACAGTAATGGCGACTTCACCGAATTCACCCTGCTACACACTTTCAGCGGCGCGGTGAGCACATCCCCAGCGCTGTCGCAGACGTTCAACAAGGCAGGAACGTCGGTTACGCTGGTTTCTTCGGTGAATCCATCTGCCTTCAACCAAGCAGTGAAATTCACGGCCACAGTTAAGGCGGCAACTTCAGGAACACCGACCGGGGCAGTGACCTTTAAAAACGGTGCGACCACGCTGGGCACAGCTACGCTCAGTGCGGGAAAGGCTGTGTTCACGACGGCGACTCTCGCTGTAGGCGTGCACTCCATCACTGCTGAATACAACGGCAGCACGAATTACAACCCGAGCACATCCCCAGCGCTGTCGCAGACGTTCAACAAGGCAGGAACGTCGGTTACGCTGGTTTCTTCGGTGAATCCATCTGCCTTCAACCAAGCAGTGAAATTCACGGCCACAGTTAAGGCGGCAACTTCAGGAACACCGACCGGGGCAGTGACCTTTAAAAACGGTGCGACCACGCTGGGCACAGCTACGCTCAGTGCGGGAAAGGCTGTGTTCACGACGGCGACTCTCGCTGTAGGCGTGCACTCCATCACTGCTGAATACAACGGCAGCACGAATTACAACCCGAGCACATCCCCAGCGCTGTCGCAGACGGTCAACAAGGCAGGAACGTCGGTTACGCTGGTTTCTTCGGTGAATCCATCTGCCTTCAACCAAGCAGTGAAATTCACGGCCACGGTTAAGGCGGCAACTTCAGGAACACCGACCGGGGCAGTGACCTTTAAAAACGGTGCGACGACGCTGGGCACAGCTACGCTCAGTGCGGGAAAGGCTGTGTTCACGACGGCGACTCTCGCTGTGGGCGTGCACTCCATCACTGCTGAATACAACGGCAGCACGAATTACAACCCGAGCACATCCCCAGCGCTGTCGCAAACGGTCAACAAGGAACCGTCGTGCCCGACCAAGGTCAGCCTGACGCTGTGCGGCACGTACGTAATTGGCCTGCGGGGCTTCAACAGCAGAGGCGGTCCAGTCGCGATGGGCGGCTCATTTGTTGCCGACAACTCAGGAAACATCATCAGCGGGATGATCGGGGTCAACCAATCGGGCACCCGTCCGACGATCAACACGATTACCGGCGGGAATTACGTAATGGATCCGAGCGGAGATGGCCGTGGCGTATTAACGCTCATCGATTCCTTGGCAACGAGCAATGCCTTCCGGTTTGTTCTGGAATCGCTGGCCAACGCGGGACTTGGACAGATCGAAGAGTTCGACAAGAGTGGGACGCTGGCTGCCGGTGTCATTGGCGGCCCCGAAACTGCTCCCATACCTCAGATTCCCCCGCACGCCATTGTTGCGCTGGGCTTGGAGGGCATTAACGGATCGGGCCAGCTTGCGGCGATGCTCGGCGAATTTGAAGTGGGAAGCGGCGGGTGCGACGGCGCCGTGGGCTCGTTCGACTCGGTGGGCGGCGAGCCTCTCGTCACCAACACCGCCGGCACGATCAATAGATCCCTGGCAGCTACCGGTTCATGTACAGCAGCTGATCCGAACACTGGCCTCGGGACTGCACAAATCACCATAAGCGGCGGGATTCCGTTCACTAATTCCACTCTCCATTTTGCATACGTTACCATTGGGTCGGGAACACAACTGGGAGGTGCCCTCTTCCTGGAAACCGATCCGATCGCGGCCAACCAGCCCATCTTAAATGGCTTTGTTAGCGGAGTCACCGTCCCCACGGGCGGATTCAAGGCCTCTTCACTGGGTTGCCCTTGCCTATTGGTTCAAGACGGCGCCACCAACGGCACTACCACCACCGGACACAGCGTAGCCAGCATCATCCGGCTCCTCACGACTCCGGGCGCCGGGGCCTCGGGCACTCTGACTGGCATTGAGGATACGAACTTCGGCGGCGCCATCACTCTGGCCGCAGCCCTCGGCCCCTACGATTACACCGTAGACGCCAAAGGAATAGGCACCATCTCTGGGTCGTCCACCATTCACTTTGTCATCACGTCCAACGCCATTGAAACCCTCGATGAAAGCGTGAGCGTCCTAACCGGCTCGTTCCGGCCCCAAAACGCTACCACCATCGAGGACCCTGGCCTGCCCTACATCGTTGGCCTCGGTAACGGCGACCTATCTGGCGTGGATGCGAACGTCGAAAGCGCAGTCGGAGTGATCACGCCCTCCGGTGCGACGTCGGGAACACTCACGGGAACCCTCGACGTCATCAGCAGGGCAAGGGCCGTCGTGGGCACTACCGCCAGCGGTAACTACTCCCTCGATTCCACCACTGGGCGCGGCACGGGAAGAGCCAACCTCAGCGGTGGCACAAGCAGCATCTCAATTGTCATTTACGCCCGCCGTGGACGACAGTTCATTGTGCTGGACATACAGTCCAAAGATCCTTACCAGCTTGGGGCTCGCCTCCAATAGTCCAGATTAGCGAAGGCATTGCACAGTTGCGGGGCGGACTACTTGAACAATGGTGACGCGTGCGTAAGTTCGGCGTCCGGGTTGAGTTTGATCGAACTAGACTTAGAGCATGAAGCACAGGGAGATGTCACAAGCTGGCAGAAGTCGCCACCAGCGAAACAGCAAGCAGGAGCCGTTGGGAACCGCGAACTCGTTTGCTAGTTGCGGTCAGACCTGTGGAACATGTTTTAGCCGCCCGCTGCCACGGCCTTTTCCCTCTCGTGTAACAATTGAGGGCGGGTTCTGAAGGGGCCCGGGCGCGTAAGCGCGACACCTCCAAGGCTTTAGAGTCCACCGACTTCCAGGTTCGGGACCAGGAGGTCGATGGTTCAAATCCATTCGCCCCGACCACTTCAAAACCCTTTACCCTCATTGAGCTCAGGCTGCGGTTGCGGCGTCGATTGAAACAACGTCCGCGTGTAACAATGTAACAACTGAAAAGCCCAACCCTGCCCGTTCACACCACGCACTCCGATATTGTTCGTCATCGCGGAGTTGTGCGGCGTAGTGATCAGTTAAGGTTTGAGCGTTACCCGAGCCACAACGTGATGAGGTCTTCTGGCACTTGCCCCTTGCGAAGCACTGCCGTACGGTATCGGCGGAAAGCATGAAACCCAACGCGCTTACCCGTGCTGTGCAGTACTCGCAAGACATTGCGCGCTTGCAATGGCCGCCCCTGCGCCGTGCTGAATAGGTAGCCATTCCTCCCGGCAAAACACTTCCTGAGGATTTTCGCTAACGCCTCCGGTATGTCTATTACCCGGAGGGCATTGAACGTCTTGGGTTCCAGGTGTCGGAAGCTCTGGGCAGCCAACCACAATCGAGTCCCGCAACAACGTTGTAAGACTCGGTGCGGCGGATTGAACTTGTGGCTTGTACCGTGCCTCGGGTCGAACACCCCAGCCTCGCGCTGAGCGCACTTTTGCTGTTGACGCTCGCTATTGCTCCGTCTGCGCGTCCCCAATCCTCTGGAAGAGCAACTCCTCCTGCTAGCGAATCGCACGCCGCCGTGCTGGCGAACGCCAGCGCGCATTCCGCAACCCGGTCATCCACAGCCACAGCCTGGGGTACAAAACTGCGTACATTTCGTCTGGTCACGCGAGTGATCGATCTTGACATCATGATGTCTACTTTGCGATCATCAGTGTGTGCGAACCACTCTTTCACTTGACGAGGATGTTGCCAAGCTGCTTCGCCGCGAGATTCGCCGATCTGGCGCTTCCCTGAAGGCGGCAGTGAACCACTTTCTTCGGCTGGGTTTGATGGGCTCCGGGAAGCCGGATCGAAAGCAGTTCTCGGTTCATCCGAGGGAATTGGGTTTGCCTCCAGGGTTGAGCTACGACAACGTGGAGGACTTGATCGAGGCGATAGAAGGTACAACGCACAAGTGATTGTCCTCGACGCAAATATACTTTTATACGCGTACGACACGAGTTCGGAGCATCATGCTAAGGCGCGTGCTTGGATTGAGCAGATTTTCTCTAGCGGAGAACCGATCGGATTGCCTTGGCAGACAGTCGCCGCCTTCCTCAGGGTTGTGACGAACCCAAGGCTTCCTGGCAAGCGATTCACGCCCCAAGAGGCAACTGAGCTTGTTGATCAATGGCTGGAGCAGCCGAACGTTCGCTTGTTGGCTCCTGGTGATCAACATTGGGTCTTGCTGCGTCAACTTTTGCTGGATGGCCAAGCCCGGGGTCCTCTCGTGACAGACGCGCAACTCGCCGCGTTGACGACTGAGTACGGCGGCATTCTACATACAACGGACCGCGACTTCGCGCGGTTCTCCGGATTGCGCTTTACCAATCCGTTGCAATAGGCAGTTCCGTCAAAGTGCGACGCCAGTGAAGGCATGATTTGGCTACTCTGAATCAAGTTGACGGAACCCGAGCACCATCCTGCACATTCCAGGACCACCTCCTCCGCCTTTCAGCAGCCAGGCACAAGTTAGGTACAACTAAGAGCGGGGAAATAATGCTTCTCGTCCCGTAAGCGACGCGAGAGAAAGCGTTTATGGAATTGGAATTCATAGTTCGGGACCAGGAGGTCGATGGTTCAAATCCATTCGCCCCGGCCACTTCTATCCCGTTAAATCAACAACTTAGTTACGCACTAGTCTGCGAAGCGCTGCCAATTTGAGTCCGTTTGGGTCCGAAGCGCTTCGACGCTCGCTACCGCCCGGCGCTGATCTTCCGGTATAGCGTGCAGGTACACTTCTCGAGTGAGTTCCGATGTTGAGTGACCAAGAAGAGACTGGACCGTTCCCAGATGAGCTCCCGCTTCATCCAGCGCGTGGGAGTGACGGAGCGAGTGCCAGGTTATTCCTAGGAGTCCCAGTTTCTCGCATGTCGGTCGCAACTGTCGCCTCAACAAGTTATGCCGATCCAGTGGTTGGCCAGTATCCATACTGAAGACAAGGTCGTCAGGTCGAGTACTGGATGATCGTAATTTCCCCAAAATGCTGCACGCCTCCTCGGCAATTGGAACGATTCGGGCGCTCCTTTGCGACTTAGGCGTATCGAAGTGACCGTCATACACGGTTTCCGCAACTCGCAGTGTATGACGGCATAGATCGACGTACTTCCATCGCAGAGCGAGAATCTCTCCCATTCTGAGGCCCGTGAGAACCAACACCGTCGCAATCGAGCGAGCAGGCGCTTTTAGTCGATCCCGCACTTGCAGAAATTGGTCGGGCGTTAGGATCGCTTTGGAACACTGCTTTATTGGGCGCCGCGGAAGTTTGGTTTTTAGAGCAGGATTGTGGGTGATGTAACCCCATTCTTCGGCAGATGACAATGTCCGTCCCAAAACACCGCGAATGTGTTTGACAGTCTTCCATGCTGGGCCTGGCCACCTCGTCGTTTCCCATCGCTCGAAGGTCCCTAACCTTGAAGCCCAGTTTCTCAAGATAGCGCAGGTAGGCCAGCTCATGTTCCATCCCAAGCTGTCGAATGATCTCCAGATCCGGTGATTTCCATTCTGGGGACTTTCGCGCTCCCCTTGCGACAGACAGGTCGAGGACCGAAAGATGGTGGCAGGCCAAGTGATTCGAGAGGTCCGTAGCAGACAATCGGAGCTGTTGTGAGATTAGCTTCACAAGATTTACTCAATCAATGAATATCTACATCGATATTTGAAGCGCTCGAAACTAATCATGAGTGTGTTTCCACAGGAACAAACTATGTGTCAGTGGCTTGCTTTTGGCAGTTCGGTACCTCGGTTAAGAATTTCCAGGTAGCGGTGATATGTGAAGAGCCGATGCCGTTGCTTGCCGGTGGTCTCGCGAACCATGCCGAGCTTCACCATGTGCTGTAAAGCCTTCGCCACAGTGGGTGCAGAGAGGGAGAGCTGCTCGGCTGTCGCAGGGATCGTGATGATCGGTTTGCGCTGAAGGTGCTGGTGAACGCGCAAAACGGATGCGGCGGGGCGGCCAAGCTCCTCGATCTTCCGGCGGTCTTCTTCGATGAGTGTGAGTATCTCTTTCGAAGTATCGGCTGCCTGCTGAGCGGTTTCTTTCACACCTGTTAGAAAAAATTCGAGCCAAGTCTCCCAATCTCCGTGGCTGCGGACACGGTCAAGCAGTTCATAGTATTTTTGCCTATTCGTCTTGAAATCCGGCTCGCTGCGAGGCAAGTGCTTGAAATCGTGCCCGTGGCAACTCGTAACGAATCGTCCGCATTCCATCTTCGATTGGTCCTTCGCCGACAAACACGAATTCACATTTTTCCATCACACGAATCGAGGGCGCCAGTCCAGGTAAAGTGTGGGCAATGACGGTCTGCACATCTCGGCATTGAAATGCCCAGCCAATAAGAGTTCGCACGGCCTCCGTGCAGTACCCATTCCGCTGATGCGCTTCCAGCATGCTGTATCCAATCTCCACAAATCCATCTTTCGGACGACTCTTGAAGCCCGCATTGCCGACCAACTCGCGCTGGTCCCGGTGAATGCAGAACCACAAATTCCAGCCGGCAACGCTCGGCTCCGCTTTCTGCAGCGAAGCCAAAAAGCTCCGTTGAGAGTGTTCATCATTTAAGGGTGGGGGCCAGCTTGTCGGTCTTGGGACGTCGAGCAACCGCGCGAATGTCGACAGATCGCCGATCTCTGCCCGCGCCAGTTCCACCGTGGCGGCCACGAGTTCAAGGCGAGTTGTGAATAGCCGAAGGTCTTGCATGTTTTTATGTTTTTTAAGGCCGTGAATGGCGATGAAGAAGAGCATCGGCAGAACGCTTGCTCATATAGACGTTGCTGCCAACATTTCAGTGCGCATTCACGAAGACTTTTTCAACACCCACCCCTGTTCTCGACAGTTATCGGTTCGGCCTGAGTCAGTCCCTCCTGGACGCGACGACCTTTGTAAAAACTTTACGAAGTCCTCATGCCTTCCCAATGCATGGTGGCTTACCATGCATGCTGCGGATCTGATCCGACTCTGGAGGAAACACCAATGAAATCGATCACTCGGTTAGTCACAGCAGTGGTGGCAGTTATGTTCGCGGTCGCCACCCTGTGTCCCGCGCAGGACGTCAAGCCGACCGACCTGGGCAAGGGGGCGGCGTTCAATGGCAAGAAGATCGAGATGAAGGACAAGGGAGAGGTCGCTTACCTCCTGTCTTTCACGGCGGGGAAAGAGTTCGAGGCCACCACGGACGGCCTGAAGAATACCGATGTGCACCTTTTCGTCCACGACTCCTCCGGCGCAGAAGTCGCTAAGGACGATTCGCCCGGACCGAAGTGTTCGGTTAAGGTCACGCCGACGGAGGACGGGCAGTACAAGTTCGTCATCACGAACACCGGCGGGGCCAACACGGTGACCTTTAAAGTAAAGGTCGCCAAATGATGACTCGCCGCTTGTCAAAACGACACTAGGATTCGCGCCAAATGGCTTTCGGAAAAGCTGCGGACTATCGTCATAATGGCGATCCCTAAGCCGAGATCCCGCGAAAGGTTCCGCAAGATCACCCCAACTCCCCGAAAACGCGTTTTTTCGCCGGACGCGCTGCGGCTCGTTAGAGTCAAATTGGAATGACTACCCCGACATTTATTTTTCATGTGCCTGGTAAGTCGGAAACCCGATTGTCTCGGGCAAAATCGATGACTGGAACAATCGCGTATGTGTTCCAGCCAGGTACGCCGCGCTCGCAATAGGTCCGCACGATAGCAGCGTATGAGGCTTCACCCACGTCTCCTTGGTGATGCAGTTCTTCCCAAAGTGCCTGCCATGTAGATTGCTCGTCAGTGTTGCTCTCTAGTTTCATCAGCAGCGGTCTGGGGTCGAAACGAGTGCGATAGCCTCCGGGAAGTCCTTGCCATCGTTCATCGTCGAAGCTCAGCATCGCGGAGGAAATTTATCACGATTTGGCAAGTGGACGTGTCGCGTTACCGGTAACTTGGGTACCCATAACGAACCGCACCGGTAATCGCGTTTTGTCGCACTACTTCTTCGGGCGCGACTCGGGCGGCACCAAGCCTGCCACACGGTAATAAACCGTGAGCTGGCCGTAGATCTCTCCTGAATGCTCGACGAAGCCATAGGCGAAATCGCTGATTCGTGCCTGTTCATTTTCGAACGGATCCACCACTAGGTCGGACATGCCCTTATCGCCTTTGGCTTTGATCGCCGCGGCCCCGTCTGCAAATGATTTCTTCACGAATGCGACCACGTCAGATTTATTCTTGAACTGGTCACGTTTGGGATCGGCCATCTCAGGCATCTTCTGACTCTGCAGTGCATTAATGAGAAACTCGTTCGCGTGAGCAGCGTGGATCAGTCGCTGGGCAAAGGTCCCCACCGCGGGAGTCGGCTTGAAATCGTACTTGTCATCAGGGAAATCTTCCGCCATCGCGATCAGTTTGCGTCCGATGTCATTCCACTGTTCGAGCACGGCTTGCGACGCGCTCGGGGCCGGCTTTGGCGCCGAGCCCTGTTTTGCCATGTCCTGCGCGTGCGCTGGTGTAACCGAAATACTGGCGGCCAAGATCAGTAGAGCCAGTGAACTTATGCTATTCATCTTTATCGGCTTCATCGGCAATTCCTCCTGTCACTGTCAGTGGCGCATGTTACAGGAGTTTGGCCAGCACGAAAACCATCGTTTCGGTGTGACGCGCCATCGGAGGACGCCGAAATTGTCAGGTCCCGGTAAGTCACGCGACCGGTAACTTGCTTACTGCGGTCGAACACGGCAGAGACGACCGCACCCCGTAGGCGGGCAAGCGTTATAAGAACGAGATAGGGCTCGTTCGTATTGCCTGCTACAATCCCTGAATCAACCCAAACTGACGGGGCTCTGCATCGAGAGGAGGTTGCGATGGCCTCGAATCCTGTTCCCTCTTCTGAATTGAGATTGACCGTCAACGAAACACCGGCTGACGCAATCGTGCAGTGCAGCGGAAGGATCACGTCAGACTCATCCGAGTCGTTAAAGGCGACAGTCAAGCCGCTGTTCTCGGCCGGCAAATTTATCGTGCTGGATTTGTCGAATGTAAGCTATCTAGACAGCTCCGGGCTGGGGACGATTGTCGGATTGTATGTCTCGGCGAAGAGAGCGAAAAGCGAGTTGAAGGTAATGCATTTGAACGAGCGCCTGAAGGAACTCATCAGTCTCACAAGGCTCGGGGAGTTTTTGGCAGACGGGCGCGACCCGAGCGAAAAACTGCCGCCCTGATTTGCGTGTACCCCGTCGTTCGGAACTCCGAAAGGGAGCTGGAATCGGCTAGTGCCAGAAACTTGTCTAGAGTTGCTCTCTTTGCGAGTGTGATCCCCGGATTCGATTCGGCAAGCTAAGTCCGATGCACCCAAACCCTACCCCAAAAGGGACGCCCTTTTATATTGCGTCGGGTGGGTCGATGCAACACTAAGCTCGAACCCACCTTGCATTGAAAACAAAAGCTAAAATCGCTCGCTAGGGCCAGACCAACGGAACGCTGCCCTGGTTAGGTTTGGACTGAGTACAGCCAAACAGATGGTTCTCCCGCCGGAATCATTGTCGAATCAATGCACTGGATGGTGTTGCATCGACCGGTTGAGCCGGCACGCGTTGCCGGAAACTTGAAATCAGATGTTCGCGCGTTAATCGGGCGTTACGCACCTCGGCGGCGAGCTCCGAACCGTTGTGCCTTTCATTCCATGCGCAAGGCGCGAATCGGATCGAGCGTTGCTGCTCGTCGAGCCGGAACCATTGCTGCCAGGAACGCGGTGAAGGCGAGCGCAGCCGAGGCCACCAGCAGGATGCGCGGATCGTACGGTTTTATGTCAAACAGTTGTGTAGCCATCGCGCGGCCGGCCGCAATCGTCACAGGAACGCCGATAGCCAGTGCGATTCCCATTTGCACCAGCGCACCACGCAGGACCAGCTTCAAAATGTTGAACCGGTCGGCGCCTAGAGCCATGCGAACTCCGATTTCGTTCGTGCGGCGCTCCACGGAATATGCCGTCACTCCGTAGATTCCCACAGACGCCAGGACTAGGGCCAGCAATCCGAACATTGAAGTAAGTTTTGCGATCAACCCCTGCTGGGAAAAATTGTTGTCCACTTGCTCTCCAAAACTCATGAAGTCGATAACCGCGAGATCCGGGTTCACTTCGGCAAGCGCGTGGCGCACTTGCGCTTCCAGACCCGTCACCTTGCCGAGTGTTCTCAGTTCCACGGCATTCAGTTCATGCGAGCGATCTTCGAAGGCGATGAAACGCGGATTGTCAAAGATGACGCTCTGTGAAGATGGCAGGAAAAACATCGGAGGGATTTTGCGAGTTGGCTCGCGATATTGAGTGTCTTCTGTTACGCCGACGATTTCGAAGTCTCCGGCATTCTTCTGGTCGATATAGCCGAAGTGTTTTCCGATCGGATTATCATCCTTGAAAAAATGTTTGACGAATGTCTGATTCACCACCGCTACGCGTTGCGAGGTGGGTGAATCCTGATTGCTGAGGGAGCGCCCTTGTACGATTTTGGTGCCGATGGTTTCGAAGTAACCGGCGCTTACGCGGAGCCAGGAAGCGTTGTTCTGATTGGAATCAGGAGGTGGCGGCGCTTGGCCCTCGATGTAAACGGTCTCGCCCCAATTGTCGCCCTCCATCGGAGTGTAGAGCGAAAAACTCACCTGGCCGATGCCGGGAATTGCTGCCAGCGAATCGTGGAGCTGCCGAAAAAGAGATTGCATCTGTGCAGGTTTGTATCCCGCCATTTGCGGATCGATGTGCAGGATGTACCGGTTAGGTGTCTGGAATCCGAATTTTTGGGATTGCATGTTGTGCAGGCTCTGCGTCAACAACCCGGCTGCGGAAAGCAGCACGAGCGAAAGCGCAGCCTGCGCGATGACCAACGAGTTTTGCGTCCAGCCGCCGCTACGTCCTGTGGAGCGGCCTGCACCGCGCAGCGCATCGGCAGGAGCGGCGTTGGCCGTGATCCAAGCAGGAGCAACGCCGAAAAGGATTCCGGTGATAAGCGATACGACGAATGTGAAAGCGAGCACGGGCAAGGATGGCGAAGCGTGAATCGCGACGTACGTGTTTTGAAACGCGAGGTACAAAATTACGCGGGTCGCGCCGAATGCGATAGCCACGCCGACCACGCCTCCGAGCAGTGCCAGCACGACGCTGTCGTTAAGCACCTGCCGAACCTGGCGCCCGGCAGACGCACCGAGCGCCGCTCGGATCGAGGTCTGAAGTTTCCGCGTACTAGCTCGGACGAGCATCAGGTTTGCCACGTTCGCGCAGGCGATTGCTAACACAAGCGCGGAAATCCACATCAGCAGATGGAGGCTGGAAAGGTATTCGTCGCGAAGTTCTTGAACACCGGCGCCGCCAGGCGAGAGACGCAATGTCTGCTTGGGGACTGAGTCGCGTTCTCCAGGCTGCAATTGCGCGATGGGGCTTAGCAGCCACTGTTGCAACTCCACTTGCATGTGCGCACCAATTTGTTTTGGGTCAGTATGCGGGGCAATGCGACCGATTACGTCTAGCCAATCCTGCTGCGGAAAATCAACCAAAGCCATGGTGCCGTCGATGAGCGGCTCGTCCGCAATTGGAATCCAAAACGCGGGGGGATCCGTCAGGCGATCGCCGAAGAAGGCGGGCGGCGCGATTCCAACCACGGTGAACGGTTGCCCGTTCATCGTGAACGTCCCTCCCACCACGGATTGGTCCCCTCCGAATTTCTGCTGCCAGGCGCGATAGCTGATCACCGCGACCGGCGATGCGCCTCTGTGATCGTCGGATGGCATCAGCACGCGCCCCGCATAGGGCCCGATGCCAAACATGGCAAAATAATTTCCCGAGACAAACTCACTTCTCATGGATTGAGCAGGCTGGCTGCTGCCGCCTAGGCGCACACCGATCAGGTCGTTTCCCGCCTGAAACGCGGCGAGTTCGACGAAGCCGGGCGTGTTATCGCGGAAGGTTTTATATTTGTCGTACGAGAAGAGCGACCAATTGTCCTGCAGACCCCCATTGACGCAGCAATTCTCC
Organism: uncultured Acidobacteriota bacterium; assembly: GCA_963696035.1. GTDB lineage: Bacteria > Acidobacteriota > Terriglobia > Acidiferrales > UBA7541 > Palsa-295. The sequence continues at coordinate 171,822 of CAVOIS010000003.1, forward strand.
ACGTCGCCCACACGATAGAGTTCGCTTGGCTTGGTCACCGGCAGAGAGTTCAACAAGACGGCATGGACCAGCGTAAAAATGGCCGTGGTCGCACCAATTCCGAGAGCTAGAGTCAAAACGGCCGTGGCAGTGAAAACTGGGGCGTTGGCGAACTGTCGCAGGGCATAGCGAATGTCTTTCATGGGGCGGGGCTCCTCCTGTTCTTTCATACGAATGCGACGCACGATTTGTTCAGTGGCTGCTCGCGATGAGTAGTTGCCCTTGGACGCGATTTTCCTGCGGTAAGTTGTCAATGCCCGATCCTCGACGCTCAATGAAATGAGCGCGAAGCAGAAGAAAATCGTTGTCATCATGGGCAAGGACTATCGCGGGGCAATCGACAAACCGGCATTGAGCGAGCAGCCACCGATTGATTATGCGGAAGGTCCGATTGGGATGATGCTTCGCCGGTTCGCTGATCTTTTGAAAAGGCAAAGGAGCCAGCCTCGCACGAAGCGGTACCCAGAGGTGGGCGACCGTCCGCTCTATTTCATGCCGGACTGGGACGATTCTCTCGATGCAGAATGCAACTTCAGCAAGGACATTTTTTCATCCAAATCGCGCAGTCTGCGCTAGGAAGTTCACATAATTCAGTTGTTTCAGCCGCGGCGCACGGGCTAATTCATCCTCCGAATACACCGTTTGAACGAAGCCGCGCGGCCGCCATCGGCGGCGGGTGCCAATGATGCCTTGAAGCGTTGGCCTGCGCCGACTTTGCATAGCCGGACTACGGCATGATTCCGGTTCGTAATGGTTGTTTAAGGAAATAGACTAACTGCCGGGAAGAGTCTGGAGTTGCCACTGAAAGGGTCGAAATTCGGCGAGACGCATGAAATCGCGCGCATTCGCGGTTATCACTGTGATTCCTGAGCGGCCGGCGCTCATCGCAATCAACGCATCATTGGTCAACCGGCCTTGTCCAATTTTCTCGTAATCATACCTGGCCGCCAATCGGGCCAGCACTTTGCCGGTCTGGGTCCAGTCATTGAGATCCGGCACGAGTATCCGCTTCGCTCTCTCGAAATCACGCTCCAGTCGCTCCAGTACATGACGGCTGCGGGGGGCGATTCCGGCATACAATTCTTCGAGCACGACCGAACTCAGCCAGACCGGCGAGTTGGCGGCCAACCGTTTCAACTTCAGAGCCGCCTCGTTTCCGGTTCGAAGGGCTGTGATGTAGATCGAAGAGTCAAAGAGAACCGGCTGCATCTACTTCTCTAAAGTTCCGTAGGCATCCTTAATATCAATGCCACTTGTAACGAAGCGGTCATTGGCTTCGACCGTCAGTCGGTTTCTCTCATGCTCAGCGATCACGATGTCGAGAGCCCGCTCGATCGCTTCTGTTTCCGTGTCAGCGCGCAGCATTCTCTGCGCGCGTCGGAGCTTAGCTGCGTCCAATTGGAAATGCTTATGTGACCTAGCTCTGACGGTAGCCATCGAGCCCTCCCACCCCAATATAGCATCTATGTACAAAGAATACCATATTATGAACATCGGTTGGCCCCCGGGTCGATGCGTGGATAGGCGCGGATCGCTGGGCACGCAATGTTTCGCCACGCTGTCAACAACACCTAATCCGGTTCAATTTGGTTACTGGCGCACTTCACCTGGGAACTCGAATCGTGTGGAGGCCTTCGCCCTATAGTCCACCGCGAAGCACAACCATTCGCGCGGATTTAGACGGTCGAAATGATAAGCCGAGGAAAAGCCGCACGATAGAGGCGGTGATCCGTGGTGAGAAGGCGGAATCCATTTTGGATAGCATGAGCTCCGATCAAAAAATCGGCGAGAAGTCGCCACTGCCCGGACCCCCGCTGTTTTCGCCGGCGCGCAACATAAAGTTGGAATGCCCGGCCAGCCGTGCGCCAGATCGCTTCGTCTAGGTTCCAGTCGTTCGGGGAGACCTTAGGGAAACTCTCGAGAAAATCCGATACGGCCATGGCCGTTCGTTACGCACTCGGACGGTGGGAAGCGCCACTAGGTAGGTGCAAGTCGCAGCCGGATGTTGCCGCGATCAGCACGATTCCGGCAGAGCGTAGGGACAAAAGGAGAAAGTTCTAATCGGGAGTTGGCGCACAAGTATGCTAGAAAGTAATTTAAGGAGCCTAATTTGGCGAAGGGTTTATGGAGACGCTACAATGAACACGAAATCAAGCAGGACGGGTTAAGATGTCCCTGCGGCTCGCGCCTTACGCAGATTCTCTTTGTCTTGTCCAGTGAGCTTCCACGTGTGATGGACATCATCGGCAAGATGCATGACTTCGATTTCGTCGCCTCTATTCAGCGCCAACCAGAGCTCGTTTTCGCTGAGCAACGGTTTTGCTTCCACTGTCTTTTTGCATTTGTCGCAAACTGCTTGTATGGGCTTCATGTATGCTACGGTACCCTCGCAGTTCGAGCAACGCAAGCGAAACCTACCCCGTCGCGATTGTCGAAAAGCAGAGCGTCCGGCTTGAGCGATCGCGTTTTCTGCAGTCCCGACAAATGCTAGATCCTGATTACGGCCAATCCGAAACTTATTCATTGTCCGCCGGATCAGTACCGATAAACGCTAGCGCTTATATTGAACGACCTGGCATCTCTCCAGCCTGGTCAGCACTCCGGAAGCTAAAAAGCATGTGCTCTGCGCTGCGTAACAACTGTGACAAAACCCTATCTGTTTTGGCCGTTAGGGTTAGCTTTCAAGAATTCACATTCGACATTTTCGAGAAGTTCTTTTCCACGATGGCCACCAGCCAAACGCAGACCCTGCTTCATTCGACGAGCGGCCTCATTCAGCAAGTAGTGAGCTAAGTCTTGCTTCATGCTAACAACGATGAGCTCTGGTTGTTGCAAGGCACCGGTTAAGCTGCAGCACTGCTTCAAGAATCCGTAGCCCACGCAGCCCAACTAACGGCGGTGGAAGATCAAATCTCAGGCCAACTTTCTATAATTCCCTGAGTTCGCGGCAAGTTTGGGTGAGGACACGGAGTTTGTCGCGCGTGATCTCGAGTGGTACGTGTCCAAAACCGCACTCGCTCGTAAGCAGGAGGCGATCGGGAGAAAAATACGCGAGCGCCGGCGTTAGGCGTTCACGGATGATTTCCGAGGTTTCAATCAAGTCGGTCCGCTGGTCGATCACGCCGATCGCCAAGGCACCTTTGAAATCCCACTGTTTCCACAGCGCCATCAAATCGTAGCCGAGCGTGCAGTGCTCGAGAGAGACTTCATCGATCTTTACGGTGCGGAAGGCAGGCACGAGGTCCGTATATCTTGTGAAATAAACGCGCTTTCGTCTAGGGTTGCCGCCACAGACGTGCAGTCCGAACTTGACGCGCGGCAGAGAATCGATCAGTTCATTCAGTATTTCCGCAGCCCACAAGCTATCTTCGGGCGACTCGGTCCACATCGGTTCATCGAACTGAATGTCGTCGCATCCGGCAGCGATGACTTCGCGCAGCTCCCCCGCCAAAACCTCCGAATAAGCGCGGCACAGAGTTTGCGCATTTGGGTACAAGTCCGGGCGCTCGTTGACGCTGAAGCGCGTAAGCACATGCGGGCCCGTTACAGTCTGCTTGACGCGGCAGCGTGAAGGAGCCGCATCGCGTGCAAGTTTCCAGTTGCGAGCTAGTTCGAAACGCGAATTCTTGATCGCGCCGATCACGCGGGCGCACTCAATACCGAATCCCGCGGTACCGAAGGCTTGCTTGACCGTTCCCTCGAACGTGATTCCGTCGAGCCGCTTCTGATAAAAATAGTACATGTTTTCGCGATATCCCTCGCCGTCAGTGATGACGTCGAGTCCGAGGTCGGCCTGATCGCGGGCCGCCCATTGGATGAGCTCGTCGATTTCCGCCCGGCTGAGCGAGGGTTTCTTCATCGTATCTTCCACGCTCGTATTTCTTGGGTAGCTGCCGACAACGGTGCTGATGAAGGGTGGCATAGTTTGTTGGCCAGTGTGCTAGACAGCCGGCAGGCCCGAAGATAAGCGGGCCTCGTTAATGTGCGCTCGCACTCCTTCTTCCAAGGGGCGAGGCACAAAATCGATCTCGCGAATCAAACGCGCACCGTCTTGATGGTCGATCAGGGGCGTGCCCGCGCCGTCAGCAAAGTTGATTCGCGCGTCGGGGATCCATTTTCTGACAATCCTCGCGAGTTGGCCGACCGTGACGCAGTGACCGCCATTATTGTAGACGAAGTGAGCGATCTTGGGCTTAAGCGCAAGCCGCACGAGTTGTTCAGCGCAGTCGTCTTTATAAATCCAGGTGTCACGTGTTTCAGGGTCAAAGGGCAATGTGACAGGTTCGCCGACAGCAGGTTTGGAAGCGAAATGCTCGGCCCACATGACCGCGCTCCGCTTCCGGCCGTGACCGAAAACAACGGGCGGCCGCGTGCACACGATGTTCGCCCCATACCGCTGGACATATCGGCGGCCCATGTGTTCGTTCAGAATCTTCATTACCGCATAAGTGAAAGCGTGAGAAGCCGGATCGCAGAAATCGTCCTCGGTCACTGGCCGGTCGCCATAAGGCTGCTGCGATGGACCGGATACGGTTTCACTGCTGGTGAACACCAGGCGTGCAAGTTTATGGTGCACAGCCGCCTCAAACATATGAGTCATCCCTAAGATGTTGACGCGAGTCGAGAGCGAGGTATTCTCATCAACCAGGGGTCCCATTACATAGGCCAGGTGAATTGTATGGGTGATGTCAGGATGTTTGTGAAAGACCGCCGTCACATCGCGGAAGTCGCTGACATCCATGAGTATGGACTCAAACCGGGTGCCGGTGCGGTTGGCTAAGGTCCGCAAGCTGGCGAGCGCTTCGCCATCCGCTGACTGATCGGCTGCGACGCTGGGAATACGACGCTCCAGGAGATTGCGCACGACCGATTGGCCGATGAAGCCCAAGCCGCCCGTGACCAGAAATTTCGCGGGTTCGCTCATTGGATCGCCCGCCTATTCCTCTGCCGCCGCAAGCGTTGGCTTATAGCCCCTGAACGAAAAATAAATCACGACAGCGTAACAGAACAATGGAACTGCAAAGGCCGCCTGGATCGAGCTGCGGTCCGAAATGTAGCCCATGATGGCGGGAACGATTGCGCCGCCGATAATGGACATTACCAGAAGGGAAGAACCGAGCTTGGTATAGACACCGAGGTTCTTGATGCTCAACGCAAAAATCGTCGGGAACATAATGGAATCAAAGAAACCAAGCAGGACGACAGCCCAGACCGGCGCTGTTCCGGTCATGAAAATCGCCACGATCGTGCAAAGGGCGGCGGCGGTGGAGAAAAGGCCCAGCATTCTGGGAGGCGCAACACGTTTCATGATCGCAGAGCCGGCGAAGCGGCCGATCATGAAGCCGAACAGGTGCCACTTGAGGTAGTCCGCGGCGGTTTTTTCCGGCGTGCCGGGAAGCGCATGTTGGGTAAAGCGAATCACGAAGCTTGTGACGCCCACCTGGGCGCCGACGTAGAAAAATTCGGTGATGACGCCGCGAATCAGATGTTTGTAGTGCCAGATACCTTTGTGGGTCTTTGGCGCCGCCTCTGGTTCCGGCAACGCCTCGCCGCTCGACTCGCGGACTTCCGGCAGATGAGCAAAATAGATCAGCGCCGCAACAAACACGAAGATTCCTGCAATTACAAGATACGTGCCTCTCACTCGGATTGCTTCGGAAGCAGAATAAACCTGCCATTGCTCCGGAGTCATTGCGGCGAGTGTGACAGGGGAGTATTCGATTCCCGAAAGAATAAAGGCTCTGCCGATGAACGGAGTTACCCAGGCACCTACGGCATTAAACGATTGCGCGAGGTTCAGGCGGCGTTCGGATGATTCTGAAGGACCGAGAATCGTGACGTAGGGATTCGCCGCGACTTCGAGAACACCCTGTCCGCAGGCCATCACAAACAATGCGCACAAGAAAAATCCGTAGATCCGAATCGAAGCGGCAGGGATGAATAGGAGTGCTCCTACGGAACATGTTCCCAGCCCAACCAGGATACCTTTCCGATATCCGATACGCTCCATTAGCCATCCCGCGGGCAGGGCCGCGAGGAAATAGCCCCCAAAAAAAGCAGTTTGAATCAGCGATGACTGAAAATCGCTGAGGTTGAAAGTCTTCTTTAAGTGCGGGATCAGAATGTCGTTTAGGTTGACTCCGAGCGCCCAGAGAAAAAACAGGCTCGTAACAAGTACGAAAGGAACGCGATACTTCCGGTCTGTAATTGGCGCAGAAGGTTTTCCCATGCGTCTCCGTTACGTCAAGGCTCGGTCAAGGTGTACGTAACCGCCGTTCACAAGCATGTGTTGCCCTGTGATATGCGAAGCCTGTGCGGGGATGAGAAAGACGCGTAACTATCGGGAGGTCGAAGATCTACGATCACTCGGTGGCCACGGCCCCGTTCCAGTTGCAGTTCCGCAAAGAGTTTGTCGCATGCTGGTAGATCTCGGTCGACGATCACGGGGATCGCACCTTGGCGAACCGACGCTCGGGTGATTGCTGCGCCGATGCCCGTCGCATCACCGGTTATGATCACGACTTTGTCGATTAGCTGCAGATCCATGCACTACTCCTGGACCAGCTGAGGCGAAAGGGAATGATTACCCGCGAAGGTTGAAAAAACCTCCGTCGAGAGGATAGTCCACCCCGGTCAAGAAGGACGCTAAGTCGGAACAAAGATAGAGGGCAAGAGACGCGACCTCGTGGGGCTCGGCCATTCTGCCGATCGGCTGCGAATGGGCAAGTTTGCCAAACATTTCATCTTCGCGGCCGGGGTAGTGCTGCCGCAGGTAGCCGTCAACAAAGGGCGTATGGACTCGAGCGGGCGATATGCAATTGCAGCGGATGTTGCAGGCGAGGTAATCCTTGGCTACTGAATAGGTCATGGCAATCACGGCACCCTTACTCGTCGAATACGCAAAACGGTCCGCCAAGCCAGAGGAGCCTGCGATGGAAGCCATATTGAGAATAACGCCCCCGCCGTTTACTTTCATGTGCTCGACGGCGGCCAGCATGCAGTTATAGATGCCTTTTACATTCACCTGAAAAACTCGATCGAAGTCGCGCTCGGTGGTCGATTCGAGTTTGCCAACGTGAGAGATACCGGCATTGTTCACCAGGGTGTGGATACGGCCACGCTTTACCAGTTCTTGAAAAACGGTTCGAACTTCCTGCTGGTTCGTTACGTCACACTCAATAGCTGAGGCGTCGCCGCCAGCGTCCAGAATTTCTTGGGCAGTCTCCTCCGCCGCATGTGAATGGATGTCGAGAACATATACACGCGCGCCGCTCGTCGCAAAAAGGTGGGCGATTGCTCGACCGATGCCGCTCGCACCGCCCGTGATGATGACCGTTTTGCCGTCGAGGCGAAACCCATTCGGATTTTTGACCGGATTGTTCAGAGAGAGACTCCTCTTTTCCAGGGGATAAAGTCGTTTTGGGCCAGTATCTCTGCCTTCGTCTGGACCTGCCCGCTCGCCACCTCGACGACTCTCTCAAGAATTGCTTCTCCCATCTGCTCGATCGTCACTTCTCCGTCGATGATAGGACCTGTGTCAAAATCCACGATATCCGGCATGCGCCGCGCCAAGTTGGAATTTGTTGAGATCTTTACAACTGGCGCGATTGGGTTTCCGGTGGGCGTACCCAGTCCGGTGGTAAAAAGCACAACGCTCGCACCTGCCCCCACTTGAGCAGTGACGCATTCCACGTCATTCCCCGGTGTGCATTGCAAATTCAGCCCCGGTTCAGTGGAATATTCGGGATAATCAAGCACGGCAGTAACCGGAGATGTTCCACCTTTCTTTGCGGCACCGGCCGATTTCATCGCATCCGTAACCAGCCCGTCACGGATATTTCCGGGCGAGGGGTTCATGTCGAACCCCGAGCGAACCGCTTTCGCTCTTGCAGCATAATCGCGCATCAGTTGGATGAATCGATCACCAACTTCCTTGCGGCTGCTACGGTCGATCATTTCCTGTTCGACGCCGCAAAGCTCGGGAAATTCTGACAAGATCGTGCGACCACCCAGCGCTGCCAGAATATCAGAAACGTGACCGATCGCAGGATTGGCGGAAATGCCGGAAAAACCGTCGGAGCCACCACACTTTAGGCCGACGCACAATCGAGAGAGGGGCGCCGGCGCGCGCCTGCAGTTTTGGTTCATCTCCATCAGCCTGACAAAGGTCTTGCGAATTGCTTCCGACATCATCGCAAGTTCCGACCCGCTCTGTTGCTGCTCGAGTACCAGAAGAGGCTTCGAGAATTTCGCGTCACGCTTCTTAATCTGTTCGAGGAGGATGGCGACCTGCGAGTGCTGACAGCCGAGACTTAGAATGGTGGCGCCAGCTACGTTGGGGTGGTGGATGTAACCGGCAATCAGAGAACAAAGATTGTCGGAATCCTCTCGCGTCCCGCCGCAACCACCTTCATGCAGCAGGAACTTGATTCCGTCAACATTCTCGAACACTCGCGGAATCGGCGGACGAGCGTCGGTTGCCACGGCGCCATGGCCTTCGATTTCATCGGAGTGGCCCGCTTGATACAGGCGGACGAATTCCGCGACCTGCTGACGGTAGATTTGCGGCGCGGCAAATCCTAACTCTTCTTCAAATGCCTGCTTCAGGACCGCTATATTCCGGTTTTCGCAGAAGACCAGCGGAACGACGAGCCAATAATTCCGCGTCCCGACTTGACCATCCGCGCGGTGATACCCCAGGAATGTTGTCTCGCGCCATCGCGAAACGTCAGGAGGCGTCCAGCAATACTCTATGGTTTTTTCGTGGAAGGGTGCGGCTTGGTGATGAATATTGAGGGGCGTCAAGACTTCACCTTGGAGGATGGGCTGCATGGCCTTCCCGACAAGGACGCCATACATGATGATATCGCGGCCTGGCGTTAGAGGCTCCGCCGCAAACTTGTGTTTGGCCGGCACGTCCGTTGCCAGCGTGTAAGATCCACCAGAGAACGTGAGGTGGTCGCCCTTTCGCAAGTCCGTGAGGGCGACCAGAACATTGTCTGTGGGTCTTAGTTTGAGCACGCCTTCATGTTTGCTGCTGCCTGACATAGCCATAGCACGAAGCTTTCCAGAGTCGCGCCAAGCGATATAGCAAGCGCGTCAGGAATATTCAAGATAAAAAATTTACTTTTCACATTTCGAAATCTTCGCTATATAGTGCTCGCAACCGGGTGCCTGGGAAGAATGTCGGTTCCCAGGAGCATTCTCCGAGTTTCCAGGTTGGGGGAGCCCATGATCCGAGCACGCCAATCGAAATCAGCTCCCGTGGGAGTCGTCTCCAAGGTTCTAAGAGTGTTTGAAGCCTTGGGCGCTGCTCCGGAGGGACTGCCGCTCAAGGACGTTGCGCTGCGAACCGGCATCAACAAAAGCACGGCATACAGATTCCTGGCTCATTTGGAGTTTGAGGGCTACCTGTTTCGGGACGAAGTGGGATCTTACCTGGTTGGCCCTAAGCTGGCGCGATTGGGCTCCGGGATTAGCTATCAGACGTCTCTCAGAAAGATCAGCCGCCCCGTGCTTCAGGACTTATGGAAGGTGACAGGCGAAACCGTCAACCTCGGAACGCTGGATGGGCAGGACGTTTTCTATTTGGACGTTCTGCAAAGCCCACACCCGTTTCGTATGGCATCGCCTGTAGGTACGTGGCGGCCGATCTACTGCACGGCGATGGGAAAAGCGCTGGCCGCTTTTCTACCCCCGGACGAAAAGGATCACGTGCTTGGGGCCCTCAAGTTTGAACAGCTGACTCCGCACACGATTACGCAACCGGTGCGGCTGAGACGGGAACTTGAGATCATCCGCCAGCGAGGCTATGCGTTAGACGACGAAGAAGCGACTCTGGGCGCCCGCTGCATCAGCGCTCCCATCGTAATCGACGAAGGGAAAGTGGCGGCGGCCGTCAGCGTGGCGGGGCCGGTTACACGGATCGGCCGTGACAAGATCCCTTTTCTTGCGAAGGCAGTGATGACGACCGCGAAGGCGATCTCTGCACGCCTGGACGCGTCGACGTTCATGGAGCGGACTTTGGCGGTGTAGCTCAGCACTAGGATTCGATCCGTGAGGACATCTTGGCACCAATAACGCTGTGCTCAACTCCATGAAACTCATCCGATTCGGCGATCGCGCGAGAGAAAAGCCCGGCCTTCTCCTAGAGGATGGAACCTGCGTGGATGTCTCCGCCGCCGCGATCGACTACACCGAGGACTTCTTTGGAACAGACGGGTTCGAAAGACTGCGTCGGTGGACGGAAAAGCATGCTGGGGACTTACGCCGCGTGGAACCTTCGGTGCGCCTGGGCGCCCCCATCTGCCGTCCGAGCAAGATTGTTTGCATTGGTTTGAACTATAGGGATCACGCAGCCGAGACTGGCCAAGAAGTCCCCAAAGAGCCGGTGATTTTTTTCAAGGCGACCAGCTCGTTGTCGGGTCCGAATGACGCGGTGGTGATACCAAAGGGCTCTACGAAACTCGACTGGGAAGTGGAGCTGGCGTTTGTCATTGGCAAGGAGGCTCGCTATGTCGCCAAGCAGCACGCTTTGGATCACGTAGCGGGCTACGTTCTGCACAATGACTACTCAGAGCGAGGTTTCCAACTCGAACGCGGCGGTCAATGGGTGAAGGGCAAGAGCGCGGATACGTTTGCACCGCTAGGACCCTTTCTCGCCACCCGCGATGAAATTCCTGACCCGGGCCATCTGGGTTTGTGGCTGACCGTAAATGGGGTGACGCGGCAGAAAAGCAACACCGAGCAGATGGTCTTCCAGGTTGCCGATCTGGTGAGCTACGTGAGCCAATTTATGACGCTGCTTCCGGGTGATGTGGTCAGCACGGGAACGCCGCCGGGGGTGGGACTGGGAATGAATCCGCCGGTTTACTTGAAAGCCGGGGACATCGTTGCGTTGGGGATTCACGGCCTCGGCGAGTCGCAACAAAAGGTCATGGCCTATCAGGAATGAACATTTCGCCGCTATGCTTGCCTCTGCATCCGAGTCTAGTGCGGCCGAATTCGTTCTTGAAATCCAAAGGGCCCGCATGAACCGAATGCCTTTCTTGCTTCTGCTTCCAGCCGCGATCGTGGTCGCCGTGGGCCTGGGTGCGGGACAACCTCCTCAATCCCCTCAATTGACTGCTCCAGCCGCCGTGAGACCCGGCGTTGTACATTTCGAAGACATTGCCCAGCGTGCGGGCATTACCATGCAGAACTTTTACGGTAGTGACACGCACAAAGAATTCATCATTGAAACAACTGGGAACGGCAGCATTGTTTTCGACTATGACAACGACGGCTGGCCGGACATTTTTCTTCCGAACGGATCGACTGTGGGAGGCTTTCCGAAGGGTAAGGAGCCAACCGGACATCTCTATCACAACAACCACGACGGGACGTTCAGTGACGTCACCGAAAAAGCTGGACTCGCGCGTGCAGGTTGGGGCCAGGGGGGCTGCGTGGGCGATTTTGAGAACGATGGCAACCTGGACTTGTTCGTGACCTACTGGGGGCAGAATGTTTTGTATCACAACAACGGCAACGGCACGTTTACGGACGTGACCGAAAAAGCGGGGCTCAAGACCGCGCGCGACGAATGGAGCACAGGTTGCAGTTTTATCGACTATGACCGCGACGGAAAGGTTGACCTGTTTGTCTCGCGTTATGTGGATTTCACGTACGACTCGGTGCCCCGGCCCGGCCAGGGACAATGGTGCCAGTGGAAGGGACTGAACGTGATGTGCGGTCCGCGCGGCCTGAAAATCCCAGTCAACGCGCTTTACCATAATAACGGCGACGGGACGTTCACCGACGTTTCCAAGAAATCAGGAATCACGACCACGTCGGGCTGCTACGGATTTACATCCCTCACTGCGGACTTCGATCACGATGGCTGGCCGGACATCTACGTGGCCTGCGACTCGACACCGAGCCTGCTCTACCATAACAACCGCGACGGAACTTTCACGGAAATAGCCAAGTCCGCCGGCGTTGCCTACAACGAGGATGGCACGCTACAGGGAAGCATGGGCGTATCCGCCGATGACTTCACCCATTCGGGCCTGCAGGACATGGTCAAAACAAATTTCAGCGACGATACGTCCACTGTTTATCTCAATCGCGGCAACAATCTGTTTGATGACGTTACCCAACTTGCCGGGCTCGCCAAGATCACGCGGCTCCTAGGATGGGGAGTGCAGTTTTTCGACTTTGACAACAGCGGCTGGCCGGGAATTCTGATCGCGAATGGACACGTCTATCCCGAAGTAGATGGCAAGGGACTTGGGACGACCTACCGCGAACCCAAAGTGGCTTACTACAATCTGCACCAGGGAAGGTTCGCGGATATTACGGCGCAGGCCGGCGTAGTGCTCAGCGAGACGCACTCCGCACGGGGCATGGCGCTCAGCGATCTATTTAACAACGGACGCGAGGAAGCGGTCGTGAACAACATGAACGAGCCGCCTTCGCTTTACTACAACGTGGCGCCCGTTGGAAATTTCATCAGCTTGCAACTCATCGGAGTGAAATCGAATCGTGCCGCGCTGGGAGCAGCGGTAACGCTCGAGCAAGGCGCGGACAAGCGTGAACAGGAAGTTCGCAGCGGCGATGGCTATATTTCGCAAAGCGATTTACGACTACATTTCGGCCTGGGGCAGGCGGCGAAGGCGGACAAGATTGTTATCCGCTGGCCGAGTGGGCTAGTGGAAACGATAAAAGATCTGCCGGCCAATCAGTACTACATTGTGAGAGAGGGCAGCGGCGTGGATGCGGAGCGAACTCACCGAGTAAGCACAGTCACAATCCAGAGCGCCGGCGGCGGACCGAACTGAATCCTTTAGGACGCGTTGCCGAGCGAAATCAGGACGATGGCAAGTACCAGGATGCCAACGCCGGCCCAGCAATACGCCAGTGCGCGCCGGCTCGCCCGCTTCCACTCGCCGGTAACCGCACCCCAGAAAATTCCCGCGAGGATGTCGATCGTCATGAACACAGGCCATCCGACGATTCCGCCGAGCTTGCCGAGCGAAGCAGCGCCCATGCCGTAGACCACGACGCCTCCATACCAGAGAAGGCCGGTGAGGCCGCCGAGCAGCCAGTAGGCAGATAGGGTTCCCTCGCGATATACGCTCCAGCTCTTATTCTTATTGAGAAGATACAAGCAGTAGAGCAGATTCGAAAGAAAACCGCCGGTGACCGTCAAAGACCAGATGGGATTCGCAGCCATCGAATTGCTCGCACCGGCCGCCAGAGCACGGACGCGAATTTCGTCGCCGAAAACGAAGCTGAAATTGAGCATCGAAGAAAAAATTCCCGAAAAGATACAGATGACAAGGCCGAGCGCAAATCCCGAGCGCGCCGCCGCGCTCGCTCCCAGGTCGTGCTCGCGGCGATTGCCCGCGAGGGCTAGAAACAACAATCCGACGATCATGATTGCTGTTCCGATCATCAGTGCGTCGGCACGTTTGGAATGAAGTTCCTCTGGATGCAGTACCGCGAGAGGGAATAGAGAACCAAAAGACGCCGTAATTCCAAGGATGGTTGCAAACCCGAGCGCCATGCCGACTCGGCTGATTCCAATTCCAAAAAGTGTCGAGCCTACCCCCCACGCCATACCGAAGAGCACAACTTTCCACAACGTGGACGGGGACGATTCAGAATAGACGCCGCCAACGTGAGGCACGGTCAACAAGGTGATGATCCACGGGAAAATTACTAGGCCGGTTATAGCGAAAATCAGCCAACTATTTTCCCAGCGCCAGGCGGACATCCGTTTCATCGGTGCTGCGAAGCTGCCGTTTAAAAGGCCGGCCAGGATAACTAGGCCGATTCCAATCACGACCTGGTCAGTCATCAGTCCCCCCTGGCGCCGAAAGCGGAAGCGCGCACAAAATGAGCCATGCGGACGTGATCGTCAAGGAAAAACGGACCGCGCGGGACCGTTTCATGATCTGAAATTCTGAGTTCATTGACGCCGCCGCCGCTTTTCGTTAGATTTGCGGTGCGTTTCGCACAAGCTCGCCAGGAACTCCATGTTCGTACGCGAAAGCCCGGATCGCTAGTGCGTATAACTTCAATCGAGATTCGCATTTGCCAAAACACCCGGGCGGCCATGTCGGATTCTGAGATGCGGGCCGGCGGCAAGTCCACTTTTGATTTTCTCGTCATCACCATGAAGACGGACGAAGGGATCGAAGGCCGTTCCTTCGGTTTTGCGGGCCGCGGAGCGGACATGGCCGGAGTAATCGCGGCTACGGCGCTGAAGCCATTTTTTGTGGGCAAGGACCCTCTGCTGCGCGAAAAGCATTGGCAGGATTTCCGGACCTACGATCGCTGGTGGAATCACGTGCCCATTTACTCGTACGGTCCTTTTGACGTCTGCTTATACGACATTGCCGCGAAGAAGGCGGGGCTACCGCTCTACAAGATGCTGGGCGCGTACCGGGACAAAGTTCCGGTGTACGCCAGTTCGTTTGTGCTCTCCAGTCCAGAGGATTACGCCAAGCAGGCGCTTGAAGTGAAAAGACGCGGTTGGCACGCCTACAAACTTCACCCGCCCGGCAAACTTGCCTTCGATTTGGAGGCTTATCGCGCCTGTCGCGAGGCCGTGGGCCAGGATTTCAAGCTGATGGCCGATCCGGTGGCAGCCTACTCGTACGAGGAAGCTTTGCGAGTCGGGCGTGAGCTTGAGAGGTTGAATTACTACTGGTTCGAGGAACCGCTATTCGATGTGGATTTCAGCGGCCTCCGCAAGCTGACCGACAAGCTCGACATTCCGATATGCGGGACGGAGGTTTTGGCCGGCTCGCACTATTCGACAGCGGAATGTATCGCCAGCCGCGTTGTCGACATCGTGCGGACCGACGTCTCCTGGAAGGGTGGCGTGACGCCGGTGATGAAGACGGCGCATTTGGCGGAATCTTTCGGGGTACATTGCGAACTGCACACCACGATTTATCATCCGCTCGAGATCGTCAACTTGCACTGTTGCGCTGCGATTTCGAACTGCGAATTCTTCGAAATGCTGTACCCGCTATCGTACATGGCCTTCGGAATGAAGACGCCGATTCATATCGACGTCGAAGGTTACGCCCATCCGCCGGAGTCTCCAGGAATCGGTGTCGACTGGGACTGGGACTTCATCGAGAAGTGCACGATGAAAACTCTGTAAACCGAGCGTGTTGCGGTAACGATTCCTGCGGGTGAGGAAATCACCTTGCAAGTCTCGAGCCCTGCTGGTCCAGGATACGGACAATGCCCAGCCGATTTTTGCCGACGATTGTCCTTGGGATGCTGCTGAGTGCGGCTGCCGCAGCCCAAGATATCGATACGGTCGTCGACACCACGAACCGCAATCCTTCGACCGTGGCAGACCAGATTGCCGATCCCGCCGAGAAAGCAGCGTTTCTCCGCCTCTACCAGCACCGGGACCCAGGGGATATGTTGAAGGCCGCCAAATCCTTCCTTCAGGACTTCCCGCAATCTGCCTTCCTCGCGCAAGCTTACGAAGTTGCGGCCGACAGCAGTTTTGACCAGCATGACTACCCGGCAGGGTTGGACTTTGCGAAAAAATCTCTCACCTATCTGCCGGAAAACCCGCAGTTGCTCGTGGCCGTCGCAGATGTCCAGGCAAGCCAGCACCTGAACGATGAGGCCATTGCGAGTGCCCAAGCCGCACTGGACTATCTCGACAGAATTGGCCGGGCCGGAGCGATTGCGGAAAACCAATGGCCGGGCACGAAACGCCGCTTGCAAGCTTCGGCTAATTTCGCCTTAGGACGGGCGCTGCTGCAGGAAGCGGTCAACGGGCCCGCGGGGGAAAAAAGAATCGCGTTGCTACGGGAATCTGAGCAGGTTCTTTCTCAAGCAAGGACTTTGAATCCCGAAGATTGGGAGATTGTGTACGTTCTCGGCTTGGCGCGGCTATCGTCAGGCGATTTTCCTGCGGCCGCGAATGCTTTTGCCCAGGTGTACCAGCAAAAAGGTGACCTCGCGCCCAAAGCGCTAGAACATTTGCAGGCGATTTATAAGACGCTCGCTCCGAATTCCAAGGGTGACTTCGGGGCTTTCATTGAGCAAGCCAGGGGTTCGAAAACCAGAGAATCGAAGCCGTCGTCACCTGAAAAATCAATTGTGGCGCAGGAGATGCCTGCCTATGCTGGCTCAGAATCCTGCCGAAGTTGCCACGCAGGAGTCTACCGGAACTGGTCTCACTCGGGCATGTCAAAGATGCTGCGCCCCTACGCGCCGGAGAACGTAATCGGCGATTTCACCCGGAACAATGAATTTTATGTGGGGGACGATGTAGAGTATAAAGACGGGAAACTGAAAGTTACGCGCGGCGCGCAACGTTCGCCGTTTGCCCGAATGGAAATCAGGGACGGCAAACACTATTTTGATATCCTTGAATCCGACGGCCGGTGGCATACCTACCCAGTCGACTACACGATCGGATCGAAGTGGCAGCAAGCCTACGCGACGAAATTGCCGAACGGCCAGATTCAGGTCTTCCCAATTCAATACAGTGCGCGCGAAAAGCAGTGGCTGAACTACTGGAAATTGATTGACTCACCGGGAAGTCTGCGTGCGGATTTGCGGTCCTGGCAAAAATTCGATCAGATGACGAGCTATCAGACTGTTTGCGCGGTGTGCCACACGAGCCAATTGCGAGACGTTAAAGGCGCTGGCTTCGCCCCCGAGAATCTGGAATTTCGCGAGGCTGGGGTCGATTGCGAGATGTGCCACGGACCGTCCGCCCGACACGTGGCAGCGATGAACAGCGGCGACGAGTACAAGAAGACACCGCTTGATCCGCCTGTTGAGTTCGAACAAGTTAGCAATCGGGATTTTGTGGCGGTCTGCTCGCAGTGCCATATGCAATCGGCAATCCGCACGCCCGGGCCCCATGGTGAGTTGAACTACTCCACTACGGGTAGCTTCTTCATGCGCAATCCGATGATTCCCTTCAGCGAATTCTCACGGAAGGGTTTTTACAAGGACGGCCGATTCCGCCAGACTACGTTCATCGTCGAAGCGCTCGAGCGCTCGAAATGCTTTAAAAAGGGGCAGGTGAGCTGCGGAACCTGCCACAACCCGCACGCTCACGATGAATCATCGAACCCGACAGCCCTGAAGTTTCGCGACGATCCTAACCAGATGTGCACGGGATGTCACACGCAATTCCAGGATAAGTCGAAGATCGCAGCGCATACGCACCATCCCCCCAGTTCGGAAGGTAGCCAGTGTGTCTCCTGCCACATGCCGCCCATCATGGATGCTCTTCTTTTCCGCGCTCGAACGCACCAGATTGACGATATTCCGAATCCGGATATGACTCAGCGGTTTGGGCAGTCCGAAAGCCCCAATGCGTGCCTGCAGTGCCACACCGAAAAAAGCGCGCAATGGGTGAAGCGACAAATCACAAGCTGGAAAGCCGCTGACTAAGGTGCGCATCCGGCAACCGCAGCCTCGTGGACCAATTCCAAATCAGTTCAACAGCAGCGTTCGCCTGGCCGTTAGTCTTGGCGTCTTGGTTTTCACGCTGGCAGCCGGTTCGTTCTCCGGGAGCCGCGAAAAATTCGAGCGCAAACCGAATAAAACGAGCCAGCCGCCGGAAGTTGCCGTTTCGGGAACCGGGCCTAGCGCCACTGGTTACCTGGGTTCGAAAGTTTGCGCGGAATGCCATGCGGCGATCTCGAGCAAGTACTCGAAGACCGACATGGGACGTTCGATGTCCGAGATCACGCCTGCCCTGCTGGAGCGAATCCCTACTTCCTCCTCGGTCGTTGACGACCGGCTCCATCGCCGCTTCGAGGTCCAAGCGGAGAATGGAAAACTCTTCCAAACCGAATTCGAAATAGGCCAGGGCGGTGAGGAACTGTTTCAAGAAACACACCCGGTGGGCTGGATCATCGGAGCGGGTGCCAATGGCTTCGGTGCGCTCGTGAAGCGAGGCGATTTTCTGTTTGAAGCGCCGCTTTCCTTTTATTCAAAAACGCAGAGCTGGGCTCTCTCGCCCGGGTATGAGTTTGGCGACTATGGTTTCAATCGCCCGATTCTTCCCGGTTGCATCGCGTGCCACAGCGGGTGGCCGCAGGCGGTCTTGGGCGGAAACGGGAGATTTCTGGATCCGCCGTTCCATGAATTGGCCATCGGCTGTGAAAACTGCCACGGACCGGGCGAAGCACATGTGCTCGAAATGCGCGAAGGTGATTCGAGCTCCGACAGCGCCACGCATTCCATCGTGAACCCTGCAAAGCTCGGACCATGGCTTGCCGATAACATTTGTATGTCGTGTCATCAGACCGGTGACGCGATCGTGCTGAAGCCCGCCAAGGACTATCGCGACTTCAAACCCGGAACTCCGCTCGACGACACGCTGGCGATTTTCATGGTGCCTCCGCGGCGCGATTCGCCGCAGACCGATCTGCTGGAACACTATTTTTCGATGACGCTCAGCAAGTGCTATCGCAGCAGCGGCGGACATCTGAGCTGCATTACCTGCCACGACCCGCACGTCGAACCGGCGAGCCAGGATGCTCCCGCCTACTACCAGCGGAAATGCCTGGCGTGTCACACCGAAAAAAACTGTGCGCTGCCGCTCGCAATCCGCCAGCGCAAGACTCCTCCCGACGATTGTGCCGGATGCCACATGCCCAAACGCGACGTGCAGGTGATCGCGCATGCAGTGCTGACGAATCATCGAATCGTAGCGCAAGCCGAAGAGGCCTACCCGGACGCCGCGTTTCGCATGACCACGCCGCAAATGCCCGAACTCGTCCACCTCAGCGCAATCCCAAGCAAACGCGACGAGCCAGTCTCGCCCGTGGTGCTGTTGCAGGCTTACGGCCAGCTAATGACTCCGAATCCTGAATATCGTGAACGATATTTCGCTCTCGCGAAGAAGCTGGAGGCCACGGATTCCGACAACGTTGACGTGCTCGAGGCGTTAGCCGCTCTCTCCATGGCACAGAAGAACGACCAAGCAGCTCTGCGCTATCTCGATAGCGCCGTCATACACGGCGCCAGCACCCCTCAAACCTACGAGCAGTTGGCAAGTCTCAGGATCCAAGCGGGACAATATCAGGAAGCTGTGGACGTGCTCGAGCGCGGCATTAAACAAATTCCGTACGACGCCTTACTGTACAGATTCTTAGGTTCCAGTTATATCGCGCTGCGCAAGAATTCAGAAGCCGTCGCCTTGCTCCAGCAAGCCGTGCAAATTTTTCCGCAGGATGCAGTCCTGCGCACACTCCTGAAAGATTCACAAAGCAAAGCGCCAACTAGGAACGCTCCGTAAACGATGATTGCTTACGTTCTGGCGAGATTTTCCTGGCGAAACTCGGGGGTTCAGGAACGCACCGAATGAATCTTACGAGGCATATCGAGCGCGGGCTGTTCCTGGTGAAATCCCATCGCGGTCGAAATAGCCTTGGCTGCCTCAACTACCGCCGCCGAAAGAGCGCCCACCTGCTCCCGTCCGACTCGCGTGACCGGGCCGGAAACGCTAATGGCCGCGACCGCCTCACCGTCCGAACCCAGAATTGGCGCGCTGACGCAGCGCGCGCCGAGGGTTACTTCCTCGTCGTCAACCGCGTAGCCCTGCCGCCGGACTTTCTCGAGTTCTTGCCGGAATTGCACCAGGTTCATGATCGTGTTCGGCGTGAGCGCCTGAAAATTCAGTCCGCTCAGGATTCGTTCTCGATGTTTTTCGTCCAGGAAAGCCGCCAGCGCTTTTCCGAGGGCGGTGGCGTGGAGCGAACGCCGGCTACCTACGCGGGAAGAGAGCCGGAATTCGTGCGGGCTCTCTAGCACCTCGATGTACAAAACGTGCCCTTGGTCCAGCGTCGCGAGGTTCACCGTTTCTCGCGTGGATTTCCATAGTTCTGAGAGGATCGGCCGCGAAATAGCTTGCAGCGTTGCGCGGTGATCCGCACGCGCTCCCATTTGCGAGAGCTTCGGCCCAATCAGATACTTTCCTCCGTCGGCACGAATCAGATATCCCTCCCGCTCGAGGTGCTTCAGAAAACGATGCGCCGTGCTTTTGTTAAGGCGAGTTACATCGCAAATGGACTTAAGGCCCAACCCCGAAGGCGCCGCCTCAATGGCCTCAAGTATGCGAAATACCTTTGAAATAACCCCTACAGCCACGGCGCGTTAACCTCCCCCTGGTTTTGTATGAACATGACTCGCCACTATACCAGAGTGACATTTAGTTCCAAAATATGAAACGCATGAGAGGTGCCTATGATCTGCCAGTTTTAGCTAGTCAGCGGAACCGCATAGCCGAGGTAAATTCGCTCATCCGTCCGTATCATATGCTGAAACGCAGTTTGAAAGAATAAAAGTTTTTGATTGACACCATTCAGAATTATTGCTATCAGACGTGAGCATTGGGGGCGTCCGTTTGGCTGGGGTGGGTATTGCGGACCTAACTGTGCGTTTGTGGACCCTCTTGAAATTAACGAGAGCAACTGCGCCTGCTCACCTGCGGCCGGGAGAAGCGATGATGACAACTAAGAGGCAGTGCCGGACTTCAAAGTATTGGTCTCTGGGATCCCTCTTTTTGCTCTTTGCAGTTCTGGCCCTCTTGCTGCCTTGCACTGCTCACGGGCAGGCCGGGGCTGCGGTCAACGGTACTGTGCGCGACGCCAGCGGCGGGGTCATCCCGGACGCTACCGTCGTCCTGCACAATCGCGCGACGAACCTCGATCGCAATACGACGAGCAACAGCGCCGGTTTCTACGTTATTCCGAACATTCAGCCGGGGGAATACGACCTCACCGTTAGCAGAGACGGCTTCAAAACGTCGCAGCGCTCGGACGTCACACTCGATGTGAATCAGACGTCGACGATTGACTATACGCTCGATCCAGGCGTCGTGACCCAAACCGTGACGGTGCAGGCGACTGTCGCGGCGCTGGAGACATCCACTTCCGAATTGGGCGTTGCCATCGTCAGGCAAGAGGTCAACAACCTTCCCCTGAATGGACGGAACTTCACGCAACTGCTGGATCTGACACCAGGCGTAAGCACGATCAACGTCTCGCAAAATGGGAGTCTCGGAGGTGTGTGGTCGAACCCGATCGGGTCATTCAGCTATCCCTCGATCAACGGGCAAACCAACCGCAGCGACTTTTTCCTGCTGGACGGCGTGAATAATCAGGGATCATTCGGCAGCACCTACGCAGTCGCGCCGATTCTCGATGACGTCCAAGAGTTCAAGGTTCAATCTCACAATGACGACGCCTCCTTCGGCGGCGCGTTAGGCGGAATCATCAACGTCGTCACCAAATCGGGATCCCAGCAATATCATGGGTCGGCCTGGGAATTCTACCGAGGTGCCGGGTCGGACGCCTTGCCAACATTTCACCAGGCAGGTTCTCCTTATCAATTTACGCAAAATCAGTTTGGCGGTGCCGGTGGTGGCCCAATTGACATTCCATGGCACAGCTCATCCACACCCAAGACTTTTTTCTACACCGCTTACGAGGGATACCGATATACACAATCCGCCAACGCTCTCTACAATACGCCCAATGTTTCAACCGAACTGGCTGGCGACCTTTCCTCCTTCCCTAATCAGATTTACAACCCGTATAGCGTAGTTCCTAATGCCGCTAGCCCGTCCGGCTTCTCCAACTCGCCTTTCTTGTGCACAGCAGGCCTCCCTTCTCCGCTACTTCCGAACAAGACGCAGGCATCCGGTACGCCCTGCAACATGATCCCCTCCGGGCTCATTGATCCGAACATGGTGACCTACGCGCAAAAGATCTTCCCGGCTCCGAACCTGACCGGCAACGCGAGCTTTAACGGCGTCGATTCGACTCCTTCGAATATCCGCCAGGACACCGGGACACTGAGGATCGACCACCAGTTCAGCGAGCGCGATAACCTCTGGGCCCGCTACGTAGGATTCTGGCAACCTGTCACTGACTCGGGCGGGTATGTTGGGCTCCCGCACTCCCAAAAGACCGATGGCTTCAATATCGGTGTTGGATACAGCCACGCTTTCTCCAGCAGCAGTTTGTTTGAAGCGAGGTTTGGTCGCGTCGTTCTGTCAATCAATCAAAACTCGAACCCCTCGGGTGCGCCTGCAAGTTTCGGGCCGACGATTTTCAATCCGAACTACGCCGGCAATTTCAGAGGCGGCGCCGAAATGGTCCCAGAAGTCGCCATCCTGGGGTTTATCGGCAATTCGAACGCCAGCGCTCACAATGCTGCCCAGTTTGACTACACCAAGGCGTCCGACATCTGGGAGGGTGGCGGAGCGTTCACCAAGATCTACCAACGTCATACCTTCAAGATGGGTGTGGACTTCGCCAGCAACAATGCCAACGCTGTGTATTTAAACTCCGGCGTGGTCTTCTCGGCAGCCAATACATCGGCGGCGGATACGGGTGCCTTACCTCTCAATACTGTCACCGGAAACGCAGTAGCCTCGTTCTTGCTTGGGCTCCCCAACAATGCCACCCGCCGAAATGTTGTCGAGACCGAGCACGGAGGCTGGGTTGACGGCGCCTATTTCATGGATCAGTGGAAGGCTACCGGCAAGCTGACGGTGAACCTGGGTCTTCGTTACGATCTGACGCTTATGCCGATTTATGGCAACAACGGTGCAGCCAATAATTTTGTGGGCGACCTCGATGCCCGACATGGGATCTACTATCTGGAACGCAACGCCCCGGCGTGCAATCCTCCCACCGTCGGCGCACCGTGTATCCCGGGCGGAGTGCTTCCGGCTAACGTTTCCCTCACCCCGGTCAGCAGTGGAGGTATTTATCACAACGATTTGACCAACTTCCAACCTCGCATCGGTCTCGCGTATCAGCTCGGCGAAAAAACCGTACTCCGTGCGGGGTACGGAAGATTCTACGATAACTGGGCGGCCATTACTCAGACGGCTCAAAACTTCGAAGGAACCTGGCCCAGCCTAGACCAGCTCGGCGCCAGCAACACCAACCCGATTACAGGCTTGCCGAACGTTTTTGCAGAGGACCCCCTAAGTCAAGGGACTACGCCTCCGATTACCGGGCCTACGCCGTTTAACCAGACGACCTGGTTTGCGGATCCTTACTTGAAGCGGCCTTATGCCGACCAGTGGAACCTGGGCGTGCAACAGGAGCTCGGAACCCACACGGTGCTGACAGCGAACTACGTCGGTTCCCACGGCGGGCGTCTTGATCTCGGTCCGTACGCGAACACCGTGAATCCAGCCACCGGCCAAAAGCCATTCTCGTTCATCACTCCAACACCTTGGGATTACAGCGGTGGGAGAAGCCACTATAACGCCTTGCAGGTCTCTCTGAACGGCAAGCAGTATAAGGGGCTCACTTACCTCATTTCCTACACTTGGTCGAAGAGCGTGGATATCGGCTGCACAGGATGGTACGGAGTCGAAGGCTGCGGCATCGAGAATCCCTACAATGTCAACGCGAACAAGGGGCCTTCGGCAATTGACCTGCCCCAGATTTTTGTTGCCTCCTGGACCTATCAGCTCCCCTTCGGAACCGGACAGCAGTTCTCGTCGGGTAACAAAGCGTTGAACTTTCTACTGGGAGGTTGGGGGCTCAACGGAATCCTTACGCTTACTTCCGGAGCGCCTTTCGACGTGGGCGTGGGCGGCGATCCCGCGCTGACGCAAAACTTCGGATGCTGCAACGGCTACTATGATCGGTTGAATGTGGTAAGCGGCCAGCCGCTGTACGCCTCCAACAAAGGTCCTCGCGCGTGGCTCAATCCCAACGCATTTTCGACACCGCCGACGGCGCTCGGATCGTTCGGCGATTTAGGCCGCAATGCGCTTCGCGGCGATAATTTCAAGAACATTGACTTATCGCTGTTCAAGCAATTCCCCATTACCGAACGTTACCGAATCGAATTTCGCTTCGAGACGTTCAATACATTCAATACGCCGAGCTGGGGCTTCCCGGACCAAAACATACTAGATCCAAACTTTAACGTGATCTCATCCACCCGCAACAATGCCGCCAGGCAGTTGCAGTACGGCATAAAGTTTTACTTCTAGCGCTTGGGAATACCCCCGCGCGGGTGCCGATCGGGTGCCCGCGTGAAGGTCCGGGAGTGGCAGCCGCAGCTTGCACGTCGCGTCCGGCGGACCGAACGCGCGTTGAGTTAAACCCCCACCACCCCTGCGGCGTCGCTCCCGGGACCCTGGTGATAGATACAGCTTCGCCTTTGATGGAATGCAGAATCCTTGCCTGCAGGCATAATCAGGCGACCTTGCCCGTTCCCTCTTGCGATCCGTCGTATGGGCTCGTGCAGTTGGCTTGGCGCATCGGCACGGAATATACTTGTGAAAAAATCTCGCAAGAAAAGGGACGCTCCAGGCGAACTCGAATGCTCCGTGGCGGAAGACGGCGGCTACATAACACGCGCATGAGAATCTTGACGCTCGGCCGCGCAGCCGCGCTCGCTGCACTGCTGCCGTACGCCGCTCAATCGCCCGCGTCCGCCAAACAAGGAAACTCGCCGAACCATTCGGCGACTCCCGGCGCTCTCCCGAAGCCTTGCCTGTCGCCCGAACATGCTTCTGAGCAGATCGCGAGCTTGCTCGAAACGGTGCAAGATCACCCTACCGCGGGCGCCTACAACACTCTGGGCGCGCTTTATGCAGCGGCGGGAAAGGTCAATTGCGCGATCCCTGCTTTCCAGTTGTCACTACATTTGGATAGCAAGAACTGGGAAGCTCATTACAACTTGGCCCTCGCGCTTTTAACCGTCGGCGATCCCGCCCACGCGACTTCCGAACTCCGTGCCGCCATTGCCGAAAAGCCGGATTCGGCGAGTTCACATTTCGCGCTGGGCACACTGTTCTACAATGAAAAAAAGCTCGCGGCCGCCGCGACGGAATTCGACGCCGTACTCAGGATCGATCCCAAATTCCCCGGCGCGGTCATCAGCCGGGCACAGGTGCTTTTCGCTCAAGGGAACCCCGCAGCAGCCCTTGCGTTGCTCGAAACGGCGCTCGCGCAATCTCCGCCCCCCGAGCAGGTGGTGCCCACAACCGTCGCACTGGCACTGACCTATTTGCACACAGGAGACGCCGCCAAAGCCACACAGACGATGCAACAACTCGTGTCGGCTCACCCGGATTCTGCAGACGCTCATGTGGGCCTGGGTACTGTGTACGCGGAAACAAAGCCTGCGGATCTCGACGGAGCCATCGCCGAGTTCCGCGAAGCCTTGCGGGTCGATTCCACCGACGACGAAGCCCGGCTCGCTTTGGGCCGAGCGCTCCTTTCGCAGCAGAAGTTTTCCGATGCGTTGGCTCCGCTAGGTGAATACATCGAGCATGAGCCGCGCGATTACCAAGGCTTTTACACCGCGGGATTGGCCTACCAAGGCCTCCGGCAATGGGATTCTTCTATCGAATCGTTGCAAAAAGCCGCACGTCTCGATTCTGCCAGCTATGAAGTGCACTACGCACTGGGGCTGGCTCTCGCTGAAGCCGGCCAAAACGAACACGCCATCCGCGAGTTGCAGGAAGCGGAGAGGATCCACCCGTCCGCGTCCGAGGTCCACGATCAACTGGCTCGCTTGCTTGCGCGGATGGGCCAAAAGGACCTTGCTCAGAAGGAACATGCGGAATATGCCGCGCTTGTTTCGCGCGGTGATCCGCATGCCGAAGCTGCTAAGTTTAACGGCCAGGCGAACCAGTTGCTGGCTGCGGGGAATGCTCGCGGTGCGGCAAATGCATACAGGGAAGCCCTGCGTGCTGACCCGAACAATCCACAGCTGCATTACAACCTGTCAATAGCTTTGGATCAGCTCGGCGAGCGAGCCGCGGAACTTCAGGAACTCGAAAAAGCAATCCAGCTCGAACCGGACCTCGCCGTCGCTCACAATCAATTAGGAGTGTTGGCCCTCCAGAGTAATCGGACCGCCAAGGCCGAAGAGGAATTCAGAAAAGCGATCGCGAGCGATCCACGCTATGCCGAAGCGCAGAATAATCTAGGCGTCCTTTACAACAGGGAGGGCAAGGACCGAGATGCCGCAGCGCTATACCAGCAAGCGATCGAAAGCGATCCCCAATATACGAAAGCTCGTGTGAATTTGGGCTTGCTGCTCTCCCAGCACGGGCAGGTGGCTCAGGGCGAGCAGCAATTGCGCGCGGCCATCCAAACAAACCCCGGCGATCCAGGGGTTTACACGGCGCTCGGAATGATCCAAGCCAAAACCGGGCGAGGTAGCGAGGCGGTTGAGAGCTTCCGCCGAGCCATAGCACTCGAGCCTGGTTCGGCAGAGGCGCACTTGAACCTGGGTATCGCTTTGGTGGATCAATACGATCGCACCGGCGGGTTCAAGGAATTCCAGGAAGCAGTGCGCCTGGATCCTCAATCTCCGGCCGTTCACTACAATTTAGGCCGCTTCTATTTCGAAACGGCCGAATATGAAGCCGCGCGCAAGGAGCTCGAGGAAGCGGTACACCTTGAACCCAACTACGCGCCCGCGCTTTATCTTCTCGCCCTCGCAGAGAAGCAAGGTAACGATCTCGCCCGTTCGACCGAGCTCTTTGAAAAGGTGATCGCACTGCAGCCCGGAAATCCGGATGCGCAATTCCTTCTGGGCCAGAACCTGGAACATCAGGGAAAGACCAACGAGGCGGTGGCCCATTGGAAATTGGCTCTGCAAGCTGACCCCAACTATTCGCAAGCTTTGTACAATCTGGCTCGCGCTTTGAAGCAGGCCAGCGATCCCGAAGCACAGGAGTATCAAGATCGCTATGACACGCTTCAAAAGAATCAACAGATCACCGACCGTGTGCAGCAACTCGGAAATTTCGCACTCGCGGCGTCCAATGCTCAAAACTGGCCTCAAGCATTCGCACAGATTCAAGAGGCCATTCAGCTTTGTGGGTCGTGCCCGGAGGGCGAGCATTTGCACAAGAACCTGGGATGGATGTACTTCCGCACCGGAAAATTGGAGGAAGCTGAAAAAGAGCTGGGTATCGCGAACAATTTGAATCCGAGTGACGACGACGCCAAGCAGGCTCTGGCCACGATCCGCAGAGCTCGCTCAGGACATACACAGTGACTCTGTTTCCTGTGCAGGCATCTGGACACATCCTTGGAGCTCAATCTCTGGAGTTTGCATGATTCGGCGCTGCGAATCGCACTTTCCCGAAAGAGGCAATTAAAATGACCGCTGTGTTTCCGCATCTCGATTACAAACCGAAATTGCCGCGCCGGCTCGACCACGGAATCGGAATCGTCGGAACCGGCGGAATCGTCAACTACGCCCATTTACCGGCTTACAAGAAGGCTGGCTTCAAAGTCGTTGGCGTAACCGACAAAAACCACGCGCAAGCCGAGAAAACGGCGCGCGAGCATGGAATTCTGAAAGTGTACGCGAATACAGACGAATTACTTGCTGACCCAGAAGTTCGGATCGTAGATGTGGCGGTCTACCCAGACGTCCAAGTCGGGATCGTCGAGAAGGTTACCGCGGCAAAAAGACACTTGCTATGCCAGAAGCCTTTAGCGGATGAGTATGCCAAGGCGGTTCGATGCGTTGACTTGGCACAGAAGGCGAATGTCAAAATTGCAGTGAACCAGCAGATGCGGTGGGACGCCGGCATTCGGTGTGCGCGATTGCTGATGGATGAAGGGTGGGTGGGCACCCCGTTCTATGGAACGATTCAGGTTCACTGCAAAACCGATTGGAGCCTGTGGCCCTGGATCTATGCCGGCAAGCGTCTCGAGGTGATGTTCCACAGCATTCACTACATTGATTCGCTGCGTTATCTACTGGGCCAGCCCAGCCTAGTATTCACCAGTGGCACCCGAGCTCCAGGCGAAACAACATCTGCGGAAACAAAGACTCTGACGGTTTGGGAGTACGCCTCGGGTCTCCAGGTACTGGTCGACGTCTGCCATTCGACGTGGACCGACGACCCTTATGCGATTTTCAGAATTGAGGGAACCGCAGGGGTGATCAAGGGAACGATCGGGTTGATGTACAACTATCCGACAGGACGTCCGGACACGCTTGAGTTTATGTCTAAGCGCAACCCCGACTATTGGTTTTCCGCACGGCTCGACAGCATGTGGATCCCAGATGCATTCGTCGGTCCGATGGCATCCCTGATGTGTGCAGTCGAGGATGATGTCGAGCCAGAAACAAGCGCCCGAGACAACCTCCGTACTCTGCAGATCGTATTCGCTGAATACAAGTCGATGGCAGAACGCAGGGCTGTGTGTCCCGAAGAAATCACCGCTTAGTACTTTAAGGCAATGTGTCCACATTCAAGACACGGGTTTGCAGGCTCCCATTTGCGAACAGAGTATTCCGCATCCGAATGAATCGCGTCCGCTCCAGTAGACCGCGGGGAGCGGACGCCACGCGTTTCGAGGAATACGATTCGGCATTCTTGCACTTGGTCCTGGGATCCAGTTCGAAGGAAGAATATGTTGGTGGTTCCATACGAATCGAAGCAGGAGAACCACGTTGTGAATATACTGGACGCTAACCGGGGAGTTTAAGCGATTTCACCCCTCAAAATCCTGGCGACTGTTCTGGAGGATGCAATTTAGTGGCGTAGAGGATCTCAGCTCATGAAACGGTATGGATCAATCATCAAGGTGAGGCCTGAAGCGATCGCTGAATACAAGCGGTATCACGCGGCCGTATGGCCCGACATCCTCGACATGATTGGAAAATGCAACATTCGAAACTATTCCATCTATCTCAAGGATGATTTCCTATTCGGATATTTTGAATACCACGGGACAGACTATAAGACGGACATGGCTAAGATGGCCGCCGATCCGAGAACCCAGGAATGGTGGGCCGTCATGATGCCGATGCAGCAGCCGCTGGATACACGCAAAGAGGGAGAATGGTGGGCCGAAATGGAAGAAGTATTTCATGTGGATTAGCTCGTGGCTGAGTCCAGCCGATGTTAGGCCAAGCCAACCACCTAGCGCTCACCCCGTGAACGACCCATGAAAATCGTCGATACCCACCAACACCTCTGGGACAAGGACCTGTTTCATTACGCCTGGCTAGAGCCGTTGCCAAAACTCGACCGATCGTTTCGGCTCAGCGACTATTCCGATGCGACTCGCGGACTAGAAATCGATAAGACTGTGTTTGTCGAATGCGACGTAGATGAGGCGCAGGTGATGGACGAAGCCTTGCACGTCCTGCGCCTGGCGAATGACGCCGGCAATCGCATCGCAGGCGTTGTGGCCTCCGGGCGGCCCGAAAAAGATGGATTCAAAGCGTATCTCGACAAAGTTAGCGGACATTCGAAACTAAAAGGCATTCGACGAATTCTCCATACGCATCCCGACGAACTCGGCCAGGCGAAAACGTTTATTGAAAATGTGGCGCGGCTCGAAACGTACGGCCTCTCTTTCGACATATGCGTTCTCGCCCGCCAGCTTCCCGTCGCGATCAACTTGGCGTCGAAATGCCCTCATGTTGCGTTCGTGCTCGACCACTGCGGAGTTCCGGAAGTCAAAGATCAGGTCACCGATCCGTGGAGTGGCCATATCCGCGAACTGTCCAAGCTCCCCAACGTTTCCTGTAAAATTTCTGGACTCGTTGCTTACGCGAACCCGGCAAACTGGAGGGCGGAAGATCTCCGGCCATTCGTGGATCACGTGATCGAATCCTTTGGCTGGGACCGTGTGATGTTTGGAAGTGACTGGCCGGTGTGCAACCTCGCTGCCAGCTATCAGCAGTGGGTCGAAACGGTGTTGTCCCTGACCCACGCTGCTGGCGAAGCCAACCAAATAAAACTATTCCACGATAACGCGCTCCGAATCTACCGGCTGAGCTGAAAACAGGCGGCAAGAACGACGAAAGGTCACTAACTCTTATGAGCGAGCAGAAAACAGCCGGACTCGTAGAGCGGCTCTCAAAGATCCCTTACACCGGAGCCATCAGCGATATCTTGGACGAAATGGGATTCCATGATCAGGTGTTGCCGCAGGAAATCCAATCACTTCATCCGGGCAACATTGTTGCGGGCAAGGCATTGACGATCCTCGGCGAGCCGACCGATAGTGAGGATCCGGAAGTGATTTTTATTCCATTTCTCAAAATGTTGGGCGACGTGAAACTTGATGACGTTCTTGTTAATCAGCCCAATGACACTGTCGCCGCTCATCTGGGCGAACTCTCCAGTGAGACGGCGCAATACCGCGGCGCCCGCGGTGCTGTGATCGACGGAGGGGCTCGCGACACGGACTACATTTTGAAGCTTGGCTTTCCCGTGTTTGCTCGTTACAAGACTCCGGTCGATATCGTTGGACGCTGGCGGCTCGTTGCGCACAATGTCCCGATCCATATCGGCCGGGTCCATATCGAGCCGGGCGATTACATTTTGGGCGACCGCGATGGAGTGCTGGTAATCCCACAATCCATCGCGACCGACGTCGTGACCAAGGCCGAAGAGGTAGTGCACACCGAAAATCTCGTCCGCAAATCCGTCCTGAAGGGCATGCATCCGGTCGAGGCGTTCCGCCAATTTGGCAGATTTTAGATGCCTACAGTGCAAACTCTTCGGTAATCGACTCCGTATGCTCGCCGACTTTGGGAGCAAGCCTCTGACTCTGCAATACGTTGTGATCCAAACGAAAGGGGCAGCGGGTCGTAAGAATTTCCAGGCCCCTTCCATTCGCAAGCGTTTGCAGCATATTGAGCTGCTGGAAGGCTTCGCTTGCGAGAAGTGTCGGCCAATCGAGCACCTCGGAGCACCAGATATCAGCGGCGTCCAGAACCCCAAGCCAATGCTCAGTAGTCTGTCCGCGCAGTCGGTTCGCGATCAGACACTTAACTTCATCTCGCCGCTTGAAGCCCGCGGCCGAATCTACGATTTGCATGAGTTCAGGGATACCAAGCAAAGAGCCGAGCGATGGAAGATGCGACATAGCTAAGGCCAGATGTCCGTCTTTTGTGTCATAGACGCCGTAGGGTGCCGCGAGGTAAGTGTGTGCATTTCGAAACGCGCCGCGACGTGGTGGCCGCCGACCGTCGTTCAGATAGGTAGTGAGAACTTCGAACTGGAAGTCGATCAAGGATTCCAGAAGGCTGGTCTCGACGAGCCCACCTCGTCCCGTAACGCCGCGCCGCACCAAACACGCAAGAATTCCCTGGCAAAGATTGTGTCCCGTCAGCATATCAGCAATCGCAAGTGAGAATGGAGTCGGTGGATCGCCTTCGTTGCCGCTCAACCACATAATCCCGGATCGCGCCTGTGCCAGGAGATCCTGACCTGGCCGGTCGCGCCAGGCTCCGGCCTCGCCGTAGCCACTAATAGATCCGTAAACAATGCGTGGATTCGATTGCACAACGCTTTCATAGTCGAGCTTTAGCCGCTCGATTACGCCAGGGCGAAAATTCTGAACCATCACGTCCGCATGGGCGATCAAGCGGCGCAACTTTTCTACGTCACGGGGATTCTTGAGGTCGGCCGCCAGACTCTGCTTGTTGCGGTTGATGGCATGAAACAGAGTATTTTCACCGTTAATGTCCGTATCGCTCAAATAGAGCGTGCGCCCGAGATCGCCCTGTCCAGGCCGCTCGACCTTTATAACCCGGGCACCCAAATCTGCGAGCCGGAGCGTGGCAAGGGGCCCGGAGAGAAATTGACTGAAATCGAGGACCAGCAGGCCGTGTAAGGGCTGATCCTTCCAAGGCTCCGTCGAAGATCGAATCGTAGTCATGTGGGTAAACCTCATCGCTCCGGTTTCTGAACAAGTATTGCATATATGAAATGCTATTTTCATTAGAGAAATTGTGAGGTAGACTTGCGCTCGGTGTTATGACAACCAGACGACTCAAACGGCGAGAACAGTCAGCGGTGCGTTCTTTAGGCGCCCGCTACACGGCTCCGGCTCTCGACAAGGGGCTGGACATCTTGGAACTGTTCGCCTCTGAACCGGAGGGTCTGAGCGCCAGCCAAGTGGCTCGCCGCCTCGGTCGGACGATCGGCGAAATTTTCCGAATGCTCGTTTGCCTTGCCGAGCGTGGATATATTTCTCAGGTGTTGCCCGATGAGCGTTTCCAGCTCACGCTGAAACTTTTTGAGCTCGCACACAGGCATCATCCGCTTCAGCGATTTGTCGCGAAGGCGCGCCCGCTGATGGAGGAAGTCGCGCACAAAACGCGCCAATCGTGCCACCTGGCAATGCCCAGCAACGGGGAGGTAGTAGTTGTTACGCAAGTGGATGCCCCCGGCAATGCGGGCTTCGCTCTGAAACTTGGTGCGCGGATCGACCTGTTGAACACCGCCTCTGGGCACCTCATCCTGGCTTTTCAGCAGAATGAAATGCGGGCTCGATCGCTCGCGGCGTGGAGGCGGCGAACCGACCGCCCAGTTCCGTCGGATCTTGAGGAGCATCTGACGCGGATTCGCGAGCGCGGCTACGAAGAAATGGCGAGCTACCAGGTTGCAGGCGTAGTCAATATAAGTTTTCCAGTTTTAAATCAGCACCAGGAGGCGATCGCGGCGCTCTCGGTACCATTTTTGCCGCGCATCAGAGACCGAGTTGGTCCC
Source organism: uncultured Acidobacteriota bacterium (assembly GCA_963696035.1). Lineage (GTDB taxonomy): Bacteria > Acidobacteriota > Terriglobia > Acidiferrales > UBA7541 > Palsa-295. Next base: position 204,376 of record CAVOIS010000003.1, read on the forward strand.
ATTCAGGTGAAGGCGGCGCTGCAGACGGCGAGCGAGACACTTTCAATAGCAATCGGCGGCCGAAGAACGTCGCTGATGCAACCTGGAGACTGAGCGATGGTGAAAACGGACTTCTTCGAAGATTACGCCGTCGGCGCACAGCGGAATACTTCCGGCCGCACGATTACGGAAACCGATGTGGTGCTGCACGCCGGTCATTCCGGAGACTTCTTTCCGCACCACGTGGACGCAGAATTTGCGCGCCAGACCTCGTTCGGCCAACGGATCGCCCATGGGACGATGACGTTCACTATCGGAGTCGGTCTGACGGCCGGCCAGATCAACCCCGCAGCTTTCACCTACGGGTATGACCGATTGCGTTTTCCGAAGCCGGTTTTCATCGGTGACACAATTCACACACGCGTCACGATTAAAAACAAGTGGCAAGACGTGAAGCGCCCTGATTTCGGTCGAGTGATCGAGGTATGCGAGGTGATCAACCAACGCGGTGAGGTGGTCATGTATTGCGAACACATTCTGATGGTGCAAAAGAAGGCGGCGTCGAGCACAGCATGAAACTTCCAGCAGAGCTGCGCTCATGAGGGAACTGTGGGAATCACATTGACAGGGCTGACTTGGGACCATCCACGCGGCTATTGTCCGCTGATCGAAGGTGCTCCCGAGTACGAGAAATCTCATCCGGGAATCGCCATCCACTGGGATCGTCGAACTCTGCGCGAATTTGGTCAAGCTCCGATTGAACAGTATCTTGATCATTACGATCTGGTCGTTATAGATCACCCGTTCGTCGGATCAGCAGCCGCTCACGATGTGCTCGTCGACCTGAACCCGTTTCTGAGTGCGGGGGAAAGCGCCAGGTTCGCGGGTGATTCCGTCGGCCCTTCCTGGGAATCATACAGATATGCACAGGGCCTCTGGGCGTTGCCAATCGATGCCGCAACTCAGGTCTGTTCCTACCGACCGGACCTTCTGAACCAGCTGTCGTCGAGACCGCCAAAAACGTTTGACGAGGTCCTGCAGTTGGGGCACGAAGCACGCGCAAACCACAAATTCATAATCGTTCCGGCTTGTCCGATCGATGCAATCAGTCTTTTCTTCACGATGTCCGCAAATATGGGTCACCCCATCGCTGAAAATGCAGATCCATTTGTAGAACCGTCGGTCGCGGGACACGTTCTCGATCGCCTGCACGCGCTCATCGCCGTCGCCCATCCACAATCTACGGACTGGAACCCGATTCAGGTGTACGACCACATGGTCGCTGAATGCGATGCCATATATTGCCCATGGGCTTACGGCTATTCCAACTATTCTCGCTGCGAGAATTCGGTCCCATTGAAATTCACGAATCCCCCAGCTGTTGGCGAACTTGGATGCGCTGGAACGCAACTGGGCGGAACAGGCGTGGCGGTCAGCAAGCGCAGTTCTCATCGCGACGAAGCTGTGGCATATGCCGAATGGCTGGCCAGCCCGGAGCACCAGTGCGGAACGTATGTGAAGCACGGCGGGCAGCCTGCCAGCCTCTCTGCCTGGATCGATCCGGAAATCAATAAGGTGGCGGGTGGATTTTTTTCTGAGACGCTTGAATCCCTACAAAAGGCCTATGTGCGGCCGCGCTTCGATGGATTCGTTCGTTTCTTCGAGGCCGGCGGAGTCGAAATGAACCGCTGTTTGAAGGGCGAGACCAGCGACGAGCACTTGATCTGCTGGCTCAACAAGCGGTTTGCGGAGTGTCTCGCCCTGGCGGCGACCTGCGGATGAAGAAATTTGACTCCGCGGTCAGAGGGGAAGCGAGGTGACAAACCGTAACCCGGCTCCGGCAAAACATCAGGAAATTCGAGTTTGGAATCAGGAAGACTGGCTATACGAGGATTTCGAAGTCGGAGTGCGTGCTCGCTCGATCCGACGGACAATCTCGGAGGGCGAGAGCATGGCGTTTAATGCTCTCGTTCTCGACATGCACCCCTACGTTGCTGACGACATTTTTGCCAAACAGGAAGGTATATTTGGGAAGCGACTCGTGGCAGGCGCCATGGTGTTCAGCGTTGGGCTGGGGCTGATGGCACACAATAACATCCACACCTTCAGCTACGGCTACGACAAGCTCCGTTTCATAAAACCAGTGTTCATTGGCGACACGATCTACACAATCCGAACGAATCTCGAAAAACGACCGAAGTATCCGACGATGGGAATGGTCAAAGTATCCTATGAAGTTTTCAAGATGCCAGGCGAGCTGGTCTTGTATTGTGAACATCTGCAGACCGTGAAGTATCGTCATCCAGCCCATTTTGAAGGTCAAATCGAAAAGAAATAGTCAAAGCCGGAGCATGGAGTCCGACGACAATGAAGTGTGAAGGACGAGCGGCGCTGGTAACCGGCTCTGGCACCGGCATTGGACGTGCGATCGTGGAGCGGTTCGCGCGCGATGGCACCAAGGTCGCGGTGAACTTCCGACAGTCGCTGCAGGCGACCGAGGATCTTGTCTCGCAGATTCGCTCCGCTGGTGGAATTGCGATTTCGATTCAGGCCGACGTTTCGAAGGACGCGGAGGTACGCGCCATGATCGCGCGAGTCGAGCGCGAATTCGGACGGCTGGATGTGCTTGTCAATAACGCCGGTTGGAGCACGCGTGTGCCGCACCGCAGCCTGGATGAACTCACCGACGATATCTGGGATAAGACGTTCGACATCAATCTGCGAGCTGTTTTCTACTGTACTCGAGCGGCAGTGCCGCTCTTGCGAAAGCAATCCGGCGCCTCAATCGTAAACGTTGCATCCGTCGCGGGCTCGACTGGAGTAGGAAGTTCGATTGCTTACGCAGCCGCCAAAGCAGGCGTACTTACCATGACGAAATCGCTCGCGCGTGCGCTAGCGCCCGAGATTCGTGTCAACGCGATTTCTCCAGGCCTCATCCGCACCCAATTTGCCGGGCGTCCTGATTCCGATTCTGCGTTTAATGCCGAAGAAGGCGTTACGCCGCTGAAGAGACTTGCTACCACTGCCGAGTGCGCCGAAGTCGTCTCTTTCTTGGCTTCCGCCGCAACAGCAGTCACAGGCCAAACCATCCTGGTCGACGGGGGCTTGTACGTACTGGGCCCAAATCGCTAGCCGTCACTGTCAGTGATTGAATTGAACTCGATCGTTGTAGCCGGTCCAGGAGGCACGCTGCGCTGCCTACTTGTTCGTTGCAGCGAATTGAGGTCGTATATTGCCAATCGTTTCGGCAGAAGTTTGGGTTTTCCCTTTGCAGGCATTTTGGCACAGTCGAGAGTGCTCTTGCATTGTCATGCGTGACGCTTGGCCCGCCAGCTTTCCGGTACCTCTACCAACGAAGGATTCAGCTCCGCCACCGACGCGCAACCCAGCAACCTCAACGTACGCTCCACGTCAGCCCGCAATATTTCGAGTGCCCGGCTGACTCCTGCGTGCCCTGCGGCGCCGAGTCCATATGCGTATGCGCGCCCGACCAGCACGGTTCGGGCCCCCATGCAAATGGCTTTCACAATGTCGGAGCCGCGGCGGACACCTCCATCCATCAGCACCTCCGCTTGGCCGTTGACCGCCGCAACGATCTCCGGCAGTGCTCGCAGAGAAGCCGCCACGCCATCCAGTTGCCGCCCGCCATGATTGGATACCACCACGCCGTCGGCTCCTTCATCGATTGCCCGCAGCGCATCGTCGGCCGTTAGCACACCCTTCACTACGATCGGTGCCCGCCACGCCTTGCGCAGCCAACGCAAGTCATTCCATGTCACGACTGCGCTCGCCAACGCAGCCGCGACATCCGTCATTGGCATTGCTCCCTTGCCGGGCGTTCGAATATTCTCCAGCTTCGGCACCCCGCCATCGAGCAGAAAAGCAGCCAGCCATCGAGGATGCGCCAGAAGTTCCGGGATGAACGGAATCTTTGCTAGCAGAGAGCCGCCCATCAACTCTTTCACGCCGTTCCGCAGGTCGCGCTCGCGCACCCCCGCGACCGGCGTGTCAATGGTGATCACTAGCGCGGAAAATCCCGCCGCCCGCGCACGCCCGATCGCCGCCTCGGCCGCTTCGCGCCCTCCCACCACGTACAGCTGATACCATACCGGGCCGCTCGAGGCCGCCTTGACATCCTCCAGCTTGTGGCCCGAAATGGTTGACAGAATGAATCCAGTCCCGATCTCACCGGCCGCGCGCGCCGCCGCCACTTCTCCGCCGGGATGCATCAGGCGGCTGTAACCAACGGGCGCCAGCATCGCCGGAAAGGAAATTTCATCTCCTAACACGCGCGTGCGCAAATCGCACTTCTCGTGCGCAATCGCATGCCGCGGCCGTAACAGCACCTCCTGAAACGCGCGGCAGTTTTCCCGCAGCGTCACTTCATCTGCTGCTCCGCCGTCTAGGTAGTCGAACACCGCCTTCGGCAGCCGCCGCCGCGCCAGCCGTCTCAGATCCTCGATATTGACTACATGCGGTGAACCCACTCTTGGCATCGTCCTCCTCGCAGCCCGCGTTCGCGAGAGTGCGCATTATAAACCTGCTTCGTGACGGCGCCGCACGTTCCGTTCCCGCCTCTCTAGCGCCTGGTCCCCAAAGTTCTTTATACAGCTCCACAGGATTCCACGTTGCCAAGTCATGCCTCCAAGATTCACACCCGGAGTTTATAGAAAGAATTCGGCACAGTATCTGGGGAAGAGACTGCGCGGACTATTTGGGGGAACTCAAACGCGATGTCTTCCGATCGGCATATGCGTTTGCACAAAATCGAAGGCCGTAGCCCAATAGATAGCTCGAGTAAAGGAGGCGCACCGTCATCCGACGCCGATTCAACGGTTTAGAGAGCTGCTTTGCAGGCGCGAGAGCGTGGAGGTCTATGCCTCGAGTTTCGGGCAGCAACACGACAGCTAGGATCACTCTATCCGTTGTTTCTATTTCGGTGGATAATTCTTCAACAACTTCTGCGTGGCCTTATCGAGATTCTTCTGCCTCTTTTCTTGGCTGGCTCCGGGATCTAGCGTCTTGGTCGCCCTTCCTGTCCAGACCAGTTGCTTGCTCCCCGGGTCATACATATCCAGAACAAGGGTACCTATGCTGATCTTGGAACTGGTGGCGCTTGCCATTCCACCGCCCCAGCGCAAACCGCCAGTGCCGTAAGCGTTCCACTGCTTTTCTTGATCGACGGACGCCTGGTAGCCGATGTAGAGATCGGCCTTGTCAGTATCGCTTTTGGTTAAGCCTTTGGTGGCCAATTGCGAATCGATGGAGCTTTTGATCTGCGCGTCCAAAATCTGGTTCGGATAAGTAGCGCCCTCAATCGTCACCCACTTATAGGTGTGGTATTTCGTGAAGTCGGTTCCAGGCATGGAGTTGAACGTTACATCCTGCGCTAGCGCTGCACCGCACGCCAACAGTGCCAACAAGAACCCGATACCGAACTTTGCCACTCTAGTTGGAGTTTCTGGAATCATGTTTTTCTCCCCCAAATAAACTTCCGCCTTGGCCTCCGCTCTGAATGCTTGATGTTTGGAACCACAGACCCAAAACACACTTGAATCGGGTTGCTCAATATCGACATGTATACTCCGTCTGCGACACCGAGAGAATTGTCAAAACTGACAATCTTGGCAACCTGCGATTGCGGCAGAATTGTCAGTTTTGACAATTGGAATCTGTTTGGATCTTATTCTCTCTGCGGCCAGGACGGAGGGCTCGGGCGGAGCACCCCATACTCCCCCGCGGAAAAGTGCTGAATACTCTCCAGAGACTCTTTTCGGGATCCGCAGCGGAGCCGTGCCAGTAAGTTAGGGTAAAAAGTCCAAGCCCGCAGGGTCAATCGAGAGCGTGGAGATCTATGCCTCGCGTTTCGGGAAGCAACACGACAGCTAGGATCATGAGAGCGTAGGCCGAGACGGCGAACACGGCGATCGCGTGGCCCAAAGACATCGCCTCACTGAGGTAACCGACCAAGGCGGGAAACACGGCGCCAAGGGCTCGACCGAAACTGTAAGAGAAACCCTGGCCCGAACCGCGCAGGCTGGTGGGGAAAAGTTCGGTGAAGAACGCACCGATTGGGCTGAAGACACCTGAGGAAAAGAATCCGAGCGGGAATCCCAACGCGAGCATCATGTGATTGCTAATCGGCCAGTAGGCGTACGCCGCAATGCTGGCGAACGAGGCTGCGGCAAACAGAATGAGTGTCGGTTTGCGGCCGAGACGGTCAGCGAGATGAGCGCCGGCCAAGTAGCCAATCAAGGAGCCCGCAATCACAACAGCGAGATATCCGCCCGTATTCCGAGCGGAAACCTGGAGCTGATTTTTGAGAAAGGTTGGCAGCCACGTGGTGATGGCGTAATAACCGCCCTGTGCTCCGACCGCTACCAGGGACGTTAATGCCGTGATGCGAAGGAGGTTTGGGCGGAAGATTTCGAAAACTCTGCCGGGGTGTTCCACCCTAACAGTTTGGCGAGTCTTGCTGTAGACTTCCGGCTCCCGAACGTTTCGGCGAATATAGAAAACGAGTAACGCCGGCAGAATTCCGATCCAGAACATCGCTCGCCAAGCGATTGCCGGGGACAACCACGAGAACAGCAGCGCATAGCTAAGGGCCGCCAAACCCCAGCCGACAGCCCAGCCTGCCTGTACCGTACCCACGGCCTTGCCGCGATGCTGGGCGCGAATTGTCTCCCCCATCAGTACCGAGCCGACCGCCCATTCGCCGCCGAAGCCCAGCCCTTGCAGGCCTCGCGTCACCAGAAGCTGCCAGAACGAGTTCGTTAATCCGCTCAACAGAGAGAAAAGTGCGAAGCAGGCAATCGTCAACTGGAGAATGCGCACCCTGCCGTAGCGATCCGCGAGCAACCCGGCGAGCCAGCCGCCAGCGGCGGAGATAAGGAGCGCGGAGGTGGCGAGCAGCCCGGCTTGGCCTTCGGTAAGGCGCCAAGTCGCGATTAACGTAGGAATCACAAAGCTGTACGTCATCACGTCCATTCCGTCGAGCGCCCAACCGCTGAATGTGGCGATGAGGGCGTTACGCTCCGCAGGGGTGAGCTGCGCGATCCACATCCCGTTCGACTCTACCGCACGCGCCTCGAGCTTTCGCGCGGCGTCGCTATCGCCTATAGTCATGTTCGGTTTTCGCGGGTTCAATGGTTCGAGATTGTATCTCTGTTTGACGCGAGCGGGCGGCAATGAAGATCGTTTCGGCTAGTGATTCCTCGCTTCTCGTGGTTCTTGGATACACGGTGTCGCACGATAATCACGAGCGAGTGATGTCGCTCTTTGTTGCGCTGCAGCAGCTCAATGACCCACGCATCCGGAATCTGCATCCTGCGTATGCGTCGATCTCGGTCGATTTTGATCCACTGCGCATGAGCCACGAAGAGGCAGCGTCGCTGTTGGAGAATTTAGCGGTCCCAGAGAAGACGCAATACCAACGACCTGTGAACATTGTGACGATCCCCGTTTGCTACGATCTTGAATTCGGGCCTGACCTCGAAGACATCGCAAATCACGCAAAAATTCCGGCGCGCGAGGTGATTCGGCTGCATTCCTCGGCGACGTACCGGGTTCACTTCCTTGGGTTCACGCCTGGCTTTGCATACCTCGGCGGCCTCCCAGAGGTGTTGCACATGCCAAGGCTTTCGAGGCCGCGAACGCAAGTGCCGGCGGGTACGGTGGCAATTGCGGGCAGCCAGGCGGGCGTTTATCCAGTTGACTCACCGGGCGGGTGGCAGTTGATTGGGCGCACACCCATACGCGTCTTCGATCCCAATGCGACGCGGCCGGCTCTTCTTGGACCTGGGGATCTGGTGAAGTTTTCTGCAATCGATCGCGCAACATTCAACGCGACGGTGCAGTGCTAGACACGCGCGATGGCGATACATGTAATACAGCCGGGCCTGCTTACGACCGTCCAGGACCTTGGGCGCTATGGATACTCGCACCTTGGCATTTCCTCCGGTGGCGCAGCGGACCAGTTGGCGATGCGCATCGCCAACGTGCTAGTCGGAAACCCGGAGAACGCCGCCACATTAGAGATGACGATTGCGGGTGCCACGCTCGAGTTCGACCGAGAGAGCGTTGTCGCGCTCACCGGTGGTGAATGCGATTGCCGTATCGGAGGCAAGAGCATGCCGGTGTGGCAGGCGGTGCGAGTGCCTGCGAGAGAGGTTCTGACATGCGGCAGGCTGCAGACGGGGGCGCGGTTGTACGTGGCGGTTCAGGGAGGATTGGATGTCCGCCCGATCATGGGCAGTGCGTCCACGAGTTTGGCTGGACATTTCGGAGGAATTGGGGGACGCGGCCTGCGCAAGGGCGATTTGCTCAGCGTGCGGAAGGGACCCAATTCGCGCGTGGGAACATTGAAACCGGGAGCCATCGAAGAGTTATATCCTCGCGGGCCCATTCGCGTGACGCGCGGTCCGCAGCACGATTGGTTCGGCCCGGCCTTTGACACACTTCTCTGTTCTTCCTACACGGTCAGCGAGGAATCGAACCGCTCCGGTTTACGGTTGCAGGGCAAGCCGATTCCGTCACGAGTTGGAACACAATTGCTCACAGAAGGAGTTTCACTCGGTGCGATCCAGGTGCCGCAAAATGGACAGCCCATTATTCTCTTTGTGGATCAGCAGACCACCGGCGGCTATCCGAAGATCGCGAATGTGATCTCGGCGGATCTGCACCGCGTGGGCCAGCTGCGACCGCGCGAACTCGTGAGATTTGCGGAAGTAACGATTCCGGAGGCGATCCGCTTGTTGCGGGAGCAAGAGCAACGACTGAAGCAGATTTTTCAGGACTAGCAGAATCGATGAGCGTCACATCCCAATTCGTGAAAAAGGATGCGATCGATATCAATGCGGACATGGGGGAATCCGCTGAATCGCTCGCGAGCGGAGCGGACTTCCAACTGATGCGCCAGATTACGTCGGCGAGTATCGCGTGCGGTGGCCACGCCGGCGACGCGCAAACGATGAAGCGGACGCTTGAATTTGCCAAGGAACTCGGAGTTGCTGCAGGTGCGCACCCCAGTTACCCGGACCGCGTAAACTTCGGACGCGTGGAGCTTGCGATCGATGCAGGCGAACTCGAGACGTCGGTTCGCGGGCAAATCATTGCGCTGGTGCGCGTGGGAGATGGGTTGGGCGTTCGACTGAGACACGTGAAGCCGCATGGTGCGTTGTATCATGCGGCCAATCGCCGTCGCGAGGTCGCGCTGGCGATAGGCCGCGCAGTGATGGCCGTGGATTCGGGATTAATTATGGTTGGACAAGCGGGATCGCCGTGCCTGACCACTTGGCGCAGCCTGGGGCTGCGGTGCGTGGGGGAAGCGTTTGCAGATCGAGCGTACGAGCGGGACGGCACGCTCCGCCAGCGAACACTTCCCGGAGCGCTGCTCGAAGATCCGGAGCAGGCGGCCAGACAAGCACTGGAGATTGCGGTGCGCCAAACGGTGAGCCTGGATGGCGGCTCAGAAATCCGTGTGCTGGCCGAAACGCTCTGCATTCACTCGGATACTCCGGGTGCTGCGGCGATAGCTCGGACAGTGAGCGAGCGACTCAAGGCAGCCGGAGTTCAGGTTCGAGCGATGTCGGCCGCGGGCGGCTAAGTGGCGCCAACCCTGCCAGCGATTCCCCGTGGGCGCGTCTGGTGGCGACACCCAGCAAATCAATCTCCGCTGTACGACCGTCTAACCGGGTCCGTTTACGCCACTCAGAAATCCGCCGAGATGCCCGGTCAGGGCTACGACGGCGACGCCCAACAATTCAAGCGGGATGCGGAAAGCGGGTAGCTCGTTTCCGTGGTGTCGCACGCGAAAGTGAATCCACCAGGCAAGCCAGATCACCGCGGTCGAGGCGCCCGCGAGGACCATGTGCTCCAACAGAATGCCCTTGACCCTCTGGCCCTCGAGGGCGAACTGCCACGCCAGGATTCCCGTTGCGACCACTGGCACCGTCGAGATCGCCGCCAGCAGCAGATTGTAGTAGGCCACCTCCGCCAACCTCTTCGTCCGTTGTGCGAATAGGTCGAACGTCACACCAGCAATGAACAGCGCGATCGGAAAATGGATCAGCACCACATGCTGCGCGTGCTTTGCGAGAATCGCCGTCTTGATGTCGAAGGGGTTTACACTCATTGCCCGCTCACTTCACCACCACGATGCCGGTCATCTTCGGGTGAACTGAACAGAAGTATGTAAAGGTTCCCGCTTTAGTGAACGTGTAGGAGAACTTTTCATCCGTATCCATCGCCTTGGACTTGAACGCCTTCGGATCATCCGCGCTGACCACCGTATGCGGAATATCATCGCGGTTGGTCCAAGTTACTGTCGTTCCTGCAGGCACCGTGAGCGTCGCCGGTGTAAAGCTGAAATTATCGATCTTCACTTCGGTGATAGTTGGCTGGGGAGCATTCGCCGCGACGTTCGTTGATCCCGTCAACAGCAGCCCCAGCGCAACGATCACCGCCGTCGCTAAACCTCCAATGCACACACTTCTCCTGTTCATGGTTGTTTCCTCTCCAAATTTCGACAGAATTTACTTCATGGCCGGCGCGGGGTCCTTTCCGGCTTATGCCAGCGTTGAATCAACTACCGCCAGTGCGTGCTGGCCCTGGACGTAATTCACATCGGTAATTCCCAACACGCTCCTCAACTGCTCTGCCGGCACCTTCATCGGTCCCGGAGAATCGGCCTTACCGGGCTGAGGTTGCGGGAATGCCGTCGACATCGCCGTATGGAACGTAACGTTGCCTTCGACCTTTTGCATGGTCTGGTGAATGTGCCCGTTCAGCACCGTCACTGAGCCGAACTTTTTTAGGTACGCCAAAGCCTGCGCGCTGTCTTCCGTGCCCCAGCCCCATTCCGGATACACCGACCACAATGGAATGTGAGCGAACACGACGATGGGTGTGCTCGATTTCAGATGCTTGACGTCGTCTTCCATCCACTCGAGCTGTTCGTGACCGAGCGTGCCAAGTCCACCAGCCTTCAGATTCAGCACGTTCACCAAGCCGATGAAGTGCACGCCTTTCTTGTCAAAGCTGTACCACCCGGCTCCCTTGGTGCCCTTGCCGTAGCGTTCCAGGTACTGCTCCCCGTTATCGTTCAGCACGTCGTGCTCGCCCGGCACGTAGAACACATCCTTTGCGCTCGCACCTTTTAAGATCTGATCGACGGTGTCGAACTCTTCCGGTTTCGAGAGATGGCTGATGTCGCCTGTATGCAACATGAACTCGGGCGGCGTTGCCAGAGCATTGATTTTGTCCACTGCTGCTTTTAGTGTTCCGGCGACATCCGGATTGGCCGGCTTGTTGAATCCCATGTGGCTGTCGCTGATCTGCACGAAGCTCAACTCGCCCGCCATCTTCTTCATGTCCAATTCTGCGATTCGACTCATGCTGAAGGACTTCAGCACGCCCCCCTGCATGATGCAGAGTGCGCCGGTGCCGGCCCATGCCATGCACTCAAGAAAGCCGCGGCGGTCGATTCCGTCGCCGTTGTGGTCGTGCACTATTTTGTTTTCCTTATTCCTAGCCATCATTTCTCCTTAGAGGGTTCCCTCGCGCATGCTCTTCACTGACTCGCGCCGGTACGGTGCCGAATTTGCTTGTACGAGCGGCGCAGTGCAGAAGGCAGATAGTCGCCGCGCCGCTCTTGGCCGTGCTTCGTATTGCTATACCGAAGGCGTGTTGTTTTTATTCCTTAAGGATCGACGCTGGGTTTTTTCGTCAAAAGCTGGAAGGGGGAATAAAACTACTCCCAAGGCGGTTAATGCATATGCGCACCTTTTTCCAAGGAAAGGGTCAAGCGCGCTGGACACACGTGGTCAAGTGCGGCTCGGTCCAAACTTTCCGAATTACACGTTTAGGCGGTTTGCTGCGGCGACGTGCGCGTACCAATGGCCGGAGTCTTTCACGGTGCGCTTCTGATTGCGGAAGTCTACGTACGTGAGGCCGTATCGTTGGCTGTAACCGTCCGTCCACTCGAAGTTATCCAGCAGGCTCCAGGCGTGGAACGCGCGGACATTAGCGCCGTCCGCGATCGCGCGCGCCAACTCCGCCAGCTCTTCACGGAAGAACGTGATACGTCGTGTGTCGGGCACTCCGCCATTTTCGTCTTCGTAAGGCGTGTCGAGATAGCTGCAGCCGCTCTCCGTGATCTCGATGATGGGCCGGTTGTACTCTCGCGTGATGCGCATCACCAGGTCATAGATCCCGCGAGGCCAGACTTCCAGGCCCGCATCTGTGAGTGGGCCTTCGGTGGGCATCACAGCCTTAAAGCGCGTGTAGCGATCGCGGCTGGCCGCTTCGTCATTTTCGAATTCCGTGCCGAAGCTGGCTTGGCCACCGGACTGAGCACGGCCCATATCGGAAACGATGCGCCGAGTGTAATAGTGAAAGCCGATCCAATCGAGCGGCGCGCGCATGAGCTTGTCATCGCCCGGCCGGAAGCCCATCGCCTCGTACGGCGGCTCGCCGACAAACGCGTTGGGATATTTGCCGTGCATCGCGGCGTACAAAAAGTAATCGTTGTTCATCGCGTGATAGCGTTCCACGGCGGAGCGATCGGCTTCGCTGTCTGTTTTCGGATAGGCCGGAGCCATGCCGTAAGCGCTCCCGACGGTGGCTTTCGAAGATGCAGCTTTGATCGAGCGAAAAGCTTCGCCTTGCGCAAGGCTCACGGTATGCGCGGCCTTGAGGAATAAATTGTAGTCGGACTTTCCGGGAGGGTGCACTCCAACCCCGTAACCCAGCCAAGTGAATGACCAGGGCATATTAAACGGCGCCCAAACCGTGATGCGATCGCCCAGGTTTTTCGCGAGAATCCCGGCGTAGTCCGCGAAGTATCCGGCCAGATCGCGATTGGACCAGCCGCCGCGGTCTTCCAGCGCTTGCGGCAAGTCCCAGTGGTACATGGTGCAAAAAGGGCGTATCCCGGCTTCCAGCACTGCGTCGACCAGACGACTGTAATGGTCGAGACCCTTCTGGTTTACGGCTCCGCTGCCAGCAGGCTGAATGCGCGGCCAGGAAATGGAAAAACGGTAGCTCTTCAGATTCAGGTTCTTCGATAGCGCAATGTCCTGCGGATATAGATGATATTGGTCGCAAGCGACGTCGCCGGTGGCACCGCCTCTGATTTTTCCCACTGTATGCGAATAGCGATCCCAAATGGATTCACCTTTGCCGTCCTCATTCCACGCGCCTTCGACCTGGTAGGAAGCCGTGGCCATGCCCCAGAGAAATCCTTGGGGGAAGCGCGCCTTATCAATCTCGGCGGATGGAACGGCGCCAGGGATTTTTTGCTGCGTCGAGGGCGGCAGACCGCGAAAGCCATGACGCGCGAACATTGCGCCTCCCGCGGTCGCGATCAAATTGAGAAATTGGCGGCGATGCATAAAGATTGACTAGGTGGGCAAAATTGTGAAGCCGAGAGTTTGCAGATCCCGGCGAAGCTGTTCGACCGATTGAAATCGGATGCTACGAATTCCGACGGCGCGCGCTTGCTCAAGATTTGCGTCCCGATCATCAATGAAGAGCGCTTCCGACGGATGCACCCCCAGGGCCTCCATGCAATGCTGATAGATCGCGGGTTCGGGTTTGATGCTGCGCACTTCAGCGGAAAAGATATGATGATCGAAATGATTGATCCAGGCGAAGTTGTTTCGCAGGTGAGACACCATGTCGGATGGCATGTTGGATAGAATGGCGGTCTTAAATCCCGCCGAGTGGATTTGCCGCAGCCACCGAATCATCACTTCATTGATCTGGCTCCACAACTCCAGATCTATCTGACGCGCTCGCGCGATTGCATCGCCATCAAGACTCACACCGAGCCGCGCTGCGAATTTCTCCCAGTATTCAGCCGGAAGCAGGTCTCCGCGGTCGTACGGGCCGCGGCTTTCAAGGTAAATTGGAAAAAAAGATTGCGAATCCATTTCGAACATGCGGGCAAGCCGATCGATGGCTTCCGGCGTGGGCAGGTGGCAGAGGACCTCACCGAAATCCAATATAACCGCGCGGATTTCCGTTGGCATGTTCACGGGACCGCGAGTGTCGACGGTCATCCACAGCCTCCAAATTCATGGTGAATCAGCGACACACTTTCGTCAATTGTGATTGCGTCCCACGGCGCGCGGAACGGAGCGAGACGCGCGCAACACATCGAAAGATAAATTCAAATAATGTGAAACAACGCGGGCGGGCGGCTCGGGTCAAGATGCCGATGGAGAATCCAGCGCCAGGTCTTCGCCAGCCTGCTGGAGATAATCCTGAAGCACGGAAACCACCAGGTTATGGTCGTCGCGCTGTGGTAACCCGGACGCGGTGATGGTACCCACGCATCCCGTTCCGGTCAGAATAATCGGAAAGCACCCGCCGTGGGCGGCGAAGTCCTTCAAGTCGAGTCCGGCTTTGTCCTGTAGATTTGTCTGATTGCGTTGATGCGTCAGGCCGATGGCGTAGGAACTGCGATGGTATCGCTGGACGACGTTGCGTTTGCGCCGAATCCAATCCCAATTGTCCGGCGTGGTTCCCGGCATCGCGTAGGAGAACAGAGGATGTCCATGGAGCTGGATATCGATGGCCACAGATACGCCCTGCTTTTCTGCTGCGGCCTTGAGCGCGGTGCCCACCGCCCAGGCCACTGTGGAATCGAAACACTTGAACTGTAGACGCTTTTCCTGAAGCGCAATCCTCTCGAGGTCTTGATCTATGGTCATAGAATTTCCAAATGAAAAACCGTAATCGAGGCGCGTACTTTTGGCGCGCGGCACCGCCAGAGATCATCGCAACGAATCATAGCAGATTCAGCGGCGCCAGAACTTGACTTGGAAAATGCTTGCCACACCAGCGACCATTATCTATTCTCTACACGCGCCAGGTCGCCTAGGCGCTTGCCCTATCGTAATTGAGGTGGCGTAAACTTGCCCCAACTCCCTCGGTTTTACTGGACCGGATTTGTAGCCCTGCTTTTTTTCATGATTCCCGTCAAAGTCGCCGCACAAGCAACTTCGCGCATTCTCGAAGCCAAATGGGAGTTTCGCGCAGCCGGTGATACCGATCGAGCGCAGATGAAGGAATGGCACCCGGCACAAGTGCCAGGAGTCGTACAGACCGATCTGCTGCGCGATGGCTTGATTCCCGATCCGTTCTACCAGGATAACGATACCCGGCTGCAGTGGATCGGCCTGAGCGACTGGGAATACCGGACCACGTTCGACGCCGATGCCGCGACGCTCGCGCACGATCATGTGGACTTGGTGTTTGAAGGGCTGGATACCTACGCCGACGTTTATGTGAACGACCAACCTGTCTTGCATACCGACAATATGTTCCGGCGTTGGCGCGTGCCGGCAAAAAGCTTGCTGAAGCCCGGGCCCAACACGCTCCGCGTCGTTTTCCACTCGCCGATTGAATCGATGATTCCGAAAGTGAAGGCCCTTCCATACATTTTGCCTTCGGTCACCTCGCACAATACCGGGAACGAAGAAAACATCGCCACGGCGCCGTATACCCGCAAGGCTCCTTACCAGTATGGCTGGGATTGGGGACCGCGCTACGTGACCGAGGGAATATGGAAACCGATTCGCCTCGAGACCTGGGACGCGCTACGCATCGAAAACTTTCATATCCAGCAGCAGAGAGTCACCAAGGAATTTGCGGCACTCAGCGCCGATTTTGACATTGAGGCGAGTCGCAGCACAGCGGCGAGCATTGAGATTAATTATGCGGAATTGTCCGGCGCTTCCGGTACTCCCATTCCGCCCGTGCGGCAAAGCGTGCAATTGGAGCCGGGCGCCAATCGGATCAGGGTTCCGATTCACATCGCGACTCCGAAATTGTGGTATCCGCTCGGCGTTGGGGCGCAGGATCGCTATCGTTTCTCCGCGCAGGTACGAATGGGTCGCAATGTCGTCGCCGATGCGTCACTGAAAACGGGTCTGCGCTCGATTGAGTTACGCAGGGAAGTGACCGGACCGAACACGAGCTTCGCATTCGTGGTGAACGGCATTCCTATTTTCGCCAAGGGCGCGGACGTGATTCCGTTTGATAGCTTTCCGAACCGCGTCACGCCCGAAATCCACCGCCAGATTCTGGAAGCGGCGCGCGACGCGCATATGAACATGGTGCGCGAGTGGGGCGGCGGCTACTACGAATCGGACGATTTTTACGACATTTGCGACGAGCTGGGAATCATGGTGTGGCAGGAATTCATCTTCGGCGGCGACATGGTTCCGGGCGACCGGGATTTTCAAGACAACGTGAAGCAGGAAGCCATCGAGCAAGTCCAGCGTCTCCGCGACCATCCCAGTATCGTGCTGTGGTGCGGCAACAATGAAATCGAGACTGGCTGGGTCCACTGGGACGACCGGAAGATTTTCAAGGAGTCGGTTTCGCCGACCGATCGCGATAAAGTCTGGCAGGACTACGTGGTGCTGTTTCACGGCATTCTCTCGGGAGTAGTTGCGCGCTATGCGGCTCCCGTGCCGTACTGGGCTAGTTCACCGAGTGCGAATTTCGAAGACCCTCCGGACAGCCAGAACAATGGCGATATGCATTATTGGCAGGTCTGGCACGCATTAGCGCCGATCGAAATGTACACGCAGCAGTTCCCGCGATTCATGTCCGAGTATGGATTCCAATCGTTTCCGGAAATGCGCACTATTCGCACCTTCGCGCAACCCGGCGATATGGACATCCATTCCGCGACCATGCAGGACCATCAGAAGAACCACGGCGGCAACGAGCGGATTCTTAGCTACATGTTGCGCTGGTACCCGGAACCGAAAGATTTTCCCTCGTTTGTGTACCTGAGCCAGGTGCTGCAGGCCGAGGCCATCAAAGTGGGCGCAGAACATTTGCGCCGGCAGATGCCGAACACAATGGGATCGCTCTACTGGCAATTGAATGACTGCTGGCCTGTGGCTTCCTGGGCCAGCATCGATTACTACGGGCGTTGGAAGGCGCTGCAGTATTACGCGCGCCGATTTTATGACGACGTGATCGTTTCGCCCTTCGCGCATGACGGCAAGGTGGACGTCTACGTGGTGTCTGACAAACTGCAGTCACTGAGCGGCCAGATCCGTGCGCGCTTGCTCGATTTTTCTGGAAAAGTGTTGTCGGACAAGACTCAGGATGTGCAGGTGCCCGCACAATCCAGCGCCGTGTATTTCACATTGGACGAGAAGGAGCTTCTTGCAAACGTCGATCCTAAGAAGAGTTTCCTGGTATTCGACTTGACGGTTGGTGGCGCAGAAGTATCACGCAATCTGACCTTTTTCGACACTATGCACAACCTGGATTTGCCCACATCAGTGCACATTGATTCGTCGCTCGAAAATTCGAACGGAGCGTACACGGTGACTTTGCGTTCACCCGTGTTCGCGCGCAGCGTTTACGTTTCGTTCGGCGATCTGGACGTGCAAACTTCGGACAACTACTTTGACCTGCTGCCCGGCGAGCCGGTTACCGTAAAACTCAAGGCGCCTCCGTCAATCTCGCTCGACCAGATGAAGAATTCGATGCAAGTCATAACGCTAACCGACGCTTTTCCGGCGGCGCCTACGATGCGCTAAGCCGGTGGGGAGTGAGGAGCTTCGTAGCGTTTGCCGCTACTTATTGTTGGCCGAAGCAGCAGCTGCTGCTGGCAATGTGACGGTGCCGCGAAGGTGAATGTCCTGGCTCGAACGTCCAACCAGAATTTGATATTCGCCAGCATCCGCTTGCCACTGCTTGGCGTTCGCGTCGTAATAAGAAAAGGACCGGGCGCTCAACGTTACAGTCGCGGTCTTGGTCTCGCCCGGCTTCACGTCAATCCTTGCGAATCCTTTCAACTCCTTCGCGGGCCGCGGTACCGCCGACTGCGTATCTGACACGTACACCTGGCCGACGTCAGCGGCTTCGGTCGTTCCAGTATTCGTCACGTCAAATGAAACTTGGTACAGCGGCGCAGACAGCCCGTCGCTCTTTGCGTTGGCATCCGCAGGCTTGATGCTGAGGTTGGCATATTTGAATGTTGTGTAGGAAAGACCGTAGCCGAAAGGAAACAAGGGCTTCGTGCCGCTATGTTCGTAGCCGCGATAACCTACGAACACGCCTTCTTTGTAGACGACGCGAGTCGTGCCTTCTGGCGGGTAGTAACTGTCGTGCACCGGATTATCCTCCCAACGGCGCTCAAAAGTTGCCGGCAGACGACCCGACGGATTCACATCGCCAAAAAGGATCTCAGCAGCAGCTTTTCCGCCTTCCTGTCCCGGATACCAAACCTGCAAAAGAACCGGGACGCGATCGATCCACGCGTTCATGTCCACGCCACCGCCCGAGGTAACCAGCACGATTACGTTTTTATTCGCGCCCGCCATTTCCTGAATCAATTCATCCTGTCCGGGAGGCAGACGGAAAGTGCGGTCGGCGCCTTCGCTCTCCGACTCCGGATCAAAACCCGCCGCGATTACAACCACGTCCGATTTCGCCGCCAATTTCTTCGCATCCGGAAGGATGTAGCTGCCTTCGGGAGCCACGCCCATACGAAAATGCTTCCCGTGCCAGCGCGAGCGGCCGCGATGCTCAAGAACAATTTTGTGCGGATTGGTGTCGAGAGTTAACGTCGCGACGCCCAGGAGCTCCTTGGCAGTCGTCCAATCATCGAGGACGAGTTTCTGGTCTACGTAAACGCGATAGTAGCCGCCGTCCTCACCCGTCGAAGAAACAAACAGATCGAATTTGCCGGGCGCATCGGCTGTGAAATATCCGGTCCATCGAGAAGAGGCCGCTTCTTCCGGTAAACTGGTCCTGCTTGGTGGACCGAAATCAATATGTCCTTCCGTGCGCGAGAGGTATGGCGTCCCCTGCAGGTCCGGGTTCGTGAAATATTCGGCTTGGAGACCTGGAGCCCCGCCTGACGCCGTGGTCGAAAACGAGGTTTTATCAGCCATTTCCGGGACAGTCAGCAAGCCGGGGCTGTAATGTACCTGTCCCGCATTTCCCACGTAGTCGCTGATGCCCTTAAGAAAACTGACGGCCTCGAACGGCACGGCGCGAGAGCTGCCTCCACCCACCGGAACTGGGGGATACGCGTCGGGACCAACCACCAAGACGGACTTGACCTTGTCCTTCCTGAGGGGCAACAAATTTCCATCGTTCTTCAGCAGCACTGCACCTTCGCGCGCAGCTTGCAGCGCAACCCGATCGCCTTCGCGGTTATAACGCGAGATGGCCAGATCGGTCTGCTCGCGGTCGAGCCATCCAAACTCAATTGCGACGCGTAGAATTCGGCGAACTTTGTCATCGATTGTGGCGACAGAAACCAAACCCTGCTGAATTGCCGGAAGCAGCGCCTCTCGGTTCAGATGTTTTCCCGAGGGCATCTCGATGTCGAGGCCGCCGTTCGCAGCCGCGACCGCGTCATAAGTCGATGTCCAATCAGACATCAGGATGCCGTTGAAGCCCCATTCTTTCTTTAGAATATCGTTATTCAAGGGCCCGTTCTGCGTCATATGGCTTCCGTTCGTCAAGTTATAGGAATCCATCACCGCGCCGACGTGCCCCTGCCTCACTGCCACTTCAAAGGCGGGAAGATAGATCTCACGCATCGTGCGCTCGTCGATAATGGAATCCGTGTTGTGGCGGTCGAACTCGGAATTATTCCCCATGAAATGCTTGGCCGTCGCGCTTACTCCTTGGCTTTGCATGCCCTTGATGTATCCCACCGCAATTTGCCCAGCGAGATAGGGATCTTCGCCCATATATTCGAAGTTGCGGCCATTCATCGGCGCACGATAGATGTTGAAGGCGGGCCCGAGCATGAAGTGCACTCCTCTGGCCCGGGCGTCTCTCGCTATTTGGATTCCTTCTTGCTCGGCGAGCGCGGGGTCCCAGGAGGCGGCCAGGGAAATTCCGCCCGCCATTACAGTCGAGGGTGGTTCGGCGTTGCGTACCCCGAGTGGACCGTCGGACATTCTCAACCGAGGCAGCCCGAGTTGCGGATAGGCGCGGATATAAAAATCGTCCACCCCTCCGATCATGTCGATCTTCTCTTTGAGCGTCATCCGGCTGAGAATCATCTGAACGCGCTGCTCGACGTCATCTGCCGGAGAGTTGGCAGAATGAACGGCCACGACGGTAGTCGCAAGAAAGAACAATACAAGCAGTGCTCCACCGATTTTGGACAGTGAAGACGCTGTGCTCGGGCGTTCGATCGTCATAAGCACTCCCCTCCGGAGTAGCTCTTCTTTATCTCTGTGAATCTTCTGTTTGGCCCGTGTGGCCCTGCAATTTGCGAAATTCTTCCATTTCGCGGTCCGCTTCTGCGGTCTTTCCTTGCTTGCGATAAATGCCAGCCAAACCAAAATGCGCTTGCGCGGCGAGCGAGGTGTTTTGTTCCAGGCTCAGCAAATGCATCCAGGACTTTTGCGCCAGAGCATCGTCTCCATCCAGCCCCGCGGCCTTGCCGAGGAGATAAAGCGTTTCCGGCATGTCCAGTTTCAACTGATCAGAATGGACCAGCGCCTCGCGGGCCTCGTGAAATTTTCCCAGTTGCAGCAACGATTCACCGAGACGGTAAAAAGCTACGGCACTTCCCGGTTGATTCTCGGTTTCGAGGCGAAATTCCTCCTCGGCCTTGTCCCATTGCTGCGCGCGCGCGTAAAGCTCGCCGAGCTGCAGGTGCAACTCCGTCGTCTGCGGACGCAATCGCAGCGCTTCGCGAAACTCCCGTTCGGCGGCTGGAACGTCTCGCAGCGCCGCGTAATCTTGCGCCATCATTTGGTGAGCGCGTGCGGAATCCGGAAAGCGAGCTTCGAGCTCGTCGAAAACCTGCTTGGAAAGAAGACCAGCGGCACGGCCGTAGTAATAGAGCAAGTCAGGATCATCCGGATTTTTCGCCAAGGCTTTTTGAAGGACTGCTAGCGCTTCCGGCAGTCTGTCTACTTCGAGGAGCGCGATGCCGAGCGCGTCCTCAGCGTGTGCTTTCTCCAGGTGCGGAATCGCTTCAGCGGCGAATCCCTGCGCTAGCAATGCATATCCCAACAACTGGTGCGCACCTTCGAGGTTTGGACTGAGCTGCACTGCCCGTTTCAAAGGCAGAATCGCGGCTGCGTAATCACGTTTTTCGATCAACACTCCGCCAAGATCGACAAACGCGGCAGCTAGCTTGGGGTCCAATTCGGTGGCCTTTTGAAACTCGGCCACGGCGGTGTCCAATTGTCCGCTTTTGTCGGCCTCCATCCCGGCATGAAGATGTTGAACAGCCGGCGACACGGAAGCCTGCAGGGCGAGCAAGATCGTCAGCAAAGCACTCATTACGATTTTTCCGCTTCGCGGATTTCGAGAAACTGATTTGCTTTGACGCCCTCAAGGATCTGATGAGTGCCAGAGGGCCAGTGAACTTCGACCTTCGCCGTTTCCGCTGCGCCAAGACCGAAGTGCAGGCGCTTGTCACTGGCCGAAATGTAACTGCCGGCGGTCGTGGCGAACCGCGTCTGGCCGTTTACTTGGACCCGTGCTCCCAATCCGTCGCGATTGCTGCGTATTCCACGCAATGTGATGGTGAGCCAATGGCTTGAACCGGCGTGATTCAAAAGCACCAAGGGTTCTCCGCCGAGCGAAGTGACGACCACGTCCATCCAGCCGTCATTATTCAAATCGCCAAACGCGGCTCCGCGCCCGGCGATCGCAGAAGCAACGCCTGAATCAGCGCGTTCGAAGCGTCCATCGCGATTGAGGGCCAGCAGCGGCGGCTCCTTGTAATGCAGCATATGGTCGATCGCTTCTACGTTGTCCAGCACGTGGCTTTGTGCCACGAACAAGTCTTTCCATCCGTCGTTGTCGAAATCTTCCAGACCCACGCCCCAGCCCGAGCTTGCCGCTGATAGCAAACCCAAGCCCGCTTGCAGGCTTCGGTAGCTGAATAGCCCGTTGCCGTCGTTGTGAAACAGCGCATAAACCTCGCGCGGCAGCACAGTGACCAAAATGTCCGGCCGTCCATCATTGTCATAATCTTGAAACACGGTTCCCATGCCCGAGAGTGGTTTGCCGTCAGCAGTTAGAGCCGCACCCGCTTCCAGAGCACGCTCGGTGAATGTGCCGTCACCGTTATTGTGGAACAGAAACTGGCGCATGCCGTCGTTCGACACGAAGATGTCGGTGAATCCGTCGTCGTCATAGTCGGCGAAGCAGACGCCGAGCGAGCGCCCCTTAAGCGACGCAATGCCGGACCGCTGGCTAACGTCCTCAAATGTGCCATCGCCGCGATTGCGGTAGAGCAGGTTCGTGGTTGAAGGGAATTCGGCGGGCGGGCAGTACGTTTGCCACTCGTTGCCGCAAATCTTGCTGTGTTGCGTGTCCCACACCATATAGCGAGTGACAAAGAGGTCGAGATGACCGTCATTGTCGTAATCGAAAAATCCAGCCGAGCAGCTCCAGCCTCCGGCTTCGACGCCGGCTTTAGCGGTCACGTCGGTAAAGGTGCCGTCGCCATTATTGTGATAGAGAGTATTTTTCCCGTAGTTCGTTACGTACAGGTCGGGATAGCCGTCGTTGTCGTAATCTCCGACGGCCACGCCCATGCCGTAATTGCCGTCGCCTGCGTTTGAGAGGCCGGCTTCCTTGGTGACATCTGTGAAGCTTCCATCCGGATTCTGACGGTAAAGGCGATTCCAATTCCGCGGATCGTGCCGATCGAATGTCTCGGGCGGGTGCATCGGATTCGCGAGCTGCCCGCTATTGACCAGGAAAATGTCGAGCAACCCGTCGTTGTTGTAGTCGAACAGGGCCACACCGCCGCCCATTGTCTCGATGAGATATTTCTGAGGCGTGGGCGAATTCACGTGGTTGAAATCCAGGCCTCGCGGATGCTTCACGTCAAACAAAGACTGGGATATCGGCAACGCCAAGCCCATGGCGGCGAGCGTTTCGAGGAAACTGCGCCTTGTGATCCGACTCATTCGATTTTGCGCGGCCTTCGGTGAGGCATTTTCAAGGTTAGCAGAAGTCACGCGCGACCGCATTGCAGGTGCGCAGTTTGTGAATCCAGTTTCAACCGTGAGAGCGAGCGTGGCCGGGGTGCCGTTAACCTGGAGAGGAGGATTCGCGATTGTCGGAACCGAGGGCACAAAGGTTGCACTAAGGATGTTTTCGGGAACTCTGGGAACCGAAGGTGGGTGCCGGGGGATTGGCACCCACCTTCGTTCCCCTCACGCGCTAGAACAGGAACTTCAGAGCGAACTGAATGAGCCTCGGATTGTTGAGTTGGCCGCTAACAATGCCAAAGCTCGCGTTATTCCCCGTCTGCGTAGCTGGATCGAAGCAGCAAGCGGTGTTTGGAGGAGCAAATTGGACGCGATTAAAGGTGTTGAAGAATTCCGTCCGGAATTGTAAGCCAAGCTTGTCCTCCGGACCGAAGTTCGTCGTCTTGAATATTGCGATGTCCCAGTTATTGATCCCCGCGCTACGAAGCGTGGCATCGACGCGTGACTCGTCGCCAAAACCCCAGTCTGCAGGAGCCGCGAAGCAATTCTGGTTGAACCAAGAGAATCCCTGGGAATTAGGTGCATGCGTGGTGCCCTTGCTGCAACCTGGCACAACATTGGGGCGCAGTTGAAAGTTTTGTGAGAAGCCCGCCTTTGAAAGAGACGTCGACCCACCATAAGTGATTGGCAGGGGGAAGCCCTTCTGAAACGTCGTGACGCCATCCACGCCCCAGCCGGAAACAACTTTGCTCATTGCGCCAGAAACATCCGACATGTACCTCTTGCCGTGACCAAAAGGCAGGTCATAGACATAGCTGATTACCAGGCGCTGGGACACATCCTGCGAGGAGAGTGATCTTTCTCCCTTGAGGTTGTTCCAGTCCTGAGGTTCGCCGACGCCAGTTTCTAGCCAAGTTGTCAGCGTGTCTGTATTGCTAAGCAACTTAGCGTTGGTATAGGCGGCCAGGAAAGTGCCACCATCCTTGAAGCGCTTGTTGACCGTCAGTTGGAACGAGTTATAGTTGCTGCCGCAACAACCGGACCCGACAAGGGACAAGCCGGAGTACTGAGGATACGGACGATCCAACTGACCCGCTTGAATCGTAGGGTTCCCCGTCGGATTTAGCCCGCTTACAGTCGTTATACCCGTGAACGGGTTGGGAATCGGACTAGTAATGGTGACCGCCTGGCCCGCGTTCTCTTGCGCCTGTGCTTGGGCGTAAAACGAGTCGGGGATGTTGTTGATTGAAACGTTATTGGGACTGGGCAAATGCACGCCTCGTGACCCGGCGTAAGCAGCGTCTACGAAGATGCCCCATGGCAATTCTCTCTGAATGTCCACGTTGAACTGCTGCACATACGGAGGCGAATAAGCTCTGTAGGGAGCCTCAAAGGGGTTTGCGCCTGCGTTAAATGCCGAAACATTGCCCGATCTGGCAAGCGGCGTATTGAGACTCGGACCAAACGGCCCGTTCGTTGGACAATTGAGTGTTCCCGATGGCGCGCCCGCTGTGAACTGGCAGCCCGTCGCCGTCAGCGTGCTGTTGGGAGTGATTCCGCCATTCGTGGTTGCGACCCACAGAGTCGAGGACGTGTTGATTGGGTCATTGCTGGGGTTCAGGTTGAACAATATCCAGTTCGGGATGAAGAAGATGCCGTAACCCGCCCGGATGACGGTCTTCTGGTCCCAGCTATACGCAACGCCCAGGCGCGGCATGAGTTCTTTCTTGTATACAGGTACAGCGCTCCGCCCCGGGTTAATGCCGGTCTTAACGAAGAAGACATCGCCTGGACATGGGCTGCCCACAACTCCAAATCCTGTCGTGGGATCCTGTTGACAGCCGGTCACCGTGCGGTTGATGGCGGTCGGATCCCAGTAGGTAGAAAGGTCATGACGCACCGACCAGTTTCCCGGTAAATCGTAACGCAGGCCGTAGGTCAGCGTGAGCTTCTGGGTCACTCTCCACGTATCCCCAAAGTAAAAGCCGCGATACGTTTCCTTTTGGGCCACCAGCGCGGGAATTTGCGCTTCACCGTAATTGTGGTTAAAGACGCTCGATTGGTTCAGGCCATATCCCAGCAGGAAATCGGCGAAGGAAATACCGCCGGCCCCACCGGAAACCGCGTTGCTGTTCGTCCAACTGCCATCAAAGGCGAAAGCGCCGCTGGCGATGTTCGTCTGGGCATAGTTGTCGTAGGTTAGGGTGAGCTGGCCGCCAAACACCCACGTGTGACGCCCCTTGATCCACGTGAGGCTGGGCGAGACGTTGACCTGCGTGTCATGGTCCGTGATAAAGCTTTGGCCTTGCGAACAAGTAATTGACGGGTCCTGTGGGGAGAAGCACGGTGTGAATGGCGAGCGGCCAGCCGAGGGAATCTCCGTGTTGTAAGCCGCGGGCCAACCATACTGAGTCAGGTCAAAATTCGAGTTCGTCGGGGAGCGCAAGTAATGGAAGCGGCTGCCGCTGGCGCTGATATTGAGGATCACATCAGGCCTGATCGTATAGCTGTAGTTTATCGCGAGGGCGTTAGTTTGATACGTTTCCGCGCAACGGTCGGCGCACAACCCTGTCCCAAAGGGATCCGTAGGCAGGTCGAGCAGGTTGAAAAAGTTGTAGCGGGCAAAGATGTGCTGCTCTGCGTTGATGTTCTGATCCACACGGCCTACGTATTGGTTGGTGTTGCCTCCAGAAGCCGCGGCCGATGTAAAGTTCTGGCTCTCGGCGCTGTTCGTCGGCATTGGAATGAACTTCAGTTCCAGCAACGCCGCTGAGCTAATTCTCGACATGGGAATCGTGTTGGTGGGAAACTGCGTCCTGGCGCAATTTGCCGATAGTCCCGTAGTAACGCAAGCATTGGTCACGCTGAGCGGATCGAATATTTGAACGTCCGCCGGGAACACTCCCCCTCTCTCCCCCACAGTGGGCACCGTCGTTGTAAATACCGATGATGCCCGCTGACGGTAGGCGTCCCACGCGAAGAAAAAGAACGTTTTATCCTTGATAACCGGGCCGCCAACCGTGGCGCCATACTGGTTCTGAACATACGGAGGATTTGTGGCCGAGAAAAATGGCCGTGAATTGAGAACCTTATTACGCAAATACTCGTACAATTCCCCGTGGTATTGATTCGTGCCGCCCTTCGTGCTCAGGTTCACAACGCCGCCGGCGAACTTGCCCCATTCCGGTCCCAGGTTGTTGTACTGCACCTTGAACTCCGAGATCGCGTCCTGGTCGGGAATCAGAACCGGCAAGTTGATGTAGCCGATGTTTACGGGCTGGCCGTCAATGTACTCGACGCTCTCGTTACCGAACGAGCCACCCACCTGGTAGTTGCCCCAGCTAAAGGGGTTCTGGCCAACCTGCGAACCGCCAGAACCGCCCTGCGCGATTGCCGCGGGAGCGAGCGTGATCAGGTTGAAAACGTTGCGGCCATTCAGAGGAATCTCGTTAGTCGGGCGTTGGTCAATCACTTGTCCAAGCGATGCACTGGTCGGTTGGAGTAGCGGGGTTTCGGCAGTCACTTCCACTGTCTGGCTGACCGCGCCGAGTTCCATAGCCGCGTCAATGCGGACAGCTTGTTGCACTTGTACGACAACTCCTTCGCGCTTGACGTGCTTGAAGCCGGACTTCTCCACTTCAAGGGTGTATTCGCCCGGACTCAAGTTGACGAAGGAATACAGGCCGTCTGCACCAGTGGTAAAGGTTTGCTTCGCAGATGTTGCAGCGCTGGTCAGAGTGACCTGCGCCCCTGCGACCGCCGAGCCCGAGGCGTCTGTGATGGTCCCCGAAATCGAACCGAAGGTCGTCTGGGCCGATAGCGGCGAGCCCAGCAGCATAGCGGCGAGACAGAAACAGAAACCGATAGCGAGCACAACCAGAAGCCGAACCGACGAATTATTCATAAATCTTCTCCTCCCCCAAAGAGAGGCGCGTTAGGCCCACCCATCTCGCACATACGATTGGCCACACGAACACGCGCTTAAACGAGGTTTCGTTTAAGATGTCGCAGCGCAATAGCCGGCAGAGTTGAGCACACCACCACACACCCTTACGACCGAGAACCCACCCAGATCACCAGCTCCCTAGATACAATCCATTCGACTCTTCGATACCACCATGCGGTAGTTGAGATCAAGAAGCCTCTCTCGCCAAGAGGACAGAACACGCGTCTATTCCCCACCCTGGCAACGACATGGTATCGTTCCCAAAACTTGATAAGTCTTATAGACATTTTGAATATCGCTGTCAACAGAATATTCACGCTAGCTTGTGATTTCGCAATGTCTCACAGGATTGGAACTTGCCACGCTTAGTGATGGATTATCGCCCCGCAGGATTACATCGCTTACGGCGTCGCCTTCGTTGGCTTGGTTGCATGTAACGAAGGCACGTGTCTGATAGTTCGAGGATTTTGTATGTCTCCTGGTAGACCACCTTCCCCGGACCTGCGCTCATGACTTACCAAAGAATGGGAGCGGTTGCGCAGGACGCGCCGAGCCCAACGTAAGATCGAGCGATAGATCTCTCTGAAGGATGTAAAGCCAGGGACGTAAAACCGGGGCTGTGGGGTGAATGGTAGGCCCGAATGGACTCGAACCATCAACCTCTTCACCCTACGTGGGCTTGACTGCGTAATTCTGCAGTGTGTAATTTGCTTTCGGCTCCCAAGACCACGAATGGTCACCACGCCAACGCAGGGAGGAAAAACATGGCATCCGATAACTGGGCGGTTTCCTGTTCTGCAGTACTCCAGCTCTTCATCGCGTGTGCCGCGACAATATCCACCGCTCCAATGGCGAGCGCTACGGCTGGCAGTGCGCAAATCACTGTTCTCTATGATGCATTCGGTAAAGCATCCACGATGCAGAAAGACTGGGGCTATGCTGCGTTCGTCGAATACGGTGGAAAACGGATCCTGTTCGACACTGGCAACAACCCTGACATTCTCGCGCAGAACGCGAAAGCGAAGGGCGTGGACTTGACCAAGTTGGACTTCGTTGTAATGTCGCACCGACACGGCGATCACATGGGAGGGCTGACCTACCTATTGAAGGTGAACCCCACGGTGAAGATTTACGTGCCCAAGGAAGGGTTCGGGGTTTACGGTGCCGACTTACCGAGCAGTTTTTATCGTAAGGATGCCTCTCTCCCTCAAGAACAGCGCTACTACGACGGTACGCCGCCAGAAGTCATGCGATTTGGATCGGCTTGGCCCGGAGCTAACTTTCAACTGGTCGACAAGAACATCGAGATTGCTCCCGATATCCATCTGATCGCACTGGTGTCCGATAAGCCGGGAACGCTGGAATTACGTGAGCTGTCGCTCGCCATCAATACGCCCGACGGCATGGTCATCGTGGTTGGTTGTTCGCATCCCGGTATTGACAAGATCGTTGAATCTGCAACTGCGATCAATCCGCGCATTCATTTCATCGCTGGCGGCTTTCATCTCGTTGTAGCGCCCGATCCTGACATCGAGAGCACTGTCACCGCATTGCATGATCGGTTCAGAGTCGAATACGTTGCTCCCGGTCACTGCACCGGAGAGCCAGCGTTCACAGCGCTTAAAAAGGCTTTCGGCGACCAGTACATTTATGCGGGGTTGGGCACAACACTAACGACATCACAGGTAGGAAATCACAGGTAGGAAATGTAGCAACGACTTAAAATGGTAGGCCCGTGCGGGCTCGAACCGCAGACCTCCACCGTGTCAATTGTGTGGTCAGAAAGCTAAATCCATTTGCCTGTCTTGGTTTTCCGGTTCTGACCAGCTCAAAAATGCCCCGAATGGCCTAGTTTTGGTGACGAATTGGTGACGAGTTTTGGGACGAGAAAGGCTTGGTAGACGCAACCGGGATCGTGCCGGTTGGCCATTCGCTGGAGACGGGTTGCCGGACGCATGCTGATGACGACGGGGCGAGTCGTTCTCATGGAACCTCTCTTTCTACGACGTAACTATTGTAAGGCAGCATTTCGTGAGCGAGGCGAGATCAAGACTTAGCTATAGTGTAAATTGCAGAAGTTTTGGTGACTTCTCCGCCGCGTAAACGCGACGGCTTCTCAAGACACGCATGCGCTGACAGCCACTACGTTGAGTCTTGAAGGACTTATCCGAGCCCTTTGGAGAATAATTTGAGCACTAACTACATCACGCGGAGCAATCAGACCACACGCAGTGCAAACGTGCTCTCTGTCGGAGAGAGCCTTTCGCACTGTCGCGCCGCAGACGCAGGTTTGACTGGTGCCGCGAGGGTCTACCTGGATCAGAGTGCGCCCAGCATTTTCAGCTTTGTACGCAATCTTAGAGACAAGAGCAGCCCAACTGGCATCGTGAACCGACTTGGCAAGCATGCCGCCTGCCATGCCTTTGAAGTTCAAATCTTCGACAACAATCGTTCCGAAATTCTTTATCAGCCAGAACGAGAGACGATGTTGGAACTCGTTCCGTTGATTCCGGATTCGAGCGTGAACCTTCTGGAGCAATACAACTGCTTTGCGGCGGCGATTCGAGCCTTTCTTGCGCCGTGCAATCTGGCGCTGGGCGCGTCGAAGGCGAGATTCAGCCTGTCGATACCATCGTGGATTCGGTACCGGTGGACCATCCGTGAGCGCAGCGAGGTATTCCAGCCCCAGGTCAATTCCAATCGCGGTGTCGAGCGGGGGCAGTGGCTTGGCTTCGCATGCAACCGAGAAGCAGACGTACCATTTGCCGCATTCGCGTTTGACGGTCGCCGTCTTAATCTTGCCCGCCATAGGGCGATGCAACTTGACTGCAATTTCTCCAACACCCTGAACGCGAAGAATATTTCCGGTGAGTTTGATGCCATCGCCGTAACTCGGAAAAGTGATGCTATCGAAACGGCGTCGAGATTTGAATCGAGGATAGCCCGCTTTATCACCGCGCTTCACTCGGCGAAAGAAAGCCTCGAAAGTCCTGTTCACGCGCCGAAGAATATCTTGGCCGCAGCTAAAGTTTGCCAAACGCAAGTCACCCGCTGCGCGGATTTCTTTCAACTGATTCGCCTGCGTGTAGTAGTTGACCGAAACTCGTTGTTTCCACGCATCGCGACGTTCCTGCAACGCTGCATGGTACAAGCGGCAGGCTTCTCCCAGTTGTCCGTCGAGAGCATCCGACTGGGAGCGCGCTGTGCATAACCGATATTTAAACGTCTTGCGCACGAGTTTTCTGGTTGGCGATGTATCGCCTTACGCTGGATTCCGAAACGGTGCCAATGCTGCCGACGTAATAGCTTCGACTCCACATGCTGGGCAGTTGCGACCGGAGCCAAGAGAATTCACTTCGCAGTTCGTGCGATGTGAATCCTTTGAACTGCGCCGCGATATGCGCGGGAGCCAATCGAGGGTCGGACTCCACAAACAGGTGCACGTGGTCAGGCATAATTTCCAGCCCGTGAATTTCGGCTTCCAGTTCCTTAGCCTTTTGGTACAAGAGTTCCCGCAATCGCTTGTCAACCTTGCCGACCAGTACAGGCTTCCGATACTTCGGGCACCAAACAAAGTGGTACTGGAGCGTGTAAACGGCACCCGCGCTGACTCTGTATCGAGTGTCCATCACGTATGTAGTGTAAATCAGAAGTTAGAAATATGCAAGGCAACTAACGGAGGAGCCGTATTCCTCTGCCCGCTGAAGCGAGCAGTTCCCTGCGGTTTTAATCTATGGACGTCACCGGGATCGAACCGGTGAATGGGCTGAGCCCCTCGAATGAGCCGAATTCTTTCGGCAACCTTAGGACTTTTCCCAAGGATTCAGTACCGATACTCCGGTGCCTGCTACATCTGCTGTGTGGCGGGTCACGAATGTCAAGTCGTGCTCGAGAGCAGTCGCCGCGAGCAATCCATCAATAACAGGCAGCTGAACATTCTTGGAGCGGGCCTGTGCGGCAACCCGACCCCAACGATCCGCCACCGCAGCGTCAATCGGCAGGATCCTCCCCGCAAACCTACTTCGCAGGCCCTTGTTGAGCCAAGTTTCTAGCTCCGCCCGGCGCTTTGCCTGAGGCAAACCACCAATTCCCTTCCGAATCTCGCCCAAGGTCAACACGCTCAAATGAAGCAAGGTCTCATCTGTATCTTCCACCCACCGGCTGACGTTTGGCTCCGGGCGTCTGGTGACCAACTCCGAAATTACGTTCGTGTCCAGCAAGAATCCCATCATAGCTTGACGTCCCGCCCCACATCCTGCGTACGTTCCAGATTCAACTGAAGGCCGACGAGAGGACTTTCAGCAAAGAAGCGCACTAGGCTCCTCGGTTTCTTCGCACGATCCACAAGTTGATCAAAATCTTCCAGGGGCAAAATGACCACACCTTCTTTTCCTTGTCGGGTCACAAGTTGTGGACCGTCCTCTCGCGCACGCCGAAACACCTCACTGAACCGAGCTTTGGCGTTCTGCAACTGCCACGTCTGTGACACGGCTTCTCTCCTAGCATTCCGTTTCTTGCTTGATCGCATCTTATGCCCTCCCTCGAAAAGGACTAGTCTGACTAGTCTTTTCTACAGGAATCATGGCAACAGCACAACGAATTGCTGTGCTGGCTAAGCAACGGCCGCCACGCGTTGTCTCTTCCCATCGAAGCTCTCGTCGGCATACACCTTCAGTCTGTCGGGAGCCCTCAACCACGGCTTCGGCACTCCTGCTAATTCCAAGGTAACGCACATCCACCTCCTTTCTACCTCCAGACAAACGAAACCCCTGGGCACTCGAAAAAGGAGACACGGATCAAGGGGTTGAACTTCGCGGGTGTTCGACGAGAGACCCATGTTGTCCTTAAACGCTTACCGACTTCGAAGGACGTTGCATGAGACGAGTGATAGCTCTACAGCACGAGTGCGCGATTGGGTCGGCGGTTTTATTTGACCGTCCCCATGGCCAAATGCGCCCGTTTCGCGGGCATACTTTCTTTCGGTTTTGTTAACCCTCTCCATGAATACATCGAGATGTACTGAGGACCGGACAGAAAGAAAAAGATGGCGGGACTTGAAAGCGGAAATAGGAGCAGCTCAGGATCGAGCTGAACCGGTCATACTCATGGAGCCCATACTGATCGGCGCTCCAGTCAACCATTCAACAGTCTTCAAAGTTGCTAATTCTGTGCCGATCCGCTCTCGCCTTGGAGCCGACGTAATTCATGCCATGGCGGTGATCGTCACGACGAATCTGCCGTTCTCTGAGTGGACCACCATGTTTCCGAACGCCCGATTGTGCAAGGCGATGCTGGACCGGCTGACCAGGCTCACATCATCGAGACGGGCACGGAGTCATACCGTTTCCGCCGCACGCTGGAAAAGAAGAAAGGTGAGAATGGTAGGCCCGAACGGGCTCGAACCGTTGACCTCCACCGTGTCAACCTACCACCGACAGGAAAGAGAACAACTTAGAGAGTATCGAACGCCATCTCGCCAATCGTTTTACCAGTAAAGCAGGTAAGAATCACAGGTAGGAATTGCAGGTTAGGCTCGCGTCGCACGGCTTACCGGCCTCGCGCCTTCCGCAGATTGCATTTCGACCTGATATGGGTCTCAGAGAATTCAGGTGTGCATGGCAGAGCATGCTATAAACGGAACTAGCCATGGCAGCAACTGTCGTCACGAGGCAGCGCTGGGGCACTACGATTGGCAAAGCCAGCTGGAGGGCGCTGCTGGCCTCATGGCTCGGCTGGATGTTCGATGGATACGAAACTTACGGGCTAGTGCTTGTCATGGCCCCTGCTGTGCATCAGCTCCTGACGCCGGAGAGGCTGTCGAAAGCGTCTGTGTATATGGGTGCTCTACTCGCAGCCACGATGGTCGGATGGGCGGTGGGCGGAGTCGCAGCGGGTATGGTTGCCGACTACATCGGTCGCAGACGCACACTCATGCTCTCGATTCTCTGTTATGCCGTTTTTGCAGGGCTTGCCGCGATCGCCTGGAACTACTGGTCCTTGCTTGTCTTTCGTTTCCTTACTGGCCTTGGGTTAGGTGCCGAATGGGGGCCGGGTGCTGCGATCGTCGCTGAGTTCTGGCCGCCCGAATCGCGCGGGAGCGCTGGTGGCGCGCTTCATGCGGCCTACGGCGTTGGTTTACTTATGGCGTCGGGCATTTGGCTGCTCCTAAATCCGCTTGGGCCGTCGTCGTGGCGTTACATGTTTCTTATCGGCATCATTCCAGCATTCCTACTTCTGCGTCTTCGTCGCTGGGTTGACGAGCCAGCTCTGTGGGTCACTTCCAACCGCGAGCGGCGGGAGGCACAGAAGCGCCTCGAATCGGGTAGCGGCTCCTCCGAGGATAGGAAGCTAGTGCAGTTTACGTTAACTCGCATTTTCTCGGACGCCGAGATGCGACGCCGAGTGGGGCTTTTGCTCCTGATGTCTATCACTACTGTCGTGGGCTGGTGGTCTGCGTCCACTTGGATTCCAGAGTATGCCACGCACGTGCGCACCAATGCAGGAACCCAATTCCAACTATCGTCTTCGACCGTTGGACTCATGTTCAGCGTCGGCTCAATTGCGGGTTTTCTTGCGCTGGGGTTCTTGGCCGACATTCTCGGTCGCAAGCCGATCATTTGGTTGTACTACTTGGGCGCACTTGTATTCTCGCTCTGGTACTTTCTTTTGGTCCACGAGCGCAACGGACTGCTCATGATGGCTGCGGCAAACGGTTTTTTCAGCAGCGGCCAATTCGCATGGATGACGATATATTTGCCCGAGCTCTTCCCGACACGCGTCCGAGGAACGGCAATGTCGCTGGTTTTCGATAGTTCGCGAAGCATCGCCGGACTGGGCCCTCTCCTAGCGGGTTGGTTGATCTCGTTCTTTGGCGGGATCGGAACCGCTGCGGCTGTGATGTCGCTGATCTATATCGTCGGGTTGCTGGTCGCTCCGTTTGCAGGACCAGAGACTAAGGGGAAAGCGTTGCCGGCGTGAGGAGCCTCCCGCGATTGCTGGCGGGCCGTACGGGCCTCGAATCGCAGATCTCCACAGTGTCAACCTACGACTGATACGAAAGAGAACAACTTGGAGAGTCTCGAGAGCCGTCTTTCCAATTGTTTTACCAGTCTCACAGGTAGGAATCGCAGGTCTTCCCCTCCGCTCGGTGCTAGACTGTGCCGATCTGTCGCGTTCAATCGCGCAGCTGGCGATGATGGTGGGCCAGAGGCAATGACGATGACAAGCCTAGCAGTTGCCCCAGCTGCAATTGAGGCTAGAACAATCCGCAAACTGCAGAGGCGGATCATCCCGTTCATCTTCGTCCTCATGGTGATTGCTTTCCTCGACCGCATCAATATCGGCTTTGCAGCTTTGACGATGAACACGGAACTGGCTATCACAAGCCAACAGTTTGGATTCCTCTCGGGAATCTTCTTTGTTGGCTACTTCATTTTTGAGATACCCAGCAACCTGCTGTTGCACAAGATTGGAGCGCGTATCTGGATTGCGCGGATACTGGTCAGCTGGGGAATTGTGGCGATGCTGACTGGGTTTGCGCAGACGGCTCTCCACTTGTACGTTGTGCGGTTTCTGCTCGGGGTGGCCGAGGCAGGGTACTTTCCCGGAATCTTACTCTACCTGACCTACTGGTTTCAACGGCGGCAACTAGGCCACGCCATTGCTCTGTTCTTGACCGCTCTTCCTGTGGCTAACATAGTCGGCGCTCCGCTTTCAGGCGTGATTCTCGATCACATTCATTGGTTTGGAGTCAGCAGTTGGCGCTGGCTGCTGATACTGGAGGGCGTTCCCGCTATTGTGGGCGGTATCGTGACATATTTCCTGCTGCCCAGCCGACCCGCGGATGCCAAATTTCTCACAGCCGAGGAAAGAAACTACATCACAGCCGAACAGGCGCATGAAGAACAACAAAAACTGGCGGGACGCCGAATCACTGTGAGTCAAGCGCTGGCCCACTCGCGGGTTTGGCATTTGACCGCGATCTACTTCACGGCAATGGTAGGTCAGTATACGATGACCTTCTGGATGCCCCAGTTAATCAAAGGTATTTGCGGCGCATATTCAAATACCACGGTCGGAGTGCTGGTGATGGTTCCCTATCTTGCAGCACTGGCAGCCATGATGTTCGTCGGGCGAGATTCAGACCGAACGCTCGAACGCCGGTACCACGCCGCGATTCCCTTGATAGTCGGAGCGGTTTCACTGCTACTGTTGAGCAGAACCGCAACAAGTTCTGTTTTCTTTACGGTCGCACTGTGGTGTCTTGTGGCATCCGCGATCAACAGCTTATGGGGTCCCTTCTGGTCGCTTCCCAATGAGTTCTTAACCGGATTCTCGGCTGCCGCTGGAATCGCTTTGATCAATTCCGTCGGGAATCTAGGCAGCTTTGTGGGGCCTTACGCAATGGGAGCAATCAACAAGCGCACAGGAAGTTTTCGCGGCGGCCTTGTGTTCGCAGGTATTTCATTGTTCGTATCAGCAATGCTGATTTTTGCGTTACGGAAAAGATCCCCGCAGGAGGAGATCGTCGCAGTCCCGATAACGCGGTCCACGCCGGCGGCGGTGATGCCAACCGCCGATCTCGACCCGTGAAAGGGACGAGGGAGAATTGTAGGCCCGGCCAGCACATCTGCACAGTGTCAACCTACGGCCCTTCGGAAAGATAACAACTTAGACCGTATCGAGCATATTCTCTACACGTCTTTTACACGTTTCACAGGTAGAGATCACAGGTAGGAAATGCAGGTAGCGCCCATGCTCTCACGCGACCGCCGCCCGCAAATTCAGCGTCAGGCTTATTGAGGTTTGATCCCCGCAGCTTTGATGATTCGCGCCGCACTCTCACTTTCGTTCAGAACAAAACGTGCGAACTGCGGCTGAGTCATGCTCAGGGGATCGGCCCCGTGCTTCGCAAGTCGGTCGAGCACATCTGGCGCAGCCAAGGAGCGTGCGATGTCTTTCGCTAGTTTGTCCACCACTTCGGCAGGAGTGCCAGCTGGCACCCACACTCCGTACCAAATCGGGTAGTCGAAGCCAGAAACACCAGCCTCCGCGATCGTCGGAACCTCCGGCAGCAAGGACGAGCGCTTCTTGGTGGTCACGCCTAGCGCACGGAGCTGGCCCTCACGGATATCGGCCAGAGCGAGCGGGATGGGCGCCATCATGTAAGTAGTGCGCCCTGCGACCGTGTTGGCGATCACGTCAGCAATCGCATCGCCCGGTCGCGCGGGTATATGTGCTGCCTTAATACCTGCCTCTAGATTGAATCTCTCGAGCCCCAAATGCGTGCCAGTGCCCGTGCCCGTGGAGCCAAACCTCAGCTCACCCGGTTTCGCCTTCGCCACTGCGATAAGCTCGCCCACGGTAGTGATGCCCGACGATTTGCCTGCGACCAGCACGTAGGGCTGGCTGGTGAGTGGAGCAACCGGGATGAAATCCTTCAACGGGTTACATGGCAGGTTCTCCACAAAGGCGGCGCTGTAGGCCTGAGCGCTGGTGTTCACGAGCAAGGTGTAACCGTCGGGCGGCGACTTCGCGACCAAAGCGGGGCCTGCCGTACTTCCCGCGCCGGGATGGTTCTCGACTGTCACGGGCTGGCCCCACAGCTCAGAGAGCTTCGGGCTGACTGCGCGGGATATCAGATCAGGCCCGCCACCAGCCCCGAACGGCTCGATCATGCGCACGGGCTTCGTTGGATAGTCTTGTGCGAAAGTTACGGCGCTTGTGATTGAAAGCAAAAACAGGAACAGGACTCTCATGCGCCTCCTAGGTTAGCGCGATTGGGCTGATTGTGGAGTCGCCTAATGCTCACGTGGCACTATCGGCTGATATATTTCTTGCGTGTACGTTTTACCGAGGTGCCCAACCTTTCGTTCCCAGAAGAATACCGTGGTTCCAGCCTTTCTCGTTGATGTCGAAGATGCGCAGTTCGGTCCAATCGA
Organism: uncultured Acidobacteriota bacterium; assembly: GCA_963696035.1. Lineage (GTDB taxonomy): Bacteria > Acidobacteriota > Terriglobia > Acidiferrales > UBA7541 > Palsa-295. The sequence continues at coordinate 241,206 of CAVOIS010000003.1, forward strand.
GCCGCGTTTGAACCTGAGTTAATGAAGGGGCGCTAACCTTCTCATAAACCTGCATCGCGAGGAGGATGTTATGCTTCGGGAATTGACGCGCAATTTGCTCGATAACCTCGCTGACTGGAGGTGTAGTGCGGCGAAGGTCCAAGCCTTGCACTTCATCTAGGGCGGTGCCCCATGGAGGTGCGACGAAGGCGACGATGCCTCGATCCTCCGGCACGCGGCGCTCCTCAAGGAGCCTTACATAGTCGCCATGGACAAGTTCGATCCTTTGATCAAGGGCCGTGAGGTTGCGATGCGTGAGTTCGAAGACTTGCGGGTCGGATTCGAAGGCGATGCCCTCTGAATGTGGCAGGTGGCGCAAAATCCAGAACAGCGTGTTGCAGGAGCCAGCGAAGGGATCGATTACCATCAATTGACTCGATGGCATACGTTCAGCGACTGAGGCAACATCGAGACCAATACGATCGCCGAGCGCGTCACGGGTGCACTCTACCGCCGTGCGGCCGAGCATCCGGATTCCGTGGCGGTACCATTCTCGCGGCGGCATTCCGTAGATGCTGACGTAGTTGGCGTCGGCGAAGCTATCGAGTCCGTACTGCTCGATTTCCGCAAGAGTCAGCATTTCATTGCGTTTGGAGCCGTGCAGCAGCAATGCCCGATCATAGACACGCGACTGCGCATTGCCTGCCCTCTCGTTCATTGAAATGCTCTCCACAGTGTCAGCCTACGACCGATACGAAAGAGAACAACTTAGATTGTGTCCTCTCTACAATCGTTACCAGTCTCACAGGTAAGAATCGCAGGTGGGAATCGCAAGTTGCATTTATCAGGACCGGTCATCTAAGGCTTCTGCCCCCAAGCTTGGATAAATAAGTGTGACACGACGAGCGTCTCTGGGGCGCTCAGATGCTGCTCCAGCGAAGAAACGCAATCGGCAAATTCTGCTTCGCAGATGAAGCCCTCCGCCACGAGTCGGTCACGAAGATTGTTTGCAAACTGCAGCAAAATCGGTCGACGACTGTGGTCAGGTCCATAAACATGAATCAGGGGATTAACCCGAACGTCGATCAAGCCCGCATTGCGCAACATCCGGGCGATCCGTCGGCCGATGTGCAGATCGATTCCTTTCGCTTCGGAGTAGGAAACGAGGGCCTGTTTAAGACGGTCCCACGCCGGAAGTGGCGGGTCGCAGACATGCGCACTCCAGTCAGCCTCATGTAGAGCAACGACACCTCCGCTCCTCACCAATGCCGCCATCTCGCAAACAATCTTCTCCGGCTCAGGAATGTTGACCAGAACCAAGCGGGCCGTGGCAAGATCGAACCGTTCTCTTGGCAGCCCCGTCGCGGCGGCGTTCCCTTGGCGAACCTCCACATTGTTAATTCGTCGCTCCGATAGAAATTCCCGAGCGAGTTGGACGGCATGATCGCTAAGTTCGACGCCAATTACGGAACCCGTCAGACCGACACGGCTCGACAGCAGTTCGAGGCACCCCTGAGGTCCACAGCCTATCTCGACTACTCGCCATCCCTGTGCGATTCCAACTTGATCAAAGAGCCAGACCGATTCCTCAGCGAGTTCCCCGGCTTGCTGTTGCAGACGTCTTTGCTCTAGGGAGCTGTGGCCGAGAAAGTATTCGTGGTTGTGTGCCATTGTGATCTGCTGTCGTTTCGGGCTGAGTTTAGCATGCAGTTCCGAGGTGTGCTCTCGGCACGGTGCGGTTGGCAGTTCACACTATCGTCACGCGCTTCAGCGAGAATGTCTGCTCGGAGCACGAGAGAGCCGTCCCCGGCACGGTAGGGACTGAGACCAGCCCTTACCACCATAGAAAAGAGAAAGTCCCCCTCCGGAGGAGAAAGCGTTCTCAGACAGAGGGGTAGGACGCGCCGGGCAGCAGATCTCCACAGCGTCAACCTACCACCCATACTAAAGAGAACAACTTAGAGAGTATCGAGCACCGTGCCTCATTTTGTTTCACATGTAACACAGGTAAGAATCACAGGTAAGAATCGCAGTTTTAGGCTATCCGACTCGCCGGAACGAGGGGATGGTCATACAGGTGGTTTGACAGCCCAGGCGCTAACGAGTGCTGGCAAGGGCGTGGCCAAATTCGACGCCGCAACTTCTGCTCTGAGCCTCTCGGAAAGCGTGTTGAAGTCGCCCAGCGGTTCGAGAGGAAGATTGAACTGCCTCATCTGTGGCAGCAAACTCTGAAGAATACCGACAAGCCACTCCTCCGCACCGGATAATATCTCCGTCTTCGTGGACACTACGGACAGCCCTGCTTCCCGGAGAATTCGTGGCAAGACTGGTTCCATGTCCGTGATTGTTCCGGAGCGTCTGAAAGTCTCTTGCGCCAGAGCGCCTCCCAAAGCCCACAGGGGTAATGAAGCAGCACGCTCGAGAAAATTGGCGAAGGACGCCTCTTGGAATGCCAGGACTCCCTCGGGACGAATAAACTCACAGAGTGAACGCAGGGTGGCGACGGGCTTCGGGAGAAACATGAGGATGTAACGGCCCACCGCAGCGTCAAAGGGTTTGCTGCGCGGAATCTGGCTGACATCGCCCTGCGTAAAGCTTACTTGGCGTAGTCCGTCTTTGGACACGCGCTCCGCCGCGCGAGCAATCGAGCGTGCATCGCGTTCGATGCCCACTACTTCGCCCGAGGCGCCGACCAGACGAGCCAACAAGAGAGCGACGTCTCCGACACCGGAACCCAGATCGAGGACGCGTTGTCCTGGGCCGATACCCGCTTCACGGAAGAATTTTTCGGTGTAAGGAGCAAGCCACGCCGCCTGGCGAATCAGACGTTCATGCTCGAATTCGGTGCTGCCCAGAGCGTATTCGGATGAGGAACTGCCCGCTGTCATACTGGGAACGTATGCTACCACGCTTCGATCTAGGTTCGTGTTCAGTAGGGCCCACAGCCCCGGACGTTTTGTCGCCCATGTGGAATGCAATCAATTGACCGGCCCGTGCGGGGCCCGAACCCCACATCTCCACAGTGTCAACCCACCACCGACAGGACGGAGAAGGACTTAGACGCATCGAACAGCCTCTCTACATCTGTTTTGGTGGTAATCCAGGTAGGAATCACAGGTAAGAAATGCAGGTTGCGATCCTTCTATAAAACGGCTTTGTCTAACTCGAGCGCCGCTGTCCAACTCTCGAACGCCCCTACTTCACCGCATCAACTGACACATTTGTCGACTAGAGGCGGAACAGCTTCTGGGCGTTGCCGTAGGCAATTTTGACGCGGTCTATCTCGGCAACAGGCACACGGTCGAACCAGCCCGCCGCCTCGCCCATATCCTCATAGGGGTAGTCCACCGAGTACAGAACCCGGTCGGCACCGATTTCCAGCATCACGTCGGTCAGGGCTTGGGTGCGAAAGGTGCCGCTGGTGGTGACGTAGAAATTTTCCCGCAGATAATGGCTCATGGATTGTTTCGCTTTCGTCTCAAGCCCCAGCTTCGCTATGCGGTGATCGACCCGCCAAATACTGAAGGGCAAACCCTCGCCGAGATGGCCGAGGATGATCTTGAGCTTGGGATATTCATCGAACAAGCCGCTCCCCATCAGGCGGAGGGCTTGATTCGAAGCCACCACCGCGAAACCCCAGGCTGAACCGGTGAGCCACGGATGCCCTTGATAATCCTGCTGACGGGTCGGCAACACTGCCCGGGGATGCAGGTAGAAGGGCACGTCAAGCTGCTGAACTGTTGCCCAGAAAGGCCGGTATTGCGGCAGATCATAGAACACGGCCGAGTCCGCCTCGTCAGTCTGTGAGAACGCGTGGACCAATGCGCCGCAGAAGCCCAACTCTTTCACGCAACGGGTCAACTCCTGGGCGGCAGCCTCAGGATCTTGCATGGGCAAGGCCGCGAATCCTTTCAGGCGTTTCGGATTCTTTGCTACTTGCTCTGCCAGATAGTCGTTCCAGCGCTGCGACGTGGCGATCGCCTCCGAGCTATTACGAATCGCTTGAACCCCGGGCCCAACGTGCGAGAGGATGCAGCGTTCCACTCCCCCGCGATCCATTTCCGCCAGCCGCCCGCCGTCCATGTCTTGCATTTGCTGCCGAAATTCGGGTGCGGGCTGTATGTTGTAAATGTCGCCCGCCTCGGGGAGCGCGAAATGTTCCTCCAATGCGATCTTCCCGGTCATTCGCGCCGAGTCGTTTTTGGCCACATCTGGGTTTTTGTCTGAGTGGTAAGCATCCTGTGCATTGCTGACTCCGGCCAGAATTCCTGCGGTCGCGAGAGTTCCCGCACTGCATTTGAAGAATCCGCGTCGTGTGATGCCATTCTCTGGATTCATCGTCATGTTTCGCACATCCCTCTCCCATCGTGTCAAAGAACGCAAAGTCTACTCGAACGATGCCCAGAAGCGCAAACCTCGCCGAACCTAGCGCCCCCACAACCTCTGTCGCAGGGCAGACCGTGCGTAAGACCTTGCGTCGTCCGGGATGAGATTGAAGGTGGAAGGAGGAAGCGCTCTGAAGCAATGTAGACCAGTCCGTCTTTTGCAAAATGCAAAAGACGCCAGCTCGGTGGCTGGTACCGTCACATCTCCAGAGTGTAAACCTAAGACCCCAAAATCCTAATGGCTCGCAAGGCCCACAGCGCTACGGTGTCAACCTACCACCGATAGGAAAGAGAACAACTTAGATCGTATCGAGCATACTCTCTACACGTGTCATACCGTTATCACAGGTAGGAATTACAGGTAGCGCAGATGAGAGTCGTTTGAGAACCTGGCATCTCAGGGTCGGTCAACGGAGCCCCAGACAGTGACTACGTTGGAAAGTTCATCCGCCGGAGCAAATCGGCGAAGCGTCGGTCCGAACGCAGAGCATCTGACTCAGGAGCCACTTTCACCCATGCCAGCGATGCGTCACGCTGTTCATATACTTGTTCCAGCCAAGCGAATGCTTGGTCCCATTCGCCAAGACCAGCGTAGACAAGTGCCCTATCATTCGGGGATAGATACTGTTTCTCTGACGCTTCCCGCAAATCGTCAAGTATCTTGAGCGCCTCGGCTCGTCTCCCCAGACGACCATAAACTTCCGCAACTGCTGCTCTGTATATGGACCTTCCTCGCGAGAGGTTTACACAGGTTTCAAATTCTTTGAGCGCTTCCTGAAACATTGACTTCTGTTCGTAAGAAGCTCCGAGGTCAAAGTGCGCGGGGATAAAATTCAAATCGAGCTCGAGAACCTTGCGGAATTGCTCAATCGCGCGATCATATTGACGTGCAAAGTGGAATATCCGCCCCTCCGCTGTGCTTACTGTTAACGCCAGGGGATCAAGTGTCCTGGCCTCCTTGATTTCGCGGATGGCTTCGTCGTAACGTCCCATGGCAGCTAGAAAAAGCGCGTACCAATGGTGGGCCGTCACATATCGTGGATTCAGCTCGATTGCTCGCTCGAATTCTCGTTCGGCGTCCTGCCAGGCCCAGTCGAAGCGGAACCTGACAAATGCTAAGGATGTGAAGGCTTCGGCGAGGGTGTTGTCCATCTCAAGCGCCTTCACGGCCATCTCCGTGGCGCTTACCTTCGCGTTTTTGGAGGGCATTGCGCCGTACGTGCCAGAACCTAGAAGTGTGTACGCGTCGGCAAGTCCGGCGTAGGCGAGAGCGTAGCGAGGATCGCTTTCAGTCGCTTGGTTGAAATACTCGATAGCCTTGTGAATTCCCTCAAGTGTTCGCTTCTCCGAGCAGTAACGGCCTCTCAGGTAGAACTGATACGCCTGGGCATCTTCTGTGTAGCGCTTTCGCAAACGCTTGACTTCGCCTCGGCTCAGCTGCACTCGCAGATGCTGGCAAATCTCACGAGAGATCTCTTCCTGCAGGCCGAAAATGTTGGAGAGCTTCCGGCTGAACTGGCCTCCCCATAGTTGGGAATTGGTTTCCACATCGACGAGTTCCGCTTGAACATTGATGGCCTCGCCAAGCGAAATGACTCGCCCGCTGACAACAGCCCGGACGCTAAGTTCGCGTGCGATTTCCGTCAGGTGGGTACTGCCTTTAAAGCGGAACGCAGTTTGGCGAGGAACCACTCTTAGTTGCTGCACGGCGGAGACACTATTGATCAGACTCTCCGCAATGCCCTGGCAGAGATAATCGAGGTCGGCATCGCCGCCAGGGTTTTCGAAAGGCAAGACAGCGAGCGAATTAACCGGGCGCGGACGAGCCAGCTTGGTCGCGGGGGCGATGAAGCGGTAGCCGCGGCGAGGTACGGTCTCGACGAAACGAGGAGCAGAGGCTGTGTCGTTCAACGCGGTTCGAATCTGGCGGATGCAAACATTCAAGCCTTGCTCAAAGTCGACGAAGGTATCTTGATCCCAAAGTTCATGCTGGATTTCGTCTCGGGTAATGAGTTGGCCCGCGCGGCTGACGAGAAGAGTCAGGAGCTTGAACGGCTGAGGTTGAAGATGAAGCTGTGCCTTGCCCCTACGAAGGTGGCCTGCGCGAGTGTCCAGTTCGAAAGGACCGAACCGGATGGCGCCATTTGAACCTGAGTCCATGAGTGTGGCCGAAGGCGACTTGTTGGAGTGCGATTCTACTCAAATTCGCAGGTAAAGGCATCTGCGAAAGTTGTGGAGGGCTAATTGCCAACGAAGCAGAGACTTACAGGGCTGGCGAAATTCAGAACTATTTTAGGTTTCGTGCATTGTAAGCGTTGCGAGAGGGCACTAGTCTCGGGTTTTGCCGAGATACTGCAGAAATGGGGCGGGCCACGCGAAATAAGAAGGAGATGCATGGAGAAGCTGACTAAGCATGTTGGTAACAGAGTTTCATCCACAGCAGTCGCATGCTTGTTGGTGCTGGCTTGTTCCAGTGTAGCCGCAGCGCAAAATGTACAGCCGACGCTGCCAGGCGGCAAAATCCGAGCCTATTACATCGCCGCGGTGGAGATCGAGTGGAACTACGCGCCGGCTGGCATGGACCAGATGACCGGCAAACCATTCGAGGGCGAAACCAAGATATGGACCGAGCGTGGAAAGGATCGACTTGGAACGATTTATCGCAAGGCGGTTTATCGTGAATATGCAGACGAGACGTTCAGCACCGAAAAGAGACGCGCAAAGGAATGGGAACACCTGGGAATCATGGGCCCACTCATACGGGCCGAGGTCGGAGACACCATCGTCATTCACTTCCGCAACAACGCAACGCAACCCTACAGCATACATCCCCATGGTGTTTCGTATAGCCGGGACTCAGAGGGCACGCCATACGCAGGCACGAACATGGATGGAGCGGGACTGGTGTCGCCAGGCCAAACCCACACTTACATCTGGAACGTGCCGGAGCGGGCAGGACCCGGAGAGAACGACGGCAGCTCGGTGGTTTGGCTGTATCATTCCCACAATTGGGAACCGAAGGACGTCAACGCTGGACTTGTCGGCCCAATGGTAATCACTCGTCGTGGCATGGCTCGGTCCGATGGGAGCCCCAAGGACGTGGACCGCGAATTCACCACTCTATTCATGTTGATCGACGAAAATCAGTCGCACTACCTGCAGCACAACATTGACACCTATGCGCAGGATCCGAAGTCGGTGAACAAGCTGGAGTTCATTCCTAGCGATGTCGACGGGAATTTCAGCGGGGCCGCTCACGGCTTCGCTGCAGTAAATTTCAAGGCCTCGATCAACGGATACATGTTCAGCAACATGCCTATGCCCTCGATGAAGCGTGGCGAGCGCGTGCGTTGGTACGTCATGACTCTCGGTGGAGAAGTCAACTTACATACACCGCACTGGCACGGAAACGTGGTTTCGATTGCAGGACACCGCACGGACATTTTTCCCTCTTGCCCGCGCAATTCATCACCGCCGATATGGTTCCCGACAATATCGGCATGTGGATGTTCCACTGCCACGTTGACGAGCACATGGAGGCCGGAATGACAGCAATGTACCAGGTCCTGCCTTAAAGCGTGAGGATGTCTAAGGGAAATCCGTCGGGACTGTGGTATGACTCTCCGCGGAGGAATCCGAATGCCGCCTCAGTCCAAGTTTTGAAACGACAGCTGCACCGCAGACACTAAGAGACACAGACGATGTTGCGCTAAGAGTTTGCAAACAGCTTGATCGATAAGCGGGCGGCTGAGTGGAAAAGGCGACCGCGTATGCCAAGCGGACTGAATGCACTACGAACACCTAGCCATTCTGAAGAAGAAGTTCGATCCGACAACTTGTTACGCAGAATTCGAACATTACGCCTTCATGATGGGCGACGGAATCCGGGCGCCCCGACGAAAGCCATCATCGGGTACGGGCGCGAATTACGGCTCTAGACCGACACCGCGGATCATGTCCTTGAATCTGCGGTCATTCCTTAGCGGATCAAAAATGGCATCAACCTTCAAGCTAACCATGCACGGCTCGTGATCGCGGAAGGCCTGCTCCAGGGCCTCCAGTGCCCGCTCCCTTTCGTTTAGCCCAACCCAGGCCATTGCCAGGAACCAGCACGGCACGTACTCATATTTCTTCATGAGCTGATCCAAGCGCCGCTTTGCTTTTTTCTTCTGACCTGCATGGCCGAGTCCGTAAATCAATGCCGCCACGGAAAATACATTCCCGGGTTCTTTTTGTACCGCAGTACGGAGGGCCGTGATTGCCTCCTCAAGACGTTGCGGCTGTTGGAGCAGCGTCAGCCCGAGACCAAAATAAAGCTGATCCCACGCAGACTCGAGCTCTATCGCCTTTTGGATTTGTTCCGCTGCTTCGCCAAATCGCCGCGCGTAATACAACGCATACCCCACTTCCTGGATCGCAACAATTGAGAAAGGATCAAGCGACTCGGCATGGAGATGAACCGGAATGGATTCATCGCAACGCCCCGCATACCGCAAATAAACTCCGCGCTTCCAGTAGACGTACGGATTGCCCGGCGCGAGTTCAATCGCCCGCCGCGTCTCTGCATCTGCCGCCTGCCAATCCCAATCATCGAGCAAGCGAAGCAGCCCGAGCGCCGCGTGCCCTTCAGCAAACTCGTCATCCAAAGCCACCGCCTTGAACGCTGCAGGCTTCGCTTCGGCAAACGCCTTTTTCGGATCCATTCCGAAGAAGTAAGCCAGCTCGATCAGGCATTCCGCCAGTCCCGCATATGCAGGAGCATAATCGGGATCGCATCGGATCGACTTCTGAAAATGAAGGATGGCCTTGCGTTGCCCTTCTTCGGTCAGAATTCGCGCTAAGTATCGGCCTTTCAGGTAAAGCGAATAAGCTTCTGGACTCACTTTTCGGCTGACGGTCAGCCGCGCTTTTTCGTCCCTGCTGAGTTCCGCTCGAATTCCCGCGGCAACGTCGCGAGCGACCTTGCTCTGCACCTCGAGTACGTCCGCAATCGCGCGCTCGTAAACCTGGGCCCATATGTGCTGGTCGCTTCCGGCGTGGATCAACTGCACAGTTATTCGCAAACGGTCGCCCGATTTCACTACCGAGCCTTCCATAATCCCTTGTACTCGCAACGCGCGGGCAATTTGCCCGACTGACTCGGTCTTGCCTTTGTAGCGCATTACCGATGTGCGCGAAACGACTCGCAAGCTGCCGATCTTCGACAGTTCGGTAATCAGAGCTTCGGTGATTCCGTCGGCGAAATACTCCTGGCTCAAATCGCTGCTTAGGTTGGCCAACGGAAGCACAGCAATAGAGTCAATACGGCATGGAATCTCTACCGTACGGACGATGCCGCTAAACCGATATCCGCGCCGCGGCAGAGTCGCGATGTATTCGCTCCCGTTGCTTGATTCCAGGGCCCGGCGCAGCAGGAAAACCATCTGGCTCAGGTTCGCTTCCTCGACGAATGTCTCTGGCCAGATGGTTTCCATCAACTCCTTTTTCCCGATGACCTCGCCTGGCCGTTTGACCAGCTCGGCCAAGACTTCCACTGCCTTGGGCGGTAGCGCGATGACTTCTCCCCGGCATTCCAGGCTCCGCCCAACCGTATCCAGCCGATAAGGTCCGAATTCATATCCTGGAGAATCGCAGTGCCTTCATAGGGCGGTATTCTATTGAAAATTTGATATTTCCTTAGACTTTTGGTCAGCCTTCATGCGACGGTTCTACAAGTCGATCCAGATTCGTTTCATCAACTGGAGTCCAGATGATCGCGGAATCTACCGTTCAGCAGCTTCGATCTTCACTCCGCGGACAATCCTTTTGTCCCGGCGAGGCCGGATACGACGAAGCTCGCACTATTCCCAATGCCATGATTGATCGACGTCCCGCGATCATCGCCCGTTGCGCTGGCGCCGCCGACGTCATCGCCTGCGTCCGTGAAGCCCGCGAGCACGACATTCTCGTCTCCGTTCGCGGTGGAGGCCATAGCGTCGCTGGCAAAGCCGTTTGTGATGGCGGCCTCATGATTGACATGTCCGCAATGAAGGGAATCCGAGTCGATCCCGCTAGGCGCACCGTCCGCGCTCAAACAGGTTTGAAGCTCGGGGAATTCGACCGCGAAACCCAGGCGTTCGGCCTCGCCACAACGCAGGGCGTCGTTCCCACCGTGGGCATTGCCGGACTGACACTAGGCGGCGGTTGGGGCCAACTCCATGGCAAGTACGGACTCGCGATCGATAATGTAATTGGCGCAGATGTGGTCACTGCCGATGGCCGCCTCCTGACCGCAAACGCCTCCGAGAACCAAGACCTCTTCTGGGGCATCCGTGGTGGCAGCGGCAATTTCGGTGTCGTCACTTCCATCGAGTACCGTCTCCACGAAGTCGGGCCCATCTACGGCGGCGCGATTTTCTTCCCTGCCGGCAAGGCAAAGGAAATCTTGCCTCGCTGGCGCGAGTTCTGCGAACACAGTCCCGACGAACTGGTAAACCAGGCTACATCCGCCACTCTGGAAGGCACTCCGGTCTTTGGTCTGGCAGCCTGTTATTGTGGAATACTGGCCGACGGCGAAAAGCTTTTGCAGCCCCTGAGAAAGTTCGGTACGCCAGTCGCGGATATGCTCGGCCCCATGACCTATCTCCAAATCCAAAGCATGTTCGAACCATTCTTCCCACCGGGGCGGCTCGTCTACACCAAATCGAATTTTCTCCGCACTCTCAGCAACGATGCCATCGAGACTCTCGCGCAGTATGTAGCCAAGAGCCCGTCGCCCTACACCTTCGCTCCATTCGTCGAACACTGGCATGGCGCTGCCACTCGTGTCGCACCCGGCGATACAGCCTTTCCACACCGACAGTATTCCTGGAATTTCTTTGCCTGGTCCATATGGACCGACCCCGTGGAATCCGAAAAGAACATTCGCTGGACGCGTGAATGCTGGGAAGGCTTGCGACCGCATCTGGTCGCGGGAGCGTACGGAAACTACGTCACAGATGAAAGCGAGGCCATAGCGCGTGAAGCCTACGGTTGCAACTATGATCGTCTGGTCGCCCTAAAGGATAAGTACGATCCGACGAACTTCTTCCGTATGAACCACAACATCAAGCCGAGCCAGGCGGGAGTGGCCCAGAAGGTTTAGAGATGTCCGCCGGACAGCACGCATTGCTGCGAGAATGGCCGTGCAAAGGACGAGAGGGCCTTCTCCGGCTGAAAGGACTACGTCTCGTAACTCGGCTGTGGGACAAACGTGGTATCGAATGGCGGGAACAAGCATCGAAACCGGACCCAACCGACAAAGTCAAAGACACCAAAATCATTGAAGAGTTGAAGCGAATCTCAGCGACGCAGCCAAATCGAGCGATCCGAGCTCACGGCTTTCGATCGAAGAAACGCAATTCATGCAGATCACCAGAACGTCGCGCGAAAGAAGGGGAAGTGGGACCGCTTTGGCCCCGAAGTCAAATGACGAATCGCGCGCGGCGTGAGCTATACCGCCAACACAGGTAGGAAATCACAGGTAGAAAATGAAGCTGAAACTTGAAATGGTAGGCCGAATGGACTCGAACCATCGACCTCCTCCGTGTCAGGGAGGCGCTCTAACCAACTGAGCTACGGGCCTATAGCCTACCGGGGTCACATCACTGACTCAAACGATTAGACCCCAAACTCCTAATCGCTCGCAAGGCCCACAGCGCTACGGTGTCAACCTAGCACCGATAGGAAACAGAACAGCTTAAGCCGTATCGAACGTCCTCTTTACACGTTTCATACCCGCCTCACAGGTAAGGATCACAGGTAGGAAATGCAGGTTGTGCAGTATGAGTCTCATTTGGCGGGTGGTCGGCGATCCGCAAGTTGGAATTTGCTCGCTATTTGGAGGAAGCTACATTCGACAATGACTTCATCTTTATTGGATCGTTCTCAATATCCATGCCTCCGCGACAGTGCGTATCTGAATCAAGCATCGTTGGGATTGATTGGCCAGCCAGCAGTCGCTGCGATGCACAGCTTCCTTGAGAATGTGGCGAGGCATGGCAATCTCTATATGTCGGACAGCGATGAGATCAACTACGGGCATGCCCTCAGGGGAGTTGCCGGCAGATTGTTTCATCACGATCCATTACGCATCGCCATTCTCGCCGGAGCAAGCGAGCTGCTGGGACAATTGCCTTTGCTATTTCGTCTCAAGCCCAATGCCACAATTCTTGCAGTGTCCTCCGACTTTCCCGCAGTCACTCGCCCGTGGATTCGCCAGTCCTATGTTGAAAAAATCCGTGTTCGTTTTGTCGATGACCTTCCTGATCGTGATCTGACAGACGCGATCATTAACGCCATAGACGAAACCACGGGTGTCATAGCTGTTAGCAGTGTGCAATATGCTACAGGCACCCTCGTGGACGTTAGTCGCGTGGCCAGAAGTGCTCAGAAGGTGGGCGCATTCCTGATCGTTGACGCGACCCAAGCGGCCGGTGCAATGCTGGTGGATACCTCGACGCTCGAAGCTGATGCGGTGGTTACCAGTGGTTATAAGTGGTTGGGCGGACATGGGGGCGTCGCTTTGGCAGCCGTGTCTGAGTCCTTACTGAAACAGCTTCCGATTTTGCCGGGCTGGATGGGCGCCCCACATCCTTTTGACTTCGACGCTAAATCAGTTTCCTTCGCGTCCGATGCTCGACGCTTCACGCAGTCCACTATGTCCTATGTCTCGTTTGCGGGTCTCACTGTTTCTATCGAACAGCTGTTGTCCCTGGGGGAGTACCGCATCGAAGCGCATGCACGTCAATTGGCCGCGATGCTGGTTGATGGCGCTCGCGAATATGGCTGGGAACCGTTTCATGATGTCCGTGGTGTGGCCGCATCTCCTCACATCATTTCGCTCGGACACGGCCGAAAACGCGCACGGGAAACCGTGGAGAAACTCCGCGACCAGAGGATTATATGTTCGGCCCGCGGCGAACGGATCCGAATTTCCCTTGCTCCTTACAACGATGCAAGTGACGTGACGAAGCTTTTTCAGGCGCTCGCAGGGTTGCAGTCCGAATGAACTCCAGGGAGAACGTTCATGGAGAAAATGCCACCCCTCAGGCCAGCCCACTTGTGAGCAGAAGAAGGAGTACGAAAAGGCGCTCTAAAGCAAAGAAAGAGAGAGCAACCACAGACGACAGCCAGTTCCTCTCCGAGAGGAGGAAGCGTTTTGAAGCAACGTAGGCCCGTTCGTCTTTTGCAAAATGCAAAAGACACCGGTTCGTGGCTAGAACCGCCGTTTCAACTGTCATCGTCCTTCGACGATACGAAAATCCCTTTGCGCGGTGGCACTGGTCGTCATGATGGCTGCGATCTACGCCTACGCTCCACCCGACCACAAGACCTTTGCCCTGACGGCTCTGGCTTTCATCGTTGTTTTCTCCGTCCTGACCTTCGGCGTGCATTTCGCGAGCCTCACTGTGGGGCGACAGATCGATTCCAGAGTTACTTCTCTGCTGTCGCAGCAACTCTCGTTTGGACAGTGGCCGACGCTTGCACTGGCTTTGGATTTGCTGTCACGGGATTTCTTCCTAGGACTTGCCCTACTCTTCGCCGCGACTGTTTTCAAAGGAGACGGGCTGCCAAAGCGTGTCCGAGTGAGCATGATTGTCGGCGGGACGTTATCTGCGGCGGGCACTCTCGGCCCTGCGCTCGGCCAATTGCACATCCAATACTTGGGAATCGCGGGCTATGCCTTTGTGCTTCCGGTGACCTGTGCCCTGCTGGCGTTTCTCTTCCGCCGACCCAGCTGAGACGCCTTTCCAACCGCCGTTCTATACCAGCGACACAGGTAGGAAATCACAGGTAGAAAATGCAGCGGCGACTTGAAATGGTAGGCCCGAATGGACTCGAACCATCGACCTCCTCCGTGTCAGGGAGGCGCTCTAACCAACTGAGCTACGGGCCTATACGGACTGGGGTGACGTTTCCGACTAAAGCAATTAGACCCCAAAATTCTAATCGCTCGCAAGGCCCACAGCGCTACGGTGTCAAGGTGGCGCTCTAGCCAACTGAGCTACGGGCCTAGTGCTATTGGGAGTTTAGCACAGCGGGTTGCCCCCGCGTGTCTGAGAGATTCTTCTTCCCAGGGACATTCTCGCCATTACTGATTCTTGATGACCTCTCCGCCTTTCATCACGAAATGAACATTCTCGAGTACATGAACGTCGGCGAGCGGGTCTCCCTGTACGGCGATGATGTCCGCGAACTTTCCTGGCTCAATCGTTCCCACGCGATCGGTCCATCCGGTCAAATCCGCCGCATTGACCGTCGCCGCCTGGATGGATTGCAATGGCGTCATTCCCATTGAAACCATTTTGCCGAATTCATGCGCGTTCAGCCCGTGGGGATAAACGGCCGCGTCGGTGCCGAACGCAACCTTTACACCTTCTTTGAAAGCGTGCGAAAGGCGCTCTTGCGCGATGGGCAGCACGACCTTGGCTTTTTCGATCATGCTCGGCGTCAATCCCAGAGTCTGCAGATTTTCCATCAGCCAGTCTTCGAGGTAGACGGTGGGTACCAGGTAGGTCCCATGCTGCTTCATCAATTGAATGTCTTCATCATTGATGTAGCTGCCATGCTCGATCGAATCGACGCCCGCAAGCACGGCGTACTTGATTCCCGTCGCGCCGTGTGCGTGCGCTGCCACTTTGCGGCCGAGTCCGTGAGCCGTGTCCACGATCGCCTTCATCTCTTCGGGACTGTATTGCGCGAGCGCCGGATTATCGCCCTCGGAAAGTACGCCGCCTGTGGCCATGAACTTGATCACGTCCGCGCCGTACTTGATGTCCTTGCGAACTTTCAAAGTCACGCCATCCACGCCGTCGGCGACTCCATCGTCGGACCAGTTGTATTGCGGTGCGAGATAATTGTTGTCCGCGTGGCCACCGGTGATGCCCAGCGGCGGCCCCGAAGCCAGCATGCGCGGCCCGGGAACGTCGCCCGTGTTGATCGCGTCGCGTAGGGCGATATCCGAATATCCGTTGGCGCCGACGTTGCGCACGGTCGTGAATCCAGCCTCCAAAGTTACACGAGCATTGCGCGCGCCTGTCAGCGCCTGGCGCGGGTAGGATTCGCGCATGCCGGCTGGACCGGAATCGTAAGGGGTCATTGTCAGATGGGTGTGACAATCAATCAGCCCGGGCAGCACCGTGGCGCTAGAGAGATCGATCGTTTTCACGTTCGGCGGCAATCGGCTTGAAATTTCCGAGGCTTTTCCCGTCTCCTTAATACGATCGCCTTCGATCCAGATGATCTGATCGCTCAGGTAGTTTCCCGTGCGCACATCCAGCACTCTTCGCGCGTGAATTGCCACTGCAGCAGGCGGCGCCTTCTTCGCTGTCTGCGCATTGCACAAGAACGCGCCGGCTGAAAACAATAAGAGCAGAGCTGCGAGACGTCTCATTAAGTTCCTCCTAACATAAAAACAGCGACGGTAATCGCTATAGATTTACTTCGCGGCACCGACGATCGCGAGGAATTGTATCTCTACACTGCGGATGTATCCGTTGGAATTTTGATTGTAGATTCGCAAAAAGTAGGCGCGTCACACAACAAGAACAATTTGGACATTTTCTGAATCCAAGCCTTGACACTCGCACCACATGATGTATGATTATGCAGTGTTATGCATAAATCTGCATAAACTTACATGGGCGCTCACAAACGATTTCGGCAGGGTCAAATCCTGAAGCTCCTCGCGGGCGAGGCAGTGGCGAGTCAAGACGATCTGCGCCGCCAGCTCATTCACCTCGGGGT
Source organism: uncultured Acidobacteriota bacterium (assembly GCA_963696035.1). Lineage (GTDB taxonomy): Bacteria > Acidobacteriota > Terriglobia > Acidiferrales > UBA7541 > Palsa-295. The sequence continues at coordinate 257,336 of CAVOIS010000003.1, forward strand.
GCGCGTGACGCAGGCGACGCTTTCGCGCGACCTGCGCGAGCTGCGGCTAGTGAAAACCGCGGAGGGTTACAAGCCACTCTCCGCCGCCCAGGCCGAAGAATCGTCGCCGGTCCGCGGGCTCGCTCGCGCTCTGAAAGAATTCTTGCTGGATATACGGCCCGCGCAAAACATGCTGGTACTGAAAACTCCTCCCGGCGGAGCTCAACCGCTCGCCGCAGCAGTGGACTCCGAACGCTGGAAGGAAGTCGCCGGCACATTGGCCGGTGACGACACTGTATTGATCATCACGCCGTCGCGGACGGCGCGAGCCGCTATTCAGAAACGCGTGGAGGAAATGCTCCGATGAATGACCCTTTACGGGTCGCCGTCGTCGGGGCCACGGGCTACGCGGGATTCGAGCTAGCCCGGCTCCTTCTGCGGCACCCCAAAATTGAAAAGCCGACCTTTTATCTGCGCGATGCGCACGCGAATGTGCGTTGCCTGACGGAGTTGTATCCGCAACTTCGCGGTTGGGGCGAAGCACCATGCCAACCGCTTTCCGTCGAGGCCATTGCGCAGAGCGGCGCGCAAGCCGTGTTTCTTTCCACGCCTCACGAGGTGTCACTTGAGCTGGTACCCGCACTGTTTGAGGCCAATCCGGCCTTGCGCATCGTGGATCTGAGCGGCGCGTTTCGTTTCCGCAAGAGGGAAACTTTTGCGGAGTGGTACAAGCTCGCGGCGCCCGATGCTGCCACGCTCGCCGAAGCGGTTTATGGTTTACCCGAACTCTACGCTGAGGCGCTGCCGAACGCGCGATTAGTCGCGAACCCCGGCTGCTATCCGACCTCCGTGATTTTGGGACTACAGCCCTTGTTGGAAGCGGGCTGGATCAACACGACGCGCGGAATTGTCTGCGATTGCAAATCAGGAGTCAGCGGTGCCGGCAAAGAACCGAAGCGCGAAACACATTTCGTGGAAGTGAATGAGAACTTCCGGGCTTATGGGCTGTTCACGCATCGGCACACGCCCGAAGTCGAAGAACACACGGGCCTGGCACCGAAAGACTTTGTCTTTACTACCCATCTGCTTCCGGTGGAGCGCGGGATTCTCTCTACCCTATATATGTGGCTCAATCCCGCGCGCAAGGCAGACGAAATCGAATCTCTCTACCGTCAATTCTTTGCCGGAAAACCCATGGTTCGAATTCTTCCGGCGGGGAGTTTGCCGGAATTGCAGCACGTTACGCACACGAATTTTTGCGACATCGGATTTGCGCTCGATGCTTCAGGCGAGCGGCTCGTGGTGGTTTCCTGCCTCGATAATCTGGGCAAAGGCGCGGCAGGACAAGCAGTACAAAACTTGAACGGGATGTGGGGCTACCCAGAAACGGCAGGTTTGCTATGAGACTAGTAATCAAAATTGCAGGCGCGCTCCTCGAGCGCGAAGAAAACGTCCGGACCATCGCGCGGCAGATTGCCGAGCTTGCGCGCGCGGGCCACGAATTGCTCGTGATTCATGGTGGCGGAAAGATTTTTACGGCCACCCTCGAGCGCATGGGCATCGCCAGCCGGTTCGTCAATGGCCTGCGCGTGACCGACCGTGAGACCCGCGATGCTGCAGTGATGGTTTTCGGCGGGTTGCTGAACAAGCGGGTGGCCGGGGCGATCTCGCTAGCGGGCCAACCGGCCGTTGGCATTAGCGCTTCCGACGCGGCGTGCTTTCTCGCGGAACCGATGCAGGTTGACGAGCGAGAAGGCGGATTGGGATTTGTCGGCTACCTCACCGAGGTCAATCTCGATTTTCTTCGATCGCTGTGGCGCTCTGGAGTCGTTCCCGTGGCTTCGTGCCTCGGGCTCGGCGCCGATGGTGAGCTTTACAACATCAACGCGGATCACATGGCCGCTGCGGCTGCGGAATTTGTCGGCGCCGATCGCCTGATATTTCTTACCGACGTTGCCGGCGTTCTCGATGGCGACAAGGTTTTGCGCGCAGTGCACGGCGGCGAAATCGAGCAGCTGATCCGCCAAAATAAAGTATCGGGCGGGATGATTTTGAAACTCGAAGCCGCCAAGCGTGCGTTGTCTGGCGGCGTCTCCGAAGTGCGGATCGTAGGTGGAACGCTGCCCCGGTCGATACTGACCTCTGTTAATGGGAGCCGCTGCCCCGGTACGCGTGTTCTGCCAATCATTCACACCACCGCGAAGGCAGTGGATGGAGTTGTGTGCTGAAAATGGCCAAAAGCAAGCCAACTTCGAAGAAAAAATCGCTCTCTCCGGCGCAAATTCGTCGCGCCGAAGCGCGCTACCTGATGAATACGTACCGGCGCCCGCCGGTGGTGTTTACGCACGGGCGCGGCTGCCGGCTCTACGATTCTGACGGCCGGGAATATCTCGATTTTCTTGGTGGCATTGCGGTCAACGCGCTCGGGCACGCGCATCCTCAGCTGGTGCGTGTGATCCGGCGCGAGGCGGGCCGCGCGATTCACCTTTCGAATCTCTTTCACAACCCGTATCAGGCGCCGCTCGCGGGAAAACTGGTTGAATGGTCCGGACTGGATCGGGTCTTTTTCACCAATAGCGGCACCGAGGCGATGGATGGCGCGCTCAAGCTCGCGCGTGCCTACGCGAACGCAAATTCGCAGAACTACGGCGGCGGGAAGAAGACTCGCCTACTCGCGCTTGAGAATTCTTTTCACGGCCGCACGTTCGGCGCGCTTTCGATCACGTATCCCGCCAAGTACCGCGAACCTTTCGTGCCACTCGTTCCCGGCGTTGAATTTGTACGTATGAATGATGTCGCGGATCTCGAGGCCAAATTTGACGACACGGTCTGCGCGTTGGTGGTGGAAACGATACAGGGCGAAGGAGGCATTTTCCCGATCAGCGATGCGTTCTGGCGGCGCGCCCGTGAGCTCGCGACGCAGCATGATACCGCGCTAATTGCCGACGAAATTCAATGCGGACTGGGCCGCACGGGCCGCTATTTCGCTTATCAAAAGTTCGAGTCGAGACCGGACATCGTGACGGTCGCAAAACCGCTCGCTGGCGGTCTGCCGCTCGGAGCCATCATTGCCAATGAACAATTCGCGTCGGCGTTCGTGCCGGGCATGCATGGCACCACATTCGGCGGCGGCCCGCTCATTTGCGCGACCGCCCTTGAATTTCTGACGGTCGTCGAAGGGGCCAATCTTCTTGCCAATGTTCGAGAGCGCAGCGCTGAATTGCGCCGTGGGCTCGAAAAACTAGCGACTCGCTTCGACTTCATCCGCGAAGTGCGCGGCGAAGGCCTGATTCTGGGCATCGATCTCGCAATCGACGGATCCGCGATCGTATCGCAAGCCCTGCGTAATGGGCTCGTCATCAACTGCACTCACGAGCATATCCTGCGGCTCCTGCCGCCGTTCATCATTCAGGGCAAGGACGTCACCGAATTTCTTGCCAAGTTCGAAAAAACCCTGAAGCAGACGTCGAAACTTGGCGCGGCTACAAAACCCAAAACAGAAACGCCAGCGCAGCCGATCGTTTTGGCTGCAACGAGGTGAATATGAGCGCCACTGTTGTCGCACCGATTACTCGCACCAACGGTCTTCTTACCGGCATGGAATGGAGCCCCGCGCAAGTGCGCGATCTTTTGCATCTCTCCGCGGACGTGAAGGCGCATCCCGATCGCTATCGGGGCGCGCTCGCCGGCCGCTTTCTCGCGATGATTTTTGAAAAGCCGTCGCTGCGCACGCGCGTCACTTTCGAAGTAGGTATCGCCAGCCTTGGCGGCTCTTCCGTGTTTCTTGACCACACCGTCACGCATCTCGGCGAACGCGAGCACATTCTCGATGTCGCGAAGAGCCTTGAGCGCTGGGTACATGGCATCGTCGCGCGCGTCTTCAAGCAGGATTCGCTCGACCAGCTCGCTGCGAACGCGCACATTCCGGTTATCAACGCGCTGTCGGACCTCTACCATCCGTGCCAAGCGTTTTGCGATTTCTTCACACTCGAGGAACGCTTCGGTAATCTGCGCGGCCTTAAGCTCGCCTATATCGGCGACGGCAATAATACTTGCCACTCGTTGCTCGGCGTCGGTGCGCGTGTAGGCGCTCACCTGCGCATCGCGACTCCTGCCGGATATGAACCTGACCCGAGCATCGTCGCCGAAGCTAAGCGCGTCGCACGTGAAACGCGCGGCAAAATCGAAATCCTGCGCTCACCTGGGGAAGCCGTGACCGGCGCGCAGGCGATCTACACGGACGTGTGGACGAGCATGGGGCAGGAGGCGGAATCTGCGGCCCGCGACGCGGCCTTTGCCGGATATCAGGTGAACGACGATCTTTTCTCGCATGCCGCGCCCGATGCGATCTTCATGCATTGCCTGCCCGCGCATCGCGGACAGGAAGTCAGCGAAGGCGTAATGGATTCGCCGCGTTCGATCGTTTTCGAGCAAGCCGAAAACCGTCTGCACGTGCAGAAAGCCATTTTGCTGACGCTACTCAACTAATTTTGCAGCAAATCAAGGAGAACGAATTGCCGAAGAAAGTTGTGCTCGCATATTCCGGAGGATTGGACACCTCCATCATTATTCCGTGGCTCAAGGAAAATTACGGCGGCTGCGAAGTGGTCGCCATGATTGGCGATCTGGGTCAGCAGGAAGATCTCGAGGCAGCACGCAAAAAAGCCCTGGCCACTGGCGCGAGTTCCGCATACGTCGAGGACCTTCGCGAAGAATTCATCACCGGGTACATTTGGCCCACCTTGCGCGCGGGCGCGGTTTACGAACATAAGTATTTGCTAGGCACTTCCTTCGCGCGGCCGCTTCTCGCGCAGCGCCAGGTGCAGCTCGCAAAGAAACTTGGCGCGGACGCCGTGGCGCATGGCTGCACGGGCAAGGGAAACGATCAAGTGCGCTTCGAGTTGGCCGCCAAGGCGCTGGCGCCCGAATTGCAGATCATCGCTCCGTGGCGCGAATGGAGCATCGTCTCGCGGGAAGAAGCGATTGACTACGCGCGCGCACACAATATTCCCGTCGAGCAGACCACGAAAAACATTTACAGCCGCGATCGCAACATCTGGCACTTGAGCCACGAAGGTGGAGTGCTGGAAGATCCCGCCAACGCGCCCGATGAAGCGATGTGGCAATGGGTCGTCTCTCCCGCAAAGGCGCCCGAGCAGCCCACCACCGTCGAAATCGGTTTCGAAGGCGGCACACCGGTATCGGTCAATGGCAAAAGCCTCGCACCCGTTGCGCTGCTCGACAAGCTGAATGAAATGGCGGCGGCGAATGGTGTCGGCCGAATGGACATCGTCGAAAACCGCCTGGTGGGTATCAAATCGCGTGGCGCGTATGAAACTCCCGGCGGAACGTTGCTCGTCGCCGCGCATCGCGAACTCGAATCGCTCGCGCTCGACCGCGAAACCGCGCATTATCAACAGATTCTCTCGCTGCGTTATGCCGAAATGGTTTACTACGGCATGTGGTTCACTCCCTTGCGCGAGGCGCTCGATGCGTTTTTCACCAGCGCACAGCATCGTGTCACCGGCTCGGTTTCGCTCACGCTTTCGAGAGGCACCGTCGCCGTGGCTTCACGGCGCTCGCCGTATTCGCTCTATCGCACCCATCTCGCGAGCTTCACTATGACCGGCTACAATCCGAAAGACGCCGAAGGCTTCATCAATCTCTTCGCACTTCCCATCACCGTGCCGCAGGAGGCATCCGTCGCGGAATCCAAGAAAGCGCCTCAGAAGGCCAATGCCTGATGACTGCTCCACGCGAACAGAAAATGTGGGGCGGACTTTTCGAACGCGGCCCTGACGCATCTTTCTATGAATTCGAGCGCTCGTGGAGCTTCGACCAGCGCATGCTGCCTCAGGAGTTGGCGCTTGATCGTGCGTGGGCACGGGCCATTGTCATTGCGGGAATTCTTACGCCGGACGAGGGACACGGAGTAACCGCGGCGCTGGAGGAGATCGCAGCGCGCGCGCAATCCGATCCCGCGTGGCTCGCTAATTCAAAAGCCGAGGACGTTCATCACTTCGTCGAAGCCGCGCTGATCGAAAAACTCGGGCCGCTGGGCGCCAAGCTCCACACTGGCCGCAGTCGCAACGAAATGGTGGCGACCGAATTTCGAATGTACGTAAAAGACGCGGCCCGAGAATTGCGCCGGGCGATTGCCAAGCTGGAAAGCGCGATCGTGACCCAGGCCGAGAACAATCTGCGCGTTCCCATGCCCGGCACGACGCACATGCAACACGCTCAGCCGCTTCTTCTCGCACATTGGCTTCTTGCACACGGCGAAGCTTTTTACCGCGACGCCGAACGCATTGCCGCGGCTGCTGCTCGCGCCGACGCGTGCCCTTTGGGATCGGGCGCACTAGCCGGCTGCGCTTTTCCGCTCGACCGTAACGCCCTCGCGCGCGATTTGGGATTTTCACAAATCACCGCCAATAGCCTGGACGCCGTCAGCGACCGCGATTTCGCTCTCGAATATCTTTTTGCGGTCTCGACCCTCGCGATGCACCTCTCGCGGCTCGCGGAAGACTTCGTGCTATTTGCGTCGCCCGAATTCGGCTTCGTCGAATTGCCCGATGAATTTTCCACCGGCAGCAGCTTGATGCCCCAAAAGAAAAATCCCGATGCCTGGGAATTGATCCGCGGCAAAACTGGACGAATCTATGGTTCGCTGGTGGCCTTGCTCACCACCTGCAAGGGCCTCCCTTCGAGTTATCAGCGCGACTTGCAGGAGGATAAGGAAGCGCTATTCGCTGCGCACGATCAGGCGCTGGCGATGACCCAAATCGCCGCCGCCACCCTTGCCGCCACTCGTTTCCGGGAAGATCAGCTCCGCGCGGCAGCGCAGGACCCCGCTCTCGTTGCTACGGAAGTCGCGGATTATCTGGTCACTTTCGGGGTGCCGTTTCGCGAAGCGCACGAAATTGTAGGAAAAGTGTTGCGCGCGGCCGAGCAGGAGGGCAAGTCCATTCGTGAAATGCCGATGGAGCGCTTGAAAGAGTTCTCGCCCGCGTTTGGGCCGAGCCTGGACACGGCACTAACGCTTGAGTCCGCGCTGGCGCGCCGCGGAATTCAGGGCGGCACCGCTCCGGGTGCGGTTCGGTCCGCGCTGCAGGATTTCAAAGCGCGGATCGCGAAACTCGCGGAGAACTCATGAAAACGCGCTGCGCACGAATCAACGACGCCGCTGCAATTCATCAACTCGTCGCGCATTACGCGGACCAGGGCTTGCTGCTGCCTCGCGCGGAAGAGGAAATCCGCCGCAACATCGACCATTTTCTGGTCCAGGAAGAAAGGCAGCACATCATTGGCTGCCTTTCGCTCGAACGCTACGGCGCGGATCTTGCGGAAATACGTTCGGTAGCGGTAGGCCCCGCACGCCGCGGCGAAGGCCTGGGCGCGAGTTTGCTCGAATTCGCTCTACTCGAAGCGCGGCGTCGCGGTATCGCCCGCGTTTTCGCCGTCACGCACGCGCCGCAATTCTTCGAGCAACAGGGGTTCGTTGCGGGTTCGCGACACTCCCTCACGGAAAAAATCGAGCGCGATTGCCGCGTATGCCCTAAGCAACGATCGTGCAAGCTTGTAGCGGTCGTCGCCACAGTCATTCCTGAGCGCGTTATGTTCCCGGTGCTCGGCGAAACCTCTCCGGTCCCGGCCTGCTAGGACAACGATGCCCATACGGCTCAAGAATTCGGCCCTTCCACGCGGGTTTACTTTCGCAGCTACGCATTGCGGCTTGAAGAAGACAAAGCTCGACCTCGCGATTCTTGTCAGCGAAACACCAGCGTGCGCTGCCGCCATGTTCACCACCAATCGAGTCAAGGCGGCGCCGGTGATTGCCTCGCAGTTAAATCTGCGAAAATCCAAAAGCCGCATGCGCGGTGTGATCGTCAATTCCGGCAACGCGAATTGCTGCACGGGCTCGGAGGGCTTAGGCGCCGCTGCCGCGACGACCCTGAAAGTCGCGAGGGAATTGGGCCGCTTGGACCCTTCGCAAATCCTGGTCTGTTCCACCGGCGTCATCGGCGTGCCGTTGCGCTGGCAAAAAATCGTGAACGCCGTGCCGCAGCTCGTGCGCGCGCGGAAATCCTCCGCCAGCGCTTTCGAGCAATTCGCACGCGCCATTATGACCACCGACACTCGCCCGAAATGGGCAGCGGCAAAATGCCGTGTGGGCGGCCAAGAAGTGCGGATTGCGGGCTGCACCAAAGGCGCGGGAATGATTCGTCCCAATATGGCCACCATGCTGGCGTTCATCACCACGGACGCGGCCATTTCTCCGGCGATGCTTGACCGCACGCTGCGCTCCAGCGTCGCCACCACGTTCAATGCCATCACGGTGGATGGCGACACCTCTACCAATGATACGGTCACGCTGCTGGCCAATGGCGAATCCGGCGCTCCTGCCATTACTCGCGAGAATGACGACTGGAAAAAGTTCTGCGCGGCTCTGGAAGGCGTCTGCAAATCGCTCGCCCTGCAGATCGTCGCCGATGGCGAAGGCGCGCAGCGCGTGATCGAAGTTGAAGTACGCGGCGCCGCCTCGGATCGCGGTGCAAAACAAATTGCGCTCACCATCGCCAATTCGCCTCTGGTGAAGACAGCTCTGGCAGGTGCCGATCCGAATTGGGGACGAATCCTGGCTGCCGCGGGGCGCGCCGGGGTAGACTTTGATTTCGAACGCGCAGACATTACGCTCGCTGGCCTGAAAGTCTGCCGCCGCGGGCGCGAAAATCCATTCGACGAACGCATCGCGCACCGCAAAATGCTCGCGAAGTACGTACCCATCGTAGTTGATCTGCGCTCCGGCCGCGGTCACGCACGCGTTTGGACCTGCGATTTCACCTCGGAATACGTTCACATCAACGCCAGCTATCGCACCTAGCTGCTGCAAAGTTGCCAGTGAGCCGATCACGGGGTCCGTGTGGTTGACTGTCGGGGTCGGTTGGCAGCAAGATGCTCCTGAGCTGCTGGAGCGCTCGCTTCAGCCGGGTGTGGCCAACCTGCGCAAGGCCGCGTGCGGCCGAGATCCTGTCTCTTCAGCCTCGTGTTCTGCGCCTCGGCGCTGGCCGGGGGCATAAGGAGAACGACCGTGAAGAAATTGTACGTGGGAAATCTGTCGTTCAAGGCTACAGAAGAGCAGATAGCGGCGCTGTTTTCAGAAATCGGAGTGCAACCGGATTCGCTGACGCTTTTGCGGGATCGTTTTACCGGGCAACCGCGCGGATTCGGCTTCGCGGAAATTGGCAACGACGCGGATGCGGAAAAAGCGATTCAGGCGCTGAATGGCAAGGATTTCCTTGGCCGCGCGCTGGTGGTGAATGAAGCGCGTCCTCAACGTGAAGGCGGAGGCGGTGGTGGCGGAGGACGAGGAGGCCACGGCGGAGGCCATGGTGGCGGGGGCGGTGGTGGCCGCGGAGGCCATGGTGGCGGAGGTGGGGGCGGCGGTCGCGGAGGGCGCGGCGGTTACGGCGGTGGTGGCGGGCGCGATCGTTAATTCAATGATACTTTTGCAGGTTCAACGGGCGCGAATTTTATCGCGCCCTTTTCTTTTTGCGCCGCGCAAATCTAGACAGCGGCGGTCTGGCGTTTTGCGAATGCCCTTCTCATCTGCGTTTCTGCTTCCTCGATTTTTCCGCCTTTGTATTCGTAACGCATGAGCGTCGTTCCGCGGAGCCCTTGCGCCACCAGTGTTGCCACATCCAATTTGGCTTCGGCCTCCGCCAGTTCCTCCGCCGAAGCGTAGAGTGCGGGCCGGCGCGGCAAAAATACCGGGCAGCAATCATGGAACGGCTCGGAGGAAATGTTGTAGGTCCCAATTTTCCTGGCGGTGGCAACAATTTCCTGTTTGTCGGTTCCGGCCAACGGACGAAAAACGACCATGCGCGACGCCGCATCGACGGCCACCAGGTTGCGCAGCGTTTGCGACGCAACCTGTCCCAGGCTATCGCCGGTGATCAGCGCGAGACTGCGGTCGCGCTTCGCCAGCCCTTCCGCGATACGCAACATCATCCGCCGGTACAGGAGCACGCGATAATCTTCCGGCGCATACCGCACAATTTCCCGTTGAATTGCTTCAAAAGGCACGCGATAGAGCTTGGCGTGAAATTGATAAGGGACGAGCTGGCGTACCAGCCCGCTGGCCACGTGCAGTGAGGATTCTCCAGGCCGCGCTCCGGTCCCATAGAAATGGACAAAGCTCAGGTGCGCGCCGCGCTTCATCATCTGATATGCGGCCACCGCCGAATCATATCCGCCCGAGAGCAAACACATCATTCGCCCGGCAGTGTTCGCCGGCAGACCTCCCGGGCCGGGAATTTTTCGCGCGTACACCAACGCCATTCTCTTGGCGATTTCCACGTAACAGGTCATCTCGGGATTATTCAGGCGCACGCGCACATTGCGCCCTTCAGCGCGCCACCGGTCCAGTAGGTATCGGCCGATCGCGGCTTCCGTCTCTATGCTGGTCTGCGGAAATGATTTATCGCTGCGTTTGGCCCGCACCGCAAAATCGGCGAATTGCAGCGACCGGACTTCTTCCCACGCCGCCTGGCACAACGCGTCCATGCTCAACTCGACCGGGCGTGCCATGGCATAAAATGCGATGCCCAGGACGCGCTCCACGCGCGCGGTAGCATCTTCCAGTGACGCGCCATCTCCTAACCAAACGATGATGCGATCCCCTGGCTGCTCGACACGCTCGATGGGAATTCCCTGTAAAGAAACACGCAGGGCGGTGCAAAGTTTGCGCAGAAAAAATCGCCGGTTGCGGCCCTTCAGCCACAACTCGTGATAGTGGACGACGATGATCGGGTTGCTCACGCAGATTTCACGCTGTACCAATAGCCCATTAACTTCAAAAAAGTATAACACCGGGTCCGCTCAGACTGGCGTGCTTCGACGACTCCCCCAGCCCAAAATCGGACTTCGGCCCGCAGCCCATAACTCAATAGATACATAGAATGTTCGCACGCGACTTTCCACTACATCCGGGGTTATTATCGGCACCGCTCCTGTCCCCGGAGCGGCCCGGCGTGGGGGATGTAAACGCCGGACACGGATCGCGGGCTGGCGAGAAACTTTCTGCTACCGAATTCTCGCGCCGTGCATCCAAGTTCTTGAAGCCGGGGAGTGCGGGAGAGGGGCATGTGGAATAGACGAGATTGGGATGACTTTTTCCTGATTGTCAGAAAACGGTGGAGCGCGCATCGGCCGCCGCGTCCGGTGGATCTTTCGCGCCGTAACCGGCTGGTGCCCACCGAAGGCTACAGCCTGGCTGAGTTGGATGAAGCGGGCTTAAGCATCGAGCAGGCGGAATACCTCGGCCTGCCTGTGGATGCCGGCCGCGTCGGCTCCTACGGGCCTAACGTCACCACACTTCGTGAGTTCTTCCGCGCGAGTCGGTCGCGTTTCTAAAATCTCGCACGAGTGCCGGCCCTGGTATTTTGCCTTCCAGTTATTTTCTCCACGCACAGGTTTGCAAAACGGCTAAAATGCGCAATTCCGATGGGCGTCGCGCGCGTCTAAGCCAGAGTTGAAACCCCTGCGCCCACGCCTGCGTATCATCCGGAAGCGAATTCAGCCACTTCAAGGAGATTTTTCGATGAAGAAGTTTGTGCTCGGGCTCGCCTTCGTGTTTGTTGCTTTCGCGTCCGCATCCTTTGCGCAGGGGGATAAGCCGCTGTTGCTGCGCCAGCCGACGCTGAGCCGCACCGATATCGCTTTCATGTACGGCGACGACCTTTGGAAAGTGAGCCGCGATGGAGGGGACGCAATCCGCCTCACCGCGGGTCCCGGAATCAAACGGGGCCCGCATTTTTCTCCCGATGGCCAGTGGATCGCTTTCACCGGCGAATACGATGGCAAGCTGAATGTTTACGTGATCTCCGCAAATGGCGGCACGCCCCGGCGCGTCACTTTTCACGCTGGTCCTGATGTTGCTGTGGGATGGACTCCCGACGGAAAAAATATTCTTTTTGCCTCGCCACGCGATAGCTTCGCCAATAACACGCAGGCGCTTTTCACGGTCCCGATCGAGGGCGGCTTCCCTACGAAACTGCCTCTCCCTCTCGGCTGGGAAGGCTCCTATTCTGCGGACGGCAAATATCTTGCCTATCGCCCGACCCCACAACCCTGGGGCAATTGGAGTCACTATCGTGGCGGCACTTCTCCTCGAATTTGGATCGCCGATCTGGCGGATTCCAGCGTCGTGAAACTTCCCCACGAAGATTGGAACGATTTCGATCCGATGTGGGTCGGAGACACGATCTATTTTCTGTCCGACCGCAATGGGTCGTACACCCTCTTCGCATACGACACCAAGTCAAAAGCGGAATCACAGGTTGTCGAAAATACCGGATTGCCCATCAAATCGGCCGATGCAGGACCGGGCGCCATCGTTTACGAACAATTCGGCTCGCTGCACATCTACGATCTTTCGAGCCATCGCGATCAGCCTGTGAAAGTCCACATCGCCGCCGACCTCGTTGAAGTTCGGCCGCATTTTGAAAAGGTCGCCAAGCAGATCAATAGTTCGGCGATTTCGCCCACGGGCGTCCGTGCCGTTTTTGAGGCTCACGGCGAAATTCTCACGGTGCCTGCTGAAAAAGGCGACATTCGCGACATCACGAATTCTCCCGGCGTGGCCGATCGCGATCCGGCGTGGTCTCCTGATGGAAAATGGATCGCGTATTTTTCGGATGAGTCCGGCGAGTACGCGCTTCATTTGCGGGCCCAGAACGGACTGGGCGAAGTTCGCAAAATCAATCTCGGCGACCCGCCGTCCTTCTTCTATGGGCCGACCTGGTCGCCAGACAGCAAGAAAATCGCCTACACGGACAAGCGGCTGAATCTTTGGTATGTGGACCTCGATAAGCCGACGCCGGTAAAGATTGACACTGACTACTACCAAAGCGTCGGACTCAACCCGGACTGGTCTGCCGACAACCGCTGGATCGTTTACACTAAAATTCTGCCGAATCATTTCCGCGCAGTTTTTGTGTACTCCCTCGAGTCCGGAAAATCCACGCAGATCACCGACGGCATGAGCGACACGCAGTACGCCGTTTTCGACAGGAGCGGCAAGTATATTTTCTTTACTGCCAGTACGAATGTCGGGCCCACGGTCGGCGGGCTGGATATGTCCAGCGATGGCAAGGAGGTGACGCGTAGCGTCTACGTCATCGTTCTGCGCAAGGACTTGCCGTCGCCTCTTGCACCAGAAAGCGATGAAGAAAAGGCCGAGGGCGACAAAAAAGATTCGGACAACTCCAAAGACGCGCCGAAGGACGATAGCGACAAGGACAAAAAGAAAGACAACGATAAAGATAAAGACAAAAGCAAAGATAAGGAAAAGGAACCAGTCAAGGTTTCAATCGATTTCGATAACATCAGCCAGCGCATTCTCGCCCTTGCGCTGCCGCCCAAGAATTACGTGGGACTTTTTGCGGGCAAGTCGGGCGAACTGTTGATCCTCGAACTTCCTCCCGCTCCCGATTCCGAGGGTCCGCCGAACTTAGTGCTGTCCAAATTCGATCTCGCCAAACGCAAGACCGACCAACTCGTCGCTGGCATCCAAAACGCTTCGGTTTCCTTCAATGGCGAGAAATATCTCTACCAGCAGGGCGAAAAGTGGTTCATCGCAGCGACTGCTCAGCCCGCCAAGCCGGGCGAAGGCGAGCTCAAGATGGATGCGATGGAAGTGTGGGTGGAACCGCACGCCGAATGGAATCAGATGTACCACGAAATCTGGCGCATCGAGCGCGACTTCCTCTACGACCCACGCTTTCACGGGGTGAATCTGCCAGCGCTTTCGCGCGAATACGAACCGTATCTCGACCGCATCGCCACGCGCGATGATTTGAACTATCTGTTCCAGCAAATGCTGAGCGAAATAAACGTCGGCCACATGTTCGTTGGCGGCGGTGACATTCCGGAAGTGCAGTCGCTGCAAGTGGGATTTCTTGGCGTCGACTACAAGATCGAGAATGACCGCTACCGCTTTTCGCGCGTGTACAACGGCGAGAACTGGAATCCGCAAGTCCACGCGCCACTGACCCAGCCGGGCGTCAATGTCGTCGCCGGCGAATATTTGCTCGCCGTCAATGGCCGCGACGTTCATCCCGACGTCGACGTTTACGGTTATTTTCAACAAACCGCTGGAAAACAAACGGTCTTGAAGGTAGGACCGAATCCAGACGGCTCAGGCTCGCGCGAGGTCACCGTCGTTCCGGTGCAAGATGAGAACGCTTTGCGCAATCGCGCGTGGATGGAAGACAACCTGCGAAAAGTGAGCGAGCTGAGTCGCGGAAAGCTCGCCTACGTCTATCTTCCGAACACCGGCGCGGGCGGCTTCCGAAATTTCAACCGTTACTATTTTGCGCAGATCAATAAGCAGGGCGCGGTGATTGATGAGCGCTTCAACACCGGCGGCCAGGCCGCGGACTACATCATCCAGTACATGCAACGGAAAATCTGGAACTACTGGACCTCCCGCGAAGGCGCCGACTACACCACGCCGCTCAGCGGAATATATGGGCCAAAAGTGATGATCGCCAATGAATTTTCCGGTTCGGGCGGCGACGCGCTGCCGTGGTATTTCCGACACGTCGGCCTTGGTCCGATTGTCGGTAGACGCACGTGGGGCGGCCTGGTAGGCATCGGCGGCTATCCGGCGCTGATGGACAACGGTTTTGTCACGGCGCCGCGCTTCGCATTTTTCACGACAGAGGGAACTTGGGAAGTGGAAAATCACGGCGTGCCGCCGGATATTGACGTGGAGCTAGATCCTGTCGCGTGGAGAAACGGCCATGACGCTCAACTCGAAAAAGCCATCGAAGTCGTGATGCAGGAATTGGAGAAGAATCCGCCGCAACCCGTAAAACATCCGGCGTACCCGGACTACTCGAAGTACTCAACCGCGCATTAATCGTATCGCATTGGCGGTAATGGGCTACTGGGTCGGAGACCCGCCGTATGCGTTCGGGATGATGCAACACGAAAAGACACTAGAACAGAGGTGGCCTTCCGGCTTTCGGCGCGTTATGCCGTAGGGGGACCCCAGGAAGCACCCGTAACGAGCGCAAAAATTCCGCCAGCGATCGCGCCGCCGACCACAACGGCGTCCCAGGCCAAACCGGAAGCCACTGCCAACACCGCAGGCACGCCAAACGGCAGCAATAACGCCGCCAGGGCTGCTTCGCGCACGCCGATTCCCGCCTGTGTGATGGGCACCGCCGCCGACAGTTTCGCCAAAGGCCATGCAAAGATCCAAATGCGAAAGGGCAAACGCAGTCCACACGCTTCAGCGAGCAGCACATTCAGGAAAATAAATGTGACCTGCACAATCACGCTCATACTCAGAGCGCGCACCATGGCGCCCGGCCGCATCAATATTGACCGCCAAGCTCGCCGCAGCCGCACTAATCTTCGTCGCACACCCCGCGAAAATCGCCGGGCCGGAAACAACCCCGCAATAACCGCAGCGACCGCCATGCCAACGCTGCCAGCCGCTGCAACCACAAAAAAAATCTTTCGGCTCCGCTCGTCCAGAGCCCCTGGGACCAACGTCGCTCCCACCGCAGCCAGGAGCGCCAACGAAGTAAAATCGGTGATTCGGTCGACCAAACTTCCCAGTACTACACCAGCCTTGCTGCGACTCACGCGCAACGCCATAGCCACTCGCAAAATGTCGCCGCCAATCAGCGACGGCAAAAACAGCGAGCCGAAAAGTCCTGCAAAGTAACACCGCGCAGCCTGCCGCCCCGGAATTCCCGCGCCTCCCAGATTCAGGACCAGCCGGTATTTCATTGCGCCGATAACGTGTGCCGCCAGATATCCGGCCAGCGCCAGAATCCATAATCGTAGTGGTAACAGCCCGAGCGCTTTCCATACCTGCTGTCCTGGCAGCAAACGAAAAAGAAAATACAGCACGAGCGCGCTGCCGCCGTACTGCAGAGCTGTCCGCAGCGCGGTGCGCGGCCAATTTCGTTGGGAGGAACCAGTCTCGGGTTGGCCTATCACGTTCGCGTCGTCGGCACATTATGCGGCTCGCCACCGCGGGTCACAAGGCTGCAAATTCGGTTGCAGTCCGCCGACGAACACCTTAAGGTATTGAGTCTTAAAACTTATCGGGAATGCGCCTGTGAAAAAGAAAATCCGCGTTATCCAATATGGAGTCGGTCCCATCGGCGCTTCGATCGTCCGCCTGATGCGGCAGAAGAATTCGCTCGAAATCGTCGGTGCAATTGATAAGGATCCAGCAAAGGCCGGACGCGACCTCGGCGAGGTTGTAGGCGCGACGGACACTCCCTGGGGCGTGCCGATTGTTCCGGATGCGCAGTCTGCACTCGAAAAACCAGCAGACGTAGTCGTCCACTCGACCTCATCCTACCTCGCCAGCGTGATGGACCAACTGCTTGAGTGCATCGCGGCGGGCTGCTGCATCGTTTCCACGTGCGAGGAGCTCGCCTATCCGTTCCACAAGCATCCAGAATTATCGAAGAAGCTGGACACCGCAGCTATAGAAGAGGGTGTCGCACTCGTAGGCACCGGCGTGAATCCCGGTTTTGTGATGGACAAACTCGCGCTAACACTCAGTGCTGCTGCGCAACGCATTGATTGGGTGAGTGCCGTGCGTATCGTAGATGCCTCCAAGCGTCGCCTGCCCTTGCAGAAAAAAATCGGCGCTGGAATGACTCCCGAGGAATTTCACAAGCAAGTCGCGGCCGGCCTCATCAAGCATCACGGCTTGCCGGAATCGATCGCCATGGTCGGCGATGGCCTCGGCTTTGCGTTGGACGATATTTCCGAGACAATCGATCCGGTGATCGCCGAAGAATCCATTAAAACGGAGTTTCTCGAAGTCACACCCGGCCAGGTCGCCGGCGTGCATCAAATCGCCCGTGGCGCCGCAGCCGGCAAAGAAAAAATTTTCATGGAACTCAAGATGTACGTCGGTGCCAGACATCCCGCCGACACCGTTGTGCTGAAAGGTGAGCCGCACCTCACGCTTACAATTCCTGGAGGCACGCACGGCGATGTGGCAACCGCCGCCGTGGTCGTCAATGCTATTCCAGCGATTCTCGCAGCCAATGCCGGCCTGCGCACCTCGCGCGATCTTCCGCTCGCGTTTTTTCCGGCCATCAGTTAGACCGATACAGGATCGGTGCGTTGGACAGACAGAGTTTGCCTTGGACACGTTTAAGTTCGAACCTACCTGTCCCGCTTGCGCTTTCGCAGAACAGTCCGGAGTGGCGACGGCTTGCCTTTGAGCACACTCCGCAGCCTCTCGACATCATCGGTGGCGAGCGTTTTCCTTTGTTTGCGGAGCCTCATCGGTTCTGAAATCCCATTGTCTTGCGCGATCTCGGCTATCGAGGCCACACTCAGAACGTTCTGAGGACAGCACTTCCGCATCTCATGCGCGGGGCTTCTAGTGCGCGGCTGGTTTGGCGCTGGCCGACTTATTCCAGTAGCGCGCAATTGCGGAATAATCGGCGTCATCTTTCGATGCGTCCTTCACGGCGCTGTACGTCGCGTAAGATGCGGCGGCGGCAGGCAAATCCAGGCCCTTCTGGCGCGCAAGCTCAAGCGCCAGCCGCATATCTTTGTGCATCAGCCGTAACGGAAAACTCGGCGGATATTCGTTCTTCAGCATGTTCGGCGCTTTCACGTCCAAGACTCCCGCGCGCGCCATGCTCGACTGCATCACTTCGATCAGCCGCTCGCCCGCCACGCCTGCGGACTTAGCCAGTGCCAGCGCCTCCGCGAGCGCTTCCACCTCCAAAGCCAAAATCAGATTCATCGCGAGCTTTACGGTCTGGCCGGCTCCGTTCGGACCCAGCAAAAAGAATTTCTTGCCCAGCACTTCGAGCACCGGCTTGACGCGCTCGAGTACTTCGGCTTGACCGCCAATCATAAAAACGAGCTCGCCCTTTTTTGCGCCCCAATCGCCCCCCGTCACCGGCGCATCCAGAAAATCGACGCCGCGCTCGGCGCACGCCGCCGCCGCACGTCGCGCAAGGTCGGGCGAAATGGTGCTGGAATCAATGTAAACGCTGCCGCGCCGCAAACCCTCCATCGCGCCGTTAGCTCCCCAGAGAACCTCTTCGAGCGCCGGCGGATCGCTCACAATTGTGATCAGCACATCTGCTAGCTTCGCCGTTTCGCGCGGACTTTCTGCGAGCTTGGCGCCCTCGTTCACAAGGTCCTGTGCTCGCGCCGCCGTGCGATTCCATACCACCAGAGGAAATCCAGACTTGAGCAAGTTATTCGCCATGGGCTTGCCCATAAGTCCCAATCCAATCAGTCCAACTGTCGGCTTCATCTTCGCCTCCCAGCCAAAAGGCAAATATACCCGGCCAAGCTCACGAATGCGAATGGGAACAAGACGTCTTCTCATTTGAATTAATTGAACATGAGAGATTTGAGGGGGGAAGCGCGATCAGGGCCTTTTCAATCCAGCAAGCGGCCGAGCAGGGAGGACGTTAGCGGGATCCGCCAAAGCCTTCGTGACGCGAACAATGTACGCGTACGGAATCTCGACGCGCATCGTTTTTTGGCTTCCGCCAGAAAGGAAGCGCTCTTGCACCACAATCAATCGTCCGTCGTCGGATGCCAATCTTCCAACGCACGACGGATAAAAATCGCCGGGACCTGTACTGTGCTTCGACGCGATTGCCGAGGAGATGTCGATACCGTTCCAAGTGAACGAGTTTAAGCCGCCGGGGAGACGATCGGTCAACGGTACCTTGGTATAATATAAGAATCGGTGAATACTGCCTGTTTCTACCGAGCACCCACTTCGACGGGAGAGAATTCTACGCGATGCCGGAACGGGTCGATCCGCTCGGCACGAACGCGTATGCGGTCGCCCAAGTGAAAAGCCAGCTGCGATTTGCCGCCACGCGAACCGCGATGTGGTTCGGTGACGATCGAATGGTCGCGGTCGCGATACACGCATTTCTGAGCGGTAAATTCTTCCAGCCGGTCAACGCTCACCAAGCCCTCCACAAAAATTTCAACCAGCTCTACGAAGAAGCCGAACTTCTGTACCGAGATGATCAGCGCGTCATATTCTTCGCCGAGATGGCTCTCCATGAACTGCGCCGTCTTCCATTCCATCAGTTCACGCTCGGCTGCGTCCGCTCGGCGCTCGGCTTCCGAGGTTTCCGACGCTATTTCCTGCAACTCGGCGCGGCGGTAAGGTCCCAGCGCAGCCACTAGTTCTTCCTTTCCTGCGCGCGCAGTCGGCGACGGAACGCGGAGCGGCGCCACGCCCGGATTTTCCAGGGCCCATTTCAGCGCGCGGTGCACAATTAGGTCCGGGTACCGGCGGATCGGCGATGTGAAGTGCGTATACTCTTTGGTCGCCAGCGCAAAATGGCCCAGCGCGTCCGCGGCATACCGCGCCTGCTTTAGCGAACGCAACATCAAGTAGGAAAGAATCCGCTCTTCCGGTTTTCCTGCGATTTTCTCGGTTAATCGCTGGTAGTGCTGCGGCCGGATGTCGACTTCCTCCGCGGCGGGCAGCGTCACGCTCATGGGCCGCGTGCGACCGCCAGCGCCACCACGGCCTTTTCGCGCTTGCGGACGGCTCTGGCCATGCCGGACGGTAATGCGCCGCTCCGCCAAATCATCCACGCCCAGCGAATATCCAAACGCTTGCGCCAGTTCCTCGAATTCAAGCACTTTCTTGGGATCGGGCTTTTCGTGGACGCGATGGAGCGAGGCGATACCACGCTTTTCCAAATACTCGGCGACGGCCTCGTTTGCCGCGAGCATGAATTCTTCGATGAGACGGTGCGCAATGTTTCTTTCGCTGCGCACGATACTCAGCATTCGCCCTTCGGGATCGAATTCGATCACGGGCTCGGGCAAATCAAAATCGATGGACCCGCGTGCATGCCGCCGCTTGTTGAGCAAAAGCGCCAGGTCCTTCATTTTCTCAAACTCGCCCACCAGCGGCGCATAGCGCTGGGTCATTTCCGGATCGCCTTCGATTACCTTGTTGACGTTGGTGTAGGTCATGCACTCCGCCGAACGAATCACCCCCTCGAAAAAGTCGGCGTGTAGCAGTTTCGCCGCTCCATCCAATTCCATTACCGCGCTCATGACCAGGCGATCCACTTTCGGATTCAGCGAGCAAATCCCGTTGGAGAGTTCCTCCGGCAGCATCGGCACGGCGCGATTAGGAAAGTAAACGGACGTGCCGCGCAGCCGCGCTTCACGATCGAGCGCGGAACCGCGCTTGACGTAATGCGCCACATCGGCGATATGCACCTGCAATTCGTAATGGCCATTGGGAAGCGCCGCCACATACACCGCGTCGTCAAAATCGCGCGCCGTTTCACCGTCAATGGTCACGATCGGGAGATGGCGGAAATCACGCCGTCCGGCAACATCCGCCTCGGTCACCTCCTGTTGTGTAGCCTGCGCCTCTGCCTGAACCTCGTCTGGGGGGATATGCGGCAGGTGATGCTTGCGGATGATGATTTCTACGTCCACACCAATTTCGCCGGGACGCCCGAGGATTTCGATTACGCGTCCGCTGGGAGCGAGGCCGCCCTTCGGAAACCGCATGATCTCCACGTTCACCACCGCGCCGTCCAGTTCGGCGAGCCGCGCCCGGCTGCTTGCAGGCGCCTGAGCGCCTGGCAAGGCTCCGAGTTTTTCGCGCAGCGCGGGGGTCAGCTCCGCGCCCGGCGGAATGTTTACCTCGTGCAGAATGCGCGTGTCGTAAGGCAGCACGACGTTTCCGTGCGGTCCGTATCGGAATAATCCGACCATCGTCGGATGCTGGCGCTCGACGATTTGTACGACACGCCCTTCCGCGCGGCCGTCGGCGCGCCGTCGGACGATGCGCGCCAGCACATGATCGCCGTGCATCGCGTCTCCTAGGCCGTCGCGTCCGATGAATAAATCGCCGTCGACGCGAGGCATTGGCGAATCCGGCACTAGAAAAGCGTACCCTTCGCGATGCGCCACGATTCGTCCGGCCACTAGATTCGGATCTCGCCCGCGCGCGGAAGCGCCAACGCTTGGCGCACCTGCGTGAATCACCGTGGGGTTCGAGGTCACCCGTCCGGCTTCGGCGTTTGTTGCGGCGGCATCTGCAGCGGTCGCTCGCTTGGCCGCTGCGGCGCGACCCGACGCTTCATTTTTGGCGTGCTTTGTTCCCGCTAGCCGGAATCGCCCGCCGTGAGTTTCTTCGACCTCGCGGCGCTTCTTCAATTTCTGCAGCACTCGCGGCAAGTAGCGTCGGCCGCGATGCTTCAATTCCATGCCATGCGCAATCTGGCGGATACTCGCCGGCTGGGAAAGTGTGGCGAGATGGGCGAGCACCAGGTCCGGCGTAACTTCCGCCGACACGGTTTCCTCGCGCGGCTGGTGTGAATGGCGATTGCTCGGTGTCATACGGTCCCGCACAGGCTAACGGATTTGGCCGCCCGGAGCAAAACTTGCTTTGCGACCTAGCTACATTCCTTCATCGCGTGGAGTATCCTAGCGGCAAGCGAAGGGACTAGGGTTGCTCCTCGTCGTGAGTCGGCCAGTCCAGGACGGCTATCTTGCCGTCCGGTTCACGCTCGAGTACCGGAGCGTATTCGCCGAGCGCCTCACGCCTCCACCAATTCCCGCTCGCCCGCTTGGTGCGCAAGTCCGTGAACCAATATTGATAGATGATGGCGCGGACCTCGCGCGGCGCATTGGGGAATGGATTGTGGGCGAACAGTGCGAGGACGTCCGGATCGTTTTTCAGCAATCGTTCCTCAGTCCAGACCACGAAACGCGACTCGCGCCACGAGCCGAGCGAAGCAAACCACAAATTCCACTCGAACCGCGGTTGGTAAGGAGCATAAATTCCGGGCGCTTTGTCAATTTCCTGCGGCTTGTAACGAAACGGGTATGCCAACCACGTCTTTCCGTCGTTACTTCCCTGGAACTCGATCTCGTAGCGTCCGTGCGTCATCACGGCGAAGAGTCCATAACGATTCGCAATGCGAAACGGATCGAGTGCTCGCACCGGCGCTTCCGGCAGCGGCAATCCTGGGACAAACATCCACAGGAGCTGCAAAGTCGTCGCGTAGAAAACAAGACCGAGGCACATTCCGGCAAACGCTCGCCGAAGCGGCGCGAGCCTGCGTCGCCAGATCGCAACCGAACCCTCCCGCTTGTCTAGTACTTCCGCCGAGGTTTGCTCCGTCACCGCGCTCTTTCCGGCGATCCACTCGCGGATTTGTTTCGGTAGAGCCCATTCCAGGAGCCGATCATCGAGCAGTAATACGCCGAGTAACAGGACAAGGTAATTGAGAAATGTGTAATTCGCTGTCAAAATGATGGAAATTTCAAATGGCGTGACGATGCAAAAGCAAATGATGCGGAATCGCCGCGGCAGAAATAGCATCCAGACGATGACCAACTCGGTCGCCAGCGTGAAGAACGTCGCCGAAGCATGAAACCAGTGCGGCAGTTGCTGGACGTACCACCCGATCCATGTCGGGAGCGGCCCGTTCTGGTAATAGTCGTCCATCGCGGTGAAATGCCGCCAAGCTGGATCGCCGCTCGCCAGTTTCGCCACGCCCGATTCGAAGTAGATACGAAACCATTCCCACTGCAACAGAAACAGGCTCGCGCGGGCAGGCGGATTGGCGCTTCCCAGGCCCGGCCGAAGCCCCGGTGGCGCAAAAAATAGCGCGATGAACCCTGCTTCGAGCAACATCCCATCCGACTGATATCCCGAAAAATCCTGCGCCGCAGCGACAAACGCGAGAAAACATATGAAGCAGACCAGCAGTGACGCGCGCGGCCAGAGATTCACGACCACGAGGATTGACGCAATCATCCCCAGCCAAACCACCAGCATCAACGCGCGATCGCTCGCACCCAGCCACAGCAAAGTCGGCGCGAACCAAAAACGTTGCGCGTGGAAGGATGATGCTCCGACCGCTTGTAGATAATCTTGTGCTGGAAGGATTCCGCTTGGCCCAATAAGACCCTTGATCTGGAACAAGAGCGAATAAAACGCGGAAAAATAAATCAGCCCGAGCCCCCGCAAAAATAGCCAGCGCGTGAGCAAATGGCCAGGCCGCCTGTCGGTGATCGGCTCGGGCCCGAGCAGCCAATTCCCAATGGCCTCGAATCTTTCCACCATTGTTGCAATCTATCACTTTTTCTCCGGCGAATAATTGAGCACGGCCCCCAACACGCATAACAGGATGCCAAGCGAGCTGGAGCGGAGATACAGCGTTGTATTTGGTAAGGCGCGAAAGTCAGATTTTGTTTGAGGAAGCAGCAGTTTTCACCGCCGCGGCGCGTATTGCGAATCCCGATGCTTTCGGCACCTCGGAGAGTCCTTCGCGTCCTTCCGCTAAGCCAATCAAAAATTCCTGCGCGTTAAAATGAAATCCGTTCCGCGAATGCGCTGCTGCACCGCCTTGGTTCCCTCGAACGTATCGCCCGTCGGGCAGCAGGATGCGCGTTTTTTCCGTGTCCGCCAGGTATGGACCGATGACTTCCTTGAACACTTGGTTGCACAGCTCTGGATTGCGCAAGTGAAACATCACTTCCACGCGCTCGTAAATATTTCTATGCATCCAGTCGGCGCTTCCCAGATACAGCTCCGTCTTCCCGCCATTTCCGAAAACGAAAATCCGGCTGTGTTCCAAAAAGCGGCCGATCACGCTGCGCACGCGTATCCGGCTGCTGACGCCGCGCACGCCCGGGCGCAGCGCACAGGCCCCGCGCACCAGCAACTCGATTTGCACTCCGGCTTGCGACGCGCGGTACAGCGCCTGAATCGTTTTCTCGTCCAGGAGCGAATTCACCTTCGCGAAAATGGATGCGCGACGTCCCGCCCGCGCATGTGATGTTTCGCGTTCGATCAAGCTCAAGCAGCTCTTCCCCAGATTCAACGGCGCGACGAATAGCGGCTGATAGCTGGGCCGCTCGGAATAGGCGGTCAAATAATTGAAGACATGATGCACGGCGTGAGTAATGTGGGGGTCGCTGGTAAGCAGGCTGAGGTCGGTGTAGAAACGCGCCGTCGAAGGATTGTAGTTTCCCGTTCCCAGGTGCGCGTACCGCCGTATTTGGCCGTCCTTTTCGCGTCTGGCGATCAGGGCCAGCTTGCAGTGCGTTTTCAGCCCCACCACACCGTGAAAAACCTGCACACCCGCTTCTTGTAAATTTCGCGCCCAGCGGATGTTGGAAGCTTCGTCAAACCGCGCCTTCAACTCGACGACTATCGCCACTTCCTTCTTGGCGGCTGCTTCGATGAGCGCCCGCACGATAGGCGAATTTTCGCTGGTGCGGTAAAGCGTCTGCTTGATCGAAAGCACGTCCGGATCCTTCGCAGCACTCTCAATGAACCGCACCACCGAAGAATAGGAATCGTAGGGATGGTGGAGCAGCAAATCGCGCTTCCGGATCGACTCTTATCGCAGTCCTGTTACAGGAATGTTACCAGCACCAAGCGCCTGTGAGTGCATCCCCCAGGTTTCATGCTAAGATTTTCCTAGCGCTTCCGCGCGCGAATCGGAACTTCCTGGGCACCGGAGCCATGCAGCAAGGTCAAGAGCCGGCGTTTTCGGCTCTCCTGAATTCGCATTATCACGCAGCTTGGGGATTGCACCTGGGGAGTCAAAACGCGCCCGCTGCCCCAGAATCGAGAAGATTTTGACGGTCGAGCATCTTTTACTAGCCGCTGCCGCGATCCCGTTCGTTTACTACTTGCTCAGCCTGTATAGCACGAAGCGGTATTTCCGCTCGGCCGAGCGTGAACGCGTCCGGGAGGCTGATTTCACGCCTGCGATAAGCTGTCTGAAACCGGTCAAAGGATTCGACGAAGACGCTTACGAGAACTACGCCAGTTTTTGCCGCCAGGATTATCCCGACTACGAAATCCTGTTTTGCGCGGACAAAGACGACCCTACGGTCCCAGTTCTGGAGCAATTGATACGCGATTTTCCCCAGCGACGCATCCGCCTGCTTTTTGGTTCGGGCCGCAATGCCATAAACGACAAAGTTGCGCGGCTGACGCGTTTAGTCAACGAAGCGCGGCACGACATCTTCGTGATCACCGACAGCGACACCCGCGTCCGGCCCGATTATTTGCGGACGGTCGTGGCTCCCTTTCGCGATCCCAAAGTGGGTGCGGCTACTTGCTTATATGCTTCGACAGAGGAGAAGAACCTCACCCAGGAACTTCAGACCATGGGAATGATTTCCGATTTTTTCCCGGGCGTGATGGTCGCCTGGCAACTGGACGGGGTGAAATTCACCTTCGGGCAAACCATCGTTACTACGCGTAAGGCCGTGGCAGGCTACGGCGGCTACGAAACGATTGAAGACCGCCCTGCGGACGATGTGTGGGCCGGTCGCTTGGTGGCGGAACAGGGTTACGAAGTGAAACTCCTTCCTTACGTCGTGCAATCCGTGGCGGATTTTCATTCGTTGCCGGACCTTCTATATAAACGCGTGCGCTGGATGACGGTGATGCGCCTCATGCGCCCCTGGGGACATCTGGGTCTGATCTTCACCTGGGGATTGCCTTGGTCGCTTTTGGCGATTGCGATTCATCCATCGGTCGCAATCGCCTGCGCGTATCTGGGCATCTATTTAGTGTTCCGCATGACCATGACGTGGATGGTAGGTGTCTGGGGGATGAAGCAGACCGGCATCTGGAGAAAGATGCCGCTGATCCCCCTGTGGGACGCGATGGCGTTCGCAATTTGGCTGGTCAGTTTCGCACGCAGAACCATACGCTGGCGTGGGGTTGATTATCACATTCGCGAAGGAAAGCTGGTTTCCACCACTGCGAATCACAAGGGAATAGTAGATCAAGTTAGGATTAAAACCGCGAAATGACGACATATCTCAATCAGTTTTTCATCGCTGTATCCGGCAACCGCGACTTGCCTTCTGGTCGGCTCTTGGCCACCGCTGCCAACTTGGGGTCTCGCCACGCATGAAATGGACAACTGCCGGCCTGCACGTCAAGACCTACGTGCTAATTCTGCTTGTGATCATATTTGCTCCGCTGGGCAATGTTCTGCTGAGTAAGGGCATGAAAAACGTCGGGGCCGTTACCTTGCACGGTCCCGCGGACCTGGGCCGGGTGTTCATCCAGGTATTCTCTTCTCCCTTCATCTGGTTGGGCATCGGATTCCTGCTCCTGTTTTTCGTGGCGTATCTGCTCGTCCTCTCATGGGCGGATTACAGTTTTGTGCAACCGGCCTCGGCCACCTCTTACGGCGTGGTGGCAATCCTGGGACATTTCGCGCTGAAAGAACCCATCTCCTCCATTCGATGGATCGGCGTGCTTGTAATATGCTTGGGCGTTCTGGTGGTCGGGAATACGCATCCGCGCACGACGGAGCACAACTGATGGTGTGGGAAGCCGTTTTTCTCTTTTTGATCGTCATTGCCGGTACGTTCGGCGAACTCTGCGTCACGCGCGCCATGAAGACCATCGGCGAGGTGAAGGATTTCCGGCCAGCCGCGCTGGTGCGCGTGATGTTTCGCGCCATCCGAGTCCCCTGGATGTGGCTGGGAGTGTCCCTGATGGCCGTCGCGTTCTTTGCGTTGCTCGGTGCGTTGTCCCTTGAAAACGTAAGTTTCGTCGTTCCGGTCACGGCGCTGAGCTACGCCGCCGGAACCCTGGGGGGCGAGATTTTTCTCGGCGAAAGGGTTTCGCGACGACGCTGGGCGGGCGTTTTTTTGGTCTGTCTGGGCGTCACGCTTGTCTTCATCGGCAGGAAATAACGACAATGTTCACGCCTTCTCGAGTGAGCTCTTGTATTTTCTGCAATGCCCCGGCAACCGCATCAGGCCACCTAATTGCCTGTTTGAGAATCTAGTATAATGACCTTGCTTTGGGCCGCGTTGGTATTTCGCACAAGCGGCGGCGTGAGTACCGATGCACGTCCTGGCCCATTCCGCGCATCGGCACTCAACATTTCTCTAAGCACCACGCTTCTCGACCACAGGTTCGCGCGTAGCGCCTGTGAGAAGCGGAAAACGTCAAGTTGGTTTCACGCCACGGAAGGGGTGCGACAATTGTGCGGAATCGCAGGCTTTACCCATAAGAATTGGAGACCTGATCCCAACCGGATTCGCAGTGCCGCAGCTACCCTCTTCCATCGAGGTCCGGACCAACAGGGTGTGTACCGATCGAATTTCTGTTCACTCGCCGCTACTCGCCTGAAAATTATCGATCTTGATTCTGGCGACCAGCCGATCATCTCGCCGGATGGCAACACCGTAGTCGTGTTCAACGGCGAAATCTACAATCACTTGGAATTGAGGGCAGAGCTGGAAAGCCGGGGACATCGCTTTCGCTCGCAGTGCGACACGGAGACCGTTCTCCATGCGTTTCTTGAATGGGACACGGAATGTTTCGCGCGACTGCGCGGTATGTTTGCGATAGCTCTGTGGACTGAGTCGTCACGCCGCTTGGTGCTCGCGCGCGACAGGATTGGCATTAAGCCGTTGTACACAGCGCAACTCGGACAAGATCTGTTATTCGGGTCGGAGTTGAAATCGATTCTGATCAATCCCGAGATCCCGCGCGAGTTGAGTCCGGCCGGCCTCGATTGCTATCTATCTCTCAATTACGTGCCGGGTCCCTGGACGCTTGTCGAAGGAATCGAAAAGCTTTCACCAGGACATTGGCTCGAATGGAACGACGGGAACCTTCGGTCTCATTGCTACTGGCAGTTGCCTTTGGCGGCAGGGCCGAGCCGAACTCTTGATTCCGCGAAAGAAGAGCTCGATTCTCTGCTGCAACAATCCACTCGCGAGCACCTTCTCTCCGATGTCCCGCTTGGCGTGTGGCTGAGCGGCGGCATTGATTCTTCGACCGTCCTGCACTATGCCGCGCGTGCATCGTCCTCGCGTCTGAAAACGTTTTCCATTTCTTTTCAAGGTCGCAGCTTCGACGAGAGCGCATATATACGCCAGGTCGTAGGGTGCTACGGCACCGACCATGAGGAAATGGACCTGAACCCCGAGAGCGGCCTGGGAGCCGCGATACAAGAATTCGCTTATTATTCGGACGAGCCCAATGCCGACGCGGGAGCACTACCCGTTTGGTTTCTCTCCAAAATGTGCAAACAGAAGACGACGGTAGCGCTAAGCGGCGAAGGTGCGGATGAATTATTCGGCGGCTATCTCACTTATAGAGCGAACGCTCTCGCCCGCCGTGTCCGGCATCTTCCGAAACGAGCCCGGCGCTTCGCGCTCGGTCAAATCGGCCGCTGGCCGGTCTCCGATGAAAAAATCAGCTTTGAATACAAACTGAAACGCTTCTTAGAGGGCAGCTTGCTGACTCCCGAGCGCGCTCACGTCTATTGGAATGGCACCTTCTCCGATGCAGAGAAGCGATCCCTGCTACAAATACCGCTACCGGCCTCGCTCAATGGAATCCTCGGAGTGTTACATGGCAAGCTTGCGGCTTCCGATAAGCTCGCTCCTTTTCTTTGGTTCGATCAAAAGTATTTTCTGCCCGATGACATATTGACCAAAGTCGATCGCATCAGCATGGCTCACGCCGTTGAGGTGCGCCCGCCGTTCTTGGATCATCGCATCGTGGAGTTTGCCGCGTCCCTGCCGGCATCGTTCAAGATTCGGGGATCGTGCCAGAAATTCTTGCTCAAGGCTCTAATGAAAGACAAACTGCCGCAATCGGTACTGCGCCGTAAGAAGGTGGGATTCGATATTCCCGCCCATGAGTGGCTGCGAGGTCCTCTTCGCGGCTTGCTGATCGAAACTTTGGAGACAGGACTCTCCGAACATTCGGGACTTTTTCAACCCGGCGTGATTCGATCGTATTTGCGTTTTCACATGGACAGACGCGCCAATCTCGGATATCACCTGTGGGGTTTGTTGATACTTTTTCTATGGATGAGGGAATGGCGGATCAAATCGACTTCAGTTCCCGCGGTGCAATACTCGGCCTTCGAACCGACTGGTATCCCTACTTAGTCATTTTACTTTTCGCCGGAGCCATTTATCTGGGCTGCATTATTTCTCCGCCGTCCCTGATGGACGATGTGGATGCGGTGCAAGCTCAGGTCGCTCGGAACATGCTCACGTCCGGAGACTGGGTCACCGCTCGAGTAGACGGTATCGCTTACCTCGAAAAACCCCCTCTCGTTTATTGGGTCATGGCAATTTCCTACAAGATATTCGGAGTTCATGATTGGTCGGCGCGCATTCCGATCGCGCTTTCCGCGATCGCGCTTTGCTTTGTCACCGCGGCTTTTGGGGTCTGGGCGTTTGGTAAACGCGCGGGATTTTACGCGGGTTTATGCTTGGCGACGTGCGTGGGACTTTTTCTCTTCACTCGGATTCTGATTCCAGACGTGATGCTGACGTGCACTACGGCGTTGTCCATGTGGGCCTTCCTGCGCGCGATGGACGATGAAGAGCCGCATCCGCGGCTCTGGGCTTTCCTCTTCGCCGCAAGTCTGGGCGTGGGATTACTCTTGAAGAGTTTGATCGCTGTCGTTTTTCCGATCGGCGCCGTTATTGTCTATCTTCTCGTTACCCGTCAGCTTTTCTCCGGCAAAATCTGGAATCGTCTCCATCCTTTCACCGGGGTGCTGATCGTAGTTGTGATTGCCGCACCATGGCATGCGCTTGCGACGGTGCGGAACCCGCCCTATTTTGCTTTCACGCTGCAAAGCGGTCCCGGGCAATATCACGGTTTTCTGTGGTTTTTTTTCATCAACGAACAATTACTCCGCTTCCTGAACAGACGATTTCCGCATGACTACAACACCGTCCCGCGCCTGTACTTTTGGCTTTTTCACCTCATCTGGTTGTTTCCCTGGAGTGTTTATTTTCCGGCCGTCGCGAAACTGTCGTTCAAGCCTAACGATCGTGCCGGGCGCACGCGTTTGCTGGCGCTTTGCTGGGCTGGATTTGTGCTTGTATTTTTCACCTTCTCTACCACGCAGGAATATTATTCGATGCCGTGCTATCCGGCATTGGCATTGCTGCTAGGTTCGGCTATGGCCGCAAACGGCGATTGGGTTCGGAGAGGAACTCGCGCTCTGGGCGTGATCTCCGCTTGTGCCGCGCTGGCGGCATTCTCGATTTATTGGGACGTGCGCAACCTGCCGGCTCCGGGCGACATTTCCGAAGCCTTGTCCAATCATCCGAGTGCCTACACACTGTCGCTCGGTCACATGCTGGACCTCACCCTTCCATCGTTCGCTTATTTGCGCGCTCCGCTCATCATCGCTGCAATTGCTGCTCTGGTCGGTGCGGTTGGCAGCTTCCGGGGACGGGGTGTGCGCGCAGTGCTTGCCGCCGCACTCATGATGGTTGTCTTTTTGCACGCTGCCCGGCTCGCCATGGTGGTTTTCGACCCCTACCTATCCTCGCGTCCCCTGGCCGAGGCACTCCTGCGGTCGCCTGATGGTTCTTTGATTACCGAGCGCCACTATTATCCGTTTTCCTCCATCTTTTTTTACACCAATCAAACGGGATTGCTTTTAAACGGCAGGGTTCAGAACCTCGAATATGGTTCGAATGCGCCGGGTGCGCCTAATGTGTTCATTGACGACTCGCAGTTCGCGGCGCTTTGGATGAAGCCCGACCGGTATTATCTAGTTGTCGCTGAACCGCGCGCCCCACGCCTCGCCAGCCTGGTAGGGGCCGTGAGGTTCCACACTGTCATGCACAGCGGCGGAAAGCTTCTCGTGACGAATCAGCCTTTGCCCGAAGGTACTCCGCCCCACGGTAGTGGGAATGTGCAGCGGTAGCGGGGCCGCGGCCGGTGGTGAATCAAAGGGGCAAGTCCCGTAGCAATAGTTTGCAGCAGCCAACGAGGGCAAAATCATAATTCTTGGCTGTAACCTCTGAAAACGCCCGAGCGTCGAAAATAGTTGCAATGCGCGCAAGATATAGCGGACGATTGTAGGATACTGGAATTCATAGAGTTGGGCGATTATCGCGGTTGGGCGATCATGAGCAAACGTTGCCAGCAATAGCCTGAAGATGCCAATCGGGAAAGGCGTGGAGGAACCATGAAGATTGCAGTACTTGGGGGGGACGGATACTGTGGCTGGGCCACCGCCCTGTATCTCTCGAGACAGGGACACACGGTCGCGATCGTGGACAATTTTGTGCGGCGGCTGTGGGACCATGAGTTGAGCGCGCAGACTTTGACGCCCATTCAGCCTCTGGCGGAGCGGCTCAACGTCTGGAAACACCTGACGGGGCATACCATTGAATCCCACGTCGGCGACGTCACGGACTACGAGTTCCTGACGTCCATGATCCAGGAGTTCGAGCCCGAGGCAGTCATTCATTTTGCCGAGCAGCGCTCCGCTCCGTACTCCATGATTGATCGCCAGCACGCGGTGTTCACGCAGGTGAATAACGTCGTGGGCACGCTGAATCTTCTGTTCGCTCTGCGCGAGTATCAGCCGGAATGTCACCTGATCAAGCTGGGGACCATGGGCGAATACGGCACGCCCAACATCGACATCGAAGAAGGCTACATCACCATCGAGCACAATGGGCGTAAGGACGTTCTGCCGTTCCCCAAGCAGCCGGGCTCGTTCTACCACCTGTCGAAGGTGCACGACAGCCACAACATCATGTTCACCTGTAAGGCGTGGGGCTTACGAGCGACCGACCTGAATCAGGGAGTGGTATACGGCACCACGACCGATGAAGTGGCGCTGCATGAATCACTGATCAATCGTTTCGATTACGACGAAGTATTCGGAACAGTCCTGAACCGGTTCTGCGTGGAGGCCGTTGTGGGGCATCCCCTCACAGTGTATGGCAAGGGCGGGCAGCAGCGCGGCTTTTTGGACATACGCGACACGGTGCGCTGCATTGAACTGGCGTGTTTGCAGCCGGCGGCGCCAGGTGAGTGCCGCGTGTTCAATCAATTTACCGAGCGGTTTTCGGTGCTGGAGCTTGCTCGGCTGGTGCAAACGGCGGCGGCGAAAATCGGGCTAGCGGTCGAGATAAGTCACTTGCCTGATCCGCGCGTCGAGGCCGAGGAGCACTACTACAACGCGAAACACTCGAAGCTGATCGATCTAGGTTTGGAGCCGCACTTCCTTTCCGACAGTTTGCTGGATTCGCTGCTGAAAATCGCCGTCAAGTATCGCGACCGCATTGACACGTCGCTAATCATGCCGCACGTGAACTGGCGGCATACCCGCAACGACCGACGCGAGCGAGGCAAAACGGCGGGTGGCGAGGCGGCGCCGGATGGCCGACTGGAGAAAGTGGGCGTGGCTGTCGGTCAATCGAACCGCACTCCGGTGGCGGCTGCGAGAAAGACTGGGCCGAAGCGCGGAAATGGCAAGGACGGCGGAAGGAACGAGAGCTAGTAACGCGCGGTTTGTAGCATTCCGATTGAGCGTTTAGTACAACAGATTTCACCGAGATCGAGAAGCCTGTATTGGCGTCTAAGCTCACGAGTTGTGGGAATTTTACTGGTTCTTACGGGTTACAACTCGTAGGGTGAGGGCGAGGGCCGCCCTTGCAGACGGCCCTTCGCTTTGCGGGTTTCACTGGCGGGTGTGCGTTATTTGGAGATGATTACGCCGAATAGTCCGGCGAAGTTATTGTCAGGACCAGCGGTGAAGAAAAGGTGATTCGTGGCGCCGTTCGACCCCGTGCCATCGCCAAACTTAATTCCCCAGAGCTGATCGATATGGATTACGTCACCATTTACGTCCTTTAGGGTGCCGACGAATTGGCCGGTTACGGCATTAAAGGCGTTGATGGTGCCGCTATTGGTGTTGTTCGAGACGAGCAGGGTATTGCTGAACTCTCCGAAATTCTTCGGCGCGACGGCGAAACCCCACGGCTGGTTCAGGGGTGCGCCCTGCGCTAGTTGCTTCAGGAGCGTTCCGTCTTCGGAAAAGATGTCAACGAAGCCGCCCGCAGCTCCCGAGGAACTGGCAAACGCAACGTAGACCAAGCCGTTGAAGTCCTGAATTCCGAAAGCAGAAAAGCCGGCGGGAAGAGTCGTGTCGGTAAAGGACTTTACGAGTTTGAAGCCGGCGTTGTAGATGTCGACTTTATTACTCGCGTTGTCGACGGCAAGGAGAACATTCCCCGACGTCTTGGTGGAAATGGCCAATCCAGTGTAGGACGCACCCGGAGTGGTCACGGCAATCATGGCCGCGTCACGATTCACGGAGGGCACCCAGCCGCTTATGGTGCCGTCAAGAGTGGCAAATATGAAGACCGCTGGAGAGCCCTTGATTTTGAAGTCGGACGACCCGTTGAAGGCGATGCCCGTCGGCGTGCCGGGGCCATCGCCGCCTGCCGTGGGAATGAACACGTTCAGTGGTATTTTGGCTCCGGTGTTCGAGTAGAGCGTGGACCAACCTGATCCGTTGTCACTGATCCAGAATGGTCCGCCTGGCGGGTAAGTGAGACCCCAAGCATTCACGATCAGCGGGTCGGTGGTTCTCGCGGTTCTTTCCTGGTTGGAAACCAAATTGGTGACCTGATACTGTGCGTCGGCCGGTCCGGGAACAAAGAGCGTTACCAGAGCGAGACACCCGGTGAGAACGATGGTGCGGACGTGCATGCGAGATTCTCCTTTGTGGCGGGCCAGTAGTGACGACCTTCGATAGCGGCTAAACTGAATTTGTCGGCCTGCTCGGCGCACATGTTGAGGCCTGGGCAAAAATGATTTGTAACGAAAACGTCACCAATTGGTAAAAATTATTACAGGCTCTTTTCGGGCCAGTGCAGGGCTTCGACCCGGCGTTGCAGTTCTTTGGCTATTTGGTTTGCGTCCATTTCCGGGGGGAAGCGGACGGGGGCGCCTATGGAGACGCGGACTTTTCCTGGGGCGTGGGCGATGCGGTTGGTTTTCTTCATATCGAAGAGGCCATCGAGGCGGATGGGAATTACCGGGAGATTTAAGTGCTTTGCGAGCAGGCCGATGCCGGCGCGGAATGGATGGAGTTCGCCATCAGGCGTGGTGATGCCTTCGGGGAAGATGAGCGAATTCCAGCCACGGTCCGCGAGATCTCCGGCGAAGGCAAAGCTGCGGCGAAAGCCCGCTTCCCTGGGCAACGGAAAAACGTTGAAAAGCGCGAAGACCAGAAAATAACTTATTCGCTCGCTCGCCCGTTCGAGAAAGTTCATTTCCCGCGGCGGGCGCAGCATGGTGACGATGCGTTCGCCGCGCATGGCCGTCGCGAGGTGATGGCGAAACCTTGCGGGGAGCGCGGCGAGGATCCAGCCAATGTCCACGTAGGTGACGTGATTCGACACCACTAGAACGGGGCCGGTGACTCCGCGCAGATTTTCGCGGCCGCGCATACGCGGGGCGGCGAGGATGTAGGTGGCCGGCCAAACCAGTGCGTAATAAACGGCGATGCGGAGTGCGGTGATGAATTCGTTTTGCGGCCAGCGCGGATATTTGATTTCTACGGGAGCCTTGGGCGGATTCCGTAGCAGTTCTTCCACTTGGCCGATTGTGGTGGCGTCGGAGAATTTTACGTCGCTGAGGTCCACTTGATAGCGTTCTTCTAATTCGCCCATCAGCTCGACGCGGTCTAGCGAGGACATATTCAATTCTTGATCGAGCGTGGACGGTGATGAATGGTCGCTTTGCGGGCGGCCGGCGATGCGGGCTACGAGGTTTGCGACGGAATTTGCATCGAGAGGCGCTTCGTGGCCGCCGAATTTTCCTTCTACTGCTGCGCGGATTCGTGGCAGGGCGGGCTTTTGGGTCGGCGTGCGAGGGAAGTCGGGCTCCGGCCAAACGATCCAGCGGCGGAGGCGTTGAAAATCCGCCAGGGATTTATTTGCGGCGGCGACGATCGGTGCGGGATCTTTTGCCGGATCATCCAATAGAAGAACGCCGCAGGGCTCGGCGTTTCCCTCGCGTTCGATGCCCAGGACTACGCAATCTTTGACGCCGGCTTGCAGGCGGAGCGCGCGTTCTAGGTCTTCGGGATAGATGTTCATGCCTGCGGGCGTGACGATGACGTTTTTCTGGCGGCCTTTGAAGTAGAGGCGGCCTTCGGCGTCCTGTTCGGCGAGGTCGCCGGTGTGGAACCAGCCGTCCTGTTCCATTACGGGGCCGGGCTCTTTGTTGCGCCAGTAGCCCGACGCAATGTTTTCTCCGCGCACGAGAATTTCGCCCGCCGGGCTGACTTTCATTTCGAGCCCGGGGAACAGTTTCCCGATTGATCCTTTTCCCAGCCGGAAAGGATGATTCAGGCTGATGAGAGCCGTGGTCTCCGTCATGCCATAGCCCTGAATCACCGCGAAGCCGAGACGATTCCAAAACGCTTCTACGGCACCCGGCAGGGCTGCGCCGCCGGAGATGAGCGCCCAGAATTTCCATCCGAACAGGTGGTGAATCCGGCGAAACCGCCACCAGCGCCGGAGAAAATGCTGGCTTTCGGCCGCGGCGAAATCCTTTTGGAACTGTTCGGACCTGCCTGTGGATTCGATGCGGCGCTCTACTTCGCGCTCGAGTGATTCGATCAAGCGAGGAACTGCGACCAGCACCGACACTCGTTCGCGCCGGATTGTTTCGAGCAAATCGCCGGGGCTGAACGAATCGAGAAAGATGGTTGTCGCGCCCAAAATCGGCGGAATGAAAATCGCCAGCAACTGCCCGAAAACGTGACTTAGAGGCAGCAGATTGAGAAATCGCAGGGGATGGAAGATTCGCTCATAGCGGAGATACTTTCGGATTTCAGTTTCGAGAGGCTCGATATTCGCAAGGACATTCCGGTGTGAAATCACAACGCCACGGGGTTCGGCCGTGGTTCCGGATGTGAAGACGATCTCGAGCGCGTCACTGCGAGAAAGCGGCGGCGATGCGTAGCGCGCCGAGGAATGTCGCGCGATCGTTTCGCTAAGCGACTGAGTCGCCAGCGACGGAACGGCGACGCCGGCAGCGGGAACGGTCTGAGAGAAAACAAGCAGTTTGGCATTGACTTGCTGCGCTATGCGCGAAGCGAATTCCGCGGTGGAAATCTTATCGATGGGGACCACCACAGCACCGCGCAAGATGGATCCCCAAAACGCTACGAGCCATTCGGGAGAATTCTCCGACCAGAGTAAGACTTTGTCGCCTGGGCCGACGCCACGCGATTCGAGTTCTCGCGCAAACCGGCGGGATTCGTCGGCAATTCGGCCGTACGTCCAACGCTCGATGCGGTAGCCCCGGAAAATTGCCATCGCGGTTTCGTCTTTCAGGCGAGAGTATTCGGAGAAGAATTCGATGAGAGACGCGCGGGGCATGGTCCTTGAAAGTGTGCCTCAAGGGAGCGGAGATTGAAAAGGGTGCGCTGGCCCGTGGGCGGCAATCCCGGGCGTAGGTTCATCTTGGCCATGCTAAGGTGGCGCACGAAAGGGGGCCGCTACAAAAGCCAGCGGCTTTTGGAGGTTGCGCGCATCGAAAGAAACAGGAGCGAGTGTGTGCCCGTACGCTTGGTGGTTCGTCCGGGCATGATATTTTTAGCTATGAGCGTAACGCGGCCAGTAATCGTGATCGGTGCAGGAATCAGCGGATTGGCGTGCGCACTGCGTCTGCACCGATCGGGAATTCGCGTCCTGGTGCTGGAGGCCTCGGATTTGCCCGGCGGGATGATCGTGACCCGCGAAAAAAATGGCTTTCTCTTCGAAGCGGGGCCGCAGTGTCCGCGCTTTGCCCGGCCGCTTTGGGAGTTAGTCCGCGAAGCCGAGTTGGAAGACGAGTTCGTGCGGAGCACTCCTCGGGCCACGCGCTTCATTTTGAAAAGCGGCGAATTGCACGAAGCACCTTTTTCCGTGGGGCGTTTTGTCTCGACGCGTCTTGTCGGCGCGTCTTCGAAGTATCGTCTACTGACAGAGGCAGTGCGCCGCGCGCGACCGCCCGTCTGCGAAGAGTCTCTGGCAGAATTCGTGCGACGCAAGTTTGACGACGACGTTCTCGCGTATCTGGTCGACCCATTCATTTCGGCGATCTATGCGGGGGACACCGAAAAAATGGGCGTCGAGAGTGCATTCCCTTTTCTGGCCAGGTGGGAACGAGAAAACGGCAGCGTCTTGCGCGGCGCGATTCGCTCGAGCAAACCCAGCCTATCCGGCGGCCCGCAAGCAGCGTCCTCGCCCGCAGGCCGAAGGACATTGGATTTGGCGGGGTCTCTTCCGCGGATGGGTTCGTTTCGCACCGGGCTCGCCGCTTTGCCGAAAGCAATTGCCGGAAAGCTAGGCGATTCGATATCCTTCCGGGCAAGAGCAGAAAGCATCGAGCCCGCTGCGAACGGAGGTGTAGGCTCGGGCTGGCGACTCCGATTGAGCGATGGGGAAGAAGTGTCCGCCTCGGCTTTGGTGGTAACCGCACCTGCTTACGAAGCCGCTCGTCTTCTCCAGAAAGCCGCACCGAGACTCAGCGCGATGCTTGCCGAGATTTCCTACGCACCGATGGCGGTGGTCTCGTCGGGATACGACCGTGCGCGGGTGCGAAATCCGCTGCGCGGCTTCGGATTGATGATTCCGCGGCGCGAGAAGCTGAACACTTTCTTCAGCGTTTGGAACTCGTCCGTTTTTCCGGGGCGCGCGCCCGAAGGAAAGATCTTGATGACAAGCTTTACGGGCGGAGCAGCGAATCCGACTTTTGTCGAACGCGATGAGGCAGACATTGCGCGAATCGTCGAGGAGGAAATGGGCATCGTGCTCGGAATTGAGGGGCCGCCCATCGAGCGGTGTGTGTGGAGATACCTGAGGGCGCTCCCTCAATTCAATCTGGGACATGCGCGACGAATTGCCGCTGTTCGCGAGGCATTGGAAGAGCTGCCCGGTGTATACCTCGCCGGGAACTATTTGCAGGGCCGCTCGCTGGGAGACTGCGCCGAGCTGGGGTCGCGAACGGCCGATAAAGTGAAGCGTCTGTTTTCGTAGTGGCGCATCTAATCTGGCAGCAATATTCGGGGGATGTGAAATCCACTCTTGCTGGTAAAGGAGAGGCAGTTGCAGCCCGTAATTTTCAGCGTCATCGCTATCGCCGCCTGCATGGTCTTGTCCGGATGGGTGTACCAGCAAATGGGAACCGCTCGAGACCGGAAGCTCCATCCTGCGCCTGGTAACCTGGTAAATCTGGAAGGACACAGCTTGCACTTGCTCTCGATGGGCGAGGGCAGTCCCACCGTGGTTTTTGAATCCGGCTTGATGTCCACGGTTCTGAGTTG
Source organism: uncultured Acidobacteriota bacterium (assembly GCA_963696035.1). Classification (GTDB taxonomy): domain Bacteria; phylum Acidobacteriota; class Terriglobia; order Acidiferrales; family UBA7541; genus Palsa-295. The sequence goes on from CAVOIS010000003.1 coordinate 295,495, forward strand.
GCAAGGTGTCCAGCCAGAGATTGCTAGGGACACGCGTGCGGTGTCCTACGATCGCGCCGGACTTGGTTGGAGCGATGCGGGACCAGCGCCGCGAGACGCCGAGCGGATCGTTAGCGAGCTCCACCAGTTGCTCGACCAAGCGCAAGTCTCTCCACCATTCATCCTTGTAGGACACTCCTTCGGAGGGTTAACAACGCGCCTTTTCGCCGCGCGATATCCGGATGAAGTTGCGGGGCTTGTGCTGATCGACCCGGTGGTTCCCGGTGAGTGGAATTCGGCGAGCGCGCACAACCAAAAAAGAATCAGGACCGGGGCAAAAATTTTGCGGCGGGCTACCGTGCTTTCGCGATTGGGTCTGATCCGATTTGTTTCCTTCTTATTGCGGGTGGGCGCTAAACCCCTTGCGGAGCCGTTGGTACGGCTGATGAGCAAGGGCGCTCCGAAGGGTGATGGAACAAGCAGCAGCCCGCTTTTTTGGAATTTGCCGTTGAGCGAGCGCGCGATGGCGCCGGTGTTTTGGGTACAGCCGAAATTCACCGATACGATTGCCAGCCAACTTGAAAATCTGCCGAGAAGCGCGGCCCAGGTGGTTGATGCTGAAGACTTAAAAGATGTGCCAGTAACCATAATTTCCGCAGCGAATACGCCCGCAAAACGAAAGGCGGAACATGTTGCCACGGCAGAGGTGTCTTCGTGCGGCAAGCATCTTACCGCGACGCGGAGCGGCCATTGGGTAGTGACGGATGAGCCGGAAGTCGTTCTGCGCGCGATTCGCGAAATGATTGAACGAACGCGCAAGCCCAGCGTGATGAGCGCCGGCGTGGGAGCGCGGGCCGGGCATGGCAGTAGGGAATCTTTGTAGGGGTGTGCGGGAAGCAAAATGAGAACTCGAAAGAAAATCTGCACGATGCTTTTTTTCGCGGCCGTGGCCGTGGGACTGGCTTGGGCGGCTTCGCCTGCCGCGGCCCAGGAGCTGTTCCAGGAATCGTCCCAGGACCCGTTGTGGCTGCCGGACAATCAGCGTCAATCGCAGCAACCGTCACAGCAACAACAGCCACAGCCTTCAGGATCGCCGGCGGCCGCACAACCGCCGGCCGGCAAACAACCGCAGCCGGGTCAGTCGCAAACGGGTTCGAGTACGAAGGAGCAGAAAAACATTCAACACGAGCAGGAAACCGGTACTTCAAAGGACCGGCTCTTCTGGACGATGCCGAACTTTTTGACGATGGAGAACGCGGAAAATATTCCGCCCCTCACGAGCGGCCAAAAATTCAAGGTGGTGGGGCGTTCGTTGATTGATCCATCGGAATTCGTGTTGATCGGCTTCGTCGCCGGACTCGGCCAGGCAAGTAACAGCAATCCGTCGTACGGGCAGGGGGCGCAGGGCTACGGTAAGCGGTACGCGACGGCATATGCGGATAATGCAATCGAGAATTTTATGGCGAGCGCGGCGCTGCCGTCAGTGCTTCACCAGGATCCCAGGTATTACCAACTCGGTCATGGCGGATTTCTCCGGCGCACCGGCCACGCGATCAGCCGAGTTGTGCTAACGCGTTCAGATTCCGGTCAAACGCAGTTCAACTACTCGGAGGTTTTCGGGGCCGGCATGGCCGCCGCCATTTCGACCTACAGTTACCATCCGGAAAGCGAGCGGAACGTTGGCACTGTCATCAGCGTGTGGGGCACACAGATCGGGTGGGACGTCGGTACGTACATGATCAAGGAATTCTGGCCCGACCTTCGCCGCAAACACCACAAGAATCAACAAGACAATCCATAGAAGATTCGGGTTTTCTCGCGGTTCGGCGCTGCGTGTATTTCGATCGCTTCGACAATCGGTTACTAAGAATCAATCGTGCCCGACAGAGGACTGGAACCTCCACTCCCTTGCGAGAACGAGCTCCTGAATCCGAACTAGACGATATCCCCTAGATCGTCTCAGCGCGCCTGATAATGAAGCGCGTTTGTTATCAGCGAGATCCAAAAGTCCGCGTACGTCTCGGTCGAGCTCGAAGCGCCACCAAGCCAGGTGCCACCAGAACTGCCGCCGTCTTCGCCGGACGATTCATCGACCTCGGTGCCTTGATCCGGGATGCAAGACACGATTCGAATGCGGTTTCAGTTCCTTACGCGAGTTTCTCCTGGTTGACGCGGACCTGTTCAATGAAATCGGTCGTCTCGGAGTGTGGGTGAGGATTTGCGCTGTTGCCAAGCGATGTTTTGGACGGCGAACTCATTGCTATGGCTCCTTGCGCGGTTAGGACACATGGGAACTTTGTTTATTCCAAAGAATCAAAGAGAACTAAATTTGAAACGAGAGAATGTCGGTGCTTACGGTCGAGCGCCTTGTTTGGTGAATCAATGTTTCGAGTTGCCGACGATCCGCCCAAAATCGGGCCTGTCTCTTCCCAACCAGAGTTCAGCCTGTCTTCGCTGAGAGCCACGCCGCCGCACTCAAACATACTGTAATCAGGGTTGAGAAAACGAGGGGGGTGGTGAAGGCGTATCTCCAGCTCAAAGCTGTGACTGCTACAAAGCAAATGGCGAGCGCCCATGCAATGCTGCGCACGCGCGCCAAAGTTTCCGCCGGAAATCCGCCCAACAGCCACGCCAATACCGCCGCGAACAAAAGAAACACGGTGAAAAATAGCCCGAACGCGCTGAAGAAGTCCCAATAAGTGCGGGTAAAACCTTGGGCGTCAAACTGGACGGAGCGCATCAACCCAAGAACCGCGTCCGCTCGCCATTCCGGATTATTCTGGCGAAATCCAAACGTATGTCCGGCGGCAAATAGCAACAGAAGAACAGAAGAGATTCGATAAAGGATTGGCGCTTTCATGCCCCGCCCGAACGTTCGCTGCCGAAGTTTACCACATCAGGTAACCCGGTCTGGCGCTTGGTGCCGTTCCGGGTGGCGACGTCGTCCTCGGCCGAGGCATAGCGGATCGCCTGGATGGAGTATTCCGGCGTGGAAGACGCTGCAAAGTTCGCGCAGGGCAGGACCACAAAAATGGCGGTGAGCAGAAAGCATTTCATTAGTGATCCTCCCCGACAAACGCGAAGAGTCTAAGCCAAGAGACCGTGGTTCGGAACCCGAAACGAACGTGAATCCGCATCCGCCGTTTCTCGTTCATTCGGGAAAGACGCGACCGCGATATTCTCGTTGTGAAAGAAGCAAAGGCCAAAGGCCGAGCATGCAAATTAAGCAGTTTGCATGCGACCTTCTTGGAACCAGCCCTGTCCGTGCCTGATTAGTTTGAATGCATAGGTCGCGCCACGCTAGCGCTGGCCAGAAAGCTGGTGGCCTACCTGATGGCGGTGGACCGTGGGCAGCGGAATTTTCAGGTGAGGGAGACCAGTCACTGCATCGCTGCGTAGAGCGTGGCGATGAAGAGGAAGGAATTCTTCGACGCGTCGCCTGCTCAGGTCTTGCCATTAACGCGACTGGGCGGAAGAGCGCAAGCTCTGGTTGCTCCCGCTGATAAGTTTCAAGACTGACAGGAGAACACGAACTCGACTTCTGGGCAGCCCCGGGAAGGCTGGGCCAGCAAATGGAAGTCTGGCTCTATAGGAAATGGAACCACTGCTGAGAGGCCAAAAACACGCGGCGAAGGATCACAAAGAATTTACACCTGCGCTCCTTTGAAGCGCGCCGGGAGAGTCTTCGCTCTCTTGACAAAGACCCATCATGGAAGTCGCGTTACTGGAAACTTGAAAATCCACAATGGAGGGTTTCAGCGTTCGTCAGGAGTTGAGGGGACAGTCGGTTCGAAATTGAAAACTACGCCCGGTCGGATGTCGAATCCAATCTCTCCAATACCGCATTGGAGCGTATGGCAGCCGGTTGGAGTCGCACAGAACCGCTATAGACGTGCCAGAAATCCCCGTCCGCGCTTGAGAATTCCACGGCAACTTTCCTTCGGCCGCGCTGCTTCGATTCGACATACACGACGCGACATTCGCGTTCTTCCTCGGTGAAACTGTTGACGATCAGGATCCTTTGGCCGAGTTTTACTCGCGGCTTCATGTCGAGCAGCCCGCCGTATTTGCTAATTGTCATCGTAGCCGTTACCGCTCGGAAGGGATGGTTCCGCGGACTCCGGCCATAAATTTTAACGGGAATCGTAAGCGGAAGCCGGTGGCAGCGGCGGCGTTCGACCATAGGAATCTCCTTTGAACCTCAGGGGTTGGCAATTGGCGTAATCCAACGCTAGGTCCGCGGCCCGATTCAGACAATAGTACTCAGTTTATTAACTAGACACCGGCCCATTGCGCCGTCGTCAGTCAACGCGTCGGTCGGCAGTTCGGCCAAGCGAGCGGAACCAGGTTAGTGTCACAAACACGCCTAAGACGAGATCGATGCTCATATAGGCACGGAAAAGCTGGCTGTAGCGCAAAGCTTCGAAATACACGACCGAACTTTCAGGCGGCAGAAGCAAGAAGATCAATCCTTGAATCAGCGAAATCCAGCCGACAAGAGTAACAACGACCGGGAGCGCGCCGCCGGACCAGACTTTGTGCGCCAGAATGATCGCCAGGCCGGCCACCATTGCAAACAGGGAGGCTAAGAACAAAACCGGTGCGTCGTGAACGAGTGCGGTCATAGTCTCGACAGCCGTTTGCTTGTGCGAGATCATAGCCAGCGCGATGAAAGCAGCAGTACAGGCCGATCAGTACAATGCTCAATGCAAGCAATGCTGCCTGAGGGCTCCATGTGACTTCTCCGCCGCGTAACGCGACGGCTTCTCAAGACACGCATGCGCTGACAGCCACTACGTTGAGTCTTGAAGGACTTATCCAAGCCCTTTGGAGAATAATTTGAGCACTAACTACATCACGCGGAGCAATCAGACCACACGCAGTGCAAACGTGCTCTCTGTCGGAGAGAGCCTTTCGCACTGTCGCGCCGCAGACGCATGTTTGACTGGTGCCGCGAGGGTCTACCTGGATCAGAGTGCGCCCAGCATTTTCAGCTTTGTACGCAATCTTAGAGACAAGAGCAGCCCAACTGGCATCGTGAACCGACTTGGCAAGCATGCCGCCTGCCATGCCTTTGAAGTTCAAATCTTCGACAACAATCGTTCCGAAATTCTTTATCAGCCAGAACGAGAGACGATGTTGGAACTCCTTCCGTTGATTCCGGATTCGAGCGTGAACCTTCTGGAGCAATACAACTGCTTTGCGGCGGCGATTCGAGCCTTTCTTGCGCCGTGCAATCTGGCGCTGGGCGCGTCGAAGGCGAGATTCAGCCTGTCGATACCATCGTGGATTCGGTACCGGTGGACCATCCGTGAGCGCAGCGAGGTATTCCAGCCCCAGGTCAATTCCAATCGCGGTGTCGAGCGGGGGCAGTGGCTTGGCTTCGCATGCAACCGAGAAGCAGACGTACCATTTGCCGCATTCGCGTTTGACGGTCACCGTCTTAATCTTGCCCGCAATAGGGCGATGCAACTTGACTGCAATTTCTCCAACACCCTGAACGCGAAGAATATTTCCTGTGAGTTTGATGCCATCGCCGTAACTCGGAAAAGTGATGCTATCGAAACGGCGTCGCGATTTGAATCGAGGATAGCCCGCTTTATCACCGCGCTTCACTCGGCGAAAGAAAGCCTCGAAAGTCCTGTTCACGCGCCGAAGAATATCTTGGCCGCAGCTAAAGTTTGCCAAACGCAAGTCACCCGCTGCGCGGATTTCTTTCAACTGATTCGCCTGCGTGTAGTAGTTGACCGAAACTCGTTGTTTCCACGCATCGCGACGTTCCTGCAACGCTGCATGGTACAAGCGGCAGGCTTCTCCCAGTTGTCCGTCGAGAGCATCCGACTGGGAGCGCGCTGTGCATAACCGATATTTAAACGTCTTGCGCACGAGTTTTCTGGTTGGCGATGTATCGCCTTACGCTGGATTCCGAAACGGTGCCAATGCTGCCGACGTAATAGCTTCGACTCCACATGCTGGGCAGTTGCGACCGGAGCCAAGAGAATTCACTTCGCAGTTCGTGCGATGTGAATCCTTTGAACTGCGCCGCGATATGCGCGGGAGCCAATCGAGGGTCGGACTCCACAAACAGGTGCACGTGGTCAGGCATAATTTCCAACCCGTGAATTTCGGCTTCCAGTTCCTCAGCCTTTTGGTACAAGAGTTCCCGCAATCGCTTGTCAACCTTGCCGACGAGTACAGGCTTCCGATACTTCGGGCACCAAACAAAGTGGTACTTGAGCGTGTAAACGGCACCCGCGCTGACTCTGTATCGAGTGTCAATCACGTATCTAGTGTAAATCAGAAGTTAGAAATATGCAAGGCAACTAACGGAGGAGCCGTATTCCTCTGCCCGCTGAAGCAAGCAGTTCCCTGCGGTTTTAATCTATGGAAATATCGCTTGAAAAGGACACGTCGGTGCCCAAAACAAGGATACGCGTGTTACGCGTCGTAACAACTGCCCTCTTTGTATTGATTCTTTTGCTCGGGGCGATTGGTTCCGTTTTTGCTCAACAAACAAAACGAGTGATCATCGACACGGATCCCGGTACGGATGATGCGCTGGCGATCCTTCTCGGACTGAACTCGCCTGAGGTTCGCGTCGAGGCGTTGACAATCGTAGCCGGAAATGTGACAGCCCCTATGGGCCTTGAAAATGCGCTGAAGATTACGTCGCTGGCAGGCCGATGCGACCTGCCGGTGGCCCAAGGCGCGCAGGGCCCACTTCATGCAAAGCTCGTAACCGAGCCGTTTTGGAATGGCCCGAACGGTCTTGGCGGCGCCGAATTGCCGGCATCGCGCTGCAAGGCGGACCCGCGCTTTGGACCCGATTTGATTATTGAATTCGTGCACAAATACCCACACGAAATCACCCTGATCCCGATTGGACCGGAAACGAACATCGCCCTTGCTGTTCTAAAAGATCCTTCGATCATTCCACTTGTAAAAGAAGTCGTGCTTATGGGTGGGTCAATTTCCGGCGGAAATGTGAACGGCGCAAGTGAATTTAATGTTTTCTGCGATCCGGAGGCTGCCGACGTCGTCTTCAACGCCGGTTGGCCGGTGACGATGGTGGGGCTCGATGTGACCGAAATAACACTGATGAAAAACGCTGACGTCATTCAGCTCGAGCAAGACGCCGGACCCGTTGCAAGATTTGCCGCAGCCGTGGCGCGCTTTCAAATTGGTCTGTACCAGGGGACTGGTTTCGGTGGCGGTGCGATCCACGATGCGCTCGCTGTGGGAGCTGTGGTCGATCCCTCATTCCTGAAAACGAAGGCGATGCGAGTGGACGTCGAAACCGCGGGGCGATTTGCGCGCGGCGAGACGATCGGAAACCGGCACGGCACTGTTGACAGGGTTATCGAAAAGGATGGTCACCTCGAATCGGTTGGGGTGAATCCCCTGGAGCCAAATGTCAACGTTGCCGTCGGAATCGATTCCGAGCGATTTTTGAGATTCTTTGTTTCGCGCCTCCAGGGTAAGTGAAGGCAAATTCTCGTATCAGCGATCCTCGGAGATGCTCGTCGCATTTCTCGGCAACTCAACCATCCGCAGCATTCGTAAACAGAAGGCGCACCCTCGGGCAAGGTACCTGGATCGCTGTCGTCAGCGTCGACTATGTCTTGCAGAGGTTTCGTGAAGAATTTTGTCACAATCTGCCGCGGAGTATTTCCGTAGATCGCGCCATTTGGTTCCCTCCACCCTTGCGAGCACAACTTAGCGCTCGTTCGGCGCTTCCTGTTGCACCCAGGCACGGACGGTACCTTAAGCGAAACTTTCGACCGATGCTCCGTTCCGTGGATCGGCAAACCACCGATAAGTACTGCAGATAGATCGGCAAATCGCAGCGCATCTCGCTCGTGACTCGGTCCGTCGTAGCTGGTTGCCCTGACAGCCGTCGATTGCAACAAACACTCGGTGCGCTGACCTGCCTCGGCTCACAATGCGTCCAACTTGATCGATCGAATCAGTCTAACCAGCTCTTCGCAGACTTCCCGGATTTCCTCATCCCGGAGTCGGTTGAAGAATGGTAACGCAAGCGCACGCGACGCCTGGCACTCGGTCACTGGAAGAACGCTTTTCTTGCCGGGACAGGACCGATAAATGGGTTGCAAGTGAATCGGCGCAAAGTACCTGCCCAAAGCGATCCCGCGCAACCTCATCTCGTTCACAACCCAATCGCGATGGGCTTGATTGAGCCGGTCGCGAAGTCGGACTACATAGGCGAACCAACTGATTTTTCGACCAGGCAAGGCCACGGGCGGGAGTTGTAAGTCTGGATCGCAGCTTAATAATTGACCATACTTTTGGGCAATTGATTCCCGGCGGTCCAGAATGCTATCGATTCTCCTTAGTTGTTCAATTCCCAATGCGCAATGGATATCCGAAATTCGATAGTTGTAGCCTAATTCTGAATGCTGCAACCACTCATCGGAACCGTTGCGGCCTTGGTTGCGAAGTTTTCTCACCTCGCTAGCGAGTTCAGGGCGATTGGTGACCACGGCCCCGCCTTCCCCTGTTGTGATCTGTTTGTTGGGATAAAAAGCAAAGACCCCGGCGTCCCCGAGAATCCCCACTTTTCGGCCCTCATATTCAGCCCCAATGGCCTCACAGGCATCCTCGATGACGTAGAGACTGTGCCGTCTGGCGATGGGCAATATGCTCGAAAGGTCCGCCGGACATCCAAACGTGTGCACGACGATGATGGCGCGCGTTCGCGAAGTGATGGCCGCTTCTATCAGGCTCGGATCGAGGTTGAGCGTTTGTTGATCCACATCGACGAACACCGGTGTAGCCTTTTCGTAGCGGACCGCGTTCGCAACCGCAATGAAGGTAAAGGATGGCACGATCACTTCATCGCCCTCGGAAATGCCCAGTGCTCGAATACATAGATGCAGGGCGCTGGTTCCCGAATGGACGGCAATCACCTCCGAAGCACCCACGTAACCAGAAATGGCGCGCTCAAATTCCAGAAGCTTAGGACCCAAACTGAGAGTCGAAGTGCGAAGAACCCCAGTCACGGCTTCAATATCCTGTTCCGTGATGTCTGGAGACGATAGCGGTATCCTCATGGTCGTGGTGACTGCTCAAGCACGGCGGGGCGCCTAGGGGCGGATAAGTTACGCTTCATCAGGAGTTCCTGGGATAGCGGAATGGTCGTGAGTACACGCGTAATGGTCTCCGAGGCGAAGCCTTCTCCGTAAGGGTTGGCCATTCCTAACAAGGACTGCCGGAATTCCGGCGTTCTTGCCGTCATCAGGGCTTCCAGAATGGAGCTCGGATGAGCGTCTGCGTCCAATACATTTCGCGCCCTCTCGCGCCCTTGTTGCCGCAGCCCCACGTTTACTGTGGGGAGCGAAAAAGAAGGCGTCTCCATGATCCCGCTGCTCGAATTCCCAACGAATATGTCCACCTGGCGGAGAAGACTCAAATAGGTAACCACATCGAGATTGGTGAAGATTTTCCCGCGTCCGCGGCGAGCGATGAACAATTTCGTCCGATCTATCAGCGCTCTGCTGCCCGCGTCCGCGTTCGGATAGCAGAACAAGATTTGGTCCGGAAGCGCTTCCAAGACCGTAAAGAGGGCATCCACTTCTTCGAGAGTGTCGCGAGCGATGGTCATCGGATGGTAAGCAACTAGAATGGTAGGTGTTTGGAGATGGATCGCTAGCCGCTCCTCAACTTGCTCTCGGCTGAGAAGTGTTCGCCTGCGGAGGTGATCTAATGACGGGGCACCGGCGCGGTGCACACGCCATTGTTCTTCGCCCATCGCAATCACCCGATCGCGGGCTGCCTGCGTGGAAGTGAAGTGGATATGGCTCAATTTGGTAAGAGCGTTTCGCACCGCATCGTCAATGGCACCCTCGCTCAGTTCTCCGCCCTCGATATGAGCAATCGGAATGCGCAGCGCGAGAGCCACCGATGCGGGTGCGAGCATCTCGTATCGATCGGCGATCAGCAAGAGCAGATGCGGCCGCATTTTGCCGAATAAGTCGGCAAGACTCAGGGTGGCCATGCCGATGGTCTTGGCCATACCCACGTCGCTGTCGGAACTGAGCAGGCACTCAATGCGGGAGTCGATTTTCAGCCCGTCTTTTTCAATTTCCTCGATCGTGTTTCCAAATTCAGGTGACAGATGCGACCCGAGAGCAATAATTTTCAGATCTACATTCTCGTTCTCCGACAAATCGCGCAACGGCCAATACAAATGGCTGTAGTCGGCTCGCGAAGTAGTGATTGCCGCGATGGTTCGCATCATCGAGTTAGACGAAGGAGCCTGCCCGTGCGTGCTGTAGCAACTCGCTCGGCCGATAGTCGGGAACGATTGTGCAAAGCGTTTCGAGCATCGAAGCGAGATTGCGCTGATCAACACTTCTTGAAAGCTCTTCCAGGTAAACATCAAATCTGCCTGTCAAACTATCCTGCGTCCTGACCCGAAAAAGTCTGCCATCCTTTGTCGGTTCGGCAGACTCATTCCGGGAAAGAAATTCCTCCGAGAGCTTGTCTCCCGGCCGGAGACCCGTAAAGACCACGGGGATGTCTTTTCCACACTTAGATCGGGCATCGCTTATCAATTGGAGAGCCAGGTCTAGGATTTTCGCGGGGCCGTCCAATTGAGGAACAAAAATACCGCCGCCTTCCTCCAGTCCAGAGGCCAGCAGTATCAATTCAACCGCTTCGCCGATCGTCAAGAAATATCTTGATACATCCGGGTGTGTGACGGTGACTGGCCCCCCTCGCGAGATTTGCTGCAAGAACCTCGGGAGAACGCTTCCCTGGGAACCCAATACATTTCCCAGCCGAACCGCGCTCATTTGAGTCTCGGAATTGTTCCAGCGCAGCAATGCGAGTTCCGCTACGCGTTTTGAAGCGCCCATAATGCCGATGGGGTTGACGGCTTTGTCTGTCGAAACCATGACCAGGATCGTGGCACCTTCCTTCCGGGACATCCTGGCAAGAGTGTTGGTTCCTAGAGCGTTGTTTTGAACAACCGCGAGAGGATTGCTTTCCATGAGCGGCACCTGCTTGAAAGCTGCCGCGTGATACACAACCTCCGGGCGATAGCGCTGAAAGATTTCCGATAACAAGCTTGTGTCACAAATATCTCCGAGCACCGGCGCGCACAAGTTGCAATCAACCTTTGCCGCTAAGTCTAAATCGATTTCGTTTAGGTTTCGCTCCGAACTGTCCAGAAGAATGAGGCGGCGGGGTTCCAGAGGGATGATCGCTTTGGCCAGCGCGGAGCCGATAGAACCTCCGGCCCCCGTCACCAAAATCGTCTTTCCCGAAACAATCCTATTTCTGGCGTTGTTGGTCGGCAAAATAAGTCCCTCCGAAAAGCCATGGTATCGCCTTTACACCGCCGGGGTCCATGCGCCGTCGATCGTCGATCTAGACAGACCAACGGTAACGCCTGCCAGCTCAGGTCTTTGCGCGTAAACTAACCTATCCTGCCGAATCACACATGCATAGGGCAATTCGCTCCACGCTCTCAGCCGCGGAACAGGACTCTAGGTACATTTGTACCAGAGACATTTCGTCGACTGGCGCCTTCGCTCGGCCCCGAGTAGGGCTGGCGTTGGCTCGTTGGCGCGAATTCTTTTCAAGATCGCATTCCAATGTTGCGTAAGCCAATCGAAACTCAGAGCGGACCACAGCGAATGCCCCGAATGCTGACAGCGACTTGCGTTCATGTCACGACGAATGCCAGCCCGGTGGAATCCATTGAGGATTCCACCGGATTTGATGGAACTACTTTTTCGGTTGTTCAGACGGTAGGTGCTCGCGAAGGGTCGCATCGCCGACGCCCTCTCTGTTTTCAGAGAAGCTGCGGGCAAGAGTTTGGTGACGGTTATTTTTCGCGGGAGGGTTCTTTTGATTCCGGGGGCCGGTCGCCAACAATTCGCATGGCGACTCCGGTGACGCGGCCGACGATTTCCGCTTCGGCTGGGTACTCGAAGGTGCGAACTTCTCGGTGTGCATGCGCGTGAGGAATCACCATTAACCTTCCGCGATCGATCTCGCACCAACTGCACACATACCCATCGCGCAACTCGGTGAAGTAAATCGGTCTGTCGAAATCGGTCTTCCACGGCGCGGGGCTGATTTTTCTCTGGGCCGAGTCGATCTGCACCAGGGAACCGGGCCGAATGATCGGATAGAGCGTGAAGTCCTCAAGACCAACATAGCCATACATCGATGTGCGCAGGTCGAGATGCTGCAAAAGACCCAGCGGCACAGCCTCCCACTTTTCGACGGCTCTCGCCAAAAGATTCGTTTTCTCGAACCGAAAATCGGGCTTGAATTCAACGGGCAGCGACACGGCTTCGGTTTCCGGCTCGCCCAGGCTTTCGAGCAGATGTGTTTTCGGCAGGTGGATCGAAGCCATGTCGCGGCGAAGGTCTCCCATCTGAAGGCCGTAAAGGGCGGCCACTTCCGTATAGTTGCGGCGGTAAATAACGCTGATTGCGTACATGCGGAACATACGTGGCTGGAACCGGCCGTTCTCGATGTCCGTCACCCAGTTGTGCGAAAGAAAGAACTCCTCATTTTGGTGCTTGGTGGCAATCTGCCGGCTCATCGCTTGCACGGCGCGTGTGGACAAGCCGAGCTTTCTCGCGCCACGCCTTCAGGCGCTTGCCAGCGAGCGCATTTACTCTGTTTACGTCCATGGGCGGGCATCCTACTCCCAGAGTTAATCAATGTCCAGCTACGTTACCTTCTCAGCTATATCGAACGCCTGGTCCGCGCGGAGAAAACATTCCGACTGGTCGGAAATGCGGCCAGTCGCGCGATTGTTTTCACTGCCAACCAAATCTTGGCTATATCGCCGCGCATGAAAAACACGTCAGCTCGCCGAGCGGAACAGGTGCGGGAGATCCTCGCGACACGGGAATTGACTTTCTATCGCGTCTCGCAACGCTCGGTCGAGATGTTTGGACGCTCCTCCCCGTTCTATCTCCCGCACAATCTCCACTCCGACCTCGCCGTTTCCTCTGCCACGCCTACCTTGTACCAGCTGATTGCGCTCAGCCGTATCACGCGCTATCGATTGAGCGACTGGCTCGCCGTTTTCGGATTAGACCTCGACGTCATTCCCCAGCTTCAGGTTCTCGTCTCTCGCCGACTCACGGTAATCCTTGATTCCGCCGTGTACGACACGGAGGCCTGGGTTCCTTGGTTTGTCGGAGCGGCTGGGCACGGCGGGCAGAGCTGCCATCGCTCCGTTAGGACAGCTCCTGTCTCCCGCTCGGCCCGAGCGCGCCAAGAACTTGCTTCCGCGCAACGACACGCACTTTCTCTATGCCAAGGTCGGCCAGCAAGATTTATTGGCTTTCCCGGACATTGCTCCGGGGAGCGTCGTCCGTGTGGATGCCCGGCGAGCGAACGAATCTCCGGCCAGGAATTCTGCCGATCCGCGAATTTTCCTGGTGGAGCATGACTTGGGCTTCGCCTGCTCCCGTTTGTCCTCTCTCGGCAACGGCAAGGTCGTGTTCCGCTCACCGCAGCTTCCGTTCGCCGAAGGCGGTTTCTCGCTCGGAAGGGACCTGAGGGTTCTTGGCGTCGTCGATGCCGAGCTTCGCGCGCTCACGCACCGCGACGTCCCGGTCGCACAATTCGCGGTTAGCTCTGCGCAAAGCGGTGAGCGTCTTCCCCGAAACGATCAAGAAATGAACTTCAAACAATTGCTCCGGCGATCGCGAGTCCGCTCGGGCCTCTCCTTCCGGGAAGCGTCGAAAATTTCGCGCTGGATTGCGCAGAAGCTTGGCGACTCGCGGTACTTCACCGCCGCCAGCACGCTCTCGGATTATGAGACGCTTTCGGCTGCGCCGCGCCAGGTTCAGAAAATCATCACGTTGTGCATCCTCTATGCCACCAGCTTCGCGGACCTTCTTCGTGCCAGTGACCCTCCTCTTGAAGAAACCGGGGCCGAACCCATCCCCGACAAATTCATGGCTCGCTTGATTCCGCGGAGTGGGCGCAAAGCCAGCAGCGCGAATCGAGAAGGACCTGCTCGTAAGCAAAGCGGGTTCTTCGATCTTCTGCTCGAACGCTGGCGGGAAATCCCCCTGTTCGTCCGGAGGTCCTTGAGCGAATTCACGGGTGTCCCTCACTTTTCCGTCTCCGACGTGTTCTGGGTCGGCGGAGACCAGGACCCCATCCATCCCTGGCTTCGAAACGCGGAGTTTGTGGCCATCAATCGGCGAATCCAGAAGCCCGCCTCATCGCGAAAGACGACATTCTGGGAACAGCCGCTCTACGTTCTTCTCACCCGTGACGGCCGCTATCTCTGCGGCTGTTGTACTCTCGAACGAGGATTCGTGGTCGTGCACCCCTATCCGGACCGGCCCTTGGCCCCGCGCCAATTCAAGAACGGGACCGATGCCGAAGTCGTGGGCCAAGTCACCGCTATTCTGAGACGCCTAGCCTAGCCAGAAGACCATTTCCTAGATGGACGCACCAGGTCCTCCAAGCGAACAGCGCATTCACCTTCTCGGCAAGGCACACAGTTCTATCTCTCGGCGCGAGAGACGGTTGCGCCCGAGATTTTTCATCCGCGAACAGGGACTCGTTTGTCTGGAATCGCGCGTTCAGCGATGCGACATTCTCGGACACGCCGCGTGATCCGCTGAAGGGAGGGAAGTGATGTTCAAGGTTTCTGGTGCCGTTCGAAGCACGTCGACCGCAGACGGAGCGGTGCTCCTCGATATTCATCGCGGCAGGATTCTAGGCCTCAACCGGATGGGTTCAAGAGTCTTCGAGATGCTCGAAGGCGGAGTTGATCAAAACCAGATTGTGGGGGAAATCAGCAAAGACTGTGGAGTGGATGCCGATCAGGTGCGGAACGACGTTCTCGATTTCATCCGGACCCTACGGGAGCACAAAGTTCTCGAGGCTTCCGGATCGGATTGATTTTCTTACGAGTGCGAGGGGAGGAGTTCATGGATTCGGATCGCAGCAGCGCGCGCGACAACTATCGGCTCATCGTCACACGCCGCAACGCCTCCGAGATCCTGGCTCTGAACGGTGGAAGCACGTGGTCCCTGCCGTCCGTCGAGATTCTGCAGGGGCGCCGGATTGCCGAGCAATTGGGAGCCGAACTTTATGCGCGGTGGGGATGCCGGGCTTACTGCTTGCTCGTTCCAGCCCTCGCCGCCGGGCTTCCGCACTGCGGCGTAATGGAAGCGACCGAACTCGAACAGATCGCTTCCAGCGCAACATGTTGGAAGCCGCTTGATGCAGGGACGTGTGCGGCGGTGGCATCCGCCGAGGATCGCGCCGTTATCGAGAAATCGATCAAGGAATGGGCCGCGCACCGGCGAGAACCAAGTCACGCGCCCTTTGCAAAACCGGGATGGCTGTCCGAACTTTTTGCCTGGGCCCAGGAGCAACTGGCTCCCCTGGGCCTCCGCTTGACGGACTCCTGTAGGCAACTGAACGCTTCTCCCACCTTCAGCTTGGTTCGCTTGGAGGCAAACGATTCGGCAGTTTGGTTCAAGGCTACGGGAGAGCCGAACCGTCACGAACTCGCCGTCACCGCTTGTCTCGCGCGTCTGTTCCCCGGATATGTTCCCGAAATACTTGGAGTTCACCCTGCCTGGAATGGCTGGCTCATGCGCGAGGCGCGCGGCAGAACACTCGATAATGTCCCCGAGCTCGCCTCGTGGCTGCAAACAGCGGAAGACCTCGCGCGACTGCAAATCGAGTCCGCCCGAAGGCGCCCCGAACTCGGTGACGCCGGGTGCCTGGATCTCGGGCTCCCAAGACTTCTCGGGGAAGTAGACCCGTTCATCGATCGCATGCGTGGACTGATGGCGGCCCAGAAGAAGCAGACACCCGCACCTCTGACGAACACAGAACTCATCCTTCTCGGAGACTCGCTCAAGCAAGCTTGTTCCCGGCTTTCGGAACTTGGCCTGCCCGACACCTTGGGACATCTCGACTTCAATCCAGGCAATGTCATCGTCTCCACCGGGCGGTGCGTTTTTCTCGATTGGGCCGAAGCTTGCCTCAGCAATCCTCTGGTAACTTTCGAATTCCTCCGCGAGCACTTCCGGCATAAATGGGCGGCCGATCCGGCAGCGGTCGAGAGCTTGATCGCCACTTACGTCGAGCCTTGGGATCCTCTCGTGCCAATGAACAAGATGAAACAAGCGGCATCGTTTTCTCCACTCATCGCCGCCCTTGCCTACGCCGTGGGTGCGGGTGCGCGGCGGTCCTCCGAGCTTTGCGGTAAGAGCTCCGAGGACGTCTTTTTTCGCAGCCTCGCCCGCCGTATGTTTCGCGAAGCCGGCCAAATCGTCGAACGGAGGGAATCATGCCTCGTCTGATCTCCGCTCCGCCCTTTTCACCAAGCGAACCCGTGACCGAAGTGCTTCACGGCGTGCCGGTGACTGATCCCTACCGCTGGCTTGAAGACCAGAACTCGCCGCGCACCCGCGATTGGATCAACGAGCAGACGCGCTATGCCCGGACGTATTTCGATGGCATTCCAGGTCGGGATCGGATCCGCGAGCGCATTCGCGAGTTTCTGGAAGTGAAAACGTACGATTCGGCCGAAAAGGCACAAGACCGTTATTTCTTCCGCAAGCGCCTCGCTAGCGAGGAGCAGCCGTCTCTTTATATGCGCGAAGGTCCCGAGGGCGATGACGAGCTACTCATTGATCCCGCGCAATTCGGAACGGGCGTGCACACGGCTGTGAGGATCATTCGCGTGTCTCCGAGCGGCGGTCTTTTCCTGTATGAGACCAAGCAAGGAGGCGAGCGCAGCGGAACGTTTGCCTTGTTCGATGTGGAAAATCGCACAACCCTCACCGACTCTGTTCCGAGAGGCTTCCTGCGCGGCTTCGCCTTCGCACCGGATGAGAAGAGCTTCTACTATGTCCACGAACCACTCGGTTCGAACGGAGCAGCCGGTCGCGTCGTCCGTCATCATCTGCTAGGCACGAAGATCGAAGAGGACGAGGAGATTTTCTTTGCGGGCGAGAGTGAAGCGGTTCGGCTCGCGCTCGCTCGAGGCCCAGAACACCTGGGCATACTTGTCTACCGCCTCTCGGATAAGCTGCGGACGGACTTCTACCTCAAACGGTTCGATAGCGGCGGTCCTCCAGCAGTTGTGCTGGTGGCTGCGGACTACAGCTTGGCTCCGCACCTGCTGCACGGAAAAATTCTTGCGTTAACCGATCTCGATGCGCCCAATTTCCGGATCGCGGAACTGCGCGCTCCCGATAACGGGAACCCCGAGTGGGTCAACATCGTTCCTGAATGTGACGCTCGAATCCGGGAGTGGCGCGTCGCCGGTGATCGCATTTACGTTGCGTATGTCGCGGGAACCTCGACGCGCGTTGCGATCTTCGACCTGGACGGCCAGGCGGTCGGAGAGCTGCCGGTTTCAAGTGGTGATACCGTCCGACTGACCGGAGGGACTGGCGAGAGCGACGAGTTGCTTTTCGAACGGGAGTCGTTTACCGAACCGGTCAGCATCTTTCGCCACTCGCCTGAGCTCGGCGCACCCCGTCTGTGGGCGCGGAACAGCGTTCCCTTTGACTCTGAAGACTACCGCCAGGCACAAGTCCATTACACGTCGAAAGACGGCACCGAGATTTCCATGTTTCTCATGGGCAGACCAGATGTCCTCGCCGCCGGAACGCACCCGGCCATTATGACTTCCTACGGCGGCCATGGCGTTTCCATGACGCCGCAGTTCAGCGTCTTTGTCGCCTACCTCGTAGAGCGAGGCTGTTTATTCGCGCTGCCCAATATACGTGGCGGATCGGAGTTTGGAACCGACTGGCATGTCCAGGCCAAAAGGCGACAGCGCCAAACCGCCTATGATGACTTCCTCTCCGGCGCCGAATGGCTCATCCGCAACGGGCGAACGACTGCAGCAAGGCTTGCGATCTTCGGCGGTTCGAATTCCGGGCTTTTGGTCGGCGCCGCTATGACCCAGCGGCCGGAATTGTTCCGCGCCGTCGTCTTGCTGGTCCCCATGCTCGATATGCTTCGCTACCATTTGTTTGATGGCGCAGGCGCCTGGCGCGAGGAATTCGGAACAGCGAATGATCCCGAAGACTTCGCCGCCTTGCTCGCTTATTCTCCCTACCACCGGGTCGCCCGCGGCACGGCCTATCCCGCGACGATGATCGTGTCAGGCGATGCGGACGGGACTTGCAATCCTCTGCATGCCAGAAAAATGACGGCTCGTCTTCAGAAGGCGACCTCCTCGGGTCTTCCCGTCTTTCTTGATTACAGCCCGTTGCGCGGGCATTCCCCCGTGCTTCCCTTGAGCGACCGGATCCGGGCTCTTACCGATCGCATGGCGTTTCTCGTAGACCAATTGCAGCTAGAGGCGTGAAAGCAGGAGGTGCCATCGTGCGGTTTCTTTTTGTTCAGGCCTACTGGAAATTGATTCTCTTCGATTTTTACCTGGGGCGGGATGACTTCGCGAAGCTTTACGGAAAAGTTCGCAATGCACCGGTCGCACAAAAAACGACTTCTCACGATGCCGCTCTGCGGATCTCGCGGGCCGTGGACTTCGCCTGCATCTGGTACTGGAAAGAGGCGCTCTGCCTGCAGCGATCCGCTGCCGCCGCTTGTCTGCTGAAAGAACATGGAATCGCGGCCGAACTGGTGATTGGCGCGCAACAGATGCCTTTCAAAGCCCACGCCTGGGTCGAGGTCGATGGACAGATTGTCAACGACAAGCCTTATACGGCCGAGATGTATCAGGTGCTGGACCGCTGCTAACGGCGACCGAGTAACGGTTCCAAGGATCGACCCATGAGTATTCAGTTCGGAATATGGCACTACCAGGGCGCTCCGCTAGCGCCCGAATATCTGGAAAAAATACGGAAGCTGATGGAAAGGTACGGACCCGATGGCAGTCGGTCGTATTCGACAAACGGAGTCAGCCTTCTGTACAGTGCGCTCCACACCACGAAGCAATCCTCCAGCGAGACCCAGCCCCACGTCACACCTCGCGGCGCGGTTCTCCTCTGGGATGGACGCCTCGATAATCGCGCGGAGTTTATCGCGCTGATGAACGACCAGCTCGGGACCGATTCACCCGATGTTTCGGTCGTCGCCGCAGCCTACGAGCGCTGGGGCACCCGCTGCCTCGCCATGCTCGTGGGCGACTGGGCCCTCGCCGTTTGGGAGCCACGCGACCGTTCTCTGATCCTGGCGAAGGACCCCATAGGCACGCGTCCCTTGTACTATTCCGCAGACCAAGACCAAGTGACCTGGAGCACGCTGCTCGATCCCCTGGTCCTGTTCGCCGACCGAAAATTCGAGCTCGAGGAAGAATACCTCGCCGGCTGGCTTGCGTTCTTCCCCGCGGCGCATTTGACTCCCTACCGCGGAATCGAATCGGTCCCGCCATCGAACTTCGTTCGTCTCGCGCCCGGAAGGAAGCAGATCCGGCAATATTGGGATTTCGACCCGGGCCGGCGGATCCGTTATGCGAGCGATGCCGAGTACGAAGAGCATTTTCGCGTCGTATTCCGAGAATCCGTGCGCCGGCGGCTGCGCTCGCATTCGCCCGTCCTGGCAGAGTTAAGTGGCGGAATGGATTCCACCTCCATCGTCTGTATGGCCGACAGCATTCTCGCTCAGGGCGATGGTGCAACTCCCAGGCTCGACACCCTGTCCTATTTCGATGATTCCGAACCCAATTGGAACGAGCGTCCGTATTTCACGAAGGTGGAAGAAAAGCGCGGACGCGTTGGCTTTCACATTGACCTCGGTACGCAAGGTTGTCATCTCTTCGAGGGAACATGTAGTCGCTTCGAAGCGAGTCCCGGATCGCGCAGCCGCCCGAGCAAGGCCGCGAGCGAGCGCGCCGCGTGTCTTCGCTCCGGAGGCCACCGCATTTTGCTCTCGGGCGTTGGCGGCGATGAGGTCGCGGGCGGGGTGCCTACGCCGACCCCGGAACTCGCCGATCTGATCGCTCGGGTTCGCTTCCGGACTCTCGCACACCAGCTGAAGATCTGGGCGCTTGCGCAGAGGAAGCCTTGGTTCCACCTGCTAGGCGATGCCAGCGCAAGATTTCTTCCTTCCACGATCGTAGCGCTTCCGAAACATCGGAGACCCCCGCCGTGGCTCAACCCGAACTTCTCGACGCGCTACCGGCTAGCGCTCGCGGGCTATGAAAGCCGCTTCCAACTGTTCGGGGCGCTGCCAAGTTTCCAAGAAAACCTCTCCACGCTTTGGGCGTTGCAAAGGCAATTGACCTGTCAAGGCCTGCCAGGGGACCCGCCTTATGAGAAGCGTTATCCGTACCTCGATCGCGATCTGTTGGAGTTTCTCTACGCCATACCCAGGGAACAGCTGGTGCGGCCCGGGCAGCGCCGTTCCCTGATGCGGCGGGCCCTCGTGGGTATCGTCCCCGAGGAGGTACTCACCAGGCGAAGGAAAGCATACGTATCGCGCGCGCCGCTGGCCGCGTTCAGCCGGGAACGCGAATCGCTGGCTGAGCTCAGCGGCGGCATGGTCGCGAGTTCTCTGGGAATTCTAGACGCGCGTTCCTTTGCGGAAACCTTGCAAAGAGCCCGGCAGGGACAGGAAGTTCCAGTCGTCCCCTTGCTGCGGACGATTGAGCTCGAAGTGTGGCTACGCGGATTGCGGCCATGGACGCAATCAAACGCCCGCACGCCCGAAGGCCTGCGAGCCATGGCCTACGAGGAAGAAGCGACGGGATAGAAAGCCCGGCATTGCCTAAAGGCGGCTGTGATTTCTCAGCTGAGAACAATTCGATCGAGAAAGGAGGTGAAAACTATGAAATACGAAAAGCCAGAACTCTTGGTCCTCGGACCGGCCACAACCGGCATCCAGGGAGGCAAGGGCAGCAGCATGTACCCAGACGACCATTCCTACACCACCGGCGCGTATCAGGCCGATGAGTAAGAATTGACGAGCATTTGTGTTCACACATGCGCGGGCACAGCTACTAGGAGTTCCCCGAGACCGAGCGGGTTCGTTGCGGAAGCCGCGTCGCCGAAGCTCCTCGGCGTGTAAGAGCTCCTGCCAAAGAGCAACTGAATCCACAGAGGGAGGAGGTGAACAGCGATGAACTACCAAAAGCCTGAAGTTGTCACGACGGCCTCTGCTTGTGCCGCGGTCCAGCACAACGTGAAGGACACTAGCCCGTTCCTTGACGTACGGGACGAGGAAACGATCGGGGCGTATGAAGCCGACGAGTAGTTCCGTGCCGGAGCGTTCGAAATTTTCTAGAACGCTCCGGCACTTAGACTTAGGTTCTACTCCGAGGCGCCCGCGGGTGATTCCCAGATTAGGCCGCAGCCTTTTTCGCTTGCGCCCTGACTTTAGCCCAGCGCTCCTTCATAGCCTTTGAAATCTTGGCTCTGCCTTTCGCTGAAAGCACGCGCTTCTTCGCACGTGTGATGTCCCGGCTTACCGTCTTACTCAGAGCCTTAGCTGCCGATTGCAAACCGATCAAATCATTCTGCAACTTGGATAACTGCTTTTTAACCTTCTTCTCTTCGCGTCTAATAGCAGCCAATATGCTCATGGACCCTCCGGAAGCAATCTACATGACACATCGGCTTAAACCAATCCCTTGCCGTCGGAATGTCTTATTCAATTTGCCAGCAGGGTGTGAAGACCAGATGATTGCATGACAACGCCGGCTCCTTGGACCCGAGTAGACTGTCCTTTAGGGCCTGCGGCCCTAAAAGGACAGTGAGGGAGAAGCCGCATGGCGACTTTCAATCACCTGAACTCCAAAAGCCTCTTCAAGCTGCCGCTTTCCGTCACTGTAGCCCCCCGGGAACACGTGGGGCCGGCCGCTGGAAAGAGAAATGGCGGCAATTCGGTCGCCGAGGCGAAGGGCACGGGGCTTGATCATTCCTCAGGACCGTCTGGCCAATCCTCATCTGGACGCGCGGGGAGCGGCTGATCTGGACTGAGGTTTGCACCCTTAATGTCGGCGAACACGAAGTTCTCCGGCGGAACAGGGCTCCCCGCCAGACGTCGCAAAAGAGCAAGTTGTCCAGCATGAGTCATGGCGTCGGAGAATGGGCCCTGCAACAGAACCTCAGGAGTCACCCCCCGGAGCTTCGTCCCGAGCTCGATGTGCCGCGCGACATCGGCGAGTGTTTCATGGAAGTGGGCGATAGCAGCTCGGAAGTCGAGAAATTCGGGTGCTCGGTAACTCCCGCCAATAAAAAAGGTACGTGAATACCCCAGTACGTCGTCCATGTGACGAATCAGCTCATGCGGCGTCCGAACCTTTGACGCCGCTCGAAATGACGCAAATTCCGGAGGAGCGCCGCGGAGCGCTTTCTGAGTACGGTATGCAATCGCAGCTAGGAAGTGATGGAGAAGAGTCTGCTTCTGGTCCATTTCTGTTGATCCATCATACAGAGCTAGGGCCGTTCGTTTTCACGCCCATTTTCGCTCCATGGGGAGTTACGGCCGAATTATACGATGACAAATGGGGTGTGACGCCTTTGAAGCGTGCAAGGATTTCCAACTTTTCTTTCTCACGGCGGCTCTCTCCTTTCAAAGGGATTCGCAACCCGAACTCTATTCGAGTGCGGGCGAGAGCCGCTGCTTGTTCTCAACTTTCAACTAAATGTAGGGCATCCTCCCCCCTATTCGCTTCCTATTCGTTGACTTGGCTTCTAGCCCCAACCTAAGATGAGCGCCAAATGCCTGATTCGCAGCCGGTGATCGGTGGCAGCGTCTCACACTACCGCATCCTCGAAAAGCTCGGTGGCGGTGGCATGGGGGTGGTGTACAAGGCCGAGGACACTCGGCTTCATCGCTTCGTGGCTCTCAAGTTTTTACCGCAAGAAGTTGCGCGCGACCCGCAGGTACTTGCCCGTTTCCGACGCGAAGCGCAAGCCGCCTCCGGACTGAATCACCCCAATATTTGCACGATACACGACCTTGGCGAGCAGGGCGGGCAGGCGTTCATTGCCATGGAGTTTCTCGACGGCGCCACCTTGAAGCACCAGATTTCTGGCAACCCGCTTCCGTTCGACGAAATGCTGGAAGTGGCGATTCAAATTGCCGATGCGCTCAGGACTGCGCATGCCAAAGGCATCATTCATAGAGACATCAAGCCAGCAAACCTTTTCGTCACCAAACAGGGCATCGCCAAAGTCCTCGATTTTGGACTGGCGAAGTTTGCTCCTGTTGCCGAAGGTGGTGATTTGTGTGTGATGCCGACGGCAACAGAGGATTTTCTGCTGACAAGCCCAGGCAGTGCAGTGGGAACTATAGCCTACATGTCTCCGGAACAGGCCAGAGGCGAAGACCTAGACGCACGCACGGACTTGTTTTCATTTGGTGCAGTTCTCTACGAGATGGCGACGGGTCGGATGGCGTTTCCGGGGAACAGTGCTGCGGTCATCCACGATGGAATCCTGAACAGGGCGCCCGCTCTGGCGTCGCAAGCAAATCAAGCAATCCCGCCAAAGATGGATGAAATCATCGGGAAATCGCTGGAAAAGGACCGCAAGTTGCGCTACCAGAGCGCTGCGGACATCCGTACCGATTTGCAGCGATTGAAACGCGACGCTGAATCTGGACAAGCTGGAACCGCAGGGAGCACCGCTCCCAACTGGCGCGTGTCACGGGGGCGCTTGGTTTCGATAGTGGGAGGTATTGTCCTATTGCTGGGTGGACTGTTTTTTGCGATTCCGAAATCGAGGCATCTGGTGATCAAACCGGCGGTCGAAACGGAAATGGCAAATGTTGAAAGGGTGAAGGGTCTGCCGCCTTTGAGTCAGGGAAAGTACGTTGCGGTCCTGCCATTCCGTGTGATCGGAGATGCGACAAAAATAGGATATGTGGCGGACGGATTAAGGGAATCCCTTTCAGTGAAGTTGTTCCAGTTGAAAGAAGTGCACGTCGCTTCCTCCGACGATTCCGGGAAAATGGACACGAATGCCTCGTTGCCGGAAATCGCGAAGGAACTTGGAGTAAATATGCTGGTGACTGGCACGGTACAAGGATCTGCCGATCAGCTGCGCATCACGGTGAAATTGGACAATGTGGCAGAAAACAAGGTGGTGTGGAACGAAGAGTTTTCGGGCGTTCCGGCGGATTTGCTAACAATCGAGGATAAAATCTACGGAAAGTTGGCGGAAACTTTGGAAGCGAACGTGTCGGCTGCGACTATTGCCGCTGCGACGGCCCATCCGACGGATAACGTGGATGCCTATGATTCATATCTACGGGGTCGCAACGCGATGCGCGGAGAGATGAATACGAAAAACTTTCAGTCGGCCATCGACTACTTCAATACCGCACTTCGTAAGGACCCGAAGTTTGCGCTGGCATACACAGGGCTGGCGGAGGTCAGTTTGCGAATGTATGAAGAGAGCAAGGACAGCTTCTGGACGGACAAGGCCCTAAATGCGGCCAAACAGGCGCAAACTCTGGATGACAAGTTGCCCGAAGCTCATTTTGCACTGGGCAGCGTCTATGCGGAGACGGGACAAACCGCGCAAGCCATCGCGGAGCTGAAGCGCGCTCAAGAACTTGCGCCTAACTCGGATGACGCGTATCGCATGCTGGGCTACGCGTATCTGGACGCAGGGCAGAATGAGCAGGGCATTCAGGCACTAAAAAAGGCCGTTGAGCTCAATCCCTATTACTGGGTGAACCAAAATTCGCTGGGAAACGGGTATCTGCGGATGGGGAAATACGACGAGGCGCTGAAGAACTTCCAGCAAGTAACGCAACTGGAGCCGCAAAATGAGATCGGGTATGCCAATATCGGCACAGTTTATGTGTCGATGGGCCGCTATCAGGACAGCATCCCGCCGCTGGAAAAAGCGATGCAACTCGGCCCAGAACCGGCGGTGATCTCCACCCTGGGCACGTCCTATTTCTACCTGCATCGCTACGGGGAGGCTGTGAAACAGTTCGAAAAGGCCGTAGAACTGAATCCCAACAACGAGACCATGATGGGCAACCTAGCCGACGGCTATCGCGCGGTCGGGCAGATGGAGCGGGCCAAGGCAACCTATGAAAAGGCCATTGCCCTAGCCTTCAAAGACCTACGAGTGAATCCGCGAAGTGCTAAGACGATGGGCGATCTGGCGCTGTATTTCGCGAAGATTGGCGATGCCGCCAACGCCATGGAATTTGCGCGTCGCGCGCGTGTGTTGGACCCATCCTCGGTTGATCTGATCCTTACGTCGGCGGAAGTTCATGCTCTTAGCAATCGGCCCGAGGAAGCCATTGCAGAACTAAAGAAGGGCTTGCAACAAGGTCTGACGCCCACCGGCATCGAATCGGACCCGGAGTTAGAATCCCTCCGAAAGCGGCCAGATTACCAGGCGCTGATGAATCGATACGGGCCAAAGAAGAAGTAAGCGTCGGTGCGCGGGGGAGGTTCTGTACCCGCAAGTATCCAATCCGGGAGAGCGAGAAACCGCGATAGCCTGGTCCTAAGACTCGTGATTGACTAGGACTGCTCAGACTAAAACCGTCCTACTGCCTGGTCGCGTGACCGGAAACTTGGGTACTAGGACTTTACCGGTTAACGTTATCGGGAGTTGGTCATGTTTTTGGACGGAAGGCTCAGCGAGCTTTCGGTGTTGACCCTTACAATTCCCGCAACGCCTTCATTGGATCCAGTCGCACTGCTCGCCATGCCGGCCGTGCACTCGCCACCGTTGACACGCCCAGCAACACCGCGCCGGCCACCAGAAT
Organism: uncultured Acidobacteriota bacterium; assembly: GCA_963696035.1. Lineage (GTDB taxonomy): Bacteria > Acidobacteriota > Terriglobia > Acidiferrales > UBA7541 > Palsa-295. The sequence continues at coordinate 321,163 of CAVOIS010000003.1, forward strand.
CGTCTCCGGGTTATCGTGTTAGTCAGGCCCGTGGTGACCTTTTCCGACGGCTCAGAAGGAACACGGTGCAATCAACGCGCATCAGGACAAAACGGTTGCAGAGTCCTTGCTATTTTCGAAATAAAAAAATCTCAGGTAAAATCGTCCACGCGCACCGAGTTTCGCTAGCTCGTCATGAATGCTACGCACCTGTTAGAACGTCGCGCACGAGCGGAGCCTGACTATGCCTTCCACTGAAAAACTCGACACTCACCACAAAGCGCTCACGCTGAATCTCAATGCATCCGCCTTCGGCTCTTTCGCCGAAATCGGTGCCGGACAGGAAGTCTCGCACTGGTTCTTTGTAGTTGGAGGCGCCTCCGCTACGGTCGCCAAAACTGTTTCCGCCTACGACAAGGAAGTCAGCGACGATCTTTATGGCTCCGGATCGCGCTACGTATCCAGGCAGCGACTCGAGGCCATGCTGGACAAGGAATGGGCCCAGCTTCTCGCGCAGCTAAGCGATACCCATGGCTCGCATACGCGCTTCTTCTCCTTTGTTGATACTGTCTCCGCGCGTAACTTCGCCGGGACGAACGACCCGCACGGCTGGGTCGGTCTCCGCTTTCAATTGCAGCCCGCCGGCCCTGCAAACGACGTCCTGCTGCACATCAATATGCGCGATCCTTCGAATGTCCTCGAGCAGGAAGCCATCGGTATTCTGGGCGTCAATCTCATTTACGCCGCGTTCTATGAATTGCAGACCGAGGAATCATTTCTGGCAGGCTTGGCGGAAGACGTCGTCAAGGAGCGAATCGAGATCGACTACGTTGATCTTCGCGGGCCGGCATTCGAAGGTTGGGATCGCCGCACTCTGCTAGCCCACTTGGTCAGTGGTGGATTCGCCGAGGCTGTATTTTTCCCCTCCAAGGGCCCCACAGTTCCTCCTACCGAAGCTCTCTACAAGAAAGCCTTATCGCTTGCCCCGGGAAACTTTGGCCACGGGGATCCATCTCACTCGCAAGTTCACATGCGATTGTTGGCCTCGGCCATTCAGGAGCTTCAGAAGGAGCTGGGCGACACAAAGGTTTCGCCCGCTGGCTTTTTTTGCCTGACGGCTGCTCCGCTCACGCCGAACGAACCGGTGCCGGAAGTCCCCGACTTGCTTCGTCGTATCAACGCTCTTCTCGCTGCTGGCGGCGATGTGCTGCTTTTTCGCCAAAGCGAGCTTTACAATATGAAGGCTCTCGTAAACCGCTACACGCAGGCGCCTGTGCGTTTCGCCGTTGGTCTTTCCCTGATGATTCAAGCGTTTGAGGACATTTACGGCAATCTCGAAGGCAGACTTCTGGAGGCGCTTGCACGTCTTCTCGCACAGAACGTCCGCATCTACGTTTATCCGATGAGCTCGGCGGAACTGCGCGAAAGACTGAAAGGTTTTTCGGTTAGCGGCTGGGAATGGAGTGAAACGAATGGAATGGTTTCTGCCACCCAGCTGCGGCACGCGCCGCCTCTTGGACACTTGTTTGCCTATCTTCTCGCCAGCAACTTTCTCGTCCCGATGCAAATTCCCGCAACCCTAAAAGCCGACGCTTGACCGCACGTGAGCTGCAAGTAGCAGCGCCATTCGCGCTCGGCGCTTTCGCTGCGCATCGTCGGCTAGTCGGAAGCTATTATCGGAATACTTGCGTCGACCCATGGAGGCCACCGCGTTTACCGGGCAGTTTGCTGTAACGCTTTCTCTTTCTTTCGCATCTCATGGACAACAAAGCTGGAGGGAGAGGGTAAGGGATGTTTGCAATTACTGGAGTCACCGGTCAGGTAGGTGGCGAGGTGGCCCGCAACCTTTTGGCCGCTCACCAAACCGTTCGGGGAGTGGCCCGCGACGTCAGCAAATGCAAAGCATGGGCGGAGCGTGGCTGCCACCTAGTGAGCGCGGATATTAATAATGCTGCGGCACTGACAGCTGCATTCAAGGGTGTCGATGGCGCGTTCGTTCTCGTGCCGCCGAACTTCGATCCATCCCCTGACTTTAGCGAAGCACGGACAGTGGCCGCCACGTTGAGTTCAGCGTTCGTCGCGGCGCGCCCGCGTAGAGTCGTATATTTATCGACGATCGGGGCACAGGCAACGCGCTCAAACCTGCTGACACAGCATACCATCATCGAGCAAGCGCTCCGAAAGTTGCCGATGGCAATCACTTTTCTGCGGCCAGCATGGTTCATGGAGAACTCTAGCTGGGACGTTGCCCCAGCGAAGAACGGCGCGATTCAAAGCTTCCTGCAGCCCCTCGATAAACCGGTGCCTATGGTTGCCACTTCCGACATCGGGCGCCTAGCTGCCGAACTGCTCCAGGAGACGTGGAACGACCACCGGGTTATCGAGTTGGAAGGGCCACAACGTGTGACGCCGACGGAAATCGCTGCCACCTTCGCTAATCTATTGGGCCGTCCCGTGAGAGTGGAAGAAGTACCGCGTGAGACGTGGGAGGCGCTCTTCAAATCACAAGGCATGAAGAACCCCGAGCCGCGTATACAGATGCTCGATGGCTTCAATGAAGGATGGATCGAGTTTGAGGGCAAAGAGGTTGGTTCTCGAAAAGGAAAGGTGGCCCTGGAAACCGTACTGCGGACGCTCATCGAGCGTGACAGTGCGATGAAAGCGCTCTCCAGCGCCACCTGAGGTTTCACCGGCCGTCATAGCTGCGCGCCAGCTCCTTCAACGTTCGCAAGCCGTGCTCTCCGTGATAGACCGGCTTAAGCTTGTTCATGTACAACTGTTCGGCCAGCTTGCGCGCATCGATCCGGTCACTCTTGCTGCCATCCTTCAGTAAGGCAATCTTTCGCGGGTTACACACCACGACCTCCGTGACATGTGGTTTCAGCAGGTCGTACAGCCAGGCCGCCCAGGTTCCTTCTTCCAACGTGACGTGCAAATCTCCGCGCAGCCAGTGGATGAACTGCAGAATGATGCTCGCCTTGGTCTCGATGACGCATTCCATCACGATCTTTCCGGCAGCATTCATGACCGCGATCGAAACACTTTCCTTGTGCACGTCCATGCCGATATATTGGGTGCTAGTCATAAAGGGTGCTCCTTTTTTGGAAGGGTTGAGCCAAGCACTCAAAACCTACCCCAAAAAGGGGCGCCCTTTTATACCGGTTACTTCGCCCAGATCACAATCACCTCGGGCTAACCAGGGCGAACTTCCATGAACCATCGCTCTGTCGTTTCAACACTCGCAAGAGCTTTTGTTGAACAGTAACGGGATCTTCCTTTGCGGCCATTTTGAAAGTACCGTTGGCATCGACCGACTCGATCGCCCAACCATCCACGATTTGAAGATCCTTGAATTCCGGGGAATATTTCAAGACCTTGAATTCCGGGTGCTCGGTTCGGAATTTTGCATAAAGCTCGTTGAGCGCTTTTAGGCCCACCACCGGCCCAGCGGGACTCTGCAGGTTTACACCATCGTCCGACCACAGCGTAGTCAGAGCGCTGGGATCTTGCGTGAGCGTGGCGTCGATATCTGCCTTGCGAAGCTTTTCGATACCAGCCCGGTCCGCCGCAAGTGTGTCGCTAGGTTTAGACATGATGTTGCGACTCCCTCGGGCGACCAAGCCCATAATCAGTACTGCGAGAAACACAATAACCATGCACACCAACTAAAGTAGTAGCCTTCATAAAGTCTCCTCTGAGGCTCGTACTTCACACGGCTGTAAGCGTTTGTCAACGCGTCGGTAACTCCTCGGCACACCAGAATTCGGCTCTCGGCGCACTAACTCCTTCTGGTCGCGTAATCGGAAACTTGAAACGAAGGTGTGAAGAAACCCTCTGAATTTCCATCTTGCAAAAAAAGAAGTCTGCCGTAAGCTCGCGGCATGAGCTAAGAAAATCCGATCAGCAAGCAGCCTCTGATTCGCCACGTGAACCGACAGCAGATGAGTTGGCGGGCCGTGGATGCAAAGGGCGACTGAGGAAAGCGCTACGAAGAGTCGAAGTACGTACATGTTGTCAGTTCCGCAGCTGTAAATCTCTGAATCACGATCATGGCCGCGCCGCAACGCGGGCAGTGCCAGAGGCTAAAACTTTCGGAAGGGATTTGACAGGTTCCGGTTTCTGCAGGCGCAGAGGAGCTGGAGGCCAGCAGTTTCCGGCACAGCACGAGACTAGAAGCGCGCGCGTGATTCACCAGAAACCCAAACTGGCGGATGCGTACGAACCCTTTGGGGAGCACGTACAGAAAGTTACGAACGAATTGCCTTAGAAACGGTAATTCTCAGCCTTCAGGCAAAAAAGTTGGATCGAAAAGTCTACCCAAAGGAGACCATGCAACTCAGCAGCATCATTTTCGATATGGACGGAGTGCTTATCGATTCCGAACCAGCTCATAAGTTAGCGAAGAAGCGCGCCTTTGAGCGCTTCGGTATCTCTTTGCCAGAAGACGTCTACGAAGAATACAAAGGGCGTCCCGACGATACGATGATGATCGAGGTCGTTCGGTCCATAGGCGACAAGAATTTAGAGCCCGAGGAACTGATCCGTATCAAGCACGAGGAATTTGAGGCTATAGAACACATGGTGGTGCCTGTAAGAGGCGCCAAGGAATTTGCACTGTGGGCCCGCACGAGATATCGGATTGCGTTGGCAACCTCGGCGACCGCACGTAACCGGTGTGCCGCTCTCTCCTTGCTCGGTCTGGAAAACAGCTTTGATTTCATCGTGGACTCATCCGGCTTTTCAAAGCCAAAGCCCGATCCCGAGGTTTTCGAGAGAGCGATCCTCGGGTTGGGAACGAGCGCAGGAGAGTGTTTGGTAGTTGAAGATTCCCTAAATGGCATTCTGGCAGCAAAAGCTGCTGGATGCATTGCCGCGGCAATCCCTACTTCGTTCACAAAGCAAGAACTCGCACGTTCTGGTGCGAATTTTGTCGTCGACAACTTTGAACAACTCCGGGCCCTGATCGAAACTCGTGAAGGCGGCTGCAAGTCCCGGTAAGTTATATCGCGTCGCGTAACCGGAAACTTGAAAAAAACCACATGGATGCTAAGAGCGTTAATCAAGAGTTTTACGCAGTACGAATCGGCGCAGGCGGTACGACGATCTCAACAAGTCCAGTCGCCACGTCGTACACGAGGCCTGATATGAGCCAAGCACCCGGCAATGCGGGAATCGCCCGGAGCGCAGCAACGTCGAGGGCAGCCGCCGCACGGGGATCGGTAACCGCTTTTGTCCTGAGCTCGCCTTCTTGTATTTGAAAATAATGCGCCAGCTTGGCGGGGTCGCCGGCTAGGCGAGTGATGCCGCAATCGGTGTGCTGAAGCACGATGAGGTGAAACTCCCCGCCGCCTCCCGGAATCTCTCCGGCAACCTCACCGATTCGCCCGAGCAGACCCAACTGTTCCAACAAGCCCGGGGTGATTCGGCCGCCGATGTTGCGCAGCACGACGGCCTCGCCCGGTTTAATTCCAAGCACATGAGCCGGATCCACACGCATATCAGCGCAACCAATGATGAGCGCCTTTACGCTGGGCATCGCCCGCGGAAGCGAGGGCATGAGTGTGCCCTCAGCAGACTGCTGAACAGCAAATTCCTTGTTACGTCGTAACAAGTGGTCGAGATTGCTCACGCTGATTCTCCTCGATTCGAGGTCTGTTCTAACAGCGGGATTGTAAAGCATGGCAGGTCTCAATAGAAATTCAATCGAGGTTGAGCAGGTTCAAGCCCTGGCCGAGTAGGCAGGCATTTGGTACTGAAATTTTGAAGGAGCAAAAGCTAACGATCGGTGTGGATCTAGGGGTAAGCCGGCTGTTCACGGAGTTGGGACACGAAGTGATCGTGGCTCACGCACAAAAAGTGGAATTGATCACTAAGAGCAATCGAAAAGATGATCGGCACGACGCGCGAACACTGGCACGACTGGCGCGAATCGATCCCAAGCTATGGGGGCCGGTTCGGCATCGCAGTGCTAAGGCGCAAATCCACCTGACGGTGATCCGGGCGCGAGCGGAACTAGTAAGTGCGCGAACGGCCTTGGTGAATGCAGCGCGCGGGTTGGTGAAGTCTTTTGGCGAACGACTACCTAAATGTGGCGCGTATCAGGTGAGCGAGACACTGGCCGCTGGATTGAGCGCAGAGTTGCGGGATGTTCTGCAGCGGTTGCGTTCCATAATTGGATTCCTCTTGGAACGCTTAATGATGTGAAAGGTGCTCACGCGGCGTTCCCGGGGAGCAGACTTCTCACGACAATGCTCACGAATGTCATTCCGTTTCCGGTCGGTCTAGCCGGATGCATCGTCCACTTTGGCAAACGTTATCCGGACTGGCTTTTTTGGTGGTCGCGAACGCGGCCTCGTTTTGCATTCACTACACCTCGCCGGTTTAACCGGCGCACAGGAGATATTGGATATGACTAAACCCATTCTGGTGGTAACCAGCCGTTATACGAAGGAGATTGAAGACCGTATCGATCGCGATTACAGCGCCCGGCGAAATCCTAACCAGTTTCCTTTCAGCCAGCAGGACCTGCTCTATGCAGCCGAAGGAGCCGACGCCCTGTTCATCACGCCGGCAGACCGGTTGGACTCTGGGTTTTTCGTGAAAGTCTCGCCCACGATAAAAATCATCGCCACATACTCGGCGGGTTTTGAGCATATAGATCTGGAAGCCGCCGCTCGCAGGAAAATTTTGGTCGCCTATACCCCTGGCGTCAACAGTGAAGCAACGGCCGACATCGCCATGCTGCTTTTGCTTGGTGCTTCGCGTCGTGCGTACGAAGCCCAGGAGCTGGTTCGAAAAGGAGCGTGGAAGCCCCTGAGTCCCGACATGCTCTTGGGATGGCAGGTTGGTGGCAAGATCCTCGGCATTTTCGGAATGGGGCGCGTGGGACAAGCTCTGGCGCGTCGAGCGCGAGGATTTGGAATGAAGATTCACTATTGCAATCCTTCTGAGTTACCCGCGGACATCGCAGGCGATGCCGTTTACCATAAGAATCAGTGGGATCTGCTTCGCGTAAGTCAGTTCGTGAGCCTGCACGCCCCGGAAACTCCTCAGACTCACCATTTCTTGAACTCCAAAACCATAAGCCTTCTGCCTCCCGGCGCCATCGTGGTGAACACCGCCCGCGGCGGATTGGTGGTCGACGACGACCTCATCGTTGCTCTCAAGAGCGGGCGGATCGCCGCCGCCGGGCTTGACGTATTTGAAGGCGAGCCAAAACTTAATCCGGAATATGTTTCGCTGAAAAATACATTTCTACTGCCGCATATCGGCAGCGCCACGATCGAGACCCGTACAGCGATGGGCATGCTGGCACTGGACAATGTGGACGCGGTTCTAGACGGCAGGCCTGCGCCGACCCTCGTCCGGCTCTAATCGCAGCTCGAGGTCTCATAGCGTATAGCGAACAATTGGCCGAAGGCTGTGGATTAGTTACGCGCTCGCATGCGCGGGTTCACTAAAGGCGTGGTGGATTCCCTACGTTGTTCGTCCCAACCCAGAGCTAGCCGCTCGCTATCATGTGATGTACGGTACGACGCACTCGTTTCTTCCCCAGAGAAACGGGTCACCCCAAACACGCTGCATGTCATCCTGGATGTCGGGACGATCGCCTCCAAAAGACAACGATGTTGAGGGAACAGGAGAGAAGGCCTGCAAAAAGAAGGATGGTTTGCCACCTCGGGTGCTCCAATCTTACTTTAGAACGTCCCCAGTATACCCAAGCAACTCCAGAGCAATGTGGGGAGCGATGATCAACACCAACGCTATGGCCTAAGGTATCGTAATGCTCTTCACGGCAATCTGATTCGCAGCGCAGTACTTACAATGGAATTCCTGCCGCGGTTCATACCTCATTGTTGAAACTTTGCGTCAGTGTCCGGTTGGGCGTTATACGGACAATTGGATTAAGACCCGTCAAGCGGTAGTCTTCAGGCATAGCGTCGCCAACAACCGTATGCCATTTATAAAGATTGTGACCGAGCGTCTTGCACTTCGTCAGCTTGCAGCGAGCGATGCGCAAAAGATCTTTGAGTATCGCTCTCGCCCTGAGGTTTCTCGTTACCAATCCTGGGGAATTGAATCAAGGGATGAGATTCAATCCCAAATCGAGAGTCTCGTGTTGACCGAGCCCGGCATTCCAGGGGCGTGGTATCAGATCGGAATCGTCCTTCGATTCGGCAGTGAATTCATCGGTGATTGTGGCTTCCACGTGCTGGCGACCGAAACACGGCAGGCCGAATTCGGCATTTCGTTAGCTCCAAAATACCAATGCCACGGTTATGCCGCGGAGGCACTGCGAGCATTACTGAATTATCTTTTTGTTGACCTGAGCAAACATCGAGTCTTTGGGTCGGTGGACCCGCGTAATCTTCGATCGATCAAGTTGATGCAGCGGGTAGGTATGCGAAATGAGGCCCACTTTATAAGGAGCTTTTGGTTTAAAGGCGAATGGGTCGATGACATGATCTTCGCCATGCTCGCCAGCGATTGGAGGGCAATGAACGGGAAATAAAATCGGAAAAGTGATTCGGGCAGCTCGGCTAAGTCCCGATTAGTTACCGGACATAATGGGCGTAACACCATGCCCTGGGCCTCTTCTGAGACAACGTCCGCTATTTGAGCACACTCGGAGGAGACGGCGGTTACACACCACCAGCTCGCTTACGTGTGGCTTCAGCAGATCGTAGAACCAGGCAGCCCAGGTACCTTCTTCAGATCCGCTTGTGTATAGCCGGACATCTCTAACGATGTCGGCCCCTGTCAAACGTTTTTTGAGCCATCCGGAAACCTGTTCCGGCGACCAGTCCAACATCAGTTTACTCGCAACGATGTTCTGTAGCTTCTCATGCAGAGCAAGAAGGCAGCGCTTCGACCGCAACACTCTTGCCGAACGCACGCCCAATCTCATGCAGCGACTGTCCCGCCTTCCAACGGCGTCACAGGTCGCTCTTCTGCATCGCAGAGAGTCCAAACCGTTCACCTTGCCTCAGGCAATGCCTGCATGGAATAGGAGACGTGAGGATTTTATGCGCGGTAATCTAGTTCAGCGTTACCGCCCGAGTACCAAAAACCTTATCAAGCTAGAACTTTCCTTCCTTGCGGTCACGAGCGACAAACGGTGCCAGATAACCGCCGCGGACCGCTAAGAAACCCAAGAGTATTCTTAGCACAGCCGTTCGGAAAGTCAGAGTTGTCCCCTCGTCAGGAATAATCTGGTAGAGTCGATCTCGGCACCGAGTGTTCCGCAGAGTTCTTGGCCTGTCTGGTCCATTTCAACTTAGCAAGCCGGCGAAAGAGATCGCTAAGTACGACCAGCCGGCTTCACGTCATACCGCTCGATGTCTTTAATCGCTGCCCGGATGCACTGCTCCGCCAAATCGCACCCCCGGAGGTAACGCTCTTGCGCCGCGTGCACTGATCCGAACTGAATAATGCAGAATCGGTTGTAGCACGAAGAGTCTGGCAAGTATTTTATGAACAACCCTGCTGTTGAGTCTCTCCAGCGGTTGAACTCTGGCGTGATGCCACGGAAATTCCTCATCGTTGGCACCGCGTCGAGCTGCTCCTTGAACAGATCGAGCGCCCGCTGACCTTCCGAGCTAAGTTTCCCGACGTCTGTCATACCCCTATCATACGCCGCGGGTGTACCCGGTGTCTGCTGATGCTCTGCTGCCGATGACGGTCGCCCATCGAAGACTCCGGTCGTGAGACCAGCAGAATGCAATGTTAAATAAAATCAAGGCAAACCACCCCGAAGGACGGCCGGTCGTTAGATTTCAGCCGCGCACAAAAGCGGCATGAAACGCGATGCTGATCCCGTTAGTCAGACGGCGGCTTTCTTTACTTGCGCCCTGACCTTAGCCCATCGCTCTTTCATAGCTTTTGAAATCTTGGCCCTTCCTTTCGCGGACAGCACGCGCTTCTTCGCACGAGTGATATCTCGGCTTGCCGTCTTACCCAGAGCCTTAGCTGCCGATTGCAAACCGATCAAATCATTCTGCAACTTGGATAACTGTTTTTTAACCTTCTTCTCTTCGCGTCTAATAGCAGCCAATATGCTCATGGATCCTCCGGAAGTAATCTACATGGGACGTCGTCGTAAACCACTCTTCAACCTAATTCTTCGGCATTACTAATCGGAGCATAATATAGATGACATTTAGGAAATAAAGTGATAGTGTGGAGGCATGGAAAAACAGGATGCTCGCTCGTTGCCGGGAGAAGCCCAAGAAGATCTTCGTCGGCGAGTTGTGGAGGCTGTCGAGAAAGGCCTGTCGCAAACCGAGGCGGCTAGGGTTTTTGGAGTGGCCCGAGGTACGGTGAGCCGCTGGATGGGGCTGGTGGAAAGCGCAGGCCGTCGGGCGTTGAAAGCACGGCGTCGGGGACGGCCCCCGGTTTCGCGCTTGGCACCGCACCAAGCAGCCACCACGGTGCGCCATATTCTGAGCGGCTGCCCGGACCAGTTGCGCTTGCCCTTTGCGCTGTGGACCCGGGAAGCGGTGCAAGAGTTGCTGTCGCGAAAATTCGATCTACAGGTCTCGGTGTGGACGGTGGGCCGCTACTTGCGGGCCTGGGGATTGACGCCACAGAAGCCGGTGCGTCGCGCGTACGAGCAAAATCCCGTGGCCGTGCGGAAATGGCTGGCGGAAGAATATCCAGCGATTCGCGAACAAGCGCGGCAGTTTAAGGCCCAGATTCATTGGCTCGACGAGATGGGGCTGCGTTCGGACCATCAAGCGGGACGCAGCTACGGACGGCGCGGGCAGACGCCGGTGGTGTTGGGCACCGGGCAACGTTTTCGCTGCAACATGATCTCGGCGATTACCAATCGGGGGCGATTGGCCTTCATGATTTTCCGTCAACGTTTCACAGCGCGAGTGTTTCTGAATTTTCTTGGCCGTCTATTGCGCTTGCTGCGGAAGAGCCGGCGGAAAGTATTCCTGATTGTGGATGGCCATCCGGTACACAAGTCGCGATCGGTGGGTCGTTGGCTGGCCGAGCACCGGGAACAAATCCGGACATTCTGCTTGCCGTCGTACAGTCCGGAACTGAATCCGGATGAATTGCTGAACCAGGATGTGAAGACCAATGCGCTCGGTCGGGTCCGTCCCGTGAACGTCCAGGAAATGATGAGCAACGTTCGCTCTTATCTGCGGATCACACAAGCCCGGCCCAAGCTCGTGAAAAACTACTTTCGCGAGCGTCACGTGCAGTACGCAGCTCGCTGAAACGTGTCACATATTTAGTGCTCGGAGTAATAACTCCTGAGGGATCGCATTGATGTTGTTCTCGGCGTCCCAAGATACTGAGGAAATCCACCATCTGTTGCCAGCATAGTACAGCTGATAGATGTTGACACCCCGTGAATACAGTTTTCCTGTCCTTGCCACTGCTACTTCATAACTGCTAAAGACCGTCGCCACATTCCCATACTTGTAAATCTTGTGGGCTAGCTCATGTTCACTGAACCCATCGCGCACGAGCTGCGCATCGGATTCGTCCGCGTATTCCTGTTGTGTCGGATGCCAGATGACAAGAGCACCCGTCTTCTCATCCTTGGACGGCACGAACGACCGCGCGAACGGGTCGTACAGGCTGAAGTCTCGCGCCCACTGTCTCGCAACTCCGATTCCGCCGGAGACGCACTCGTAGTCCGTCTTGACGATCGCTTCGATGCTGCTGACGTCTTCGGACCTGGCCGCAATAACCGCAGCTGCGCCGTGTGGTTTCGGTTTGTCTTGTGCGAGGGCGTGAGGCAGGGACAATACGAGGGCACACAACATGATTCGGAAGGCTGGGATTTTCATGCGTTTTCTCCTGAGGGCAATTTTCGATACGGTATCATAACGGCTTGAACCACAATGAAAAATGAAACACTGTGGGTGATCGGTCTAGCCCTTTAGCCAACTCCCGATAAGCGCCAAATCGGAAACTTGAAAATCCGGTAAGTAGCGTTCATCAGGATCTAGGCGGTTACTGGCTAACCGAATAAGAATCGCTGCGTCTATCCGAGACAAGAATGGGATTTCTGGGGTGGGTCCCGCTCGGGAGGCGCCTCGTGCACACCCTTGTTCTAGCGGGCCTTTCTCTCGCAATTAATTTCCTCGCTTTAGCGCAAGACAAACCCAAGCCAGCGTACGATTTCTCATTGTCCCGCGAGGAACGCATCAAGCTCGCGGAAAGCGCTGCTCCGCCGGAAATTTCGGCTAAGGCTACAGTATATGTTCTGGACCGTATCGGTTACGTCAAGGTTCGAGACGGTGAGAACGGGTTTTCGTGTTTTGTTGACCGCCAAACTCCTCTGAACCTGGAGCCGACTTGTTTTGACGCCGAAGGGAGCGCCACCACTTTGCTCACGCGGATTTTCGCTGAGGAGCGTCGCGCCAAAGGCGAACGTGAGGACCAAATCAGCGCCGAAATCGAGGCGGGATACAAATCCGGACAATTTCTGGCGCCACGAAAATCTGGCATCGTGTACATGATGTCCGACTCCGGCGTACTTTACATTGCCGAGAAGAATCAGTTGATTCACATTCCACCGCACCTGATGTTTTACGCTCCCTACGCGACGGACAAAGACATCGGCTCGCCGCCGCCCGCCGCGAATATGCCGCACCTGATACGCGCCGGCCAGCCCGACGCGTACATCATCGTCGTGCCCGGGCCTGCAACGCATCCCGGTCATTAGGATCGGCTGTGCCGCGCCGGGCTCGGCAGTCAAAGCGAAATCTACAAGGGTCGCCGAAGGCTATCGCCAGAGTTTGCAGCCATTACTGCGTATTTTCAGCCCCCGTCCGAGGATGAATATTTCAATGTTGTTCGTCATGAGCGTGCCTAGGTCCCGGTCGCGAAACCGTCCATTTGAAGTAGCAGTCCTCCGATTAATGCTCCGGCTCAACCGGTCGATGCAACACCATCCAGTGTGAACGACTGGCAGGGCGTCGCGTTTATCGCAAACCTGAAATCCACTTGGATACCGCGTTCACCAGGCATGTGGATTACTTGCGGATGGCCCGTCGTGATCCGGGAGTTATAATTGATAGATCGTTGGTAGGAATCTGCTATGGAAACCACGACCTGTCGCCCGACGTGGAAAACCTTATTAGCGTTTGCAATTATCTATTTGGTGTGGGGATCCACGTATCTCGCGATTGGTGTTGGCGTCCACGAAGTTCCGCCATTCCTGTTTGCGGCGATGCGTTTCCTAGTTGCGGGACTCGTTCTTTATGGCTGGATGATCGCGCAGGGCGAGCGCTCACCGAGCGGTCTGCAATGGGCATCATTATCTTTACTTGCGGTTTTGTTCTTCATAGGCGACTACGGCCTGGTGTACTGGGCCGAGCAGCGTGTGCCCTCGGGCATTGCAGCGGTCATGATGGCTACGACCCCGGTGTTCATGGCACTCTGGGAAATCGCTTTCCTGCAAACCCAGAGGCTCACCGTCCGCTTGATCTTGGCGCTTTTGATCGGCGTTAGCGGAGTAGCTCTGCTCATGAGCCACTCGTTGAACCTCGGCGGAGCACCGACCGACACTGTGGGCGCTATGGCACTGGTGGTCGCAGCAATGAGCTGGTCGATCTCGTCAGTGCTCATGGGGAAGCTGCCGCTCCCACCTTCCAAAGTCATGAGTTCAGGAGCGCAGATGCTAGCTGGCGGAGTGTTTCTGGCTCTCACGTCGGCTTCGCTAGGCGAATTTCGCAATTTTCATCCTTGGACCGTCTCACGCGAAGCGTGGCTCTCGTTGCTCTACTTGATTGTCGCTGGCTCTATCATCGCGTTTACCGCCTACGTGTGGCTGATTCATCATGAATCGCCGACGAAAGTCGGGACCTACGCGTACGTGAACCCGGTTGTGGCCGTGCTGCTTGGATATTTCCTAGGCGGCGAAGGGCTTGGCTTGCGAACGATTCTGGGGACTCTGTGTGTTTTGATCAGCGTGGTGGTAATCACCGCGACGGGAGCGAAGAAGCCCGCAGCGACACTCCCGGTGGAAGATACGCCTGAAGTCGCGGGACCGTAATCCAGAAGCGCGGCGGACTATCGGAAACTTGAAACCCAATAGACGGCGTTTATTCCCAAGACTTCGCTTTGCCGCAGTGTGGCGCGGACGCTACAATTCGGATGTGACTTCTCCGCCGCGTAAACGCGACGGCTTCTCAAGACACGCATGCGCTGACAGCCACTACGTTGAGTCTTGAAGGACTTATCCGAGCCCTTTGGAGAATAATTTGAGCACTAACTACATCACGCGGAGCAATCAGACCACACGCAGTGCAAACGTGCTCTCTGTCGGAGAGAGCCTTTCGCACTGTCGCGCCGCAGACGCATGTTTGACTGGTGCCGCGAGGGTCTACCTGGATCAGAGTGCGCCCAGCATTTTCAGCTTTGTACGCAATCTTAGAGACAAGAGCAGCCCAACTGGCATCGTGAACCGACTTGGCAAGCATGCCGCCTGCCATGCCTTTGAAGTTCAAATCTTCGACAACAATCGTTCCGAAATTCTTTATCAGCCAGAACGAGAGACGATGTTGGAACTCGTTCCGTTGATTCCTGATTCGAGCGTGAACCTTCTGGAGCAATACAACTGCTTTGCGGCGGCGATTCGAGCCTTTCTTGCGCCGTGCAATCTGGCGCTGGGCGCGTCGAAGGCGAGATTCAGCCTGTCGATACCATCGTGGATTCGGTACCGGTGGACCATTCGTGAGCGCAGCGAGGTATTCCAGCCCCAGGTCAATTCCAATCGCGGTGTCGAGCGGAGGCAGTGGCTTGGCTTCGCATGCAACCGAGAAGCAGACGTACCATTTGCCGCATTCGCGTTTGACGGTCACCGTCTTAATCTTGCCCGCCATAGGGCGATGCAACTTGACTGCAATTTCTCCAACACCCTGAACGCGAAGAATATTTCCCGTGAGTTTGATGCCATCGCCGTAACTCGGAAAAGTGATGCTATCGAAACGGCGTCGAGATTTGAATCGAGGATAGCCCGCTTTATCACCGCGCTTCACTCGGCGAAAGAAAGCCTCGAAAGTCCTGTTCACGCGCCGAAGAATATCTTGGCCGCAGCTAAAGTTTGCCAAACGCAAGTCACCCGCTGCGCGGATTTCTTTCAACTGATTCGCCTGCGTGTAGTAGTTGACCGAAACTCGTTGTTTCCACGCATCGCGACGTTCCTGCAACGCTGCATGGTACAAGCGGCAGGCTTCTCCCAGTTGTCCGTCGAGAGCATCCGACTGGGAGCGCGCTGTGCATAACCGATATTTAAACGTCTTGCGCACGCGGCGATTCTTGATCACGTATCCCGTGCCACCCCAAGCACTCGCCTCGGCTGTACCACCGGGCGCTCCGATCCTGGAGCGCTTCCGCGCGGGGTCGGCGGATTGCTGCTAGCACTTTCAGTTCTTCGTTTGCGTCTTCAGATGAGCGTCGAACCATGCGATGACCCGATTGCAGAAGTCCACCTGGTTTGTATATTTCCAGTTCAGGGGCGAATGGCCCTCTCCTTCATACCGCACGTATTCCACCTGTTTCCCTAACCGGCGCAGGTCCACAAACACTTCGTCCCCTAAGAACGAAGCAACGGCCGTGTCTTCCGTCCCCTGAACGATCAGCAGCGGAGTTTCGATTCGATCAAAATAGAAGACCGGCGAGTTCGCGATGTATCGATCGCGCACTTCCCAGGGTGGCCCTCCCAGCGATCCCGGACCTTGCTCTTCGATCGAGATTCCAAATGCCGTTCCATCCCTTCTCATCGCTCCATAGTTGCCGATAAGGTCGGCGAACCCGCTAGCCTCGATTGCAGCCTTGAAACGAGTCGTCTCTACGATCAGAGAAAGCGTGCTGTAACCTCCGAAACTATGCCCCATGACCCCCAGCCGAGCCGGATCGGCAATCCCCATGTCGATCACCTTATTGACGCCCGGGAGGACTGCCTTCGCCATATCCCGCATGGGACTCCCCACGCCGAGAGGTATGTCCGGCAGCAGGACCGCGTAGCCGCGCGTCGCGAGCAGCTGCATGTTGAATACTCCCGTCGCCGCAAGACCGAACTGGTCGAAGTTGTTCGATTGCAGGAGACCGCCGTAGACCCAAACAACGAGAGGGTAGCGGGTTCCCTGTTTGAAACCGGAGGGGAGCAGCAGCGCTCCCTGCAACGGCAGCCCATCGTCGCTCAGCCAGCGGACCAACCGGGCGGCGCCCATTTCATATTTGTCGAATTGCGGATTGAGGTCGGTCAGTCGTCGCGGCTCTTCGAAACCCGCATCGCTCGCCCACAAATCCGAGCCATGCTCAGCGTCTTGCTGAAAGTACACGACTCGCCGCCCGTCCTCGGTCACGGAAAACCTCCAGCTCGTGCGTGCACACGTATAGCACTGCCCGTTTTCCAGAAGGCGTGTGCTTTCGCCGCTCAGCAAATCGATCTTGTAAAATCCGTCCTGCTTGTCCGAATCATCGTGCGTGACGACGACAGCCGAGGCTCCATCGTCGACCGTCCACAGCAGGTTTCCCGATCGCGCGATCATCTCCTGGATTTCTCTGCTCGGTATTTCCGCGACTCGAGCGGCCGTGCCCCCGCCGACAGCTGATCGCCACAAGGCTCCCCGATGAATGAAGAAAATGGCTTTCCCTTTGTCATCCCACAAAGGTTCTACGGATGCAGAAGACTCGTTGTCTGTCACGGGCGAAAGCCGGGTCACATTCTCAGGGCCCGTGCCCGTGATCGCAACGACGTAACAGTCGCCCGCCGTCCTCGGACCGCTCTCGCGGTAGGCGATCCGCAAACTGTCTGGGGACCAACGAAATCGATCTCCATTGATGGGGAGCGGGATGCCCGAGGCGATGATTCGCGACTCGTCCCCTTTAACTCCAACGGTCGCCAGATCGAACAGGATCTGCTGCGATCCGGGTTTCTCAAAGCGCGCTGGAATCGTATACGCAATGTGCGAGCCATCGGGCGAAAGCAAATACGTCGTGATTCTGGTGCTGTGAACCAGAGTGCTGACCTTCCCGGTGCGAACATCAATCGAGACTAAGTCGCGCAACTCGCGATCGAGATTAAAGGGACCGGACCTTGAAGAATTCGCGCTCGCATTTGAGGGACCGTCCGCTCGATACAAGACCGCCGTCGGTCCACTCTCTGCGCCTTCCGCTCCCTTGTCGCTATCCTTGGTAGAGGAGACTTTCTGGAGGTAAGCTTCGGGCGAGAGCCCGTCAGGGAGCGTCGTCAGCACCAAGTGCTTACTGTCGCCCGTCCATGCGATTTGGTTCGCTCGCACGTTCGTATCGCTCACCTTCCGTAATTGGTCTCGTGCCGCATCCCAAACCCACAGTCGCGCTTGCTCGCCGCCATCGCGCGTCGAAAGGAACGCAAGGTAGTCGCCATCCGCGGACCAGACGGGCAGCCAATTGTCGCCTTGGCCCTCGGTCAGGTTACGGATGGCACCTGACTCGGTATTTTGAATCCAAATGTCTGTTCCCACTGCCCCAGCCGGAACACCCGTGCGATCGCGCGTCCGCAGATCGAAAGCGCGCGCGCGGCCGTTGTCCTGAACGGTGTACGCAAGTTGTGTTCCATCAGGCGACCATGCGATGGGCATCAGCGGGCCAAATTCTTTGGTTCGGAGAGCATCCCCAATGGCGAGAGGCTTGGCTTCCTGCGCCCTTGCTGCTCTGGGGATGGCGATACCGCAGGCGAGCAACGCTGCCAGAATGAACAGTAGCTTATAATTGTGCGTCCGCATCCCTACCGTCCCGTGTTCGGGTCCTTCGCCAAAGTGACAACACAATTGCTGTAACTCAGGTGCGCCCGAAAAATGGCACCGCGAGCCGCTTCTAAAACATCAACTTCAAGGCGAGTTGGATCGAACGAGGACCGCCTACCTGGTACAGCACATTGAAACCGCCACCGCCCACGTTTGCGCCACCCAAGTATTGCCCCAGCATTTCTGTCGACAGGCCGAACTGCGGATTAAGCGACTGGGGACTTTCGAGGTCTCCGATGGGAGGGGCAAAGTTCGGGTGGTTCAAGACGTTAAACATCTCCGCGCGGAATTGCAGCCTGAGCGATTCGTGAATCGGAAAATCACGGTGCACGGCGAAGTCCCACTGCGCGGCGCCAAATCCTCGCAACGCATTTCTTCCGAGGTCGCCTTGCCGGAGTGGAACCCCGGTCGTTGGGTCGAGCGGCGGCGCGGTGAACGCCGCCGGATTGAATGCTTTTCCTCCAGCATACTGCGGACCATACAGGTAGAGCGGTTGACCCGGCACGATATCGGGACGAACTTCTGTCTGCGCGCCGAGAAGAGTTTGGATGCTCGAGTAGTAGACGTTTACGGGCGGCGCGGACCAGGCCTGAATGACGCTCTCGAAGGACCAGCCTCCGAGAATCGCATTACCGATACGATTGATTGTGGGACCAGGAATATCGTAGGTAAGTCCTGCCGAGAACGCATTGCGCCGGTCGAAGTCCGAAGGACCGCGGTTCGAAGCAGAATTGAGTCCCGGCACGTAGTTACTGCCGTACCCATAGGTTCCGACCGACCCGTCATCAATCGAGTGGGACCAAGTGTAGGAGGAAAGAACCTGCAGGCCGCGCGAGAGACGTCGCTGAAATTGAAGCTGCAGGGCATTGTAGTCGGATGCGGCGGTATTTCCGATGAGCGCAGCGTTCGAAAAACTCGAGTTCGGCGAAGATACGTACGCTGTTTGCAGGAGCCGCCGTCCAGAGGAACCAACATAGGAGGCGGATAAGCTTTGGTCCTCGCCCAGCTCCTGCTCCAAGGAAACATTCCACTCCAGCGTGTACGGTAACTCAAGATGCGGATCGAACGCCGACAGGATGGCGCCTCTGGAGCTCAGCTCCGCGGGCGTAATCGCCGGGGGCGCCGCATCGGTCGCGCTTAACGGGAACGTGGCCGTACCGCCAAACGCGGAGCCAAGCAAGAAACTGCTCGCGCCAAACGGATAGTAGGTCCCCAGAGTGTTGCCGACTTCCGACGTGGCCAGGTCGTAGAACACTCCGATTCCGCCCCGTACCACTCGGCCCCATTCTTGATTCTCGGATAGCTGATAGGCAACGCCCAGGCGCGGAGCAACGTTCCCGAAGCGCGTTGCGAAAGGGGAGGTACCTGCGGGCGCCAAAGCCAAGTTCGAGAGGTTGCCGAGGTCGTAGCCCGTCACCGCGGGTATGCTGGGGCCACTCGCCGACGACGGCGCAAAATCCACGTCCCAACGAAGGCCGTAAGTGAGCGTCAGCCGTGGGTTCACGCGCCAGGTATCCTGCGCGAAGAGACCAAGATTCTGCAGAAGAAATCGCGAGGCGCGTAACGACTGCAGAGAGGCAAAACCTAAGTTGCCGGCGACCGCGTCTGCGACGCTGAGGAAGATCGGAGACTGCGAATAGAGGCCAGGATTGTGCGATGGCGACAGCCGGCGATAGTCGATACCGAACTTAAGGTTGTGCGAGCCTTTTTGTACGGAGAGGCCATCCACCAGATTGATCTGCCGCTGGACGCTCAGCGTGCTCGCTCCCGCCGACAAATAGGGGTGGGACAATCCAAAAATTGCGAAGGTGAAGAACGCGTTCCCGGTGGTATAGGGGCTGGGAAAGGGTGCCGTCGCGAAGGGCACCGCTCCGCCGAAACTATCCAGAGAATCGGAGCTCGAAGCGTTGGTCCGGCTGTAATTGAACCTGAAATCATTTGCCGTGAATGGCGTGACGGACCAAATGGCCGCCGCGGTTGCCGTTTGTGTAGTGATGCGAATTGACTCGACATCACTCAACGGCAGCAAGGTGCTGGCTCCCCGGTCGCGCAAGGCCGAGGGTGAGTAGTTGTATCGGCCGAATAAGCTCAGCGTGTGCGTCAGTTTGTGGTCCACTCGCAGGCTGTAGGCGTCGAGCGTTGCCGGATTCGGATAGCTGGCATTGAACTGGGCGACTCCCGTGGCGGTATTGTCGACGCCGTTCGGTACCGGGTAGGCGTTCAAAAACGGTTGCACGGCCGCGACTGCATTCTGGCGTGCGGCCTCGTCGGGCACGCTGCTCAGCGTCGTTCCCGGCAACCGGAGCCGCAGTCCCTCGTAGGAGAAAAAGAAAAAGGTGCGCTCCCGGACGATAGGACCACTGAAGGTCCCTCCGAAATCATTCTGCCGTTCTTCGGGCTTCGGCAAACCGGCGTTGTTGGCAAACCAATCGTTCGCATCGAAAACGGAATTGCGCAAATAATCGAATGCTGCGCCATGGAACGCATCGGTCCCGGACCGGGTCACAATGGAAATCTGGGCGCCCGGCGTCCGTCCAAATTCGGGGGCGTATGTGGAAGTCTGAATGCGGAATTCCTCCATGGCGTCAATCGAAACCAAGCTGTTCGTACCGCCGAGGACGCTGAAAGAACCGAGCGCACCGCCCGCTCCGTTTCCCGCATTGAAGTTCGCGCCGGTTCCGATGTTCGCGCTGACGCCGTCCACCATCCAGTAGTTCGAAGCCCCACGCTGGCCGTTCACACTGAACTGTCCTTCCGCTCCCTGATTGTTGGGGGTCAGAACGACTCCCGGTGTGAGCTGGATCAGCGTTTGAAAACTTCGCCCGTTCATCGGGAGGTTTTCCGCAAACTGACGGTCTACGACCGTGCTCACAGCCGCCGACTCGGTATTCATCAGTGGAGCGCCTCCGGTGACTGTGATCGTCTCCGATACAGCGCCGATCGGAAGGGTAAAGCTAATCGCCAGTGAGTCCTGAACATTGAGAACGATATCGGGCTTGATCAGCGTCTTGAATCCGATCTTCGAGACTTGCAGCCGGTACGCGCCGGGCGGAAGATTCGTGACGACGTAAATCCCTTCGTCATTTGTTCTGCCGGTGTACTGGACACCTGTTGCGTCGTTGGCAATTCGGATTTCGGCTCCGACAACGGCTCCGCCGGTCGGATCGAGCACCAGACCGTTGATCGTTCCATTTGGCGACTGCCCGGACAGGCAGCCGGCCAAAACAAGCGTGACGAATCCGAAAAACGCGATCCTGCGCAACCACATGGATCTTCTCCTCGACCGAACGAACGGCGTTGTATTCCTTTGGTCTACGGAAGAGAAAACGGAAATGTACCATTGTGCTTTTGCCGCAGAACAAACCGAAGATACCAAAGAAGCAATTAACTAGGGGTGATTTGGTTCGATCTCAAGATCAGTAAAAAGAAGAGGACTCCCGCTGGGCTTACCGCTTCCGCCTTTTGGTTCGACCGTAACGAAAACGGCGTGAATCTGTTCGAGCGTCTTGGGATCGTCGCACTTGACGATCCAGCGTTTCTTGGCCGCGTTGTCCTCATAGAAAATACCGAGGTTCAACGCCTCGCGCCGGTCCGGGCCGCGCTGTCCCCAGGCCTGAAACGTACGCGCATTTCTAGCACCGGCCTGTTGGTCAAGATCATAAGCGTAGAAGATCAGAGACTTTCCCTTCGTGTAGAAAACTCGGCCATACGGTTTTTGCGTCACCCCGTCGCGAGCGACGCTATAGAGCTCGGCGATGTGGAGCTCGCGCGCCCCCATCAGTTCCCGAACGTCGCGGTCATGAGCGAGTAAATCCTCCTGTTTGCCGACAGTCTCCTCGCGCTCGCGAAGCTGTGCATGGAGATCGTTGACTTGGGCCGCCAAACTCTCGGCGCGCGCCGCATCATCGCTGCGCTGCTGTTGCAACGCATCGAGCTGTGTCTGCGTCTTTTGAAGCGATGCTTGAGCCGCGTCAAGCTTCTGCAAAAGCGTGCCTCGATCTTGGGCATTCTGCTGCTTCTCGGCTTCACCATTCTGGACCAGTTTTTCAAGACCGGCCTGAGCGCTTTTCATCTCATCGAGAGACGCCGACTGCATTTGAATCTGGTACTGCAGATTGGAGATAACTCGGTCGCGTTGCGCGAGCTGCGCTCGTAAATCATTGCGCTCATGCCCATCGTCGCTCATCCGCTGTTCCAGAGCCTCGATTTGCGCGTCGGGGGCTTGCGAAATCGTCTGGGTGACTCCGGCGTTGCGGCTTCTGCCGATTCGGTACGCATAGATTCCGAGGGCGACGGTGAGCAAAACACAAGCGGCGAACGGCAGCCAAACGTAGTTCCAATTGATCTCGGTTCGCCGGTGTCCGTTTCTCTGCGCGAAGGCGAAGCCTCTTTCAATCGCCCCAGGCCCAACCGCGCTATCGTCCGAATCCTGCGGCAAAGATGCCGCGCCATTGAGCGGGGCGGGCTGCTCTGAATTTGCTCGGTCAGATGCGAATGATTCGGGCGAAGCAGCGGGCAGTCCGGTGGATAATTTCGAAGCGAGAAACGGCACTCCCACATCGACGGCAGCCTCAAACTCTTGCAAGGCTTGACGACATTCAGCGCACCCGGCAAGGTGTGCTTCGAGCTTTCTCTTTTCCTCTGCGCTCAGCTCCCCCGACGTGGATACGGCACACAGCTCGAGGAATTCGTCATGAGGTTCCATCTTGGACCATTCCCGGCCTGTCGGTTTCGTTATCTTTACCACACCGTTCGGCGGGCGATGGATTATTTGCGAACATTTGTTTCCGCAGTTTGTCGACCGCCCGATAGTAGTGATGCCGGACGTTTCCGAGCGGCTGGGCCAGTTTTTTGCTTATCTCGGCCAGGGTATAACCCTCGAAGAAATGAAGGCGCAAGGTCTCGCGCTGATCCGCCGACAGCTCATTTACGATCTTATCTAGACCGTTACGGCCAAAAACGGCTTCTGCGGAATAATCGCTTTCGATGGTCGGTTTTCCGACCGTTTCAGCGCCATTTGATTGAAAGAACGGCCGCGTGTAGAACTCTCGAGACTGGAGGTAACGCCGTCGATCGAGCGCCCGGTGGTAAGCCATCTGGATTATCCAGGATCGCGCGGTGCTTTTGGAGCTGTCGAAGATCCCGCACTTCCGTTGGATATACAAAAACAAGTCCTGCACAAGGTCTTCCGCCTCGGCTGCATCCCTCAAGATGCGCACCGCCACGGCTCGAGTCAGTCGCGCATAGCGCTCAAAAAGGGTGGCCAGGGCTTCGCGATCGCCAATGCATATTTGATCGACCAATGATTCGTCGGAAGCTTCTTCGGGGGGAAGAGTCTTGTTTACGATGACCGCCCCAGCGGCGGGCTTCTGCAGGGAGAAAGGAATGCGTGGACAGCCAGTTGAGGCCAGCGAGTCCATCCACTCCGCCTTAGCCAGTCCGACCGATTTCGACGAAACTAGTGTCTCGTTCTCCAACGCTTTAGGGGGCACAATAGCCATATAAATAACTCTATAGAGTTTATTATGCAAGAAAAATACGCTCTATCGGGTGTGGTTCAAGCCTCGATTCACCTCTATCGTTTGCCTTGGTAACCCAGTGGACTATCTCACGACATTCGCAACGAGGGTCCGCAGGCTCCGGGAAACTGCCGGTTTGAGTATCCAAGCCGCTTGCGATCGAGGCGGAATTTCACCTAACTTTTGGGGCAAGGTAGAGCGTTGCGAACAGGAACCGTGCCTCCTCTCCATCGGTGGAATCGCGCAGGGACTAGGAGTTCCTCTTCAAGTACTGATGACCCTCGACGAGCGGCTTCCGGACAATAGGGTAAGAAGCCAGATAAATGACGTCCTCGATTTGTGCAATCAAGGTCAGTGGGAGCTCAGCCTCCGAATCGTGAAGGCGATTTACGAGCAAGGCCTTCCGAAGGCGACTTCGCTTGAGTAGACAGCCGTTTAGAATTCTATAGAGTGTGTCGAACCCAGGAATCAACCCTATCGATGGTGTAACGCCGTCCGCATGATCGCTATGGTGTGACGACGCACCGCTGTGAAACATCGCTCCCAATTCGCCAAACGCGTTCGTCGGCTGAGGAAAAGCGCAAGACTCAGTCTTGAGAAGGCAGCCGAACGCGGTGACATAACCGCGAATTTTTGGGGAGATGTGGAGCGTGGAAAGAAGGTCCCCAGCCTTGATACGATCGTCGCAATGGCTAAGGGACTCCGCCTTTCCCCGCGGATCCTTCTATCCCTCGAAAGAGAGGACGACGAACGGGATCTCCGAAAGCGGGTCGAGACGCTATTGGATAGATGTACTCCTCAGCAGCTTGAACTAATACACCGGCTGGTCGCTGTGCTGGTCGAGCCGTGAACGAACTTTGCTAGCACCCTCTCGTTCTCGCTGCCACTACGGGAAGGAATTCCGAGGCTCTTGACTGCCCGCCAGTTCTTACCACGCTCACCCAAGATTAAAGTTCACCGTTTGTGTCGTCAGAAACTTGGAAATTTCGATACGAAAACGTCGAGCTGAGTGAGAACACCTTCTGATATCAGAAAACTCGGCGGCGCCCTCTTTTGTGATCGCCGCTACGACTCTGTTTTCCTGTATCACAACGGTGCGGAATCTTACTATGCCGCTAGGGCGTTCCGTGGCTCGCTAAGGGTCTAAATGCTGCAAGCATCCTCGATACCCGCTGGGAGAGTTCCAGCAGGTGCTCCGTGGTGCGTTGCATGCTGAGGGTCAGGAGCGGCGGTGAAAGCAAGGCATGAGTCACTCGCCCGTATTGACTCCCGGTAATACCTCAGCGTAGCATCCTCCTTGAACCATGACGATATTAAGAAGTAACTAGCGGATACCGCCGCTACAGCACGGGCGGGACGATCCCGCAGAGCAGCAGCGCCATGAAGACATTTCCGCCAGTTCACAGCCGGAGAGGCCGCCGCTGGGTGCCGGCTGCTTCGATCGCCATCGCTGCTCTTTCGGTTGCCACATTACTGCCCCGAACCTACAGCGACCGCTCGACTCTGGTGTTGCTCGTGCTGGTTCTCCTGGCGCTCTGTGCGGCCATCGTCTTGCACATCCGCTTTTTGCTGCGGGCCCGCCGCGCGCACGGAGAGACAACGCGCGTTCTGGACGCGACCGAACGCGAGTTCCAGTCCATCTTCGATAGCACCCTCGACGCCATCGTGATCCTCGATGACCAAGGGATTTGCCGCGAAGCCAACCCCGCAGCGCTGGCCCTTTTCGGAACCCAGCGCCGAGAACTCGTGGGTCACCCGATCCGGAGATTCTATTTGGCCGCGAGCGGCTCGGAGGTGACTCGGGACCCGTTCCTCGACCGGAACTGCGCTCACGGCGAAATCGAGCTCGTTCGGCGAAACCGAGAAACCTTTTTCGCCGAGTACACGGTTAGAACGAATTACCTGCCGGAACGTCACGTGGCCGTGCTGCGTGACATCTCTTCCAGGCGCGAGGCCGAGAGGGCGCTGCGGGAAAGTGACGAACGCTACCGGCAGATGGCGGATAACATCCAGGAAGTGTATTGGATGCTCGATGCCGGATCGAAGCACATCCTCTCCATCAATCCGGCGTACGAGACGCTTACGGGCCGTTCCCTGGCGACGCTTCACGACAATCCCATTTCGTATCAGGAGCTGTTTCATCCCGAGGACCGCGTGCGTGTCTTGACGCGCCTGGAAGAAGCGGGCGAAACCGGCCAGATCGACGAAGAGTTTCGCATCATTCGGCCCGATCGCGCGGTTCGCTGGGTTTCGGTTCACGGTTTCCCAGTGAGGGACGCCGCTGGAGTCGTGCGGCGTCTGGTCGGGACGGCGCAGGACATTACCGCGCGCAAATCCGCCGAGGAACAGATGGCGAGAAACCTTGCTCTCGCGGAATCGGCGTCGGCCGAAGCCGATGCCTTCCGCAAGACCACGCTTGCGCTCACGCAAAACCTCAGCATGGACTACGTCCTCGACACGTTGCTTCAGTCTCTTCTGAAACTGGTCCCCTGCGACTCGGCTCGGGTTCTGCTGATCGAAACCGATACCCATCTATTCCTCGCCCGGGAGATGCGCCATCCGGAATCAACGCGGCGCGTTCCGAAATGCCCCGCAACCTTCGACGCGAGCCACAGCCGATTCCTAATGCAGGTTCTCGCAACCAAAGCCCCTATGCTCATTCCGGACACCAGCGCAGAGCTCGAGTGGCCGAGTTTCAAGGGTTATTCGCAGATGCGCTCGTGGTTGTGTGTGCCGCTCGTTGCATCGCAGCGCGTGCTGGGCCTGCTGTCGCTGGGCGACGCGCGCCCGCAAGCCTTCGCGCAGGATCATTTGCGCTTGGCGAAGTCACTTGCCATTCCCGCCGCTGTCGCCATCCAGAATGCGCGCCTCTATGAACGGGCGGAGATCTATGGCGCCGAGCTCGAGCAGCGGCTCGGCGATTTGGAGCAAACCCAGAACGCCCTGCGCGAGGCGGAGCACGGCCGGGCACTGTCCGAGGAGAAGTTCGCGAAGGTATTTCGGTCGAGTCCCATCGCTTTTTCCATTACCACCGTTGACGAGGGGCGTTTCCTTGACGTGAACGAAGCGTTTGAGCGGCGCTATGGATATGCGCGCACGGAACTCCTGGGCCGCACCGTATTTGATATTGGAATCTGGGATGACCCGAGCGAGCGGATGCACATATTGCACGAGATTCGCGGGCACGGCCGGGTGAGGAATCGCGTTACTCGTTTCCGCAAGCACTCCGGCGACGCCATCGATACTTTCTATTCGGCGGAGATCGTGGCCATCGAAGGCTGCGATTGCGTCTTGGCTGTTTCCGAAGATCTGCCTGAGCGCGCGGAATTGGGGGCGCCGCTCGCCCACAAAGCGGCGTCCTAAGCCGTAGATCCTCTGACAGGAACAATTCGCGGAGGTCCATGCCGACCCGAACCGAGGCGTGCCCGTGAGGGCTAGGGTTTCTGTTCTCGAAGTAATAACGGATTGGGTCGCGACTTGACGGCGAATCCTTTTTGCCCGCCTCTGGGCTCGGTGCAGATACTTTCCGTGGGAACTACAGACTCATCCCTTTCAAGGTACGGTCTCGGCCGGGATGTCAGTCGCACCCATGGTGGCGGCCTCGCTCGGACTCGCGGCAATCAAGATCAGGGCAATGGAATTGTCGGCGACGCCGTGCAGGGTTCTGTTCTCGCGTTTCGTGGCATCGACCATGACGCCCTGTCCGGGCCGGCACATCTGAGCACCTGAGGAACGGCTCTTGCCTGGTTCTGTAAGAGCTCCCGCAATCCTTCTGTCCCGGCCCTATGGCTTTTCCGCTGCTAACTTCCTTTCAACCTGTCACTAAAAGCGGAGAGCAAACACCGGATTTCGTAACCGTTCGTGGTCACAGCCGGTCCATGATTCGTTTCAGCCGTTGTAGGGAAAGACGTTACGTTCGTCGGTTGGCATCGGTCTTGCTTCCTCGCCTATCGCGTTGTCCGGCCCCTCAAGGGGGCGTCTGTCACGCGTACACTCAAGAAGGGACGTCCCCAAGATGCCCACCCGAGCAGCCAGGCCTGCCACGGGACGGTAACCCAAAGCCAATGCCATCGAAAATCGCGATACCCTGGAAAACGATTGACCGACTTCTGTTGCCGGCCATTTTTTTCCTAAGCTCCTTGGTGGCGGTTCTAACCTTCTGGCAGCTGCTGCTCGGACACCGGCGCGCTGAGATCCGTGCGGTTACGGATGATCAGGCTTCGTTTGTGAAATCCAAGCTGGAATCAGAGCTCGGGGCGCGAATCCTGCCGCTCGAAGGACTGGCGACTCAGTGGCCAGAGCTCCGCGACGACCGAGAGAGACAATCCGCAGCACGGCTATTGATGAGTGGCTATCGCTCCTATCAAGCGGTCGAATGGGCGGATCCGACCTTCCATGTACGTTGGGCCACGCCGAGGAGTGCAAATGAGTCGGACTTGGGCACCGACTTAAGCGCCGATTCTGCGCAGCAGGCCGCGCTCCAAGCTGCCGAGCGGAACAAGGATGTGATGGTTACTCGTCCGGTGAACTTACGGCAGGGGGGCAGGGGTCTGCTTGTCTGCGTGCCGATCTACGAGCACCAAAAGCTCAGCGGCTTTGTGGTGGCGGTGCTCCGTTATCAGGAACTAATTTCCTCGATCCTGCAGGATGTAGCACGCGGCTACTGGGTGACGGTGTACGATGGCGATGAGCAGGTCTACGGGCAAGGAGCGAATCTAGCGCAACCAGACGCTGGCTGGGTAAGCACAGCCTACGTACGCTTTCGTGACACTACCTGGCGCGTCCAGGTTTGGCCGCAGCCGGGAACCATTACCTATGCGCTATCCACTCTGCCAAGAGTAGCCTTCATCGGCGGAATTCTGCTGTCCGCTCTTCTGGCTTTCACCGTCTATTCGGCCGAAACGGCGAGGCTCCATGCCAGCCAGGCGATTGCCGCCAACAAGGAACTGAAATCAGAAATTGCCGGGCGCCGGAATGCGGAGGAAGCATTGCTCCAGGCAGAAAAGATGGAGGCCGTGGGCCGCCTGGCAGGCGGGATAGCCCACGATTTCAATAATCTACTGACCGTCATCCGCGGACATGCCGCGCTTTCGCTAAAGAGGGCCGGTCCGGACGGTGCGCTGCTTCGCGAACTGACTGAAATTCTGAAATCCAGCGATAAAGCCTCGGCCCTGACCAGACGACTGCTCGCCTTCAGCCGCAAGCAAGTGCTTCAACTGCGGGTACTTGATCTCAACACGCTGGTCACCCAGGTCCATGAGTTACTACCGCCCGTGCTCGGCGACGACATCCATTTGGTCCTCGATCTCGCGCCCGATTTGGGACACGTCAAGGCAGACCCGGCGCAGATGGAGCAAGCCATCATGAATCTCGCACTGAACGCGCGAGACGCCATGCCTCGCGGCGGCGAGTTGAAGATCCAAACCAGGAATGCCGATCTGGATGAAGCCTCGATCCGCAATCACAAGGGAGCCCAAGCGGGTCCGCACGTCATGCTGGCCGTTTGTGACACCGGGCAGGGCATGACTGATGACACCCTATCCCATGTCTTCGAGCCTTTTTTTACTACCAAGGATATCAACAAGGGCACGGGTCTCGGCCTGGCCACCGTCTATGGAACGTTGCTGCAGAGCGGAGGATTTACTTGCGTCTCGAGCACGGTCGGTAAAGGTACGACATTCCAGATCTATCTGCCGCGCGTGGAAGAAGTGATTGACGTCGCGGAAGCACCGGTCATCGCACCACAGCCTCTGCAGGGTAGCGAAACGATTCTCATTGTGGAAGACAACGATGCGGTCCGTCGCATCGCTCGCGAGTTCTTGAAAATTAAGGGATACACAGTGATTGAGGCGCGCGGCGCGAGCGAAGCCATCGAGATCATGCAGAAGCACGGAGATCAGATCCATTTAGTTGTGACTGACGTGCTGATGCCTGGCATGAAAGGACGCGAGCTTGTGCAACGGCTGGCCGAATTACGATCGGACTTGAAGGTTCTTTACATGTCGGCTTACACCGAAGACGCCGCGATCAACATCGGAGTCCTGAGTCCGGGAACCGACTTCATCGAGAAACCGTTCGGCCCCGATGACCTGGCTGCGAAAGTCCGTCAGGTCCTGGGCGCGGTGCCCAAGACCCGCCATGCCGGCGCCGCACAGCTGTAGAGCCCGGACCTAGGAAATCCTCATTGCAGGCCCGCAGCCACAAGAATGATAAGAATGAAGACCGCACTTGCCTATTGCACGGCAAGCGGCGGGCTTGCGGTTGCGACAACCTTTATTCCGAAAGGGGGTTCGACATTCTCGATCTCAGAACCGCGGCGCACATGGTTGCTATTCCTCGTGGTCCAAAGGCTTGCCATCGGGACCTACCTGTACTTCGGACTTCTTTCCACCGGCCAGAATCTGCGCTTCATAGGCGATCAATTTATCTTTCTTCGTGATCGATTCGACTCTTACGATTTTACCGTGACCCGCTTTCGCCAGCAGCCCGGCCCTTATCTCCGCTGAAAGAGCATCCATGCTTACCTCGTCCTCCACTTCTATCACTGTTCCGTCCGCGTCCATCTGGACGTCCTTGGCGTGGCCATTCCTGACCATCTCAATTTCGTAAGTGGTCTGGCCGTTTTCCTTCTCTTCGTTGAACCCGCGAACGGTTGCTCCTTTGGTTTGCTCGGCCACTGCCTTTTGCACTGCCGCGGGCAACTCAGACCGTTCGATCTTTTTTTCCTGTGCCAACAGGCTCCCCGCGAGCGACACGCCCACCAACCAGAAGCTGATTTTCCGGCTTGTTTTCATCTTTTATCTCCTGGGGACGGAAATGCTGCTTCCCCTACTCCACAGAAAATTACCGCCGCTATCTTAAACCCACCATTAACGCCTCCCCGGGGGGTGCGGCAGGTTCTCGGATCCGGCCACACCGCGGCGGGCTGCGGCGATCTTCGGCCGTCGCCGCACGTCCCACGGCAGCGGCCTTGGCGTGTTCCACTGGGTCGTCGAGCGCACGCTCGCCTGGCTCCACCGGTTTCGTCGCCTCGCCGCTCGCTATGAACGCCACGACCGCGTCCATCACGCCTTCCTCACGCTGGGGTGCGCGCTGATTTGTTGCAACTACCTCAAGTCAACTGGGAGAGTGTTTTGAAATGAGCGCTAATGCTTCTTATGATCAAAAAGCGATACAGGGTCACCTCCGTGCAGACCGTCGCGCCACCGCCGTCGTCCGTGCTACACGCCGCAATCGCAAGGGCACCCGCAACAGCAATGGAAAACATGGTGGCCAGGTATCGGCGAGTCATGCTGGGAAAGTTTACCGCCGACGCTTTGTGTCGACGCGCTTGGCAGCCACCTTGCTCGCCGATGGGGCGCCTTGCTTCGCCATCTGCGCCTGCCCCGCCTTGGTCATCAAGCGCGATTGTTCGTACATCTCGATCCACTTCTCGCTCGAAATCGCCGAGATCAGCTTGCCAATCGCTTCGAGCGGCAAATCGTCCGGCGACTCGAAATGAACGCAACACTTCCCCATGTCGAGCTTCTTCCCCGCCGCCTTGAACGCCGCCTTCAGCTGCTCGAGCTGACTCGCACTCCAAAACGCGCCCATCAGGTAGAGCGAGCAGTAGTTCTTCTGCGACGAGAGCGCGACGTAGCAGATCGGCTGCTTGTTGTAAGTGTCTGGATATCGAGACAGGGGGATCGTCCAGCCGATCGTGCCCCAGACGAGGCACTCATCGTAGCCGCGCGGAATGTGCTTGTTCACGAGTGCGCGCACCGTCGCGATCGTCTTCGCACGATCGGCGGGGAGTGAGGCGATGTATTGCGCTGGCGTCTTGACGTTCGATGGTGGTTTCATGGATTCGTCGTCTTCCCGAACGAAGTGTGTCACCGAACGTTTGAAAACCAGCCAGCGGCAGGGGCTGTGAGTATCGCGTAAGTCCTAGCCGTGCGCAAGCACGGCGTCTTTTGTCCGTTCTTAAAGTCATCACCAGAAGAGAGGGCGGTGGGCGCGTTCTCGGCGTCCATGGCGCCGGCAGCGTCCACGGCCCTGGTCACGTGGGCTCCGCAGTGGCGCGGGTCCGCAAGCGATAGCTCTTGTCGGCCATTTGCACAATGGTTGCGTGCGCGAGAAAGCGGTCGAGAATGGCCGTGGCCGCCGGCACGCCACCGAGAAACGCGCCCCAATCCTGCGTCGGGCGATTCGTGGTGATCAGCGTCGAGCCCGCTTCATGTCGCCGCACGAAGATCTCGAGCAGATCTTCAGCCGCGCTCCGCCGAGTTTCTTCATGCCGAAATCCTCGAGGACCAGCAGGTCGACGCGTGTCAACTGCTGGACGAAGTCGCGACGAGCGCCGGTCGCTTCGGCTTGGGCGAAATCCGCCGCGAGGTCAAACGTGCTGCGGACGAGCGCGCGTCGGCCGGCGCGAATCGCGCCGACAGCGAGGGCCGTGACCGCCGCCAACGTGCCCGACATTCTGCAACTCGAGCCGCTCGTCGCCGCGCTGCCGCCGTGGCCGGCCGACCCGGGCGCCCGCGCCGTAAGCCCGGCGCCGTGCAAGGCGATCGCGCCTACTGGTCTCGCGCCCGCCGCAAGGCATCGTGGCGGTGATGGCCAAGCCCGGCAGTCCTCATGGAAGCGGCCTCGCCGTCTTCCGCTGGGTTGTCGAACGCACCCTGGCCTGGCTGCATCGCTTCCGCCGCCTCGCGCTGCGCTACGAACGCCGCGCGGACGTCCACGAAGCCTTCCTCACGCTCGGCTGCGCCCTCATCACCTGGCGCTACCTAAAGAGGGAGTTTTGAAACGCACTCTTAGCAAATGCATGCGAACGACGGGGCTCGCCTGTGAATAGGCGTGTGGAAGCTCGGATGGGGCTTGGCCCGCATTCGCGGGAAGTGTTATTCGTATCTCAACGCGACCATGGGATCGACCTTCGTCGCGCGGCGCGCTGGAATATAGCAGGCGAGCAATGCCACCGCGGCAAGCGCCAGGGCAACGGATACGTAGGTTATGGGATCACTTGGCTTCACGCCGTACAGAAAACTGGAGATCAATCGCGCGAGGCCGAGCGCCAGCCCCGCGCCGACGACCACACCGATACAGGTAAGCTTCAATCCCATTTTGGCGACCAAGCCCAGGACGTCCCAAGGCTGCGCTCCCAATGCCACACGGATTCCGATTTCGTGGGTGCGCTCGTTCACCGAATAGGACATCACTCCATAAATGCCTACAGCAGCCAGCAATATGGCCACACCTGCAAAAATCCCGAGTAGCTGCATATAGAAACGCCAATCGCCTAGCGACGCGCCCAACACCTGTTCCATGGACCTGATGTTGGTAATGGGCTGATCGGCATCTATGTTGGCGAGGGACTGTTTCACACCCGAGACCAGGTTGGCCGCGCGCCCCAGAGAGGTACGCAAAATCAAGTTCTCGTGCAAGTGCGCACGGGTTGCTCCGCCGGGAAAAACGGCCGGCTGTTGCAGATAGGAGGTGTACACGAAGGGAGGAGTCTGCTCTCCTAGCCCATAATGTTTGACGTCGCCAACAATGCCGACAATCTGCCGCGGGCGTGGCTGGTCCACCGGGTAAGGATCGTAGCGCAGCAGTATCTGCTGCCCGATGGGATTCTCGTTCGGGAAGTATTTTCGAGCCAGCGCTTGATTGACGACGATCACCCAGGGAGCACTCTCTGTATCGTGCTCGTCGAGGTAACGTCCCTGCACGAGCGGGATTTTCATCGTGCTGAACAATCCGGGACTGGTCTCGCTGTATCCGGCTCGCGGCCGGTCATCCGGTGACGGAGCCGCATGCCCCAGAATCGAAAACGTGTAAGATTCCGCGCAACACTGCGTGGGCAGTGCCCCCATCAATGCCGCCGACTCGACACCAGGCAGCCCGCGAACGTCTTCCAGGAGGCGGGTGTAGAACGTCGTGACCGCGGGGAGCGTCCTTTCCATGTCACCGCCGGGCACGCGTTCCAGATATTTGCCTCCTTCTGGCAGTTGCAATTCCATCGTGAGCAGATGGGAATAATCGAATCCAGGGTTAACCCGCTTTAAGTGCAGGATTGTATTGATCATCAGACCAGCGCCTACCAGCAGAACCATCGCCAGCGCGATTTCGCAAATTACCAGGCCGTGCCGCGCCAGGCGACTGGACGCCGAAGTCGTTCTGCGTTCGCTTTCGCGCAACAGCGCGTTCAGATCGGGGCGGGAGGCCCGCATCGCGGGAGCCAGTCCAAATAGAATTGCGGTCAGAAGTGAAACGCCCAGGGTAAACAGTAACACCCGGCCATCCAAGGTAATCGTTTCAGCGTTCGGAAAATCCCCCGCCAGCGCGAGGAACACTTTGATGCCCAGAAAAGTCAAGACCGTGCCCAGCACGCCTCCGGCGAGCGCGAGCAAAGCGCTTTCGGTCAGCAACTGCTGAATCAGCCGGCGGCGTTCGGCGCCGAGGGACATGCGCAAGGCATACTCCTTACGCCGCGTCTCGGTGCGGAACTGCATCAGGTTGGCGACGTTCACGCACGCGATCAACAAGACAAACGCCACGGCGCCGAGAAGCGGGTACAACGCGCTGCCAGCCCCTCTGTACAGATCCTGGTGTAGCGGAACCACTTTCTCGCCTAGGCCCTTATTCGTTGACGGGTAATCCTGTTCCAGGCGGCGCGCAATTACGTCCATGTCCGCCTGTGCTTGTGCTAACGTCACGCCCGCTTTCAGGCGCGCAACCGGCATGAGCCAGTGATCGAATCGCGCGTTGTAACGGCGGCTCGCGGGATCGATGGGTTGCCAGAGATCAATCGGGAATCCGTAGAAGGGAGCGAATCCCGGGGGCATCACTCCCACGATCGTCGAAACCACTCCCTCGATGTTGCAGCTCTTTCCCAGCACGTGCGGGTCGCTATGGAACTCGCGCTTCCAGAACGGACTGCTGATCACAATCGTCTGTGAGAGGTCCTGCTGTTCTTCGGCGAGAAAAATCCGGCCGAGAATCGGCTTCACTCCGAGCATTTCGAAAAAATTGGGCGTTACGTATTGCGTGTGCAGCGGCCGTGGCTCGCCGATGCCGGAAACGATGGCCGTGTCAGTGAAACTGCTGAGCGAAATATCCTCGAAGACGTGGTTCTGTTTCTTCCAGTCCACGTTTTCAGCAATCGGTGGAGGATGCGTGGATTCGGGGTGCGCTTGGTCGGTCTGCCAGATGACCACGAGGTTTTCCGGATGAGGATAAGGCAGAGGGCGGTACAGCAGGGCATTGAGCACGCTGAAGATAGTACTGTTAGCTGCGATTCCCAAGGCGAGCGACAGAATGACTACGGCGAGGAATCCTGGATTCTTGCGCAGGCCGCGCTCCGCGAATTTCAGGTCAGCCCAGAGAGTCTCGAACAGCTGAGTGATTCTCATGTCCGCGTTACCTCTCGGCCCTATCAGGAATTCGCAGAGGACACCGACTTTACGAAACCTAGCAAATCTGCTGCTGTAATTCTGTTTTCGGCCACATAGGGCCAAGATGCTGCCCGGCTCCGCGAGCGGTGCGGTGCGGATCTTTCATTCACGGAGTGTAATCCACTCGCGCCTTCGCGTAAACGTCTGGGTATGACGCCGCGGGCGTCCACCGACCAGGCACTTGCGAAAAGCCGTGCTATCCGTCAAGCTCGCGAACAGCACTGAGCCGAGCATGGATGTCTTGGCGAATCCGCCGCACCGTCATCCCGAAGTTCCATGAAATCCATGGCACTCGAGCCCTTCCATCTCGACCAGATGCGGGCGCGGGAGTGCCGTAACCGAGGTGATTGTTTCGGGCCGTAGGAGTATCCGTGAAAAAGCGCACCCTCTGGCTCGGCGTCGGTTTTATCTTTCTTTCGCTGTGGGCGATCTCAACAGTCCGCGGCGGGATCTGGCTGGTGCTCTTCGCCTGCTTCGTAGGATTGCTGGTCGTGTTGATCTCGAAAAGCGATCTGCTGTTTCGGGGTAAATGAACCGGGGGGCGTGGAAATCGAGCTTGCCATTGGAAAGCAGCCGCCGGCGCGTACGGCAGGCAGCACGATCGGACCAGGCAGATGAAAAGGAAACTATCTGCAGCTGAGGAAGGCCGCAAACTGTTCAACCATCTTAGGGAGGCGCACGCCAAACTCGAGGTCATCATCCATTCGGACGACGCCACGGTTCACTTCGTCGGCCGCGTCGCGTTCGTATCCGAGGAAGAGGCCCTGCTCGTCAACGTCACGACGGAATCGTTCGCGACGTTTCGGGTTTGGCTTCGCCTCAATCAGCTCCGCGTTCTCGAGAACTTTTCGACCGCTAAACTCCCGCAGGCGGTCGCGGCTGATCTCGCCATCAGCCCCTCCGACAGGATTTTCGCTTTTCGGCTCAACACCGGCGGCCTGCTGGTCATCAGCCGGAAGGCAGCCGCAAACTAGCTTACGTTCTTCGCGGCAATCCCCTCGGCGACTGCCCGCACGAGGAGGGAATATGTTGCAACAAATGAATCAAACAGAAGCCCGAGACCTCGAGCGGTGTTGTCAGGCCGTTTCACCGTCGGAGACGTTCAACTGCATCGAAACCTAGCGTTTCTCTGGAAATTGGAGTGCCCAATCGAGGTAGCTCGACCATATATGGCGCGCACGGCGCTCCAGGGTGCCCTTGTACGGGAAACTAGCGTTTATCCTCTTATAGGCCTCGCCCTTGAGTTCGAGATAAAGCTCGTTTAACAGTTCTTTCTTGTTAGCGAAGTAGAGGAACAGCGTGCCCGCGGCCACGCCCGCGCGCCTGGCGATCTTCGCTGTGGGCGCGGCGAGCCCCGCCTTAGCAATCTCGTGCACCGTGAGATCACTTCCTACAACGGGACGTTTCTGGACTGGCCACACCTCCGACCAATTCTGCAGGAGTGTACCGTTACGATAAATTACCTAGCAGTATTAAGCCTGTACGCGTGATCGTTTTTTCCGACTTCGCGTGCTGGGGTCCGCGTCCTGCGATCAAGGGCGCGCGGCCCAAAAACGGCCGGCATCGTTCCCCGTTGGTTCGTGAACGGCCCTCGGCGCCAGAGCATCGTCATGATGGCCGGAAGCGACTGCGATTGCCTAATCTGCCGCTTGGAACAGAGCCTCCTCGATGAACTCAATCACGAAAAGGGCATGGAAGAATACCAGCGCTGGGCAGGATCGAGCGAAATCCTGGCCCCATTTCCGACCGTTCGCCAGCTGCTCGCGCATCTTCACCGGCAGGCTAACGATCAGAATTCCTCGGCCGACGAAGTGATCCGGGAGCTGGTCCGGGCGGGCGCGAGCCGGCCGTCCCGTTCTCTCTGGCAGTCCCTCCTGCTGCTGGTTTTCATTCCGACCATCCACCGCACGACCCGCCAGATCAGCGCCGCGTTTCCCTTGCTCGGCCGCGAAGACACGGCCCAGCAGCTTTTCGCGACTCTTCTTGAATTCCTCGATTCCCCGGATCTACGCTCGCGCCGATCGCACTTGGCCTTCGCGGTTGCAAGAAGGATGCGCCGCAACGCATTCCGCTGGGCCATTCGCGAATCTCGCCTGGACCTACCGACAGATTGGAACCCAACTCCGACCGCGCCCCAAGAAAGCGACCAGACCCGCGAGGAATCCCATGCGGGCGTCCTGCTCGTGAAATTTCTCGATGACTGCCAACGTAGGGGATGGCTCTCCCAAAAGGAACGACAACTTCTTACCGAATTCAAGCTCGAAGGCCTCACGGCCGCCGAACTCGCCGACCGCAGCGCCCGTTCCGCGACAGCCATCCACCGCCGTATCCAGCGCTTGGTGGACAGACTGCGTCGCATCGCTCGGCAATCGGGCAGCCGCGTACCCGAACAGCTTGAGCTGTTCCGCTCGTGAGGAAGTACTCGGCTATTGGTCCCTTGCGCCCGTCCGCGACAAACCGGGTGTCAGAAACAACAGACCGAGTCGCGAGACATCCCAAACAGCAGCACTCTCTAGCGCTTGGTCGTGGGGCGCGATGCAACGCTGAAATGGAAGCTCAACCTTAGTTGGACCTCCCCCGAATCCGGGGACGATCTGCCGAAGGTGCAGTCGCTGAGACCGGTCTTTGGCATGGCCCGTACTAAGGAAAAAATATTTCATTAGTACCCGGTCAATTTTTGTTTTCGTCGGCAGATTAGTATAGTGAGGGGAGTTCTCGCCGGTTACTCCCGCAGACCAGGCCAGGCTGATCGCATCGTCTGCTGGCCGGGTCGCGCGTGCGGCCTCGGAAGGCACGGACGCGATTGTGGGCCAGACGCTGTCATGGAGCGAACGCTCCAAGTCTGCCCGGACGAAGACGTCCGGCAAACCGGCGAAAACAGCTGTCCCCAGCCACAGTCGCTCTGCTTTCTTCCTTGGAGCTATCCCGTCCGGGAGCTTCCCTCGTTGTGAAACTCGAAAGGGAGAGCCTCATGAAACGACCTCTAGGGAATTGCCTCGCGAGCTCTTGGCTGCGGTCACCCGTAGTCGCAATCTGCCTCGTACTTTTCCTGGCAGCTCCGGCTTTCGGGCAGCAAGGCAATTCTCCGTGGGAGAACGCCGTCAACGTCCTGATGACGGCGTTTGAACGTAGTCGCTGGCGCGACGGACGCTTCGCGTGCTATGCTCCTTACGTCATGCCGCAAGGTAGAGCTTTTGACTGCGATTTTCGGTTTTCCGTGATTTTCCTAAGCCAAGCAAAATCAATAGGCTGCAAACGAAAAAAGATTCAATTCCCATAGCCATTAGATCGGTGCAGCCACTAGCCCGCGTCCGCCGCAACCGCCAGCGCCCACCTTCAAACGGATTAATCGAACGCGCGCAGAGCACCGTGCCGAATTTCGACCGTTCCCGAAAACGCGCATCCGATTCATCACTAGCGTTTACCAGCACGATCGCGCGAGGACTTTCACTGGTTGCAATCGTAGTGTCGGGGCTCACCTTCGCGTTTGGCGAGGGAGGCTCGAAGCGCGTCCTTGCGGGCGTGCTGTTTGGCGTGGGCATGGCCATTGCTGCAGTGAACTTCCTGGCTTGGCTGTTTCCGGGAGCGTGAAGCGCGGGACCGCGCGA
This sequence comes from uncultured Acidobacteriota bacterium, assembly GCA_963696035.1. Lineage (GTDB taxonomy): Bacteria > Acidobacteriota > Terriglobia > Acidiferrales > UBA7541 > Palsa-295. The sequence continues at coordinate 359,463 of CAVOIS010000003.1, forward strand.
GGAGAAGCGTATGGCGGAAACCAGACGAATCAACAAGGTGCACCGGTCGCTCTCTCGGCCGCTCACCATTCTGGGCGCCGAGCGAAAGCTTTTCTTTTTCGCCATGTGTCTGGGTGGGGCGACGTTCAACCTTCTCGGCAGTCTGCTCGGGGGCCTGCTCATGTTTTTGCTGCTCTACGTCGTGGCGCGCTGGGCCACGCAGACCGATCCGCAGATCTTGCGCTTGTTGCTGAGCGCCGCAAGGCTCCGCAGAGAGTACGACCCGATGAAGTTCCGTCCGATTGTCATTCGCAGGGAAGGCGATGCTTAAGCTCAAGCGGATTTTCAAGAACTACGAAGAAACCGGCTCCCTCTCGGAGCAGGTGAATCTCTACGGGTTCATTGGGCCGGAAGTCTTCTTGACCAAGTCGGGAGAAACCGGCGTGGTTCTCGAAGTTTGCGGCGTCGACTACGAGTGCTTGGAGCAGGCCGCAATCGACGGTTTCACCAAGCGCCTGGAGTCGGCACTGAAACTGTTCGACGAGAATTGCCGTGTCTACCAGTATTTGTTCAAGCGCAATAACCAGAGCATCCCCTATCAGCTCTACGCGAATCCGGTTGTTGATGCCGCGATAGCGAATCGCATTGCGCATCTCCAATCGAAAGCAGACACAGTGTTCGCACTATCGGTGTACTACGTCGTGCTGTACCAGAGACCCCAAACTTCCGAGCCTCTCGCCACCGCCGTCTCCGGGTTCCTCGAGCATCCGGCGAAAACCTTTTTGGAAGTGTGCGCCCAGTCGTTCTCGACCAAAAAGACGGTGCTGTTTCTGGGAAGGGATTTGGACGACGCCCAGACAGCCGTTCTCGAGAAGGCACGCAACTTCCTCCTGCAGGTCAGCGACTTTCTTCCCGCACGGATTTTGGGCAAACACGAGGCCTTTTCAGTCTTGAAACGGACGCTCAACTTCGATCCCGAAAAGCTCCGTGCGGCGCGGCTCAAACACGACACGTTTCTGGATTATTACCTACCGGAATCGCATGTCGAGTGCCACCGCCGGCATCTACGCGTCGATAACGACTACCTCAAGGTTTTAACGCTGAAGGAGCCTTCCGCGCAAAGCTTCCCCCTCATCTTCCGCCGGTTACTCGAAGTCGAGGCGAACTACCACATCGTGACCGAGTGGAAGAAAGAAGACTCCGGGAAGACGCGCCGCACCATCCAGTCGAAGCGCCGCCACTTTCACAACACCAAGCGTTCGTTCGCTAGCCAGGTGAGTCTAGGCGACGCTCCGGCGCAGGACGTCCTGCTCGACGATTCCAAGGAAGCCCAGGTACGGGAGCTCGGAGAAGGACTCCAAGAGATCGAGATCGCCGGAAATTATTTCGGGCTGTTTTCGCTGACCGTCGTCATCTACGACCGCGACTTAGCAAAGGTTGAGCGAACCTGCGCAGAATTCTACAAGGTCTTCAGCGTCCACGACGCTCAGCTCTACGAGGAAAAATACAACCTGCTCAATGCGTTTCTGGCTGCGGTTCCAGGCAATCATGCGTTCAATCTGCGCTACCTGTATCTAGCGAATACGAACTATGCGGACTTCTCCTTCCTGTTCACGCTCGATTCAGGCGAAGCGCGCAACCGCCATCTGCGCGCGGAGTATCTGGCGGTCCTTGAGACCAACCACCACACGCCCTACTTTCTGAACCTGCATTACCAGGACGTGGCGCACACCATGATCCTGGGCCGGACCGGCGCGGGGAAATCGTTTTTACTCAATTTCTTGATAACCAGCCTCCAGAAGTACTCACCGCTCACCTTCATTTTCGATTTGGGCGGAAGTTTTGAAAGCCTCACGCAGCTGTTCGGTGGTTCGTACGTTCGCGTGGGCCTCGAGTCGCAAGATTTCAAAATCAATCCTTTCTCGCTTGCGCCCAGCAAGGAAAATCTCGATTTCCTTGCGCTCTTTCTCAAGGTCTTAATGCAGGGCCAGAAGCTAGGCGAGCTTGATCCGGCGACCGAGCGCGAGCTTTATCACCAGATTGAAAATCTCTACTCGGTCGATCCCGCGCTGCGCACGCTCGGCGTGCTTCGGAATACGCTCGGCCACGATCTTGCTGGGCGTCTCGCCAAATGGACCCGGGGAGGGCAGTTTGGATTCCTGTTCGATAACGCCGAAGACACGATTTCGTTTTCCCGCTTCCAGTCCTTCGACTTCCAGCGCATGAGCGCGTATCCCGAGCTCCTTGAGCCGCTCTTGTTCTACATCCTGCATCGGGCCAACTCGGTCATCTCGGACCGCGAGCGCAGTTCCGTTTTCAAAGCCTTCTTCATCGATGAAGCCTGGGTGTTTTTGAAAAACCCGAGCATCCAGCGCTACGTCGTCGAGGCCTTGAAAACCTGGCGCAAGCACAATGCTGCGATGGTGCTCTCGACGCAATCGCTCGACGAACTGAAGCGCTCGGACATTGTCGACGTCATCATCGAAAGCTGCGCGACGAAGATCTTCCTTGCCAATCCCGACATGGATCGTGACCTGTACAGGCGGCAATTTCATTTGAACCAGACCGAAGTCGAGCTCATCGCCAATTTGATTCCCAAACAGCAATTCCTAATCAAGACCCCCGACCTCGGGAAGGTCGCGAACCTGAACGTCGACCCGAAGAGCTATTGGCTCTACACCAACGATCCCTACGACAACAAAAAACGCAAAGAAGCTTTTGAAAAGCATGGGTTTGAGCGAGGCCTCGAAGTACTGGCGGGAGAGCTGCCGTGATGCCGGACTTTCCCGTTGCGGAGTCTCTCGGATGCCGGGCGCTTAAGGATGGGCTGTTGTATGTCCTCTCGCTTCTCGCGGCCGCAGCGTTGCTCGCCACCTGTATTTATGCGGTGCCACGGATCGTGCGATTTTTCGACGACCGGTTTTTGGGTTCCCGGAAGCCAACAACTTTTCCCAAAGGAGTGAAACGATGAGGAGAGCTTCGTCCGGTTCGTGGCAGTTGGGTTTCCTGCGTTGTATCGCCATCTCTGTTTTGCTTGCGACCCTTCCGTTTTCCGCGGTGCGGTCCGCAGCCGAAGCGGCGCGCGTTGTGAAGTATTCGAAGGAGGACATCGTTCCGGTGCGCGCGAAGTTGCGCTTTTCGACCCTGATCGTTCTTCCCGAGGATGAAGAGATCCTTGATTTCACCACCGGCGACAAGGAATTCTGGATCATCAACGGCGCGCACAACCTCTGCTACGTGCATCCGGCGCAGGCCGGCATCCGCAGCAACCTGAATCTCATTACCGCAAGCGGCCACGTTTACTCATTTTTGCTGATCGAGGTCAGTAGTGAGCCGGGCACGGAACCCGATCTCAAGATTTTCGTGGAGCCCAAGGAAACCTCCGGTTTTGCGGCAAAGACCGGCCTCGCGGGATATGTCAGTGCTGGAGAGGCCGAAGCCTACAAGAAAGAGCTTGCGGCGCTCCGGACGCAGACGACCGACGAGATACATGCGGCCGAGGCCCGCGCGGCCGAGGAGGTGAATCGCTTTCGCACGGATTATGCCGCGAAGCTTGTCTTCGACTATTCGTTCGACGCCAAGGCCGCGCGGGCGCCGTTTCTCGTGTCGGCGATCTATCACGACGGTCGCTTCACCTACATCCGCTCGGCCGCGCGCGAAAAGCCCGCGCTCTACGAAATCAAGGATGGCAAGCCCAACCTGATCGCGTTCCAACTTGAATACGGGGTCTACATCGCCCCAAAAATTATTGACGCGGGGTACCTCGCCGTCGGCAAGCGAAAGTTCGCCTTCACGCGGCACCTGGCTGCGAATTGAGGCCCGAACCATGGTCGAGACGCCGCAGGTTCAAGATAAGACGGCCAAGCCCGAAGGCCTGCTGCCCAAGAACGTGCAGTCCTGGCTTCTGGTAGGGCTCGCGTTCCTCATGGTCGCGATCATGTGGTTGACGGGCGGCAAAAAGCCGCAGCCCGCGCGGTCCGCGTCGCCTGCGACTCCTCTCGCGCCGCCACTCGAAGTCAACGAAACCAAGATCGCCGAGCTGCAGAACCGCATCGAGGAGCTGCAGCGGCAACAGCTGGTCGCGCAGAGTGCTCTTGCCCAGCAAACTCGCTTGCTGGGCGGCACCCAGGATGCGCCGGCACCGCAGCGAGCGGACCCGGGTCCTGCGGGCGAGGAGCCGCATGAAGATCCCATCCAGGCCGAACGCAAGAGGCATGCCTACGTGTCGCTGTTTGCCTCAAATGTCGCCCTCAGTTACCGCAAGACTCCCGCACTTCCAGCGCCCCCGACTGAGACACCCGCCGCTCCCAGTCCCGTTGCGCCCCCGGCCGAGTCGCCTCAGGAGGCGCAGCAATCGAAACAGATGCAGTCGAATCTCATTCCGGCGGGCCCGGCACGCAACGATTCCGCGGAAAAACCCAGCGATCGAAAGGAGGAACCGAAAAACCCTGCCGTCGTCGCGGCTGGCGCGGCCAATGCGGCGGCAGGAAAAACCTACATGCTCTTTGAAGGAACGATTCTCGAAACCGTTTTGATCAACCGTCTCGACGGGGGCTTCGCCGGCCCCGTCGAGTGCCTGCTTTCGACCGACGTGTACTCGAACGACCGCCAGCACCTGCTGATCCCAGCTGGCTCGAAGTTGCTCGGGGAAACGAAAAAGGTCGACACCTTCGGCCAGACCCGTTTGGCCGTTGTGTTCCATCGTGCGCTGATGCCCGACGGATACTCCGTCAGCCTCGATCAATTCAAGGGGCTCAACCAGATCGGCGACACCGGGTTGCGGGACCAGGTCAATAACCACTATCTCCGTATCTTCGGAGTTTCGCTTGCCATCGGCGCACTGGGCGCCGTCGCAGAGGGTGGAACAACCGGTTCTCTCAATGCGTCGGGCTCTGACTTGATGCGCCAGGGATTCGCACAAGGAACGGCCCAGTCTTCGGCGCAGATCCTCGATAAGTTTTTGAACATCATGCCCACGGTAACCATCCGGGAAGGACACCGCGTCAAAGTCTATCTCTCGGGCGATCTCGCACTGCCCGACTACAACAACCACACAATGCCTTCCGATTTGTGAAAGCGAAAGGAGAGAGTTTGATGAAAAGAAAGATTCTGATTTGCGTTCTCGTGTTGGGATTGGGAGTGGGCACCGCGACCGCGCAGTTCGGCGGCGGAATCGTCTACGATCCCACCAACTACCACAACGCGCTGCTTCGCTACTACCAGCTGCAGCAGCACCTCGTCGAACTGCAGAAGAGCTACGCGAAAATCACCGGACAGCTCAACCTCGCCTTGCAGATGGCGCAGTTCGTCAAGAACATGCCCGCCCGCTACAGGGCGCTGTTCTCGCAATGGCGAAAAGTAACCTCGCTCAACAGTTTCGGGAACACCGTCTCCTGGATTAACGGCATCAACACCGGCGTGCTCCCGAACATCAACGCGGGCTACCTCAAATCCACAACGCAGCTCTCGCCGTACAGTTCGTACGAGCTTTCCGGTATGGACGCGATGGAACTGGGCCGCGTGCAATCGCAGTACGCCTCGATCGAACTCGCCGACGGCGCGAACATCAATGCCATGGCCACCATCGGCGCAATTCGCGGCGCCGCCGACGGCATCGAAACGCAAATCGGAAATCTCGAACAGGACTCCTTCTCGGGCGACGCCAGTCTCAACAGCGAAGTGTCGGTTCTCAACAAGATCAATGCCGCGGGCGTCCTGACTCTGCGCACCCTCCAGGACTCGAACAAACTTCTCGCCTCGCTCTTGGAACAGCAGACCATCCTCGCGAAACAACAGCGCGACCAGACCACCAACGCCATCAACGTCGATATCGGACGCGACGCGAGTCTCGGTGCCAACATGGCCCAGGTCAGCGGGACCATCACGAATTCACTTCAAAATTTCCGCATGCCGTAGGCGTGTGGAGCGGAACGCCCAGGCGTCGAAGGAGCCGACGGCAGTGCAAACCGATTTCCTCGAATACATCTTTCAGGCGATCAACAACCTGCTCACCCAGAACCTCGGCTTCTTCGACAGCATGGGCCAGAACCTTTTCCGTTCGTTCGCGACCATCCTGGTCGCTTGGTTTGGAATCAAGTCGGCTCTCGCTTCGGCCTCGGGACGTCCTGCTTTCCACTTCGATCATTTTGCCAGCCTGCTTCTCACCATCAGCTTTGGTTTCGCCATGGTCAATTACTACAGCACGCCCATCCCCGGCATCGGCTCGAGCTTCCACAATATCGTCACCGACGAAGCGCAGTTTCTGTCGAGTCGGATCGATCAGGCGGAGCTGCAGACGGTCATCACCCAGATCGCGAATTTTGAATCTCGGATGACCTCGCCCAGCTGGGGCGACCTGCTCGGAACCTTTATATATGTCGGTGTCAGCCTCCTGCTCGCCGCCGCCCAGGCCGTTTCGATCGTGGTCATCGCCTACGGTTTTATTGCGACGGCGGTCTGCGTCTTGGTGGGTCCTGTCTTTGTGCCCTTTTTTATTGTTCCGAAGATGGAGTGGCTCTTCTGGGGATGGTTTCGTTGCTTCATTCAGTACGCCTTCTACCAGGTCATTGCGGCGGCGGTGGTGTACGTGATCGGAAACCTCATGCTCGGCGCGCTTCGCCTTCCGCCCGCGGGCACGCTTTCTACCGTCCAGCTCATCGCCTGGTTTCCGATCCTGTTGATTACCTTCCTTGCTTCGATCTATGTGCTGCTGAAGATTCCCGCCCTCACCAGCCACATCTTCAGCGGCACGGCAGGCGGATCCTCAGCTGCCCTCCTTGAAAAGGTGTTCGGATGAAGCGCGATGCGAGCTTTGAAGACGCCAAGCGGCTCTACCTCGAACAGTACGGCGATCCCATGGTGACCAACACGTATTTGAAGATTGCTCTGGTCCTGGCTTCGCTGGTGGCCGCGGGCCTGGCCCTGGTTGATTTGAAAACGATTCGCACGTTTCAGAACTTCCGGCCACTGGTGATTCGGATCGACGATCTCGGACGCGCCGAAGCCATCAACTACCATAACCTCGAATACAAGCCGCAGGACGCTGAAGCCAAGTATTTCCTGTCTCAGTTTTGCGCCTTCTACTATCGCCGCAACCGCTACACGATCCAGGATGATTTCTCGAAGGCCTTGTACTTTCTTGACGGCAAGCTTGCCGACGGCATTTTCGATGCCTACCGTAAGAATGACATCCTCAAGAAATTCATTACCAATACGGCAGCGCCCGAGATCGATGTCGAGGTCAAGAAGGTTGCGCTTGAAGAGATGCAGACTCCGCCCTTTCGCGCGCGCGTCGACTTCTACATGGTCTATTACTCGCCCGCCGACCATAGTGAGCTCAAACGCGATCTCTACACCGCGAACTTCGTCTTCGTTTTCAAGTCGCAGGTTCCGAACGAACTGATTCCCATCAACCCACTGGGAATGACCATTGCCTATTTCCGCGAAGATGAGGCGTTCAAGTGAGAGCCGGTCCTAACTTCCAAACCGAACAGGGAGCGGGCGGACGCAGGCGAACGTCGGCCGAACCTCAGAGCGTCAGGCCCGCCCTGCTCGAAAGGCTTCCGCCCCCGCACGAGCCACATCCCGGCCCACCGTCTTCTGGCACTCGAAGAACCGGCGCCCCTCGCGAGGGCCTCCTGTACGCAGCGCTTACGGCCTGCTCCCGGAAACACAAGGGACTCGAGGGCAAACCCCAACCCAGGCGGAGGGAAGACTGATGGTTGCGAATGCTCTGCTGTTCACCATCGCGATCCTGCTCGCTTACGGCTTCTGGCTGCTCGATCAGTTGAAGTTCATGGCCCGCTACAAGGCCGCTGTGTTCCACGCGTACGGCCGCTGGATTCTCGCCTTCGGCGTTGTTCTCTTTGTGAATCTGTTTGTTCTTGCGCTCGCGGTCAGCCGGCGATTTCTTCTTAAGAACACCGGGCGCAAACTCTCGCACCTCGACAAACAGTTCCATGTCGGCCACCTGGACCTGCCGCTGCCCGCAGGCGACGAGGAGCCGAACTGATGTCGCGCGACGCGTTTTCCCGCGATCCACAAGACACGCGCGAGCCGTCACCATCGCCTTCGGTTCGCCGCTACAGACCTGCCCCTTGCGCCCCGCTGGACAATCGGAATACGAGAGACGAAACGACCGTTGCCCGGGAGTGTAGCGACCATCGCGAACCTGAGAGGACGCAAGGCCCGCCGAGCGCCACCGAACGCGCTTACTACCTTCGCGACCGCGCGTATCTCCTTCGCGATTCCGAAATCCACTCCATGAAAGAAATTGGCAAATTCCGGGTCATCGCCGCGGCAGACCTCGCCCGCCATGCCTATGATCGGGACGCGAAGCGCATGGAGAAGGAGATCGGGCACCTCAAGCGCGAGCATCTGGTTTCGGAAAAGACACTCGAAATCTCACGCAAGGAAACCCTGCGTGTCGTAACTCTGACCAAGGCCGGCCATCGCCTTCTCAAGCGAACCGATCTGCTGCCGGATGACCAAGCCATCTATCACGACTTGCTGAAATCTCGCGAGGCCAAACACGATGCGGATCTCTATCGCCTCTATCAGAAAGAGGCCACCCGGATCGAACGCTCGGGCGGCCACCCGGTCCGCGTCATCCTCGACTACGAAATCAAGCGCAATCTCAATCGCGATCTGGCGTTGTTGGGCGCGGAGCGAGACAACCTCGATCGCAAGGCGGAAATCGCCGAAAAGCACGGCCTTGAGATGGTCAACGGAAGGATTCCGGTGCCGGACATGCGCCTGGAATACGAGGACACCGAGCACCTATTGCAGCGCGTGGATTTGGAACTCGCTACCCGCGAATACCGGCCGCGACCGCTCGCCGAAAAAGCCAAGGCCGGCTTCGCCATCTACGCCCGGGCTGAGGACGCATCGCGTCTCCGCCGGATTCTGGACGAGCGCGAACTCGCGCAGGAAATCCTCACTCTATGAACATCGCGCCCACACACCTCGATGCTTTGCATGCCCTCGGCTATAGTGAGTCCGAAGCCCGGTTTCTCTACCTGGTAGCCACCTATTCTGGCTACTTCACTACCCGCCAATTTCTCGCCTGTACCGGGGCGCATTGGGGCAAGCGGACGACGAACTTCTGGAGCAAGATCAAACGCTCCCGGCACACCCGCACCGAGCGTTTCCCCAAGAGCGGCGCCTTCCATCACCTCTTCTCGGGGCGGCTCTATCGCAAGATCGAGAAAGAACATCCTCGCAACCGCCGGGTCCACGAACTAGAGTTCATCAAGCGCCGCATTGCCATTCTCGATTTTGTGATCGCAAACCAGGAGTACGAGTACCTGGAAACCGAAGCCGCAAAGACTACCTACTTCTGCAACAAATTAGGAGTCAATGAACGCTATCTTCCGGCGCGCCTGTACCTCGGCCAGAAGACCGCCCGTTCAAGCGTACGGTACTTCGTCGACGGCTGTCCGATGTTTCTCGGTTTCGCCCCGCCCGTGGTGACGTTCACCTATGTTCATGAAGGTCCGGTTAGCTTTGCCGCGTTCATTCATCACTTGGAGAACTATCTACCCCTGTTTCGGCAGCTGTGCGAATTCCGGATGTTGTACGTGTCGCGTACCGATGTTCACTTCCCAAGAGCCACGGAAATCTTCAATGCTCACGTGAAGATTCCCCTCGAATCGGACATCGCCGAAGACCTGCTGCGCTACTTCCGCATTCGCAAGATGTGGGACGAAAAGCAATACACGGTGGTGACCGATGCAGAGCTGATCTTCCGCAACGAGGCGCGCAGCCGCTTCCGGGGCGCAACCTTCGAGGGACTGTATCGAAACTGGAAGAACGGTCAAGTCAGCGCCGCCTCCATCGAAGAGAGATTTCGAAGGAATGACCGAAGGCGCAACATCGCTTTCGCAACCTACCAGCTCCGCCCAATGCAAGTTTCCCCCGGGGATTCCGCCAACTTGGGTGCAGAAGTACTTCGGAGCCCGGAAAATACCAAACCGGGAGAAAGCGAAAATCACTTAAGGAGGAAGAGCATGCCGATCGTTAGGAAAGCACCAGAAATGATGTCTCGGGAAATAAAGCTCGAACAGCCCGTGAACGAGTTGCTCGAGGACTATGCGCGGTTCATCGAGAGCAGTCCGGACCACGTCATCAACGCTGTTCTGAAAAAGGTCCTTTGGCGGGACCTCGACTATCGCAAATGGCGGGGAGAACGCCGCGCCGGACAGCCCGCCACGGACAAGCCGCCAGCGGTCGACGGACGAGGGAGCTGATGCAGAGAGCGCTCGAATCACGTGCCTTCCTTGAGGCCATTCTGGCCATGGCCACCGGAGCGTTCCTGTTCTACACGCGTGCGTTTCCCGACGACCAAATCTTCCTGCATGTCATTGCCGTGCGCGCTCCCGAAGCCTTCTTGAGCTTCAAATACCTCTACTACACGTTCCTGTTCTCAACCCCGTACTTGGTTTATTCGGCCGCTCTGTCCGGCGTCTACATTTTCACTCTCAAAGCGAGGCGCCGCGTCGAACCGGAACACCTCCCTCCTTATCCCGATCCGCGCACAAGAAACGATCTGTTTCTCGTCGTCGGTGAAGTGCACAATCCGCGCAAGCCGGTGCCCGCGAAGCAGCCTTATTGGCTCACGATTCCCGAGCGCGGATTGTTCACGGGAGTTGCGATTTTCGGCGCCGTAGGATCGGGCAAAACCAGTTGCTGCATGTACCCGTTTGCCGAGCAAATTCTTGCCTACCGAGCAAACGATGCAGCCAAACGAATTGGCGGGCTGATCCTGGAAGTGAAAGGAGACTTTTGCCGTAAGGTGAAAGACATCCTGGACCGTCACGGACGCTCTCGGGATTACATCGAAATAGGCCTCGACTCCGAGTACCGCTACAACCCTCTACACAATGAGCTAGACGCCTACGCACTGGCCTACAACATCGCTTCTCTGCTCAACAATCTTTACGGCCGCGGTAAGGAACCCTTCTGGCAGCAGGCCTATACGAACCTGGTCAAATTCATCATCCTCCTGCACCAGGTCGCCTACGACTACGTCACGTTGTTCGACGTCTACGAATGCGCTATTTCTCCGCCTCTTCTCCAAGAGCGCATCAGGGAAGCCGAGCATATCGTTCTAGGACGCGACTACCTAGCCATCCCGCCGGAGGTATACGGCAATCACGTCAGCGACCTTATGGCATTCGGTTTCGTTCACGATCTCAAAGAGAACCGCCATCTCGCGCTGGCCACTCCTGAGTTGAGGGCTCTCTTGAAGCAGAAGGGGATTACATCGGAAGCCCGCACGGTCCTCGATCGCCGCCAAGCCAGTCCCGAGAAGCTTGCGCAATTCGATGCCGTCCGGCGATGGTTTAACAACGACTGGCAACGGATCGAACCGAAGCTGCGCACTTCGATCGTCGAGGGCGTTTCCGTCTTTCTTTCGCTCTTTGATGACAACCCCAAAGTGAAAAGGGTCTTCTGCCCGTCGAAGGAGTGCTACGACCCGGCCAAGAATGCCCACCACCAGTTCGGTAAACCGCTGCCTTCGTTCTCCTGGCTGATTGAACACGGGCAGGTTTGCGCTCTCAACTTTCCCGTCGGTATGAACGCCGGCCTGGCCAAGGCGCTGGGCGTCATGATGAAGCTCGATTTCGAGCGTGCCGTTCTCAACCGCGTACCCGAGATAGAGGCCCGTCCGAACGACTATTTTCGTCAAGTCCTCTTTCTCTGCGACGAGTATCAGCACTTTGCCACGGTCGGTGAAAGCGAACCCACCGGAGACGAAAAGTTCTTCAGTCTCTCGCGCCAGCCCAAATGCATTCCGATTGTCGCAACGCAGAGCATCAGCTCGCTCAAATCGGCCCTGTCAGGCGATGGCTGGCGCACACTGCTGCAGACCTTCCGCACTAAGATTTTTCTCGCGCTGTCGGATGATTTTTCCGCCCACATTGCGAGCGTACTCTGCGGGCGCGAAGACCAACTCAAGGTCAGTTACAGCTTGTCCGAGAGCGGGCACGACACCAAGGTGAGCTGGCTCACCGGCAAGGCGCTCTCGCACAAGGCCAATCTCATCGCTTCCAAGAGTTACAACACCCAAACCGATTACCGGTTTGATATGAAGACCTTCACAGAATTGCGCAACGCGCAATCCGTCACCATCGCCTACGACGGACTGAACTCCTCGCCCCCGGTGTTCTGCTACCTTAAGCCCTACTACAACGATCCGAACCGCTCTTACTTCCAGCAGCTCGCCGAAGGAGCCCTGTGATGAACGGATTCGAAATGATTTTGCCGTTTCTGCGACCGATCGAGCACCTCATTCTCGATGACTCGATCAGCGAAGTGATGGTCAATGGTTCCGAGCATGTGTTCATCGAAAGAAACGGATTTCTCGAGCGCGTGCCGAACGTTTCGATCGGCGACCGGGCCCTGATGGTCGCGGTCAAGAACATCGCCCGCCGCCTCGCCGACGATATCTCGGAGGCGAAACCCATTCTGGACTCACGCCTGCCCGACGGTAGCCGGGTTGCCGCCGTGATCCCACCCTGCAGTTTAGGTGGTGTGACTCTCACGATCCGTAAATTCAACACCCGTGATTTCCAGATGGAGGATCTGGTCGCAACAGGGACTGTCGACCGCGCCGTCGCGAACCGCCTCGAAGACTATGTTCTTACTCGAAAAAATATCCTGATCAGTGGCGGCACAGGAACTGGAAAATCGACGCTTTTATCCATCCTCGGAAAATTCATTCCGCCGGAAGAACGCATTCTGGTCATTGAGGACACCGCTGAGATTCACCTGGTACAGCAAAACCTCGTCCGCTTCGAAGCACGCCGGGAACAGAACGGCCTTCCACCGGTCGCCATCCGCGACCTGTTGAAAGCGGCCCTGCGCCATCGTCCAGACAGAATTATTCTCGGCGAAATCCGAGGTGGCGAAGCCTTCGATCTGCTGCAACTGCTCAACACAGGCCACTCCGGCACGCTGTCAACGATCCATGCGAACTCGGCAAGACAGGGTCTTGCGCGTTTCACCAGCTGTGTCTTGCAGAGTGGCGTGGATCTACCTTACCGCGCGGTCAAGACGAACATCGCTGATTCACTTAACGTCGTCGTCCACATCGAGAGAAGGCCCGGCCGCCGCTATGTATCCGAAATCCTGGAGGTCAACGGATACGACCCTGACGCGGACCTGTTCGACTACGGAGCCATCTTTGTTTCGAAGGGGAACCAAGCGTGAGCGCCGTGAGCGATTTTATGCCCAGATTTCTTACCGCTTCGGAGTACGTTTTGGATCTCTTCGATCCGGCCGAAAACGTAGCGGTTGTGGTGCATAATCGCGCGACGGGCAGGACGATTCAGAGAATCGCCCGGGCCGACACGGTAGCGGGCACCGAATTCCAGACTTGGCTTGCGAGCCAGAACGGAGCGGGCTCCGATGTCTTTCTGGGGATGAATCCCATCAAGGACCATGCCGCTACCCGTACCAAAGCCAATATAAAGGATATCCGGACCGTATACCTCGACCTCGACAGAAACGGAGACGACTCTCTCCAGGCAATCCGCAACTCGGGCGAAGTTCCGCCGCCTAATTTTGTTCTCGATACCTCGCCCGGCAAGCATCAGGTGGTTTGGAAAATAAACGGACTAAGACAGGACCAGGCCGAAGCACTGCTCCGCACTCTGGCAAGCGAATTCAATGGCGATCCGGCGGCCACCGACTCAACGCGCGTGCTTCGACTGCCGGGCTTCGCGAACCGCAAACTGACGGAAGAATTTCTCGTGCGGGCGCATCACGAAACTGACGTCGTATACATGGTGCGCGATTTCACAATCGAACAAGACTCCCCGGACGCAGTCCGGCGTGTTGGCGATGCGCATCAAAGTCGCACCATGGTGCCCGGCCATAAGAGCCAATCCGAGCGCGACTGGGCCTACGCCAAGCGGTGTCTCGCACGCGGCGTCCATCCGCAAGAAGTGATTCGCAATATCGCTGACTTTCGGGCGGGGGATAAGTACGACCCGCAGGACTACGCGCGCCGTACCGTGGCTAAGGCGCAAGCGGAATTGACCGCCCGAAACGCACAATCGAATTCTCAGCCCGATCCTTCTGCGGAGTCCGAGCGCGAACTGTGAGCAGTGCTTTAGCCGACGGAAACAAGAAGAGCGAGAGCGAAGAACATAAGGCCTTGCCGAGACGACAAAGGAGGAGAAACGTTAGGGCCCACAAGAGAATTGAAACGACCCCGCGCGATTCTCACCTGGGCGAAGATCACTTGCGGAATGCGGTCGAACGTTTGGTCAGAGCCGAAACTTCGATGAGCGGCCAGGAAGCGCCCATCCAAATGCCACCAGAAGTGCCACCAGCTAGAATGACGCCTCTTCTTGCTGATCGTCGAATTCAGCGTAAGTTAAGTTAAGAATAATCAATGGTGCCCGAGAGAGGACTCGAACCTCCACTCCCTTGCGAGAACTAGCTCCTGAAGCTAGCGCGTCTGCCAATTCCGCCACTCGGGCAATGTGTGTGGCAAAACTACGAGGCTGAAGTATATTGACGTGTGGGCTGTAGTTTGTCAACGCGGGCGCCGAGCGCTTCTTGCGGCCTCGGTTGTACGGCGACATGCCCGCTGCGTCCCGAACGGCACCGGACACAGCGGCCGCTACATAACCCTTGGCGTCGCGTCTAGGACTGCTTGGTGGTTTGTCAACGAAGCACACCTGCGGCATCATGTCTTGACCCGGCTTGCGGCACGGAACTACAGTGAGGCGCTGGGCCTCGGTGAACAGGAGGCGAAACCATGGCTACTACACGCGCGATGCTGGAGCGGCGGCGCTTTGCGCGCGTATTCATACGCATCCCGGTGCAACTTTTCAGTAATACCCTGGATGGCGAGCCGCTGGTCACCTTGGCTGAAGCGATCGCTGTCAGCCGCTGTGGTGCGTTGGTTCGCGCGCCCATCGAGCTGGCGCTGGGGTCCCGCGTGGAAGTGCTGAACGGGGTCTCGCAGGAAGTGCAGGAATTTCGCGTGATTCGCGTGAATAATTCGAAGGACCAGGGCGTATTCGAGTTGGGCCTGGAGATGTTGTACCCCACCCGCAACTTCTGGGGCATTCAGTTCCCGGACGACCGCCTTCCTGTTCCTGCTTGAAATCGCGGCCTGCCGCGGTGCTATAATCCCTCGAATCCCGGCTCCACACGGGCCCGCACGGGCCACAGTACATTCGGGAAGTCTTCGCGGCCGGCGGGCGGGGAGGCACCCATGGAAAGCATTCAAGGACCACTGCTAGGCGTACTTGTCGTTTGGGGAGTGGTGACCGCTGCACTGATTGCACTCCTCGCCTATCGCGGCACGCTGGAAATTCACGAAGACGATCAGATATTCCTGGATAAAGCCGGCGACTCCATGGCCAGCGAGCAACGCGAAATCGTTGCGCGCATCGAGAAGCTTTCGAAGCCGATCAAACTACTGATGATTTCGTCCATCGTATTGCTGGCGGTCGCGGCTGGCGTGTGGTTGTTTCAGGGTTTCAAGAATTTCTAAACGTTGCGCGACGAAACGCGCCTCATTCGAGCTGGCGCGCTGCACGGCGTGTGGCGGCACTTGACTATTTCTTCTACCTCGCGATTCCGCGTGCGACTCTGAAGCCGTAATCCGAGTATTGAAATTCTGGAGGTATGCTCGAGCGCCCGGCGCAGCGCGAAACTTTGGTGTAATGGCGCCAGGATCCGCCGCGAGAGCTTCGGCGCGTTCCATCAGCGGGACCTTGCGGGTTGCGATCGGGCGAAATGCGATAGTAATCGGCGTCAAACCAATCCGCGCACCATTCGTGCACGTTCGCGCCGATGTCGCAAAGACCGTAGAAGTTGCGTTCCGCTTGGCCGACCCGTTCGGGTCCGGTCTTCCACCTGTTAGCGTAATTGCTCAGCGTCTCGGGCGCTTGGTCGCCCCACGGAAACTGCTTTTGTTCGGCTCCCCCGCGCGCGGCGCGCTCCCACTCGGCTTCGGTCGGCAGACGATAGCCGCTGTTTTCTGTTCGGCCGCAAACTTGATTCAGCCATTCGCAATAGGCGACGGCGTCGAACCAGGAAGGCGCTACGACCGGCTGCTGCGGATCGCAGAAGTTCGCGTCATTCCAGTGGAGGGGCGGGCGGTGATTCGTGGCTGCGAGAAATCTTGCGTATTCCGCGTTGGTGACCTGACATTCGGCTAGCTCGAATGGGTCTATCCAAACGCGGCGGACGGGCTGCTCGTTGTCCTGGCCGGTCGGGCTGCCCATCAGGAACCAGCCCTCGGGAATGAGCCTCATGCGTGGCGTGATTACATCCGCGCGAGGGGCGGGATCTGGATGGAACGCTTCGGCCAATTCCTTGCTCGACTCGTCTATGGTCTCCGAAACCATGGCGCTGCCTCAAGAGATTCGTTAACGGAGATCTTCAGACCGCGCGGGATTGTCGCCGCAACATCTGGCGCACCGAAGTGCGCCGCTACAACGACGAAACCGATCGTCGAGTGTTGACCATAGATGGCGGTCTGAAGACTGCCGCTACAAATGCCACTTCAATTTTGTGCCCCAGGATGTTTTGTCTGGCCCAGCAGATTGACGAACAGGCGGTACGCTCCCGGGACGCCTGCGGGCAGCTCACGAAAAAATGAAAGGCCCGTGTAGATGTAGAGGCCCTGTCCATAGCGCGCGTACACGAGCGAGCCTTTGGTTTCCGGCTCGCTCGGGTCTTTCAGCCCCAGTACCGGCGTGTATTTCGGATCGAAGGTGCCCCAGAAGTAGAGGCCGCGTTCCTGCACCCAGCCTTGAAAATCCGACAATGTGATTTTGTTTGGCGAATTCAGCAGCGGACTATCCGGCGCGAGAAACGTGACCGGCGAATTTGCGTCGGTGACGCGCGAAGTTTGCTCGGGCATGGTGGCCTTGAATGGCGCAGGGAGCTCCGAATTCCATGCAAAATCGCGCTGATATTGCACGAGGAGTGTGCCGCCACGTTTCACGTAATTCAGCAGGCGCGAATTGGCGCGCAGCAGGTCCTGACGCAATTCGTAAGCGCGAATGCCGACGGTAATCGCGCCGTACTGGTTCAAATCGCCAAAGGCGAGCGCGACGTCGTCGAGCATATCGACGCGAATTCCGAGCTGGCGCAGAATTTCCGGCAGCGGATCGTTGTCAGCGGCGATGTAGCCAATGCGCAGCCCGGCAGGCACCATCAAATTTAGTACGTGGATTTTCGCGTCGGCGGGCTCGCTCCAATTGCGCGTAGAGAGCGTGGGAATCGGCGCGAGCGACGTGCTGAATATTTCATCTCCGATACGCGCCGAAGGATGCAATGTGTACGCGCCCGCGGAAACCCCGGCCGGCGGGGTGACGACAAACTGCACAAGCTGGTCGCCCGCGCCGGAAAATTCCAGTGGACCCGAGATTTTCAGTAGTTGCACGGTCCAACCCTTAGGGGCGTCCAAGGCAACCGAAACGTGGACATTTTTTGTGCCGTGATACCGCACCCGCGCGAAAAGCTTCACGGGCGCGGCGGCGCGTTTTTCCGGCACCATTATTTGCTTGGGCTCGACGGTCAGCGTCACCGCAGGCACGAGTTCGAGCGCGTAGGTCGAAATGCCGGTTGTGGTTGTTTCGACGGAATTTACCGGGCGTTCGATACTGAAGTCATAACCCGCAACGTTCACCGGGAGCGCGAGGCGTACGAGCGGGGGCGGAAAAGGCAGGATTACGTCGCCGGAGCGCGAAGGGAATTGGGCATCAGCAGGAATCGCGACATCGAAGCGTGTTGCGTCTGATTCCTTGGAGTCTGCCGACGTGACGTGCCAACCGCTGGGGACGACGAAGCTCGACGCGTTCAGCGTCCATTTCCCGAGGACCGCCGGTTCGCCTGAAATGACCACATCTACCGAGAAATTCTCGCCTGCTACTAGTTCGTGGCGGCTAGCGCGGACCTCGAACGGAATCGCGATGTCGTCCGCGAGCGCGAGATCGATCCGGTCTTTCACGCGATCGAGCTCCCACAGCGCGGACTTTTCGTCATCGCCGGGTTGCTTCGCTAGTTGCTCGCGCAGAGCGGCGATTTCCTTTCCTGCCGCTGCCAACGAATTTGCCGCCGACGAGCGGTCCAGGTCGAGAGCCGACTTCGCTGCAGCGGCCAAATTCTGATCGGCGGAGGCCAGCGCGGGAGCCAGCGTCTGCTGCAGGCCGGGGAAGCGTTCGGCGAGCGACATCAGAGGTTCAGCCAGTAATTTGACGTCGAACGATCCCGCCGGACCTTTCTGGTCTTCCTTAACCAAATAGATGGGACGACGAAAAAACGCATTGCCGAAGAACGCAGGAGTGCCCTGCGAGCGGTGCTGCGCGTGACCTTCCATGCCCATCTCGACGTAGCTCTTTCCCCACAACGGCGAAACCTCATTCACCGGCAATTGCACCGCGCCAGCGATACTGCCATCGCGCGCCAGGCGAGTTTCAAGCGTCACCTTCCACGCCGGAAGACCTTCGGCGATTTGTTCCGGATACATTTGGGGATCCGCGGCAGCGGCAACCCCTTGCGGAGTAAGGATTCCGCTGGCTTGATGATGTCCGTGGCCGGAATGCACGCCACCCCAGCCGTTGATGACCACGTCCGGGCGATAGGTACGAATCACGCGGACCAGGTCTTCGAGCGCAACGCCGCCCCAGATTTTCATGGCCTGCTCGGGAGTCTTGACGTATCCAGTATCGAGCGCGCGTGTGAAATATTGTTGCACGCCGTAGTATTTTCCTGCGGCGAGGAGTTCTTCGGTGCGGATTACGCCGAGTTGGCCATCCTGTTCCGGGCCGATGGCGTTTTGGCCGCCTTGTCCGCGGGTGATGGTGAGCAGCGCCACGTCGGCATCCAATCCGTGCGAGAGGTAGGCAAGCAGGCTGGACCATTCATCATCGGGATGCGCGGTGATGAAGAGGATGCGAGTATGGACGCGCGATTTATTGATGGCTTCGACGGTTTCGGGAAGTGATTGCGCGGAGACCGGCTTCGCAACAGAGGTGAGAGAAAAGGCCGCCGAGATCAGTGCCATGAAACTTCGCATCGTTCTTCTGCGCGTGCTCCGATTCGTAATGCGTCCATTGGCAATGCATCGCTGCGCGTTACGACGTCTTACAATCCAATTCAAGAGCCGGCCTCCTCGAAGGGCCACTGGCGCAGCATCCGCGCGCGTCCCAAGTACACCAGAATACCCGCTACCATTGCCGCAAGCGAGGCCAACATCGGCCTGCGTCCGGTAGAAATGAAAATTGCGACCCACCCGGCAATCGCGAGCAAGACAGGCGCGGGATAAAGCCACATGCGGAAAGGCCAACGGTCGGCTTTCCAGCGGCGATGCAGCATCAACAGCCCAACCGCCTGACCCACAAATTGGATGAGGCAACGCATGGCCAGGATGGCGCGAATCGAGTCTATTAATTTTAATGAGAGGCAGAAGACAATGGCCGTGGCACCGAGCGCCAACAGGGATACGTGCGGAAACCTCTTTGTGGGATGCACACGTGCAAATACCGGCAGAAAGTTACCGTCGAGCGCCGCGGCGTACGGCACGCGCGAGTAGCCAAGCATCGCAGAAAATACCGATCCCAGGGCTGTCAACAGGATAAGCGCGGTAGCGAGGGTGGCCCACTGGTCGCCATATGCGCGCTCAATGAACGCGCTCACAATATAAGTGGAGCGTGCCGCCTCTTGCCACGGGATCACGCTGAGGATGCTCGTCTGCATCGCTAGATAGAGCGCAGTGATGCCAATGATCGAAATGAAGATTGCGCGCGGAATGTTTCGCTGCGGATCCTTCATTTCTCCGCCGAGGTTGCAGACGTTGTAGTAACCGAGATAGCTGTAAATCGTCTGCACCATTCCGTGACCAAGTGCTACAAAAAGCAGCCAAGAAAAGCTCCATCCGCCAGCAGAGGAGCCCAACACGCGATGCGCGTCAAAATGACCGATGCCGCCCCAGACGATCCAGAGAATCGTGCCAACCACGACCACGCTGAAGACGATCGAGATTCTCCCAACCTCCGCGATTCGCCGGTACAGCAGCAGCACGACTAGCACCACGACAACTCCAGCGATCACGTTTTTGCTGTGCGATCCAAGTATCGCGATAATGGCCGCGACCCTGCCCGACTTTGCTATCAGATAAGTTGAATAATCGGCGAAGCCCAGCGCCCCAGAAGCGATGCTCAGGGGGCCTTGGAACAGTGTCTGCCAAATAAACAGGAACGAAATCATGCGGCCCCATCGGTCGGGTCCGTACTCCTCCCGCAAGTACACGTAGCTCCCGCCAGCCTGCGGCATCGCTGCGCCCAATTCTGCCCATACGCAACCGTCAATTACTGCCAGCATCGCCCCTGCGGCCCAAGCCACCAGACTTGCTGCTCCGCCCATCGCCTGAATTACAAACGGAATCACGACAAATGGGCCGATGCCCACCATGAAGGTCATGTTCAGAGACGTAGCTTCGATCAGGCCCAGTCCGCGCTCGAGTTTTTCGGGTTCGCTCATTTGTTACCTATGAAAAGGAAGGTCAGCATAACAAGAAAGGTGCGTACGCTTGCCCGAAAACTGCGGCGGTCTGCGATAACATTGTGGACGTGTGCAGCTGACAAAGGAGACCACAGAGGCCCGTACTCCGCACCAGATGACGCCAACTACTCGCTCATTCGTGATATTCCTCGGCGCGCCTGTCAGCACGGTCGTTGGCGTGGTGATCACTGCGGCGACGGCCTTGGTGCTCGTCATTCGATATTTTCGGGCGCGCAGGCGCCGGGTGCTTCCGGTTTACGGCTGGCTGGGCTGGGTGGCTTTGGTGTTCGCCGAAGCACTCATGTTTGCGCATGTCGAGCCGGTGGCTACGTACTTCACGCCGATTGCGTGGAGCGCTTACATTCTGATTGCGGACGCTGCGGTACTGGCGCTGACGAATCGTTCGCGATTGAATGATGCGCCGCTGGTCGTAGCGCGAATGGCGCTGCTTTCGATTCCTCTGTGGTTGATTTTTGAGGTGTACAATCTTCGTCTGCAAAATTGGACTTATGTGGGCGTGCCGGTCGGATGGCCGTCGGCGCTGCTCGGTTATGGATGGTCCTTCGCGACGATCACGCCGGCGATTTTCGAGACCTCGGACTTGGTCCAAGCCCTTTTGCCTCCTCTGCCTGCTGAGCCCTGGAAAATGTCGCGCGCGACGGAAAATGTTCTGATTATTTGCGGCCTGGCGTGTTTGATTTGTCCGTTGGTTCTGCCGCAGCGACTTGCCGCACATGTTTTTGCGCTGGTCTGGGTGGGGTTTCTGCTGCTTCTCGATCCGATCAACCGGCGGCTCGGTCTGCCTTCATTCATGGGCGATCTTTCCGAAGGATTCAGGAGACGGGTTTACGGATTCTTCGCGGCGGGCTGGATCTGCGGGTGGCTTTGGGAATTCTGGAATTATTGGGCCGCGGCGAAATGGCAATACACATTTCCAATGTTTCAGCGGTGGAAAATTTTTGCGATGCCCGCGCCCGGTTTTCTGGGCTTTCTGCCGTTTGCGCTGGAATGTTTCGCGATGTACGTTACCGCGGCTTGGCTGATTGGCTGGCTCAAGAGAGTGAAATGATCTTGATCTGGGAATCTTTGCGCCGTGCTTCGCTACACGCTGTTTGCGCACTGTTCCTGTGCGCGTTGGCTGCGCTGCCAGCGCGTGCGGGTGAAAATCTGACTTTGCCGCCCGAAGTCCAGCAGGCCATGGACACACTGTATGGGGGGGACTTCGACGGAGCGATCGCAATTCTTCATGCGTTCGAGCAGACACAACCGGAAAATCCGCTTGGATTTCTGCTGGAGGACGAAGCTCAGTGGTGGAAGATCTACTGCACCGACTCGCAAGTAAAGTATGGAATGGTGGATGCGTGGAAGCGCGGCAAGAAACCGGAGGACGAAGCATATTTTGCGCTGGCGGACAAAGCGATCCATCTGGCGCAGGGGCGGATCGCGAAATCGGACACAGCGGAAATGCACCTCTACGCCGGAATGGGGCTCGCCTTGAAAGCGCGTATGGACGCGTTGCGCGGCGAGAATCGTGCCGTGGCGCATGCGGGCGTGGCGGCGCGCGCCGAATTTCTTCGCGCTCTGGAACTCGATTCGCAGATGGCGGACGCCACGGGCGGGCTCGGTTTATACAACTTTTACGTGGATTCTCTTCCCGGCGTCGTGAAATTTCTGCGCTTCTTCATGGGCATCCCGGGCGGCAACAAAAAAGAGGGCGTTCAGCAGATGCAAACCGCGATCGAACACGGGGTGCTGATGCCCGTGGAAATGCGTTTCTATCTGGCGAAGAATCTGCGCACCTACGACCAGGAGTACGAACGAGCTATCGCAGTTGCCGGGCTTCTGGTGACGCGCTATCCGAAGAACCCAGTTTTTCAGTTGTTACTGGGGAATTTGAACGCGGAAATGGGCCGCAACGATAAAGCCGCGGAATATTTTCGCGCGACAATCAAACTGGCCGCGCCTGATTCCGCTTGCGGCAATTGTGCTAGCTGCGCGGGTTGCACGAATTGCGCCGTGCATGCTCGCGAGCTTGCAAATTCGCTGCTCGGCTCACTCCACTAACTCAGGTAGAACCGCGTGCTGGTTCTCGTGTCTGTCGGTTCCGATGCGGCTCATCATCAACGCGGAAATGCAGCCCGAGACGAAAGCGGCTCCCCACGCCACAGTGGGACCCCAGCGTTCCAGAAGGCTGGCGCCCAGGAACGGCCCTAGTGAAAAACCAATGTTAAACGACATCGTGTAGAGTCCCATGTATTCACCACGCCGCTCCGGCGGCGCGATTTCCGCGGCGTACGCGGAGCTGCCCGGCATCATGATCATTTCGCCGAACGTCCAGATGATGACTGCTGCGAATACGCCCACCGTCTTGCCGAACGGAGCAATGCCAACCAGCGCGTACGAGCCGAATCCGACGGCATAAAGAAGCGCGCCCAGCGTGAGGGTACGGCGGTGGCTCCAGTGCGCCATGGCGTTGTTCAGCGGAACTTCCAGTGCCACGATCAGCAGCGTATTGACCGTGAAGATAGTCCCGTATATGGACTCCGAAAAGTGCAAATTGCGCACGAGAAATAGCGGCAGCGTGGATGAAAATTGAAAGAAGACGAGCTGCACCGGAACCAGCGCCGCGAGGAAATAGAGCATCCGGCGGTTCTTGAAGGCTTGCAAATCCGCTGCAGGATGAAGCGCAGCGAGCGGCATGCTGCTATCGGCTTCGATTTCGCGGCCGAGGTCCCCAGCGTCGTCCCACTGAGGTTCCTGTGACTTGATTTGGCTCATGTTGCGCCAGGGGGCGAGCGCCAGCACGGCTCCGGCGAGAACCGAGGTCGCTCCATCCACTAGAAACAGCCAGTGAAAAGAGTACACAGCCAAGATTCCGCCGACCGCGGGTCCTACGCTCATGCCGAGATTGGCCGCGAGGCGGTTGAGCGCGAATGCAGCTTTGCGCTGGCCGGGGGCGACCATGGATGAAACCATGGACAGGTTGGCCGGGCGCACGGATTCGTTGAGAACGGCAAAACCAAACGTCATCGCCAAAATTGCTGGGTAATTTTTTGCGAGAGGAAACAGCAGCAGAAGAGCGCCGGTGAGGAACAGCGATGCCTTCATGATGGGCAGCGGTCCCAGGCGATCGGCGAGGCGACCTGCGAACGGCATGGCGAGCAGGGCCGCCACGCCGTAAATGGTGAGCGCCAAGGCCGCACGCGCCGGAGAAACGCCCAGGGTGGCGGTGATGTACAGCACGAGAAACGACAGCACCATCGTTCCCGAGCGGTTCACCAGGGTGGCCGCGCAGAGGATCCAAATTTCTCGAGGAAGATTTTTCAGACCGCGCCAGGGGTTCATGGGAACGTCGCGCCGGAGATTTTCATCACAGCGATATTAAAAGGAAATGCCGCGGGCGGCGAGGCGGCAGCGCTTTGAGCTGCGCGGTTACTAGCGCGCGGCTTCTTGTTGTTCGAAGGCGTGATAGGAAGAGCGAACCAGCGGCCCAGACTCGACGTGTTTGAGACCCATGGCTTCGCCGAGGCGCTTGAATTCGGCGAACTCCTCGGGATGAACGTAACGCTCGATGGGCAGGTGCTCGGGCGTGGGCTGCATGTATTGTCCGAGTGTGAGGATGTGCGTGCCTTGCGCGGCGATATCTTGCATGGCCGCGAGAACTTCGTCGCGCGTTTCGCCAAGGCCCAGCATCATGCCGGTTTTTGTCGGAAGGCCCGGCGCCATTTCTCCTGCGCGGCGAAGTAATTCCAGCGAACGCTCGTACACGGCGCCTTTGCGCACCTGGCGATACAGCCGCGGCACCGTTTCCATATTGTGATTGAGGACGTCGGGTTTTGCGGCCATCACGGTTTCGAGCGCGGTCCAATCGCCGCGAAAATCGGGAATCAGGACTTCCACCTGGCATCCCGGCACGCGGGCTCGGATTTCCGTAATGGTGCGTGCGAAGATTGCAGCACCGCCATCGGGTTGGTCGTCGCGATTCACCGAAGTCACTACCGCATAACGCAGACCCATTCTCGCGACGGCTTCCGCGACGCGGTCGGGCTCGTCTTCGGCCGGAGGGCCCAGAGGTTTACCGCTAGGCACCGCACAGAAGCCGCATGCGCGGGTGCAAATGTCTCCCAAAATCATGAAGGTCGCAGTGCCGTGTTCCCAACATTCGCCCATGTTGGGGCATCGCGCGCTTTCGCACACCGTGTGCAGATCGAGCGTGCGCATGGTGCGCTTCAATTCCTGATATTTCGGTCCGCCGAAAAAACGCACGCGCAGCCAGGACGGACGCGGATGGGCGATCGGTGGCGGAGTGGAATCGGGAAGAATTGTGAAGGGAGTCGCCATTTAGTTTATTTCAACGAACCATTGTACGCGGAACAGCGGAGGCGAGACAACCGTGCGCCCCGTAGTCAGAATTCTGCCATTCTTCCGGCTAAAGGTATAAGCCTCCAGCCGATACGCTAGACAGGAATCACAAGCCTTGAACCGGATTCGGAAGGGAGGCTTAATGGCGATCTGAATCAACCGACGGTCGCCTCAGCGGGAGCGAATCCGGCGGCTCCGCAGATTTACCCAACGCGCGCCGTTACAGCACTGCGATTGAATCCTGCTGCAACTGCGGGAGTTGCAGGTCTCTCTTGCAGGGGGCCGGGACTGGCAATCCGCGCAGGTCGGCAGTTTCAGTTCGTCACGGCAACAAGGCCAATTGCTCAACATTTCCGCCTGACCCTCCGGCGAGGTTTGCCGCAAGCTGTTCATTCTGAACCACACGGTTACCGCCCATAGTGTTGTATATTAGCCACACCGGAAATAATTTTCCCCTATTCTACGCTGCAAAATGCTGATTCTAAAGCATAATAATTCCAACCAAGCGGCTAACAATGTGCATCTAAAAACGCTGGCCCTGGGGCATGCCCTACCAACTCACGATACAACGTCCGGTCGAAACTTGCGGTGTGGGACTTCACACTGCGGTGCAGTGCCGTCTTCGTTTGCTGCCCGCGCCTGCGGACACTGGGATCGTTTTTCGCCGCGTGGATCTGGACAACTTCGAAATTGAAGCGCACGTGCGAAACGTCGCGCGCGTCAGTTACGCGACGAGCCTGATGAAGCAGGGCGTGCTGCTTTCCACCGTGGAGCACCTGCTCGCGGCGCTCTACTCCTGTGGTGTCGACAACGTGTACGTCGAAATCGACGCGCTAGAGCTTCCCATTCTGGACGGATCTTCAAAGCCGTTCATCGAACTGCTGGCGAAGGCCGGTACGCGCAAACTGCGCCGCCAGCGCCGCTACGTCCACGTAGTCAAACCGCTGGAGTTTTCCGACGGGGACCGGCGCATCGGGATTTATCCGGCGGACGAATTCCGCGTGCATTGTTTCGTCGATTACAAACATCCAGAGATCGGTCCCCAGGAAGTGGAAATGACGGTGGACCGCGAATCATTCAGCCGCGAACTCGCGCCGGCGCGGACGTTTGGCTTCATGAAGGATTTCCCAGGGATGCAGGCCATGGGGTTGATTCGCGGCGGGTCAGTCGAGAACGCGATCGTCCTGGATGAAGAGGGCATTCTGAACGGGCCGCTGCGTTTTGCCGACGAATTTGGGCGGCACAAAGCTTTGGACCTGATTGGCGATCTCGCGCTGGTGGGACGGCCTTTGAAGGCGCGTATCGTGGCGCATAAAGCGGGGCACGCTCTGCACACGCAACTTGTCACACGACTGCTTGCAGATCGAACTTTGTGGACTGAAACCACGGGGATGCACGACTCGGTGGCGCCTCGCTCCTATCTTTCGGACTCCGTCCCCGCAGCGTCTTAATTTTCCTGACGCTTTTATATGTTCTCCTCGATTTGAGTTCTTTGGGACGAAGTTACTCGAGCGGAGGACTTTCTGCTGTTGCGGGCTCGCCATCATTTGAATAACGAATCACTCCCGTTTGATCCGTGTAGAAACTTCGTCCCCCAGTCGAGCCACTTCGAATCGGATCCGCCGTCACGGAAAATCCTGACGCTCCGCCGGATGTGCATCCTCGCACCGCAGCTTTGGGCGACACGACAGGTTCTGGCTGGCCGTTCGGAAACCGCGGAGAATAGGTAAAGACATAGCCGTTCTTTTGCCCTGCACCGAGCCGGCGGTCAAGTAAGCCTGCGTGATTGCAATTCCGCGGGCTACCTTCCTCGCTTCCGAAAGCTTCAAAGTTTGATGGAAAGCCATTCTCATAAGTGGACGCGTATTGAACCGCAGCGATATTGATGGCCCGCAGCGAGCCAACCGCCGCGGCTTCGTTTGCCACCATTTTTGCGCGGAGCAAGTTGGGAATCGCAATCGCAGCAATGATGAGAATAAGCGGAATCACTGCGATGCCTGCATAACCCAGCAGGAGGCCGACGATCGCGGCTCCTCTGCCTCCCAGCCGTCCCGCGGACTTGCGGATATCCGACAGCGACAGGTGGCCTAGAATAATTGCGGCAATGGACGCGGGGAGGAAAAATGTGAAGATGCCGCAAACCAAGCTGGCCATCGCTTTTCCGCTGGTCGGGACCTCCGGGACAGGCATTGGTCCCGGTGCGGCTACTGCCGGATTTTGACTTCCGGATGCTGCAACTGCGGGACTGCCAGGCAGAGAATTCCCGCACTTGGAACAGTATTGCGCTGCATCGGGATTGGCCATTCGACATGTGGGACAAAACATTTCGGCACCTACTTTGCAGCCAATATAGCCCTTTGGTTAACAATTTTGGCAACTTTATGCAGCGGAGAAGCCCGTTTCGATTGCCAAAGCTGCCGATGGAAGCGACAATACTCTGCGTATGAGTGCTCCCCATACTGTCGTATTGATTCTCGCGGCCGGTAAAGGAACGCGGATGCGTTCCGAACTGGCGAAAGTTTTGCATCGCGCGGGCGGGCGCCCGCTGATCGAACACGTGATTCGCGTGTGCCAGCCGCTCAAGGCGACGCAGCTGCTCGCGGTGGTTGGCCATCAAGCGGAAGAAGTAGGCACGGTGGCCGAATCGCTGGGTGCGGACACGGTGCTGCAGCAACCGCAGCGCGGAACTGGTCACGCCGTGCAAGTGGCGCGACGCAAAATGCGCAAAAGCGCGAAGCTGGTGATGGTCGTGGCGGGTGATGCGGCGCTGTTGCGCACCGGCACTCTGGCAGCGCTGCTGGATACGCATCGCCGCGGGGAAGCTGCCGCGACAATTCTGAGCGCCGAGCTCGACGACCCTACGAATTATGGCCGCGTGGTGCGCGACGCCGAAGGGCGCGTGCAGGCCATCGTGGAAGAAAAGGCCGCCACGCCCGAACAACGCGCTATCCGCGAAGTGAATTCGAGCATTTATTGCTTTACGCTTGAAAAGCTTTGGCCCTGCCTGAACGCGTTGCGGCCGGACAACGCGCATCGCGAGCTTTATCTGACGGACGCGATCGGCCTGCTACGCCAGCGCAATGAACGCGTGCTTGCGCATGTGGCTGCCGACGCGAATGAAGTGCTCGGCTGCAACACGCGCGGCGAGCTTGCGAACATTGACCGAATTTTGCGTGCGCGAAAGGCCGCTGAAATAATGGACGCGGGAGTGACGATTTATCTTCCGGAAACGGTGGTGATTGATCCGGACGTCATCGCCGGTCCCGACACAGTGATTGATCCGTGCGTGCAACTGCTGGGGAAGACGCGCCTCGGCGCGGGGTGCACAATTCAAACTGGCAGCGTGTTGCGCGATACCCGCGTGGATGACGACGTTTTCATCGGTGCGCATACGGTGACGGATGCAGCCCGCGTGGGCAGCAAGGCGCAGGTGGGACCGTTTTCGCGGCTGCGTCCCGGCGCGGACATACGCGCGGGCGCACACATCGGGAATTTTGTGGAAGTGAAGAACTCGGTGGTGCGCGAAGGAGCCAAAGCGAACCACCTTACGTATCTTGGCGATGCGTCCATCGGCCGCGGAGCTAACATCGGCGCGGGAACGATCACGTGCAACTATGACGGTGTAGCGAAGCACCCGACTACGATTGGCGATCGCGTGTTTATCGGCAGTGACACGGCGCTCGTGGCCCCCGTGCGCGTGGGTGACGGTGCCTACGTTGCCGCAGGCTCGACCATCACAGAGAATGTTCCCGCTGACGCGCTCGCAATTGCACGTGGCCGCCAGAGCAATAAGCCCGGATGGGCCGCGGCGCGTCGGCGCGAGCTGGCACGCGCCGGAAACGATAAGGCGCGCGGCAAACCAAGACGCGGAAGGAAGGAGGCGCGCCGACCGAAGGCGAAAACGCGCCGCATCAAACGAAAATCTTCGAGACGATCCCGCCGTTAGATCGACATTCACTCCCCAGATAGCAATGCGGTTAGAACAACCTACCCACTCACGGTCACCTCGGGTAACGCCCAGGCTGTGGTCACTGCCTTCATTCACGAACGGGCTACCTCGCGACCGCATAGCGCAACCGGACGACACCGTCGGGGTATTTTTTGGTCGAGCGCAAGCGAAGCGGCACGTCCCGATGGCGCGGCGCCACGAGTGGGATACCCTCGCCGATGAGGGTAGGAATAACGTGGATGTCGAACTCGTCGATTTCGCCGGCATCAAGAAATGAGGCAATCAGCTCTCCGCCGCCCATCATCCAGATGTGTTTTCCCGGCGTCGCGCGCAGGTGCTGCGCAAATGCCTTCACCGGCTCCGACACGAATTTTACGCCCGGGGTCGCTCGTTTCGCAGGCTTCCGCGAAAACACGTAGTTGGCAACGTTCGTGTCGAATATGCCGCCTTTCCCGCCATTCTTGTTGTGATAGTCAAGAGCCCAGTCGTAGGTCTTGCGTCCCCACAAGATGGTGTCAATTGTGGGATAGAACGCACCCATGCCGTAATCGACTGTGCGCGGCCGGCGATTTAACCATTCGACATCGCCGTCCGGCCTGGCGATGTAACCATCGGCACTCGTTGCGATGTAGACGATGATTTGTCGCCTTGCCTTCATGACGCATCCTCCGCCGGCTCAAATTACCGAGACGAGGCCGCACGGTATTATGCTGCAGATCGTGGTGCGCTGAAGCAACCAGACAAGCAGACGCTAATTAGACCGCGGTGTCAGCGAACTGCAGGCCGTCCACCAGCGCGGGACTGGTGCTCGGCTGGTCTGGGTAGCCGAGCATGAATGTTACTGGAGCTAGCCTCCCGGTCACTTCGCCTATTTCCCATTTGTAGTCGTTCCCTGTGAGGTGTGAAATCAATTGCGAAAGTTCGGCAGGGGAGTAGGCGCGCAGACAAGAAAGGACTCCATCGAACCACAGAACAAACGGGATCACCGGAATCAAATAAGTCCAAATGACTCGCGATAGGCGGAATGGACGAATGAAAGGGACGGTCAAAAACGCGCCGAGCGGCATGAGAAACGTGAGGAGAATGCTGAGAGGACGGCGCCGAGCTGCCTCGAAAATGGCAATGCCCTGCCGACTGTCCACCGTGCTTTGAAGTATGGCGGCCGCTTGATTTGGAGCGAAGTGGTGAAAGGAAGTAAACATGACGCGGAACCCGCCGAGCTGCGGCGGAATTTTTGTGGCATCGACCGATTCGGCGCAATAGCTGATGGCTCCATCAGAGGCTTCTCGCGCACCACGGAATGCGGCGATGTTTGGATACTTGTCCGTCAGGCAGATTTCAAGTGGGTCCGTACTCTGACGCGCAAGCGTCCGATGCAGCGAGATCCAAGGCCCTCCCGCACCCGAACAAAGATCGATCAGGCGATGTGTGCCGGAGGCCCTGACCGCGCTGGCGAGGCGCGAGGCAATCGGTTCGTAGATTTTCCCGATCCGAAACACAGCTTGCAGAGCGTCCACAACACCATCGCGCAAGGTTCTTGGGAACCAAGCTTGCTCGTGAATCTCGGAGAGTTTGATTCGAGGCATGGCTGATCTGCCGCCCGCCGCAATTTTGAATGCATACCCTTCGAAGTAGCCAGATGATAGCACCGTGGCAGTTGGCCTTGAAACCACTGACTTGACCGCCCTCCTACGAGAGCGGAACACAATCCACTTGACAGCTGTTAGGGCTTGCGCTTTTGTAGGGGTCTTGGCGGGCGCGCGGCGGCTGCTTTCGCGTGGAATTTAAACCTGGAGCGCGCTGCCGCGAAGGACGAATTATGAGTACGAGTACACATCCCGTTCATAAGGCGCTGGCGAGCCACACCGACCCTAAGGGTTTGCCGTGGGTGCCGTGGGCTCCCGGGCATTTCATCAAGTTGATTAAGCTGAACCCTATCACCGGGCAAATCATTTTGTTTATTCGGTCGGTGCCGGGAGCCGCGCTGCAAATGCATTTCCATCCGGGCACAGTGGTGGTTTACACCGTGCAAGGAGCGTGGACTTACGATGAGGGCTGGGTTTCAGAAGTGGGCGACGTGGTTTTTGAAGTCGCCGGCTCGACGCATTCGCCGCGAATGGTAGGCAAGGAAGACACAATCGTGTTTGCAGTGATCGAAGGAGCGCTGGATTTCGTGGATGCCGCCGGAAATACCATCGCCACCGAAAACTGGCAGACTTTCCTTAAGCGCTATCACGATTATTGCGATGAGAAGGGCCTGACGCCCGTGGACATCACGAAATTCTGATTGCGGGCTGCCTAGTTCGAAGTCGAATTGTCTTCGCCGGCCGGCGGAGCGACCTTAGCAAGCTCGGCTTCCAAGTCATCGATCTTCTTTTGTTCGTCGTCCATTTCCTGCTGCTTGGCGGCAATCTGCTCCTGCTCGGCCTTCAGTTTCGCTGCGCCTTCCGTATCGGAGGAGTAGTCCGGCTTGCCGTAATACATCTGCGAATCGAGGGTATAGGTCCGCTCCAGGAGATCGAGATCGGTCTTGATCGTGGACAATTTTTCCTTGG
Organism: uncultured Acidobacteriota bacterium; assembly: GCA_963696035.1. Classification (GTDB taxonomy): domain Bacteria; phylum Acidobacteriota; class Terriglobia; order Acidiferrales; family UBA7541; genus Palsa-295. Next base: position 390,843 of record CAVOIS010000003.1, read on the forward strand.
CGTCGGCAATCTGGGATTTCAGCGCACTCTTGTCCTGGCCGCCAGATTTCGCTGGGCTTTTTGCCGGTGCAGCACCGTTAGGGGAGCTGTCGGCGGTCGCTCCGGCGGCCGAGTTATCCGTGTCGGTGGCAGCGGGCGCGTCGCCCACTACGCTGATTTGGGCTCCGGCTTTGGGCACCGTGTCGTTATCCCACACGCGCGCTGGTTTTTGGTCGTCCTTCTTGGCCTCGCGAGCGCGCTTGGCGGCTTCAGCCAAGGATGTGGATGAGGATTGTGCGTCCTGCTGTTGCGGCGGCGGTGGCGTTTGCGACTGTCCTGCGGCAAAACCCACCGGCAAAATCAGCAGAATTCCGAGGCTCCAAGGTGCGATTTTCATGACGCTTCTCCGGGCAGCAATTCCCACACTTTCAATTCTAGCCGTGCGGCCGCGGACGTGGCAATTGGCGTCAGACGCCGCGCCCAAAGAGGCACCCTGTACTTCCCGGGCAGCTGGCGGCCGACCGACGCACCCAGCGGGATTTCTTGCGCGTGCAGGGAACCCACGTCATACTCCACCGTCTGCGCCCGGTCCCGCGACGGCTGCAGCGACTCCAACCTTCGGAGCAATGATGCGATATTGCGTCGGCGTGCTGCTGCTTTTGTTTTCGCTTCAGGTTATGGCTTTTGTTTCCCGAGCAGCAGTGGCGCCAGAGGCGCATGACTTGGCGGCAGTGGTTGCTGCGCAACAATCCGGCCAGGCGACTCCCGATACTTCCGCACCCTCGCCTCCGAGACCCGCGAGCGTCACACAGACGCCCGAGAGCAAGGTCACGGCCTACACGCTGCCTCCCGATTTGTATCGAAAGGCGCGGGATCTGGGCCGGTTTCGCTTCCGGTTCAACCTGATCGATTTTTTCTACGGAGTATTCCTTCTTTGGGTGATTTTGCGTTGGAGGTTCGGGCCGACATTTCGCGATTGGGCGGAAGGCGCGTCGCGGAATCGCCTTGTGCAAGCAGCGATTTTTGCGCCGCTGCTGATTCTGACCATGAACCTTCTGACTTTGCCATCGGATGTTTACGAGAATTCCGTGGAGAGGAAGTACGGGCTCAGCGTCCAGAGTTGGGGCTCTTGGTTCTGGGACTGGACCAAGGAACAATTTCTCGCGGTAGTGCTCGGGATCGTCCTGGTGTCCATTCTATATGCGGTGGTTCGCAGCAGTCCGCGACGCTGGTGGTTCTATTTCTGGCTGGTGTCGCTGCCGATAGCCGTGGCCCTGGTCTTTCTGCAGCCGCTGGTCGTGGACCCCATGTTCCACAAGTTCGAACCGCTGCAACAGAAAGATCCGGAGCTGACGGCGAGTCTGGAGGAAATGGTGCAGCGCGCAGGTCAAAACATTCCTCCCGAGCGCATGTTCTGGATGGGCGCGGGAGAAAAGACGACCGAGCTGAACGCGTATGTGACCGGCATTGGCGCGTCCAAACGAATCGTGGTGTGGGACAACACCATCGCCAAGATGAATACACCGCAAATCGTTTACGTGGCCGGGCACGAGATGGGCCACTATGTCCTCAACCACATCTGGAAAGGTCTGGCTTTTGCGGCGGTATTTCTATTCGTGCTTTTCTACCTTGGATCCCAGACCATCGGATGGTTCTTGCGGCGCTGGGGAAAGGATTGGGGCATTCGAGGCGTGGAGGACTGGGCGTCGCTCCCGGCGCTGCTCTTGCTTCTTTCCGTCTATTCTTTTATCGCCAACCCGATCAACAGCGCAATGAGCCGGCACTTCGAACATCAGGCGGATCAGTACGGACTCGAAGTGACTCATGGACTCACGCCAGACTCTGGACAGGTAGCTGCGCACTCCTTTCAGATTCTTGGCGAGGTGGATCTGTCGGACCCCGAGCCGAATCCGATTGATGTTTTCATGTTTTATTCGCATCCGCCGATACCGGACCGGATTCGATTTGCGCTGACTTATGATCCGTGGGAGAAGGGCGAGCAGCCGGAATTTGTGAAGTAAGGTGGCGGCAAGCCGCCGCACTCCAAGATTGCTCCCTATTGCCGAGCGTGGAAAGTCATGCGGATTCCGTGCTTGGCGCGCAGCGTGACTAGCGGGTCTGGAATCACGGGATGCCCGGGGACCAGCTTGAAACGATATTTCTGCGCGATTGTTGCCAACACTAGCGCCGATTCCAATAGCGCAAAGCCCTGTCCGATGCATCTCCGCGGGCCGTCACCAAAGGGAAAATAAGCTCCGGCGGGTAAACGATTCTCTAGGCCATTGAGCCAGCGCTCGGGGCGGAAGACCTCGGGATCATCGAAATAACGTGGGTCGCGATGCATCACCCACTGCGCCATGATCATGGTCGTATCGGCGGGAAAATCGTAGCCTGCGATGGTGCAAGGGGCGACGGAAGTTCGCGCCAGGATGTAGGCGGCAGGATAAAGACGCAACGTTTCATTCACCGCCGCACGCAGATAGGGCAAGCGCTCGAAGTCGGCCGGTTCTGGCGCACGGCCAGCCAAAACGCCGTGAAGTTCCTCGTGCAGCCGCGCTTCCACAGTGGGATTTTCGCTCAGCATATACCAGGCCCACGAAAGCGTGAGAGCCGTGGTCTCGTGGCCGGCCAAAAATAGAGTCATGGATTCGTCGCGAAGTTGCTGCGGCGTCATTTGCGTGCCGTCTTCGTCCATCGTGCTCATCAGCATGGCGAGCAGATCGTGGTGATGGTTTGTATTTCCCTCGGCCTGACGCGCTTTGATGATTCCGTAAACGAGTGAATCGAGAAATTGCGTTTCGCGCGTGGCGCGGCGATTCGCGGGCGTCGGCCAGTTTTCCGGGATGCTGATAGGCGACCGAGCCTTGCGCAGCGAATAGCGCATAAGGTAGCCCAGTGAGTCACCGACCTGTTCTGCTTCGGCCTCCAGCGTGGAACCAAAAAGCGTGCGGACGGCGATGTCGAGAGTCATCGCCATCATTTCTTGGGTGATGTCGCGCACGTCGCCATCGCGCCATTGCCTCATGCGAACCTCTGGGCGCTCGACCATCGTTGCGCCGTATTCATTGATGCGGCTGCGATGAAAGGCGGGCTGCGCCAGGCGGCGCTGGCGGCGCCAAAAGTCGCCTTCGCTGATGAGCAGGCCCTGACCGAGCAAGCGTTGGGTGACGTCTTTGGTCAGTTTGCTTTTGTGGAATTTGGCCTGTTGAACGATGCAAACCTGTTCGATGTAATCGGGATGGTTCAGGAAAATACGGTGCTGATTGACTACCGGAACGCAAACGATGTCGCCATACTCACCTGCTAGCCTGCGCAACGTTCCCAGGGGGTCGCGGAGGAACTGGAATGCCAGGCCGAACAGGGGCAGGCCCTTCGGGCCGGGCGGCAGTTTGTTTCCGTTTGCAGGCATAATCGCGTGGCTTCGCCTCGACCTGGTTTCGCGGCCGGGCACACACTCCCCTAGTGAGTATTACGCTCTATAACCTTACTTTAGTTCATAAACGTTTGCAGCTTTGGCGCGCCTCAAGGAATCAAATTCGCAGGGGTGGTTGGAGGGCGTCTTGTGGTTCAATGAGATACGCGAACGGCAGCAAGTAAAAGGGGAATCCGTGGAAGTCGAACAACCAGACTGGCTCCAGCAAATTGAGGGCATTCTTGAAAGCTTGAACGAAGGTGTGCTCATCTCCGACGATTGCCAGAACGTGATATTCACCAATTCCAATTTTCAAGAGATGACGGGAATACCGCGCAGCGAGCTCTTCGGAATGGACTCGTACAAGTTCTACACACAGGAAGAAGCCGAATTCATCGAACAGCAAAAAGAACGAAGCCGGATACAGGGTCGCAATCGGTTCGAGTTCGTCCTTCCACGGAGTGACGGCGGGCGGTTGCCGGTGATTATCAGCGCGAAAGTGATCGAGGACCCTGATGGCAGGCAATACACGATTGTCTCGTTTACCGATATTTCCGAGCTGAAGAATGCCGAAAATGAACTGCGCGATGCCAACAAGAAACTGGAAGAGCGCCACAAAGAGATTCAGGAAGACCTGACCTTAGCCGCGCGCGTACAACAGAGTCTGGCGCCGAAATCGCTGGTGTGGGGCAAAGTGCAAGTGGAGACCTTTTATCATCCGGTGCGCACCATCGGCGGGGATTTCGGCCTGGTGAATTCGCTGGACGAGGATCAATTGAACCTGCTGGTTTGCGACGTTTCCGGCCACGGCATCGGGTCGGCGCTGGTGGCCAACCGCATTTACACCGAGATGATGACGCAATTACGCGCGGGAGCGAACCTGGGAAATATGTTTCGCGGGCTGAACCGGTTCGTCATGCAGAATATCGGCAGCTCGGTTTTCTTTTTTACGGTTGCGGCAGCGCGAATCGATCGTGCGGCGCGGCGCATGGTCTTTGCCGGGGCCGGACACCCTCCCGGAATGGTGGCGCGAGCTGGGCAGGAGCCTCGATTGCTGGAATCTCGCAGCATGGTTCTGGGGGCGCTGCCGGATGCGGTGGACGTGGAAGCCACTCTCGACGTGGACTTGGACCAGGGCGATCGCGTGGTGCTCTATACTGACGGAATTACCGACGTCTTCAATTCCAACGGCGAGATGCTGGGCGTCGAGGGCGTGCAGAAATTCGTGCGCGAGACGTCCTTGCTGCCTTTCCACGAAATGAAACAGGGCATTCTGGATCGCGTGGCCGCTTGGCGCGAAGGACCGCCAACAGACGATGTGTCACTGGTGCTGGTAGAAGTCAATTAATCCCTCGGCCGGGTGTAATTCTTCATCCCTTGCGATTTGTGAGATAACTTTGCTCTGGCCATGGCCGATATCCAACTGATTACCGAAATCTCCGCACCTCCCAACGAAATTTTCGTGTTTTTTGTGCCGCAGCGGATGCCGCTTTGGTATGGGATTGAAATGGACGCGCATTTTGAAGTTCAAGGCGGCGCATCCGATTTTGCACCGACGCAGAAGGTACGCATGACCGGCAAATTGCAGCGTTACGACCTATCACTGACCGCGGTGATCACCGCTTACCAATGGGAACACCTGCTCGAATGGCATTTTCAGGATTCTTACGGCGTTCGCGGAATGCAGCGATGGGAATTGCAAGCGCTGGCAGGAACGACGCGCGTGACGATGCGCGACAAATACGAGATGCCGGATCTGTTCGGCCGGGTGTTCGATCTCATTCTCACTCGGCGGGCGGTGAAGATGCGCGATCAATCTTGGCTGGAGCGGCTGAAACACCTTGCCGAGCGATCGAAGTAGCGGCCTTTAGGCCGCGGTAATCCGGTACCACCAAAAGGATGGCGGACGCCGCTCAATGCGAAGCGTTAAGGAGGCGATCAAACCCCGACGACGCGCAAGAATTTCTTTTTGCCGACGCGCAGTCGGAGCAGATCGCCGGGATTTAGTACGATCGTGTGCTTCACGTCTTTGGCGATCTCGCCATTTACCTCGACGGCTCCCTGCTTGATCAAACGCTCGGCTTCGCTGCGTGAACTCGCCAGGCCCGCTTCCGTCAGTAGCAGATGCAGAGGTCGCTTGCCCCAGGCCAGCTTCATTTCGGGCATGTCCGTGGGAGCTTTTCGGTCGCGGTAGACCAGCCGAAATTCGTCCGCTGCCTCGCGCGCGGACTCTTCTCCGTGAAAGCCCGCGACGATTGTGTGCGCCATCTGCATTTTTGCATCCATGGGATGCAACACACCCATTTTGACTTCCTCGCGCAGCCGCACGACGACCGGCGAGCCAAAATCAGTGAGTAATTCGTAGTACGACCACATCAACTCGTCCGAGATGGACATGAGTTTGCCGAACATCTGCCCAGGGGGATCGGTGATACCCACGTAATTCCCCAGGCTCTTGGACATTTTGCGTTCGCCATCGAGCCCAACCAGAATCGGCATGGTCATAATCACCTGCGCCGGTAGGCCGTACTCGCGCTGGATTTCGCGATGCACCAGCAGATTAAATTTCTGCTCGGTGGCGCCGAGCTCGACGTCTGACTTCAGCGCCACAGCGTCGTAGGCCGTCAGCAGAGGATAGAGCAGCTCGTGAACGGAAATCGGCTGATTGGTGTCTAGGCGCGAGCGAAAATCTTCACGCTCGAGCATGCGGGCGAGGCGATAGCGAGCGCAGAGCTGCACGACTTCCTGGCTAGTGAGCTTGCCGAGCCACTCGTTGTTGTAGCGGACTTCTGTTTTGGTCTTATCGAGAATCTTGAAAACCTGCTGGAGATAGGTGTCCGCGTTTTTTTCTACTTGCTCGCGCTTGAGAGGCGGGCGAGTTTCCGATTGTCCCGTGGGGTCGCCGATCATGGCCGAAAAGTCGCCGATCAGGAAAATCGCGGTGTGACCCATGTCCTGAAATTGCTTGAGCTTTCGCAGCACCACGGTGTGCCCGAGGTGGATGTCCGGTGCGGTGGGGTCCACACCCAGATACACGCGCAGAGGTTTGCCGGTCTTCGCCGATTGCTCGAGCTTGGCCTTTAGCTCGTCCTCGCGGATAATTTCCGCCGCGCCTTTGCGCAGGTACGCGAGTTGCTCTTCTACCGGCTTGAATTTCGCGGAAGGCACTATTTTTTCTCCGTCATTTTCGGGGACTCCAGCAGAACGCGGCGGCCTTCCATGCGATACCGCCCTTCCAGCACAATTTTTACCGCTTCGGTGTAAATGCGGTGTTCTTCACGCAGAATACGCCCGGACAAAGTTTCCGGCGTATCGCGATCTTCGATAGGCACGCAGGCTTGCAGCACGATTGGCCCGGCGTCGAGATTCTCGTCCACGAAATGCACGGTGCAGCCGGAAAATTTCGCGCCGTGTTCGAGAGCCTGACGCTGCGATTCGAGGCCCGGAAACGCAGGCAACAGCGACGGATGAATATTCAAGATGCGATTGGGAAAGGCCGCGACGAAATGCGCCGAAAGCAGCCGCATGTAGCCGGCGAGGCAGACCAAATCCACTTTCTTTTCGCGCAAGGCCGCGACGACCATCTGGTCGTAGGCTTCGCGCTCGAGGCCCCTCGACGGAATCACCAGCGCTTCGATGCCGTGCGCGCGCGCTTTTTCAATTCCCGGAGCACCTTCGCGGTTGCTGATCACGATCGCAATTTCAGCATTGGGAATGCGGCCGGCGGCGATGCTGTCGGCCAGCGCTTCGAAATTTGAGCCGCGGCCCGAAAGCAGCACGCCAATGCGTTTTTTCATGACCGCCCGAAATTAGCACAATTCCGGAACCTCTCCAAACCAGGACGCTTAAAGGAACTCCCGGCTTGACTCCGCTCCGGAGTGGAGGCATCTTCGTCGACACGTGCGCAATCCTTTCGGAGGCTTTCGATGTTGAATGTGCGTCTCGCGTTGTTGCCGTGCTCTGTCGCAATTATGGCAAGCTTGATTGCGGGATGCTCCACCGGAGGCGGCGATCAGCCGCGACCCCAAGTTGCCGTACAGCCGGCTGATTCACGCGCTGCCGACGAAGCTGCGATTCGCGCCGCGTCCGCGGCATGGAGCCAGGCTTCCGCAGCAAAGGATGTTGACAAGTCCGTTTCTTTTTACACCGACGACGCCGTACAAATGTCTCCGAGAGGTCCCTCAGTGCGGGGCAAAGAGAACATTCAGAAGGGCTGGGCGGGAATGCTGGCTACGCCGGGTCCTGGGTTGAGCTTCCAGACCACCTCGGTGGAGGTCGCGCGCTCCGGGGATATTGCCTACGAAACCGGCACGTACGATTTTGCGACGACCGACAAGAACGGCAAGGCCAACGACGAGAAGGGCAAGTATGTGGTGATTTGGAAGAAGCAAAGCGACGGCTCCTGGAAAGCTGCGGTGGATATGGACAATAGCGATCAGTGAGGCGCCGAGGAGCGTAAGGAAGAAATCGCATGACGGTCTGAAGACCGCCGCCACAAAAGCTCTTAAAGCGCGAGCTTGCCGGTATAAATTATGCGCGGCTTACCGCGGACGGCGCGCTCGACGCGCCCGATCAGGTAGAATTTTTCGCGCTTGCGCTTCAGCTCGCTTTCCACGCGCGACACGTGTTTTGCCGGCACCACGAGAATCATTCCCACGCCCAGATTGAATGTGTGCAGTAATTCGTCGCGATCGATTTCGCCGAGTTGCGCCAAATACTTGAAGATCGGAAGCACCGGCCAGGAGCCCAGATCAATGACGGCCTGGACGTTGCTGGGAAGCGCTCGCGGCAAATTGCCGGTGATTCCGCCGCCGGTGATGTGCGCCATGGACGTAACCCACTCGCGGGCCAGGATGTTTTTCAGCAGCGGCCAATATGCGCGGTGCGGCTTCAGCAGTTCGGCGCCGATCTTGTTGCTGACTTCCGCGACGTACGTATTGGGACTGAGCTTGGCAACGCCAAAAATCAATTTTCGCGCGAGCGAATAGCCGTTGGTGTGCAGACCGCTCGAGGGCAGCGCGAGCAATGCGTCACCGGGACGCACGCGACCGGGATCGAGGCGCATTTTTCGTTCGACGGCTCCGACAACAAATCCCGCGAGATCATAGTCGCCCGGCGGGTAGAAATCGGGCATCTCGGCGGTTTCGCCGCCGATCAGCGCGCAACCGGCGTGGCGCGCGGCGCGGCTCATGCCTTCGATGACCTGCTCAACGATGCGAGGGTCTATTTTCCCCATGGCCAGATAATCCAGAAAAAAAAGTGGCTGCGCGCCCTGGGTGAGAATGTCGTTGATGCAGTGATTCAGAATATCGACGCCCACGGTGGAATGAATTCCGGTGGCGAAGGCGATTTTCAATTTCGTTCCGACGCCATCGGCGCTGGAAACCAGAATGGGATCGCGCCAGCGTTTGCGGTCGAGCTGGAAAAGCGCGCCGAACCCACCGACGGGAGCGAGCACGCCGTGCGTGAACGTGCGGCGCGCCATGGCGGCGATGCGCCGCTTGGTTTCATCAGAAGCCGCGATATTTACCCCAGCATCGGCGTAGCGCATTAATAGAATCTGCTTTCTGAAGGAGACGAAAAACTTCCTGAAGCCCCGAGTATCCTGAATTTCAGAACAGGTGGAACAAACGCTTCCAGCGAATCTCTCCCGGATGAATCACGGCGTTCAAATACGTTTCAAAGCGTTCGCCGACGTGGCCGGGCTCCCAAACCTCTTCCGGCGCGTCGATGGACATGTAAATCAGCATCGGCGTGCCGATAATATTCTCGCGCGGCACGAAGCCCCAATAGCGGCTGTCGTAGGAATTTTCGCGATTATCGCCCATCATGAAGTATTGGTTAGCCGGAACACGGTAAGGCCCGCGATTCTCCTGCGGATTCGGAGGGTCGGGGCGATAAGGCTCATCCAGTTTCTTCCCGTTGATGTAAACCACCCCTTGCTTGATTTCAACTGTGTCGCCGGGCAAGCCGATGCAACGCTTGATGAAATCCGGAAAGCCCTGCTCGGGCAGCGGCGCTCGAAACACGATGATCTGCTGACGTTTCGGTTCGCGCCAGAGGGGGACATGCCACGGCGTGAAAGGGATTCCGGCATCATAGCCGAAACGGCTGACGATCAAGTGGTCGCCGATCAGCACTGTGTTTTCCATCGAGCCGCTGGGAATCACGCGGGCCTGCACCAACGTGCCTTCAATGAAAAGGAATGCCACGATTACCCAAAACCAGGAAACAACTTCGCGCCAGACTTTGTCGCTGGTTGTGGCGGGAGCGTGCGGAGCTCTATCCAACCGGTCGCGGTCGGCGGCTACGGCTTCTTCGACGTCAGCTTTCACGATGAGCCTCCACTTCAAGTTGCACCAGCTCTGTCGGATAGCTGCCGGTGTAGCACGATGTGCAGAATTTGTGGCCGGCGTCGTCGCTATCTTCGACCGCTAGCCGCAACCCTTCCAGCGAAACGTAGCCTAACGAGTCAGCGCCCAGGTATTTGCGGATTTCCTCGACTGAATAATTCGCGGCGATCAATTCTTCGCGGCGTGGAGTATCCACGCCGTAATAACACGGAGAAATCGTAGGCGGGCAACTGATCCGCACGTGGACTTCCGTGGCGCCCGCGTCGCGAACCAGACGCACGATTTTGCGGCTGGTGGTGCCTCGCACAATCGAATCGTCCACTAGCACCACGCGCTGGCCCTCCAACATTCGACGGACGGGATTGAGTTTTAGCTTCACTCCAAAATCGCGAATGGCCTGGCTGGGCTCTATGAATGTGCGCCCGATGTAGTGATTGCGAATCAGCGCCATCCGAAACGGAATTCCGGAATCCGCCGAGTAGCCAATGGCTGCCGGAACGCCGGAATCCGGCACCGGGGTCACAATATCGGCTTCGACCGGGTGTTCTTTCGCGAGCAGCCTGCCGAGCCGTTCACGCGTGCGGTTTACCGGCATGCCAAAAACCAGGCTATCGGGCCGCGAAAAATAAACGTGCTCAAAGACGCATTGCTGCAGCAGCTTTTCCGGCGCGAAATGAAAGGATTCGATGCCGCTGCGCGAGATGCGCACCATTTCCCCGGGCTCGACGTCGCGCACGTATTCGGCGTCGATCAAATCGAACGCACAGGTTTCGGAGGCGGCCACCCAGGAGCCGTCGAGGCGTCCGATACACAGTGGGCGAAAGCCGCGCGGATCGCGAATCGCGTAGATTTCATCACGTGTGAGCAGCAACAGAGAGTAGGCGCCTTCCAGCTGATTGAGCGCGTCAGCGATGGCGCCGGTAAGATTGCGCGCGGCGCTGCGTGCGATCAGGTGCACGATTACTTCCGTGTCGCTGGTGGTTTGGAAAATGGAGCCGCGATGTTCCAGTTTTTTGCGCAACTCGATGGCATTCGTCAGGTTGCCGTTATGGCCTAGAGCAATTTTGCCCTTGTTGCAATCAATCACAACCGGCTGCGCGTTCATTAGCGACGTATCGCCCGCGGTGGAGTAGCGCGTGTGGCCGATTGCTGCGTCGCCGGGAAGACGCGACACCACATCCGGAGTGAAAATTTCCTGCACCAAGCCCATCGCTTTGTGGACGTGTACCTGCGAGCCGTCGGTAGAGGCTATGCCCGCGGATTCCTGGCCGCGATGCTGCAGCGCGTACAGGCCGAGGTAGGTCATCTTCGCGGCTTCGGCGTGGCCGAAAATACCGAACACGCCGCAATGGTCGTGGAAGTGATCGTCGCCGATCATAGAGACGCTTGAACTCATGCAGTTTCGATTGCCTTTTGCAGCGATCCGCTCCAAGGATTGTGGAAAGAAGCGATAGAGCCTTGTATCACAGGCCAGCCATTATATTGGATGCGAAAATCGCCGCGCGTGACTGTACCGACTTGCTGCACCGCCACGTTACATTGTGCCGCAACCTCATTCACGCGGGCAAGCGAAGAGGGCGAAAGCGAAACTAGGGCGCGAGCGCCGCGTTCGCCGTAGAGAGCTGATTCGGCGGGCTGGTTCTGGGTCTCTGGCGCTATGGTGACTTGCGCTGCAAGCCCATTTGCGCCGAAACACGATTCAGCTAACGTGACAGCCAGGCCGCCGTCGCTGATATCGTGCGCGGAATGAATTAGCTTTTCGGCGGCGAGCTTCACGAGGCAATCAATCAGTCGCTTTTCGGCGGCGAGATCAATCTCGGGAGGCGCTCCGGCGACGATTCCGTGAATCGTCTTCGCGTATTCGCTCGACGCAAATTCTAGCGCCAGTTGCGTAGCTCCGGCCTTCAGGCAGCCCTGTTGCCCGATTCCATCGAGCAACAGAATCACGTCACCTTCGTTGCGGAAACCGGAACCGAGCGCGCCGTCGGCGTCTTCGAGCAAGCCGAGAACCCCCAGAATCGGCGTAGGGTAGATCGGCTTGCCAAGAGTTTCATTGTAGAAGCTGACATTTCCACCAGTGATTGGAGTTTCGAGCACGCGGCAGGCTTCGGCGATGCCGTCAATGGTTTCGCTGAATTCCGACATCACTTCCGGTTTTTCCGGGTTGCCGAAATTCAGGCAATTCGTGGCGGCAACCGGGCGTGCGCCAGTGCAAGCGACGTTGCGCGCGGCTTCGGCAACGGCGTGCATCGCGCCTAGGCGCGGCGAGAGGAAACACCAGCGACCGTTGCCGTCGGTCGAGAGCGCCAACGCACGCCTGGTTTCTTTCAAGCGCAGAACCGCGGCATCGCCCGAACCTGGGCCGAAGCGCGTATTGGTTTGCACCATGGAGTCGTACTGTTCGGTGATCCAGTATTTCGACGCAATCGTGAGCGCAGCGAGCAGGCGGCGGAAATTTTCGGTGAGGTCGGTGCCTTCTTTTGCAAATGGCACGAGCGGGGAATGCTGTGCTGGACCTGCGGCACTCAGCTTTGGCGCGCTGATGGGGCGCTGGTAGCGCGGACCTTCTTCGGCGATCGCGTGCGCGGGGATTTCGGCAGCGACGTGTCCGTGGTTCAGCACGCGCAGTTTTCCATCCTCGGTGACTTTGCCGATTTCGACCGCGTCGAGGCCCCATTTGTGGAATACGTCAAAAACTTCGCGCTCGCGTCCTCGTTCGGCGACCAGCAGCATGCGCTCCTGCGATTCGCTGAGCATGATTTCGTACGGAGTCATTCCGGTTTCGCGCTGCGGCACCCGCGCCAGGTCAATTTCGATGCCCAGGCCGCCGCGCGAAGCCATCTCGGAGCTGGAGCTGGTGAGACCGGCTGCGCCCATGTCCTGGATCGCGACCACAGCGCCGGTGCGCATCGCCTCCAGGCACGCTTCGAGCAGCAACTTTTCCATGAAGGGATCGCCTACCTGCACGTTGGGCCGCTTCTGCTGTGATTCCTCGCTGAATTCGGCGGAAGCGAGCAGCGACGCGCCGTGAATTCCGTCACGGCCGGTTTTCGCGCCGACATAAATTACGGGATTCCCGGCGCCGCGCGCCTTAGCGAAAAATAACTCCTCGCGGCGGCAGATGCCGAGAGCCAGCGCGTTCACCAGCGGATTATTCGAGTAGCAGGACTCGAAGGCGACTTCGCCGCCGACCGTGGGTACGCCGAAGCAGTTTCCGTAGAAGCCGATGCCGCGGATCACACCATCGAGGATGTGCCGGTTGCGCGCAATTTCTTCGTCGGACGCGCCACGCGCGCCGGACCCGGGCGTGATTGGCCCGAAGCGCAGCGAATCGAGCACGGCGATCGGACGCGCGCCCATGGTGAAAATGTCGCGCAGGATTCCGCCGACGCCGGTGGCTGCGCCCTGGAAGGGTTCGACGAAACTGGGATGATTGTGCGATTCGATTTTGAAGACGGCGACCAGGCCGTCGCCGATGTCCACGACTCCGGCGTTTTCGCCGGGGCCCTGAACCACGTGAGCGCCGCGTGTGGGCAGCCGTTTCAAGTGCACGCGCGAGGATTTGTAGGAGCAATGCTCGCTCCACATCACGCTGAAAATGCCGAGCTCGGTGAAATTGGGATCGCGACCCAGGATTTTTTGCGTGCGCGCGTATTCTTCGGGAGTAAGACCGTGTTCGGCGGCGACTTGTGGAGTTACCTTGATTTCCGTATCAATCATTTTTGGGTGAGGACTAAGTAAACGCTATGCAGGAACGGCCGCTTGCCGGCTCAGGCTTGCGACCACGGAACGGAAAATCACCAGGCCGTCGGCGGAACCGAGCGGCGATTCCACGGCGCGTTCGGGATGGGGCATCAGGCCCAGAACGTTGCGCTCGCGGTTGCAAATGCCAGCGATCGCGTGGAGCGAGCCGTTCGGATTGGATTCGCGGTCGTTTTCGGCCGCGTCCTCACCGTCAGGTTTTACATAGTGAAAAATAATCTGGCCGTTGCGTTCGAGTGCGGCGAGCGCGTCCGGCTCGCAAAAATAATTCCCTTCGTTGTGCGCGATGGGAATCTTCAGCACTTGTCCCCTCTGCGCGGCGCAGGTGAACGGAGTGTCGGTGGATTCGACGCGCATATGCACGTGACGGCAGAGATAGCGCAAGCCCTTGTTGCGCATCATGGCGCCGGGAAGAAGTCCGGCTTCGAGCAGAATCTGAAAACCGTTGCAGATGCCGAGGACCAGGCCGCCGGAGCGCGCGAAGCGGTCCACCGATTTCATTACGGGAGAAAAGCGCGCAATCGCGCCAGTGCGCAGGTAATCGCCGTAGGCGAAGCCTCCGGGAAGAATGACGGCGTCGCAGCCGGAAAGATTTTCGGATTGATGCCAGATGAATTCGACGGGTTGATGGATGATGGCGGCGACGGCGTGGTAGGCGTCTTCGTCGCAATTCGAACCGGGAAACTGCACCACTCCGAATTTCATCGCGGCGTTCTCCTTCATTTGATTTTAACATAGTGATCCGCATGGCGGGTTGCTGCAGGATGGGCGGAGGATGATCGCGATGGCAATCAGAGCAGCGCCGGAAAGAGCATTTTTCTGCCGGATTGACCGTGCCACGAAAAGCATGGAGATGGCCGGCTCTTCGCGGGGCGAGAAGCGCAGCGACTGCTCCCCTCTCAAGTCGGCACTGCGGAAGCGACATACTACTAATAGTGGATATTCTTCTTGACACACTAGAGGCTTCGGCGCAAAATCCCGCACATTAACGGCGCGTTACGAACACTTTACTGTTCGCGTCAGGCGCCGCTGCTGGCGGGTGGTGTTTCCGCGCTGCCACGGCGCACTCTCCAAACCGAGGAGGAGCCATGCACGAGTTCGCTGGGAGCACGGTGCAATGTCTAAATCCGGAATGTATGGCGCGCGGCCGCTGGCTGCGACTCAACGACGCGCCACAGGAACGTTGCAGCAGTTGCGGAGCGCCGCTACATACCGTGCGTCCGCCCCTCGCCCCGCATTTCCGCGCGCGCACGCGTCCACCGCTGAGGAATTACCGGCCAATGGGCCGCTGGCGGTAGATTCGTCGCAAGGCTCGAAATTCTGGCGAGGGTGCGTAAAAAGAAAAGGCCCGAAGCGATCCAGCCACCTCGGGACTTTTTCCAGTCTTGAGATTGTGCCGCGTTTACAAGTTTGAGTCGCGTTCCGAGCGCGCGCCTAATAACAGCTAGAAATAAAACTTCAGCGCTAGTTGAATAAGTCTGGGTCCACGGTCCGAAAGAACTTGGCCGAACGTCGAACTGCCGCCTGAGTTATCGATTTTGTAAAATTGGGCATGGTTGAATGCATTGAAAAATTCGGCGCGAAATTCGAGAGACTTGGATTCGCCGAATGGGGTCTTCTTGGCGAGTGAGAGGTCGTAGTTGTTGATTCCTGGCCCACGGATGGAGTTCCGCGACAAATTACCGTAGGTGAACAAAGGGATGCCAACGTCACCCGTTTGAGAGCAAGTATAGTCAGTCAACGGACAGGGAGCGCAAACCATGTTCGTTGTATTGATCCAGAAATTGCCAGTGGCACTGCCACCACCAATACAACCAACGTCGCCGCCAAAAGCATCCTGTGGATCGTTAAACGACTGATTCCCATTCCGCGGGTTAGCGTGGGCGATAGGTCCAAGGACGTTTGTGCGGGTTAAGTCGGGAGACTGATTTTGTTCGCTCGCATTGCTATTTGAGTAGAACGTAATCGGGTTGCCCTTTTGGAACGAAGCAATAGCGTTAAGCTGCCATCCCTGCGCGAGCTTTTTGACAAATCCGTCGCTATGGATTGGACGATCAAATGGAAGCTCGTAGAGACCGCTGAGAACTAGGCGTTGCGGGACATCGAAATCCGCCAGTGAGCGATCCAAGCGATAATCGAGCGGGTCCGTGAATTCGGAGGACCGAGCGCGAAAGCCGGACGTCAGGTCAATGGTTTTTGCGAGGGTATAGGCGGCTCGAAACATAAGACCATTTCCAAAGCGCTTATCAACGGTAAGTTGAAATTGATGGCTGTCGGACAGTCCGTTGCTAAAGTTGGTGAGCAGTTGCTGCGGTCCCGTCGGCGTCCCGGTGGGATCGTAGGGGTCGGTCGGATTCGAGCCTCCTTGGCAAACCGCGTACAGGCGGGCGCATTCTGGATTGATTTGCCCGTAAGTTTGCAGCTGATTGAGCATTAAACTGGGCTGCGGGAAGTTCACCTCACCGGAACTGATCAGCTTCCTACCTAAACTGCCGACATAGACTGCCTCAATCATGGTGTCTTTGCTGACCTGCCACTGAAAGCCGTAATTAAAGTTTTCCGAATACGGCGTTCGGAAATGTGGGTATGTCAGGTATGCAAAGGGTATAGGTGGATTGCGGAACCCCTGCGTGAAGGGGTTATAAGGATTCGCCTGGCTCACGGCTGTCCAGGGGTCTGCCACGGCGCCGCATCCTTGGTTGACACAGTCCGGATTCGTCAAGCCGGTCCACGCATTCGGAGTGTTGTTGGCGATGTAGCCAAACGGCGGTTCGCCCCCGAATTGCAGGTTCAGCGCTCCATCCTCGATATCGTAGAAGATACCAAACCCACCGCGCATCACTAGTTTGGCGTTGCCGAACATGTCCCACGCAAAACCGAACCGCGGGGCAAAATTGTTATAGTCTGGATAGACAAGACCACTATTGGGGGTGCCCGGATCACCCGGATACAGAATATTCGGAGGTGCGGTTGGAAAAACAGTGGATTGCTGGCCGGGAAACCATCCCAGAATTTCGTTATGGATGTCATGTTGTGGGATGTAGTACTCGTAGCGAAGACCATAGTTCAAAGTCAATCTCGGTAGTATCTTCCAGGTGTCCTGCAGGTAACCAGAGAACGATCCAGTCCGAATTCCATAGACAGCCGGCGAAGACTGAAAGTAATTGTCCCAGAAACCAGCGACGAAATCGGCATACTCGTCCCCTGTGAAGGCGCCAAAGGTAAAATCAAATCCGCCATTGTTGTAGTAAAGGTAGTCGAAATTGTTACGAACTCGTGTGATGTCTCCGCCGAACTTTATCTCGTGTTTGCCGCGCGTCCACGTGAAATTGTCCGACCATTCGAACGACGCACGGTGCAGCTTTGTGGGGCCCTGAGTGGATGGCCCTAGAGTGAACGAGGGACCGAAAATGGTGGGTGGCGCAGGAGCCGCTGCGTCGGCCGGCGTTACATTCGTGAATCCCAGCGCAGTGGGTGACGTGGTGTCGGTGGGAACCCCCTGTTCCGAGGCATAGCGACTGGCTCCGAAACGGAATTCGTTTACTCGTGTGCTGGAGAATGTGTGGGTCCATGTGAAGGTGCCAATCTGATTTCGCTGTGTTTCGAGTCCGCCCGAGCCGATCGGCACGTCACCGCCCGAGCCTATCGGCTGCGCTCCAGTGACTGAAGAGATGGTGCCTCCTTCTTCTGGGAAGAACGCGCGTGAGTCGTCGATCAAATAAACCAACGAAATAGTGTCGCGCGGGGTGACGTTGTAGTCGAAGTGGACGACACCTTGGTCGTCGTTGATCGCTGCCAAGGGAGACGCTATGAAGTTGTTAGTCCCAGAATTGGGCATCGGCATATATTTCGCGATGTAATTTGCGATCACCGGGTTGACTGGAACCTGGTTATTGGGATAGGCGGCGCCAGTAATTGGATTTATGAGCGGGAAAGAATCTGCGCTAAAGTCACCCGTCCGCTCCGGAACGCTAAGAACCCCGACGGGACTCGGCGTCATGCCCTCACCCCGCCGCGTACCCTGGTAGGCGACGAAAAAGAACATTTTGTCTTTTTTCACTGGGCCGCCCAGAGTGCCGCCAAACACGTTTCGCCTGTAGGCAGATTTCTCCTGAGCGAGATAGTCTCTGGCATTCAGCACGTCGTTACGCAGGAACTCGAAAAGGTCTCCGTGGAAATCGTTCGTTCCCGATTTCGTAATCTGATTGACGATGCCCCCGGAGGTGCGGCCGTACTCAGCGTCGTAGTTATTCGTCATGATCTTGAATTCGTCAACCGCATCCGGATTCGGGCTAACGACGATATTGTTGCCGAGGAAATCCGTGTTGTTCGCGCCATCGAGGAGAAAGGTCAGCGACTCGGAGCGCTGGCCGCTTACGGAAAACGGGTTTCCTGTGGTGTCGTCTTGGTCGGGCGGGAACACACCTGCCTGGAGTAGCCCGAGTTGCAGGGTATCTCGATCGAGTAGTGGTAAATCTCGAATGGCGCGCTCGTCTTCGACTTTGCCCAGAACCGCGCTAGTCGTATCCACCTGGGCCACATTGCCCGTGACTTCGATCGTTTGCGCCTCGTGACCGACCTTCAAGGGAACGTCGAGGCGACCGTTCTGATTCAGCTCTAGTGCAATTCCATCCTGCAAGAACGTTGCGAATCCTGGCTTCTCGACTGTAACCTTGTATTTGGCTACCTGGACGAGATCGAAGAGGTAGTTGCCGTCCTTGTCTGAATTCGTTATTCGTGAGATGCCCGTGCCGATGTTTATTAGCGTGACTTTGGCGCCCACGACTACCCCGCCCGATTGGTCAGTTACTGTGCCGCGCAGGGACGCGTTGGTTTGGCCCCATGCGGCGCTATTTAGGGCAGTGAATATGGCGAGAAGAAATACCGCGAAGAAGAATCCGCGAAAAAGTTTCACACCCCACCTCCATGGTTACCCGCGCATGCCCAGAACATGCAGGCCGTGAGTTTGCTGGCACCGCGTAGGAAGAGGACCGCGCAGGGCCGCGGTTCGCCCCAAAAAAAGTCACCCCATTTCGTCCCAGCTAACACAACCCCGATGGCGAATCTATAGAACCGCGCGCAATGGAAGTCAAGAAAGAATCGCTTATGGCACGCATCAAACCTATTGGAGTGAGTGACTTCCGGTCAAAACTCGAGTGGGATGCAGCTTAAAAAGGGGAGCGGCCGGTGGGGGTGCCGGCCGCTCGTGGGCATGGGGGTGATGGAGGTGCAGACATTCGAGGCGGCTTGCGCGGCCCCGAACACATTGCAAGTTTGCCCGCGGGCCGCGGCGGCGTCGATAGACCGCTCGGTACATTTAGTGCCAGTACGAAGGTACTCGAAAGGTGTTTCGCGGCATTTTCGCTGCAATATTTCGGATTCAAGGCCACGCGCGTGGGCGGGATGCATGCGGGGACCGTGCAAAACAGTAGCACCTGCTGCCGGGATTGAATGGAGCCGCAGCCGGTGATAGGCTCGCGTTAGCAGGACCTGCTGCGCGTGCGGGGGCACGCGTGATGAAATGCCCGGCGACGTCATGGGCGCAATCGGAACAAAACTCGATCGGAAGCCGGCTGTGCAATCGCAAGCCTTGGCCTCAGTGCGTCAACTCCTGGTGGAGCTCGGGAGCGCGCGTGGCATCGAAGAATTCACCGCGCGCGGGGCACAAGCGCATCTCGAGCGCGAGTTGGGTCTGGGAAGTCTGGAGCGCGTGGAATTAATGCTGCGCCTGGGCGACGCTTGCGGCGTGCGTCTGCCGGACAGCGTGGTGGCCGAAGCCGACACGGTGCAGGACTTGATCGACGCAATCCTGCGAGAGGAAAACCGCGCAGGCGGGAATGGAGCGAGTGTGTCCGCCCCCGCTGCGGCTTCTCTCACTTCGATTGCTTCTTCGCCTGCGATTCGCCCCGACGTCGAGCAGCAAATTCGCAATGCCCAAACACTGACGGAAATTCTGCGCTTGCGCGGGCGCGTGGAACCGGACCGCGTCCATATTCAGATTTACGAACAAGACGAGCAACTGCGCACGATTACTTTTGGCGAGCTTTACGAAAGAGCGTCGGCCGTGGCCGCCGATTTGCGCCGGCGCGGGCTGGAGTCTGGCCAGACGGTAGCCATCATGCTGCCTACGTGTGCGGATTTCTTCTTCACGTTTGCCGGAATCCTGCTGGCTGGTGGAATTCCGGTGCCGATTTATCCGCCGTTTCGCGCGGATCGCATCGCGGAATACGCGACGCGCCAGTCGAATATTCTGCGCAATGCCGAGGCACGGTTCCTGGTGACTTGGCGGCAGGCCGAAAATCTAGCGAAGCTGCTGCAGCCGCGGGTGCCGACCTTGCACGAAGTGTTGAACGTTCAGAAGCTGGGAATCGCAGCCGCGGAGGCTACGACGGCGGACGCGAAGACATCAGCGAATGGCAGCAAACAGTGGCGCGCGGTGGAGCATTTGTCGCATCACGCGCGCGGCGAGGATATTGCGTTCCTGCAATACACCTCGGGCTCAACGGGCGATCCGAAAGGTGTGGTGCTAACGCACGCAAATCTACTGGCGAACATCCGCTCGATCATTTCCGGGATCCACGTTCAGGCCAGCGACGTGTGCGTGTCCTGGCTGCCGCTCTATCACGA
Organism: uncultured Acidobacteriota bacterium; assembly: GCA_963696035.1. Classification (GTDB taxonomy): domain Bacteria; phylum Acidobacteriota; class Terriglobia; order Acidiferrales; family UBA7541; genus Palsa-295. Next base: position 410,976 of record CAVOIS010000003.1, read on the forward strand.
TATGGGCTTGATTGGCGCGTGGTTCGTGCCGATCTTCACGGGTGTGCGACTGGTGGTGATGTCGCCGCTCGCGTTTCTCAGTAGGCCGGAGCGCTGGTTGCGAGCGATCCAGCGGCACCGCGCGACGATCAGCCCCGCGCCCAATTTCGCGTACGAACTCTGTGTGCGAAAAATCGCAGACAAAGATTTGCAAGGGTTGGACCTGAGTTGCTGGCGGGCCGCGACCAATGGCGCGGAACCGGTGCGCGCGGAAACTTTGGAAAGGTTCGCGACTCGCTTCGCGCCATACGGCTTTCGCCGTGACGCTCTGATGCCCGTATACGGCTTGGCAGAAGGTTCGCTGGCCGTTTCTGTACCACCGGTAGGCGCGGGATACAAAGTCGATCGCATTGATCGCGCACAATTCGAATCCGAAGGACGCGCCGTGCCTATTGGCGGCAGCAACGCCGCTGCACTGGAATTCGTGAACGCGGGCAAGCCTCTGCCGTCGGTGGAAGTGCGGATCGTGGACGCGAACGGCCGCGATGTGGGTGAGCGACAGCAAGGCCAGCTATGGTTCCGGGGCCCTGCGGCAACCAGCGGCTACTATCACAATGAAGCAGCAACCCGCGAATTGATGCGCGATGGAAGTTGGCTCGACTCAGGCGATCTGGCGTACTGGTGCGAAGCAGAGCTTTACATCACTGGCCGCGCCAAAGACATGATCATCAAGGCCGGTCGGAATCTTTATCCGCACGAGGTGGAGGAAATTGCCGGACGCGTGGCGGGAGTGCGCACTGGATGCGTCGTGGCCTTCGGCGCGCCGGACGAGCGAACAGGGACCGAGCGGCTGATTGTTGCAGCGGAGCTCCGTGACGCAGCCGGCGCGAAACGCATCGAGGACGAAATTGCGCGGGCCGTGACTGACGCGATGGGTATGCCGCCGGATGTGATCGCGTTGTTGCCTCCGCAGTCCATTCCGAAAACCTCGAGCGGCAAATTGCGGCGCAGCGAGACGCGACGGCTATTTCTGGAAGGAAAGCTGGGCAAGAAGCAACAGGCCCCGTGGGTGCAGATTGCGAAACTTGCGGCGCGAGGCGCCGTGCCGCGCGCGTTCCGTTGGTTGCAACGGACCACGAAAAGTTCGGTCGAATTCTTGTATGGCGTTTATGCAGTGACGGCGTTTTCGGCCGTCTTAATTCCACTTTGGGCCGTAGTTGGGTCCACGCGCGATCCCCAACGCGCGGCGCGATTCACGCGGACTGGCGCGCGGATGATGCTGGCTGCCGCAGGGGTGCCGGTTCGCGTTGAAGGCGGTGAGATTCTGGCCGAACGCGCGGAAAGCGGCCCCTGGATTTTCGCCCCGAATCATTCAAGCTATTTGGATATTCTAGTGACGCTGGCGTGCCTTCCGCCGGAAGTGCGATTTGTGGCCAAAGGCGAGATTCGGGAAATGCCGTTCATCAGCACCATTGCGAAACGGAGCGGCCAGTTTGCATTCGATCGTGGCGATCCGCATGCGCGAATTCGGCAGGCCGAAGAAGTAAACGACGCGCTAAAGAACGGCGAGTCGGTGGTGATTTTTCCAGAAGGGACGTTTACACCGATGGCCGGAATCCGCCCATTCCAGTTGGGCGCCTTCAAAGCGGCGGTGGACACCCAGCGGCCGATCTGCCCAGTTTCCGTACGCGGCGCGCGGCAAATCCTGCGCGACAAAACGCTCCTGCCGAGGCTGGGGCGGGTGACCGTCACGTTCAGTGCACCGATCATGCCCGATCCCACCGCGGGCAGTGATTGGCACGAAATCGTTCGCTTGCGCGACGCCACGCGCGAAGCCATCGCCCGAAACTCCGGCGAATTGCTGATCTAACTGCGAATTCCAGTAACCCAGCCTCTGCGAATCGCATCGAACAGACTCCAGCCCACTACCGCGTTTCGTCCGACGTCCAGGCTGGTAAGGCCTCATAAATTAGTCACAGAACGTCACATTGCATGGAACCCAACGCAAAATAACACTTATAGGGAGGAATCTTATGGTTCGAAAATTTGTCTTGTTACTCAGCCTATTATTCTTGGTTTCCTTGGCTGCCGGAACGCGCGCTAGTGCGCAGGACAAAATACAAATTTACGGCGGATATTCCTACTTCCATCTTGATAATGCTCCAGGTACCAGCAATTTGAACGGATGGTTGCTCTCGGGCCAGTACAAATTCGCTCCGTGGCTCGGCGGAGTCGCCGAGTTCGGCGGGGATTACGGCGGCGGCCAATCCGTACACACCTTCCTGTTTGGGCCCCAGGTTTCATTCCCGGCGCGCGTTTCACCATTCTTCCACGTACTAATCGGCGGCGCGCACTTCAGCGCTCCGGGCTTTGGCGACACGTCATTTTCTACCGCTATCGGCGGCGGTTTTGACATGAAGGTTGCTCCGGCAATCTCCTGGCGGGTCATCCAGGGCGATTATTTGCTGACGCGTTTTGGAGGCTCCACGCAAGACAACGCGCGGATTTCCACTGGGATCGTTCTTCGATTCTAAAGGTTCAGTGAAGCGCAAGAAGAGCCCAGCCGTATTGCGGTGGGCTTTTTTTCGATGAGTAGCGCCAATACCATCGGCGGGGGCTCCCCGCCCTCATTGCGGCTGATCGAGTACAAAATTCACGGTGATGAATGTTTCGACCTCCATGGGTTCACCGTTCAACATGGTTGGCCGGTAGCGCCATTCGCGCACAGCTGCGACGGCCGATTGCACGAGAAGTGTGTTCCCGCTGATGACGTCTACCTGGCGTACGCCGCCGTCGGCGCCGATGATCGCGCGCAGACGCACCGTTCCAGCCAGATGCATTGCGCGGGCGATCGCAGGATATTGCGGCTGTACCTTGTGAATTAGCGCCGCCTCCATGACGCCCTCGCTCATACGAATCGGCACCTGATGCGGCGGAGGAGCGGGCCTTCGAATCTCCAGCGCTGGTTTTCCGTCGCCTATCCCAACGGGAATTAACGGGCCATCGCCGGGTGGTCCGTCTATTCCTCCGTCGCCAATTCCCGGTGCATTATCGACATTTGCGCCTGAGGCGTCGCTTAGGGCGCCGACCTGTGTCGGAGCGATGGCCGGTGCGCACATCAGGCAAAATCGTGGCCTGTTGGCAATGCTCGCCGGCGGATGTGCGTTCGACAACGGCTGCCTTTCAGCTGAGTTGCCGCCTCCGTGATACGGCGGCGCCGGCGTCACGATGAGACGGTCCGACAAAACTCCCGGCGTAATAAGCGGCCACACGAGCATCGCGCCGAGCAGCGCTGCCTCGAACAGGATGGACGCGACGAGCGCTTTCTGGCGCAACTTTCGGGCGCGCCTGCGCGCCTCCGCGTCATTTTCCAGCATGCACCCTGACAAGCTTCCCAGATCGCTCACGGACACACCTCCGCTTCATTCATTTGTACACGGGAAAACTCCGCAGCTACGCGCCGTGCAGGAGACGGCTGACCGTTTCAGACGAGACAGAAACTCCGCCTGGGCGGCGTCTGCGTCTTTCTATGGAGTTCGCGCGATCTCTCCAGGAGATAGACACCGCGGCCGAGGCATTGTTCCCACCGTCCTAATGCACCAAGGTGGCAGCTGATTTACGTGCACCCGCGATGGAAGGCGCAGTAAATAATGGGCTTAAAATATTGGCGCCAAAAGTGCATCATTTTGAACCTGCCGTGCGTCTAACGTTCCATAACCTCGATATATGTCGTAGGTTTTTCGAGGATGGAAGGTAGCGATTATGAGCCGAGACTCTTTGGAAACTGTGGGCGTACGTTATACCGGCTGGGCGGCGTTGAACCGCGATCCGCTTGAGGATCGTGTGGAATTCACTTGTCCGCAGTGCGGAACGAAGGGAACAAAAGCCGCGCGAAGGCCGCGTGCGGCCTATCACTTCACGGACGGGTTCGTTCAGGATCTGGAAGGTGAAGGAACGACCTGCCGTGGCTGCAAGCACTCGTTGAAGGTCGTGCCGGTGGTGATGTTGCACGACCAGGACGAGAAGCGACGCTTTCAGGCGGTGTTTGCGCTGGAACCTTTTTCGAACAACTAATTTCGGGCGGGTTTTGACGAATGGCGAGTTACTTTCGGTGAGTGTCCCGAGCGACATCTGCATGTTCTTCTGATCGCCTGAAAACAACAACGGGGGAAGGAGCCAACGCTCCTTTCCCCGTTTCGTCTTTCGACTGGCCAATCTAGGCTAGCGGTACCCGCACTCGTAGCGCAATCGATTCAGCTCGCGGCGTTCGTGGTCTGCCTGCCTGCTGTCGTAGCCGTGACGCGCAATCGCACGATCCAATTCGTGCTGCTCGTGATTGATGCGCTCGCCACAGCGTTCTCTCCTGTCATCCGCGCGAGCCGTACCGGCGGTACCAAGAAACATCAAACCACTTAAAGCCACTCCCAAAAGCAGCGACTTCTTGAGCGTATTCAACATGGGCAAGCCTCCGTGGCAGCCTAGAAGCTGCTGGTGACTTCTCTGCGCGACTGCCTATTGATAAAACACCCTGCTATGCGGAAAGTTGTACCCATTAGGGCCTCATGACATTCGGGATTATCTGGTGCGGATGCTTGGGCTGCTCACCTTCGGAATCAAGATGCAGATGGTGGGCTTCGAGATCGCGGCGCACGTGATCGAAGGCATCGTCCACGGAATCCGCGAATTGCAGAAGCTTGTACTCGCGCGCGCTGATCATGCCGGTGCGCACCATATGTTGCCAGTCCAGCACCTTGTCCCAGTATTTTCGCCCGTAGATCAGGATCAGATGATGCGAGGAAAGCTTGTTGGTCTGCAGCAAGGTGAGCATTTCCCATAGCTCGTCCAAGGTGCCAAAGCCGCCGGGAAAAACGATCAGCGCCTTGGCCATCTGCGCGAACCAAAGTTTGCGCATGAAGAAATAGTGGAAATAGAAGTTCAAGTGCGGCGTGATGTAGGGATTGGAGAACTGTTCGTGAGGTAGTTGGATGCTGAGCCCAACGGATTGGCCGCCGGCTTCTGCCGCGCCGCGGTTGGCAGCTTCCATGATGCCCGGGCCACCGCCTGAGCAAATGACGAAGCGCCGCGGCTGATTGCCGAGCGTCATGGCCCAGGACGTGATGCGATGCGAAAGTTCGCGAGCTTCTTCGTAGTAGCGGGACATCACCAGCAGCGAACGGCTTGCTGCGATCTTGGTCCGCCACGCGGGGTCGCGCTTTCCGCGCGCGCGGGCTTGGACTTGTTTCAAATGCGCCAGCGCGCGTTCGCGTGATTGAATCCGAGCCGAGCCGAACATCACGATGGTGTCGCCGACATTGGCCTGGCGCAGCCGGGTCAGCGGGTCGAGATATTCCGCGAGTATCCGCAGCGGCCGCGCGGGCAGGCTTTCCATGAATTGGGGGTCTTTGTAGGCCAGCTTCGGAACCGGCAGATGCCGGGCTTTCCCGCGAGGACGCTTCATCTTTCCACCTCAATTCTGTTTCGCTTTATTTGCACCGCATCCATTTTAGGAGAACGCCCGCGAAATGCCAGCCGTGCAGCGCAGCGGCAGTACACTGCAAGCAACGCCAGTGCGAAGTCGCGAATCAGATAGACTGATTACATGCAAACGCCATGGAGACTGTGACCCGCGTGTTATCCCGCGGTTTATTTGCGAGTTTGAACATCGTTGGGCTCGCGCTAGCGACGATTGTGCTTTGTGGGGCGCCGCCTGCTCGCTGCCAGGAGACGCCCCCAGGACCCTTGCATCCGAATCCCGGCGCGAAGCCCGAGCCCATGCCACCGGCCGAGCAATTGAAGCACGCCATCCGGTCGCGCGTGAATGAAGTGACGGCGCCGGTGACCGTGCGCGATCCCAAGGGGGAGATGGTCTTCGACTTGAAGCAGGATAATTTCCGGGTGTATGACAACGGCGCGGAGCAGAAGATTGAACACTTCGACGTTGGCGGTGATCCGCTGTCCATCGTGCTGGTGATCGAATCGAGCTCGCACATTGAGCCGATGTTTCCTTCGATCAAGCACGCCGGAATAGTGTTCACGGAAACCGTGATGGCGCTAACGTCGGAGGCGGCCGTAATCAGCTACGACTCCACGGTGGACCTGCACCAGAAATTCACCACCGATCCGGACAGCGTGCAGTATGCCGTGGAACATTTGCCGCTGGGCGTGAGCGACGCGCATCTGTATGACGCGATGGCCAGGGGCATCGCTATGCTGGATGAGCGTCCAGCGGTGCGGCGGCGAATCATGGTGGTCGTCGGCGAATCGCAGGACACCGGCAGTGAGAACAGGCTGGGCGAAGTGTTGCGGCAGGCGCAGCTTGCCAACGTGACGATCTATTCGGTTGGCCTGAGCAGTGCGATGGCTGACTTGCGCAAGAAGCCGGACCATGTGAATGAGTATCCGGATTTGCTGGCGCTGGCGGTTTGGCTGGTGAAGACCGGCAAGAATGCCCTGAGCACGAATTCGCTCGCGGTGGCGAGCGAGGCTACGGGCGGATTGCATGTGGCCACGATGAAGGACCGCTCGATCGAGAAAGCGATTGACGAAATCGGCGGCGAGTTGCACGCGCAATACACCATTGGCTACCGTCCGCACGACGAGGACCCCGAGGGATACCACCAGATCAAGGTGGTTGTGGATCGCGCGAATGTCTCGGTTCGTACGCGTCCCGGTTATTACATCGCGCCGCCGTCGTAGCTTGGTCGCTTTATTCCGCGCCGACGCTGGGGTGAGCGCCTTCGGTGTCGAGAAACTGTGCCAAGCTGCCGCCGAAATCCTGCTTGGTGGGCGGCATCGGGAATTGGACGCCCTGGGCTTGCATCTGCTCGTAGAATTCCTGTAGATCCTTCACTGTAAAGCCCACATCGTACGTTCCAGCGCGATTCTTCTCGCTTGCCGGATGCAGCGCGAAGGAAGTGTCACCGGTGGCGAACTCGGTCCAACCCGGAGATTCGAACTTCAGCGGAAGGCCTACAACATCTCGATAAAATTTTACCGCGCGATCCATATCCGCTACAAATTCTATGATGTATTTCAGCTTCGGCGGCGTCATTGATTCCTCCTGCTTATTTCTTTTCCGGTTCGGGCGGCGTGACCGCGGCGGCCTCCTCTTCTTCCAGGATTGCGGCTGCGGCGGCTATGCGATCGCCTTCTTCCAGGCGCAGCAGGCGAACGCCTTGTGTGGAGCGGCCGGCTTCGCGAATTTCGCCGGCGTGCACGCGGATCACTTTGCCCTGGCCGGTGATGATCATCACGTCGGAATCCTCGCGAACTTGCAGAGCCGCGACGACTGGGCCGTTGCGATCGGTGGACTTCAAGTTGATGACGCCTTTGCCGCCGCGCGAGGTGACGCGGTACTCAGCGAGCGGCGTGCGCTTGCCGTAACCCTTCTCAGAAACGGTGAGCATCAGCGAGGTGAGCGATTCGCGGATCTGGTCGCTTTCGAGTTCGTCAAGATTGCGCGTTTCCTTTTTGTATTCCTTCTCGATGATCCCGAAATCGGGCTGCACTGCGTCCATGCTGACGACGAAGTCGTCTTTCGCGAGGTCCATGCCGTTCACACCGCCGGCCGCGCGCCCCATGGAGCGCACCTCCGTCTCGCGGAAGAGTATCGCTTGGCCATCGTGGCTGGCGAGGAAAATCATCTGCATTCCGTCGGTGAGTTTTGCGCCGATCAGTTCGTCCGAGCCATCGAGATTGATGGCGATGATGCCGGAAGGCCGCGGATTGGAGAATTCCGCGAGTTCGGTTTTCTTCACGGTGCCGCTCTTGGTGGCCAGGAAGACGTAGCGGCCGGCCTCTTCGAGATTGCGCGCCGGGACCACGGCGGTGAGTTTTTCGTTTTCCTGGAAGCGCACGAGATTGTTGATGGCTTTTCCACGCGTGGCCGCGGCGGCTTCGGGAATTTCGTAAACCTTCAGCCAGTAAATGCGTCCCTTGGAAGTGAACAGCAGGATGTAACTGTGTGCCGACGCGACGAAGAAGTGCTCGACGAAATCGTCATCGCGCGTCTTCGCGCCGATCCGGCCTTTGCCCCCACGCGACTGATGGCGATAGGTTTCCACGGAAGTGCGCTTGACGTAGCCGGCATGGCTGACGGTGATGGCCATCTCTTCGTCTTTGATCAGGTCTTCGAGCTTGATTTCCTCGACGCGATCCACAATCTGGGTGCGACGCTCATCACCGTACGATTTGAGGATTTCGCGCAACTCAGAGACGATCACGCCCCTCAGCTTTTTCTCGCTGGCCAGAATTTCGCGCAGCCCGGCGATGCGTTCGCGGATTTGTTTCAGTTCGTTGAGAATGTCGTCAATCGAAAGCTGGGTGAGGCGGTGCAACTGCAATTCGAGGATGGCATCGATCTGCGGGTAGCTGAGCCCGACGACTTCCGCAGGTATGCCGTACTTCTTATTGGTTAGTTTGACGCCGGCGATGCTCTTGGCTTTTCCGTCCTCGGAAATTTTGACGGTTTTATTCTCGAAGAATTCGTGTAAATTTTCTCGGGCATTGGCGCGGCTGGAAGAACCGCGGATCACGCGGATGACCTCATCAAGATAATCGAGCGCGATTTGATAGCCGAGTAGAATGTGTTCGCGCTCTTCGGCTTTGCGCAGCTCGTAGGCCGTACGCCGGCGGACGACGTCCACGCGGTGCTCGATGAAGAGGCGCAGCAACTCGAGCAAGCCAAGTTCGCGCGGCTGCCCGGCCACGATCGCCAGCAGAATCATGCTGAACGATTCCTGCATCTGAGTCATCTTGAACAGCTTGTTCAGGATGATTTGCGGCTCTTCGTCGCGCTTCACTTCGATGACGATGCGCATGCCGTCGCGGTCGCTTTCGTCGCGAATGTCGGCGATTCCGTCGATCTTCTTGTTTTGGATCAGGCCCGCGATGTTTTCAATGAGTCGCGCTTTGTTGACCTGGTAAGGCAGCTCAGTGATGACGATGTCTTGGCGGTCCTTGCCACGTTGCTCGATGGCGGCCTTCGCGCGCACCTGGAACGAGCCGCGGCCGGTTTTGTACGCCTGCTCGATGCCTTCGCGGCCATAGATGTAGCCTGCCGTTGGGAAATCCGGGCCGGGGACCAACTTCATCACTTTTTTCAGATTTGCGTCAGGCTCTTCGATCAGCAAGATCGCGGCCTCGACGACTTCTTTCAGGTTGTGCGGCGGAATGTTCGTCGCCATGCCCACGGCGATGCCGGAAGAGCCGTTTACGAGCAGGTTCGGAATGCGCGTAGGAAGGACGACCGGCTCGTGTTCGCTCTCATCGAAGTTCGGGACGAAATCAACCGTCTCCTTCTCGATGTCCGCGAGCATTTCTTCCGCGATTTTCGAGAGGCGCGCTTCGGTGTACCGCATGGCGGCCGGCGGATCGCCGTCCACCGAGCCGAAATTGCCCTGGCCGTCCACCAGGGGGTAGCGCATGTTGAAGTCCTGCGCCAGGCGCACCAGAGCGTCGTAGACAGGCGTGTCACCGTGCGGATGGAACTTGCCGAGAACTTCGCCGACGATCTTGGCACATTTGCGATAAGCCTTCGTGGAGGTCAGACCAAGCTCGTACATGCCGAAAAGAATGCGGCGGTGCACGGGCTTGAGGCCGTCGCGCACATCCGGCAGCGCGCGCCCGATGATTACACTCATCGAGTAATCGAGGTACGACTTCTTCATCTCCGATTCGATATCAACCGGGGTGGTGATTGACTTATCGAGCTCTTCGGCCACTTAGAATTCTCCGTGTGTTAGTGAGTGGTGATTAGTGATTCGCAAGCCATCATTCGTCGCCCGTGCTTAGACTGTCGTTCCGGTTCTTTCGAGTACGTAGGCCTTGACGGTTTCAAACGCCGTGGCGTTATTCGAAAAGCGTTGCGGGCCGAAGTGCGCTTCCAGTTCGCGCATCAGCGCGTCGCATTGCGCGCTTGTGGCGCACTCAAACGCCACGCCTTGCTCGTTGTTAGGCGCTTCGGTGGGAGTGGCGCGAAAATCTGAGCAGCTCATACCCCGCAGCCCCGGCAAAATCTTCCAAACCAGTTGATAGACCATCTTTCGTGACTTCGCCTCTAGATATCCAGGTTGACGACGTCGAGCGCGTTTTCTTCTATGAATTTGCGGCGTTCTTCTACGTTTTCGCCCATCAGCGTTGAGAAAATTGTTTCGGCGGCTACCGCGTCTTCCAGGCGAACCTTCAGCAGGGTGCGGACTTCCGCGTTCATGGTGGTGTTCCACAATTGCTCGGGATTCATTTCGCCCAAGCCCTTGAAGCGCGTGATGGTGAATTCTTTTTTGGCGTCTTCGAGGACGTAATTCAGCACACCGAGCGAATCTTCCTTCACTACCTTGTCGCCATTGTGCGCGATGGTGAATGGGCCGCGATCATTTTCGGCGATGGCGGCTGCGAGGGCGCGCAGGCGCTTATATTCCGGCGTCGCTGCGAGGGCCCAATTGATGCGGCGCTCGCCGCCATTTTTCAGCAGCAGCTCGTGCAGGCTGTGCTCTTCGTCGAAAACGAACTTGGTTTCCAGTTCGAGCTTGGCTTTCTCGATGGCCTTCACCAGGTCCTGCAATTTCTTCTTGTCGGCGAAGTCGGTTTTCTTGTCGAGCTCGCTTTCGGCTAGCAATTCGACGAGCTTGGGTTCGCGCAGCCGGCGCCCGAGCTTTGCGGCAACCTGATCGTATTCCTGAATATTGAGCAGGAAGGTGGTGAGGTCGCCGCCCTCGAGCGATTTGCCGCTCTTGCCCTTCACCGAATGCTCTTCGGTGGCACGCTTCATCAGCTCGCGCGCGAATTCGCGTTCGTCGCGAATATAGCGGTCCATTTTGCCGCGCTTCACACGGTAGAGCGGCGGCTGCGCGATGTAAATGTGGCCCTTCTCGATGAGCTCGCGCATGTGACGGAAGAAAAACGTCAGGAGCAGGGTGCGGATGTGGCTGCCGTCCACGTCCGCGTCGGTCATCAGAATTACTTTGTGGTAGCGCAGCTTATTGGCGTCGAAATCGTCCTTGCCGATGCCGGTGCCGAGCGCGGTGATGATGGCGCGAATTTCTTCGTGGCCGAGCATTTTGTCGTAGCGGGCTTTTTCGACGTTGAGGATCTTGCCCTTGAGCGGCAGGATGGCTTGGTAACGACGGTCGCGTCCGCCCTTGGCGGAGCCGCCGGCCGATTCGCCCTCAACCAGAAACAGTTCGCAGCGCGCCGGATCTCGTTCCTGACAATCGGCGAGCTTGCCCGGCAATCCACTGGAATCGAGCGCCGATTTGCGGCGGGTAAGTTCGCGAGCCTTGCGCGCGGCTTCGCGAGCGCGAGCGGCGTCAATGCACTTGCCGATGATTTTTCGCGCGATGGAGGAATGCTTGTCGAAGTATTCGCCGAGCTTCTCGTTGACCATCTGCTCGACGACGCCTTTGATGTCGCTATTGAGCTTGCCCTTGGTCTGGCCTTCGAACTGCGGCTGCGGCAATTTGACGGAAACGACGGCGACGAGGCCTTCGCGAACGTCGTCACCATTGATGGTCACTCCGTCCTTCTGCTCCTTCAACATGCCGAAGGAATTCGCGTAGTAATTGATGGTGCGGGTGAGCGAAGAGCGGAAGCCGGAAAGGTGCGTGCCGCCGTCCACGGTGTTGATGGTGTTGGCGAAGGCAAAGACATTTTCGGCATAGCTGTCGTTATATTGCAGCGCGATTTCCACTTCCACCTGGTCGCGCTTGCCTTCGATGTAGATCGGCGAATCGTGCAGCACGCCTTTGCCTTTATTGAGGTGCTTCACGAATTCCGCGATGCCGCCGGTAAAACGAAATTCGGTTTTCTTGCCGCTGCGTTCGTCATCGAGCGTGATTTTCAGGCCTTTGTTGAGGAAGGCGAGCTCGCGCAAGCGCTGGGCGAGCGTGTCGTAGCTGTAAGTGGCCTTGCCGAAGATTTCCGGGTCGGCGTGAAAAGTGATTTTTGTGCCGGTCTTGCGCGTCTTGCCGGAGGCCTTGAGCTTCGAGGTGGGAATGCCCCTTTCGTAGGACTGTTCCCAAACGTCGCCGTCGCGCCAGATTTCCAGGTCCAGCCAATCGGAGAGCGCGTTGACGACCGAAACGCCGACGCCGTGCAAGCCGCCGGAAACTTTGTAGGTATCGCTATCGAATTTTCCGCCGGCGTGCAGCACGGTCATGACGACTTCGGCGGCCGGTTTTTTTTCGGTGGCGTGCATGTCCACGGGAATGCCGCGGCCATTGTCTATTACCGTGACGCTGTCATCTTCGTGCACGGATACGTTGATTTCATCGCAGAAGCCAGCCATGGCTTCGTCCACCGAGTTGTCCACGACTTCCCAGACCAGATGATGCAGGCCCATTTCGCCGGTGGAACCGATGTACATCGCGGGACGTTTGCGGACGGCTTCGATTCCACCAAGAACTTTAATGGAAGTAGCGTCATACTTGTGCCCGCCGGTTTTTCCAGCCGCAGCATCTTTTTCAGCCATGGGTCGTGCGTCTCCTCAGTTCGATCGTGATGCAGTTTTGAAGCTGTTTTTCAAGTTACGGGAAGGCGGTCGCGCGGATGTGCCCGACACTGGCCCACCGCGCTGCGGCGGGCTACCTTGCCCATTGGTTTCGCTTACCCGCGTGTGCGGGCTCGAAGTTTTCGAGGGCGCTCAAGCGCGCTGGCGAAACTCGAAGGGTTGCAACTCCATCCCGTCTCGTTCCGAAAAATCCGGGGAGACGCGGCGGAGCTTGTTGCTTTCCGGGTACGCCCGGCGCCGTTTTTCGCCTCGCTTGCCCTGGCGCAGGCAAGAAATCAGAGGCAATTTCGGGCCGGATATAGTGCCGTTCAGGAGGATTCTTGAACAATTAAATTGTACGCTTCGGAGGTAATTTTCACAAGGCGAAACTGTTGGGGTGATCTGAATTTATCACTTTTATATTCAGTAGCTTATGGGGGTTCGCCCCTCGCGATAAGCGGCTTGTTCTAGGGTGCCGCCGGGACGGTGTCAAGCCCGGATTTTCCAGGTTGCTTTTGCACCAGACGACGCCTCGATGCGCGTGTCGACGGCGCGATCAAATTCGCATGGGCATTACTACGTAGCGGTAGCGCGAGGTGTCGTCGCCTGTGGGGCGTAGTTGGCCTGCGGATTGTTCGTCCTTCAGCTCGAAGCTGATGGGGCCTTCGGCTGCAGCGCCCAGGAAATCCAAAAGATACTGAGCGTTGAAGCCGATGGCGATGGTGTCGCCTTTGAATTCTTTCTCGATGATTTCCTTGGCTTCGCCGTATTCGGGGCTGGAGGAGGAAACTTCGAGACCTTCGTTCGAGAGCATGAATTTCACGGCGTGCGAGCGCTGATCGGCCAATTGCGCGACTCGGCGCAGGGCCTCTTGCAATTCGCCGCGCTCGATCACAAGCGTCTTATTGGCATCGCGCGGCAGTACGGCTTCATAGTTCGGGAATTGGCCGGTGAGCTTGCGCGAGGTGAGCAGGCGGCGGCCAATTTGGAAGAACAAGTGGCTTTCGTCCTGGCCGAATTCAATTTCGCCATCATCGCCTGACTTGGCAACGAGACGCTGCACTTCGGTCATGGCTTTCTTGGGAATCAGGACGCGCGTTTCGTTGTTGAAGCCTTCGAACTTGTGATCTTTTTCGACCATGGCGAGGCGGTGGCCGTCGGTGGCAACCATCGCGAGCGAACCCGGCTTCAGGACCAGCAGCGCGCCATTCAGCGTGTAGCGTGATTCTTCGAGCGAGATTGCGAAGGTGGTCTTGGCGATGGCGTCGGCAAGCAGGGCTGCTGGAATTTTGATCAGCGCGTGCGGAAACGGCGGCAGCGCGGGGAAATTATCCTGGGACATCCCCACAAGCTTGTAATTGCGGCGGTCGCTGGTGATGTGCACCCAGTGATTTTCCTGCAGCTTGAACTTGATTTCGCCCTCGGGCAGCAGGCGGAGCAGCTCGAACAATTTTTTCGCGGGGATCGTGCCAGCGCCTTCTTTTTTTACTTTGGCGTCGCAGGACGTACGGATACTCAATTCGAGGTCGGTGGCGGTGATGGTGAGGCGGCTGCCCTTGGCCTCGACCAACAGATTCGAGAGGATGGGAATGGTAGTCTTGCGCTCAACGACGCCTTGCGTCAGATCCAGTTCGTCGAGCAGGTCCGATCGTTTTACGCTGAATTCCATCTCGGGCAGTCCTCTTGTTGTTTGCGCTGAATTTTGCTGCGGTTACTGTACTGCTTTTCTTAATCTATATAAATATAATAAGAAAACCGCCGTCGCCGCCGCATCTGTGGATTCTGCGGAAAACGCGCCAACTTGAATCGTGTGCATTCGTTGCAATGTTTCATGTGCTGTGCAAACTTCGGTTGCGCGGTTGATAAGAGTGCCGAATCGTCGAGTCGAAATCATTTCCGGAAAACATCCACAAAACGTTCACACTATATTCACAGGCAACACCAAGGGCTGGGAGGCTACCCGGCGCTATGTCTAGCCGAAAGAGTCGAGTAGCCTGTTGATCGTCTTGTTCAAATCTTTGTCGCTGTGGCGCAGCGATTCGATCTTGTTGATCGAATGAAGCACGGTGGTGTGATGCTTGCCGCCGAATTGCCTGCCAATTTCCGGAAGTGAAGCCGAGGTGAGCTGCTTCACGATGAACATGGCCACTTGGCGCGGGTAGGCGATGACTTTCGAATTGCTGCGCATTTTCAAATCTTGCGCGCGCAGACCAAAGACCTCACCCACGCGTTTCTGGATTTGCTCAATGGTTACCTTCTTCTCCTGAGTCTCGATGATGTTCTTTAGGACTTGCTGCGCGGTGGCCAGATTCAGGTCGGCGCCGGTGAGCGAGGCGTAGGCCATCAGGCGGATAAGTGCGCCTTCGAGCTCGCGAATGTTCGATTTGATGGCGCGGGCGATGTATTCCGCTACGTCGTCAGGCACCTGAACGCGCTCGCTCTCCGCCTTTTTCTGCAAGATCGCGATTTTCGTTTCCAGATCGGGCGGCTGAATATCGGCGATCAGGCCCCACTCGAAGCGAGAGCGCAGCCGTTCCTCAATCGAGGAAATTTCCTTGGGCGGGCAATCGGAAGAAATCACGATTTGCTTCTGCTGATCGTAGAGAGCGTTGAACGTATGGAAGAATTCTTCCTGCGTGCGTTCGCGAGTGGCGATGAACTGGATATCGTCCACCATCAGGACGTCCATGTTGCGGAAGCGATCGCGGAACGCGGCCATGCGTTCAAAGCGAATCGAAGAGATGACCTCGTTCGTAAATTTTTCTGCGCTGATGTAGGTAAGGCGCATCGCGGGATTGCGCCGCTTGAGCGAGTGGCCGATGGCTTGCATCAAGTGAGTCTTGCCAAGTCCCACACCGCCGTACAGGAAAAGCGGGTTGTAAGATTTGGAAGGCTGTTCTGCGACGGCGACGGCCGCGGCATGCGCGAACTGATTGGAAGCGCCGACGATGAACGAGTCGAAAGTGTAACGCGGGTTCAGTTGATGCGCGACGGCGTCAAAATCCAGCTTGGTCTGTGAGGAAACCGGTACGTTCGGGTTTGCGGCCACGACCGGCTCCCCTTCGGCGCAGACGTAGTCAAATTGCACCTGGGGCTTGCCGATTTCGGTGAGCACCGCTTGCAGGAGCTGGCCGTAAGTTTCCGTCAAACGCTTGCAGAACAGGCGGCTGGGAACACGGACGGTTAGCCGATCACCATCCAAGCGCTCGAAGCGTGTGGGACGGAACCAGGTGGCGAAACTATGAGGATTAACGCGGCGTTCTGTGTGCTGCAGGATCTTATCCCAAAGGTTCATCGAGCAAATCAACCTTACCGCAATTTCCACTGTTGTGGAAATGCTGTGGAAACCCCGCCGATCCCGGCAGGACTATGTTTGTCGGGCGTTTCAGGTACGAAGTTGTGGCAACGCGCCCCCGCGTCGCAATACCTACTGAGTTGTCGCGTCTTACGCGCAGCAGAGACGCGAGGCGGGATTCTGCCTAAACGCGACGCAGGTAGCAAGAGAAAACTGAACGAGTACCCTGCACATACTCCACAAATAATACACAGCTTTTCCACAGGCGAAAATTCCAAATATTTCTCTTGCATTACAGAAATTTTCGCGATGCGGATTGCTGAAATTGTAGAGCAGACAGGTGCAAGACGAGAGAGAAAATTTAGGGTGAAATTTGCGCGGCGAAGCGGACAGACGCTGATTCGTTACTGCTGGCTGGCGTTTTGCTGCGGTCCCTGCGAGGGCACGACCGCTCCACGCAGGCTGGATCGCGAGGCATTCCTATCGAAACGCGTAAATTCGTATATGCCTCGCGAATTGGACGCGACCATCAGGCGGTTGGGTTCAACGATGATGGCGCTCGCGCGCAAAGGCGCGCCTTCTGGAGTCGCAATGAAATATTCGCCGAGGTAACTGCCGTTCTTGTCGAAGTGCACCAGGACCTTGCCAACCGCCGCCCAGATGTCTTGTGAAGTGGGATCGACCCCGACGGCCGTGATAACGGGCTTGTCCTCGGACGATGGGACACTGTGGTCGAGATTCACCTTCACGGTGCCGGTCAAATTGTACAAGCCTTGACCATAGCGGCCATGAAAGCCGCCGCCACCACCGAAATGTTCTGCGGGGCGCCCCGCAAAACCGGCGTGTGGAGTTGCGCCGCCGGCCGCTAGCGTAGATCCCGGCGCCGGCGTTGAAATCGTGGGCGCGAAAAGACCCTCCAATCCCTGGGAAGAATTGCGAGGCGAAAAGCCGCCGCCGAATCCTCCCGGTTGTCCAAACCCTCCGAACCCGAAAAGTCCCGGTCCGACACCGACGCCGCCAAACCCCCCACCCCCGAAGCCGTGGCCGAACCCACCCGCTCCGCGCCCGGTCCCTTGCCCGGGAGGCTGCGAGAGCGAAGCACCTGTTTGGTCGGCGTTATCCGAATCACTGGCGCCAAAGGCATCGCTCGAAGACGGATCTGGAGAATTGAACTGGAGGAGCGAGCCGTCGAGCGAGCTTTTTGTTGACGTGTCATCGGTCGGTGAATTTGATCCCTGCGAATTGCCGGTCGTTTGGCGCGGCCTTCTGTTTCCAATATGAAGTTGCAGCGAGTTTTGCTCGAAGGATCCTTGGGCGGACATCATTCCGCCGCCGCTCGAGCCTCCGGGACCACCACCGCCGGGGCCGGACGCTGTTGCCGTCAAGAGAATATTATCGGTTGCAGACTGCGCGGTTTGCGGCCCTCCGCCCAGGTGCGCGCCCAACCCCGGCGAGAGGCCACCGCCGAAAAAGATGTCGCCGCGATTACCGACGGCAACCCAAGTGTTGTAAGAGTCGCTAAAGCGCGTGTGTTTCCGGAATTTAGCTCCGGTGTCGTGGCGATGAAGCGCGACTCCGCGGGGCATTATTACGTCTTGGCCACACCGCATCAGGCGGTTGGGTTCAACGATGATGGCGCTCGCGCGCAAAGGCGCGCCTTCTGGAGTCGCAATGAAATATTCGCCGAGGTAACTGCCGTTCTTGTCGAAGTGCACCAGGACCTTGCCAACCGCCGCCCAGATGTCTTGTGAAGTGGGATCGACCCCGACGGCCGTGATAACGGGCTTGTCCTCGGACGATGGGACACTGTGGTCGAGATTCACCTTCACGGTGCCGGTCAAATTGTACAAGCCTTGACCATAGCGGCCATGAAAGCCGCCGCCACCACCGAAATGTTCTGCGGGGCGCCCCGCAAAACCGGCGTGTGGAGTTGCGCCGCCGGCCGCTAGCGTAGATCCCGGCGCCGGCGTTGAAATCGTGGGCGCGAAAAGACCCTCCAATCCCTGGGAAGAATTGCGAGGCGAAAAGCCGCCGCCGAATCCTCCCGGTTGTCCAAACCCTCCGAACCCGAAAAGTCCCGGTCCGACACCGACGCCGCCAAACCCCCCACCCCCGAAGCCGTGGCCGAACCCACCCGCTCCGCGCCCGGTCCCTTGCCCGGGAGGCTGCGAGAGCGAAGCACCTGTTTGGTCGGCGTTATCCGAATCACTGGCGCCAAAGGCATCGCTCGAAGACGGATCTGGAGAATTGAACTGGAGGAGCGAGCCGTCGAGCGAGCTTTTTGTTGACGTGTCATCGGTCGGTGAATTTGATCCCTGCGAATTGCCGGTCGTTTGGCGCGGCCTTCTGTTTCCAATATGAAGTTGCAGCGAGTTTTGCTCGAAGGATCCTTGGGCGGACATCATTCCGCCGCCGCTCGAGCCTCCGGGACCACCACCGCCGGGGCCGGACGCTGTTGCCGTCAAGAGAATATTATCGGTTGCAGACTGCGCGGTTTGCGGCCCTCCGCCCAGGTGCGCGCCCAACCCCGGCGAGAGGCCACCGCCGAAAAAGATGTCGCCGCGATTACCGACGGCAACCCAAGTGTTGTAAGAGTCGCTAAAGCTTGTTTCGCTGTAATTCAGTCCAAACTGGACACGGTCATCGGGCGCCGGCGCGGGGGATCGATCGTACAGCTCTGCGGCAAAGATGGCCTCGCTGGTGACATAGCCGTACCGATCGTATCTGCGAACGGTAGGATCGGGAACAGCGGTGAATGCAAAATAGATATCGCCGGCACCGTCGCCGGAGATTTTTCCGAGGACTTGCAGTTGCTTGGAGTCTGGATTGATGCCAGCGTCAGCGGGATCCCCGAAGCTGCGAATCAAAGCGCCTTGGTCACTGCGAATTTCGACCAAGCGCTTGGAACGCAGTGTAGAGACCGCGAACTGGTCGTTGGGGAGCGCTACAACGCCGCTGGGAGCGAAGACCGGGATTTTTGCCAGTGGAGCGCCTTCCGGCGAAAAAACTTCTACGGCGTTGGCGGCACGGTCGGCGACGAGCACGCGGCCGTCCTGCGCGAGGTCAAAATCAACCGCGTACTGGATTTTTGCGGCGTCGGACCCGGCGCGGGGAATCTGTCCGGTACGTTTTCCATCTCCACTTAGTATCCAGATAACGTTTGGCGGTGTGGCCAAGACGTAATAATGCCCCGCGGAGTCGCGCTTCATCGCCACGACACCGGAGCTAAATTCCGGAAACACACGCGCGCGCGAGAGGACCGCGCTCTGAAATCCCTGAGCGCTAGCAGGAGCTGGAACGGAAAGACCGGCGAGAGCGAGAATCAGCGATGAGGTTCCCCACGACACAATTCCCAAACGGCGAAACATGCGACACTCCCACACCGGAAATGAGCTGCGTCTGCATGCCTGTATTGCCGCCGAAGGGCTTCAAAAGTTCCCGAAATTTGCGCTGAGATTAGAGGCGGAACGGTTGTTTGACTAAAGGCCAGCGCAGGCGGGCCGTGCGCCCTAGGGTACGCGTTAGGTGGACTTGCGCCGATAGGGGCGCAGCAGAATGTCTAGATCGCGCAAGATCCAGGCATCGGCTTTGCCGTCACGATGGATGGCCCAGCCGAGGAGCGATCCACCCATCATTGATTGGACGGCGTTCGCAAGTTTGGCGGTCGCGCACTTGCGCAACTCGCCTAGACGGACCGCTTCGTCGAGCAGCGCGCGAATCTGTTTTTGAAACTGGCGCGCATGCCTGAGCGCCAAGCGATGGAAGTCTCGATCAGCCAAATCCATTTCGAGAAATGCGAGATGGTTGGCGAGCGCTTCGGGCGTTTTGGCCATTAGGGCCATGCAGCGCGCGACGGTTTCGAGCGAGCGGAGCGGAGACGGATTCGTTGCGCGAATTCGCGCGAATTCTGCGCGCACGCCCGACGCGCCCCGGCTGGCAACAGCCAGGAGCAGGCCACGCTTCGATCCGAAGCGCTGCAAGAGAGTGGCCGGGGCGAGGCCGGTCTCCTTGGCGACGTCGGCGAGCGTGAGGCGGTGGGGGCCAAGGCGTTCGATAACGCGAGCAGTGGCGGCCAGGAGCTCGGAATCGGGTTTGCCGCGGGTTCGAGGAGACATGGCCAGGACTATAAACAAATGGGCGTTCACAAACAAGGGTTGACAATAAATGAACAACCATTTATATATCAGTGTACCAGCCTGCGAAAGAAGGAGGGCAACATGAACCCGCTCACTTCCCGCGATACTTCCGCTCGAAACTCCCGGTTGAAAGGCAAAGTAGCGCTGGTCGCCGGCGCGACGCGCGGGGCCGGCCGAGGAATCGCAATCGCGTTGGGCGAAGCGGGGGCCACTGTCTACTGCAGTGGACGAAGCACGCGGCAGCGGCAGCGACGCCGATCGCGTCCCGCAAAAAAGAGGGTACCGAATGTTTACGCGGGGCGTCCGGAAACCATCGAAGAGACCGCGGAAATGGTGACGGCCCGCGGCGGCAAAGGAATCCCAGAGGTGGTGGACCATCTGGAAGCGAAGCAGGTGGAAAAGCTCATCGCGCGGATTCAGAAGGAGCAGGGCAAGTTGCACGTCCTGGTGAACGATATATCCGAGGGAGGCCTACACGAATTCGGCAAAGCGTTCTGGCAGGTGGATATCGGGCGCGGGCTGGAGATGCTGCGCAATGGCATCCACACGCACATCATCACCAACCGATATGCCGCGCCGCTGATGATCGAGACGGCGAAAAGCGAAGGATCCACCGGCTTGATCGTAGAAGTGGGTGACGGCGACTCGTTCACCTATCGCGGCAACCTGTTTTTCGATTTGGTGAAGACGACCGTGATCCGCCTAGCGTTTGCGATGGGTTGGGAACTGCGGCGAAAGAATGTGGCCGCGCTGGCGATCACTCCGGGATTTCTCCGTTCGGAGATGATGCTCGACCATCTTGGCGTGACGGAAGCGAACTGGCGGGATGCAGGAAGGAAAGACCCAAACTTCCTGGAATCGGAGACGCCGCTTTACGTGGGGCGGGCCATCGCCGCGCTGGCAGCGGACGAAAACCTGATGAAAAAATCGTCTCGCGCGTTCAGCTCCTGGGGACTTTCCGAGGAATATGAGTTCACCGATGCGGACGGAAGCAGGCCGCACTGGGGGCGCCACGCCCGGAAGAAATTCGGGGACTGCATGAAATCGTGCGACGAAAAATTTTACCAATATTGGTTTGGCGGAGTGATCGAAAAGCTTTTTCCGAACTGGCCGTAGATTTCGCCGGGCTTAGTCGAGGCGGAAATTGACGCGGTCAATGGCGGTGGCGCGGCCGGTGGCTTCGTCGACTGCCATCTGTACAGTGTTCATCTGTACGTCGCCTTCGGCCACGGAAAATTTCGCGGGCATGGAATCGAGGAAGCGCTGCACAATGGGCTTTTTCTCCATGCCGATCACGGAATCGTGCGGTCCGGTCATGCCGACGTCGGTGATGTAAGCCGTGCCGTTCGGCAGAACACGATTGTCGGCGGTCGCAACGTGCGTGTGAGTGCCTAGCACTGCGGAGACTTTGCCGTCGAGATACCAGCCCATCGCCTGCTTTTCGGAAGTAGCCTCGGCGTGCATATCCACGATGATGACTTTCACTTCGGGAGGAATCGTGGCGAGTTCGCGCTCCGCAGTGCGAAAAGGATCCTCAAGAGGCGTCATGAACGTGCGGCCCTGCAGATTCATCACGGCGTAGCGCACGCCATTGCGCGCTTGGCCGACGTAATGCCCCTTTCCTGGCGAGCCATTGGGAAAGTTTGCGGGACGAATCAGACGCGGCTCGTGCGGAAAGAAGTCAAAAATTTCCTTGCGATCCCAAATGTGATTGCCGCCGGTGATCACTTCGACGCCGGATGCAAAAAGCTCCTCGGCGAGTCTGGGGCGTAATTCCAAAACCTGAAGCGGAATTTTCGCCGTTGGCAATGCACAAGTCCACGCCGCGCTGCGTCAGAATGTCCGCGAGACGGTCATGCACAATTTTGCGGCCCGGCGAACCCACGATATCGCCGATAAACAGGATTTTCACTTGTGTTTTGAACCTTTCGGCAGCACGCAATACGAATCTACGGAGCGGTCCACTTCGCCGTGCGTTGCTAGGTCCTGAACCCCACGAATAGGTGGGTGCCCTGCGCCTGCTTTCAGGCTATCCACCGGCCGAAGCCAATGGACGTGCACAAGGGCAGGACGACGCGGACTCCCTGGGATCCAGTGTTGGTTCAAAAGACCATCGCGACGTCACCTGCGTCGCAGGCCGGTTCCGCAATCAATTGTAGCAGGAATTAGCGGCGCAGCGATTTGAGGTAGGCGACGATTTGCCAGCGGCGCTGCTCGGGCAATCCGGACCATGAAGGCATGCCTCGCCAGAGATTCCCGTTGCGCAGGAACCATTCGAGCTCGCCCGGTGTGGCATTTTGAACCGCGGAAAGGTGCAGGTTGACCGCGTGGCCCCGTCCGCGCGCGTTCGAGCCATGACATTCGGCGCAGTGCTGCTGAAACAGCTTCTGGCCGGCGAGGACGGCATCGGGCTGGCCTTCGTAAGGATTGCGCCACTCGCGAGTGGATTGCGGCGCTTGCGCGATGGCCAGTCAGCACGCCGCGATCGTCGGTCGGGTGCTCGTGCTCGGCAGCGGAGCGAGGGAGGGCAAACGCGAGTGCCAGAAGGACCAGGCCGGGTACGATCCATCGTGTCATCGGAACAAGCTCCTTACTTTGTGGCCGAAGCCGTCAATTTCGTAGGAAACTGCCCCAGCGCAGAATGAAGCGATGGCTGTTTTCGTTGAGGCCGAAGCCCGGCGAAATTCGAAAACAGGCGCCGCTCGGAAGCTGCCAGCCGACCATCGGCGCAGCGTAGTGCGATGTGCCCGACAAGGTTGCATTCCATGAAGTTCCAAGGCCGCCATAAATTTCCGCGCCCACTAGAAAATTCTCACGGCAGAAGTTGCACGGGCTCGATGTGGCAGCGAGCCGCAGGGGGCGGCTGGCGCCGACGGCATAGCCAAATTCCCAGGGATCGTGGCCCAGATTCTTTTCTCCGATGAAATTTTCCGAAATATTCCACCCCTTATAGTCGCTGGAGAGAATCAACTTGGTTTCGATTTCGTGCTGATGCTCTCGTTGGGCTTCGGAATTAGGAACAGCGTGATCGGCTTGGCCATCGAAGCCGACCACTTCGATCATGGTCTTGTCCGCGCCGCGTGGTGTTCTCGTACTCGACGTACAGCACGGGGTTGATCCAGTGTTCCTGCATCAACGGGCGAAAGCGATTTTCCCAGCGGAAGCCGGTGAACAGCGCACTATCGTGAAAGGTTCCCTGCCAATCGAGATAGAACTCGGTGGTCCACCAGGCTTTCGCGCCGTATTCGAACTCGACCCATGGAGCGATGAAGTCGTTGCCATGCCGCTGAGTTCCGTAAGTGGAATTCATCTCAATTTCGAGGTTGCCGGGCTCTTCGAGATGATGCGAGTAGGTTACGAAGTAGGGCGTCTCCTGCGCTGCCGCACTGCTGGTGACGCAAAGGGTTGCGCACGCCGACGCCAGTAGGCCGAGACATAAGATTCGATGAGGATGTCTTGCTTTCGGCAGGGGAAGCTTTGGGCGGGTTGGACGCCTGCAAACCGACACGGAAACGCTCTCTTTCTAGTTGAAAGCCATTTTCAACTGGAAGGACCCTATGCTAGTTGACAATCGCTGTCAACTGGGACCGTGGAATCGTTTTGTAAGCGCAGTTTGGTCCGCCGGGGGGCATTGCTGGCGATGCGGCTGCGTCGAGCGACTGGTTTACCCAAATCTGTGTCTGGAACGATCGCCCCTATAACGGCAATTGGTTGGCAGGATCCGAAATAGAGTTTTCCGCGATTTGAAAATTCGTGAAACGGAGGCCGGATTCGTGCCGGCCTCCGCTCCCTGCGGTCTATTTAGAAGTGGAAGCCGATCTCCGCCGTTACAGCTCGTGGCGAGACGTAATGCGTGCCGCTGAACGTCGAGAGGAAATTGTAGAGGACGTAGCTGTTGGCCAGATTGATTACTTCCACGCGAGCGCTGAACTTGTAGCGATCACCGTGGAAATGGTAGATATCATCATCGCCAACCGCCAAATCGAACAGATTGCGCTGCTGGATGCGCGGTGGATTGTGGTCGTCGTTCTCCTTGTTGGGCGTCGGAACCGAAATGAGGGTGGAACTAAACTGCGTAGCCGGGCAGACACCGCCGGGTATCGGGATGCCAGCTGGGTTTGCTGCGCTAGGGGGCGTAGCGCGCACACCGTTGCAAGTGAACCCGGCCTCGAACTCCTGATCGGCGCTCAAGGGTACGCTGCCCACGTTCGAGGCTACCAGCGAAACCGAGCCGTTGGCGGGGGTAGTGCCAATGCTGCCTGGACAGGTGTTGAACGCTTCGACACCGAAGCAGGGCGTCGCACCAGCCACAAGCCCGCTGTCGTACCGCCAGTTGAAGGCCACCCACGGGTATTTCTTCCAAGGCTGATATTGCATGTGTGTTGTCGCGTTGAAATGCTCATCGTGATCAATGCGAAAAACACCGGTCGGCGCCGAGGGATTTGCGCCGGCTCCGGCGACCTGCGGGGTGAAGAACCGCGCGGCCACGCTCGACATCACAATGAACGCCGTCAATCCGTGGAAATTCGGCACCGATCCGCGGATTGCGAATCCGGGGATCTTGGACCGGGTCCACTCGATCGGGAAAGTGATCGGCGTGTTACCAAGGACGCTGAAGTCGTAGGCGTTATGGGTGTACTTCCAGATGTACTCACCGTCGAGAACGAAGTACTTCCCGAACGCTTGTTGCAGGCCAGCATGAAATTCATTGCGAAACCCCGGCGAGATCGGATTCGTGGTATTTCCAGAGCATCCCAGCAGAGGGTTCAGAACATTGTTGGTGCATCCAATGCTGGAAAGCACGAGGTTTTCGTTAAAGGGAGTTTCGAGAGTTCGGGCATAGGAGACTCGAAGAACGGTGTTCGTGCGTTTGATGTTGTAAGCGACGCCAAGGCGAGGCTCCGCCTGGTTCGCGGTAACCAAACCATTGTACAAGTCGCCGCGAATGCCCAAATTGAACGACCAGTTCTTCCAGTTGATTGTGTCCTGGACGTAAAGCGCCAGCTCCTTCACATCCGTGTGTAGAGGAAATGATCTAGCGGTCTGGAATCGACTTCCTCCGCGCGTGAGGTCAAAGGGAAGCAAAACCGGGTTGAACAAAGGGTACAGGGCCGTACTTAAAAACCCATTGGCCGGGTCGCCCGGGGCGTTGGGATTACCAGCCACGTTTGGCTGAAATCCCGCTGCCGCGCACTGGCTTGGATCCGTGAACCCCTGCACTGGGGCGAAAGGGTAAGATCCATCCGTTACCGGATTCGTATTCGCACCGAGGCAGGGCGCGTTGAGCGTTGGATCGACAATCCCGATCTGATCCTTCTCCCTGAGAAGAGTCTGCTCATAGACAATCCCTGCCTTCACATTGTGAATGCCGTGCACATAGGAAATTTCCGAGTGGATGCCCGCATTCGTTAGGGTGCGATCCTGGGCGACGCTCTCCCTCTGGAGACTGAATGGGCCGAGATCGGCGAAGGGATTGCCGCTGGGGTAGTAGTTATATGTATCGCGGCGAACAAAAGCCCCAAGCGTCAAGACAGTATTGGAGTTGATCAGGTGCGTCCAGCTCGGCGCGATGTTGAATGTCCCGATCTTCGAGTGCTGATCCTGCGAACCGATGGGCTGACCACACTGTGCCAGATTGCAACCCGAGCTCACCGGAGGAGCGAGGCCGCCATTGTCAACGACCACCCCAAACCAAGGGGAAGCGAATTGGGCGTCGAAAGAATTTGGCGTCTGGAACCAGGAACGCGTGTATTGAGCATTGAAGTGGATCGAGTCCGCTGTCGAGATCTGATAATCCACGCGATCAAATATGTTTTCCTCGTTGCCCTTGTCATGCATGACACTGAATTCCGGAGGATCGAGGAATCGGCCGCTGTTCAGTCCGCTTGCGGAGATGAAATTGCCCCACTTCTGATTGCCGTAGGCGAGGTCGAAACCGGCATTGGACGTGCCGAACGCACCGTAGGAACCGTAGATGCTGCCATGAGGCGTTGTAACACCCAGACCTGAGCGCGTGGTAGCTTGGATCACAACGCTCGTTTTGTCACCGAATTCGGCGGGCGGCGCCCCGGAGATAACTTCCAGTGACTGGATCGCATCCACGGGAAGCTGATTCGAAAACACCTTGCTCTGCTGATCGGTGATGGGCTGGCCGTCAACGGAAAACGAATTCTCCGCATGGTCGCCAAGCCCGTGGAACAGGCCATTTGAGTCTGCGGCTATGCCGGGAGTCGATAGAGTGACGAGCGAACTCAGTGATGACGATTGGCTCTCGAGAGGAAGCTTGTCGAATAGGGCGCGGTCCACGTCGGTATGAAAGGTAGACTCGTTTTCGAGCAGATCGCCGCCGCCTTCGACGGTCACCGTGCTGGAACTGCCCGCTACCGTCAAACCGATTTTCACCGAGACAGGCACCGTAGAACGGACGTCAATGTCCTGCGCGTAAGGGCCGAATCCGGTGGCGGTCACGGACAAGTGATAGGGGTTGAACGGCACGTTCGGGAAACTGAAATTGCCGGAACTGTCAGTTGTGGTGGATCGTTCGTATTGGCTGACAGGGTTGTGTATGGTAACGGTCGCACCCGCGACTACGGCGCCCGAAGGGTCCGTCAGTGTTCCGCCGACGTTGGCTGAGTTGCCTACTTGTGCAAAGCCAGCGGGTGCGGCTACGAATGTTCCTAAGAAGAGAAACAAGATCCCAAGAAATGCTTTCACAACTCTCATTAATAGCTCTCCCATTATGAATTGCGGCCCCGGCGCCCTTTGCGCTGGCAGCTCGGATGAATGTGAAAATCAGCATCCTTCGCGGTCCTCGCGTTGGATGCATGCGGAAAAATTATTGAGGGGAATCTAGATTAGACAGGGGGAGCGCGCGGGACTCTGTGACTGCAAATGGGGTCGGGACTTACCTTCTGATTTTCGGGGAGCGCAAATCTGGCGACCGCAACGGGCTTCCCCACGCCGATCTGTGCCGGGGGTTGCGGGACTGCAGCGTGCCCGATATGGCAGACCTGGCAATGCTGTTCGTCGGAGGAGTGCTCATGCCAGTGGCCAGCGGCTTGCATGGCAAACAGGCCCATGGAAAGGATCAGGGCTACGGCCAGCAGTCGTATGGCTATTCGCTTGGGCATTACAAACTCTAAGGGACTCCGCCAATAAGCATACTCGGATGCTCGCTCGGATGTAAACGTCGCACCGAAATTCGCGCTCTTAGAAGGTACTAACCGGCGCGGTTGCATCGATCCCCGCAGGTCTACACCTGTAGGATGTCACCTTCGCGCGCTACCAATTCGTATAGCACCGGATTGACGAAGAATCCGAGGACCAGGCGTGAAATCAGCCCGGCGACGATCACAATGGCGAATGGTTTTTGCGTGTCCGAGCCGATGCCGGTAGAAAGCGCCGCGGGGAGCAAGCCGAGGCAGGCGACCAGGGCGGTCATCATGATGGGCCGCAAACGGAGAAGGGATGCTTCGCGAGTGGCGGTGCGAATGTCCTTATTTTCGAGCCGCAACTTGTTGATGTAAGACACCAGAATAACGGCTGTTTCCACGGAAACGCCCATCAGAGCGAGGAGACCGAGCACGGACGACACGCTGAACGGCGTGCGGGTAAGCTTCAGCGCGATGAGCGCGCCGACGGGTTCCGTCATCACCACGCCGAGCGCGATGGTGACTGGGAATTTAAAATTGCCATAGAGCGCGAACAGAATCATGAAAATCAGCAGCACAGCCATCGGCCCGATGATCAACATCTGCTGCTTAGCTTCGACGAATTCGCTGTACTCGCCGCCCCAACTCAGACGGTAACCGGCCGGCAGCGATCTCTCGACAGCCGCGATGGCCTTCTGGCCGTCGTGAACGGCGCCCGCAAGATCGCGTTCCTCGATGCTGTACTGCACGCCGATATAGCGCGAATTATTCTCGCGATAAATGAACGATGCTCCGTTGCCTTCGCTGATGTTCGAAAGTTCACTAAGAGGAATCTGCTGGCCCGTGGGAGTGCCGACGAGCAAGTTGGCGATCTGCTGTGCATTCTCGCGGAACTCTGGTTTCATTCGCACGACCAGATCGAACAGTTTTTCGCCCTGGATAACTTGCGTGGCGGCCTGGCCTCCGACCGCAGCCTGCACGACGGCTTCGACGTCAGCCACGTTGACGCCGTAGCGCGCGATCTTGTCGCGATCCACCGCGACGAGCAGGCTGGGCTGGCCCAGCTCGCGTACCACGGTGAGTTCCGTGAAGCCTGGCACGTGCTCCAGACGCCTCTTGATATCGAGAGCCTTCTCTTGCAGGACGTTCAAGTCCGGCCCGTAGATTTTTACGGCGAGCGCGCTCTTCAGGCCCGTGAGTGCTTCGTCCACGGCGTCTTCGGCCGGCTGCGTGTAGTTGAAAATAATTCCGGGATATGCGTCCAACTGTTTCTGAATATCTGCGATCAGTTCCGGTTTGTTGTGAAACTTCGCGGTCTTCCACGTGGCATCTTTGTACGGCTTCAGGCCCACGTAGAATTCGCAATTGAAAAAGCCTGTGGGATCGGTGCCGTCGTCGGGACGTCCCAGTTCCGAGCCGACTTCAGTGACCTGCGGATACTTGCTCAGGATAGCGCGAATTTGCGGCGCAATCTTGCTGGCTTCCTCGTAGGAGATGGTATAAGGCATCGTAGCGCGCACCCACAGCGCGCCTTCGTCCAAATGCGGCATGAACTCGCCACCGATAAAGGGAATCAGCAGCAGGGCCGCGCCGAAAATGAAGGCGGCCACCAGCATCGTCGCCTTGGGGTGATCGAGGCACCAAGTGAGGTAGCCGGCGTAACGCGTTCTGACCCACTCGAAGGGCTTGTTCACGCGCTCGCGCACGCCTTTCTTGAACCAATACGAGCACATGACCGGGACAAACGTAAGAGTGAGGATCAAGGCGCCGATGAGCGCGATAGACATGGTGTCTGCCATCGGGTGAAACAGTTTCCCGGAAGGCCCGCTGAGCGCATAGATGGGGATATAGCCGGCGATGATGACCGCGACGGAATAAAAGATGGGGCGATCCACGTCTCTGGCCGCCGCCAGGATCACTTCGTGCAGGTCATACTGCTGCCCTTCGCGAAGTCCCAGTTCGCGGTAGATGTTTTCGACCATCACGAGCGTGCCGTCAATGATGATCCCAAAGTCTATGGCGCCGATGGAAAGCAGATTCGCCGCAACGCCGCGCTCGTGCAGGAAAATAAAGGAAAACAGCAGCGCGAGCGGAATGGTGAGGGCAACGATCACGGCGGCGCGTACGCTGACCAGGAAGAAAATCAGCACAATTAGGACGAGGGTCATGCCAAGGAGCATGTTTTCTTCCACCGTGTCTATCGTTAGCGCGACGAGATCGCTGCGATCGTAAAATGGCCGGACTTTCACGTCGGGCGGCAAGATGTGCTCGTTGAGCTCCCTGGTTTTTTCTTCGACACCCTTCAAAACATTCTGCGTCTGGTCGCCGCGCAGCATCATGATGACGCCTTCCACCGCGTCATTGTTCTTGTTGAAGCCGAATTCGCCGAGCCGCGGCGCGTGGCCGATGACTACATCCGAAACGTCACGCACGCGCACCGGCACGCCATTCTGGGAGCCGATGATCACGCGGCCGATGTCCTGCACGTCCTTGATCAAGCCAAGGCCGCGAACGTAATAAAACTGTCCGCCCTGCGAATAGAATCCGCCGCCGGTGTTCGCGTTGTTTACGGAGAGCTGCTGAATCACCTGCGGGACGGTGATGTGGTAGCCATACAGTCGCGCGGGATCGAGAAGCACCTGGTACTGCATCACCGTGCCGCCAAAACCAGAATCGTCGGCCACGCCACGCACTTGCTTGTACGCGCGCTCGATGACCCAATCCTCGAACGTTTTCAATTCCTGGGGAGTGCGGTCGGGACTCTCCAGAACGTAACGGTACACAAGCCCTGACGGGCTACTAAGCGGCGACAGTGTTGGAGTTACACCGGACGGATAAGTGACCTCACTGAGGCGCTGAAACACGATCTGCCGCGCGAAATAATAGTCGGTGTCTTCGTCGAACGTCAGAATCACGTCCGACAGGCCGTACAGCGAAATCGAACGCTGGATCGCCATTTTGGGCACGCCGTTCATTTCCACTTCGGTGGGAAGCGTCACGAGGCGCTCGACTTCTTCCGCGGCGTGCCCCGGCCATTGGGTGATTACCTCCACCATCGGCGGCGAGAGATCCGGGTAGGCATCCACCGGCATGCGCTGGAACGAGATAGACCCGGCAATGATGAGAAATACCGCAAGCATCAGGATCAGGAAACGCTGGCGTAGGGCAAATTGGACGATGTTATGAATCATGTAGGACCAGGCGCGTTAGTGTTGAAACGAATTGGCGAACTGCAAGAACAAACTGCCATCGCCGACGACTTGATCGCCCGCAACGAGTCCCCTCAGAATTTGAGTTTTTCCAGCTTGGCTCTGCCCGATGTCCACCGCTCTGCGCGCAAATTGATTCGAGCCGATGGCCACGTAGACGAACGGCTGGTTTTCATCGTTGCGCAGCACCGAGGCATCGGGCACCGCAATCGCGTTCTGCTCCACCCCCGCGTTCACAGTGGCGGTAACGTACATGTTGTTTTTGAGTTTTTCGCCGGGATTATCAACGACGATGCGAGCCTGGAGCGTCCTGGTGTTGGGATCGAGCGCAGGCGATATGAACGAGATTTTTCCGTGGAATTTGTCCGGGTAGGAATCGGTCTGCACCGTCACTTCGTCACCGACTTTTACGTTTGCGAGGTCGCCTTGATATATATTCGCAAGAACCCATACGGTACTCATGTTCGAAATGACGAACGCCTGCGTAGTGCCGGCTTGCAGCAGCTGGCCGGGCGCTACGTCGCGTTCCACAATTTCTCCGCCGATCGGCGCCAGCAGAGGAATTTCGGAGGACGAGGGCGCTTTCTCCAAATCCTCGGGCTTCGGTATTCCCAGAATTTTCAAACCTAACAGAGAGGCGTTCAAATCCGCTTGCGCCTGGTTGCGATCGGACTCCGCCTGCAGCAAATCGCGCTCCGCAATGGCTTGGTGCGCGTAGAGATCTTGCGCGCGCGCGTAGTTTCTGTCCGCTACTCGAAAGGAATCTCTCGCTTTCAAGTATGTTGCGAATAAGAGCGAGTAATCCGGGCTGCTCACTTCCAGCAAGGGCTGCCCTAGCTTCACGCGCTCGCCCGGCACCACGAGGATTCTGCTGACCGGGCCGCCGACCTGCGTGATCACCGGCGTCGTATTGAACGCGTTGTACGCTACCGCTCCGGTAAGGCGGAGGACGCGCGACAGCTTGGTGGGTTCAACGGTCACGACCTGAACGTGAGACATCTGTTCCGCTGGAATGGTGAAAAGCTTGGGCTCGGCGTTTTTCGATTCCTTGGCGCTGTAAGACGTCATCTGGCTGGCACGGTCGCCGGAATTGCAGCCCGTTACGCCGAGCGCGACGGCGGCTAAAAGGATGGTTTGGCGCATTCCTTGCGCCGGAAAGTGCGTGCTGCGGCGAGCGCTCATGGCAAGCTCCTGGTTCCGACTGCTTCGCGCAATTGCTCGACTGCAGTGAGGTACGAGGCGAGCGACTGGCGGTACGCCAACTGCGTGGCGCGGTAACTGCGTTCGGCATCGAGAAAATCGAGCAGGCTTGCTGCGCCGCGCTTGTAGGAATATTCGGTGATGTCGCGCGATTGCTGAGCGGCATTCAGGTAGCCACCGAGGTACAGCGAAACAACCTGATCGTTATCGCGAACGCCTTCGTACGCCGTGAGGACATCGCTTAGGACTTGATCGCTCGCGGCGAGTTCCAATTCCTGCGCTTGGTTGATTGCATAGTTCGTGCGGGCGATTTCGCCCTGGTTGCGATTGAATATCGGAATCTGGAAGTTGCCGAAGAAAGACCCGGTGTTGGTCGCGTTCACATGGTCGTAGTCGAAAGTCCCGATGACGTCCACCTTGCCATTCGCTTTTGCCAACGCGTACTGACTGTTTGCCGCGACCACTCCCTGCTGCGCGGCGCGAAAGTCCGGCCGGTTCTGCAATGCCATTTGCTGCAAGTCTTCGAGCTTTAGTGTCACCGCCTTGTAATCGAAATCGCCGGTAACGTCGAAATCCTCCGGAACGCTCTGGTAACCCAGCAATTGCCGGAGGCCGACCAGAGCCTGAGTCTTGGCGAGTTGCGCCTGCGAAACGTCGCTCTGGAACTGCAACAACTGCAGCTTAATCTTCAAATAATCCACTTCGCTAATGTCGCCGGCCTTGTAACGGGCTTCGCTGATGTCCACGGTTTTCTGGAAGCTCTTCATGTCTTCGAACGCGAGATCGAGAGTCGATTCCGCCAGCTGCGCCATGAAGAATTGTGAGGCGACGTTGAAGGCGAGTGTTCGCTCGTTGTCTGCGACGGTTGCCTTGGTCTGCGCGGTGATGTCCTGGGCCGCTTGCAGACGATGCTGGCGTTTTTTCCCGCGCTCGAAAAGATAAGAGATGCCCAGATCAAATTGCGCCGTGGTATTGATGTAGTCGGCGCTGAACTCATTCGGTTGGAAGATCGGGATGAATTGGGCGTCGGCGGTGAGCACCGGGTTCGGCCGCAGGTTCGCGGTGATTTCCTGCGCTTCACTTTGCTGGATGGTGCTGCGCGCAGCTTTGAGAGCGTGATTGTTCTGCAGCGCCAACTGGATCGCTTGATCGAGCGATATGCGCACGGCGCCGTGTACCTGGCCGGAAGGCACGTTCTGCGGCGACGCCTGCGACGAGGCAGCCGGCGCGGGCTGCGGTTGCTGCGGTGAATCTTGCGCGTAAGCGCCGCGCGCTAGGCACGCTACCGATGCAAGAATCGCAATCCGCACAGTTTTTGCAGGCATGGCCCTCAACCTCCAATTCAATCTCGCTCGAGAACCTCCGAGCGAATTCCACGCCGTTCCTCGGAACGACACCTATAGGGCTATCGGCAAAATCTAAAGAATGAAGAAAGGACGGATCAGCGTACTTCCAATTGCACAGACTGGGTGATCAGCAGGTGGGTGGCGCGCGTGCGGGAAGACGCGGAGCAACGAGACCGAGCGTGAATCCAGGCTCCTCGGGTTCGGTCTGTGTGTCCACCTGAGCCAGGGACGGCTCGCGATGGCTCACGAGCGAGTGATCAACGGGTTGATGACTGAGATGGCAGATCGAGCAATTCGCGTCGGATGAACCCGCATGGTTGTGCCAGACACTCCCCATCGTCATCGCCAGCACGAGGGCTGCGAGGAGAGCGATAGGGACTAGCAGATAGCGGACTAGTTTTTGACTAGGCACTCTGTACAGGCTGGCTACATCTCCAGGGCAGCATAATATAAGAGATGGCGCTGAGTACCAATGGGTTGTGCTGTGCGGGTCGAAGGTCGCGTACTTTCGGCTAATTCGTTTGCTCGAGCGCCTTTTCCACCATCGACACGCATTTTTCCACGCGCTTGCGCAACGGACCTTCGGTTTCCTGCTGGCGTTTGCGCATGGCGAAGGTTTCATCCGCGATGTTCAACGCTGCGAGCACGGCCACCTTGAGGGAATCCACCATGTGTGTTGCGTCGGCAATCGAGCGCATTTTGCCGTCCACGTAGGCCGCCAGTTCGTGCAGGTATTCCTCGTTGCCATCGGCGTTGACGTTGTAGACCTGGTCGTAAATCTCGATTTTCACGTTCCACTCCCTGCTGAGCCACCGACATTGTCGGCGATTGTGCTTGCGGACGCAACGAAGTTGTGGCTGGCGGCAGCTTGAGGTGTTGGGGTGTTGCGACCAGCGAGCTCGACACTAACTCGCCCGAAGGGTCGCGCCGAGCTTTTCCTGGAGCGCGTTGACGATGCGTACGGACAATTCGTTGAGTTGCGCGTCCGTGAATGTCGTTTCCGCGCTCTGAAACTTCACGCGGATCATCAGCGAGAATTTACCTGCTGGAATTTGCCCACCACGAAAAAGATCGGCGGCTTCGATGGTTTCGATTTCGGGGATATGGAGGGAATGGATCGTTTGTTCCACCTGCGCGAATGTCACGCCATCCGCGAGGACGAGCGAGAAATCCCGTTCGACTGCTGGGAAACGCGGCAACAGCTTGAAACGACGGGCCGCGTCCGCGGCTTCCATGCCCGTCAGCAACGGCTCAAGACGGAGCTCGGCGAGGAATACATCTTGGCGCAACTTGAGTTGGTCCGCGCTGCGTCGCGCGAGCTGGCCCGCAACGCCCAGCGTGCTACGAGCGTTCGCAGGGGTTCCCTTACCGTGGGATAGCGAGATCTCAGCCGCACGCGAGGCTGTGAGCCATTGGGGGCCATCAGATTTCCATGTGAAGTTGCCCGCTAGGGCGCCGATGGTGTCCAGATCGCCTTTCAGGTCGGCTAAACCATACTCACGCGCCGCTTCGTAGATCGTTTTCTCGCGGGCTAGCCCGGTTGCGCCGATCGTCAGCACCGACGTCTCGATTGGCTCGCCGTCACACAGTTCGTAGGTCTTGCCGATTTCAAATAGCCGCAAATTGCGCTGGCCGCGATTCAAGTTCCATTCGATCGCGCGCACCATGCTTACAATTCCAGTCGAGCGCATCACCGAAGCGTCTTCCGCGAGCGGATTGGCGATTACGGCGGGCACCAGATTTTCGGGCCTGAAAAGCTCGTTGCGCTGGGTATCCACAATCGGAATTTCCACGAGTTCCTGATAGCCGAGCCCGACGATACGTTCGCGCAGGCGGTCTTGGGCTTCGGCGTGAGGCAAGCGATGCGCAGGCTGCTTGGCGGGCGGCAAGCGGGGCGGAAATTTGTCATAGCCGTAGTGGCGCGCGACTTCTTCGATGAGGTCGACCCCGCGCGTCACATCGCGGCGCCAGGAAACTTGGCGACATTCCCAGATGGCGGCGAGCGAACCTTCGCTGCCGCGGTTTACGTCCACGCGCACAGGATGAAATCCCAATGCGCTCAAAACTGCTTCAACGTCGCGGTCGGGTACGTCCGCGCCCATCACCCGCAGCAATTCTTTGCGTGAAAGTTCGATTTTCTTTTCGGACGCGCGGTTAGGGTAGATATCCACCACACCCGAAAGGATTTCGCCACCAGCCAGTTGTTGAATCAGTTCCGCCGCGCGTCGCGAGGCCAGCTCCGCCGTTTCGGGATCGGCGCCGCGCTCGAAGCGGTAGGAGGCCTCCGAGCGCAGGCCGAGGGCTTTCGAGGTTCGTCGGACCGTGATGGGATCGAACCACCCGCATTCGAGCAATATATTTCGCGTGCGGAAGCCGATCTCGGTGTCCGCGCCGCCCATCACACCGCCAATTCCGATCGCGCGGGCGGCGTCAGTTATCACGCACATGTCTTTCCCCAGCGTGCGTTCGGCGCCGTCGAGCGTGCGGATTTTTTCTCCGGGTTTGGCGTGGCGCACTACGATGCGCTTTTCGTTGAGTTTGTCGAAATCGTAGGCGTGCAGCGGGTGGCCTAGCTCGAACATCACGTAATTTGTGACGTCGACCACGTTGTTGATGGATTTCTCGCCGATGGCTTCGAGGCCCTGCCGCAGCCAGTCCGGCGAAGGCTGCACTTTCACGCCGCGCAGTACGCGCGCGGTGAATCGCCCGCAAAGTTCTGGTGCTTCGATTTCCACGCCGGCGGCATTTGCGACTTTTTCCGCGGACTCCTTCAGCTTCGGATGCAGCGGCTTGAGCGGCAGTCGGTAAATGGCCGTGACTTCGCGCGCGATGCCGAGGTGGCCCAGGCAGTCTGGACGATTCGCGGTGACTTCTGCGTCCAGCACCGGGCCGGCGGCGGTTTCTTCGATCGAATCCACGGCGATGCCGGCGAGCGAAAGGCGCGCGCGCAGATCGGCTGGCGACGCCGTCACGTCCACGAATTGTTTCAGCCAGTTATAGACGATTTTCATTTTGTATTCGTAGCGGACACCTAAAGCAGCCACGGCATGCCGTGCCCCAGCAACATGATCACGGAAATTGTTTTAGGAAGCGCACGTCGTTCTGGAACAGTAGCGGCACTTCCGTTACGCCGTACTTCATCATGGCTAGGCGATCCACCCCCATGCCGAACGCGAAGCCTGAGAGTTTTTCGGGATCGTATTTCACGAAGCCGTACACGGCGGGGTTCACCATTCCGGCGCCGAACAGCTCGATCCAGCCAGACTGTTTGCAGACTCGGCAGCCCGACCCGCCGCAGACGTGGCAGCTCGCGTCCACCTCCGCAGACGGCTCAGTGAAAGGGAAATAACTCGGTCGCAGTCGGGTTTTCGTTTTCGGCCCGAGGAATTCGCGCGCGAAATATTCCACCGTGCCCTTGAAATCGCAGAAGGTGATGTCGGTATCCACCGCGAGGCCTTCGATCTGGTGGAACATGTAACCGTGCGTCGCGTCCGGATTATCGCGGCGATAGACTTTGCCCGGGACAACGATGCGCACCGGCGGCGGTTGCTTTTCCATCGTGCGAATCTGCATGGGGGACGTATGTGTGCGCAGCAGATGCGGCGTGCGTGCGCCCTCGATGTAGAACGTGTCCATGTTGTCGCGCGCGGGATGATGCTCGGGAATATTCAGCGCTTCGAAATTGTAGTAGGGCGTTTCGATCTCGGGGCCTTGCACCACGCTGAATCCGATCGCGGCGAAAATACGCAGGAGTTCCTCGTAGGTTTGGCGGATGAGGTGGCGCGTGCCGATGGCGCGTTCGATGCCGGGGAGCGAAAGATCGATTTTCTCGCGGGCCGTCGCGGTTCGCTCTGCCGCACCTTCTTTTTCTGTGGTGAGCGCAGAGATGCGCGCCTCGATATGGGCCTTCAGCGCGTTCAGGCTTTGACCAACGGTGGGTTTGATTTCTTGGGATGCCGACTTCAGCCAATTTTCCGTGATCTCGGACACAATTCCCGATTTGCGGCCGAGCCATTTTACGCGCGTGATGCCCACATCGATGGAATCGATATCCTGAGTGGCATCGCGATCAAAGGCGGAGCGTAAATCGCGAAACAGAGCCGCAACCTTGTCGGGTGAATCAGCGCCAAGTTGGGCGAGGGTCTGTGTTGTGGGACCGTTCGTTGTCATGGTGAGGAAGCGTTCGAACGTAGGGGCGGGTCTCAGACCCGCCCCTACAAAACCATCGCCAAATTGCCTGCGAAGGAAACCTTTCTCGTTCGAAATGCAATGAGCCGGCGGGACGCCGGCGCTGCGCTAGGTTGCCTTTCCGCCCACATCCCGCTGCGAATTATCCTTCTTGGTGGTGCCGTACTGGCCGTTGTTGCGCGGCGTGCGCTTGGGCTGGCGACGGCTTCGGCATGTGCTGCTTCACCGACGCGACCAGCGCCGTGAATCCTTCGGCGTCTTGCACGGCCATGTCCGCCAGAATTTTGCGGTCGAGGTCAATGCCACCGGCCTTCAGCGCGTGAATCAATTGGCTGTAGGTCGTTCCGTTATTGCGCGCGGCAGCGCCAATGCGCTGAATCCATAGCGTGCGGTAATCGCGCTTGCGGACGCGGCGGTCGCGATAGGTGTAGCGCAGCGAGCGATTCACTGCTTCCTTCGCCGAGCGGAAAAGCTTGCCCTTAGTAAGGAAAAACCCCTTGGCGTGCTTCAGCAGCTTTTTGCGGCGGGCGCGGCGTTTGGTTCCACGTTTAACTCGAGGCATGGTTCTTTTCTCCTATCGTGCGACAAAGGCAAATTGCAAACGGGCACGGCATGCCGTGCCCCTAGGTCGCAATCGGCTTCGATGGCGCTTTCAAATAAAGTGAGGAGACAAACGCGGCCAGCCGCACGCAACGACGCACGAGCGACAGGACGGGTTTGTCTCGCAGTACTGCAATTGGCCCCACCCAAGCTCGCCATTTCTGGCAGCGGGCGGAACCTCCGGCCGGCAGGCACCCGTTACGCTCTGCCCGGCACGAAAAAACTTAGTTACTTTACGGCAGGCCGTAAGGCAACGCCAGACGCACGTTTTTCACGTCGGCGGGATTGACCTGAACTTTGTTGAGAAGCCTTCTCATGCGGCGCGGCTTCTTCGTGCCCAGTAAGTGGCGCTTTCCCGACCGCCAGCGCATCACTTTGCCGGTTGCCGTGATCTTGAAGCGCTTGGCGGCGCCGCGGTGCGTCTTCGCTTTCATTTTCTTGTTCTTCTTCACGATTTCCTCTTCGGTCTCAGTGGCACTGCCAATTCCGGCGGCGGGTTCTTACGACACCTGACCTTCCGCGCTCTTCTGCGCAGGAGCTGATCCGGCGCCCTTCTTCGGTGCAAGCAGCGCGAGCAGGATGTTCGCTTCCATCCTTGGCCCGAATTCCACTTGCGCGTGATCCACAATGTCCTTCATCAAGCGGTCCATCTTCTTGCGGCCGACGTCCTGGTGCGCCATTTCGCGGCCGCGATGAAAAATCATGGCCTTTACCTTGTAGCCTTCGCCAAGAAATCGGATGATCTGATTCTTACGCACCTGATAATCATGCTCGGCGGTGGAAGGCCGGAACTTCACTTCTTTGATATGTGAACTTTTCTGGTTCTTCTTTGCTTCGTGAGCCTTTTTGCTTTGCTCGTAGAGGAACTTTCCGTAATCCACAAGCTTGCAGACCGGTGGGACCGCGTTCGGGGAAATCTCCACCACGTCCAAACCTGATTCACGCGCCTGCTTCATCGCGTCGAAAAGCGACATCACGCCAAGCTGATTACCGGCATCATCGATTACGCGAACTTCACGAGCACGAATTCTTTCATTGACCCGAAGGCCAGGAGCTCCACCACGTTCTGCGATAAACCCACCTCCCGGGCCCTGAAAGATGCGATGGCAGCCCGCTGGCCGCACCTCCCAACCAGATATGCCTATGGGGAGGGACGGGGCAAAAAGTATAGCATGGGTTCGCCGCTCCCCGACAATAAGGCATTCAGAGGACTTTAGGTTGAAGGAGGCCGGCAGATTGCGCCGCCTGGACTAAACAATCGCTCGTGAATCTATTTCCTGGCGCAGGTCCGTGCTGAACTGATCTAGCGGGCGCGGGCCGAGGTCTCCCTTGGAGCGGTGGCGAACTGACACGGTGCCGGCTTCCGCTTCCTTGCCGCCGATGACCAGCATGTAGGGAACTTTCTGGAGCTGCGCGTCGCGGATTTTGGCTTGCAGTTTTTCGTTGCGATCGTCGAGTTCCACGCGAACCCCTGCGTCGAGCAGTTTCCTGTGAACCTCGCTGGCGTACTGGTTCTGCCGTTCGGTGATGGGCAGCACGACCGCCTGGACAGGCGCCAGCCAGGCTGGGAAGGCGCCGGCGTAAAGCTCAATGAGATAAGAAACCATTCGCTCCATGGTGCTGATGACGCCGCGATGAATCATTACCGGCCGGTGTTCTTGACCATCGGCGCCCACGT
This sequence comes from uncultured Acidobacteriota bacterium, assembly GCA_963696035.1. GTDB lineage: Bacteria > Acidobacteriota > Terriglobia > Acidiferrales > UBA7541 > Palsa-295. The sequence continues at coordinate 450,242 of CAVOIS010000003.1, forward strand.
AGCCAAGTTCGAATTGATTCGGTAGATGGAAATCGATCTGAATCGTCGAGTAGGTTTCCTGGTGACCCATAACGTCCGCCAGTTGAATATCGAGCTTCGGCCCGTAGAAAGCCGCTTCACCCGGCGCTTCGGTGTAGGGGAGGCCGAGCGAATTCATCGCTTCGCGGAGCATGTCTTCGGCGAGGTCCCACATCTCGTCGTTGTTGACGTATTTGTCGCTGCGCGATTTATCGCGCAAGGACAGGCGGTAACTGTATTGGGTAATGCCGAGATCGCGATAGGCCTCCTCGACCAGCCGCATGACTCCGGCAAATTCTTCCTTGATTTGTTCTGGAGTGCAGAAGATGTGCGCGTCGTTGAGCGTCATGCAGCGCACGCGACTGAGACCACTGAGGACGCCCGATCGCTCGTAGCGGTACATCGTACCGAGTTCCGCAATTCGCACGGGCAGGTCGCGATAGCTGTGCTTTTTGGATTCATAGACGAGAATGTGATGCGGGCAATTCATCGGCCGCAGCACCAGTTGCTCGGTTTCGAGATCGATCGGCGGGAACATGTCTTCGTGATAGTGAGCCCAATGACCGGAACGAACGTAGAGGTCAACCTTCGCGAGGTCCGGGGTGTAAACATGTTGATAGCCGGCGCGACGTTCCTTTTCGAGAATGTAATCCTCTAGAACACGCCGAATCGTGGCGCCTTTCGGCAACCAAAGCGGCAGACCGGACCCGACTTGGTCGCTCACAGTGAACAGGCCCAGCTCTTTTCCGATTCGGCGATGGTCGCGGCGCTTGGCCTCTTCGAGCTTGTGCAGATACTCGTCGAGTTCCTTCTGATCCACGAAGCACGCGCCGTAAATCCGCTGCATTTGCGGATTGCCTTCCTTGCCTTTCCAGTAGGCGCCGGAGACGTTCATCAGCTTGAACGCCTTGATGCGTCCGGTGGAAGGAATGTGCGGTCCGCGGCAAAAATCGATGAACTTGCCGGTGGTATAGAACGACACCATGGGCTCGGTGGCTTTTTCCTCCACCAACTCGCATTTGAATTCCTGATTGCTCTTGCGATAGAGCTCGATGGCTTCGGGCTTCGCAATCAGCTTGCGCTGGTTGGGAACGTCTTTCGCCGCCAGCTCGTGCATCTTGGCTTCAATTTTTTCCAGGTCGTCCTGGGTGAATGGTTCTTCGCGCACGAATTCGTAGAAGAAGCCATTTTCGATCGGCGGGCCGATGCCGAGTTTTACGTTCGGATACAGATCAAGCACGGCCGCGGCCAGCAGATGGGCAGCGGAATGGCGGAAGACCTGGACCGCGTCAGGATCTTTCGCGGTGAGGATGGAAATTTTCGAATCATGCTCCAACGGGCGGGAGAGATCAACGAGGTCACCGTCCGCGCGCGCTACCAGAGCTTCCTTCGCCAGCCGAGGCGAGATCTGTTGTGCGATTTGCGCGGCGGTGGTTCCTCGCGGAACTTCACGAATGGCGCCATCCGGCAGAGTGATTTGAATAGTCTCAGCGCTCATGTGGGTTCGTCGTCCTCTTTGGAAACAACTAGCTTACTGGCGCGGATAAGGACGGTCAAGGCAAGACGTCCGGTCACGACGGTTTCTTCAGATTTTCGCGGCAAACATTCTTGGGCAGCGCGTCAGGGAATAATAACGCCGGGGAGCCCCCGGAACGCCGCGTCGCCGGTGACGAGTTGAGCCTGATGAACTTGCGCAGTCGCGTAAATGATCGAGTCGGCCATCGCGAGTTTCGTGGTGTTGCTCACTTGAGCTGCGGCCAGCGCCAACTGTTCGTCCAGGGGAACGACCCTGCCGCGAAGCGCTGCGGAGATGAAGCGGTCTGATTCCGACTGACCACGCTCGCGCCTCAATATCTTGACGACCTCATATAAGACAATCGTCGGAACAAGCCTGGGGCTCGAACTCTCGATGAAGGGAGCGAACTTTGCCGCGTCCGTGTCTTGGGTCAGGTATTCCAGCCAGGCCGAAGAATCGATCAGCAAGAGCTCAGAAACGGTCGTTGCGGTCACGGTAATCCTCTTTCCATTTCATGCCCTGGGCTATCCCTCGAAGTTCCGTAACAGGACGGAGCAGATCAATATGGAGTTTCCCTTCATAGACGTACATGAAAAGTTCCTGGCCGGGTTCGATTTTCAGTTCTTCCCGGATGGCCTTCGGAATCACGATTTGAAATTTGGGAGAGACTTTGACTCGGGCTTTGGGGATTCCGGGAGGTGAGAGCATACCAATATAGTATCGATCTATTTATGGTATGTCAATAACCATATCGATTCGTAGGCGCACGACGCGCGGATCCGGTGGGTTGTCATTTTTGCGAGGCGTGCAACTGAGCAACGCACATCTAATTTTTCGCGCCGGCGGGTCCGGAATGTTGCAAAATGTCTGTCACCGAGATTGGGAGAACAGCGGCCCACCCGGTTGCACTCGGCTACAACCCAGCCTGATGCGCGGAAACCCTACGGGCAACCAGGGGTTTCCAGATTTATGTTCACCGCAATTTCGGAAGCTCACATCCCTTCTCAGGCGCAGCATTGCCGTTACGGGCGGGAAGCGTTGGCAAGCGCTCGGGTCCGACGCTGCTTGCCGCCAGCGGTGGTCGCGCTCCGGAGATAACAATGACTGAAACCGCAACTCAATGGGTGGGCCACGTCGTTGACGGAAAATACGAGCTTGGCCAGTTTGTGGGCTCAACTGAACACAGCGCCGTATTCGTGACCGAATCCCATCAGCCGAAAGCTCACAATGCGGTGATCAAATTGGTTCCGGCGGATGCGGCGGAAGCAAACGGCCAACTCGCTCGTTGGAGGCAAGCGGGAAAACTATCGCATCCCAACCTGATTCGAATTCTTGACACGGGACGCTACGAGCTGGATGGCACGCCCGTGCTCTACGTGGTGATGGAAGGCGCCGATGAAAACCTGGCTGCGGTTGTTGCCAAGAGGCCGATCGCAGCGGACGAGGCGCGGGACATTTTAGGGCCCTTACTGGAGGCGCTCGCCTACATTCACGAAAAGGGGTTTGTGCATGGACACCTTAAGCCCGCGAACATTATGGCTTCGGACGAACAACTGAAAATTTCGAGCGACGGGCTGTGCCGGATTGGGGATTCGGGAGGCAGTTTAGGGAAGCCCACCCCGTACGATTCACCCGAAGCGATCGGCGGAAGGATTTCGCCGGCGGGCGATGTTTGGTCTCTCGGCATGACCCTCTCCGAAGCTCTCACGCAGCGGCTGCCCGTGTGGGAGAGAACGAACCAGGGAGATCCTGCGCCGCCTTCGACAATGCCCACGGAGTTTCTGGAAATAGCGCGTCACTGTTTGCGCCGGGATCCTCAGTTGCGGTGGAGCGTTGCAGATATCGCAACAAGAATACACGGAAGCGCCACCCCGCCTGCAAAACCAATGTACACGGACGAGAAGTCGCAAGTTGCGTTCGCGGTGTCGCAGTACGTTGTTCCGGCTGCAGCCATTGGCCTGGCACTGGTGGTTGTGTTAGGCCTGGTGATGTTGCTCGGGCACCACCCCCAGGTGCAGCAACCTCCCAGCCCTCCGGTCGAACAACCCGTGGTTCAACCAGGAGCTCAGGTCGCTCCACCGAAGCAGGAAGCGAAGAGCTCGGTCCAACAGACGCCGCAGAAACCCGCGCAAGCGCCTAGCAATCAGAAGCCGATTCCGAACCCGGTCCCGAGCGTCGCGGCTCGACCGGCTCCGCCGCCGGCATCGAATCAAAACGAAGCGCCCGTTCCGTCCCAAGCTGGCTTCGTTCGAGGCGCAGTCCTTCATCAAGTCCTGCCCGACGCGCCACAAAGGGCTCGCAACACGATTCAGGGCAAGGTGCGGGTCAGCGTGAAGGTCCACGTGGATGAGTCAGGCAGCGTGACGGAAGCGGCTTTCGATTCTCGTGGACCCAGTCAATATTTTGCCGATCGCACATTGCAAGCCGCGCAACTTTGGAAATTTCGACCTGCGAAAATGAATGGTCACAACGTTCCGAGCGACTGGATTCTGAAATTCGAGATTAATCCCACTACGATCAACGTCAACCCGACCGAAGTAGCGCCTGCGGGAGCACGCTGAACGCAAATTCGCAAGATGCAGCGCGCGATCTCCACTATTTCTTGCGCGCAGACTCTAGCATCTCCCAAGCAGCCTCCGGCAGGTCGAGAAAATCGTTGAATTCGCCGGCGCCACGCAGCCACAATCCGCCGTCAATCACCACACATTCGCCATTGACGTAATCGGCCTGATCGCTGAGCAGGTACACGGCGAGGTTAGTAAGCTCTTCGTGGCGTCCGAAGCGGCCCATGGGATGATATTTCTTCGCGCGCTCTTCTAGTTCCTTGGACGGGAGCAGGCGCGACCATGCGCCTTCGGTCGGAAATGGTCCCGGAGCGATCGCGTTCAGCCGGATATGATGGCGCGCCCACTCGACTGCCAGAGACCGCGTGAGTGCCAGCACTCCGGCCTTGGCGCAAGCTGACGGAACGACAAACCCCGAACCAGAATTCACTGCTGCGTATGTCGTCACGATGTTCAGCACGTGGCCGGGCTGCTTCGCTGCGATCCATTTCCTTGCCAGAGCGAGCGTGCAGTGGAACGTCCCCTGCAGCACAATTCCCACCACTGCGTTGAAAGCGTTCGGCGAAAGCTTTTCCGTGCGCGCGATAAAATTTCCCGCGGCGTTGTTTACAAGCGTATCCACGCGGCCAAATTCCTTTTCGGCGGCCGCCACTGTTTGTTCCACCGCGCCGAAATCGCGGATATCCGCCGAAGCATAAGCTGCCCGTGCGCCTTTTGCGCGAATGGCTTCGGATGTTTCCTTGAGCGGCTCTTCGCGGCGCGCGACCAAGAAAATATTCGCGCCCAATTCGGCGAAGCGCAGCGCCATCGAGCGTCCGAGCCCCGTACCACCGCCAGTAATGAAAATCGTGCGGCCCTTAAGCAAATCGGCTTGATACATGAAAGCCTCCGTGAATTTGTCCCCGGTATTCATCTCCCATTGGCGCGCTGGCCGCAAGCGCGATTATCGTACGTCCGAAAGCCATAGCAACAGGCCACCGGTTGTGCTATTTAATCGTCTCCATTTTTTCGCAGCAAAACGAACAGTGAAAGGACCCTCAATGAGAGGTTTTCTGATTGGGCTAATTTTGGGACTACTGATTGTGCCGATCGCAATTTTTTTCTATGTGGAGAACGGGCAAGCGCCGGCCGCCGCCGCCGACGCTCCCCTGCCTTTCGAAAAATTCATTGCCCGGGGCGCCCTGCACGCGAGAATTAAAAGGGAAGCTCCGGAACGCGACCCTTCGTCATTTACCACCAACGACCTGATTGCCGGGGCCGACCTGTACGAGAAGAATTGCGCCTTCTGCCACGGCCTGCCGTTGCAGCAGCCTTCCGCCGCGGCGCAGGGGATGTTCCCGCACGCGCCGCAGCTTTTTACCGAGAAAGAAACCGTCACCGACGATCCGGTCGGCGTCACGTACTGGAAAGTGAAGAACGGCATCCGTCTGACCGGCATGCCGGGCTTTCAGAAGGCGCTTTCCGACCAGCAAATGTGGGAAGTGAGCGCGTTGATGGCGCGTGCCGACAAACTGCCGCCCGATGTCCTCCAGATGCTGCTCCCCACGCCCGCTGGACCTGTCTCCCCGACGGCAGCCGCGAGTGCTGCGCCCGCCACCCAGGCAACGCCCAGCGCCACACCGCCGCGATAGCCTGACCGGCCGGGACGGGTTCTACTTCGCCGCCGGCAAGAATTCCTTCGGCAGAGGAGTGTCCGGCGTCTCTTCCTGCCAGAAAATCGTGACGACCCACCAGCGCGTGCCGTCGTAAAACAATTGGAAACTATTGATTCCACGCGCGAAAGGCTGAGCGTCGCTGGCATCGTGCCGCGATTCGTAGGTGCTGAAAATCTGCATGATGTTGCCGTAGCGCTCCGCTTTCCGCGCGATCTCCCTCTCGGCAAAACCATTCTTTTGGAAATATGCATCTGCGTATTTTGCGTACTCGTCCGGTGTGATTACGCGGGTTTCATAGCCGCCGCCCGTCTTCTTCGCAACTGTGGGAATCAATCGCGCGCCTGGAACGAAGAGCGATCGGAAGCGATCCCAGTCGCGCTTTTGTGCGGCAGGCCCTGAAATCACGTCGTAGGTCGCTGCAAGAATGGCGTCGGGTGACGCCACATCCGCAGGCTTGGCCGCGGGCAGCGGTGCTGGCGCGGTCTGAGTTGCGGCCGGCTCTTGATTCTTCTGAGTCTTCGGGGCGTTTTGCTCGTGCAGAGGCAATGCGGCAATGCAAAGCACAAGTACAGGCAGGTCCACGAGTTTGAAATGTGACATCAAAATCCTCCCCAGCGGCTCGCCCGATCGAGACGGTCGCCCCACGCCGCAGGCGCGCAGCTTAGTCCGGTCGAGATGGACAATCCACAATTAACCCAAGTTCCGCAGTTTGAAGAATAAATACCTGTGTTTTCAACACGGACATACCGGAGTCTTCACTACACTTGGGTCATTTCCTGCGAGTTGGGGAGATGTAGATTCAGGTGTTGCAACAGTGTCGCCTGGTGCTCGGTCGGTCGACTGATGCAGCGCTTGCGGATGATTACTCCGCTGCGCGTTGGTAACACGACGTCGACCAGGGTGATGTCCGCCAACTCCTGGAATACTTTTCGTGGTTCGTTGCCCAACCCAGCGCGTTGGCAAAGTTGCGCCAGCGTCTTCCACAACACAAAGGCCAGAAAGCACACCAGGATGTGCGCTTCCACCCGCTCTTGTTTCTGGTGCCAGATCGGTCGCAGTTGCAAATCCGTCTTCTGGATGCGGAACGCGGCCTCGGCCTCGGTCAGCTGCATGTAGGCACGCCAGAGTTCTTCTGGGCTCCAGTCCGTCACGTTGCTGCGCAACACATAACAACCCTCACTGAGTTGTGCCCACTCCCGCCAGCGATCGATTCTTTTCCACTGACACTTCGCAAAGCCGTTTGTATCGGGATCGATCTTGACCGCAAACGCTCCTGCTGCCCGCGAGTTCTTGCCCAATAATCGCCCCACCCGCTGCCCCACAGCGGCCGGCAGTTGTTGGCGCTTTGCGCAGCTGGCCACGATCTTTTCCAGCCCCTCCTCGATGCGGTTTTCAAAGCGCTCATGCATGGCCTGCTCTTTCTGTTTCCTCTGCGCACTCCGGCACAGAAGGAATACTTCTTCCCCACCAGGGGCCGGACACAACCTCACCTCCAGACCTTCCCGCACTTGATTCCAGTCTTGGGCGCGCAGTTCTCCCTCGAACCGTTTCAGCATGCCCTTCGGTGTCCCCACGATGTACCGTCGCTTGGCTGCTTTCAAAAACCGCACGTTTTCTTCGCTGACCATGCCGCGATCCAACACCCAGATACGGTTCGCTCTCCCGTACAGTCGTTCGATCCGCTCCACGATCTCTTCCAGCGTGGTTCCGTCGTTGCGGTTCCCCGTGAACAACTGGTAGCCCAAGGGCATTCCTTCGCGGCTTACCACCAGAGCAATGTTTACCTGCTTGCAGTCGGGGCGGTGATCGCGCGAATAACCCCGCTGAGCCAGTTGGTTCCGCTTGGCCTCGCCTTCAAAGTACGTACTGGTGACGTCGTACAACAACAGGTCGTAGTCCAGATCGAATAGTTCTCCCAGGCGATTCTTCAGATGTTTTTCCAGCTCTTCCTTATGCGGCAGGAGTCGATCCAGAGAGCGGTAGAGTCGGTCTTCATTTACCTTGTTAGCGGGCACGCCTAGCAAATCGCTTAACGCACTGGCTTCATAGAAACGTTCCGCGATCTGCAACTCGCTCGAGGGCTCACAGAGTCGTGCCAGCATCAGGATCTGTGCCATCACCGGCCAGGAAATCTCTTCTCGTCCCGTTGGCAAGGTCTGTTCCAGAAAATCGACCAGCCCCACTTGCCGGCACAACTCCAGCCCCAGCCAGGGACCGCCAAAGGCACGCTTCCGTTCGATAGCGATCCGCTTCAGATCGACTTCCACCCACTGCGGCTCGATGTCCTGGAATAATCCGCGCTGAGCAATCGTGGCAGCACCTGCCGCCTGTTGCTGAATGCCCAGACGGCCGGCCGCATCCATCTCACCGAGGTAGGCCACCACGCGCTGCCGTGGACCTCGCGACGAACGATAACTCTCGACCAGCGCCCAGTAGCCATGGCGCTTGCCATCCTTGTTGCGATAGCAGCGACGCAAGTACATGCATCGATCCTACGCATGGCCACTCCACTTTCAAGAGAGTTGGTCTTCACTACAAAGACTTTTTCGCAGGACACGCAATATTTCCTGAGGACTCGTACTGAGGATAGGAAGGTTAAGAAATCTCTAGATTCGAATTACTCCGAAAATGTGCTCAAAAAATATTCAAATCACATCAGGCTGCGGAAGGTGGGTTAAGTTAACAGGAAGACTCGCGGCCCGGCCGAGACTAGAAATCAACGTGGAGGCGGACCCCCGGAACCAGGACGGGACCACGAGCTCTGTTGTATCCAGGATTATTGATGTGGTGTATGTCGAAGGACGCGAAGAACCCGCGCCAGAGATGTGCGGTGTAAAACGCTTCAACGATTTTTTCGGGGCCGTAGATGAGACCGCCATCTCCGAGCAGAAATCCCAAGCCGCCGAGCGCGAGGTATTGTTGATGCGCCGCAACGATGCCATTGGCGACGAAAGCCACGCCGGCGCGGTCATTTCGCCTACGCCACCAGGCTCCTTTCCCAAAGGCGCCAAGCTCGAGCGTACGGTCCACTTCCGTGTATGCAAAGGACTCGTTGCGCCCATCGCTCCAGCCCAGGCGGCCGAAGGCGCTCAGGTGCGCTGTGATGTCCTGCTCGAAATTAAGCCCGAAGCCGTATTTGTGACGGCCTTGGCGCCGCGTGGCAGTGATATCGGGCGGCGCGACCGGATCCTTCAGATAATCTCTGATGGCTTCTTCGTAGTTGCCCATGTCTGCGTGGTTCAGGTAGCTGAGGAAGCGCACAACCCCTGGCCGATTCCACAGCAAACTTCCGCGCGCCTCGAGTTCCAGATTTCCCGCTCGTGCTCGCGCGATGTCGGCATCCAGGTGGAGGCCGTTGGCTACTTTCGGCATGAGGGTCTCGGCGAACCGGACCGTCCACCAGTGATCGTCGTATTCGACAATGACGCCATCCGTATAACCCCGCGTGTTCGCGGCATAGTCGTACGCGCCGTTGTTGTCGACGGTCCAGTTCAGAAATTGAAGATGGCTGTCTGAGCCGTACGAATTGGCGTCGAAGAAGTCCGCCATACTGAATTTTCCAAGACGAAATTCCAGACGCCGCGCCGGCAGAGTGGTTGCCAAGCCCAAAGGGCCGCGCTCGGCTGTAACACGCTCATCGCTCAGCGGAATTATCTGGCGGATCATGAGCCGGGCCAGATAGGGAACGTCTCCGAGGGTGGGGTTGCGGACCACATCGAGATTCGTGAATCCGGCTAGCCCCAACGCGTTGCTCAGCCCGCGTCCACCCGCGCTTTCCATGTCCAAATAAACTTCGGTCGAATGCGTCAGCTGGTAGCCCAGATAGAGTGTATAGACCTTCGAGGTCGCATTTTCCGGGGCCGGCCTGAAGCTGTTCTTCCCGCTGTAGGCCGCTGGGAACGACCCGTGCCACTGAAAAATGATGTTGGCCTGCCCGGAAATCCAGTAGCGGCTGGTTTCCGAGTGTGGGAAGAGTGTTACCAGGTCGCTGTCGTCGGGTTCAGTCGCATCGGAGGGCGCTTCGTCGCTCATTTGTTGCGCTGTAGGGTTGATGCTGCGCCTAGCCGCCGCCGGTGTTTGCCTCCTAGAGAAGTCCGCCGACTGCGCGTCCTGAGCAACCGCGGGCGGCGCCGCAACCAGATACACCAATAGCGCACAGAAAATCACCAATCCAGTTTGGACGAAGACTCGAGGCATCAATCCGGAGAAGGGTGGCACGAGCGCCAGCTTCCAAGCGAGCACAGTAAAACACACAAATACTCCAGATCTTCATTAACGAATGATTACAAGCGCAGTGGGCCGAATCCTTCAACGTTTTCGCGCTCAGCAGGATGAGCCCTAGTGCGCCGCACGGTGACTGGTGCCAACTCATGCAGCGCATCTCAGAGGCTCTTCCCGATCGTCGGACCAACGAAGCTCGAGCTTTCCATCCACCAATACCCATTGGGCCCGGAGTAGAGGACGCGCGGGATGGTTCGCGTTTTCAGTGTGCGAGCACGTTTCGCTGGAAGCCAAAATTGGCACGAAGCGTTCCGTCCGGGCAGTTTCGATAAAAAGAATTTCATCGGCATAGTTACGCATGTTCGCTCCTTCCTATCGACCGGCGGTGCTGCCGGTCGTGGCTATGGTTCGCGGCGAAAAAACGTAGCCTCGCCGGACCTGTTAGGAGATGAAAAAGGAAGGATTCAACTTGCGCGCTGCCGATCCGCCGGCGCGCAAAGCTGGACCTGTTCCCGTCCGCATCTACAGTTTCCCGAAAGACGCGGCGAGAAAAGGTGTTCGGAGGATCCGAACTACCGGTTCACGTATGCGCTCTACGGGCCGCGCGCATGGTGCTACTCGGAGGTTGGTCTTTGTTTTCTCTCATATACCTTCAGGAGGGGTGTGAAACGTAGGATGCGTGAGGAGCACTTTGTCCCGGAGGGTTAAAGCGCCTTGACGGACCGGGCGGATCTCCTGCAAGCAAGATCTGCGCCGGCTCCCACTCGTCCAAGCTTCAGCACCGCGCCCCGTTAGAGATTCGATCGAATCTCAGCCACGTTAGAAAGACCCTTGCGTCGGGAATTCCTGTTCCACCCAGTGCAACATCTCTCGATGTTGTCGGGCAGTGGCTTCTGTGTTGCGCGGGAGCCTCGCCTACCGAGGGTCCCTACACTGAAACACAGCGAGAAACTCGCGTGTCCTCAATGAAATTATTTTGGATTCAAAAGGTTGTCAAGGCGAAAATGAAAGGAGGCGGCAAAATACCTGGTGATTCATAAAGAAGCCATAAGGGAATCACCAAAAAAGATCGAGTTCGCGCTGACTGTTCGACTGGACATTCCCGTAAGCGGCAGGCATCCTGATTGCCCGCTGGGGCCATCTTTAGTAGTCTCTAGGATTGCGCCGACTTCTCAGGCATCGACATACAGCATAGGGGTGAAGACTTTGCAGGAAAAATCTCGGCTGACTTTTTGTTTCTTGATATTCGTGATACTGGTGATGTCGTCGTGCCAGCAACAAATCAATTATCCTACTCCCACGATTACGTCGCTCTCACCGGCCAGCGTTCCAGCGGGCAGCCCGCAGACCATCCTGAGGGTTCTCGGTAAAAATTTGGTCCAACAGGCCCAAGTGGGATTTGCGCTGACTGCCAACGGGTCTCCCACGCCACTTGCAACTTTTCAATTCGTCGGCAGCAACGAAATTGACGCTACGCTTCCCGCAACCTTGCTCCAGAATCCGAACACTCTTTATATCAGCGTGACGACTCCCCAACCCGGCGGTGGAACCTTTCCTCCAACCAATCAGCCGCCGCCCTCGTTTACGGTATTTACAATTTCACCGGTGACGAGTGGCGTACCGCAGGTCACTTCGATCAATCCGGCTGACGTTCTGGTGGGCACCACAAACGGGCTGACTTTACATATCACGGGCAAAAACTTCGTCTCGCAATCGGAAGTCTTTGTGAACGGCGCGAACCGCTCCGCGTCATTCATCAGCTCGACCTCGCTTGCGGCGCAGCTCAACTCGACGGACGTGGTTCTTCCTTTAGCACTGCAGATTACGATCGTGAACCCTTCCCCTGGCGGAGGCAGTTCCACGCCCTTTGCGTTGCCTGTCGATACTCCTGTTCCGGTCATCTCCGCGGTTTCGCCTGTGAACGTACAAGCCGGCGGCACAACCGCGATAACCCTATCCGTCACGGGCACGGGATTCCTGAATCAATATACTAATATCAATGTGAACGGCGTTCCCTTCGTAACCACGGTCGCGGACAGCACAAGCGCTTCAGCCACCCTCACACCAAACTATCTTTTGCCGGGTGGCGTGGATCAAATTACGGTCGTGAACGCGGGCCCGGGCGGCGGTACTTCAAACATTCTGACGTTCGCCGTCAATCCCACGCATTTGCTGGGCCTGCCTATATTAGTGGACCTTGCCGCGGACGGTTCCCAGGCAATTAACGGTCTCTGCGGAGGCTCCACATCTTGTTCGATGGGTTCGCTCGGACTTACGAGTGCGACGGTTGGACCATCCAGCGGCAACACCGGCCAATTCATCGCGTTTGCGTCTGCATCGCACAATCTGGTGCTGACCGATCTCAACACTGCCGCCGATGTCTATGTGCGAAATACTTGCCTTGGTGTGGCGTCCTGCTCTCCTGTCACGGCATTGGTGAGTTCGGACCCGAACGGTAATGCCGCAAACGGGGTCAGCTCGGAACCTACCGTGAGTTCCGACGGAACGCGCGCGGCATTCACTTCTCTGGCGACGAACCTGGTAAGCACGGTCTCGGTTCCCTCAGGTCCCAGCCAAGTCTATTGGCGGCCCGTTTGCATGCCCACCTCAACCACCCCGTGCACGATTAATCCGAGCTCTAATTTCGATACGCAACTGGTTTCCCTTTCCGCAGACGGCCAAAGCGCGGGAAATGGGCGCAGCTACAACCCGGTGATCAGTCCGGACGGGCAATACGTCGCGTTCGTTTCACTGGCCACGAATCTTGTGACGAACATTACGGCCGATGGCGTCACTCCGCAGGTGTACATCCGCAATACTTGCGATATCACGACGATCCAGACGACCACTCCGGGCACCTGCGTGCCGACGACGTATCTGGCTTCGACGCCGGACGGCGCAACATTCGGGAATGCACCGAGTTCGTCTCCATCAATTTCCGAGGAGGGGCTGTTTGTATCCTTCACATCTGCGGCTAAAAACCTCCTGGGGGCGAGCAACACCAGTCTGACCGGCGCACCCGAGATCTTCGAACGCAGCACTTGCGTCACCACCATCGCCAGCACGGATAACACTTGCACCCCGGTCACCATGTTGATCTCGACGCCGGACGGCACCACGCCGGCCGACAACGCGAGCGACCAATCGTCCGTTTCGTCCTGCGGTAGTGAAACTGTTACAACGGGCACAACGGCCTGCGCTGGCGGCACGGTGTTCAACGGACGCTTTGTCGCTTTCGCGTCTACGGCAACGACACTTATTCCTGGCATAGGCCCCACGCAGGAAATCTACGTGCGTGACACTTGCCTGGGGATCACCACGACGGTCACCTGCGCCCCTTTGACGATTCTTGTGTCTACGACCAATGGCACCACCCCGGCGAACGGTTTAAGCGAGCATCCCAGCGTTAGCCTATCTGGCCAATTCATAGCCTTTTCGTCGCTCGCTTCTAATCTTGGAAATACCAGCAACGGCGTAGAGAACATCTTTGTGCGCAATTCCTGCCTTGGCATTACGATCTCCTGCACAACTGGCTTGTCGCTCTCCAGCATTTCGGCCGGCACCAATGCTTCTCCGACCAGTGGTGCAAGTCTGATGCCCTCGATTAGCGGCGATGGTCACACGGTCAGCTTCTTGTCATTTGCGCCGCTCGCCCCCGCCGATAGAAACGCGCTCGACGACATCTATTTGGGCAGCACAACTTACTGATCGCTGGTTGGCAGCGATTTATTTTTCGAGAAATGCTGAAGTTGAATGCAGCAGCGCGGCGCGGGCGGTGGCGAGAGTAAACGTTAACGATTCTTTGGGCACGCTGCTCACGAACGGGCCAACCATCCATCCCAGCCCCGTTGGAATATCGCGCGTGAGTGAAATGGCCTGGCATTCGATATACGTGCCGCCATCTTTCTGTTCGAAACGCCAAAAGGTATTCATTCGCCAGAGAAACCCGCGATCGTGTCCTTCGGGCTCCAGTTTTTCGTTGGACTGTCCGGCATTTTCGACTTCCTGGACGCGCGTAGTGCGCGAACGGCTCCAGGCACGGGTGGCATCGACGACGTGGTAGTGGACTTGCTGATCCGTGTCAATCACGGTGGTGATGATTTTCTTTTTGTAGAAGCGCAACAGCACAAAGTAATCGTCGCCTTCGTGCCGTAGAATTTTCGAGCGTGTGATGTCCGGCTTGAAGTAATCGACTTTGTGGTCGTAGTCTTGCATGAACGATAACGTTTGCATGAGTGTCGCATGCGGCACAAAGATAGTGCCGATCCAGTGATGAATGATCCCGCCGGGCACCGGAATGGTCTTGCCCTCGTCGAGCGTGTAGAGCCGCTCGATTACGATTTGACCGTTGCGTAGTTGCTGGTCGGCTGCGGCGCGGCGAGCTTCCCTCAGCCGCTCCACCCACAAATAAGGTCCGCCCTTCGCCAATTCGGAATCTACCTGCGCTTGTGTCAGCTGAACGTAATGATCGTATGCTTGCGCGGCTTGCGGTTGGAGGTCCGTCGCGTTCGCGGAGCGAGGCAGCGGGAAAAGCAGCACTAATAAAGCCGCGATCATTTTCGGCGCCCGTCTGCCTGGTTTTGCCATCATCTGTCCCGTATCCCCGACGCTCGCTCGGCCCGAAAGCGTTCTGCGAGAGCCCCTACTACATCAGAAGCACACAGGCGGCCATCCGTTGCAGGGATTTCGTTGCAACCTTGATCCGGAAATTCCAGAAAGGCGGTGGGGTTCGGAGGCTGGCCCTGCATACCAACAGAATTGTGAAGAAGGGGCGCCGGCAGCAGGGCTTGGACGGGTTGGATAGCGTGCCCCGGCTCCTTTTTTTGTGGAACCGTCGTCCCCGCAATCGCAGCTTCCAACCCGCACGACGATTTTGGCGGTATTGCTATGCAGAACCAATGGCGCGGGCGGCTCAAAATTTTCGGTACGCGAGTATTAGTACTCGACCCTCAGTTTACCAGGGCGCGCCGGGTAAGTTCTTTTGCCACTTATTATTACGAGCTCCCTTTGACCAAGAAGAGAGATGCCGTCGTTTATCACCTGGGCTTCCGCCGAAGCCGGTATTTCCGTCACGAAATTACCTTCAGAACCCCATCGCAGGTCTCAAGCTCGATCCGCAGCAGCCAGTCGAAATGGAATTCTTCGATCGCCAGCCACTTTTCCAGTTCTTCGCGGTTCGCTGCGTCGAATTCGACAAGCATTTTTCCTTCCTGCATATTGACCATAATCCGGAGCGCCGAAACAGTTTTCGCGGCCAGAATTCGTCTGGTAAGCTCCTCGGCGCCTTGCCGCGTGAGGCATGCGAGTGTGTGCTGGGAGAGGTAACGAGGCATTCGGGCTCCTATTCCGATAGAATGACGGCCACCAAAAAAAGGGCATCCAAATATAGCGTGACTGGAGAGAAATCACATGCCTGAGGCGCGCAAGGCCCATCCTTACTTTATCTACGAGGCGATTCGTGACCAGCCTGCGTTGATAGAGAGTGTGTTGGCGCAGCGCGTGGGAATCGATCGCATGGCCGATGCGGTGGCGCTAAAGGAGCGCATCACCTTTGTGGGCATCGGGTCTTCGCTGCACGCGGCGCGAGTGGCGGAAAGCTGGATGCGGGAATTCACTGGCGGCGTTTTTTGGTCGCACTCGGAACAATCGTTCGAGTTGGTGCATCATCCACTCGCCTTTGGCCGGGATGACGCCGTGATCGTGCTTACTCATACCGGTGCCACTACGGCCTCTCTCGAAGCTTTGCGCACGGCGCGAGCTGCGGGAGCTTTCACGGCGGCGATCACCGGGCAAGTGAGCAACGATGAACTTCGCAGCGCGGATTTTCACATTGAAACGTGCGAACAAGAAGTGGCGTTTGCCTACACGAAGAGTTACAGCACCGCGTTGACGGTACTGGCACTGATGGTTGCGCGCATCGCCCGGCAGAAATATTTGCTGGCAACGCCATCCCTGATAGCACCCCTCGATCGCGTCCCGGATCTGGTCAGGCAAGCACTGGCACTCGAGCCTCAAGTGCGCGAATGGGCCCAGCGCGTGGCCCCGCTTTCACGCATCGAGATTTTCGGCTCGGGCGCCGCATGGCCTACCGCCAGCGAAGGAGCCTTGAAGATCAAAGAAGCCTGTTACATTGCGGCAGAAGGATTCGAGACAGAAGAAATTCTGCACGGTCCGTTTTCGGAGGCCGATTCGCGGGGCTCGCTGGTAGGCCTGTTTACGGGTGGTTCGGCAGACGAGCGCGGGCGCCAGATTTTGCGCGCCGCGGGGGAGTTAAAAATGCCACGCCTTGCCATCACTGTGCCTTCCGCGAATCACGATCTCTCTGCCGAGCGGATTCTGGTGGTCCCCGAAGCGCCCGAATGGCTTGCGGCGGTCGTACATTTAATCCCCTTGCAACTTCTGACGTATTTCCTGGCGCTCGAGCGCGGCGTCAGTCCTGATAGCGGCCGCATGGAGCAGCCCGCACACGCAGCTGCTAGCAAACACTACAAATACTGATCGTGCTGGAACCCTGCGGTCCATGATTCCTCATGAGAGCTAGCCATCGCGTTGCCAAACAAGGTGGCCTGTGCGGGTGAACAGGAGTTCCTTTCGTCCACGGCTACTACGATGCGCGCGCCTACCACGATGGGGAGTGGAGCGAGTGGAAACACAACGTGGCAGTGAATACTGGCAAGCAAACTGAACTCACCCTTCGATTGGTTGCGACGTCAAAGCCAACCAGATAGTGCGCCAGTCTGTTCGAATGTCGCTGCGGCGTTCGCCTGTCCCCGCGAACAGGAGTTCCTTTTCGAGAACATTTCCGGCAACCGCCGCATGGGGCTCAGGGACCGGCGCGTAAAATTGGTCTAGAAGTATCCCGGGGTGCAGAATGAAACGAAATGTCCTAGCTCTTGCGGCCGCGACGACACTCATATTTGCCGCGGCAGCTCATGCTCAATTTGCGCGGGGATTGGGAACGCTCGAAGGAACCGTTTTGGATGCACAAGGCAAGGCTGTGCCGGAGGCCAGCGTGACGATTCAAACTTCCGATGGCCTCAAGCCTCACGCGACACACACCGACGCCAGCGGTCATTTTGAATTCGCACGTTTCGATGCCGGCCAGTATGATGTGCGCGCCTATTCGGACGGCCAATTTTCCGATTGGAGCAAGCACATCGTCATACGCCCGAAGAAAACCACGGACATTACGCTGAGGATGCCTCCCAAGAGCGACGAAAAGGTTAAAGTGACGGGCAACTAGCAGCACAGGTTGTCTCGTCGGTGGCCCGATGAGACCCTCCCTTCCCAGTCCGCACCCTAGAGCGTAACTCGTAGCGCAGCGCCACCATTCGATCCGGCGCACGGCACGCTCCTGTGATTCCGGTCTTGCGGCCTTTGCGCCCCTGCCTTCATTATGTTGGCCATGCCTACCGACCGTGGCGCGCCGTTATGGAGCGCGGACGATCAGAATCTGCGGTTGAACGAGCTCGCGGCCGGCACCGCTAACGCTGCGAAGGAAATTCCTTTGCGCCGAGACGTCCGCTCGCTGGGCATGCTCCTTGGCAAGGTGTTGGTTGAACAGGCGGGTAGTCGGCTGTTGGATGTGGTGGAAGAGCTTCGCCGCCTTTTGATCCAGCAGCGCGAACAACTTCCCGTTGGTGCGAAACGGTTCGATTCCGAAAATGCGTTGATGGCGAAAGCGCGCGAGATCATCACCCGGCTCAAAGTGGAAGATGCTTACCGTGTGACCAAGGCGTTCGCCATTTATTTCGAACTGACCAACTTGGCGGAAACCAATCATCGCAAACGACGCCGCAGAGCGCGTAAGTTGCACGCTCTGCAGCCGCTCGCCGGATCGTTTCGCGGAACCCTGTTGCGGATGCGCGCCGCGGGGATTTCTGCTGACGGTGCGCTGGCTGCTCTACGCGAGATAAGAATCACTCCGGTGTTCACGGCGCATCCTACCGAAGTTGCGCGGCGTACGGTGCTCCTGAAACGACGGCGAATTGCCCAGTACCTGGAAAATCTGGACGGGCTGCCGCTGCCTGCCGCCGACGCTGCCCAATATGAATCGCTGATTCTTGCGGAAATCACCTCCCTGTGGCAGACCGACGAAGTGCGCCTGAAGAAGCCAGGGGTGATTGACGAAGTGCGCATGGGTTTGGACTTTTATCCGATGACGCTGTTCGAAACGCTGCCGCGGTTGTACGACGAGCTTCAGGAATCCTTCGACGAAGTGTATGGCCGTGAGCTAAGTCGCGAGGAGCTACCCGAATTGCTTCACTTCGGTTCGTGGATCGGCGGAGACCGTGACGGCAATCCGCTCATAACGCCGCAATCCACGGCGGACGCACTCGAACTGGCGCGAAACACGATCCTTGAGCATTACATTCTGGAAGTTGAGCGGTTGATCGACGAATTGAGCTCTTCGCAGCACCAGGTCGAGTCTTCCGCGGAACTGAAATCGGCGCTGGCTGAGTATGAAGCAAAATTCGGCGACGAGCCTTCGCGCGGAAAATGGATCTCCGAGCCGGAACTGAGCCGGCATTTTTTGGATTTCGTGCGAATTCGATTGCGCCACACGCGCGATGATCCACACAGTCATTATGCCTATGCGACAGCACATGAATTGGAACGCGACCTTCGGTTGCTGCGCGCCAGTCTGATCGAAAACCGTGGGCAGCGCGTGGCGGAATTGCTGGTTGATCCGATGGTGCGAAAGATCCGGACTTTCGGCTTTCACCTGCACACTCTCGATATTCGGCAGCATGCAGCCGTGCACGCTAAAGTTCTGGATGAGCTGGCCGCAACCGCGATGCAGGCGTCATCGAAATCCGGCGGTAAGCGACAGAGTCTTGCCGAAGGCCTTTCAGCGGAAGCCACGGAGTTGCTCGATACCTTTCGCACGATTGCGCAATTGAAAAAAACATATGCGCCGGAGGCGATCCGCGCTTACGTCATCAGCGGAACCGAATCGGAAAATGACGTCTTCGCAGTGCTGAGGCTCGCGAGTATTGGCGGCGTGCAGGTGGCGGCCACTGCGCATGATCCGGGATTGATGCCGGTGCCGTTATTCGAATCCATTGCCTCGTTGCGCGCGGCTGGCGAAACCATGCGGCGCGCCTGGACCGCGCCGGAATATAAGAGCCTGCTCGATTCGTGGGACCGCCACCAGGAAGTGATGCTCGGCTATTCGGACTCGAATAAAGATGGCGGGATGCTGACGAGCACGTGGGAGCTGCACAAGGCGCATCGCGCCCTGCATGAGGTCGCGCGCGAATGTGGCGTGAAGCTGCGCCTCTTTCATGGCCGCGGCGGAACGGTGGGCCGCGGAGGCGGTCCGACGCACCGCGCGATCCTGGCGCAGCCCGCGGGTGATTTCTCCGGCGAGATTCGCATCACCGAACAAGGCGAAGTGCTGAACTGGAAATATTCCGATCCGGTGCTCGCCGAGTGGAACTTGGAATTGATGATTGCGGCGTCGTTGGAAGCATTGACGCGTCCCGAAGATCCTGTGCGGGGCGGCGACCGCCAGTGGGACGCCCACATGGAGGAGATGTCACAAGACGCGTACGGCTTCTATCGGCGACACATCGTCGAAAACGCGGAAGTGCTCCAGTATTTCGAGCAAGCGACGCCCGTAAATGAACTGGAGAATGCGCGCATGGGTTCACGACCAGCGCGCCGCACGGAAAGCCGCCGGCTCCAGGATCTGCGCGCTA
Organism: uncultured Acidobacteriota bacterium; assembly: GCA_963696035.1. Lineage (GTDB taxonomy): Bacteria > Acidobacteriota > Terriglobia > Acidiferrales > UBA7541 > Palsa-295. The sequence goes on from CAVOIS010000003.1 coordinate 469,920, forward strand.
TTCCGTGGGTGTTTGGCTGGATGCAGAGCCGGCACGCGGTGCCGGCGTGGTTTGGGGTTGGCTACGCACTGGAACGGTTTGCGGCGAAGGGGCTGGAACACGAAAAGCAGCTCAAGCAGATGATGCGTTCCTTCGTGCTCTTTTCCGATCTGCTGCGCAACGTGGAGATCGCCATGGCGAAAGCGGACCTAACGATCGCGCGGCTCTATGCCAATATTCTGGTCAGCGAGGCCAGCGTGCGCGAACGAGTTTTCACCATGCTTGCCGAAGAATTTGAACGCACCCGACGAATGCTGCTGCTGATCGCGGGCCAGAAGGAACTACTGGAAGGAAACTCGGTGCTCTCGCAGTCCATTCGGCTTCGAAATCCATATGTGGATCCCATGAGTTTGATTCAAGTGGAGTTGTTGCGGCGCAAGCGCTCCGGCGCGGACAGCGAAGCTGCCAATTACGCGCTGGGCGCGACCATTAACGGCATTGCCGCCGGCCTGCACAACACCGGCTAACTGCGAGCGAACTCGGCGGCACCAGCACGATTGCCGCGCCAGTCGTTGCCATTCAGCCGGTTCAGGTGTAGTCTCAGGTCGTGAGATTTTGCGTTCAGAACTGCGTGTGCTGCTGTTGTATGTGTTGCGCGCGAGTGTGTTCTGGCGCGGGGAGGCTAGGCATCTAGTCAGCGAAATCTAGCCCGAGATTTTCCGACCCACCGCCAGAAGTTAGCTGGCCGGTGGGTTTTTTATTTGTCCACAGCTTTTGCAGCGCATCCAATTTTTGAGGAGGAAACAGAAATGAGCGACTACAAGCATCCTGAAGTCTTGGTTTCGACGCAATGGGCGGCCGACCATCTGAATGACGCGACGGTCCGCCTGGTGGAAGTCGACGTGGACACCACCGCTTACGATCAAGGCCACATCTCCGGCGCAGTGGGCTGGAACTGGCAATCGCAGCTGCAGGACAATGTTCGCCGCGATTTGATTGACAAGCCGACCCTTGAAAAGCTACTTGGCCAATCCGGCATTTCCAATGACACCACGATTCTGCTTTACGGGGACAACAACAATTGGTTCGCGGCCTACGCTCTGTGGCAATTGAAATACTATGGACACAAAGACGTGCGCCTCATCGACGGCGGCCGCAAGAAATGGGTCGAAGAAAAGCGTCCGCTGACAACTGACGCGCCGAAAGTGCGGGCGGCAACCTATCACGCGGCAACCCCCGACGAATCCATTCGTGCGCGCAAGGAATCCATTTTCGCGTTCATCGAAAACAGGAAGCCCGCGCAGTTGGTGGACGTGCGCTCAGTCGATGAATTCACGGGGAAAATTATCGCACCGCCGGGAATGTCTGAGACCGCGCAACGCGCCGGGCACATTCCGGGCGCAGCCAATATCCCCTGGGCGCAGGCGGCTAATGAAGACGGCACCTTCAAGTCCGCGGACGCTTTGAAGGAGTTATACGGCAAAAAAGGAATTAACGGCGCCGAGGAAGTGATCGCCTACTGCCGCATCGGCGAACGCAGCTCGCACACCTGGTTCGTGCTGAAGTATCTGCTGGGCTTTGACCATGTGAAGAACTACGACGGTTCGTGGACTGAGTGGGGCAACCTGGTGGGCGCACCGATCGAAAAAGAAGTTGCGGCCGCCGCTAAGAGCTAGGTTACGGAATTTGATTGTCTGGAACGCCGTCGTGCCGCGCTTGATCCTGCAGCGCACTGATCTGAGCGGCGACGTCCTCACGCTGTTTTTGCAGTCGCGCGAGCTGATCGCGCCAATCGTCAAGCTTTACGCCGCCATAGTGCCGCGTCTCATTGACGGTGGCGCCATTCAACCCCGCCTGCAGCACCGAAATCTGCTGGTCCAAGGACGGGAGTTTGGCCTGCAATTTTGCGATCTGATCTTGATACTGCTTGGCGTTCTTGGAGCTTGGTTTGGCTGGAGCGGGTTTGGCGTTCGCAGCTTTGGCGCCACCTGAAAAAGTTGAAATCGCCGAATTGCTGTGGATCGCGCCCATGTCTTCATTCGTCCAGACTTTTTTGGAGGGCGTCGCCGGCGTCGCGGCTGGAGTGGCTCCCGTCGTATTGTTTGCTGCCGTTGATTGCGTGGCTGCATCACCGGTGGTGTTGGCCGGCTGCGCCGCACCGCTCTGGGCGCGCGCGACACCTGCCAGCAAACCGGCCTCCACTAAGGTCAGGACCGCCACTCGCACGAGCTTTCGGCGATTCATGTGACTCCTCTGGAACAGGCCCGTTCATCGCTACGATAATCGGGTTTCTAAGGGAAGGCTGCCGGGCCTCGATAGGACTATTGTGCGCCCATATCTGTCAGATAGAACCCAGCGTGGACCGAAGAGTTACGGGTCCCCGTAAGTGGACTTGCCGGTTGCGAGTTCATTTTGGACCAGCGCCAGCGCTTGTTTCGGGGAGCCATCGCGATGGTACTGACTGATTTCCACATACTGATGTTGCTCGAACGGGAACAGAAATTTTCGCGCGGTGAAATCATATTGATAGCGCATCGGTAGCCAAATTCCCGGCGCCACTTCGGCCTGATCGAGCGAAAAGACTCCACCGCGATAGAGCTTCCCAAGAATTCCGCCGCCGAACGATATGTCGCGGATCACGTGCGCCTCACCGCGCGATAGTTGATCGGTGGCGTGATCCATCCAGATTCTTGCGGTAACCCGTGTCAAAACATCCTGCACGACTGAGTGCGGACGGAAATCGGGATTTGGGTCTACTTGAAAAACGTCGCAAACGCGTCCGTTTCGTGTCTCCTGCCCTATCCACTTTGTCAGAAAGGCATTGCGTGTCGCATCCACCAGTTCCTTGCGGTCTTGCTTCTTTTTCTGGAACTTCTCATACGCGGTTTTCGTCCTCGGATCGTCGGGCTTGAGCATGACCTCCAGCAGGTCTCGCCATGCGATCAGTTGTCTGTGATACTCCGCCGCGTCCGCTGCGATGCCACCATCTTTCAACAGCAATTTCATCGTCCCAGTGCCGGTAGGCACCACTCGATAGGTCTTGTCTTCGAGTACGCGCGGCGCGTCGCCCCCCGTCCGGTCAACATGGCGTTCGATTCGCTCGTATTGCTCCAGGGCTTCGTCATTGCGGTGCTGGTTATCGATCAACTTTTGGGCGCGCACCTGGATTTCTGCGTCGGATGGAGCTTGGGGAGTCGTGGTTTGCGCCTGATACTGGAAGTACTGGACTGGCTCAGACTGAATCTTCGGAACAGTAGGCGGCACGACATTGGTCTCGGCATGCGCCAGCGCGTGGCCTGACCCCGCTGCGAACCCCGCCAACGCCAGAGAGGCGACTGTTCCCGATACCGCAAGTCCTTTAAGCATATCCAGCGGGCCCTTGTTCGAAGTATCTGCTTCGCCGTCGCGTTATCGCCTTCAATTCTACCCGAATCCCAGGCCGAATCCTCTGACCTAGGGTACGGGACGCTCCAGTAGCTTAAAATTATCCGTTTTCTGAACTTTTCTATGTCGCCATCCGTCTTATGATAGTAGGACCCATGAAGCCAGCCCGAGCCCGTTCCGAAGCCCGGCAGACCCTCGCCGCCCTGCGCGAGACGATCTGGATTGCTCTGGACACCCTGCGCGCGCACAAGCTGCGGACATTCTTGACCCTTCTCGGAGTGATATTGGCGGTCACTACCCTCGTTGCCGTGATTTCTGTCCTGAATGGCCTCAACGTTTACGTCGCCGATAAAGTGGCCAACCTGGGCGCCAATGCTTTCGTCATAGACCGCATCGGTATCGTGACCAATTTTCAGGAATGGAACAAAGCCCGCAAACGCCCGCCCCTCGGCATGGACGATCTGGCGGCGCTCCGCGCAGAAATGAAATTGGCCGATTCCATCGCAGGCGAGCAGGACACCGTTGCCGATGTCCGCCACGGCAATGACCTGAGCGAGGACGTGACCATTATCGGCGCGACCCCGACGTTCGCCCCGATCCGGGACATCGAAGTTTCAAACGGGAGACTTCTCACCGATGTGGATGAAGCTCACCGCGCGGGCGTCTGCGTGATTGGCGCGGACGTCGCTAATAAATTGTTTCCGGGCGTGGATCCGGTGGGAAAGGAAATTCGCGCGGGGCAAGGGCAGTACCTGATCGTCGGCGTCGCAACGCCGAAGGGCAACGTCCTGGGCCAGTCGCAAGACAATTTCGTGATGATCCCACTCGGGACGTATCGCAATGAGTGGCTCGCGCCGCAGGACTCGGTGTCCTTCTTCGTGCAAGCGCGCGCGCCGGAATGGATGGACGCGGCCGAAGACGAGGCGCGCGTGCTTTTGCGCGCCCGCCGCCATGTGCCCTATGCGTCTGAGGACAATTTCGCAATCATTGCGCCGACCTCAATCATGGGCTTGTGGAACCGCATTACCGGCAGTGCCTTTGGAATTGCGATTTGGATCACCTCCGTATTCTTGGTGGTCGGCGGAGTCGTGATCATGAACATCATGCTCGCGAGTGTCACCGAGCGAACGCGTGAAATTGGCCTGCGCAAATCGCTCGGCGCTCGGAAACGCCACATTATTCTGCAATTCATGGTCGAATCGTCCGTACTGGCGGCCTTGGGCGGTTTTCTCGGCGTAGCCGCAGCTGTCGTCATCAGCCAGTTGGTTCGCGTCGCCACGCCGATTCCAATTTCGACTCCGATTTTTGCTATCGCCACTGCGCTGGTTCTCTCCACAGCGGTGGGCTTGTTTTTTGGCATCTATCCCGCGATGCGCGCTGCCAGGCTTGATCCAATTGAAGCGCTCCGGGCGGAGAACTAGGGCGGCTCGATGCAAAGCGATTTTCGAGAAAATCTCCAGCTTGCGCTCGACACGGTTCGGGCACATAAGCTCCGCAGCTTCCTTGCGATTCTGGGCGTGATGATCGGAGTCGCGCTGATCATTCTCGTCGTGGGCCTGGTCCAAGGATTTCGCCAGACCATCCAGGACGAAATCGTCTCGGAGGGAATCGATACCGCCTTTGTTTCGCGCTTCGACCAGGGACCACAGAACGGCCGCCGTCCCAAAGAGGAGAAGCTACGCAAACCACTTACGCTCGAAGATGCGATGGCTATTCGCCAGCTTTCCCCGGCCATCAAGGAAATCGCAGTATCGGCCTTCCAGTGGCAGCTCGCGCACATTGCTCGTTACCAAGGCAATATCATCGAAGGCACGGATTTTCGCGGCACCTTCCCCGCATATCTCACGGTTTATTCCAACGCCACAATGAAAGCCGGGCGCTTTTTCACGGAAGCGGAGAACGAACACCGCGACAACGTCGTAGTGATCGGAGAAAACGTCGCCAAAGCATTCTTTCCCGGCATTGATGACGCGCTCGGAAAAGAAATTCTCGTGGACGGCTCGACGTACACGGTCGTCGGCGTTTTCGAGAAGCCACCCAATGGCTTCGGTACCAATGATGAAGACCGCCGCACCGTGATTCCTTACTACACGTTTATGAAGCTGTATCCGGGCAGCTACGAGATCGGCTATCGCTTTCTCGCGTACTCCGGAAAGCTGGATGCGGCCGTCGATCAGGTTCGCGAGGTTTTGCGCCGTCGCCGCGACGTGCCCTACGACAAACCGGACAATTTTTCTATTCAGACGCAGGTGGAGGTGGTACAGCAGTTCAATGACATCATCGGCGGCGTCGTGCTCGTAGTCGTTGTACTCAGCTCCATTGGCTTGCTCATTGGTGGAATGGGCGTGATGAACATCATGCTCGTCTCGGTGACCGAGCGCACGCGCGAGATCGGCGTGCGCAAAGCCATCGGCGCGCGCAGCAAGGACATTACATGGCAGTTTCTGTTCGAAGCCATGACCCTGACCGGAACTGGTGGCATCATCGGCATCATCGTGGGGAGCGGCATCGTCCTGCTGATTCCGGTGGTAAGTTCGCTGAAGGCCATCGTACCGCCGTGGGCCATTATTATCGGCTTCACTGTTTCCGTCAGCATAGGCTTGATCTTCGGCGTGTGGCCAGCCACGAAAGCCGCGCGGCTGAATCCCGTGGAAGCTCTCCGCTACGAGTAATTCGATCTGCGCTTACGGTCTTTGCTCATACAACGTATTGTGCCAAATCAGCGAAAACGGAATTGCCTCGCCGTGCGCCGCCGCTGCGATCACATTGAAATTGCGAAAACTCCCGCAACGTAAATTCCCAGCGTGTCTTGGTTAGTCCTTGTGTCTCGATTGCGGGATTGGCCATGGCGCTTTTCATTATCATTTTTTTTTCCAGGCGAGCCGTTCGTGTCAATCCTGAGCAGTTGCCTGTTTTGAAACAAGCGCTACCCAAACGCAATAACCGAGTCCGTGGCGCGTTGCGGGTGAGGAAGTTTCACACACCGCGCACATCACGTCGACATCGTGCGCGAGAAACCAGAACGGAAAAAATGGAAGCTGCGCAGAATGAGTGGCATGCAGCGAAAAGAAAAATTGCACGGTGCTCATCGGCGCGCCCACCACTACAAATAGACACTTTCGACACGGCTAGCCGAACATTTTGTATTCGCACTATGAATTTTCCTTGACAACTTTTCCACAACCTTCGATACTGCGCTTCCAGACTCGGGGGAAGCGCCAGCCGGTCTCAGCGAACTTTGCTGTGCCGGTCGGCCTGAAGGTCGGACCGGGCTCTATCGAAAACTCAGAGGGGAACCACCCCACTTCGCACCGCGCCACAGGTTTTCTAGCGCGGCTTAGCTGGGCTTTTCTCTTTTTTCGGAACGGATGGCAATCTCAACGGGATTTTGCCGTCCAAAAAGTTCGGCTAATTCGAAATGCTCTGTGTACTTCGGTACACACAACCTCACCCACGGGACGGCGGATGGGAGTAAAATAGTAGTTGGCACTCCCGCACCGCTCCCCCGGCTCATATTTCGACGGCACGACTGCCGGCGCGGAGGCAGAGATGGCGGAAACCAGGACAGCTTTGAACGGTATGACGGAAACAAATCAAATTACGCGTCGCGCGACCGGATTGGAATTTCAGCGCCGGTTCACCGACGGAAAAGTATCCCCCTTCGACAAAGTCGAATGGGAGCGTCGCACGGCTCTGATCGGCAATGATAAGGGCCAGGTAATTTTTCGCCAGGAAAACGTGGAAGTTCCCAAGACCTGGTCCATGACGGCCACCAACATCGTGGCTTCCAAGTATTTCCACGGCAAGCCCAATACTCCCGAGCGCGAAACCTCAGTGCGCCAATTGATCGGACGCGTCGTCGATACGATCGTCCGCTGGGGCGAAGAAGGTGGCTATTTCGCCTCGACAGAATCCAAAAACATTTTCCGCGACGAACTGTCGCATCTGCTCGTCGAGCAGAAGGTAGCCTTCAACTCGCCCGTCTGGTTCAACGTCGGCGTCCAGGCCAAGCCGCAATGCTCGGCCTGCTTCATCAATTCCGTCCAGGACAACATGGATTCGATCATGAACCTGGCCAAGACCGAAGGCATGCTCTTCAAGTGGGGCTCCGGCACCGGCACAAACTTCTCGTCGCTGCGCGGCAGCAAGGAATCGCTTTCCGGTGGCGGCATCGCTTCCGGTCCGGTCAGCTTCATGAAGGGCTTTGACGCGTTCGCCGGCGTGATCAAGAGCGGCGGCAAGACGCGTCGCGCGGCCAAGATGGTGATCCTTAACGTGGATCATCCGGACATCATGGAATTCATCGAATCCAAGATGAAGGAGGAGCGCAAGGCTCACGTCCTGATCGAGCAGGGCTACGATTCCTCGATTGACGGCGATGCTTACGCTTCGGTCTTCTTTCAGAACGCCAACCACTCCGTACGCGTCACCGATGATTTCATGCGTGCGGTCGAAGAAGACCGCGACTGGTGGACCCACAACATAAACGACGGCAAGCCATGCGATAAATACCGCGCGCGCGACTTACTGCACGAAATGGCGGATTCCGCATGGCGCTGCGGTGATCCCGGGATGCAGTACGACACCACGATCAATCGCTGGCACACCTGCAAGTCCACCGATCGCATTTACGCCTCGAATCCTTGCTCGGAATACATGTTCCTGGACGACACGGCTTGCAACCTGGCGTCACTCAACCTTCTGAAGTTCCTCGGCTCCAATGGCCAGTTCGATACCGACGCGTTCACGCACGCCGTAGACGTCACGATCACCGCGCAGGAAATCCTGGTGGATAACGCCAGCTACCCGACGGAAAAAATTGCGCGCAACTCGCACGACTATCGCCCGCTGGGCATCGGCTATGCCAACCTTGGCGCACTGCTCATGTCGCTCGCGCTTCCCTATGACTCCGAAGGCGGCCGCGATTTCTGCGGTGCCATCACCGCGCTAATGACCGGCGAATCCTACGCCCAATCTGCGCGCATCGCCGAGCGTATGGGGCCCTTCGGTGGCTACCTCCGGAATCGCGAGGCCATGATTGACGTGATTCGCATGCACCGCGATTCACTACGTCCGATCAAGGAAGAACACGTGCAGCCCACGCTCCTCCGCGCCGCCAAGAAATCCTGGGACGATGCGCTTGAGCTTGGCGAACGGTTCGGCTACAAGAATTCGCAGGTTTCCGTGCTCGCGCCTACCGGCACGATCGGCTTCATGATGGATTGCGACACCACCGGCATCGAGCCCGACCTCGCGCTGGTGAAGCAAAAGAGGCTGGTCGGCGGCGGCGTCATCAAGATCGTCAACAATACCGTCCCGCAAGCCTTGATGAAGCTCGGCTATTCGCCCGATCAAGTCTCGGAAATTGTTGATTACATTGATGCCAACGCCAAGATCGAGGGCGCGCCGCACTTGAAAGACGAGCACCTTCCTGTTTTCGATTGCTCTCTCGCTCCGATGGGTGGCGGCCGCTCGATTTCCTGGCGCGGACATCTCCGCATGATGGCGGCGGCTCAGCCGTTCCTTTCCGGCGCGATCAGCAAGACCATCAATATGCCGGAAGAGTCCACCGTCGAAGACATCATGCAGGCTTACATCGAGTCTTGGAAATATGGCCTGAAGGCTGTGGCCATCTACCGCGACAATTCCAAGCGCTCGCAGCCGCTTTCCGCCGCGGGCAAAAAGGCTGACGAAAAGACTGCGGTGGCACCGGCGGGTGTTCCTGAAGCGGCCGCTCCGGCCAAAGTCGAGGCAGTTTCTCCCGCTCAACAGGAACTGTTTGACCGCACCAAGCGTCGCAAGCTGCCCAACGAGCGCGACTCCATCACTCACAAATTCTCGATTGGCGGGCACGAGGGCTACCTCACTGTCGGGAAATACGAAGATGGCGCTCCCGGCGAAATCTTCATCAAGATGGCGAAAGAGGGTTCCACGCTTTCGGGCATCATGGACGCTTTCGCTCTCTCCGTCTCGATCGCGCTGCAATACGGCGTTCCGCTCCGCGCGCTGGTGGACAAATTCGTGAACTCGCGGTTCGAACCATCCGGCTACACCGGCAATCCGAATATCCGCTACGCAAAATCGGTGGTGGACTATATCGGCCGCTGGCTCGGCGGAAAATTCATCTCGCCGGATTATCTCGACGGCGAAGCCAATGTGACCACCGAGCAAGTGGCCCCAGGGTCGGCCGCAGAAACCGCCATGAAGCCATCTCCCAACGCGCCAGTGACCGCCGCGAAGTACGCAGAACTGGAAATGTCCGCGCGTCAGCGCGCCACCATTGACGACGCGCCGTCCTGCTCCGAGTGCGGCATGTTGATGACGCCCAACGGCAGCTGCTATAAATGCTCCAACTGCGGCGGCACCTCCGGCTGCAGCTAGAAACCACGCGTTCGTTTTTTCGGGAAACTGGAAACGAAGTAAGGCATACAGGGGTGGGTCTCAGACCCGCCCCTTTTTTGTGGCGCCAGCGTCCCGCCGGCTCTTTGGTTTTCGGAACGAAAATTTATGTGGGAACTACAGAGTTCACGCATGCGGTGTTGCCGCTGACCTTCGCAACGAACGCACCGCCGCATACCCAATCAGCATCACAGCGACCACCAGCGCCAACCACAGAAAAATATCGTGAGTTTCGGTCCAGGCGCGGGGATCCACCCAATCGGTGTTGACTTCTTCCGGACCGACCTGCGCCGCGACGGCCGCGGCCCTCTGCTTGGCGTCCACGCGCCGCCCCAGATCGTACTGCGCGGCCGGCGAACGTTCCTGCCCGTAAATCAGGGAATAACTTCGCCCGGGTTGCTGCTCGAAGATAATGTGCTGCGGCGTGCTGAAAAGTTGTGGGGCTGCGCCGGACAGAGGTGTGTCATTCCCATTCACAATTTCAACGCGCCAATACTTCGCTTGCGACGCTCCGTACGGCAATGTAAGCGATAGTTTCTCCAGCTCCGCATCGCCGCGCCGGTAGCGATAAATCTCCGCGCTTGTGAAAGCACCCCAATCCTTGCCGTCCTCGCTCGAAGACACATTCACGGATCGAATGAACTCCGCCGGCGAAGTCGCATCGAAGCGCACTTCCGTTACAAGGGTGGCAGCCGTGCCCACTTCCGCGCTCCAAACGCTGCTCCTCGCCGGCTGATTCGCTTCCGGCGACAATCGAACGTTCATCGGAACACGCTCGGCGGGTTCAACGACTTCGTGCAACACGCTCGCGCTGCTCACCAGGAACTTCTTGTCGCCGTCCAGTATGCGCACGCGCAAATACTGCGCATTATTTTCCGAGTAGTGCACGACCTGCGTGCCTTGATGATTGTCCTTGCGGAACCGGAAAATCGGCGCGCGTTCCTGCACCAGCCGCCAGAGGTGCCCATCGTCGCTCGCTTCCACTTGCACCCACTCGATAAAATCCGGCGCAGTCGCATCGATTCGCAATGCGTTGTGAAACGGCGCATGAGCCCCTAAATCCACCACCAGCTGAGTGAATTGTCCCGCTGAAAAACTGTTTTCGCGCAAGCTCGCTGGCAGCGGGGTGCTTTTCGACATTCCCTCACGTCTGACGCTCACATACGGAATTTCCGCACCCAGGTCGTCAATCACGCGGACGTCTGCCAGCCAAGGTTTGGCGTGGGCATACATGTCCGGCGGCGCGACGACGCTCACGAGGCGCGCGGTGTCCGTCGACGAAAGCTCAATCGCACGCAAATAGCGCCAATGCTTCCACGCCGAAGGCAGCGGACCGGCCGCCAGCATCGCGAATGCCGCGAAGAGCACGGCGGAAACAGTCCACAGGCCCGCCGAATTTCGCTGCGCTTTGGTGCTCACGATTTCCTTTCGGCTTTCCGCGCAATTAATTGCCGCTGGTAGTAAAACGAAATCAGCAAGAGCGCCAGCCCCAGCAGCGCGAACGAAACGATGCGGTAGAACTTCTCGAGGAACGAGAGATCGAACAGAAACACCTTTACGATTACCACGCCCAGCAGCACCAGCGCCTGCCAGCGCATCGCTTGTGATTTCTTCCACAGGCCCGCGCCCAGCAGTCCCAGCGCATACACCAGCCACAACATCGAAAGCGCCAGTTCCTGTGCGTGTCCGCGGTCAATTCCGAGCGACGGCATGCGGCCAAACGCGTCCCAAAACTCGAGCGAAAGCGCCACCAGCGCCAGAATATTTGCGCCAATGGCCGATATACGGTGTGCCGTTTTTTCTGCTTCGCTCAAATCCGGCCATGCAGTGCTCGCGAAATAACAAGCCGCTAGAATGCAGGCCACGGCAATCGCAAAGGTCGCAAACCGCGCGTTCAGCAAGAAATCTCCAGCCGGAATCGAAACCACCGCCAGCCGTCCCGCGACCACCGCAAACATCACGAACCCCACCCAGCGCATCGCGACGAAGTGCACGCGCAGTCCGCTCCAGATCAGCACCGCGCCCTCCACTCCCCAGGCGATCGTGATCCATCTCCCGTCGAGCCGTATGGGAATTGCCAGGGTCACGAACGTCAGCGCAAGCCCCGCATACAAAATCCGCGCTACGCGTAACTCTTCGCCGCGTTTTTCCGGCAGCAAGCGCTCCGCGCCCAAATGTGCGGCTGCCAGAGCCAGCACCGCCACGGTCAACGCCCAGCGATTCTGCGGCCACAGCATTTGCCGCAAAGCCACCAGGTAAGCCAGCGAATTGACTAAGACGATGCCAGATTCGAGTCCAGTGAGCTCGCCTTCGCGCCAACTGCGGATCACCGGCAGCGTTGCAAACAAAATAAAAAACATCGTCGCGAAAACGATGGTCGTCGTCAGTTCGTCGGCGCGATAAAAGTCGCTGTACCATCCCCAGAAATAAATCAGCGTGGCCACAAACTGCGCGGGCGGCAGCGATTTCCAATTGCGCACCCAAGCGATCCCTAGGACGCCCGCTCCGAGAATCGCGAGATACGTGAACAGCGCGACTTCGTGGTTTTCGCCGGTGCTGACCAGCAGGGGGGTGAGCAGCCCGCCAATCAGCGCGAGGAAGGCAATGCGTTCGGAATTGCGCCCCAGGGCTACGATCATCGTCGCAGCCGTGACCACGATCATCAGCGCAAACGCTGTGGACTGCGAGAAGACCGCGTAGTAATGCCAGCCCGCCCACAAGGAGAGATACAGCACCGCCGCTCCGAGAGCCGCGATTCCTTCCGAGAAATATTTGTATCCGCGATCGAGCAGCCAGTGGCTCCAGGGATAGAGCGCGCTGCCCATCAGCAATCCAATTCCCACGCGTCCGCGCGGCCCCACCCAATCGTTGTCGAACGCATATTTCAAAAAGAACGTCACTGCGAACAGCAACGCCAAGATCCCTACATAATTCAGCCAGCGTCCGGCGATCACTGCCTCGAAGCCGCCATCGCTTTGAGTCGGTGTGGTGGCGCTGGACGAGGGCATCGAAGGTGTTGCTGCCTGACCTCGAACGGGTGCGGGTTGTTGCACCGGAGACGCAGGCGGCACAGCCGGTGCGTTAGATGCTTGCGGAACGTCCATCGGCGAGAGCGCGGGCGCGCGAGATGGAGTTGGGACTTGGTTGGTTGCGGCAGACGTAGGTGCGGTCGGTCGATCCTGTCGCGCGGCATTTGAACTGCTCAGCGCCGCGAGGGACTTTTCGATTTGCGCGAGCTGTCGCTCCAGCGCATAAATCCGTGCGATCAACTGCGGCGTTTCCCTCTGAGCTTGCTTCTTCAGCTCGCCTGCGCGCACGTATGCCGCGATCGCGAGCAGGGGTACTCCGATCAGAAAGAATGCGCCGAGCAGGATGAACAACGCCGCGCCGGATTCCATATTTGAGAGGGTATGCGAAGACCGACGGTATTACAGCACAGCCGAGTGAAGCGGGCAATCGGATAGCCAGGGAGTGCTTGCCAAACGGTCAACGACCAGATGGAGTGGCGCGCTTGGGCACAAAAAAAGAGGGGCCCCGTCGGGCCCCTCTATATGCTCTACCCCTAGTTCCGGCTTCGGCGCGGCGAAACCGGCCCACCCCGGGATAAGAGACAGCCGCTCGGTAGGCTGCACGCTGAGTGCCAGCATGGGCATCGGTACCCGAGAGCGTCGCCGGTATGTATAGAAAGGACTTAGGCTATGTTACATCCGGTGCGGTCTATGCTTTTCGGGGATCTGCCTCCAGTTTCTCAGAGTAGCCGCGCGTTTTTCTATGTTGTTTGGAAGGTTCAAGAGTGCTCAGGCACGGGCGCGACCTCGCAGGCGCCTCCAAACCAACCAGGCTGGAAGCATCAAAACCGCCAGCCAGAATAGGATTGCAGGCCCATACTCCAGCAGCAAGATGAGCATCGCCACCGCGCCATCCTCCAGGTTTCCGTACCCTTGCACCAGCGCGTTCCAGATCTTGGTTCCCTTGGAAGTCGTGCTCAGCCGCTCGCGATATTCTTCGCTAAGCTCCACCTGCACCGTCGCATAGCTCACCCGGTGGACCAAGACCGCATTCTGGCCCTGCATGCTTTCGATTTCACCGCGAATGCGCGCCAGTTCGCGTTCGGCGTCTAGTACGTCTGACAGCTTCCCGGTGCGGGTGCCCAGCAGTTCGATCAGCCGCTGTTCCGTGGCCCGCGCGCTCCTCAGCCGCGCGTTCAGATCCACGTACTGAGCGCTCACCTCCTCGTTTTCGCGCGACTCTCCGTCCAGGTGTCCGAGCTTTCGCAAATCAGCAAGAAATCCGTCGAGTTGCTTCGCCGGAATCCGCAGCGCTGCTGAGAGCTCGCGCGCGCTTCCCGTTTGCGCCTTCGCGGTCAGCTTCTCGAGGTACCCGCCATGCGCCGCAGCCAGCCGCTCGATTGCGGCACTCGCCTCGTCGTAATTCGTTGCCACAATGCTCAGCGAAGCCGTCTGCGCGATCATCGGTCGAACGGTTTCCGGCGCCTGAAGTTCGCCGCCAAGTGGCGGAGGAGGTGGTGGCTGGGGTTCAGCAGAATCGTCCCTTTCATGCTCAGCAGACTGATCGACGGTGCGGGTCAAAAAAGTGGGCGCCGGTCTCGAAAGAGCAAGAGTATGGGTAAGAGCTTCGTTCGATCGATACAGGAACGGGATGCCAACCGCCAAAATCGCTAGCACAATCAAAGCACCCGCGAAGGCCCAAACATAGGGCTTGTCGAAGAGCAGCCGCCAATTGCGCGGATTCCTTTTGTAGACACCGGTCTGGGCTGACTTTCGTGGTTCGGGGCCAAGTTCGACCGCTCCCAGCACTGCCTTACCGATTTGCGCGCAAACGGGTTCTACCTCGAAGCTCATCATTCGCTCGGAAACCGCGCGAAAGCCCTTGGCAACTTCCTGACACTCAGCGCAGCTCAGCAAATGCGCCGCCAGCGCTCGGGCGCGCTGTGGTTCCAGTTCGCCGTCGAGATAAGCCATGATCTGTTGAGCATCAAACGCGTGTTGTAGAGAACGGACCATAAAATTCCTCGACCTCAGCCCTTCACCAATATCAATTGCTCTTTCAGCGCCATGCGCGCGCGAAACAGTCGCGATCGCACCGTATTCACGGGCATGCGCGTCAAAGCCCCGATTTCCTCGTAACTCAATTGCTCGTATTCCCGGAGCATCAGAATCTCGCGCTCGTCTTTCCCCAAATGTTCGAGCGCCTTGCGCACCCAGATGCTGGCATCCTGGCTCTCTCCGGCATTGTCTTCTGTCGCGCGCTCGTCCAGTTTCTCGTTTTCCACAATCTCGCGTCCTGACTTACGCCGCTCCGCTGAAACCAGATGAATCGCGATGCCATACAAATAACTCCGGAAGCTCGCGCGCGGCTCGTACCTTTTCACATTCTGCAAAAGTGCCAGAAAGCATTCCTGTGCCAATTCTTCGGCGCGGCCGGGATTCTCAAGGCGGCGGCGAAAAAAGCCGTACACCGGCTCGCGGTAGCGCTCGAAAAGTTCCACGAACGCTTCCCGCGACCCTTGCTGGAACTCAACAACGAGTTGCTCGTCGCTATTCATACTCGGCTGGGTACCGGAGCCATCTGTGATATGCGCCGCGAAGTTGCGGTCGCCGTCTCACCCTTAGAATGTCGCCAGCGCGCCAAAAGTTCCCGGGAACGTTGGATTATCCGCAAATGGGGCAGGTGTCCCGCCGGCTCTTAGCTTTTCGGCCCTGGTATTAGTACGTGGTTCTCGCGGATTCTTGCAGAAGTGGTCCTAGCTTGTGGGTAGTCAGTTCTGTGTCCCGATGACCGTGCGCAGTGCTTGCGCCAGCGCGTCCGTCCACCGGCGGACGTCGTCTTCATGCTCAGCTTCCACCATCACACGCGCGAGCGGCTCGGTGCCGGAATAGCGCAGCACCACGCGCCCGGAATTTCCCAGCGCCTTCTCGGCTTCAGCCAGCGTTCGCGACACTTCTGGAAGGGAATCGAGTGGCGGTTTCTCCTTCACCCGCACGTTCACGATTTTCTGTGGAAAAATCTTCAAATCACCGACCAGTGCGTCGAGCGGCCCGCAGAGCGACACGATTGACGCAATCTTCACTGCGGTCAACATTCCGTCACCCGTCGTCGCGTCGTCTAAGAACAAGATATGCCCAGATTGCTCGCCGCCCAGGTTCGCACCGGTTCGCAGCATCTCCTCGAGCACGTAACGGTCGCCCACGGCGGTGCGCGTCAGCTTCAGTCCCGATTTTTCCAGCGCGCGCTCCAGTCCCAGATTCGCCATTGTGGTTCCGACGATCACAGCGCTCTTCAGCTTGCCCGCGGATTTCAGATAGCGCCCCGTAACCAGCAACACCCCGTCACCATCCACAAGCCTGCCCGAGGCGCTCGAGAAAATCGCGCGGTCTGCGTCGCCATCGAAGGCCACGCCCAATGCCGCGCCGACCTCGGCGACGCGCCTCTGCATTGCTTGGGGATAGAGCGAGCCGCAACCGGCGTTGATATTACGCCCGTCCGGCGTGTCGTTCATGGCCACGACTTCCGCGCCCAACGAACGAAACAATCGCGGAGCCAGCTTGCTTGCCGCACCGTTTGCGCAGTCCAGGACGATTTTCATTCCGGCGAATTTCGCGTTGCGCAGCGCGGCCTCGCGCAATCCGTCCAGATAATCGTCATCAATCTTCTCATTGTCGTGAAGCTGCATCTCGCTGGCTGCTTCGAGAAACTCACCAGGCGCCAGAATCGTTCCTTCCAGGATCGCCTCCACCCCATCGGGAAATTTCATGCCGGTCGATGAAATCAATTTCACGCCATTGTCGTGATATGGATTGTGCGACGCGGAAATCACCACTCCAGCCGCAAAGCCTTCGCGATTCACCAGCCACGCCACTCCGGGAGTAGTCAGAACGCCAGCGGAAACGGGCTCTGCGCCCGCTGCGGCCAAACCTTGTGCGATGCGTTCAGCGATATGTGGCCCGGATTCGCGCGTGTCGCGGCCGATCAATACTCGCGGGCGAACACCGTGCGAACGGCCGGAGGGGGCTCCGTTCGAATTAAGGTATTGGCCGAGTGCCAGGCCCACGCGGTTCAGGGTCGCATCGTCGAGAGGGTATTCGCCCGGCACTCCGCGAATGCCGTCGGTTCCGAACAGTTGTTTCGCCATAAGATTCGAATTTCGCGCCGCAAAATCAGGCAGGCGATTCTATCATCCCGGAGGGATTCAGCCGCGACGGCGTCGCGCCAATAATCCAACTCGTCATCGCCTTCGTTGTCTATAGCGCCAGTGCACGTGCGGGCACAGCGTTATTCGCCGGGCTTCGGCTGTGTTATCGTACCGCCATGCCACTCGAGGATACCAAGATCGCTTCCACCAGTTCGACCAGCGGAAGGATTATCGCGGCCGGAATTGTTGTGGCGTTTTGTTATTGGGCATCCTCGGTGCTGGTCACCTTGCTGGTTGCCGTGTTGCTGGCCTACTTCCTGGATCCCGTCGTCAATTGGATGGAAGACTGGCACATTCCGCGCGCGCTGGGCTCGCTGATTGTCGTTCTCCTCACGATCGCCGCTGTGCTGGTGGTTGCCTGGAGCCTGGTCGAGCGCGTGGACCAATTCGGCCGCGACTGGCCCACGTATCGCAAGCCTCTTCACGCGGTCGCGAACTATGTGGAACAGAGGATGGAGTCCTTCGAAGCGCACGTTTCCGAAATCGAACCAGGAACTCCTGATGGTTCGCACCTCGTCGCGGTCGCAGAATCGCACCCGGTACGTCAGGCGCTGCTCGCGAAATTGAGCTCGCTCTACGAAGTATTGCTGGCCGCGACGTTTGTTCCTTTCCTTCTTTTCTTCATGCTCGCCGCAAAGCGGCAGGTGTGGCACGCCACCATGCAGTTATTTCCTGCCACACAGCGCACAGAAGTGAAAGAGACACTCTCGGACGTGACCCAAGTATTGCGCAGCTATGTGGTCGGCACCGCACTGGTCGGACTGATTCTGGTCATCGCCAGTTGGCTGTTCTTTTGGGGCATCGGCCTGGAGTTTCCATTTCTTCTCGCGCTTGTCTCGGGTCTCGCCAATCTCATCCCCTATCTTGGCGTGGTGCTCTCCTGGCTGCCTCCGCTGCTGATCGGTTTGAAAAAATTCAATACGCCGGGCCCGTTTGTCGGCATCTTCTTCATGCTCACTTTCTTTCACTTCGTGGCGAACAATCTTCTGGTTCCCGCACTGGTCGGCTGGCGCGTCCGTCTGAATGCCTTGGCCTTGACTGTCTCGCTGCTTTTCTTCGGATTTCTGTGGGGTGGCGTCGGGCTGCTTCTCGCGATTCCCATCACTGCAGTGATCAAAGTGATTTGCGACCACAATGAAGGGCTGCAACCGATCGGCCGCTGGCTCAGCGCGTAGCGCTCGCGACCGGCCCTCGCTGCGACCCCATCGGCTGGACGGGCGTTCTTGCTTTTTGGAGTCATCCCGAGCGAAGCGAGGGAGCTCTTCTTTCTCCATTCGCTAGCTAAGCCAAATTTTCGTTGGCTCCTGCCTTAGTCTTTTGCACTACGCTCTCTAGGGCGTGCGCATCGCGCGCTTCCTGAAACATTCGGATTGCGGCGATTCCCGCGGCGCCTGCACGAGTGCATTGTTGCGCGTTGCGTTCATCCACTCCGCCAATCGCAATCACTGGAACGCGCACGCTCCTGCAAGTCTCGGTCAAACACGCCACTCCCAGGGGCTTACCGAAGGCTCGCTTCGAAGGCGTCTCAAACACCGGTCCAAAAAAAATATAGTTTGCGCCTGCGCTCTCTGCTGCGCGCGCTTCCTCGATACTGTGACACGAAACACCAACCAGAAATTCCTCCGGAGCGTTCCCACCCCTGCACCATTTCACCACTTCCAACGCACTCAAACTTTCGTGGCCAAGATGCACGCCTGCAGCGCCCGCTGCCAGCGCTGCGTCCAATCGGTCGTTT
Organism: uncultured Acidobacteriota bacterium; assembly: GCA_963696035.1. Classification (GTDB taxonomy): domain Bacteria; phylum Acidobacteriota; class Terriglobia; order Acidiferrales; family UBA7541; genus Palsa-295. Next base: position 488,630 of record CAVOIS010000003.1, read on the forward strand.
ACGATCACCTGCGGATTCGCGCGTTCATCTCGAGGGTCCCCGGCGCTGCGCAGTGCACCAGCGGAGGTCACGGCATCCCGCACCAAGTCCACCAGCTCGTGTGCGGCCATATCCTTTTCGCGGATCTGTATCCAATCTGCCCCCGCCCGCATCGCCAATTGGATTCTTTCGCTGACAGCCAAAAAAGTCTGGCCCGCGCCCAGCGATTTTCGGTCGGTTACATAGCAAACGATGGGAGTTTTACGTGCGCGTAGCAACGGTGGAAGTCCGGCGGCGAAATGCTTCGAGCGCGAAGAGCACGTTCATCAATCCCAAGCCTGAAACCGCGCCGCGCAAGTATGGATTCTTCATGATCAATCCTAGGGTGGGGTACTGATACAAGAAGTAGTTTATGTCCCACATGTCCGACCACGGCACCAGGATCAGCATCAGTCCCAGTTCGAGCCAGAGCAGGAGCAACACCACACGCAGAAGTCGAGTCATAATCGAAGCTAAGATTATGGGAGATTATCGCGGGAGTGGCAACTGCCTCGCCGCAATTCTAAAGAGAACACTGTTGGAAAGAGTTCCAGGTTGCGCGGGCAGTGAACTTCGACGAGGAAGAAAATCGAGGTTAGTGTTTTTGCAGCGTCGCGATGCGGTCGGCCACATCGCGATAGTCTATATTTGCCGCGTAAACCTGGCGGAAACTATCTAGCGCCGCGTCGGATTCGCCTGCGGACTCCAGCGCCATCGCCAAATCGTAGCGCAGCGCGAGAATGGATTCTTCTTCCAATCCGGGCACCTGCAGGGCGCGCTGATACCACAGAGAGGCTACCTTCGGCTCGCCCTTATCCATGAACGAAAGACCGAGCATGGTGGAGCAGTTCATTTCATACTGGAACGGCTTACCCTTCTGTACGGCCTTGGCGACCTTCTGAAATTCTCCGATGGCTTCATCCAGCAATCCCATTTCGCGGTAGGCGATGCCCAGATTATAGTGCGTCTCCAAGTCCTCGTCTTCTTCGCCCATCTCTCCGAGTTCGGTACGGAATTCTTGGAACACTTCCGCGAGCTCGTTCAGGGTTTCCGCCGACGTCGCGCTCGTACCGTTGGCGGTCCCGTTCGACGCGCCAGCATGCGCCGCGGGAACAATCGGCTCGATCGGCGGAAGAATCGTTTGCGCAAACACTTCCTGCAAATGCACCTGCGTTTGGTCTGGACTCGCGGCCACCGCCGGTTCAGGGACATGCTCGGCTGCGGGCGGCTCTAGGTCGTCCAGTTCAGCCACAAGTTCGCTGATGAAATCGTCGGTGGTGGCAGGTTCTGCGCCATCCCGTTCAGAAGCTGCCTCGGGCGTAAGCTCCAACTCGATTTCGTGGCTGCTCGGTATAGCGGCCTCTACAGCCGGCTCCGGCGCAGGCTCATTCAGAAATTCCAGCAAGGACTCTGGCAACGTGTTGGCATCGGCCGACGGCACTGGCTGAGCTGTTTCCTCCGCAGCTTCTTCGACAATTTCGATCGCGGGCTCGGGTTCTGGCTCCGCTGGCGCCGCATCCGCCATCAAGTCTGCTTGCGCTGTATTCGCATCGATCTCGAAATGCGGCACCTTCGCGTCGTAGTCTGGCTCCGCATCCAGATGCACGACAGTTTCCTGAGCCGGTGCCGCCGGCGCTGCTGCTTCAATCGTTTCTGGTTCACTAGATGCCGGCTCGGGGGCCAGCGCTGGGTCGAGTTCTATTTGGGCGAGGGCAGGTTCGTCACTTGCGGGCGCAGGCGCTTCTTGAACTTCCGCTGAGATAGCTTCCCATTCATCGGAAAGGTCCAATTCCTCGCCAGCTCGCATCGCTACAGCCTGCGCCGGCTCTGCGGGCTCCTCGACCGGAATTGGCGTGACCGCAGCATCGTCCGCTGTGGTCTCTGTCCTCAACTCAGTGAGAGGAATTTCGAACTCGATGGGCGCAGAGGCCGTCGCGGCAGTCTCAACAACCGGCGGCGGAGTGGGCGCAATCTCAAAAGGCGGTGGTTCCGCGGGAGTCGCAACAGATGCCTGAACCTGCGGTGCAACAGTTTCTGGTGTGGCGGTTGGGGGACCTTCGGCCGCGGCGCGAGGTGCTGTCGTTATGGCTGGAGCGGCTGGCATATCCGCTGCCGTCAGTCCAGCGACCTTCGAGAATCGTTGACGCAACTCGGAAAACCGGTCCGCGTTGACTTGATCGTTGCGCTCGCGATGAATCTGTTCAAGTTGCGCCGCCAACTCCGCGGTCCGGCGATCGTTCCCTGCGCCCAAATGAAGGTCCAGCAATCTTTCGAGCGTCGGTGTATGCCGCGGCGCGCGCTGCAGCACGTTTTCCAGCAGATGTGTGGCTTTCTGGGTCAGCCCATAGCTGGAAAACAAGTCCACGTCGGTCAGCGCTTGCGCGATGTATCGCTGCGTTTCTTCGTCGATAGCTTCTTCGATGATTGTCGGTTGTACCGCCGGAACCAGTTTGTGTTCTTCTTCCTCCAGCAAGCTCGCGGCCGGTGCGGGCTCGCTCGCCGCGCTGACGTGTATCGATTCGCTGGACGCTGCGGTGAGGGACGAGCCTCCCGCCTTGGCGCGCAGTTGGTTCAGCCGCTCCGCCATCCGCTCGTCATTCTTGTTGCGGTCAACCAGTTCCACCAGCAGTTCTTCCGCGCGTGGGAAATTTTCTTGCGTTGCGTAGGCGTCCGAAAGCTGGCCCAGCGCCGCATTCAGACGGAAGGGATCGCTCGTGGTCCTGCAGAAATCGACGAGTGTCTCAAGTGGCTCGGTACGCCCAGGAAGCCGTTCGCAGGCGCTTGACAGCGCTTTCAGATAATTATCCTGCGAGCCCGCTTCAATCATTGGCGCCCGCAGTTCGGCCAACAAAGGCAGGGCTTGATCGGGCTGCCCGCTTTCGATCATCGTCTCTGCCACTTTAAACAGAAGCGTGCAATTCTCGTGTCCTCGCGCCAGTTGCCTGCGCGCCCGCTCTGCGGCATGGTCCGCACGACCCGCGCGAAGCTCGTAGTCCACTAGGAGGTTGGTGACGTCCCCCCCACCCTCCGCGTCGGGATGCTTGCCGAGAATCGCGACTGCTTGATCAATCTTGTTCCCGGCATTCAGAGTCTTGGCTTTCAAGAGGATCGCGGACGCATTGCCGGGGTCCACTTCCAGCGCACGCTCGACCAATTTTTCAGCTTCATCGGTCTCGCCACGTTCAAACAGTCGCTGTGCATAGGCGAGATAGGTCAGAGCCGCTTCCTTTTTCTGCCCCATCATGCCGTACAGCTCTGCTAGGCGCATCTGCACGCGCTGGTTCTCCGGTTCGACTTCCAACAGGCGGTGCAACACTTCCACTGCTTTTTGCGAGTGATTCGCCTTCAGGTGGGCTTCGGCGATCTGCAGGAAGAGCGGACGCGCCTCGCTCAGAACTCCCTGCTGCACGTACAAATCTGCGAGACGCTCCAGCGGCGCAAGTTCGTTCGGCGCCAGCTTAGCGATCTTTTTGTAGATCGCGATGGCTTTGCTGTTGAACCCGTCATTCAGGTAGACCTGCGCGAGCCGCTCGAAATATTCGATGGCCTGCGTCATGTCTCCCTGGCGAGCGAACAAATCGCCCACCGTCATCAAGGTGGCTTGATCTTTCGGGTCGGCGCGAAGAATTAGCTGGTATTCGCCGATGGCCTGGGCGACCTTGCCCTGGTTGAGGAATTTCAGCGCGTTTTCCAGCGCTTTGCTTTTATTGAAGGCCATGGACGCTTTCGATCTGCCCGCCCCACGTACCCGGGCAGCGCTTCTCAGCCGTACAGACGGCTTAGCCATGAAGGTTAGCATGCGCTAAAAACAAGGAGCAACGCGGGACAAGGGGGTAGGTGCCAAAGGCGATAACAGTGCCTTTCCGGTGCCAACTTGACCCTCAAATCCAGTGGCTTATCCGGCCAAGCTCGTTACGTATTGTGCGGTCCTGGCGCCGGTGCCGACGAGCGCCCTGGTTCGCTCAACCATCGTCTAGGCCTCGGCCTGCTGCCGTGCGGTGCGAATGTTCCGGTGAGTGCACGACATAACGGGACGCTACTCGGTGTACATTATTAGCAGCACGCCGAGTGCGATCATCAGGAGCGGCCAGATCTTCTGAAAGATTTCCTGCCAGTTCGTGTGAAGTTCCGAAAGGCCTTTCGTCAGTGCAATGCCTCCACTGGTCGCCGCGAATGCGCGATGCTGGTTCTGAATGTGTTCCATGGTTTCCATGTGATGTGCGCCGTGCATTCCCGCCGCGTGATGGTGAAAAAGCAGTAGCACGGCCCCGAACGTGCCGACCACCGGGAACGCCCACGCGCTCCATGCACTCTGCAGACGCTTGCGAGCCCGCTGCAGCTCGATGGTCCCGAGCGCGAGCAAGATCAGCGCGAACGTCTTGTGCTGAAGAACCTCGGGTTGGTGGCTGATTGCAAACCAGGGAGTTTGCGTCCCGAATGGCCATATTTCGGTATCGCTAAAAATCATCAGGAAAATGCCTGCAATCAAGAAACACCAGGGCCACACGTAACGCGCTGCGGGCCATCGCTTTGCCAACTTTTCTTGGGTCAGAAGGAACACTCCGGCCAATGCCACGAGCAGTCCTGCCAGATGATGATTGAATTCGCTCTCCTTCTTGTCGCTGGCCCGCTTTGCCAGCACCGCGGGACTGTCTTCGGTATCATGGTGCTGCATGTCCATGCCCGGCATGTCCTTCATGTCGTCCTGTTGCGCCCGAGCGGAGGGATGCCAGAGGAACAGCAAGGCCACGACGACCGCAACGATCGATGCAAATCTGATTTGCTGCCCTAGGCTATCTGGATCAAAATGCATGACACTCCATTTAAATAAGTGATGTGTAAGCGATTGGATGCTTGAATTTCAGGCATGCTCCGAAGAAATACAACGGCTTATCAATTTTATTGACGCACCGACCCACGCTTACCCTGCTCGCGCCGAAGTGGAAGCATGTGCGGGCTCGGGTTTGTGAATGTATAGAAGCGTTTGATCCACGCGGCCAACTGGCGCCCCCGACGGCAGAGTGATGGGGTATTTGACGTCGCGATGATGGTCTGCAAATTGCTGTTTCGCGTTGTAAACACTGGAGAATTTCCAGAGCATCTTCACGAAGTTGGTCTGGCCCTTGGCCAGGAATCCCGCCGCCATCACGAAGGTATCTTTCAACGCCGCGAATCCCAAGTGCTTCTGATTCAAAACTTGCTGCGTGCGGACGAGTTCTTCGTAAAACTGTGCGAGCGGCAACTTGGTCGGCAGCACTGCGTGCTGCACGTCAAAGAGCCGGTAATCGCGGGTGGTAAAATTGCGCGATTCCGTCACCCAGGTTTCGGTGCCAGGATACGGCGTATTCACGGTTACGTGGACAATCTCGGGCACCGAGAGCGCCCATTCGCGCACTGCCTGGAAGTGCCGTTCGTCCCAGTTCGGGTCCGCAATGATATTTACGGCTGCATGGATGCGCAATTCTCTCGCACATTCGAGCGCCTCGATGTTTTTCTTGATCGTGATGCGTTTTCGATGCGCCTTCAGTCCTTCGTCATCGATCGCTTCGATTCCAAGGAACATGTACTTCAGCCCCATCCGTTTCCACGTGCGGAAGACCTCCTTGTTGCGCAGCAGCACGTCTCCGCGCGTCTCCAGGTAATATTGCTTTTGAATGTTCCGGCGCGCAATCTCTTCGGCTAGTGCGTTGCCGTGCTCCGGGTGAATGAACGCCACATCGTCTACGATGAAGACGCCGGGCTCCTTGATTCTGGCCAGCGTCTCCGCCGCCACTTCCGGCTTGATTTGCCGGTAATTTCGCCCATAGAACGTCCACGCGCTGCAAAACGAACAGTCCCAGGGACAGCCGCGCGTGAACTCAATCGAAGCGCACGGATCGAGGACGCCGATAAAATACTTGCGCCGTTTGGCGATCAAGTCCTGCGCCGGTCGCAGAGCGTTCAAGTCGTGAACCAATCGTGGCGCAGGCCCATCGCCATAGATGCTCGTCACGCCCGCAAGGGTGTCGAGTTTCTGCGGATCGTGCGCGGCTGCAAGCACTGCAGGCGTGATTTCTTCGCCTTCACCTCGGACGACGCAGGTGATGGCGCCTTCGGCGTGCGCAAGGATCTGCTTGGCGGTAAACGAAGCGCTGTGGCCCCCTGCAAAGACAAAACAATCCGGTGCAAGCCGCTTGGTCTGTTTGGCCAAGTCCACTACTTCTGGAATATTTGCGAGGTAGTTCAGCGAAAAGCCCACCGCGTCAGGCTTCCATTCACGGATGATGCGGTAGTAGTCGCGTTGCTGGAAAACTTGAAGATCGAGTAACCGCACCTGGTGCCCGGCATTGCGCGCCGATTCCGTTACCAACTCGAGCCCGAGAGGCTCCAAACGCAGATATATCTTCGAATACATCAGCGGGCTGGGGTGTACGAACAAGACTTTCATGTTGCCCTCCCGCGGGGCTGGGATCCGCGCAGCCGAAAGTTTCCGCCGGGTCGTAAGCCGACCTAACAGAGCCTTACGGGAAGCCTACCACGACCAAAGCCGCACATCCTATTAACTATCGACGGCCGTGATGGAAGGCATTCTGAGTTGGTAGGGCAGGTCTTGCGAGGGAGCGCGGAATTAGTCGCTGAGGAAGTCGGTCCCGGGAACGAGCGGCAACGGATGTTGCGTTGCGCCGGAGGCCCAGCAGCCTGACTCGCGCACGGGCGCGTACGAGTAGCGATGCAGTGGCGTCGGTCCATGCTGCCGCAGCGCCTCGAGATGTTCGGGAGTTCCGTAACCTTTGTGCTGCGCGAGCCCGTACTGTGGGTAAAGCTGATCGAATTCCTGCATTCGCCGGTCGCGTTCGGTTTTCGCCAAGATGGAAGCTGCCGCAATCGAAACCGACCGCGCGTCGCCGTGAATTAATGCTTTCTGTTCGATGGGCAGATCGATCTCAATTGCGTCCAGCAAAAGATAATCAGGCAGGGGATTGAGCTGCGATACGGCGGCTATCATTGCTTGGCGGCTGGCTTGATAAATATTCCAGGCGTCTATACGACTCGCGTCAATCTCCGCGATGGCCCAGGCTAGGGCGTGTTCGCGTATGCGTGGAGCTAATTCGCTGCGCCGTTCGGGAGTGAGTTTCTTGGAGTCGTCGAGACCGACGATGCGGCGTCGCGGATTTAGAATGACGGCGGCAGCGACAACCGGACCGAACAGCGAGCCGCGTCCCGCTTCATCGAGTCCAGCGATGCGCAGCCAACCGCACTGCCGCGCTTCGCGCTCGTACCGCGAGCAGCAAAGTCTTCCCATCGGGCACGAATTTTAGCACAGGCTTCATTGCGGAGGCACAGTCATCAGACTGTGTTTTTCGCTCATACAAAAAAAGGCCCGTCGCGATTTCTCGGGACGGGCCGAATTCAAGATCAATTTGGGGCAGACTTTACTTGGCGGCGGCTGCGGCGGTGGCTTCGGCTGGCGTCTCGGCCTTCTCGGCGCGCTTGATTCTCGCAGCCTTGCCTTTGCGTTGGCGCAGGTAATTCAGCTTCGCGCGCCGCACACGTCCTGCCTGCACAATTTCGATTGAGCTGATCATCGGCGAGTGCACGGGGAAAATACGCTCGACGCCGATGCCAAAACTAACGCGGCGAACTGTGAAGGATTCGCCCAGCAACTCCCCCCGGCGGCTCATGACCACGCCTTCGAACGGCTGGATGCGTTCTTTGTCGCCCTCGCCTTCTTTCAAGCGCACGTTGATCCGCACCGTATCGCCCGGCCGGAAGTTCGGCAAATCCTTGCGAATTTGGGACTGCTGCGCCTTATGAACTATCGGATTCATGGCATTAATTTCCCGGCAGACCCGCTCAGGTGGGGCCAGCACACAACGCACAATCATTGATTCTAGCGCAATTCGCGCCGCAATATCCACCAAATTACGTTCCAGCGTGTGATTAGCTGGGCGAATCGTCGCCGACGCATGGTCGCAGATCGGCCGCGTTAAGTGCCGCTCTGGAGCAGATCAGGACGATTGCGCCGAGTCTTTTCCAGCGCGCGTTTCTGCCGCCACTTGCGAATCTCTTGGTGGTTTCCGCCGAGCAGCACTTCCGGCACATCCCATCCGCGAAACGAGGGTGGTCGCGTGTAATGCGGATAATCCAGGATGCCTTGGTTGGTGGCCGCCACGGCAGCGCGGTCACCTGGTTGCGCGGGCACCGCACTCCGTGTTCGCGTCGCCTCGAAGGGTCTCTCGCTGAAGGATTCGTTCACGGTGGAATCTTCGTTGCCAAGCGCGCCGGGAATCAGGCGCGTCACCACATCCAGAATCATTGCGGCTGCCAATTCGCCTCCGGACAACACGAAATCTCCGATGGAGATCTCGTCCGTCGCCAGATGCTCCGCGACGCGCTCATCCACGCCTTCGTAGCGCCCGCAGATCAGCACGATGCGCTCGAACGCTGCGAACCTTCGCGCCGTTTCTTGCCGGAACATTTTTCCTGCCGCCGAAAGCAGCACGATCGCGGTGCCTTCCACCGCGGCGTTTTGTGCTGCGGCATCGCCTCGCGCCCCCACCAACGATTCGACTGCCTCGAACAACGGTTCCGGCTTCATCACCATGCCCTCTCCGCCTCCAAATGGCCGGTCGTCCACCGTACGGTGACGGTCGTGGGTGAATTCACGCAGGTCGTGCACACGCGTCTCGATGAGTTCGGCCTCGCGTGCACGGCGCACAATGCCGTAGTCCAGTGGCCCCGCAAAGAACTCCGGAAATATCGTGATGATGTCGAATCGCATCGCCGCTAATCCTACCGCAACGCGTACAGCGCTGTGCCGCGGAACTACTTGGTGTTTAAGTCGAGCAGACCTTCAGGAAGCACCACATCAATCCGGCGCGCGACGGTGTCCACGTTCACGCAGATTTCCTGGGCCAGCGGAATCAGTATTTCGCCGTGTGCGGAGTCCACAACCAGCACCGGTGTGCCGGAGACGTCTTCACCGTTGATCTCCACATCGCGCACTCGCCCGATTTCCGCGCCGCCTTTCTCACGCACTTCGCAGCCAACCAAGTCACTAATGTAATAGCTTCCGGCGGGAAGCTTCACGCGATCGGCAAGCGGTACCTGGACTTCGAGGCCGACGAGCTTCTTAGCGTCGTCAACAGAATCGCAACCGGCGAAATGGAATATGGCCTGTCCGCCGCGACTGCGTGAAAGCCAGCATTTGCGCACCGCTATGGGTCGGGGCGCGCTACGGCCGTCCCACAATGCAACGGAAGTTAAGCGAGTGAGGCGTTCAGGAAAGTCCGTGAGGATTTCAGCAGCCACTTCGCCGCAAACGCCGTGCGGGCGCAAAACTCGCGCCACCGTAACGCGTTGCGGCTCCGGCGAATGTGGGGTGGTCAATGCTGCGTGGTCGTTACTCGAGTATTTCCAGCGTAAAGCGCTTCTTAAGCTTCATTCCTGCGGCGCCCAAGAGCGTGCGAATGGACTTGGCCGTGCGGCCTTGGCGGCCGATTACTTTCCCCAGGTCATCGGGCGCCACCCGCAACTCCAGCACGGTAACTTGTTCACCTTCGACAGCCCTCACTTGCACCTGATCCGGATGGTCCACTAGAGCTTTCGCGATATCCTCGACCAGTACCTTCATGAGACCCCCTCAGCATGAAAAAGAGCTCCGCTTTAGTAATTCGCTAGCGCTTGAACCCGAGTTCCATTAAATAGTTGCCCGGGCCAGGCTGGGGAGTAGGACGCGTCAGGCGGATTTGCGGTTTCGCAAAAAGCTGCGGACGGTGTCGCTGGGCTGGGCACCCTTGCCCATCCAGTAGTCCACGCGGTCCTGCTTGAGTTCGATGACCGCGGGCTTCTTGAGGGGGTCATAAGTACCCACAATCTCGACGAAGCGGCCATTTCGCGGGCGCGTCTTTTCGGTGACAATCACGCGGTAAAAGGGGCGCTTCTTCTTGCCAATCCTGGACAGCCGAATCGTTAACAAAGCCTCATTCCTCCTGATTCAAATCCTCGCACTTGAGCCAATGATTATAGCGGACGCCGCCCCTTTCACCAAAGCATTTGCTGGTAGACCTGGGCCAACGCGGGTCCGCAGTCACCTGCTGAGCACTTCCTCGACCACCTCGAAGTGCTCGACCGTTGGGTCGAAGTCGACGAGCAGTGCCGCGGCTTCGGGTTCGACAACCGCCTTGCGGATATCGTCGCCCGCGAAGGCGCGGATGGCATCGAGCGAAGCCCAACGTGTGAGCACGAGGAACTCGACGTCGCTGGAGCTATCTTGCTTGAGCAGCGAGACACCCGCGAAACCGTCTATCCCGCGCAGTATCGGGAGCACCGCATGACCTGACGATCATCGCCGCCCTCGTGTCTATAAAAACAAATCGACGGCCTAAAGGCCGCCGTCACACATTCAAACCGGGGGCCGACTCGACGCTACAATTCAAAAGCAGGCGGCACTAGTTCCCGCCTTTCAGCCCGGCGAATTTGCCCAGGCCGCGCATTTTGGTTTTGGCGAAGCTGCCGTACTGCTTCATCATTTTGCGCATGTCGCCGTATTGCTTAAGGACCTGATTCACTTCCTGCACGGAGGTGCCGCTGCCGGCGGCGATGCGCTTGCGGCGTTTGCCGTCAATCAGTTTGGAGTTGGCGCGTTCCTTCGCGGTCATCGAGTTGATGATGGCTTCGACGGAGCCGAGGCGCTTCTCGTCAATTTCAGCATTCTTCGGCAAATTAGCGAACGGACCTACTTTCGGAAGCATGCCCATCAATTGTTCGAGCGAGCCCATCTTGCGAATTTGCTTTAGTTGATCGCGAAAATCTTCCAGCGTGAAATCGTCTTCGCGAAGTTTGCGCTCGAGTTCGCGAGCTTGCTTGGCGTCGACTGTCTTTTCGACGCGTTCGATCAGGCCGAGCACGTCGCCCATGCCGAGGATTCGCGAAACGACACGGTCCGGCAAAAACGGTTCGAGGGCATCGTACTTTTCGCCGACGCCCACAAACTTCACCGGCGCACCGGTTACTTTGCGAATCGAAAGGGCCGCGCCGCCGCGCGCGTCGCCATCCATTTTGGTCAGAACTACACCGGTGATACCTAGCCGCTTGTGAAATTCTCCGGCGGAGCGCACGGCATCTTGCCCGATCATCGCGTCAGCAACGAAGAGCATCTCCGAAGGATTCAGCTCGCGCTTCAGCTCGGAAAGCTCTCTCATCAATTCGTCGTCAATGTGCAGCCGGCCGGCCGTGTCCACGAGTACGACATCGCAGGCGGACATTTTCGCTTCGCGCAACGCGCCGCGAACAATTTCGAGCGGCTTGTCCGTGCCGGTTCCGGGCCAAATGGGAGTGCCGGTGGCCTGGGCGACTTGCGCGAGCTGTTCGCGCGCCGCGGGGCGGTACACATCGGTGGAAACGACCAGCGGCCGGTGGCCGTGCTCGGCCAGCCACTTACCCATTTTTCCGGTGGAGGTGGTTTTGCCGGAGCCTTGCAGGCCGACGATCAGCCAGACCGATGGAGGCTTCGAGCCGTATTGCGGTTTCGCTTCCCGGCCGAGCAATTCGCCCAGTTCGTCGCGGACGATCTTTACGACTTGCTGGTCCGGCGAAAGCTGCAAGAGCACTTCGGAGCCGAGCGCCTTGGCGCGCACCTGGGCGATGAATTCGTCGGCTACGCCGACGTTCACGTCGCCATCGAGCAAGGCTTCACGAATTTCCGCAAGACCGGCGTCCAAGTGCTCCTCGGAGAGCTTGCCTTGGCCGCGGAGATTCTTGAAGGCACGTTGGAGCTTTTCTGTGAGTGTTTCGAACATTTTGGGAACCTGTGATTAGTGAGTGGTAGTTGGTGATTCGTGTCCCGCGATCCGCGACCCGTGTCCTTCGAAACCGCAGGCTTCCACGCGCGCCGCGAACCGTTGATTTCATTGTAGGTGACGCGTCCAGCACGGTCAACGAGTGCAGTCCGCGGATGCGAGTGACTTAGTCCGTCGGCACCTGAGCCACATCCAATAGAATTGGGGCATTCAATCTGTCTTTTGGAGAGGCGGCATGAGCACAATTCTAGTTACGGGCGGGTCGGGATTTATTGGCAGCCATTGCATCCTGCAATTGCTAGCGGCGGGACATCCGGTGCGCACGACAGTACGGAACCTGAAGCGCGAGTCCGACGTGCGCGCGATGCTGAAGGAAGGCGGCGCGGAGCCGGGTAGTCGCTTGTCTTTCATCGCCGCCGATCTGGAGAACGACGTGGGCTGGCCGCAAGCGGTGGCTGGATGCGAATACGTGCTGCATGTGGCGTCACCGCTTCCCCCGAGCGTCCCGAAGAATGAGGACGAGCTGATCGTGCCGGCGCGCGAAGGAACGCTGCGGGTGTTGCGCGCCGCGCGCGATGCGGGCGTGAAACGCGTGGTGGTGACTTCGTCGTTCGCGGCGATCGGCTATGGCCAGAAGGAGCGGAAGGCGCCGTTCACGGAGGCGGATTGGACGGATCCAAATGGCGATGACGTGGCGCCCTACGCGAAATCGAAGACTTTAGCGGAACGCGCGGCTTGGGATTTCATGGCGAAGGAGGGCGGCAAGCTCGAGCTTTCAGTCGTCAATCCGGTGGGCGTGTTCGGTCCGGTCCTGGGACCCGACTATTCGTCCTCGATCCTGCTGGTACAGCGACTAATGGACGGCGCCATACCCGGCTGCCCGCGGTTGTATTTCGGCGTCGTGGACGTGCGCGACGTTGCCGATTTGCACTTGCGCGCGATGACTCATCCCGCGGCCAAGGGGGAACGTTTCCTCGCCGTCGCCGGCGATTTCATGTCCATGCTCGAAATCGGCAAGGTACTGAAAGCCCGCATGGGCGCGTTGGCCAAAAGAGTGCCGACGCGCGAGCTGCCCAACTGGCTCGTGCGAATGGCTTCGATCCGGGATCCGGCGATCAAGCTGATCCTTCCCGAACTCGGCAAGGTTAAGAACGCCACCAATGAGAAGTCGAGGCGGATGCTGGGGTGGACACCGCGTTCGAACCAGGAGGCCGTGGTGGCTACGGCCGAAAGCTTGCTGCGGCTGGGGCTTTTGAAGGATAGCCCGAAAAAGGCGGCATAACGCGTTGAGTTGCCGGCGCTGGTCGGCTTGCGGCTCGTGACGCAAGATGCGTTGGCGTCCTAGTGATTTGATTGTGGCGGCGAGGTCGGGAACTTCGAAGAACAGCACGGCTTTATCGGCTGACGGATCGTTTTCCGAGCCTTTGCTTTCTAGGCAGACGAACGCATTGCCTGCGGAGAATTGCGCGTGACGGCCGGGAGTTTCCTGGGCGAGATGGACTCCTAGAGTGTCGCGGTAGAATTTTTTAGCGCGGGCTAGGTTGTTGAAATACAGTTCGACTCCTACGATGCGGAGCTTCGCAGATTTGGGTTTGGCCATGTTCGCCTCGGGCGGCATTTTACTTCCGGAACTCTACAAAAACCGAGAGCACAGCCAAGAGTGGCTGTGCTGTGCTGCCCCATTCCTTGACCGTGGTGCGCCGGTCGTCTAAACTAATCGTTTCGATTGAGCGCGGGATTTGTCTTGGTGGGTGAGCGCATCCGTCATGGGCGGGCTGCTTCGCTTGGCACGAGGCCAGCCTTGCGCGAGAAGGCGGTGGCAAGCCGGCCACCGCACTCCAAGTCGTCGCGCTAATTGAACGTCTCGACGGGGCTGAGCGCTGTTAAACCCGAACAGAGGTCCCTCGTCCCGCGAAGGCCTACGGGACTCACAGAACCAGCTGCGCTCGAGATGACAAAAAATAATCACGGAATCACGGAGATGATCGTTGCCGAAACGCACTTTTCAGCCGCATGTGCGGCGCCGTCATAAGAAGCACGGATTTCGCAAACGCATGAAAACTCAGGGTGGTCGGAAAGTCCTTGCAGGACGCCGCAAGAAGGGACGCCACAGCCTCACGCGCGTCTGACCCGCCACGGCTTGATTTTCCCCGCGAAGCTCGTCTGGTGCGCCGCAGTGAGTACGATGCGGTGTATCGAGAGGCGCGGCGGCGAACGAGCCGCGAGTTCACGGTATTTCTACGTCCCAATGGCCTCGAAATCAGCCGGTTCGGCTGGAGCATCAAAAAGGCGCTGGGTAACGCGGTCCGGCGCAACCGAATCCGGCGACGCCTCCGCGAAATTTTGAGATTGCATCGACAGGAGATCGCCCCAGGATGGGATGTTGTGATTCATCCACGCAGCTCGGCCGCGTCGGCGGAATTTTCCGCGCTGGCGCAGGAGTTGCTGAAAGCAATGCCTCGGCGCGACTCGGCGCCGCCGGCGAAAACCCTGCCGTCGCTCGGGACACAATAGACATCTGCGATAATCGGAATATGGATTCTTCCGCAACGCGACAAGGATCGGCGGCTAGGTGGCTGCTGCTTTTGTTCGTTCGTTTCTATCAGATTTTCTTCTCGCCATTTTTGGGCGGAGCCTGCAAGTTTTATCCTTCGTGCTCGCGTTATGCGCAGGAAGCGATTGCGATGCACGGGGCGCGGCGCGGTGCATGGCTGGCGATCAAGCGTTTGGGGCGCTGCAGACCGTTTACGAAAGGCGGATTCGATCCCCTGCCGGAGCCGGATGCCGTGAATGGCGCCGGATGCGGCGCACATATATCCGACGCATTTGAATACAACGATGCAGAGTGGCTGCGGACTGCAAGCAAGGAGCGGGCGCAGTGAAGGAAATGTCTGACCAGGTCCGCGGCATTTTGTTTGTCATTCTCTCGCTGGTAATTCTTTTCGCGTTTGGCCATTTCTACAAGCCTCCCGTTCCGCCTCCGCAGCCGAATCCAACGCAGACTTCCGCGCCAGCGCGCCAAGCAGACACGCAACAGAGTGCTGCACAGGGTGGCGCGGCGGCGAATCCGGCTGGGGGCGCAAATTCGAGCGTGAAGGCGGCGGTTCCCGCGAATTCTTCGGTGGTGGAAGCCGGCGACGAAAAAATCGTCGTCGTGCAGAGCCCGCTCTCTCATGTGGAACTTTCCAATCGCGGCGGCGTGGTGAAGACGTGGGAACTGAAGAAATATTTTGACGATCAGAAGCCGCCGCACCCGCTCGACCTGGTGAACGATAGCGTCGCGAAGGAGCTGGGCTGGCCATTTTCGCTGGTGCTGGCGGATCCGCAGCTGGAGGCGAAGGCGAATTCAGCGCTGTATCAAGTGAAAGCGGTCGTCGTGGTGGCGTCTGAAAAGAACGGAACCGTCTCAAACGCTGCAGCGATTACCGATGCCGCGAAGCTCGCTGCCAGCACGAGCGCGGGCTGGCTCGACGCCCCCGTCAATATTATTTTTCATTGGAGCGACGGGCATCTGGACGTCACCAAGACCCTCAGCTTTACCGAGGATTACCAGACGACGGTGGACGTCTCTGTGCTGCTTGATGGGAAGCCGGAGCCGGTGGCGGTGGCGTGGCGTGGCGGGTTCGGCGACAAGGCGGTGTACAACGCGGCGCAGCTCGTTACGGTGTATTACAAAACGGGCGGCAAGCTGAACCTGTTGCAATACAAAAAGCTCGGCGTTTCCGGCAATCAGAGCCAGCCTGCGGTGCAAAATGGGCCGCTCGAGTTTGCGGGCATCGAGGATCAATTTTTCACCGCGGCGTTTTTGCCGGATGGGACGGACCTTTCGTTGTGGCATTGGATGCAGAACCATGCGGTCACCGTGGACGGCAAGCAGAGCACCGAACCGGAAGCGGAAATGGGGACCGGAACTGCAGCTCCCGCGCCGCTGCACATGCGCGTGTACGTGGGCCCAAAGGATTTGCAGCAGCTTGAACAGATTCGACCGCCACTGGCGGAGCTGGTGAATTTTGGATGGACGGGAATCATCGCCAAGCCGCTTTTGTGGATTCTGCAGACCTTGCACACAAAAATGCCCAACTGGGGATGGTGCATCGTGATGATGACGCTAGTCATCAACTTGGCGATGTTTCCGCTGAAGATGAAAAGCTGGCGCTCGATGCAGAAGATGCAAAAGGTGGCGCCGGAAATCCGGCAGATTCAGGATCGTTACAAGAAATATTCGATGAGCGATCCACGCAAGAAAAAAATGAATGAAGAAGTGATGGCGATTTACAGCCGCGAAGGCATCAATCCGATGGGCAGCTGCCTGCCGATGGTGTTTCAGATGCCGATCTGGTGGGCGCTGTGGCGCGTGCTGAATGGCGCGATCGAATTGCGGCATGCGCCGTGGATTGGGTGGATCCACGATCTTTCGGCGATGGACCCGTATTACATTTTGCCGATCGGTATGACCATCATGATGTATCTGATGACCAAAATGACGCCGCAAACGACGGTGGATCCTGCGCAGCAGAAAGTGATGACGTTGATGCCGCTGATGATGGGATTTATTTTCTTCCGACTCTCGAGCGGGCTGAATTTGTACATGTTCACGAGCAACCTGGTGGGAATTGCCCAGCAATACTATTTGAATAAGAGCGACCCGCTTCCTGCGAAAGGGAAGTTCAAGAAGAAAGAGAAAGTGATTGATGCCTGACGAGCGGATAGTGGCTGGGAAGAGACCGTTCAGCAAAGATCACGGACGCAGCGAGGCGCGGCTCGACCGCGAGCGTGCGGTCGCGGAATTGACGCGCTATCTCGACGTGGCGGTCCGCGAGATGGGCTTGGCGATCGAGTATGAAATATCCACGCCAGCGACGGTCGATGGCGGGCCGGACGACAAGGATATTGTGGTCGCGTTGCGCGGCGCGGATCAGGATTTGCTGCTGGAACACAATGCAGAGCTGCTATTGGCGTTCGAACACGTTGGGCATCGCTGGCTGCGGCTCGATCCGCGGCTGCACGATCGCGTGCGATTCGATTGCGGCGAATATCGCGCGCTGCGGCTGGAAGAGTTGAAACTATCCGCGCGCGTGGCGGCGCAACGCGTGCGTGAGACGGGCCAGGCGTTTCGTTTTAATCCGATGTCGCCGCGCGAGCGACGATTGATTCATTTGGAACTGAACGGCGCGCAAGGTGTGCGGACCGTCAGCGAGGGAGTGGGCGATCGGCGCCAATTGGTGGTGTATCCGGCGAGTAAAAAGGCGTGATTCGTGAGTGGTGATTAGTCATTGTTGCGCCATCGCGCTTGGGGCAGTTCCTGCCTTACGGCTGGTTTCCCTGAATTTCCTATTCTCTTACACTTCGATTGCGTAGCCTTGCTTGCCTACGTTAACGCATTGCGTTGTGCCTAGACGGTCGGTCATTCCGGCAGTTTCGTGGATGTGTCCGCAGAAAAGGTAGAGTGGTTTTTCGTGCTCGACCCAAGCGCGGAGAGTCGGGCTTCCGGCATGCTGGCCTTCTGCGAACTCATCGAGTTTGCTGTCACGCGGGGGAAAATGGACGACGAGGTAGAGTTGATCCATGCCGACGAACTGCGAAAGCGCTTCGGCGATTTCGGGCTCGGTGTATTCGCCGGGCGTTTTAAATGGAGTGATGTTGCTGTAGCCTAGGCCGGCCCAGTTTGTGCCGCCGAGTATTTTTGCCTGGCGATGAAAATCCAGGAAGCCGAATTTTGTGCAGAACGCTTTTGTTTGTTGGTGTGTTTCGTGATTCCCCGGCAGCACCAGCAGGCGTTCTCCGAGGGGTTTTAGAATTTCGCCGCAGCGCTCGAGACCTTTGGTGAAATTAGAGAGGTCCCCGGCGGCGATGTAAATGTCGGCGGGTTGCGCGACGACACGCTCGAGAGCGTGCATGTCACCGTGAATGTCACTAAAGATCAGAATTTTCATTGCGCGTTCCCCGCATGGGCCGGGACGATTTTGATCATGCGTCGCACATCCAAGCCATCCGCTTGCCAGCCTTCTTCGATTGGATCGCCAGCATCATCGAATACTATACGATAAGAAAAGGGAGCCGGTCCCTGACGCTTGCGAATGATGAAACGATTTTCGTTGAAATCCACGTAGTGCAAGCCATTCTCGGTGTACGTGCGGATCACTGGAAAACGCGCGAAATTCCAATAAAGCTGGACTTCCGGGCGCTGCATGGCGCGCGCGACGTATAGATTGGGCGGTGAATCGGGAATGAACGAAAAAAGCGGCGGCGTGGAGTCGCGCAAATCGAAGCGCGACTGGTAAACGCCGTCAACCGAGCGAATCGCGCCTCCCCAATCGAGGAGCGAGGGCGGAAGCGGCAGAGCGGCGACGCGATCAATCGGAATATTGTTGGCGGAGGCGAAACTCTTTACGCGGAGCAGCGCGGAATGATGCGCAATGCTGCATGCGAAAACATACGCGAGCATCACGAGCGCGCCTGCCTGGCACCAACGCGTGACGCCGACGCGGAACCCCGCACCACGAACGGCTGGAAGGAAAAAAAGCGCGGCGATGATTACGCTGGAGAAAAAGGCGATCCAGAGATGGAACGGGAATCCTACCACCGCGGCGATTTTCCAGACGACAAAACCGGCGATGGTGAAGAGCGCCCACATCGAGATCGCGCGGGCACGCGTCTTGGCGCGATCGGCGTAAATCCAGGCCACAACCTGCGGCACTAGCGCGATCGATGTGAAACAGAAATCAATGATGAAGAGCAGGTCCCAGGCGACGCGCTGCTGCGAAACGGGATCCCAAATGCGCGTTCCGAAAGACGTCATGCCATCGAGGATTATGTGGCTAGCGATGGCGATCGCGTAAATGACAAAAAGAATTCCCCACGATGGGGATTGGATATCGCGAAGGCCTGCAAATCTTTTTTTTAAGACTCCAAAACCGGCGCGAGTGAGCCAGGCTAGAATCGCCGCGAAGAATGGCAGCGCGACGAACGAATGAGTGATTCCGCGGTGATACCGCACGATCGCAAGCGGATCGCGCGAGACGATTTCCTCGACGACGTCAATATCTGGAAACATGGCGCCGGCGGCCGCCGCGAACGTGGCAACGCGACCGTTGCGTTCCGAGAAGTAACCTTTGCCGATGAGCGCACCGACGATGCCGTGAGTTATGGTGTCCATGAAATATTTGAAAAGGCGAAAGTGTACACGATCGCGCGCGAGTTATGCGACTTCGAGGAGCGCTGAGTGTTTCGCAAAAACTTCTCCGATGATGCGGGCTGGAATATCTCGGCGTGTGAGTGCGGCCAGCGCTGCGTTTTCGAATTGGGGAGCGATTGCAACGAGCAGGCCGCCGGATGTTTGCGGATCGAAGAGGAGAGCGCGAAACTCATCAGGTACATTCGGAGCGAAGGTAACGCAGCCTTCAACGAACTCACGGTTATTTTTCATGCCGCCGGAAAAAAATCCGGCGTGGGCTGCTTCGATAGCGCCGGGAAGATATTCAATGCGCGTGTGATCGATTTTCATGGAGACGCTGCTGCCGATGGCCATCTCGCGCGCGTGGCCAAGAAGCGCAAAGCCGGTCACGTCGGTGACGGCGTGAATCGGATGCGCGTCTTGCGGCGCGGCACTTTCAACTTCGCGCAAGGCTTCGGCGGCGTCGCGATTCAGGCGCGTCATCGAGGCGGTGGCAGCGGCGACCCACGACTGGTCCGCGCGGCCCTGCTTCAGGGCTGTGGAGATTACGCCGGTTCCGATGGGCTTGGTAAAGATCAACGTGTCACCCGGACGCGCGCCGACATTCTTCCAGATTTTCTGCGGATGGATTGTGCCGGTCACTGCATAGCCGAATTTCAGCTCGTCATCGCGGATGGAATGTCCGCCGACGACGGTGCAATTTGCCTCTGCCATTTTCGCGAGGCCGCCACGCAAAATTTGTTCCAGGATTTCCGGGGGGCTCGCGGCGGGAAACGCGACGATGGTTAGGGCAGAAATCGGACGGCCACCCATCGCGTAGACGTCGCTGAGCGCATTCGTTGCGGCTACCTGCCCGAATCGTTCGGGGTCATCTACGATCGGGGTGAAAAAATCGACCGTTTGCACGATTGCTAAATCGTCGGTGAGACGATAGACGGCAGCATCGTCGCTGGTTTCGAAACCGACGATGACATTGGCATCGGTTTGGCGCGAAAGACGCTTCAGGACCGCATCCAGGATGCTGGGACTTAGTTTCGCGGCGCAGCCTGCTGCTTTCGCCGTGGTGGTTAGCCGGATTTGCTCTGACAACGACATTCTTCCTCGGTGAAACAGACTGATGATTGTAGCGCATTCGAGTCGCAGAGCTCGCGATACCGAAGCCCTATTGCCGGGAGGCGCGCAGAGCTATGCGTGAGCGGCGGCGGAACGAATGGGAATCGTGATCGGTTTAGCGGCTTCGGTGGCGGAGAGCATGTGGCAGCGTCCGTCGAAAATCGCGCCTGGTTCCATCACTAGGCACGGGGTGTGAATCTCGCCCGTAACGATCGCCTTGGTTTGAATTTCAACTTTGCCCGAGGCTTTGATCACGCCGTCGAAGTGGCCGCCGATGATCACGTAGTTGCCGTCAATCTGACCTTCCACTTTGGAGTGTTCGCCGAGGATCAATGTTTCGTGGGAGACCAGGTTACCCTTCATCGCAGAGTCGATGCGGAAGGTTCCGGTGGACTCCAAGCGGCCTTCGAGTTTTACGCCCTGCTCGAGGAAACCCGTCCATTCACCGGAATCGTGACGCTTGCGGTCAAACCAGCCCAAACCCATCGACTATTCCCCCATGCGCGGCGAACTACATTACCATTATTTTCGCATGAGTTGGTCATAGAGGCGGGCCAGATCACTATCGTCGTAGTATTCAAAAGCTAACTGCCCTGGTCGCCCGCTGTGGCGCGGATGAATCAAGACGCGCGTGCCATATTCGCGCTGAAGCTCCTCGATCGCAGCTTTTGTGTTGGGGTCGGGAGAAAAAGTCGGAGCGCCGACATTGGGCTTTGTTCCACGGGAGGCTAGACGCTCGACCTGACGGACCGTCATTCCGCCGCGGGCGACGCGGCGGGCTAGGAGGAGGCGTGCTTGGGAATCGGCTACGGCAAGCAGGGCCCTAGCGTGTCCTGCGGTCAGGCGGCCTTCCTCAAGAAGGTCTTGGATCGGCCCCTCTAGTTTCAATAGGCGCACGGCATTGGCGATGGTTGCACGATCTTTGCCGGTGCGTTCGGCGACTTGCTCCTGCGTGAGGTGGAATTCGTCAATGAGACGCTGAAAGGCGTGGGCCTGTTCGATGGGGTTGAGGTCTTCGCGCTGGAGGTTCTCGACGAGCGTCATCTCGAGCGCCATCTCTTCAGGCACGTCACGGACAACCACCGGCAGGCGGCTTAAGCTCGCTCGCTGGGCGGCACGCCAGCGACGTTCTCCAGCAATGAGCTGATAGCGATTGGCGATTCGGCGTACGACGAGTGGTTGCACGATGCCGCTAGAGCGAATCGAGCGGGCGAGTTCGTCGAGCGCTTCCTCGCGAAAGCGCGTCCGCGGCTGGTAGGGACTCGGATCGATCAGGTCAATATCAACTTGAAAGAGGCCTTCAGTGAGAGCTGGTGCCGTTGCTGCCGCCGTCATTGTTTCCGCCATCGCCCGGACTGGCTGCGCCGCTTGCACCGGCTCCTGCGCTGGCGGCTGCGGCTGCAGGGGCGGTTGAACTGGCGTCGGCTCCGGCTCCCGAATTAGCGCGCTCAATCCCCTGCCCAACGCGTTTCTGGGCATTTGCGATAACCTCCTTGGCAAGTTGGATGTAACTTTCCGCGCCTTTACTATGTATGTCGTAGAACATTACCGGCATTCCGTGACTTGGAGCTTCTGCTAGCCGGACATTTCTAGGTATCACGGTCTCAAAAACCTGAGAGCCAAAGAAACTACGTAGGTCGGCAGCTACCTGTTTCGAGAGTGTGGTGCGGTCATCGTACATGGTGAGAAGAATTCCCTCAACGGCCAGTGATGGATTTACTGTACGGCGTAGGCGCATGAGTGTGTCGAGGAGCTCGGAGACGCCTTCTAGAGCGAAATACTCGCATTGGATTGGAACCAGTACGGAGTCACTCGCGGCAAGCGCATTGATCGTCAACAGATCTAGGGATGGAGGACAATCGAGGAGAACGTAGTTATATTTGGCAAGGATCGGCGCTATTACTGTCTTCAGCTTGTACTCGCGGTTTTCCATCGAAACGAGCTCGACCGACGCGCCTACCAGGTTTTTGTCAGAGGGGATTAGGTCGAGACCTTCCACCTGCGCATCGAGGGTGACGCGTTCTATTGGCTCGTCCAGGATAATCGATTGATACAGTGTCCGGCGAGAAGGGTCCTTTCGGAAGCCTAGAGCGCTAGTCGTGTTGCCTTGCGGATCGCAGTCTATGATAAGCGTTCGCTGTTCTGATGCGGCGAGAGAGGCACCGAGGTTGACTGCTGTTGTTGTCTTTCCGACTCCACCTTTTTGATTTGTGATTGCGATTACGCGAGCCACCAGGAAATCCCCCGAGTGCGGAAGGAATGTAGCAGATGATTGCGATGAGAAACAAGATGTTTCACGTGAAACAAATACTTAAAGCGCACTTTTCCAAGGAGTGAAGACTTCTACAGGGCAACACGCCCGCGTTGTTCCACGTGGAACGCTCATGTCCGATCATGTCTTGATCCAACGAGAATTACTCGCTGCTGTGTTTGCGTGATACTGATCGGATTCCTCCAGCTCCAAGAGCTTACGAGCGAAAGCTCTTCAGAAGCTTGCCTCCCGAGCCAGAGAACTAATCTCCCGTCCGACTTTAGATGCTCTCCGGACCAAACTAAGAACGCCCTATCTATTGCAACGGCACGCGCCGTGATGAAATCGAAATCGAGGGTCTTATCGACCAATTCTTCCATGCGCCCCGGATGGATTTGGACATTTGAAAGGTCGAGCTCTCGCACGATCTCCGACAAGAACGCCGCCTTTTTGTGATTTGACTCGATCAGGGTTAGGGCCACATCGGGGGAAACCATACTGACCGGTATGGCAGGGAAACCAGGACCGGAACCAACGTCGGCGAGCCGACCGTGGCGTATGGGGACAGCTGGAACTGCGAGGAAACTCTCGCCGAAGTGAAGGCGCAAAATCTCGAGTGGCTCAGTGATCGTTGTCAGCGAAATGCGGCGATTCCAGCGTAGCAGCAAATGAGTGTATGCTCGAATCTGATCGCAGAGACGGGACGTAACCTCGACATTGTAAATAGCCAGCACTCGTGCGATCTCTTCATCAGGGACGTCTCTCATATAATTACTATGTACATAGTATTATGTATCGAGCGGTAACAGACTGTTGTCATGGGAGTTGCTGATTTCTTTCGGCATGGACGCGCGAATTCTAGCTGGGGCCAGCATGCCGACCGTAATGTCAGCTATGAAGTGGGCCGTGATCGGAGGCAAAAGGCTGCCCGTCCACGCGCGTGTGCCGGCAAAAATCAATCCGGCAACGAAGGTGGAAGTGAGCCCACGCCGGCCCTGGTAAAGATGCGCGACCGCGAAATAGATTGCGGAACCCACAATGCCGGCGATGACCGAGCCTTTAGACCAGTTCTGGAATGCGCGCTGGACGAATCCGCGGTAAATCAGTTCCTCGCAGATCGCGACAGTGACGACCAGGGCAAAGAACGCGAGTCGTTCGACGTCGTCTTGCGGAAATAATTTGAGCGCAAGTTGCGGTAGCAATCCTTGGATTTCGGCGGGACGCAGAACCAGGCGCCGAAGACTAAAGAGTTGATTCAGCAGGACAAGTGCCGCGAGAACGATTGTGATGGTAACGGTCAGAGTTAGATTACCGAGCGCGAGGCCAAGTTGCTCGGCGGGCAGTCCGTGCGCCGCAGCGCGCCAAAAAATCACTCCAGCGGCGATCCATTGAAAGGCGAGCGTTGTGGCATATAGCGAGAGCCGATCGATCTTGGTGGTGCTGGGCGTACGCATCAATTGCCCGACGCGGCGGCGTCCGAGCAGCGGCACCGCGATTCCAAGAACCAAGAGAATAAGAGCAAAGTCCCCAGGCATCGCGCTAAATGAAAACACTATTCGCGCAAGAGAAGCAAGTTGTACACGGGCGATCACGATGCTAAGGGTTGACACCGCCGGAGGCGGGGCCGTATCGTTCTTGTTTCCCCGAATGGCATGAAAATTCTAATTATCGGCGGCGGCGGGCGCGAACATGCGATGGCGTGGAAGCTGCGCGAGAGCGCGAGCGTGAACGTGAACAAAATTTGGTGCGCTCCAGGAAATGGCGGCATTGCGGGCGAAGCGGAATGTGTGCCGCTCGATGTGGGTAACGTGGCCGCAGCTGCGGACTTGACGGCGAAGCTCGACGTGGACCTAACCATCGTAGGCCCGGAATTGCCGCTGGTTCGCGGCATTGCGGACGAATTCGCGCAACGTGGACTCGCGATTTTGGGCCCAAGTAAAGCAGCGGCGCAGTTGGAAGGCAGCAAAGTTTTTGCGAAACAGTTCATGGAACGGCACGGAATTCCGACGGCTGCAGTCCGCGGTATTTTCGAATCGGCTGCGGAGGCTCATGCGGCGTTCGATTCGACGACCTGGCCAGTAGTGATAAAAGCGGACGGACTTTGCGCGGGTAAGGGTGTGTTGGTCGCCTCAAGCGCCCAAGAAGCGGCGAGTTTTATCGAACGTCTGATGGAGAAGAAGGAATTCGGCCACGCGGGTGCTCGCGTGCTGCTGGAAGAAGGACTCTCCGGACGGGAGCTTTCCTACATCGTGCTGACCGACGGAACGAATTTTATTTCGTTGGCGCCGACGCGAGATCACAAGCGCGCATTTGATAATGATGAAGGTCCGAACACGGGCGGGATGGGAACGTATTCAAGCGATGACATGTTGCCTGCGGAACTCGAACAGGAAATTCTGGCGACGATCGTTCGTCCGACGCTCGCGGGATTGCGAAAAGAAAACATGGAGTACCGAGGATTTATATTCTTTGGGTTGATGCTTACGCAGAAGGGCCCAAAAGTTCTCGAATACAATTGCCGGCTCGGCGATCCGGAAACGCAATCCATTTTGCTGCGCGCGGATTTTGATTTTGCGCAGGCTTGTGTGGAGGCGGCGACCGGAGAACTGGATGTTTCGCAGGCGAGGTGGCTGGCTGGGGCGAGTGTGTGCGTGGTGGTGGCGGCCGAGGGGTACCCCGCACATCCGGTTCTGGGCGCTCGGATCGAAGGGCTAGAGCAGGCGGGCAGCGTATCGGGAGCGAAGTTGTTTCACGCAGGAACCAAAAGAGATGGCGAAGACTACTATACGAGTGGTGGGCGAATTCTTGGAGTCGGAGCCGCAGGGGTTTCATTGGGTGAGGCGAGTCGAATCGCCTACGACGCAGCTAGTAGACTGGAGATTCCTGGCGCCCACTATCGAAGGGATATCGGGACGTCAAGGAGTACGAGAAGGGCCGTGGCAGAGGCCTTGAATGGGTGAGGCGCTACATCTTTTCAAGTGTCTGGTCCATCGCTTTCCCATGGAGGAAGTTGACGAGGTCGAGGTGGTAGCCAACAAGGGATTCAAAGGCTGCATCCATGGGCGGCCCGCCAGCAGGCGACAACTCTCGTTGATCGACAAGGAGACTTTGGACAAGTTGGGCATCGCGCCGGGACTGGTGAAAGAGAACATTACGACGCTAGGGTTGGATTTGCAGGTTCTCAGCACGGGACAAATATTGCGCATCGGCGAAGGGTGCGTGTTGGAGATTACGGGTCCGTGCCACCCATGCGCGCGCATGGACGAGATTCGCATGGGGCTGCAAGAGGAATTGCGCGGACAACGCGGCTGGGTTTGCAAGGTGAATGCAGGAGGAAGAATTCGTCGCGGGGATCGGATTGAAGTGGTGGTGATAGCCGACCAGACTGCGTCGGCAGCAGTAAGCCAATCCATATAGGAGATTGCCAGGTGGCGTCAAAAGATAAGCGGGGAGACCTGCGTGTGGGGATTCTGATGGGTTCCGACACGGATTTGCCGGTGATGAGTGAAGCGGGAAAGGTGCTCGAGAAATTTGGGATCGCGTACGAAATGGAAGTGGTATCCGCGCACCGCACGCCCGCGCGCGCCCACGAATATGCAACGACGGCGCTGGACCGCGGACTGAAGGTGCTGATTGCAGCGGCCGGCGCTGCGGCGCATCTGGCAGGGGTGATCGCAGCGAATACCACATTGCCAGTAATCGGCGTGCCGATGGGGACGAGCTCGTTGAATGGTTTGGATGCGCTGCTGGCGACGGTGCAGATGCCCGGGGGAATTCCGGTCGCGACGATGGCAATTGATAAGGCCGGAGCCGTGAATGCAGCGATTTTCACCGCGGAGATTTTGGGGCTATCCGATCCCGCGATTGCGCGGAAGCTCGTAGAACATAAGGAGGAGCTCGCGAAATCAGTCGCGGAGAAAAACGCGCGGCTGCAGGCGACTCTGGCGGAGAAAAAAAAGTAGTCGGGAGTCGGAGTTTCCGTCATGCGCAGCGGTTCCGCTGGCCGAGCGAAAAATTCTCAGGAGCTCTACGGCGCGCAGAAGCAGAAATGGTCAGAAGCCAGCGGCCGGCGGGACGCCCGCCCTAGAAGTCCGCGCGAACCGTTCCAGCCAGATCGTTAGTCGGGATTGGGAGGCTTCAAAAGCGACGGTGCTTCCTCTTCGTGGTGTTCTTGGTCCCGTTGTTTTGCCGTTATAGGCCGTTTCGGTTCCGCAGGCGGCCGGAGAATCCATTCAAAGCCGGATTCCAGTCCGATTGCCGCCATGGTTTGGCGGGCGTTTGGCGGTGACAGGACCGCGAGCGCGGCGCGAAGAAATTGCGCAGCGTCAACGGAGAGGAGCTTGTTGCTTTGGCCAGCGAGCAAGCCATCGGCGACATCCCTGATTTTTGCGTCCGAGGTGCAGATCTTCTCGATGCGAGGATCCTTTTGGCGCAGCAAGTCGAGCAATGTGGGCTGGGTCTTATCAGGCGGATACTGAAATTCGACGAGGGTGTGCGGCTGCCCTTTTTCGGGGGGCCACATTTGCACATAGGTCGGATGCGAAATGTGCGTATCGTAATAATCGAGACGCTGCATTTCTTGCTTAATTAGAAATGTGAGCTGCCACACTTCCGGCCCGTATCCCTCGATGTAGTCGGCCAGAATCAGGTCCGCGACTGGATCATCGGGCGGCCAATCAAGTTTCGCGTGGAGATTGTTGGCGACAACATTCAGCCGTTCGAAAACACCCTGGCCGACGGATTCAATGTCGGTGGCCTCGGCGTTTGTTCCGGCCTGGTCCAAGTGCGGGCCGGGCGCCGCATTGGCAAAATGCGCGCGCAGGCGCGGCAATTCCCTATCGAGACGGGCCAGTTCAAGTTGAGATGAAGGCGAAAACCAGTCCACTGCGCCGAGCATGATGCCGGCGCGTCTGCCGCTTAATTGCACGGGGATGGGAGGATGCGTTTGCGGCTCGATCGGATTTTCAATCGTGGCAATCAGGATGGCGTCTTTGACCACGGCGATGATGACGCGTCCCGTGGCGAGATTCACAACGACTTCTTCGCCGGGAGCTTCCGAGGTTTCTTGCGCTGCAAGAGGCTGCGCCAGAATCACAAGGGTCAGAAAAAAGCCTAGGAGCGCCACAGTCCTTAAGGAACCATTCCGACAAGTACGAATGGCGCAAAACAGTGGCATGATTCGACGGTACCACAAGTTGCTCGGCTGCGAAAAACGTTCCGGTTTTGGCCGTGATAGACTCGCGCAATCGTCGGAGCAAGCCTGGAACTGGACGATTACAAGACTGTGCTGTATAGCCAAGAGGATGGCTTCTGGTTCGCCGAAATCCCGGCGATATCAGGGTGTCACGCAATGATGGATACGCGCGAACAGGCGTTGGCCGAACTCGCAGGGGTTTTTGAAATGATTTCGACTGAATACCGCGACCAAGGCCAGTCGCTGCCCGCCGATACGACCGAAATCCTGCATGCCTGGCGCAACCGCGCGCGAATTTCAGCGAATTGCCACAAAACCTGCATTTGTGTGCCGGCGAACCACCGGTAGCCACGTCACGTAAGCTTGGCGTTTCTTTGAGACATTCCTCAGTATGAGATAGTTCGATCACCCGATCTGGCGGGATTCTAGTAAAATCCGAAGGTACGAAATCCTGCTGGGAAACAAGCCAGGGGAATTCTGAGCGCATTGAAAGGAGGGGGTCTGAGATCCCCCAAGAGCGTCAAGCACAAGGGCCAGCGAGTGTCGGAGATTATCGAATCGCACCAGCGGTTCGTGCGCGGTGACGAGACTGGCGCGCGAGCGGATCTGGCCGGTGCGGATTTGTCTCGTGTGAATTTCGAAGGCACAAATCTGGACCTGATCAATTTTCAGGGAGCGAATCTGGAAGGCGCGAAGCTTTACAATGCGCGGCTTTCATCAGCCGATTTAAGCAAAGCGAAGCTGCGTCGCGCGGACCTGCGCAAGGCGGACTTGACGGAGGCGAATCTGAGCGGCGCCGATCTGACGGAAGCTCAGGTTGGGGGCGCGGAACTGTTCCGCAGCGACCTGCGGCAGGCCATCCTGCGTCGGGCGAATTTCGGGGCGGCGAATTTTCGGAGTGCCGAAATTCGCGGCGCTGATTTTACCGGTGCAGACCTGCAAACAACCATCCTGCGAGAGACAAATTTGGAAGGCGTGGATCTTTCCGGCTTGGATCTAAGCACAACGCTCCTGCCACCTGGATATCAAGCAGCGAGCGCGAAAAAGTAGCAAGAGAATTGATTGCCACAGATGCATCGCCAGAGACACAAAAGCCATGCTGCCTTCGATGGCTTCGCTACGCAGTTCCCGCATGAGTACAAAGACTTAACATAGAGCACACTTGAGGAAATCAGAGGACGTGGAGATACGCGGGGTGTTATCGGTTTTCTGAGCGGACAGATCAAAGCGAAAAGTGATGGCGAACCTTCCCTGGATCTTTGTCGAAGATTATAAATTGCCCGGCGGCTGGATCGGCTCCGAGCAGCAGGAAGCGCGCGCCCGTGCATACTGCGAGATGGCCGAGCGCGGGCAAATTCTTTTTTTTCGCGAGCTTCCGTTCGACCTGCCTCTAGAGGATCAAAAATTTCTGCGTGAGCAAGAGTGGACCGAACTGCGGATGCACAAGAACGTTTCGTACCGGCCGAGCGAGGATATTTTGCGCGGCGTTTCGGGAAACGCGGCGACTGTGGAACGGCTTCATTCGATTATGCGCAACTACAGCGCGCGGATCATCGAGTTCATCGGCAGGTTCCTTTCACCCTACAACGGAAAATGGAACCTGGATTTCGCGAGCTTTCGGCCCCTGGAAGAAGAAAACCGGGATTTGCCCCTGCACAAGCGCAACGATTTGTTACATGTGGATGCTTTTCCTAGCCGTCCGACGCGCGGCGGGCGCATTCTGCGAGTGTTCACGAATTTGAATCCGGCGCGGCCGCGCGTGTGGAACACAACCGACAGTTTCGATGCGCTGGCGCGGCAATTCGCAAAAGCCGCAGGCTTGCAGGAAATTGCCGAAGACGATTCATTTCTGGCGCGCACGGTGCAAAATCTGGGAGCGAAGCTTGGGTTCGGCGCGGCTGGCCGGACTCCCTACGACATGTTCATGCTGCGATTTCACGATTTTCTGAAGGAGAACGGAGCCTTTCAGGAAAATTGCCCGAAGACGCGGCTGGAATTTCCGCCGCTGGGCACCTGGATCGTGTTCACCGACAGCGTGGCACATGCGGCGATGTCCGGTCAGTACGCGATCGAGCAGACATTTTTGATTCCTCCTCGAGCTCTGGTCGCGCCGGAAGCCGCCCCGTATCGCATCCTTGAAGAAATTGCAGGGCGACCTCTGGTTTCGTGAAATTGGAACAGAGAACCTTCGGGCTCGGCGAAGTTATTCGTGGCGCAACGCGATGAGCGAATCGCCGCACTCGACAAGACCAGTCCGAACGCCAGGGGCCTCAACAATTGGCGGAACGAATGATTGCGGTAGAAGACCTAGGCGTTTGCTGTTCGGGCCAGCTTGATAGACGGCCGCAGAAGCGAACCTGCCGCTCGGGCGCGCGGCCTAGTTAGCCGCGGCTCTCCTTCCATCTCTCGGACGTCTTTCGTGCCATAGAAATTCTCTTTCTCGCAGGCTTTGCAGCGAAGATTAAATACCGCCGGATTAATCTCTTGGGCGGCTTCGGAGCCCTCGGCGTCGCGCGTGGTAGCTTTCTTTGCGATTCTCGCAGGCACTGGGATCGGCTCTCCGCAAGAGTAGCAGAGCACTCCCGCGTATCGCCGTTCGGCAGTTGCTTCCGTCATCATTGCACCTCGGGGTGGATTAATGTCAGGCACGGCCAGGAAAGCGTATTCTACATTGCGTAGCAGCCTGAAGGTAGTCCAATTTCTCGTGCGTCGGTGTGGCTCCTGTGAATTTCGAGCTGTGTCGCCGCAGCTGTTCCTTGTTTGGATGTAAAAGTATATAGATCAGCAAGTTACGCTAAACTCAGACGTCGCCGGCCGCCGTCTTTCTCACTGGAAAATCTCGCGAATTCCACAGGGGTTCTTCGCCGGATCGAGCATGCTGCTAGGAAAATTCTGCCCCAAAAGAGGTGTCCTTTCGGGCGTGCAAACACGCTCATAGCAGCTACCCTCAATGGTTCGAGGCACGACCTACGCAGGTGAGTTATCCAATTGTGGTCCGGCGTTACCCGGAGAGATGCTTCGCCCAAAATGCGCAAGCGCATCGTCATGGCCTTTCAATTCCCGTCGAATTACCCCCCCAAATGTGCTAACTAAGGCGCTTAAAACTCGTCTGAAGGAACGCGAACCGCCTTCTGTCATCCTTACTCAAAGTATCTGTGCGGGTGACTTGAAAAAACTATCGGGAGCGACCATGAACAGGTTTGCAAATCCGTCTCCAGTCGGACCTCTGAAGAGCGCGCTGCAAAGGGTTGTGCCAGGCCTCACGGTGCTGGCGCTGGCATGCCTACTGCCTGCGGCTGGCTTCGGGCAGACTGTGGATGAGGTGATCGCCAAGAACATCCAGGCGCATGGCGGCGCGGACAAGCTTAAGTCCGTCGAGACTATCCGAACGACTGGAAAATTGACGGCCGGACAGTTTCGCGCCGGCTTCCTACAGGAAAATAAGCGCCCGGATAAGGTGCGCGAAGAAACGATCATCCAGGGACTCGCCCAGGTTCAGGGTTATGACGGCAAGACGGGTTGGCAGGTGAATCCTTTCCAGGGACGCCGGGACGCGGAGCTGCTCTCCGCCGACGATTTGAAGAGCTTGCAGGAAGACGCGGACATGGACGGCCCGCTGGTGGATTACAAGCAAAAAGGACACGCGGCTGAACTAATGGGCCACGATTCAGTCGAGGGCACGGACTGCTACAAGGTGAAGCTAACTCTTAAAAATGGCGATGTGCGCATTTATTTTCTGGACGCGGACTCCTTCCTTGAATTGAAGGTTGAAACCCAATCGAACATCCGCGGGACTGTGCAGTACACCGAAATGTTTTACGGCGATTACGAGCAAGTGAACGGTATCTACTATCCGTTCGAGTTCGAGCAGGGGCAGAAAGGCGCTCCCGATCGCGTCAAGTTCACCGTGGACAAAATTGAGATCAACATTCCGCTCGCGGACGCACTCTTCACCATGCCCGCTGCGCCCGGCGCCAAACCGGAAGCCAAGGTTCCAGGGGGTGCGCTGTGAACCCTCGCGCATCAGCCGCTTTCACGGATGAACTGAACGCGTTTGTTGCGGGTCACCAAATCGCTCACAAGGAAATCTCGAAGAAGATGCCTAATTCCACTCGACGATATTTGAGCTTTCTATTGCTGATCGCGTTCCTGGCGATATCTGTGCCCTGCAGCGCTCAGGACGCAAAAACGGCGCAGAAATTCGATTCGGACACGATCTCCGGTCTCGGTGCCCGAAATATCGGCTCCGCCGAAATGAGCGGACGTGTGGCGGCGCTCTCGGCCGTGAAAGAAGATGGCAGGCTCACCGTTTACATCGGCGCAGCCAGCGGCGGCGTGTGGAAGTCGGTCAATGGCGGTACCACGTTTAAGCCGGTATTCGACAAACAGACGGCGCAATCCATCGGCGCTATGGCCATAGACCCGCAAGCGCCGAAAACCATTTGGGCAGGCACGGGTGAATCCTGGACGCGCAACAGCGTCTCCGTCGGAGACGGAATCTATAAGTCCACGGACGGCGGCGAAAACTGGACCAACATGGGCCTGAAGGATTCCGAGCATATTGCGAAAATCCTGATTGACCCCAAAGCTGGCAACACGGTGTACGCCTGCGCGACAGGAAAACTCTGGAGCGATAGCGACGACCGCGGTGTGTACAAAACCACCGACGGCGGCAAGACCTGGACGAAAATTCTGAAGGGCGCGAATCTCTCGACGGGCTGCTCGATGATGTCCATGAGCTCGGCTGATCCAAAGGTTATTTTCGTAGGCATGTGGGACTTTCGGCGCAAAGGTTGGACGTTCCGCTCCGGTGGCGACGGTCCCACGTCGCCGAGCGGCAGCGGCCTGTTGGTGACGGCGGATGGCGGCGCAACATGGACCGACCTTGACGAAAAGAGCGCCAAAGGCTTGCCGCCGAAGCCCTGGGGACGTATCGCGGTGAGCACCGCTGCTTCCAAGCCGAATGTGGTGTACGCGCTGATCGAATCCACGCGCAGTGCGCTGTTTCGTTCGGATGATGGCGGAAAAACCTGGCAGGAGCGCGACCGCAGCCAGTACATGGTGTGGCGTCCATTTTATTTCGCGAACCTGATCGTGGATCCAAAAAACGAAAACAAGGTCTATAAGCCCGACCTTACCCTGATCATGAGCGACGACGGCGGCAAGAGTTTCAGTTCCATCGGTGGCAGCGCTCACGGCGATTTTCACGATGTGTGGGTGAATCCGGAGAACACGAATCACCTGATTGCCGGCGACGACGGCGGCGTCTGGTATTCCTACGATAGCGGCAACACGTGGTGGAAGGCGGGCAACCTGCCGATTTCGCAGTTTTATCACGTCAGCGTGGACGATGCGGACCCCTTCCACGTTTTCGGTGGACTGCAGGACAACAGCGACTGGATCGGTGATTCTGCATATCCGGGCGGAATTAGCAATCACCGTTGGGAGAATCTTTACGGTGGCGACGGATTCTTCGTTTTCCCCGATCCGGCCGACCCGACCTACGTTTACGCCGAATCGCAAGGCGGTGACGTTGCGCGCGTAAACCGCGCCACGCTCGATTCTCGCAATATCAAGCCGCAGCCAAATTATGGTGAAGGCAAGCTGCGTTTCAACTGGAACACGCCTATTCACATGAGTCCCAACGAAAAGGGCACGATTTATATTGGCGCGCAATTCCTTTTTCGTTCGCGTGATCATGGACAAACCTGGGACCGCATTTCTCCCGACCTGACCACCAACGACCCGGAAAAACAGAGACAGGAACAATCCGGCGGCGTAACCGTGGACAATTCGTACGCCGAGATGCACACGACCGTCTATTCCATCAGCGAATCTCCGCGCGACGGCCAGACGATATGGGTCGGCACCGACGATGGCAACGTGCAGCTCACGCGCGACGGCGGGAAGACATGGACGAACGTCGTCGCGAACGTGCCGGACTTGCCAAAGTATTCCTGGGCGTCGTGGGTGGAAGCCAGCCGCTTCGATCCTGCTACCGCCTACGCGACGTTCGACCGGCACACCTTCGGCGACATGGACCCGCACGTCTACAAGACCACAGATTACGGCAGAACGTGGTCTTCGGTTGTCGCCAAAGACAGCGGCGTGCGCGGATTTGCTCATGTCGTTAAGGAAGATACGGAGTCGCCGAACCTGCTTTTCGTCGGCACCGAATTTGGATTGTGGGTTTCGCTCGATGGCGGCAAGCAGTGGGCGCAGTATAAGGGCAACGAATTCCCGGACGTTCCCGTTCGCGACATCGCGGTTCAACCTCGCGAATCATCGCTCGTCGTAGCCACGCATGGCCGCGGCATCTGGATCGTTGACGACATCACGCCTCTGCGCAAACTCTCTGCCGAGGTCATGGCGCAGGAGGCCGCGTTCGTTCCCGGCAAACCCGTGCAGCAGCGCCTGAACGCCAATGGCGGCTGGCCTGATGGCAGCGCCGTATTCATCGGGCCGAATCCGCCCGACGGCGCTTTGATTTACTATTACCAGAAGAAGCGCCACATTTACGGGAAAATGAAAATCGAAGTTTTCGACGCGCAGGGCAAGCTGGTGGACACGGTTGCTGCCAATAGCCGGCGCGGATTGAGCCGCGTGGAATGGTCCATGCGCCTGAAGCCTCCGCGCGTGCCGCCCGCGGCCACCGCCGCATTCGAAGCTGCTACGGGACCGCGCGTTTTGCCTGGCACCTACACCGTGAAGATGACGCGCGGCACCGAAACGTATACTACTCCGCTGGTCGTGAGTCTCGACGCGCGCGCGAAATTCACGGTCGAAGATCGCAAGCAAAATTTCGACGCCATCATGCGCGTGTACAACCTGCTCGGCGATATGACGTTCGATGTGGAGCGCATCAACGGAGTGCGCGACGAGCTGGCCGAGCGTGCCGCGAAACTTCAGCCCAACGACCCTTTGAGCAAACAACTCGAATCGCTTGTTGCCAGGTGCGAAGAGATGCGCAAGAAGATCGTCGCTACGACCGAGGGTGGCGCGATCACGGGCGAAGAGCGAATCCGCGAACACACCACCGAGCTTTACGGTGATCTGAACAACTACGAAGGGCGTCCTACCGACTATCAATTGGCGCGCATTGATTCTCTGAAACACGATCTCGACGACGTCGCCAAAGAGTTCGATTCCTTCGCGGCCAAGGACTTGAGCGAGGTGAACTCCTCGCTGAAGAAGAAAAAGCTCCAGCCCGTTCAACCACTTTCGCGCGAACAGTGGGATAAGTCGAATAGCGAATCCGAGTCCGCGGGCGCGCCGAGCGGGATGCTCTGGCACGAGCGCGACTAGGCGGGGAACTTACAGCCAAGCGTTTGCGTAGGAAAAGGTGGGGCTGGAGGTGCACCTGTGGGAACACTCTGGCAGGATTTTTCCTACGCCGCGCGCATGCTGCGGAAAAGCCCCGGCTTTAGCGCGGTCGCCGTCCTCACCTTAGCGCTTGGAATCGGTGCTTCCGCTGCAATCTTCAGCGTAATTGACCACGTTCTGTTGGAGCCGTTTCCCTACAAAGATTCCAATCGCTTGATGACGATCGAAATCCACGACACCGACCAGGGCGATCCTGGCGGGCGCGGCGGGTTTACGACGCCTGAATTTTTGGACTACGCGCAGCAGAATCATGTTTTCGAAGGCGCGATCGGCGATAGCAATGCCGACGTCCTGTACACTACCGCGGAAGGCACGGAACGATTCAACGGCCATCGCGTAACTCCCAGCACTTTCGAGTTCCTCGGCGTTCCCCCATTGCTCGGCCGCGCGATGCAACCGGACGATTACAAACCGGGAGCGCCTCCTGTCTTTGTGATGCGTTATAAGACGTGGGTTGCGCGTTTCAGCTCAAATCCCAAAATCTTGAACCAATCGTTCGTGCTGAACGGAACTGCGCGCACGCTCGTCGGCATCATGCCGCCGCGCTTTGCGCTGGGCGATGCTGACATGTGGATTCCCGATCCGATGGGCCGGTCATCGAAAGCAAAGGACAGTCAATTTCCGATCTATTGGTGGTTGCTCGCACGCATGAAGCCCGGCGTTTCCGTACCGCAGGCCGAAGCGGACCTCACGGTTCTCGCGCAGCAATTATCAAAAGTTTATCCGAAGGACTACCCGAAACACTTTAAGGTCCATGTAGTTTCGCTCGCCGACAACGTCGTTGGAGAATTTCGCTCCACGCTTTTTATCGTTCTCGCTGCCGTGGGATTGCTTCTGCTGATTGGCTGCGGAAATGTCGCGAGCTTGCTTCTCGCGCGCGCCACTACACGCGAAAAGGAATTTGCCATTCGCGCGGCTTTGGGCGCAAGCCGCTGGAGGATTGTGCGGCAGCTCCTGATCGAAAGCTTTCTACTGGCCATGGGCGGCGCGACGTTCGGCTGGCTGATGGCCTGGGCAGGCCTGAAAGCGCTGATCGCCGTTATCCCTCCAGACATCATTCCCGCAGAGGCCGTGATCCGCATGAACGCGCCGGTGCTCCTGTTCGCGCTCGCCGTCGCAGTGATGACGGCGATAATCTTCGGCCTCGCTCCGGCGTTGCAGATTTCCCGTCGAGATTTGCATGAACCCCTGCGCGATAGCGGCAAAGGCGTCGGCGGAGGTTTTCGTCACGGAGGCGTTCGGAGCGCAGTCGTCGCGTTGGAGGTCGCGCTGTCGCTGACGCTTCTGATCAGCGCGGGACTATTGATGAAGAGCTTTCTCGCTTTGCGCCAGGTCCGCCTCGGATTGCGGCCAGACCACGTGCTGGTCGTGCGGCTGCCGCTTCCCGAGGACCGCTACAAAACCGCCGAGCAAGTCACTGCGTTTTTCCGTCCGCTGCTCCTGCGACTGAAGTCTCTGCCCGGCGTGGTGGATGCCACGGAAACCAGCACGCTGCCTCCTTATGGTGGGATCGACAGCGACGTCGAAGTTCCCGGCAAAGTGCACGCGGAAAAATGGTCCACGCTCTTCCAACTTTGCAGCGAAGGATATTTTCCCACTCTGCGGATTTCGTTTCTGCAGGGCCGCCCGTTTAACGAATCGGAAGTGAATGGGGCGCGCAAGCTCGCGGTGGTGAACCAGGAGTTCGCGCGAAAATATCTCGGCAGCGACAATCCGATCGGCCAACGACTTCACCTCCTCCAATTGGAAACCTTTGCCGATCCGGTGCGGGACGCCTGGTTTGAAATTGTCGGCGTGGTAGCGGACGTAAAAAATCAAGGTCTTCAGCAGCCGGCGATGCCCGAAGTGTGGATTCCCTACACGATCACGGGCGCCGCGCGCCGCGGAGTGCTGGTTCGCACGGCCGGCGATCCCATGATGATGATGAAGGCGGTACGTGATGAAATCTGGGCCACCGACCGCGGCGTCGCGCTCACGATGACTGGCACGATGGAAAGCTACATCAATTCGTTTTCGTATTCTCAGCCGCGATTCGGATTTCTGTTGATGGCAATTTTCGCCGGAATCGGATTGATTCTGGTAACCATCGGCGTGTACAGCGTAATCGCGTATACCACCACGCGGCGCACTCACGAGATTGGGATTCGCATGGCTCTCGGCGCGCAACCGCAAAATATTCTCCACCTCATCGTTGGGCAGGGCGGTCGCATGGCGCTTGTTGGCATCGTCTGGGGGCTCGTTGCGTCCTTTGCGCTGACACGCCTGATGGTC
The DNA here is from genome assembly GCA_963696035.1 of uncultured Acidobacteriota bacterium. Taxonomy (GTDB): domain Bacteria; phylum Acidobacteriota; class Terriglobia; order Acidiferrales; family UBA7541; genus Palsa-295. The sequence goes on from CAVOIS010000003.1 coordinate 525,814, forward strand.
TCCATGCTCTTCCAGGTGAAGCCCAACGATCCGCTGATTTTTGCCGCAGTCTCGCTGCTTCTGTTCGCCGTCACGCTGATCGCCTGCTACATTCCCGCGCGACGAGCAATGCGCGTCGACCCGACGGTCGCCCTCCGCTACGAATGAATGTGGCGTCATTAGAACTGCGCCTCGAGGCGACCAAGGATTTCTGTTATGGCTAGAAAGGGCTCAGCTTCCGGCTGTTCCAAGCGCTGCTCTTCGCGGCAGTAGATCGGCGAAGACGAATCCATCTCGCTCGACAATTTCGCCGACCGTAACTGGTATTTCTGTGCGGAACATCGGTCCCGCGTTCGCGAAAGTGTGGAACTCTCCGTTTTCACCGCAGGGATCGACACCTCGAGGAAGAGCTGCGAGGAGATCTTGGTCAAAACGGCTTCCGGCAAACCAGCGATCGAGCCGGCGCGGATCGACGCACGTCAAAAAGGCGGAGAGACCGCCAGCCAGCATGTCTGCGGCGAGTTGGCGCGTGTCCCTGGCCCATAGCGGAAACACGGGAGTCATACCACAGCCCGCGAGCTGTTTTTCCCGGTAGGCGCGAATGTCCTCGAGAAAGAGATCGCCGAAGATAATGCGTTGGACTCCCTCGGCTCTCGCGCGCGTCATCGCGTCGCTCATGGCCTGTTCGTAGATTTCGTTCGGGCATGGCGACGGGATCGGGACCTTCACCAGCGGCAAGCCGGCCGCCGCGGCTTGAATTTCCAGCAGGCTCTCGCGCACGGCATGCATGGCGACACGGTTGTGCGTGCGATTCACCGTTGTGAACAAGGCGACGACGTCGAAAAGGCCCTCCTGGCGCACGGTGTGCAGAGACCAGGCGCTGTCTTTTCCGCTGCTCCATGCCAGCCACGCTTTGGGTCGACGCGCGTCCTGCGTTTGGAAAGTGTTGGTCATCGAGTTCTACATTCTACGCGTTTATCAAAGAGTGTCCGTTAAGGCCGATTAGAATATGACAAGACGTAGAAGGCGACGTTCGCCAGTCGAATGTCGCCTAGGGCAAAGGTATCCGCCACCGCGACGCGCGCGCCTACTCCAGCGCCGCTCATGCCTTCTATTTTGGTCTGAAGGTCTCGCATGGCGAGGCCTAAGCGCTTGGCTTCTGATTCGCTGAGCAACGAAACAGCAGCGTCGGTGTCCAAGGCATACTCTGTTAGAGCGTCGTTGATTGCGACCGGCAGAAACGGATTGCCATCTTCTATATGCATCCGAACCCTGGAGGGCTTCTTCTGCACAACAGCTTGATCGGGCGTTTGACTCAGGACTCGCAAAAGAGACTGTACATTGTTGGCATCTTCTGCGTCGGGCTTCTCAGCAAGCAGTGCGTCCGTTTGAACCAGTGCCTCGCGATACTGGCCGGTGCGTAAATAGAGACCGGCGAGCAATGCGTGTGCCTCGTATGCGTCGTGGTCGTGAGGGCGTTTCTTCGCTTGCGGCGGCTGATGGAACGCAGCCTCTACCGCTCCGCGATAGAATTGCGGAGGCTGGCCTTGTTCCGCTGCGTGGCGAAGCGCAAACCAATGATGTCCCTCGTAAAGGGATTGAAGATCCGCGGGCTGCTGATCTGCGCCGGAGAACGGGCTAGCTGCGAGGGCCAGTGCCAGAACGACAGTAGCTTCGACGCTTCGAATTTTCATTAGTTTCAATTTGGGGCCAGTCACGGGTCACCAAGCTTTTACTGCTTGCTGGGTTCCGTCTTCCAGAAGTCTATGCCGGCGGCTTGGGTGGGGACGTCTGCGGTGGCTACTGTTTTCATGGCGTCTAGGTCGATTACTTCTACCGTGCCGGGATCGTCGCCCACACCTTCGACGGAAATGAAGGCGTAGCGGTTGTCCGGAGTGACTACCGCGCCGTGGACTACTTTGCGCTTGGTTGGCAAGTGGGCAAGTTCCTTGCCAGATTTGGGATCGAAGATCGAAACGGATTGGCCGCGCTTGTTGGTGGCGACCAGGCGCCCGTCCCTGGTCATGGCCAGGTTGTAAACACCGTTGCCCGCCGGAAATCGCCGCGAGAGGTTCCAGGTGGCAGCGTCAATCACGGCGATCTCGTTCGATTTGTTGCAGGCAACGTAGATTTCCGAGCCGTCGTTCGAGGGCTGCGCCCATGTGGGCACGCAGGTCAGGTCGCTCATCTTCATTTGTGCGTGCGGCGCGCCTTCCATACCCGTTTCTTTTCCGGCGGTGAGCATGAAGGTGCGCGAGACATCGAATTTTTGCGTGTCAATTTCGGCGAGCATGTCGTCCATCATGCACGCGGAGTAATGTTTCGTTCCGTCCGGGCTGAGGCGTGAACCGTGCGGCATGGTGCAAGTGGTGATGCGTTTCACTTCGATCATCGCCTCTGTGGCGACCACGGAAACCGAAGATGGGACCATGTCGCCGTGAAAATTCGCGTTGGCCACGTAGAGAAATTCGCCGTCTTTGGAGATGTCCGCAGTGGCGGGGAACAGCCCAAGCGGCGCGTACTTCACTACGTCTTCGGTGCCCGCTTTCAATTTCCAGACCGAGCCGTCTGGGCGACCGTGGCCTAACGAAACATACACGTATTGTTTGTCCGGAGAGATTGCGATGCCGTGCGGGCCGTTGATGTCCACGGGCATCAGGCCGATGTGCGTTTCGTGCACTTTCTGAAGGCCGTGCGGGCCGAAGCGCAGCAGTACTACCTTGTCTGCGGATTCGCAGACTACATAAACGAGGTAGTCTTGCATAGGGGCGGCCGGCGCGGGCGTTTGCGCAGAGGTTTGCGTCGCAGTGGGCGCCTTGGTGGTTGCGGTTTGCGACTGCGGTGCGGAGATCGCGCGCGGCACGATCGCGACGCAAAGGAGAGCGGAGAAAATCAAACGAGCGCGGCTGAAGGCGCGCGGCCCAGGCTTTTGTGGCGGAGCTGCGGCTGCCAGCGCCACGCTGCGTGCGGCGTGCTCGCTCATGCATTCACCTCGTTCTCCATTGGTCGCCCCTTACATTTTTCCGGACACAAGTCTACAACCGAACAATTGATCGGTGGACAATTTACGTGTCCTAACGCTTGGCTTTGAAGATTAGTCGTTGGTCGAAGGCGCAGCGCGCCAAAAACTTGGTGCGGACTGTAGGAATTCCAGGCCGACTAGCATTTGGCCCCTTTCGGAGCGAATCAAGCGGGCGACGCGGCAATGCAGCTCTTCTTCGGTTTGCATGTTGGTGAGAATTAATTCCTGTTGGCGCATAACTCCCGTCGAAATCGGAATCAGGCCGCCGCGCGCGCTTACGTTGATGGTTTCGGTGGGCTCGAAAAAAGGCTCGTCGCCGAGCCTGCCGTAGACCAGCACGGGCATAGCGATCGGCAAGCGTTGCGCGCGGCGCTGATCGTGCAGGGATCCGATGGCGTGCTTGTACCCGTCGCCTCCAAGCCGGCCGCCGCGCCGCCCGAATATCCGGGCGAAAAAATTCCCCACACCCACACGCACCCCCAAGAACAGATATGCGCTCTTGCGCGCTCGCTCGCAAGCGTTTTCGCGGCGCGCTTGGCGGAGCCTGCCGACAATGATAGATTCGCGCCGCCTGCTATGCTGTGGAAGCGGCGAGGAGAGCAGCCGCGCGCGTCATTCGCGCGCATCATTCGTGCCCGATCGCACCCATTTCCGGCAAGACCAAGCGTCAACGCAAGAATCTGTCGGGCGTCCAGCACTCGCCGCGCAGCTGGGACTATTTGACGCGACGATGGTGGTGATGGGCGGCATCGTCGGCTCGGGCATTTTCATCAATCCATACGTTGTCGCGGAGCTGGTCCACACACCGACGCTGATCCTCGGCGCGTGGATTGCGGGAGGAGCGATTGCTCTGCTCGGCGCATTTATCTACGCCGAACTCGCAGCGCGCATGCCGCAGGTTGGCGGCCAGTATGCGTACATTCGCGAGGCGTTTCATCCGTTGCTTGGGTTTCTCTATGGCTGGGTCAGCTTGCTGGTGATCAACGCGGGTGGTACGGCTGCCGTGGCGGTAACGTTTGCGAAATACTGCCAGGCCTTTTCGCAAGGCGTGATTCCGGAAAAGTTTGCGTCCGTCGCGGTGGTCGCGATTCTGACGATCATTAATTGCCTGGGCGTGCGCGCCGGCAGCGGAGTGCAGAGTTTGTTCATGGTGCTGCGAATCCTGGCGATTGCCATGATCGTCGCGTGCGGCGCGTGGCTGATATTCTGGGACCCGGCTGCCGCGGCGCATCTGGGGTGGTGGCCGCTTCTCGACCGGCCGGTTTCGTTCGATTTATTGACGGTGTTCGGCGCGGCGATGATTCCGGTGCTATTTGCGTACGGCGGGTTTCAGACCTCAAATTACATCGCCAGCGAAATTCGCGAGCCGCGCAAGAACTTGCCCCGAGCGCTGCTGCTGGGAGTGGTGGGCGTGATCGCGCTATACGTCGCGGCGAATTTTATTTACGTGGAAGCTCTTTCGCCTGCGGGACTGGCGGCAACTTCGACGCCAGCGTCCGAAGTGATGCGCCGCGCTTTGGGGTCCCTCGGCGGATTGCTGATTGCCGTCACGATCGCAGTTTCGACGCTGGGGTTTTTGAGCCAGGCGATGCTTACGTACCCGCGCGTTGCGTTTGCGATGGCGGAAGACGGCGTGCTCCCAAAGATTTTTGCGCGCCTCGATCAACGAACTTGTGCGCCGATTGCCGCGATCGCCTTGCAGGGCGTCATCACCAGCGCTGCCGTACTGCTCGGCACTTACGAACAGATTCTCAGTTACGTGGTGGTGATGGACTGGCTATTCTTCGGGCTTTCTGCGAGCTGCCTGTTTGTTTTTCGCTGGCGGGATACGCAGGCCGCAGCGAACATTCGCGAGGATCAAGCCACTGGCGGATATCGCGTTCCCGGGCATCCCTGGACAACCGCGCTATTCGTCACCGTCGCCGCGTTCGTGGTTCTAGACACGATTTACAAATATCCGCGCAATACGGGGGTCGCCCTGTGTATCCTTTTCGCTGGGGTACCCGTCTACTTTCTTTTCCGCTGGCGTGCGAAGCGCCCGCTCGGCTCCGATTAAGAATCCCATGAGTCCGCAAAGGCGCGAAATTCGCTCGGCTTATATTGAGTGGGCGAAGTTGCGTTCCAAGACTCGTTACAATCTTGCGGCGAGTGATGTCCTGGCTGTGCCGCTTGCGGATCTGCATCCGCGCATCGAAGAACTGGAAATTCCCGGCCCGGACGGTTACGGCTACAAACCGTTGCTGGAAAAACTTTCCGCGAAAGCCGGCGTGCCGGTGGAAAACATCGTGCATGCCCAAGGTACTTCGATGGCGAATCACTTGGCCATGGCCGCACTTCTGGAGCACGGCGATGAAATTCTGATCGAAGAACCCTGCTATGAGGCTATTGTTTCCGCCGCGGAATATTTGGGCGCCAAAATCCGGCGTTTCCCGCGAAAATTCGAAGCTGGGTTCCAGCTTGACCCGCGCGAAGTGGAACGAAATATTTCGCCTCGCACGCGGCTCATCGTGATCACCAATCTGCATAATCCCACCGGCGTGCGAGCGCCTGACGCCAAGCTGCATATTGTGGGGGAAATTGCGCGCAGCTTGGGCGCGCACGTGCTCGTGGACGAGGTCTATCTCGAAGCATGTTTTGATTCACCGTGGAAGAGCGCGTTTCTGCTGGGCCCGAATTTCGTGGTAACCAGCAGTTTGACGAAGGGCTATGGTTTATCGGGACTGCGCTGCGGATGGATTTTCGCAGCGAAGCCGCTGGCGGAACGCATGTGGCGGCTGAATGACCTGTTTGGCGTGATGCCTCCTCATCCCGCTGAGTTGTTGAGCGTATTGGCACTCGAGCACTTGCCACAAATTGCCGCGCGAGCGAAGCAACTGCTCGATACCAATCGCCCGTTGCTGAAGCAGTTTTTCAATTCGCGCAAAGACTTGCTGACGATTTGGCCGGAAGCCGGCACGATCGCGTTTCCGCAGCTCATTAGCGGGCATACCGACGCTTTTTGCCAATTGCTGCGCGACAAGTATGAAACAAGCGTGGTGCCCGGCCGCTTCTTTGAGGCGCCGGAGCATTTCCGTATCGGTGTAGGCGGGAAAACCGAGGATGTGCGCGAAGGGCTTGCGCGCGTCGGGGCCGCGCTGGACGAGCTTGCCGCAAAACGCTAGCTCTCCGGCTGACTACCTTTCTTCCTGGCATGCGATTTCTTGCCTGACAGAATAATGTCCACCAGTGCCTGCGCCGCGCCCGCGAGCGCCCGGTCCTGTCGATACACCAGGTAAAGTCTGCGTTCGATGCGCATCTGGCGAATCCTGAGCTCGCGCAGGTCTCCGCGCGCTAGTTCGCCTCCGACGCACATGCGCGGCACAATCGCGACGCCCTTTTTCATCTCGACGAAACGCTTGATGCTTTCAATGGTGGGAAGCTCCACTTCCATGCGCAGGGGTGTTTTATGCTTGGCGAACAATTGCACCACGCGCTGGCGGTAAGGCGATTCGACGATATGCGCCACGAACACTTCTTCGCCGAGCGCGGTAACGTCGACTTCGCGGCGTTTGGCGAGGCGGTGTCCCGGCCATACGACCAGCACCAACGCGTCGCGGTAGAATTCCGCGGTGGTGAGTTCGCGCTCCTCGGGCACGTAGGAAATCACGCCGATGTCCAGTTGATGATTTAGGAGCTCGCGCGGCACCTCTCGCGAAAAGACGCGATGCACACGAACTTGCACCCCGGGATGCAGGCGGCGATAACGGTCGAGCGATGGAAGCAAGGCATGGATCGAGCTTTCGTTGACGCCGAGCGACACCTGGCCGCGCTCGAGCCCGCGGAGCTCGCGCAGGCCCTTACGAATCTCCTCGCGCATGTTCAGCATACGCTCGGCGTATTCAAGGAGCAGCACGCCCGCGTCCGTCAGGGTTCGGGCGCCCGACCCGCGTACAAATAGGGGCTGGCCTACCCAGTCCTCCAGTTTGCGCATGGCGATACTGACCGCCGGCTGTGTGCGAAATAGCTTTTCAGCCGCGCGGGAATAGCTGCGCTCATTTGCCACCATTTGAAACATCTGCAAAGCTGCCAAATCCACAGTGCTCACCTCCGGGCCTAGCTACCTGTATACAATTGTATAAGAGAGATTTATCGCGCATGCAAGAATTATAAATTGGACTCCTTGCGCCAGCCACGAAACACTGACATCGTCCAAAGGAGCCTTCATGGAGCACGTCCACATTTTTGACACCACGCTGCGCGACGGGGAGCAATCTCCCGGATTTTCAATGAACCGGGAAGAAAAACTGCAACTCGCGCGTCAACTGGAGCAGCTCGGTGTGGACGTGATCGAAGCTGGGTTCCCGATCGCATCGCCCGGCGACCTAGAGGCTGTCCGCGCAGTGGCAGCGGAAATTAAGGGCTGCCGGGTGGCGGCACTGGCGCGTGCGCGTCAGGAAGATGTGGACGCCGCGCTGCGAGCCATTGAACCAGCCGCAAAACCTCGGCTGCACATTTTTCTGGCTAGTTCGGACCTGCACCTGAAACACAAGCTGCGCATTTCGCGCAACGAAGCGCTCGAACAGATCGCGACGATGGTTCGCTACGGCGTCAAGAACTGCGAAGAGGTGGAATTTTCCGCTGAAGATGCCAGCCGCACCGATTTGGATTTTCTGCTGGAGGTAATCGAAGCCGCCGCGTCGGCTGGCGCCACGATCATCAATCTCCCGGATACGGTCGGCTACACGACACCCGAAGAATATGGCGACATGTTCCGGCTGGCTCGCAAGCATCTGGCGGCCTATCACAAGATTATTTTCAGCGCGCATTGCCATAACGATCTCGGGTTGGCGGTGGCGAATTCACTTGCGGCCATCGCCGCTGGTGCGCGGCAGGTGGAATGCACGATTAATGGCATCGGCGAGCGCGCGGGGAACGCTTCGCTCGAGGAAGTGGCGGTGGCGCTGCACGTCCGCAAAGGTCGCTACGCCGTGGGCACGCGCATCTCACTTGAAAAGATTTACGCGACCAGCCGGATGCTTTCTTCGATTACCAGCATCAACGTACCGCCGAATAAGGCGGTGGTCGGGGCGAATGCCTTTGCGCACGAGGCGGGCATTCACCAGGATGGCATCCTGAAAAATCCGCTGACCTACGAAATTATTCTGCCGGAGAAAGTGGGCGTTCCGGCTCGGCGCCTGGTGCTCGGAAAACATTCGGGGCGCAACGCGCTGCGCGTGCGCCTGGAAGAACTTGGCTACCCGACGACCAATGCGGAACTAGCGGAATGCTACGCGATGGCCACTGCCCGTGCCGATGCGGCAAAACAGGTAACGGATCGCGACTTGCTTTCGATTATTCACAAGGTCCGGCGCGGCCGAGATCATGCGCCTGCGAGAACGACTGCCAGTGCAGCCGCGACTCGCTGACAAATGGATTTTTAACGTAACCGGAGACGAGCCATGGGCGGGGTGAGAAAGACGATTGCGGTTTTGCCGGGCGATGGGATCGGCCCGGAAGTCACGCGTTCTGCCGTGCAAGTGCTGGAAGATTGCGCGAAATCGTTCGAGCACAGATTTGAGTTTCGCGAGTTTGCTTTCGGTGGCGCTGCCATTGACCGTTTTGGAACGCCGCTGCCCGCCGAAACGCTTGCCGGTTGCCGTGCGGCGGATGCGATCTTGCTGGGTGCGACTGGCGGACCACAATGGGACGCGCTGTCGCTGGAAAAACGGCCTGAAGCAGGTTTGCTGGGTCTGCGCAAAGCGCTGGGCCTGTTTATCAATTTGCGGCCGATTCATCTGCGGCCAGCCCTGCGGGGAATGTCTCCGCTGCGGCGCGAGCGCATCAACGATTGTGATTTTGAGATTGTTCGCGAGTTGGCTGGGGACATTTATTTTGGGGCGCACGAATTGCACGGGCAAGGCAGCAACGCGCGTGCGCGCGACGTTGCCGAATACGCGGCCGCCGAAATCGAACGGATTGCGAAGTACGCGTTCGAACGCGCCACCACGCGCAGCCGGCGCGTTACCAGCGTGGATAAAGCCAATGTGCTCGCAACTTCCAGACTGTGGAGAGAAACCGTCGAGCGCGTGGCGCGCAATTATCCGGACGTTACGCTCGAACATCTTTATGTGGACAATGCCGCGATGCAGCTGCTGCTGCGTCCTATGCAATTTGACGTGATCCTCACGGGAAATCTCTTTGGCGACATTCTCAGCGATGAGGCTGCGGCGCTGGCGGGCTCGATTGGACTGATTCCTTCGATGAGCCGCGGCGCGGAAGGCCAGCCTGCGTTGTACGAACCGATCCACGGTTCGGCGCCGTCGCTTGCGGGCAAAGACGTTGCCTGTCCGCTCGGCGCGATCTTCTCGGCGGTGATGCTGCTGCGCGAATCTTTCGGACTCGACCTGGAGGCGCAGTGGATTGAAGGGGCTATTGACCGCGTTCTCGATCACGGCTACCGCACGATTGATATCACCGAGACTGGCGCGCGCGTGCTGCGGAGTTCGGAATTCGTCGAACACATTCGGGCGGAACTGCACGATTCGCTGGTTCATTCAGAGCGCTACGGCTGGGGCGTGTAATGGAGCGCTTTAGAATGCGCGGGAACTTCAGCGGTTAAAGTGGCTAAAGCCACGACCCCCAAGGATTGTTGAATTCTCACCCAGCCTCTCCAAGCCACAACCAGCAAGAGCTGTCAGTTGTCACTGAGACCGTCTACGTTTTCCTGAGAACCAGGCAACCTGCGATCATGTCGTGCAACGCCTGCTTCTTTTCCGTGAATCCCGCCATGATGTAGCCGATGCCGAGTGGAATCATTCCAGTGATGATCTTCGCAAAAAATCTTCCGCTGGCACGCGCGAACGTGACCGGCCGCCCCTGCTGATCGGTGACGATGAGTCCCAGCGCCATTTTTCCTAGCGTCCCCTGATATTGGGAACTCTCCATCCACGCGTAGTACACCCAGGTGATTAGGATCGAGAAGGCCGAGGCCAGAAGAATCAGAGCGATGAAGGCGGCCGGAACCGTGGAGTCTTCACTGTTCAGGCTTTCAAAGATCGTCCGGAAATAGCCCACTCCTACAATCGCCACTACCAGCAAAGCGAATATGCCGAAGACGATTCCAGCAAGGACGCTGTCGATGAGGTATGCGAGAAACCGCAACCAAAATCCGGCGTACGGCGACGGAAGGACTGCCGGAACTACCGACGGCGCGTAGGGGCTTACAGAACCGGGAGCGGCATAGGCCGGTACGGCACTTCCGCCGCCGACTGCCATGCTGGGCGTGACTGCGGCCTGGGGAACACCTCCGGTGGGTTGTCCACAGGCGCCGCAAAACGAAGTTCCCTCTGGTAGCTGGGTGCCGCATTTCGAGCAATACATGTCGCTCCTGTTTGCGGCACGAGCCGCCATAGATTCTTTACTAGAGCTTACGGATTACGAGGGTGCCGGCGAGAATATCGTGCAGCGCCTGCTTTTTCTCGGTAAATCCAGCCATCAAGAATCCGATCATCAAAATGATGGCGGAGATGTATTTTGCGAAAAACCGGCCCGTCGCGCGGCCGAAACTGATGCGGCGCCCGGCGAGATCCGTTACTTCGAGGCCCAGTGCTTTTTTGCCGAGAGTGGCCTGCCAGCTGGAACTCTCAAGCAGCGAGAAATAGAGCCAGTTCAAGACCGTTCGAATCGCCGCTAGCCGGAACATCATGCCGATGAGGGGAAAAAAGTCCTCGGGTCTTTGAGGCCGTCCTCCCATGAAAATTCCGCGCATCCCGTATCCCATGGATGCAGCGAATGGCAGGAAGACAATCCAGCCGACAAATCCGAGCACGATGACGTCAATAATGATCGCGACGAAGCGCAGCCAAAAGCCGGCGTACGCCACGGCGGGTCCCGCGGCTGGCGCTTGCCATCCAGCCTGCACGGGCGGAGCGTAAGCGGGAGTCGCCGCGCCGGGCGCCGCGGGTGTGGCCGCAGCTGGCTGGCCTATCGCGAACCCTGCCATTGGCTGGCCGCACGCGCTACAGAAAGCCGTGCCATCTGGAACGTTGGCCCCGCACTTTGAACAATACATGGCGCCTCCTCGCGGCTTTTGATCGAACCGCGAAACTGAGATGTTGCTGCGCATCGTAACCAAGGCGAATCGAGCGGGTCAACATGCAAATCGTTGGGGATGCGTGGCTGGATTTTGCGACGGCGCACGTTGCCTGTGCATCGCGCCGTCGCTTACACTGTTGGAGTTCGTTCGTCAAAGCAAGCGGGGGAGACCAATGCAAATTCGGTTTACGGCCGCGACAAAAATTCTGGGTAGCTCGCTTCTCGCGCTAGGATTGTTCGCGAGCGGCTACGTGGCGGGACAAAATAGATTCGGCCAGCCAAAGACGATCCTGCACGTGGTCGAGTTGAAATGGAACCCCGCCGCGACCGACGCCGATAAGCAGCGTGCGCTTGAAGGCATCAAGGACATGGCCGCCAAAATTCCCGGCATAAAGAACGTATGGATCAAAGGCGAGCGGATGCAGCCGCGCGACTTCAATGCCGCTTACGCGATCGAATTTCGCGACCGCGCCGCCGCCGACGCGTACGCCGAAAGCCCGATCCACGCTGCATGGGAAGTGCAGTATGTTCCGCTGCGCGAGGCCAGCGTTTCGATACAAGTGACCAATCCCTAGAGCTCTTGTTCTCCTAAAATCCTCTGTTGATTGGCTGGCGGCGGTGTTAGGCTGCGCTCACCCGGCCGCATGGTTCGGTGCGCCCGGATGGTTCCCATCTCGATCATTCCCCAGGCCTAAAAATTTCAGCGCAGGAGGTAAAAACGGCCATGAAAAAACTCGTGCTGGCAATTGTGGCGGCGTACATCGTCCTGATGTTCACGAACTATCTCGTCCACAGCGTTTGGCTGATGAGCGACTACGCGGCAATCCCGGCGAGCCATCGCAACCCCGAAGGCATCATGCACCGCTTCTGGGCCATGGCCATCGGACAGCTGTTTTTTGCGGCGATGTTTGCGTACATCTATACGCGCGGGCGCGAACCTAAACCTTGGGTAGTGCAGGGAATCCGCTACGGCATCATCATGGCCTTCATGACCGTGGTGCCCTATTCCCTGACCGAGTATGTGGTGTACATCATCCCCTACCAGCTCGCGATCAAATGGATGATCGCCGGCGGAATCCAGATGATCCTTCTGGGCTTGGTTGTGGCGGGCATCTGCACCGAGCAAACCGCCGCTTGACGCAGCGCGGACTCTATCGCTAGATTACCGTAAATCGCGATCCTGCTTGCCGTGTGGAAACGTATCGCAGAAATACGCGTTTGCGAGGCCTACAGCGGCGACGGTATTGACCCCAGCGCCGCTTCGCGCAGAATCGCCGCAGGAGGGTAGTTGATGATCAAGAAAGTAAAAGGTGGTTATAAGGTGGTTTCAGAAAACAGTGGCAAGAATCTCGGGGGCCCTTACAAGACTCGCGAAGAAGCTGAGAAGCGTCTGCGTCAGGTTGAGTTTTTCAAGCACAACAAGTAAGCTGCTCTGGGGCCGCCGGGAACCCGGCGGCAGATTGGTCCCGCCGGATTTCCACAGAACACAGGTGAAATCCACAGAAGAACGCTGGAAAAATAAATCATAAATACTTGACGAAACCTGGAAAGTTGCTATACTCTCCTGATGTCGGCGCAAGCCTGCAAAGGGGATTTGCGCGCTGACTGACCGGTTTCTGCCTTCTCATCCAGAGGTGAGTTTGGTTACAAACACCGGGTAGAAATAAATCGAGCATCGAGCACGTCCGCCCTAGAGGCCGCGAAAAATGGCCCGCAGGTTCGGCGGATCCGCCCGGCGCTCGTTGCCGGGTTTTTTATTGTCTGTACGATTGATTCGCTGTTTCGACTCCAAATCGGAACGGCGCTCCCCCGGGAGGGGAGACGGTTCTATCGGAAGTTGCGGATAGGGCTGAAGTTCTTTGACAACTGAAGGAAGCTGGCACTACGTTATGCGAGTTTCAAGTCTCGTATGGCGTAGTAAACCGCAAATTTTTTGCTCGAGAGTAGCGCAATGTGGAAAGGCGAATTTACTCCACGCGCGGTGCTGGTCTTCTGCATGAGTGATCATCCAGAGGCTGGCGATGGCGACGTGTTGGGTAAGTTTTATGGTTAAGCTACTAAGGGCGTACGGTGGATGCCTTGGCGCCAACAGACGATGAAGGACGTGGCAAGCTGCGATAAGCCTCGGGGAGCCGCAAGCAGGCTTTGATCCGGGGATTTCCGAATGGGGAAACCCATCCTGGTAAAACCAGGTTACGGCCGACTGAATACATAGGTCGGTGCGAGTCAACCCAGGGAAGTGAACCATCTCAGTACCTGGAGGAAAATAAATCAAACGAGATTCCGAAAGTAGCGGCGAGCGAAATCGGAACAGCCCAAACCGGGGTATTTATACCCCGGGGTTGTAGGACCGCGTGAGTAGAGTTACCAATCCGGAGGCTAGGTGAACCTGCTGGAAAGCAGGGTCAAAGAGGGTGAAAACCCCGTAGCCGAAAGCTTGCCGGACTCGAAGCGGTATCCTGAGTACCACGGGGCACGAGAAACCCAGTGGGAATCCGGGGAGACCACTCTCCAAGGCTAAATACTCGTTGGCGACCGATAGTGAACTAGTACCGTGAGGGAAAGGCGAAAAGCACCCCTGCGAGGGGAGTGAAATAGAACCTGAAACCGTATGCTTACAAGCAGTCAGAGGGCTATGCCGGGTCTTCGGATCCGGAAATGCCTGATGGCGTGCCTCTTGCTTAATGAGCCGGCTAGTTATTCTCACACGCAAGGTTAAGCGAAAGCGAGCCGTAGCGAAAGCGAGTCCGAATAGGGCGCTCAGTGTGTGGGAATAGACGCGAAGCGGGATGATCTACCCTTGGCCAGGTTGAAGGTCGCTTAACCGCGACTGGAGGACCGAACCGGTGTGAGTTGAAAATCGCTCGGATGAGCTGAGGGTAGGGGTGAAAGGCTAATCAAATTCCGTGATAGCTCGTTCTCCCCGAAATGCCTTTAGGGGCAGCCTCGTATGATTTGCCACGGTGGTAGAGCACTGAATGGACTAGGGTCCCATCCAGGATACCGAATCCAATCAAACTCCGAATGCCGTGTACAACAGTACGGGAGTGAGACTACGGGGGATAAGCTCCGTGGTCGAGAGGGAAAGAACCCAGATCGCCAATTAAGGTCCCCAACTGCAGACTAAGTGGGAAAGGACGTGTGAGCGCACAGACAGCCAGGAGGTTGGCTTAGAAGCAGCCATCCTTTAAAGAAAGCGTAACAGCTCACTGGTCAAGTGTTCACGCACCGACAATCCAACGGGGCTAAGTCTGCGACCGAAATTGCGAAATTAGCGTCACCTACGGGTGGCGCTATTTGGTAGGGGAGCATTCTGTTGTGTTCGACGGTAGATCGAGAGAACTACTTGACGCAACGGAAGAGACTCTGCCGGCATAAGTAGCGATAAACACGATGAGAACTCGTGTCGCCGAAAGTCTAAGGTTTCCTGAGGAAGGTTAATCCGCTCAGGGTTAGGCGGGTCCTAAGGTGAGGCCGAGAGGCGTAACTGATGGACAACAGGTCAACATTCCTGTCCCGCCATTTGAACGTTATACGATGGGGTGACGCAGAAGGATAGGGGAGTCGGGTGATGGATGTCCCGATGTCTCGGTGCAAGCTGGATCCCGCAGGCAAATCCACGGGGTCATTCAACAGTCAGACCGGGACCTAGGCCACACGGCCACAAAGTCTCTGATTTCACGCTGCCAGGAAAAACCTCTAAGGAGTTCAGATGGTGCCCGTACCTCAAACCGACACAGGTAGACAAGGTGAATATCCACAGGCGCTCGAGAGAACGCTGGCTCAGGAACTAGGCACATTAGCCCCGTAACTTCGGGAGAAGGGGTGCCCCGCTAGGGTTTATAGCCCGAGGGGGCCGCAGTGAAATGCGTTCGGCGACTGTTTAACAAAAACACAGCTCTCTGCTAAGTCGAATACGACGTATAGGGGGTGACGCCTGCCCGGTGCCGGAAGGTTAAAGGGAGGGCTTAGCTGCCGCAAGGCAACGAAGGCCTGATCTGAAGCCCCGGTGAACGGCGGCCGTAACTATAACGGTCCTAAGGTTAGGTTCGCTAGCCTTAGTAAAACTGAACTATATGCGGGAAACTCCTCACACAGCCGTCCGGTACTCGCTCCGATCCAATCGAAGCAGTCAAAATCCGGCGGACATGGGGACAATCCGCAGGGAAGGCTCCTTCATGGAGAACCCTCAGAGACTTCACGTTCAGACGCATCCTGAGAAGCTAAACGCTCAATGGATTGTTGGGTTTGTTGACGGCGAAGGTTGTTTCTACGTCGGCATCGACCCGCATCCAGAAATGACTTGCCAGTTTCAAGTGCTCCCCGAATTCACGGTTGTCCAACACCAACGGGATGTCCAACTACTTCATTCGCTGAAGAAATTCTTCGGCTGCGGGGTGGTTCGGTCAAACCACGGTGACCGGATGGCTTACCGAGTTCGGGGGTTGAATCACCTCAGCGAAAGGATCGTTCCCTTCTTTGAACAGCATCCGCTGAAATCGAAGAAGCGAGTCGACTTTGCGAGGTTCCGCAAGATTCTCCGCCTGATGTCTCAAGGTAAACATTTGAAGCTCCAAGGAATTGAAGAAATTAGAGCGATTGCTTCGACGATGAACACAGGTTGCGTAAGATAAAGTCCATCTGCTCTGGAAACAGAATAGACAAGATGAGCGAAATTCCTTGTCGGGTAAGTTCCGACCTGCACGAATGGCGTACCGATCGAACGACTGTCTTGGCCAACGGCTCGGCGAATTTGTGGTTCCGGTGAAGACGCCGGATGCCCGCATCTAGACGGAAAGACCCCGTGCACCTTAACTGCACTCTGGTCATGATTAACGGTACTGCCTGCGTAGGATAGGTGGGAGCCTGGGATCTCCTGGTTTCGGCTGGGAGGGAGGCAACGGTGAAATACCACCCTGATAGTTCTGTCGCTCTAACTTGCACCCCTAGACGGGGTGGAGGACACGGCCAGACGGGTAGTTTGACTGGGGCGGTCGCCTCCTAAATGGTAACGGAGGCGCTCAAAGCTCGGCTCAGGCGGATTGGAAACCCGCCGTGGAGTGCAAGAGCATAAGCCGGGTTGACTGCAAGACACACAGGTCGAGCAGGCACGAAAGTGGGATCTAGTGATCCGGTGGTTCTGCGTGGAAGGGCCATCGCTCAACGGATAAAAGGTACGCCGGGGATAACAGGCTGATCTAAGCCAAGAGTTCACATCGACGCTTAGGTTTGGCACCTCGATGTCGGCTCATCGCATCCTGGGGCTGTAGAAGGTCCCAAGGGTTAGGCTGTTCGCCTATTAAAGCGGTACGTGAGCTGGGTTCAGAACGTCGCGAGACAGTTCGGTCCCTATCTGGTGTGGGCGCAGGAAACTTGAGAGGAGCTGTCCCTAGTACGAGAGGACCGGGATGGACGGACCTCTTGTGATCGAGTTGTCACGCCCGTGGCATAGCTCGGTAGCGAAGTCCGGAAGAGATAATCGCTGAAAGCATCTAAGCGAGAAGCTCGCCTCGAGATAAGGTTTCCCAACCCTCCTGCGGGGGGGTAAGAAGGCCAGTCGAAGACTACGACTTTGATAGGCGGGAGGTGGAAGCGCAGTAATGCGTGCAGCTAACCCGTACTAATCGGCCGTTCGGCTTAACCATAAAACTTTCCCAACGCTTTGCGTTGCCCTAACAAGCCCGTGTGAACGGGATTCGAATGGGTCCAGCGTGGCTGGGAAAGTCGCACTTTTCGCATTGACTATTCTCAAGCGAAATTGCGGTTTACCAACTTCCTTCAGTTGCTCATCGAAACTCCGAGTTTGGTTTCGAGGTTCGGCCTTCGCGCCAACTTCGAATTCCGATTTCGAGTTTCGATTACAAGTTTCCTGGTGGTCTTACCGCAAGGGTCACACCCGTTCCCATCCCGAACACGGAAGTTAAGCCTTGCCGGGCCGATGATACTGCGCTGGAAACGACGCGGGAACGTAGGTCACCGCCAGGATTAAAATTAAAGGCCGCAACGCCACAAGCGTTGGCGGCCTTTTTTATTTTGTGCGCGATAATGCTGACCTGGTCGAGCCGCGAAACAGGCGCTTACCTCGAAAAATGAAACCATCATCACGGCGATTTCTGGCGACGATTTATCGAATCTGGATGATGCGTCACGTGGACGTGCCTGAGGAGGTTTCGCGGGCGCTCGCTATGCAGCTCCAGAGCAGCCATCGGGCCGGCTCGAAGCGCAAGGCAGCCAAGTCAGAGGCGCGAGCCGAGGCCGCCAATCCGAAGTACATTCCCGTTGTTGCGATTGTGAATGGACGCAGCGCGCGAGTTAGTTTAACGCCCGCAGGCGGCGGACGCTATCGCGTGCAGCTCAACACGGCGTTGCGCAAGGCGGCGCGTGCTGATGTTGGCGACCTTGTCAGCGTCGAGCTTCGCCTGGACCTCGCGTCGCGCGAACTGCCCGTTCCCGCGGATCTTCAAGCGGCGCTCAAAGAGCATCCCAAGGCGCGCCAGGCCTTCGAAGAACTCACGACCAGCCACCGTCGTCATTTCATTGAGTGGTTCGACTCCGCAAAAGGGACAGAAGCGCGCATTCGCCGGCTGGGCCGCGCCATCGACGTGCTGCTCGAACGCGCTCTCCTCCGCCGGTCGAAGACTTCGCGCGGCCGCCGCAAATAATCCGGGCCAATTGTTTTTCGAGACGCTTCACGGTAGCGGGGCGGAAGTGCGTGCCGACTGCGCACATCTGAGATATCGTAAGGCTCGAATCGTTTATGTACGGGCAAAACATCCAGCGCGTCGAGCCGATTATTTTGCTGCTGCTCGTGTGCGTGGTTGCGCTGGCGGTGCTTGCGAAGCGCTTCAAGACGCCCTATCCGATCGTGCTGGTGATTGCCGGGTTGATCTTGAGCCTGATGCCGCACATGCCGCACATCGAACTGAATCCCCACGTGGTATTTCTGCTTTTTCTTCCGCCGTTGCTTTTTGCCGCGGCAAACCAGACCTCCTGGCGCGATTTTCGTTACAACTTAGTGAGCATTTCGATGCTGGCGCTCGGGCTCGTGAGCTTCACGGTTTACGGTGTGGCGATCGCTTCACGGTGGATTCTTCCAAGCTTTACCTGGCAACTCGGATTGGTTCTGGGTGCGGTGGTGTGCACCACCGATGCGATTGCGGCCACTTCGATCGGCCGGCGACTCGGTCTGCCGCAAAGAATCACGGATGTGATCGAAGGAGAAAGCCTGGTGAACGACGCGAGCGGGCTGCTGGCCTTGCAGATCACCATCGCGTTTGTGGTCACAGGGCATGCACCGCCATTCCCGGAGCGCATGACGCGACTTTTTTTTCTCATCACCAGCAGCATCGCAATCGGGCTCGCGCTGGCGGTGCTGGTTTCCTGGGTGATCAGCCGCATCGAAGACGCGCCCATTGAAATCACGATCACGATCATCACGCCTTACGTCGTATACCTCGCGGCGGAGAGCCTGCACTCTTCGGGCGTGCTGGCGACAGTAGCCTGCGGAATGTACCTCGGCCATCAGAGCTCGCTGTTTTTC
This sequence comes from uncultured Acidobacteriota bacterium, assembly GCA_963696035.1. GTDB lineage: Bacteria > Acidobacteriota > Terriglobia > Acidiferrales > UBA7541 > Palsa-295. The sequence goes on from CAVOIS010000003.1 coordinate 544,428, forward strand.
TCGACGCCGGCCCGCTTGCAGGGAGCGGCGGTGTGGGAAACGCTCAGCTTTGTCTTGAACGGAACTGTCTTCATTTTGATCGGGCTGCAATTGCCGAACGTGCTTGCCGAAATTCGTACAGTAAGCCTCAGCCGGTTGCTGCTAACGGGTGTGTTGTTCAGCGCCGTTGTGATTTTGCTTCGGCTGATTTGGGCTTACCCCGGCGCGTGGATATCCAATTGGATCCGCCGGCGTGTGCTGCACCAGCCCGAAGCATTGCCCGATCCACGCTATATATTTGTGATTGGGTGGACCGGCATGCGTGGCGTGGTGGCGCTGGCTGCGGCGATCTCTTTGCCCAAAACACTCGGAGATGGTTCGCCGTTTCCGCAACGGAACGTCATCATATTTTTGACTTTTTGCGTGATTTTCGTGACGCTGGTGTTTCAGGGCCTTACGTTGCCGTTTATCATTCGCCGGCTCGGTTTGGCGGGGGCTGGCACAACGAATCCGGAGGAACAAGAAGCGCGGCGGGCGATGATTGAGGCTGCGCTGGCGTACCTGGAACAGACTCGCGACACGGACTTGCCGGAATTTCAGCCGGTGTACGATGAACTCATCCGCGTGCAGCACCATCATCTCAATTTGTTACCGGGTGACGATAGTGTGGACACCGGCTATCGACCGCAAGACTATGATCGCTTCCGCGAAGTGTCGCGGCAGATCCGGGCATTGCAGCGCGCGGCTCTACTGAATCTGCGCAATCACAACAAAATCAACGACCAGGTCTTGCATCGACTGGAGCAAGAATTGGACTTGTTTGAATTGAAGTACGCGAATTCGCAATAGCCAGATGAAAGGCTTCGCCTGATGAACAGGATCTTCGTTGTGCTGCTTTCAGTGTGCCTGACCCAGGCGACCACCGCGCAAACAAAGACCGCCCGACCTAATCCCGGCGACGCCGACCGGCTTGGCCTCAGCTGCGCGCAAATTCTTCAGAAGAGTTCGCAAGAATGGGTGCTTTATTTCAACGAGAAATCCGGTCACACAGCCACAGACAACGGAGCTGGCCCGCTGCGGGCCATCGGGGCGTACGGCAAATGTTACGACGCGCGCACAAGCCATCTTGCGGCGATTCTAGGCAACAGCGGCAGGGGTCCGCTGATGGGTGCGCGTGGCAATTTCGGCGATTTTCAGAAGGCGCTCGATGATCTGACGGCGAAGGCACTTGCCGCATCCAACAAACAACCGGGCACGCCAGAAGCCGCTTATGCCGCGCTCTACGAGAAGCAATTCCGCTATGAGTTCTACCGAAAGTACGCGCAGAAGAATCCACCGGCGCGTCCTCTGACCGCTGAAGAATCCGAGGAATTCTCAAAAGCTAAGAATCGCTTCGGTGAGCTGCTGGGTTTGCTGCCGGAAGACCAGGCGCACATCGTTCATGCGGCATTCAGCGGGATTTTTGTCAGCGGCGCGGTCAACGATCTGACCAAACTGGAAGTCTATCGCTACGCCATATTTCTGCTCGAAGCGCCGAAGGACACTCCGTTCTCTCCGCCGCCGTTTTGACCGTCGCACCCTGCGTCTGCTAGTCTCAAACGTTCTTTTTTTCCTGGGAGAAGGAAATGAAATTTAGGCCCTTCTGCGCAGTTGTTGCGCTGCTGTGTGTCTTCAGCGTTGGTGCGGCGTTCGCGCAAGTGAACGACGCAACCAAGCAGCTCTCGCACGATATTTTGAAGCAGTTGGTGGAAATCAATACGACCGACTCGGTGGGCAGCACCACCGTGGCCGCCGACGCGATGGCCAAACGTCTTCTCGACGCGGGATTTCCGGCTGAGGATGTTCACGTGTTTGGGCCGAATGCACGCAAAGGAAATCTGGTAGCGCGCATTCACGGCACGGGAACGCAAAAGCCGATTCTCTTTATCTGTCACCTGGACGTGGTGGAAGCGCGCCGCGAGGACTGGTCCATGGATCCATTCAAGTTCGTTGAGAAGGAAGGCTACTTCTACGGACGCGGTAGCGGCGACATCAAAGATGGCGACGCGTTTCTGGTTACCTCATTTATTCGCCTGAAGCGGGAAAATTATAAACCCGTTCGCGACTTGATCCTCGCGCTCACAGCGGATGAAGAGGGTGGAGAGTCCAATGGCGTTGATTGGCTCATCAAAAATCACCGCGACATGATTGAGGCCGAGTATGTGATCAACCCGGACGCCGGAGATTTCGAGCTCGACCAGGGAAAACGCGTTCTGGTCGGCATTCAAGCCAGCGAAAAGCTGTATCAGGATTTTGATCTGAAGGTTACCAATCCCGGAGGCCACAGCTCGCTACCCACTTCTGAGAATGCAATCTATGAGCTGGCCGAAGGACTCACGCGCCTCGAACATTATCAATTTCCGTTGGAGCTGAATGAAGTCACGCGCACCTATTTCGCACGCGAAGCAGACATTCTCGGCGGGCAAACAGGTACAGACATGAAGGCGATCCTACGGGACCCGCCCGACCCCACCGCGCTTGCGAGGCTCTCTGCAATTCCGTTTTATAACGCGCGCCTGCGTACCACCTGCGTTGCGACTCGACTGGACGGCGGCCATGCCAACAACGCGTTGCCGGGAATGGCTCGTGCCAACGTGAATTGCCGGATCATGCCCGGACATTCGGCGGACGAGATTGAAGCCATGCTGGTGAAAGTTCTCGACAACCCCAAAATCGTGGTGACCCACCGCACCGGTATCGCGTCCGGCGGAATTCTGAATCCGCCTTCGCCGCTGCGCCCGGATTTGATGAACGCGCTGCAAAAAGTGGCGAATGAAATGTGGCCCGGGGTGCCGATCGTGCCGGTGATGGATGCAGGAGCCAGCGATGGCGCGATTTCACGCGCTGCGGGGCTCCCCACCTACGGGCTCCCGGGACTATTCATGGATGTGGATGACGACCGCTCGCACGGCCGCGACGAGCGCATCCGCGTTACCTCCTTCTACGATGGCGTCGATTTTTACTACCGGCTGATCAAAACGCTTTCATCTCCGCAATGATCGCCGCCTGAAAGGGAACCGCGAATGGGTTTACTGCGGCGCGGAATTCTGATGGCATCGCAAAGCCCGTGGATGCGTGAACACGCGCCACATTACGGATTCATGCGCCGTACGGTTGCGCGTTTTATGCCCGGCGAAGAAGTTCAGGACGCGCTTGCCGCCGCCCGTACTCTTGCATCCAGTGGCGTTCAATCCGTGCTGACGCATCTCGGCGAAAATATCACCGACCGCGATGAAGCCGGCCACGTAACGCAGCACTATATCGACGTGACCAATCGCATCCAGACCACGCGGCTCCCCACGGAAATTTCCGTGAAGCTCACGCAGCTCGGGCTCGATCTGGACACCGAATTCTGCTACGGCAATCTGGCAGCGCTCATCGAAAATACCCCCAGCGATAAGGTTCTTTGGATTGACATGGAGCAAAGCCCTTACGTGGATGTCACGCTGGAACTCTATCGCCGCGCGCGTATGGCTCATGCGAATGTCGGCATTTGCCTGCAAGCCTATCTCTATCGCACCGAAAAGGACCTGGACACGCTAATCCCGATGGGCGCGGCTATTCGCTTGGTCAAGGGCGCCTACAACGAGCCAGCAGAGATTGCTTACCCCGTGAAGAAGGACGTTGACGAAAATTATCTTCATCTTGCGCAGCGCCTGCTGAGTCCCGAGGCGCGGCGCGCGCGGGTTCGCGCCGCTATCGCCACTCATGATCGCGCGTTGATCGCGAAGCTCACCCAATGGACGGAGTCTCAGGGAGTTCCGAAAGCGCGGCTGGAATTTCAAATGCTCTACGGCATTCAGCGCGCCGAACAATTACGCTTGGCGCAGGCCGGTTATCGTTCGGCTGTATTGATCGCGTATGGCTCGTTCTGGTATCCGTGGTTCATGCGGCGTCTCGCCGAGCGGCCCGCAAACGTTCTGTTCCTGGCCCGTAACTTTTTCTCGAACTGAGCATAGGTGGGGATGAGCGCCGCCAAACGCGAGAAGGAGGGTTCATGGCGCACGGAAACTTGCAGCTAAGCGTGATCGGACAGATCGCTGTTCCAGTGACGGATCTTGAGCGAGCCGTAGCGTTCTATCGCGAGACGCTGGGCATGAAGTTCTTGTTCCAAGTGCCGAATCTGGCTTTCTTCGATTGCGCTGGCGTGCGCCTGATGCTGGACATTCCTGAAGACGGCTCGGGCGAAGGCGGAAGTTCCGTAATTTATTTCAAGGTGGACGACATCCACGGCGCCTACCAAAGTCTGATGTTGCAAAGCGTTGCTTGCGAAGGAACACCTCACCTCATCGCCAAAATGCCCGACCACGATTTGTGGATGGCCTTCTTCCGCGACCCAGACAAGAATCTTCTGGCACTCATGAGCGAAGTCCGCCCTGGTTGAGGCGCGATCAGCAGCAAGTAGAAGCCAACGAGTTGCGCTGCACTCAGCGGGTGCGTTCGTCTTTTTCCACTTTGCCGTCGCGGAGCCGAATCACGCGATGCGCGTGCGCCGCGATGTCCGATTCGTGGGTCACCAAGATAATCGTATTGCCTTGCTCGTGCAGGCGCGCAAACAAAGCCATAATCTCTTCACCCGTTTGCGAATCGAGATTTCCGGTCGGTTCGTCGGCCAGCAATATGGAGGGATTGTTTACCAGGGCGCGAGCGATTGCCACGCGCTGGCGCTGCCCGCCGGAAAGTTCATTGGGTTTGTGCATCATGCGTTCGGCCAAGTCCACTTGACTCAGCGCTTTCTTCGCGCGTCCCAGCCTCTCTTCTGACGCCGTGCCGTTGTAAATCATGGGCAGCTCCACATTGTGAAGCGCGGTCGCTCGGGGCAATAGATTGAACGTCTGAAAAACGAAGCCGATTTCTTTGTTGCGTATATAGGCCAGCTCGTCGTCGTCGAGCTGGCTTACCAGACGTCCTGCGAGCCAGTAGCTTCCCTTTGTCGGAGTATCCAGACATCCGATCAAATTCATCAGCGTGGATTTTCCCGAGCCGGAAGGACCCATGATGGCGACGTATTCGCCCTTGTGAATCTCGATGCTGACGCCGCGAAGCGCATGCAACTGCTCGGCGCCCATTTCGTAAGTTTTCCAGAGGTCCTCGGTCTGAATTACGATGCCTGTGTCGACGAGGTCCTGCCGATAACCTTGCGGGGCGCCGACGTCTTCCACAGCCATGGGCATGTGCTCCTCGATCTCCTTGTCTAGGTAGCCGACTCTTCGCGCTTCGGCGCTGAATTATCTACTTTGATGCTGGCGCCTGGGCGCAGTGTTCTCAGCGCCTTGTAGCTGCCTGTCACGATTTCATCGTCGTCCTTCAGTCCGCTGGTGATTTCAATGTTCGTTACGCCTGAGATTCCCGTTTGCACCGGGACGAACTCGGCTTTCTTGCCGTGTATGACGAACACACCTGTGACATCAATCTTTTGCTGCCCGTCCCCAACGGCCGGCGGCTTGGAGGCAGCTAGCGTCACGTTGCCCCCGTGCGCTTTCGCGGCTTCTTCGATGTCGGCCTTCGTGCGCACGGCCAGCGCTTGAATCGGAATCGTCAGCACGCTCGTCTTATGCGCCGTTTGAATCTTGGCCGTGGCGGAAAGCCCCGGACGTAGCGAGTCCGGCGGATTGTCAACGACCACAACCACTTTGAAATCGCGCGCTTCCTGAGTATTCGCCGTAGTTTGCGTGGTGGCGGCCTGTCCTGACGAGCGCAAAATCGCCAGCTCACCAACTTGGCTCACATGGCCTTTGAAAGTTTTCCCCGGCATCGCATCGATCGTGACGTCCGACTGATCGCCGTCGCGGACATTCGTGATGTCGGTCTCGTCGACTTTCACTTCCGCGGTGACCACGTTCATATCGGAGATCGTCATCAAGAAACTGCCCTCGGCGTTCTGAATTCCCGGAACGACGTTTTCGCCCACGCGAACGGCGATGTAACTGACTATGCCGTCAATCGGTGCCACGTAAGTCGTTTTGCGTAGGACGTCTTTGGTGTGCTTCAAGATGGCGCTCGCTTGGTCGAGGTTGTACCGAGTTTGCTCTCGTGCTGCGCGAGTCTGCTCCACCTGCGCCTTGCTTGCATTGAGCGCGGCTACCGCGCTGTCGTAGGTGGCCTTGGTGGCATCGTATTCAGACTTGGCGATGAGCTGCTCTTTGTAAAGCTGTTGGCTGCGTTGCCAATCAAATCTTGCCTTTTCCAGATCCGCTTGCCGCTGCGCCAGAGTGGCCACCGCCGAATCGTAACTCGCGGCCGCGGCGTGCATGCCTGCTTCCGAGGAGTCGATTGCCGCCTGTTGTGCTTGGACGTCGGCACCGGGCTGTATGTTTTCGAGACGCAGCAGGACGTCGCCTTTCTTAACGTGATCGCCTTCCTTCACCACGATCCCTGTGATTTTCCCGATACCTTCGCCCAACACGTTCGTGTAATTCTTCGGCCGGATCTCTCCCGACGCGGTCACAATGGATGTGAGGTCTTCCTTCAGGACGCGGCCGGTCTGAACGGTCACAACACCTTTGTTCACCTGGTACACGCTGAACCAGGCCACGCCCCCCAGCACGAGCACGATGCTCGCACCGATTCCGACTTTTTGCCATGTTTTCATTGCTTTAACCCTTAGACCTGCGCCTCGCGGGATGACGGTAGTGCTACAGCATCGCTATGAAATACGTGCCGATGACACAAAATGTTTCTCGTTTAGACGCACGTGCGGACAGAAAGGCAGGCGTCCATATGATAATTCGGAGGTCTATACCCTCAGCTGCGACCACTTTTCCCGCGCCTATTCAGACGTGCAGAGGCAGCTCGCGCCAAAATAGCGGCTTCGGAACGGCCTTATTGTAGACCATTTCAGGCTCGCGAGAATAGGCGAACGTTGGGCACCGAGGCTCGCCCGAATGGCCAGCGCAGAATCCTTCAGAGCCGGACCTCACGAATAACCGACCCACGATGGGAAACTGCGCGCATTGACTCCTTACGACACTCTGAATGGAAACTCGGAGGCAACCCCGCGCTCGGGTACGGATTCCAATGGACCAAGGGACAGGCCGGGGAAACTATCGTTGACCTGTACCGGCGGACAGGTTAAGATTTTGGGCCTCGGGGAAAAGGCGTACATTATGCGTTTTGGGGTGAAGGTGTTTCTTTTTGGTGTCTTAGCGGGCGGATTGGTGTGTGTACCGCGTGCTTTTTCCCAAGGTGAATCCCAACAGACCCCGCCTTCTCAGCAGCCGGACCAAAACGACAAAAAGGCCGCGAAACAAGCCGCTAGACAGCGATCCAAGCGGGACAAAGACCTCTTCAACGAACTCGATTCCCAATATAAGAAATGGCTCAACGAGGACGTTGTTTACATCATTTCGCCCGAGGAACGCAGCGCTTTCCTGCACCTGCAAACGAACGAAGAGCGCGAACAATTCATCGAGCAATTCTGGCAACGCCGCAATCCAGACCCTGATTCAGCTGAGAATAACTTTAAAGAAGAGCACTACCGCCGTATCGCCTATACCAACGAGCATTTCTCCTCCGGCATACCTGGGTGGAAAACCGATCGCGGCAGGATTTACATCATGTGGGGCCCTCCGGATGAAATTCAGTCGCACCCATCGGGCGGAAGTTACGACCGTCCGGCGGAGGAAGGTGGGGGCGAGACTTCGACGTATCCGTTCGAGGACTGGCGCTACCGCTACCTTGAGGGCATAGGCGAAAACGTGGAACTGGAATTCGTGGACCCCACGATGAGCGGCGAATATCACCTGACCATGGATCCTAGCGAAAAGGACGCCCTGCTTTATGTTCCGGGCGCGGGCCTGACTGAGATGGAGTCCATGGGCCTCTCCAGCAAGACCGCCCGGTTCAACAATACCGACGGAACGCACATGGCGTCGCCTCTCGGCATGCGTCCAGAGAGCATGCAAGAATTCACACGTCTTGATCTCTATGCGAAAATCCAGCAGGCCCCCCCGGTAAAATTCAAGGATCTGGAAGCAGTAGTCACTTCGCGCTTGGTTCGCGATCAAGTGAAGTTCCAATACCGCACGGATTTTCTGCGCGTCACGTCGGACACGGTTCTGGTGCCAATCACCATTCAGATTCCCACGCGCCAGCTCAGCTTCCAGGAGAAAAATGGCGTGGACTCCGCGTCTGTAAACCTTTTCGGCAGAATTACCAGCCTGAGCGGCCGCATCGTGAATACGTTTGAGGACAATGTTCGCCGCGATGTTCCTGCCGCGTTGCTGCAACAGTCGCTTGGAACCGCATCGATCTATCAGAAAGCGATTCCACTTACCCCAGGGCTCTATCGGCTGGATATCGTGCTGAAAGATACGAACAACGGCAACGTTGGCGTAGTGAATACGCGCTTGGCCGTCCCGCGGTTTGAGGACGACAGTCTTTCCTCCAGCACGCTGATTCTTGCGGACGAGATCCTGCGCGTTTCGTCGAAAGACATCGGCTTGGGTCAGTTCGTGCTGGGCGATGTGAAAGTCCGCCCGCGCATAGACGCAATTTTCACCGCGAACGATCGCATGGGTGTTTTTCTGCAGGTTTACAACCTCAAAGTCGATGACAAGACGCACAAGCCCGATGCCTCGGTGCAATACCGCGTGATGAAAGACAAGGAAACCGATCCGGTGCTTAAGTTCGATCTGGGCAACGACAAGCTGCCCGACCACGGCGAAGAACTCACGCTCGAAAACGTCATTACACTCGGCTCGCTTTCGCCGGGAAAGTACAAACTGGAAGTAGCCGTTACGGATAACCTAGCCAAGAAGACCATCACCCCGGTGACCGAGTTCACTGTTCGGTCTGCCGGCGCACCGCCACAACCGCAAGGGAGGTAATGCTCCGTGAATAGCCCGACGATTCGCGCAATGGGCCTTGGCATCTTACTTTGCCTCGCCTCGTGTGCGATTCCGGCGCCGCTTGCGGCTGCGCCGAACTCCGGCAAGATCACGGGGTTGGTGGTTGACTCGGCGGGAACTCCGCAAATGGGCGCCACGGTCGTGGTCACCGCGGACCAGCTCGCGAGCAACCTCTCGTTTGAGCTTCTCACCAACGATCGCGGAAAGTTTTCCACCGCCGCGTTGCCGGCCGGCCTCTATTCCGTCAAGGTGACGCTCGCGGGTTTTCTGCCAGCGATCGCACAGGACATTCAAGTTAACAATCAACGCACCATTTCACTTGAAATTGTGCTCGGCTCGGTCTTCACTTCTTTCGAAAAGCTGCGCCGCCAACCCGATCAGCAGGTGCCCTCTGATGAATGGAGTTGGGTGCTGCGAGCCTCCGCCGCCACCCGGCCAGTCCTGCGTTGGCAGGACGGCGAGGTTGTGCTCGGTGTAGGTTCCAACCACTTCGACAACTCGCAGAATCAAGACCGGGCTCGCGTCGAATTTTCTTCGGGCTCGGATCATCCTGGCTCGATTACCAACGTCGCGGATTCGCCGGGAACCGCGTTTGCGTACGATTACGGCCTCGGCGACCTTGGCAGTCTCTTGGTGGCCGGCCAGTTCAGCTATTCGGGGAGCTCGGAAGCGGGTGGCTTCGTCACGCAGTGGCTGCCGTCTGGCGATTCAGGCTCGGGTCCTGTGACCACTCTTTTGTTGCGCGAATCGCGACTTGGAGCGGCCGGCCCCAGCTTCCGTGGGATGCGCATGTCCCATGACTCGTCACTGCAGGTGGGCGATCACCTGAGCATACGCTATGGCGCTGATTTCATCGCAGCCGGTTTGCAAGGAACGACGACCAGTTTGCGTCCTCGCGGCGAGGTGGCTGTTCGCTTCAGCCCCACGTGGCAAGCTTCGATGCTGGTAACCACGAACACGTGGCAGGATTCCTCCGGCGCTCCCGGAGATTTGCAGTCAACTCTGAATCAACTGGACGCGTTTCCCACGCTGCTGCTTCACGGCGGGCATCCCGTGCTCGAAGATAATCTGCACGAAGAAATCGCCGTCGAACATGACCTCAGCAAAAAGTCTAGCATCACCGCGGCGGTGTTCCACGACCACTCCAGCCACACTGCGGTCTTCGGACGCGGCGCCGTTTCGGGCCCCGATTTTTTGCCCGATTATTTTTCGGACGTTTTTGCCTATGACGCCGGGGAGTTGAGTTCGATAGGCGCGCGGCTGGTTTACCAGCAAAAGCTTTCCAGTAATCTCGAGATGACCATGATTTACGCCTACGGCGGGGTACTGGCGCCGAATGAAAGTCCTGTCGAGGCCGCGCTGCGAAATGAACTTGCAACACAATATCGGGTTAGCGCCGCGGCCCGGTTTACCGCGAAAATCCCACGGACAGGTACGAAGATTGTCTCCGGCTATAAGTGGATTAGCGGATCAGCAGTGTCTCAACAAGATTCCTACGGCCAATCGGTTTACCACCTCGATCCCTACTTGAGCGTTCAGATCCGTCAGAAACTCCCCGGATTCATCCCCGGACACGCTGAGATTCTGGCCGATTGTGGCAACTTACTGGCCCAAGGGTACGTTACACTTGCCACCAGTGACGGCCAAGTCGTGCTCGTGCCGACTTATCGGTTCTTTCGAGGCGGCCTGAGCTTCCAGTTTTAAGTCGTGCGCTTCATACGATAATCGGTACGCCACCTTCCACAAATGGGATACTGTCTGTTTCGGTGCCGCTGTGCCTCTGTAAGAGAAAGATACTAAGTGCCTTACACAAATTGGAATCTGTGATTCGCTGGAAGCTGACGTGCTAACATAAACGGTCCGAAGGATATTGGTGTACTCGCATGAACGATAGCTTGCGAATGCGGCTGGGGGCTGTGGTTTTGGCCCTGCTCACATTGGCGGCGGTCGTATTTGCTGCCCTTAACTTCCAGCAGCGCTCCAGTTTCATTCTCCCCGACGACGGCGTCACCTGGATGGATTCTGCGCAAGGCGTAACTGCCTGGCACGTGGTCTGGGACTCGCCCGGTGCAAAAGCGGGCATCAGGCAGGGCGATGTCGTTGAATCGGTCCGCGGCATGGCTATCCATCGCGCTACCGACGTCACCCGTGTGCTCTTTCACGTCGGGCCCTGGACTGAAATCCGCTACGAATTGCGCCGCGACGGGCGCACATTCGAGACGCCTTTGGTCACCGCACCGCAGGAAAACCCTTCGTCCATCGAAAATTATTTGCGCGTGACAGCGTTGCTGTACCTGTTCATCGGCTTGTTCATTTTTGTGCGCCGCTGGAACGCGCCACGCGCGATTCATTTCTATGTTTTCTGCTTGGTCTCATTCGTCTTATACAGCTTTCATTACAGCGGCAAACTCAATTCCTTCGACTGGATTATTTACTGGGCCAACGTGGTTGCGCTTCTTCTTCAACCGGCTCTGCTCGTGCATTTCGCGCTGGTGTTCCCTGAGCGCCGCGGAAAACTCTGGCCCAAGCTTGCGGCCGTGTATTCTTTCCCGCTCGCACTGTTCGTTCTGCATGCGTTCATTGCGACGGGTACGCTGGATTTTCTGCCGTCGCTCGGGACGCGCTACTGGCTGGACAAGGTTGAACAAGCCAATCTCGGAATTTACTTCGTCATCGCCGCGTTCATCTTCCTTTTCAGTTTCTGGCGCGCGCCCAGCGGCGTGCTGCGGCAGCAATTGAAATGGGTCACTGCGGGGGCGTTTGCCGGCAGCCTTCCTTTCGCGCTGTTCTACATCGTGCCGTACGTTCTGGGGTTGGTGCCTCCGCCCTGGATGAAATTGTCCGTATATTCGCTGGCACTGATTCCGCTGTGCTTTGGCTACGCGATCATTCGTTACCGCCTGATGGACGTGGACATCATCTTCAAACGCGGCCTTTCTTACACCTTCGCCACGGCCGCAGTGGTCGGAATTTATTTCGCCGTGATCGCTTTGATCGGCGAGCTCTTCCATCGCCCGGGGCTCTCGACTGGCCCGGCAGGAGGAATCATTGCCATCGTCGTGGCCGCCTTTTTAATCGAGCCCTTGCGCGAATGGGTGCAAACGCGACTGGATCGTTTCTTCTACCGGGATCGTCTTGATTATCGCCGCACGCTCATCGAATTTGGCCGCGCTTTGACAAATGAGGTCCGCCTCGAGCCTTTGGTTGGTTCCGTGCTGGATCGTGTTTCTCAGACTTTGCTTGTGGACCGCCTGGCAATATTTCTCGAGGACCCCACCATTCCCGACCAATTTGTGCTTTCTCGATCGATGGGATTGCGACCGGAGGGGCCGCTGGATCTCTCGTTCCTCAACCCTGCCCGTCCGGCGTTTGGGCGCGGGTGCTTGTTCTTTGAATCCGCGCGCGCCGCAACTGAGGAATCCGAAGCGGTTCGCCGCACACTTGAAGAACTCGATCTGAATTATTTCATTCCCTGCCGTTTCCGCGAGCGCACTGTTGCCATTCTCGGGCTGGGCAAGACCGTGGACGGCGATTACCTTTCCAGTGACGACCTCGAGCTTCTTTTCACCATCGCCGGCTACGTTGCGATCGCCATCGAAAACGCGCGTCTTTACAACTCCCTCGAACAGAAAGCTATGCAGATCGAGCGCCTGAAGGACTTCAGCGAAAACATCGTGGAGTCCCTCAAAATCGGCGTGCTTACGGTGGATCTCGAGGACCGCATCGAGTCCTGGAATCCGCAGCTGGAGGACCTGCTGGCGATTTCCCGCTCGGAGGCGCTGCATCACAAACTTCCGGAGGTTCTCCCGCAGGATTTGGTCGCGGAGATCAGTTCGCGCGCCGCCAGCGATCACGTCTCGGGAATATATAAGTTCCATTTGAGCACTCGTGCCGGCCACCAGGTTGTTATCAATGCCTCCATCGCTCCGTTGGTCGGCAAGAGTGGAGCGCGCCTCGGCCGCCTGATTCTGCTCGACGACATCACGCAGCGCGTCCGCCTCGAAGAACAAATGATCCAGACCGAGAAGCTCACTTCTCTTGGACTGCTAGCTGCGGGCGTTGCCCACGAAGTGAACACGCCACTGGCGGTGATTTCGAATTACATCCAGATGCTCGCCAAACAGATTCCTTCGGACGATCCTCGCCAGAAAACGATCGAGCGCATCGTGAAGCAGACGTTCCGGGCCAGCGAGATCGTCAACAACTTGCTGAATTTCTCGCGTACTGGCGCCGCCGAGTTCATCGAAGTGGACATCAACAATGTCCTCGAGGAAACACTCACTCTGGTGCAGCATCCTTTCAGGACCGCGCGGGTCAATGTGGTCAAGAATTACCGGGAGCAGTTGCCGCCTGTGCTGGGTTCTATCACGCGCCTGCAGCAAGTGTTCCTGAATCTTTTTATGAACGCGCGCGACGCTATGCCGCAGGGAGGCATGCTTGAGGTGCGCACCGCCGCGGACAACGGTTCGGTCGAAATAGAAGTCACTGACACCGGCTCGGGCATCCCGCCCGAGCATCTCCATCGCATTTTCGATCCATTCTTCACTACCAAGGCCACCGGACGGGGCACCGGGTTGGGTCTTTCGGTGAGCTACGGCATCATAAAGGAGCACGCCGGCAAGGTAGACGTGCGCTCAACTCCAGGTAAGGGAACTTCGTTCCGCCTGGAGTTTCCCGTAGCCAGGAAGCCAGTCCATGCCTAGAGGATCTATTCTTGTTGTTGACGACGAAGTGGAAATCAGGGAAGGGCTCGAAGCGCTTTTAACTTCCGAAAGTTTTGAGGTTACTCTCGCTGAAACCGGCGAGGCAGGCCTGCAAAAGCTCGAAGATCACCCATACGATCTGATGCTGCTGGACGTGAGCCTGCCCGACCGCAACGGCCTCGAATTGCTCCGGGAAATCCGCCGCCGCGATCCGCAGCTGTCCATCATCCTCATCACCGCCTTCGGCTCGATTGACATGGCCCGCGCGGCATTCAAAGGCGGCGCGCAGGATTACATTACCAAGCCCTGGTCGAATGACGAGCTGATTGCGCAAATTTCCCTGGCGATCGAAGGACGCCGCCTGCGCGACGAAAACGTTCAGCTCAAGCGCGCACTGAAGCAGCGCTACAACTTCCCTAACATCGTTGGCAAGAGCGACAAAATGCAGGCGGTTTTTGACCTGGTCAGCCAAGTCGCTCCTTCGCGCTCTACCGTTCTGATCTCCGGCGAAAGCGGAACCGGAAAAGAAGTGATTGCCAAGGCAATCCACTCGGCCTCCACGCGAGCCGACAAAGCGTTCATCCCCGTCAATACCGGTTCCATCCCCGTGGACCTGCTCGAATCGCAGCTCTTCGGCCATGTGAAGGGCGCTTTCACCAGCGCGGTTGCCTCAAAGAAGGGCCTGTTCGAAGTCGCCGACCAGGGCACAATTTTCTTCGACGAAATATCCACGGTCAGTCCGGAAACACAGGCCAAACTCTTGCGTGTGATTCAGGAGCGCGAATTCATGCGCTTGGGTGGCACCGACACCATCAAGGTGGACGTTCGCATCCTGGCGGCGTCCAACGAAGACCTCACCAAACTAGTTCGCGAAGGCCGTTTCCGCGAAGATCTGTTTCACCGCTTGAATGTAATCTCGCTGCATCTTCCGCCGTTGCGCGATCGCAAGGAAGATATCCCACTGCTGATGAGCCGCTTCCTTGAACAATTTTGCCGCGACAATGGTAAGCCGCCGCGCATGTTTACCCATGCGGCGATGAAACTTCTGATGGATTACGATTGGCCGGGCAACGTTCGCGAACTTGAGAATGTAGTCGAGCGCGCCGTGGTCCTCTCGACGCACGAAACCATGGACTCGGATCTGCTTCCCGAGCCGGTTCGAACTCGCGAAATTGTGCGTGGTGTTCGGCTGCAGCTCGCGGAGTTTCTGCCTCCGCTTCCGGGGCAGGTAGGCGCGTCGGGTGCGGCGCCATCGCTTTTCGAGATCTTGGAAGAGGTCGAGCGCCGCATCATCGTGGACATGCTCGAGCGCACCAACTGGAATCAGACCGAAGCTTCCGAGCGCTTCCAGGTGCCCCTGTCGACGCTGAACCAGAAAATCAAGCGCTTGGGAATTGAAACTCGTCGTCGCGCGATGTCTCCGCGTGGCGCGGGTTCCTACGCCGAAGACGCCGCCGAATTCACCGCCGGAAAGTAATATCCGAGAACTCGAAGGGCCGAGAAATCCGCCAATCGCGCGGTTTTCCCGGCCCTCCTTTTATTTTCGTCTCTCTTAAACGCAGCTATCGAACTATTTCGCGTGTTCGATCGCCTCCGCGTAATCAAGCAGGGCCTGCGCTTCACTTGAGAATGCTAGCGCTTCCCACCAGTGGATCGGCTGGTTGTGGAATTCGGCATCCTCAAGCCGGTCCTCCATTCTCGATGCCAGATCGTCACGCAGTGAAGTGATGATCGAGAGCTGCTTCTCGAGATTGTTGTAGGTCGAATCGTTGGTAGCATCTCCCGAAGCCAGCGCACGCGTCGAAATGCGCAGGCTCGCGAGCCCGAGAGGTCCAACCGGGGCGTTGATCTTCTTATACCAACGGGCCAGTTCGGTAAAGGCATCCTGATCCGCGCTGATGCCGCTGGGCAGCGCCCATGGATGTAGATCCTCGACCAGCGCTCTTCCTTCATGCGAATAATCATCTTCCAGGCCCGCGAGCACCAGCATGGTTGGCCGGATGTCGGTGTGGTCAGACCAGGTCTCATCGTCTTGGCCAACGTTTTTCACGCCCGGGCCAACCAACCCCAGCCACGTGCGATTGATCGCGTGATCCACACCGCCGTGGTTCCACGCGAATGCTGAATCCTCGACTGCAGTAGGCCCGCTCAGAAGGAAAAAATAATCCGGGTCGCCAAACATGGTTTGTAAAAACAGCGCTGCCCATGGGCGGTAAAGAATTTCTTCTCCCCAACTCAGGTCTCGCGCGGTGATATGATGCCGCAGCTTTTCGGGCAAAACTGTCGCACAGCCGTCTCAGCCATATTTCTCAACCACACATGGGCGATCAGGGGGCTACCCCCGCACTGCAACATCATGAGCTGCGCCGCGAACTCGGACTTGGGTCCGCGGCGGCTGCCGTCGCCGGTGAAGCCATCGCCGTCGGAATATTCCTCACTCCGGCGGGAATGGCCAAATCTCTCGGTTCGCCCTTCTGGTTGCTCGTGGTCTGGCTTGCGGTCGGCGCCGTGACGCTTAGCGGTGCGCTTTGCTATGGCGAACTTGCCGGCCGTTTTCCGAGCGCTGGCGGAGCATACGTTTACCTCCGCGAAAGCTTTGGCCCGCGCGTCGCATTTCTCTATGGTTGGATGAGCCTTCTGGTGCTCGATCCCGGACTCACCGGCGCATTTGCCACGGGTCTTGCCTCGTACGCGGCGTACATTTTCCATTGGTCGTCGCCGGCGACAAAGCTTGTCGCGATCGCCGCCATCTGGTTCTTGTGCGTCCTGAATATTCTCAGCACGCGGATCAGCGCAGGCTTTCTCCGTTGGATCACCTGGCTGAAATTTGCCGTGCTCGCCACTCTCACCGTTTGGGCGCTCGCCTTTCGTCTTGGTTCCTGGTCGAATTTTGTCCCTTTCGTTGCGCAGCGGCCCGGAGCACTTCGACTCGCGCCAGCACTTGGAGCAGCGCTTGTCGGAGCATTTTTTTCGTTTGGGGGCTGGTGGGACGCCGTGAAAATCGGCGGAGAAGTTCGCGATCCCGGGCGCACGTTGCCTCGCGCTTTAACTTTAGGGGTGATCGCCGTGACGATCGTTTACCTCGTCATCAGCGCGGTCTTCATTTATATTGTGCCCATCGAAAAAGTGGGCTCTAGTACCACCTTCGTCGCGCAGGCTGGCGAAGTGCTGTTCGGTCATGCGGGCGGAGTTATCTTCGCCGCAATCGTTGTGGTGTCGGTTTTGGGGAGCCTTGCAGCGTTTATGATTTCGGCTCCGCGCGTTTATTACGCGATGGCCGGCGACGGCCTCTTCCTCAAATCCGTCGCGCAGACGCATCCGCGTTTCGGCACGCCGGCGCGCGCCGTCGCCGTCCAGGGAATTATCGCTGCGGTTCTGGTCGTGGTCGGCTCGTTCGAACAAATCGTCGCCTACTTCTTTTTTGCCGTTCTTTTCTTTCTCGGCCTCACGGTCGCAGGGCTATTCGTGATTCGCCGCCGCGGCCCGCAAGCGACATCGACCGTTCTCACTCCCGGTTATCCGGCTACGCCGATTGCATTTCTGGCGGTCGTGATTGTGATGCTCGTTCTGATCGCCGTTCGCAGCCCGCGCGAAGCGGCTCTCGGTTGCGCAGTCGTGCTGACGGGCTGGCCTGTGTATAGTTGGATCAGAAAATGACTTAAAAATCGCGGGTGGAGGGTTGCATGGCAATGGACAGCAAAGAAAAAGTGTCCAGCACAAGTTCCCATCCCAGTTCAGAAAAGCATCCGACGAAGATTCGCGTAACGGAAGACGCCGAAGCCACCGGCGACCTCGCCGCCGCCTACGATTTCTGGCGCGCAGGCTCCGGACGCCAGCAGGTACCGGGGATCATCAAGTGTTTCGGCGCCCGTCCCGATTTTCTTCGCCAAGTGGTCGAATTCTCTAACAAAGTCCATTTCTCCGAAGGCCATCTCACCCGGCGCCACAAGGAAATGATTGCCAGTTACGTTTCTTTTCTGAATCGGTGTCCGTATTGACTGGATAGCCACGCCTACTTCCTGCGTGTTCAGGGAGCCACCGATCAATGCGTTGCGGCAATCCTTGAGGGCAAGCTCGACGAAGCCGGCCTGACGCCGGCCGAGCGCGCCCTGATGGTCTACGTGGAACTGATCACCAACGACGCGGCGCGATCTACCCACGCGGACGTCCAGAAATTGCGCGACGCCGGATGGAAGGAAGAGCAAACCGCGGAAGCCGTTTACATCACCGCGCTCTTTGCATTTTTCAACCGCGTGGCTGACGCTTTCGGTGTGCCCTCGCAGGATTACCTGACCAAAGGACGAATGACTCCGTAGCGATTACCGTTTGTGCAGTCGCTCCCTGGTTCTGCGGGCGAAGCCGCGTATCTCTTGGACAGTGTGGCTACCCGCGAAGCCTCGTGGCGACGACCTGAGCGCGGGATGCCGCGCCCTTGCTGATTCTGACGCCAGCTCACCAAAAAACTGCCGAATCTGTTCGGCAACATAGCTCCCGTCGCTTGCTCATCTCCAGGGTGTGTGCAAGGATGTGCGGTCAAGGTGTCCCATGCCGCGCTCGCCACGGGTCAAAGAAACTGTTCATCGCGATCCTTCCGCCGCCAATCTGAAGGACGTGGCAGAGTATCTGGGACTGTCGTCGGCGACCGTGTCCATGGTCATGAACCGTTCGCCGGCCGCAAAATCCATTCCCCAGTCCACCCAAGAACGTGTGCGCGCCGCAGCGCGAGAATTGAACTACCGACCGAATTTCATGGCCAAATCGCTGCGGCAGAAACGCAGCTTCACGATCGGAGTGATGGTCCCGGAGATCAGCGAAGGTTACGGAGCGTCGGTGATGTCCGGGATCGAAGACCACCTGCTACAGGAGGGGTATTTCTATTATGTGGTGAGCCATCGACACCGCAAGGATTTGATCGAAGAGTATCCGCGCTTGCTGCAGATGCGATCCGTTGAGGGACTGATCGCCGTGGACACTCCCTGCCAGGAAAATAAATCGCTGCAGGTGGTGGCGGTCTCCGGCCATCAGAACGTGGAGGGTGTGACGAACATCGTTCTCGATCATGCCTTGGCCGCGAAGTTGGCGATGGAACATCTTTTTGCTCTTGGTCACCGCCATATTGCGTTCATCAAAGGACAGGCGTTCAGTTCCGATACCGAGGTGCGCTGGAAGACCGTGCAAAAATCGGCCGCGCACCTGGGTTTGAAGATTGACGAATCGCTCGTTGTGCAGCTGGTGGGCGAGGTAGGCAGTCCCGAGCTCGGCTACTACGCCACGCGAGAGATTCTGGCGGCGCAGCGGCCTTTCACCGCGCTGTTTGCGTTCAATGATATTTCGGCGATTGGAGCGATCCGCGCGTTGGGCGAAGCGAACCTGAAAATTCCGGAGGACGTCTCCGTGGTAGGCTTCGACGATATTCAAAGCGCGGCATACCAGAATCCCGCGCTAACCACCGTGCGACAACCGATGCGCGAAATGGGTGTAATCGCCGCCGAAACGTTGCTGCAAAGAATCACCGCACCGGCCGCCGCGCCCTATCCCACTTCGATCATTGTGAAGCCCACGCTGGTTGTGCGCTCCAGCACCGCCGCTGCTCGCGAAATCAGCTGAGCGTCTCGAAATTCCTCGACGCGTTGCAGATCGTGAAAGGCGCGTTCAGCGAATTTCGATAACAAGGAGCGCTTTGGGCGCTAGATGTAGCGCGAGGCTGCCGTTGTGAACGGTCGTTGATTCAGGCGCAGGCAGTTGCGCCGCGGCTTTGAGGGTTTGAATTTGCGCTGGGGTGGGGTAGACGGGGCTTCCCATCGCAACGTAGGCGTTCGTAAGCGATCCATGATCCGCATCCAGGCGATATATGGTCGCGCGGTGACGGCCCGTCAACGAATCAAATTGCAGATTGACGTCCTTCGGTTCTCCGCTCGCGTCCGGCGCTGGCAAGTTCCAAACAGCGATCACGAACGATCCATCCTTGCGGCGGGTGACTAAAATATCGTCCGCGCTTGCGGGGATCCTGACATCTCCGAGATGATGGAGTATTTTGAAAGCGTTGAAGGCAGGTTTGGACAAGCCGTCCTCGGCAATCAATCCGTACCCGCCATAGAAGGGACGCTTCACGACGCCTTGCTCTTCGAATACGTCAGAAAATGTCCAGTAACTCATCATGTCCGTCAGTCCGTCGCACTGCCGGATGGTGTCCGCCATCCAAGGACCCATATAAATGGAATCAGTGACGTCGCTTTCATTCATATAGCTTGCGTTGTACTCCGTCCAGATCAGCGGTAACTTCGGGCGCGAGGACGCCTGAATCTGATCGTGCACTTTCCTCACGGCTCGACACACCATCTGCGTTCGAGGAATCTTCTGGTCGGTGCCGAAGACATCTTTGGCACTATCGTTGCCGTACACGTGGCTGGAGACGAAGTCGACCGGAACATTGTTTTCCGTAGTGTGCTGAATGAAGCGATCGGCCCAGGCAGCTTGCGCGGTTGCCGGCCCTCCCACTCTGAGCCGCGGGCTGACATTTTTCAGAGCGCGGACGGTAGTGTCGTAAAGCTGATAATAAGTTTGCTCTTTGGGGGAGCCGGCCCAGAAATCCAGGTTGGGTTCGTTCCAAACTTCAAAATACCATTGCGAAACCTCTTCCATGCCGTAACGAGCGATCAGATGTTTGGCAAACTGATCGATCAGTTCACTCCAACGGGTGTAATCTTTCGGAGGCGATACATTCGGTTTGTACCAAAATGGATGAAGATCGTTTGCGGCCGCGAGCTTCTTCGGCATGAAACTAAGCTCGACGAAAGGGCGCACTCCGTCCTTCAGCAGGCCGTCGTAGATCTGATCCACGTAGGAAAAATTGTAGGTCGGCTTGCCGGAAGCATCTTCGTCGTACACGCCCACTTCATCGTGAAAGATCGCGTGAAAACGGACGTACTTGAAATCGGTGACGCTCTTCACTTCGCGCAGATCATTTCGGTAGCTCTCGCGCAGGGCAAGCGCGGCGCGTCCGGAGCCAAACATTTGCTCCCAAAAATGCGGGAAAGGTTGGCCCTTCGCGCGCAAATCTACCTGTACGGTTTCGGCGGGATGGGAGGAGGCTTGCTGCGTCGCGTCGATCGGTGGAATGGCTAGAACCAGTGACACACCGCAAACTAGATAGACGAGCAGACCTCGCTTCATCGGCCACCACCTCACCGAACACTAAGCAACCAGGGCAGGCAAATTAACACGCGCCCGTTCCCGGCGCGCGCCAAGCCTTCCGCAAACGTCCCAGGCATAACCGACCATAACTAAATCGATTAACTACGGCAATTTCTTTTATCACTGCCAGCCGACACTGTCAAGATTCTTGTACGGTACCACACACGCCGCTCGCATGCTCCGCGGGCGAGTTTGCTTCGCGCGCCTTGCGCCGGGCTTCAGCACGCGACGGCTGCCGCAATGCAACCGACTGGCCAGGGATCGCTCGATCCGAGCCGGTCCTAGTCGCGTCCGTGTCTACCGCTATCAATCGCTTACGCGCTCGTCATATACTTCTGGTCTTGAGTCTCGGTGACGCTGCGAAGCCATCGCGTCGAAGGGTCCCGTGAAGCGCTGGGCGAAAATTCTGCTGGCAGTCACCGGCTTCATGGTCTTAATGATCGTGGCGATTCCTCTTTTCGTGAACGCCAACACGTTTCGCCCTGCCATCGAAAAGCAACTCAAAACCGTGCTCGGCCGAGAGGTGAAATTCGGCGCCCTGAGCCTGTCCGTTGTCTCCAGAAGCTTAGTCGCCAAGGATCTCAGCGTCGCCGACGATCCTGGTTTTAGCGCTACACCCTTTCTGACGGCTAAGGAACTTCGTATCGGCGTTTCGCTGCGGCCGCTGATTTTCGAGCACCAGCTAAACCTGCGCAGCTTTCAGATAGAATCGCCGCAAATTACGGTGATCCGCGCCGCAAACGGCACGTGGAATTTTTCGAGCATCGGGCATGGCGCGGCGACCGGCCCGTCGGCTGGCGCTTCGAAAACCTCAAAAGGTGCTGCACTCGCACTTTCCGACCTCTCGGTTGGAAGCATTACGGTCGAAGATGGCCGTGTAACGATCGCCAGCCTTCCCGCGCACGAGCAGCCCAGCGGCTACGAGCATGTGAATCTTAGCGCGCGCGATTTTTCGTTCGCCTCGCGGTTTCCGTTCGAACTCAGCGCGAACCTCCCCGCCGGCGGCACCATCAGCGCGACTGGCCACCTAGGCCCGATTAATCGCACCGACGCGGCGACCAGTCCGGCCGACGCGCAGGTCTCCGTGAAGGCCCTCGACCCGGTCGCCGCGGGATTTCTCAACCCTAACGCAGGCGTGTCGCTCGTCGCGGACATGGACGCGCACACAGTGTCCGACGGGCAAACGCTCACGACTAAGGGCACTGTTCACATCGAGAAACTGATACTTCGCAAGGGCGCTACTGCCGCGCCGAACCCCCTCGACCTTGGCTACAGCGGCACGCATCGTCTGAAAGAAAACACGGGCCAGATCAACGACGCGACAATTCAAGTCGGCGACGCCGCAATCCACATATGCGGAACGTATCAACCCGTCGCCGCTGGTGCACCTGACGACGAGGACCCGCTGTTGAAAATGAAACTTGTTGGCGAGAGTCTGCCGATGGATGAGCTCCAGCCTTGGATGACCGCCGCCGGTGTTCGTTTACCAAACGGCTCGGTCCTGAAGGGCGGCACGCTCTCAATGAATCTGGGCATCACCGGGCAGACGAAGTCGCTCATCATCACCGGGCCGATCGCGCTCGATAATACGCGTCTGGTCGGTTTTGATATCGGTACAAAAATCCACGGGATCGCGGCGCTCAGCGGAGTCAAAACCGGCGAAACGACAGATTTCGAAAAACTGCGAGTATACCTACGCATCACCAACGCGGGCGTGGTGGCCAGCAAGATTGACGCCGTAATTCCAGCCATGGGTGAGCTGACTGGCAGTGGCACGGTGTCACCGGCCAATCAACTGGACTTTAACCTGGTCGTGAAAGTCGCGTCGGCAAACGGCGTTGGCAAAGTAGGAGTGGGGTTCCTAACGATTCTGAACGGCGGAAGCTCGGGGAAACGATCTGGAGTGCCCATGCGCGTAACGGGCACGCCCGATGAACCTTATATCACCGCTGATGTCGGCGGCGTGGTCCAGAAGAAAGCGAAATCCATCGCCTCCATCTTCGGCGGCAAGAAGAAATGACTCGAGGTGTGTCTCTACCCTGCCCGACGGTGTTCGCTCTCTAGGCTGCGTTGTGCTCCCCGCAAAAGCTACCGGTAGCGATGTTCGAGTAAGGCATACACCGAACTGGGATCTGCGAGGCGGCCGCGGCGGTGGCCGAAGCGCCAAAGGCAGGAATTGACTGCTTGACAATAGTCGTTGTAACGAGTATTATGCGGTGAATGGAACAAGCCAGTCAGACGAAGAAGGGACGACGGTCTCACGCTGGTCCCGAAGAAGCGGCGTTCCTGGACTTGCTGCGCACGACAGACATGCTGTCCCGCGGTCTGATCAATGTGCTCAAGGCCGAGGACCTCTCAGCGACGCAATACAACGTGCTGCGCATCCTCCGTGGCGCGCCCGAAGGGCTCCCGTGCGGGGAAATCGCGAATCGCATGATTACGCGCGACCCGGATGTTACCCGGCTGCTCGATCGTTTGGAGAGACGCGGCCTCATCTCGCGCTGCCGTGAAACCAAGGACCGGCGCACAGTGATGGTCCGAATCACGCCGGCCGGTCTAAAGCTGCTCGCCCGGCTTGATACACCAGTCCAGGACGGTCATCGCAGACAACTAGGGCACCTCGGGCGAGAGCAACTGAAAACCTTAACCGACCTGTTGAGGGTGGCCCGAAGCCGAGTGGCCTGATTTTTAAGCCTTAATATTCGTTGCAACGAATATCGGTACAACGCATCAAAGCGAGTGTTCGGTATCAGTCCTAAGCATGAGGCAGCGACTAAATCAAAAGAGGAGACAGATATGAGCGCACAAGCCACACCGCAAGCTGCAACTACCACCTGGAACATCGATCCGGTTCACTCCGTGGCCGAGTTCAAGGTAAAACACATGATGATCTCGAACGTGAAGGGCCAATTCGCAAGTCTGAAGGGCGCCCTGACGTTGAATGAAAGCGATCCGGCGAAATCCCACGTTGAAACGACGATCGACGCGGGCTCCATCACCACGCGCGATGCCCAGCGAGATGCGCATCTCAAGAGCGCCGACTTCCTGGACGTCGAGAAGTTTCCGGAACTCTCGTTCAAATCTACCCGCATCAGCCGCGTTGGCCATGGCGAGCACACCGTGGCGGGCGACCTTACCATTCACGGCATCACTCGCAACGTAGTGTTCACTGTGGAGGGACCGACTCCGCCGGCCAAGGATCCTTGGGGAAATACTCGCATCGGCCTGTCGGCTACAACTAAGATTAGCCGTAAAGACTTCGGCTTGAACTGGAACGCCGCGCTGGAAACAGGAGGGATTCTCGTCGGCGACGACGTCACCATCACGCTCGACGTGCAGTTCGTGAAAGCTTGAATCATTCAGACCGGCAGGCGCAACAAATAGGCGTGCCCTAGCCGCACGTATCCTGGCGGCACAAAGGAAATATCAATGTCTCTCCGACCAATTAAGCAGATCATTCAAACCAAGCCCACGATCGAAGGCGCTGGTGTCAAGCTGCAGCGCGCCTTCGGTTTCGGCAAAACGAAGGATTTCGACCCATTCCTCTTGCTGGACGACTTCCGCAATGAGAATCCGCAAGACTACATCGCGGGATTTCCGTGGCATCCGCATCGCGGGATCGAAACGATCACCTACGTGCTCGCCGGTTCGGTCGAGCACGGGGACAGTCTCGGCAACAAGGGCAAAATGACCGCGGGCGACGTGCAATGGATGACCGCCGGTAGTGGAATCCTCCACCAGGAGATGCCCAAGGGCGACTCGCACGGTCGTATGCACGGGTTCCAGCTGTGGGCCAACCTGCCTTCGTCGCTGAAGATGACTGATCCGCGCTATCAGGACATTCCGGCGAGCGCGATCCCCGAAGTCACCGACGATGACGGCACTCGCGCACGCATCATATGCGGCGAGTTCTGGGGCAAGAAGGGGCCGGTCGAGGGCGTGGCCGCTGATCCGAGTTACCTCGATATCTCGGTTCCTGCGGGCCAGCGCAAACGGCTCAAAATCGAAACTACCCGCAACGCCTTTGCTTACGTGTTCGCGGGCTCCGGCACGTTCCGCGATTCTTCCGAACCCCGCGCAGTTCTCACCGAGCAGGCAGCCAAACCTGACGCGCCACCCGTGTATGACGTCAGCAATCACTCGCTGGTGCTTTTCGATCGCGGCGACGAAATCACTGTCCACGCGGGCAACGAGGGCATCGGTTTCCTGCTTGTATCGGGCAAGCCGATCGAGGAACCGGTTGCATGGTACGGCCCGATCGTGATGAACACAGACGAACAGTTGCGCCAGGCGCTAGCCGAACTGCACAGCGGCGACTTCATCAAACATCGCTGAATCGGCGCTCGAGACAAATAGCCGCAGCACGGATCGCCTTCCGAGGACGTATGCTAGCTCCATGAAACCGCCCTGCGACGAAGCGGCGATCCGATCGGCGAATGCCGATGTTCCGTCTGTAGAGGAAGGTGCGCCTTGGATCCTGGTAGCGACAATTCTCGCCTCCGGCATGGCGTTCATTGACAGCACCGTCGTCAATATTGCTCTGCCTGCACTTCAAGCGAGCCTCCATGCCTCCGTGGTTGGGGTGCAATGGGTGGTCGAGTCGTACGGCTTGTTTTTGGGAGCTCTGATTCTCGCCGGCGGCTCCCTGGGCGACTTGTTTGGCCGCCGATTGATCTTTCTGGTTGGCGTAGGGATTTTCGCTGCTGCTTCCATCGCTTGCGGCCTGGCCCCGAACATTCAACACCTGGTAATAGCGCGAAGCATTCAAGGCGTCGGGGCCGCATTTCTTATTCCCGGCAGTCTGTCGATTATCAGCGCATCTTTCAGCGAGAAGACCCGCGGTCGAGCAATCGGGACGTGGTCCGGCTTCACCGCCATCACAACAGCCGTGGGGCCGGTTCTCGGTGGCTGGCTGATCGAGCATGCCTCCTGGCGCTGGGTATTCTTCATCAATATTCCTATTGCCGCTGCCGTGATCACAATTTCGCTATGGCATGTTAGGGAAAGCCGCAACGCAGCTGCCGGGCCTGTCGACTGGCTGGGCGCACTGGTCGCGACTGTCGGACTGGGTGGATTGGTGTATGGGATGATCGAGTCTGTAAGCCTCGGTTGGCACGATCCACTGGTTTTTGGAAGCTTGATCGTCGGCGTCGCCTGCCTGATCGGTTTCGCGTTGATCGAATCCAAGACAATCTCGCCGATGGTTCCGCTGACGCTCTTTCACTCACGCAGTTTCAGTGGCGCGAACTTACTTACTTTGTTCCTCTACGCCGCTATTGGAATTTTCTTTTTCTTGTTCCCGATGAACCTTATCCAGGTGCAGGGATACTCTACGACTGCGGCCGGTGCCGCAGCGCTCCCGTTAATTCTGCTGGTGTTCTCTCTTTCGCGCTGGTCTGGCGGACTGGTTGCGCGCTACGGGCCCAGGGCGCCGCTAATCATTGGGCCGCTAATTGCGGCAGCGGGATTTATTCTCTTCGCCGTGCCGGGTGTCGCAGCCAGCTACTGGAACTCATTCTTTCCGGCATTCGTTGTTCTCGGTTTCGGAATGGCGGTGAGCGTGGCTCCCCTCACGACTGTCGTGATGAGCTCTGTGGGCCAGGACCGTGCGGGCGCCGCGTCGGGAATCAACAATGCCGTTGCTCGCGTTGCAAGTCTACTAGCCATCGCCATCCTCGGAATCGTGATGGTGAGAGTCTTCAGTTCCAGCTTGAATCGCACTCTTGCAGGCGCGGTGCTTTCCGCTGACATTCTTCAGTATGTTCGGTCGAATGAGATTAAGCTTGCGGGTATTGACCTGTCTGGCTTAGACGCCAATACGCGAGTGAGGATCCGAGAGGTAATCGCCCATGCGTTTGTCTTCGGATTCCGAGCCGTAATGCTGATTTGCGCAGGCCTCGCTGTGGCAAGCGCCGCGGTGGCGTCGTTGATGATTCCAGCTAAAACCGAGTAAATCAGGGTCAATTTGTATGCGCGCGGTTCAGGCGCTTCCATTATTTCTGATGAAACGCGTGGTGACCGTTACCGTTTGAAGCTGGGGAAGCATTTGGCGTAAGGACCGGAAACGAAGCTGGCGGAAAGCCGCGCGCTGGAGCGACTGCCATTTTATCGAACCCGCCCAATTCCTTTACGGAATCGGCGTAAAGACTCGCGACGAACGACTTTCGGGAATCTCTCTCTAGAAGCTGCAAAATGTTTTTCTTCAGATGATCGCAGACGGTCTTGGCGTCAGGCGACGCATCCACCATCTCGAAATTGAATTCGGAACTGATGCGATCAAATTCGGTCAGCAGCGCCGCTTGGTAACTGCAAAAACTGTCGTACATGTCATGCCCGGGGTACAGATCCATGCCGGATTCCCAGTAGTCGAAGCCGCGAGTAAAGACCACGCGCGGCAGCAGCTGATCAATCCCCAGACGCAGGTAAAAAATTGCGTCCGGCTTCAACGCCACGCTGTAAATGCTGCGAATCCAGTGCGGGTTCATGCCGCGCACGATGGCGCGTGCCATCAGCGAATAAATATAGCGGTCCGTGAGAACGATAAAACCTGCGCGCAGCGCCGGGACAATCTCATTCTCCAGTCGATCCACGAAGTCGGTGGCATAAAACAGACTTTGCGTGACGCGCCCAAGATTGTTTCCTTCTTTCGCGCGGCGAATGCCCTCGCCGGCGAGGGGCGAGCGAGTCATCCCCGTGTCCACCACCGCGTGGCCGAGTTCTTCGAGCCAGGACTTCAGCAGATTGATTTGTGTGGAACGGCCAGCGCCGTCCGTGCCTTCAATCACCACCAGCTTGCCACCCAGGTCATCCAACCGCATTCCTGGCAGTGGCTTTCCGTACGTTGCCCTCATGGCCGTACCCTCAATTCTTGCGCGTGATCGAGATGAGTTTTTACGATTTGCCGCACTTGGGATTGTTGCACTTCGATTGGGAGCGTTGCGTCAATGACGATCAGGCCAAATTCCGGGATCATTTTTTCGTATTCCGCCAGTATGCGGCCCTGAAACATCCGGAAGCTTTCGACCGAATCGTCGCTCAAATCCAGGTCCATGCCTGCTTCATAGAATTTGAAGCCGTCGCGCGCATCCAGTAGGCGGTGGGTGGCGGTTTCAAGAGGCACGCGAAAATAGAAAGCGATCGCCGGTTTCACCGCGAATCCATAGAGTTCGCGCACCCATTTGCAGTCCATTCCTCGAGCGACGTCGCGCGCGAAAGCCGTGTACACGTAACGGTCGCAAAGCACTACCGCACCGGCTTTTAACAAAGGCAAAATGCTGCGCTCGGTGCGGTCAGCGAAATCGGTCGAGTGAATCAGCGAAAACGTGGCCGGCGTCAGCATCTTTTTCTTTTTGCCGTGCTTGGTAGTGTCTTTTACCAGCGGGGAGGAGTTCCATTCGCTGAAGACTACGCCGTAGCCCTTCGACTCCAGCCATTTGTGAAGCAAGCTGAGCTGCGTGGATTTGCCCGATCCGTCTATCCCTTCTACTACGATCAATCTTCCGGGGAAGTTGTGTTCGCCGTATTGCCGAATTATCGAGACTGCGGGTTGCAAGGGCGCGAAAACTTCGAAGGGGCCAATGCGGACGCCCGAACCTATTTCCATTCGTTGTCCTCTGTCTCATCGGCCTGCACAGCCAGAGAAAAGCCCACGTGCGCAAACCGATTTCGAATTTTCAGTTTGTCGTCCCCCTGAGAGATGAATGACGACCCTGTAAAATCCATCAAATAGGCGAAACTTGCAGCAGGAATTATCGGCGCGTGTATCGAAATGAGAACTAGGTGGTTTGCAGGCTAAAGACTAGACCCGCCGGGGATCCGCTAACTTAGTGCCCTGTGGAGAAACGCAAGCGTGCGCGTCCACGCATCGGCGGCTGCTTCCGGGCGATATCCGTTTGTATTATTGGGATTCTCGAAGGCGTGTCCCGCGCCCGGATAAATCTTCACGTCAATCCGGTGATTCATGCCTTTCATGGTTTTGTCGAACGCGTTCACGTCCGCGGGCGTGATTCCTTTGTCCTCCGCGCCAAAATTTCCCAGCACGGGCGCCATGATCTGCTGAATGTCATTCGGATCGGTCGGCAGTGAGCCGTAATTCACTACGCATGCTGCGAGACGCGGCTGGTGAATCGCCAGTTGCAAGGAAAGCCCGCCGCCCATGCACCAACCGATTGAGCCGATTTTGTCGCTCTTGACGTCTTTACGCGTTGCCAGATATGCGTAGGCCGCTTGCATGTCGCGAATGGCGCGGTCCTGCGGCAGTCCGCGCATCAATTCATGCGCTTCGGACGGATCGGCCGCGACCTTGCCGCGGTACAGATCCACGGCCAGCGCAACGTAACCCTCGGCCGCGAGCTTTTCAGTTTGCTCCTTGACCCAATCGTTCAGCCCCCACCATTCGTGAATCACCACCAGCGCTGGATACTGGCCCGGTTTATCTGGCACGGCGAGGAATCCGCTGATGGTGTCCTTGCCGCTAGGGAACTCGACGGTTTGCGTTTTCGGCGCGTCGGCGCGAACCGCCAGTCCTGCCAAGATCAACCCGGCAGCTGCGACCAATCCTAAGACGAGCTGGAACGAACGGTTCATAATGAATTGCCTCCAAGCGAGCAAGCGGCCATTGTAAGCCTGCGAAAGGGCTCGCGCCATCTTCAAATTCATGCAGGCAAATCGCTTTAGCGCTTACGACAAGTCGGACCGTGCAGCGCGAATCAGGGCGCCGCGCGTTCTACTTGCACGGCAGTTCCGTAAGCCAGCACTTCGGTGACGCCTTGCATCACTTCTGTCGCGTCATAACGCATGCCGATAACGGCGTTCGCGCCGTGCTCGGTGGCATGCTGCAGCATGAGTTCCAGGGCCTCTTCGCGCGTTTTCTCGCACATTTCCTCGAAGATCGTGATGTTTCCGCCGACGATCGTCTGCAGTGACGCGCCAATATTTCCCAGAACGCTGCGCGAGCGAACGGTCACGCCGCGCACCAAGCCATAATTCTTAACGACACGATATCCCGGCAAATCGAACGCCGTTGTCACCATATTTAGATTCACACCCACATTCATTGGCTTTCTCCCGATAAGGCGATTTCGTTGGCTTTCTGGCAGGCCGGAGAATACCACAGCGAGAATCCGAGGCGGGGCAACAGCGTTGTGATAGCGGCCCCGCGTCACGCATCTTCGCAACGCAAACTATACTGTTACATGGCGGGTTCGGCCCACGCATGTTAATATAGGACTGCGTTTGTTGCTCCTGGACACCCCTTCTGAAGCGATCTACTCGGGATTCGATCAGGGATGCAAGACCGCGTTTCTAACCCTTTTTTAGTTGTTACCCAATGACCAAAGACATTCGCAATATCGCTATCATTGCACACGTGGACCACGGCAAGACGACGCTCGTGGACGCGATGCTGCGCCAGAGCGGGATTTTCCGCGCCAATCAAGAGCTCGTTGAGCGCGTGATGGATTCAAACGACCTGGAACGCGAACGCGGCATCACCATCCTGGCCAAGAATACAGAAATCGAATATCAAGGTACAAAAATCAATATCGTGGATACGCCGGGCCACAGTGATTTCGGCGGTGAAGTAGAACGCGCGCTGCGCATGGTGGATGGCGTGCTCGTTCTGGTGGACGCGAGCGAAGGTCCACTGCCCCAAACTCGTTACGTGCTGCAGAAAGCGCTCGCGGCAAAATTGCCGCCCATCATGGTGCTGAATAAAATTGACCGGCCAGACGCGCGTGCTGCCGCCGTGCTGGATGAAATCTACGACCTGTTCATTGATCTCGATGCCACCGAAGATCAGCTCGACTTTCC
The DNA here is from genome assembly GCA_963696035.1 of uncultured Acidobacteriota bacterium. GTDB lineage: Bacteria > Acidobacteriota > Terriglobia > Acidiferrales > UBA7541 > Palsa-295. The sequence goes on from CAVOIS010000003.1 coordinate 575,002, forward strand.
CGTAATCTATACAAACGCGAAAACCGGGTTTGCTCACCTGAAGGTTGGTGACGACTCCACCACTCTGCAGCCATTGTTCGAGCAGATCGTGAAATCGATTCCCCCGCCGTCGGGTGATCCCGCGGCAACGCTGCAGATTCAGGTAACCAACCTCGACTACAGCGATTTTCTGGGGCGCATCGCCATCGCGCGCGTGTTTCAGGGAACACTGCAGCGCGGCACGGAAGTCGCGATCGCGAAACTGAACGGCACGATTCAGCCGACGAAGATAACCAAGCTCTTCACCTTCCGCGGCCTCGAGCGTGACGAGGCTGAGCAGGTGTCCGCAGGAGATATCGTCGCCATCGCCGGCGTGGAAGGCATACAGATCGGCGAAAGCATCACCGACCTATCGACTCCCGCGCCGCTGGAACCGCTGACCATTGACGAACCCACGCTTACCATGGTTTTCACCATCAATACGTCTCCCTTCGCCGGCCGCGAGGGTCAATTCGTCACCTCCCGCGATATTCGCGCGCGCCTAGAGAAGGAATTGCTCACCAATGTTTCGCTGCGCGTGGAAGATACCGGCAGCACCGACGCCTTTCGCGTGCTGGGCCGCGGGGAATTGCAGCTGGCGATCCTGATTGAAACCATGCGTCGCGAAGGTTACGAACTCATGGTCGGCAAGCCTGAAATCGTGGTGCGCACAGAAAATGGCCGCCGCCTGGAGCCGCTCGAACTGCTAGTGGTGGATTGCCCGGAAAATTTCATCGGCATCGTGATGGAGCTGCTCGGAGCACGCCGCGGTGAAATGAAGAAAATGGTCAATCACAATTCCGGCCGCGTGCGCATGGAGTTCAGTATCCCTTCGCGCGGGCTGATTGGATTGCGCAGCCAATTGATGACGGACACGCGCGGAACCGCCCTGATTCATTCCTTGCTGGAAGGCTGGACGGAATATGCAGGCGACATGGCCATGCGTCTTACCGGAGCGTTGGTCTGCGACCGCGCCGGCGTCTCCACCGCGTATGCAATCTGGGGCATTCAGGAACGCGGCGAAATGTTCGTCGGACCGGCCATTGAAGTTTACGAAGGAATGATCGTCGGCGAGAATTCGCGCGAGGACGATATGAACGTCAACATCACGCGCGAGAAAAAGCAAACGAACATGCGCTCTTCGTCGGCCGATGAAGCCATCCGCCTGATTCCCCCGCGCGATATGACCCTCGAAAAGGCCATCGAGTTCATCGCGGACGATGAGTTCGTCGAAGTCACCCCGAAGTCAATTCGCCTGCGCAAGAAAGTGTTGGACGCGAAGAAGCGCCCGAAACGCTGGCAGGAAATTCGCGCCAGTGCGGAATCAGCCTCCTAATTTTTCGTTCTGCCTCGCCTGCTACACCGCTGCATTGGCCTGGGCCGGAGGCGATCCGGCGGGCCACGCCGATGGCCGAAATTGCAGTGAACGAAACTGTCGCGAATCCTTGCGATGTGAGAATGTCCGATAGCGGGACGGACGATTCCCACGAGCGGGCAAAATGACCTAGTAGCGCGCTTGCAATATCATCCCAACTGGCACAATATAAGCCACTTATCAGTCACCCAACACCGGAATCTAATTTGCGATATGTATCGCTGAGGCTAATCCGTGGATATCGTTCGCCCAGAGGCAAAACGCAAGAAAAAGATGCGCCGCATCATGTACATCGCTGCGGCCGTCGTGCTGATTCCGCTCGTGACCTATGCGCTTTCGCGGCTCAAGCCGGCTGCGCCCAGCGTCGATAGCGGCACCATCTGGACGGGCACGGTGAAGCGCGGACCGATGCTCCGCGAAGTGCGCGGCCTGGGAACCCTCGTGCCGGAAACCATCCGGCTGATTCCCGCCGCCACCGACGGGCAGGTCCAGCAACGCTACCTTCTTCCGGGCACTCCCGTGAAGGCGAACACTGTCATTTTCGATCTTGTCAATCCTCAGTTGCAGCAAGAGGAACTCGATGCCGAATACCAGTTGAAGGGCGCCCAGGCAGCCTACGATCAGACCAAGGCTCAGCTGCAAAATCAACTCATGGACAAGCGCACTCTCGCCGCCAGCATTTCCTCGCAATATCGCACGGCGGAAATGGTGAAGCAGACCAAGGAACAACTAGGAGCCAACGGGCTTGCGCCTGAGTTGGACGTGAAGACCGCGCAAGTACAAGCGGAAGAATTGGCCAAGGAGAACGATCTGGCCCAGAAGGAAGTGGAAATATTTCAGAACTCCATCGAGGCGCAGCTAGCGGTTCAGGAAGCAACCGTCAACGAAAAGCGCGCTATGTATGAGCTGAAGAAATCGCAGATGGATCAGCTGCACATCCGGCCGGGAATTGACGGCATGTTGCAGGAACTCGATGTGGAAGTCGGCCAGAAAGTTACCATGGGAACCGTGCTGGCGCGCGTGGCGCAACCGAGCCACTTGAAAGCGCAGCTTAAAATCGCGGAGACCCAGGCGAAGGACGTCGTCATCGGTCAAAAGGCTTCCGTGGATACGCACAACGGCGTGATCGCCGGTCGCGTCACGCGCATAGACCCGGCGGTGGTGAATGGAACGGTCACCGTGGATGTTGGCTTCGATGGCGAGCTATTGCCGACGGGTGCGCGGCCGGATTTGAGCGTTGAGGGCACGGTGGAAATCGAACGCCTCGCGGATGTTCTGTACGTTGAGCGCCCGGTCCACGGAGAGGCCAACAGCACCGTAGGCCTTTTCAAGGTCGTGGACGACGGCAAGGAAGCCAGTCGCGTGCAGGTGCAGCTGGGTCGCTCGTCGGTAAATACAGTCGAAATACTCAAAGGGTTGGAGATCGGGGACAAGGTGATCCTCTCCGACATGTCGGCGTGGGACAATTACGACCGCGTGCAATTGAAGTAGCAAGGGAACTTTTCGAGGCACTGTCCTCGTATCTATATTCGGCATAAAGATTCGAAGGAGCGAAGAATGAACACCACCGAGCAAGGCCTGATTCGTCTCGAGGGCGTAACTAAGGTCTTTTACACCGATGAAGTGGAAACGCATGCGCTCAGCGGCGTCCATCTAGAGATCAAGAACGGAGAGTTCCTCTCCATCGCTGGCCCTTCCGGCTGCGGGAAGTCCACGCTGCTTTCGATTCTTGGCTTGCTGGATTCGCCGACCGAAGGCAACTACTGGATCAACACGCAGGCGGTGGCCAATCTTTCGCTTTCGGATCGCACGCGCATTCGCAACCGCGAGATCGGTTTCATTTTTCAGGCGTTCAATCTGATTGGCGACCTGACCGTGTTTGAGAATGTCGAATTGCCGCTCACCTACCGCAGTATGGCCGCAGCCGAACGCAAGAAGCGCGTGCAGGAAGTTCTCGAACGCGTGGGCATGGCTCATCGCATGAAGCACTACCCGTCCCAGCTCTCTGGCGGTCAGCAACAGCGCGTGGCCGTGGCGCGTGCTCTGGTCGGTTCGCCTTCGATCCTGCTGGCGGACGAGCCGACCGGAAACTTGGACTCGAAAAACAGCGAAGCTGTCGTGGACTTGCTGCAACAGCTTCATCGTGAGGGGGCCACAATCTGCATGGTTACCCACGACCCGCGTTATGCCAGCATCGCGGACCGGACCATTCACCTCTTCGATGGCCGCATCGTCGAGGAAACCCTGGGCACGCGGACGGCGACCGTCTAGACGGCTTCTGAAAACCTAAATCGTCCAGCGTCGGAAATCAGCGATTCGGCGCCGCCGGGCGGGTGTGTTTGGAGGCATTCAGAAAAATGGAAACCCTGATTCAAGACCTCAAATATGCAGTGCGGATGCTGGTAAAAAGCCCGAGCTTCACCATTATTGCCATCCTGACTCTAGCGCTAGGAATCGGCGCAAATACCGCCCTTTTTTCCGTCGTCAATGGCGTACTTCTGAGGCCTCTTCCCTATTCGCGACCTGACCGACTCGTCGTTCTGTCCGAGAAAACGGCAAATTTCGAAAGCTCGTCAATCTCCTATCCGAACTTTCTGGATTGGCAACGCAGCAATTCCGCTTTTGCCTCAATGGCGGCTTATCGCAGCGATGATTTCAGCGTCACCGGCAGCGGAGAGGCCGAGCGCGTGCGAGTGGGCATGATTTCCGCGAGCTTTTTCGAAATTTTGGGCGTGAATCCGGTTCGCGGGCGGCTTTTTACATCCGAGGAGGATCGCCTTAACGGGCCGCCCGTCGCTCTCATTAGCGCTGGTCTCTGGCAGCGCAAGTTCGGCTCCGCGCCGGACATCGTCGGAAAGACCATCACCATGAACGGCGCGGGTTACACGGTTGTTGGCATTGTGCCGGCGAGATTCCAGCTGGAATCCACGAATTTTGGCGTCAAGGATGTTTTTGTTCCCATTGGACAGAATAAGGACCCTCTCTTTTATGACCGAGACGTGCATGAAGGTATGCGCGCACTCGGCCGCCTGAAACCCGGAGTGACGCTTCCCGCGGCCCAAGCGGACATGGACCAGATTGCAAGCAATCTGGCCCTGACCTATCCCAATGCCGACAAAGGCGCGGGCGTAAGCGTCGTGCCGCTCAAGAAGGACATCGTCGGCGACGTCGAGCCGTTCTTATTGGTACTGCTCGGCGCAGTTGGCTTCGTGTTACTCATCGCTTGCGTCAACGTTGCCAACCTCCAACTCGCTCGTTCAACAACACGCGCTCGCGAATTTGCGATTCGCTCCGCTCTGGGCGCGAGCCAGTCACGGGTGATTCGCCAGCTACTTACGGAAAGCATTTTGCTCGGGCTCGGTGGCGGCGCACTCGGCTTGTGGCTGGCGGCGTGGGGCACTCAGGCGGCGCTGCGAACGCTGCCCGAGACTTTGCCACGCGCGCAAGACGTAGGTCTGGACGGCCGCGTTCTCATTTTCACTGTATTTGCTTCGATCGTGGCTGGCGTGATCTTCGGTTTGGCACCCGCTCTGAAAACGGCTCGGCCTAACCTGCAAGAAACGCTGAAGGAAAGCGGCCGCGGAGCAAGCGGCGCCAAGCACCGCGCCCAGGGCGTATTCGTCGTGATCGAAATGGCCATGGCACTGATTCTTCTGATCGGCGCGGGGCTAATGATTCGCAGCCTGGTTGACCTGTGGAGCGTCAATCCGGGATTCAATTCCCGCGGTGTTTTGACCTTCGCGGTTTCCATGTCGCCGTCTCTCGGCGCAAGTGCGGCGACCAGCCGTTCCGCGATTCGCCAGCTGGATGAAACACTGCGAAACGTACCCGGCGTGGATGCCGTCTCTTCGACCGGCGGCGCATTACCCATGACTGGCGATAATGAGTTTCCCTTTTGGCTGGAAGGCCAGCCCAAGCCTGCCAACGAAAGCGAGATGAGTCAATCTCTTTTCTATCTGGCGAATCCGGATTACCTGAGAGCGATGGAAATTCCCTTGCACCGCGGGCGCTTCTTCACCGCCGATGACAACGAACATTCACCTGCAGTCATGGTGATTGATGAAAGCTTCGCGCGCCAATTTTTTCCGAAGGAAGATCCTATCGGCAAGCATATTCATATCAATATCCTCGACACAGCGCCTGAAATTGTCGGCATCGTCGGCCACGTGAAGCATTGGGGTCTGGACACCGATGGCGACGCCAAACATCCCATCGTCGCGCAGGCGTATATGCCCTTCATGCAGATCCCCGATAAGTTTTGGACGGGACCTCCGCAGACAGAAGTGGTGCTGCACACAAAAGGGTCGCCGGCCGCTGTGGTGCCGGCGATTCGCCAAGCCGTCGAGAAATTGAACGGCGAAAACGTGATCTACGAAACTAAGCCGCTCGAGCAAATCGTGGCGGAGTCGCTGGCGGCACGGCGCTTCTCCATGATTTTGCTGAGCGTCTTCGCCGCGCTTGCACTGCTGCTATCAAGCATCGGCATTTACGGGGTGATTTCATACGTGGTGGGCCAGCGCACTCACGAGATCGGGATTCGCATGGCGCTAGGCGCGCAACGCAGCGATGTCTTGCGTCTGATGCTGGGCGAAGGGATGAGAATGGCGCTGGTCGGTGTCGCCATTGGCGTTGTGGTGGCTCTCGGACTTACGCACATCATGGTCAAAATGCTTTTCGGCGTCAGCGCCACCGATCCTGTGACCTTTGCCTCTGTGGCGATTGTCTTAAGCGCCGTAGCGCTCGCGGCCTGCTACATTCCGGCACGCCGCGCGATGGGTGTCGATCCCATCGTCGCACTGCGTTACGAATAACGAGGAGCCTGCGGATGGGAAACTTGGTGCAAGACATTCGATTCGGACTGCGCACGCTGGCTAAAAATCCCGGATTTACGCTTGTCGCGATTTTGACTCTGGCGCTTGGCATCGGCGCCAACGCCGCGATTTTTTCGCTTACCGACCAGGTCCTGCTCCGCTTGCTTCCCGTCGAACGCCCCCAGGAGCTTGTAGTCCTCCATTCGCCGGGAAAAAGCCATGGACGCACCTGGAATGATATTGAGGGCGGACACTCCTTCTCCTATCCGATGTACAAGAACCTGCGCGACCGTAACGAAGTATTCGCGGGCTTGCTAGCTCGCTTTCACGTGCAAGTGAGCGTCGCCGGACAAGGGCAGTCTCAGCTCGCCGAAGGCGAACTCGTTAGTGGAAATTATTTTCAGGTGCTGGGCGTGCAGCCGGCACTCGGGCGAGTCCTTAGTTCGCAAGACGAAACTGCGCCGGGGGCTAATCCCGTGACGGTGCTCAGCTATGGCTACTGGACGCGCCATTTCGGAGGCGACCCGAACATCCTGAATAAACAGCTCGCGGTTAATGGCAATTCCCTTACCGTGGTCGGTGTCGTTCGCCCCGGCTTCGCGGGCGTGCAAGTGGGGTTGGTTCCCGATCTCTTCATCCCAATCACGATGAAGGCGGCGATGACTCCGAATTGGGATGGGCTGGCCGATCGAAACGACCATTGGGTGACGATGTTGGGCCGGCTGAAACCGGGACTCGCCCCGGCTAACGCAGAAGCCGGACTGGCCCCTCTGTATCGCGCGATTCTGGAGGGCGAAGCTCCTGCGTTGAAGCTCTCCTCCAGAGATCAACAGGAATTCCTCAATCGCAAGGTGGTGCTGGACGCAGGCTCTCACGGGCGTCCCGTTCTGCAACACGATGCCAAGCAACCGCTCCTTATACTCATGGCCATGGTAGGACTGGTGCTGCTGATTGCATGCGCGAACCTGGCCAGCCTGCTGATCGCGCGCGGTGAAGGACGGCAGCGCGAAATCGCACTGCGCCTTGCGCTGGGTGCTGGCCGCGGGCGGCTGGTGCGTCAATTGATGACTGAAAGTCTGCTACTCGCAATCGCAGGTGGCGCGGCTGGTTTGGCGCTCGCTTCATGGACGCTCAACCTGATTGTGAATTCAATTCCGGAAGATGTGGGCGCGTCTGGCCTCACGCGCCAGCTTGATTATCGTGTCCTTCTTTTTGCCTGTGCGGTTTCGTTTGTCACCGGTGTGTTGTTCGGGCTCGCGCCCGCGATTCGTGCCACTCGCACGGATTTGCAAAGCGTGCTGAAAGACCAGGGATCGAACGTTTCCGGCGGGAAGGCCAACGTGCGTGTAAGAAAATCCTTGATGATCTCGCAAATTGCATTGACGGCGGTACTGCTAGCCGCCGCCGGGCTATTCGCGCACAGCTTGTTCAATCTGAAGGGGCAGGACCTTGGCGTTCGCCCGGATCATGTGCTGGAATTTTCGATCTCGCCGGAATTGAACCGCTATACGCCGCCGCAGACAACCTCGCTCGTGGAGCGCATACGAAAAAGCATCAAATCGCTGCCAGGCGTGCGTTCGGCCAGCGCTTCGGAAATACCGCTGCTGGCAAATAGCAATTCGACATCAAACATTACGGTCCAGGGATACAACACCCAGGAAGACGAAGACATGAATGTCAACCAGGATTGGGTGGGCCCGGAGTTCCTTGCAACGATGGGGATTCCCTTGCTGAATGGGCGGGAATTCACTGAAGCTGATTCCAGCACGTCGCCCAAGGTGGCGATCATCAACGAAGCGATGGCCCGCCGCTTTTTCACGGGGCGCAATCCCGTCGGTCAGCACTTCGGTTTCGGCGGCAAAGAAGTCAAGATTGATATCGAAATTGTGGGTGTTGTAAAGGACAGCAAGGATATTGACGTGCGGGAGCACGTCTCTCCCTATGTTTTCTTGCCCTATTCGCAGAGCGAGCACGCCGGAAACGCGACGTTTTACGTGCGAACGAACCAGGATCCCGCGGCCCTTGCAGTCAGCGTACGGAACCTGGTTGAAGGTGTCGACAGCAATCTGCCCGTCTACGACGTAAAGACTTTGACCGCACAGGTGGACGACATCATGTTCACCGACCGCCTGGTAACCGTTTTTTCGCTGGGGCTCGGCCTGCTCGCGTCACTGTTGGCGGCCGTCGGACTCTACGGCGTGATGGCTTACGTGGTCGCGCGCCGCACGCGGGAAATTGGGATTCGCATGGCGCTGGGTGCCACGCAGAACAGCGTCGCGTGGATGATTCTGCGCGAAATTCTGGGCATGTTGGCTGCGGGCTTGCTCATAGGTCTTATCGCTGCGTATAGCATCGGCCGGGTGATCGAATCACAATTGTTCGGGGTGAAGGCCAGCGACCCAATCGTCTTCTTAATTGCGGCGGGATTGCTCGTTGCCGTCGCCCTGCTGGCAGGATGGCTGCCTTCACGCAAAGCGGCGAGCGTCGATCCGATGGTCGCGCTGCGTTACGAATAGATCAGAAGCCCCAGCTCCCGGAGTGTACGGATGGAAACGCTGATACAAGATGCGAAATACGCTATTCGGATGCTGGCAAAAAATCCCGGCTTCACGATTGTCGCGATACTGACGCTCACCCTCGGGATCGGTGCGAATACTGCGCTGTTCTCGGTCGCCAACGCCGTCCTGTTCGAGCCGCTGCCTTTCCGCGCGCCTGATCAGCTTGTCGCTCTCTATGCAAGGAGAGTTCGTTTCGAGCGCGCGTCGATCTCGTACCCCAATTTTCTCGATTGGCAGAGGGAGAACCACACCTTCGTCTCGCTGGCCGCGTTTCGCCAGGACGATTTCAGTCTCACTGGCGTCGGTGAAGCCGAACATATCCGTGGCGAAATGGTTTCCGCTGATTTCTTTTCGACGCTGGGCGTGTCTCCGTCGGCTGGCCGCTTGTTCACCGCAGACGAAGATCGCATCGGCGGTGCGCCCGTTGCGGTGATTAGTTCAGGTTTGTGGAAGCGCAAGTTCGGCTCCGCGTTAGACGTAATCGGCAAGCGACTGGCCTTGAATGGCACGGATTACACGATCATTGGAGCGCTTCCGGCCGGCTTTCATCTGCGCTTACAGAACTTCGCCGAAAATAACGATGTTTATATCCCCATTGGCCAATGGACTGATGTGGTCTTCCACGATCGTTCGGCCGGCTTGGGCATGAAGGCGATTGGCAGGCTTAAACCCGGCGTCACGCTGGAGCAGGCCCGTGCGGACATGGATGCCATTGCGAACCGGCTCGCCGACGCTTATCCGGTGGCAGACAAAGATTCGGGTATCGCGGTGATGTCGCTCAAGGAAAGCATGGTCGGAGAGATCAAGCCTTTTCTTTTCCTGTTGCTCGGCGCGGTCGGCTTGGTCCTGTTGATCGCTTGCGTCAACGTCGCCAATCTCGCGCTCGCTCGCTCCACCAGCCGAACGCGAGAATTCGCGATCCGTTCGGCTCTTGGCGCGAGCGCGCCCCGGGTGCTTCGCCAACTTCTAACCGAAAGCGCGCTTCTCGCGCTGGCTGGTGGCGCGTTCGGGTTGCTACTAACTGTTTGGGCCACGACGGGAGTTCTAAATCTGGTTTCGGACACGCTTCCTCGCGCGCAAGACGTGCGGCTCGATGGCCACGTGCTTCTGTTTACGCTTGGGATTTCGCTGCTTTCGGGAATTCTCTTCGGGCTCGCGCCGGCGCTGAAGGCATCGCAACCTGACTTGCAAGACACCTTGAAAGAAGGCGGCCGTGGTGTAAGTGGCGCGCGTCATCGAGCACAGGGCATTTTTGTCGCCACGGAAATGGCGATGGCCGTGGTGCTTCTGATCGGCACAGGGCTGATGCTGCGCAGCTTATCGCGCCTCTGGAGTGTAAACCCCGGATTCGACCCGCGCCCTGTGCTGATGTTCTATGTAGCGCTCCCGCCTGCAATGGACAATGCAAGTCCGGCCGCCATCCGGGCCTCGCTGCTTCAACTCCATGACAAACTCAGCTCGATGACAGGTGTTCAGTCGGTCTCGCTGCTGCGCGGCGCACTGCCCATGTGGGATGACTCCGAGGACCCATTCTGGATCCCAGGACGTCCGAAGCCGCAAAGTGACAGCGACAAGAATTGGTCCATCTGGTCCGAAGTCGAGCCTGACTACCTGAACGTGATGGGAATCCCGCTGGTCCGCGGGCGTTTTTTCACCACGCAAGACACGGAAAGCTCGCCGCGTGTTGTGGTGGTCGATGAAGATTTCGTTGCGAAATTTTTCCCGGGTGAAGATCCCATTGGAAAAGTGATGGTGGACGATTATGTGGGCCCCGCCACAATCGTGGGAGTTGTGCGCCATGTGAAGCAATGGGGCCTGGACGACAAACTCGCAATGCACGCCGAGTTTTATCTTCCCTTCAGGCAGATTCCAGACAAATACATGTCACGAGCGAGCCGCAGCACTACGGTGGTCGTGCGCACGGCCGGCGCGCCGCTCGCTCTCGCCTATAGCATCCGCCAGGGTATTCAGCAGAGGAACAGCGAAGAGGTCATGTTCAGCCCGAAGACGATGGACGATATCGTTTACAGCCAATCGGTTATGGCGCAGCGGTTCTCGATGACTCTGTTGGGCGTGTTCGCAGCGGTGGCGTTACTGCTCGCCAGCGTGGGCATTTACGGCGTGGTGTCTTACATCGTGGCTCAGCAGACGCGCGAAATCGGTATTCGGATCGCACTCGGGGCGAGGCAGAGCGATGTGATTGGCTGGGTGCTCGGCGAAGGAGCGCGTATGGCGCTCGTTGGTGTGGGAATCGGAATCGCGGCGGCGTACGCTCTCACGCGTCTGATGTCGAAATTGCTCTATGGTGTGAGCGCCACCGATCCGCTGACCTTTCTCGCTGTCGCGATTCTGTTGACGCTCGTCGCGCTCGCCGCTTGCTATATTCCGGCGCGGCGCGCCATGCATGTAGACCCGATCGTGGCGCTGCGCTACGAGTAACCGTAGTTTGCCAAAGGTCGGCCGCTTGCGAGCGCAGAGAAGCAGCGGTGGTCGATTGGAAGGATCGATGCACAGATCTTCGGCGATTGCCGTCACCAAGTACTATTCACGAATCACGGAGCCACAAAATGGAGACGTTGCTGCAAGACATTCGTTACGGCATCCGCATGTTGGCGAAAAACCCCGGATTCATGATCGTCTCGATCATCACTCTGGCGCTCGGCATCGGCGTAAACACGGCCATTTTCAGTATGGTGGATGCGTTTCTCCTACGGCCGTTGCCCGTCAACGATCCCTCACAAATCGCAGTTCTGGGGTATCAGCAGCACCACCAGAACATACAGACTCAATTTTCCGTCGCGGACTATCGGGACATCCGCAACCAGACGTCCAGCGTGTTCTCCGACGTGTTCGGCTATGTGTTCGGAATGGACGGTCTGAGCGTGGACGGCAAAGCCGACCGCATCATGACGAATTATGTGACCGGGAATTATTTCTCTGCCCTGGGAATTAAGCCGGCATTGGGACGTTTCATTTTGCCGTCCGAGGGAGAAGTCGCCAATGCCGATCCGGTGATGGTGCTTGCTTATTCGTACTGGCAAACACACTTCGGCGGCGATCCCCAAATCGTCGGACGGAAGGTGTCCGTAGATGGCCATCCGCTCACGATCATCGGTGTTGCTCCGAAAGGTTTTGTGGGCGTGTACCCGATCATAAGCGTCCAGGGCTATCTGCCGCTCGGCATGCTTCCGATTGAAGGCCAACCCGCTGACTTCATGACCAATCGCCAAATTCGCGGTACACCGGTCCTCGCCCGCCTGCGGCCCGGGACCACGCTCGCGCAGGCGCAAGCCGTCTTGGCGGTTGTTTCGCAGCGTCTGTCGCAGGAACATCCTGACGCCGATAAAGACTTGAGCGTGCAAGCCTTCCCTGAACTTCGCGCCCGGCCCAATCCCGATCCCAACAACACAGTGCTCGTAGTTGGCGGCCTATTCCTCGGTCTTGCGGGAATGGTGCTACTGCTGGCCTGTGTGAACGTCGCAAATATCCTGCTCGTGCGCGCCACCGTCCGCGAACGCGAAATGGCCATCCGCGCGGCCTTGGGCGCGGCGCGCAATCGGCTGATCCGGCAGCTCATGACGGAAAGCATCGTCCTGGCTTTGCTCGGAGGAGTCGCCGGAATTCTGCTGGGTATTTGGGGAAGCTCCACTCTGGCGTCCGTCAATATTCAGACCGACCTGCCGATTAATTTTGATTTCGGATTCGACTGGCGCGTGTTCGCATACGCCACTGCTGCTGCGCTCGTAACTGGCATCGTCGTGGGAATCGTTCCGGCCATCCGCGCCTCGCGGGGGAATCTCAGCGCGATACTCCATGAAGGCGGCCGCGGGATCGTCGGGGGCAAGAACCGGCTGCGTACGACGCTGGTGGTGGCACAAGTGGCTGGTTCGCTGATGCTGCTGATCATCGCCGGACTTTTTACCCGCAGTTTGAGCAAAGTGCAGCGCACTGATCTTGGATTCAATCCCGATCATGTCCTGAACATAGCGATGGATCCCAACGAAATCGGTTACAATCAGGAGCAAACGCGCGACTTCTACAAGAATCTTTTGGCGCGTGTGCGCAGCATCCCGGGAGCAGTAGCAGCTTCCGAGGCCAGCTCAACGCCTCTCGGCTATTACAACAACGGCGATAATCTGTCGATCGAGGGATATCAACCGCCTCCGGGTCAGCCCGCTCCGTCGTCTTTGTACGTCGCGATCTCGGGTGATTATTTTCAGACCCTGGGAATTTCCATGCTTCGCGGGCGAAGCTTCACCGGTGCCGACGACGAGAAAGCCCAGTATGTGGCTGTCATTAGCAACGAAATGGCCAAGAAGTTTTGGCCCAACATGGATCCGATCGGCCACCAATTCAAGATGGCCACGGAAGACAAACATTCCATCGTAGTGGCGGGCGTAGCAGGAGATGCTCGCTTCCAGGGCGTGACGGGCCAGATCAACCCCGTATTCTACGTCCCCTTCGCCCAGCACCAGGTGGGAAACTCGCTCGAGATCCTTCAGATTCGCACCGCCGGCTCCACTGAAACAATGATCCCGGAAATTGAACGCGTGATTGAGTCGCTCGCGCCGCAGTTGCCATTGTTCGACGTGCAGACAATGAACCAGGCTCTTAACACTCTCAACGGATTGTTGTTTTACAAGATTGGAGCGGTGTTGGCGGCTGTATTGGGAATGCTCGGTCTTATTCTCGCCATTGTCGGCGTCTACGGAGTCGTTTCCTACGCTGCCAGCCAGAAAACACACGAAATTGGCGTGCGCATGGCGCTGGGCGCGCAGCCGCTGGACATTCTAAGAATGGTCTTTCGCGAAGGATTTCTAATTGTCGCAGTAGGGTTGCTTGTAGGCACCACCGGCGCGCTTGCGGCGGGCCGCGTAGTCGGGAGCTTTCTGACGGTCAGTGCTCAGGATCCAGTGACCTATGTGGCCGTCACTGGACTGCTCACGATCGTTGCGCTCGCGGCTTGCTTCATTCCCGCCCGTCGCGCTATGCGCGTGGACCCGATGGTAGCTCTGCGCTACGAGTGACGATGTTGAGACATTTGAATGTGCTTTTCTCTGCAGCTGGGAGCTCGACACGAAGCGATCGTCACCCTGCGACTCATAACTCGCCATAGTTGTCGGAGGATGCGATGGGAGCACTGCTACAAGACCTGCGTTACGGTTTCCGCATGCTGGCGAAAAACCCGGGCTTCACCGCCATTGCCATCCTCACTTTGGCCCTGGGTATCGGCGCGAACACCGCAATATTCTCCGTCATTAACGCGGAGATTCTCCGCCCCTTACCATTCCGTGATCCTCAGCAACTCGTGAATGTGGCCACTGCTAACGCGAGATTCCACACCACGAGTGGCGCGGTTTCGTACCCCGATTTCGCGGATTGGCGTTCGCAGAACCACGTTTTCCAGGAGATGGCTGCGTACGTCGATTCCAGCGTCACACTGACGGGCGTCGAAGAGCCGGCGCATCTCGAAGCCCCTACTGTTTCCGCCAGCATGTTCAATCTGCTGGGAGTTTCTCCGGAATTGGGCCGCACGTTTGTTCCCGAAGACGATGAACCGCACCATCATGTCGTGATTCTCAGTCATCGATTCTGGAAAGAGCGATTTGCCGGCGATCCGAAAATTATCGGCCGCGTGATCACACTCGATAACAGCGCGTATACAGTCGTGGGCGTGATGCCCGCCAGCTTTCAATATCTGCTACAACGCGAAACGCCGGCACTGTGGACCGCGTTCGGACCCACGCTGGAATCCACCCCCGATTCGCCCTCGATGGCCGCCGAGCGCGGCGCGCATTTCTTAAGAGTCATCGCCCGTTTGAAACCCCGCGTCTCGGTCGCCGAGGCGCAGGCCAACCTGGATGTCATCGCCGCCTCGCTGGCCAAGCAGTATCCCGACACCGACAAGTATTTCGGCGCACACGCTAGCTCCGAGCAGGAGCAATTGACCCACACCATTCGTCCTGCGCTGTTCGTCATGATGGTCGCTGTGGGACTGGTGCTCTTGATCGCCTGCGTCAACGTCGCGAATCTGCTGCTGGCACGCGCCACCGCGCGCACCCGCGAAATTGCCATTCGTACGGCGCTTGGCGCCGGACGCAAGCGGGTAGTTGGCCAACTTCTCACCGAGAGCCTCCTTCTCGCACTGATGGCTGGCGCGTTCGGCTTGCTGTTAGCTGTTTGGGGCAACGCAGTGCTGGTGCGCTTCAGCCCTAAAAATTTGCCGCGGGTCGCGGACGTTCAAGTGGACGGCTGGGTTCTCGCCTTTACTATGGGAATATCGCTGGTCACCGGAGTGCTTTTCGGGCTGGCGCCGGCCCTGCAAGTTTCGCATGCCAACATCGTCGATGCCCTGAAAGAAGGAGCGCTCAGCACTACTGCCGGTCGGGGACGTCATGCGCTGCGCAGTTCGCTAGTAATCGTCGAGATGGCCTTGGCGTTCGTACTCCTGGCGGGCAGCGGACTTCTGATTCGGAGTCTGGTGCGCTTGCAGAACGTCAAGCCAGGCTTCGATCCGCGCAACGTCATGACCTCCAATGTGGATTTGCCGGACGCGAAGTATTCAGACGCGAAGAAGGCGCAATATTTCAAGGACCTGATGCCTCAGCTTCAGGCGCTCCCCGGGGTGCAATCGGCCGCCGCTATTGAGCCATTACCCATGGGCGGTGACGAGATCCGCACCACTTTTCAGATTGAGGGGCGTCCCGTCGCGAAGAGCGACGAACCGCACGCGTCCCTGCGCACCGTCACGCCCGATTATTTCAACACCATGCGCATCCCCATGTTGCAAGGCCGCGATTTTGGTGCGCAAGACGAACCCAATTCCACGCCGGTCGTCATCATTAATGAAGCACTCGCACGGCAGTTCTTTCCGAATGAAAATCCGATTGGAAAACATATCAAGCCTTCGGTTTCGACCGGCACGGCCGAGGCGCAGATGCGCGAAATCGTCGGCGTGGTGGGAAACGTAAAATTCCGCGATTTGAGCGACGAGTGGGCGCCCGAATCCTATGTTCCGTACGCGCAAATATCCTTCGGGTCCATGACCTTGGTTGTTCGCACCGAGCAGGATGCCCACAGCCTTACCAAGCCGATTGCCGAAACAGTCCGCTCGCTGGACAAAGACCTGCCCACGTACGCACCCAAAACCGTCGAAGAATATCTCAATGGCACGATTGCGCAACCGCGCTTCAATACTTTTCTATTGGGGATTTTTGCCTCGCTGGCGATGTTGCTCACAGCTGTCGGTGTCTATGGCGTAATTTCTTACTCCGTCGTGCAGCGCACTCATGAGATGGGCATTCGCATGGCGCTGGGCGCGGAACCTCGCGACATGATGCGGCTCATAGTGGGTCAAGGACTGCAACTGGCGTCCATCGGAATCGGTACAGGTTTGCTCGCGGCCTTCGCGTTGACCCATTTTCTCGCAAGCCTCCTTTTTGGCGTCGCAACTACGGATCCACTCTCGTTCGTAGCCGTCGCGCTCCTACTTTTTGCAGTCGTCGCGGTGGCTTGCTATGTGCCCGCACGCCGTGCCATGCGTGTCGATCCCATGGTTGCGCTCCGTTACGAATAGCTGGGTACCTAGCGCTCGATGGGCACAAAGCCTCTCCCGACGATACTGTCCGAAATCGCAACATTCATTCCCGTAACTGGTCATATGGGGCCCTTGAAGCAACCTACGAGCACCACAGTGCATTGCAAATGAATGGTTTAGATTGGTCTGTGCCTGGAATCCCACCTGCCCATATTTGGGAGGCTCCTGAGTAGCGCTTGGCTAACAGAGGGTAAAAAAAGGGGCTCAACCAATGTCGACCATGGCTCTTGAATCCAGCCGCGAACTTGCTGCAACCCAGCCCAGGGTCCTCATCGCTGATGACCAGCCGGACGTGCTCGAAGCACTGCGGCTGCTCCTTAAGGGACACGGCTACGTGACCGAGGCGGTGACGTCGCCCGCAGCCCTATTCGACGCCATGACCCAGAAGGAATTCGATTTAATCCTGATGGATCTGAACTACGCACGCGACACCACCTCGGGCCGCGAAGGCCTCGACTTACTCGCGCGACTGAAAGCCGCGGAAAACGCGCCCCCCATAGTGGTCATGACCGGCTGGGCCACGGTTGGCCTGGCCGTTGAAGCCATGCAGCAGGGCATCGGCGATTTCGTTGAAAAGCCCTGGGTAAATTCGCGCCTGCTCGACATTCTGCAAAAGCAGGTCCGGATAGGCCGCGACCGCCGCGAAGCGCGCGAGCAAGCTATTGCATCCACGCGCGCGCAGGAACGCGAGAGCGCCGAAGCGCGTTCCATCCAGCAGGGATTTTTGCCGAAGGAAATTCCCCAGTTGGCGGGATACGAAATTGTCGGCGCTTGGCAGCCGGCGCGTGTCGTTGGCGGCGACTACTACGACGTTCTTCCATTCGGGAGAGAAACTTTGGGCGTGTGCATCGCCGACGTAGCCGGAAAAGGTCTGCCCGCGGCGCTGCTGATGTCGAACCTGCAGGCTGCGTTCCGGGGACTTGCTTCGTCGGCGGTGTCGCCGGAAGAGCTCTGCGACAAATTGAACTCACTGATCTGCCGCAATATCGCAAGCGACCGGTTTATCACGTTCTTTTACGCGCAGCTCGATGGCGTGGCCCGGCAGTTGCGTTACACCAACGCCGGACACAACGCTCCGATCGTCGCGCACAAGGACGGCTCACATGACCGCCTGCGCGAGGGCGGCGGGGTTCTCGGCGTATTCCCGGTCCAGGCTTTTGACATGGGGGTGTACGACCTGGCTCCCGGCGATCGCGTGCTGCTCTTCACGGATGGCGTGACCGAAGCGTGCAATCCCGAAGGTGAGGAATTCGGCGACGCCCGTTTACTGCAATTGCTCGAAGAAAACCGCGAGCTCTCGGCCGGGGATTTGCAAAGGAAGATTTTGAGCGTGGTTGCTGAATTCTGCCGCGGCCACTGGCACGACGACGCAACGCTCATCGCAATCGCCGTCGCGTGATCATCGCGTACTGGCGAAGGAACGAAACAGAAATGGAATCGTTGCTTCAAGACCTGCGCTTCGGCATCCGGACGCTCTTGAAGAATCCTGGATTCACCTCCGTTGCGGTGCTGACTCTTGGGCTCGGCATCGGCGCAAACATAGCCATTTTCAGCGTCGTTTACGCCGTCCTTTTGCGCCCCCTCCCGTTTCCGCATCCCGAACGGCTCGCAGTCGTGGGTCCGGACGAAGATGGCGACGTCGGATACTTCGCTCCCGCGGAATTTCTAGCTGTGCGGCGCGAGCAGGGCGTATTCGACGAAATCACCGCGATTAGCGGGGGGAGTTTCAACTTATCCGTCGCGGACCACCCCGAACGGGTATTCGGAGCTGTCGCATCCACGAACTTCTTTCATTTGGTAGGCATCAGTCCATTGATCGGTCGCGGGTTCGCGCCGGAGGACGCGCCGGGTGAAGACCAGCTCGTCGTCGTTTTGAGTGATGCCCTGTGGAACTCTCGCTTTGGCGGCAATCGCGCGATCCTGGGTCAATCCGTTCTCGTGAATGGCGAACCGCGCACCGTGATTGGCGTCATGCCCCCGGAATTCGATTTCCCGGATAACGCACAGCTCTGGATTCCGCCGCGTTTCGCGGTTCCCCCACATCCGACAGAGCCGAATGACGATCCCTCGGCGCGCTTCGATACTCATTATTTCGAAACATACGGGCGCCTCAAGCCCGTTGTCACGCCCGCCCAAGCGGAAGGGCCGATGACGGCGCTTTTCGGCCAGATCGCCAAACAAAATCCGAACGCTGAACAGAATGTCAAAGTGCGCGTCCAATCATTACAAGAGTACGAAGTTGGCGACGTTCGTCCCGCTCTTTCGCTTCTGCTTGGCGCTGTCGCTCTGGTGCTCTTGATCGCTTGCGCCAATATTGCCAACCTGCTGCTGGCTCGCGGCAGTGCGCGGTGTCGGGAACTGGCGATTCGCCGAGCTTTGGGCGCCAGCGCCGCGCGTGTTGCGAGGCAGTTGCTCACCGAAAGCATCCTGCTTTCGGTTGCTGGTGGCCTGGCAGGCATAGTCGTAGCCATTTGGTGCTTCCGTCCCTTAGTGGCTCTCGTCCCGGCCGAACTGCGCAGCATGGTCCATCTGCAATTGAACGCACCTTTGCTGATTTTCGCTTTTGCGGTTTCGGTCTTGGCGGGAGTCGTCTTCGGCCTGGTACCTGCGTTCCAAAGCGGCCTCGGCGACCTAAATGAAACTCTGAAAGCGAACGGCACCCGCGGCACCATGAACGTCGGCCGCCAGGGCGTGCAAAAAGCTCTCGTCTTGACGGAAATCGCCATGGCGCTCATCCTTTTGTGCGGCGCCGGCCTGCTGATGCGAAGTTTCGTCCGTCTCAATAGCGTCCCAACTGGATTCAACCCAAACGGCGTAATCGCGATGCAGCTATCGCTGATTCAAGCGGGATACGAACAGCCCGCCAAACGTTCACAGTTTGTAGATCAAATTCTGGAGAACATCCAGGCGATTCCCGGCGTGCGGTCCGCGGCGATCGTCACGCGTCTGCCGCTGAATCCCGGCTCCAGTTCTCGCAGCGTGACTGTCGAAGGGCACACCTATGCTCCGGATTCTCCCGCAGAGCGGGAGAGTCCTGACTACACCGTCGTCAGCCCCGGCTATTTCCGCACACTCAACATTGCTTTCCTCGAAGGGCGCGACTTTCAGAAGACGGACAGCGCCGAGATGCCCGGCGTCGCGATCGTTAATCGCGCGATGGCGCGCGTCTACTGGCCCGGGGAGGATCCCATCCGCAAACGCTTTCAGATTGAAGGCACGAACCAATGGCTCCAGGTTGTCGGAGTTGTCGGTGACGTCCACCAGCACCAGTTGGGCCAGCCGCCGAAGGCGATGTTTTTCGCTCCCTACGCGCAGGATCCTTGGACGTTCTTCACGATTGCCGTCCGCACGCCAGCCAATCCTTCGCAATTCGCGCCGGCGCTCGTCAATGCGGTTCAGAGCGTAGATCGCAACCTGCCGGTGTTCAATGTGCAGCGCTTCGACGAAATTCTCGCTGCCTCGGTTTCCCGGCCGCGCTTTCAAGCGATTTTGCTCGCGCTCTTTGGCGCTCTGGCGCTGGCCCTCGCTGTCATCGGCATCTACGGAGTGATGTCTTACACCGTCGCGCAGCGCACCAACGAGATCGGCATCCGCATGGCGCTCGGAGCGCAGCCGCAACATGTGTTGACGCAGATTTTGTGGCAAGGTGCAAGCCTCGCCGGGCTTGGAGCCGTGGTGGGTCTGGTAGCGTCCGTCGTCCTAGCCACTTTGATGAAGTCCATGCTTTTCGCCGTCAGCCCGCTCGATCTCGGAACATACGCCGCAGTAACTGCGTTGCTCATGATAGTGACGCTGGTGGCCTGTTACGTTCCGGCGCGCCGCGCAATGCGCGTGGATCCCATGGTTGCTTTGAGGTACGAATGATGGCAGCCGTCGAAAGATCGCGAAGCGTGAGAAAATAAGGTGAGAGCCCTACTACAAGACGTTCAGTACGGGTTGCGGATACTGAGGAAGAATCCCGGCTTCACCGCCATCGCAGTATTCACGCTTGCGCTCGGCATCGGCGGAAACGCGACCGTCTTCAGTTGGATCCGTGCGGTTCTCTTGAATCCGCTCCCCGGCGTCGAACACTCCAGGCAATGGGTCGCCGTCGAAACGGTGATGCCGAGTGGCGAATACCACACCAGCTCCTATCCGGACTACCGCGATTTTCGCGATCAGAACCATGTGTTCGCCTCGATGATTGGATTCGAACTGGTGGGCGTGGACATGACTATCCGAAACCAGGCGCCGCCCGAGCGCGTCTGGGGGCTCATCGTCACAGAAAATTATTTCGACACTCTTGGCGTGCAAGCCGCTATGGGCCGCACTTTTCACGCGGAGCCGAACCAGGGGCTGAATTCCGATCCTTACATTATTCTTGGCAACGGTTTGTGGCAGCGGCTTTTCGGTTCCGACCGAAATATTGTGGGCCGCACGGTTCACATCAATGGACACCCATTCACCGTCATCGGTGTGGCACCGCGGAACTTTTACGGCACGATCGCCGGAGTTGACGCGCAGTATTTCGTTCCCATGATGATGCAGCCGGTGGTGCTGCCCGGCGAAGACCTCGAACAGCGTTCGCCCACTTTCGTGCACATCATGGGGCGCTTGCGCTCGGACGCGACGATTGCACAGGCCCAGGCGGAGATGGGCGCACTCGCACAGCATTTGAAAACGGAATATCGCAATCCCAACACGGCTCAAGGTGTGGGCGTCTACGTGGCCCCCATTTGGAAGGCACATTACGGCGTGCAGGATTTTCTTCGCAGCGTTCTCGCGTTTCTGATGGTCGTGGCCGTGCTGGTGTTGCTGATCGCCTGCGTCAATGTCGCCAATTTGTTGCTTGCCCGGGCCACTGTGCGTGAAAAAGAAATGGCCGTGCGCGCGGCGCTCGGCGCAGGGCCACGCCGCTTGATTCGCCAGCTGCTAGCGGAAAGTCTGCTGCTGGCTTTCGCCGGCGGCATGGCCGGGATTTTTCTTGCTCTTTGGGGCGTAAATCTTCTGGCGGTCTTCCTGCCGCCGGCACACTTGCCGATTGCTCTCGGTGTGAACGTTGACGCGTCAGTTCTCGTTTTCACGCTGATACTTTCACTCGTTACGGGACTGGTGTTTGGGCTAGCGCCTGCGTGGCAAATCTCTCGCGCCAACTTGAACGACTCGCTCAAAACATCAGCCCGAACAACCAGCGCCGGGGGCGGAGGCTACCGTCTGCGCGATGTCCTGGTGGTGTCTGAAATAGTGCTTGCCACAGGGCTGCTGGTTGCCGCCGGCCTCTTGCTGCGCAGCCTGCACAAGGCCGAAGTAATGGGCCCGGGATTCAATACCAAAGACGTGACACTCGCGGCTTTTGACCTGCGCGGCAGCGGTTATTCCGATGACCGCGCCGTTGAATTTTACGATCACTTGCTCGAACGGCTTCGGGCGAATCCTGCGGTTGAATCGGTCAGCCTCGAACGTTTCGTCCCGCTCTGGTTTACCGGTCGCGGTTACTCGACTGCCAGAATCGAAAACTACACGCCCAAGCCAAATGAGGACATGGGCATAGATTTCAACGTCGTGGGTCCGGAGTATTTCAAGGTCGTGCAGATTCCGCTCATTGCCGGGCGGGATTTCTCTGAACAGGATCGCGACGGAGCGCCGAAAGCGGTAATCGTCAACCAGACGATGGCGAATCGCTTCTGGCCGGCGCAGGACGCGACCGGACATCGTGTCCACATATGGGGAGACTGGCGCACGGTCGTGGGCGTGGTCCACGATATCAAGTACCACCGCATGAACGAGCCGCCGGAACCATTCATCTATATTCCGCAATTGCAGGCCGATGGAACTGACGCAAATATTTTGGTGCGCTCACAACTGCCTACGGCGGCGGTCATCAGTGCGGTGCGATCGGCTGCCCAGTCGCTTGATTCGAAGGTGCAGCCACTGGAGACCGACAATCTCGGTGGGCTCCTGAAGGTCTCGATGTTCGCCAACCGTACCGCGGCTTCGCTCGCCTCTGTCCTGGGCATTCTGGGAACGCTGCTCGCTGCGCTGGGAATCTACGGAGTGTTGTCTTACAGCGTAAACCAGCGCACACGTGAGATCGGTATTCGCGTAGCGCTGGGCGCCCAACGCCCGCACGTCCTCAGGCTCGTGGTCGGGCACGGATTGCGACTCTCTCTGCTGGGTGTTGCGATCGGGGCAGTGGCGGCGTCGGTGATCACCCAAGGAATGGGCAGTTTGCTTTTCGGCGTGAGCGCCACCGATCCGCTGACTTTCGCGATTGTGGTTGTTGTGGTTACGGCGGTCGCGGTTTTAGCAGCATACATTCCGGCGCGCCGCGCGATGCGCGTCGACCCCATGGTCGCGTTGAGGTACGAATGATGTTTACAGCGATAGCCAAAAGACCTTCACAAGATGCGAGCCGCAGATCGCGCGTTACAGGGAGATAAAAAGTGATCAAGCTGATTGACGTCGAAAAATTCTACGAATCCGGAGCGGGCAAGACCTGGGTGCTACGCCGCATCAATCTGGAAATCCGCGAAGGAGATTTCATCACCGTCATGGGGCCCTCGGGCGCGGGCAAATCCACGCTCATGGGCATCATCGGCATGCTCGATGGCGCGTGGAAGGGCGAATATCATTTGCTCGATAATGCCGTACATAAACTCGATAATCGCCATCGCGTCGAACTGCACAAGAAATACATCGGCTTCGTTTTCCAGCAATATCACCTGCTCGACAATCTTACCGTCTCCGAGAATCTCGACTTGCCGCTCTCCTACCGCGATATCAAGAAAACCGAGCGCGAAGGCATGGTGGCGGACATCCTGGACCGCTTTCAGATCGTCGGGAAGAAAGCGCTCTTTCCCAATCAGCTATCCGGCGGACAGCAGCAGCTCGTTGCCGTAGCTCGCGCCGTGATCGGCAAGCCGAAATTGATCCTGGCCGACGAGCCCACCGGCAGCCTTCATTCCAGTCAGGGAAAAATGATCATGGATCTGCTAAAGAAACTGAACGACAACGGGACCACCATCATTCAGGTGACGCACAACGACGCGTGGGCTGCCTATGGCAATCGCATCATCCAACTCGCGGACGGCTGGATCGTGGATGGGCAGACGGTGGCGGGAGGGGCGGCCGCGGTCAGCCGCTGATCGCACGCGCTGCGAAGACGAGGCTCTGAATACGCGATACATTTTGCTTTCCCATCGCTTCCGGGGCAGGAAAAGTATCGGTCCCCAAAGGTAGACACACAGTGACGAAGCAGTAAAATAGCGCGTCACTCGCTGGCTTCCTGGGAGCGAACTGTATGGGGACATTTTGGCAAGACCTTCGCTACGGCGCGCGCATGCTGCGGCGAAATCCGGGTTTCGCCGTCGTCGCGATCTTGACGCTGGCGATCGGCATCGGCGCGAACGTCGTGATTTTCAGCATCGTGAATGGCGTGCTGCTGAAGCCGCTGCCGTTTCGCGATTCCGGACGCGTCGTCACCATTTGGGAGACCGATGCGAACCGCAACGTAACGCGCGGTACCGCTTCGGCGGCTGAATTTCTGGATTGGCGCGACATGAACCACGTATTTCGGGAGCTCTCGGCCTGGCGCGCGTTGTACTTCACGATTACGGGCAATGGAGAGCCGGAACAGGTATGGGGTTCACAGGTGTCAGGCAACTTTTTTCGCATGCTACGCGTGAGTCCGATTCTCGGCCGTGACTTCACGCCGGAAGATGAGCAACCGGGCCACGAGCAAGTCGTCATTCTCAGCTATGGACTGTGGCAGCGCCATTATGGTGGCGACGCCTCAATAGTCGGTCAGAGCATTCTTGTGGATGAAAAGCCGTTCACTGTAATCGGAGTGCTACCGCGCACGTTTTCTCTCTACGGCACGGTGCCAGAGTTCGAAATGTGGAAGCCGTTCGCGTTCAATCGCACGCAACTCGACCGCGAAAATCACGAACTGGTGATTTTCGCCCGGTTGCGTGATGGCGTCACGGTTCCACAAGCGCATGCCGAAATGGTTACAATTCTCGAACGGCTGAAAAAACAGTATCCGGGCATTGACCAAAAGAACGGAGTCCGCGTGGTTGGTTTCCACGACGAACTGGTCAGCAAGCTTCGTCCCGGTCTACTTCTTCTACTCGCCGCCGTCGCCTTTGTTCTTCTCATTGCCTGCGCCAACGTCGCCAATCTGATGCTCGCCCGCGCGGCCGTCCGCGAACGCGAAATTGCCATCCGCACTTCCATGGGCGCGGGGCGCCGGCGAATTCTTCGTCAACTCTTGACCGAAAGCGCACTCCTTTCCGTCCTTGGCGCGGCCTTCGGCGTTGTAGTCGCCTATGGAGGTCTTCGCGTGCTTCGTGCGGTGGTTCCCTCGGGTGGCCGCGGGCAGGTTCCTCACCCCGAATGGATTGGAATTGACGGCACAGTTCTCGCTTTCACCATCTCGATCGCGGTGCTTGCCGGAATTCTATTTGGACTCGCACCCGCGATTCAGATTTCGCGCTCGCGTTTATACGAATCCCTGAAGGAAGGTAGCCGCGGTTCCACGGGCGGGCGCCGCAGCCAACTGGCGCGCTCGGTCTTGGTGGTGTCGGAGGTTGCGTTTTCGCTCCTGCTGCTCGTGGGTGCAGGACTGCTCGTGCGCAGCTTCGTTTTGATGATGTCTGAGCCTCTGGGCTTTGATCCTGAGAATCTGTTGACCATGCAGATTTTTCTTCCGGAAACGCATTACCCGCAGCCCGCGAACCTGTTGAACTTTTATCAGGACGCTGTAGACAGAGCTGCCGCGCTTCCCGGTGTGAAATCCGCCAGCGCTGTGAATTTTCTGCCTCTGACCGGCTGGACCGGGTTCTGCGATTTTGATGTTGCCGGCAGGGCCACACCGCCTTCAGGTGAGCATTTCACGGCTCAGTACCGCACTGCGGACTGGCGCTACTTGCACACGATGGGCGTCCCGATCAAAGAGGGCCGCGATTTCGCGTCCTCGGATGGTCCGGGTTCTCAGGGCGTCGCGCTCATCAATGAAGCGCTCGCGCATCGTTACTGGCCCAACCAAGATCCTGTCGGCCAGCAGATTCGCCTGGTCTTTCCGGCCCAGCTTCGTCCCTGGGACGCCATCCCGCACCAGGGGCCCGTTACGATCGTGGGTGTTGTCGGCGATATACGTGATTGGGCCTGGTCCGAACCAAAAATTGGGCAACTCTATCTGCCGGAAATGCAGAACCCCTCGCGGATCATGCACCTAGTCGTGCGCGCCGGCGGCGTTCCTGCGCAGCTCACCTCTGCTGTTCGGCACGCGGTGGAAAGTATCGATCCCAATCAGCCGGTCACCGACGTCAAAACGATGCAGGATTACTTGGCCGCGGTTCTCGCGCAACGGCGTCTGAATATGACGCTGCTGGCGTTTTTTGCCATTGTCGCCGCGCTCTTGGCCGCCATCGGAATCTACGGTGTGATGGGCTACGCGGTCACGCAGCGCTCGCACGAAATCGGCATTCGCATGGCGCTCGGCGCCGAGCCCGGGGACGTGCTGCGCATGATCGTCGGCGATGGAATGAAGCTCACAGCGATGGGTTTGTCGCTGGGACTTCTGGGATCCCTAGTCATCATGAAGTACCTGGAAGGCCAGCTCTATGGCATCAAAGCTCGCGACCCGCTCACGTTCGTTGGCGTCGCGGCTGGCTTGGCTCTTGTCGCCTTCGCTGCCTGCTATTTTCCGGCGCGCCGCGCGACGAAAGTGGATCCATTGGTCGCACTACGTTATGAGTGAGGGGAAAAATGACTTACGCGTCCGATACATTTCCGAACGAGATCAGAAGCAAAATTCAGGGAGATACTTTTCGCGCCATGATGCCAGCCAATCAACCACGCACCCGCATTCTTGTCGCCGACGATCAGCCGGACATTCGCGAAGCCTTGCGCCTGCTGCTGAAAGGTGAAGGATTTGAGACGGAAACGGTTGCGTCGCCCGCGGCGGTGATGTCCGCGCTCGAAGCGCGCGAATTTGACGCGCTGCTGATGGACTTGAACTACGCCCGCGACACCACTTCCGGCCAGGAAGGCCTGGATCTTCTTTCCAATATTCGAGCTAAAGACAGTACGCTACCGATCATCGTGATGACCGCCTGGGGCAGCCTCGAACTCGCTGTCGAAGCTATGCGCCGCGGTGCAAAAGATTTCGTGCAGAAGCCTTGGGAGAACGCGCGGCTGCTCGCCATTCTGAAGACGCAGATCGAACTGTCGCAAGCGCTGCGCAAGAGCCAACGCCTCGAAGCTGAAAATCGCCTGCTGCGCGCCGACGGCCGCCCGGTAATGATCGCTGAATCCGCAGCTATGCGCCCGGTAATGGACTTGATCGCGCGCGTGGGTCCTTCAGATGCGAACGTTTTGATCACCGGCGAGCACGGCACTGGCAAGGAAGTCGTCGCGCGAACTCTCTACGCTCTGTCCTCGCGTTCGGGCCGCCCGCTCGTCACCGTAAACGCCGGCGGTTTGCCCGAAGGCGTTTTCGAAAGCGAATTGTTCGGACATGTGAAGGGCGCGTTTACCGACGCCAAGTCCGATCGTGTGGGGCGTTTCGAGCTGGCCGACGGCGGGACTCTCTTCCTCGATGAAATCGCGAACGTGCCGATGAACCTGCAAGCCAAGCTCCTCCGCGCTCTCGAAACCGGCGAACTCGAGCGTGTTGGTTCCTCAACCACGCGTCGCGTGGACGTTCGTATCATTTCCGCCACGAATGCGGAAGTTCAGACCGAAGTTACCGCCGGCCGTTTTCGCGAGGATTTGCTTTTCCGGTTGAATACCATCGAAATCCATTTGCCTTCGTTGCGCGAACGCAAGGAAGATATACCTCTGCTCGCCCATCACTTCCTGCGGCAATCGGCGCAGCGCTATCGCAAGCAGCTCGAAGGGTTCGAGCCTGTGGCGTTACAGGTTCTTCTCGACCATCCCTGGCCCGGAAATATTCGCGAACTCGACCACTCCGTTGAACGCGCCGTACTAATGGCCGAGGGCTCAGCCGTGCGCGCCAGCGACCTGGGCTTGCGCCCCGCCCGCGAAGCGTCTTTGCGCTTGGACGAAATGAGCATTGAAGACGTCGAGCGCGTGCTGATCCAAAAAGCGCTGGCGCGTTTTGGCGGCAACGTCAGCCATGCGAGCAAGGCGCTCGGCCTCAGCCGCAGCGCCCTGTATCGGCGTCTGCAAAAATATAGCCTTTGAGCCCCCTCCTCTATGAACGTCGGATCTTACTTCTCGCCCTGGCCGCGGGGTTGGGCGGCACGGCTGTCGCGTTGATTCTGTTGTGGACTGGCAGCTTCACCTCGAAGCTGCAGTGGACTCTCACCGTAGTGATCGTGATCGGCTGGCTCAGTTTTGCGTTTTCTGCGCAAAGCCGCGTCATGTTTCCGCTGCGCACCCTTTCCAATCTTCTCGCTGCCCTGCGTGAGGGAGATTTTTCCATCCGCGCGCGCGGCGCGAATCGCGAAGACGTGCTCGGAGAAGTTCTCTGGGAAGTGAACGCGCTCGGTGAGACGCTGCGCAAGCAAAGGCTCGGCGCGCTCGAAGCCACTGCGTTGCTTCGTAAGGTGATGGAAGAAATTGACGTCGCCGTCTTCGCGTTCGACGGCGCCGGCCGCCTGCGCTTGGTAAATCGAGCCGGTGAACGCATCCTCAGCCAACCAGAGGAGCGGCTTCTCGGCCGCACCGCCGCCGAATTGAGCCTTTCGGAATGCCTCGAAGGCGAAACACCGCGAATCGCGCAAATCGCCTTCCCCGGCAAGTCCGGGCGTTGGGAAATTCACCGCGGCAGTTTTCGCGAAGGCGGGCTGCCGCACCAGCTTCTGGTCATCACCGATTTAAGTCGCGCTTTGCGCGACGAGGAGCGGCAAGCCTGGCAGCGCTTGATCCGCGTGCTCGGTCACGAGCTGAATAATTCACTCGCGCCCATTAAATCCGTTGCTGAAAATTTGGGCAGCGTTCTTGGACGCAAGGATCGCGCCGATGATTGGCAGGAAGACATGCGCAGCGGACTCAACGTCATCGCCGCGCGCACGGACGGGCTTGCTCGTTTCATGAACGCCTACGCGCGGCTGGCCAAGCTGCCACCTCCGGTTTTTCGCACCATGGACGTCGGAATATGGATTCGGCGCGTTGTAGGCCTGGAGCCACGCCTTGCTGTGCAACTCGAGGCCGGTCCCGACACGCAAATTCAAGCTGATCCGGACCAGCTCGAGCAGCTCCTGATCAATCTCTTGCATAACGCAGTGGACGCAGCGCTGGAAACTGGCGGGGGCGTCCGAGTTGGCTGGGAACGCGAGAATGGAAGCATCGAGGTTTGGGTACAGGATGACGGTCCGGGAATTCCCAGCGCCGCGAATCTGTTCGTGCCATTTTTCACCACCAAGCAGGGAGGGTCAGGAATCGGTCTGGTCCTTAGTCGGCAAATCGCCGAAGCACACGGCGGCTCGCTAACTCTCGAAAATCGCAAAACCCAAAGAGGTTCAGAAGCCCGCCTGCGCCTCCCACTTAACAACTAGCTGTCCTCACGCACACGCCAGGCCCGGTGACAGGACGCTGTCGCAAAAAAAAACCGGCGGTCGGATGGCCTCCAACCGCCGGGCAATTCGCGGAAGTTAGAATTACTGCTGTTGTTGCTGCTGTTGTTGCTGCGAATCCTTTTTGGCCAAATCCGCCTTCGCCGGGTCGGCCGAGACGCCCGAACCTGCCTTCTCGTAACGCGTCAGGAACGGCATGAACGGCGTGACTTCGAAAGGCATCTTCTCGCGCGCCGAAAGCAGCGGTATAGGCTTGGCCTTTACTAGTTCTACGTGATCGCTCCAGGGATCGAGTTTGAGGCGCGCCCCTACGGGAAGAGCGGAAATCTGATCGATTTTGTTGGGGTCCAAGTTTGGCGCCGAGCTTGTGAGTGCCGAGCTCAAGTAAACGCGATTCCCCAGGTGCGGGTTGATCAGAGCCGGCAGATTTTTCGATTCCGCATCAAGCTGTTTCAGGAACAAGCCAGCCGTTCCCAGTTTGTCTTTGTACGGCGAGTTTTTCAGCAGTTGCAGAGCCTTTTCATTGGCCATCTGCACCTGTGCGGGACTGTCCTTGAACGAAAAATGAGACAGCGCCTCGGTGGTGGTCACGTTCGTGGTGTCATTGAAGCCCCACTGATCCGTGGACGGCTTGGTCACAATGATGTCCGCCAATTCCTGCGCCAGCATAGTTGCCAGGCTGGACTCATCAGGCAGCACGTCCAGCAAGCCGCGGCTGAGCACGATCGTGTGCCCGATCGAAAACATTTCCAGCGTACCGGTCAGCAATACGCGGCAATGAACTTCGGGCTCGACGTCGAGGTTGTTCGTCACTTCCAAGTTGTTAACTACCGTCTCCAGGACCTTGTCGACATTTCCCGGAGGTGCTAGCAAACCGGTGCGCTGCAAGCGGTCGAGCACGTTGATTTCCGCCGCATGTTGCCATTCGCGCTCGGCTTCGATGGGCGATTTGTCGGTCTGCTTTACGGCGGTGTCGTCCTGGAAGTTCGGCGACTCGATGGTCATCTCGGTGAATTCTTCCTGGCGGCCCACGTTCTTCAGGTTGTAGCCCCACAGACGCGTTTGCGACTTGAAGCGAATGTCACCGCCCAGAAAATCCTTCAGATCGGATTCCTGGCTGTAAATGTAGGCAGGCAGCCATAGACCCGGCTGTACGTTCAAGCGCCAGCTATCAAAGTGCAGGTTGAAGCCGTTGATGCCTGCGATGGGTGTGTAAACGCCGTTAAAACGGACAATCGTGTAATTCTGATCTTCGGCCCAGATGCGCCCCTTGAATCGTCCCTTTCCGGATTTGGGAAGCGGCGTCACGTCGAAAACCACGCAGCGCACTTCCCCCAGGAATTCGCGCCGCACGTATTCGAATTGATAGTGCTGGCGGTCGAACCCGCTGGTGTCAATGTAAATCATCTGCAGGAAGCCTTCCGGCACGTACGAAGACGTGAACAAGCCGCTCATGTGCGTCAGGGGATTGAACGCATCGAACCGTCCTTTGCGCGGCGTGAGCATCGAGTGGTCCACGATGCCCTTGGAAAGATCAGCCTGACCGAGGAAATAGTGATCCTTTACCGGGATCGCACCCATCTCCTTGTCGGCCTTCATATCCTGAATGTAGGTCTCGATAAGCGGACTGAAACGCCGGATTGTCGCCACTTCGTCGTGCTCGCGGGCGATAACACGATCAATCGCTTGATCGACCGTTACGACCGGCGCGCCGTTGGCGGAACTCCCGACCTGAGGCGGTGTCTGATCAGCAGTCTTGGTGGTCTGCGCGGAAACCGCCCCAGCCAGGGTGCCGGCCAGAATAAATGCGAAACAGAAGCTCTTGCACGTGCGCATCTCCATTCCCCTTTCAGTACGCCAAGTTGAATACGATGTGGACGATGGCGGTCGAATCCACTGGTTGGCCGTCCTGTTGTGCTGGTTTGAAACGA
Organism: uncultured Acidobacteriota bacterium; assembly: GCA_963696035.1. Classification (GTDB taxonomy): domain Bacteria; phylum Acidobacteriota; class Terriglobia; order Acidiferrales; family UBA7541; genus Palsa-295. Next base: position 605,813 of record CAVOIS010000003.1, read on the forward strand.
ATTTGCCGTGCCGCGTTTTGCGCAGCTTCATCCAGACCGTGTCCTAGGCCCTGTACAACTCGCAGAACTTTCACTTCTCCCGAGGCCGTAAACACCACCTGCAATAGCACCTCGCCTTCGATCTTCTTGGCTCGCCCCTCATCGGAATAGGTCGGCGTCGGAATCATGAGGATTTCTAGTTTCTTCAGATTCGACGGTGCCGAGGAGGTTTGCTTCACCCTAGGAGCGGCAACGGCGGTATTCTCATCTCCAAACCCACCCTCCTGAACGGAACCATGGGGAGCGCCACCCTTTCCGCCCACTGCAACACCATTACCAAATCCGGTGCTCGCGATTACTCCCTTGGCGCCCTTTGCACCACCGGTGCCGTTCCCATTACCCGGTCCCGTTGGCATGTCATATCCGCCCAGCACGTTCACATTGGCTGCGTGGCCTGTTCGATTGTTGGCTGGCAATCCGTTGGGGTCGCCGAATCCACCGGTCTGCACCGCTTCGCGAGGCTTTTTCAAAGTTGGAATAGCGGAGCTACCCATCGACATCGGCGGCGTGGGGTCGGGGAAAGCCTTCGCTACTTCGGTCATATCCGGCGCAGGAGTGTTCTTGTGCGCGGTCGCCTTTCTGGCTACAGGCGCCGTTGCCACCGGCGCGTAGATCTTCGGCTTCGGCAATTCCACCACCGGGGTTGGCGTAGGCTTTGGCTTCGGAGCTTCCTTCACTACCTCGCGTTTTATTGGAGTCGGCTTCACTGCCGGTGGCGGCTGCGGTTTCCACGCGACAATCGGGGGCGCTTCAATCGGAGTAATCCAATATCTCTGCACAATATCGAGTTTTTGCGGCATCAGCAGGGGAATCACCACCAAGGCCGTCACCGCTACAATTTGCAACCCAAATCCTGCGCTGAAGAGATCCCAGCGAGGTTGCGCCTCCGGGAGCAGCGATGCATTGAAGACAGCTCGATTTGTAATCCGCGCCATGACAATCACCAAGTTCCTTGTACTGAAATTAGGATGCGTTGAGACAAAAATACGGCTGACTGTAATTTAGTACTAGAACGAAGGGCTGGGGAGAATAGAACTCGAGTACCATTCTACCCCCAGTCGTGCTGAAAGCGATAACCCAAGCTCTAGGGCTTGGCAGAAGGTTAGCCCCTCGGTCCGTCGCGACCCAAGTGCTTAACACCACGCCGACTCCTATATGCCGATTTTAACCCCGCTGGGCTGGCTGAGTTGCGGAATTTATAACGGATGTGACGTAAACGGGGTACGGCTTTCATACCGGCCATACCCCGCTCACGAGTTCCTATTTTACTCGAACTGAGACGACTGCTGTTTATTGCGGTTCCACCACCGCGTAACGCGTGACTCCGCCATGGTTCACCAGCAGCAATACGGACTGCTGCTTCCCTATGGCCGCCATCGCCTGCCGATAGTCGTTCACGTCATTTATCGGCTTATGGTTGATTTCCTGGATTACGTCACCGCCAGTGAGCGCACTCGCTGCGGGACTTGATGGATCCACGCCCGCTACCACCACTCCGTGCGTTCCGGGCGGGACATTGATCTGCTGCGCGATGTCCGGAGTCAGGTTCTGCACTTCCACTCCCTGTAGTCCTCCGCCTTCGCTCTGCTCGTCGTTGTTTTGGGCTGTGACCTTCTCCGGCAGTTCGCCAAGCGTCACGTTGAAGTCTTGGATTTTGCCATCGCGCCAGACTTCCAACTTCACGCTGGTGCCGGGAGCCATCTGTGAGATGTTAAGCCTCAAGTCGTTGGCGCTGTTCACGGGCTGGCCGTCGAGCTTGACGATCACATCGCCCTTCTTCAACCCTGCGCGCGCTCCGGGGGTATTCGGGGTAACATCCCCAACCAGTGCGCCACCGCTCTGGCTGTAATTGAAGGCCTTGGCGATTTCCGGCGTGATGTCCTGGATGTACACGCCCAGATAGCCGCGTACAACCTTGCCGTGTTCCAGAATCTGATCCATCACCGGCTTTACCATGCTCATGGGAATTGCGAATCCCACGCCTTCGTTGCCGCCCGAACCGTGCGAAAGGATCGCGGTGTTTACGCCCACCAGGTTGCCGTGGATGTCAATCATCGCGCCGCCCGAATTGCCCGGGTTGATTGCCGCATCGGTCTGAATGAAATTCTCATAGTCCTCGATGCCCAATTGTCCGCGGCCCGTCGCGCTCACGATACCCATCGTAGCCGTCTCGCCGATTCCAAACGGATCGCCAATCGCAAAAATCAGATCTCCGACCTGGAGCTGTTTAGAATCGCCCACCGGTAGAGTCGGCAAATCCTTTGCCTGGATCTTCAACACGGCGACATCCGACTTTGGATCCGCTCCGACCAGCTTGGCCTGAAATTCGCGCTTGTCGCTGAGCTGGACCTTGATGTCCGAAGCCCCGTCAATTACGTGGTTGTTAGTCAAAATTATTCCATCAGAGGTGACGATCACCCCCGAACCCAAAGCTTGTTCGCGTTCTGCGTGCGGTTTGCCGCCACCGAACTGATCGCCGAAGAACTGGCGAAACATTGGATCGTTGAACAACGGCGACATCTGGTTGGCCTGCGGCTTCACCAATTTCGATGTGCGAATGTTAACCACTGCCGGAAGCGCCGGCTTGATCACCGCCGAAAAGCCATTGGCGAAATTCCCCAAACTCACCGGCATCGCATTTTGTGCGATTGTAATAGGCTCTCGCGGTGAGCCGAAAACCGTGTGATCCGCCCAATTTCTGAATCCTTGCGAAAGAAGGGCGCCTCCCGCAAAAGCCACTAGCACCGCAACGGTGGCAATCCAGCGGCGAATTCTGATGCTACTGCTTTCCATGGCTATCTCTCCTTGAATTACTCTTTGCGCGTTGTATCGCTGGGCGCTACGTTGGCGCTACCGCGATTATGGTATTTGACGTAAGACGAGGCAATTAGTGTTTCGCAGCTCTTGCAGAGTCGCGTTCTTGCTTCACTGTATATAGATGCAATGAATGGATTTGGGTTTGCATCAAGAAGTTAGAGTAAACCTCGGGTAATTGAACCTCCGACCCTAGGGGCCCTGACCTGTAACCAGCGCTTCCTACCTTAAAGAAAAACTTGGGAGCAATGCAATACCGTCCTATCCTTATTGCTTCACATTTTGCAATTCGCAATAACTGGAAAGGAGTTTCTGGAATGAATCGAAAAACGCTCGCGTTGCTGTGCAGCGCAGTGGCCCTCCTTATTACGGCGCAACCGGCCAACTCAGCTCCAGGCGATAAGGCTCAGGCTACTGCCACCGATGACGGCACGTTGAAAGCACTCGCCGCTGTTGCCGGCGCCGGCACTATGGAAACGCACACTTACGAATATCTCGAAGAGTTGAGTGATGACATTGGCGCGCGCGTCACCGGTTCTCCGGAAGCCGCCCGCGCTATCGCGTGGGGCGCGGACAAGATGAAGGCCATCGGACTCGAGAATGTCCACACCGAGCCGTGGAAAATATCGCGCGGCTGGGCGCGCATTTCGGCGGACGCCGAACTCATTGCTCCCATTGACCGCAAGCTGATGGTCGATTCACTCGGCTGGGTTGGCTCGACTCCAGCTGGCGGCGTCGAAGCCGAAGTCGTCGCGGTCAACGCGTATCAATTGGACGATGAATTGAAAAATAATTCCGCTAACTGGCGCGGCAAAGTTCTACTGATAGTTCAAAAGGGCGAGGCGCCAAAAGATCGCATGAGCGCGTTCGCGAAATTCGGTGGTTTCCTGAAATCCGCGCATCAAGTCGGCGCGGTCGCCGTGATCGGCGGCCAGGGTGGCCGCAAAGCCGCCGGCATGCACCTCACTCACACCGGCGCGCTGGGCTTCGATACTTATTACGATATCCCTGTCGTCAGCATGGCCGCTGAGGATCAGGGACAACTCGAACGCTATCTCGATCGCGGCAAGACCGTGCGACTGAAAATCAATGTCCAGAATCGCGCCACCGACGGCCCTGTGGACAGCGCCAATGTGGTCGGCGAAATTCGCGGCACCGAACATCCGGAACAAATCATCGTCGTAGGCGGCCACCTGGATTCTTGGGATCTTGCTTCCGGCAGCACCGACAACGGTTGCGGAACCACCGTGACGCTCGGCGCGGCCGAAGCCATCATGAAATCAGGATTCAAGCCCCGCCGCACGATCCGCTTCGTCCTTTTCACCGGCGAAGAGCAGGGCTTGCTCGGCTCGCTGGCCTACACGAAGACGCATAAAAATGAAATGGCCAACCATGTTGGCGCACTGATCCTTGACTTCGGCCAAGGTCCCGTTACCGGTTTCCAGATGGGCGGCCACGACGATCTCATTCCGGTCGTACAAAAATTTGCGGCCTCGCTGCAAGCCTTCGGTGATCTAAAGGTGGACGATGAAGTCGAATTCGGCACCGATACGGGCCCCTTTACCCTCGCGGGCCTTCCAGGAATTAATTTCAATCAGGATTCGCCGGATTACAAATACACGCACCACTCCCCTGTGGATACGTTCGACAAAGTGCAAGCAGATATCCTCGATCGCAACGCCACCGTGATGGCCCTCGCCGCTTTCTGGATCGCCGATCGCCCGGAACGCCTCGCCAGCCCCTGGCCGCAAGAAAAAACTGCGAAGATGTTGGTCGATCAGCACCAGGACGGAATCCTGAAGGCCTTCGGGTTGTGGCCCTTTGGCAATTTGGGTGCCAGCGAACCGGAAAAGCAGTAGTCAAACAGCAATGTTATTTTGAAACGGGTCGTAGGGGCACGCTACGCCGTGCCCTCGTCGTCGCACCTCACGACTACTGTCGCCGCAAATCAACTAATCAGTCGCGCGATAAAAAACGCTGCCGCGGCGGCGAGGCCGCCCACCAACACAGTCTGCATCCCGCCGCGCAAAGGCTTCACGCCAGTGAAATGCCCCTTGATCCCGCCAAATATAAACAGTGCCAGCAGTGTGACCACCACCGAAAAAATTAGCGCGGTGTGTATGTCGTGATGAATCAATATGTACGGCGCGAGCGGTATCAGCCCTCCGGCGATGTAAGACGCCGCGATCGTCCCGGCGCTGCGTCCCGCGCGTGCCGGGTCTGGCTGCTCCAGCCCCAGCTCAAAACGCATCATGAAATCGACCCACTTTTTTTGATCCGCGGTGATCGTCGCCACAATCGGCGCCATCTGCGTCTCGGAAAGTCCGTAATCGCGAAAAACCTTCGCCACTTCTTCGGTTTCAATTTCCGGCAGCTCCACCGTCTCGCGATATTCCCGGTCCAGTTCAGACGCGTAATGTGCGGTATCCGTCTTCGCCGCAAGATAGCCGCCCAGTCCCATTGCGATCGAACCCGCCGCAATTTCCGCGAGTCCCGCGGTTACGACAATTGCCGTTGATGCCACCGCTCCGGTGAGCCCGGCGGCCAGCGCGAATGGAACGGTCAACCCGTCCGACATTCCGATGACGATGTCGCGCACCGCCGCAGTCGCGGTGAAGTGTTTTTCCACATGCTCGACTGATGGCATCCTGGCATCCCTCCAGTCATCCAATGGGCCGGGACAATAATTCCTGTTGCCCTTGCGCCTCGTCCCCGGCAGGCGCGTATAATTATGGGGCAGGAAGCGAAAATCAGGAGGTAGATAATGACCGCAACTTCTGGACAAGGAGCCGCTCCGCAGATGACTTTCACAGTGCCACCTTTGCCTTATGCGTTTGACGCACTCGAACCCTACATTGACGCGAAAACGATGGAAATCCATCACGACAAGCATCACGGCGCCTATGTAACCAACCTTAATAAAGCTCTCGAAGGACACGCCGATCTTCAGAAACTTTCCGTCGAGGAACTTTTGGCTCAGATCAACAAGGTTCCCGAAAGCATCCGTACCGCCGTGCGCAATAATGGCGGCGGCCACATGAACCACTCGATGTTCTGGAAGATCATGAAGAAGGGCGGCGGAGGCGAACCTGGCGGCGAGTTGGGAAAAGCGATCGCTTCTTCATTCGGCAGCTTCGCCGAGTTTAGAACCAAACTGAATGACGCAGCCGTCAAGCGCTTCGGTTCCGGCTGGGCCTGGCTCATGTTCCGCGATGGAAAACTCACTATCGAATCCACCGCGAATCAGGACAACCCGATCATGGACGGCGGCAAGGCGTTCTTTGGAGTGGACGTCTGGGAGCACGCTTACTACTTGAAGTATCAGAATCGCCGGCCGGAGTATCTCGAAGCTTGGTGGAATGTGATCAACTGGCCTCAGGTGGACGAGAATTTCGCTCACGCCAAGAAGTAGCTTGCGAATACAACTTCGTCATTGGCGGCGGGTCTCAAACGCGCAGTTTGCGTCCTGACGGTTTTGTCGGGACCCGCCCCTTATTTTTTAGCTGCCTGGCAAGAAGCGATGCTCCAGCGCTAAAATCGCAATCGCTGCCAGCGTGGTAATCAAAGTAATGATCAATCCGACGCGCGCAAACTCCCAGAAGGTGATTTTCACTTTCTTTCCCGCCTGCTGCAGCACAATCAAATTCGCCACCGAACTGAACGGTGTGGCGTTTCCCGCGAGAGTGCTGGTGCTCGCCACCGCCAGCCAGATGTAGTGCGTGTTGGGGAATGAAGGCACCACCGAGCGGAAGAGGATCACCGCCGGTAGGTTGCTTACCAAGTTCGAAAGAACCAGCATCACCCCGCTCACCGCGAACAACTGTCGGACCATGCTGCCCTGCAGGCCTGGTTGAAAAAATCCGATCACGCGTTCGATTGCTCCGGACGCCTCGAATCCTTTGATCACCACGAAGAGCGACGCGAAAAAGAGCAGCAATTCCCAATCGAGGCGGTGATAAATGTTCTGCGATCTCACCCGGCCGATAATCAGGATGAATGCCCCCACCGAGATGGCCACCATTGGAAATGAGTAGCCCAAAATCCACAGGGCAATCACCAGGGCGGCCGCAAAACAGCATTTCACGAGCAACCTGCGCTCGACTTTTACCGGCACGGCTTGTGGCCGCTGGTTCAGCGGATGGTGAAGGAGTTGCGTGCGAAAGAAAACTGAAAGCACCGCGACATTAACAAGCATTCCCACCATGGATACCGGCGCCAGATGTCCCAGGAATCCAAGAAACGAAAAATGCGCCGAAACGCCGATCACCGCATTTTGCGGATTCCCGGTCACCGACATCGCCGACCCGATATTCGCCGAAGTCGCCACGGCGATCAGGTAGGGAATTGGCGGAACTTCCAGCCGTTCGGTCACCACCAGCACAATCGGCGTGAAGATCAGGCAAATCGTGTCGTTCACGAAAAATGCCGCTAGCACTCCCGCAGTAAAAATCACGAGCACCAGCAATTGCCAGCGAGTGCGGGCGATGGCCGCCACGTGCACCGCAATCCAGTCGAAAAATCCTGATATCTGAAAATGCGCCACCAGAATCATGATCCCCAGCAAGAAGATCAATGTATTCCAGTTCAATCGTCTGGTACGCCTCGCTCAGCGGCACCGCGCCCACCAGCACCATCGCCACCGCTCCGCAAAACGCCGGCGCAGTGCGGTCCAGATGGTTGCCCCGCCCGCTTTCCACTGCAATCAAAATGTAAGTGGCAAGAAAAATTGCCGCTGGAATCCAGTGATTCTGCGCAAGCGCTAAACTCAGGTGGGTCATTTCGTAAAGTACGAGCCTCCGGGCTCGGGGCCCTCAGCCTAACGTGTAAAGCAGCGTTTCACAAAAGCAGGATTGTGGTAGCAGGTCGGTCTCTAGAAAAATACTTTCTCCACGCTGTCTCGGTGTCCTGCGCGCCTTCTCCGCGTACTGTGCGTTAAATCTTTTGACCTTGCTTTTCTATTCCGCACCCAGAAAGGCAAATCGCAGCAAGAAAATTGCAGTAAGCACCCAAATTAGCGGACTGATATCGCGAAACTTCCCAACTCAGCCCTGTCGCGATGCTGAATGTCAGCGGCGTCCCGACCAGCGTAAGGAACGCCGGGAACGCCTCGCTGAAATCATCCCACTGAATTTTGGATAACGACCCGCACATCAACCTGCCAACCAGAATCAAGGCCGGCGCAGTCGCATAGGAAGGTATCGCTGCCACCAGCGGCGCGCAGAACATTGCCACGAAAAAGAGTCCCGCGATTACCAGGTTGCCTAAACCCGTGCGCGCTCCCGCCGCCACTCCTGCGGCGCTCTCGATATAGCTGGTCACCGTGGAGGTCCCCGTAAGCGCCCCGACGATCGTGCCAAACGCATCGGCTAACAGCGCGCGGCTGGCGCGCGGAAGTTTGCCGTCACGCATGAACCCGCCCTGCTCACACACACCCACCAAAGTTCCAACGTTGTCAAAAAGATCTACGAAGAAAAATACAAAGATCAGTTCGCCCAGTCCCAACTTCGCTGCCGAGCGCATGTCTAGTTTGAAGAGCGTCCCCGACGGATGCGGCCACGAAAAGAAGTGCGCGGGCCAATGGCTCACGCCGGCAGGGATTCCTGCAATCGTGATCGCCACAATGCCTAAAAGAATCGCGCTGCCCACTCGCCTCACCATCAAGATCGCAATCAGCAGCAATCCCGCCGCAGCCAGCAGCACTTCCGGATCAGAAGTTTTGCCGAACGCTACAAACGTCGCCGGATTCGCCACGATAATTTTCGCATTGCGCAAACCCACGAACGCAATGAAAAGGCCGATACCTCCCGCAGTTCCGTGTTTCAGGCAATCCGGAATGCCGTTCACGATGTGCTCGCGCACATTGGTCAGCGTCAACAGCAGAAACAGCGCGCCGGATAAGAACACCACGCCGAGTGCCGTCTGCCACGGCACTCCCCGTCCCAGCACGATCGCATAAGTGAAGTAAGCATTCAGCGACATTCCCGGCGCGAGCGCGATCGGATAGTTCGCCCACAACCCCATCATCAGCGTCGCCAGCGCTGCTGAAATGCAGGTCGCGAACAGCACTCCTTCCACCGGCATCCCCGCCTCGGAAAGAATGCGCGGGTTCACCACCACGACATACGCCATGGTCATGAACGTGGTAAGCCCGGCCAGCAGCTCGCGCCGTACGGTCGTCTGATTCTCAGCAAGGTGAAACACGCGCTCGAGCAAGCCCCGCCCCCAACTAAAAATGCGCCACTATAGGTCGCTCCCATTCGGCAGTCAATGTAAGAAAAGGAGTGTGTCGCAGCTCGCGGATGGCCGCTCGAGAGCCAGATATCATCTTGTCCTCACGCCTCACTTGTGGTGAAGTCTCAGACGAAAAACTGCGATGCGAGGAAACAAATGAATTTGCTTCGGTTCCCGAGACACATCAGATGGCGCGCTATCCCCGCCTTGCTTTTCGCATTTTCGACCGCGGCTTCCGCGCAAAAAAATACGCCCGAGCCCTCCCCGCCCAAGAAGACGACAAGCGAGCAGCGCGCCTCGCGCGCATTCGAAGCAGCCCGTGCAAATCCACTTGATCTGCGCGCGTTCCTCGTCCGCATGCCTAAGGGAGCCGATCTCCACAATCATCTATATGGCGCCATTTATGCCGAGACCTGGATTCGCGACGGTGCTGAAGATCATCTGTGTGTGGACCTCGCCAAGCTGTCCTTCTTCAAGACGCAAGCAATGACCTTCAGCATCCCGCCACAACCCCTCTGTGGCGATGGCAACATTCCCGCCGCTCAAGCTTTGAAAGACCAGCATCTATATGACGCACTGATTGATTCTTTTTCCATGCGCGGCTTCGTGCCCACGCCTGGAATGACAGCTCATGATCATTTCTTCGATTCTTTCGCGCGCTTCGGCGGTTATCTCGACGAATCCCGTCACTTGGGTGAATGGCTCGACGAACTAGCCACTCGCGCGGCGGCGCAAAACGAGCAGTATCTGGAATTAATGCACACGCCCGATTTCCGCCACGCGGCCGCAGTCGCCAAAGAAATTCGCTGGCCTGATTCAAGCAACTCGACAGTCGATTTCAGCAAGTTGCGCGACACACTGCTCGCCCGCGGCCTACGCGATGAGGTCGCAACCGCAAGCACAGCGTTCGATCAAGCCGAAAAACTCCGCAACCAACGCGAACACTGCGGCGAAACAGACGAAGCCTCCGCGTGCAAGGTTCAGATTCGCTTCCTCTATCAGGTCCTGCGCGGCTTTCCCAAGGAACAAGTTTTTGCGCAGACTCTGCTCGGCTTTGAAACCGCGTCCGCTGATCCGCGTTTCGTCGGAATCAATATGGTGATGCCCGAAGACGGGTACATCTCCATGTCCGATTATGCGCTGCAGATGAAAATGGTCGGCTTTCTTCACGGACTGTATCCCAAGGTTCACATCAGCCTGCACGCGGGCGAGATCGCGCCGGGCTTGGTCACCTATGAAGGTCTCTGCTGCCACGTTCGTCTCGCCGTTGGAGAAGGTCACGCGGAGCGCATCGGCCACGGCGTCGATGTCATGTATGAGAATCGCCCTTATGATCTGCTGAAAGAAATGTCCGCGAAACACGTGATGGTCGAAATCAATCTAACCAGCAACGATGTGATTCTCGGTGTCAGCGGCAAGGGGCATCCGTTTCCGATCTATCGCAAATTCGGCGTACCGGTCGCGCTCTCCACCGATGATGAAGGCGTCTCGCGTATTGATTTGACGTACGAATATGTGCGCGCCGCTGAAACTTACGCTCTCAGCTATGCCGACCTCAAGCAAATGGTCCGCACCGGCCTTGAACACAGTTTTGTGCCCGGCGCGAGTCTGTGGAATTCACCGGACGCTTTCACGAAAACCGTCTCCGCGTGCGCAGAAGATAAACCGGGCAACGAAAAGCCTTCCGCCGCCTGCGCAACCTTTCTGAAGTCCAGCGAAAAGGCCCAGCAACAATGGGAACTCGAGCGCCGTTTCACCTCGTTCGAATCGACATTCTGACGAAGAGCCAGGCGCCGGGCGAGCGATCGGCGCGGCCAACATGATGAGCGCAGATAAAATGTAGCCGATGCCAGCCACCACGCCTAGTCCCGTGCAAGCTCTTTGCGACGCGCTCGTGCGCGGAGACATCACGCCGCGTGCTGCCGTCGAGCAGGCACTCGCCCGCGCGAATTGCAACGCCAGCCACAACGTATACCTGGCACTCGATGCAGACGCTGTGTTTCGCGAGGCCGACGCGTTGCCGCGCAAATTCAGTGCGGGCCCCAAGCCGCTGCTCTACGGTTTGCCGGTTGCGCTCAAAGATTGCTTCGATCTGGCTGGCTTCACCACTACGTGCGGCTCGCGATTTTATGCCGAGCGCAACGGCGTCGCACGCGAGGACTCCGCCGTCGCCGCGCGCCTGCGTGCGCTTGGCGCAGTCATCATCGGTAAGACGCATCTACATCAACTCGCCTACGGAATCACAGGACAAAATCCCGATTACGGCGATTGCGTGCAGCCGAACGACGCACATCGCCTCACCGGGGGCTCGTCGAGTGGAAGTGCGGCCAGCGTGCAGGAAGGTTCCGCCGTGGCAGCGATCGGCACTGACACCGGCGGTTCGATTCGCGCGCCCGCAGCGCTTTGCGGGCTTGCCGGGTATCGTGCGTCCATCGATCTCGCGCATCAACGCGGACTCTGGCGCGGCGGCATGCATCTGGCGCAAAGTTTCGATACGCTCGGCTGGCTCTTCCGCGATCTGCGCGACGCGCCGCTGCTCGCCGAAGCGCTGTTCGGGCTAAGTGTGCCGCGCGCTGCGGAGACCAACGTTCGCATTGGGCGTGTGTCCGATGATTTTCTGCGGGATTGCGAACCGGCGGTACTCGCCGGCTTCGCGCATTGGCGGGAGAACCTGGAAAAATCCAGCGCGCGGATCGTTCCGGCAGATACGGCGTTCTGGGAGGACGCGATGTCCATCTTCGCGCCGATCCAGGCGCACGAAGCGGCCGCAATTCACGCCGCGAACACGGGCAGCGATTTTTCGCATTTCGAAAAATCGATCGCCGAACGGCTCACCTGGGGCGCGTCCATACCTGCCGACGAAACCGAGCGCCTGCGCAAGCTTCACGCTGTATTCCGCGATCGCGTGGATGCTCTTCTGCGCGAGCATCATTTTCTCATCGCGCCCTGTTCGCCGGTGGCGCAACTCGTCGCTGGCGCCGACCACAGCCAAACCCGCGGCACCATCTTGCGCCACACCGCGCCACTCAGTTTGCCCGGCGTGCCGGTCGTCACGCTGCCTGCGGCGGGTGGCGCCGGCGTGCAACTGGTCGCCGCGCGTGGAGACGACGCTCGTCTGCTGGCCTACGCCGCGCAGCTTGGCGCAATTGCCTCGTAGCAAACGCCCCTCGGCCGTGTTCATTGCGGCGTATCGAGCGGATGCGCACTCTTTTCGTAAAATTCCTTCTGCAATTTCAGGCTGACGTCATCTGCCTTCACGGCGCGCAGCGCTTGCACAATCGCGGCTACCCACGCCTTCATGTCCGCCTGCCCATACGCGAGCGTTGCCGCCGAACCATCCCCGGCATAATGATTTGGAAAGCGCGCGTACCACCAAATCCCGGTGTAGACGTCTTCCGGCAGATTCACGCGTTTTTGGTCCGCGCCGGATTCGCTGGCGGAGCGGTCCTGGTGCACCAGGTCCGGACGCGACACCATCACTCGCGCCGTTTCCGATTCGCCCGCATGCATGTCCAGCGTGGTTTTCTTAGCCGGGCCGCCCGCTGGAATCTCGTGCCCCCACTGAAGGTACACCACGTAGTCGTGCGGCTTTTCGAGTTGCGCCTGCGCGAAAAAAGGCAGCAAGTGCTCGTTGCCGCCGTGCCCGTTGACGATGAGGATTTTCTTGCAGCCGTTGCGCGCCATTTCGTCCGTGGTTTCCTGCAGCAAGAGCATCTGTAAGTCCGCGCTGTACGCCACCGTCCCCGGCTCGTGCTTCGCTTCGAAGATTTGCCCGAAATAGTATTCGGGAAACACTACGGCATACTCCTGGTCGGCCGCCGCGAGCGAGGCATAGCGCACGTCGATCAAATCCGTCCCCAGGGGCAGGTGCGGCCCATGCTTTTCGAGGATGCCGAAGGGCAAAAGGCAAGTCCCCTTGGACAGCTCGACCGCCGAACGAAAATCCGCCGCCGTCAATTCTTCCCAATGTGCGGACAGATGGCCAGAAGAGGAGCCGCTTGCAGTGGATGAGCCGGCAGTCAGCAAGCCCGCCTGATTCGAAGTGAACGCGTCCGCGTCACCCTGACTCGAATTGGACGCCTGCGCCAAAACCGGCGTGGCCATTGCCGCCACGAAGCAACACACAACCACCGAAATCGAAAATAGTCGCGTCATAGATTGATTCTCCGCCCCAATCCTGCATGAAATCTCGAAGCGGGACAATCGAAGAGTAGATCTATGCGGTAGCAGGCGTCTCCACTCGATACAAAGCGTACCGCCAATCGGCGGAACCCTACGAGCGGGTACAAACAGGAAACCCCGGCTGGTATGGGGGTACCGGCCGGGGTCGAGTTCTCGTGCTAGGGTGAGCCGCCTTGCGCGCCTGCCAGGACGCGGGGAAGGCGGCTTAACGAGCGCAATGTAACGGAGCGCGAGATTGGACGCAATACTGCAAAAATACTAGGAGCAATTCGGGGCGAATGGGCGCGGACTGCTCGTTTCGTTTGAGAAAAGCAACGGCAACGTCAAGAGATTTGACCGAGACGCCGGCGCTACGATGCAGCGCGAAGTCACGATTGCCGGCCCGGCGTGAGAACAGCAAAGGCGGAGCTTTAGCGGCTAAGCCGCCCTGAATGTGCATTGCCTATGTCGTGGCTGAAGCCACTACCCACAAGCATCCTGAGCTCTCACACACACAGGTTCTAAATCCCCGAGCCGCAGAAATTCTTGAGTTTCGACGCGGACTGTGTCGGTGCGCTCTGACGGAACATGTTAGAAGCCGGATTGGGGCACGATACCTTTGGATTCTCTGCATTCGTAGGATTGGTTGGATTTTAGATTCTTGAATTCTTCTGTGGGGCCGCTGGGCCAGGTGATTATGGCGCGGTCGATTTTATCGTTGTGGGCTACACCGAAAGTAACCGGGAGCTCGGATTGCGAGAGGTAACTGGAGCCGCTGTGGACTACGCGCTCTTGCGTGACGCCGCCCGATTCGATGCGGACGCGGGCGCCGATGGCGTCGCGATTCGATTTGGTGCCGACCAGGCGAAAGCGGACGCTTTTATTTCCAGCGAGCTGGTCGTTTCGGTAGAGGTACGCGGGGCCGTTGTTGGTAGTCATTAATACGTCGAGGTCGCCGTCGCGGTCAAAATCGCCGTAGGCTAGGCCGCGGCCAACTTTCGGGGCGGCGAATTCCTTGCTCATCGCGGGCGCGACGTCGCGAAAACGTCCGCCGCTATTGAGAAAAAGTTGCGGTGGCTGCGCGTAGCCGACGTTGCCGCGAATATTGCGCACGGTTTCGTCAATGTGGCCGTTGGCGACGGCGAGATCGAGCAGGCCATCGAGATCGGCGTCGAGAAAAACACAGCCGAAGCCGAGAGTGTTGACGGACGGAAGACCGACGCCGGCCTGAATGGCAATGTCCTGGTAAGCTCCATTCTCAATCGGCTGATAGAGGCCGATCATCTCGTTGTCGAAATTGGTGATGGCGATTCCGGCGCGTCCGGAATTTTCGAAGTCGCCGCAAGCAACGCCCATGCCCGCGCGCGCTTTGCCGTCGGCGCTGAAAGCGATGCCGGCTTCGACGCCGACATCCTTGAACGTCCCAGTTTGCAGGTTGCGGTAGAGCTTGTTGGGCTGGGTGTCGTTGGCGACGAGCAGGTCGGGCCAGCCATCGAGATTGTAATCGAGCATGGCGACGCCGAGAGATTTCGAACTGGTATCGAAGACGCCACTTTTCGCGGTGACGTCCTCGAAAGTTCCGTCGCCGCGATTGCGGAAGAGCCAGCAGGTTTCGCCGCGATACGCTTCGGGAGTGCAATAGGATTTGTGCTGGCCGTCGAGGCTGCAGAAAACGTCGTGCTCGGCGGACCATTTGACGTAATTGCAGACGAAGAGATCGAGCAGGCCGTCGCGGTCGTAATCGAGCCAGAGCGCGGAGGTGCTGAGGGCCTGGCGGCCGGCGAGGCCGGCGGTTTTTGTGACGTCAACGAACGCGCCATTTTTATTGTTGCGAAACAGGCGGCTTTGGCCGACGCAGGTGATGAAAATGTCCGGGAACCCGTCGTTATTGTAATCGCCGACGGCGACGCCCATGCCGTACATTTCGATGTCGAGACCGGCGCGGCGAGTTACGTCAGTGAATGTACCGTTGCGATTATTCTGGTAGAGGCGCAGCGTCGTGGGTGCGCGCTTGTGGCCGGGCCAGTCCATGCCATTGATGAGCAGGATGTCCTGCCAGCCGTCGCCATCGTAATCAAGAAAAGCGCAGCCGGAGCCGAGAGTTTCGGGGAGGAGTTTGCCGCCGTAGGCTCCGGAATTGTGATGGAACTGGATGCCGGCGGAGTTTGTGACATCTATCAAGCGAAAGCCGGGAGTTGCGGCTTGTTGTTGCTGTTGTGGCCCAGCAGCGGAGACGTTTGCCAAAGCCGCGAACGGTGAGAGGCTCGCGAGTCCTGCGGCGCCGCCGAGATTTTTTAGGAACGCGCGGCGATTCACGAAATGTTCACCAAGCCATTGCGGATGGCGTAGACGACCAGTTCGGCGGTTTTGTGGATGCCTAGCGCGTCCATGATATTGGCACGATGCACGCTGACGGTGTTGACGCTGAGCGAAAGCTGGTCGGCAATTTCTTTGTTGGATTTGCCGTCAACGATGAGTTGCAGAATTTCTAGCTCGCGGACGGTGAGGCCGGCGTTGCGTTCGCCTTTTAGCCCGGCGGAGCGCGAAAGCTCAGAGGCCAGCACGATTTCTCCGGCGGCGACGCGGCGGATGGCAGTGGCGAGCTCGAGGTCCACCGCGTTTTTCAGGATGTAACCGCGGGCGCCGGAGTCGAGCGCTTGGCGCACCAGCGTGTCTTCGGAGTGCATGCTTAACATTAATATGGCGGTGTCGCGCGAGTGCTCGAGGATTTTGCGTGTGGCGATGAGGCCGCTCGAGCCCGGCAACGCGCAATCCATCACGATCACCTTCGGGCGTAGGGTGCGCGCGAGCTTGATGGCTTCTTCGCCATCGCCCGCTTCGCCGACGACCGCGATGTCTGGCTCGTCTTCGAGCATGCGCCGGAAGCCGCGGCGGACCAGCGCGTGATCGTCCACGAGGAGCACGGAAATTTTATTGCCCATGCGCATCGAGCCTTGCTCTCGGCACTTTCAGACGAACTAGAGTCCCACTTTGCGGCAGACGCAGCAACTCGATGGCGCCCGCGAGAAGTTCGGCGCGCTCGCGCATGGCGACCAGGCCCATGCCGGGCTTGGACGCGGAGGTATCGAGGCCTTTGCCGTGATCTTCAATTTCTAGCTGCAGCGAATCGCCCTGAAAACGCAGGCGCACCCAGGCTTCGCGGGCGCCGGAATGGCGCGCGACGTTGTTCAGCGCTTCCTGCAGTACGCGGTAGATGTGAATGGCTGCGCCCCCGTCCACGGGATAGGGCGCGCCGGATTTTTCATAACTGATGTCGATGCCGGTCTGTTTTTCGATCGTGGGAATGTACCAGTCGATGGTGCTTTCGAGGCCGGCTTCATCGAGCATCACAGGATGCAGCGCCTGCGAAAGGCTGCGAATATTTTCGAGAGTAGTCTGCGCGACGTCGCGAACTTCGTGAAGCTCGGAGCGCAGCGGCGAATCGGCGGGAGCGTGGCGTTCGACTCGGCCGAGCATCGCGCCGATGGCGGTGAGAATCTGGCCGAACTCGTCGTGCAACTCTCGGGAGATGTGGCGCAACGTGGACTCCTGCGTGGTGATGAGTTTTTGCGCAAGGTCGCTGCGTTGGCGTGAGAGATTCGCCACTTGCTCGAAGAGGCGGCGATTCGAGCGGATCACGTAGAGACTGGTGAGGATGATCGCCGCCAGTGTCGCCGTGAGAAATAAATAAACCTGGCGCTGGACGCGGTCGTAGATCTCGCGGACTTGGTGCGCGATTTGTTCGTCGCTCTCATTATTTTCCACCAGCAAGCGCGAGACGGCGGTGCTGAGCGCCTGTTGACGGGCCTGCAGCGTCAGGCGAATTTGGTCGCGCGCTTCTTTATCCCTGCCGTTCTGGGCTAGTGCAAACGTGCGGTCGACGGCGTCCCAGAATTGCGTGAGCGAGGCAGCGAGATATTGCTTTTGATCGGGCGTGCGGGTGGCCGGGTCGAGGTGCTCTTCGGATTGCAGCGCGTCATCGAGATCTTCGTGGATGCGCGCAAATTGCGCTTTCCAGGCGGTGAGCGGGTAGGGCTCGTCGTTATCGAGCATGTCTCGCATGGCCAGGGCGAGAGAATTCAGGTCATTTTGCACGCGGAGGAGCTGCAGGGAAACTTTGCGATTGCGTTCGACCAGATTGTTTTGCAGCACGCGCAGGCTTGCGATTTGGTGCGTGATGTATGCCGAGTAAGTGACGACGGCCGCGAGCGTGACGATCAGCCCGAGGAACAAACCCATCGCAGGGGAACGCAGAGCGCGCCGCAACACAGTCACGAGGATATAACGCGCGGTTAGCAAGTTCCAATGTTCGGCGCGACCTAAGTCGTCGAGCCGCCGCTACAAATTCAAACCCGTTCTCACGAATTAAGGAGCTGCGCTGATTTTGACGCGCAAAAACAGAGCCGCTACCCGTGGGTAGCGGCTCCGCGCACTTACTAGGGGACCCGATCAGCGATCAGAAGAGAAGTTTCAATCCGAACTGAATTTGGCGACCTGGGTTTGCGGATTGGACCAATCCGAATGTTCCCGTACCGCCCGGAGCGCAAAGTGGCCCGCAGTTCCCGTTCGGAGCCGAGAACACCGGGGTATTGGTGAAGTTGATAAATTGGGTCATGAACTGCAGGTTGAAGCGCTCGGTGATGTTGAAATTCTTCGTCAGATTTATGTCCGCAGTGGTAAGGTCCGGACCACGGAACGAACCCACGCCGCAGTTTCCGAACGTTTGCGCTGCCGGCAAGGAGACGGCGAGTGGATTCAGGAACTGAAGTCCAACATTTCCCGAGATGTTCGTAAAAGCACCGCTGCCGTGTTGAGCAACGCCCGACACGCAGTTTGGCCGATAAGCAGCTCCCACGCCGCCGCCGGTTCCAGATTGGTCTGGTGCGGACGGATTGATGGCAAATCCTGAGTGAATGTTGAAACCAGTTGCAACTTGCCAGCCGCCGATGAACTGATTGACTACGCCGCTAACGCCGCTGCCAAAACGGCGTCCGTGCCCGAACGGCAGGTCATACAGAGCGTAACCGTTGAACAGGCTGGCAACGTCGCTGATACACCGGCCGTAGTCCGCTTTTTGGTCGTATATGTTCTGGAAGAAGAAATATCCGCCTCCGGTTTGGCTAACACCGATGCCTTCTTCATCGCCATACTGGCCGAAATAGCCGAGCGAGTTCGAAAGACATTTGGACCAGGTGTAGTTCGCCTGAGCTTGAAGTCCATGAAACGGCCGTTCCACAAGGCTGAGCTCCAAAGCGTTGAAGCGCTGGATGGCGCTGGAATCGTTGTACCTGACGTTTGCGCCGGCAGCAATGAGAGGAGGGGCAAACGGGCTGGGTGAAAGCACACCGTTGACGAGCATCTGTTGGTTCAACAGATAGATGTCGGTCATATGGTCAATTTTATTACCAACATACGCTGCGGAAACCGTGGTGCTATTTCCGAACTGATGTTGGACAGTGAAGTTCCACTGCTGATCAACTGCCGGCTGAAGATTCGGATTGGTCAAGTGAATCGTAGTGGAGGACAAGCAATCAGGTGAAAAAGCCAAAAGGGCTGCGGCAGTGCATGGAGCGCTCGGAAAAGCCGTATAACCCTGATCCAGCGTGAACGGTGGGAGCGACAGTCCGGTGTTATTCGCTTCACGATTCACAACGTAAGGCGGGTTCACGACGGCCAAGTTGTTGACGCCATTGCCCTCCATATAGGTGGAGATGCCGTAAGCGGCGCGGAAGACGGTGTTGGGCAGCCACGCCGGCTGCCAAGCGAGGCCGATACGCGGCTGGAAGTTGTCGATACCAGTGTAGGTGTTGTAGTTCCTGCCGATCTGCGGTGTGCCAGTGAAGCGGTCGAAATTGACGTTCTTGCTTCCGTTCTCATCACCCCGAGGCGTGGTCAGCTCGTAGCGAAGACCCAGGTTCAGGGTCAGGTGGCTCGTTAGGCGCCAATTGTCTTGCACGAAAGCGCCCAGCAACGTGTTGCGCAAATGAAAACTCAGCGGAGTTCCCAATGTCACGTCGCTCGGGAGGCCAAGGAGGAAGTCAGCGACTCCGTTACCGCCGGAAGTCCCCGCCGCGCCGTTGCCCGTGTACTGCCCGCTAAAGCTGAATGAACCAGCTACGCCCTCGTTGCCGGGATAAACATCGTTCATGATGTAGTGAAAGTATTCAAACCCAAAGTGAATCACATGGTTGCCGTGAGTCCAGGTGAGGGCATCCTCGGCCTCGATGGTGGTGTCGTGGAAGATTTCAACGCTGTCCGTGCTGCCGATGCTGGTGTAAATCCCTCCGTTACACGCCGGACCACTAAAAGTGATGCACGGCAGGATCGTGCTCGGGACGCCCGGAATTCCAAACTCTTTCGGTAGGTTCGTGCTGGTCGGGTTTGAAAAAATTTGGTCGTTCGCGGGGAAGTCCTGGAAGCCAACCCGAAACTCGTTAACGAGAGAGGGTGAGATGGTTCGCGCGTAGTCCAGGACAAAATTCTTCAACGGGTATTCCCTCTTGAGGTTCGGGAGCAAGGCGATGCTGTTGGTGGTGTTGTTAATTACGTATTGCTGTGACCAGCGCCCCATGATGTGGTCCTTTTCGGAGGCTTGCCAGTCGACCTTAAAGTCACCCTGATAAGAGTTAACGTAATTTTGTTGGAAGTAGCTGGTTTGGTTCGCGGCGGGAAAAAGTGACGAACTGAGAATATTCTGAGCCGCAGTGCTTTGAATGGGAACCTGGTTGTTTAGGTAAGGCGTGCGAGTTGTCGGGTTGTTACTGGAAAATGGGTTGTAGAGCTGCTGTGAACTGTTGGTGCAAATGCCTCCGGCGGTAAAGCCCGCAGTACAAAGCGACGAGAAGTCGCCGGTGCGAAATGCCGCCGGAACTGGAGCGAAGGCCACCGAGTTGGCCGGTGTGTCGAAAAGCGATGTCTGCCAGTCTGCAAAGAAAAAGAGCTTGTTCTTGATGATTGGACCACCGATCGTTGCGCCAAAATCATTCCAATGCAGAGGATTACGCGGCAGCACTGCGCCGCTGCCTCCGGGCTCTTGGTTGACAAGCGTTATGGCTTTGTTTTGCCAGGTATTCGCATTCAGGGCGGTATTGCGGAGAAACTCGTAGATGTCGCCGTGATATGAGTTGGTTCCCGATTTCAGAGTTTCGACGACAACGCCCCCGATGTAATTTCCGAAATCCGCCGGCGCATTGCCCGCGATCAGATTGAATTCCTGAATTGCGTCCGGACTCGGCACATAGGCGACTTCATTGTTGTCCGCCTGGTTGGTGTCCATGCCGTCCAAGGAAAAATTGTTGTCTTGCTCGCGAGCGCCATTGACGTACGGACGCCCGGTGCCAAAGGTGGACTGCGGCGCCTGAAAGGCAAAAATGTTCGGGCTGACGACGCCGGGTGCCAGCAATGTCAGCTGGTTGATGTTGCGCGTAGACAAAGGCAGCGAGACCGCCACATTCGAATCTACGAGAGTGCCCAGTTCTGTGGAGTCGGTCTGCAAAAGGGGCGGAGCCGCAGATACCTCCACGGTCTGTGACACCTGACCGACGCTCATTTGGAAGTCCACACGCGCGATCTGATTAAGAATGAGAGTAAAGGGAGAGTGGACCTGCTTGGAAAAACCTGAGGCTTCCACGCCTAATTCCACGTTGCCGACCGTCACTTGCGGAAAATTGTAAACGCCGGAGCTGTTGGTTTGCGTGGTCAAAATGGTGCCGCGGTCCACGTCGCGGACGGTGACAGTCGCATTGGCAACTGCCGCACCGGATGGGTCGATAATCGTTCCGGTGATGGAGCCCGAGGCTTGCTGGCTCCAGGCGGGCGAGACGGTTACGGCGAGCGCGACGATAACTAGCGCTGACAACATGCAAGCGATTGCTGCGATACGGCGGATCTTGTTCACGGAAGCCTCCTGGCGGAAATTCGGAGAATCGAGGCTGTCACGCCTCCCACGCACCCCAAATACCCCTTTGATGAGCAAGAGCTATATAGCGCACGATTTCTATTGTCAAGAGAAAAATGAAACTGTATAAGAATTTGGCAGAATTGACGGGGTAAGCTCTATAGCAGATATCTGAGCTCTATAGCAGTTTAGTTGCACTTAAGAGGCAGGCCGGGACGCCTGTTAAACCAGCCGTAACCCTATCCTGCTAGACTCACAGGCATTTCCGGAGCGTGCATGACACCGATCAGCCGAAACGGCGAACCGACCTACAAGAGAATCCAGAACGTGATCCGCAAGCGGATTGAAGGCGGGCAACTTAAGCCCGGAGACATGGTCGCTTCCGAGAGGGAGCTGGCCAAGACTCACAAAGTGAGCCTGATGACGGCGCGCCACGCGCTGGCGGACCTGGCGCGGGAAGGCATGGTCGAGCGGCGGCACGGTTCCGGAACGTTCGTCGCGCCGCCAAAAATTCATTTCAACAAGCTGATGAGTTACACGGAGCAGATGGCCAGTCGCGGGCTCGCGGCGCGCTCCAGAATTATTTCCTCGGGTGTGCTGGACAACGAACATGAAATCGCGGCGCGGCTTTCGTTGCCGTCCGGGAGCCACCTGTACATGCTAGAACGCGTGCGGCAAGCGGCCGATGAACCGTTTGCGCTGGAGACTTGCTATCTCTCGGCGGATGAATTTCCAGCGCTGGCGGGCGGCACACTCGAGCGCGGATCGTTGTTTGTGACCCTGGAGCACGAATACGGAGTGGAGATGGCCTACTCCGACGAGGAAATTGACGCGACCGCGGCGGATTTGAAGACTGCGGAGCTGTTGTCGGTTCCGCGCGGCACGCCGCTATTGCGCATTCGCCAGCTCATTTACACGACGAAGGGGAAGGCTTGCATGTACGTGGTGGGGCTTTACCGGTCGGGACGGCATACTTTGCTGATTCGCAGATTTCGGTGATGGTGCCCGCGTTTTCTCGCGCCAAAGATCCAACACAGAGGACACCGAGAAAAGCATAGAGAGCACAGAGACGCTGAGCCGAGGCCGGTTTCGTGGCGAGGTTGAAGTCTGTGGCAGCTTCAGGGGCGGAAGCCCCCTTGAATTTCGCGGACATTATGTCGCGGCTAAAGCCGCGACCCACAAAGCCTCAGGCTTTTTCAAGAAGCTGCGAATCGGCGGGATTTTGCAATTGATTTGCAATGAAGGCGGGCGCAGCAGGCAGCGCCCCTACCCGTGTGCGTTATCCGTTTTCTTGTTGGATGAGCCTGGCGCTAGTTCTCAGATTCTTCCTCTTGTTGTCTGTGCTGCTGCTTCGACTTCGATGCTTCTGTGTCCGCTGCTTAATTCGCGGGACATTTGCCAGGCGCATACCGTTGCTAGCAGCACCAAAAATATTCCTAGTGGCCAGTGGTGTAGCAGCAATTTGCCTACGCCGAAAAGCGCGCTGTAAACCATCGTGCAGCCTAGAACCCAGCACCAGAGATTGCGGGCCAGATCGTGCGTCTTCGGAATTTCGGGCGCGAGCGGGGCGATGGGTTGCCAGCCCGTGGCGTCCGGTCGGACTTTTCGGTAGAACGACAGCAGGATGCTGTCTGGTTCTTTTCTGGTGGCCAGCGTGACGACAATCCACACCACAGTGGTCAGAAGCGTCGTGGTGAGGATGTCTTTTGCGAAGACGACCGTGTCGGAACCGGTGAAAAGTGACGGTCGCCCCAGGAGCGCGTTCGCTAGATTTTCCCAGTGCAGCGCGAGCGTGACGCCGAGCGCGGTGATCATCGCGGAAATTTCGCTCCAGGCGTTGATGCGCCACCAATACCACCGAAGCATGTAAACGCTGCCGGTCCCTGCGCCGACTTGCAGCACGACTTGCCAGCCGGAACGGATGGACGCGAGTTGCGCAGAGACGTAGCCCGTCATGATTACCAGCAGCACTGTGACGAGCTGCGAAATGTGGACGTAGTGGCGCTCGGACGCGTGGCGCACCAGGAAGCGGCGGTAAAAATCCTCGACGATGTAGGACGTGCCCCAGTTGAGCTGCGTCGCGATGGTGGACATGAACGCGGCGAGAAAGCCGGCCACGATGATGCCGCGCCAGGCGTGGGGCACGTAGTCGTTGACGATCATCATGTAACTGGTTTCGGGATGTTGCAGGCCGGGATAGAGCACGATCGCCGCGAGAGCCGTCAGGATCCAGGGCCAGGGGCGCAGGGCGTAGTGAGCGATGTTGAACCAAAGCACGGAAAATAATCCCTGGCGTTCATCGCGCGCACTGAAAATTCTTTGTGCGATGTATCCGCCGCCGCCGGGTTCCGCGCCGGGGTACCAAAAAGCCCACCACTGCACGCCGAGGTACACCGCAAAAGTGATTACGGGGAGCGTCCACAAGGTGTCGCTCGCGAAGCCCTTCGAAAAATCAGGGAGAAACGCGAGGGGGTCGGAGCCGCCGTTCTGTGCGCGCATCGCGCCAATTTGATTGATCATCGAGCCCATGCCGCCCGCGGCTTTGACGGCGTACCAGGCGATTCCGATCACGATGCTCATTTTCAGGACGAATTGGAACAGGTCGGTCCAGAGCACGCCTGAGAGGCCGCCGAGGGAAACGTAAAGTCCGGTAAACGGAATGAGAAAGAAAATGCAAATGATCAGGGCTTGGCCGTCGGTGCCGGAAAATACTGGGCCGAAAATTTGGCTCAGCGCGCGAGAAAATGTGCCGAGGAAAGCCCAAGTCTGCATCGTGGGGCCCAGAGTGGTGCCGACGATGTTGATCATCGCTTTGGTGACCCAGCCGAGGATCAGGCAGTTCATCAGCAAGCCGAGGTAAATGGCGCGAAAGCCCCGAAGGAATGCAGCGGGCTTCCCGGAGTAGCGCATTTCGGCGAATTGCACGTCGGTCATCAGACCGGAGCGGCGCCACAAACGCGCGAAGAGAAACACAGTCATCATTCCGGATGGCAGAAACGCCCACCAAATCCAGTTTCCCGCGATTCCTTGGGTGTAAACGAGGCCGGCCACGAGCAGAGGCGTATCGGCGGCGAAGGTGGTGGCCACCATCGATGTGCCGGCGAGCCACCAGGAAGCGCTGCGTCCGGAGACGAAATAATCTTCAGAACTTTTTGTAGAGCTGCGCCGGAAATAGAGGCCGAGTAGAAGGGTTATTGCGAGGTAACCGACAATGGCTGACCAATCGAGCAGTGTGAATGGCATCGGCCCGACTTTATTGCACAGATGCGCGCGAGGAAGCAATGTGAAATCGAAGAAATTTGCGGCGCGATGGTGCAGCGCGCGATGAAAGCGGGAAATAACTTGCGTGCCGGGCGAGAATTTGTACTATTCTGCGCGTCGCTCGAATATCTTTTGCGCCATAAATTGCTCAAAGAAGGGCAAATGCGAATTGTGTCGCTCGTTGTGCTGCTTGGTCTTGCCGCTGGTTCGGGCGCTTCGAACCAATCGCCGGAGCAATCTATGCCGCAATTGACTTTGATCCCGATGCCGTCGAGCGTGCAGCTTGAAAGCGGTGCACTACCGATCGGCGCGAGTTTTTCGGTGGCGATGGAAGGCTATCGCGAGCCTCGGCTGGAGCGAGCAGTTCAGAGATTTTGTCGCGACCTTTCGCGGCGGACTGGTTTGTTCATTGGCATGACGATTGTTGATCCATCCAGGGCGACGCTGCTGATTCATGCGGAGCGCGCAAGCAAGCCCGTGCCAGATTTGGGTGAAGACGAAAGCTATGTTCTGGACGTGAACGCGGCGAGAGTGAAGCTGACGGCGCCGAATCCTTTGGGGGTGATGCATGGGCTTCAGACTCTTCTGCAACTGGTGGTTGTGACGCCGTCCCGGTTCGCCGCGCCGGCCGTGCATATCGAAGACGCGCCGCGGTTTCCCTGGCGCGGACTGACGATCGACGTCAGCCGCCATTTTATTTATCTGGACACGCTGAAGCGGAACATTGATGCGATGGCCGCGGTGAAAATGAACGTGCTGCACTTGCACCTTTCAGATGATCAGGGCTTCCGCATGGAGAGCAAGGAATTCCCCAAGCTGCAGGAAATGGGTTCGGACGGAAAGTATTACACGCAGGCGGAAATGCGCGAGCTGATTGCGTACGCCAGCGACCGCGGCATTCGAGTGCTGCCAGAATTCGACATGCCGGGACACAGCACGTCGTGGTTCGTGGGTTATCCCGAACTTGCCAGCGGGCCTGGACCGTACCAGATCGAGCGGCGCTGGGGAATTTTCGATCCGGCGATGGATCCTTCGCGGGAGTCCACGTACAAGTTTCTGGACAAATTCATTGGCGAGATGGCGGAGCTTTTCCCGGACCATTATTTTCACATTGGCGGCGACGAAGTGAACGGAAAGCAGTGGGACGCCAATCCGAAGATCCAGGAATTCATGCGCGCGCACAAATTGAAGAACGATCAGGAACTGCAACAGTATTTCACGCTGCAAGTTCAGAAAATCGTGAGCAAGCACCACAAGGAAATGGTCGGCTGGGACGAAATTCTGGCGCCGGGGATGCCGAAAGACATCGTGATCCAATCGTGGCGGGGCCAGGAATCGTTGGCTGAAGCGGCCAGGCAGGGTTACCGCGGATTACTTTCGAGCGGTTATTACCTGGACGGGATGGCGCCGGCGAGCCAGCACTACGCGGTAGATCCGATGGCGAATGCGGATGCCATGCTCACGCCGGAGCAGCAGAAACTGATTCTCGGCGGCGAAGCTTGCATGTGGGCTGAATTTATTTCTGATGAAACTATTGATTCGCGGATTTGGCCGCGGGCGGCGGCGGTTGCCGAGCGGTTGTGGTCCGCACAGCAGTTGCAGGATCCGGATTCGATGTATCGCAGGCTGCATGCGGTAAGCGTAGAGCTGGAGGAACTGGGGCTGACGCATCGTTCGAGCACAGAGGTGATGCTCGCGCGCATGGCCGGGGCTGATGATATCGCCGCACTGCGCATCCTGGCCGATGCGGTGCAGCCGGCGAGCATTACCATTCGCGAAAGAGAAGCCGAGAGCGCCGGGGGAATTCAAACCAGCGATATTCCGCTCGATCGCGTGGTGGATGCGGTGGCTCCCGAAAGCAAAGTGGCGCGACGATTTGCTGATGACGTGAATCAATTCGTCGCCAACAAGTTTCAGGATCCGCAAGCGGAATCGCGAATTCGCGCACAGCTAGTCGTGTGGCGCGACAATGACGGTCAGCTTGAACCTATGCTGCAAAATTCATTTTTGCTGAAGGAACTTTCGCCGGTTTCGCAAAATCTGGCTTCGCTCGCGGCGGCGGGGCTGCAGGCGCTCGACTTCATTGACAAGGGCCACGCGGCTCCCGACTCGTGGCATGGCGAACAGCTGGCCATGATTCAGCAGGCTGAAAAGCCGACCGCCGACCTGATTCTTGCGGTTGCGCCGTCCGTGCAGAAGCTCGTTGATTCCAGCGCGAGCGTCGCTCCGAGGCAATAATTTCACCGTTGCGGGAGCCTTGTAGAATCACGGGATAGCGCGAGCAAGAAAGCAGCGTCTGCACGGCTGACGATTTAGGAGGATTGTGCTTGCGCATCGTGAATTTTCGGAGTGGACAAGCGTGACGGCTTGGCGCCTTGCACGGCGAGAGCGTATTTGATCTGCAGGAACTGAGCGCGGCTGCGGGCAAAGCCGCTCCCTTTCTTTCGAGCGCAGCGGATTTCTTGAATGCGGGCTCCGAGGCGTTGGATTTGGCGCTGAAACTGCTAGCTGACGCGCCAGTCGGTCAGGCGTCGTTTCCTTTGAAGTCGCTGGAGCTCGGTCCTCCCGTTCCGAAGCCAAGCAACATCATAGCGGTAGGATTGAACTATCGGGACCACGCCGGTGAAGCGAATTTCAAAGTGCCGGAATATCCGCTTATATTCGCAAAATTTCCGAATTCCATCGCAGGGCCGCACGATCCCATCGTAATTCCGTCGGGGGACATGCAGGTTGATAACGAGGCTGAATTAGCCGTGGTGATTGGGCGGTGTGGCAAGGCCATCCGCGCGGATGCGGCGCTCGATTACGTGGCGGGATATATGGCGCTCAACGATGTGTCGGCGCGGGAGTGGCAATTCGCGGACAAGCAGTGGACGCGCGGAAAATCCTGTGACACGTTCCGTCCCACAGGGCCGCTCACGACGCGCGACGAGATTCCCGATCCGCACAATCTGCGGGTTATCGGCCGTTTTAACGACGAGATTTTTCAAGATTCGAATACGTCGAAGCTGCTCTTTCGGGTGCCGCAATTGATCGCGTTTATTTCCGAGGCGATCACGCTGGAGCCGGGCGACATCATCGCGACCGTAACGCCGTCAGGAGTGGGCGTGTTTCGCAATCCGCCGGTATTTATGAGGCGGGAGACGTCGCCGAAGTGGAAATCGAGAAACTGGGAGTGCTGAGAAACACCGCGACGGGTACGACGCCAATCTAAGGGCGCTCCGCGACGCGTGCTCGGCGAAGTTGTCTTATGCAAAGTTGTGCCGTTAGTCGCGTTACGAACGGATGCCGTCTTGATGCACGTATTTGACTACTTCCACTTCTGAAATGGCGATCAGTCCCTCGCCGACCATTTCGTCCAGGAACGGGATCAGCATCCGAATTTTTTCTTCGGAGTCAATCACGCTGACCATTACCGGAGCGTCGTGAGAGAACGACATGTGGCGCGGGCGGCGAATCAGCGTGCTGGCGCCGTATCCTTCGATTCCGCGAAAAACAGTGGCTCCGGCGATGTCCAGTTCGCGGCATTTTTCGACGATGGCGCGGTACAGCGGCTTGTCCTTCCATTTATCGTTTTCGCCGAAATGAATGCGCAGCATTTGTGCCGTGCCTTCGAGCTTCATTTCCGCGCCTCCTTTCTGCGCTCAACTTCCTGGAAGTCCCGCGTGTATTTGATGACGTCCACGTCGGAGAAAACCACCAAGCCTTGTTGCACCATGCCGTCAAGAACGGGAAGAAATGTGCGGAGCCGTTCTTCAGTGTCCACGACGGAGAGCATGATCGGCCGGTCATGCGATAGATGAAGCGCTCGGTCCTTGTGAATCCTGCGATTGGCTCCGTAACCCAAAATACCCTGGTACACGGTGACGCCGGCGATGTCGTTCGCGCGCATACTTTCGAGCAGTGCTTTGTGCAGAGGCTTGCCATTCCATTTATCGTTCTCGCCAATGAAAATTCGCATCAGCTTCGCTTTTCCCTGGCGCTTCAGCGCGGGCACGTCTTGCTGGCCGGCTCTTTTCGTGGAAGCCTCGGAAGGTTTCACGATGGTTGTATCTTGAACCTCAATCAGGCCTGTTCCGACCATTTCGTGCAGCTTGGGGAGAAGTTCGTCCACTTTTTCGGCCGTTTCCATGAACTCGATTTTCATCGGAAGATTTTCCGTGAGCGCCAGCGCGCGATCCGTGTGCATGCGGTGGTCGGCGCCAAATCCGGCGATGCCGCGCGTGACAGTGGCTCCGGAAACCTGGTGATAGAAAAGAAATTGCAAAATCGCCGCGTGGACGGCTTCCCCGTGATATTGGTGGTCCTGGCCAACGTAAATGTTTACTTTCTTGGCGGATCCGGCTTTAAGCATGTTTCCTCCCGCATTCTAATCCACGGTTTGCAACCAAGTATTCTACCGCCCGGCCGAGGACATGATTTCAGGTAATCGAGCGTCCGGTGATCACGCCCAACCAAACGGAAATGAAACCAACGACCACGCTGAGGATAACGTTCAGGCCGGCGATGAGAAACTCGCCGTCTTGAAATACGCGAAAGGTTTCATATTCGAACGTCGAAAACGTGCTGTACCCGCCGATGAATCCAATCGGAAGCAAGTAGCGCCAATTCGAGCTCCAGTTCGCTTTTTCCGCCAGCAGCGTAACGATCAAACCGATTAGAAAGCACGCGGTGCAATTGACGATGAAGGTACCGTACGGGAATCGCGTGCCCATGCGATTGCCGACATATCCTCCGAACCAGAAGCGCAAGACCGATCCAAGAAATCCCCCGAGACCTACCATCAAGTATTTGGTCATATTTACAAGATGCGTCCTTTCCTAGAGGCTCGTAAGAAAGACATCGAGCCAGTTTCCGGTGCATTGGGTCGGTGCGGGATCGTTGCCGGGGACATGACTCCGCGACAAGAATCCCTTGTCAGGAGTCATCATCTGTCCCGGCTGAGAAGGGACAGCGGTTAAGGGGCGAACTCCATGCCCTCTGGTCCCCATGATACTTTTACTCTGGCGGAAGTCAACCGTGGCGCGCTGTGCGTTTGCTGTGGGTTCAACATTGCTCGTCGGATGAACGTGGCGGTGCCGCGGCGAACAAAGCAATTATTACGGCAGAGTTGCAGAGTTCGCAGAGAAAGGCAAACAAGAGACGGAACCGACAGTGGGCGAACTTGCGTAGTCAGGCGATGCCGAGCTTCTTTTGCATCTCTTCGAGCGAAATTCCTTTGGTTTCCGGATAGACCAACAGCACAACAAAAAACTGCAGGACCATCATGGCCGCGAAAAAGACGAAGGGATAGCCGCCGGAGGCCGCAGCCATCGACGGGAAAACGAGAGAGATGAGTGCGTTCATGAACCAATGCGAAAAACTGCCGAGGCTTTGTCCTTTTGCGCGCACGCGGTTGGGAAAAACTTCGCTGAGATAAACCCAGATGACCGCGCCTTGCGAGAACGCGAAAAAGGCTATGTAACCGACCAGCAACCACACTAGGAAATCCTGGTGCCGGCCCGAAAGGAAAATCGCGGCGACGCCTCCGAGGCACGCCGCGGTACCGACCGAGCCGATTAGTAGCAGAGTCTTACGGCCGATGCGGTCGATCACGGACATCGCCAGCATGGTGAACACGAGGTTTGTCGCGCCGATGGCCACCGCTTGCAGATCGGAGGAAACTTTGTTGAAGCCCGCATACGCGAAAATATCGTTCAGGTAGTAGAGGATGGCGTTGATGCCCGAAAGTTGGTTGAACATTCCGATGGAGACAGCGAGAAAAATCGGAAGACGATACTTCCAGGAAAATAGCGGATCGTTGGCGACGTGTTCGGCGTCAATCGAGGCGACGATGTCCCGAAGTTCCTGCTCATAATTTTCCTCGCCGGTTACGCGCAGAACTTCTTCGGCTTCGTCCACTCTTCGTTTTTTGACCAACCAGCGTGGACTGCGCGGGATGGTGAAAAGGAGACCAAAGAACAGGAGCGCAGGTGCGGCGGGAATCCCCAGTTTCCACCGCCATTCGGCTGCGCCGAGCTGCATCGCGCCGACGATGGAGTTCGATAGATAAGCGAGCAAGATTCCGAGGACGACGTTGAACTGAAAGAGGCCTACCAGGCGGCCGCGCCATTTTGCCGGAGCCACTTCCGCGATGTACATCGGGCCCAGGACGGAAGAGCCGCCGATGCCTAGACCGCCGATGAAACGAAAAATTACAAGTGAAGTCCAATTCCACGCGAAGGCGCAGCCTAGCGCGGAAATCAAGTACAAGACGGCCAGGACGCGCAAACTGTCGCGGCGTCCAAAAAGATCGCCCGGAATTCCAGCCAACATGGAGCCGAAGATGGCGCCAACAACCGCGATGAAAACCGTGAACCCCAGGCCATTGGACGAGAGGTGAAAAGTTTGGGTCAGCTCGCGGGTGGTGCCGGAGATAACGGCGGTGTCGAAGCCGAACAGCAGTCCGCCGAGCGAAGCGACGATGGCGCTGCGCAACAGATACGAATTGAGTTTCATGCCGCCTTTCTAATTGTCAGGCTGCCAGGGCTAACGGTGGGCATTGTCTCTCTTAGCGCGCCGCTTCGGGCAAGAATATTTGTGCGTGCGTCTAGGCAGACAAACGCTTTGTCAGGAAGGCGCTGCCTTTTTTACGATGAACGTCCACAGGGCGCTGCCTGGGGGCGGCAGGTCGCGATCGGTGCGGCGCACTACGAGGCAATGTCGGACGATGGGGCTGGCCTTCGACTTTCAGGATGACGAGACGGCCGGCCGCGACTTCTGACGCAATCGTGTGAGCCGAGATCAATGAAAGACCGAGGTCCGCCATCACGGCCTGCTTGATCGTCTCGTTCGAGCCCATTTCGACGGTCACTTTTGGAGGTTGGGTCATTTGTGAAGGTCACGGCGGAGGATCTGATGACGATTGATGCCCCGGACTTGCTCGCGAGCCGCGTCTTCGGGAAGGCTGCGACAAACGATTCTCCGCTGAGCGATGAGACCGAAAACACGTTCGACTAATCCAATCATTGCAACCCCGTGATTCGTGCCAGGCAATGTTGCCGCCACTTTGAATATTACTCGCCGAAGGGAACGGCTTCCTGTAGTCTCTGCCTGCTCGCACTGTGAGGACGCCACGTCGCCATGGCTTTACAAGCGCTTATCTTTGACCTTGATGGCACACTCGCCGAGACGGAAGAAATGCATCGCTCGGCGTTCAACCAGGCATTCGCGTCGTTCGGGCTTGAGTGGAATTGGGATCCGCCGCTTTACAAGGACTTGCTGCGCGTTTCCGGAGGGAAGGAACGCATCCTTCACTATCTGATGAGCCGGCGGCCGCAGGATGTAGCTGCACATGAGCGCGAAATTCCGCAAATCTATGCGCTTAAAACAAAACTTACTCGGCGATGGTTCGGGAGGGAACGCTCGGGCTCAGGCCGGGCATTAAGCGGCTGATCGAGGAGGCAAGAAGCGCCGGGATTCGACTCGCGATTGCGACTACCACGAACCCTACAAATGTGGACGCGCTCCTGCAGCGCGGCTTCGCTCCATCAGGTGCATCCCTTTTTGGCGTCATCGTTGCGGGAGATGAAGTGGCGGCGAAAAAACCAGCGCCGGACGTTTTCGATGTTGCCCTGCGCCGGCTCGGATTGCGGCCTTCCGCTTGCATCGCGTTTGAGGACTCGGCTCACGGCGTGATGTCCGCGCGGCATGCGGGGCTGCCGGTTGTCGCGACCCCGAGTGCCTATACCTCAGACGATGATTTCACGGGAGCCGCCTCGGTGATTTCGACGCTCGGCGAGCCCGGCGAGCCGCATCAACATTTGGCAGGTTGGGAATGGCCCGGCGGCTTCGTAACCCTGGCGGGCTTGCAAAAGCGAGCGGAAGAGACGACCCAAACGCGGGCTGGCAGAACTTAATTTTTCTAAGTATTGATGCAATTAGATTCAGTTTTGTTTTGCAAGGCGGCTGCTAGCTTTCTCTCATGCCACTTCCGCACGCAACGACAGCCCGACGTGTCGGCCTGAAGCTCCGCGCGAGCACAGGAGAGGAAACGGCCGCGACGATATCGGCTAGAAATCGGTCGCTCGACGATTTTCTGGTCCGCGCCCCGAATGCCAGTAATGAAATGCGAGCGGCGGCAGCGTTACTTCGCGAGCTGGCCTAGGCTGCGATTCAAGTAGCCGATGCGGTGTCGTTGGGGAACATCTCCGAGGCCATCGGGGCTTCCGTCGAAGCGCCTAATAGCGACGGCGACGCACAAAAACTGCTGGACATTACGGCGAACGAACTTTTCGTCAGCGCTCTGCGAAATGCGCCAGTAGCCGCGGTACTCTCCGAAGAGCAGCGTGACAGTCGCCGCGAACTCACGGCATTTTTCGCCTGTACTTGTCTCACTGCACCCCTGCGTTGGCGAAGTCTTGCGGTCCGGGCAGAGTGCCGCGAAGATACGTGGCGTCCCAGTGGAATTGCCATCGGCCCTTTTCCTTTTCCAAGCGCAAGGGCCCCGGCGTGAAGTCAACCCACTGGCTCCAGCGCCCGCTCTGCTTGCTGACGACAACGTTGCTCATGCCATCCAGGACCATGCCCGACTGCCCGCCACCTTCGCGGCAGGTTGTGGGCTTGAAGACCGCCTGACCTACCCATTCGAAGCCGTTCAATTTGTCCGCCTCGCCCAAATCCTGCGGCTTTATTTCCTGCACCGCCAACGCACGGCATTGGCGGAGAAAATGGTCCGGGGCATATGGGCTGCCGGAAACGATCGCGGTCGTCCAACCGTCGGAGCCCTTGGCCCAATGTCTCTGGAGTTCGGCCATCACGGCGTGTTGCGCCTCGCGATCCGCGCTCGACAGACCCGTTGCGTCATCTGGTCCTTCCGAGGCGTCTGAGCTTGGGTGTCCGCAGCCGATGCTAGTGACGCCGATGGCTAAGGCGAGTGTTAGTGCGAAGAACCGCACGGTATGGAAACATTTTTTCATCAGATTCTTCCTTTCATCGCAAAGTTCCAACCCTTGGTTTGCAAAGAAGGACAAAGGCCACTCTTCCAGGCCCTCGTCGACGGAATCACTTCGAGGCATGTGACGGCGCTTACTTCACTTTCTCGAGTCTGGGAATCATGGTGTCCCGGGGCCCATCAATCGAGCCGTCTTTGTTAATGGTGAAGACCAGCGGACTCGGCAGCATCAACCCGAAATCGCCGCGGGCAATGATCTTGTCGCCCTGAATTTTGTAGGTGCCATCAACGGCATACGCTCCGAGACCGATATAAGCCTTGCCATCCTTGAATTCGGCGTTGATCGTGCCGGAAGGATCGCGGTACTTGCCCTCGGCGCCGCCGCCGCACGCGGTTGCGAAAGCTGCGCCGGCCAGCACGAAAGCAAAAAGCGTCTTGCGAATCCACGAACTATTCATGATCCTCTTCTCCTTGGAAGGTTCTTCGTGATGCTTCCACCCTGGCCGCGATCTGTGACTGCGGGTCGTGCTGATCACGTCCGTGCTGCCGCTCCAACCGTTGCTGCGGGCCCGGTTGCGGTGCTAAAGTCTCGTGCCTAGACGGGACCTGAAACCGGCGATAGACGGCTTCTCCCGGAGCGACTCTTCACTACGCATTGCGCGAAAGAGCGAGAAAAACCGTCATGGCGGCCAAAGATTCTCAATCGGCGCACGGGTTTGAGCCTGGAAGAATTGGCTCACCCACCGCCGACCGGAAAGTCCTAGACCATCTGTTTAGCGTCACGTATGAAGAACTGCGTCGCCTCGCCTCGAGCGTGCGGCGCGGAGATCCCAGCGCTACGCTCAGCCCTACCGCGCTCGTGAACGAAGCCTGGATCAAACTTGCGAAATCGCCGGAAATTGCGGCGACCTCGCGGCTGCACTTCAAACGCATTGCGGCGCGCGCCATGCGTCAGCTTTTGGTGGAGGCTGCGCGGCGGCGCAATTCCGGCAAGCGCGGCGGCGGGGCAGAAATTACGGTGACCTTCGACGATGCGGTCCACAAGAAACCCTCCGGCGGAGAGGAATTGCTGGCGCTGAACACCGCGTTGAATTCGCTCGAGCGCATGAATCCGCGGCAGGCGGTGATGGTGGAAAGCCGCTTCTTCGGCGGGTTGGACGTTCCTGAAACGGCCGCCCTCCTCAACGTTTCCGAGGCGACCGTTCTGCGCGATTGGCGCGCGGCAAAGGCGTGGCTCGCACATGAACTTCGAGAAGCCTCTTAACGCGCGGCGCTATTTGATTTTCCCAGGTGGAGAATTCTGATGGATAGCTCTCGCTGGCAGAGGGTCCAAACCCTTTTTCACGAAGCTGCCGATCTGCCATCGTCCGAGCAGCGCGAATTCCTCGAAACGAAATGCGGCGATGACGTAGCGCTGGTCAGCGAAGTGCTGATCCTGCTTCAGGAAGATTCACGCGGCGGTTCGCTGCTCGAGCGTGACGTCGCTCATGTTGCACACCAGGTTCTCGGCGAGCCATCCTCGGACGCACCACCCTTCAAAGAATTCGGACCTTATCGAATCGTTCAGGCGCTCGGCGAAGGCGGCATGGGCATGGTGTATCTGGCCGAGCGCGAGGATTTAGGCAGCCGTGTCGCGATCAAGGTTCTGCGCGATGCTTGGCTTTCGCCCGCGAGGCGCGAACGTTTCGCAATTGAGCAGCGCACTCTCGCGCAACTGAATCATCCCTTGATTGCACGGCTTTATGATGCGGACACTTCACCTGACGGGACGCCGTTTTTCGTCATGGAGTACGTGGAGGGCGTTCCGCTCACGGGTTACTGCAAGCAGCGCAATTGCTCGATTCCCGAGCGCCTGCGATTGTTTCGCGACGTTTGCGAAGCGGTGCTCTACGCGCATCAGCACGCCCTGATTCATCGCGACCTGAAGCCCTCGAATATTTTGGTAAAGGACGATGGCGCGGTACGGCTGCTCGATTTTGGCATCGCCAAGCATCTGCAAAGTCTCGGCGAATCGGTGGACCAGACCATCACCGGTTTGCGCCTGATGACGCCGGCGTATGCTGCGCCGGAACAAATCCGCGGTGAACAAGTCGGGATTCAGACCGATGTCTATTCGCTGGGCGTTGTGTTATACGAATTGATCGCGGGACGGCTACCGTTTGATTTGTCGAATCGCACGCCAGCGCAAGCCGAAAAAGTTCTAACCGAACAGGAAGCGGAGAAGCCTTCGACGGTCGCCGCGAAAATGGCGACGTCCGGGGCAGGCGGTGCGGCGCTCGTGAGTAAGACCGCTTGGGCCGATTTGGATGTGCTCTGCCTAACGGCGATGCACAAAGACGTGCAGCAGAGATACCAGTCGGTCGAGGCGCTGACACGCGACATCGATCATTATCTGAAGAGCGAGCCCTTGGACGCGCGGCCGGACACGCTGCGGTATCGCGCGAGAAAATTCGTCACGCGAAATTGGCGTTCGGTTACTGCCTTCGCGGCGGTGGTTGCCGTGGTGGTTGGGCTGGTGATTTTCTTCACTCTGCGCCTGGCCAGGGAGCGTGACAACGCAAACCGCCAGACCGCCATCGCCACCACTATCAATCAATTTCTTTCCGACGATTTGCTGGGACGCGGAAATCCGTTTCAAAGCGGCAAGGCGACCGAGACTTTGCTCGATGCCATTAAACTGGCTTCGCCCAGCATTGACCGCAAATTCAAAGATGAGCCGCAGATTGCCGCGCGTCTGCATCTGACCATTGCACAGGCTCTTGACAGCCGCACGAACTATCCCGAGGCTCGCGGCGAATACGAACGCGCTCACCAGCTTTTTCTGGAAACCGAAGGGCCGCTTTCGCAGGATGCGATTGTCGTGCAATTGCAACGAGCTGCGATGGAGGCGAGAAGCTACCAGTCTGGCGGCTTGCCCGTAGCCAAGTCGCTGCTCGCTGAGCAGGAAGCTCTGATTCCCAAAATCAAAAATCCGCGCAGAGATTTGCCGGTGTGGCTGTATTCGGCGAAAGGCATGATCGCGCTGATCGAAAATGACGCGAAATCGGCCAACCAGAATTTCAAAGCTGCTTCGGACGCGGCTGCGGCGCTGCCCGACTTTGACGAGACGGCTAAGTTCAACCTTCGGCAGCGCCTCGCCTTCACCTACATTCGCCTGGGCGATGGCGCGACTGCCGAGCGCCTTGCGCGCCAGCTTATTGCCGCCTATTCGGGCGCAAACGGAGCGGACAGCCCATACGTTTTGCGGGTGCGGCTCAATTTGGCGCAGGCTTTCATGATCGAATCGAAATATCAGGACGCCGTGAAGGAAGCGAACAGCGTTTATCCTGATTTTCTTACGAAGTTCGGGCCAGATCACGAATTGACAATGCAGTTGTTCGCTACCCGCGCGCAGTCGGAAGGCAGTCTGGGCATGTTCGAGGATTCGACGCGCGATGACCTGGCGATTTACAAAATCGCTATGCAAAAGCAGGGACCCACTTCGTTTTACGCGATCGCGACACTCTCGGATGCCGCTGTGGCACAATGCCGCTCGAATCACCTTGCGGAAGGCGAGCTCAACGCGCGCACCGCGCACGATAGTTCGATCAAAGCGTTCGGACCGCAGGCAGGGCTGACCGGCGGCACTGCTCTGACTCTGGCAAATTGTCTGATTGCGCAGGGCAAAATGCAGGAAGCATCCAAGCTACTGACCGAGATTGATTCGAAAGTTGTCGCGCAGCTGACGGGAGATCCCGATTGGGAGGCCAGCGTGAACTTGGCGCAGGCTGAGATTGCGTTGCGGCAGGGAAACTATTCGCAAGCACAGAAATTGATTGAAGCCGCTCGTCCGGCATTTTCGCGTCCTGATGCAGAAGCGTACCAGAAGAACAAGTTGGACAGCTTGAGCGCCGAGATCAACGCTCACTTGCGATAAGCCTCGGTCTTTTTTTGCTGACTGCTTTTAGTTTCTAATCTGCCAGTCAGGTAACTCTCCAGTGTCAGTTTTAACGGTTTGACTGTTCTCTAGCGGCCACCTATATTTTTTGATTCGTTGCAATGCGAGGAGAACACGAAATGTGCAAACTGTGGATAGCTGTGTTTCTTGCGTTTCCGTTGCTGGGGGCTGCTCCGGATGCCGATGTTCCAGCCGGATTTGGGCATTGGAGCCGAGAGGCGATTGAACAAGTGGAAGTGAAACTCGACTCCAGCGCCTCGGCGGATCCGCACCACGTCGGGGTCGAGCAACTGGCAGATTATCCGAATGAGTCGGTGATGCTAGTGCGCAGAGAAGCGGATGGCCAAGTGGAATGGCACGAAACGCAGGTGGATGTGATTATGGTGCAATCGGGATCGGCGACGCTGGTAGTGGGTGGCACCATGTTGAATGGCGAGACGGTGGCGCCACACGAAAAGCGCAACGGAACGATTGAAGGCGGCGCGCATGTGAAACTTTCCGCTGGGGACATTGTCCGCATCCCTCCGCGCACGCCGCATCAACTGGTGCTCGATGCAGCGAAGGAGTTCGACTACATCGTTATCAAAGTGAAAGGATACTAAGCGCAAGGAGTGAGGAGAACTGCATGGGACATCCGCTTCTTGATCTGACGGGCAAAACGGCGGTCGTGATCGGCGGGACGAGCGGCATCGGATTGGCGCTGGCGCGTGAATTGGCCAGGGCGGGAGCGGACGTGGTTCCGACGGGCCGCCGCGCCGAACTGGCGCGAAAGGCTGCCGCTGAAGTTGTGGCGCTAGGGCGCAGATCGCTCGCGCTCACCTGCGACGTTACAAACGACGCCAGCGTGGAACAGCTTCTGAAATCGGTCTGCGCGGAATTCGGAAGCGTTCAAATCCTGGTAAATAGCGCAGGCCGAATCAAGCGATTGCCCACTCTCGAATTTCCCGACGATGAATGGAACGCGATCCTGGAAACGAACTTGAATGGCACTTTGCGCGCATGCCGCGTCTTCGGCCGGCACATGATCGAGCGAAAATATGGACGCATCGTAAATATCGGTTCGCTGTCTTGTTTTGTGGGGCTGTATGAAGTAGCAGCTTACAATGCCAGCAAGGCCGGAGTCGCCGCGCTGACAAAAACTCTCGCGATCGAATGGGCCACCTCCGGAGTATGTGTCAACGCGCTGGTCCCCGGCGTGGTGCGCACGGATTTGAATGCGGCTCTTCTGGATGGGACGGCGCGAGGACGTGAATTTCTGCTGCGCACGCCGATGAAGCGTTACGGGAAAGTGGAGGAACTCGGGGGAGCGGCGATATTTCTTGCATCCGATGCAGCGAGCTTCGTGACCGGACACTTGCTGGTAGTGGACGGAGGCTTTCTGGCGAGCGGCGTCAATCAATAGCGTCGCCGCGATATTTTGCAGGAGCGCTGTGACTCGAAAGGGTGAGTATCACCCGCGCGCTTAAAAGCGGCGCGCTGGCCCAGACAAAACGGATGACCTTCATCACGGAAGACTTCTTGTTGCAAACCAAGACCGCGCGGCATCTGTACCACACGTATGCTGAGCATATTCCGATTGTGGATTTTCACTCCCACCTACCTGCTGCGGACATTGCGAACAACTCTCGTTTCGAAACTTTGACGGACATCTGGCTTGAGGGCGATCACTATAAATGGCGGGCGATGCGAGCCAATGGATTAGCAGAAAAGTATTGCAGCGGGGATGCGAGCGCTTGCGAAAAGTTTGAGGCGTGGGCCAAGACTGTCCCGCGCACGCTGCGAAATCCGCTGTATCACTGGACGCACTTGGAACTGAACCGCTACTTCGGCGTCCAGAAACTGCTGGACGAATCTTCCGCTCCGGAGATTTGGAAGACCGCGAATGCGAAGTTGCAGAGTGAAGAGGTGACGCCACAAGGAATTTTGCGAAAGTTTCGCGTCGTCGCCCAGTGCACTACCGATGACCCAACGGATTCTCTGGAAGCGCACAGGCAAATCAGGAGCTCTCGCATCGAGACGCTGGTGCTTCCGACTTTCAGGCCCGATGGAGCGTTGCAAGTGGGCGATTCGACGCGGTTCAACGAATGGACCAACCGCCTTGGCTCCGTTGCGAACATCGAAATTGAGCGCTTGGCCGATTTTCTGGACGCATTAGGCAAGCGCCATGATTTTTTCCACGAGCAGGGCTGCCGTCTATCGGATCACGGTTTGAAGCATTGCTACGCGGAGCCATTCGCGGACCATCAAGCGAGCGAAGCTTTCAGTAAGTTGCGTTCGGGCAAATCTCTTGACTCGAAAGAAGCAGCCGGCCTTGCCGGCTACTTAATGATTTTCTTCGGACACTTGGACGCGCGTAAGGGCTGGACGAAGCAGCTTCACTTGGGCGCCTATCGCAACGCCAATTCGCGGGTCTTGACCGCGCTGGGTGGGGATACAGGGTTCGATTCGATCGGAGATTGGCCGCAGGCCGCGTCGCTCGGCGCCTACTGCGACTTGCTCGATCGCGACAATTCTTTGCCGAAAATGATCGTCTACAATCTGAATCCCGCAGATAACTATATTTTCGCAACTATGGCGGGAAACTTTCCCCAGGAAGGCGTGAGGGGCAGGGTACAATTCGGCAGCAGTTGGTGGTTTTTGGACCAGAAAGAGGGGATTGAATGGCAGCTCAACGCGTTGGCGAATTGCGGGCTGCTCTCCAATTTCGTCGGCATGGTCACAGACTCACGGTCGTTCATGTCCTTTCCTCGCCACGAATATTTCCGGCGCATTCTGTGCAATATTCTTGGAAACGACATTGAAGCGGGCTTGCTTCCCGATGACGAGCCGATGATGGCGCGATTGATTAGAGACGTTTGCCTTGAGAATTCGGCTCGATTCCTGGGAATCGAAACTTCGGAGACTAGAAAAACATAATCGATGAACGTTAAGCCTAAAGAAAAGTGCCGGTGGGATCTGCTGAGCCTGGGTGAAGTGATGCTGCGATTCGATCCCGGCGACAAGCGAATTTGGACTACTCGGCGCTTTGAAGTGAGCGAAGGCGGGGGCGAATACAATGTGGCGCGCGGCTTGAAAAGATGTTTCGGCATGGACACGGCTATCGTAACCGCGCTCGCGGACAACCCCATCGGCAGGCTCGTAGAAGACCTGATGAGTCAGGGCGGCGTGGACCACTCACTGACAAAGTGGGTTGCGTACGATGGTGTGGGCCGTGCCGCGCGCAACGGACTAAATTTTACCGAACGCGGATTTGGCGTCCGGGCTGCGTTAGGCTGCTCGGATCGCGGCCACACCGCGGTTTCTCAGTTGAAGCCGGGCGATATTGACTGGAATCACGTCTTCCGCGATTTGGGAGTGCGCTGGTTTCACACCGGAGGAATATTTTGCGCGCTTTCTGCATCGGCGCCCGACGTGGCCATCGAAGCTATGCGCGCGGCGCGGGAAAACGGCGTCATTACCTCTTACGACCTCAATTATCGCGATTCACTTTGGAAATCGTACGGCGGCAAAAAGCAAGCGCAACTGGTGAACCGGCAGATCGCTGAATATGTCGATGTAATGCTGGGAAACGAAGAGGATTTTTCCGCCGCGCTGGGATATGACGTGCACGGAGTGGACGAGCAATTCTCCAATCTTTCGTCCGAGAATTTCAAGGCGATGATTGAAGTGGTTCTGAAGGATTATCCGTTCAAGGTAGTGGCCACTACACTGCGCAAAGCTACCAGTGCCACTCGCAACGATTGGGGCGCGATCTGCTATGGCGATGGCAAATTCCACGAAGCGACGCGGAGACCGGACTTGGAAATTTTCGACCGTGTGGGTGGTGGCGATTCGTTCGCTTCGGGATTGATCTACGGATTTCTCGCCGGCAAGGGGCCGCAATGGGCCGTGGAATGCGGAGCCGCACACGGTGCGCTGGCCATGACCACTCCCGGTGATACGACCATGGCCACGCTCAAAGAGGTGGAACAAGTGATGAAAGGAGCGGCCGCGAGGATCGTCCGTTGATCCGGCCCTGGTCCAGGCGAAATCATGAATAAAGATACGGCCCTGAAACGCACGCTCGCGACGGGAATAATACCGGTGATACGCGCGGCTACGCCCGACGACGCATTGTTTGCGGCGGAAGCTGTCTTGGCGGGAGGCATCAACATCGCGGAAATCACGATGACCGTACCGGGAGCCACCACTGTCGTTTCACGTCTTGCGAAAGAGATGCCGGAGATTCTGGTCGGCGCCGGGACGGTGCTCAACGCCGATGCCGCGCAACGTTGTTTAGACGCTGGAGCGCAATTCCTGGTAAGCCCGGGCCTGAATCTGAAGACTCTGGACTACGCTCAAAAACAAAACGTGCTGATGATCGCGGGCGCGTTGACGCCGACCGAAGTGATGTCCGCCTGGGAAAACGGAGCCGACCTGGTGAAAATTTTCCCCTGCTCACAAGTGGGAGGCGCCGGCTACATTCGGGCGTTGAAGGGTCCGTTTCCAGAGATTCCTCTAGTGCCCACTGGAGGAGTGAATCTCGATACTTGCGCCGACTTCATCGCAGCGGGCGCAAGCGCGCTGGGTGTTGGTGGTGAATTGATATTGAAAGAAGCAATTCGGCACAGGAATGCAGCCACGATCTCGGAGTTAGCCCGCCAAATGCTTGAAGCAGTGCAAACCGCTCGCGCGAAAAATTGAAACTTCGTGACGGTGTCCGGGGAGCCACTCCCTCTTTTTATTCAATTAGTTAGAGACCGTTCGGTTGCTCCTTTCCGCCTGCGGCCAAAGGTAGTAACGTCGTTATCCAGACACAATCAGAAGAAGTTGCAAGCGGACTGCATCTAGTCTGGGCTCGACTGAAGCAGTCTCTTTGCGAGCGGATCAAGATGGCCATCGAAAAGTTCACCATCAATGTGTCGGACGCTGTACTGGCAGATCTGAGGCACAGGCTCGATGCCACGCGCTGGCCGGACGAGCTCGAGAACCTTGGCTGGGAGTTGGGCTCAAGTCTCAGCTACATGAAATCGCTGGTCGATTATTGGCAGAACGCCTATCAGTGGCGGCGGCAAGAGGCAACGCTGAACCAGCTCCCTCAGTACCGGGTCGCACTCGATGGATTCCACGTCCACTTTGTGCATGTGCGCAGTAAAAATCCAAAAGCATTGCCGCTCATCATCACGCATGGCTGGCCGGGAAGCTTCGTCGAAATGGTGAAGGTCATCCCGCTCTTGACCGATCCCGCGGCGCATGGCGGAAGGGCGGAAGACGCCTTCGATGTGATCGTCCCCTCTTTACCGGGCTACGGATTTTCTGACCGTCCTACGGAGCGGGGCATGAATCCGTTCAAGGTGTCAGCACTCTGGACCCGATTGATGGCGGAGCTCGGTTATGAGCGTTTCGCTGCCCAGGGAGGCGATTGGGGCTCAGCCATTTCGACAGCCCTTGGCCTCGAGCATGCCCAACGCATCATCGGCATTCACCTCAACTACATCGCCGGACGCTTTCTTCTCGGCGGAACGTTGAACCAAATCCCGGACGACGAGATTGCCAAATCCTACCTCGCGGAACTCCGTGCCTGGTGGGACCTGGAGGGCGGCTATAGCCATGTTCAAAGTACGAAGCCGCAAACTCTAGGCTACGCGCTTAACGATTCCCCTGTCGGTCTTGCGGCCTGGATCGTCGAGAAATTCAGAACTTGGAGTGATTGCGCGGGTGAGCTGGAGCGCATCTTCACAAGGGATGAACTCCTGACCAATGTGATGATCTACTGGGTAACCGAGACCCTAAACTCCTCTGCACGCCTATATTATGAAACACGAGAGCAGCCGCTTCAGCTCTCGCCTACAAAGCGCGTAGAGGTTCCCGTGGCGATGGCCGTCTTCCCCAAGGAGCTTCCTATTCCTCCGCGCTTGCTCGCCGAGCGCGGCTACAATATCCTGCGCTGGACTGTCATGCCCAGGGGCGGCCACTTTGCCGCCATGGAGCAACCCGGCCTTCTCGCACAGGATATCCGAGAATTCTTCCGTCCACTGCGCTAGGGTCGCGAAACGGCCAAACCGATGAGCTTTGAACCGATTGAAAACTACGGAGTGATTGGCAATATGCGCTCTATCGCCCTGGTGGGTGTAAACGGTTCAATCGACTTTCTTTGCTATCCAAATTTCGAT
This sequence comes from uncultured Acidobacteriota bacterium, assembly GCA_963696035.1. Lineage (GTDB taxonomy): Bacteria > Acidobacteriota > Terriglobia > Acidiferrales > UBA7541 > Palsa-295. The sequence goes on from CAVOIS010000003.1 coordinate 649,237, forward strand.
TCTCCCACCGTGTTTGCCGCGCTGCTCGACGATGAGAAAGGGGGCCGTTTTCAGATTCAGCCGCAGCTCAAAGAAAAGCGCGTACGGCAGCTGTATCTGCCCGACACCAACATTCTGCTCACGCGATTTCTTGCGGAGGAAGGTGTGGCCGAGCTGACGGATTACATGCCCATCGGATCCGACGGGGAGCAACCGAATGAGATTATCCGCACCGTGGCCGTTATCAGAGGCGAGGTTGAATTCAAGGTTCGGTGCCAACCACGATTTAATTATGCGATGTCGGGGCACACTGTAAACGTCCAAGACCGGTACGCAATTCTTTCGCCCGCAAGCGATACCTGTCCGCCGCTGTCGCTGTACTCCACCGTCGCCCTCCGACAACAATCCCAGGATGTAACCGCCGAGTTCAGGCTCCGAGCCGGCGAAAAAGCGACCTTCATCTTTGGTGGAGTTCGCGCGCAAGAAGAGCAACCCGAGATGGAGTTCATAGAGCGGCGCTTTCAGGAGACAGCCCGTTTCTGGAAGGGATGGATCGCGAAATCAAAGTACAAGGGCCGGTGGCGCGAGATGGTCAACCGTTCCGCCCTAATGTTGAAGTTGCTGATTAGCCGGGAGCATGGATCGTTGATTGCAGCGCCCACATTTTCCCTGCCAGAACAAATTGGCGGAGTGCGTAATTGGGATTATCGCTTCACATGGCTCCGTGACGCGACTTTCACGCTTTACGCGCTGATCCGATTGGGTTTTGTCGAAGAAGCTGAGGCGTTCATCGACTGGCTGAAGGGGCGCCTCAGTGACGATGCGGAACGGGGACCGTTGCAGGTGATGTATGGGGTTGACGGTAGGCAGAAGCTTGACGAGCTGACGCTCGATCATCTGCAAGGATACGAACATTCGCGACCCGTGCGTATCGGAAACGCCGCCTATCAACAGCTGCAACTGGATATTTATGGCGAAATGATGGATTCCATCTATCTGGCAAATAAGTACGGAGATCCAATCTCGAATGCCGGATGGCAGGAAGTTCAGCGAATCTTGGAGTGGTTGAGTAAGAACTGGCAACGGCCTGATGAAGGTATATGGGAGGTTCGGGGTGGGGCGCGAGAATTCCTGCACTCTCGTCTGATGTGCTGGGTGGCTTTCGATCGAGCACTGCGGCTCGCACAGAAACGGTCCCTTTCGGCTCCGTTCGATGCTTGGCTGCGAACGCGCGACGCGATTCGAGAGGACATCTTTACGAACTTCTGGAATAACGATTTGCAGTCGTTTGTCCAGTCGAAGGGGACGAAGGATCTGGACGCATCAGTCCTGCTGATGCCACTCATGCGCTTCATCAGCCCCATCGATCCGATGTGGCACTCGACAATGAAAGCCGTGGAAGCACGCTTGGTCGAAGATACGCTCGTCCGTCGATACCAGACCGAACCAACTCCTGTGGACGGGCTTCCAGGCAGCGAAGGCAGCTTCACCGCGTGCTCGTTTTGGTATATCGAATGCCTGGCGCGCGGTGGGGAGTTAGAAAAAGCTCAATTGTTGTTCGAGAAGCTTTTGGGATATGCCAACCATCTGGGACTCTACTCGGAGCAAATTGGTCCAAGCGGGCAACATCTCGGGAACTTCCCACAGGCATTCACGCATCTGGCGTTGATCAGCACCGCAACGTATCTGGACAGGGTCCTTTCTGGCAAGGACGACTCAGTGTGGCGCTAGCATCTTTCGATTTGTTGGTAGGTTGGACCGCTAAGACTCCACGGTAGAAGTGAGGGCTCCGGATAGGTGCAAGTCTTAATGCTGTATCTGAGGCGCCCATTTCACGACAGGTAGTCGAACTGAGGTGCTCGGGAGGGCGCTTCAGATGCAGCGACTTGAAGGAAGCCGTTGCAGCGCGAGATCGCAGGCTTTGAGGCGGGCGGCCAAGGCTGGAGAGAAGGCTGGCATGGCATAGTGGGCCAGTCTGAGACGCAGAGACATCGTGAAACAATCTGACAGACGCCAATACGCAGTAATCCCCGAACCAGCCCCTCGACCGTGCAAGCGATTTGCAAAACGTCCCCGCCCTCAGCGAGCGATTCTTGAAGCATTTGTCGACGTGCTCCGCTTGCCTCGCAGTTATCGCGTACCTTGAGAAGGAATCTCGAATCGACACCTATGTCTACCGGAACCGAAATTAGCAGTTTGCAGTTTGTGGGTGCCAAGCTCGCAGCGAAGCCAAGGAGCCAGACATCAGGCGATGGGCTAGCCCCTTGGCACTGGAATGCGCTGGTGTGCGCGATTCGCAGAACTCTAGTACCGCCAAGAACTGATGTCAACAGCATTACGTCTGCAAGGAAGTAATTCTCGAAATGTAACCCTTACTCGTCCGCGCCCTCCAGTACTATTGCGCTCAGCCTGGCCGTGATTCTAAGTTCGTGGTGGTATGGGCGCACAGACTCGGCCAGGCCGACCGCTCCGAAGAAGCAAGCGGCTCGGACTGTCCATCCGTGTCCATGTTTTCGGGCAGGACATATTCTTGGAATCCTTCAATGAGTTCACCCACATGCTCTCCGTGAACGCTTACGGTGGAGCGCTTGCGCTGGCCGCCAGGGTAGGGCCGGGGCAGAGCATTTTGGTCGTGAACAAGGCTACCGGCGAAGAACAAGAATGCCGGGTCGTAGACGTGGGCTGCTTGCAGGACGGCAAATGGACAGTGGGGGTCGAGTTAGTGGAACCTGTTTCTAACTTCTGGAAGATCAACTTCCCGGCGTGCGCTCCGAAACAATTATCGACTCGCCGTCGTTGAGACGGCCCGCCGACCGCAGCCAAACCAACCCTTCAGCCGTGCCACTTCGCGACGTACTTCAGTCGCCTGACCGATTCGATAAGCAAACGGTTCAACTTCGCGGAAATATTAATCTGGCTTTCGAAGACTTCAGCTTGACCTCGGAGGCATGCCCTAGCAAATGGCCGGCGGATCGGATCTGGCTTAGATTTGGTGGAGACGCTGCCACACCAACGATGTCAACCGTCAATGACACCGTTCAACCGCCGGGCGTTACACGGACGTTTGGAGGAATCGCTATCTCGCTGGTTAAGGATGACAACCTCGAGCGATTTTTCCTCTTATCTCGGCCAGACCCGGGCGCGACCCTCTCTATCATGTGACTGCCACTCTCACCGGCACCTTTCTTGCTGGTAACCGCAAATTACAGGGTAACGGGAGATCGCCTTTTCCTGGTTACGGCCATCTCGGCTGCTGCTTCCTCTTGGTCATTTCCCGTGTCGATACAGCAGATGCCGACCCAGCTCCACAATTACGTGTCTTGGGAACTGTCAAAGATGCCGCAGGTGCGCCCGTAAGTGGAGTTGATGTCCATTCGCACGCGGACTCTCGTGAGACCGCTGACCTGCTCGACGGCATCATTAACTCTGCATGCATTTGAACTCACTGAGAGTGAGAGGTTGCCCAAGTGGCTGGTTAACGCGCAGACTCGCCGCGTCGCTACTCAGTCTCCGCCGTCAACCAAACCGGCATCAGTTCTTTGGCGTCGGCTTGTAGACCGTGAAATTAGAAAGGTCGAACAGTTTAGCGTCAGGCTCAACGCCTGGTCGAATCTCATAGAGTTCAAAGGTCGAATGCACCGTCCGACCCGAGGAATCAACCGTGTTGTCTCGCGTTTGAGTTCCAAACCATCATAGCTCTCAAACACTGATGTGCCCAAGGACGAGCCGCTTTGTTCTCAGCGGAAACTTGTCCATATACCTAAGCCCGCTCGACCGCGGCTTTCCCATCGTTGGTTGCGGAAGGTGATTGCCAAAGAATCTCGCGAACAAATTGATTCGCCGATGAGACTGGCGGCAGCAATCTGGCGGAATTCAAGATGAAAAGCATCTCGGAGGCGACGTGAATGAAGGCAGCCAGCAGCGGATTCAAGAATCCAAAAGCCGCGAGACCGACCCCAATGCTGTCGACCACCAGCGTTCCGACGAAGTTCTGCAGGATGGTGCGACGGCAGCGCCGCGCCGTTTGCAAGGTCTCCACCAGCTTCGATAGGTCGCTACCAATCAATACGACATCCGCACTTTCACGGGCCACGTCTGTTCCCGATCCCATCGCCACACCGACCGACGCCTGCATCAACGCCGGGGCGTCATTGATGCCGTCCCCTACCATGGCCACTTTGTGGCCTTTTTCAGTGAGCTGCTTTACGTACTGCAACTTGCCTTCAGGCAGAAGGTCAGAAACGATTTCGTCGACACCCAGTTTTCCACCTACGTCTTCCGCGACAGACCTTGCATCGCCGGTCAGGAGCACGGTCCTCAGCCGCATCGATTTCAGCGATGTAACTGCATCCTTGGCCTCCGGCCGGAGGGTGTCGGCAATTTGCAGAGTTCCCAAGAACCTTCCCCCACCAGCCACAAGAATCTCGGAGCTCAGCATTGAGCCGTTGTCTTGACTAATCTGAACCGCGCGTTCAATCAGGAAATGCTGGTTTCCGACTACGATTTCTTGGCCGCGGCTACTAGCGACAATCCCTTTGCCTGGCGTGTATTCAAATACCCCTGGATCTTCATAGGGAATACCCAGTTGTGCCGCCTTCCTCAGGATTGCCTTAGCGATAGGGTGTTCGGAACGCGACTCGGCAATCGCCGCGGTTCTTAGCAACACCGTCGCCGAATTTCCCGAGGCGGGGTGTACATCGATGAGTTCGGGAGTTCCGTAGGTCAGCGTGCCGGTCTTGTCAAGAAGAACCGTGTCTATTTCCCCAAGCTTTTCGAGGTACAGCCCGCCTTTGATGATCGCGCCCTGCTGGGCGGCCCGGCCGATAGACCCCAGTATCGCCAGCGGAGTTCCCGCTGCGATACCACAAGCCCCCGCAACGATGACTACCGAAATCGTCGCACGAATGTCGCGGCTAAGGAGGAAGGTCAGCACTGCCGCGCCTAAGGCAAAATAAACGAGATAGCCCGCAAGCCGATCTGCGATTCCTTGAATCGGGGCGCGCGATTTCTCCGCTGTCTCAACCGCCTCAATGATCTTTCCAAAAGTCGTCTCACGGCCGAGGTGCTCGACGCGAACTTCGAGCGCGCCGGATTGATTGATCGTGCCGGCGTAGACGATGGCACCGGCCTGTTTTTCAACGGGCATGGACTCCCCGGTGATGGGCGCCTGATCCACAAAAGAATGGCCTCCGACAACCTTGCCATCCACGGGGATGCGTCCCCCGGGACGAACGAGCACTTCGTCGTCGATCGACACGTCCCCGATCCTTACGTCCGTCCACGATCCACTTCGACGGACGGTCGCCACACTCGGCAACAGATCAACCAGATGTTGAATCGCCTTGCGGCCTCGGCCAACGGTAAGGCCCTCGAGAATCTCTGCGACAAGAACGAAGAGTGTAATAACCAGAGCTGTAAAAAGCTCACGGATGGCGAGAGCCGCGACAATGGCAATAGCCATGGAAAGCTCCATGGTCATGCGGCGTTGCGCAATGTTCTCGTAAGCCCCGTGGAAGATGGGAAAACCCCCGACGACCGCGCAAATCACTCCTATCGCGATGATGTACGGATTCGTTGATCTTCCCAGAAACCACATGGCCCCGGCCGCAGCGGCGACAAACACGACCCGCGCAACCTCGAGCCGATTCAGTGCGTGTCGGTGGTCGTGATCCTCTTCATGCTCGCTATGGTGAGGAGAGGTGTTTTCTGGCTGTGTTCCAAAAGACTTCCTGGACTCTGGTTCCTGGACTCTTGCCTGATTCATAAGCCTTCCTCAAGTGTGATCACGCGACGATTTCGCGTTCCTACTTCAAATAAGCTCGAACTACGTCGATCAGTTCTTCAGCGGCTCGTGCTTGAGGGGAGTCCTTGCCATCTTCGGGGGAGAGAACATGAAATCGGACGTGCCCTTCCATGACTTCAGCCATTAGACCGTTCAGTGCTCCGCGGCAAGCAGCCATAAGCTGAAGGACTCCGCCGCACTCCTGCTCGGAGTCGAGCGCTCTCTCAATAGCATCAACCTGTCCACGAATCCTGCGAACGCGTGTTAAAAGCTTTTCTTTGTCTTTGCTCGTATGTGCCATGTCGGCAGTATACTATAGTCCAGTATAGTAAAGAGAAAAAGAGAAGACATGGCGCTAAGACAAACTGTTCGGGCCTGAGGAATAGTGGCCTCCAATCTGGCGGGAACATGGAAGGCAAGGAGGTACGCTTCGGGATTGCGGGTTCCGCGCTTACGGCCGTGGTTACATCGAACGCGGCCACCGGATCCTATAATTCGATGGACGACAGTTACACGTCGCTGGGCGGGATGGTTTTACTGGTCAACATACTGCTCGGAGAACTCGTATTCGGAGGTTTGGGAACTGGTCTTTACAGCATGGTCATGGCCGCGGCGATCGCTGTGTTTCTTGCAGGACTCATGGTTGGGCGCACGCCGGAATACCTGGGCAAGAAGATAGGCCCTGCAGAAAACAAGATGATCATGCTGTACGCCTTGGCGGCGCCACAGTTCATTCTTCCCCTCACCGCTCTTGCCGTAAGCACCAGAGCTGGCTTATCCGGCCTAACAGTCAACCGCGGTCCCCATGGTTTTACCGAGATTCTGTTCGCCTATGCTTCCTGCTTCGCGAGCAATGGGGAGAGCTTTGCCAGCCTGAATGCGAACACTCCCTTCTACAACCTCACCACGGCATTGGCGATGATCGGCGGCAGGTTCGTGTTGGTGATTCCTGCCCTGGCATTGGCCGCTCTATTTGGACGTCAGAGGATTACTCCTTCTTCGGCAGGAACCCTTCCGACTGATTCGTTTTCGTTCGGGATTCTGCTCGCAACATGTTTGATCTTGCTCGTGGCTCTGAGCTACCTTCCCGCCTTGGCCCTCGGTCCCGTCCTGGAACGATCGCTGTTCGGAAGATAAGACGTTGGAGGGCTTCGTCTCGCCCAGCGTCCGACCGTTTCTTTAAGGTACAATTACGACGCGAGATCCATGAGAAAGTTGATACAACTTCTCGCGATCTTCTTGTCGCTGGCGGCTTGCGTCGTCCCCTCAGCGCTTGCCAAGAAAACCGAGCGCCCGGCTCTTCCCGCGAAAATCATGCAGGCGACTTCCGTTTACGTGGACTGCGTCTGCCCTCGAGGGTTGGCCGTTGCGCAGGACACCGCCGTGCTGCAACTCCAAAGCTGGGGACGTTTTCAAATCTCGCAGCAGCGCTGGGAATCCGATCTGGTCTTTCTCTTTTCCGGGAACCCCTACCTGGGCGATTACATCACCCGCGATGGTCCCGACCCACGGCCGGTGGTAGTCGACTTCACGATTATGACGGTCATCGACCCGAAGACAGGTCAGAGTCTGTGGACCGATTCGAGGCGTTGGGGCAGCTTACGCGTCCGCAGCGCCACCAAGGACTTGATTGGGGAGCTTCGTCAACAGATGGAAGAGCAGACGAAGAGATGGAGCCTGAATGACCTTCTCATGTGCGGCCTGACGCCCGTCTACGCAGGTTTCGCGCATCTCTCACCGGACGAAGCGCTGGCGAAATCTGATGGCGGACCTGCGAAAGTTTCCGGGACAACCGATCGCTTGATTTTGAGTTCTCCCGACGCGCCGCCATTTTGCCAGCGCGCCCAGTTCATATTCAGTTCACAGCGCCGCATCATCGGCTTCGAGGTATTCGCGTCCCAGGCGGACGATCTGGATGTTGGCGAGGTCCTGCAGCAGGGTGACCGCTTCGATTTTAGCGGCGGGAAATATGCCGGAGGCAATCAGGTCTTTTTCAGTGCGCAGAGCAAAGACAAAAAAGTCTTGATCCAATTTAGAGTAGACGGCGGGCGATCGATTCTTTCGCTGGTCTCCTATTTTTACTAAGGCTACGTCGCGGCCTACCGTGCTGCGGCATCCTTTATTGAGTCTTTCGTGCACCTTATCCGCGTCGGCTAGAGAAAAAGCCGCCAGAACCGCCGGATAGGCGTCCTTATAAAAATGTTATGAATTTTTCATGCCTTCCTAAGGCACAAGGGAATAGCTTTGTTCGCCGCCCATTTCTAAGGAAGGGCTGGCGAAAAATTCCTGTGGTGAAGGTAGTGTTCAACTAAGACGTCTGCCTCGTGGCATGCCCGCCCCTCATCCGCGTGCGCATCCAACTCTAGCGAGGACATGGACAAGAGTGAAGAATTGGACACCAAGAACCTAGCGCAATCGAAGTTGGATGTAAGGCGATTCGCAAGCGCGGGGAGGTAACGTCTCAGATGCTCGCCCCGCGCTTTACCAAGCTCCGTTCACAACGCGACATCAACCTCTGGCGGATTCCGCTGCAACTCTCGCTCGCCGCAGTCGTGCTGTTCGGGATCACCCTGATTCCGGACATCCTCGACAAGTATGGCGTTATTCACATCCCGTCGTGGTTGACCATGGGCAGCATCGACGACGCGCGCGCAATCCTGTCGTCCATGATGGGCGCGGTCGCGACCGTGCTCGCGCTGATTTTCTCGGTCGCGCTGCTCGTGCTGTCGATGGTCTCGACCCTGTTCGGCCCACGCCTACTCTACCGGTTCCTGCAGGACTGGGTTACCCAGGCCACGATCGGCTTGTTTATGGGCACGTTTGTGTACATTTGCCTGGTCTTTCTCGTCACTCACCAGGATCCGACGTCGACGTTCATTCCCCAGATCTCGCTCATCATGAGCTGGATGCTCGTCGTGTTCAGCTTTGGGTTCCTCGTCTATTATAGCCATCGGGTTGCGAAATCGATCCAGAACCCGGACATGATCGGCTCAATTGTCGATGATTTGTACGCTGCCGCCCGAAGCGCACACGCGTCCGCTCCAGGCGAGGGTGTGGGCGTGGTGCCCGACGACGCCGCGATTCTGCGCCAAGCCGAGACCGGGGCGACTGTGCCGTGTGCGAAGAGTGGATACCTGCAACACGTGGATCACGGTGCGCTGGTCGCGGCCGCACGTGCGGCGGACGCACTGATCGTACTGAGATTTCGCCCGGGCCAGTTCGCGCTGCGCGGCGAACCGCTCGCAGCAATCGTTCCAGCAAATAAGGCCGGCACCCTGGAAGCCGCGATTGATCGCGGAATTCGCATCGGGCGTCACCGCACGCTCACGCAAGACAGCGAGTTCGGCATCGCCCAAGTCGTCGAGATCGCGATTCGCGCTCTGTCGCCGGCGGTCAACGATACGTTCACGGGTGTTGCGTGCGTCGACTGGCTCGCCGAGTCCCTGCTCACCCTGGCTGAGCAACCGCCGCTCGAAGGGAACTGGTTCGACACGGGCAGCCAGCTCCGGGTATGGATGCCATCCGTGCGGCTCGAGCGCCTCGCCAAGCTTGCGTTCGATCAGATCCGTCAGGCCTCCGCGATGACGCCCGCCGTGCTAATCCGTCAGCTCGACGCGATTCGCCGGCTGGCGCCGCGGCTTCCGGATACCTGCCGTCAGGCGCTGTCAGAGCAAGCGAACGCGATCCTCGAATCCTCGAGCGCGTTGGTCGCGCTTGATCGCCGCGACCTCGATGCAGCGTGGCAGCGAGCGCATGCGGTGCTCGAAGCGCTGCCCGCCCCTCCAGCGGCGAGTTAGGAATATACCTGCATAACCGCAATCAGCCGCGACGCGAGATCGCTAGGAACGTTCATGGCCGTCTCGTGACAGTGCCACGTCTGTGTTAGGACGCTTGCCGATGGCTGCGATCGGCCACCACGGTGACCTGCAAGTCGTGGGCGATGCGGACGATGTCTTCCGCATCGTTTCTGCCAAGCAGCCGTTTGCTCAGGCCACCCTGTGAACGGGCTACGAAGATCTGGCTCACCTTGGTGCGGCGAGCGAATTCGACTACGGTTTGAGGGACATCTTTGCCGCCAAGGACTTGCGTCTCGATCCGAAGGTTGCGAGCAAATCGGAGGTGCTTTTCCACCGCCGCACGTTCGGCTGCCGGGAGGTCAGCGAGCGCCGCCGTCCGGTGAACAAACAGCGCGAGGCAGTCGGCATGGAGAAAATCGGCCGCGCGACGCCCACGACGAATCAGCATCGCGCTAGAAGCGTCCGCGGTGATGTGAATCAGAATACGTTCCTTAACGTGGTCTTCCGATGTTTGCTCGGTGGACGGTCTGGAGATTTTCGGAACTTGAGACTCGTTTGTCTCATCGAATGCGGACTGCCGGAGATCGACTTCATGGGCCGCTTGACGGAGGGCCAGTTCCCGCAGGGCGCCCAAGTTGGACCCCTTGAAAAATCCCGTCAATGCCTTTTCCACCATTTCCGGCTTATAGATCGCACCACGTTTGAGGCGGTTGAGTAATGCTTCTGGGGTAACATCTACAGCCACAATCTCCGCGGCTTGTCGAATGACCCAGTCAGGCACCGTTTCACGAACCTGGATACCGGTGACCTGCCAAATCTGATCGTTGAGGCTCTCGATGTGTTGGACGTTCATCGTGGTCCAGACTTCGATTCCAGCGTCCAGCAGGACCTGAACATCTTCCCAGCGCTTGGCGCGCTCAGAGCCAGGAATGTTGGTGTGCGCGAATTCATCCACTAGCGCGACGAGCGGCTTGCGTGCCAACACGGTATCGGTATCCATCTCTTGGAATGTGCGGCCGCGATAGTCAAGCTTGCGATGAGGCACAACATCGAGACCCTGAAGCTGCGCGATGGTATCCCGGCGGGCGTGTGGTTCGAAGTACGCAACCGCGACATCCACGCCGCGCTGCACTGCCGCGTGGGCATCGGCGAGCATCTGAAAGGTCTTGCCCACTCCCGCCGCGTAGCCCAGATAAACCTTCAGGTTGCCGCGTTGAATTTCTTCGGGCGCGGACATGGTGGAGAGCTAACGGGGAAAAACCCGCACGTCGATACCCTCTGCGGCCCGGACGAGCCTGAGAACAGGGTCACCGAAGAAGCGGTCGCGCCAGTCTTCGTGAGAGCCGTGTCCAACGAAAATTTGCGTGATGCGTTTTTGCCGAGCACATTCGGCGATCGCATCAATCGGATCGTCGGTCTCGAGCACTTCCGTCGTGGCGCCGGCCTCGCGCGCGAGCTCCAGATACGTCTCGGCTGTCGCCTGGTCGTTTTCAGACCGGCGGCATTGACGCACGTATACAACGTGGAGTTCCCCCTGGAATCGCTCTTTGTTTCGCCTGCCGCTTTCGATCATAGCCAGCGCATTTGAGTCACGCGTTATGCACACCAGGAATCGCTCCTGGGTCCCAAAGACCGGCTGAATTCCGTGCGCGTGAACGTAGGTCTCCAGCTGTGCGTCCACGACTTCGGCGGTTAACAGCAGGGCCAATTCGCGCAATTCTGAGAGCTGGCGCTCGTGGATATTGCTGATCCCAATCGAAGTGAGTTTTTCGCCAAGACGCCACAGACAGAGGTCGGTCGGAACGTCCACAATGACGATGTCGTCGGCAGCCAGGAGAAAGGATTTGGGGATCGTTTCAGCGGTATCTCGCCCTGTGATGGCCTGAACTTTTTCCTTGTATTCCTCGACGTGCAGGAGATTAACGCTCGTCAGAACCGAAATCCCGTTTCGTAGGAGCTCCTGCACATCCTGCCAGCGGTTAGGATTACGGCTTTCTGGGGAATTCCTGGCAGCCAGCGGATCTACGACGCACACCTTCGGTGCGCGCCTGAGAACAGCGTCCACGTCTATGGCCTGCCCGACCGAGGTTTGTAAAAGCGGGATCAACTCCAGTTTCTGTACCAGCGCTTGAAGATCCTCGGACTGTGGGGACTGCGTCGCGGCGACGACTACGTCTTCACCGCGTTCGTAGCGGCGTCGGGCCTCATCCAGCATGCGATAAGATTTGCCGACGCCCGGCGCGTAGCCGAGAAAAATCTTGAGACGCGCACCCCAGCGCTTGTTCTCTTCCGCTTGTGCTTGCAGAAGAAGCCGTTCGGGACTCGGTCGCGGGAGTTCGGAAATACGCATTAGGACAATCTTCTGGCGATAGTGTAGACCTCAAACCAACCCCGCGCAACGCAGCACGGCGACCGGTGCGCATGCCGACAAATCAGCGAAGCTGGCGCGGTGAGGCTTTATCGTGGTTGCTGGCCCGTGGTTAGAACTCCATTCGCAGCCCCAGTTGGCCTGTACGGTTTCCGCTGTTCTCCGCGTTCTGCACATTTTGGACTATCCCAAAGGAGGAGGACGTCACATTTGTGGGAGGCGGAGCGAAATTCGGATGATTCAGGATATTGGTGAAAGTGCCTTCAAAGCGAAGGTGCACGCGCTCGGTCAGGTGAAACGTCTTGGACAGTCCAGCGGCGATCGTCGCGGTGCCGGGCCCTTGCAAGATACCTACGCCGCAATCTCCCACCGGACCCGAAGGAATCGGATTGAAGGCGTTGATATTGAACATGCTGCTGGTTGCGGGATTTGCGATATTCCCGTTGCCGATGCAATCAGGCCGCTGAAAGGCGCCGCGATAGGACAGGTTCAGATTTCCCGGATCGTAGTTAGGGCTTGTCGTGGGCGTGAGATACGGCCCGGTCTCCCACAGGCTGACGGTGCTGAGGGACCATCCGCCGAAGGCTAAGTCGGCGGGACGGTTCATGTGCGAAAGAAATTTTCGACTCTGGCCGACGGGGAGATCGTAGACGGCGGAAAGCAGAAAGCGATTGCGGCGCGTGCCGGCCATGTTCCCGCGGTTGGCCGAGAGATCGAAACGGTTGGCGACCGGCGTGCCGTAGATGATTTCGGGATTGAAGGCGGTGGGTGCGTCGCCTCCAACATTGCCCAGGCTCTTGGCCCACACGTGACTGGCCTGGAAGGTGAGCCCGCTGCGCGCGCGCATATTGAGTTCGGATTGCAAGCCGCTGTAATTCACGTGGCCCTGGTTCGTCGTGGAGAGAATGCGGCCCCAATTGAGATAGGGCTTGGGGTTGAGATTAGGAGAAGTCGCGCTCGGCTCGACTTGATTGAGATCGACGGTTTGGCTCATGCGGTAGGAACTCATGCCCACGTAGCTCTCGCGAAGAGTGACGTCGGGAACTAGTTCGCGTTCGACCGTGAGATTCCACTGTGCGGATTGCGGGTCGCGGTAATTCGTTAGCGTATTTTGATAGAAATCGCCCGTGCCGGCGATGGCCGCCGGAACATCCGCTGTGCGCGCGCTGGGGAATTGATAGGCAGGCTGGCCGCTCGTGAAGGAATTAGCCGTCGTACGAACTACGGACACATCGATGTTCGTAGTGTTGAAGGACAGCTGGCCGAGATTGGTCATCGTGAAAATGCCAAACCCTCCGCGCAAGACGGTTTTGTTGTTTCCGAAAGGACGATAGGCAAAGCCCACGCGCGGCTGAAAGTCCTTCCCATAGAATTGACGGAGTCCGGGACCGAGACCGACGGTGTTGGAATATTCGACGGGAGCGCAGGGCATGCTGGGACTCGCGCCCAGGACCGGGATGCAGCCAAGGGCGGTGTCTTGGGCCGTGGGTGTGCCGCATGGGTCGGCAGAATTATTGGGATCGGCGGGATTGCAGGAGTTGATGCTGGCAAGGAAGCCGGGGCGAGGCTGATTGCCGACGGGAATAATGACGCCACCATTGCGGACGTCGAAAGCAGTGAGGTTGCCGAGATCGCTCACGAAGGGAGGCAGGGCCTGCCAACGCAGACCATACGTGAGCGTGAGGCGATCATTCACCCGGAATTCATCTTGGGCGTAGACACCCGTCTGAATCGTGTGCGCATGAACGTCGGGGCCGGATTGTGCGACGTAGGTTTTCGTGGGCAAGCCGAGGAGCAGATTGGCGAAGGCGTTGCCGGTAAAAATACCCTGGTCAAAAGTAAAAGCGCCGAAATCGTCGGCGCCACCGAAACTTTCGAGGTCCTGATAGTAAACGCGGCGGATGTCGGCACCAAACTTCATGGTGTGGCGCCCTTTGATCCAGGTGAAATTGTCGGCAAATTGAATGGTCTGCGATTTCGTCACTCCATCTTTGTCGCGGCCGATCGGCGAGTAGTTACCCGAATCGTCGCTGAAGTTGAAGATGGGGAAACCGCCCGCGGTTGGATGGTCGCTAAGGTCGAGGCCGGTTAGGCCGAGACTCGAGATAGCAGCCGCGCCCTCGACCGGAAACTTAACCTGGAATTGCCAGAGGGAGAGGTCGAAACGTACTTCATTAACGAGATTATTGGTGATGAGATAGTTGTGCGAAATGATGAGGTTGTTGTTGTGCTCGGTGTCGCTATCGGGCGGCAGGAAATTATTCACGGTGCCAAGTGCGGTGTCGGTTAAGGATTGCGCGGTGAGATGCTTCCAGCTCCAGCGGACAAACATCGATTGTTTGGAAGTGAGGGTGCGATCGAAGCGCAGATCGAAACCGTTCGTGTCACTGGGCGTCGGGGTTTGCTGCAGGTAGTTGGCCTGTGAACCGAACTGGCTGGCGCTGACATTGACGTTGGGGGCGGGAAGATAGTTCTTAAGCAAGCTGCTGGCGACGGGATTGATGCAATCCTGAGGATTGATGCACTGGCTGCCGCTGGGAATCTTGTTGCCGGGATAGGGATGGCCTGTGAAGGGATCCATAAGCGGCGCGGAGAGCGCCGAGAAATCACCTTGACGCATCGCGTTGCTTGGAACAAACAGAAATAGGGGAGTAGAAAAGCGGCGGCGATTAGCTTCAAAATCGGCGAAGAAGAAGGCTTTGTTTTTGGCGAGATGAGGAAGCTTCAACGGGCCGCCCAGACTGCCGCCGAACGTGTTGAAAGCCTTGTGCGGTTTATCATTCGAGTCCCACACTTCGGCATCGAAAGCGTCGTTCTGCAGATATTCGAATAGGCTGCCGTGAAATTGGTCACCGCCACTTTTCGTGGAGATCGTGACATCTCCAATCTGGGAGAATTCCGCGTTGTTATTGAATTGCGTGACTTTGAATTCGCCGATGAGTTCGGAGGATGGGTTCATGTTACCCAAGGCGCCATTTTGGCGAACGTTTACGGTAGAAGCGCCGTCGACCGAGTACTGGACTTGCGAGGGAAGCCCGCCGCCGACCGAGACATTGCCATTGGCGTCTTGCTGTGCGCCGGGAACGGTCGCGAGCATCGCCAGCGGACTGGTGGTGGCGCCACGGTAGTTCACCGGGAGACTCGTAAGCTGCTGGAAATTCTTGGAGTCGCTGATGGTGGCATTCTCGGTATCGATTACCGGGCCGGCTTGGCTGCTGACCTCGACGGTTTGTGTGGAACTGGCGAGCTTAAGGGTGAGGTCGAGGCGAAGGCTTTGGCGGGCATCCAGCTGGAGAGAAGAGACTTTGTAGTCAGCGAACCCAGGGGAGTGAACCAGGAGTTCATAGTGCCCGGGTTTCAGATTAATGAATTCAAATCCGCCATTGGCGTCCGCACTGACTTCGCGGTCGATATGCTCGTCGGGGTTGGTGAGTTTCACGTGGGCGCCTTCGACGGCGCCTTGACTGGGATCCTTTACAACACCCACGATGCCGCCAAAGGTCGATTGGCCAACGCTCCACGGCGCTGTTAACAAGCCTGCCATCAATAGTACCGATAGTCTGTAAAGCATCGCGACACCCCCGTGTTCCGCGCGCGATCAACACGCGCCAGAAGTTGCAGGGAAAATACACAGTCGCTCATAAGAAAGTCGTGAGGGATTTCCGGCAAAGAACAGATCGCAGGAATAGATTTCTTGAATGGTGGGGACCTGACCGACAGTGTCCACGCCGCTCTAAGTGCTTATTCTTCCGTCAAATTACGCTGCCGCCTTTATGGATTCCTTATGGATTGTTCAGGACTTCTTGACGACCGTTTCGCTATGGTGATCGACGAAGTGCGGCGATGAGCCTGCCAGCGCGCCGAAGGACAAGGTTTCATGGCGGTTATTGTTTTTGTGGGTTTGCTCGTGGTGTGCGGCTTTTTTCTGTACGTGCTTGTGCAATTCCGGCGCGATGAGAAATACCCAAGGCGCCATAGGGAACTGCCCACAGGATTTCCGATCGTAGCTTCCGGACAAATCGTGGGGCCATTGCCGGACCCAAACGGGCATAGACTCAGAACCGCTGCGCTACAAAAGGGTCCAGGCGGAAGCAGCAAGAGGACAGACATTTCATGATCAAATTGCGGATTCTTCAGGCTGCCCAATTCGTGTGCTGTGTACTCATTTTTGCGCTCGTGCAGACCCCCTGCTTTGCGCAAAGTAATAACGACACTCCCAGCCAACAAGGTGCCGGAGCAGATCAACAGATACCGCCGGCCATCGCGAAAGAACTTGAGGCGATGCGAAAGCGCATCGACGAGTTGGAAGCCGAGCTCAACAGTTCGAAGGCACCGGAACATCCGATCACGCCTGTAACGAGCGCGAAGGCGACGGTGCCTGTTGCGCCGATTGCGCCGGCGCATGTAGTTGCACCCGCAGCGACCTCTTCTTCCTCAGCATCGGCGAACGCGACCACGTCGACGGCGAGCGCGTCCGCCGAGGTCAAGCCCGCCAAAGTGGAGCCTTTTTCGGACGCGGATTGGACCTGGCTAAACGGCAATCCGCGCACCAAGGAAATCTTCTGGGACTCAAAATTCTTTACACCGGAAATCCGCGCCGATGCGGTTTACGTGTATGACTTCAACCATCCGACGGATCACTCCATGGGCGGGTCGAGCGAGCTCTTCCGTTCGCAAGAGCTGCAACTGACGCAGCTTGGCGTGGGCGGTGACTTTCACTACGACAATGTTCGCGCGCGATTAATGACTCAGTTCGGCATGTACTCGGCTACGACGCCGCGGAACGATCCGAGCCCAGGCCACGGCCAATGGGATCTCGTCGCCGCGTACCGCTACTTGTCGGAAGCGTACGGCGGCTATCACTTCGACAAGCTGCACGGAGTGAACGTGGACGCAGGAATCTTTTTGTCGTACATCGGATTGTTCAGTTACTACCAATTCGACAATTGGGCCTATCAACCATCGTACGTTTCGTCGAACACGCCATGGTTCTTCGAGGGCGTGCGCGTGCAGATCTTCCCCACGGCCCATTTGAAGATTGAGCCCTGGTTCATCAATGGATGGCAATCCTATGCATCCGCCAATCACCGGCCGGGCCTGGGAGGTCAGGTCAAATGGACACCGAAGCCGTGGATCAACATCATTTCCAATAACTACGGCCTGGGCCGGGATGATCTGTTCATACCCACGCGGAGGCGCATCCACACCGACAACAGCGTGGAGGTCAAGTATTTCGACCGGCCCGATTCGACGCTCGACAAGATGGCGTTCTCGCTGACCGGCGATATGGGCTGCGAGTACGGCGGTGGTGTGAGTTGTTACGGCGACCGCAAGGGCGGGCCCAAGCAAAGTTTCCTCGGGTTTATGTTCTACAACCGCTTCTGGTTCCATCACGATTTGTTCGGCCTGACGCTAGGCGGCGGCAAAATCAACAATCCGGGACGATACCTGGTGCTGCTGCCGCCGATCAACGGAGAGACCGCCATAACGGCGTCTACGAATTCTCCTTATTTCACGGAAAATCCTGGGGATCCGTACAAGGCTTGGGACTCATCCATCACGTTCGACTACATGCCCAAGCAATACATTACTTTCCGCTGGGAATATGACTATCGCCACGCGAATGTGCCGTACTGGACGGGCCGTGGCGGAATTACGCCTCCTGGCGGCAACAATGGTTCGCCGCAATTCTTCACCTGCAGTAGCGGCGCATCGTCGGGTCAGACGGCCCTTGGGCCGGCAGAGACGGCCTGTGGCGGGGGGCTCAGCAGCGTGTGGTTCCCGGATCTTCGGAGGGACGAGTCGTTCATGGACATGTCCATTCTGGTCAAGTTTTGAGTGTGAGCCACATTGACCGGCGATTCGTAGCAAATTCGCCACCGGGATGGAAGTTTCCAGCGAATCTGCGAAGACGCTCGATCGAAGAGGAGAAGCATATGCTCGACGTGGTTTTTATTGCTGCGACGGTGCTGTTTGTGGTCGTCGCGGTCTTGTACGTGCATGGCTGCGAAAGGTTAAGGTAGGAGTCCCCGGTATGAATGCAGCGAACGCGATCTTGCTCGTTATTTGTGCGCTTCTGTGCGGTTATTTGCTCTATGCCCTGCTGAAGGCGGAGAAATTCTAAACATGACGGCGAATGGCTGGTTTCAAATCGTATTTTTTATCTTCGTGATCTTGCTCATCACGAAGCCGCTGGGAGTTTTCATGACGCGGGTGTTCGGCGGCGAAAAGACCTTCTTAGACCCCCTTCTGCGGCCGGTGGAAAGACTCGTCTTTCGCCTGACCGGCGTCGATGAAAAGCACGAAATGCGCTGGACGGAATATGCCATTGCCATGCTCTTGTTCAGCGGCGTCTCGATGGCTCTGTTGTATCTGATCGAACGCACACAAAAGTGGCTGCCGTTCAATCCACAGAAATTTAGCAACGTGGAGCCCGGTCTCGCCTTTGGGACGGCGGCCTCATTCACAACGAACACAAACTGGCAGGCCTATAGCGGCGAATCCACGATGAGCTATCTCACCCAGATGGCAGGCCTGGCATATCACAACTTCGCCTCGGCGGCGGTCGGCATCGTGATTGCTGTCGCGGTCATTCGCGGCATCGCCCGCAAGGAAACCGACAAGCTCGGAAATTTCTGGGTAGATACGACGCGGTGCCTGCTCTGGATTCTACTTCCGATCTGTCTGGTGGGCTCACTGGTATTTGTCTCGCAAGGCGTCATACAAAACCTGAAACCATACACGAAGGTGGAGTTGATTGAGCCTCAGACCGTGCAGGTGACGGGAACGGACGGCAAAGTCAGCACACAGACCGTGACGGAGCAGGTCGTCGCGCAAGGTCCGGTGGCATCGCAGGAAGTCATCAAGGAATTTGGCACCAATGGCGGTGGATTTTTTGGAGCCAATAGCGCGCATCCCTTCGAGAATCCCACTCCGTTTTCGAACTTCTTCCAGCTGATATTGATTTTCGCGATTCCGTCGGGCCTCACCTACACCTTGGGCCGCATGACGGGGTCGCAACAGCACGGTTGGGCCGTGTGGGCGGCGATGACGTTTCTGTTTGTCGCCGGAATATCCACGGCCTATTGGGCCGAGGCGCGAGGGAATCCACTGCTCACCGGCGTGGATCAGAAAGCGAGTGCATTGCAGTCCGGCGGGAACATGGAAGGAAAGGAGGTGCGGTTCGGAATCGCGAACTCCGCTCTGTTTGCGACGGTTACCACGGATGCCAGCTGCGGCGCAGTGAACGGCCAGCACGATTCGTTTACGCCGCTGGGAGGCATGGTGCCGCTAATCAACATCATGCTGGGCGAAGTTGTCTTCGGCGGAGTCGGCGCCGGTCTTTACGGCATCGTGGTGTTCGTCATCCTTGCGGTGTTCATCGCAGGACTGATGGTAGGCCGGACTCCGGAGTATCTCGGTAAGAAGATCGAAGCGTACGACGTCAAGCTGGCCATGCTCGCGGTTCTGATTTTGACGTTCACCATCCTGGTTTTTTCCGCGATCGCAATCGTCGAGCCGTTCGGTACTTCCAGCATCTCGAACCCAGGCCCGCACGGATTGTCCCAGGTGCTTTATGCCTACGTATCGTCGACAGGCAACAACGGTTCGGCCTTCGGAGGCTTGAACGCGAACACCCTGTGGTACAACACCAGCACAGGCGCAGCCCAGCTTCTGGGCCGGTTTTTCATGATCATTCCAATTCTCGCCATCGCCGGCAGCCTGGCGCAGAAAAAGACTGTTCCGGAATCGGCCGGGACATTTCCCGTGACCGGCGGCCTTTTCGCAACCTTGCTCGTATCCACGATCTTGATCGTGGGCGCGCTCACTTTCTTCCCTGCCCTCAGCCTTGGACCGATTCTCGAACACCTGCTGATGTCTGCAGGGAAATCCTTCTGAGGTATCTATGAATCCAGTCTCCCAAGTTAGGAAGCAGTCGCTCACCGACACGAAGATTCTCGCTCGCGCGGTGGTGGATTCATTTCGCAAGCTGGATCCGCGCACGATGGTCAAGAACCCGGTCATGTTCGTGGTCGAAGTGGGAGCGGTCCTCACGACGGTCCAGCTTGTGTGGAATGCCCTGCATCACGCGGGAGAGTTCGGCTTCGGACTACAGATCACACTCTGGCTGTGGTTCACCGCGCTGTTTGCGAATTTTGCCGAAGCCATGGCCGAGGGACGAGGGAAGGCCCAGGCCGAAACGTTGCGCAAGGCGCGCGCCGAAACCCAGGCGCACCGCGTGCGAAGCGATAACTCCATCGAGACCGTGGCAAGTTCGAAATTGCGTCACGGAGACGTCGTGGTTGTGTCTGCAGGAAACTTCGTGCCCGGCGATGGCGAAGTGATTGACGGCGTGGCATCGGTGGACGAATCGGCAATCACCGGAGAATCCGCGCCGGTGATCCGCGAATCAGGTGGCGACCGCTCGGCGGTTACCGGCGGCACGCGCGTACTCTCCGATGAGATCAAGGTACGCATCACTTCGAATCCCGGCGAAACCTTTCTGGACCGCATGATCAAGCTGGTCGAAGGAGCCTCGCGTCAAAAAACGCCGAACGAGATTGCGCTCAACATTTTGCTCGCCGGTCTCACGATCATCTTCCTGCTGGCGGTTGTGACCCTTCAACCGTTTGCGGTGTACTCCGGCGCACCGCAGAATATCTTCGTATTGGTCTCGCTGCTGGTGTGCTTGATTCCGACGACCATTGGCGGGCTGCTCTCTGCCATTGGAATTGCCGGAATGGATCGCATGATTCAGCGCAACGTCATCGCGATGTCCGGACGAGCGGTGGAAGCGTCGGGCGATGTGGATGTGCTGCTGCTGGACAAAACCGGAACGATCACACTGGGAAACCGCGCCGCTACTCAATTCCTGCCAGCGCCCGGTATCGACGAAGCTTACCTCGCCGATGCCGCGCAGCTTTCCTCGCTCGCTGACGAGACTCCGGAGGGGCGTTCGATCGTCGTGCTGGCCAAGGAGCGCTACAATCTCCGCGGCCGTGACTTATCGTCGCACGTGGCGACGTTTATTCCCTTCTCGGCCCAAACCAGAATGTCCGGCGTTGATATCGACGGCCGGGAAATCCGCAAAGGCGCTCTGGAAGCAATCACTCGCCTGACAAATCACCACGGCAATGGTGTCCCGGCTGAACTGCAGGTTTGCGTGCAGGACATTTCCAATGCCGGCGGAACGCCGCTCCTGGTGGCGGAGAGTGGACGCGTGCTGGGTGCGATCGCGCTTACCGACATCGTCAAGGGGGGCATGAAGGAGCGTTTTGACCACCTTCGCGCGATGGGTATTCGCACCATGATGATCACCGGAGACAACCCGCTCACCGCCGCCGCGATCGCACGGCAAGCCGGCGTGGACGACTTTCTCGCGGAAGCCAAGCCCGAAGACAAGATGGCGCTGATCAAACGCGAACAGGCCAAGGGAAAACTGGTGGCCATGACCGGTGACGGTACCAACGATGCTCCGGCGCTTGCGCAAGCAGACGTGGGCGTGGCCATGAACACTGGAACGCAAGCCGCGAAAGAAGCCGGAAACATGGTTGACCTGGATTCCAACCCGACGAAGCTCATCGAAATCGTCGAAATCGGCAAGCAACTCCTGATCACGCGTGGCGCGCTGACCACGTTTTCGGTCGCAAACGACGTGGCGAAGTACTTCGCCATTATTCCCGCGATGTTCGCCGCCGCGTTTCCTCAACTGGAAGTCCTGAACGTCATGCGGCTGCGCACGCCGGAGTCGGCGATTTTATCCGCCGTGATTTTCAACGCTCTGATTATCATCGCTCTGATCCCATTGGCCCTTCGCGGCGTGCGCTACCGGCCGGTGGGAGCGGCGGTATTGCTTCGCCGCAATCTGTTGGTCTATGGCCTGGGCGGCATCATTGCTCCCTTCATCGGAATCAAGCTGATCGATGTCTTCCTGGCGTATGTTCGATTCATTTGAGAGGATTTTTATGAACAAGAATCTGTTCACATCCGTTTTGTTCACGCTGGTGACCACCGTGATGTTCGGTCTCATCTACCCGCTGGCGGTCACCGGACTGGCGCAAGTATTCTTTCCCGATCATGCGAACGGACAACTCATCGAGAAAAACGGCAAGCTCGTGGGCTCCCGAATCATCGGGCAGACATTCTCCGGTCCCGGCTATTTCCACTCGCGGCCGTCCGCGGCGGGAACGGGATACGATCCAACCTCGAGCGGCGGCTCGAATCTCGCTCCTACCAACAAGAATTTGCTCGAGCGCACCAAGGGTGATGTCCAGAAGCTTCAGGCCGAGAATCCCAATGTTCCAATACCCGTCGATTTGGTGACCGCCTCGGGATCCGGTCTAGACCCCGATATTTCACCGGCCGCCGCGGAATTTCAGATCCCACGCGTCGCTCATTCGCGCGGAATCACGGAAGACGCCGTGCGCGCGCTGGTGCAGAAACATAGGAAGGAGCGCGACCTGGGATTTCTTGGCGAGCCCCGCGTGAATGTTCTCGAACTAAATCTGGATCTGGACGCCACTCAGCCCGCGAGGTAACCTCACGTTTTGCGGCGCGTGCGCTTTTCGGAGGCCGTGCTTGGTAGCTGAAACCGATATCCTAGCCAAGGTTCGGTCAAGATGTACTGCGGATGCGCTGGGTCTTTTTCAACTTTCTTGCGGAGCTGGTTTATTACCACGCGAAGGTTTTCCGTTTCTTCGGCGTGATCCGACCCCCAGACGCTTTGTAATAGCCTCTTATGCGTAAGCGGCTTTCCTTCCTGAAGGATCAGAAGACGCAGGACGCCGAATTCCTTCGGGCTCAAATGGACTCTCTCGCCTTCTACTTCGACCATTCGCTTGTCAAGATCGACGGTCAATTCCGGAGTTTCAATTTTAGGAAGCGGGTCTTCCGAAAGAGACCGCCGCAGCGCGGCTCGAATGCGTGCCAGGAGTTCTCCGATCGCAAAGGGTTTTACGACATAATCGTCCGCTCCGCAATCCAGAGCACCAATCTTGTCCTTTTCAGAGTTGCGGACCGTCACCATGATGATGGGTCCCTCAAAGGACGAGCGAATCCTGCTGCAAGCCTCCAGCCCGCTCATATCCGGCATATTTACGTCCAGCAGAATCAGATCGGGACGTCCGCGGATGACGAATTCGACGGCTTCCTGGCCGTTCGTCGCTTCTACGACTTCGTAGCCATTACTGGAAAGAGTTGCACGCAGGACGCGCCGGATTTGGGGCTCGTCGTCCACCACGAGAATAGTCGCTTTGTTCATCGTCTGGCAGGTGCGTGACAGAGTCACGCATCAATCCGTCGTGCTTGCCGACATGTTCACACTCCGGGCTGAGTGTGCGTGATGATATCGCGCGAGCAATAAGGAACACCTGAAGAAATCCTAAAGAGTTCATAAGTATTTTGGATGTGTGATCACGCCTCTGGCAGTCCGCACCTGGGAAGGTTTAGTCGATATCCACAGCGCAATTCAATATTTGTCGTTGTTACCGTCCTGGTGAAGCCTTGGGCGCCTACAGGATGCCTCGAGGAGATACAGGCAGCGGCGATTACGACAGTACGTACCGAGGTTCGATCCAGATTCAAATTTCGTCGCGTCGCGAGAACCGAGCTATTGCAACCGATGCCCTGCCGCTTCGAGTTTTATGAATCCCTAATAAGTTGCTCAGGATTTCCTTGCGGGTTTTTGCCTAAGATTTTGAGGAAGGTTGCAGGTCGCGAATCGATCATTACGATCGAAACACCGCCGCATGTCGGCGGACAAACCTGATGCGTATGGATTGAGGACCCCCATTTTCTTGGCAGAACCAAGAAAGGAGCTGCAATGTTAAATGATCTGTCCATAGAACGGAATCTAGCGAAGCAGTGCGGGCTATGTGGTCGTGTCAGAGAGTTATTCGAACTGCCAGGGAGGCCAGAGAAGTTCTGTTTGGAATGTAGCGCCGACTTGGCAACGGTGGTCCAGTTAAGGGCTGAAATCGGCGCCGCGACACGGGCCGGAACAGATACCGGCACATTGGAATCGGAAGCTTCAGAGATGAGTCGCCGCATCTTGGAACGTTCTCAATCTGCCGATCTGAGCGAGGTGTAGATTCTGCGCGCGGTAGACAGGAGACAGTGATGTAAATCTACCGTAATCGACCACGTCTGGGCGCGGGGTGCCCAATGGTCCTCAGGGGTCACCCAAATCCGGCCATGTAGGGTCAGCTGAAAACCGGCCATAGGAAGGCCCGGGACATTGACACCGAGAGGAGCGCTTATAGGCTCCTTCGGCATGAGCAATGTCTTGAGCGAAGAAAAGAAGCAACAAGTCATCGCACTGGGGAAGCTCGGATGGCCTTTACGGCGCATCGAGCAAGCCACTGGTGTCCGTAGAGAAACCGCAAGTGCTTACCTAAAGTCAGCCGGCGTGGTGGTGTGCCTGCCTGGGTGGGGACGCCGAGCGCCGGCAAAACCGGCCATACGGGTGACCCCCGACTCTGGGGCAAAACCGGCCATGGTGACCCCCGACTTTGTAGGCTCTTTTTCAGAAAAACAGGGCGCTCCGAGTGACCCTTCTCCTCCATCGGCAAGTGTTTGTGAAGCGCACCGGGAGTTGATCGAGCAGGACCTCGCCCGTGGACGCAATGGCAAGGCTATCTGGCAAGACCTGGTGTCCGACCATGGTTTTGCAGGCGACTATCAGGCGGTGAAGCGCTTCGTGCGCAAGCTTCGGGGCCCCCGGCTTCCAGAAGCGGCGGGCATCATCCTGACCGCCATGGGAGAAGAAGCGCAGGTCGACTACGGCAGTGGTCCGATGGTGCGCGAAACGCAGAGTGGCAAGTATCGCCGGACGCGGCTGTTCGTGCTGACTCTCGGCTACAGCCGCAAATCGGTGCGCTTGCTGACGTGGCGTTCCAGTGCGCGCATCTGGGCCGAACTGCATGAGAAAGCGTTTCGTCGCTTAGGTGGTTGCACCCGAGTGGTGGTCCTGGACAACTTGAAAGAAGCAGTGCTGGTTCCCGACCTATACGATCCCACCGTCAATCCACTGTTTCGAGATGTCCTGGCGCACTACGGTGTGGTGGCACTGCCTTGCCGGATCCAAGATCCCGATCGCAAGGGGAAAGTGGAGTCGGGGATCGGCCACGCGCAGAAAACGCCGCTCAAAGGAATGCGCTTCGAGAGTCTGGAGGAAGCGCAGATGTATCTGGATCGCTGGGAGCAGCGCTGGGCCGACACGCGCATCCATGGCACGACCAAGCGCCAGGTCGCCGTCATGTTCGCCGAAGAAAAGCCGCACTTGCTGCCCTTGCCTCTGGAACCCTTCCGCTATTACCAATACGGAGAACGCGTCGTGCATCTGGACGGTTGCGTGGAGGTCGAAGCCGCCTATTACAGCTTGCCGCCGGGATGGATCGGGCGGCCGGTGAAGGTGCAATGGGATGCGCTGTACGTGCGCATCCTGCATCCGAACACCAACCAACTTCTTCGCGAGCACCTGCGCCAGAAACGCGGCGGATATCGCATCCAGGAAGAAGATCACCCCAAGAAAATGCCGCTGAGCACGACGCAACTGTTGCGGCGTGCCGAACATGCGGGAGCGCAGATCGGCAAGCTCTGCCAGCTGATCTATCAGCGGCAAGCCGAGACAGGCATCCGCCGCATCCTGGGAGTGCTTTCCCTGATTAAGAAATACGGGGCGGCCGCGGTCGAAGAGGCCTGCGCTACCGCGCTGGACGTCGGTGTGCATGAATATCGCTTCGTGCGTCGTTATCTGGAGCGCCGCCCGCACCCGCAAATGTTTTTACGCCAGATCGATCCCCTGATTCGCGGGCTCACCGAGTATCGCGATTTCATCAATCTCCAAAGCAAGGAGCCAGAATGAATCTGATCGAGTTGAATCATGCCTTGCGCCAACTGCGTCTGGGCGGCATCGCGGCGGTGCTGGAGACGCGCCTGCAGCAAGCCCAAGCGGAACCGATGGCCCCCCTCGACTTCCTCTCCTGTCTGGTATCCGATGAACTGACTCGTCGCGGCGACCGCCTGCTGGAACGGCGCCGGAGACAAGCGCAATTTCGCGATGCGCAGGTGACGCTCGACAACTTCGATTTCAACTTCAACAAGAAGATGAATCGAAGCCTGGTCTTCGATCTGGCCACGGCCAGCTTCATCGCTCGCCGCGAAGATGCACTTTTTCTAGGTCCACCCGGCACCGGCAAAAGCCATCTGGCCCAGGCCATCGGGCAGGCGGTCATCGGCCAGGGCTATCGGGTGATCTACCGCGAGGCGCACGTCCTGCTCGAGGAAATCGCCGAAGCCGCCCTGGACGGAAAACGCAAAGAGCACATGGAACTGCTGGCCACCATGCCCTTGCTGATCATCGATGACTTGGGCATGCGTAGGTTAGGACCCACCGCGGCAGAAGAGCTACTGGAGATCGTGATGCGCCGTTACCAACGCGCCAGCACGTTGGTAACTTCCAACCGCCCTGTGGAAGACTGGGGCAAGCTGCTCGGCGACAGCGCGGCGGTCACCGCCATGCTCGACCGCCTCCTGCACCACGGCCATATCCTCAAATGCGGGCCGCGGAGCTGGAGGACCAAGTTACCGGCGGAACCATAGAGCAGCGCGTGGAAAAATAGCCGGAAAGCCACGACCTGAACTATGGGAGACCTCGAGAAAATGCAACCATGGGCCTGTAAACGAGATTTTTTCCGCGCTTCGAGGAGGAAATGGCCCTCTACCTCGAAATCTGGCAGATTAGACTTGCCCGAAAAGCGAACGGAAGAGTACAACATCTAAGTCCCGGGAACCTTCCCATGGCCGCTTTTGAAGTGACCCCGCATGGCCGGTTTTGCAGTGACCCTTGAGGCAATGGTGAAGGTTCGACGGTGATGATGATGATCTTCACAATCCGAACCTTGCACTAATGGTTGAAGCGCCAGGCTGCTGACAGCTGAACGAGCGGGGAAGGCGTAACCAGGAGCGCTTTCCGCCTGATTTCATGTCTCGCTTGACCTCTGAAGAGATCGAGAGCGAGGTCGCAATTGCGACCTCAAATCAGGAACGCGGCGGACAAACGTTTCAGCCAACGATTAACCGGTCACATCAGAGAGCTTACGCGATTCCAGCACCATGCCACCGAGTGCGCGAAACATCCAGGGAGTGAAGAGAGGAAGGCGTCGCATTCGGATCACGTCGTCCTCCCTGTGGCGGACATTGAAGCCATGGGAGTAATACGAGTTAAGGATTTCTTTCTTGGTTCTATAAAAACAATAATTGTTGAGCCAGTCTCGAAACTCGTGAGCCCACTGTCGGCGAGTTTTGTTCTCTTTGAAGTAACCCAAGCCGACTGTACGGCCAGCGAGAAGCCAGTAGTAGCCAAACCTTGTTTTGCTAAACCAGTGCGCCAGGGGAACGCCACAGTGACCTTCGCGGATGACGCCAACGGATGGAAACAAAGAAAGCAGAACTCCGCCAGGCATGAGGACCCGGTTTATCTCGGTCAGGACTTGGTCGAGATTTTCGACATGCTCAAAGACCTGGTTGCTCAGAACACAATCGAAGGTGGAATCTGGGAAAGGGATGTCATTTCCGTTTAATTGTAAAATGCGCGTTCCTATCAAATCCTTTGCCAATTGCTTGGTGTGTGGGCCACCTTCATAGAACGCCTCGCAGCCGAAAATGTTCAGTCCGCGCTCCAATCCAGCGCGAACTACCTGTCCGGCTCCGCATCCGTAATCGAGGATTCGTCCTTTGGGAGCATTTTCGGCGGCAAACTCCAAAACAAATCGATGGTTGAATTCAAGTTCTGGCATTGCGCGCCCCAGTCCTTTTCGGTCGTTTCGTACTCACAGTTCGCGAATTACCCGGAAACAGCAACGCCACGATCATTCTCGGCATGCCGCCAAGCAGTCTCGACTTCACACATCATTACAGCTGGCAGTCGCCAATAATAGCGCAGGCGTGGAGCAGTTGCGAAACAAATGGCCAGAACGCGAATCTCCGATGCGGAAGGTGATGCAACTTATTCAAGACGGGCCGGCAGGTGGCTCTCGTTGCGGACGGGAAAGTGATCTTGTACGGCAAGCGATCTAGTCGCGCCTAGCCAACGCAAATCATCGGAACGACTTCGCCGTCATACGATGCGCGCTCCCCGCGCTCACTACCTGCTTCGATAGGATTTGGCCAGCTCCTGGTAAGCCCCGACTGCGTCTTCGACGCGTCACTGGTGCCAGGAACTTGTCCAAACCGATTTGCTGATCCAGAGAACTAATCAACAGGTTTCTGAAGAGTTCTATAACAGTTGTCAAGGGAAAGAACTCCCCTGTGGCCGGAAGTTTTCTTGCCTTCCAGCCCGCCTCATTGAGCAGGATTGTTCTTGCCTTCCGTTCCGGAAACTTGGGACACTACGCACACTCTTGTAGCGCTTTCGTTTTCTCAACCAGCGGCTTTCATCGCTTCTTGGCGCCGAAGCCAGTCCATTCTGAGACTACCAAAGCAGCAGCACGGTTGTCAGGTGCCAACCACGGTTCTATTGGGGACTCGTAGCCCATAGCTTTTTCGGGTTGTCCGAGGGGGACTAGCTAGTTTCTGTCGCGAAACGCAAAATACTAAGTCAAAATCGGGCGTTCGCAGACTTTCTCTCGTCATTTTTCCCTTGACATGTACGTGTGCACTGTGGCACACGTAATACATGAAACCAATCCAATCCGAATCTCCTTCGGATGTCTGGCGCTGGTTCCAGAATCAAACGGAAAGCCTGGGGCCCGCTGTTCTGGGCTCACTTAGCTTACGACGCAGTCCTTGCGTTCGGGAGAACTGCCCCGCTTGCTTGTCGGGCGAACAGCATGCCAGTTACGTCCTGTACGGTCGCCTGAAAGGACGACGGTTTGCGGTCTATGTTCCCGAAGAACTTGTGCCGGAGGTGCGCCGCTGTTTGGAAAACGGGCGTGCTCTGCAGGATCTGCTCTATCAGGCCGCACCACGTTATGTCAAAGCTTTGAAACGGGAGCGAGACCAAGCCTCGAAAAACGCAGAGGACTGAAAAGTGCCCAGGGCTAGGAAGCCGCAGATCAGTTTCGCCGATGGGGAGTTGCTGCAGCAGGGCATCGTGCTGGAGCCGCTGCTGCAGAGCATCTCCGATTTTCTGGACGACCACGAAGAGATGATCGAGGCGGTACGACGGGATCTGGAACGAGGTCTGAAGAATCCCGCGACCGGTCGCGACGGATTGACCTCGCCGCAGGTGCTGCGTTCCCTGATCCTCATGCGGGTCAAGAACTGGAAGTATCGCGAACTGCGCGAACGGATCGCCGACGGCTACACCCTGCGCCAGTTCACGGATTTCTACTGCCGGCCGGTGCCCAAGCACGATGCCTTCAACCGCGCCTTTAACCGACTGACTCCCCAGACGCTGCAAGCCGTCAATGAATTGGTGGTACACGCGGCGGTGGATCGGGGCCTGGAAGATGGTCAGAAACTCCGTGTAGACACCACCGTGGTGCAAACCGACATTCATCATCCGACCGACAGCACGTTGTTATGGGATGTCGTACGCGTGATCACGCGCTTAATCAACTGCCTGGCCGAGGCCGTTCAGCAGCGTTTCCAAGCGTTTCGCAATCGCACGCGGGCGGCCCGGCGTCGGATGCAACAGATCCAGCGAATGACGCCCCAGGAACGGCACGAGCGACAAACCCTGAAATATCGCCAGCTCCTCGGAATAACCGAAGAGGTCGTGAACAGCGCACGAAAAGTATTGCAACAGACCCGCAAAGCGCGCGGCCAGGATCGGGCCGCCGACCTGACCATCGACGAACTTCGCAAGGAGATCGCCCACTACTGTGAACTGGGAGAACGCGTGATCGATCAGGCGCGTCGTCGCGTGCTCCAGGAAGAGCAAGTTCCCAACGCCGAAAAGATCTATTCCATCTTTGAAACGCACACCGATTTGATCAAGCGCGGCAAGTTGCTAACACCGGTGGAGTTCGGCCACAAAGTCTTTCTCGCGGAAAGTGCCCAAGGATTGATTACACAGTATGAAGTGCTGCAGGGAAACCCTGGCGACGATCAGCAGGTGGAAGCTTCCCTGAAACGCCACCAGGAAAACTTCGGACGCTCTCCCAAGTTGTATAGTTCCGATCGCGGCTTCTTTAGTGAGAGCAATGTGAAGTCATGCCAGCAAACGGGCGTCCAGGTGGTGTGCATCCCGCAGCGTGGCGGGAAGAAAACGGCGAAGCGCAAAGCGTATGAGAACAGTCCTGCTTTCAAGCAAGGACAGCGCTTTCGAGCCGGCATCGAGGGGCGCATCTCGGTGCTGTTCCGCGGTCGTGGCATGAAGCGTTGTCTTGCGGAAGGGCGCCAGCGCTTTGAGGTATTGGTAGGTGCTGCCGTGCTTGCCAACAACCTGATGAGAGTTGCGGCCCTGCTATCGAAACGATCGTCTTGCAGACGAAGAGCCGCGTAACACGATCTTTCCGCTTCCCTCCCTTTGAGGCTGACGCGTTTCTCTTACAAGTACTCCATTTTCGATCCCGAAATCCATGGCCGCAATGCTCTGCGAACCTCTGCCCAGGCGCGCTAAATCCCTGAAATCTCTATTGCCCAGTCAATTTTTTCGCCAAAATAGGGGTTTCGCGACAGAAACTAGCTAGGGTCGGTACCGTCAACCAACTCATGCATCATCTAGCGAACGATGTACTATCGGTGATACTGTGTTGCGCGTTTGCTATCGCTGAACAAACCGCGCGCGCGGAGCCCTGATTTCGTCCCTGGGTGTCTCACGAGTTTCCTCTCCGGACCACCATTCCGCGCATCGTGCATCTGGATCAATTTTTTGCTCACACGGCGCACATAAACCTTCTACACAATTTACTCCTTATGTTCCAAATTCCACAGCTTTAGAAATGATCCAGTGGCCCGGTACACTCGGAGGCGAGCGTGCCAAAGCCGATTATGTTGAGCGTCGTATTCTCATCGGCCTGATAGTAGAATGACGAAAAGTGAATTGGATTTCACAAAACAGCGATTTGATGGGCTTAATCCTCGCGGCGGTTACGATCGTCGTCACGGTGTTTATCGCTTGGCTGCACCTTCAAAAGAAGCAATCCCCGTTCACAACAACTGAGACCTCTCTAAACCAATCA
The DNA here is from genome assembly GCA_963696035.1 of uncultured Acidobacteriota bacterium. Lineage (GTDB taxonomy): Bacteria > Acidobacteriota > Terriglobia > Acidiferrales > UBA7541 > Palsa-295. Next base: position 680,290 of record CAVOIS010000003.1, read on the forward strand.
GCGTCTACGTCCGGGGTCTTAACTCCATCGGTTGATCCGTTACCGGAACTGACCGCAAGCACATTCTCCGTTGCTTTGAACCCAACAATCCAAAAGAACGTTTTCTTGTTGCACGTGCGAAATGGCGCGACTTCCCAACTCGCCACTGCCAGAAATGTTGTAGCGCATATTGGATACAAGCGGCGAGACGGACACGGGATGTGCGTGGACTACGGTGCTTGGATGGAAAGAGGAACCATCACTGATATCGAAGGAGGCCAAACGAAAAACCTGGTCGTGGCATTGACTGACGACGGTAGGAATTTCGCTGTCAATTGGTCCGGTCTGCGAACCAGCTTCGCGGACCCAAGACTTATCCCGGTTGGAGAACTAACGCCTGGTCAGTGGATGATGGTTCTGACTATTACTGCGAAAAACTACGAAAAGATATTCACATTTTTATTGACCATCGAGCGAAATGGGGCAATTAAGTGTCAGCCCGTTCAAAAATCCCTGTGGTGAACGCGGTCAGCGAGACGTTGGCGTACCGCACGGTAATCTGCTGAGGCTATACGGTCGTGCGAAGAGCCAACGACGCCTTGTAACGCAGATCGTTTCGATAGTCATCTACGGCTGCGAGGAACTCCGCAAACGTCTGGTCTGAAACAGCACCACCGGATTCGACCGTCCGTTGCAACCTGTCTAGCGCTTCATTAAAACGGCGCTCTTTCTCTTCAAGCGCGATTTCTTCTGCCATGATTCAGTTCTCCTTGGAGTCGAAAGTATCAGGACGAAGTTGCCGGATCATTACAGCGGGGCGAGGGTTGAGCTAACTTTAGGCGCGCAGCGAAATAATCGCGACTACGCGCGCGAACCGCGCTTCTTCCTGTTGTTTCGTGCCCCCGCGTCCAATTTCGCAGCAGCGTTGATTCGTGCGATATGGATAATTTCGAGACCGCCTGGAGCGGTCTCGCAGACATCGTTTGGTTTGGCGTGACACGTAGGGCAGAGTAGCGAAATGGGACTGATCGGAAGGTCCTTTGGGAGCCTTGACTTACTCCTCGAATCGCATCAGTAAACCCCTTAATGAACCGAGCATGATGCACTCTTTTGACTACATACCTTGCAATCTACTCGGCGGCTGAATTAGTCTCAGGCTACCTATGCCCGCTAGCCTGGTTAATTCATCAGAAGATGAGATCGTAACGCAGAGAGTCCGTTGACAGCGCAGGACGGGTTTGCATCCTGGTTGGCGATCTTCATACTGGTTTGCAAGTCGCCTTTTTGCCCTCACCAGTCGTTTTTTGAGATAGCTCCGCCCGGCCTTGGCAACAGTGTATTGTCGAACGGTGCAGATAAACTACGAGGAGTCGCAAAGCGAGGCAGCTTGGAACAGATCTTGGAAAGGCCAGCCGCTGGCCAGGTGAATGCGGATACAACGAGCTGTTTGACGGATGCGCGCACCGATCTTGAACAACTGAGTGCGCAGAGTTTCGATTTGCGCGGAGCGCATCGAGGAAGGCAACTGTAGACGAAATAGGTCGACCAGGTTATAGGCGAAACTGTGGAGCAACAGGCGGAAGGCGTTGGCGCGAAAGCGGTGGCAGCTCAAGCGGTCCGCAGCAAAACCATTTTTAAACTCTTCAATGCGGTTCTCACACTCCCCGCGATCGTTATAGAAGGAAAAGACGGAACGGCTGCGACCTCGCCAGTTGGTGACCAGGAAACGCAGGTTGGTACCGGCCTCGGCCTGTTCAGCCTTGTAGCAGATGCGCCGCTGATGAGACCAGGGGTGCGCGCGCTAGCGAAAGCTGGAAAAGGAGCGCTGCGGCTGGCCGCTTCGACGATAACGCCTGCGTTACCCGGGCTTCACGATTTGCAAACTTTTGAGTTTTAGTTTCCGAATCCCCGTCGGAAGAAAAGAGCTTGCCGATCGCTCGCAGTTGTCCCGTGGTGGGACTAGATCTGAGGTTCATCTAAGGCCTTGCTTCTGGCCCGTGCAAGCCCGCGCTCGGCAGCACGCGAAACGGTTTGTTCTTGCCCCAGCGGTAGATTGCGAAATCCTGATCCAGGGTCAGAATGTCCGCGGTCCCAAACTGGTCCGCCAAGCGAATCAGGCAGGCATCCGCAAGATCAATCTTCCGGTCCTCATATTTCCGCAACACTTGCTTGACACCAGCAGTATCGCGAGAAAGCTGAAAAGGTACCTGGAAAATCCCGGCGGCGATGTTCTCGATCACCGCCTCCGGCGCGCCCGACAAGTTCCGCAACAAATAGCAACTCTCTGTAATGACGGCTTCGCAAGTGACGAGCGGCGCCTCCACTTCTCGAACCGTTCGAGCGCACGCCTTGTGAAACCTCTCGCTGCGGTCCAACAGCGCAACGATGAAACCTGTGTCGAGCAGGGCCGGCTTCATCGCCCAAATTTCCGTAGATGCTTCTTGTTCGATCCCAGGTCCCGCACACCAGACTCGAACTTACCTAGGCCGATGACTCCTGCCTTCTTGCGCCTCAAGTAGCTCGCTTCCAGAACACGCAACCCCTCGCGTACAACGCGCGAAGGAGTCCAGCCCAATTCTCGCACCAGAACAGCGAGCCTCTTCCGCGATCGGTCATCGAGCCTAGCTTGAATTGCGAATCGCATGCACCAATTGTATTACAAACAGCTATTTGTATGACATAGAATTCGCAGCTTCGTGCGGTCCTTGCCCACGGCCCTGACTTCGAACTTAGCGCGAGAAGACCCAGGGAGCCTGGGCGGCAGGAGAACCTCCGCAGATCAACAAACCAGGTTCGATCTGGTGACACAGCGCTGTTGCCACGATTCGTGGAGCGCGTGATGCCTGTGCAGAGCATTCTCGCACCCACAACGGGTCGTCGAAATACGGAGAAAAATGCAAGAGGAAAACGACTTCCTTACTTTCGAGTCTTTCGCAACGAGCGTCTGGTGTCCGGCAATTTGCCCTATGCCGAGGAATAAGAAATTGGCTCCCCAGGCTAGATTCGAACTAGCAACCCTTCGGTTAACGGCCGCTAGAGTAATTTAATCAGAATTCGCCGGATCTAAGCTAAACCGAGGCACGCTCACAAATTGCACTGAAATCCAAAGAGTCACTTCCTCGGTTTTTGTTCACGTTTAATTCGCTTTTCGCCACTATTCATCGCAACTGATACTGCGTTCGATAGTCAGGCCACCTTGCCATTTCTAGAACGAATGTTTGCGTCGCCGGCCTCCGAATGATTTTCGATTTTGGCCCGAAGCACCGCCGAGCCGTCGAGCGAAGACATTGCGACTTCTTCAAAAGTTGCTGGCGTCAACTCAAGCTGAGGCTGCGCCGCCTCAAGACGAAGGCCCTCAATATGCTTTCCCGGGGTCTTGCCAATCTCTTGCGTGAAGAACCGGGCGAAATTCCCTAGCACCATGCTTTGGCTCGGCAAGATCAAGAGTCGAACAACGCCAATCGTCTTATAGCTCGGCTCTCTAGACCTAGAGGTGCTGTTTTCATACGACATATTCCCAGAGTGTCGCAGCCTACTCGGAAGCCATCCCGTAAGTTGAAGAGACGTAGGAAGCCTCTCGAGACAACTCTCCCTCAATCGTGCAAGTGAAGTGAGTGGAATGGCAAGATCAGCTGCGTCTGTCATTCGAATACGACTGCGCGAGCCACACTACGCGAATCCGCGCCAAAGACATAAAGTCCCTGCTGTGCCCAGCTTGCAAGGATTTCAGCACGCGGAAACTATTTTATTTCTAGTGAAGTGTACTAATTCAATTGACAATAGGGAGCCAGGAGCACACTGTGGTTATGGACCTGGGATTCTTCAGTTCACCTGAATACAACGGAAGTTACCTGAACCACCCCTCGCCAAGACAACAAAGCATTCAAGGAGATTCATGAATACAATTACGCGCAGGGATCAGTCCCGCAGTTTGACGCTACAAGACGAAGTCAATCGTCTATTCGAGGACAACTTTACTCGCGAACGCTCGGGTCATGCCGACCTGGCAACGTGGGCGCCGGCCGTAGATATCTACGAAACCGAAAATGAATTGGTCGTGAAGGCCGACTTGCCGGATCTGCAAGACAAGGATATTGACGTCCGCATTACAAACAACACCTTGACCATCCGTGGAGAGCGGAAGTTCGAGAATGGCGTGAAGGAAGAAAATTATCTCCGCATCGAACGCGCATATGGATCGTTCATGCGGAATTTTTCTCTGCCGAATACGGTCAGCTCCGAGAACATTCGGGCCGAGTACCGCAATGGGGTCTTGACGCTGCATATGGCAAAGCGTGAAGAATCGAAGCCGAAGCAAATCAAGATCAGCGTCTCAGCAAACGGCAAGTAGTTACGCAGATCGCACGCAGAGAGGCGAGTGCTGCTCTCGCGCCAAACAACCAAGGAGGTTGCCATGATCGAACGAAAGGAACTATCCAAAGAAGATATCGCCCATCGAGCTTACCAGATGTATATGCAGCGCGGTGGTGAGCCCGGGAGAGATATCGAAGACTGGTTCAGAGCCGAAAAAGAGCTCACCGGCGAATCTGTTGCCGCGCCGGCAAAAGCGACGGCTGCATCAGCCGGTCGAAACTAGAGGAATGGACACGACAGACATCGAGAGAGCCTGATCGTTTGGGGAAGGGGCGGATTTTTCCGCCCCTTCCCCTCAACATCTGCTGGCCAATCTTGAATCGAAACCTTCTCTCTCACCTTGGTGAAGGCAACCCGTCTTAGGAACCCGCCCTATCGCTGATTCGATTCTGTCGGATCTCGGCTACCGCTGTATCGAGCGGCCCTCGCCTTGTTACACTGAGAGCAGGCGGCCGAAAAAGGACCTGTAGCGGCGCAGCGCAAGTCGAAGATTCTCGGTCGAGACATTGTCGCCGCGATCCCACTGGCCCTCAAGTTTCGCTCTTTCAGCCGCGAACATCTCAGCCAGACGCTTCATCGCTGCCGCGACAAGACTATCTGTCTGCTGCACGACCTGTCGAGGCTGGTCAACAGAACCCACTTGGATCGCATCCCACTGTGCGCGAAAATCCTTCGCTTCTTCGGCCCAAAAGAGCAGCGCCGCGTGCTCGTCAATAGCCGGAGCAGTTGCGGTTCCGGCTCCCGCCGATGAAACGCCGCCGGCGTTTGGAGCAGTGACAACTCGCAGCCCCGGTCGCACAGCGGCACCGGCCAGAGCCGCGGTCTTGAGCCCTGCATCCGTCTCTCCTTCTTTCATCTTATTTAATTCGTCCACTGGATTGTCTCCTCTTCGTCTCTCTTCTGGACGCCAAGAACGAGCTGGATTTCTACGGACCATATTAGGAAACACAAAGGCGCGTAACTGTTGACAATTGCACAGAAGCTGGCCCGGAGCCTCTTTATGCTTGCGCTTTGTTTCGATAGAAAACACGGTACTGTGACCACTACGCAACTAGAAAACTGAAACGAAAACCAGAAATCCAATGACGGAAGATTCGTTTGGGAAAGCCCGCAAGGTGTTCTTCGGAACCGTAACGGCAACAGCAAAACCTGGCGTCGCTCCAGCCGAGCTCCTCAAACCGCGCAGCCAGGCCGTCTCTGAACAACCGTCACCGGACCCTCGCGAGGCACGCGCGTTCGAATTTCGCTGAGAGTTGGAAACCACGCGTAGGTGCTCCGCAGCAAGTTCAACTGCGTTAACAACCGGATCCCGATGCGCATTCTTTCTTGCCGGTTTGGCGAATTCTCGTCATTGCCTTAAAGACCGAATGTCCTGATTTGAACACATTTTGTTTTCCAGCCGAGTTATAAACAGTTTTTCCTGCTTCTGAAACTGTTCTCAGTCTTAGGCGAGAATCGAGGATATCCAAAATGATTACGGACGGATCGAGAGATTTTTCACCGGTGTATACTGCGTGGCTCCGTAAGCCGGTTGTGTCTTGCAATCCGCCGATGCCACGTCCCCATCCCTTGCAGCACATCCTTGGTGAGTCAGCCGCCAGCCTGCGTGTTCGCTTCAAGCCAGGATGGGAGATGGATCTCCGCAAGGAACTGATTATGGCCGTCGAAGAAGATGCCGTCATTCCGGATTCTTGCGTGAATTGAGGCGGGCCACGCGTTCCTGGTCGTTCACACCGGATTGGGATATCTGTCGGGTTAGCGAGGCTGGGTGTCTCAAGGAGACTTTCGATGTTACTACGAATCATTATTCTGCTTTTGTTGTTCGGCGCAGGCGGCGGTTATTAAAGATATTCCCGATGGGGAACGGGCGATCGTCGGTACGGTCGTGCTCATCACGGTGGTCGTGTACCTGCTCGGCGGTTTGCGTTGATCCTCTCAGAAGCGGTTAAGAGTTCCTACGAGACTCAACTGGATTGAGTCAAGGGAGAAATTCCATGAAACAAAGCGTCAAGGACAGAGCTAAAGCGGGAAGTAACGCAACATTCTCGTTCCGGTAGGCTTTTTGAAATACATCTGTCGGGCTGTCAGCTGGCTCTTGTCCTAAAGCTTGACGAAATTCTCGGGAGGATGAAATGAATCATCGAATGGTTCGAATGGCGTGCGTGGTCGTTTTATTAGCTGTTGCGGTTCTAGCCTTAACCGCGTCGACACACGCGCAGGATGCGGGCGCTCTTTTCAAAGCCAAGTGCAGCACATGCCACGCGGCCGATGGCAGCAGCAGCACTCAAATGGGGAAGACCTTGGGTGCGCCGGACCTGCGCTCAGACGACGTGCAGAAACAAACGGATGGCCAGTTGATCGATGCCATCACGAACGGGGTCGGAAAGAAAATGCCGGCATATAAGGGCAAGCTAACGGACCCGCAGATCAAGGATCTCGTCGGTTACGTTCGAGGTTTAGCTAAGAAGACTTAAATTCAGCACCTTGCTCCAAAGCTCGGATGGTCTCGGACGGGATCAAGTCAGACAACAAGAATTTGAACAAGCTTGTGGAACTTGCGGCCATATTTAGCGATCTCGAGTTTTCAGCAATTGCAAGATTCAAGAAGGGGAGAATTTCATGAGTGGAAGAGCAGAAAATTCGGGAGACATGTCGGGGGAGAAATCTTCCTCCCATGGGCCACCTTCTGGGAAACGCCGTTCCTTTTTGGGTGCCTTGCTCACTTTGGGCTCGTTTTGCGTGGGTGCGCTGCTCTCCGTTCCGCTGATTCGATTCACGCTTTTTCCTATCTTGCGCCGCACTACGGAGCTTAAGCCCTCGCCATTAGGGCCGCTAACCGACTTCACATCCTTAACTGAGCCACTCTCGAAAACCATTCAGGTCGAACAGGTGGACGGCTGGCGCAAAGCTGTCTCAGAAAAGACCGTGTACGTGACGAAGGACAGCCACGGGCAATTGTGCGCTCTCTCTTCCATATGCCCGCACCTGGGTTGCACCGTGCCGTGGGTCAGCGCCAAGAAAGAATTTGTCTGCCCCTGCCACGGAGCCGTCTTTGCGCCCGACGGAAGTCGCGTCAGCGGACCGCCTCTTCGCAGGATGGATAGCCTTGAAACAACCACTACGGATGGCCAGCTTTTAGTGCGCTTCCAGTATTTCCGGCAACTCGTCTCCGATAAAGAAGTCATGGATTGAATAAGGACTCTTCGAAATGAATTCAACGGATCGCAACGAAAACGACCCTTCTCGAACTCCTCAAACAGGTTATCGCGGCTGGCTCGATCGCCGTACCGGCCTGGACAGTTTGCTTCGAGCCGCCCTGGATGAACCTGTCCCTGGCGGAGCGCGGTTCGCCTATATATTTGGATCGGGTCTCTTGTTCATTTTTCTTTCGCAAGTCATCACCGGAGTATTTCTCGCACTCTACTATGTTCCTTCGGCCGACCACGCGCACACCACCGTCGCCTATATCAGCAAAGTTGTTACGGCTGGATCTTTCCTGCGGAGTCTCCATTCCTATGGCGCGAGCGCGATGGTTATCGTGCTGTTGCTTCACTTGTCCCAAACATATATCTACGGCGCATACAAAGGCCGGCGCGAACTCCTTTGGATTTCCGGGTGTGCCCTTTTTGGGCTTGTTATGGCAATGGCATTCACCGGCTACCTGCTACCGTGGGACCAGAGAGCATACTTTGCGACCGCAGTGGGAACCAACGCGATCGGCGAAGTCCCGTTCATCGGCGGAATGCTTACACGTCTTGTGCGAGGCGGCACCGAAATGGGAACACTCACCATCTCGCGTTTCTTCGTGGCCCATGTTTTCTTGATCCCAGCTTGTATCTTCGCGCTCGTTGCCACTCATATTTTTCTGTTCCGAAGCGCTGGCGCTGCAGGCCCCATCACGGAAAATCCATACAAGCCCACAGCAAAATCCGAACCCTTCTACCCACGACAGGTGTTGATGGATCTCTCCCTCACGGCTCTGCTTCTGGTTGGGCTTGGCATGTTGGCCTTTTTCATCGCCGCGCCATTGGGGCCCGCAGCCGATCCCGCAAATGCGCAATACGTGCCGCGGCCAGACTGGTATTACCTCCCGATTTTCCAATGGCTGAAATACTGGCACGGTGCGGCTTCGGCGATCGGCGCCCTGGTCATTCCCACCATTCTGGCCCTGGCGGTTATCGCTTTACCGTTCCTTGACCGCAGCATCGAGCGGCGCCCGTGGAAACGCCCGGGAGCGATGGGCGCATTTGCCTTCATAATGTTCGGACTCGTGGGACTCGGACTGCGCAGCGAGTATCAGGACCATCACGATCCGGCTGTCGCGCAACAACTGGCCAGGCAAAAAGCTGAAGAAGACGAATACATGCGCAAGCCATTCGAGCCCGATCTCTCTTCTGCTTCGCTCGCTGCCGCGAACGTCAACTTGGCCGATCCGCTCGCTGCCAAGGGGAAAGCAATCTTCGAAGCGCAGTCCTGCAACGCGTGCCACGGCGACGGCGGGATCGGTACGGCCGCTGCACCAGCTCTCGTCGGCATTTCAGCGAAATTTCCCAGCGACCAGCTCACCAACTTGCTACAACATCCCACCGTCAAAATGACCGCGGGGGCCATGGCTGCGGTAGATCTGCCTACGGGTGATATGAAAGCCCTAATCGCCTATCTCGAAAGCCTTAAGTAAACAAGGCGCTGAAATTATGTTACGCGCCTGAATCGCCTCATCACAAAATCTGAGTCCGAAATGAGTTCCTCAACGACGAAGATCAACCGCTAGCGGATCACAAACGGATTTAAGTTGAGACGATCTAACGGCACCTGGTTATCGTAGGCAGCGTAGCTACGCCTTGCTTCGAGAAAAGAAACCGATGGCGGCGATGCAAACCTACTGGCTGAGACGATGGAGGATGTGCAGCGAGTCGCAAGCCAAATTCTCAACGCTATCGGCGCGGATGGATCATCCGCGTCTCTTGCATGACGGCGCGTCATCCTTGACTGTCTTGGGCTTGCGGAAACTCTTTAGGCGGAGGCGGGGCCCTGGACCTGAGCGGTTCTAAAAGACAAGCTCCGCGAACTTCTCACGAAGGAGCGACGGAGTTGCACGCACGCAGTTTGTCCCCAACGGTGGACAACGCGAGTCTCTGGAATCGTCATTCTGATTCACGGGGATCGGCCCCGAGGAGGGGTCCGATGGTTGAGATTCTTGACAAATTACAAACAGATTCAACAACTGTGGAAAGAGCAAGCAAAAGTACAGCCAGGTACCCGCGAAGACGAAGCGCTCATGAAGCGGATTCGTGATCTATCAGTTGAATATCAGGCACTTGTTGATGCGGCAAGAAAGCGTGACAATTCGAAATGAGTCAACCACCGCGCACCGAGCCTGTTCGGCTCTCAGAACCGCGATTCTTGAAAGTGTACCAAACCGAACAGACATAGAAAATCGCTCGCATTATAAGTATGCGTAAGCCGGGGCAGCGGTGGATGCCGATCGACCCAAGCGAAAACCCCCTTCGATAGATTGACGACAGTCGGTCCCCGGCACCTCATATTCAGGCATGCGCCGTGGAGGCACGAATGATTCGCCAGTGGCGAGAACGAATTGAGTTGATTCCTGATTTGCTATTCTTTGCGGGTGTTTCCGTCCTCGGATTTACCAGCATAATCGGTTCTGCCATCTTCATCGAGTATGTCATTCACCACTGACCCTCTTTCAAAGGTTCGACGCGGTCGGTACGTGGCCATAACTTGCGACGAGCAACTCAATACCGAGCCAGTTACGCGGTCGCCGCGCTAAAAGCCTGGTGTTTACCGCTATTGGCCCGAGCACGCAGAGTTGGAGAAAATCAAGGAAGGGGACCAACGCTTGGTTGCGGCGGCTCTCAGTTTGGGACAAGACCTGGCGGGTAACGCTTGTGTGGCATTTTCGATAGTCGGCGATCTCGAGAATGCTGCCCGCACTTACGGCGATCGTGGATATCGATACGTACATTTCGAGGCGGGTGCTATCGGTCAACGAATGTATCTTGCTTCCGAGGCGCTTGGCCTGCGAGCAACGGGCATCGGAGTGTTTTTTGATGAGCGTGTGAACCGGTATCTGGACCTGTCCTCTGAGCAGGGACAAGTCGTCTACCATTTCGCGATTGGCTACGCGGTTCCTGATCCGCGCCTGGAAGCCTGAAGACTACTGTCGGCATCTAGTCCTAGTCTCGCGCAATCACGCTCCGATGCAAGGTCTGCAACGAAGAGGGCGTATACGGTTTCGAAGAAATTCAGGAATTTGAAGGGCCGCCGAGGGTGCGAACCTCTGAAAGAAGGCGAGCCGAATCTAACGCATCGTAAACAGAGTTGGATTCGTTGCCGCACCGACAAGAAAATCGACGTCCCCGATGGCTCTTCACACCAAGGAGCCCGCGGAATGAGTCGTGGTTCCAAGGACAGCCGCGCCGCCAAATTCTGGCCCTGACGTTAGCCCTGCCAGCCACATGATTAGCCGGCCAGCGGTAAACAAACTGGCGCACTGCCGAACTAAGAGGCTGACCGGGTTTATCAACTGAGACGCAAATTAACGAGTGATGCGCGAGCGTCACTGCCACCTTTGTCGGGTACAATTATCAATTCTAGTTGGGTGACTTCGTAGAGATCTACAGTATAGTCTTCGATCTCACGTATTGAATCTGGCGGGCTGAAATTCCACTGCTGGCGTACGATTTCCCGGAAAGAAACCCCCTGATCCTGCGAGGATCGCAGAACGAACTCTTGCGTGCGTGTGTTTTCGCTCTCCTCGAAGACAAGCCAGATACGTTTGAGCCTTTGCGGCTGATCGAAGATCAGCCGGATTGTCTGTTTCCCCGTGCCTGCCGCTCGCCAACCTCGCTTGTCGTCTCCTACGAGAGCGGATTCGATCGGACGGCCCTCTTCTTCCGATGTGACCTCGACCACGGCGGCATGGTCCAAGTCTAGCCAGGCCTCACCAGAAGTTCGGGCACTTTGCACAAGAGAGGAAATTTGGCGTTTGCGCACGTTAAACGGAGTTTACGCCGATTTAAGCTTTGTGAGTACTCCAACATGGGGTCTCAGGTCCTTGACAGTTGCCAGTTTCCAAGACTTCGCACAGGCTTGGGAGTAACCTCAGCGGCGGGTCGAACGTCGCATTTGTTGATTCCTGCTGAGGTAAACATTTGTGCGAGCGATACGGACGGGCGGCCCCACCCACAGCAATATATATTTCAATGAGTGAATCCGGGCGCGCGCAGAGTGTCGGATTAAGGCCCTCATCGGAACTGTTGTTGAGCCAGATCTTACTGCGTACGCTCGAACCGCTTTCGCACTTTCGTAAAGCCCTTTCGCAAGGAAAAGGAAAATCATAACAGAACCAAAAAGCCCGACGTACCCAAAACAAAGATTACAAAAGCAGCGATCACTTGTATTTCGAAATTGAACTGGGGAAGAATGGCCATTGGCCACCTCTTAGGCAGGCTTTCTTTCGGAGTGTGCGCTGACGGCTCTTCGATTCCGGAAGAACGCTGCGAGGACATCAGATTATTCACAGCCAAGAGAAATGTCTGTCCTGTTGTGAACACTTTCGCAGGCAACTTTACATTCTATGTTTTATGGTGTCCTGGTTCGCAGAATCAAAGACTTACAGACAGGAACACGCGAGGGATTGGTCCAGTCAGAATAAAAACCATTCGTCTTGGCAAGAGTCGCGCAAAGGACCTCAATATTCTCAGCGATAGTTGGCCGCCTGCAGTTCGAACATCTGTGCGTACCGGCCGCCGGTTCCGATGAGTGCATCGTGCGAACCCTGTTCGACAATAGTTCCACTCTCAAGGACGACAATTCGGTCCGCCATTCGAACTGTAGAGAAACGGTGAGAAATCAAAAGGGCCATCTTGCCTTTGGTGAGTTCGCCGAATCGCTCGAACACTTCATGCTCGGATTTTGCATCCAGCGCGGCTGTCGGTTCATCTAGCAGGCTGCTGAAAAAGTCGGAAAGTTTGCAACGAAGCAGCGCAGAGCGCGTCCAATGGCGCATGCGAGGAACCGATCAGCAGCAGAGTCACGTGTTCAGCTACATTTCCCCGGAGCAGCGAGTGCGCAGCGACCATCCGTTGCGGCCGATCCGCACGATGGTGGACGAAATCCTGAAGCAGCTGTCGCCGCAGTTCCACAAGATGTACGCGAAAGTGGGCCGTCCGTCGATTCCGCCGGAGCAGTTGTTGCGGGCGCAGCTGTTGCAGATGTTGTATTCGGTGCGCAGCGAGCGGCTACTGATGGAAGAGATGGACTACAACATATTGTTCCGCTGGTTTGTGGGACTGAATTTGGATGATGCGGTCTGGGATGCGACGGTGTTCACTAAGAACCGCGACCGGTTGCTGAGGGCCGAGGTCGCCAAGGAATTTCTGGCGCGGGTGGTGGCGCAGGCGCGGGCGAAGGGATGGACCTCGGACGAACACTTCACCGTGGACGGAACCTTGCTGGAAGCCTGGGCCAGCCTGAAAAGTTTTCAGCGGAAGGACCAACAGGATTCGTCTCCGCCGGAGGATCGGGGAAATCCCACGGTGGATTTTCATGGGGAAAAGCGCTCGAACCAGATGCATGAATCGAAAAGTGATCCCGAAGCTCAGTTGGCGCGCAAGGGCGCGGGCAAGGAGGCGAAATTGAGCTACTGCGGAAATCTGCTGGTGGAGAATCGCCACGGATTGATTGTGGACAGCCGCGTGTGGGAAGCGACAGGGATCGCCGAGCGCTACGCAGCGCTGGAGATGCTGCAGAAGGTTCCGGGAATCGGGCGCGTGACGGTGGGCGGCGACAAAGGTTTCGATACGGCGGATTTTGTGCGCGAGTGCCGAAACCTGCGCATGACGCCGCACGTGGCGCAAAACCTGGGACGAAGAGGCGGCAGCGCCATTGATGGACGCACCACGCAACACGTGGGCTACCGCATCAGCCAGAAGAAAAGGAAGCGCATCGAAGAATGTTTTGGCTGGCTGAAGACGATTGCGTTGCTACGCAAGGTTCGGCATCGCGGGACGTTGAAAGTGGACTGGATGTTTACCTTTGCTTGTGCGGCCTACAACCTGGTGCGCATGCGAAACCTGATGGCCGCCGGGGTTCCGACGCAGTAAGTCCGGGCCGTAGTGTCTCTGAATGGCGTTGAAACCCCCACATGGGGCGCTCGGCAGCGCGAAAAACAACCCGAAAAACCGCCACCACGGGAAAATGACACAAACGCGAGCAGAAATTGCACGCTCCACACAATTTTTCAGCAGCCTGCTAGGATTAGCAGCTGAGCTTCGCGCAAATAGGCCCGGGCCAGAGCCATTTTTTGCCATTCTCCGCCCGACAGATCGACTGCCTCTTCGAATCGGCAACCCAGGGGCTGATCATAACCCTTCGGGAGGTTGCGGATAAATGTGTCTGCCAGGCTCTTATGGGCCGCGGAGCGGATGCGAAATGGGTTGTCTCGCTCTTCGATTTGACCGATGGCGATGTTTTCAGAGACTGTCATCTCATAACGTGTGAAGTCCTGGAAGATAACACCAATCTCCTTCCACAGATCTTCCAGGTCGTACTCACGGAGGTCTACACCATCCAGAAGGATCTGGCCTCCGGTCGGGTCGTACAATCGCGTAAGCAGTTTTACGATCGTTGTTTTCCCCTGACCATTCTCTCCAACTAGAGCGATTCGTGAAGAAGGCTCCAAGTGAAAACTGATGTTATCGAGTACGATCCTTGGATTCGCCGGGTATGAAAAGGAAACGTTCTTGAATTCAAAGCCTCGCCGAATTGGTCGCGGAACAGGCCGTGCGCCAAGTTTCGAGAAAATCCTAGGTTGTATGGAGAGAAATTTCAGCAAATCAGTCATGAACATCGCTTGGTCAGCAATGACAGAAAAAGTCGAGAAGAAGGCTTGGATGTTCGTGCTGGCTCCGGCAATGGCTCCCGCTAAGAGGGTCATGGTTCCGAGAGTCAACGCGCCTGTGATCGTCCGATAAACGACGAATGCATAGGTCCCGTAGTACCCCACCGTGCCCAGAAGCGTTAGAAATGATCCGAAGAGCAGCTTACGTTTTGCCAGTCCCACTGTCTGACGATGGAGCTCATCCCAAAGCGCAGTGTAACGACCCACGAGGTATGGCCCCAATCCGAAAAGTTTTAACTCTTTGGCGTTATCCTTGCTCCCGCCCAAGAGCCTCAAGTAGTCCATCTGGCGGCGAGCGGTAGTCTGGCGGAAATTCAACGAATAACCAAGGAATGCGAAGTGGGTCTCGCCGAGAAAAGCCGGAACGACGCAAATAATGAGAGTAAAAAGCAACCATGGGGAAAAAACAAAAATGCTAGCCGCCAAGCTCGCCGCGGTGATGCCTTCCTGGAACAGACGCCCGGCCGATTGGATCATTATCAAACGATCTGTGCCTTGCACTCTGGCACGTTCCATCATGTCGTAAAAGAGTGGGTCCTCGTACGAGGTCAGGTCAAGACGTGAAGCATGCTTCACAATTCGGATGCTGATGTGGCCGGTGAAATTATCGGCCAGCATGCTGTCACAGAAATCGAGGACACGAACCAAAATTGTTCCCAAGCTTGCCAGGACAAATTCCAGCACAACTAACCACCAAAACCGTGCAGGAAGCGCCTCATGATTCGACAGGAAGGCATAGATTGCGTCGATGATTAGTTTAGTTACACCGAGCATGGCGAGCGGGATCAAAGCGGCAACGGATCTTGCAGAGAGGCTTGCCACCACGATTCTCGGAGCCGATTTCCACACCATTCGAATGATCGCAGGAGTGTTGCTGCGCAGCGCCTTGAGTCGCTCACGCCACTTGGGACTCGGCTCTTTGGTGCCTTGGCCGATCGCTGTGTCCACGGAATTCATAGTCTATAACCCCCAGCCGCACTACGAAGGTCCTTTTCATCTAGCGAACTGGCAACGGACGTATGTAACGGGTCGAACATCATGCGCGTTTGTAGCAAACCACGCTGAGAAAAATGTGGTTTAGATAGGCGCCATTACGCCTTTAGGTGGTTTGTCGTGTCTTCTGTGGGGGTGATGGCTCGCATCTTCTTGCCGGGCAGATTCGGCGAAGCGCGACTGGTCCATTTCTTTCGTAGCGCTGGCACGTGTCGGGTTGCCAGGATCTTTCTTCCTTTCTTATGCAGCATGCACCGATCATGACATCGAAACCGTTCTTGTTGGAGTTTTGAAAGACGCCCTTCCTCAAGCCCTCCTGACCAGCCAAACTACCAAGCAAATTATCAATAATGTCCCAACTATTCCGTATCCAAACATGTTGTTGCCTCCTCTTTGAATGTCATTGTTTTGGAAGTGAGCAGGTGAACGCGGCACTGGGAAGATTGCCGGCTGGCCTGACCTTGTCTTCAAAGGTTAAATGATCCATCGTTTGGCGTTTGTTCACGGCTAAGGCAGCGGACGATTTGTTCAGGAGCGTTGCCAGATGAACCTCACGAAGGTCACAAAACCCCAACACACTGCTAGCAGAACGCCCAGGTACAGCGCTACCCCGAGGAATGCACCAAGAAGTCCGAACCTGCCGCTTGTCGTCTTCGGTTCCACTTTCGCGCAAGTAATCATCGAACGATTGAGTCCTCACGAGATAAATTGGCGCGTCGCCTTGGTCATTGGGCCGAGGGAGTTTGGGATCTCTTCCGCTACACCACTCTGCGCGTGCGAAAGTTGATCTGAGCAGCTGCCGCAATGAGATCGATTCTTGACGGCACCTAGCGAATTGTCCGGGTCGTACGCCGCATCGCATTGACTACCCGTAAAAAAAGCCACCGGTCGGTGCACGGTTGTGATCTTAGTTTATGATTTTGCCTCGAGTATTGTGCGGACGCGAATTGTATCTGAGGCCCTCTAGCACGCCGGTTACTAAAACATTCCTGCCAAAGAATTTCTGAGCTCGCCCCCAGTCAAAGAGCGAAGACAAATAGAAACGACAGCACGACGATTGAACTCATTGTCATGAGCCGCGTCTTGCGTTCGCGTGCCGTTTAGTCGCCAGCGATTCGCCGTTGAATCTCTTCTCTTGACACTGCGAACACCCTAGTTGCTGCGCCAACGGGAATACCCCCAGCCCCCACCGCCGAGCAAAAACACAACGAGAAGAACGATCAATATAGTGTCCCTGGATCCTCTCTAATCCGAGAAAGTCGGTGACTCGTCAGCAGAAGAGTCGCTGCCTCCGCCAGAGCCACCATCTTAGGAAAGATGAATGGAGATTACTGTTCACATTGAAACGCTTTCAAATCTTAGTTTTTGGGCTCAGGAGTGCGGAAGTCGGGCGATCACCTGCGCGAGAAAATCCTTTAGCGGATTTCAGGAAAACGGTTCACAACTGGACAAACACTCATGAGAACCATCGTAGTGATCGTGCTTTAATTCGGTGGAAAAACATGGTGGCCCTGTCACTTCTAGAGGGCTGCACACGTTAGCCCGAGCGAGCCTTTACCGTTTGGATGCTTGGAAGGCTCCATTGAAATGTCTCTGCCTCGATCTTCACACGGGACTCGCCCGCATATTTCGCGACTGTGCAAAATGGGACTGTATGGCTTCGGTTTCGATGCCACCATGCGTGCATGCTGCATAAGAAACGCAGAAAAAAGCCGGGTAGCGCAACGCGTGCCAGCGTCAAGATAGAAATGGCGAGGCCGCGCATGGCGAGGTCCGCAAGAATAGCGGAGCTGAATCTAGATATTGCGCGAAATCCAGAGCAGCCAAGCACGACCGTGCCTGGAACCGTCGAAAAAATCATCCCGTCGCCAGGTGCGAACCAACCGGAAAAGGCACAGATCGCTTTGGATGGGGCCACCGGTCCGTTTCGAGATCTCCGCATCGAAAATACGCTTATCGACGAACATGGCGATGATGTGAGACTCCTAAAGGGCGCTCACGTTGAGGTTACAGTCACAGCAAAAGCCGTTAACCGCCACAACTAGAAGCCATCTCATAAATGTCTCAGGAGGATGATGGCGCAAGCGAGTTGAACCATCCCGAGGAAATTTTCTGGGTAATATTCCCAGCGAATGACGGTACGGCGAAAATTATGAAGCCAGGCGAATAGACGTTCCACTTTCCAGCGACGCCGGTAGCGGCGCAGGACACGCCCATCCTGCGTCGCTGCGGCGACGCGCACGAACTTGTGAGGCGCGATGAGTTGCACGCCATATCGTTGGTGGATGCGCTGATCCAAAGGATCACTGTCGTAAGCCCGGTCACCGATCATGCGTTCCGGGAGGTCGGCAAGGAATCGCTGGTCGAGCGTGGGTTCGATGAGTTTTGTTTCATGAGGCGAAGCGCTGGCCACGTACACGGAGAGAGGAAAACCATGGCCGTCTGCGATTGCCATGATTTTGCTGCCTTTGCCGCGTTTTGTAGGGCCGACACTAGAGCCCCTTTTTTCGCCCCGCTGAAGCTGGCGTCGATGAAGGATTCGCTCAGATCGAGCTTCCCCCGGTCTCGTAAATCTTCGGCCAGCTTTTGCAGCAAGCGAGTTAGCAGGCCGCTGCGCTGCCATTGTTGGAAGCGCCGATGACAGGTCTGATAAGACGGATAGCGAGACGGCAGATCGTGCCAAGGAGCACCCGTGCGGAGAACCCAAAAGACTCCGCTCAGCACCGCACGCGTATCTTGCCACGGTCGCCCTCGGCCATCGGCTCGTCGTTTGGGACGAAACAACGGTTCGAGAACCGCCCACTGGGCGTCGGTAAGGTCCATGCTCTCGGTTTACGCCGTTCGTCATAAGTTTCAACAACTCAGCGGCTTCAATGTGTTTATGAGATAACTTCTAATAAAGACAGCTATCGTTCCCCGATCACTGCCCACGTTTCAATCTGGAATGCCCTGTTTCGCAAGTGTCCAAAATGGGACAGTTTTCACTTCGTTGCTGGCGTACGTTGAACTTGGAGGAGGCGACGTCCGAGACGCTCATCCGAATGTGTCTGGACAGCCTCGTTTATTCTGTGTGTGCGGTTCCATGTCAAACCTGGCTCAGAATCATCTGGGGTCTAATCCGGCAATCTCCCGGATGGAGGGCAAGTCTTCTCACAGGCTCCGCTACATCCGGATCCTCTTCGTCCACGACAATGCGGGCTTGGTAGACAACTGCCTGCAGGAGTTGAGGAAAGCGCGATTCGTTGTGAAAGCTGATGTCGTGTTGACCTTGGCAGAGTGTACCGAACAACTCTGCTCCCACTCCTATGAGATCGTTGTGACCGGCTACCCAAGCCCAAGTTGGAAGGATTCTCAGGCACTGCAACTCATACATCAGACGGTACCGGAGATTCCGCTTCTCTTTGTAACCTCCGCCTCCGGAAGTGAACCCCCGATCGAGCTAACGCCGCATAGTGCGTTCTATTACGTTGAGCGGGACCATCTCGCTCAGTTGCCCTTGACGGTCCGCCATGCCCTGAACGAAAAGAATCTCCGCGAAGAGTTGGAAGGGGCCCGAAAAGCCTTGCGGCATTCGCAGTCACTGTATCGAGCGCTGGTGGACAATCCCGCATATGGAATATATCGGTGTGATGCCGAAGGGAAAATTCTCGATGTCAATCAAGCTCTCGTTAACATGCTTGGTTACTCAAACAAAGAGGCATTCCTGGCGGCGAATAGCCTGACCGAACTTCTATCTCATGTCGGAGCGGGCTCCACGCTGGCGGAGCGCTCCGGGGACGCATTGCAAATCGAGCCCGTCGAAACAGAGTGGAAACGGAAAAACGGCACAATGCTGAAAGTCAGGATCAGCGGACGTGGGATTTTTGACGACCACGGAAACTTTGCGGGACGTGAAATCATCGCAGTGGACATTACGGAGCAGCGGACGCTTGAAGACCAGCTACGCCACCAGGCATCGAGCGATTCGCTGACCGGATTGGCGAATCATCGCCGCCTATTCGAGGCACTGCACGCGGAGATTTGCCGATCTAAGCGCACCGGCCGCGAATTCTCTCTTCTATTGTTGGACCTGGATGGCTTGAAACAGGTCAACGATCGGTTTTCTCATCTGACGGGTGACCGGGCGCTCTCCCGGTTGGCGCAGATCCTGAGAGATTGCTGCCGGTCCATCGACATCCCAGCCCGCCACGGCGGGGACGAATTTGCTGTGGTCCTGCCGGAGACAGGTGCGGTGGCCGCCACATTGCTAGCGCGCAGGATTTGCGAACTTCTTGAGAGAGAAACCGAAGAACCGGCCCTGTCGGTGAGCGTGGGAATTGCCAGCTATCCGAAGGACGCTGATACGATCGGAACACTTCTCTACGCAGCGGATCGGGCCCTATATGCGATGAAAGCTAACCGGCCAATACCCGCGCGCAGCTCTTGTTCATCCTGAGGTGACTTAAGTTTCACCGAAATCAGGAACGATATGGACCTGAACTCAAAACAGAGAAACCCACATGGATGAATCCCCTTCCCGCGCGCACGAAAGGTGGCAAATTTCCGTGCCGTCCCGCGCCTCTGGCCGCACGATTCAATATTTACTGAAAGCGGAAAGGCGGATTCTTGAATCGATATCTGCCCGAGCACCACTGCGAGAAATCCTGAACGAAATTAGCAGTGCCCTTGACTGTCAGATTGCCAACATCGCCTCGCTCATTTCCCTGCCAAGTAGTGATACAGGCGAGTTGGCCACAAATGACATGAGTGCAACACTTTTCGGTTTGTATACTTTCTGCTCCGCGAGCCTTGTTAGTGCCAACCACGAACTGCTGGGATCTCTTAAGATCTACTGCGGCGCCCCGCAAAGCCCTTCTCTTGAGGAGCTTCAATTGATTGAGCAGGCCGGATGCCTGGCTGCAATCGCAATCGAACACGACGTTGAGGTAGGCCATCATGGCAGTCTGCGCGTTCATGGGAAGCCGCCAATGCGGGGACGCGTGCTCGAATGGCCAATTTCCACCGGTTAATCTTCGCCCACAAACTTCTACCTCAGCAGGAAATCAACGAGTGCGACGTTCGGCCCAGCCGCCGAGCATATGCCGTCCTGGATCAGTCGTGAAGGACAACGCTCAGAAGTGAGTTGTTAATTTGCAGCCCGCCGTTGTACTTGATGAGGCCCAGCTTTCGGAATTTGTTCATGAAGAAGTTCACGCGCGAGCGCGTGGTGCCCACCATTTCCGCCAGCATCTCTTGCGATATCTTGGGGAGCACCTTTTGCGGAGTATCTTCCTGGCCGTAGCGCGCGAGCAGCAACAACGTGCGCGCCAGCCGCTTCTCGCTCGAGTTGAAGAGCTGATCCACTAGATCCTCTTCGATGCGAATATTTCTGGCCAGCATGAAGGTGATGAAACGATCGGAAAAGTCGTGTTCCGCGTGGAGGACTCGAATCATCTCCTTCTTTTCTATCACCAGCGCCGTCGTCGCCGTGATCGCAGTGGCCGTCCCGATCCGCAGTGGCTGCCCGGCCAGGCAGCCCTCGCCGAAAAAATCTCCCGGCCCCAGCACCGCCACCACCGCCTCTTTTCCGGCTTCATTGACCACCGAAAGCCTCACGCCACCCTTTTGAATGTACAAGACATTCGTGCCAGGATCGCCCTGAGAGAAAACCGTTTCCTTTTTCCTGAACTCCGCGACTTTTCGGGACACACCGACCGAATCTAGAAAAGCTTGCGCATCGAAAGCGCGCTTCCTATTGATATCGCGAGACGGTTCGGTCTTGTTGGGAGTTGCTTTGGGCATACCCTTCCTGCGACGAACACTCATGAATCAAGTGAGTTTGGGTAGTCTTAAAACCCCTCAGCCCAGGAATAATACCACCACCAATGCAGATGGGCTACAAACGATACAGAGGCAGGGAGTGCTGGACAGCGATTCTGCACTCGTGAGGGGAAGTGTCAGAAACTGCGTCGATTTGGCAAGCTGCGATCCGCAGCCACCCTAACGCTCGCGGTCCCAGAAGACTGTCCCCTTTTGGACAGTGCTGGGATTCGATTTGGCGCTATGCTCATGGTTCCGCAGCAGCCCATCAGTTCCCTCGTGAGGTTCTTTATGATTCAAGAGATAACGCAAAGCAGTTATCTAGGTGTTCTTTGCTCTCGTTGCAAGGAACGAATTCCCGTTCCGAGTACCACCGCGGTGCTTTATGAGGAGCTAAAACGTGGTGAAGTAAGCGAGGGTCAAGATGCCAAGCCTCGTGCATTCACGCTCCGATGCAAGGTCTGCAACGAAGAGAGCGTGTATGGTGTCAAAGAAGTTCTGGAGTTTGAGGGACCCCCAAGAGTCCGGACATCAGCAGGAAAGCGAGCTAGCGCGGCGCACGCCTAAGTGCTAGGTGGTGTTCAGCCTAACCCGCCTTATTTCTGCTGCCTTTCCTTCGGCCACCTACCCGGTTCTCGGAAGTTGCCATTGGTCGGGTTGACTTCCGTCTGATTGCATGGGGGCCATGTCCTTTGTGGAATCACCGCGCACCGTAGTAGTGGGACGACTAAGCAATTGAAAAATGGAAATTAAACCGGGAGATCCAATGGCAGAAGATTCGTTTGAGAAAGCCCGCAAGGCGTTCTTCGGAACGGCAACGACAACACCGAGGCCGAGCGTGTCTCCAGCCGAGTTCCTCAATCCGCGAAACAAAGCACCGCAGTACCAGAGTCACCGGTCCCTCGCGAGGCAGTCGCTGCCGAGTTTTGCTGAGAGTTGGAACCGCACGTCGATGCGCCTTAGCAGTTCAAGTGCTTTATCAATGAAATCTGGGTGTTTACTCTCTCTTGCCGGCTTGGCGAATTCTCCTCATTCGCTCAAAAACCGCGTGTTCAGTTTGGACGGATTTTCCTTTTCGGCCGGGCTATAAGCGGCCCGTACTTCTGCTGAGATTGGTCCTGGACTTAGCCGAGAATCGAAGATGACTAAAATGATCGCGGACAGAATGGAAGACTTTTCACCCGCATATACTGCGTGGCTCGGTAAACCAGCTTTTGTAGCGTTCAACAACCAGGTGTTTTTCTCGCAGTGGTGTAATCTGAATCGGCCCGAGTAACACTTTCTGAGTTCCAAGCCGCACCAACAAAGACGAGGATTGCAGAGATCTCCATCCACCCCATCAAGCCGACCGCCGCGGCCAGGCCACCGTAGAGAGGCCCATACTGGGTCTTCCGAACGTAAACTCCAAACAGCAAATTGACGCCCCACCACAGAATGGTTGCGGCGGCCGCTCCAGGCAGAACGGAGCTCCAGGTCGTTGTACCTGGTCGCGCAACGCGATAAATCAACGCCAGGACAGACATGGCCAGGATCATCGCGCAGGCTGGAAGGGTAACGATCAAAAAGTTCCGAAGCAATGAAAAGTTTCCAGATTCAGCAGCAATCCACTGCTCCAATGGCCGACCAAACACGCTCAGCGCAACGGCAACGAACCATGCCACACTTGCCAGGGAAAACAAAAGCAAACCACGAATCTGACGGCCGAGAAACGAATGTCTGCTGCGGTCACCGTAAATTAACTCGATGCCTTTGATGATCAGCTTCATCACTTGCGAACCTACGAGCAGCGTTCCGACCCATCCGATAAGCGTTAAGTACCAGGCGTTCACTTGTGGGCGTAACACGTATGCGGATATGAGTTGCCAGCTGCCTGGGGGAAGAATCGCGGAGATCCGCACGGCGACTTTTTGACCGCCTTCCCCTTCAAAGAAACCCTTCATAAGGCTCAGCGCAGTCACCAGGACTGCAAAGAACGCCAAGAACATATTGAACGCCACTGCCTGCGACACCATTCCGCATTGCGGAATGACCCTGGCCAGCGTTCGGAATAGTTTCTTGGCGAGAGCAGTTGGCGCCCCTCCGGAATTATATGGTGCGCTTCGGAACGGTGCAGCGAGCGCATGTCGCCTTTGCAGAAGGAACCTGCGCTGCGTGGCTGCACGATCGGCGCGCCTCCCTTCTTGATCCACATAGAAGTCCCGTGTTGGGGGGAATCTAGATCGATAGCGGGAGGTTTCACTCATTCGTAAGAATCGATCGACCACTCGCATTCTTGCTGCGGTAGATGGTATAGGGCTGGTCGGCGGGTAGCTCGCATCTGTATGTTGGCAGGAGGATCACCTTCGCCGAACAGTTTTTTGTTCCGTCATCAGCGAATCTTGGCACACCCAGCGGATTCGCGAATGCTGTCGCATCCTTCGGCGCGAGATCTCCCCTCAGATAGGCATCAATGTTCTCCTCCATTTCGACAGGAAATCGCGGCGCAGGACCAACTAACCCTTCCTGGTAAACCTTCAGCATGATTTCTCTGAACACCGGGAGCGCGGCCAGAGCGCCGCTTTCGTTAACGCCCAACGAGCGGTTGTCATCAAAGCCGATGCGCACTGCCACGGTAATTCCGTTGGGCCCAAATGTGGACCCCACAAATAGAGCATCTCGGAAGTTGTTCGTCGTCCCAGTCTTGCCCATCACCGCAATGGGGAAGGCGTGCGAATCGAGTGCATGGGCGGTGCCGGACGGGATGCGCACGACCCCGCGCAGCCCTTCCTGAATCATGGCCAATCCAAAATCATTACCGTTCGCGAAAGAGCCGGGCCAATGGTAACTGTAGACAACCCCTCCCCGCGTATCTTGTATTTTATCAATGACATGTGGTTCTCCGGGCATCCCACCAGCCATCAGCCGGTAGGCGTTTGCGAGTTCCAACAACGTGACTTCAGAGGCGCCAAGGGCCATGGTCTCATAGTGCCGCAAGGTGGTTCGGATTCCCATGTCTCGCGCTGTTTGGGAGAGTGAATCAAGTCCGATCTGTTGAACCATCCAGACAGTTACTGCGTTTCTCGACTCCGCCAGTGCTTGGCGTGCCGTTATCATGCCTTTGAATTGGTGATCGTAATTGGCGATCCACTTTTCGGGACGGTCTGGCGAGGTGACAACCGAAATGGGTTCATCGGGCACGAGGGTATCGAGATCGAGAGCGCCTTGACGAAAGGCCGCTAGGTACACCATGGGCTTCATGGCCGAGCCTGGCTGACGCTTCGATTGAGTTACGCGGTTATAATCGCTGTACATGTTGGTATGGCCTTTGTACACTTGGCGCCCACCCGTCTCGGCCATGATGGCGGAATCGCTGTTTCGAAGAACGACCACGGAACCTTGAATCACCCCCCTGCCCTGAGGGTGGCGCCTCTCATAGACCTTCAAGCCATTCTCCAATGCCAAGTTCGCAATGTGCTGGATGCGGTAGTCAACGGTGGAAAAAACTTGGATGTGGCCTTCGAGGAGTTGGTCAATTGCGATCTCGGAGCCGACGTCGCGACCGAGATGTTTGAGTTCCTCGAGAGCGGTCTCCACCGCGGCGGGCGCTTCGACCGGTTCAACGTCATGAGCGGCCAAGCGAATTGGCGCTAGCTTGCAGCGCTGGGCCGCCTCCGCAGGAAGGAACTGATTCGTCACCATGAGGTTCAATATCTGATTTCTCCGACGCGTGGGTTTTTGAAGGTCTTCGACGGTGGGGGTGTATTCGCTCGGCGACTTTGGGATACCGGCCAGCAGCGCTGCCTTGCCAGCGTCGTCCACAGTAAACGTCTCCAGGGGCTGATGAAAGTAATAATCTGAGGCCGCCGCAAAGCCATATCGGCCATTGCCCAAGTAGACGAAGCTCGCATAGCGTGCGAAGAGCTCTTCCTTGGCCCGGCGTTTAGACCCGTACTGTTTCCGCATCTCTCCCTCAATCCATAAGGAGAGACGGATGGTCTCTATCTTGAGCAGGAGTTTGTTTGTACCAGGCACTCCAATCACGAAGGCTAGAACGTGTGGAAGTATGCCCCCGTGCTGAAGCGAGTTGCTGTTTTTGGTGTTGGAAAGTTTCTGCAGGAAGTAGCCGCGCACCAGTTGCTCGGTGATCGTCGAGCCCCCTTGTGGAAACACGCGCGGACGATTGGAAGCATCTTCCCGACCGGCTGTTGAGAAATTCGCGACCAAGGCTCGAATGTTTGTCTTGGCCAGCAAACGAAGGAAGACGGAATAGTCCACTCCCGAATGTGAGAAAAAGTTTTCATCCTCGGCGGACAGTATTGCATCGCGCACGACATCAGGAATTTTCTCATACCGAACGATGTCCCGACGTTCCCGCCCCAATTCGATGAGGACGTAACCATTCGCATCGTAAACGTGGCCCATCGTGGGAGGCTCAAAGCGAATGAATCCATCTAGATCGGGAAGGTTTGTACGATTAAAGTTGACGTAGAAAGCTGTGCATACGCCGAAGACCAATGGAACCAGAGCGATTCCGACGACGACCTGGAATACAACACGGGCCGCGCGATTATTCTTCGCGGCAACAAATGCCTTACGCAATAGCGCAGGGAACTGTCGAATGAAATCGTGAGTACTCAGCATGCGATCTGCCACGCCCAAGGGCGAGGTGTCCTTCTGGTTATTCCATTCCGCGCGCGGTTTCCGAGTGGTTTGTGAATCGGACGACCCGACCGTCAGATCAAGCAAGGAACTTACAGACACAATGATAGACACGGAGAAGGGCAAATATCTGTACCGTTATGAACACTTTCGGATTGTGATTTCACATTCGATCCGTCCACGGGATACCTGAAGGGTTGACAACGCATACCCCAGAGATAGAGCAGTGAGATCCGCAACTTGCCGGCGGGCCGCTTGTCCTTTGACAAATTCTGATCAGCCCGTGGCGCCGGCTCATGTTTCCGAGCAATCATCGAGAAACAATCGCGGCGATGGATTGCCGCCCCGTGCACCGCGTTTCATTCTCCTTAGGACTCCACCAGTGGGAGCCGTATAGTTTGCTCCGGCTGAGCCAAAGGCGCCGGCCTGTATTCGCCGACTGGCTTTACCGGCCTGAGCGTCTGTTTAGTTTCTTTCTTCTTTGGCTTCTTTTTTTCGCGGCCTCGTTTGTCCCGATTGCCCATGACTTCCTCCTTTGTAGGGATCGATCCTAACGCCCTGAAGCAGCAGCGTTAGACTGATCCGCGCGAACGAACGGCACATCCACAAAGCGCTGTGCAAGAAACCACGCCTGAAGTTCATCTTTGCGGATCAGTTGACTGCCAAGCAGATCGTTGGTGCCGTCGTCACCGGATTCGGTCGCCCACTGAGCCATTGTGCACGCTTCCTTCAAAATAGTTTCGTGGGCTTCCAGCACCTTAACAAACTCGTCCGGAAGTGGACTGTACAAAAACGGACAGCTGCCTGAAAGCTAATGGTTATGTGTCCCTGAATCTGACAAACTGATCGGGTCGCACAGAAATTAGATCCGGCCGTTTCGTGACGGTTGAGATACAAACACCAAGATGTACCGACTACTGACGCAGATTCTAGTCAGGAAGAGCAATGAATCGAAAGAATCCGTAGGGAAGTAGCTGCCCTAGAGCTCTTGGCTCTTGGTTGTGTGACCGATAGGAGCTGATCCAGCGGGGTTCTCATTCGCTCTCCTTTACCGTGGTCCAGCCGTCCTGGCTTGTTACGCCGAGAGCAGTCGGCCGAAAAACAACCTGTCAGCGACCTAGTGCAAGGCGGAGATCCTCGGTCGAAACGTGGTCGCCGCGGTACCAATAACCCTCAAGCTTCAATCGCGAACATTTCACCCAAGCGCTTCATCGTTCCTGCAACAAGACTATCTGCTTGTTCCACGACCGGTCACGAGGCTCGTCGACAAAACTCGTTTGGATCGCATCACACGGGGCACGAAAATCCTTCGCTTCTTCGGCCAAAAAGGGCGGCGCCGCCTGCTCGTCTTTAGCCGGAGCCGTCGCGACTCCGGTGATTGAAGCACTGCCACTGCCGAAGTGTGAAGCAGCGACGACACGCACCTCCGGCCGCGCACCGACACCGGCCAAAGTCGCGGTCGTCAGCCCTGCATCCGTCTCTTCTTCTTTTATCTTGTTCGCTTCGTCCACGATATTGTCTCCTCTTCGTCTTTTGCACTTCCAACGATCAAAAGTGGATCTTCACTTCTGAAGCGAGGTTTATGATGCTGCCTTCGCACGAGCCAGTTCTGGCTCGCCAACCAGTTCCTCAAAAAGTGTCCGGTAATGAATCATTGCCTGGCGCAATTCTTCCGTACTGGCCTGCCCCTGCGTTTGACCGACCGCGATTGCGTGGGCCGAACGGTAATTTTCCAGAACCAAAGGATAGTCCACCGAGATATCCGCTGCGCGCTGTCCAAAATCACTGACCGGATAGCCGCGCGTGGACATTACATCGCCCAGTAGCTGATCGGCTTCCGTCACCGCGCCTCCGGGGCCGTCTACGAACCGCGCCTGCACCCTGCGCCACGATTCTACGAAGCGAGCACGGTCGCCCGGACCGAGCGGCTGGATGTGGAGACTCTCCACTCGATCTGTACGCTTATCGAGCCCCGCTTCCGCATGTCGCCGGTTCCCACCTTCTTGCAAGGCACGGTCATATTCAGCACCACCAAACCGAGTGCGCAGTCTTTCCGTGCGTCGTTTACGAATAAATAGCCAAATACCGATACCTGCGACCACCACCACCGTCGCCACGATGATGACGATGGCTATTTGCATCGTGCTTAACTCTGATAGGTTCATGCCTGCCTCCATTTTTCAGTCGATTCCTCAAGCCCGGTCTAGGTGTCGGAATCACGGTTTTTCGAGGGCTTTTGCCACCCGGCCGATTTTGTTTTGGATTTTTCCTGCAATCTTTTCAACGATGCCGTCGGCTTCCAAATCAGGATTGTTCGCTTTATCTTGCCCTTCACTTCGTGGATCTGACCTCAAATCTCATTCTCGGTAGCGGACTTCATCTTGCGGTCTCCTCTGAAAGAAATTGAATTTTGGATCACACTACGGTTTATCGCCGAGCTCAATCGCGACCTGCACCTGGTCTTTCGCAAGGTCCACCATTTTTCGTGCTCGTTTCCTTAGGTCTTGGCCCGTGCCGCGGAGTTGTTTAACTCCACTGCTCACACCTTCGGCGAGATCGCTTCGTAGTTCCTCTCCAGGTTTCGGTGCAAGCAGTAAAGCAGCAAGGGCACCGACTCCTACACCCAAAATAAACGTTAGAATCGTTCCTGGCCCGTCAGTTCTGGGCATCTTCAGTCTCCTTTCAAAGGTAGTTGACCTGCGCAGTCCCGAAATTGCTTTTAAGAAGTAGAGGGCTCGTGATCAGACTTCCTCCGCTTGGATTATGGTCGGCACCCGCGGCCTTACTGGCCACTTTAGGATCACACGAATCAATTACCGTTGGCGTTAGGGCCGGAACGACGAATCGTTGCTCTCGCGGAGCCGGCATTTTGATATCAGATGAGATGGAATCATTTTCTGAGGCAAACCTCAGCGCGTACACTCGAACCCTCTTTGCGCCTTTGTAGAGGCCTCTCGCGATGGCAAGGAAGGTGAGAAGGGAAACAAAGAGTGCAAGGTACCCGAAAATAAAGATCACAAACGCGGCGACCACTTGCACTGGGACATTAAACCGAAGCAGAAGAGCCATAGGCAACTCCTAGGTAGCGCATTCCCGAATGTCAATGAAAGCGCCTACGAGCCTGTCACGGATGCCCCTTCGTGAGAGGAAGCACTGCAAGGAAGCACTGCACCAACAGGAGAGTACCCAAAGCGAAGACAGGCGTCTGTCCCGTTGTGAACACTTTCGCACCGTGATTTCACATTCTTGGTTCCATGCGATTTCTTTGGGATGGAAGGCAACAGGCGCTGCTCCCCCAGTGGATTAAATCCTTGCGCGACTAAGCTGCCGTCGGCAGATCTCTGCGTCGGCGAGCCAAGAATCCGACGGCGGCAAGCCCGAGCAGCAAGAGCGAAAGAGATCCCGGTTCCGGAACGAGAACGGGCACAAGACCCCTCTTCCTTTCATGCTCGCGGGTGCGGCCCTCTCCATAGATTAAAACCGCAGGGAACTGCTCGCTTCAGCGGGCAGAGGAATACGGCTCCTCCGTTAGTTGCCTTGCATATTTCTAACTTCTGATTTACACTAGATACGTGATTGACACTCGATACAGAGTCAGCGCGGGTGCCGTTTACACGCTCAAGTACCACTTTGTTTGGTGCCCGAAGTATCGGAAGCCTGTACTCGTCGGCAAGGTCGTAAGCGATTGAAAGGAATGGCTCCCCGGGCTAGATTCGAACTAGCAACCCTTCGGTTAACAGCCGAGATGATCGAAAATCTAACTGCTCTATCTGGTGTCGCTTACAGGAAATCGGGCGCCATTTTTCCTTCTCTAGCTGCACCCAATGCTGCACCCAAGATCTAGGGAATCTGCATCAGAGATTGTTCACAGCTTGCGGAGAACTCAGCCTTGACAATTCATTTATTAGACTTGACAATTGTTACGATAACCTTGACAATCTAACGCATGCGGACCTCGCAAGATAGTCAGGGGCAGAAGATTCGCCGATTTATCTTGGAGCAAGTCGACGAACACCCACACGATATAACACAGTTGACCGCAAAACATTTCGATATGACTCGTCAAGCTGTCAATCTCCACTTGCAGCGTCTATTCGCTGATTCACATTTGCTGCGACGGGGCAAGACTCGACAAACCCGATTTTTCTTAGCCCCGACAAAGACTTGGCAGAAGCACTATCCCCGTGAGCAAAGTGAATCTGATGTCTGGGACGCCGATGTCCTGCCGCAAATCTCGGATTTGCGCGAAAACGCATTGGACATTTGGCGTTACTGCTTCACAGAAATGTTCAATAACGCCGTCGACCATTCCTCTGGAACACGCATCACCGTGCAACTGAAACGCACCGCCGTCAACGCAGAGATCGTCATCGTCGACAACGGCGTCGGCATCTTCAGAAAGATTCAACACGCCATGAAATTTGCTGACGTACGAGACGCCGCCCTGGAACTGGCGAAAGGAAAGTTCACGACGGACCCGGCACGTCACACGGGCGAAGGCATCTTCTTCACATCCAAGATGCTCGACGCCTTCGACATTTCGTCAGGCGGCGTGTACTTCACCTCCGTTTCGCCGATGAAGAACACAAAAGGCACTGCTATTTGGATGAAGCTGAGAAATACGTCCGACAGGTCACGCAAGGAAGTCTATGATGCTTACGCTTCGCCAGAGAACAACTATGCGTTCGACAGGACGGTCGTGCCTGTGAAAATGGCTGAGCACAGCGAAAACGATTTGATTTCCCGGTCGCAGGCGAAGCGGCTGCTGCTTCGCATCGACCGGTTTCGCACGGTTGTACTTGATTTCAGGAACGTCAATCAGATCGGGCAAGCATTTGCAGACGAAATCTTTCGAGTCTTCGCCCGGCGTCATCCCGGAGTGGAACTGCAATTCATAAATGCGAACGAAGATATATCTAACATGATTCGGCGAGCGCAAAATGCTTGAGCGACAAGCAAGCCTTGGCAATGCGTTTCTCTTGGCGTTAGAAAGCGTGGCAATAGCTGCGTTCTTGTTGACGGACGGCGGGCTCTCAAGAAATTGTTAGGTAGTTCTGGGATTTTGAACTCGACCCCACCAGAAAATGAAAGTGAAGACGGCAGACTAAAGACTAAACGATTGAGGGATTGGAGACTAAGTTGGCTCCCCGATCTGTACGATTTGCGAACTCTGAGATTTGAGGTCCCTAGAGCCTTTCATGGGTGAGACTGTCTCCCGAACAACCTGCGTATTTGCCCGACTCGTGTGCCGATCTCTTCTAATTACCCTTCAAACACAATCTGTTAACTCCGCAACTGCTGATCCTTAAGGACCTCACGTCAGACGGTGAAAAAATCTTGAGGATGGGTCAAAAGGAAATCTTTTCGGTTAAGTTACCGAGTAGCCAGGCGGCCTTGCGGCCGCCCGGCCCTCTCAGAACTGCGCGTGAAGGTTTCCCTTCACCCAGCTCAAGCCCTTCGAACGCCTCTTTAAGGGAGACGCGGGTTCGAAACGGGAAGACGCTGACGATGAACTCGGTCATGGCACTCGGGATGAAGTAAAACGCAGTTCGTGGCACCAGTGGAACCGCCCCTCACACGGGAGACGCAGTAATGAAGGCGCCAGCCTGTGATCCGAGTGATTTTGGTATTGCACTGCGTGCAGAGTCCACGTTGTTCATACCAGAGAGAGCGAAGAGTACGGTACCCCGAAACGTTTCCAGCATGTGAGCCCCTTCACGTTATTCGAAGTAGGTTTCATAGGTTGGATCGTACGGGTTAGCTTCGCCTTTGACCTTGACGTGTCGTTTGAGCACCACGCAGCCCGGCGCAGACTTCCTCACGCCGTAGACCCCAGCGCTTCCCCTTCCAGCTGACCCTGTGGTCAGAAGCGACCGTGCGCGCCACCCGCAGGCTGAGAATCTGCTCCAGGTGATGGGCGCGCTCTAAACGGCGGTGCGCGTCGCTGCTCTACGTAGGCCGCACAGTAAAACGCTGGTTCCAGAATGGCCAGAAGGTGAATTCCCGATGGTCGTGGTAGAGATCACCTGGGAGGATAATAGACGAAAGGCGAAATCATCCTTGATGAATTGGAGCACATTCTTACTTAGTTGACCTGCGTGCCTGCTGCCGAGCCAACCTTGCCCGACACCTAAAGTCCTCGATATAGTAGCTGGCTCATGGCAGGCTGAGATCGGTCCTTCCAGCCTTGTACTCAACCCGAGGAGTTCGTTATCACTGTGGCGAAGACGAACGCAACCAAGTCGAAGGAATCAGAGCAAGGTAAATTGCGGATCGGCGATGATTGGAATGCTATCCGTATCATCGCACTCTCGCAAAGCAACCCACTCAAGGCCATCGCGGAGTTGGTCGAAAACAGCATCGATGCGCGTGCCAAGACGATTGCCATCACGCGCGGCCGCGAGCACGGCGAACACTATCTAACGGTCAAGGACGATGGCGACGGCGTCCCTCGCGATCTGAACGGGCTCCCTGACTTCAAGTACGTCGCAACTCATATTTGCGACTCGGTCAAGCGACGCTTGAAAGCAGACGGCGCTGGAGACGGCTTACAAGGGGAATTCGGTATCGGCCTTTTGAGCTTCTGGACCGTGGGCGACACGCTCACGATGACTTCTTCCGGTGCCGATGAGCGTGTCTACCAGATGGTTATGAGTAAAGGGGATCCGCGCTACGTCGTGAAGCCTCGACGCGTGCTCTTTGCCGAGCGGGGCACCGAACTCAAGATCAGGCCCTTGCTCGAGGGCATCCGCGGATTAAGCGGCGAGAAAATCCAGTGGTATCTGGCCTCAGAGCTGCGCGACCGTATTCGCAATACGCATGTTCGTGTAACGGTGATCGATAAACTTGCGCGCAGGCAGTACCAGGTCGAGCCGCGACGGTTCGAAGGCCGCTTGCTCCACCAACTGCCAACGGTTCGCTCGCCATTCGGCGAGGCGTATGGAGAACTGTATCTCACAGAACCGGACGAGAATTGCCGGGTCGCCCTTACCCGAGACGGCACGCGGGTGATTGCGGATATTGGAACGCTGCCTGGTTTGGAGCGGCCGCCGTGGAGTTCTCGTTACCTGCAGGGCCTGATCGACGTGCCGTACCTTAACCTCACACCGGGCACGCGTTCCGGGATCGTCCACGATGAACGCTATGGGGCCTTCGTGGAAGCTTTAGTACCGCTGGAAGCACACCTCAATGGGCTGATCGAGGCCCAGCGACGCGCCGAGGAAGAACAGGCAAACCGGGAGTCCCTACGTGCCATCCAACGTGCGTTTCGCGAGGCCATGCTGGTGTTGCCGCGCGAGGAATACGACTGGTTTGACATCCAGTCGCGCTGGCCGCAAGCAGTAAGTGGCGGAGCGCCACCGGAGCGAGGCCTAGAGGCCCCAAGTGCAGAGGAAGAGGGGGGCGTTGCGGAACCGAGCGGAGGCGAATCTACCCAGCGCCAATTCTTCGACCATCCTGGGCCTTTGCACACTGTCGTCATTTCACCGGCGGCAAGCACCTTGACAGTGGGCCAAAGCCGGCGCCTTCGCGCGCTGCCCCGTGATCGTTCGCGCCGGCGGGTCGAGCAGGACTTGACATTTGCTTGGGAGATCGTCGAAGGGGGTGGCGCTCTATCGTCCAATTCCGATCAAGAAGTGAGCTTCGAGGCTCCCTCGTCGCCGGTTCTCGTGCGTTTGTCCGTTGCCGTCTCACAGCGCAACTTGCGCTGTAGTGCCGAGGCGCTGATCACTGTCACCGACAGCCTTGATGTGGCCATCGGCCCAGCTGTCGTCAATGCGCGCGGCTTGCCGGGCTACACGTTTGAACGGGCTGGCGGAGAACTGTGGCGCTCGCGATTCGATGCTGAGCGCAACCTGATCGTCGTGAATAGCGGGCATCGCGATTTTGTTTTCGCCACGCGCAGTCGCGCGCTCCAGCTGCGTTATCTTGTGCGGCTCTATGTCAAGGAGTTGGTGCTCAAGAACTTCACCGGTCTGCCGGTCGAACAAGTGGTGGAGCGCATGATTGAGCTCTCGCTGTATGTCGAAGAGAAATTGAAGTCCTTGTGAAGGGTTGTGCCGGAAACGCAGCATGAATGGAGTTTCCCTAAGCACCGTTTGATAAAGAACTTCATTGGAGAGAAGGGTAGCAGGTGGAAGCGGGCGATATGCTTTCCCGGTTCCTCCCTTGCACAGTTGGGCTCCTTCCCGGAATGCAAATCCGGATTATTGAGGACGCTCTACGAAATGCACTTGATCTGCTCATGGTCATGATATAATGACCATGGACAGGAGAGAGTGCAATGAAACACATACCAGCAGGTACCTTTAAGGCTCGCTGTCTCGCCGTGATGAAAAAGGTTCAAGCGACAGGCGAGCCGGTCATCGTAACCAAGCGCGGAACGCCAGTCGTCAAGGTCGTGCCCGCCCAGTCGGAGAAGAATGACATCTTCGGGTTCATGACGGGAAAAGTCAAAATCTTAGGCGATATCGAGTCTCCAATCCCTGTTGAGTGGGAGAGCACGACAAAGTGATCCTGCTCGATACCCACGTGCTCGTTTGGCTCGCCACTGAACCCCCCAAATTATCGAAGAATGCTAGCTCTGCCATCCGAAGGGCCAGTCGAGCTGGCGGAATAGCTATCTCGGCGATCACTCTCTGGGAGCTCGCCTGGCTGGCGACTCACGGCCGCTTGCAGCTAACCGGAACAGTGGAGGCATTCCTCGAAGAAATTTCTTCGCGCGTTGCCGTTCTCCCCATCACCACGAAGGTTGCTGCCTTGGCTAATCAGTTTTCGGCAGACTATTCAAACGATCCGTGCGACCGCTTAATCGGAGCGACAGCGCTAGCAGAAAGCATGGTCCTAGTCACCAAAGACGTAAAAATTCGCGAGTGCAAGCAGATTCAGACGCTCTGGTAAGATTTTACGCAAATCGGCTGCAAGAAGGAGGGCTCTATCTCCTTCTGCTCCTTCTATGACGAGAATCCCGCGGTTGGGGCTGAAGATTAAGTTGGCTCGCCCTAGAGGACGATTTCAGAACTCTTGGGATTAGCCAGATCGTTACAGAACTTCCCCAATTCAATCAATTTTTGGTTCCATGAGTCGTTGGACCGGCTGAAGTGTCGAAAACCCTCCACACCGTTTTGACACCGGCTAGCAGCCGTCCCTGAAGCCGTTCGGGATACCTGAAACCCATCTGCGCGAAACCAAATGATTTCTGGCTACGTTCTGGCAGTGTTTACTTTCCGGGCCACGTAGAAAGTGCGGCAACCGGGTCGGATCCAGCGATCGCCACGGAAAAAAGGCGTGGCGTCCCAAGACCGAATGCGCGCGAACCCCGCCTGCGACAAAGCTCGACGGATTTCGGTCTTAGACCAACATACTTGCTCGATGCGTTCCCGAACGCGTCGCCAGTGCCGCCCATTGCGCAGGAACCACTCAGCATTTGTCCATCCTTTGTCTCGATGAGAGTCGTATCCGCCGTGGAGCACAAGCGCCACTCCGGGCCGCTCGGTCCACCATGCCCCCGGCCAAAGTTCCTTAAACGCCTTGCGATTATTGACATCGAAATAGAAATAGCCGCCCGGATTTAATGCGCGGGCAGCGGCGCGCGCCACGCTTGCCAGGTCAGATTTGCGGTGGACGTGGTTGATCGCATCAAATTCACAAAGAACTAAGTCGACAGTCTCGGGCAGGCGAAAACTCCGCATATCATCATGTAGCACACGGATCGACGCATGGGCCCGAAGAACTTTTTGTCGCGCAAGACGGCACATCGTGGGCGAGACGTCTACGGCAATGACTCTCATGCCCCGGTCCGCCAGAGCCAGCGCGGTCGTCCCCGTGCCGCAAGCAAGGTCGCACGCTGATCGCCCTTTTCGAAGGATTCCCCGAAGCAGGCGCCGTCGCGCCTCTTCATACCAATGAAGATGGAACGTGAACAGCAGATCGTAGTAGCGGGCTAACATGTTGTAGGGGCGGTTGGCGTACACGCGGCTCATTTCCTTTGTTGCCTGTTCGGGGCGGGAGGCGCTAGGTACTCTACCGGCCCCAGAATAAGGCACAAGAGGAGTCCGATTTTTCGGATTGCTTATGGTGCCCTCGAAGTGTGCCGGAACGAAACCGTTTCGGTTCACTTGTCCCATTATCCGGCTAAATCAGGCACCAGCGCTGACTCGCAGTAAACTGAGCCGGAGGGACGGTGCTGCTTCTAAAAGTTCTCCATCATCCATACGTTGTTGTATGGACTGTCCCGAAGGATCGCGATGTGGCGTCCGTCCGGAGAAGGGACGCCGCGGAACGGAGCGGCATCCTTTTGTTGCCACAGGACGTTCGCGTTTCCGTGAAGGTCCACATATAACAACTCGGAGTCCAGGCCTGTTGCCTGAGCGAGGAATAAGCCCCGTCCGTCCGCCGCCCAATCCACATATTCGCGGAAACTGTTTATACCCTTCACGTGGATCTCTCGCGGTGGCCCGCCATCCAAAGAAAGAACATGGATGGGGCCTTCGGACAGAAAAATCTTGCCATCGGATCTCGGCACCCTCTTGATGAAAGCGATATGGGCACCATCGGGAGAAAGATCCCAACCATAATCGGCATTGGGATCGACGTCGATCCTTGCCAGCTCACGACCGCGACCCTGGAGTGGGTCAAAGGCCGAGAAGATCATCTGTTTGTGATCTTCCGAGGGCTCGGCGAGCGCACACAAATTTGCACGGCCTCTGGTGCATCGGGGCGAATCAAATATGTGTGCCGATAACACCTGCTGCGAGGGCCCTCCCATTCTAGGTACGCGCATGAGCTGGACTGCTGTCGATGAGCCACCAACCATCGAGTGGGCAGTTGCCAAATAAAGAAGGAAAGAGCCATCTGGACTTATGACCGGCACACTTGACTCGTCCGGTCCGGTCGCAATGGGTTGCGCGGTGTCCGCAGAGATGTCCTGCGTGAAAATATGCAACCGGCCTTCCCGATTGGATTCGAAAAAGATTGCGTGGCCGTCTTCTGCCCAAGCGGGCGTATTATTCCAGCCGTCGGTCGCAGTAAGGCGACTCACCGCGGACATGCGCCTTCCTCCGGTGTCGAGATCGGCACGGTATATCGAGACGGATTTAGTCATTCTGAGAACAGAGAGCCGCTTGCCGTCCGAAGTGGCAGAGAGATACGTCACGATCGCCCCCGCCGGCCAGTTGGTCAAACGTGTCAGTGCGCCGAAAGGGCGTCCCGTGCCTGGATCAATACGCAGTTCCCAAAGGTTGCTCCGGACCGAGAAGGAGTTCTCAAGACCCGAATCTGAATCGGCGAGGGAAAAGAGAATCCGCCCCCGAGGCAACCATACAAAATCCAGCAGCTTGGTTCTATCCGGTGTTGTTGCAGCTTCCGAGTAGACTGCGATCGGATCCCCACCATTGAGATCGCGACTCTCGACACCGAGTTCAAGCTTGTCAGGAGCTTGGCGCTGTGTGTAGTAGGAGATTCGTTGGCCTTCGGGAGACCATGAAGGTCCCTGGAGCGAGCTGTCCTGGCCAACCTCAAGAAACTTGCGTGGGTTTGTGCCATCCGAACCAATTAGCCAAATCTCCCGGTCGCCCACGCGGCCGGTGTTGGCCGTGAACGCCACGGACGAGCCGTCTGGGGAAACAGCGCTCACAGTTCCATCCTCTCGAAATTTGCGAGGCGCCCCGCCCATCACGGAAAAGCTCCAGATGCCTGGACGAACCGACTCGCTGGAGAGAAATCTCGTGCTGTCGGGAAACCATGCGAAGTACCATTCCGAAGAAACCTGACTAAGTGTCTGCGTTTCGCCCGTGGCAATCAGCTTGAGATGAATGCCCTTGCGGTCGGAATAAGCCAGGTATTTGCCATCCGGCGAGATCACGTTTGATGTTACCGTATTTTCACTTGAGTTCGCAGTAATCTGAGTTTCCGTCAGCTCGGGCTGCGTCTTTCGCGAAATTCGTGTATAGATGCCCAACGTCACCGCCAGCGCTACGCCGGCCGCGGTGATGGCGGCGATTAGTCTCGGTTTCCGCGATACAAGAGCAAGCCCATTGCTTCTCTTGGGCAGAATCAGCAGCTCGGGAGCATGAGCGTCCACACTCTTGGCACCTTCGGCCATCTGCTCTGATATCACAGACGCAACAAATCGATAACCGCGCCGCGGGACTGTCTCAATGTACCGGGGTTTTTCTGGGTCGTCTCCCAGAGTGGTGCGAATTTGATTCACGCACGAATTGATACCCCGTTCGAAGTCCACGAACGTGTTGTCACCCCATAGGAGCTGTTGGATATCTTCGCGGGATACTAGTCGTCCGGGTTTTTCCGCAAGCAGCAGGAGTACGCGAAAGGGCTGTGGATGTATTTTCAGCGAGATTCCAGCTTTGCGCAGCTCTCCGTTCGCGGCGTCCAGTTCGAACGAACCGAAACAAATCACTGACGGCGAATGGGCTGGCGAAGCCATTAAATAGTCCCGCGGAGAAGTAGGCGCATTCTACTACCTGCTGATTACTCACGCGACAACAATCTCCCTGGGCCTCCGTGCGTGGCAAGTCCTCAAGATTAAGTAACTTGTACGGTGACACGCCGATAAGAAATATCTGAGACCGCCTGTCATTGTCATCCACGGTTCGGGCAGCTAATTTCGAGCCAATCCTCGGCTGCTCGCCCGGCAAGAGGTTCGAGGCGTAGCGCCGATGGCCAGAGTTCCAAACTGTTTTCACCGAGGCGATCAAAGAGAGGAACCCATGAGAGTCAGGATTATCATCTTCGCATTTTGCATCTGCGCGGTCGCTGTCCTCACAATTCCGAGGGGAATCCATGGACATTCGGACAAAGGAGAGCATCACCATTACCGGCTCGTCGACGTAGGAACCTTTGGCGGGCCCAACAGCAGCTATCTCATCCCCGCTCCAAAGGGGATCGTGAACAACAGCGGAGTAGCGGTGGGTGGGGCCGATACTTCCACGCCCGATCCCACAAGCACCATGTTCAACGGCGACGCCTATCTCTCTTTCGGATTCACTTTGCAGGATGGGGTAGTTCACAAATTAGATGCCCTCCCGGGCTTTAACAGCAGCTTCCCTTTCTGGGTGAGTAATAGTGGGCACGTCGTTGGAGTCTCCGAAAACGGCATCGATCCTCTGACCGGTTTCCGGGCGCTTGAAGCAGTTCAGTGGGCTAAAGACGGCTCCATCACCGATCTGGGGACGTTAGGGGGAAACGACAGCCAAGCGAATGCCGTCAACAGCCGCGGCCAGGTGGCCGGAGAGGCTCTAAATACGATTCCCGATCCATACACCGGCAATTTCTTCATCCCCGGAGCAACCCAAGTGCATGCGTTCCGCTGGACTAAATCCCAAGGCATGCAGGATCTGGGCACCCTGGGCGGCACCGACAGCGCTGCTTTCTACATTAACGATCGCGGGCAGATTGCTGGATTCTCCTTCACTGACTCCACCGTGAACCCGACTACCGGTATGCCGACCCTTCACCCGTTCCTTTGGGAAAACGGCAAAATGACTGACCTCGGAACTCTCGGAGGCACTCTCGCTGGTCCGTTTACTATCGAATCAGTCGGTGGGCTAAACAACCGCGGTGAAGTCGTCGGCACGTCGAACTTGACGGGAGATGCGATCGCCCACCCCTTCCTTTGGACTAAGTCCGAAGGCATGAAGGACTTGGGCACACTGGGAGGAACATTAGCGTTCGCAACCTGGATAAACGACGCCGGAGAGGTCGTCGGCCTCTCCGCAACTCTAGATGATCAGTTCGACCATGCGTTTCTCTGGAGGGATGGAGTAATGACCGATCTTGGGACTCCCGGAACAGATCCTGACAGCCAGGCCAGGAGCATTAATTCGTCAGGTCAAGTCGTGGGAGGTTCGTTCATGTCTGACCCAACGGGCGCGACCACCGACCTACACGGGTTCCTTTGGGAGAATGGTTCCATCGTCGACTTGAACACGCTGATTGCTCCTGGCTCGGGCGCAACCATTACAGACGCCGCCGATATCAACGACCGCGGAGAGATTGCCGCCAATGGATTCCTCTCCAACGGCGACGCGCGTGTTTTCCTGCTGATTCCGTGTGACGAGGATCATCCAGACATTGAGGGTTGCGACTATGACTCTGTTGAAGCGGTGACCGAGGCTCCGATTCGCTCAGCGCAAGTAACTGCGCCGTCAGCGGCATCGAGTTTCGCCAATTTGTCCCCGGCCGAAAAGATGACTCGATTTCGTTCCATGATGTCAAATCGCAATCGCCGCTTCGGGGCTTTACCGCCGAAATAGCTTCAGCAGCGATGTCACACCGGTGCCGGGGCGGAAACGGGCGAGCGCAACGCCCGCGTCCGCCCCGTCTCAGTCAACCCCACCGCCTCACTCTGTTTCGAAAAGTTGTGGTTTCGGTATATCCACCTCTTCAAGGCCAATCGCTGTAAATACGTGCCTTATCGCATTGCAATTTCTCACCTTTTCAGCGCACGCAGAATGTACTATGGCCGCGCGTCGAAGATAAATGATGTCTCCTTTTACTTCTTTTTCCTTACATTCCTAGCAGGAAACTCCAACGGGAGTTCATCACCTTCGACAGGAGGATTTCCCTTGCCCACGCGAGCTAGAATCCGCTTGACCCTTGCCGGATCGGCACGTCGTGCGCGTTCCTCAAAGTACTCTTCCGTACGCATAGCAGAAACCTTTTCCGCGAGTGCGAGAGTGATCAGTTGGTTGAGAGCCACGCCTTCCGATTCGGCGGCCTTTCGCGCTTCGGCCAACAGCGTGGGCGGTACACGCAAAGCAAAATTGCTTCGTCTCATGAATTCGCTCCTTCTCTTGCCATTACTCGGCTTCCTCTACTAGTCCTCGAACGATTTCCCCGGGCCGAACCACCGAACATCGAAAACGCGCCGCCACAGGTCTAAAATCCCGCTCGTTGAAAGTGACGATGGCATCGGCGCGACCATTGATGGCCGTTTCCAGAACCATCTCGTCGTTCGGATCTGGTAGCATCGCCGTGTGCGAATCATTAATTCAACTCTCTTCCCGACCAAGGCCAGTTCGTCGAGCACAGCAAATACATCTTCTCTGCTCGCTCCGCAGGCAGCAAGGTGTTCTGGGCGAGCCAGAACTGATTCGTATTCCAGCATCAATGGCACAGACAAGAGCAATTCGAATCGGTGAGCCCGGGCCGCCTCCAGCACCTGGCGCGATGCGCCAGACGCAATGTGGTTCCATACGGTTCCACCTCACGTCGAAGAAAGCAGCACAGACGTCACTCCTCGAACACAGGGTCATCCCGCGTTTTACCAACTTCTCCTGGAAACAAACTGAAAGCGAAATCACAATTCAGAATCTTTACGCCGCACTCGTTGGAGACCAACACAGAAACGAGT
The DNA here is from genome assembly GCA_963696035.1 of uncultured Acidobacteriota bacterium. Lineage (GTDB taxonomy): Bacteria > Acidobacteriota > Terriglobia > Acidiferrales > UBA7541 > Palsa-295. The sequence goes on from CAVOIS010000003.1 coordinate 721,368, forward strand.
TGATTATACGGGATCTTCAGAGTGCTCTATCGGCTGGACGATCGCCGCTCGTTCTGACGAGCCGAACGGATCATCTCGATTACTTGGCCGGACAATTGCAAAGGGTCTGTTCGCACGTCTTCATCTTGAAAGGCGGGCTGGGCGCAAAGCAGAGAACGAAACTGACTGAGTCCCTGGCTGTCGTGCCTTCCGGCGAGCCGCGTGTCATTCTTGCAACCGGAAGCTACCTTGGTGAAGGTTTTGACGATACGCGCCTCGACACACTTCTACTTGCGATGCCGGTTTCCTGGAGAGGAACTCTCCAGCAGTATGTGGGCCGTCTCCACCGACTCCATGAGAATAAAAAGGAAGTCCAAGTTTACGATTACGCGGATGTGCTGGTGCCAATGCTGGCTCGAATGTACAAGAAAAGGTTGGCAGGCTATGCCGCGCTGGGCTATACCCTCACCGATGCATTGCATGTTTGAGCTCGCTGTAGAATCAGCAATGCGGCTGCACCCATTGCAGCCAGCGAACGGTTGCAGGAATCAAGGCTGCGTATTTTATTGACTCTAGAAAAGATCCGCTAACTCTGTCATCAGGGTAGGAGTAGACACCCTTCGGCTTACAGCCGAATGTTAAATTGGCTAAAATTCGTCGTTTGAAGAAACGCAAATGATTGAAAAGAAAGGATTGGCTCCCCGGGCTAGATTCGAACTAGCAACCCTTCGGTTAACAGCCGAACCACCGATTTAATCAGAACTTGCCGGAGTTGGTGCTAATCGAAGGAATTCAGAAAGTTGCGATGAAACGGGACGAATCACTTTCTCCTTCTTATTCACCTTTCGTTCGCATTTCGCCGCCATTCACCACCATTAGTATTACGTTTTTATGACGGCGCACACTGCCCTTCCCGAGTTTTCTAGATGAACAGCTCCGCGCTGACATGGAAAAACTCAGCCAGCTTTTTTGCCTGCGTTTTGCTGATGGAGCGCTTCCCGTGAAATACCTCGGAAGTAATTCCTTTCGAGCCGAATATCCTCCAGAGGTCTTTTTGAGTCAGGCTGCGCGCCTCCATCAAGTGCTGGAGTGTCCGCTGCGGACTTGCTTTCCGAATTGGATAGCGCCGCTCCTCGTACTCGTCAATGAGCATGGTCAGCAATTCAGCAAGTTCCTTTTCTTCTGGCGAAGGGTTCTCACGTTCGTCGAGACGCAGCAGCTCGTTCGTGAGACGTTCGGATTCCTCATCCGTGTGGATGACATGGGGAAGTGTACGGCCCAGCAGTTGTCCGTAGGTCTTCTCGTCGAGGTCTATAGTTGTCGTGCTCATTGTTTCCAGGCCCCTTCGTCGTATTCCGAGTGTGTTAGCAGGTACAACACAAAGACTCTTTGAGTAAAGTAGTTCACTCGCGCGATTAGGCGGTACTTATTGCCAGCTATGTTGAACACTGTTCTCCTTCCAACCAAGTCAGCATTGCGGTAAACCTGTTTCATTTCCGCAGGCGTTTTCCAATTAGCCTTGCGCACCACCCCGTACCACGCTTCAAGGCTCGCCTTCGCGTCTGGGTGTTTCTGCCAGAACTGTTCGAGAGCGCCTCGTTTTATGATGCGCATGGAGAGGTAGGTTCTCACAATGAGAACATAAAAGTCAAGTCGCCGTTTGTAAGAATGAAGATTTGGCTCGCCCTAGCTAGAGGACGATTTCAGAACTCTTGGGATCAGCCAGATCGTTTCAGAACTTCCCCAGTTCAATCAATTTTTGATTTCATGAGTCGTTGGACCGACTGAAGTGCCGAAAGCCCCCCGCACGGCTTTGATACCGGCTAACGGTCATTCCTGAAGCCGCTCGCGATACCTGAAACTCATCTGCGCGAAACCAAATGATTTCGGCTCGCCTGTCCGGTAATCCGACTCCTCAGAAACTTCTTGATAAGTTCTCTGGAATAAGCAAATCGGTTTGGACAAGTTTCTGGCACGACTGACGCGTCGACGACGCAGTCGGGGCTTATCTGGAGTTATCCTAATCCTTCGACGATCAGAAGAGATCACTGAGGGAAGCCTATCCGGCCCAAGAGGTTCGCGAAGCGAGGGTCGGAACGCAAGGGGTCCCATTCCGGATCTACCGCGAGGAAGATCACCTCGCCTAGCACTACGTACAAATGTAAGTAGAAGCCGCGCGGGACTATGCGCGAGTATTACTACAACGGTAACTACATTGTCATGGATATGCATAAGTTAGAGACGCTTGAGCGGAAGATTAAGATCCAAGGAATCCGGTCGCATCGCTTACTTTGTCGATACCAAAGTGGAAGGCACTTCCCCTTGTCGCGCATCGGCTAACTCTCACTCCCCAGAGCCGGTGAAATGAAGATTCGCCCCGCAACAGCCTCGCGGATGGCAGGCTCCAGATCGCTGCCAATCCGAGCTTTTACGACATACCCCAGCGCCCCGGCGGCTAGGCCGGTGGAAATGAAGTCGCCGTCCAAAATAACAGTCAAAAATACGATCTTCGACGTACTTCCTGCCTCCCGCAATCGCTTGGCAGCCTCGATGCCGTTGAGAATTGGCATGCTGATATCTGTAACGATTACGTAAGGCTCTAGCTTGAGAGCGGCCTCCACAAGACCTTGGCCATCTTGTGCTTCGCCGACAATCTCGAACCCAGGCTCCAGTAGCCTGAACACGCTTTCCAGGAGAGGGCTATAATCGTCTGCCAGTAGTACTCGTATTTTGCTCAAAGGGCCCACACATAGGACGCAAGGCCACTAAGTGAGCCTTCAAATTGCAGGTCGGGCACTTCGTACGAATCCTGACGAATCTGTGTCAGATCTTCAGCTGCGGGTGGGTCTCCCACTATAGGAAGGCGTAATTTGCGGACCTTTCGCCTGTGCAACCGATAAATTCGTTCAAAAGCGACGGCATCGCCCTGTGGAGCGAGTCGCGAGACGTCCGCGTCAGTCAAGTCTGGTAGTTCGTCTCGTCTCGGTGCGCTCACGGTATCGTCCTTCAAATCTTTGCCTGCCTGGCCCGGAATGCCGTACGCCAAATGCGAATCGCCCTGAAGAACCCATTCCCATGCCTCAAAATCGCCTGCGCCAACTCGGCCGGCGGCGTTCGAATCTCACCGCCGACCAGTTGATGCACTTCATCGTCACGAGGTTATTTTCCGGCCATGACGGTGGCCAGCTTGGCGTTCGCCAGTTCCTTCTCCACCTGCTTCGGGTACAGGAATTCATGGCCCGTCGTTTCACCCGGATAGAACCAAGTCACGATCGCCGGAGGCCGCGCGGACCCGCGTTCCGCGAGACCAAACACAGTGCTGTCAGTCGCCCTCGAATGCTCTGAATTAGCCGCGAAAAGCGTCGCGTACAAGGTTGTTCGATCGGCGTTGTAGATGCGGACCAAGTAATGTTGGTTAATGTTTTCCGGCAGCTCGAACCAGTAGGTTCCCGCCGGCAGGACGCGTCCGGGAATCTGAACTGGCTGGCTAAAAGTGACTTTGGTGGCCTGATTCGACTGATCTGCTCGTGCAGCAGGCAGGACGATCAAGCATGCAAGTAACAACGCAATGGTGGCAAAACTCTTTACGACAGCAACTTTATTCATAACAGCTCCATTTTCCACGACGAATTTATGCTTCGTCGCTTCAGTAAGATTGGCGGATGGGAAGAAAGTTACACAGTCTGCCCGGCTGAGCAGTCCAACGCCGAAATGGTTTATGGAATTGTATCTTTTTGAATGTTGGAGAATCTCACACAGGGCAGGCGTTTCCTGCCTGCCCTAAGCGAGCACAGGTCCGTCGTGCGGAGCGATCTTGAGACAGTACAAATCGTGCGTTGTTGCAAATTTCATCGAGAAAAGGAGTAAGGAATGGCAAACGTGAAACTTGTTGTGATGTATCCACGTCCCAAAGACATCGATGCCTTCGAGAAGATTTATCAAAACGAGCACGTACCTTTGGCCGTAGCAAAACTGGAGGGCAAGACCAAGATTGTCGCGACCAAGGTACTGGCTTCACCGCAAGGTACTCCTCCTTTCTATCGCATCGCAGAAATTCATTTCCGGTCGATGGCGGATCTGGAAGCATGCGCCGCGTCAGATGGTGGGAAGCAGGCGCTTGCCCATGCCGTGACGATTTCTTCTGGTGGGCCCCCGATTTTCTTGGTAGCTGAAGAAGAAACCTTTACGTTCGCCCACGGGGCAGGTGCTTAGGTCTGAGATCTACGCGGTCCGATACTCAGCAGTGCACCCCTTTTAATGACCGGCTGGGGGCCGAGCGAGTCAAGAGTCCAGCAGTCAGGCTTCGGAGTTACGGCGTTGGTCAAGATCTACTGGCTTCGAGCTACCGAGTCGAGGTTGCAGACTTCTGATTTGGTCGATCCTAAGATCTATTGCCACGCTAGCAGCTTCGCGCCTCAGTTCGGCGGACGGCCCCTCGGCAGTGATCTTGGACGAATACGCAGGTATGCTCCACACATATGAAAATCTATTTTGGGTTCACCGTAGCGGGGGAACGCTCCTCCGTGGTGGCAGCCACAAAGATCGTTGAGTTGTTGGTGGAATTGGGCCACGAAGTGCTCACGCGCCATTTGATCCGCGAGGACGCGTGGCAGGCGGACCGGTCTATTTCGCCTCAAGAAGTTTACCGGCGGGACATGACATGGCTTAAGCAATGTGATCTGTTTGTGGCTGAAGTTTCTGGTTCCTCATTTGGCTTGGGCTTTGAGACTGGCTACCTTCTGGGAGCCACAGAAAAGAAAGTGGCTTTATTTTATCGGCGGGCCGTAGAAACGAGGATATCTCTTATGATCACCGGCATCACGCACCCGAATTGCAGGTTGGTACCGTATTCGTATCTTGACGAAGTAGAGGACTGGATTAGGTACAAGCTGTTCTAAAAAACCTCTAGAACCTAGTGGTCGCAGTCGTATTTGACCAGCCCGTGGAAGGTTCCGTCAGGCAAGGCGGCAATAGCAATTACGTTCGGAGGGCAACCTCTTCCAGTGCCTTGTCCAGTTCTATAATGACGATCGGGCTGGGACGAACCCAGCTGGACAGGTCGTCCTCATCCGAATAGAGCATTTGAGGCGTACTAGAAATGAGAGCTTTCGGGTTAAATTCGGGAAACTCTGTAACTAATTCCCGGATCACGACTCTAAGATAGCGAAGGACCGTAGCATGTTGCTGAAGTGTCCCGACTTTGTGCGCAGCCTGCTGCGATTGCCTTCGCGAGCGGATGAAGTCGAACCGCTAGAGGTCCATATGTTTTCATTGAATCGAAAAGAGGATCCGCTTCCAAGGGCGATGGGTCGTCGCTCATTCTTGATCGGTGCCGGTGCAGCGGCCGTCGGGCTTGCCTGCGGGTACGTTCAGAGGAGTGAGCCAGCACGTGCGGCAGCAGCGACCGCAGATCTTCCGAAGAAGGTCTCGATCGTAGAGTTTTCAGATTCAGGCCAGCGCAAAACGGTGGTGTCCCTTGCCACCGTCATAAAAACCGAAGACGAGTGGAGGAAGCAGCTCTCCCCCGATTCGTTTGAAGTCACGCGACGTGCTGCTACCGAGCGCCCCTACACGAATGAAAATCCAAACGAACACGCGAAAGGTGTGTTTCGCTGCATTTGCTGCGACACGGCCTTGTTCGATTCCAGCACCAAATTCGAGTCTGGTACAGGCTGGCCAAGTTTTTGGGCGCCGATTGCGAAAGAGAATATTCTGGAAACCACCGACAACAGTTTCGGTATGGTGCGAACGGCAGTTTCTTGCCGGCGCTGTGACGCGCATCTAGGGCACGTGTTCGACGATGGCCCTCCCCCGACGGGTTTGCGTTACTGCATGAATTCTGTGGCGATGAGATTCGCGAGAGCTTCTTAACCGATTCGCGGTGGTTTCTGCTCCCGCGACCAAGCGGAAGGGACAGAACTATGAGCCGAGATTCCCTTAAGATTGGCTCGATGCAGTCACCCAGTCCCCTGGATTCTCTAGGCGAAGTCCTCGGACAGCCCACCAACGAAAAGCCTTCCCTGGTGCTTCCCGTCGGATTGCCCACGGAAGACGGCGAGGTTCCCGACATCAAGAAGAAGCTCCCTCAGCGAACCAGCTATTTTTCTCGAGTGAAATCCATCCACCAAGTATGGAAACTCCTCCGCTGCGTGGGCATCTACAGTGGTTTCTGCTGCAAAATGTTCTCTGTGAATTAGGGGGAGGGACCCATGTCGGTTCCGTATCTGCGAGAGGCCGCTGCCCAGGACGATCTCGGAAAGCTCGTTCGATTCGTTCGTTTGCACCTCGGCGACGGCAATGAAGCCGTCGGCAAGGAAGAGATCGACAGGTCGTGGGTCGAAGCCACAAAAATCCTGCTTCGCGACGAACAGGTGGACCGCGAATTCATCGCCCGGGTTCTGGAGACGAACGAATCGACTCTGGCCCTCCTTTTCTTTCATTTGCATTTTTATTTCATCCGCAGGTCCGGGAGGTGGATTCATGACGGCAGCCGATAAGAGCACTTTATCCGCCGCCGACCCGCGCGAGGTTGGGACGCAGCTCCGGCCAGGCCTCTGGCACACCATCAACGAGCGCTACCCCGGTTCGATGATTCGCAAAGAGAGCTTTGTGCCCCAGGCGCGATTGGGAAAGCCGCTGGCCGCATCCCGGTTGACGCTGGTCAGCTCCTGCGGCGTGCATCTGAAGACCGACCGGCCTCTGGATGTCTGCCATCCCTTCGGCGACTTCCGTTTTATGCGCGTGCCTTCCGGGGCGAAGCACGATGACCTGATCATTCATCAGTTGAAGTACCCTCACGACGACGCAGACCTCGACATTAACGTGATCTTTCCGATCGAACGTCTTCAGGAACTCTGCGCGGAAGGGCGCCTAGACGGGTTGACTCCGAATTTCTTCAGTTTTATCGGCTACAACATGAACCCCGAGAAGTTTGAGCGAACCGTTGCTGTGGGAATTGCGGAAGCGGTCGTGCAAGAGGAGCGCGCCGATTGTGCGTTATTGGCGCCCGCTTGACCGATCTGTCATCAGTCCGTCGGACTGATCCAGAGAGCCATTGAAGCGCGCGGTGTGCCCACGGTTTCCGTCACTGTAGCGCGCGACGTTACGGAGGCAATCAAAGTTCCGCGTGCATTGTTTCTTCCCTGGCCGATGGGCCATCACTTTGGCGCGCCCTTTCATCGCGATCTGCAGCGCCGCGTTGTGCTCGCCGCGTTGGGTTTGCTTGAGTCCAGCGAGGAACCGGGTACGATACTGGATCTCCCGATCAAGTGGGCAGACGTTCGCCGTGAGGCCAAAACACTCACCGAGCAAGGGCGGAAGCTCTAGCGTCGCGTGCTGCGCCATTCCGGATCGCTCACGAAAGGTGAGGGATTCTAGCGTGGCCGTAACGGATTCTTGCACGGCACCTGCGCAAGTGCTTCGCCAAAAAGAGCGCATGGGAGGAACGGCTTGAAACGCGTTAGCGCAACACCTCGAGAGCCCTCCTGGCTATCTCTTCTCCGCACTCCTGCACGAAGTGCCCTCCTTCGGCCAATTCCATCGGCGGCGGGCAATTGCGAATCTGCTCGCGCAAGTATTTCATCGCCGGAGCTCCCAATACAGGGTCTTTCATGCCCACGGCCATGAACGCCTGTCCATCCCACTCCGTGTTCCACCAACGCCGCGCGCACCGCGACAGTTCGGCTCCTTCCGCAGAGGGGTTGTCGGGCACGATCTTAGGAAAGCGCCGCACCCCTGCTTTGTACCGTATATCCGGAAACGGCGCGGCATATGCCGCGCATTCCTCGGGCGACAATGTCTCGCACGCCCGCGCCATCAACTTGGCGACATCCAGGTCCGGATTGGTCGCCACAAACTCCCGCCACGCAAGGAATCCTGCTCCCAGCGGAAGGTCCCCGGTAGCCAGCGCCGTGTTCATAACTAACAGCCGCGCGAATCGTCCGGGCATGTCCATCGGCAGCGTCATACCCAGCAACCCGCCCCAGTCCTGGCAAACCAGCGTGATATTCCGCAAGTCCAGCTGCTCGACGAACCGCCGCAGCATCTCGCGGTGAAATGTAAACGTGTAGACCGCCTCGTCCATTGGCTTTTCCGACCTCCCAAAGCCGATGAAATCTGGCGCCACTGAGCGGTGCCCCGCCGCTGTAAACACCGGAATCATTTTCCGATAGAGATAGCTCCACGTTGGCTCGCCGTGCAGGCAAAGAAATACCTGCTTGGATTCCGGCGGCGCTTCATCCAGATAATGAATACGGATTCCTTCGTATCCTGGCAAATGCTCAACATAGTGCGGAACAAAGGCAAACCCTGGCAAATTTGCAAAGCGCTCTTCCGGCGTCCTCAGGATTTCCATCTCTGTCCCCTCGCAATCGGAATCTTCCCTTTAGGTGGCCAGCAGGTGATTGTCCGCAGGCCCTTCTCGCCTGCAGTTTGAGGACGCCAGATCCTTGCGGCAGAAAAGGTTGGCTGTTATTCGTTCCTGCTTACGATTGCGTGAGCCGACCGACAATCTCGAGCAGCGCGGCGTCCGCCCGAGCCTCAATCTCCTGCTTGGTTTGATCTTGTATGGGATGCGGCACGTATACCGCGTCAAAATCCGGACGATTAAGCGCCGCCGCCTGAGCCCGCGCGGCCGTCTGGAACTCGCCAGTGACGACGGGTACCGCGGGCACTCCCAAATTCTCCAAATTTATCGTGTCGTGCAAACTGCACGTTGTACACGACCCTCAATCGGCCAGCGCCTCGACGACAGCGTCGACGGTCCGAAGCTTTTCCATAATGCCGGCTGGGGCCGGCTTCGCAAACGTCGGTTTCGCCGTCCGCACTACGTTTGCTACGTGAAATCGCTCGCGGAGCAGGCGCTCCAGTCGATCCAGGAAGAGGTTGCCGCCGGTCTTGCTGATATCCAGAAAACCGACGGTCTTGCCCTGTAAACTTCGTGGCCGTGCGGGCGGCATCGAGACCCTTACCGGTGCTTCGTTCATCGGATTGATCAATTTTGTCGGCATTTGCCTTCCTTTAAACTTGTCATCGCGCTGGAGCAGGCAGGCATTCTAGTCGAAACACTTTCCCGCTGTTCATCCCAGAATAATCCGCCTGGGCTGGCTCAAATGGGATAGGTAACCATTTCGCTTCCTCGCGGTCCGGCGGCCCAGCTCCCGATCACCGCGGAAAATTTTCCAGCAGTCCCCCCCGCCACCACGATGCGAATCGAGTCCGGGGAACGGAATTTCTGGTAGCAACGTTCCCCGTTGATCAGGATCTCTTTGTATTTCGAAACGAGCTGGCTGCCTTCTGCGTCGGGAGCGTCTTCATAGGCGCGAACCGGCACGCCCGTATTTTCGAACAGGAACTCCCTCGCCTGCAGCTTTGTCCAGCCAGCTCGATGGATGGTTCGCGCATGTTCCGGGCTAAGAACGACAACCGCCTCGGAGCCAAGGCATGCCCGATGCGTCCAGACCGTTGCAAGCGCGTAGGAAATCGATTTCAAGACCTGTTCCGGCGTGCGCGCGGTGTGCTCGCTGACGCCATGCGGCGCTTCCGCGGCAAACAGCGTCAAGGCGCTCTGCTGGCGTTGAAACCCACGCTCGACGTGGAACGGCTCCCACGGATTCGCTTCCTCGTGTTCGGCGATGCAGTAGCAAAACTTGCCCGGATTTCCCAGCGTTGACATATCGATCCCATCGGGCCGCGCGCCGCCGATGTTCAGCAGTATCAGTTGCAGCGCTCGCCCGAGCGTGCTGTTAGCTCGAGCCACGTTGCTGAAGGCGTTTTGACGGTAAGCGAACCCCAGCTCATTCCGAATGGGACCGTTGATAATGACCAGCGGCGCCGCAAAGTGCGTCGTCGCTTGTACGCCGTGGATGTTGAGGCGTTCATCGCAAACCGCCCGAACCAACGGCAGCAAGACTCGCATCATGCCTGGAATGCAACCCGCCATCACAGCGTTTGCAGCGATCTTCTCGACAGTGGCTTCACCATAGCAGGGCGGCACGCGGGCAATAACGTCGCCCGGGTTCACCGCTGCACCGCTCAGCATGCTTGCGATACGCTCCGGCGTAGGAGGAATCACCGGCAGTGCGTCGCCGAAAGTCTGGAAGCAATACTCGAATAGATCTTCCCCGTCAGGAACTTCGATCACCGAAGCCGGAATGCCGCGGCTGAAGCTGACGGGAGGGGCTGGCCCGAATTCTCCATCGACCTTCGGTTCGAGATGTCGTGACATGCAGCCGGGCTTGCTCTGCGGAGCGCCGTCAAAATCCTCGGCGACCGGCGGGCATCGCATCTGGGTTGCAATCTCATTGAGCACGGCCTTGTCGAATCCGAAATGCGACCGCAGGACGCGACCGTTGTGATCGATCAGGAACAGCGAGGGCACGAACGTCAGATCGAAGCGACGGGACAGTGCCAAGCCGGAATCTCGTTGCACCGGGAACGCCGTCGCTAGTTGTTGCGTGAACTGGTTTGTCGCTGCCTGGTCATCCTGGGAAATGCCGATCACTCGCGCTCCACGAGCCAGTTTGTTCAAGTAGGGAACGGCCAGTCGGCACGTCGGGCAGTCCGTTTCGAAGAACACGATGAGCGCGGCGTCGCTCCCCAGATCGAGTCCAGGTATCGCGGGCGCGGTTTGGCCGATGTCGAGCACGGTACTAGGGTATCGCCACTTGCCTACGCACGCTGCCTGCCAACCCAACGCGGGCGCCCGACAGGCGGCGGCCGGAAGCACGCGAACACGCATCTCGCAAAACTTGCCGATGGAGATCCTTCGGCTTTTCAGTCCTTCTGCCTAAAATTGTCGAGAAATTCCTCCACAGCCCGCCAGTTTTCCAATTCGCCGGCGCGATTTTTGTCCTCGCGCAGCGTCGAAGAGCCGTGCACACCGGCAATGTGCGGAACAAACTGAGTCTTTTGCTGCGCGGGCGCAACGGCGAGGATGGACTTGGCGGCCGCGATCTCGTTCCGATCTTTTGCCGAAGTCACAAAGATGGGAACAGAGACTTTGGCGGCGGCATCATGCACGGCATGGGGAGCGTCGAGGTACTCGCCTGGAGAAAAAGCGAGCACTCCGGCGACCTCTTGCTGATGTTCGGCGGCAAGAAGAAAAACCAGAGCTGCCGAATAGCTGCTGCCCCACACCAGGACTTTGCCATTGTTTCCAGAGGACCTTGCCCACGCCAGAGTGGCTTCCAGGTCCTTAAAGGCGTCTGAGTAGTTTCCGTTATGGCCGACGCGGGCCACGGTTTCGTTCGGTTGGCCCCACAGGTCACCGCCGGAGCGTTGATCGATGGCGAGGCAGTTGAAGCCCAGTTTGACCAGTCGTGGGGCGATTGGCGCGTACTCAGCGCGGTTCGAGCCAGCTTGGTGGAACAACAGAATGTAAGGCTGCGAATTGCTGCCGGCAGGATAGAAGTCGGCATAGACTTTGACACCATCGGAGGCCGTGAGCGTAACCTGCTTCCGGGCATACACCGGCAGCGCCAAACCAATGATTACGACCAGGAGTTGGATAAGGACTCCGGTCGCTCTTTTTTTAATGCAGAAGCTTGATTTTGGATGATTCCTCAGCGTGTACATTCTTCCTCCCCAGTGTCGCACCCCGTTCCAAGCGCTTTGCAAAGCGCAGCCCACAATCTTCGATGATCGGGCCCGAGAATTGTTTCAGTCAAACACACATGGGGCCTAAACAGGCGCAAATGATCGCCCGCCATCGTGAATAGGGCGGCCTGGAAGCATCAACGGGCATTGCAAAGCAGCGGAATCCCCACTCATAGCAAAGTACGCTACGAAAGGGACACGTGGCTCGGTTATTGTGCACAATTGTGCACTGGGCTGCGTTCACCGGAGAGCTGACTCGTGTTTGCGACTTCGGAAGCGGCTGGTTTTGAAGCGGCTTCCCTCTTTGCAACCTTTTGCTTGCAAAGCGCCTGCTGGCCGCCGGGAATCGCGGCGCACATTTTGCTGCCAGTGATCGGCATCGCGGTGCGTAGTCGTTGATACCAACGCCAAGTCGCATTCCAATTCACGCAATGCAAAGATGCCAGTTCACGCGGTGAGTGTGAAGCCGCAGAGTCTTCCTGCGAAACCCTAAATGGTGCAGGAAAAATACCCTCCGATAGAGCAAGAAGAAATCCCTCGGATAAGGGGAGAATGGAATATGCCCGTCGTTCCGAAGTTGTAAGTCTTGAGGTAGGTTTGACCGCATGGCTCAACGGAGTGTTGGCCGGAGGCACAACCGGGACCCGCCGCTCAAACAGCCTCGCGTCTACGGAGTAGGTGCTTGGCCCCAGCAACGCAAGAGCTGCTGCGCTGAGCATACACGCTGCACTGTCAAGCGTGACGCCATGCACGGTAATGACAGTTGCAATTGCGGAGAGGTAGCAAAGAACTGACACAGTAGGAGTCATAAACCCGATGCACACCAAGATGGCGACTAGGATTAGAGCCGGGAATGGCCAACGCGGAACCATCGCCGTGATGTGACTTGATCCATTGCTGAACAGCATCGTTGCGACGGAGAGTCTCAAAAACACCAATGCTAGGCCGGGCCCTCCTTGCGGAAACATCGCGAACAATCTCTGCACAGGCCAGAGCCTACCGTTCTTCCGGGCGCTGGGCACCCGAAAAGGAGGCATCCGGCATTAACCCTTTTGAGGGAGGCGTTGCGGAGCCCTTGGTTGCACGGGGGGAAGCCGAAGACGTACACTCGCCTATTATTGATTCGCGCCAGCCGACGGTGGGCGAATGAGCTTTCTCAGCGAAGTTCAACTCAAGGACAAATTCGGACCCTTTGTCGCATTTCAAGAGGCCCTAGGATTCGTCCCCAAGCTCCTTCACGCGCAGAGCCTTTTACCTCGCGTCATCGAGGCCCAGTCGATGCTGGAAGGTGCCGTGCGCTTAAGGGAAGGAGCGATTTCTCGAGTCCACAAGGAACGAATCCTTCTAAGTGTTGCCGCCGACCGAGAAGACTCGTATTGCGTTTCCCTGGATAGTAAAATCTTGTCTTCGCTGGGCCTTTCCGATCTTCAAATTGATGATCTGCTAAACGACAACCGTCGTGAAGGCCTCTCCGCAACTGACTCAGCCTCCCTTCAATTCTGTCTTAAACTAAGTCGCCATGCTCTCTCTGTGTGCTCGCAAGACATTGATGCCTTGCGGGCATGCGGATTTGGGGACGAGTCAATATTCGAAGCCGTCATCGTGACGGCCCTGGCCGATTATCGCTGTACCGTCTCCCGGGGGTTGGGCCCCGAGCCGGATTTCGGACCGTGGAAGCTCCCCTCGACGAGAATCGATCAGCAGCATGGGCTAGCGCCCCAGGGCTTGTTGCCCGACTCTCATGAGACAGCACAACGAAAAGGGCCATATCTGCCCGCCCCCTACTTGAGCCCCAAGACGTTTACACCTTTTGCCATCGTTCAGAAGAGCCATGGATTCATACCGAACTTTTTCCGCGCTCAGACTTTGCGGCCCGACTTGTTGGAAGCGGAGTTGGAAGCAGTGGGCAGGATTCTGCTTCCCGAGGATGCCCTGACACGGGTGCAAAAGGAATCCATTCTGCTGGCCGTATCGGCAGCGAACCTCAATTCCTATTGCGTCGCAATGCATTGCAACCTCTTGCGCGGCTTGGGGATGCCCTCGGAGGAGGGCGACCAGGTCGCTGTGGACCATCATCAGTCCAAACTGTCAGAAGCCGATAAAGCCCTACTCGACTTCGCTGTCAAATTGGGAACGCGTGGTCCGGAGTTTTCTCGTGAAGACGTTATCAAACTTCAAGCACGTGGTTTCACCGAAGAACAGATTTTGGAATGCGTGGTGGTAACCGCTCTCAATAATTTCGCGAACACACTCCAAATGGGACTCGGAATCGAACCGGATTTTGCGCCCCCTGCGGTTTTTGAAGAAAATAAAGTGCATCGTTCGAGCGCTGCGCTCACTCCCATGCGTCGTGAGGGTGGAGCGTATCCCGTCGACACACCCCAGGACGTGGACGCTGATTTGGTCACCCAAGCCCAGGGTGGGAAGCTCGCGGCCTTTGAAGAGTTGGTTCGCCGCCACACCCAGTTGATTTATCGCACTCTGATGGCAATGTTGGGCAACGCTGCCGATGCGCAGGATGGCCTCCAGGATACCCTCTTAAGTGCGTTCGAGCATATCGGCGGATTCCAGGGGCGGTCGAAGTTTTCCACTTGGCTGGTCAGTATTGCTAGGAATACGGCACTTCAGCGTTTGCGCGCCCGGAAAAACGTTGAAAGCCTGGATGAGCGTGATTGCGAGGAAGAGGGCGACTTTCGCCCTCGTCAAGTGCGGTCTTGGCGGGACAACCCCGAGCAATCGCATTCTAAATCGGAAATCCGGCAACTGGTAGAGGCGGGTATCTTGCAGCTTCCCGCCAAGTACCGCACGGTTGTCGTCCTCCGCGACATCGAGCAGTTTTCAACGGATGAAGTTGCCCGGGAGTTAGGGCTAAGCGTCCCAGCCGTGAAGACACGTCTGCTCAGGGGACGGCTCATGCTGCGAGAGTGGCTTTCGCCTCACTTCGCGGCCAGTATCAAGGGAGCAGTTCAATGATCACATGCGAGGAATTCTTCGCGGAGTTCGCCGACTACATGGAGAACCAGGTGTCACCGGAAGTCCGCAAGGAACTCAATCTGCACTTGTCCCAGTGCCGCGCGTGCCAAGTGCTCTACGATTCGAGCCTCAAGACTATAAAAATCGTAACCGAGAGCGGTTCATTCGAATTACCTCATAGTGTGTCCGACGCAATCGTAGACCGTGTTATGGCGAAGCTGCGAAAAGATCGCAGTTAACAAGATCAAAATCCTATATTTGCCGCAAGTGGTTCAAACACCCACTGTTGAGAGCTTGTCAAAATTTAGTTTTAGTATTGACCAGGTTCAATTTCATGTGCTCGGCGCACCCTGGTTGAGTCCTTTGTTAAGCTCGCATCCCTGCCTGGGAGACGGACTCAATTATAAGTCGTCGGTGCGAGCGCCAAGTGTTATCCGGAGTGCGGAACCTTTCGCAAACCTGGGCATCTCAGTGAAGCACGGCGAATCGTTTGAGTCGGCCATTGCCGTTCCAGAAAACGCCAAGAACGGTATTTTCTGGACAAAGCGGATACCATTGAATCGGTCTAGGCTCCTGTTCCATAGAAAGCTTCGAAGTCGATTTCCTCCGAGTGTAAACTTTCCTTCACCCTGCGGATCGCTCCGAATTATTTCAGTGGATAACGAAACTGTCAAAATAATACGATTTTCCGGGCGGGGATTTTGTTCTTGGAATAAACTGAGAGCTAAAAATGCATCCAGTCACATCGGTGGCTGCATCCGGGAAGAGCTCCAATCGCGTCAGAGAAATAACTTCCACTTCTTTTGGGAACAGACAACCCCGAGAACCGGCACCGGGCAGCCCATGACTCCTGACTGCGTAGCCCGAGGCGAAAGGACAAGCAGCTCTGGCAGCCTTTCTCCCTCAGCCGTCAACATACCCAAAGACGGCCTTCCACTCAAGGAACTCATGTAACCCCGTCTCGCCCCATTCGCGGCCGTTTCCAGACTGTTTGTAGCCGCCAAAAGAACCGCTGACATCGGATCGCGCGCCGTTGACGTGTATATTGCCCGAGCGTATGCGCTTTGCAACCCGACGTGCTCGCTCGATCTCTCCGGATGTCACGTAGCCTGACAGCCCATAAACAGTGTCGTTTGCGATTCGGACAGCGTCGTCTTCGTCCTTGTAGGGGATGATGGAAAGAACGGGACCGAAGATCTCCTCCCGCGCGATGGTCATGTCGTTGTGAACATCCGCAAATACGGTTGGCTTAACAAAGAACCCCTTGATAATACCTTCCGGAGGGCCGGGACCACCCGCTATCAATCTGGCTCCCTCCTCAATGCCCTTGTGGATCAGGCCCTGCACTTTTTCGAGCTGGGCCTTGCTTGCGAGCGGGCCCATGTTAGTGCCTTTCGCGAACGGGTCACCGACTTTGGTGGCCTCGGCCGCCTGCTTTGCTGCCGCAACCGCCTCGGCCATTTGCGACTGTGGTACGAGCATGCGAGTGGGCGCGTCGCAGGATTGGCCACTGTTGAGAAAGCATCCCTGCGCACCCTCCTTAACTGCCCTTTCGAGGTCGGCATCATCCAGAATGATGTTAGCGGATTTGCCGCCCAGTTCCAGTGTGACCCGCTTCACGGTTGGAGCGGCGGCTAAAGCTACAGTAACTCCCGCGCCCGTCGAACCCGTGAACGAAACCATGGCTACATCAGGATGCGAAGAAATCGCGGAGCCAGCAATGGACCCATCGCCATTCACCATATTGAAAACACCGGGCGGGAGCTTTGCTTCATCGAGAATCTGCGCGAATAGATAAGCGGAGAGTGGTGCAATTTCACTCGGCTTAAGGATCACGGTGCACCCTGCCGCGAGCGCGGGTGCCACTTTGCAGACAATCTGGTTCATGGGCCAATTCCAGGGAGTGATAAGTCCACACACTCCGATGGGCTCCCTGCGCATGAGCGTCGAGCCCTTGAGCTCTTCAAATTTGAAGTTCCCGAGCACCTTTACCATCTCCGAGAGGTGCCATAGTCCCACCGGAGCCTGCGCGGCGCGTGAAAGCCAAATGGGTGCTCCCATCTCCTGGGAAATCGTCTCAGCCATCTCATCAATTTTTGATTGGTAGACTTCAATTATCCGTCGCAGGAGTCCCAGGCGCTTGTCGGGACTTGTCTCCGAGTATGACTCAAAAGCCCGCTTGGCAGCAGCGACGGCATTGTTCACGTCGGCCCCCGTGCCTAGCGAGATCGTCGCAATGCACTCTTCGGTGGCGGGGTTGATAACGGAGAATTCCCCGACTCGGGTTGGGCTAACCCACTTTCCGTCAATATAAAACTGCCGGCAATCCTTCATGCGTTTTCTCCAGGCGTCGTGTTAATGATCAGTGCAGGACCAACGAGCCGTCGCGCGCTTTGTGCGCCGAAATGAATTCTCCGACGTGCTTCGCACCGTATCTTTGGAACGTCTTCACCATGTTGAACTCCCCATAAGGACAGATGACGACGAAGGCCTAAAGATTCGGTGCGAACGTTCAAAGGGAGGATGTCGGCTAAGAATCAGATCGTAGATCAGACCGTTATGCCAGGCAGGACGCGAGAAACCCTGTAACTTTATCCCGAATTTCTAATCAAACGGCCAGGGCGCGGAGCTTCATCTAGGAACGTTGTCAGACAGGGAGGATCGCCATGTCGCGTGTCAGGTTGGCGTTTACGGGAATAGTCACGGTGCTGTTTCTAGTGGCACTATTGTTGCCGCGTTTGGAAGCCATGGTCGGTGGCACACACCGCGCAAGTGATTTTGAGCACCGCACACCCGTGCTGATTGAGTTGTTTACGTCCGAGGGATGTTCGGATTGCCCTCCTGCCGATGCACTGCTCGAAAAATTAGACCGATCCCAGCCGGTGAGCGGCGCCGACCTGATCGTTCTTAGCGAACACGTAGACTACTGGGACGATATCGGATGGAAGGATCCCTTCTCTTCTCGCGAGTATAGCGAACGGCAAGGCACTTACGCAGGCCAGTTTGGCCTCGGGAGTGTCTATACGCCACAGATGGTCGTGGACGGGCGCATCCAGCTCGTAGGCTGCGACGAGAGAGGAGCGATCCAGGCAATCGAAAACGCCACCAAGGCCGAAAAGATACCAGTGAGTCTTTCTTCGATCCATTTCGAAGGCGAGAAGATTGTCTTGCACCTCGAGGCCGGCCCCTCGCCTTCCTCAATCCCGGAGAGGTTCGCGAACGTCTTGCTCGCGATAGCCGATGAGAGCGATCAATCGAACGTGAGCCGCGGAGAGAACGCCGGAAGGACCCTCAAGCACGTCGCGGTTCTGCGAGATCTTGTCCGATTGGGAGCGCTGGATCGGTCCGGCAAATTTTCTCAGGATGTAGCCGTAAATTTCAATCACGGCAATAAAGGGAATTTGAGAATTGTCGCGATTGTTCAGGAACCGACAGCGGGAAGAGTTTTAGGAGTGGGATCGGCTCGGCTTTCGAACTAGCCTCGACGGTGCTCCGCATCGTTATTGGTTAAGTTGTTACGACGGTACTTCTCATTTCGAATTGCGAGGGAGAATGCGATTGGCCCTGGCGGTTTTGTTGGCTCTCGGTTTCTTCGGCTTCGGAAAGAGGCAAGACGATCCATCGAACAAGCAGACCGTTTCGCCCGCGGTCGGACTGCAGGTTGGGCAGCGAGCGCCCAACTTCGCGTCGCGCGACCAGTTTGGTCATGCCGCATCGAACGACACACTACGTGGAACGAACGGAACCATTCTTCTTTTCTTTCGGTCCGCGGATTGGTGACCCTTCTGCAAAGCGCAGCTCGTGCAGCTGCAAAATGCGAAACAAAGATTTGAGCAACAAGGGATCAAGCTGGCTGCGATCAGCTACGATAGTCCTGCCATACTGAAGGACTTCGCCGAGCGGCACGAGATCGTGTTTCCGCTGTTGGCCGACCCCGATTCTGAAATCATTCGGAAATTCAACGTGCTGAATAGGCAGGCGACCGGAACGAACAAGGGAATGGCGCACCCCGGGTTCTTCTACATAGACTCGAACGGCGTGATTCGCGAAAGATTTTTCGAAGCGAAGGATACGGATCGGTTTACACCCAACAACATTCTAGGCAAGCTGTTCCCCGAACTGAGCGAGGAAGTGAGCCGCAATGTCGAGGCGCCGCATCTTCAACTCACTTTGGAACAATCGGACCATGACGTGATTTCCGGCAACCAGGTTAGCTTGATTGCTGAAATCGAGCTTCCGCCCAACGTGCATGTCTATTCTCCGGGAGTGCAGGGTTATAAGCCAATTCAGCTGACCCTGAATCCAATTGCCGGAATTGAATTCGCACCCGTCGTTTATCCAAATTCCAAGGTTCTCTACCTGGAAGCGATTCAGGAACACGTGCCAGTGTTCGAAGGAAAATTTCGAATTACCCAAGATGCGACGGTAACAACTTCGAAGGCGCGGGATGTCGTACGCTCGCTCGTTTCTTCCGGGAGGACGATTTCGATCACCGGTGAATTGAAATACCAAGCCTGTGACGACAAAGTTTGCTACCCACCAGCATCTGTGCCAATAATGTGGACCTTGCAGGTTCTCCCGCTCGACCTTAAACGATCCCCTGCGGCCATCCGGCATAAGTAAATTGACACCGAGAGCCTGTCTTTGAATGGGAGTCGACACCAGAGATCGAAACACGATAGCCCTGGCGGCGCTGCGCATCTCCGTGGGAATGCTCTTTCTGATTTTTAGCGACTACAAGGTCCTTGGCGCGGAGTTCATCTGGGGAGGCGGCTTCCAATTTTGGATCAACCGGTTTCTTGCGGACGGTGCTTACCCATTCATGGTGCCGGTCCTTCAGAAATTCGTGTTGCCTCACGCCACAGCCATAGCTTTTCTCGTCGCCTATGGAGAGTTGGCTATCGGTCTCGCGCTGGTTCTCGGCATTCTCGTCCGTCCAGCCAGCATCTGCGGACTCATCTATATGCTGGGTTTGCTGTTTTCTTCAAACTATCCAGGCCCACACGCTGCCTTCTGGCAATATTTCGGAGTCTCTCTTGACCATTATGTGCTCGCTCTTTGCTTTGCGGCATTTATTTTCGGGGAAGCGGATCGAGCCCTATCGATTCGTTCCTACTGGCCAATGATTGTCGGACGACAGGAAACTTCAGCCACCCGCTCTTCGCCGGAGAGCAGGAATCGGAACGAGAGATGAACTAGCTGATCTAAATGTTGAAGGAGGAAAGCATGAGTGATGTCGTTTACGTTTCAAAGTCGCGCATCGAACGGAAGCAGGGACCTCTCCGCATTGCGCATTTGCCGGGCGAGTCTCAGCCGGTGATCTTTAGCGTCCACGGAGCTATCGCCGAACACTATAAGGTGAACCCTGCGACTCTGAAGGAGTCGCATTCCTCGACGATAGATTATGTGATTTCCGCAACCGCCGGCTGAATGATGGGTACCTTCGGAGGTGCGCTGGAAGCGCGCCAAATCGACGCCAGCAACGGGCGCTTGACAGCGGACGTCACGGGGGAAGTGGAATCGGAGGAAGGCGTATTGGTCATCCGGCGGATCCATGTGGCCATGTGCTTAGTGGCGCCGGAAGAAGCCAGAGCAACAATAGAGCGCGTGCACGGAGTTTACGCGATGCGCTGCCCTCTCTACCGCACCTTGCACAACGCAATCCAACTTACATCTTCGTTCGAGCTTGTGGCCGGCTAGTCGCATTGCGAGAACCCTCACGATCACGGCCACCTGGGCAAGCCAAGTCTTTTTTTGCCCTTGGTGAAACCTTTGGACGACAAACTAATCACACTGCTGGCGATTGAAGTCTAGATTCGTTCTCGCAACGGATTCCCCGGTGGTCCCGAGAGCGAACAACTTTCGATCTTGAGGTGGTAACTCGTTACGGGCATTCGGGCGACCCTCCCGGTTGAACTTTAGCGTCGGGGACATGTAACAGGTCACAAATTCGAACAGGAGCTGACTAAGGACAATGACAAAGAATAAGAAGGCTTTAATGGCAGGGGCTGCGCTTGCGGGTTTGCTCGCGGGCACTAGCGCAATGATCCAGGCATCCAACCTCCTTCCCGGCCTGCACTCTTCAATTGCAGCGCAGGACCAGTCTCAGGACCAGGACAAAGTGAAGGAAAAGCACGCTTGCAAGGGCCAAAACTCTTGCAAGGGCAAAGGCGGCTGTAAGTCGAGCGACAATGGTTGCAAGGGCAAGAACTCCTGCAAGGGCAAGGGCGGCTGTGCGACTGACGGCTCCAAACCTCCGCAGGACAACCCATCTCGGCAGTAATTCCTAACCGATGGTGTTCTCCCATGGGAGTTGGGTGGGCCGGTGAGTTTCGCCGGCCCTTCTTCATTCGAATGGACGGAGATTTGATGCCAGCCAACGCTTTTAACAATTTTACCGAGACGGCATCGGAATCGGATTGCGGGCCCAGCATTATCATCACATATTGAGCCGCAAACCCGTTGTCGATTGGTTCGAGATCATATCCGAGAATTTCATGATCGATGGCGGACGCCCTCTGCGAATCCTCGATCAGATCCTGGAACAGTACAAAGTCGTACAGCACGGCGTATCGATGTACTTCGGGTCAGCCGAACCCGCGAACCGCGAACATCTCCGTCGCTTGAAAGAACTGGTAAGACGAACCAAGACTCCGTGGCTCACGGATCATCTCTGTTGGGGCAGTGTAGACGGGCGGTACACGCATGACCTGCTTCCAATGCCCTACACGTTTGAAGCTGCGGAAATCACGGCGCAGAAGATACGGGAAGTCCGCGACTTCCTCGAAGTACCTATCGCCGTTGAAAACGTAAGCAGTTACGCCGAATTTCATGTCTCCGAGATGACCGAATGGGAATTCTTGACGGAAGTTGTCGAGCGCGCGGATTGCGGAATTCTACTAGACGTGAATAACATCTACGTTTCGTCCCAGAACCACAACTTCAATCCGGGCACTTATATTTCGGAGATCCCTGCGAGGCGGGTCGCTCAGATCCACATTGCAGGCCATTCGAAATATAGAAAGTACATTCTCGACACGCACGACCATCCGGTCATCGACCCGGTTTGGGAGCTATACGCCCAGGCGATCCAGCGTGCCGGTCACACTGCGACCCTCCTCGAATGGGACGACAGCATTCCTTCGTTTCAGGAAGTCCACGACGAAGCCCTAAAGGCAAACAAGTTTCTCGCGACCGAGTCGCTGGCTGCTGCCGTATGAACCTTATGAGTTTGCAACGCCAAATGGCTCGCGCCGTTATGACGCCTCTCACTCGGCGCGAGGGTATGCGCCGGGTCAATGCGAATGGGCGATCCATGCGCGCCATAGCCGCTGCATTCATTAAGCCGAACGATCGGCTGACTTCCTTTGACCGCTTGGAGATCTACAATAGGCAATACTGGTTTCGGATTTTGTCCAGCTTCGCAGAGGATTTTCCCGGACTGCGGGCCGTGCTCGGCGACAGCCGCTTCGATTTAATGGCCAAAGCCTATTTGTCCGCGCGCCCATCCTGTTCCTTTACACTGCGCAATCTCGGTTCGCGATTGGAAGGATGGCTTCGAAAGCAGCCCACTTGCGCAGGATCGCGCCTGAAGTTAGCCCTGGACATGGTCCGGCTCGAGTGGGCCCATATCGAAGCTTTCGACGGCAAAGCAGAATTGCCGCTGAAGCCGGAGGATCTCGTAGGAGCCGACCCGTCGAAGCTACGGTTGCGGCTTCAGCCATATATCCAATTGCTGGACTTGCGGTATCCCGTGGACGACTTGCTGCTCGAGTTCAGAAATGACCGTAACACTACTTTCGCTAGTAACGCATTCGACGAGCTCCGGAAGCGGAAACGCTTCCGCACGATCGCGGGACTCAAACCCGCTGCGATCTTCCTCGCAGTGCATCGCTTGGACTTTTCCCTATATTTTCGCCGCCTGTTTCGCGAGGAATTCACCATCCTAAGCCAACTGCGCGCCGGCGAAACCGTGACACGTGCAGTCGAGTCTGCCTTTCGTGAGAGCTCAATCGTTGTAGCGGAGCGCCCTTCTTGCGTCCAGCATTGGTTTCAGACTTGGGCAGCGCTCGGGTGGTTCTGTCAGCCCGACAAAAACGAAATTCCGTCCCAAATCCGAATCCGAGAGGACAACGAAATATGAATCACATATGGGCTCTAATCCAGAAGCTCCATGGCTTGTTCGTTAGAGTTGCTTGCCGCTTGCAGTCACCGTTTCTTGCGATCGCCCGCCTGTACTGGGGCTGGCAAATCGCGCAGAACGGCTGGGGAAAGCTTCACAATCTCGCGCACGTGACCGAATTCTTCGCGAGTTTAAACTTGCCTGCACCCGGACCGACCGCCACGTTCGTCGCCACCTTCGAATTTCTAGGTGGAATCCTTCTCGCCATCGGATTGCTCTCCCGCATCGCCGCGTTAGGCCTTTTGATTGACATGACGACCGCATACATCACAGCCGACCGTGAAGCATTCCTATCGTTTTTTGCAGACCCGGGCAAATTCTACAATGCCGATCCCTTTATCTTTCTCTTCATCGGATTGTTGATACTGATTTTTGGGCCTGGCAGGCTTTCTGCGGACGCTTTGGTACAACGTTTCGTCGCCCGGCCGACAGCTCGGGAAGCGAGTATGTCTGCAATCTGAAACGTTCGGAGATCTTCCACACGACTCATCAAGACAACGCCGCAAACAGCGCCTGCCACGGTAGAGTTCTGCCTGCGGCCTCGCGACAAGTGGCGCTTGACAGCCGCCTCCTCTAGTCGCAGCGTCACCTAATTGCGCCGGACAGACAGCACGGCTGACCGATGCGAATCCCGGCGTCGTCGTGTTAAGCGACGGTGAGATCTGTGCTCAGACTCTTGTATGGACGCCCGGAACAGGTCCGAATCCGCTGCTGAAGTCACTTCCAGTTGAAAAAGACAAGCGAGGCGCCCTCGTGGTGGAGAACACACTCGAGTTGCACGGGCACCCGAGCGTCTGGGCCTTAGGTGACTGCGCTGCGCTGACCGATGCGAAGTCGGGCAAGCCCTTTGCGTCGTGGGGCACCAGACTGCTTGTGCTGAATCGGCGATTCCGTTTGCGAGTAAGAAATCCGTACGTTTTTCCGGACTCTTTGCATGTGGAACTTTAGACCTCTTCCGGAATCTCACTCGCATGTCCTCTCTTAGGTCTCGAGCATGAGAGCGCAGGAGCCGCGGGATGGCTTGCAGATGACAACGAAGATCCACGCCGAAAGGTCGCGAGAGATGGGTTTCAAGGACAACTTGGAGTCTCCGGCCCCTGAGACCGTCTGCATTGGTCCGACACTTCACGTGAGTCTGACGATGCGAAGCGAAATCGATTCCATCTCACCTTTAGTGGACCGACTGATGTCGCTGATCAAGATCTCCCGTTGTGTCTCCGGCGACGAACGCAATGTAGAGATCGCGCTTCGCGAAGCTCTGGCCAATGCAGTGCTGCACGGAAACAGGCAGGACATTCAAAAGAAAGTCCATATTTCGTGTTGGGTTCACCCTGGAAGAGAACTGTACGTTGTCGTCAAGGATCAAGGGAGCGGCTTTGACCCGAGCGGCGTTCCAGACCCAACGGCGCTCGAGAAAATATACTCGGAAAATGGACGGGGCATATTGCTGATGAATGCGCTTATGGACGATGTCCGTTTCGAACACGGCGGCACAGAGGTCCATTTGTACAAACGTTTCAAATCAGGGCTTGGTTAGTAGCCCGTGATGCTCACGGATCTATCGATGATGACGATAGCAGTCTTGGGCGTTGTTTCTGTTTCCAGCTCATGGATTCATATTTTTAGCAATCGCCGGCGTTGAGCTCATTTGAGTCTACGGGGAAATTGACTTCGTATCAAAAGGAGGCCGCATGAAAGTAGTAACAAGGATCAGAGACGGACAACTGCCGGCCTCGCACACAGAGGTAAATCAATCAGAATTTGCCAATCAATCTGCTAGCCACTCACCGACATTCGAGGAAATTCAATTCGGCTTTGACGATTGGCTCCGAACACGGGGAGAGCCAAAAGAGGAGCACGGCTTGGGCACGAAGACCATAGGAAAAGTTGATTTACCGTGAATCATACCTCTCCAGAACGGCCGCGGGGATCGCCGTGCAAGGCAAATCGAAAGATTGATGTGCGAAAATGAGGTCAAAAAACAAGGCGGCATTCGCGGTTGGCAGTCGGAGAGCGGAGGCAGAGTTCGATTCAAAGCTTTGGTCGATTGTGCGTCCGCCGGTAGGCGAAGAAATTCGACAACGAGCACCCATCAAGTGGGATTAATCGATCGGATTCACTCAATTCTTTCTGTGGAGACGATGCGGACTGCAGCCATCATCCTCAACGAATTGCTCATTTTTGGCGACTGGGCTTTCGGTCACTAAAACCTTGCCGTCGGTAGTCTACCCCTGGGTTCTCGGTCAAGTTGGAGACGTCTCGCAACGGAGGCTGCCATGGCCTGCAAGGCCGTCATTAGAGTGCTTCTGGTGGGTGAAGAGCCCCGTGAGTTTTTCCTCTCTCGCCAACTTTTCGAGCGAAGTGACTGCCAATGCCACTTTGCCAAATCCGAGCGGGAAATCGCAGAGCTGTTAATCGCCACGGAATTCGATATTGTGCTCAGCACCCACAGAATCTCGGGCGGGAGCATCCATCGCCTCGTCACCTTGTTGTCAGGTTCACGCGCCAGCGTGTTTTACTCGTTGCGTGTTGAAGTGGGTTACTGGTGGTTGCCCGTTCTCAGGCTTGGAAAGGAATGCTTGGGAACGCCTGCCTTGCGAGGAGGCGAATTCGTCCATGTCCTTGATCAACTATTGATGCGGATCAAAAGCACCATCGCGGCGCCACTGCCCTGAGCCAAAGTTTGTAACAATTCTCAATCGAACCTTACTACAGTGCTTCTGTCATGGTTCGCCGGGCGCCCTCAGATCAAATCGAGGGCGCAACTTTACTGCTCTTTCGTCATCTCACTTTTAGGCGCTCTTCGTTCTCGAGTAACGGAGCCAAGGAGCAAAGGGATGGTTTGCAGCATGACAGGGAAAATCAACGCCGCGAGATCGCCGGAAAACATTTCAAGAAGGACGGCTTTGAATTGAAGGATAAGGGAGCACCCACATGGACGCGTATGCATTTCAACTCGACCCGACACAGCGCAGCGTGGAGTCGCGAGATTTCGAGGCAGGGCTGCGGCAGAAGATTATAGGTCAGGACGAAGCGGTACAGGCCGTCGTAGATCTGTACCAGGTGTTTCGTGCCGGATTGAATTCGCCGGGGCGGCCGGTGGGGAACTTGCTGTTCCTGGGGCCGACCGGAGCGGGCAAGACGCGCGTGGTGGAAGCCACCGCAGAAGTGCTGTTTGGCGATCCGCGCGCGGTGATCAAGGTGGATTGCGCGGAATTTCAGCACTCGCACGAAATCGCAAAATTGATTGGCTCGCCCCCGGGGTATTTGGGGCACCGCGAGACGCATCCTTTGATCACGCAGGAAGCGCTGGCGCAGTATCACACCGAGAAGCTGAAGATCAGCTCCCTGCTGTTCGACGAAATTGAGAAGGCCAGCGATGCCTTGTGGCAATTGCTGCTGGGGATTTTGGACAAGGCCACGCTCACATTGGGAGACAACCGGCGAGTGGACTTGTCGCAGACGATGATTTTCATGACGTCGAACCTGGGCGGGGTGGAAATCACGGAACTAATGACCGGCGGGATGGGCTTTGCGCCGGTCGAGCGCGCGGATACCACGGTGCGCTTGGACGAGAAGGTGGAGAAGACGGCGGCGGAAGCAGCGAAGCGGAAATTCGCGCCGGAATTCATGAACCGGATCGACAAGACGGTAGTGTTTCATCCGTTGCGCTCGGAGCAGCTGGAACACATTTTGGAGATCGAACTGGGGATGGTACAGCGGCGCGTGTTTGAGACGATGAAGGGCCGCTTCTTGTTCAGGGTGAAGCCGGCGGCGCGAGATTTTCTGCTGCGCGAAGGGACGGACATGAAGTACGGAGCGCGGCACCTGAAGCGGGCGATCGAGCGGCACCTGGTATATCCGCTGGCGAGCTTGTTGGCGACCGAGCAGGTGAGCCTGGGCGATGTGCTCTCGATTGACTGGGACGGCAGCGAAGCGGGGTTGAGGTTTTCGAAGCAGGCGAGGGTGGCGCTCGCGCGGGAGGCGGAGCCCGCCTCGCGCGTTGCCGCCGAGGGTGCGCACTTCTGTGTCTGGCCCGGTCGGCTCGTCCCGGCAGCGCTGGCTAGGACCGAGGAGCGGCTCTGATGCCGACAACGAACAGCACCGCTCAAACCACAGCCGGGAGGAAAGCATAACTCGTGAGATCAAGAGACAGAGCCAGTGTTGAGGTTAGCGGCCGTAAGATAGAGGCAGAATCCGACTTACCGAGCGAGTGGATCGTGCGACTGCCGAACTACGAAGAAATTCCACAAAGAGCATTAGAAATCCACCTTGAGCGCGGTGGGGCGCACAGATACTGAGCTGGATGATTGGCTCGAAGCACGGCGAGAGTTGCTGGACGAGCCTTTTGGGGCACAGTAAGAGTCGGCTTCAAACTCTCCGCAGTGGATGGCGACGC
The DNA here is from genome assembly GCA_963696035.1 of uncultured Acidobacteriota bacterium. GTDB lineage: Bacteria > Acidobacteriota > Terriglobia > Acidiferrales > UBA7541 > Palsa-295. The sequence goes on from CAVOIS010000003.1 coordinate 748,496, forward strand.
CTGCGGTGAGAGACCGCGGGAATTCCTTCAGAGGAGTCTATGAGATCAAAGCTCTACGCACTCGAGAACCCATCAGCGCCGCACATAGGCGATCAGGTCGGATTAGAGGCTTGGATTCGATCAGTGAAGCGCGATGCAGTCGTTATGCTCAACGAAGCTCTCATCCTTGCCTGGCACATTTTCGGTCATTGAAACGTATTTGCTCACAGGCTCACACCCAGGTTCCAGGCCGCGTGGGAGAGGCTTTCAGTAGGCAGGCTGCGATGGACAGCTACGCTATCGTCAGAGTTCTTCTTGTGCTCGGAGACCCACGAGAATTTCTTGCCTTTCGGCAACTGTTCGAGTCGAACGCTTGCCAATGCCACTTTCGCAGGTCCGACCAGGAGACTGCCGAACTATAGAACCCCGGGAAGTCTGACATCGTACTGAGCACGCACATCTCACTTTGCAAGATTGTGTCCCGGCTTGCATGGCCGGCCGGCGCTTCTCAGATGAGTCAATCTTGCGAAACTTTCGGTCTCCTACTAAATCTCACCTAACGAATGCACCTTCACCAACCCAAGGAGGGATAATGGGGACGACAAGTCAGATAATTGCGGAGTCGCATCGATCCGCGCGCGCACAGTTGAAGCTCGAAGCATGGGGTATCTCAATTTCGAGGTACGGATTGGTTGTAGTCTTTCTGCTAATCGGGTTCTTGAAGTTCACTACATCCGAAGCTGCTGGCATACAGCCGCTCGTTGCCCACAGCCCGTTCCTGTCCTGGCTGTATTCTGTCCTGAGCGTGCAAGGCGTGTCGAATCTGATCGGCGCGATTGAGATCGCGATTGCTGTCCTGCTGGCGCTCCGGCCGGTTTCTGCGAAGGCATCGTTCATCGGCAGCCTGGGGAGCATCGTGACGTTTCTGCTGACCACTAGCTTCTTGTTCTCGACGCCAGGCGCCGTGCAATTGAATCATGGTTTGCCGGTATTGGGCGACGCAGGGCAGTTCTTGATTAAGGATGTGGTGCTGCTCGGGGCCTCGTTCTGGACTGCGTCAGAGGCATTGGGGGCTGCTTAGAAATCAAGAGACACACGCACTGTGTCATTCCAGAAAAACAGCGGTCTCACTGAGAGGTTTTTTGGAGATGTCGGGAACCTCAGCATCGTCGGCGGGAAATCCGACGGGGAGCAGGAGGTACGGTTTCTCATTTGCGGGCCGCTGGAGCACTTGGCTCAGAAAACCCATAGGGCTAGGTGTATGAGTTAATGTGGCCAAGCCCATCCAATGGAAAGCAGCGATCAGAAAGCCACAAGCGATTCCGACGGATTCTTGGACGTAGTAGTGCTTAATCTTTCTCTGCTTCTCCTCGCGCTCAGGCGCAATGCCATAGTCCAGGCGGAAGACTGCGATGAGACAGGGCGCAATCTCGAGGAAGTCTTTGTGCCAATCGGTCCCTAGAGCGGCCAGTGCATCCAGCCACTCGTGCGGAAAGCGCCTTTCGTAATTATCCCTTTCCTCAGCTTCCGCGGCGATGCGGATCTTCTGCTTGATCTCAGGGTCCAAAACCACCACAAATCGCCAGGGCTGCTGGTTGGCTCCCGAAGGCGCGCGTGAAGCAATTCTCAGGGCCGTCTCGATGAGCTCGCGAGGGACCCCTCTAGGTGAAAAGTGTCGCACGGTGCGACGCGTGCGCAAGCGCAATTCAAATTCGTGCGCGCGGGAGAGTTGTTCTTCGGTCGAAAGGTGTTCAAATTCAAGAGGAGTGAAAGAATGACCTTTTCGTTCCGACATCTTGACCTCCGACCCTCGCTCTGCAAGCGGAACAATCTAATGACCACGCTGTCTTGACTCAATTACTGCCCGATCGGCTTGGCGGGTTTGAGTCGCAGATCAAACAGATCAGGCCGAGCGTAATGTCCAGTGACATCCAGCGTCAGACTTTCTTTTGTGATTGTTGAGAAGTCGATTTCAGCGATCAGTATTGTCTCTTCGTCGAAAATTGGTCCGGCAAGCACCATCCCGTCGGGCCCGATGATCGCGCTGCCACCTCTAAGTATCAATGCATCCGGCTGCGATCGTAGAACCTCCAAAGGCTCCAGCTCCTGGGGTAGATCTCTTGCCCGTAGAATTCCACCACAGGCCACCACGAAACAGCGACCTTCAAAGGCATAGTGGCGGCTCGCGAGGAGGTTCATCTCTTTCACCCAAGGCCACAGAGCGACGTGCACGTCCTCCCGCGAGGCGTGAAGAACTTGCCGGGTCAATGGCATCCAATGCTCCCAACAGATGAGTGCACCTACACGACCCGCTGAGGTGTTTGCCGCGCGCAGGCTTATGCCATCGCCCATTCCCCAGATCATGCGCTCGGAGAACGTTGGCATGATCTTTCGGTGGCAATTAATGAGCACTCCATCGCTGTTGAAGAGCAGATTTGAATTGTAAAGAGTTCCGTGCCCCGGCCCCTCCTTGACGCGCTCGTTGACACCGATGCTGAGCACGACTTCGAATTCCCGAGCCAACGAAGCAAGCGCCTCGGTGTGGGAACTGGGAACCACGACGCTGTTTTCTACCAGCCGCGCAAATAGGTTCTTCGTCGGTTCGTGATCCCAGAGCGCGGCATCGCGGCAGGAATCCAACCAAGTGGGATAGCCCGGAAGCCAAGCCTCAGGAAAAGCAGCGACCTCCACGCCCCGCGAAGCAGCATCCCGTATCAAACCGCGAGCTTTTACCATGCTTCCATCAAGGTTCATGAATACAGGTGCGGCTTGGATTACCGCAACACGCGTTTTCGTTTTCATTCGCATAGCCCCGCGAATAGCCTGCAGTTTCTCGCACTCCACTCTAGCTACGAACAATCAATGCTTCGGGCCTCTGGCACGACTGCCGCGCCGACGCGCGCCGTACCTAAGGTTTAGCTCTACGATTCATATTGGATTCCTTCCGGGGTCCCAGGTTTCTTTTGAATCCGAAATTGATTTCGTTCGTAAGGCTTCGGTTGACGGGCGACTTGAAATTCAGCACATCCAGCAAGCCCTGTAACTTTTTCTAGACTGGCGAATCTAGTTAAGGACGCCCCGAAAGGAAGGTGCGTGAAGCCATTTCTGGCTCTGATTGTGGCGGTAGCCCTTGGTCCGTACCGTGTAGCAAGGACAAGTGAGGTCCGGCTCGTTATCTGGCAACCGTAGCTCCATATCAGGGTCGGCTGTGCGCCTACTGGAGGAGAAGGAAATGTTCCCTCGAATCGCGGTCTGAACCTCACTGCAATCCGCGCGTTGGCAGCACCAGTGCCATCATCGCCTCACCTTCTGGGAGTCGAGCGTCAATCCACGCGGGAATCAACCTCCGAACACGCCTCAAGGATGCTCAGGTTGTTGTGGTGGGAACAGAGAGATAACAAGCATGGGAGAAGCAGGATGCTGACCCCGAAAAGCCGAAAACTAAAATACTCAGACGTCACACCCAGACGACTCTACCTGGGGCGGCGCAATTTTCTTCTTGGATTGTTCGCAGCAACGGCCTCCGCGGGTTGCGGGGGAAAATCCCAAGACCTGCCTTCCGAACCCGGCGGGAGTCCCGTTGGGTCGAAATTGAGTGGCGTCATCAAAGGGCCCTATGGCACCAGTGAAGCGCAGACCCCTTATAACTACGTCACGCACTACAACAACTTCTACGAATTCGGAACCGACAAGAGCGATCCTGCAAATCACGCCAAGAACTTCGTAACCTCGCCGTGGTCCGTCTCAGTTGAAGGGGAAGTGAAGAATCCGCGCAAATTCACGATGGACGAAATCCTGATGCTCGCTCCACTCGAAGAGCGCATTTACCGGCACCGCTGCGTGGAAGCGTGGTCCATTGTGGTCCCGTGGACCGGCTATTCATTCAGCGTGTTGGCCAAGCTGATTGAACCGACTTCCAACGCAAAGTACGTCGCGTTCCAAAGCTATTACGACGTGAAGCAAATGCCGGAGGGACCGTCCGCTGCCATCGAGTTGCCCTATGTGGAGGGATTGCGGATGGACGAAGCGATGCACCCGCTGACGCTGCTGACGGTTGGAATGTACGGCGACACTCTTCCGAACCAGGATGGCGCGCCCGTGCGCATGGTGGTCCCCTGGAAATACGGGTTCAAGAGCATCAAGTCGCTAGTCAAGATTCGCTTCGTCCAGGAGCAACCGCGGACCACATGGAATCTCGCGAATGCGAATGAGTATGGCTTCTATTCCAACGTGAATCCCAGCGTTGACCACCCTCGCTGGAGCCAGGCGACTGAGCGCCGACTTGGCGAACTCCAGCGCCGGCCCACGCTCGCGTTCAACGGCTACGCGGACCAGGTAGCGAACCTATATACGGGTATGGATCTTCGAAAGTATTATTAAGGTTGGATGGTATTCTGGCTGCGCGTGCAGATCGGGTCCCCGATACGCACAATTTTGATTCACTGAATTCGGCTTAAGGAATGTAACGGGCGTTCCACTGCGCCCGAAAACGTGAAAAATCAGAAGGGCCGCCTTTGCCTAAGCGGCCCTTTTGGGTTGATTTTCCTAGCCTCGTAAGAGTTGCGGACCGCAACCCCCCAAGTGCGGCATGGAAGCAAGGAACGGAAGCCACCGGATCAAGCCGACCTCTGCTGTCGCAATTGCTCAAAGCTTTTGGACCTACTTTTGACTTCCAATGGTGTTTTCATCGGTCGCCGCCGAGTCCTGCCTGATCGCTAGCTGGTATTTCTTGCCAGAGAAATCGATGCTGGTCAGTAAGGTGCTTCCGTCTTCTTCTTTTCGTGTCTCATAGGCATCAGCCCTTCCCGCACGCGCCAAATCAACCAACCGCGCCGGCACTGTCGCCACGATTTTGTGGGATTGGATGATATTCAACGCGACGTCGGGACCTGTTCCCTCCCACTTGAGCTGATAGTTGCCCATCGCCAGTCGCGTACCATTAACCGTCACCGGTTCTTGAATGTTCAGTGAGCCTTTATTTTGCGAACTATTGGTTGCCGCCGATCCACTGGTTGCCGCCAGCAGCGTTAGTCCCAGCAACAGACCGTTGGAAATCTTTGCAACGTTCATGCGAATTACCGTCCTTTTTTTCGATTTTCGTCATTGCGGTTTCGCAACAAGTTGCGCTCTCGCGTTGATAGACGATTGAGATTTGGTTCCAACAGTCCGATGCGGGACAATCGGGAATGTTACATCGTTCCGAATGTCTTGCTCGCAGTCGAGCTTCTGAAGTCTCCTGCGAGAAATCCTCGAACGATCGCGTCGCGGTTTGTAACTTTCTCTGGAATGCGGCATCACACGACAGACACGTGATTCGGCAGCATCCTTGGAGGAAGGTCGTGAACCAGCAGGGTCTAGCGCGTGAGAGGCCCCTCCCGGGAGGGGCCGAAGCATTCCGAAGCCGCGCGTACCGGATTCATATATGAATAGATCCCATAGATTAACGATCGATCGCCCGAACCCTCCGCTTTGCGAGAAGGGCGAAATCCGGCGCGATTCCTGTTTGACGCTGCTCCTTGTGCGGATCCTATCTCGCTTCTGCTGTTGCCGAGGATAGGCATGCCAGGCAAACCACAGCCGCAAATGGATTCCAACGAGGCCGATCTCATCCGGCGCGTGTGCAGTGGAGAGCCTGAGGCGTTCGAAGAATTGGTCCGTCCTTATGAACGGGTCGTCTACATAACGGCGATTTCCGTTTTGAAGAACCCAGCCGACGCGGAGGAGGTCGCACAAGAAGCCGTTTTGAAAGCATTTTCAAACCTTCCAAACTTCCGGGCGGAATGTAAATTCAGCACTTGGCTCGTGCAAATTACCTACAACGAGGCCAGGATGAAGTTGCGAAAGGACCGTCGGTACCTTTACGATTCGGTTGACGATCCGCAACAAGGCGAGGAAGGCGACTATGCGCCTAGAGATTTTGCAGATTGGCGACCCATCCCCTCCGAATTGCTCGAAAGCGACGAAATACGCCAGGCGTTACAGAATGCCATCAATTCACTCAGTTCGACCTATCGCGAGATTGTGAACCTGAGGGACATTCAGGATCTAAGTATAAAGGAGACAGCGACCGTGCTCGGTATTCCGGAGGCAAGCGTAAAAACCCGACTTCATCGCGCACGGCTGCTATTGAGAGACGCCCTAGCTCCTGGACTCGACGGTTGTTGGAGGGCGAAACAGGAACATCGGAAAGTCAGACCATGGTGAAAAAAGAAGGGTACGATGGCCGTAATTGAGATCAGCTGTGCCGAAATCTGGCGGGAAATCTCCAACTATCTTGAAGGAGAGATCTCTGCCGAACTTCGCGACAGGATGGAAGCACACTTTGAAGTCTGCAAACACTGCTCCGCCGTGCTCGACGGCACACGGAACGTCGTCGAGCTGGTGGGCGACGGAAGAGTGTTTCCCGTGCCCGAAGGGTTCAGCAGACGCCTGTATAGGAAGATTAGGCTGCGGTAGCGTCGCGCTGCATCGGTTGAGTCGCTTCCGGCTGGAAGGGATCTGCCACATCCAGGTTGTCCATGTACATCCACAGCTTCCATTCACCTTCCTTATTTCTCCGCCAGATATCCACGTAGCGATTCCTACGACGCACCGGCTCACCGCCCTGTATGGGCGTCAGCGTTAACTCGTGGCAACCGTAGTCATAAGCCACATCCCCTTGGAGGCGGATCTCGTTAACAATCACCGCCAGCCTTGCTGTGAACTGCTGGAACAGATTTTCGAGGCGGGTTTTCAAGCTTTCCAGTCCGCTCTCACTGGGTTGGCCGTCGGAGAAACTAACGAGCTCGGGATCTGCAATCGCCAGAAACCGCGACGGGTCGGAAAAGTTAAAGCTATCCCGGAATTCGGACTTGGCCGCATTGATTGCGTACAGTTCGTCCATCTTCTTATCTCCGTCGTTAAATCGAGAAGAATCCATTATCCGTCCGCGAATCAATATTTTCAAAGTTGTTCTTCGAGAGAAGCCATGAGCCGGGGAAGAGAAGCCCAGCCATTGCTTCAGGCCCTCTGCTGGTGAGCTGTCGCCGCGAACCATGCACGCGCAATTCGGCACAGGGATCGATATTCGACCACGATCAGCGCTCCACGCGACTTCGAGAAAGTCCATACCTTGTCTACGCCTGATTCACATGTGCCAGATGTCAGCAAACGAAGAAAGATTCTTCGTCGATGCCGGCAAGGTCTAACCGCAGAAGATCCAATAGGAACCTCCCCGACCTAGGATTAGATGAAACTAATTGGGAGTTCGCGAATCGCACACATGGGCTCTTTTTGTCGGAGACAGCTATTTGACAGTCGGAGCCGCTCGACAGGCGATGCTCGCAAGGGCCATTGGCGTCAGGCTCAAACGGCGGTTGGGCAGGAGAACTTCGCCACGGTGGGAGTTTCCCAAGCCGGTTTACTCAGAACTTCACCACGATTCCACGAGTTGGGGACATGGAACAAGCGCCTAAACCGATTCGACGCGTCCGCTTTGGAGAATTCGAAGTCGACTTTCTTGAGCGGTCTCTTTATCGGCAGGGCCTGAGAATAAAGATCAACGAAAGACCGCTTCAGGTTCTATCGGTCTTAGTGGCCCGGCGCGGAGAAATCGTGCGCCGAGAAGAGTTTCAGCAAGCGATTTGGCCCTCGGATGCGAATGTAAACTTCGATCCCAATCTGAATACTGCATTAACCACTCTGCGCCACGCGCTCGGCGATTGTCCCCGGAACCCTGTTTTTATCAAGACGGTCCCCAGGCGGGGATATCGATTCATGGCCCCTGTCATACCGATCGACGATGACTGTGCGTCGATTCAATTTGTCCCACCATTGCTTACGACGATCCCAAAGGAAGCGAGCGAGGATGCGCCTGCAAGATCTAAACCGCCAACACTGATGCAGCGATTTATTCTGATCTTTCGCCTGTTGCTCCTGGTTGGACGGATAGCGGGTTAGCATATCTGTGTTGGCCGCCTCGGGCCATCGACCAAACAACCACTCCTGCGGCAGGCCTATGATCTTGATGCCAAGGACCTGGTCACGACACCGATTGACCTCGCCAACCGGATAACGAAGTTTCTGTCACACACCCGGCGTGAATCCGGGTCCGTTGACTGCCTTTGGTCCAGTAAATGCGTGCAATTTCGCACGTGAGATAAGTCATTTCGTCCCATGTTTGTGTGTCACGCGAGTCCGGCGCTCACAGCATTCCGAAATTCTTCGATGGGGCCGTCAGCGCTCATCTCCCTTCCTTCTTCACGGTTCGGTAGGAAAATTCTAAATTGCGTAGCCGTCCTTGATCTTCATCCCCGACGGTTCTAAATTCAGTTCAGTTCAGTTTTTGATTTTGGATTACCGTTAGGAATCCGCCTGCAGTCCAGCCGTAAACTCCAGCCTGTCAAAGAAACGGTAGACCTCGTCCGATTCATAAGTATTTAGAACGGATTGAGTGATTTTTCGGTTTCCTTTCCCGGTCTCGGCACTCCAACCGCTATCAACGCAGAGGAAATCGTCAAGAGGTTTCCTAATCCAAAGCTTTAGTCAAAGACGGGAGGTTGTGAAAATGCGGTTTATCCGAGCTATCCGACTGGCGGCATTGCTGGCAGGCATTGCACTGTTGTTACCGGGCTTTTTGAAAGCACAGAGCGTTGTTACCGGTGCTACCACCGGCACCGTCACTGATCCTTCGGGCGCAGTCATCGTGGGCGCTCAGGTGACGTTGAAGAGTGTTGCGACTGGCGAAGCCCAGACAATAACCACGAATTCGACGGGCATCTTTCAGTTCTCGCTGCTGAAGCCTGGTGATTACGCCTTGACGGTAGCGCGCGAGGGTTTCATGACGGGAACCGTGGAAGTCCACGTTCTCCTCGGCCAGATCAGTCCATCGAACGTAACGCTGCAAGTCGGCAGTGGCACCACGACTGTGGAAGTAAAGGGACAGGGTGCCCTCTTACAGACGGAGGACGCCAACATTACGTCGAACTTTGATACGCAACAGATTCAGAATGTCCCCAATCCTGGCGGCGACCTGAGCTACATCGCGCAGACTGCCCCGGGCGTGACGATCAATTCGACGGGTTCAGGCTTCGGCAACTTCAGCGCTTTTGGACTGCCGGGTACAGCCAACCTGTTCACCATTAACGGCAACGATGACAACGATGCCTTTCTGAACCTGAATAATTCCGGCGCGAGCAACTTGCTGCTGGGATCGAACGAATTGCAGCAAGTCGCGGTTGTCAGCAACGCCTACACGGGCCAGTACGGCCGACAGGCAGGCGCACAAGTTGACTACAGCACGCTTTCCGGCGGGAACGCTTTCCATGGCGACGCCGTATACGATTGGAATGGCCGCGCGCTGAACGCAGAGGACTATTTCCTGAAGGGTGGCGGCACGCCCAGGCCGTTCGTGAATAACAATCAATGGGCGGCAGCCATCGGCGGCCCGATCAAGAAGGACAAAGCTTTTTTCTTCGTCAACACGGAAGGCATCCGCTACATTCTGGCGACCTCCAACAACGTGTTCGTGCCGACACCCGACTTTCAGGCGTTCGTCCTGTCACAGCCTCAGATTTCCGGATCTACGGCGGCAACCACCTTCTACAACAACATTTTCAGTTTATACAACGGAGCAAATGGCATCAGTCGCGCCGTCCCGGTGCCGAATAGCTGCGGAGGAATTACGGCATCCGTGAACGCCAACCAATCCTGCTTGGAGAATTTCCGTAATTCCGGTTCGAATCAAAATACCGAGTGGCTCATTAGCGGGCGGGTCGATTATTCCTTCAGCGACTCGGACAAGTTATTCGGTCGTGTGAGATTCGACCGCGGCAGGCAGCCAACTTACACGGACCCCATCAATCCCATTTTCAATATTGCGAGCATTCAACCGCAGGACGATGGACAGCTGAATTACACACACGTGTTCAGCCCGAACGTCGTAAATAACTTTATTTTCTCGAACCTGTTTTATTCCGCGATCTTCGCCAGCCAAAACCTCACGGGCGCATTGGGGGCATTCCCGGCGATCCTAACTTCCACCGATACGTCCTTGACGCCTTTGGGCTCGGGATCGGGCAGTGATCCATTCTTCGCGATCTTTCCTCAAGGTCGAAACGTCGAGCAATGGCAGATCATTGACGACCTTTCGATTGCGCGAGGCAACCACAACTTCAAGCTGGGTGTGAATTTCCGGCGCGATGACGTGAGCGATCACACGGCGAGCGAAGGAAGTTACCCGACCATCACGACCACGTTGCTAGACTTCTCCAGAAATATCGCGGATAACACGGCTCAGCAATTTGCGCTACATGGCGAACAGCCGATCGCGTTTTACAGCCTCGGCCTCTATTTTCAGGATGAATATCACGTCAACTCCAAACTGAAACTAACTTTGGCGCTGCGGGCCGATCGAAATTCCGGAGGCGTCTGTCAGTCCGCTTGCGCTTCCCTGTCGGTGGACCCGTTCAACGTGGCAAGCCACGATTCGACGATTCCCTACAACCAGTTCGTGAACGCGGGCCGGTCACAGATCTTGCCTAATGTTGAGAAGGTCGTGTTTCAACCGCGTTTCGGTTTGGCTTGGAGTCCTGTCGGGCAGAACACCGTCATTCGTGCGGGAATTGGCCTGTTCTCGGATTTGTATCCTGGCACAATTCTTGATCGATTCACAACGAACTTCCCGGAAGTCACGAATTTCACACTCACGACCGGCAACGTAGCCTTCGGGCAACCGAACAGTGCAGCAACGATCATCGGGCAGTGCAATGCCGCCTTCCAGTCCAACTTTAACTCTGGCGGCAACTTGCCGGGGTTCGTCAATTCCGCTCCGGCGGCTTGCAGCGCAAACGGGCCGCAGGTGCCGAACTTGAATGACGTCGTTGGCACTCTTCAGAATCCGAAGTATATCGAGTGGAATGCTGAAATTCAGCATACGTTTGGAACAAAAACGGTTGTTTCAGCCAACTATGTCGGAAACCGGGGTTACGACGAACTTCTCATCAACCCGTATTTGAACGCGTTCGGTGGCTTTGGTGGTCTGCCACAAGTAGCGCCTGATGCGCGCGTCGCCTATGTTAACCAACTCACGAACGCCGGAATTTCGAACTACAACGGCATCACTTTCTCTGTTCAGCAAAATGTCTGGAAAGGGCTGTCTGGCAGAGTCAACTACACCTACAGCCACGCTCTGGATGACATCTCCAATGGAGGGATCCTCGCTTATAACCTGTTCAATGGCAGTCTTGCAGACCAGATCAGCCCTTTCAACACCAGGCTCAACTACGGGCCGGCCGACTATGACCTGCGACATAACCTGACGGCTAGCTATGTGTGGGAGCTGCCATTCAAAAATAAGAGCCAGCTGGTAGAGCGCGCTATCGCGGGCTGGACTGTTTCAGGCACGTTCTTTTATCACTCGGGCTTTCCATTCAGTATCGTGGATGGCACCGCCACCAACGGGCTATTTGGTGACAACGTGCCTCCGTCGGCCGGGGCTTCGGTTCTTGCGCAGCCGATCGGTTCGATTCCGACCACGTGTACGGCCAAGCTGTCATCGTGTTTTTCGGCCTCGCAGTTTGCAACGGCCACCAGCTTCGGGACGATCGCCCGTAACGCCTTCCGCGGACCGGGATACTTCAACACCGACTTCAGCCTGCGCAAGAGCTTCCATGTGACGGAACGCCTTGGGTTCCAGATTGGCGCGAACGCGTACAATATCTTCAACCACGCGAACTTTGCTAATCCTGGCTTCAATACGCTCAGCAGCACATTCGGTTTGGTGACGAGCACCGTCAGCCCGCCCACCACGCCGTACGGTGCATTTGCGGGTTCGGTTGCAAATGCCAGAATCGTTCAGATCATCGCCAAAGTCACGTTTTGAGGCCAGCCGAGACGCCCGCATAACAAAACGAAGGGGCGGCCTTGAAAGGCCGCCCTCACCTTGTTGCCATGGCCAGAGCTACACCACCACAAAGATTTGATGCGCCTCCTAAGAGAACGCTCAGCTCCACTGCCCTCTGCGGCATGTAGCCGCCTCGTTGAAGGAACATTCAGTGTTTTTTCCACATCGCCATCTGAACTAACAGGCCAAATCGATTGTTTCGTCGCTCCCGAAATACTTTGCCGTCGTGGGCAAATATGATTTCGGCACGGGAAGAAGCAAGTCGCATATTAAATAAGTGGATAGAAGTGTTCGTCTCGTCATCTACAATGGTGTATCCGGAGCGGGCGGCGACTATGAACGTTGTTCTCATCTCAACGTATGAGCTTGGCCACCAGCCATTCGGTCTGGCGTCGCCAGCGGCGTGGCTTCGGGCCCGCGGCGCTGCCGTCACGTGCCTCGACCTCTCCCGTGAGGCGTTCCGTGAGGAGCCTGTCCGCGAGGCCGGCCTGGTCGCGTTCTACGTTCCGATGCACACGGCCACGCGGCTCGCCGCGCAGCTCGTTGAGCCAGTGCGACGATTGAATCCTCGGGCGCACTTGTGCTGCTACGGCCTTTACGCCCCGATCAACGAAGCCCATTTTCGTGGGCTCGGCGTCGAGACGATTTTGGGCGGGGAGTTCGAGGGAGCCCTCGTGGAATTGGTCGCACGACTTGAGGAGGCGGCGAGCGGCGGTGGAACGGTGGCGTTTGAGCGCCCCGAGCCGGTGATCTCACTTGATCGTCTCAACTTCATGGTTCCTGACCGCGCGGGCCTGCCGCCGCTGCGCCAGTATGCGCAGGTTGTGCTGCCGTGGGGCGGATACCTTGTCGCAGGCTACACGGAGGCGAGCCGCGGCTGCAAGCATCTCTGCCGTCATTGTCCGATTGTGCCGGTTTATAGCGGCGTTTTCCGCGTCGTGCAGCGCGACGTGGTACTCGAAGACGTTCGCCGTCAGGTCAAAGCGGGGGCTGAGCACATCACCTTCGGCGATCCTGACTTCTTCAACGGCCCAGCCCACGCTGTCGCCATCGCCGAGGTGCTCCACCGCGAATTCCCGCGGCTCAGTTACGATGTCACCATCAAAATTGAGCACCTGCTTCGCCACGCCAGGCATCTGGACAAACTGCGAAATACCGGCTGCCTGTTCGTCACGACGGCGGTCGAATCGGTGGATGACGCCATCCTCACGCGGCTAGCGAAGGGACACACACGCGCCGATTTCCTGGAGGTAGTGGCGCGTTTCCGCGAGCTCGGCCTGGTGCTCCAGCCTACGTTCGTGCCGTTCACACCCTGGACGACGCTTGCAGGATACCGCGATCTGCTCAACGTCGTGGCGGAGCAGGATCTCGTCGAAAACATCGCGCCGATTCAGCTTGGCATCCGTCTACTCATTCCAGCCAGGTCACGTTTGCTCGAGCTGGAGGACGTGCGCCGCAATGTCGACCCATTCGACCCGGCCGCCCTCGTCTATCCGTGGAAACACCCCGATCCGCGCCTGGACGCACTCGCTGAGTGTGTGCAAAATCTTGCCAGCGCAGGCGAAAAACTCAAGCGCTCGCGCGCAGATATGTTTACACGCATCTGTCGAGCTACATCTGAACTGTCGAGCCAAGACGGCGCAGCAGTCGTGTGGCCGCCACCGGCAATGGCTTCGCGCCCGTCGATCCCGCATTTCACCGAGCCCTGGTATTGCTGCGCGGAGCCGACGCGGGATCAGTTTGTGTCCATCGCCGGGGCTTCGCAGCCGTTTGCGCAGCCCGATGCATTTTTGTGAACGCGGTGCATGAATGAACTTTCGTGACACTCCGTGGGCCCACGGGACTCCGTCCCGTTACGCCCACCCTTTGAGGTTCCCTTGGCCGAAGCTTCGCTCCACGCTCATCCGCGTCTATTGCTTCTAGCAAGCAAGCTAGGCTATCAGACGCGCAGCTTTGTTGAAGCCGCAAAGCGGCTGGGCGTCGATGTCACCATCGGCAGCGACCGTTGCCATCAGCTCGACGATCCCTGGTCAGACGGCGCCGTCCCGCTGCATTTCGAACAGCCCGAGCAGGCCGCCCAGCGGCTGGCGGAGGCCGTTCGCACAACACCGGTGCGCGCGATCCTTGCACTCGGCGACCGCCAGACGGCAACGGCCGCGTACGCTGCGCGTATTCTCGGCCTGCGTTACAATTCGCCTGAGTCCGTGGAGAATTGCCGCAGCAAACTGCGCCAGCGCGAGGTATTGCGCGACGCGGGCCTGCCCGTGCCGGAGTTCTTCTCATTTCCATTGACGGAGCCGCTCGATGAGGTTCTTCCCCGCGTGTCTTTTCCGAGCGTGGTGAAGCCACTGCGGCTGGCAGCGAGCCAGGGTGTAATCCGCGCAAACGACGCCTCAGAATTTGCTGCGGCCGTTGAGCGTATCAGGCGCCTGCTGAGCTCGCCCGAGGTGCAGGCGACGCGCGAGCGGGAACTCGATCGCGTGCTCGTCGAGTGCTATATTCCGGGTGCTGAAGTCGCGCTCGAAGGGCTGCTTAAACAGGGCAGATTGCGGGTCCTGGCACTCTTCGATAAACCCGCCCCGCTCGAGGGGCCGTACTTCGAGGAGTCGATCTACGTGACGCCATCGAGGCTGCCCGCGGAGATGCAGACGCGCATCTTTGACTGCGCCGCCCATACGGTGCGCGCACTCGGGCTCTCCGAGGGACCCCTTCACGCCGAATTCCGCGTGAACGATTGCGGTCCGTGGGTTCTCGAAGCGGCGCCACGGCCCATTGGCGGGCTCTGCTCTCGCTCGTTGCGGTTTGGTCCGGATCGGATCTTCCTGGAGGAGCTCCTCGTCCGCCATGCGACGGGGCTTGCGGGGGTCGAGATGTCGCGTGAGTCGCTCGCGGCCGGTGTAATGATGATTCCGGTGCCTCGGAGCGGTGTTCTCGAGGGCGCAGAAGGCGTGGAGCGAGCGGCCACGACACCCGGCGTGGATGAGGTACAGATCACCGCGCGGCTGCACGACTTCATTGCCGCCTGGCCCGAAGGATCGACCTACCTGGGCTTTATCTTTGCTCGCCGAGAAACGCCTGCGCAGGTCGAAGCGGCCCTGCGTCTAGCACATGACGCACTGCGGTTCACCATCACGCCACGCTTGCCAGTCGCGCGTCCGGTATCTTGGCAGACGCTCGGCGGATCGTAGTTCGGGGAAGCAACTGTTGCGTGACGTATAAATGCGCTCTCTTTGCAGCAGCTCTCCGCTGCTGCACATCGGTAGTCATGGACTATGCGGATCTCGGAAACAGACTACAAACGCTCTTGGGACTCCAACGACCAGCAATAGCAATCGCTTTTCTGGATAAGGCACCCGCTGGTGTGCCCCGTGTGAAAGCTCCATGCCTTGCAAGCTGCTCCTACTGGAAGTTGGCCAGCGAAGGTGCAGTCTTCCATACGACGGCTGACGACCATCTGAATTGTACAATCGGCGCTTACACACACGGTGTCTCTCTTTCGCCTGAAAAGGCCGCGGAACTGCAGTCCACGATCGGCCAATTGATTGAATTCACTACTGTCCGGCTATAAGCCGAACAGTAGTGACGCGCGATAGCGATCAAGACTTGGGCAAAGTCGGCATAGATCCGCCAGTCGCGTGATTCGTTGGCGTCGGCCAGAGTGGATCGTGCCACCTTGCTTCTGAACCCCATGTGGTAGAGCTTACTGCCGATAGACTGTAGGCACGTTTCGATGTCGCGGAGACTCTCTCGATATGTTAGTTGTGCGAAAGCCATCGAGAGAAACTGATCTCGGCAGGAAAAGTTTTGTACCTTGTGATCGCCGCGGTAGCGGCTTACACATTTCTGAAATTCGTAGGCGGGCAGAAAATCCATTAGCTGGGAAAAAACAGTGCGTCCGGTATTCACACCCCATTATTTCGCAGAATCAGACCCAGTCGGATGGAGCCAAAACGCCGTTTGTATTTCAAATCGAAAAAAGTCGAAATGCCACTTAAGCCGCTGCGTTACAAACAGTTACGTCGATATGAGAATGCGACAACCGGACAGTAGTGGATTGAATTAAACTATCTTCGGAGAGAGGAGTTTCCGCATTTCATGCTCCTAACGGAGGCAGCTATCGGAGCTGGCATCAACCCTAATGGAATTATGCCACGGTCTACCTGTGCGTTTCTGCAGGAGACATTACAAACAGGGCGTGCTACTCCGAGCTTTGCGTGTATCGGGAACCGTGTTCACACGGGTATGAACAACGACGAACTTTACTACGCTATCCCAGGTTTGAGAATTGCCGAAGTGGTTGCCGCACTCGAAAAAATCGTGGCTGCAAACCAAGCGCTTGAGAGCTTTCACCAGGCGCGTTGCGCCTGCGCTTAAAGCCATGCACGGATTCTATTTCCTATTTGGAAATCAAGCATGCGTTCCGGAGGACCACTCCGGGCCGCGTAGTTCGGGGAGGTAAAAAAGACCTGAAAATGCCCGATGGAGGAAGGACAGCGGGCGATTAGTCTTTGGCCCTCTGCGGCACGTAGCCCTCCGGCAACTTTGCGCCTTCGCCGAAAAAGAACTGCTCCATCTGTTCTTCCATGATTTTCTGCGACTGGGAGTCAAGAGGATTCAGACGGTACTCATTCATGACCATCTTTGAGTGCTCGATCCAGAGCGTCCACCCCTCTTTCGAGACATTCTCGAAGATGCGCTTGCCGAGTTCGCCTTTCCACGGAATGCGGTCGAGCCCTGGCATTTCCCGACCGAACTTAATGCACTTCACCACACGGCCACTCTGCCCCGCTGGCTGCGGTGAAGGCACCGCCGTGCTGGTGTCCGAACACTTTTCGTCGGCCATGGAATGCCTCCTCTGAAAATTGCGCTGCAACTCAAGATACTGCAAGCGCCGGCGAAATTCTAGCCGGGCCGGTAGCGGTCGCAGTGTTTATGTGTGATAGGCTCGTGCGCGGAGAGCGTGGTTTTGTAACAGTTGTTGGCCATCAGGGAACTTACGAGACGTAGAAGTCTTATGACAGTCTCGTTCCTGTTGCGGTCAGAGCGAGCTTCCCGTGTTTCACCCAACGGCTACTAAAGTAGCCAGTTTAGCTAGCGCCGCGATCATCGCGAGTGACGTTTCAAGCTCAAGCACGCGGGGTTCGACGCGCTGGCCCAAATCACCGATCCCAAGTATGACCTGCTCTCGCGTCGGGATCTCGCTCGCAGGAAGGGTGGCTGCCGCATGGTCTTCCGCAAAGATAGAGTTGAAATCGCAAATTCCGGCTAAGATGGAGTTTGCTCCGTCATGAACCCGCACGCACCAGTGGCTCCTCTCTTAGATGTATTCGGCCGACCCCTGCGCAGCCTGCGTGTCTCAGTCACCGACCGGTGCAACCTGCGCTGCCGTTACTGCATGCCCGAGGAGGAATACATCTGGCTGCCGCGGGAAGGGCTGCTCGCATTCGAGGAAATCCGCGAGCTAGTGAGCGCCTTCACCGTTTTGGGCGTGGACAACGTGCGGCTTACCGGTGGCGAGCCGCTGCTGCGGAGAGGCCTTCCCAGACTGGTCCGGATGCTCTGTGAAAATTCGCGGATCCAAGACTTGGCGTTGACGACCAACGGCGTTCAGCTCGCCGAGCACGCCCAGGCGCTTCGTGATGCAGGACTTCATCGCATCACGTTGAGCCTTGATACGCTCCGCGCGGACCGATTTCGGGCATTGACGCGGCGTGATATGCACGCGCAAGTGCTTCGCGGTCTTGAGGCGGCCCACCGCGCCGGCTTCCGCGGCACCAAGATCGATACCGTCGTCGTGCGCGGGGTCAACGATGACGAGCTCGCCGACCTGCTTGAATTCGGAAAGCAACAGGGCACGCAGGTGCGCTTCATCGAGTACATGGACGTGGGCGGCGCTACCGAGTGGTCCATGGACAAAGTCTTCTCCCGCGCTGAAATCCTCGAGCTCCTCGCCCGCAGGTATGGAACGATCGTGCCGGTCGTCGAAGAGAGCTCGGCACCCGCCGAATACTTCCTCCTTCCAGACGGAACTGTGTTTGGAATTATTGCATCGACGACCACTCCGTTCTGCCGCCGGTGTGACCGCAGCCGACTGACGGCCGACGGGATGTGGTACGTCTGCCTTTATGCCCAGCAGGGAACCGACCTTCGGCAGCCGTTGCGCGCCGGCGCTTCACGTGATGAATTGACGTGTGCGATTGCCTTTGCCTGGCGGCGGCGAAATGATCGCGGTGCCGAAGAGCGCGAGGCGCAGCGCTTCCGAGGCCTCTTCGTCGGCGTCGAGCAACTCCGCCGCGATCCGCACCTCGAGATGCACACCCGCGGGGGATAGCATCGGACCGGATGGCTGGGGCGACGCACAATGCTTCGATACGTGGTCCTTGGGCCTGCGGGGTCTGGAGAGACACAACACGGGTGACGACTGACGACGCTATCCATCGTTGATGCCGGGGAGAAGTAATCGTGAGACTAGCACCCGACGGACCCGACAGATCGCCGTGGGCGATTTGTTTTGTCGTGCTGCCCATGGTTCTTTGTTTCTTAATGGTCTGGGACGAGTTCAAAGCACGACGCTACCGAAAATTTCCGTGGACAAGACCACCGACTTTATTGTCCACCGTCGCCGAATGGAGGCGCCTGCGCAAGAGTGGGCAGCTGAGACAATGATTATCGTCGTGAAAAGCGGCAGTGCGAGACGGTGAGGATGTTAAGCAGAAAGGCGTTTATGGAGTCGAGCAGCCGCGGATGAAGGAATTCGAAGAGTGCAATATCGGCGGCGACCTGTGGGGCCCGAAGCGCTTGGCATCTTTACCACGCGTGGATCATTGGCAAAGAGTTTCCGAATCGTTTCGACGCTAAGGCCCCACGTGACCGCCAATTCGGAAAGGCTAAAATGCTTTTCGTTCTCGACACCGGAGCTGCTGGTGTCGTCCTTCGTCGGAATGTAGACGCTGGTGGCGGCATACCACGTGCGGAACTTTAGAGAACGTCGAGCAAGCGCGATGGCTTGATGCTGAGTCAACGCGGCTTTGCGTTTTCGGTGCATACTTCTAGTTACGTCGAGAAAAGAAAAGCGCAGTCGGTCAACCCTTGGATTTGCAAATTCTAGCGATGACTTCCCAACTTCGATCACGCCATCGGTACATCTCACGGGCTCCTATGAAAACCTTAACTGGATTGGCGCAGACTTTTAGCATCGAGTTGCAAACCAAGTAAGCCTCACCTGCTTTTGCGAATCTTCTGCAGCGGCCATGGATAGCGAAATTTTCACTCTGGGAATGGGCCGCCGATAATCGGGTCGGAAACCAGCACGTCAAATTCTTTCTTGCACTTTATGCAGTTGACGGTCTGGTTGTTCATCGGACTTCGCCCCGGTCGTACAAAGACGTGAACAATCTGTTTCTGTTTGCAATGCTGGCAGTAAACAGGAATTTTGGACTTTTCCATGCCTGATTCTATAACGCGTCCGGCGCGAATTCATCAACTTGTCCCTACCAAAAACTCCGCCCTCTGCGCTAAAGGATCTTCCTCAGGTTGTGGGTGTGACGAAGAAATCAACGTGGGCGAGCGGCTACTGGTGGCGAATATCGCAAGCCGGCCTGCTGGGTCCGTCTCAACAAGAACAAGGCCAGAAGGATAATCACAATTACAATGACAATAGCATTTGAATGCTTATTGCCGCGGCGCGGTACGATCTTCTTATCCTTCCTAGCTGGAAATGGGGCTGCCCCCAAACCACTGGCACTTCCCTGACCCACGCTGCTGGTGTCCGGGCTAGGGCCTGCTCTCTTCTTCAGCGTGCCTCCGCGCGAATAGTTCGGCCAGTTCCTGCAACGAGTACACGCCGTCAGCCAATTCCAGCATCTCCTGCCGGGTAGCCAACATGTTACCGTATATCTCAAACCATAACGTACCGTAGCGGAGATAAGGACGGACTGTATGGCCTAGTCCCTGGAGCATCTTAATTGCTGCATGCAGTTCCGCTTCCATGCCAAGAGGTTATCACGCTCGCAGTTGTCCCCCCCGCAAAAATCGGTCCGCTGAGAATGTCAACTTCCCTCGCCAGAATCCAGGGTGATCCTACGGAGCGGGAACGACTGGTACAGCGCCTGGCGCAGGTACGAGGGCGCCTGGAACAGGCTTACGTGGACAAGCTGGACGGTAAGATCACTGAGGAATTCTGAACAGCGAGGTTCTCAGCGTGGAACCAAGAGGAACAGCAGATTCTGGGCGCGCTTCAGGGACTTGGCCAACAGATTCCGGAGAGAATCCTAGACGGCGTCAGGATTTTAGGCCTCGCGAATAAGGCATATCTTCTTTACCTTAGGCAGCCACCGGCGGAACAAGGGAGATTGCTCCGGATCGTACTTTTGTACTGCGAAGTAGATGCCACAAGTGTTTATCCTAGTTACAGAAAGCCCTTCGACGTGATCTTTCAACGGGCGAAAACTGAGCGGCCTGAGAGGAGTTGAACCTCCGACCTCTGGTTCCGGAGACCATTTCAGCAAATTTAGCTAACTTGTTGAACGGAAGGCATCAAGGCCTGCAACCCTCTCAGGTTCAACCAGTTCGGTAGTTGTTGCGAGTTGATTTGAGATGTGGCGAGATGCGCCAAGATGTATGAGAGGTCCCCACAAAAGTCCCCACAGGTTACGTTTCTCAATCTTCGGTCTTGCGCGCTCAGCGACTATCCCGACGCATTAGAACATGTGCCGAAAAGCGTCTACAGGGTCTTGAAATAGACTCGCGGCTATCCTGGAAAATACTCATGACAATCGGAAATAACTCTTGAATCCGTTGCGAGCAAAATGGAAAAGTTCGAAAGGAAATCTTTCTGGGCAGGGCTGCACCCAATATTAACGCCACGCCGTAGTTTACGCGTCACCCGCAGAGGATGTGAACCAACAGATCGCGACAAGAGTGAAAAAGACCGCTCCATAGAGGCAATCGAGCCCACAATGGAGTATGAGCAAAGCCTACCAAGTTGTTTTTGAATGCCCGAAAGGCGGCCACAAGGTCAGCTTGCAGCGTAAGTCTCCAAAGACATCGCCGTCAGAGGTCGACGCCAAGCCATTGCGGTTGGCACGGAAAAGTGTCCAAGATGAGGCTTCGTCAGATCGTGCCTTTCAATTGGATATACTACTCGCCAGTAACGTGATGCTCGCGAAGTAATGGAGAAGGCATGACGGCACAACAGCACTACGATAGCCTCGACAGTAAGCAGAGGTGGGATTTACTGTTGAAAATTGGCGAAACTCCTGAAGAAGCGCGAGTGTTAAGCCAGCGCGATTACGGCGCACTTGGCGGGTGGCTAAAAACTCGGCTCAAGAGATACTTGAGGCACCCTAAACCCTAAAACTTCAGTGAGGGTTCTTCGGGACATGTTGCGCGCTACCAACCGCGCGCTTTTCTTTGGCTTGTGGCAACATCGCCACGGCATGGACTCCAAGATGCGTTTACCGTTCCGCACCGGCATCGTCCGCTCACTCATTGCTCTTTATCCAGATACTCGCCGGGAACATCATCCTGCGGCACCTCATGCGTGCGAACTTCCCCCTCGTCAGCGTCCCCGGCGTCTTCCACGCCCTTCACCGCGTCAGCCTCGAACGCGTTTCCTTCCTCAAGCAACTCGTCCACACTCTCCGAATCCGCACCTTCAACGTTGGACAATCCCTGCAAATCTCCCGATTGCTCCGCCCGCGCTCCCAGACCCTCCAGTTCGAATGCCACCGTATCCACGCTTTGGCTTTTCCCCCGAACCTGTTTCTTAGGTGCGCCCGCCGTTTTCCCGCCGGTTGTCTTCTTGCCGCCGGCGTTCGTTCTCATCTCCTCCTTTTTCGGAGCTGTCTTCTTCTTCGCCAAATTCTTCTTGGGAGTTACCCTCGGCTTAGCCAGTTTCTTCTTAACCGCCTTCATCATCGGCGCCACCTTCTTGCCCGCAGTTCTCTTCGACTTCGTCTGCTTCTTCTTGGTTTTCTTTTTGGTAGCCATACGCGCAGTCTAGCACCGGTTGGTCATTCCTTGCGCGAGCGGGCCTCTGCAGTTTGACCGACTTGGAAGTTGCCGAGCCCACGCTGCGAATTCACTTGAGATAATCACGCGTAGAATAGCGACACGAGGTGTGCCGATGGAAGAAAAAGAAGCGGAGAGCGCGGACCTGAGGCGCTTGTGTCAGGGGGGTGTCGCGTAACGATGAGCCGTGCGGTTATCCGGCGACGGTGCACTGCCCGATGTGCGAGAGGTGGTTCTGCGATGCCCACGCCGAGGATGAGGAGTGGCATCCGTGCGTGCTGCCCCCTGGGGAAGAGGGCGGCGAGGCATAGGGCATCCGTCCATCAACATCAACCGATCTCCCGACAATGCTCGGCCCAAGTAATGACCCGAGTTTTTCTTCCCACGTTTCAAAAGGGAAGCGTTTCCGAACGCCCATCGGGAATTAGTAAACCCTGGCGCGTTACTGCATAGACTGAATACTGGGGCGATTGGATACTGCCAAACTGGGAACTACATAAACTGACTCATGGGCTCCGTAGAATTCCAACATTTCGAGCTTGAAACGCTGCGAGCTCGTCTCGGCAAAATGAGCGACCAGGAACTTATCCGTTTCGGACGAGGCGCGGCGAGTCATTGTCGGCCGGAAGATCAATTCGGACATCCGTTGCGTAAAGTGTTCGTGGAACAGCTACAAGAAGCGCGCGCTGAATGGCGGCGCCGGCATCTCAAGGAACTCATCTAGGCCAATAACCGGTGCCGATCGGGCCGGGGTTCTTGACTTGCCCAGTTATCTAATCATACTTTCGCGAACTTGCTCGCCTGAAGCGTGAGCCCCTCGCCAATTCGAGAGGCCCACGTTCAATGACTATAGGGCTGAAACGTTCGACGCCTGTAAGCCCTTGGGGCCTTTTGTCACCTCAAATTCAACCGCCTGTCCTTCGTTCAGAGACTTGTATCCGTCTCCTTGAATGGCCGAGAAATGAACGAAAACGTCCTCACCGGACTGGCGCTGGATGAATCCAAATCCTTTGGCGGCGTTGAACCACTTTACTGTTCCTTGTTCTCTCATTGATTTTCTTCCTTCGTTGTTTTTAAGCTATTTGTGCTTCTCGACCGCCTCCAGGAGATTAAAGCTGCAAGTTTGAACCTGCCCCTCTGATCGAATCTAAAGGTTCACAAGAGCGACAAACGCGGGGCGATTGTAACATGCCTACTCCAATGTGATTCACCATTACTACGATAGATCAGATTGGAGTTGGCTGAAGTGAGAATCTGGCGCGCGCCTACTGACGAACTTTGAAACGCGTGTTTGCAACAGGCGCTATCATCATCCAACGGGACGGCGCGCTAAGCAGACATATGGAGTACCGGGACCGAACACGTCCGGTAACGCGACGCAATATAAAAGGGCGCCCCTTTTGGAGTAGGTTTTGAGTGTTCGGCTCGAACCCACCTCAGAAAGGAGTGAAAAATCTGCGGACTTACCCGCCGCGATTGCGTCGGAGTCTTCCCAGACTGCTCGAAGTGAATATATTCAGCAATTACATCAGCTACCTCGGGGTGTCCAGCCCAGGGACAACCGCGAAGTTGGAGAAGAATAGTTGCTATTTCTCGTTTAAACGTTTTCATTGCTTATTAGCGCGGGGACAAGGTCTACTCTATCGGCTCTAATCAACTCCCACCCAACCGATAGAAGTGATCGAACATATCGAAAAGGGTCGTGTTGAAGTCCCGCAATGTTCCCGTCAATCACTAGGATTAACCTCAACCGACGCTGATGGGGACGCAGCCGATCGTCGACGATCTCGTATCGAAGCAGTCTTCCCTTGACCATCAGGTACCGAATCTTATCGCGCGAGCCGTATCTTCCTGACCTTAGAACTCGATTGCGATATCCGGTCTCCCATCGATTCCATAATCAAACTCAGACGAATACTGGCTCCGAAGAGCGGCTAACTCCTCCGCCAAAATTCTGCGCATCGAAAATAGTATTCCCTGCCACAACGGCTGTCCCATCTAGGTTATCCCCTCATCTCCGAGCGCCAAGACAGTCTCCCGGCAGAACCCCCGCGCGGACCTGTATATAAGGATGGAGGAATCCCGACGTTTTCGCGACGTTAGGCTGGTTCGGATTAGGCAGCTCGCTCGTACCGGTGGTGCAGCCCTCCCAGTCGCACATGAGAAAGGACGCGACCTGAGGCTATGGCGCGAGTTCTGCCGTCTGGCGTTCCCTTCCCGAGTCCGAGATGCGTGCGGTCTTCGTGGTGGTAGCGGACATATTCAGAGAGCAAACGTTTCAGGTGGCGTTCGTCAACTGCAATGATGTGATCTAGGAGATCTCGCCGGCAACTCCCTACCCAACGCTCTGCAACTCCATTCTGCCAAGGACTTTCGAACGAGGTGCGGACGGGATTCACCTTCAGGGATCGAACCGCTGCGGGAACTTCCAGTCCATACTTGGCATCACCATCAAAGATGACGAACCTCGGAGCGGATCCAAATGGAAATGCTTCTCGCAACTGCTGGACGATCCAAAAGCTGGTCGGATGCTTTGTGACATTGAAATGCAGGATGCGCCGACGATCGTGACTGATGACGAAAAAGCAATAGAGCACGCTGAAGGTGATCGTCGGAACAGTGAAGAAGTCCATCGCGGCAATCGCTTCCCGGTGATTACGGAGAAAGCTAAGCCAGCGCGTGGCCGGTTCCGGATCTCGAGGTGCCTGTTTGATCCAACGAGAGACCGTTCGCTCAGAGACATCAAAACCGAGCATGAGAAGCTCGCCATGGATGCGTGGCGCTCCCCACGTTGGGTTCTCAACGACCATCCGGAAGATCAATTCCCGAACTTCCTTCGACGTCTGTCGTCTCCCGACGGGCCTCCTGACCTTGGAGATCAGCTCCCAGTACAAACGGAATCCGCCCCTGTGCCAACGAACTACCGTTTCAGGTGTGACGATGATGAGAGCTTGTTGCCATCCGGACCAGAATCGGCGGACGGCGACCCAGAAGAACTTGTCAACCAGTTCTAGTCTTGGCCGCGGATGTCGACGTTTGAGGACGGCGAGTTGTTGACGTAGCGCCAGATTCTCGAGCAACAAGCTCCGACGCGCGCGCAAGAGGCGAACGAGCGTTCCTAGGTATAGACCGATCAATCGAAACATGGCTAGGAGTTATACCAGAGCAGTGACGGGAGGACGGCTATGTCATTGATTTCAAAGTCGGCCAGAGTTTTGGCGAACCACACCGGTCACCGATCATGCGTTCCGGGAGGTCGGCAAGGAATCGCTGGTCGAGCGTGGGTTCGATGAGTTTTGTTTCATGAGGCGAAGCGCTGGCCACGTACACGGAGAGAGGAAAACCATGGCCGTCTGCGATTGCCATGATTTTGCTGCCTTTGCCGCGTTTTGTAGGGCCGACACTAGAGCCCCTTTTTTCGCCCCGCTGAAGCTGGCGTCGATGAAGGATTCGCTCAGATCGAGCTTCCCCCGGTCTCGTAAATCTTCGGCCAGCTTTTGCAGCAAGCGAGTTAGCAGGCCGCTGCGCTGCCATTGTTGGAAGCGCCGATGACAGGTCTGATAAGACGGATAGCGAGACGGCAGATCGTGCCAAGGAGCACCCGTGCGGAGAACCCAAAAGACTCCGCTCAGCACCGCACGCGTATCTTGCCACGGTCGCCCTCGGCCATCGGCTCGTCGTTTGGGACGAAACAACGGTTCGAGAACCGCCCACTGGGCGTCGGTAAGGTCCATGCTCTCGGTTTACGCCGTTCGTCATAAGTTTCAACAACTCAGCGGCTTCAATGTGTTTATGAGATCAGTAGCGTCC
The DNA here is from genome assembly GCA_963696035.1 of uncultured Acidobacteriota bacterium. Classification (GTDB taxonomy): domain Bacteria; phylum Acidobacteriota; class Terriglobia; order Acidiferrales; family UBA7541; genus Palsa-295. Next base: position 774,177 of record CAVOIS010000003.1, read on the forward strand.
CAACGTTATGCGAACAGAATCAATTGGTTATCGGAAACCTGTTGAATTTCGTCGCTCATCGTCTGTGCAAGCAGTTGATCCAACGGGATTTTCTCGAACATGGTCAGGCTAAGGATCTGTAGGATTTCATACAGGCTGGCCGAGAGATGCAATCTCTTTTTGACGATGGCGACCAGAACGTAGGCGGAGACAGCGATCCAGATTTGTGACCTGACTGCGTTCTCCGAAGTCCCGAAGAAAGCTTTGATTCGCAGATGCTGCTTGATCCATTTGAAGAAGAGCTCAACTTGCCAGCGGCAGCGGTATAGTTCGGTGATCGTAAATGCTGGCAAGACGAAGTTGTTGGTCAGAAAGATGAGGGTCTTGGCGGTTTCGGGGTCCTTGAAGCGGATGCGGCGCAGCGGTGCCTCGAAGCCTTGGTGCGAGTAGAAGCCAGTAAGGACGACACTTTGGTCACAGATCAACCCCGTCGTGCGATCGACCGGATGCGAGTAGCGGCGTTGGACCTTGAGGTTCGACTTGCCGCGGGTCACGAAGAAGCTGCCGGCTTCGTGAAAGCGATAGAGGCGCTCGAAGTCGAGGAAACCACGATCCATGATGTAGAAGGCGCCGGGCTCGGGCAGCAGTTGGTCGAGGATGTTGACCTCGTGCACCTTGCCATCACTGATGTGAATGAAGGTGGGGATGTTGCCGCGCAGATCGAGCAGTGTATGCAGCTTGATGGCTGCCTTGGCCGTGCGGAACACCGCCCACGGAAATACCGACAGACACAGATCGATCGTCGTGGTGTCGAGCGCGTACACGGTTTCCTGCAGATCGACACCGAACGACTCTTGCGCATACAACGGCCGGGCGATGCCGATCAGGCTCTGGGCAAAATCGGCATAGATGCGCCAGTCGCGCACGGCGTTGGCATTGGCCAGCGTATTACGAGCCACCGCCGAACGAATCCCGAGATGATAGAGCTTGGAACTTTGCGCGCGCAGACATACTTCGATGTCTCGAAGGCTCTCCCGAAAGGTCAACTGAGCGAACGCCATGCACAGGAATTGATCCAGGCACGAGAAGGACTTCACTTTGAATGTGCCTCGATAGCGGGTGACGCAACGACGGAAGGTGGTCAACGGAAGATGTTGCATCAGCTGCGCAAACACCAGCTTGCCTCGGTTCATCGATGGCCCCCACGAAGTTATGCTTCGCAGAGTCGCAGAACCCGTGTTCCGAGTTCAAATCGAGACCAAGAGAATTGCCGCTTATGCGTTTCTCATCAATAATTTACGGAAGGCAAGACGCAAAACGTTGGGACACTACTGTTATGAGATAACTTCTAATTGAAGAAGAAGGAGAATTTGGCTCCCCGGGCTAGATTCGAACTAGCAACCCTTCGGTTAACAGCCGAATGCTCTACCATTGAGCTACCGGGGAACGGGCAAGCTAGACTTTAAATTTACAACAACTTGCGCGCCATTGCCACCCTCCTCTATTTTCAGTTGGAGTCCAACTGGGGTCCAACATCGTGATTTTCCATAAGATTTGGAAACAAAATTCCATTTGTGCTGACTGATTCTCAAAGACTTAGGCTCCGAGTTTTTCGCTGCCTGCAAAAAGCATTCGGTGCGGAGACCGAATGCTCCTTTTTCCACTACAACATGGAGTCCCGGACTTGCTTCTCTTTGCGTTCCCGCTATTCATGCTTGTACCGAGGACATGCTGTGTACGCTTGTTGCCGGAGCGCTGATTGCGACTGCTGTCGTCATGATGTTTTTCTCCTCTTTTTTTTGCGGTGCATCAATATTCTTCGGGTAGCAGAATCGTAGTGACGGAACGGTCGGACTCGGTAATGACCCACAGTTTGTCGCCTGCCGCCGTGCGGAAGCTGCTCAGGAGCCGGAAACTTTTTTCCAAGCTGGTTTTCGGCCTTGTCCTCGTCGCGGAGCTCTCCCCAGTCCCCGCATACATGGCGCGACAGGAACTCGATCGCGTTCTGCCCGGTTTTTTCGAGCGCGGCGAGTGCGCCCGGTGTGGCAACGAGTTGTCCGGTGTCAAACAGCGGTTGTTTCGTGGCTTTTTGCATGACCTTCTTCTCCTTGTCTTGGTCTTGATTTGGGTCTTCGCTTCCCAGAGGCGCGGGCCCAGAGCCGCGCACTAGAAAGCAAATGCCCTTCATAGCGGGGGAAAGCGGCTGACCGCCCGCGCTGTCAAGGCCGCGGGGTGGGCGTTCATCGAAGCGCAGCGGAGAGCCTTGACAGAAGAAGCGGGCCGATCAGGCGCAGGGTTGGCCAGGAAGGGCAGGCGAGCTTGCACGCTGCTTGATTATCACAATACTTGTGATAAACTAGGATCGTCAAAGGGAGGCGACGTTCATGCAGGCACAGACATTGAGGCAAGCGCGGCTTGCGCGCGGCTGGACGGAAAGCGAAGCGGCAGCGCGGCTCGGCGTTTCGCAGTCCTACTTGGCCATGCTGGAAGGCGGCGAGCGGCGGGTCACTCCTCCGCTGGCACGCAAATTCAAGAATGTTTACAACCTGAGCCCCACGATGCTGCCCACGCCCGATGCGTTCGAGCCTCGCGCCAAAGTGGATGGTCAGGAATTTGCGAACATGGTGGCGGCGTTGGGCTATCCCGGTTTCGCCTACCTGAAACCGAGGGTGCGAGCAAGGAATCCGGCCGAAGTCCTGCTCGAAGCCTTATCGCAAGAGGAGCTCGAAGGCCGCCTGGTGGAGGCTCTGCCTTGGCTTTTGGTGAAATATTGGGATCTGGACACTGAGTGGCTGGTTAAACAAGCCAAACTGAACGATCTACAGAATCGCTTGGGATTCGTCGTCAGTCTGGCCAAGCGGGTATCTGAAAAATCGGAGCCGGCCAATGAGAATCGGAGCCAGAATCTGAAGTCCCTGGAAGAGACCTTGGAAAAGAGCCGTCTGACGCGCGAAGACACGTTTCTGAAGCGATCCGACACAGACAGGGAACGCCAGTGGTTACGGCAAAACCGTTCGGAAGAAGCAAAACACTGGAATTTGTTGACGAGCTGGCGTCCGGAGCATCTTCCGTATGCCCTCTGAGCCTGGAAACGTCGCCGAGGTACCGTCTCCGTGGAACAGGTTTTTGGCGGAACTGGATGCAAGGCTGCCGGAGCCGATCACACTCCACTGCATTGGCGGGTTTGTGGTGAGTGTGTTGTACGGACTTCCGCGGCCCACCGCGATGTCGACTATGTTTCCGCCGTTCCGCACCATCGGATACAAGAACTGCAAGCTCTTGCGGGGCGCGGGTCCGAACTGGAAAACAAGTTCAAGGTTCATCTTCAACACGTGACCGTGACGACGATGCCGGAGGACTACGAGGCTCGACTGGTGGAAATGTTCGCCGGCCGTTTCAAGAACCTGCGAATGTTCGCCCGATCCCTACGATTTGGTGCTCTCTAAACTGGAGCGGAACAGTCCGAAGGATGAGGGGGACGTGGAATACCTGGCGAAAACGATCCGGCTCGACGCCCAGGTGCTGCGTGACAGGTATCAACGTGAGCTGCGCCCGAATCTGATGGCACGAGAGACCTGGCATGACGGCACGCTCGAAATGTGGATCGGCGCCTATTTCACGGAGCCGGCGCCGGGCTCGTGATCTCCAGTTCAGATTGACGCAGGGTGCGCACCGCACGGGCACAGGAATTCTCGCGCCGCTATTACGATTGAAATCGGCTTAATGTGCGAATCAAGGCGAGAAAGAATAGGTCCATTTCACAGCGAAGCGGGTCTCCCGGACTTGGGGAGGATTTGCCGGCGCGATGCTGGCGAACTGCGTGCCCACGTTGTAGATGATATAAAGATCGCTGTCGGGACGGTAGTTGTATCGAATGCGAAGGTTGGCGCTGACTGCCTGCGTGTTCGAGGTATCCATCTGCACGAGGCTCGTAAAAGTCAGAAACCGGTTGAAAGAATAATTAGCCTGTAAGCTTGCCAGTACTACGGAAAAATTCCCATTGGGTAGCGGCAATCGAAATCGATCCCACGTTTCAGAAGCGGAGATGGAAAATTTCGCGGTCGGGCGATAATTGCCCTGAACACGGAATTCGTTCAGTGTACCTCCGTAGTAGCCACCAAAACGTTCGAAGAACTCATAGGTAAAGCGCCGATCTTGAGCGGAGCCGTACGTCAGCTGATGGCGAGCGAAGTGGTACAGGCCGTTCGGGATGAAGACATTTTTATAAATGTGAAGAGGGGTGGTGATTCGCTGCGTAAACACGTCGGCGATATCATCGTCGGTGTAGGCCCCGTTGTTGAAGTCGGCTCGGAAGGTGCCCTGCCACTCCTGGGTTTCCACAACGTTCTGGGTGTTTGGGGCGTGGAGAATAAAACCCTCGAATTGCAACTCGCGTACGCCACGGATCTCGGGTCTCACTTTGAAAGTCAGATCTGCATATGTTTCGTTCGAATCCGTCCTCTCGATGAAACCCACTTCCGGATTGAAGTTCGGCCCAATTTTTCTCCGCTCGACGATTGCGTCCAGCCAGTTCGAGCGATAGGACAGCGAGGCTCCGACGTCGCTCGCCCCGCTTGGGTCGCCGGGCGACCGCGTTCCAGCCATATGGGCATCAACGAACCAATCCTTAAAGAAGACGAGGCGCGTATCGACGCCTCCGGTTTGATTGAAACTGTCCCGCGGATTGCCCGATCGCTTATCGATGCCCATCACGCCGATGTAGGAACCGGCCCACAGCGATTCTTTTAATCGCACGACCGCATAATTTGCATAGGGATTCGGCCCACTGGAACGCGTATCTACATCCATAACGCCCAACTCCAGCCGACCGAGCGTCCCCGTCAGTCTGGCTCCGCCATTGATGGGCACTTGTTGCCCGGTGATCGGGTCGATCCCAATCTGACGGCTGAAAAACAGTTGGTCCTGGTCGCCGATATCGAAGTTGAACACCCCGGCGTTCTCCAAAAAGAATGGACGCTTCTCGGGTATGAATACCTTGAAGGGGGTGAGATTAAACGGCTCAAGATCGACTTCGGTATCGGCGAAGTCCGTGTTTCCCGTAAGGTTCAAGACGAGGTTCGAACTGAGGCCATACTTGATATCGAGTCCGCCCGTTAGTGGAAATGCCGGGTTTTGGCCCGTTTGTTTCTCGTATTGAGCTAGGCCATAGGGCTTAATAATGAAGAGCCTTCCGCTTCCGATGTCAGTTATCCCGGTCAGTTCTCCCGCCTCCGAGACCTTCGTGAGTCCAAAAGTGCGCCGATAAGCGCTCCAGAGATCCTCTTCATTCTTTCTGCGGATGAATCGCTTGAAATTCAAACCCCAAACAAAAGAGTTGGATTTTGTGAAGTTGAGCGTCGTGAACGGAATTTCGATTGTGGCGGTCCATCCGTCCGGAGCGACGCGAGCCTCCGACGTCCAAACCCCGTCCCAGCCGCGGTCGAAGTCGCCGCCGTCCGAAGCCCCTTGCTCCTCTACGATCAGACCGTCGCTCTGTGTTCCCAGGGGATTGATTTCGAAAACATACGCGCCGCGGCGGTCGTGGTTGGAATCGATTAAGATCTCGAAGTGGTCATCCAGGTCCTGGCTCACATCGCGTCGCAGTTCCGTTGCTATGATCCGCGAAGGCGCAGAGTCGTAGCAATGGATTCCGAAGTACACGGCCTTCCGAGTGTAGAGGATGTACACTTCCGTCTTTTCGGTGGGGGGCTGTCCTTCGTAGGGCTCCCGCTGCCGAAAATCGGTAATCGGTTTGGCCGATTGCCAGAGCGGGTCGTTCAGCGTCCCGTCGAGTCGAGGCGGATGCTCAACGCGAACGGCTTCCGCCACCCGTGCTTCCGTCTGGGGAATTGGGGGCGCCTCGCCGGCGAGAGGTCGAGCTTCCGCCCAGACGAGCGGCGCCAGTGCCGCAATTAGAAAAATGACATGAGGGAGTCTGCGAGAATGCTCGAACAGTGACTTCACGCGCGTAGCCCACCATCCAGCGTTCCAAACGTTCCGATTCGAATCTGACTGACTTCAATAGGTTCCCAGCCGCCTCGAGAGCCCTCTTTAAGGCTGCGGCTCGAAAACGAGAATCGCCGCTTCTCCGTTTTCGTGGGCGGGCGCTGCGACGTAGTAGCGGTTCAGCTCTGGCGACCAAAACGAAGTGCCGGCGCCAGATTTGGTGGATATTTTCCCGACCACTTCATAGTGATCTGCATCCTTCTGGTGGTAGGCAAAGATGTAACCGACGTCATAGTCGCGGCCCCCCGACACGTACACCAATTTGTGCGCCGCATCGAAGTAAACTCCATCCATGCCCTCGACGGTTGGGAGATTTGCGACCTCCTTCCCGGTCCGAGAATCCATGACAATCAGCAACTCCGCGGGATGCGCCTCTACTTTGACATCGCCAAGACACTTGTCGGTCTTGGCGTCAATGATGCCGACTTGGCCATAGTCCTGACCGGCATCCTTGCCGCCATATCCTACGTACAGAACTTCAGCCCGTGCATCGTAGGCGACACGGTTGGGCCCAAGATCCAGCTTGATCGCATCCAGCAGCTTCAGTGTGTCTCCGCGGAATACGCGGAGCGTCCCGTCATCTCCGCTGGCGACGAACAGCTTGTTAAGGGAGGCAACATAGGCGATCCCTTGGGTCTTCTTGAAACCAGAAATACTTTTCAACCATTTGCCAGCCTGCAGATCGATGACTTCAACCGACCCATTCTCAAGACCGGCCACAAAGAGTCGTTTGCCGTCGACGTCCACATCGAGGTGGTCGATACGCCCCTTCACGTTCGGCATCGGAATCGTTTGGACAAGACGCAGGGTTTCTGTTCTCGGTGCGGCCGTCAGCGAGACGAACCGACAAAGTAATAGCATTGCCGTCATCCAGATCGAGACGAAGCTTTTCATCGCGGCCACCTCACTCATCATGCGGCCTAGCCGCGATGCATCTTATGCATGCAGCCAGGTTTGAGTATCGAAGATTTGCTCAATTCGTCGAGCTCAGGCCCCCAGTTCTTTCGCCGGCTGTCGCTTCTCCCGTTCTTCCGGGGGTTGGATAGCTACAAATTCCTTGTACAGCAACAGATCGTAGAGAATTTTCAGTGCGCCGGCGAAGAAGAACGGCACATTGATCCAAGAAGGCCGCGCAAACATGAACCCGACGAATATCGGGCTGATGGCCGCGCCCGTGGTTCGGGCAACGCCGGTTATTCCGGCCGCGGCGGATCGCTCTTCCTTGCTCACCACGGCCATGATGTAGGATTGTCGCGTGGGCACGTCCATTTGGCTGATGCTGAATCGCACAAGAAGAACGAGAACGGCCAGCCGGAGACTTGGCATCAGCGGTACGAGAATCAGGAGAATGTTCGAAGGGAGATGCGTGAAGACCATGGTGTTGATGAGACCCCAGCGCGCGGCGAGCCGGGTCGCCAGCAGCGCCGAAATGCCTGCAAAGATGTTCGCCCAAAAGAAAATGACGCCGAGCGTTGCCGGATCCACGCCAAAACGAAGGTAGAACCAATACGCCGCGAAGCTCTGCACCACGAAACCACCGGCAAACGAGTCCAGGGCGAACAGGCTTGAAAGTTTGACGACAACACGGTGCGATTGCGGGACGCCGAAGAAGCTCTTGACGGTCGTCGGCCATGTGGACGGCTCCTGGGACGAACGCACTTCCGTCGCGGAGGAAAGCCGAACAAATAAGCCCGCCAGCAGAACTCCGAGCAACGCATAAAGGACTACCACAACCCGGTACATTCCGACCGGCGTCATGGAAGTTTTCTCGAGCACACGCGTGATCGTGCCGGCAAACAGCGCGCCCATCGCGGTTGCTACCGAACCAGCCAATGTATACCAGGCGAACACTGCTGTTCTGGATTGGTTGGGAACCACATGCGAGAGCGCGGCCTGCTCAATCGAGAGAAACGGACCCACTTCGTTGCCGCTCGGACTGATCACGCCGATGGTGCCGGCGATGATGAGCAGGAGGAGGTTCTTGGTGCAGGCGAACGCAAGGCCTGCTGCCGCCATCAGAACCGCTCCCACAATCAGCATCCGGCGCCGCCCCATCCGGTCAGCGCGCGTCGTGAGATAGAGAGAGATCAGCGTATCGCCGACGAGGGTCAGCGTGAGAAGTACTCCTGTTTGGGATGCATTCAGCCCTAGGCCGATCAGGTAGAAAACCAAAACGACGGATAACGATCCATACGCGAATAGGCGCATGAATCGGGTGACGAATAACAGACAACCATCGCGCGTGAGAACTCTGAGCGCGCCGGGTAGTAAAGCAATGGCGGCCATCGTAGTCGTCTAGGGGCTGACCACAGCGTCATACACAATCATTCGAGCCACGGGTTTGTGATCTTCTTCCTGTTCCGGGGTGTACACGCGATGCGTGCTCAAATCGACGACGAGGCTATGGACCGCGTGTTGCACGGGGAAGTCCTCAAGCTTTCGATAATGGTTCGGATCGTCTTGATGAAACACGGAAATGGCGCCGCTGTAGCACGCCGCATAGATGCGATAAAGTCCGGGATCAAAACGGATGACGTCGGGTCCATCGGCCATTGGCAAGAACGCGATGGGCTGGTTTTTATCGAGATCGAAGACGGTCATCAGGTTGTTGCCTTCGCACGAAAGGAAAGCGCGATGGTGCTCGGGATCGAGCGCCATTCCGTGATTTCCTTGGCAGCGCCCCACCGGGTATCGCCCGACCACTTCGTCGGTCGCGGGATCGATGACTGCAAAAATGTTTTGATCTTGCAGGTTGACGTAGACTTTGCGGGCGACGGGATCGTACTGCGGCATACCCGTCTCGCTGTCGAAGTGCAGCGTCTTCACAATCTCGTCCTTCCGTACGTCCACGATCGCCTCGGCCTTGCCGCGCTCGTCGGAGACGTAGAGCTTGTGAAACGGAGCCGCGTAGGTGCTGCCGTCCGGCTTCTTGTCCGTGGGCAGTTTCTTGACAACCTTCATTTGTCGCAGGTCCACGACGCCGATCGTGTTGTCGTAGGCGTTGGATGTATAGAATTTCTTGAAGTCCGGAACGTATTCGACGCCCTCCGCACCGGGAGTATCAGCGATCGTAGCGACAACTCTGTTCGTGCGCAGGTCGATGACATAGGTTTGCCCGGCCGCGAGGTGCGCGGCAATCAGGTAGTGGTCGTCTGGATCGATAGTGAGATAGTCGAACCGTTTTCCAGGAGGCCCCGGCAACTCGAACTCCGCCACCTTCTTCAGAGTTGGTCCAGCCGTCTCAGACGAGAGCCTTGGAGCGCTCGTCACGATCACCATCGCGAACAACAACAGCAGCCACATTCGCATCATGCATCTCCTTACATCGCGTTCGTTACTTCACTTCACCGATATTTTGCTCAGCGCCGCCTGGATGCCGGCGCCCACCGATTCCGGATTGCCGACAGACCAGAAGTGCATGAAAAACAAACGAGGTTGTTCGGTGAGCATGTGGCTATGGAGCGCCGTCACCAGGATATGGTGTGCCCGGAGTTCGGTTATGACCGGATTGACCTCGTCCGCGGTGAGGACGAAATCGCCGGTCGTGGCCACCTTGCCGGAATCCGCGGCCTGAAAGTTGATGGCTTCCCCTACACCCGCGGCGGGCGGAACCGTCATTTCCCCCATTGTGACGCTATCGCTGCGCGGCACGCCAAACGAAAGCACTCCCCCTTTAAACGTACCCTTGCGCCCGACGGCGTCCTCGACGCTTTTCGCCCAGGAGGGCGGTGCTGGCTCTTCGGCGGCCGCGGCGGGTTTCTGGAGAGGAGTTTTGGAAACTGCCAGAGCCGAGTGCAGCGAGGTAGCCAGTTGTGCGGCAGGACCGTGTCCCATGTAGTGCAGGTGCAAAACCTTCGGCGTTTCTTCCATCAGGTGGTTGTGCACTGCTGTGATTTCAAAGCCGGACGACCGCAATTGCGCCATCACGGGATTCAGTTCTTCTTCGAGTAGAACCAAATCACCCATCACCATGGCGTTGTCGTCGCTTCCAAGAAAAGCGGCCCACGAGCCCAGAGCGAGCCCGGGCTTGATTGCCAGTCCGTTCACGGAAACATGGAGGTCCGTCCTCGGGAAACCCACTCTGTAAACGTCACCTATCTTTGGCCCGACCTGCCCAAGGCCTGATCAATCGTTGCGGTCGTCACTCCCTGGGCACGAACAAGGATCGGAAGTAATAAAACACCTATCAAAGTGAATATACGAAGTCTGGTCGTCACGATGGTCTGCTCCTATTTCGGAAACTTGCGTCGCTGCGACGCTCTACGACGGCGAATGATAGAGCCCCTCGGTCAACTGCATTCCGCGATCGAGAAGCTCCTGGTCCGGAATTCCTTGTCGCGCCCAGCCTTGCAGGACCTCGTCGATCCCGTAACCCTCTTTACGGCCGAATTTGTCGTCGGCGAGATCCGCGTCATGAATAATCTCGGAAATGACCTTCACCTTGCGGTCGCGAATCCGAAATTCTTTTTGTAAGGTCTCGAAGGTGCAATCCTCACCTCGGTGCCCAAAACCGTTCTCGTGAAACATATCGAACGGCACGGATTCCTTAGGCACCTGCGCTTCCGACGCGAAGGCAAACCCCGCCTTGGAATCGATAAAGCGTCGAATCAGCCAGGCGGATGCACATCGGTCCACGCCTGGTCGCGGCCGGGTAACCCAAACTCTGTTTTTGTAATCTCGCGGGTTGATCTTTCGCGTTTCGGCCGCGGGAGTTGTAAGGCGCGCAACGTCTGCCTGCGCCAGCAATTCCCCGACACGCTTTTGCAGAGGACTGCCGAAGAAATCCACCTCCACAATCTCCTGAAAACGGCTGCGCAGCCGGCTCAGACGACCGACGGCCCGCTTCGGCCGCGGCATGTCGGAAAACTCCTTGAGCTGGCGAATCAACTCCTGGTACTCGCGCGCGCGGGCCTCGGCAAAACGTCCGATCAATTGCGGGCTGGAAATATTGTCGATGGCCTGGACATGAACGATGGATGCGTCGCCTCCGTATTTACGAATGGCCGTGGCCAGCCATTGAAAGCGCTCTTCGTTCACCGGATTGCTGGGGAGTAAGTATCCAGAGTTACCCAGTGGAACAGTCCCGTAGCGTTGCAGCTTTCGCCAGAGTTCCACGCGCTCACTGGCCCGCTTGCTGGGCAACGTAAACGTCAGCAGCAGCCAAGTGGTGCTTGTTAGTTTTCGTTCATCCATTACTTTGTTATGTTAGAACTATAACAAAGTTTATGTCAATTTTTTAAAATGGACTGCCACGACTTGGAGGAGTCGCATGGCTGGGCCGACAATTTAACGATCTCTTGATGCCATTACTGCAGAAAGCTTCAGCGCGTTGTTCATGTTCGCCTGGTCTCACTGCATCGTTGCCCCCGCGACATCCGCTGTCCCGCCAGTAGCAGTTGTTCTCGCAACGCATGCTCCTGCACCAACAGAGGGAGAAATTCCTCGTGCCAGAACCGGAGCTGTTCCTGTTCGGGGAGCGGGCTCATGTCTCGAATTACCGACGCTTCCTTCTCGCAGGGGGCACTGCCATTGCCCGTGAGCCTATTTGGCGGTGAGCCGCGGATGGTCAAAATAGATCGCGGAATCGGCTTGGGTCCACAGAGCAATCTTGCCTGCATCGTTCATTGGGTTTAGTCCTTCTTCAATCCTGTACCGTGTAAATTCTCACTTCGGCACTTTGCCCGCCGCGCGCTGGAACCGCCAGATAGAAGCGCTCAAAGCCCTTGCTCCCTTTTCCAAAGTAACCAGCGGTTCTTGCGCCGAGGGCAGTCGGAATTTTGGCTAGGAGTCGATAGTGGTCTCGATCCTCCATTTGAAATACATCAATAAAACCCTCTCCTCCGGGCATATACACTCTCTTGCGATCGGCATCGAAGTACAAATCATCCATATCCTGCACAGTCGGAAGCGTTGCCACGACGCGGCCTGTGGTGGTATCCAGCACAACCAATCGCGGCGGCACGTGCGCGCCCACAAATAACCGATGGTCCGCTTCGTCAAGCGCCATGGGGAAGTTTTCCTCGATGCCCGACAAGGGCCAGGGCTTGATCTCTTTGGTGTTGCGATTGATCACCACAATTTGCTTTAGCGGCGGGACGTTCACGTAGATGTTTGGTCCGTTTTTTTCCAGTTGGAAAGATTCCGGTTCGCCGCCCAATCTGTATTCTTCGTCTAGCCGTTGATTGGTGGTCGCGTCGATCATGGCGATGGCGCCGCTCTGCTCGTCGTCGCCACAGGCGACGTAGACACGTTTGGTGGCTGCCTCGTAGCGCAGATTATCCGCGCCACCCGGGAAGTCGATGGTCGTGATGAGGTCAAACGAAGTTCCGTCGTAGATGTAAACCTTGCCGGCGCCGCTGGCCACGAAGAGTTTGTTCGTCTCGGGAGAAAACGCTACCCCTTGCGGATCCGGTATGCCGGTCATGATGCGTTCGGCGATTTGTCCGCTGAGATTGATGATCGCGATCGCATTGCTGCCCAGCGCAGAAATAAATAACCTGCCCTTGCCGCTTGCGAAATGATCGAAGCGTCCTTTGGCGTCCTCCAGGGGGATGGCTCCGGTGAGGACGAGGGGCGCGTCACGCTCGGGCGTCGCACCGTTCGCGGCGGTCGAACTTTCTTGAGCGTGCACCTGAGCCGCGAACGCGAAAATAAGAATTAGTGCAGTACACGCAGCGCAGAACGCTTTCATGTTGCCCTCCGTGAGAAGAGTCCTGTATTCGGATGCACCCTGCGCTGTCCCCTTCCCGTCGTCACGGCATCGCCGACTTAACGCGGCCACCGGCTCCCTGTGTCTCTGTGGATACTGTGACTCAGAGTATCCAAACGGACTTGCCGCGAGATCAAAGATGTTCCGATTGTCCCAGGTTGCCTACTTAAGTGTTGCTGAACAAATTGTCAGAATTCAGACGCGATCCGCTCGCTCGCCACGAATACTTGACGAGAGCACAAACAAACAACGCCACGTGGAAACCGAATGGTACAGCAGGATCCTGCGGGAGGGATGTCTTTCTCTTCGTATTCGAAAGTTGTTACAGTACACTCCTCTCATGGGATCTCGGGCATCTCGAATAGCAGTTACGCTTGCTCTGCTGAGCTGCCTTATTTGTCCGCTCGTTGAAATGTTTGACACCTGGGATCACACCATTCAAACCGGAAACGACACCGAATATGCTTTGGTTGTTCTTGCATTGTGCGTGGGAGTCGCGTATTCGTTTGCGCGCTTCCTGTTCAAATTCGTGTTAGTTGGCTTTTTTGCAGAAAGCCTCTTGCCTGCTTGCGTTCAGAAAACTTTCTTTGCCTGGCCGTCCAGTTTCGCTTTGCCTCTTATTGATCCAACAAGTTCTCCTCCCCTCCCGCTACGTATCTAGAAGTCAACGATAGCTGATTCAAAGCGCATTCACGCATAGCTCCGTCTGTTGAGGCCGTCGTGATGGGCCGTCCTCGCCCTTCCACCAAGAAACATTTCTTTGTTCTTCCACGATTTGTTGGATTGGGTGACTCAAGATGATTCTAGTTTGCCGTTTGTTTTCCGTGCGCCACGTTGCTATTGGGATTGTCCTATCGTTTGCGCTGTTGTCTTGCGCGGCTGATGTTGCCTCTCAGGCCTCGCGAGTAGGAGCGACCCTCGAAGGCACGGTGCTCGATAGCAGCGGAGCAGCGATGCCTCACTCGAAAGTCACGACGAGGAATTCTTTGACGGGTCAGTCTCGCGTCCTAACAACCGACGAACAGGGGTTCTTTCGTGCGGAGCAGCTCCCCGTGGGCACTTACGAAGTAGGAGTGGAACAAACAGGGTTCGCGCCCTATCGGAACACAGGCGTCGTCTTGAGCCTTGGGCTGACCGTTCATCTCGACATCGTTGTTTTTCCCGCATCCGTGTCGGAAAAAGCTACTGTCAGCGCGCAACCTTCGGCCTTGGATACGTCGCAGACGTCCGTCGTATCTTCGGTCGACCAGGAGAGGATCGAAGAACTGCCCGTAAGGACCCGCAACTACCTGGACTTTGTTCTGCTGGCGCCCGGTGTCTCGAGTTCCCCACCGCCGTCCGCCGCAAGTGGTTCGACGCCGCTAACAGGCAGCGGCTTCACATTCGGCGGACTGCGACCACGCAGCAACAACGTTTCTATCGATGGCCTCGACAACAACGACGACTACACGGGTTCGAGCCGCACCGAGCTTTCCCCGGAAATCGTGCAGGAATTTCAAGTTGTTAATAATGGTCTTTCCGCGGAGTCAGGCGGAGCCTCGGGAGGTTCGATAAACGTCATAACCCGCTCCGGAACAAACACGGTTCATGGCGACGCGTTTCTATTTGCCCAGGACGGCGCACTCAATGCGCGCGACCCTTTCGAAACGCAACCCGGCAAGCCTTCGTTTCGGCGCTTCCGTGCGGGCCTCGCTCTGGGTGGACCCTTCGTCAGGGACAAGACGTTTTACTACGCCGCTGTCGAACAAGAACACAACCGGGGGCAGATCGGTTCGGATATCGATCCTGCGGCGGTATCAACGATAAACGCCTTCCTCGCGACGGCGGCATTTCCGGGGCTCGCCACGCGAAAGATCACGACAGACTTTTCTCCTATCGCGCGCGCTGAGACCGAGGCTGCCGGCAAACTCGATCACCAACTCACCAAAAACACTGCCCTGACGCTGCGCTACGTCTTCACGAATAACAAAGAGTCGGGCGATGCGTTCAATACTGGCGGATTAATAGACGCAAGCGCGCGCGGCAGCAGCTTCACGAGCGACAACGCCCTCTCGGGATCGCTTACAACTGTCTTGGGCTCGGAAGCCGTTAACGACTTGCGCTTTCAGGTTGCCACGCGCCGCGCCGTTCTACGGACGAACGAGCCTTTCGGCCCGGAAATTGATATCGCAGGTCTAGTCACTTTCGGCCGGCCTTACGCGGGAAATAGCCAACGCCGCGAAAGCCATTACCAAGCCAGCAACATATACACGCGCACGCGTGGAAAACATCTTTGGAAGATCGGCGGAACCGTGAATCGCGTCACTCTTCGCGCCGATGTACCAGACGGCTTCGGCGGTGTATATCTTTTTGGCTCCGTCGGAGATTTCGTCGCGGGAAGTCCGAATCAACTTCGGCAGGCGTTCGGGAATTCGCGCGTGGATTTTCCGGTGACGAGTTTTGGCGGATTCGTCCAGGATCATTGGTCCATCACCCGTCAACTCACACTCGACCTTGGTATACGCTACGATTTCGAGCGTCTCCCTAGGGTGTTCAATCAAGACACGAATAACGTCAGCCCAAGAATTGGTCTGGCTTGGAGTCCTTCTCCTGAATGGGTTTTTCGTGCGGGGTACGGAATCTTCTACGATCGCTACGTTCTCGCCAACTTGACGCGAGCTATCGAGAAGAATGGCTCACAAGCATTTGAGCAAGTAACCGACGGAAACGCAGCGGCCGATCTTTTCGTTACCGCGCAAGGCGGCCCGCTTGCGGCGCCCGCACGGGGCATCGCTCCTTCAATCTTCCAGCCTGCTCCGCGCATGGCCACTCCCTACAGCCAACAAGTCAGTGGTGGTGCGGAATACTTGCTCGCAAAGAATCTCACGCTGCGCGCGGACTATCTGTTTGTTCATGGGGTTAAGCTGCCTCGAACAGTTAACATCAATTTGTTGACGCCAGTTGTCCTCACTCTTGCGAACGCTCCCAGCCTAGGCCTTCCAAATCCAACCCCACAGCAGGTCGGACGAGAAGTCTTTTCCCCCATCCGTCTCGACACGCGATTCAACGACATTTATCAACTGCAAGATGCCGCCGGGTCAACCTACAGCGGAGCCTCGCTCACGCTGACGCGCCGGATGAGCGAAGAACTAGAAGTTTCGGCGAGCTACACGCTCTCGAAGACATTGGACGGTGCCTCGGATTTCGACGAGCAGCCCCAAAATCCCTTTGACCTGCGCGCGGAGAGTGCGGTTTCCCGCCAGCACCAACAGCAGCGCTTTGTGTTCAATGCGCTCTGGGACTTGCCTGTCGGGGACGAGGAGGATAAGAACGGGAAATCCGAAGAAAGCACTAGCTGGCTCGCGCAGACCTTCAGCCATATTGAAGTGGCACCGATTTTAACGCTTGAAAGCGGCCGCCCTGTGAACCCCCTGACCGGCTTCGATTCGAATCAGAGTCACGCTTTTCCCCTCTCAGCCAGACCGCTCGCCCTCGGTAGAAATTCTCTGCACACGCCTGCGCTGGCCACGATGGACTTCCGCGTCCTAAAGTACTTCCCGTTCGGCGAGGCGAAACGCCTCGACGTGGTAGCGGAATTCTTCAACCTCTTCAACAGTACGAACGTCTCCCAGATCAACCCTGTCTACGGCTCAAATCTGACGCCGCTGCCGGGATTTAAGCAGCCGATTGCCGGAACCGGTGCCCGCCAAATTCAGTTCTCTCTGGATTTCGAGTTTTGAGAAATAGTCGGCGAAAAAACCGTGTGATGCATCCGAGCAGCAGAAAAAGCAGATCGCCAAACGTAGTAAGAACGTAGTATCAGTCGCGGTCAATGTTGGCGAAAAGCGAATAAAACGTGAACAAAAACTGAGGAAGTGACTCCTTGGATTTCATTGCAATTCATTAGCGTTCCTCGGTTTAGCTTAGCTCCGGCAAATTGTGATTAAGTTACTCTAGTGTCATTAACCGAAGGGTATTCATCTGAACAATCTGACAAAGCGCGCACCACGACGGCAACCCAGAAGGGCCGATTGGGGTCCAACTGGAGTGAACCCTTGAACTGACACACAAAAATGGACACAGTTTCCGGGGGAGGAACCACAGGTGAAGAGGAAACGGTATTCCCGGAAATTTCAGCGAATGGCTGTCGCACGCATGGAGACTTGTGAAAATGTCGGTGAGTTGGCGCGAGAACTCGGCGTAAGGCCGAGGTGCCTGTACAAGTGGCGCAAGAAGCTGGAGATGGTTGAACCAGGACAAGAAGCGTCGCGGCCAAGCACGCACGCATCAGCTCACCGCAAGGAAATCCATCGCCTGAAGCAGCTTTTGGCGGAGAAGACCCTGGAGGTGGATTTTTTCAAAGGTGCCTTGCAAAAAGTCGAGGCTCGACGCCAGCGCAACAGCGTCTCTGGCGAAATGGCATCTACGACCAGATCCGAGAAGTGATGTCATTGCAAGGCAGCCTGAGTATCGAGCGCATGTGTCAGATGGTTTTGGTTAGCCGCCGGGGCTATTACCGGTCGCTGCAGGAACAACAGCCGGTTGAGGAAGAGATGGAAGTGCGATCTGCGATTCAAAGGATTGCTTTGCAGCACCGCCGGCGTTACGGCTATCGGCGGATCACGGCAGAGCTACACCACCGGGGAATGCCAGTGAACCACAAGAGGGTGGCGCGGATCATGCGAGAAGATAATCTGCTGGGGCTACAGCCAAAGCGATTCGTGGTCACAACCAATTCGAATCACAAGCTAGAGATATATCTCAACTTAGCCGGCCGTATGAAGCTAACGGGCATCAATCAGCTCTGGGTGGCCGACATCACCTACATCCGGCTGAAAGCTGAGTTTGGTGATTTCGCTACTCTGATTTGGCCCCTTTCGATCGTTTGATTTGGCCCCACCCTACTGAAACTCAGATACCGTGTATCTCCTTCGGGCTCAGTCGGCCCCTGGGAGGGCCGGTGGACAGGAGAAGCAAGGTGGAGCTATTCGAGCAGATACGACGCGAGTACGAGCATGGTGGGGGAACGATCCGAGGAATCGCCAAGAAGCTAGGGATTCACCGGCGCATCGTGCGTGAGGCAGTGCTCCGTGCTGTTCCAGTGGAGCGAAAGATACCTGTGCGCGAGAGACCGAAACTGGAACCAGCGAAGGCTTTTGTGGAAGCGATTCTGGAAGCGGACCGCAAGGCGCCACGAAAGCAACGGCACACCGCACATCGGATCTGGTGCCGGATGGGCGCAGAGATGCCTGGGGTGCAGATCGGCGAGTCCACGATTCGTCACTACGTGCGCGAGCGAAAGATAGAACTGAGACTCCTCAGTCAGGAAGTCTTCATTCCGCAGTCTTACAGCTGGGGTCAAGAAGCGCAGGTGGACTGGTATGAAGCGTATGCGGACATCGGCGAAGAAAGGCAGAAGGCCTACCTGTTTTGCATGCGGAGCATGGCCAGTGGCGGAGCTTTCCATTGCGCCTTCCCGCATGCTAGCCAGCAAGCCTTTCTGGAAGCTCACGAGCGGGCGTTTGCTTATTTTGGCGGCGTGTTCAAGATCCTTCGCTATGACAACCTGCGCTCTGCGGTGAAAAAGATTCTGCGAGGGCACCAGCGAGAGGAGACCACGCGATTCATCGCTTTCCGATCGCATTGGGATTTCGAATCGGAGTTCTGTACGCCGGCGGAAGGTCACGAGAAGGGTGGCGTGGAAGGAGAAGGCGGATACTTTCGCCGGAACCATATGGTGCCGGTACCGAACGTGGCCAGTTGGGAAGAACTCGATGCGTTATTGCTGAGATCTTCCAAGGAAGATGAGCAACGGATCATTGGTGGGCGGATGCAGACCGTCGGTGCGGGAATGAGTCTCGAGCAGGAGCATTTAAAGGGGCTGAAGGAAGGCTTTGATCTGGCTGCGGTTCACTTCCCCCATGTGAACACCAGTGGCTGCGCGAAGGTGCTGACCAACTTCTATTCGGTTCCGCTGCCGGTCGGTCTGGAAGTGCAGGCCAAGGTGCACTCTGCCCACGTGGAGATCTGGCATCAGGGAGAGTGTGTGGCACGGCACGAACGCTGCTTCCAGCGGCAACAGAAAGTACTCAACCTGGAGCATTACCTGGATGCACTGACGAAGAAGCCCGGAGCTTTTGCGGGCTCGACAGCGCTCGAGCAGTGGCGGGCCCAAGGGCGCTGGCCGGCCAGCTTCGATCACTTCTGGGAGGCACTGAAGCAACGAAGAGGCAAACAGGATGGGACCAGAGCCATGATCGACGTGTTACTGCTGGGCCGTCAACATGGATATCCACGGCTGAAGGAAGCGCTGGAAAAAGCTCTGGATCTGAGTTGTTTCGATGCCGAGGCCGTGCGCTTGCTGCTCACCAGCGACGCAGCTGGGAAGCGCGAAGCCGGTGAAGCGGTCGAGATTGGCGCGTTGCGAGCATATGATCGACCGCAACCCACGACGAGGAACTACGACCAGTTGCTCGCGAACTGCCCGTCGAACGGGGTGATGCAATGAACGCCCCCGTGCAACAGGCTGCCATCCGGCAGTATGCCAAGCAACTCCAGCTGCGAACGATCGGCGGGCAGTTCGTAGAGGTGGCCGAGCAGGCGATCCGCCAGAAGCAAAGTCATCTCAGTTATCTGGAAGCGCTACTCGGGGCAGAAGTGGAAGAGCGAGACCGCAATGCGGTCGCACGGCGGATTAAGGAGGCGCACTTCCCCAAGATGAAAACGCTCGAGGACTTTGCGTTTTCCGATGCGCCGCATATACCAGCAGCGCTGGTGCGGAACCTGGCAGAGGGCGGCTACTTAAGTCGGAGCGAACCCATCATTTTTCTGGGCGAAACAGGAACGGGCAAGACGCACTTGGCGACGGGGCTGGCGGTGGAGGCCTGCCGTCAGAGAAAGCCGGTGCGTTTCACGACGGCGGCGCAACTGGTCAACGAACTCACCGAAGCTAAGAATAAGAGCGAACTGAACCGCGTGACGAATCGGTGGACGCGGTACGAGCTGATCGTGATTGACGAGATGGCCTATGTGGCGATGCCTGAGGCAGCCGCCGAGTTGTTGTTCCAGATCATTGCCGGAAGAGCGGAAAGAGCCGCGGTAATCGTCACGACGAATCTGCCGTTCTCCGAGTGGACCACCATGTTTCCGAACGCCCGATTGTGTAAGGCGATGCTGGACCGGCTGACCGACCAGGCCCACATCATCGAGACGGGCACGGAGTCGTACCGTTTCCGCAGAACGCTGGAAAAGAAAAAAGGTGGCAAGGGATGAACGTAGAAACAAAACCGGGGATGTTGTGGATCGACCGAGTGGGCGATCGTCGTTCCTGGGCCATCCTGGTGCGATATTTTTCTGTGGAAAACAGGGGACAGGCACAAAGAAAGAAAAAAGGAGCAAAAAAGAAAGAAGCGGAGGCCTTGTGGAAACTGACGCCGCTGATGGAAATCCGCTCAGAACGCGGATTCCCACAGCGGCTTGGAAAGCACAAAACGCTTTCCACAGTTCCCACAAGGCCCGACGGCGGTTCTACAGACCTGATTCACCAGCAGGGTGGGGCCAAATCAAACGATCAAAAGGGGCCAAATCAAGTTGACGGAAGCAGTTTGTCTATTTAGCGGTGATCCTCGATGGCTTCTCTCGCAAAGTGGTGGGCTGGGCACTGGATCGGACTTTGGCAATTCGACTGACGATCGGGGCGCTGGAGCAAGCGATCGAGAGTCGACAACCAGAACCTGGCCTGGTGCATCACTCCGATCGAGGATTGCAATACGCTTCCGAAGAATACATAAAAGTCCTCGAGAACAACCGCGTGATTCCGAGCATGAGCCGTCCAGCGAACCCGTATGACAACGCAAGCTGTGAAAGCTTCATGAAGACGCTAAAGCGGGAAGAAATCTACGCCAACAAGTACGATGATCTAGAAAATCTACGAGCGAACATCGAAGAGTTCATCGAGCAGTATTACAATCGGCTGCGCTTGCACTCGGCGCTGGGCTATCGATCTCCCGAAGAGTTCGAGCAACAGAGCGAGGCGTCAGGTTCGGCCGAATCGCGAAGCGCAACGATGGTGTTCTTTGAGAACAAAGAGAACAGCAGAAAGATTTCTAAAGGGCTACTGGGGAAAGGGACTCAAATGCCGTCCCCTTCCCCAGACCCCTTCTCCTGCTAGGAGATGCAAGAACGCCTTTAGGAAAGCGGAAGCTGTGTCCAAATAATTTGTGCCAGCTTAGGGGTTCACCCCACAACGTTGGGTCCAACTTGCCCGCTCTTTGGAGGCCAACTTCTAGGTTAAACGGTGTCGAATCAACGGCGTGTGTGAGATTTAACCGCCGAATGCTCTACCATTGAGCTACCGGGGAACATCCCTATTTTGTGCTAGTTGTGCAGCATTTTCAAGCGACAGGACACGTGGGGACATGATTTGCAACAATCGCGGAGAATGGCCGACGCTGATTACCCTCAACGCTTGTGCGCAGTAGAGCATTCGGGTGGCGCTCGAAAGGCTGCCTCTGGAGCGCTCCCCGATAAGTCCCCTCGATAGCTTCTGGCACGAAGAATTTCAGCGTTGACAATGTAGCTTCATGAAGCTACATTGTAATTATGAAGAGCGTAGGGCTTCGGGAACTAAAGAACCGTTTGAGCGAGTACGTTCGGGAAGTCCGGTCCGGCGAGAGCGTGTTGGTGACGGATCGCGGTGAAGTCGTTGCCGAACTCCTCCCAGCGGGACAGGGGCCCGATGACACGGGTGTCCCTTCCGGGCTGATGGCGCTGGCGAGGAGAGGGCAGCTGACGCTCGGGGCGTCGAATGACGCGACGTTGTATCCGAAGCTTTCACCCATCCTGAAGCGACATCGTGTTGCCGTCCTCCTCGATGAGGAGCGCGGTACTCGGTGAACATCTATGCAGAGTCAAGTGCGGTGTTGGCGTGGCTACTTGGGGAAGTGACTGGCCGCCGTGTCCGCGAGGTGCTCCGGCGTGCGGATCTTGTGATGGCCTCTGATCTCGTGCTCATTGAATGCGATCGCGTGTTGATCCGCGCGGTCACGCTCGGAGAAATCGATGAAGCCGAAGCCGCGGATCGTCGGGCGCTCCTGAATGCAGCCGCCGCCCACTGGCACCTGAGCCGAATCAGTTTGGACATTGTTGACAGAGCAAGACGTCCATTTCCCCCGGAACCTGTGCGTACCCTTGACGCGATTCACTTGGCGTCCGCATTGGCCGTACGTTCCACCGTCCCGAATGTGGAACTCCTAAGTCTTGACAATCGCATTCGCCGCGCCGGTGAGCAGCTCGGATTCCGCCTTCAACCGAGCTGACGGTGGCAGGGCGCAGCTCGTAGGCATCGATGACAAGAACGGGATCGATGCCTGCAAAGTGCTCGGCATTGCGTTCACGACGGCTGTGGGCATTCTGATTCGAAGCCGGGAAAAAGGATAAGATCCAGGACATCATCAAGCACACCGAGCGTGCTCCCTACGGTCGCGGCGGGGAAACAATCCTGGACACTTCTGTTCGAAACACGTGGCAGTTGACGCCCGCAAATGTCCGCATCGGGGGCAAATCATGGGGGCGTTCATTTCAACACATCCTCTCGACTGTTGTCGATGGACTCGGTTGTACCGGAATGGACATATCGGCCGAATTTTACAAGCTGCTCATTTACGAAGAGGGCGGCTTTTTCCTTCCGCATCGCGACACGGAAAAGACGCACGGCATGTTTGGCACACTGACAATCGTACTTCCGTCGCTTCATTGTGGCGGCGAACTGATCATCCGCCACGCGGGGCGCGAAGTCACGGTCGACCTGAGCAATGAGGAAACTTCCGAACTGACCTTCGCCGCTTTCTACGCAGACTGCGAGCACGCGATCAAACCGATCACACAAGGCAGTCGCGTGTGCCTGACCTACAACCTCTTGCAGCGCAGGACTGGAGAAACACAGTTTCTGAGAGGGCCGCTCCGGGGTCCGAATTACGGTGTACTGACACGAAGCGGGATTCCGTGAAGGACGAGAGCGACTTCACACGCTTTTGGACTCCGGCATCCCGTGACCATTGCGACTAGTAGAATTGCCAGTATCCGCTTTTACGGAGAGGCCTAAGCTTAGAGAATTGATGTGGGGCGGCAGATTGCTCTTAATCGAAGCGCTGCTCTGACAATACGAGGATAAAAATCTCGTCGGAACCAATCCGTAGGCGGAAAATTGAGCCGATTCCGAATCGTGTTGGCGGACGATCGGCCGGACGTTTTGGAAACAGTAGCGAGGCTGCTGGAACCAAAATATCAGGTAGTCGAAAAGGTGCGCGACGGTCAGGCTCTCATAGATGCTGTAACGTGTCTGAAGCCCGAACTCGTTGTAACCGACATCTCGATGCCGGTTCTGAGCGGGATCGAGGCCGCAACCAAACTCGCGCAATCAGGCAGTGCAGCGATTGTTATATTTCTAACCGTCCACGAGGACGCGGATTTTATACGCGCGGGTCTCCAGGCCGGTGCCCTCGGATATGTCATCAAGTCCCGACTTGCGACTGACCTTGTGGCTGCAATTCAACAGGCCCTGGCTGGTAAAATCTTCGTCTCCCATGCTCATCTAAACCACGCCCAAGAGTAGGTTCGTGCATCGAGCCGGCGCGATTTCGCATAAAGTCGGGAGTCAAATGTCAGTGTGGTGGTCTACTCCTAAACCCAGGCGCCGGCACAGTGACACTGGCAAAGGTGACAGTTCCACAGAAGCGAGCGAAGCGGACAAGGCGTTAGAGGCACGAATGCGTTGGAAACCAAATTTCAATGCCAACTGCCCCACTCGGGCATTCACAGCAGTGCTGCGGATCACTCCGAAGGCAGGTGACGAAAAATTGGAATCGGGATTCGCAAATTGGGCATGATTCAGGGCGTTGTAGAATTCAGTTCGAAATTCCAAGCCGCTCCCTCGCGAAGCCGATCGACACGAAGTGTTTTCGACATTGCGAGATCCAAGTTCGCTTGTTTGGTCCGACTGCGCGCGATCCAGACGCTGCGGGGAAAAGCCAAGGCTGCGCGCAATCTCAAGTCCGGGGCTCGAAGGCTCGGACATCTACCGCTCCACCCCGAACGCGTCCGGGCCTTCGACCATCTACGAAAGCCCCCGTTGTCGAGCGCCTGCCTCATATAAATTCGACCGCCACAGCTTAGCGAAATTAGAGTACGCCGGGACATGGCCCGAAATACTTCGGGCTGTTTCAAGTACTGAACGAAGTGAGAAGAGGGGGATATCCGCGTCGCAAATGTAGACGTCTAGAAGTTGAACTTCAAGGCTAACTGTCCGACCCGAGCATTCACGGAAGTGCTGCTTATTACACCGAAGGCCGGCGAAGTGAAGTTACTGTCGGGGTTCGCAAATTGTGGATGGTTAAGTGCGTTGTAGAACTCCGCGCGAAATTCGAGACTACTGTTGTCATGGGGCCAAGCGAACGCTACTGCTTTCGAAAGCGCGAGATCCAGGTTCGCTTGTCCCGGACCGTCCACGATGCCTGTGGCACTGTTTCCGAAGGCAGTCCCAATGCCATCGGCACCGATCATCGGAGGAGTTGTAAAACAGGAGACGTTGAAATAGTTGTTTAGTCTCGATTCGATTGAACCTCCCCTTACCAGCTGGCTTTTCGGGCAGTTTCCGGTTAGTTGTGCCCGGTCTTCGCTGATCCCGAAGACGTTGGTGGAATTTGTATCCGCGATGGTGAGTGCGCTACCCGATTGAATGGTGACTACTCCATCGAAGCCCCAGCCTCCGAGGATTGACCGTTTGATACCCTCGGGCGGGCTAGGAAGCGTCCAGGTTGTGCTGAAGACGACGCGTTGTCTGCGGTCGAAGCTTGCACGTCCCCATCGCTGTCGGGGTGAGTTTTGGTCTCCTCGTGTCAATACAATTCCTGCTGATGTTCCGTTGATATCAGCGCCATCTGTGTCCAACGTCTTGGAGAAAGTGTAGGGCGCGAGGAATTGAAGGCCGTGACTCAGCCGCTTCGTAAGGCTGACCTCGAGCGCGTTGTACCAGGAGCTTCCCTCCGACTCCACTTCATCAAGCGAATCCGCGGGTATCCCAAGAATGGGTACTCGCAATCCAATGTTTGAGATGGTGTTCGTCGTTATGCCCCTGATTGGATTCTCCACCGAGGCTTGCAGTGCCTGATTGAGAGAACGTAGCCTTTGCAAATGTATGCCATGGGTACCAACGTATCCAAGCTCCAACAACCATCCCTGGTACAATTGCGTTTGAAGATTCAACGCAAACTGCTGAACAAGCGCTGGACGAAAGCCGGGCGCCACAGTGTAGATGCTTAACGCGCTCGTCGGAGAGTATGGGGAGAACAATGGAAAGGATTCCGGAGTAGGGAATGGCTGCGGGAAAGGCGATTGGAAGGTCGCGCCCGCATTCACCGTTCCTATATTCGAACGGAACAAAGCGAACGGAGCAGTGTTGGTGTTTTGAAAAAACCCCTGGCCAGTTGGGCGAGAAAAATACATGCCGTAACCGCCTCTAAGTACCAACCGGCTCGTCTCAGGCAAGACCTGCCAGGCAAAACCGATTCGCGGAGCGAGTGTGTTTTGTCCTGCACCATCGTTCGCAAACGCGTTTTCCGCACGCACGACACCCGGCGGAACCACGCCTCGGAAATTAGAGGCCACGACATAACCAGCGAGACTCCCGCCGGGTGGAGAGTTTGGATCGGCCTTGCTGACGCCAAAGCTTGAGTGGAGTGAACCCTTGAACTGACACACAAAAATGGACACAGTTTCCGGGGGAGGAACCACAGGTGAAGAGGAAACGGTATTCCCGGAAATTTCAGCGAATGGCTGTCGCACGCATGGAGACTTGTGAAAATGTCGGTGAGTTGGCGCGAGAACTCGGCGTAAGGCCGAGGTGCCTGTACAAGTGGCGCAAGAAGCTGGAGATGGTTGAACCAGGACAAGAAGCGTCGCGGCCAAGCACGCACGCATCAGCTCACCGCAAGGAAATCCATCGCCTGAAGCAGCTTTTGGCGGAGAAGACCCTGGAGGTGGATTTTTTCAAAGGTGCCTTGCAAAAAGTCGAGGCTCGACGCCAGCGCAACAGCGTCTCTGGCGAAATGGCATCTACGACCAGATCCGAGAAGTGATGTCATTGCAAGGCAGCCTGAGTATCGAGCGCATGTGTCAGATGGTTTTGGTTAGCCGCCGGGGCTATTACCGGTCGCTGCAGGAACAACAGCCGGTTGAGGAAGAGATGGAAGTGCGATCTGCGATTCAAAGGATTGCTTTGCAGCACCGCCGGCGTTACGGCTATCGGCGGATCACGGCAGAGCTACACCACCGGGGAATGCCAGTGAACCACAAGAGGGTGGCGCGGATCATGCGAGAAGATAATCTGCTGGGGCTACAGCCAAAGCGATTCGTGGTCACAACCAATTCGAATCACAAGCTAGAGATATATCTCAACTTAGCCGGCCGTATGAAGCTAACGGGCATCAATCAGCTCTGGGTGGCCGACATCACCTACATCCGGCTGAAAGCTGAGTTTGTCTATTTAGCGGTGATCCTCGATGGCTTCTCTCGCAAAGTGGTGGGCTGGGCACTGGATCGGACTTTGGCAATTCGACTGACGATCGGGGCGCTGGAGCAAGCGATCGAGAGTCGACAACCAGAACCTGGCCTGGTGCATCACTCCGATCGAGGATTGCAATACGCTTCCGAAGAATACATAAAAGTCCTCGAGAACAACCGCGTGATTCCGAGCATGAGCCGTCCAGCGAACCCGTATGACAACGCAAGCTGTGAAAGCTTCATGAAGACGCTAAAGCGGGAAGAAATCTACGCCAACAAGTACGATGATCTAGAAAATCTACGAGCGAACATCGAAGAGTTCATCGAGCAGTATTACAATCGGCTGCGCTTGCACTCGGCGCTGGGCTATCGATCTCCCGAAGAGTTCGAGCAACAGAGCGAGGCGTCAGGTTCGGCCGAATCGCGAAGCGCAACGATGGTGTTCTTTGAGAACAAAGAGAACAGCAGAAAGATTTCTAAAGGGCTACTGGGGAAAGGGACTCAAATGCCGTCCCCTTCCCCAGACCCCTTCTCCTGCTAGGAGATGCAAGAACGCCTTTAGGAAAGCGGAAGCTGTGTCCAAATAATTTGTGCCAGCTTAGGGGTTCACCCCATTAATTTGAGTCCAACTTGAGTCCAACGTCGGCTTCAGCTTCGCCATTTCAGCCTTCCCATACCCGTTACGAATCTTCCAACTGACGCCAATTTGCGGAAAAGATGTCATTCCTACAGTTGGCGTTCCTTAGCCTAATCGCATGGGCCTGCAAATCGCTTGGGCTCACTTTTCCTTTTTGAACTCCTCCCGAGTCGCCGTATGATTCGCCCAACGCATTGTCCCTGCAACTTGGAAAGGAACAAGATCTCTACGGAGACGTCGGCTCAATGGGCGAAAAGCGAAATCGTTTCATGGATCGTCTTCCTCTCTTCCAAGGGTTGCGGCCTTTTCAGTGGTCAGCGGTATCGAAGAATCTACTCGCCGGATTTACGCTTGCGGCCATGAACATTCCGCAGTCACTTGGCTACACCAAGATTGCAGGCACTCCCATCGTCACGGGCCTCTACACTCTTCTTCTTCCCCTCGTCGCGTTCTCCCTATTTGGTTCTTCGCGGTTTCTCGTCGTGGCTGCGGATTCCGCCACGGCCGCCATACTTGCGGGTGGCCTCGTGGGGTTGGCTCCAATCGCCAGCGCCCATTACATCGCCTTGGCGGGCTTGGTGGCCCTATTGACCAGCATCTTCCTTCTCGTTGCGCGCCTGCTCAAGCTTGGCTTCCTTGCGGATTTTCTCTCTCAAACGGTTCTCCTCGGTTTTCTAACGGGCGTCGGCTTTCAAGTCGGCATTGCGGTTCTTGGTGAAATGCTCGGGATCAACATTCACAGCCGTCGTACTCCCCTTCAATTCCTCGAAGTGCTTCGCTCGCTGAGGGACGCTCAACTCCTCACGACGGGGATTTCATTTGCCGTTGTAGTCTGTATTCTCCTCTTTCATCGCTTTGTTCCGAAGTTGCCGGGGTCTCTCGTTGCAGTTGCAGGGGCGATCGTAGCGAGCGCCATCTTTCACTGGGCGCAGCGGGGCGTGGCCATTCTCGGCCCCGTGCCCGGTGGTTTACCTCATTTGGGTTTGCATGATGTGAGTTGGAGGGACGCGGAAAAACTAACTCCCGTGTCCCTCTCCTGTTTTGTCATGATCATTGCGCAGAGCGCTGCAACAGCCCGCGCATATGCCTCTCGTCATCACCAGCAACTCGACGAGAACAGTGACTTGGTCGGCCTGTCTGCCGCCAATGCCGCCGCAGCTTTGAGCGGCACCTTTGTTGTGAATGGAAGTCCTACACAGACCTCTATGGTCGAAAGCTCTGGGGGCACCAACCAATTGGCGCACCTCGCCACGGCTGGCGCCGTTGCCTTGGTCCTGCTTTTCTTAACCGCTCCACTGCAGTTTCTTCCGCAATGCGTTCTAGGGGCTGTCGTGTTCACCATTGCCCTGCGTCTGGTCGATCTACGGGCGCTAAGCGCCGTGCGGCGCGAGAGTCCCGGTGAATTCGGGCTCGCCGTCACCACCGCTGTGGTTGTTGTTTTCGTTGGCGTGGAACAGGGCATTCTGCTTGCAATGATCTTGTCGCTTTTTCGCATTGTCCATCACAGCTACCGTCCTCATACTGCGGTGCTGGAAGAAACTCGCGACGGAGCGTGGCAGTTAAATCCAGTCGTTCCCGCCGCTATCACCGAGCCGGGCCTGGTCTGCTATAAATTCGGCGCGCCACTGTTCTACGCCAACGCCAATCGTTTTTCCGAGGAAGTGCGGATGCTGGCCAGTTCGGCGCCATCGCCATTGCACTGGTTGATCGTTGACGCTGGGGCCATCACGAATGTGGACTTTTCGGCCGCTCGCGTCGTGTGCGAAATCCAAAAAGACCTTGCCGCTCAAGGCACGGGTCTTGTCTTTGCTCACGTTCAGTCGGATCTTAGGCCTGATTTGGACCGCCATCACCTGACCGAAGCAATTGGTCCCAATCGCATTTTTGATACGCTACGCGAAGCCCTCGGCGCCCTTCGGCGCGCGGGCCCTCCTTCTAGTCCCTCAACAGGAAAATAGCTGCTGCCCGACACGGTTTCGACAATCGTCAATGGAACCCCATCTCTTCCGGAATCAATACGGGCGTCGCATCAGCGGAAACTAGGGAGCCAGATGGGCATCACCGCGCGCGAGCTGGAGATTCTCGGGCTCATAGCCAGCGGGTTAAGCAATCGGGAGATTGCCGGCCGGCGATTCGTCAGTGAAAACACGGTGAAGACCCATTCGAGCCGGCTGTTTGATAAGCTCGGTGCAAAGCGGAGCACCCAGGCCGTGCAGCTCGGCAAGACCGCCCGGCTGATCCCGTGAATCGTTTGCCTGCCCGGAGGCACCCCACCCGAAAGGGTGATTTTTCGCTCCCTGACGCAGAATCACCCGAAAGGGTGACGACAACGTTTACGCCCCTCGCTACACTCGGGCCCGTGAAATCGGATGAAGGAGGCTCATGAAGCGCGTAACCGGCATTGGCGGAATTTTCTTCAAATCAGAGAACCCGCAGCAGCTCTATGACTGGTATGAGAAGCATCTCGGCATCCTGCGTGAACCGCACGGCCAGGGAGCATCTTTTCACTGGCGAGAACCGCAGGCAGCAGACGGTACCGAACCCGGTCCCAAAGCCTTGACTGCGTGGTGCATCTTCCCACAGACAACGAAATACTCCGGTGCAAGCAAAGCCAACTTCATGGTCAACTACCGCGTCGACAATCTCGACGCGCTGCTCGAAGAGCTGAAGAAATCGGGAATCGAAATCGATCCGCACCGCGAAGACTACGACTACGGCCGCTTCGCCTGGATCACCGACCCAGACGGCAACCGCATTGAGTTATGGGAGCCACCAAAGGAAGACTGACCGTAGCGCCGGCGGTCCCCGCTACATTTCGGACGCGTTAAACCAGGTTTCACGGAATTGAGAGGAAAGGAGACTTAAATCGATGAAAAGGACGGTGCTGATTTTCGGACTGATTTCCGGCGCTATTTCCTCGCTGATGATAGTGGCCACAGTGCCCTTCATGGACGGCTCGTTGCGCGCGCTCATCGTCGGCTACACGGCCATTGTGCTCTCTTTTTTGCTGGTATTCTTCGGCATTCGCTCGTACCGCGACAACGTCGGCAACGGCCAGATCACGTTCAAGAAAGCTTTTGCCGTGGGGATCTCCATTACCCTGATTTCGTGCATCTGCTACGTCGTCACGTGGGAAGTTCTCTACTTCAACTTCCTGCCCGATTTCATGGACAAATACGGCGCCCATATGATCGAGAAGCTCAAGGCCTCGGGCGCGGGCCCTGCCGCCATCCAGGCGCAAATAGAGCAAGTAAAAAAATACAAGGAGATAGAAGACAACCCACTCCTCAACGCAGCGATGACGTTCATCGAGCCCTTCCCGATTGGGCTCGCCATCACGCTGATTTCCGCGGCGGTCTTGAGGAAAAAGGCGCAATCGCAAGCGGCACAATCGCCCTTGCCGGCATCTTAATTGAACCTGTTCCCGCGAATGTGCTCCTTGCTTCTCCTAGCGTGGTCGTTGACGTTCATGAGTAAGGCGCGCATACGGCGATTCTGGCCATTTTGTGGGCTAACCGGAAGCTATCCGGCTTCCAGGGCGGGATTAATTCTGTGAAGTCTTAGTGCTGTATCAGAAGCGCGAGTAGGCATGATGCGCGCACGACCACTGCGGGATTGCGCGCTTTCGATACAGCGACTTGCACTAAACCGCTAGCGCGGTAGTGGTGGCGCTGTAGTTGTGTCGGCTTATCCGGTCATACTCGTCGCTGTTCCAGTTGAACATATCTCCCCTATGGAAACCCTCTTTGCTGAAGCATGGAGCGGCTGCTCACCGCAGCACATTCCATCTTGCAAAGGAGCTTTCCATGACGTCGCTTCGACAACGGTTTATCGAGGATATGCAGGTCCGGAACTTTTCGCCTGTAACACAAGCCTCCTACACCCGAGAAGTATCGGGATTTGCACGCTACTTCAACAAGTCACCAGAGTTGTTGGGCCCGGAACAGATTCGTGCCTATCAGGTCTATCTGACCAACGAAAGGAAGCTGGGGGTAGTTTCGATCAGCGTGGCCACCTCCGCGCTTCGTTTCCTCTATCGGGTGACCCTCCAAAAGAACTGGTGCATGGCAGACATGATCCCGGCTCCCAAGGTGCCTAAAAAACTGCCTATCATCCTCAGCCCAGAGGAAGTCGTTCGGTTTCTTGACTGTGTCGCAATGAGGAAGCACCGCGCGGTCTTAACCACCTGCTACGCCGCCGGCTTGCGCATCTCCGAGGCCGTTGCTCTCACACTCCCAGCGATCGACAGCCAGCGCATGGTCTTGCGTGTCGAGCAAGGCAAAGGACAGAAAGATCGTTACGTAATGCTCTCACCGAAACTGTTAGAGATCCTGCGAGCCTGGTGGCGAATGGAAAGGCCTGGGCACTGGCTCTTTCCGGGGGGCATCCCGGACCAACACATCACCACGACTTCGGTGGCGCAGATGTGTCGGAAAGCCCGCCGCATTTCCGAAATTCCTAAACCGATCACACCGCATTCCATGCGGCATGCCTTTGCCTGTCACTTGCTTGAATCGGGCACCGACATTCGCCAGATTCAACTCTTGCTCGGCCATCGCAGCCTAACCACCACAGCAAAATATCTGCACATCGCGACCAGCAAAGTGTGCTCGACATCGAGCCCACTGGATTTGCTGCCTCGTCCTGTTTCGATGGAGGTCCAGCCTACTCCGCCGCAACACCTCTAACCGCCGGGCCCCGTGGATCGCCCGAAGCTGGAAGTGGCGGACATCTTCCGCCGCTACGGAGAAGCCTACCGTCAGCAGCATGCTGCGTCGCTATCCCCTGCTCAACGGCGCGTCATGACCGCGATCGAGGTGTGTCGCACCGCAGCCCTCGGCGGTCATCTCGAGCGCTGCGACTGCTGCAATCACGAGCGGCCCTGTTACGACAGCTGCGGCGACCGTCACTGTCCCAAGTGTCAGTCTCTCGCACGTGCCGAGTGGGTTGAAAAACGAACGTCCGAAGTTCTCGGCACGCACTATTTTCATGTCGTCTTCACGATTCCCGAACCGATCGCTGCCATCGCTTACCAGAACAAAGATCTCGTCTACGGCATTCTCTTCCGAGCGACCGCCGAGACCTTGTCCACCATCGCTGCCGATCCCCAACATCTGGGCGCCGAGATCGGCTTTTTCGCCGTGCTGCACAGTTGGGGACAGAACCTGTTTTTCCATCCGCATCTGCATTGTGTCGTTCCAGGCGGCGGGATTTCACTTGATGGTGCCCGGTGGATCTCCTGCCGCCCCAACTTTTTCTTACCAGTAAAGGTGCTCTCTCGGCTGTTCCGGCGATTGTTCTTGAAGTATCTGCAGGAGGCCTTCGACGCCGGCAAGTTGCAGTTTTTCTCTTTGCTTCAGGCACTCCAGGATCCGCAGGCTTTCACCCGTTATCTCGATCCAGTGCGAAACCTGGAATGGGTCGTCTACGCCAAGCCGCCCTTCGCTGGGCCACAGCAAGTGGTGGACTATGTCGGGCCGCTACACGCACCGGGTGGCCATTTCCAATCATCGGATTGTCGACATCGAAGGTGGCCAAGTGAAATTTAAATGGAGAGACTACCGCGACAACAATCAGCAGAAAACCATGCCCCTCACGGCGCACGAGTTCATCCGGCGATTTTTGCTCCACGTTCTACCCAGTGGGTTCCACCGCATTCGCTACTACGGGTTCCTCGGCAATCGACACCGCAAGGAGAAGTTGGAGCGTTGCCGCCAACTTCTCGGCATGGCTCCTCCAAAGGAAGGCTCTGCCGAGCCCGCGATACAAGAGGATTATCGTGATCGATACGAGAGGCTCACGGGCCGTTCTCTTCGGGAATGTCCCGTTTGCCATCGCGGCCGCATGATCGCGGTCAAGGCGTTGCCTCAAGTTTGCTCTGCACCGACCACCCAAGACACCTCATGAGCGACCGTAAACCAATCCAAATCTCTCGCCATGAACTCGACACTGTCGAGCCAACGGAGTGCTGTTGCTTCTTGCCGTTCAGAACACCCCGCAGACGGCCAAGCACCCCGCATTTTGCTCCACAACCTCCCAAAGAAGAGACCGAACTGCAACCCGCCATGCTCGTCTCCGCACTTAGCTACCGCCTATGCCCACTGCGTCGCGTCCCACTTATCAAGCAAAACCCATAGCGCACACACCTTGCAGCAGTTTAGTGCAAAACATTTTTAGCTCACCGGCGCGCCTCGTTTACGCTTCCGCTCTGCTTACGCCTACTGTCGGCACGCCGCCAAGCTAAAAATGCTCTGCATTGAAGGAAGCCGCTCGGGTTTGCGGCGGACGCGGGTGTTATGCAAATTCAATTGAGGGAAGTTGCGGTGTGGAGAAGGGTAGAGGCTGTGCGGCGGAGCGTGGCAGATGACACCGGAACCTCCTATGACCCGACAACTTATCTCAACCAACAAGCAACCACTGCTCCGTTCGCCTCACGTGAAGCGTCCGCCGCAGAGCGGCTTCGTTCAAGTCGGCATCTCTCCAGCGATCGATCGCTCACTGCTGGCGCGTTTAGCGGTACTGATTCACACAACCTTTTAGACCGCTTCGGTGAGAGTTAGCGGGTCACAAGTACTTTCAACGACACGCGCGTTCGCACCAACTCCCATAGCTATCCCAAGACGTGGAGTGATCGTGCAAAGAGCTTAACTTTACCGCGCTGGTTCGGTTGGGAAGCTGGCCTTTTTCTTCTCGCTCCCCAAACGTCTGAGGATGTCCAGCACTCGGGCCACGAGAGGATCTGGGCTCGCGTTCAACCAGAGCGCTACGGTTTCAATCGGTGGAACATCGGCCTTGAGAGGCCGGAAGACCACCCCCTTGCCGACAATTCTTGCGCTGAAGCCGGCACAAACGCAAAACCGGCGTTTGCCGACGCAAGGGCCAATGCCGTCAGGGGATGCTCAATCTCCTGGGTCCGCATGTCGGTCATCCCGGCCGCAAGGAGAAGGTCGATGATCGCTTGATACTTCGTCGGGAAGAGATCTTTCCGCGGTATCAGCAGAAGGTCGTCTTTCAGATCCTCGAAGAGCACGACTCGTTTTTTCGCTGCTCGGTGCTTCTCGTGCAACACCAGAATGAACGGCTCAGACAGCACTATCGCGCTTGAAATTTGCTTAGGCAGTTCTTCCAAGTAACCAAGCCCCAGATCTAAATCTCCCGATTGCAGCAACTGCATCTGGGTGGACGAAGGACTTTCTCTCAGCTCGACCGTCACCATCGGCAATTGGGTCTTCAATTTCTCTAGCAACCGGGGGAGGATATTGAACATTGCTGTTGCGACAAAGCCTAGCCGAAGCGTTCCCACTTCGCCTCGCTCTGCCCTACGCGCTGAAGACACGCTTCGGTCAAGCATTGCGAGCGCTTCGCGCGCTGTCTTGAGGAAGACTTTACCCGGACGGGTGATCTCCACATGGCGCTTCGAACGAATGAAGAGAGCTACGCCAATTTCCTCTTCAAGTTGTTTGATCTGCACGCTAAGCGAAGGCTGAGCGACATGCAGCGCTCGACTCGCCTCGCGGAAGTTCAGATGATCGGCAACTGCAACCGCATAACGAAGTGGTCTCAATTCCACTGATCGCTCCGGACTATCAGATGCACTCCAATAAAGTATCACTTCCTTATCAGTCCCTCCGCATCTCTAGTTCTGTAGCAAGTGACACGCATAGGGAGGAAGGTATGAAGGATCAAAAGAAAATTCGTCTGGGATTGATCGGTGTTGGCAATTGGGCCTTGTTCGCACATGTCCGGGTGCTGAGGCTTTTGCCGGAGTACGAGATCGTAGCTATCTACAGCCAACGCAAGGAAGCGGCGATGGCGGCCGCTACAGAGTATGGCATTCCTCACGTAGCCGAGAGTTTGGATGCGTTGGTGACGGACCCATTGGTCGACCAGGTCCTGGTGCTGACCACCTCTCAGCAACATGAGGAGGGTATCCGCGCAGCCATCACTGCAGGCAAGGACGTTTACTGCGAGTGGCCGCTTACGCCGACTGCGGCCAAATCTGCCGAGCTGGCGACGCTCGCAGATGCTGCCAGAGTGAAAACCCAGATTGGCCTGCAGCGACAGTTTGCACCGGCATTTCGGTATGTTCATGACCTTGTCGCGCAGGGTTATGTAGGCAAGGTTCGTTCTGCTCGGATGCACGTGAGTGTGAATATGTTCGGCGAGATCCGTGCGAATGCCGTCCGTTGGAGCTTGCCAATCGAGAACTTCATGAGCGTCGTA
>CAVOIS010000004.1:0-322527 GCA_963696035.1 uncultured Acidobacteriota bacterium
ATTCGCGGCATCGCCGTCTCCAACCACCCCGGTCGCGGCGTGGGACGATCTGTTCTTCGCGGGTTCGAGTTCATCGGCTTTCGGATGCTGCCTTGCGACCCATGATCGTACTACGTCCACATCCAAATTCTCGAACCTCTCCCTGACTGCTTATCGTGCCTCGTGGGTTCAAGTTGCGAAACTCCTGGATGGTCAGTCAACCGGAAACTATCCAGAAACGGGCTTGGGGGAGATTACTGGCGATTCCTCGAAGCCGACTTCGGGCTTGCGTCGACCCGAGAGTGCTCCTCCTGATCCCATAAACCTTCAGAGTGGCCCGCGACTCGGGCGAATCCATTTGCAGCACTTTGGACCGGCACGCTGCAATTTATTGTACACTAGATGTAAGAGAAATTTTGGTACGCAGCGGCGAGTCAATTACTCGGTTGAGGGGTTACCACAAACTGGAGGCAGTAGGTGCATTGCCTCCTCGTTAGGCTACTTCACCTCATCCACCTGCCAACCCACAAAAGGAGAATCGTTGTGAGATCCAGCCCCAGGGTTTTGTCACTCTTCGCAGCTGTGCTCCTCCCTGCCGCAACCCACGCACAATACGGGACCACTCCAATTAAACACGTGATCGTTGTCTTTCAGGAAAACCGCACGCCCGACAATCTCTTTCAGGGGTTGTGCACTGCAAACGGCGGTGTGCCGGGATGTAGCCCAACAGGCGCTGGGGGAACATACGAGATCGTATCGACCTATGTAGACGCTAACGACAAAACGGTGCCATTAACCCCTGTTGGGCTAGCCACCGACTTCGATCTCGACCACAGCCACGCCGGACCCAAGCTCGACGGAACCATCAGCGGATTTGACTTCGAATTCAAGAACCAGGGAATCACCGGCAAGCCCGCGGCCAACGTTCCCGCAGACTGTGGCGCGAACGTCTTTGGCTGCGTGGTTCCGGCCGACAATTATTCTCAGTTCATGTACGTCTACAACACACCGGTAACGAACAGCAACGGCAGCAAAGGTGGTCTTCTCGACCCCTATATCACTTTGGCAACGACCTATGGCTGGACTAACCGGATGTTTCAGACCAACCAAGGCCCAAGTTATCCGGCGCATCAGTTTATTTTCGGCGCGACTTCGGCACCCACTGCGGGAGACGACGCCGCAGGTATATTTGTCGCTGAGAATTCGGGCTCGATCTATGGTTGCGGCTCGGGAAACTCTGTACAGCTGATCCGGCCGAACGGGAGCTCAAACCCGCCTTTTGGAACGGAAACCCTAGGCGACGAAATCGCAGAATGCTTCACCCGCAAAGCAATGGACTACCTGTTTAGTCAGCCGAATCCTAAAATTACTTGGACGTACTATGCCGAGGGTCAGAGTAGTCTCTGGGTCGCGCCGAATTCGCTGTCCAACATCTGCATACCTCAGTCGGGCATATGCACGGGTCCGGTTTGGGTGAAGGGCGCATTGAACGGGTACGTCGACCCTTTACCACCCGACGTCTTGAACGACATTGCCAACTGCTCGCTTTCGCAGGTAAATTGGATTACGCCCGCCGGGCAGTATTCCGACCATCCGTTCAACAGGGGCCAGGGACCATCGTGGGTGGCAGCCATCGTCAATGCCATCGGAAATAACACGAATTGCGACGACGGCACCGGCTACTGGAAGGACACCGCCATATTCATTACCTGGGACGATTGGGGAGGTTGGTACGACCACGTTCGGCCCATCTTCCAGACGGGCGCGAACCAGAACGACTATCAACTCGGGTTCCGTGTCCCGCTCCTGGTCGTTTCGGCCTACTCGACCAAGCCCGGGTATATCAGCAACCGGGAATACGATTTTGGCAGCATCCTGAAGGCGATCGAGGGTATTTTTGGGCTCGGCAATCTCGGTTTTGCCGATGCACGGGCGACCAACGATCTCCACGACTTTTTCAACTTTAAGCAGACGCCGACGACGTACAAAACGATTCCGGCTCCGCTAACAGGAACCTTCTTCATCAAGACCCTCGGCACCGAGGTAGATCCGCCGGACACCAACTAGGCAACATTTTCAAGGATCGCATTGGGTGATCGCGGCTGAGCGGGTTAAGAACAACAATTCATTCGAGACTGTGGGTCATCCAGCGAGATTCTCGATCTGCCTGGCATCGTCGCGTGATCCAGAAACGGGCTTCGAGGAAGTTGGCCCGGATTGATACCGCGAAGTCTTAGGGCTGTATCTGGAGCGCCCGCTGCACAACCATTCGGGGGTGCATGATCTCGGGGGGCGCTCCAGATACAGCGACTTGAAGGAAGCCCCCGGTAATGTCTATGGGATTTGAATGGATCCGATCGGGTCCAGGATATTTAGGAACCCGCTGCGATGGGTAGGACTGACCGTTGGCGGGACTGGAACAAACGGAGTAGCGTTGCGCTGAGGTGGCGGGCAGAGGCTGAGAAGTTGGCTGATTGGGCATTGCTCGCCCGATGAGACAAGAACTCTCCGCGGGTGCCGGAGCACGCTCAGAAGCCCGAGGATGCGGATCGAGGTTCATGCTGCGCACCGGTCGGGCTGAGGTGGAGAGCGGAGCAAGAGTTGCGCGGCAGAGAGCCGTTCGACGACGCGCATAGTTCCACCGCAGGCCGGACAGTTCCAGAGCGAGGCTGGTCCGTGGAAGGCGATGCCGCCGGCGCGGACCCGCACTTGCACGCGCCGATTTCTTTGCATGAAGATTTCGCCGAGTACCATTCCACGTACTCTCTGGTTAACGGCGTGCTGCATGCGGAACGGCAGTTCGTCGTAAAACAGCATGAAGTATCCATTTTGCAAATTCCGGCATACCGCACCTTCGTGAAGGCGATTATCGAGGACGAGACAACGTTTATCCCGCTGTTCGGGGAATCGTTTGCCTCCGGATCCGACGCCGATTCCACGGAAAGCTCTGTAAATCCCGATGTGTTTGCGCTCGTCCAGCACGGACGCGAGGCTTGGCAGGAGAGCAACATGCGAAAAGCCATTGACTATTTCCGGCAGGCCGTCGCGAAAGATCCCAGCTTCGCCGCTGCCTGGATGTCACTCGGCGCAGCGCACTTTATGAATGGCGAAGACGACAAAGGCATCGAGGAAATGAAAAAAGCAATCGCCCTCGACCCCTCCAATGTCTACGCACTCAAGTTTTTGGCGTCAACGCTGACGGCCAAGGGGCGCGGGCCCGACGCGTTGGACGTGTGGAAGTCGCTCGAGAAGGCGAGCCCGAAGGATGCGGAGGCGCCCCGTACCATTGCCAGGATCCTTGCGCAAGAAAAGAAATATCCGGAGGCCATCGCGGAATTGCAAGCGGCAGAGGAACGCGATCTGGACGACACCAGCTTGGTGCTTGAACTTGGCGAAACCTACTTGGCAGCGGGAAACAACGAAAAGGCGATCGCCGCGATCCGACAAGCGGCGGACGACCAGCCCGCCGTCGTGATGCTAAACGACGCAGCCTATGCGCTCGCCGACAAGGGGGTCGATCTCGAGGACGCTCTGAAGTATGGGAAAGGTCGGTGGCCGAAGCCGAGAGCGATTCAGCAGAAATCGATCTGGGTAATCTGGCGTTTGACAACCTAAAACAGACGACCAGCCTCGCCGCTAGCTGGGACACGCTCGGTTGGGTTCATTCCGCCTCGGCCATTTTGATTTGGCGGAGAAATATCTGAATGCGGCGTGGGTTCTCGACCAAGATGCGGTTTCCGCGGACCACCTCGGCCAGCTGTATGAAAAACTGGGCAAGCCGCATGAGGCTGTACTCGCGTATTCGCACGCTCTTTCGACCATCGGCACTCATCCGGAGAATTCGGCCGCGCGGCTAAAGGCGTTGCGGCCGGGAGCAAAATATCAGCCGGGCGAGGGGCCGGATTCGTCGGTATTGCAGGATATGCGCACGGTTACGCTGAAGAGGAAGTCCTTGAAACATGCCAGCGCGGAATTCTACTTGCTGTTTTCCTCGGACGGAAAACCGCCGCAAGTGAAATTTATCAGCGGCTCCGATAGCCTGGAGGAACTCAGCAAGGATTTGGCGGCGGCGAAATACAACGTCTCGTTTCCAGACGGCGAACCAGCGCAAATCTTGCGGCGCGGCGTCTTGGACTGCGAGCCCGAAGTCTCCGTATGTATGTTCGTGCTGATTCCACCGGATTCCGTGCGCTCTCTGGAATAATCCGCGTGCAAAGTGCTAAGGCGCGGAATTGCGGCTAGCTGTCGCGGCCGTGGCGCTTGCGGAGCTTGAGTCTGGCGCGGCGTGGCTTGACGGGCTCAGCGTGGCGCGAATCAGCGATTCCATCTCATGCCAGACTTTCGGATCGCACTCGATTTCGATGTGCGGCTGCATGACCAGCCGATCCACCAGGGGTAGGCGGCTTCGCACGCGATTGGTTTTGGGCCATAAGCGAAGCGGAAGGTTGCCGATTACGTGCGTGCGCGCAGGATCGCCAGCATTACATCTTCGGCCAGATGATCTACTGAGTCCCGCATAATATAGGGTCATTCTGACCACAAAGAAGATTGCTTCCAGAAAGCGGTGATCAATCGCGGACGGCGACGCATGCGACGTAGCGTTCGTCGCGCTGCCTCGCTCAGTTGCCAGAAGTCCTTGGGACAGACATTCGGTAACTCGTGCTGCTTCCAGTAACCCCAGATATACTCGACCGGGTTCAGTTCCGGTGCGTAAGGCGGCAGATAGGCGGTGGAAATCCAGCCTTGCAATCCCGCTATGTAGTCCTGGACCAATCGACTGCGATGCGCCGGCAGACGATCCCACACGATCAGCAACGGCTGGTCCAGGTGACGTAGCAAGGCCGCCAGAAAGTCCACGACCTGTTCCTTCTTGATCGAACCCGCATAGATGCGAAAGTAGAAATTCCACAGGGTCAGCCCGGCGGCTATCGAAAGACTCTTCCAAGTAAAGTTGTATTGCAGAATGGGTGTCTGTCCGCGGGGCGCCCAGGTGCGACAACGATGCGGTCGCTGACTCAGTCCACTTTCGTCGATGAAGACGAGGATACGCCCCTCCCGGAGCGCTTTTTTTTTAGTCCCGGCCACACCTTCTTCTTCCACTGGTAGACCTGCTCTTGGTTGCGTTCCCGTGCGCGCCCCTCGGGTCGCTGCGGACTCCAGCCCAGACCATCCAGAATCTTCCAGACATGGCCCTCGTGATAGCGAACGGCAAACTCCTGCTCGATCAAATGGGCTACACGGGGACAGGTCCATAGCGGAGTCTCATAGCCGAGCCGCTCCGGACCTGCGACCAGTAGCTTCTCTAACTGCTGCCGCTGCTTCTCACTCAAGCGCGGCTTGCGGCCAGCGCGTCCCGCTTTCCGCAGTGCGGACTTTCCCTGGGCACGGTATTGCTGCACCCAGCGGGCCACCGATTGCCGGCCCACGCGGACTTGGCGAGCGATCTCCGATTGGCTCAGTCCGCGCTCCAACATCTGCATGGCTTGAAAGCGTCGTTTCTCTAAGGCTTCAAAATCGCGAGGTACTCCAGCAGGGTTTCCCATATGCAGTTAGACGCAGCATACCGGAAAAAGTATCGCTATATTATGCGGGATTCAATAGGTATTGCTATTAGTCCCGAATTGCTTCCGGCACACGGGACATCCCGTCACCGCGACACCGTTGCCGCCTTGGGCGATCGAAGGGATTGTCCACGAAGGTGTCCCACTGATGGCGCCGATCTCCGCTTGCGCGTCCCTGAGAATTCCTATTTCGTCGCTTTGTCGATGAAATCGAGGGTAACGCGTGGCAATTGCTCAGCCCAACCATGTTCCAGAGGAGTAGTGCTTCCTTCTAACAACGTGCGGGATTAGACACCGCAAATGTCATCTATCAGCTACTTAGTTAGGTCTATACTGCCATTCACCGCTAAAATAACGATGCGCGACCAGCGCCAAGGTAATCCTCCCGTGATGTCATCGCTCGGCCGGACAATAGTCTTTACTGTGCTCCTCGGCTGCTTTTGGGCAAGCCCCGCGCCAATCTATGCCCAAAGCAAAGACGCCCATACGTATCCGGCGGAGAAACCCGATTGCAACTCTCCGCAACCTGGTTTTCTCAACGTGGATACAAACAAGAACGGCCTTGCGGAATTCACCTTGGACGTCTGCGTTCCCTCCGCAAGCGAGCCAGGATTGCGTGACGAGCTGCCGATTGCACTAGGCTGCCTGCCGGAAAGCACCGATTTTTCGGTTTACAAGATTGACGAACTAACAGCACTGGAGATGGATTGCGAAATTCAGCTGCCGCGCAAGACGTTCCAGGTTGCGGGACCGATCGATCTGTCCTCCATGCAAAGCCTGCTGAAAGGCGCCGGTCTAGAAGCTCTGACCGTGGACATTTGGCTGCCCCGCTATCGTACACCCTCCTGTACTCCGGTTCCCAAACATGAAGCCTGGTCCGAAGATGGTCTCGACTGCACGTATTTCCTTCACGACACTGTGCAACGCCCGCGAATAATGTACCTCTCGTTTGGCTATGATTCCGCTCACTTGTTGCGCATCGCAGTGATCCTGGGATTTCTTCTCTTCATCCCCATCGCCCTTACGATCTGGTTTCGCCGCCGTGCAATCAGCGTTCCGGAAGAATCCAGACCCACCGTCGTGTTCGCCTATGGGCGATTTATCAACGCAACCTTACTGGGTGGCACACTCATTTGGTGGACCGCCATTGATCTGCTCACGCCGACAGCCTTACGCAATTTGTTCTCCCCGCGACGAATTCGGACGACATTGGAATTTCCACGTTTCTTCCATGGATTCTTCTGTGGTTCCCGCCGCTTCTCATCTATTTTCTCTGCCTCGCTCTATCCTCTCCAATCCACGCCCTGCGCGGCATGTCGCGCACCCCGGTGCAAGCCATCGGCCAGTCCTTCTGGACCGTCGCGCGTTTCCTCCCGTTACCGTTGTTCTTGCTCGGAGTTGCCGAGGTATTCTCCTCGCCTAGGATTGGTGTCCTGCTGATCGCAGCCGCAATCTTCGGCGGGCGGCTTGTGCGCCAAAAATTTGCCGAAGCTCTCGGTATGAAACTTCAGGCGGTAACCACCGGCGAACTTCGTGACCGCGCCTTCGCCATCGCACAGAAGGCCCGTGCCAAGCTGAATCAGCTGTACGTACTTCCCGCGGAGCGCCAGCGCATGGCGAATGCCTTCGCGCACATGGCGCACAACATATTCCTTACGGATTATCTCCTGCAGAACCTGGACAAGCGCGAGGTGGATGCTGTAATCGGTCACGAAATGGCCCATATTCAGAAAAAACACATTCGCACACGCATGATCGTTGTGATCGTCGTGCTTGTAGCCATCGCCTTCGCCACCGCACGGTCGGAACAATGGATTCCCCAGGAATTTCCA
Organism: uncultured Acidobacteriota bacterium; assembly: GCA_963696035.1. Taxonomy (GTDB): domain Bacteria; phylum Acidobacteriota; class Terriglobia; order Acidiferrales; family UBA7541; genus Palsa-295. The sequence continues at coordinate 7,373 of CAVOIS010000004.1, forward strand.
TCTGGCCCCGTTGTCTTGGCGCTGGTTCTGTTGATGATCTTTTTCGTCTCCCGACTCAACGAATTCGCGGCGGACGCTGGCGCCGTCGCGCTGACCGGCGACGCCGAAGCCATGATCACGGCTCTCGTGAGAATTTCGCGCCTGAATACGATGCCGATTCATTGGGGCAAGCTTGACGAAAAGATGCTTTCGCATCCGTCAACTCTGCGGCGCATCAAGAGGCTCGCGCACTCCGCCGGAATCTCCGAAGCACGAATCCGCGAGCTCTTAAGTCAATCCGCCGCGCCGCCGCTGAACGTCTATCCCATTCCCGCGAGCGCACAACAATCCGGAAAACTCTTCTCGACCCAATTCAAAGCGCGAGCATCTTGGTCCCATTTCTGGATTCTCATAATTGTCAACGCCCTGGTGCCGAGCTTCGTTGCTTTGGCCGCTGCCTCGCTTGGCCTTTCCGGTCGGAATCTTTGGCTACTCGTCCTTGCGGGGTTTGGCCTCACCGTCGCCTGCTGCTTGATTGTTTTCAATTTTCTGCCATTCGTTGGAGGTTCAAAACTCGAATCACAACTCCGCGCCAGATTGCAGCAGCAAAACGCCCCACCGGCGCTTCAAAGCGGCTTGTTCGTCAGTTTCGCGGCTCATTCTGCTCCTCGTATCTATGAGTCCAATTGGGCATGGGATGTCGGCTTAAACGTTTCGGAGCATGTGTTTCGATTAAGCGCCTTCCCCAAGGGACCGACGGTGTCAAAGTTGGGCTCGACGACTTTCTGCTGAGCCACACAGTCGAGCAATTCTGGGAGCTCCCGGAACAGACGCTCAACCTCAGGGCACAAACGGCGACATGTTCACAGGCAGATTGGCCAGATCCTGCGCCGCTCGGCGACGAACTCCCTGCGGTTGATGATTTCTTGCTGGAACTTCTCCCGCCGAGCTTTCGACCTCTTGTCGACGACGTCTCCGAGCGAATGCAAACGCCGCTCGACTACGCAGCAGTCGCTGCGGTTGTCACGCTCGCGGGTTGCGTGAACCGCCGCGCCGCTATCACGCCCAAAACCGAAGATTTGTCTTGGTCAGTGGTCCCTAACCTATGGGGAGCGATTGTTGGACCTCCTGGGTATATGAAATCCCAGGTGTTGCGAGCTATCACTCTTCCGCTAGCCCACATCGAAGAGCTGTGGCACGCCGAATATTCTGAGGCATCAAGCGAGTATGAAACAGCAAAAGAGCAGGCCGAATTACAGCATCAGGCGTGGCGGGAAGAGTGTAAGCGGGCCTTCAAGAAAAATGAGCCTGCTCCGATCGAGCCGGAGCACACCCTGTCTGTCCCCACGCAGAAGAGACTCGCACTTAACGATGCAACATTCGAAAAGCTGCACGAAATACTGAGCGAGAACCCCGCTGGCGTGCTAGTCGTCCGCGACGAATTGACAGGCTGGCTCGCCCAGCTCGACAAACATGGACGCGAGGGAGAGCGCGAATTCTTGCTGCAAGCGTGGGCCGGCGACATGGGATTCACCATAGACCGGATCGGTCGCGGCTCAATCCGCGTGCCTGCGGTCTGCGTCAGTTTGCTCGGCAACATTCAACCCGGTCGCTTGCGCGGGTATCTTTCAAATATGCTCGAAGGCGGACCGACCGACGACGGACTTTTTCAGCGCTTTCAGATTCTCGTGTGGCCGGACCTGCCAAGAAATTGGCGACTCGTTGACCGGTCACCGAATGCTGCCGCGCTGGTCGCAGCCGAGAAGGTGTTTTCACGGCTCGCGAATCTGTCGGCCGATACGCCTGTTCGAATGGGCTTCTGTCCTGACGCGCAGAGTCTGTTCAACCAGTGGTTGACTGAGCTTGAGAACAAGCTACGCAGTGATTCTAGCTTGGCCCCGGCACTCGTTGCTCACTTCGCTAAGTATCGCAGCCTCATGTCCACCCTTGCTGGGCTATTTGAATTGGCTGATCTTGCAGCCGGCGACGCAGACCTCTGTGGCGAAATCATCATCAGCCTCGAACACACACGGCAGGCGGCGGCTTTCTGCGATTTTCTGGAGCTCCACGCCCGGCGCATTTATGCCTGTGCCATCACTTCCGAGTGTAGAGCCGCCCGCGAGTTGGCACGCCACATACAAGCTAAGGGTGTTTTGGAAACCTTCACACCAAGGAGCATATACCTCAAGGGTTGGAGTGGCCTGGATACGCCGGAACGAGTTCGCGGAGCACTTTCCCTGCTCGAAGATGCGGGATGGGTGCGCCGGATGGAATTCACGTCGTCTCCGAGCGGCGGGCGACCCTCTGGGGAATGGTTGGTCAACCCACGGGTGATGCGCCATGAGAAGTAAGTGGCTGGAGTGGACACCAGAAGTACGTTGTGTAGGTTTTGAAGGCTCCCCATCAGCGATTTTTCCTATCACACAAGCCTCTGAGGGACAGAAAATACCAATCCCTCCCAAATCTAAGGACAAGATAATAGAAAAAGGTCCTAGTGTTGTGTCCCTTAAGTAACTAATATAAGTGTTGCGCGATAGTCTTCCCCTTAGGCATCTTCTATGGAGAATGGAGGTGCCTATGAGTTTGGGACGACCCCTGACCCCATTGCAACTGGAGCAGGAACAACGCGAACAACTCGAAGTGATGGCTAGCTCGCGCTCGCTGCCCCATGGCCTGGTGACCCGTGTGCGCATCGTTTTGCTCAGTGCCGACGGCTTGTCCAATAAGGACATCGCGGCCCGATTGCGATTGAACCAAGTGACGGTCGGTCTCTGGAGACGACGGTTCGTGAAACAGGGACTGACGGGATTGCACGAGGAGCTGCGCCCTGGCCGCCCGCGTTCGATTCCCGATGAAAAGGTCGCCACGTTGATCCGCAGAACCCTGCGAACCAAACCCAAAGACGGCACGCATTGGAGTTGTCGCGCGCTGGCGGCAGAAACCCGTCTGTCGAAATCGACCGTTCACCGGATCTGGCGCGCCTTCGGCTTGCAGCCGCACCGAGCGCGTCACTTTCAGCTTTCCAACGACCCGTTCTTCGTCGAGAAGGTACGGGACATTGTCGGGTTGTATCTGAACCCACCGGATAAAGCCCTGGTCCTGTGTGTGGATGAGAAGAGCCAGATTCAAGCGCTGGAGCGTAGCCAGCCGATCCTGCCCTTGGGGCTCGGCTACGTCGAAGGGATCACGCACAACTACGTCCGACACGGCACCACCACACTGTTCGCAGCCTTCGACACCGTCACCGGAACAGTCCTGAGTCAGTGCAAACGCCATCATCGTCACCAGGAGTTCCTGGACTTTCTGCGCCATGTGGACGCCAGTGTTCCGAAGGCTTTCGACGTGCATCTGATCGTTGATAACTACGCTACCCACAAGCATCCTCGCGTCCAACGCTGGTTGGCAGCACGCCCCCATTACCACTTGCACTTCACACCAACCTACTCTTCCTGGCTCAACCAAGTGGAAATCTGGTTCAACATCATCACGCAGAAGGCCATCCGTCGCGGCACCTTCGGCAGCGTCAAAGAACTGGTCGCCAAAATCGAACGCTTCGTTCATGGCTACAATGCTGAGGCTCGACCCTTCTCCTGGACGGCGACACCCGATTCGATCCTGGAAAAAATCCAGCGACTATGTGAACGTATTTCCGGGACACAACACTAGAGGCGAACCAACAAAGCCTACAAAACCCATTTCCACGGAGCCTCGGGAGTACGACGAGGAAAAGTTGTCGCGCCTTTGCTGCGCCTATGGCGATCAGTACGGCTGGCGCCTCAACTGTGCGTTTGAAGTTATCAACAGGCGGGGCTATCTGGCGGGCACGATCTTGTGGCTCGAAACCGCCGCGCCCCACCTTTACGATCGTCTGACGAGGTCTCTGCCCGACCGGATATCGCATGCTTGGGACGCCAAGGTGCCCTTTAACGAATTCGACCAGTTGTGTCACGAACTCGAAGAAACGTTTAGGCAGGCGGTTCTGCTCCGCCAATTCCTAGGATGAACTGATGGCAAGCAGGGTCCAACCCGAACAAGGCCGTATTGAGGACGTTGCAAGCGAAACGCCGCGCTACGCGATGCGGCACTACACAGTTGCCGAAATAGGTGTGCTTTGGAGTTTGAGCGATGACGCGGTGCGAAAGATATTCGAGACGGAGCCGGACGTCCTTGTGATCGGCGATCAGAGGTCACACGGTCGCAAGCGGCGCTACACAACATTGCGAATTCCAGAGTTTGTTTTAGAACGAGTTCACAGGAGATTCTCGAAGGTGTAGACTGCGCGCCATGTTGACCATTTACCGAAGACATCTCAAGAATTGTGCACACCGAGGCGACGGCCGAGACTATCGTCGCTGCCGCTGCCCACTATGGGTAGACGGATTCCTTCGTGATCAGGAAGTTCGACGATCTCTCGGAATGCGCGACTGGGAAAAAGCGCAGACGACGATACGCGCGTGGGAAGACGAAGGGGTTCAAACGGACGAGAAAGACCGCGAGCCTACGACAATCGAGCAGGCAGGCAAGGATTACCTTGCGGACGCCGAGGCGCGACAGCTCCAAGAGAGGACGGTCTACAAGTATCGATTGCTGTTTCGCCAACTCAACGCGTTCGCCAAGTTGCAAGGCGTCCGTTTTCTCAAAGAACTCGACACCCCTGCGTTAAGAAAGTTCCGGACAACATGGAAAGACAGCAACCTGGCCGCTCTAAAAAAGCTCGAACGTCTACGCAGCTTTTTTCGCTTTGCCCGTGAGAACGGGTGGCTCCCGAATAATCCCTCTGAAAAACTCAGTAATCCGAAAGTTACAATGCGTCCAACTCTATCTTTCTCGCAAGTTGAGATGGTTCGCATCCTTGCGGCCACAACGGCGACCATCGAGAAAAGCCCGTCTGACGCCAAGAACAACGCTCGCCGACTCCGCGCTCTCGTGCTCTTGCTCAGATACACCGGCCTGCGAATCGGTGATGCCGTGAGTTGTTCTGTGAGCGATTGTCAGACGGCAAGTTGCGGCTCTATACGCAGAAAACGGGCACGCATGTGCACTGTCCGCTACCCGAGTTCGTCGTGCGAGAACTCGATTCCATCCCAAAGAGAAGTGAGCACTATTGGTTCTGGACGGGCAACTGCAAACTTAAGACCGCCGTGTCCGACTGGCAAGGACGCCTCCAGACACTATTCGACGATGCGGAAGTCTCCGATGGCCACGCGCATCGTTTTCGCGATACGTTTGCCGTAGAACTATTGCTCGCGGGCGTGCCCCTTGAGCGCGTCTCGATCCTGCTTGGACACACCAGCATCAAGATAACCGAGAAGCACTACAGCCCGTGGATTCGAGAACGCCAAGAGCAGGTAGAGGCCGATGTTCGGCGCACGTGGGCGAAAGATTCGGTTGTCCTCCTCGAGACGAAGGGTACGCTAGAGGTACACGGAACAACAGAACCTGTGAACTAGATGAAAACAAAACACAAAGAATGGCGGAGGGGGTGGGATTCGAACCCACGAGACCCTTTCGGGCCTAACGGTTTTCAAGACCGCCGGTTTCAACCACTCACCCACCCCTCCGGCGCATTTAGTTTAACTTGCGAGGGCGGCCGGGCCAATGGCGAAGCGACGGTCGATTTATGATTCGCTATCTGTGCTGCGCGATCCTGGAAAAAAGTCACGATTAGGACGATCAAAAATCGCGATCTTGTTGGATTTTTGGCGATTTCTAATCGCCTCGAGTGACGATTGGAACTGCCGTGCTTCGTGCTGCTTCTCCCCTTCGGCTTAGACCTTTTGCACGGCAATCGCGGAGAGCGTTGCCTTCGCGACCCTGAGATAGTCCACAGGCGTAAGGAGTATCTGCAGTCCCCGCACGCCCGCAGAAATCGAAATCACGTCGAATCGTTCGATACTGTTATCGGCATAGACCGGATATGCCTTCTTCGTCGCTAGCGCAGTTACGCCGCCACGGATGTAACCGGTAAGCTTCTGCAACTCCCTTACGGGAACGAGGTGAATCTTGCGGTTACCAGAGGCGACAGCAAGCGCCTTAAGGTCTAATTCGGTGTCAGCCGGAATGACCGCCATGCAGATGCCGTGTCGATCACCCTGGGCGACTAATGTCTTGAAGAGTTGCCCAGATGGAAGTCCGATCTTGACAGCGACCGCTTCGGCGGCAAGATCCTCGGGGTCCACTTCATACTCCCGCAGTTCGTAACGGACTCCCATTTGATCCAATAGGCGCGCGGCGTTGGTCTTCTGTGTCATAACCCTACGCCGAGCTTGGAATCTTAAGGCGTAAACCCGCGAGTACCGCTCCGCTAGTATACTTCGAGCGCAAGCAGAAGTTCTTTCTGACATCAACCTTCTACGGCAAACGCGACAGGGCAAGCGCCGATGCGCGTGCCCTGTCGTTGGTTTGCCGCTAGAAGATTACGATCTTTCTGACCGTGCCGTAGGGCGTGGGGCGCGAATTTCTGCTTCGAGATATTCCTCAAGGTAACCGCAGGCTACATCGAGCGGTTCATCGCTCCGTTGCAAGCGGCTGAGCATCAGACTTCCTTCCAGCGTGCTCACGATTAGCGTGGCCAGTTTCTCGCCGTCTAATTGCGTACGAATTTCGCCGCGACTTTGGCCTTGCTTGGCGATGGTTGCGAGGCGGTCAAGCCACGTGTTCAGCGCGCGGTGGGCTTTCCTTCGAAGCTGACGGTTGCCATCGTCCGAATCGATTGCCGTATTCAGCAGCGGACACCCGCCCGGGACGAGGCCCGTGCGGCGATCGCGGAAATTCCTCACGATTTGCTTCAAGCGGTCCACGGAATCTGAAATCTCCTGGGTACCTTCGAGTCGTGCATCCAAGGCCTTCTTCCAGGCGTAGTCGAAAGCTTCGGAAGCAAGCTGCTGCTTGCTCTCGAAATGGCGATAAATGCCGCCTTTTTCGAGCCCCGTCGCCTGCATCAGTTCGGACAATGCCGCGCCTTCGTAGCCTCGTTGATTAAAGATGGGTGCGGCCTTGCGAATGATTTCCTGCCTGGTTTCTTCGCCTTTGCCCATGGAGTGCCTCCCGCAGCCAGATCGCCTTGCGACCAACTGGTCTCTTTGGATATTATAACCTATATTTAATGAGACCGAGCAGTCTCTTTTAGCATCGAAACAGCCAGTACCCGTTATGAGCACAGTCAGCGCAAGTACTGCCGTCATTCCCGTTCCGAGCCTGGTGGCCGACCGGCCTGCCATCAACCCGTGGATCATTGCCGCTACCGTCACGCTCGCGACGTTCATGGAACTGCTCGACACCGCGATTGCCAACGTTGCGTTGCCACACATCGCCGGCGGGCTCGCGGTCAGTTATGACGAGAGCACCTGGGTTCTTACGAGTTACTTGGTATCGAACGCAGTGGTGCTGCCCCTTTCCGCATGGCTGAGCCGGGTGTTTGGCCGAAAACGTTACTACATGCTTTGCGTGGTGCTCTTCACTGTGAGCTCGCTGCTTTGTGGATTAGCGCCGACGCTTGGATTGCTGATTTTCTTTCGCGTGCTGCAGGGCGTTGGAGGAGGCGGGCTCGCTCCGGTTGAGCAAGCGATTCTGGTGGATACGTTTCCGGCGCACAAGCGGGCGGCGGCTTTCGCGCTTTATAGCATGGCGATCGTTACCGCGCCCGTGATCGGACCACCGCTCGGCGGATGGATTACGGATCATTGGAGCTGGCGCTGGATATTCTTCATTAACATTCCGATCGGGATCGTGTCTTTGATCTTGACCAGCCGCGTGGTTTCGGATCCTCCGGAATTCACGCGCGAAGTGGAAGCGGCGCGCGCGGGCGGGAAGCTGCGCATCGACGGCCTAGGAATTTTTCTGGTGGCGCTGGGATTTGCGTGCCTGGAAGTGGTCCTCGACCGCGGCCAGACGGAAGACTGGTTCGAGAGCCGTTTCATTGTGTTCTTTTTTCTGGTGGCGCTGGCCGCGTTGGTGGTGGCTGTTTTTTGGGAGTGGCGGCATCCCGATCCGGTGGTGGAGGTTCGGCTGCTGGCCGACCGGAACTTCGCTATCGCCAACATTTATTATTTTCTTTTTGGCTTCGCGCTGTTTGGTTCGACGGTGCTCATTCCCCAGATGCTGCAGAGCCTTTACGGCTACACCGCGACGGATGCGGGGCTGGTTCTGGGGCCGGGCGCATTCGTGATTGTAGCTCTGGCACCGCTGATCGTCAGAATCCTTCCGAAGGTGGGCATCAAACCGTTGATTTTTGTGGGATACGTAATTTTTGCCATGGCCATGTGGCGCTACGCCAGTTTCGACCTGGGCACCGATTACCGGCACATCGCATTGGCGCGCGCTCTGCAAGGGTTGGGTATCGCGCCGCTATTCGTTCCGGTGAGTCAATTGGCTTACTCATTCCTGCCGAAAAATAAAAACAATAAGGCGTCGAGTCTTACGAATCTGTTTCGGAACCAAGGGGGGAGCGTGGGGATCGCGTTTGTCACTACAGTGCTGGCTCGCAGAACGCAGTATCACCAGTCAATTCTGGTTGAACACGCGAGCCCGTCGCAGGAGCGCTATCGGCAAACGTTCAACGCGATGTCTCACTATTTTCGGGCGCACGGTTTTTCGACAGCGGATGCCGCTTTGCACGCGAAAGCGCAATTGGCGCAGATCGTGGGGCAGCAGGCTGCCTTCCTGGGATTTCTGGATTGTTTTTGGCTGCTGGGGTGCGCCTGCTTGATTGGTGCACCCCTGGTTTTCTTCACGCGAAAATTCAAGTCAGGCGCGACCGGCGGAGCACATTGAGTCGCAGGACTTAGTGTGCTCCAGACCGCAAGAAGACGCATGCACGTTCGTTGATCACTCGACAGAGCCAGCATGTACGCATTACGGACAAATCACCGCGAAACTCTCGTGAGCGGCCTGATCATCTTCATAAAATAATTTGCTTATAATATTCGAGGGAATACACGGTCTTTGGTCTAGGGGACAGTGGGACGCTCGAGTACATTTCTAACCCCGCCGGATTCCCGCAAAGCGCCGGCGAGCAACTCAAACCCGATTCCCGCGAATCCAAGTTGGGCGGAGGCCCTTGCGTTTTGCCGGTTTTTGGGCGCTAATAATGAGGATCAATCAGGGGGCAATTATTACTATAAGCAGTGAAGTGTTGAAACCAACTAACAGCGTGGCCGCATTGTGCGGAAAAACCGGGGCTTGGCGGTTGGCTTCCGTGCTTGCCGCCATATTTGTGGTTTGCATAGCAACTTCTGGCCAAAATCAATCTCCACGTCAGTCCCCTACTCAAAATTCGGAACTCGGCCGCGAGAACCTAAGCCGGGTCTCGGCATCCGCCGGCGAAATCAAAACGATAATCATCCGAGACATCGGCCTGATGGTGGAGCTAAAAAGATGGGTCGCCAAGGATGCCACCGACCACGGACAGATTATCACTGACGCGGACGTGACAAACGATGCCATCTTCGATCGTCTGGACTCGGACGCTCAATTTCGAGCAGTGGCGACGCAACTGGTGCAACGCTACGGCTATCTAGTGCCGCAGATGAATCCGGACTCAGAACAAGGCAAGGAGCACGCCCTTCTGATCGCGGAGCGCACGAAATGGATTGCTCAGCATGAAGAAGAAGCGCGCGCGCAAGCGCACCAAGGGAACCAGCAGAACCTTCAAACCAGCAAGGGCTGTGACCCGCAACAATCCGCTGAATGCATACCGCAGCCTCCTCGAGGCAACAACTATTACAACAATTATGGGAATCCGGGCGAGCAACAACAACAGGAAACGCAACCGGGTGGACAAGGAGCAAATCCGAATCAACCGAATCAGCGAATCACTCCGCGCCGAGGTGAAGATCTTGAGTACACGCAATTCATGCAAAGTGGCGACCAATATGCCAATGATTTTCCACCATTCCCGTCTGACGGGTCTTACGATTACAACGAATCTTTGGCCGCTCTCGGCTCTGGCTCGGGAATTTCGCCCTCAATGGCACAATCTCTGATGAAAACGAGCTCCGGTAGCGGGGAGGATTCCGATACATTTACAGGCAAGAGCTCCCAAGGCCAGCAAGGCAACTCGTCTAGCGTTGGAATTGGCGGAGCAGGTATGTACGGGGCAAGCGGCAGCGACGCGTCCCTGGAGGACCTGGCGGGAAACTTGCCGGACCGGACAAACGGCCCGGAAATGGGCATGCAACCCAACTATTTGGGTTTCAGATCGCGAAATCGATTCTACGAACTGCAACGAGAACAGGCGATGCTTCAGCCTGTCGAGATGGTTCGCAAACCAGATCCCTATATGGACATCCCTTCGTTGTATGACATGTACATGCAAGCCGTGCCGCGTCCGGCTACTCCACAGCGATTTGGAATCAGTGTCTTCGAGAATGGGATTCGCGACTCGCGAATGATCCCCATGGACTTGCCGGCCGGGCCTGATTACGTCGTGGGTCCTGGCGACGGCCTTACGATCGACATTTGGGGAGGAGTCTCGCGACGCCTAATCCGCACCGTGGACCGCGAAGGGCGGGTGAACCTTCCGGAGGTTGGCCCTGTGTTAGTGAGCGGAAAAAACCTCGCACAGGTTCAAGAGTCTGTTCAACAACTGCTGCGCTCTCAACTACGAAACGTTTCCGCGGATGTTTCCCTGGCGCGCCTGCGTACGATTCGCGTTTACGAAGTTGGCGACCTAGTCCATCCGGGCGCGTACGATATCAGTTCGCTCTCCACCCCTTTGAATGCCCTGTTCGTGGCCGATGGGCCCACCTCGCGCGGTTCGCTCCGGATTCTGAAACACTACCGCGATAATCAGCTCATTCAAACGGTGGACGTATATGACCTACTGTTGCACGGCGTGAAGGGCGACATGATGCGCCTCGAAAATGGGGACACCATCCTCGTGCCTCCCATCGGCCCACAAGTCACGGTCGAAGGAATGGTCCGACGTCCAGCTATTTACGAATTGAAAGACGAAAATAGTTTGGCCAGCGTTCTGGAACTCGCGGGCGGATTGCTTCCCACCGCGGCGGTTCGCCACATCGAAGTGCAACGCGTGGTGGCGCACGATAAGCAAACCATGCTGAGCCTGGACATCCGGGACGCCGGGGACAATGCCGACGTCACCAAGAAGATGGAAGAATTCCAGGTGCACGACGGAGACCGCATCCGAATTTTCCCCATTGCTCCCTACAATCAGGATGCGATTTACCTTGAGGGCCACGTCATACGTCCAGGGCGTTATTCCTATCGCACTGACATGCGCCTGACGGACGTGGTCGCCTCTTACAAGGATCTGCTGCCGGAACCGGCTTCGCAATACGCCGAGATTATCCGGCTGAATCCGCCGGATTTTCATCCGAGCGTCGAGAGCTTCAACTTGAGCGATGCTCTTGCTGACCCGTCCAAATCTCCCGAGCTTCATGCCATGGACACGATTCGCATTTTCGGCCGTTTTGATTTTGAAAACCCTCCTACCGTATCTGTGTGGGGCGATGTGCGAATGCCCGGAACATACCGCACAGCGGGATCGCTTCGCTTGGCCGATGCGGTTCATCTGGCTGGGGGACTTGGTCCGGACGCACAAACCGAAAGTGCCCAAGTCTTTCGCTATTTGCCAGGAGGCGAGTCAAAAATTTTCAGCGTGAATCTCGGTGATGCACTGGGGGGCGATGCGACAGCCAATATCCCCTTGGAAACGCGGGATCGAGTTTTGGTTCACCGCGACGCATCGCATGCAGAACCCGCGACGGTATACATCGAAGGCGATGTTACTAAACCGGGTCGGTACCCTTGGACTGACAACATGACTGTCGCGGACCTGATCTTGGTGGGAGGCGGATTGAAGGCCAGCGCCGATCCGCAGACAGCGGATCTCACTCGTTATTCGTGGACCAGCCAGCAAAATGAAAACGCGGTCCGATTAGCTGGCGAGCACCAAACTCTGTCGATTTCGGCTGCCTTGAAGGGCGATCCGAATGCAAATCTGCCGCTTCACAATGGGGACGTACTCACGATCCGGGAGCTTCCCGACTGGAATGAGTTGGGTGCTTCCATAACCGTACGTGGCGAAGTCGAGCACCCCGGAACTTATGGGATTAAGCCTGGTGAACGCCTCAGTTCGATTCTCTCAAGGGCAGGGGGCTACCAGTCGGACGCTTATCCGTATGGTGCAGTCTTGCAGAGGGTCCAAGTACGCGATGAGCAAATGAAGCAACAGACTGACATCATTCTGCGCGTAAAGGGCATGCAAAGCGATCTGCAAGCTATGCCGGAATCAACCGCAGATGAGAAACAGTCCAAACAACTGGCGATGGCGCAATATCAGCAGACCCTACAAGAGTTGGCCGCCAATCCTCCTGCAGGCCGCGTAGCCATGCAAATTTCCGGACCGGTCAATCGTTGGAAGAACACGTCCGCCGACATTCCAGTGAGAAATGGCGATACCCTGACGATCCCCCAGAAGCCAGCCTACATTATGGTGACTGGACAGGTATACAATCCCACGGCTGTTGCCTACCGCCCGGGCCAGAGCGCGAAATGGTACCTCGGCCAGTCCGGCGGACCGACGCCTATCGCGGATAAGAAGTCTATCTTCGTGATTCGCGCCGACGGCTCAGTGATCGGCGCTAGAGAAAGTCTGTGGAGCGGGCCGTCGCTGAGCGCGGCGTTGCGGCCGGGCGATACCGTGGTAGTCCCGGAGAAAGCATATGCCGGCCCGAAGAACTGGACGAATCTTTTCACCGCAGCTCAGGTCGCAGCCTCTGTTACCACCGCCATCTTTATCGCTGTGCATTACTAGTGGACGGGTGAATGACTCGATGGAGATTGGCAGCTATCGTCCTGGTTGGGTTGTCAGCGGTAGCCTTGGGAAATACGGTTTGCTTCGCTCACGCGATGCAACTCTCCGCGTCCGCAACGGGGGCGAACATTCCCTCGCTTCAGGCACCCACACAACCGCAAGCCGATCAAAACGCGCTCGGACACAATACGTCCGCCCACGCGGCGAGCGGCGAGAACACGAGCGGCGTTCAGCAAGATTCGACACCGAACGACCAAAAGGCGGCGCATGAAAATGCTCTCAGCGCCCACTTGCTGAAAGTGTTTCTGCAGGATCAAAAGGCAATTTGGACCTGCCCCGCGCACGTCCACCTGGTGGACGCAGACTGGCTGATACCGCTGGGCGCCGCGACCGGCATCATGCTCGCGACCGACACGGAATACAGCAAGCATCTATCCAACTCGCCGAGCCGTATCAAACGCAGCGGCGATGTTTCCAATTATGGAATCGGCGCGCTGGCCGGCGTGGGCGCGGGTTTTTATTTTCTCGGATACCTCACGCATGACGAACACCAACGAGAAACAGGGTTTTTGGCCGGCGAAGCGGCGATTGACTCCCTGGTGCCCACGTACGTGATCAAGTATGCCTTTGGCCGCGAGCGTCCCTTGCAGGACAATTACCGCGGCGATTTTTTCAAAGGCGGCGTGTCGTTTCCTTCCGAGCATGCTGCGGCCGCGTGGTCCATCGCCAGCGTAATCGCGCACGAGTACCCCGGGCCGCTGACATCCGTTTTGGCGTACGGCGCTGCGTCGGCGATCAGTTTTTCGCGCGTCAGCGCGAAGCAGCACTTTCCCTCGGATGTGCTGATCGGGAGCGCCATCGGCTGGCTCGTGGGAGCTTATGTATATCGCACACATCACAATCCCGACCTTTCTGGCGCGGCTTGGCCGACCTACGCAGAATCGCAGGACGGGGCCGCGTCTACTACTCCTGCCGGGTCACCTTACGTCGAACTCGACAGCTGGATTTACCCCGCAATAGAGCGCTTGGCCGCTCTGGGTTATATAGATTCCGCATTTCTCGGGATGCGCCCCTGGACGCGAGCGGAGTGCGCTCGCCTGGTAGAAGAAGCCAGCGAAAATATCGAAGCGAACGGTGGGATGCGCGGTGATGTGTACAGCCTGTACCTGGCCCTACAAAGCGAATTGCAGGGGGCCAGTGAAGCGCTGGTGGGAGCCAGCGAAGGGACCGTGCATTTGGAGTCGCTCTACGCCAACGTGACCGGAATTAGTGGCCCACCTCTGAACGACAGCTATCATTTTGGCCAAACGATCATCAACAACTACGGCCGCCCGTATCAGGAAGGCTTCAATAGCTACGACGGCTTTTCCGGCTACGCCACCGCGGGGCGTTACGCGATCTACGTTCGTGGCGAATATCAACACGCTCCTTTCGCGCCTGCGTATTCACTCCCGATACGACAATTCATTGCCACCGTGGACCAAAATCCTCTGCAACCGGCGACGCCCTTCGCAACCGTAAATCAATTCCGCCTTCTTGACACCTACGTTTCGGCCACTGCGGCAAATTGGAATTTCGCTTTTGGCAAACAGAGCCTTTGGTGGGGGCCCGATTATGGTAGCGCCCTGATTTTCAGCGACAATGCCGAGCCGATTTATATGTTCCGAGCGAGCCGCATCGTCCCTTTCACGCTCCCGTGGATCTTCGGCCGGCTCTTGGGTCCGATGAAGCTAGACGCATTCTTCGGCAAACTTTCCGGCAACGATTTTCCGCCTCGTCCGTTGATTCATGGAGAGAAAGTGAGCTTCAAGCCAACAAAAAACCTGGAGTTTGGATTCACGCGCATGGCACAGATGGGAGGCGTTGGCCGCCCGCTCACACCGGCCGCTGTGTTTAACAGCTACTTTGGCATTCGTAACTCCGACACTTATGCCGCGAATGCCAATCCCGGCAAACGAACCGGCGGCTTCGATTTTTCCTACCGCCTGCCCCTCCTGCGTGACTGGGTTTCGATATACACGGACGCTCTTTCGTCCGATGACATTTCCCCCTTGTCATCGCCACGCCGAGCTGCCATTAATCCCGGCATTTACCTGGTACGCTTTCCAAAAATTCCGCGCTTGGACCTGCGCGTGGAAGCTGTGAATACCAATACTCCCTCCTCCAGCCGTGGCGGGCACCTGACTTACTTTGACTTTTTTTATCACGATCTCAGCACAAACAAGAGGAACTTGTTCGCGAGCTGGATCGGACGAGATGGCACCGGCATACAAGCGTGGAGCACTTACCGGTTTGGGGCGCGGAACAATTTGCAGTTCGGCTACCGCCACGCTACGATTTCCGGCGATTTCATCCCAGGCGGAGAAACGGTGAACGACGGCTCGGCGAAATTTGACTGCTGGCTGGGTGGCAAAGTGAACGTTTCGGCGGGAGTGCAATACGAAAAGTGGTTCGCTCCGATTTTGGCGACCACCCCTCAAACCAATTGGACTTCATCCGTCGGGGTTTCTTTCTGGCCGCACCTGGAAGCCAAGCTGCCTTCTTTTTTCGGAACGCAAAATTAGCAAAGGGACAAGCGAGAGGAACTAGCGGCGAAGGGGAAACTTCGAGCAGGTGCCCGCAAGGTGAAGCACAGGATGCGGGTATGGTGGGACGGGCGCCGACCCGATCAATCTGGGAGAACTCGTCGCCGCACTTGAGCGAGTCAGATGAGAGGCGATACTCGACAAACAACCACTCCAACCTGGCGATGTTCCACTCACTTGGGCGAGCATCGAAAAGGCAGGCCGTTTACTCGGCTGCAAACCTGCTATGCCCCTGGAGGAGGGATTGCGGCGATTTGCGGAGTCCTATAAGTCTGCAAACCCCAGTCGTCGACCATGGCAAAAGTACTCCATCTTTCGATTACGAAGAAAAATGAGGCTAAGGTTCGGCTTTCGCAACACTTATTTCCTTCAGACAATTCGCGCCGGGGGCGGAGCGTACTGAGCTTTGCTGACGAAGCCAGTCCTGAAAGACAAGCACATCCCAAAGCAAATACTGCCAATTGTGTTGGCCGGATACGTGCTCATGCCATTTTTCACGAATAGAGTCAGAGTTAAGTAAGCCGTGGTCAGATAAGCTTGCTTCGGAGAGAAGGCTTTCGGCCCAAGCGCGGAGGGGACCACGCAACCAGCGATCAATGGGCACGCCGAAACCCATCTTTGGCCGTTCGATGAGGCCCGGAGGGACATATTTGTAAAGAACCTGACGCAAGATCCACTTGTTCTGGCGGTTCCTGATCTTCAAAGACAGAGGCAAACTCCAGGCAAACTCCACGACACGATGATCCAGAAGAGGAACGCGGGCCTCTAAGCTGACCGCCATGCTGGCACGATCGATTTTTGTAAGGATGTCATCGGGCAGATAATTGAGGAGATCGGTGAGCATCATGACTTCCTCGATACTTATGGAGCCAGCGGACAGATTTTCGATGCATTCGCGAACAGAGTTCGGCTCATGCGAGTCCGTCACGAGTTTCTCAGGATTTGTCCAATGTGAGAGCGCTTCGTAGTAGAGAGCCTGCGGACTGTTTAGTGAAAAAAATGTCGCGAGTTTTTGCACCTTATTGCCGGGAGTCCCGTGGCGAAGGCTTTTTGTAAAGAACGGGCGCAACACGCGAAAAGCCCTGTCAATCGAAGCTGGCGGAATTGCACGGAGAAGGGATGAGATGGCGTTCAGCATTGGCGCCGGAACAAATTTAGTGGAATTCCAGATTCTCCGAATCAATAAATAACGGTTGTAACCACCGAATAATTCGTCTCCGCCGTCGCCGGAAAGGCTGACGGTAACGCTGCCACGCGCTAATTTGGAGACCAAAAAAGTAGGAATTTGTGAAGAATCCGCGAAGGGCTCATCGTATATGCTTGGAAGTAGCGGAACAACGTCAAGAGCATCCTTCGAGGTAAGATACAGCTCCGTGTGATCCGTGTGCAGATGCTCGGCGACTCTGCGAGCATCTACAGCTTCGTTATAGCCCTCTTCATGAAACCCAATCGTGAAGGTTTTGACAGGGCGTCGACTTTGTGTCTGCATCAAAGCGACTACTGTACTGGAATCTACGCCTCCTGATAAGAACGCACCCAACGGAACGTCAGCAATCATGCGTGAACGCACAGCTGCGAGGAGGAGTTGCTGAAGCTGATCGACTGCCTCCGTATCGCTGGCTTGTAATGGTGAATTCTGCCCTCGGCGCGCGACTTCTTCTCCGGACCAATAACGGTGGATCACGGGAGTGTTTGTTGAAGAGTCGAGCGTGAGCATACAACCGGGTTGCAATTTCTGCAGTCCCCTATAAATGCAGTGGGGCGAGGGTACATAGTTATGCCGCATGTATAGAGCGAGTGCGTCGTGATCAATCTCTGCTTGGAAATCAGGGTGCAGCCGGATAGCTTTCAGTTCGGAAGCAAAGATGAAGGCGCTGCCCATGCGGCCGTAGTACAGCGGCTTAATGCCCAGACGATCCCGGACAAGATACAGTCGTCGCTCCTGACGATCCCAAAGCGCAAAGGCGAACATTCCGACGAAGCGTTGAACGGCAGCTGCGACGCCCCAGCGTTCAAACGTCTCGAGCATAACTTCGGTATCGGAATGTCCCCGCCATTGGTGCGAGCCGTGCTCAGCGCGTAGCTCTTCGAAATTGTAGACCTCTCCGTTGAAAACGATCGCGAATCTGCCAGAGGCGGAAAACATCGGCTGATGGCCTTCGGGCGAGAGGTCCAGAATGGACAGCCGACGAAAGGCCATACCGATCCCAACAGCATCGTCGTGGAATGCCCCCGCATCGTCTGGGCCGCGATGCGCCAGCGCCAAACCCATTCGATTCAGCAATTCCAAGGGATGCTCAGCGGCGCGCTTGGATTGCCAAAAACCCGCGATGCCACACATAAGTGTTGGAAGCCTCTTAACCTTTGTTTTCTGCCCTTCGCGGATCGATCATATGCTGAAAATGCCAGATCATAGTCCAGAGCCTCGCCTTACGGGGCGATCTCAGCGCGGGAGACTCAGATCATAGAGAATCAATGTCGATGTCTTCAGCTAATTCACAACCGCGACTTCCGACGAATTCTGGGTAAGGTGATCATATATAGTTTCGAATCGAGCCGAGACAATCTCAATCGAATATCTTTCCTCGATTCGGCGTCTGGCTAATGCAGCGAGCCCGGACCGTTCCGAAGCTCCTTTGCTAAGCATGGTTCGCAGACCGGCGGCGAGCGCCGTTGGATTACCAGGGGCAACCACAATGCCTGTATCACCGACAATTTCGGCCGCATCTCCTACGTCTGTGACAACACACGGAACGTTCATCGCCATCGCTTCGCAAACCGCATTCGGAAAACCTTCTGCAATGGAAGACAAACAAAACACGTCCATCGCTGTCAAGCATTCTGGAATATCCCTGCGTTCACCTGCCAATACGAATTTATGCGTGAGTCCACTTTCCGCAACCCAGGCGCGCAGCAGCTGATTCCCATTAACAAGGTCACGACCTACCATTAGGAATTTCACGCGCTCAACATCGGACGCAAGCACTGCCGCGGAACGGACGAAGTTCTTGTAATCCTTCAAGGGATCGAATCGTCCAACGGTCCCCACAACAATATCGTCTTCCTCAAAACCAAAAACAGCACGGGCTCGCCGTCGAAGCACGCGGTCTCGGTTGAAGGTTCGCAGATCATATCCATTCGAGATCACAACCATCTTCGTTCGATCGTAGCCCTTCTCGATATGGACGATTCTCGCAGACTCCGCACAGCAGACGATTACGCTGGGTATAAATCGAGACAGCCGGGAACAAAACAATACAATCATTTGCGTAGCGGATAGTCCACGCTGTGGGATAGCAGTGCATCGGACACCCCAGATCACATGCCGATTTCCAGCCAAGCGCGCCGCTAAACCGCCAAGCAAATCGGCATGGTACATCCAAGTCTGGACGACATCGGGGCGGGCAGCGCGAATTCGATTCATGAGCTGCCAAACTACGCGGGGGACCTCCCGTAGCGAACGCATCCCCAGTGCCTGTACTTGAATGCCCAAATCTTGCAGTTGCTGACCCACTTCTCCCATGTTCTTGAGAACAATGACCGTATGCCGATATTCAGCTTTGTCCCGGTGGGCTTGGATCAGACGCTTCAGCATCATTTCGGCGCCGCCGGTGTCGAGGCTGGTGATAACGTGCAGCACGAGAGTCAAGGAATCGCCTCCAACGCCGCCTTGGTACGCCGCACCAGCGTTTCCACCGAAAAATTCTCCGAGATGTGTCGCCGGGCCGCGACGCAAAGGCTGACTTGCTCAAAGCTCAGCCGGTCGAGCAATGCCATGATGCCGCTCGCCAGAGCCTCGGGGTCACGACGCGCAACCACTATACCGGCGTCACCGAGGATCTCGCGAGCATCGCCAACATCGGTGGCGACGCAGGGGACGCCGCAGGCCATCGCCTCGCCGAGAACGTTGGAAAAGCCCTCTCCAAACGAGGATGACACCAGGAGGTCAAGTGCGTTGTACACTGCCGGCAAATCGGCACGGCGACCCGCCCAGATCATTTTTCCTTCCAACCCCGGGCAGCGCGCCTGCTCTCGCAAACGCTCGAGGTAATCAGGAGAGCCGGCTCCCACACTGACGAAGCGCATTCCTTGCCTTTGGCCCGCGAGTATCTCAGCGGCCTTGAGGAAAGTCGGATAATCCTTCATCGGGTCCAGACGGCCGACGATTCCCACGAGCACTTCTTTTGGCGAGACTCCCCATTCCGTCCGCACGGCCTGACGCAGCACCGCGTCCGGTCGAAAGTGCTCAACATCGATCCCGTTCGGGATCACGACGAACCGGTCGTTGGACGGAAAGCCCTGTGCTATCGCATAGCGCCGCCCAGCCGCCGAGTTAGAGATGATGAGATCCGGAAAACGGCTAAATCGGCGTTCAAACCAATAAGTAAGCCGGGACAGCCAATCGTAGTGGGTTAGATCTACATCCGATGCCCGGACTCCCCAAGTCACTCTCAGGTTCGGCAAGCGCACTTTGGCCAGACATGCCAGCAGATTGGCCACCGGCATGAACGCATACAGTAAATCCGGTTTCTCTTCTGCCAAGACTGAAAATAGGCGGAGCAAGAAGCCGACGACGTCCCAGCGGCCGCGCTTTTCCAGGCAGCGCACTCTCACGGCGGGAGACAGTCGCTCAAGGAGCGGCCCTCCCTGATACATCACCAGCAGGATCACGGGCTGCCCGGACCGTGCAAGCCCGTTGGCAAGCACGGTCATCTGGGTTTCTGCGCCGCCATAGTCCAGCGATCGGATCAGCATGGCAATGCGTCGTCCGCCGGTCGCTAAGGACCCCCTTTGCGAACCCTGGCCAGACTGTTCGGAAGCTACACCCAAGTCTGATTCATCCGATTGGAGAATGCTGGCCACACAGTTTTCTAACCGGCTCGCCTGGCAAAGACAAACTCGTTGTTTCCCAGACCGAGCCCCACTGTCCTGAGTTTCACCAGCTCGAACCCCTTCGCCCGGAAGAAATCGAAGATGGCATCGGGCCTCGCCACCTCAAACGGATAACCGCCAAGCCAATCTAGCAAATCGGTCGTATACGCCATGCCGCGTGCTTGCTTATATTCTCGGTAGCGGGTTAACGGACTCCTCCGCAGGAAAAAAACATCTTTGATGAAACATGCGCCTGTCAGGCAGGCGCCGAACGTTGGGATGATCACTAACCGCCACGCGAATCCGCGATTGTATCGCTGTTTGATTGCCTTCCAGGCCGAGGACAAATAATCCTGGTCGTTGTAAAGGGCGATAAATAGCTTGCCTCCGCTGCCCACCAGCGGGATGGTGTTCCCCAGCGCTTGCCACATGTCGCCCGTATGGTGAAGCACTCCCCAGGAATAAACGACGTCAAACTGGCCCAGCTCGGAGAGAAATTCGGAATCCAGGATGCTTCCTTGTTGGATTGTCCAGCCAGGCACGGCATCGTAGTACCGCCGCTTCAGTTCCTGTGCGCAGGCTACACTTTGAAGATCGAGATCGAAAGAATGTACCAATTTTGCTCCGAGGCGCATCGCGGCCAAGGAAAACAATCCGCTTCCACATCCGACATCCAGAAATGACTTCCCCGTGAGGTCAACGACATCGAGCATGGAGCAAAGTGATTTCTCTGCTTCGACAATACGCTCTTCAGTTAAATACTTGTGGAAGCGCTGCCAATTCTTTCCGAATGCAAATCTCCCGGCTGAATCGGCGAGCTCCTGTTCGCTTTTGGCAACCATAGTGGATCGGCTCAACATGTTCCTGTCTCGTTCCATAGCCGGACTAGCCTTGGTGACCATCGTTGCGTCGGTATTCAAAAATGCCCCGTGGCCCCGCGACGAAAGGCTGGCCCCGGATCGCCCAAGACCTCGATCACCTTCCGGGCGACATCGTCTTCATCGAAACACAGACGACGTAGGGTGAACTTATTCTATTGACAGGTAACCTCATGCCTGCTTTTTCTAATATCCAGGTTGCCGCGGAGATTGCGTTCAAGGCACGGGATAGGCACAGCCCTAAGAAAGACTGACGAATTCGGTTCAGATTAAGGACGCCGAAATTCAGGAAACAAAAATATTCGCACCTTAGGACTTCCAGTCCTGCAAGCTCGTGCGCTCGTCGAAATGCCCGGGCGTCCAGCGGAACGTGAACGTCGTATACCTCCCTCGCCAGGTGTTTTTGCAGCCAGCCGACGAGTCCATTCATATTGGGGATCACAGTAACAATTGTCCCCCCTGGTTTAAGAAACGCAGCGCACGCCTTTAGGCACTCATGAGTCGCCTCGAAGTGCTCAACAACTCCGAACGAGACGACAAAATCAAAACGATCCAGTAGATCTGGCGGGGGCCGAAGAATGTCCGCAAGTATTACCTCGCCCTCGACCCCCTCCCGGGTGAGAATGGCCTTAGCTTGATCGCAACCAAGAGGAGAATAGTCTACGCCAGTGACGTGAAAGCCAAACTCCTTAGAGAAATAGGGAAGCCAGACTGAACATGCACAACCAAGCTCTGCCAGGCTGGGCGCTTCACCGAAATGGCTCTCAGCAATCAATGTTTGCTTGAAGAATGCATGGAATTTGAATTCCAGATGATTCTTCAGCGACCGATCGCTGGGGATGATCGCGCGCGGCAAACGTCCTTCTTGTTGCCAAAGCGAATTCCAGTACTCCTTCGATGCCCTCGAAACCTCCACTTAGGCCCCTCCCTCAGCAGACCTTGCATATCCGCCCTGCGTTCGTGTTATCCCCGCGCGCCGGGTCTGCTTGAAGGAGGAAGGCACCAGTAGCAGTGATGTATTACGCTTAATCATTTCGTATCTGTGGCGAGCCAGCTGCCAACAAGCTAGTCAGCGCGTTTTTCGCAAGGAGTCGTTTCAGACCGAAGTCTAGACCGACCGCAGCCGAGAGCGCATAAAGAGGAATGATAGGAACTCGAAACCTCGAGTCAGACCCCGGGCCACCGGAGATTGCCAAAAAGTAGAAGATAACCAAGAAAATGAGCATGGACAATCGCCTATTGTTTTTCCAAAGTACCAATAATCCCGCGCTCGCAAAGCAAAATACAGGGATCGTGCAGATCAACATAACGATCATCCCCACGTGCGCGCTTGTTCCGGTCATTTTCCTTAGTCTAACAAGGCCGCCACCCAAAATCATTTCGGCGTCGCCTCGAAGAACAACCTTCACATAGGCCAGAGGATGCGCCCCGATAATTGTGCGTCCCAGAACAGAATCGTATTCTGATTTTCGGGCAATTGTTGCTTGGGAGCACTCGGTCCCATAAAGGGTTTGAATGTCATCACATGCTTGTATTTGTAGTTGGGCCTGGCGTCTCTCTAGGTTTGCACTGAAGTCTCCGGAATCGTTAATGGCCAGCGCCCCGGCCGCACCGTACAAGAGTATATGCTCGCCGGAAATCGTAGTCACCCCGAAGTAGCCCGTCTCGCGATAATTTCTGATTGCCCAGGTCAGAGGAAGAATGACGAACGCAAGAGAGAAAGTTAGGACTGCGCGTAACTTGAAACTTCTGCGAGCGAGCAATAAATATACTGTGGCAGGTAAGAAGAAGAGCACATTTACCGGCCGTATCAACGCAGATGCCCCTGCCAGAAGACCAGCACTGAAGCAATAAATCCCGGGCTTCGGGCATTCTCCGGACTCGGTCCAGAGCAACAACACGACAACTGCGAGAGTTGTAGTAAAGAGTATTTCCGTAAGAACCGAATTCGCGGACTCTAGGAAGGGCAAGTCGAGACAAAGCAGGACTCCGGTCAGTAGAGCCGTTCTGCCACTGCTCGTAACGCGAAAGGCAAAGACAGTGGTGCCCAGCACAATCAATGCGCGCAGCAGATGCTGAAAAATGACTAGGTACTTCAAATCCAGATGCATCCATAGAAAAGGCAAGATGAACAGCGAGTAGCCGGGCGTACGCTCCGTCTCAGGGTATCCCGCGGAGTTGACAAATCCGTGTCCAGCCAGAATATTGCCCGCAGGAACTACATAACTCGCAGAGTCAGGACTATAAAAGTCATGGAAATGCTGAAAGAACAGACAACTTGTGGAGATCGCTAGAATGGCAACAAGGCCGAGAGTCCCCAACAAGTCCGGCATGGCGTGAGTTCCGACAATGCCAGTTTGCGGATTCTGCAAAGGCTTATCGTTTGCCGGTGGTGTAGTGATTAATTCAGTCATTGTGGAGAGATGCCACCTTGTTTCTGGCGCTCTACAATTATCCCTCTATCTAAACAACGGCGGAGCGGCTCGCCGTTCCTCCGCAAACAGCAGCTCGGCACCGCACCCTCTCACGCAAGACGCTGCGCTATCCTGACATGCAGGAAAGTCTTGGGCGAGCAGTCAGCCCTGCAAATACTCTCACTCAACGATGCGGCTAGGTTTGAGTATCGCCGTATGTTTTCCCCTGTAGTAGAGCAACAAGGCAGTGGTAAGCCACCAGGTCAGCTGTGTCTTCAGCGCAAAAATCAGCATACCCTCGCGAAAGTAAACAAAAAACGCCAGAACGAACCACCAATATATCAGCCATCTCACAGTATCGTCAGGATCGCTCGGTTTGAGACGCACATGGAACCATTTGTAAATTAGACCCAGAACGAAAAACAGGGCAAACATTCCAGGATACCCAAAATTAACCAGTAGATATCCATGAAGACCCAGGGTCTCTCCGCCGGAAAAGCTATCTGGGAGCCGGTATCCCAAAATGAATTCATTGATTGCATCAGCGAATTCGGGGCTCCTTTCAAACCCAAAAAGCTGGGAAGGGAGAAAATCGCGCGGCAGACTGACAATATCGGTCAAGAATCCGAATTGCCACAAGGAGGCCTTCTGGGCGGCGACAAAGTGGATATAGGAATCTGCCAGGCCTTGCAACGCGTTATCGTAGGCTACCTCAGTAAGTACTCGTCCATCTACACCCGCACGAACGGCGACACCAGACAGCGCCCACCAGTCACTAACAAACAACGATCCCAGGCCCGCAATGACAAATACGAGCAGGAGCACCGCGACCGCCACTTTGGTAGAGCGACCCCCGAGCGACGCGTAGATGAGATAGCACAGCAGAATAGGATAAATGAACGGTCGCCTGCCCCCAGTGGATAAAGCATAGTAAACAAAGAGCAGCGAAGCACAGAATAAGAAAACCTTGTCACCGGTGGTTATTTTTATCTTCCTGATCCGTTTGCCAAAGATGACCGCCATAAATAGAACGAATGCGTCCGCCGAAAATTGCATCAAGTGCGTATAGCCGATATATTTGCTTTCGATGACGAATTCCCCGGACCTTACTTCACTGGCCATCGATATAGCTTCAGATATTCCACCAATTTGGGCGACATAAACTGCCGTGAGGAAAAGACCAAAAAGAAAGACGATTTTAGCTACGCGTGTGGAATCCTCAAGGGAAAAGGCAGTTCGCCCGCCATGAGCGACGACTGGAGCGCCCTTTTTCACCCAGTATCCAAAACAGAACAATAGATAACAAAGAAGGATGGAAAACGCTGTCGACATGTCACCCGGCCCAAATTTGTCGTACGCGTATTGTTGCCGTACAACGGCTACCCCGAGCCATATCACGTTGATCGGCACGAACACAAACAACACGAAGTAGTAGCAGTTAAACGCTGTCATCGCATCCAGGGGCTGGCCGCTACCGCGTCGACGCGATTCCAACACGACAATCAGAACACCGAGCAGAATATAGATCAACAGGGCCATTTGTGTTCAGTCTTCAGGCACTCGGATGAATCACTGTGGCATACGATGCCGCATGTCTATTCCAGGTAAGACGGGTTCGCTGTCATACTTCCGGCGGCATCTGTATTCTGAGACTTTCGGAGCACCTTCAGCGCACAGACCATCAAGAACAATAGTGAACAGATGTAAACGACCGACGTGGATAGGGCGATGCCGGCAACGCCCCAGAAACGCATAAAAGTAAAGTTCAGGGTCACGTCGAAGACCAGACTGACCGCTGCTCCAAACATTAGCAAATCGTTGCGCCTTGCAGCTGAAAGGAATTTTACGAAAAGCAGCCCCCAAAGATAAAAGGGAATTTGAATCAGATAGCAGATTTGAACTTTGCTTACCAGTTCCGTGTCAGCAGAGGTGAAAGCACCCCGTTGATAAAGGACTCGCACGAGAGGTTTCGATAACGCCATCAAACCAAGTGTAAAAGGGACGCTCGTCAAGATCACCAAAATGGAATAGCGCTTCAGAGTATGCCTGCACCCGTTCCAATCCCCTTCCGCGGCCATACGGGCAAGATAGGGAAACGTCGCCGTACCCAGCGCAGTCGCGCCAATCGCAAAAACGCCATTGATAACCCGATTTCCATAACTCAACGCAGCGACGCTGCCGTGGGACAACATGGCGGCCATCGACTTGTCCACAACCAAGGCGCTCCCCATCAGGAATGATCCGGCAATCATCGGACAGCATTGCCGAAGCACGGACTGCACATCGGGAGTAAATCCGCCCCACCTGAAGAGCAATCGAATTCCCTGCTTCTTGAGTGCTTTAGCGAGCGCTAGAGCTTCCAAAGCACTCCCCGTCAAGGTTCCTGCCACAATGGCAAACGCACCCAATGACCTCGCCAGCAGGACAATGAAAAAAATCACGATTAGCGGCGTGACTAAAGGGACCAGGGCGGGGAAGGCAAACCGCTCGCCGGCGTTCAAGACAGCGGTGACATACATCGTCGTTCCATTGAACAGAATGAAGGGAAGGAGGCACAGCAAAAGTTCGCGAGTCAACCTAAGTTTAGCAGCAGAGAAGCCCGAGCCAAGATAAGGCAAATAGTAAGGGGACAACAGGCCAAGAATCACCGCGATTACTGACAGAGCAAGAATGTCGAGAAGCAGTACGTTCGAAAACAGTTCTTGAATCGACGCCTCGCTGCGGTGCTTTCGTGCATCGATGAACACAGGAACGAAAGCCGCGCCTAGGGAACTTACGACCAAGCTGACGATGAACGAAGGTAGCAGAAACGCGATAAGGAACGCATCGATCGAGTCATCCCGTCCGAAATATCGCGCAATGGTCAGTTCCCTCGCTGCCATGGCGACGGCCGTCAGAACCCCAAAGCAAGACACTATAAATCCCGCTCGGAATATCTTAGCGTTGGGGCTCTCGGAGAATGCTTTTGACAACACGCGCGAGATTACTTGAATTCCCCGGGAGGCTAGCAGGCCACCATTTGTTATGTAAGGATTCGGATCATCATTGTTCATCGGCGGTCCAAGCCACCTCGCGACTATCTACGGCTCAGACGCCCCGTTTGTCGGGGAACGGCGGCTGCTCAGCCGACTCCAGATCCTATACACTCTCGACCTCGGCGCATCGCCGTTCTGCGACCCCGCCCAGAGTGCGCGCGCCTTCAGCGTTGTAACGACTTCCTGTGCGAGAATCTTGCGCGGATCGTTTGGGTCGGCATCTTCCCACCTCTTTGCCCCAAACATCCAGATAACCGAAGAACTGACCACGAGAAATGTCCCCAAGAAAACCATCAGTAAGCGGGGAGGAAACGATTTCCTTTCGGGAATTCTGCCCGGATCCAGCACTTTCACACTCGGTGTTTCTTTGGCCTCTTCCACTTTGGCCAGCTCATATTGCTCGGTGAGCAATTCGTACACCGTCTCTTGAATTTTGGCTTGGCGATAATAGTCCGCGTATTGTGCGCCGAGCAGAGGCAGATTCCGTATCGTCGGAAACGGCATGTCGCCAGCCTTTTCGGACGGAGGTGCGAGGGGTTGGCCTGGCACTAGATCTGCGCCATTCGCCGTCTTCCCCTGTTGGCCGCCCAGCTTATCCAATTGCTTGCGGAGCTCCGCAACTCGGGCGCTCAAAGCCTGGACACGAGGGTTCTTGTCCGTATAAATCTGGCGGAGTCCCTCGAGCTCGGATTGCGCGGCGACCATCTGGCCTGCAAGCGTGCCAGCAGCCTCCAACATGGCCTTGCCTTCTGACTGGATGTCGAGAGTATTGTTCTTGCTGGAAAATTGTCCCAGCGCGTTGACGGCAGTATCCAAATCCGACTTTACAACCTTTAGGCGTTCCTCCAGAAATACGCGCTCGCGATGCGCCGCTGAGGTAGATAACTGAGCGACCAGGGAATTCAGTTCGTCGACATACGCATTCGTTATCGCCGCGGCTCGCTGCGGGCTGTGATCCGTTACGCTGATCGAAATGATGCCACTCTTTCGGTCTTCGGAAATCGTGGTTTTCGCGTCGAGTGTTTTTCGGGCATCCGTCGCCAAAGAAGCACCGTAAACCTTCTTGAGATCAAATTGCTCAATGATTCGGTCCTGAGAAGTTTCGCTTCTCAACACACCGATGAACAATGCGCCGGAATTTTTCGTTCCGAGCAGATCGCTTGCGACGCCGGCCAAGCCGCTGCCACCTGCCGAACCCGGCAAACCAGCCCCGGCCTTCGCTGCCATCGCAGCCATCATCGCCATGCCTGATGTGGACTGTGGGTCTGGGGGCATAAGCTGAGCAGTAGCAGTGTAGGATCTTGGAATCAAAAATACGATGAGCGTTGACCCCAACAATCCTATTGCTGCGGCTCGCACCAACAAACGTCGGCGGTTCCACAGCAAACGTAGGACTTGCGCCTGTCGCTCTGCGACGGCCGCGCGTTCCTGGCTTTCCTGAATGTCCTCGTCGCTCAGACCAGGGTTAAGTAGCTTCCGATCAGTTGCCGTTGGGCTTTCCTTCACACCAATCCCGCTGGCTTGATTCTCTCCTCCTTGATCTTGGTGCCTTCGGCTGGCTTGGAATGGCAAGCTTACCCCTTTCATATTCAGCTTAACGCAAGCGTTGTCGCGAACGCACTAGTTTTTGAGGCTTGCAGGCGTCCAGCGACAGGCGCACAGATGACGACGGCATAATCTAACGAACCTCAACCTACGGGTTTCTCCTGCACAACTCTACGCTGTCCTCGCGAATCCTTATACAGTTTTCACCTGACTAGTTTTCGTTTTGCGCGCTATATACTAAGTTGCGCCATATCGTCCGGGGGGGCCTTGCGTCTATGTTGTTGATTTGACACAATCTCACGTGACTAATGACTATTGCTGTCGGAATGGATGGGACCCGGTGTTTACAATTTTTGCGAGCTTTATCGTTGCGCTTGGCTTGAGCACGGCTATAACTTGGCTTTTCTGCGAGTTGGCTCTGCGCTTTCGATGGGTGCCAACACCCGCTGCAGATCGCCTGCCAGTTTCTCCCGCTCCTGTCGTTGGCGGCGCTGCCATTTATCTGGCTTTCGTTTTCAGCGGGGTCATCGCAAATCTGTTTCGCACGCCGACCGAGATCGTTTTGTTCACGGCCGCTTCGGGCGCTTTCCTGCTCGGCTTGATTGACGATTTCCATACCCTTCAGCCTCGCTGGAAATTGCTTGGCCAAGCTACCATCTCGCTCGCCTTACTTATGTTAATGCCGGACCTCTCCATTACTGGCATCAAACTGCTGGACGTTTTTATTGCGGTCGTCTGGCTTGTCGGTATCACGAATGCTTTCAATTTGTTGGACAACATTCACGGTTTGAGCGCAGGTACTGCAATTCTGGTCGCGTGTTTTCTGTCGGTTCTGTTTTTCTTGCGCGGAAATCCCTCACTGGCCCTGTTGCTGCTGACGTTTGCGGGCGCCACGCTAGGTTTCCTAGTGTTCAACTTCCCATCTGGGCGGATATTCATGGGCGATTCGGGAAGCCTGTTTATAGGTTTTTGGCTCGCCTCGACGTCCTTGATGGAGTTGAATTCTACAGACAGCAAGAACCACATCGCATCGCTTTTGTTTCCTCTATTGATTATGGTCCTTCCTATCGCCGATACAACATTAGTCACCTTGACGCGAAAGCTTCGGCGCCGTTCGATCGCCACCGGTGGAACTGACCATCTTTCTCATCGCTTGATTGCGTATGGATTTTCTAAAGGAGGAGCAGTCGTAACGCTGTGGTCTCTGTCATTTTTGGTTGGAATTGTCGCGCTTTTGACCGTCATCTACGGCGTGACTTCCTTGGTTTCGATCGTAGCTGTGCTGCTAGTCTTCGTAGCAATTTTCGGCGTGTACTTGACGCGCTTTGAATTGCGCTCTCACGGTAGCACCGTGGAAATGCCGGGCTACGCCTTTCGTCCTCCAAGATGGCTAAGCGTCTCCCTTGTCGCCCTCTGTGATGTGGTTTTGATCGTGGCCTCGTACTACACGTCATATTTGCTACGCTTTGATACAAGTAGGCATGTGGAGGATATGCGCCTGTTCGCCCGCTCGATGCCGGAGGTGGTACTTATCAAATTGGCTGTTTTCACCGGATTGGGTGCTTATCGCCGATCGTGGCGGTATTTTGGTCTGAGAGATGCCTTTCGGATTGCGTGGTCGTCCGCGGTGGCGTCCGTAACGGCGGTTGCTTATTTCGCGGTGGTTTATCGTTTCGATGGCTATTCGCGTGTCGTATTCGTGTTGGATTTTTTGGTGTTCACGCTTTTAATTCTGCTCTTTCGGTTTTCATCTCGGTTGTTTGATTCCTACGCGCCGGCAAAACATCGCGCCAACGTTCTAATCTACGGGGCGGATGACCATGGCGAGACAACCCTGCATTTGGTTAACAAACGGTACCCGTTAAAGGTCGTCGGATTTTTGGACGCGGATCACGCCAAGAAAAACCTTTGTATTCACTCCATTCCCGTGCGCGGAAGCTTGGAAAATTTAGACCAACTCTCTAAGAACTGCGACATTCGTGCGGTCCTGCTCACCTCAAGTACCACTCAAGAAGAACGAAATCATCTTCAGGCGGAGTGCCGAAGGTTGGGCATAGGTCTGATGCGTATAAAGTTTGAGTTGGAAGACCTCGTGAGCCAGGACGCCACCTTTTGGGACGACTTTTTTCCTCAGGAGGCTTTGGTAGAACTGAAGACTGGAGAGCAAGATGCTGTGGGGCGGCATACTGCAGGGCGGAAATCCGTTCGACTCGGTGGGCTTCCAGGTCCCTCGTCGAAAGCGATGCAGTAGAGAATTCGCCGGATCTTGCTCGTAAAAACACCGGGGTATCGATAGATAGGTCGCGTGGCCTTCAGTGAAAATTGTTCGCATTATCGCTCGTCTAAATGTGGGCGGTCCTGCCATCCATGTGGTACTGGCCACTCGTGGGCTGCAACAACGCGGCAACGAATCTCTTCTAGTCGCCGGCCCGGTGCCAAAGATTGAAGGCAACATGGAATATTACGCGGCCAAATGGGATGTTTCCTTCACTCAAGTTCCGCAGTTGGTGCGCCCCTTGTCGCCCTGGAAGGATTTGGTGGCGTTATGGACTATTTACAAGCTACTGCGCCGCGAAAAGCCGGACGTTGTCCACACGCACACAGCAAAAGCGGGCACTCTGGGCAGAACCGCGGCCTTCCTCGCGAGAGTTCCCGTTGTCGTTCATACATTCCACGGAAACATTTTCGATGGTTATTTCTCATCGGCGGCGACACGGCTGTTTCTCTCGGTCGAACGGTTTCTGGCCCGTTTCACGGATCGCATCATTGCAGTCAGCAAATCTCAGAGCGACGACCTCATTAACAAATTCAGAATTGCATCGCCTGACAAACTTCAGGTTATTCGCCTAGGTATTGACCTAGAACCTTTCCACACAATGTCCAGCAATCGACTTCACTGCGGCCTCATTGATGGAAGGGGTGTCCCGGTGGTTGGCTGGGTAGGCCGGTTTGTAGAAGTCAAAGATCCTCTACTCTTTGTCGACGTGGCTCACGCTCTCAAATCGTCCGGCGCGAACGCGAAATTCGTGATGGTTGGAGACGGCCCCTTACGCCCTGCCGTTGAAGCGAGGATTTCCGGACTCGGTTTACAACAGGACTTTACGCTTTCGGGCTGGCAAAGGGACATGCCCAACGTCTACGCGAACTTTGATTTGACCGTGCTGACTTCGCAAAATGAAGGGACCCCTGTCGCGATGATTGAGTCCATGGCTGCTGGCCGGCCGTTTGTCGCTGTCAACGTAGGCGGCATGCCAGACCTCATGGTCGGAACTGCACAGAGGAATGAAGGCTTTGAGATCTTCGACAACGGCATTTTAGTCGGTTCGCGCGACGTACCAACGCTCGCTAACGCCTTGAAGCAACTGCTTCGGCATGAGCAGCTCCGAGCGCGCATGAGTGCAGCAGGCAGAGATTTCGCGCTGCGAAGTTTCAGCAAGGAGCGCCTCGCCGACGATCTAGAAGCGCTCTACATCAAACTCCTTGGGCCGGAAACCGTCACAAAATCGCTGCCTGCCATCAACCGTCAAGCATCCATTCCCGACTCTAGCCGGCCCCCCATCGCTAGAAACAAGACCGTTACTGAACATCCGGCTTCTCCCGCCGCGCCTAGAAATCTGGATTAATCTTTAGGGGCGCGTGGTAACATTTTGGGTGAGATACAAAGTCCGGGCACGACTCATGGAAGCGCCTGAACATGGGAGATATTCGATGCTCCGCAAATTCTTGGTTGTCGGCGCAACTTTTGGGTTTGCACTCGCGGGCTTTGGCGCAGGCTCTCTGCACGCCCAAAGTTCCTCGGCTCAGAGTACCGCACCGGTTGCTTCCCCGGCTCAGACGAAAGCGCCAATGAGCACTGCGGCGAGTCATAAAGCGGACGTCCCCGCTTATCACTTGGAGGCGCCTAAGGGCCCGCTGCCCGAGACACTCGACCCCAAGCAATTCTTGGATGCGGAGACGCGAAACGTTTACACGCTAGCCGGCAAGGAAAAGGACCTCCTCTATCAGCAGCCGTGCTATTGCCGTTGCGATAAGGAAGTCGGTCACAAGAGTTTGCTCGATTGCTTCACGGATTATCACGGCGCGCACTGCGTGCTGTGCAAGAAGGAAGCCGTCTTCACCTACACCGAATCGCAACAAGGAAAGACCGCCGCGCAAATCCGCCAGGAAATCATGGACGGCAAGTGGAAAGATGTAGACCTCTCCAAGTACGACGATCCCCTGCCTTCCAACTGATTCCGCGGCCAGGATGTTGCGAGTCGCAGCGACGCTCCCAGCTACCCGTCTGTACCGTCCGTGATTCTTTAATTTCTGCCGGGCAGCGCAACTTAGAGAGTCGCATCAAACGAGAGATTTTCGATCATGGAGTCGAGGTCCGACTGTGCCTGGTCGCGCTTCGCTTGAAAATCCGCCGACTCGTGCTGAAGCGTTTCGAGCCGGGTCTCCTGATCGGCCAGCTGCTGGGTGTAACGCTGGGTAAGCGCGCGCTCTTCGGCGCTGCCCTTCAATGCTTTCAGGTTTTCCCTCAGCCTTTGCTGATCGTCATAGATTTTCTGCGTTTCCTCTTCCCGGTGGGCAATTTCCGCGTCGAGTGAAGCGACGCGGTCCTTCTGTTCGACGATTTTGCGGAACGCGGTTTCGATTTCGGGATTGATCGATTTCTGTTGCAAGAACAACGCGATCTGATCGCCGGTCAAATTCGTCAACTGAAAACGGCTCTCCAGCGGTTTCGTTTCACGAACCGTGAATTTCGTCGTGGCCTTCGGCTCGATATTTTCGCGGAAGCGGTAAGCACTCGAAGTGGTTTCCTCGGGCTTCTGGCCGCCTTCGGCGACCACCCATCCCTCGCGCAGTGGATGCTCGATGAGGACGGTGCGCGGAGTCGTGTCGTCATCGCGGATGGTGTAACTGGTATCTTGCCGCAGTTCGCTGGTCTGTATCATTACGCCGCGCACAACGCGAACGTGGGTTACCTGCTGCGGTTCGCCTTCCGTTTTGGAATCCGCACGAACGCCTAAATCCGCGGCGTAGGAGAGCAGACGCTTTTCTCCCGGTTTGATCGCATCGGTCAAACCCTCGCCAGCGAAGGCTTCATTTTCCAAGACGCTGAAGCTTCCGCCATCGAGCGTGAGCGCACTGGAATTCGTGAGCCACAACGCGCGAAGGGGCCGTGGAGAATTCAGCGACGCATTCCACAGCGAAACTTTTTCAGTTGCCACATGGACTTGCGCAATCGGGACCAGCGCAGACTCATTCTTATGAATCGTCACGCGGTCCTTGAGCTTGTACTCAAACAGGTCACCCAGGTCCGAGCCTTCCGCGGCGGCGGACATCGCGCGACGGGCTTCTCCGATAGCTGCTCCTGAATTGAAAACTCCACCACCGACCCCGCCACCCTCCCCAGGACCGACCCCGCCGCCCGAGCCGCTTCCAACTCCTCGACCGCTTCCCAGTTCGCTTCCCGATCCGGCGTGTCCGGATCGCGTACCAGCTAACGACGCGGTTTCGGTATTCACGGTGGATGCCGCCGCTGTGACAGTGACGGTCTGTGTCGCAGCTCCAACTTGCAGGGTCACGTTCTGAGTCTGTTCCCGGTTACCTCCCAGGGACAGGCCTTGGATAACGGTCTTCTGAAAGCCGGGCATGCTGAGTTCCACGCGATAATTGCCGGCCGGCAAATCGACGATCTCATATCGGCCTTGATTGTCAGTTGACGTCGTCGCCGCCATTTCGCCCGTCGCCGAAAAAACCTGCACGCCCGCCCCTGCTACCACCGCTCCGCTGGGATCGAAGACAGCTCCCGACAATCCCGCAACACCTCCCATCATCGCGCTGTCGTGCGTCTGCGGCATAAGCTGCGCATTCTGCGGCAGCGGCACTACGGGACGTCTCGCGTAATACGGTTGCGAGAGCTGCTGAATGAACGATTGCGGAGCGCCCGCGACGAGCGAGAGTTCCACGTTGTTCCAGTCCTCGCCGACAGTGTTGTCCACAATCGCCCAACCTTGCAGCAAGGGTTCGTCCTCACTCTTGGACGGCAGCACGATGCGGTAGGTCGTCTTCCAAACTGGTACTTCGCTGACGTAACTTACGTAAAGGTGACGTTCTCCCGAACCGTTGGCGATAAGGGTCATGCGGCGCAGATCTTGCTGGCGCATCAAGGCCAGCAGAGAGAGATAGCGGCTCACTTCCTGCGTCACATCGCGTTCGGCGAGACGCACGTTGACGGCTGGCGTCAGTTCGACGCTACGCACCTCGCCGGAATCGGTCACGAGCGTGGCGAGGTCCACTTCGAGAGTCGTACCACCGCTTACACGTGTCTTGCGCTCGACGCTTAGCAGGCGGCCGATAATTACGGCCGTGCCGCTGCGAACTTCCAGTCGGGCGCCGCGCAGTGCCGCATAGAATTTCGAGAGATCTGTCTTCTCTTCCAGAGGCAAACGGAGCATTCCGAGGCGCTGGCTAAGTGGCGCCTCAGAGTTGTAATTAACGCCTGCGATTCGTCCGCCGTTCAGATCAAGAACCGTCAGCGATTGCAAGACGTCGTTGAGCTGGCTGCTCGTGAAATCAATCTGGACCTTCTGGTCGCCGCGAACTTGTCCGAGATGTTCGAAATAGCCGACGCCCGTTTTGTACAGGATTACACGCCGCACCGGAAGTTTAGCGCTTGAAGGTTCGTCGGAAGCGATGGAAGCGGTCGTGGATGCCGGCGTCACAGCTGAAACCTTGGCTGGCTGCTTTTTGGAAGAGTCACTCTTATTTTGCGGAACTGCCGATGCCGGGACGGCAATCGCTGTAGCGACAACGACCAGCATCCAGCTCACTCGCATTTGTGCCTCCGAAGTCCGCTGCTGAACGTGATTTGGCCTGACCGCGCAACCACTAGACGCGAATAAATTGGAACCTGAATCTCGCCGATTTTGAAGCTTCACTAGATAAGACGTGCGCGATCAGGCAACACGCCGCCCGGGACCGGACGAGCTTTCAGTCGCTTTGCGAATATCTATGAACTAGGAATGCGTCCCCGGGATGTCTGGACCGACTGCTCTTGCGCGGCCATGCTGTTTTCGAGGGCGCCGCGTGGCCCCCGACGGGCAGTGACTGTGACTCGCAGTCATTTCTTAAGCCCTTCCAAATCATTGCGGCGTGCGACGATTCGGAGGGCGAGTCACATCTGTGATATGACTGCTGTGGCGGATTGCTGGAGCTCGCGGGAGAGTACGCTAGCGCGATGGGTGGACGGCTGGCCGCGCGGGCCAGTCCTGCGGCGCGAATTCGACACCCCAGAAATGAGGGCTGGGTGAGAGGAATTCGACGCCGACTCGCGTCCCTTTGTCAGACATATCACCTAGGTAAACGACCCGGCATTCTTGTTCTTCTTCGGTGACGGGGTTGATCAGCACCACTTGCGCGCCCAGTTCCAGCGATTCGTGCAAGTAGAGCAGGCCGCCGTGTGCGTTGATCACGATGGTCTGGCTATTCTCGCGAAACTTCCGGCCGTCGGTGTTTTTGCCGGTGGCGCGCACGGGAATGCGCGTAAACACCCGCGAACTGCGGCGCTGCGCGCTGGTTTGTGATTCGATCATGGTTACCTTGTATCGTGCATCCCGTAGGCACGAGAGTCAACCACCTGAGTTTGCAAAGTGTCTAAAAACACAGTCGCAAAAAGCTTGCTGAAATTGCACAAGGTTCCGTAGAATCGCAAACCGCTGTGTGGTAGGGTTGCAAAGTCTTTGTGAGGAGCCGCACTTTTACCGGCCCCGTAAACCTCAAATTCCTGGCGGAGCACGGAATGAATCTTATCGAATCCATAGAATCGAAGCGGGATGAGCATCTGAACGAGCTGAAAGAATTTCTGCGCATACCGAGCGTCAGTACAAAAAGCGAGCACAAACCGGACATCGAGCGCGCCGCCCACTGGGTGGCGGAAAAACTGCGTGCCGCGGGCCTGGAGAATGTGGAAATCACACCGACGAAAATGCATCCGCTGGTTTACGGCGAGTCCTTGCATGCACCCGGTAAGCCGACCGTTCTTTTTTACGGGCATTACGACGTGCAGCCGGCCGAGCCGCTCGATTTGTGGACCACGCCTGCTTTCGAGCCCGCCGTTCGCGATGGCAAACTCTTCGGGCGCGGCACGGCCGACGACAAGGGCCAAGTGCACATCCACATCAAAGCGCTTGAGTCCCTGAAAAATCAGGCCGGCAAGCTGCCGCTTAACGTGAAAGTGATGATCGAGGGCGAAGAAGAAGTCGGCAGCGTGAGTCTCTGGGATTTCGTGCAGCGCAATCGCGAGCGGCTGAAGGCCGATGCGCTGGTAGTCTCCGACACGTCCATGCTGGCGAAGGGTGTACCGTCGATCACCTATGGACTGCGCGGCCTGAATTACTACCAGGTTGAACTGACCGGGCCCGCACAGGACCTGCACTCCGGAGTCTTTGGGGGCGCCGTGCCGAATCCGATCACGATTCTTGCGGAATTAATCGCCAAGCTGCACGACAAGAATTTTCGCGTCACGGTTCCGGGATTCTACGACGATGTCGCGGCGGTTTCGCGGCAGGAACGAAAATTGCTCAATTCTCTGCCCTGGAAGGAAAAGGAATTTCGCAAGACTGTCGGCGCGCCCGCGCTGGCGGGTGAAAAGGGATTTACGATCGTCGAACAACTCTGGATCCGTCCGACGCTCGAGCTAAATGGAATCTGGGGCGGCTATCTCGGCGAAGGCGCGAAGACGGTGATCCCTTCGAAAGCGTACGCGAAACTTTCGACGCGTCTGGTACCGAATCAGGATCCCGCGAAAATCGCCAAGCTCGTGGAACGGCACATTCGCAAATTGCTTCCCAAGACAGTGTCCTGTAAATTCGAAGTTCTCAGCATGGGCAAACCGTGGGTCGCGCCGTACTCGCATCCGATTTTTCAAAAAGCGATTCACGCGCTGGAGTCCGGGTTCGGCAAGAAAGCGGTTTTCATCCGCGAGGGCGGCTCGATCCCTTTCGTTACACAGATGCATGACACATTTAAAGTTCCCTGCGTGCTGCTCGGCTTCGGCTTGCCCGATGAAAATGCGCACGCGCCCGACGAACACATCGCACTGGAAAATTATTTCGGCGGAATCAAGTCCGTCGCCTTGTTCTACGAACAACTCGCAGCGCAATAGACTTTTGGCCCAATGGGAGCGCGATGGAAAGGCCCGTTTTATCGGGCTTTTTTGAAGGTTTCCCTTGCGTTCGTACGGCTGTGTAGCTATAGTCCCGAAGGCATCCCGAACCCCGGGGCCACAAAGCATTTTAATCTGAGGAGGAAAACGTAACTCGATGGCAAATCCGCTGAGCAAGTCCAAGATCATTGCGTACATCACCGATAAGGTAAGCACCCCGGAGAAGCCGGTCTCCAAGAAGCAGACCGCGTCGTTCTTCGACGAATTGTTCAAACTAGCTGTAAAAGAAGCCAAGAGCGCGGGCAAGTTTGTGATTCCCGGTATCGGCCGGGCCGTCAAGGCGCATCGCAAGGCGCGCATGGGCCGCAATCCGGCTACAGGCGAAGCCATCAAGATCAAAGCCAAGACCGTGGTGCGTTTGCGCGCGGCGAAAGCATTCAAAGACGCCGTCCTGAAGTAGTCTCTTCGGCGCAGAGATTGAAGACCAACCCCCGAGCCTGCCCGCTCTGAAGGATGGAACGGACGCTTGGGGGTTTTGTCTTTTCATCCTTCCCGCAATGTTCAAATACCCTTTGTTTTGCTGGTGAAAAGGGCGATATCCCCTTTGCATTCTGCGTTCGAGGACAACATGACCTCGCAGTATTGGAATGAATCTCAAGCGGCGGCTTACCAGCAGTTTCGGTACGACTTCCCCGAAAGGACTCTGAGCGGCAAGACACTCATTATAGCCGGAGGCAGTGGCGGCCTGGGAGCTGCCACGGTCGCTCTTCTGGCGCGCGAAGGCGCACACCTGATTGTCGGCTACCGCGCCAATCGCGAACGCGCTGAGGCCCTGCGCCGGTCGATTGAATCGAGCTTCCATTGCTCGATTTCGTTGGTTGCAGGCGACCTTGCAGCGCCTGAAGTTCGTCATGCGTATCTAGCAGCCGCCGAGAAAACCGGAACGCCGCTTATTGGAGCCGCCGTCTTTCCGGGTGACGCTGCGCGCGTCGCGTTCGAAGACTTGAATCGTGAAACTATGCTCGCCTCACTGGAATCCAATTACCTGGGTCCCCTACTCCTGGCGAAGGAAATCGGCGAAGCGATGGAGCGAACCGGGCACGACGGCAGTCTGGTCCTTCTTGCAACTATGCAGGCGCTCGCGGTGTTTCCCTCAAGCTTGAATTACGCTGCCCCGAAAGCTGCTCTGGTGCATGCGGCCTGCATTCTGGCGCAGCAATGGACTCGCGTACGCGTGAATGTTGTTGCGCCAGGAGCCACTGTTGCCGGAATGGCTACAGCCAGTGTGCAATCCGGGAAATATGACCGGCACATCGCGAACGGCACGATTGGGCGATTCGGGTGTCCGGAGGACGTGGCGCGAGCCGTCCGATTTTTCCTTGAGCCGGACAATTACGTGACCGGCCAGGCGCTTTTGGTGGATGGTGGCCTGACCCTGCGCCGCGATCGCTCTTAGGCACCGCATCGCATTCCGAAAAAGAAAATGCCAGAACACTCAGGGCTTCTAACTGATTTATACGAACTGACAATGGCGGCGGGTTACTTGCAGACCCGCTTCGACGCGCGCGCCACGTTCGAGCTGTTCGTTCGCCATCTTCCTCCGCATCGCAATTACCTCGTTGCGGCCGGTCTCGACCAGGCGCTCGAATTCCTCGAGAACGTTCATTTCACCGCGAAAGAAATTGACTTTCTTCGCCGACATCCCGTGTTTCGAAATATTCGCGGCGAGTTCTTCGACTACCTCGCGACGTTTCGTTTTACCGGCGACGTGTGGGCCATGCCGGAAGGCTCGTTGGTCTTTCCGGGCGAGCCAATGATGCGCATCGTCGCGCCTATCATCGAAGGACAAATCATGGAGACGTATCTGCTCTCCTCGCTCAGCTACCAGACGATGATTGCAAGCAAGGCGGCTCGCGTCGTCACCGCCGCGCAGGGTCGGCAAGTGGTCGATTTCGGTGCGCGGCGCGCGCACGGCAGCCAAGCGAGCTTGCTTGCAGCGCGCGCGGCGGCCATCGGCGGTTGCCAAGGCACATCGAACGTTCTCGCTGGGCAACAATTCGGCATGGACACTTACGGCACGCAAGCACATTCCTGGGTGATGGCGCACGAAGACGAAACGGAGGCGTTCGCACATTTTCTCGACGCGTTTCCCGAACACGCGGTGCTGCTGCTCGATACCTATGACGTGCGCAACGCCGTGAAGAAAATCATCGCGATGAATCGCAAACCCGCCGGGGTGCGACTCGACAGCGGTGATCTGGCAAAGGATAGCCGGTGGGTGCGTCGGGAGCTCGATCGCGTTGGATGGCAGGACGTGAAAATTTTCGCGTCCGGTGATCTGGACGAAACGCGCATCGCGTCCTTGCTCGCAAAACACGCTGCGATTGACGCCTTCGGCGTCGGCACGGCGCTCGCGACGCCTGGTGATGCGCCGCACTTGAACTTGGTATACAAGCTGGTGGAAGTCGAGCGCGGCGGCAAAGTTCGCGAAGCTGCGAAACTTAGCGCGGCGAAAGTGACCTATCCCGGCCGCAAACAGGTGTTTCGCTATTCGGCGCCCTCTGGCGAATACCGCCACGATGAAATCGCGCTCGACGGCGAGCCGGGCGATGGCAGCGAGCAGATGCTCATCGAAGTCATGCGCGGAGGTCGCCGCACCACCCCGCCGCAGGCCGTCGCTGATTTGCGCGCCCGCTGCCTTGCAGGTCTCGCGCGCCTGCCGCGTCGCTATCGCCAGATCAATCGCACCGCGGTGTATCCGGTTCGCTATTCAAAACGCCTCGAAGGCCTGCTCGAAAAGCTGCGCCGCCGCGTCCGTCGCGCCGCGCTAAAATAGAGCGCAGGTAGCGGCGATCTAGCCTTGCACGGTGAAGAATGACGATAGGTCGGCAAGAAGAAGCTTGGGAACTGCTGCGCGAAGCTTACCGCACGCAAATGTCCGGCGATTACGACCGTGCCGTCGAGCTCTACAAAAGTTCGCTCGCGATTTTTCCTACCGCCGAAGCCCACACCTTCCTTGGCTGGACCTATCATTTTCAAGGGAAGATTGACGAAGCCATCGCCGAATGCAAACGCGCCATCCAAGTGGATCCGGACTTCGGCAATCCTTACAACGACATAGGCTCGTACCTAATTCAGCTCGGCAAGTTCGACGAAGCAATTCCTTGGCTTGAACGCGCCATCGCTGCTCCGCGCTACGAACCGCGCCACTTCCCGCATTTCAATCTCGGTCGCGCCTATGCAGCAAAAGGCATGCTCGCGCGCGCCGGCGAATGTTTCAAAGAATCGTTGCGCATCGAACCGCGCTACACCCTGGCGCGGCAGGCCGTCGAGAACCTCCGCCGCATGGTCAATTAGGCTGTTTCCGCTGCAATTCTTCCTGGCTTCACAATCCGATCGTACAGCCAGGTGAGTCCCGCAGTTACCACGCCTATGGCGGCAATCACCCACCACATCAACTGTGGCCTGTGCAGCACTTCGCCGAAATGATGTACCAGGTAGCCGCCGAGCGGCCCGCCAATAAAATATCCAAGCGCAATCGGCAAGAACGCGTAGCCCATGTAGAGTCCCTGCTGTCCCGGCGGAGCCAGCCGCGAAACATATTCGTAGTACCGCGACGCTTGTGTGATTTCGCCGATCGCTACTCCAACCAACGTCGCCACAAGCATCGGCACGCTTGGATGAATCGCCAGCAGTATCCAAGAAAGGCCCGTTATCAAAAACCCAAGCGCCATGGTCTGAACGGACGGAATCTTTCTGGTCAAGTAGGCGGCAAGGATTTGGAAGCAGATAACGATGATCGGGTCCACGGAGAGCAGCAGGTCCACGTCGGCATGCGGATTCACATATCCACGAATAAAAAGCGGAGCCGAGATGTATTGCTGCCAAAAAACAATATAAAAGCCGGCGGAGATGGCCAGAAACAGCACGAATCGCAAATTGGCCAGCACCACGAACATGTTCGACAGCGCGGTCCACACACTAGCAATCCTCACTTCTCCAGAACGCCCTGGTTCCCGGTAAAAGAAAAGCGTGGTCCAGAACATCAGAAAAACGCTAAGGGCCGCAACGCGGAACACGTTTGCAACTCCCCAGCCCAATTGTTTGCGGACCAGCCAAGCCATAATCGGACCCAGTGCTCCGCCGATGTTCACCAGCGTGTAATAAATGGAATAACCCAGGGACCGTACGTTTTCGTGCGATGCGCGCGCCGTCGTACCAGCCACGCACGGCTTCACCACGCCAGGACCCAGCGCGGGGACCATTAGAATTGCCAGCACCAACCATTTGTCTCCCAGCGACCGCCGCAGCGACTCCATCCAGGGCGCCGCAAGCGAGCCAAGCAGGAAATATCCGATGGTCATCACCAAGTAGGCAAACATCAGCGAGCGGCGAAACCCGAACCTGTCCGCAAGCGTGCCGCCCAAGATCGGCAGAAACCACACCACGAGTCCAAACGTTCCTACCAGCCAGCCCGTCAGCTCGCTCGAGAAATGGAGTTGTTCGTTCAGGTAAATCGCGAGAACCGCGGTGGTCCCGTAGTATGCAATCCGCTCGAAAATCTCGGTAAAATTGGCGATCCAAAAGGCCGGCTCGAATCCCGAGCGAATTTCGTCCAAGCGCTGTGAAAAACTCAAACGCCCTCCATATTTTCGGCACAACAGCCGCCGCGATTGTAGCGGAAGCAACGCCCGCGCGCTCCCGATTTTTGCTTCCCCGGTCCCTATGCTAAACTTGCAAATTTGGCGGCCTGCCAATTTGCCGCCTGTACACGATGCCCACATCCACGATGCAGGCCTTGCGTAAGATGCGCCCCCAGCGAGGAGCGCAGCTCGCATCCGTTCCCATTCCAACACCAGGCCCCACTCAAGTCTTGGTGCGCGTGCGCGCGGCTTCGATTTGCGGCACGGACCTGCATATCTACGGCTGGGATCGCTGGTCGGCGTCGCGCATCCACCCGCCAATGACCTTCGGCCATGAGTTCTGTGGCTACGTGGAAAAAATCGGCTCTGAAGTCACGTCGGTGAAGCCGGGTGATTTCGTCAGCGCAGAAATGCACGTGAATTGCGGACATTGCCGGCCCTGCCGTATGGGACAGGCGCATGTTTGCCAGAATGTGAAAATTCTCGGCATCGACGCCGACGGCTGCTTCGCCGAATTCGTCATCATTCCGATCCGCAATATCTGGAAGATTGATCCCGCGATTCCCGAGCATTACGCGGCGATTCTCGATCCCCTCGGGAACGCCGTGCACACCGTTCTAGCCGGTGAAATCGCCGCGCAAAATGTGGTGGTCACAGGCGCCGGTCCCATTGGGTTGATGGCCATCAACGTGGCGCGAGCGTGTGGCGCGGCGATGATTTTCGCCACCGAAGTGAATCCGCATCGCCGCGACTTGGCAAAGAAAATGGGCGCAGACGAAGCTTTGGACCCCGCGCAAGGCGACATCGTGGCACGCGTGCGCCAGGCCACAGAAGGGGCTGGCGCCGACGTGCTGCTCGAAATGAGCGGACATCCCGCGGCGATCCATCAGGGCTTCGAAATGCTACGACAGGGGGGCCGAGCTTCTTTGCTGGGGATTCCCAAGGATCCGGTGACGTTCGACTTGGTTAACGACGTAATTTTTAAAGGCGCGACCGTGCAGGGAATTTACGGACGCAAAATGTTCGAGACCTGGGTGCAAATGACTGAGCTGTTGAAGCACAATCGCCTCAATCTTGAGCCGCTCTTCCACGAGCGGATGCCGCTCGAGAAATTTGCGGACGCGTTTTCGCTTCTGGAATCCGGGCAGGCGGGCAAAGTTCTGTTTTACCCCAATGGCTCGCCGAAATAGGGTATAACGCGAGCGATCTTCCGTCGTTTCACAAAAAAGCAATCCAAATAAAAAAGCCCTCTTTCTTGCAATATTGCGTCTAGGCTGTTCTACAATGGGACTTCGCCCCATCCCTCGCAATTCAATCTTCGGAGGACTCATGGCATCCACCGCGCCACAAACAATTCGTCCGCAACTGCGGTACCTGCAGGACGCTATCGAAGACCTGAAGGCCAAGCATCTTTACTTCAAACTGAAAGTCCTGGAAGGCGAACAAAAACCGATCGCCAACTTCGACGGCAAACAGGTCATCAATCTCAGTTCCAACAATTATCTAGGACTCACGACGCATCCAAAACTTCGCCGTGCCGCGATTGACGCCACGCGAAAATTCGGCGTCGGCTCCGGCGCTGTGCGCACGATCGCGGGCACCATGAAGATGCACCTCGACCTGGAGGAACAGATTGCACGTTTCAAAAAAGCGGAAGCTTGCGTTGTTTTCCAGTCAGGATTTGCGGCCAACGCCGGCACGGTTTCCGCGATTTTAGGCAAGGACGATCTGGTGATCTCCGACGAATTGAATCACGCTTCCATTATTGACGGCTGCCGCCTCTCGCGCGCCACCATCAAAGTGTTCAAGCATAAGGATGCCGCCGATTGCGAGCGCGTGCTGCAGGAAACCAACGATTGGAACGGCAAGAAGCTGCTGATCAGCGATGGGGTTTTTTCGATGGATGGGGACATCGCCGATCTCCCCGCGCTCTGCGATCTGGCGGAAAAATATGCTTGCATCATGATGGTGGACGATGCGCATGCTTCGGGCGTGCTGGGCAGCCGCGGACGCGGCACGATTGACCATCACAATTGCCACGGGCGCGTGGATATTCAGGTGGGCACGCTCAGCAAAGCGATCGGCTCGGTTGGCGGTTACGTCTGTGGCTCGCGCGATCTGATTGATTTTCTGCAGCAGCGGGCGCGGCCGTTCCTTTTTTCCACGTCGCATCCACCTTCGGTGACGGCCACTTGCCAAGCCGCGTTTGAACTGCTGGACTCCGAAGCGGGCGACAAACTCACCAAAAAGCTTTGGGCCAATACGAAGTTTTTCAAACGCAGACTGAAGAAGCTGGGATTCAACACAGGGAAGAGCGAAACGCCGATCACGCCGATCATGGTGGGCGACGCGGCCAAGGCGTTTCAATTTTCACAGGAATTATTTGACGAAGGCGTGTTCGCCGGAGCGATCGGCTTCCCGACGGTCCCGGAAGGCAAGGCTCGGCTGCGAACCATCGTCACGGCAACGCACAAACGCGCGGACCTGGAACGCGCTGCGGAAACCATCGAGCGGGTGGGCAAGAGGCTCGGCGTCGTTGCGTAGCGGCGACCAGTCCTGGGCTTTCGTCTTTAGACCGCCATCAGCTGTTGCCGCGCCGCCGATCGCGCACTGAAGTGCGCCGCTACGAAACCGAAAAGCCTCCGGGCGCAACGACCGTTGTGCGATTGTCAGACAGTGGCAGCAGCAGTGGCCAACTGTGGGCGCATGTGCTTGTACGCAGCCAGCGCTAGCGCGCCCATACCCCAAATCACCACCGCGAACGAAATCCAGCCGCCGAGAAACGGCAGCATTGACAGCGCGCGCAAAATCACCAGTCCCAAGGCCAGACGTCCGAGCGCCGCGCCTGCTCCGACGCCTGCTCCGAGAATTTTCTCTCCCAGCCAGGCGCCCACAAACACCTGCGCGGAGTAGATCGCGATCAACCAAAGCATTAGCGCTGAGATTCCCACTCCCAACCCGACGACCGTGATGCAAGCGATGACTGCAGCAATAGGAGTTGCAAACAAAAAGAGCACGCCGAATCCGATGGCCGGCGCGGTCTTGTTGCATGAACTTACGGTGTCAAAGAAGAAGCCGGGCATCACAAAAATCAACAC
Organism: uncultured Acidobacteriota bacterium; assembly: GCA_963696035.1. Classification (GTDB taxonomy): domain Bacteria; phylum Acidobacteriota; class Terriglobia; order Acidiferrales; family UBA7541; genus Palsa-295. The sequence continues at coordinate 52,354 of CAVOIS010000004.1, forward strand.
CAGTCCGAACAAAAAACTCGCGCCCCACTTCAGACACTGGTGCAAGTAGAACCGAGCCGACGAGTAACTCGGTCCGTACTCGCGCTTCTTGATAGTCACATCAATGGGGCTGCCTAATTTCGCTGTCGGCGAAACCTCCGGCTGCTGTCGCAGCTGCGCTTTCGTCTTCCCGGCGATGACAGCACTCGATCCAATTGATAGATTTCCGGCGCGAATCAATGCGTCGTGCCCAAGCGAGCCATTGATGTCCAGATCTCCGGTAAACGCCAACAGATCGCCCGTAAGGGCACCTCTCAACTCCGCATGGCCGGCGCCCAACGTCATCGTCCCATTCACTTTTGCACTTTGTTCCAAATTCACATCGCCGGCCCAAGCCATCACATTTCGCGCGACAGTACTATTCAGTTGCAGCATTTGAACGAACGCCCGGACGTTACCGTCCACCGGGCCGTTTATGCGCAATTCCTGGCTGAACGAGATCACGTCGCCCTTGATGTGGCCATTCACGGTCACGCTGCGCGAGAACGCGATCAGATCGCCTTCCACATCGCCGTCAATGCGCGTGGAGTCCGCCGAGACGATTAAGTCGGTGTGCACCACCTCTCCAGCCGGGAGCGTATAGTTCGGATCGCCATGCTTCAGTTCCGCGGCTCCGGCAGTCGATGGCAGCGCAAGGGCGGCAACGATCGCGCCCATGACGACTGCGACGGTCACCATGCGCCGCAAGCGGCGCCGCAGCAGCCACATCACCACCAGCCCCAAGGTCGCCACGGCCAGAAATTCGGTTAAGCTACGCATCGCGTCCCATCCTTTCCAGAATGCACCGCTGAAGAAAAGCATTGTCAGAACATTTCCCTGGGTGAAGCCTGCCTGCGCCGCCTGCGCTCGCCACGGTTCGATGAATCCGCTCCATAGTGTGTAGGCTCCGCCCGCGCTCAACCCCAGCGCGGAGAGCCATCCCCACGGCGGGCCGCCATGCTGAGGCACGTGCACCAAGCGCGCAGGAACAGGTTCGTCGTCAGCCTCAAGCGAAGCGCGCAGCCAAACGCTTTCCGTCTGCAGCGCGTGCAAAAGGCCACGACAATCGGCGCAAGAACTGGAATGCGCCCGAACTTCCTGTGCGCGGTCGTTGTCGAGCTGCCCTTCGAGGTACAGCAGCCCTGTCATTTCATCGAAGTGGTTCATGGCTTTCCCCCAGCGGTGGCTCCGCGCAATCCGGCGCCTCCGCCCTCTGCCAGCACATCGCGCAATTGGTGGCGCGCGCGCAGCAACAGCACGCCCACGAACGCGCGACGCACGCCCAGCGTGTCCGCAATTTCGTCGTAACTCATTTCGGAGTAATAGCGCAGCACGAGCGCCATCCGCGCGCGATCCGGTAGCTTGGCCAACCCCGCGCGAACGTGTTTGCTATCGTGGTCCAACTGCAATTTTTCGAGTTGGCTCGGATCGGGATGTTCGAGCGGCAGCGTTTCCAGATCGCCGGTTTCAAGGTCCTGCCGAATCCGGCGGCGGCGCAGCAAGTCCCAGCAATGATTGCTGGCGACTTTATATAGCCACGCGGTGAACGGGCGCGTGGAATCGTATGTCCCGAGCTTTTGTCGCACCTTCATGAATATTTCCGTTGTGGCGTCTTCCGCGTCTTCGCGCGTAGGGAGCGCCCGGCGGCAGAACCGGAAAATTGCCGGGGCGTACAAGCCGTACAATTCACCCCAGGCCTCCGAGTCGCCCGCCCGGACCTGCGTAAGCACATCCGCTAATTCCGCGGCGCTCATGTCTCCGGAGGTGTTCCGTCGCTCCATAGGTGGATACGTATATCCTCAGCGAAATATTTCAAATCTGTGACAGATCAAGCCTTACCGGTAGCGTTTACGGTTGGTATAGCGTTTGTTGGATAAGCGCTTCGCTTTTTCTTCGCATGAGCAAGCCAAGAGTTGCGGACTCCAGTATCGCGGCTCGCTTTCGAAGACACCCAGCCTAACAAATCGCCGCCAGCATTAGGAAACTTGCCGCAGGAAACTCCCGCAAGCGGGAAGCGACCCGGCAGGCCAAGCCATGGCCGGGCCCCCAAGCCGCACTATGCCATTCGGATTAGTGCTGGAACCGGCCCCGCTGCTAGTTGCTCCCTAGAAGGAGAACTTCGCCGCCAACTGTATTCCGCGGGGCCCGCCGCCACCGAGGAATGGATTACCAATGCCGACATCGCCCGTCGCAGTGAGGTTATAGAAGCCCTGACTGACTCCATTTGTTCCGATGCCCTGTTGCCCCGCGTCAGCAATAAAGGCAGGAAGAAACGGGTTTGAAAAGTTGGGGTGGTTCAGGATGTTGAAGAATTCCGCGCGGAGTTGCATCCCCAGCCGTTCGGTAATCTGTGTGTTCTTGTAAATTGCGAGATCCCATTGTTTAAAGGTAGGCCCACGCAGCGAGTCCCGCCCCTCGTTACCGAAATGCCGGGTGCCCGGAACGCAGTTCTGATCCGGACCGTTCACAGCCGCCGAGAGACTTGAGTCTGCCGCGGCGGCTTCAAACGCCAACAAAGGCGCACCGCTCAGTGGAGTGCAGGGGGTCGCGAACGCGCCAAGATTCAAGAACTGAGTCGGATTGCCGAAGTTGTATTGAATCGGGCCGACAACATCCGGGCGGTCAAAAGCTTCGCCACTTCCGCTGAAGTCGCCTTCAAAGTTGTAATTCAGCTGAAACGGCTGGCCACTTTGAAGCGACACAGTGCTGTTCAAACCCCATCCATTCTTCAATTTTTGCCAATCTCCTCCCATGTGCGGCAAATCGTAGGCAAAAATCCAGGTGAAGCGGTTGCGAATATCGAAATTCGAGTTGCCATATTCCAGGTTTGGTCTGGTGCTGTCATTCGGCTGAGCGGCGTTCGGTTCGAAATCAAAGCTGTCACTCGCGTTGTCCAGAGAGTGCGACCAGACATAGTTGACCACGGACGTAACGCCATGCCATCCATTCACGCGCAGGCTGGTTTGCAGAGAGTTGTAATTGGAGTGGGCGTTTGCCTGCAGCTGGTTGATGTAGAAAGCTCCGTAAGGATTGTTGGCATAGACACGCGTGACGCCCGCATTGTTGAGCCCCGAATTGATGCAACCGGGTCCGCCACCGGGGTAGCACGGCGCCCCAAAAACGCTCGTATTCGCCTGAGCATATGCGATATCGAACGCGTCGATAGCCGTCTGGCCCGGCTGGTTCAAGTCCACATAGCGGAAGAGCCGATGGCCTTGCGAACCAACGTATCCGACTTGCAGTACGACCTTGCTCGAAATCTGTTGCTGCACATTGAGGTTGTAATTCTCCATGTAGGGCGTGGGCAGGTGCCGGTCGATCGCGAAAATGCTTCCACTCGGCGTGCTGGAAGGTGCCGCAAATACCGGCACGCCTGTGGCGATTGACCCCACGGTTCCTACTGAGAAAATCGGGGCAGGGCCGGCCGGGTTGTAGGCTACGCCTGGGCAGAAGCTGCAGTTGTAGGGCAACTCGCCGAGAAACACATCCTGAGAAACAGCATCGAAAAACAGGCCCCAGCCTGCGCGTAGCACCGTGCGTCCTCTCCCAAACGGATCCCAGGCCACGCTCGCGCGTGGAGCGAAATTCTTGTAGTCGGGTTTGTAAACCTGACTCAATCCCGGTTGGCCCAGTTGGGTCAAAGTCACCGTTTCCCCCCCGGGATCGAGAGACGTGATATTCGTGAACAGGTTGTCCTTTTCACCGACGACGCCGTAATAATCCCAACGCAACCCGTAGTCGAAAGTCACTCGCGAATTCAGCTGATAGGTGTCCTGAATGTACAGACCATGATTGTTCTCGTAAGTATGCCGGATCGAATCACCCAAGGACTGACTGCCGCTATCTACAGTCCCCGACAGAAAATCGCCCAAGCTACTAAATCCCAGTTTTCCGCGGTAGTTCACGCCAAAGAGCTGTTGAATGGTCGTGCGCCGGTATTCATATCCAAACTTCACGTCGTGCTTGCCGATCTTCCACGAAAAATTGTCCAGCGCCTGCCAGTTGGAATCCACGCGATGCCGTGGGTCCGAATGGTTCGCGCCGAGCTGCGCGAGGCCGCTCACGGTAATCACTGGCAATCCCTGGTTGGAGGTTGTCGCGCCAGTGCAACCTGTTGTGGCCGTCGCCGCACAAAGCCCCACGCTGCTGGGCTCGAAACTCTGGTCCTGTGGAAAGAATCCCTCCGCGAAGCGGTTCCAGCCAAGCCGCGCTTCATTGACTTTGGTCGGTGAAAGCACGCTGACATATGAGATGGAGACAAGCTGCACTCTCGTCGGAGTGTAGGTGTTGAATCCGGGTAGTATTCCTCCGCCCGTCAGAGCCAATGGAAAGCTCTGCACGCTATCTCCAAAATAGTAGCGGCCGGTCAGAATATTGTTCTGATTGATGTTGTGATCCACCTTGGCAATCAGGCTCGTTAATTTGTTGAACGAAGGAGCAACAACCGACGCCGCCAACGCCGGCGCTGTGCAATTCGTGCTGCCCGGAAGGTTCGGCAATGGCCACGGGTCGTTGCTCGGATAATGCGAGAGCAAACTCTGAATCACAGAGTTGGAAGCCACCAGAGACGACGGGTCAGGCACACACGCAACGCTTACGGTGCCGACCCTCTCCTGCTGGCCCTCGTAATCCACGTAGTAAAACGTCTTGTCCTTGATAATCGGACCACCCAGCGCCGCGCCGAACTGGTTGTTGTGGAAAGGCGCCTGCACTGTTCCGACGGGATTGAAGTAATTTCGGGCATCGAGCGCGTTATTACGGAAGTAATCGAAGAAATTGCCGTGAATCTGATTCTGGCCGCTCTTGGTCACGATATTGATTACGGCGCCGGCGTTGCGTCCGTATTCAGCCTGGTAGTTGGACAGCACTTTCAGCTCGCTCACCGAATCAATCGGCAGAATGGTGGCGGGTGTGCCGAAAACGCCCGCCTCGTTAATCGCGGGATCATTCCGGTAGCCGTCGTTCATGTCCGTGCCGTCCAGCAGAAAATTATTGGCCCGGCCGCGCGCACCGTTCATCGAAAATGTTCCGTACGACCCGGGAGAATCCGAAATCTGGTCAGGCGATCCGGCCACGCCCGGCGTGAGATATATCAATTTCGTATAGTCGCGCCCGTTCACCGGTAAATCTTTTACTGTGTCCTGAGTGAGCGTGCCACCGAGCGTATCGTTCGTGGTGTCCACCTGCGGCAAATCCTCGCCCTCGACCACGATTTGCTGGTTCAGTTGGCCCGGCTTTAGCGTGGCGTCAATGCGCTTCTCTGACGCGACGTCCACGACGACGCCCTTGGTCACCGACTTCTGAAAGCCGCTCGCCCCTACCGTGACGTCGTAGGTGCCGATCTGCAGTTCCGGCACCAGGTAACTGCCATCCACGTTAGTTTGCGTGATGCGATCAATTCCGGTCGCGATGTTGTGTATGGTCACAGTCGCGCCCACCACCGCCGCGCCGCTCGCGTCCGTCACAGTGCCTAAAATCGATCCGCGAAACGTCTGCGCCGATGCCGGTGCCGCCATTAGCATGGCCAGCAGAAAAGTGCACACCACCGCGATGGCTACACTCCATCTACAAAAGCTATTCATGGTCTTCTCCTGTGGAGACTTATACGACGCAACCGGCAGGGACGTCCCATCGAATCCGCGAATAGCGGCGATAGCTTTTCCGGACAAGCGCCCCAGCCCCCACCCCAACTCCTCAAGAACGCTGGTATAGCTATAAGCTGCGAGCGGACACCGAGTCAAGCGCGAGTTGCACAATGCCGCGCAGTTCCTTTGCCGCGAAACGCGTGTTTGATTGGCACGTGTGTCGAGTCGGGTTGTTCTTGCACTATGGAGACAGGTGCATTCTGCACGTCCAGTTGGAATTTCACTTGGACCGTGTTGGCCACTTTGTTGAAGGGCACATTGTGGGTCATTCCAAATTCGCGGCGGTTGAACGAAAACTCTCCGTCAATCCGCCGTTGCCCGTTTTCCTCGGGGCGCAGGACAACCGCTACGGAAACCGGGTTAGTGACTCCGCGCAGCGTGAGTTCTCCGGTCATGTGGAACTTTGAGGGTTCGCCGTCCGCAGTGATGCTCTTCGAGACGAAACGAATTTGCGGATGCTCTTTCACGGCAAAGAAGTTCTTTCCTTTTATCTCCTTGTTCTTGAGCCCGCTTCCCGTCTCCACGCTGTCCGCGTCGATTTCCAGAACCAGAGACGCGTCGCCAAATTTGTCCGGAGGCATCTTCAAGTCCGCTTCCCAGGAATGAAATACGCCCACAACCTTCGCAAACGTGGCACTGGCGTGAAACTCGATCCGGCTATCCGTTTTCACGACGTAGAGCTTAAGGTCATCGTCCGGCCGAACACTGATCGAGCCAGCCGCGAAAATCAAAAGTATGCATATTGCCAGTGATCGGATCATGGAAGTCGCTCGAAAAACAGGTGCCGCACGGCTTGAGAGTCCTTGCGCATGTGCGAATGATCCTCCGGCTCGCGACTCCCGCGGCGACGCTGGGTGCGGCGCCTTGCCTGTTTGTAAAAATTACGAGACGATTCGGTGGCACAACACTAGCACATTCGAGAAAAAACGCCGCTGGACTTTCCAACGTGGCAGCTCACTCGTTCTGGGCGCTAGCTCCTAACGAACTCCTAATGCGGCGTCGCCCCCTTGGCATCAATAATTACTTCGAAATACTGAGCTGGACGAGTTCCCACGTTTTGAATTTGATGCTCATCGCCGGAAGCTGCGAAAGCCGCCGATCCTGGACCGAGCTTGGTCGTCTTGCCGGAGATGGTCACTTCCACTTCGCCTTCGCTGATCAAGAACAATTCTTCCTGCTGATGGTGATGCGCGTGATGCGGCGAACTTCCGGGAAGCAGAAAGACTTCGTGGACGTCCACGCGCACGCCGCTGTGCATTAGTCCATCGAGGATGGGCCGAAACGTTGCGTTCGCTTCCTTATGCGAGGTGAGATCCTCGAAGCGAAAGGTTCCAGACTTGAGTGTGCTCTGACTCGAACCTACCTTCGGCAACAGTAGAACAACTGCGCACACCAGCAGCGGCTTATAACTCATGGCGATGCCTCCTGTGAAATGAGTCTAGCTGTGGGCAGCGCCGAGTCCTAGTGTTGCGGCAACAGCTGTGCAGTCGCGATTACCCCCGCCATCGCAAAGCGCGGGGGACGCTCAGAAAGGTCCCGCCAATCGCCCGCTCCGCGGTTTCGCACCTTGTCCTGCACAAACTCCGCAGCCTCGGTTTGCTATACTTATTTTTTGCGCGTTACGCGCCCAACAAACCAGCATGACTCCCACTAACCGAAAGCGGCTCTTTCTCGTTGACGCCATGGGCTACATCTTCCGCGCCTATTTCGCGCCTATGGACCGACTGCAAACTTCTAGTGGCCTCCCCACGAAGGTCCCCTACCTGTTTGCCACCATGATGCGCCGCCTGCTTTCGAACAAGGATCTGCGCCCGGATTACGTTGCCGTGGTTTTTGACGTCGCCGCACCCACGTTCCGCGACAAGCTCTTCGCGGACTACAAAGCCCAGCGCCCGGCCATGCCCGGTGACCTTGCAGTACAGATCCCGTTTGTCCGGCGGTACTGCGAGGCAATGCGCTTGCCGATCCTGGAATATCCCGGTTACGAAGCCGACGACGTGATCGGCACCCTCTCGCGACTGGCTGCGAAAGAGAATCTCGAAACTTTTATCGTCACGAGCGACAAGGACCTCCTCCAACTTGTGAATAAAGATGTCATGGTCCTCAATCCTGCGAAGGGCGACCTGCTCGTGGACGAAAAGAAAGTCGAGGAGCTCATGGGCGTGCCGCCATCACGGGTGGCAGACGTAATGGCCCTGATGGGCGACTCCATTGACAATATTCCCGGTGCACGCGATCCCAATGACAAGCCCGCGCCCGGTGAGCGCCGCAAGGCAGGCATCGGCGAAGTTGGCGCGCGCCAGTTGATTCAGCAGTTTGGCAGCGCCGAAGAGGCTCTAAAGCGCGCTAGTGAAGTGAAACGCTCTAGTTACCGCGAAGCTCTGGAAAACTGCGGAAAGTTCGTCATGCTGAGCAAACAGCTCGCGACGATTCCCACCGATGCGCCGGTTTCACTCGATTTACCGGTGTTGAAAATGGGTGAGCCGGACTCCGCGGCCCTCCGTGAGCTCTACGCTGAACTTGGATTCACTTCACTGCTCCGCGAGCTTGCGCCGCTCGCCGACAGCCACAAAACGGATTACGCGCAACTCGAGCTGCCGTCGGCCCTGCAGAAATTTCTGCAGGACATTCCGCGCGACCAGGAAACTGCCGCTTGGCTGGCTTTGGACGCGCAGGATTCCGGCGAAGAGGGCTTCGGCACGCGCGTTCTCTCCGTTGAAATTTCTAGCAAGGCTGGACAGGCTTGCATCGCCGCTAATGATGTGGAAGACCAGAGCCTCGATGCGATGAAGGAGTGGTTAGCTGACCCGAAGCGGCCGAAGATTGTTCACGACCCAAAACTCTTTCAGCTGCTAACGACAGCCGATTCAGCCGCCGATCGGTCGACCACGCGCCAAGTCGCTGGAATACGCCACGCCACCATGCTGTATTCCTTTTTGCTGCGGCCTACTACCGCCAATCACGAGTTTGCCGAAGTCGTTCTGCGCCATCTGAACCGCACGCTTTCCGGCGCGCCCGGCGAACGCGCTGATTATCTCCTGCGCGTCGCGCCGATTCTTCGCGTCGAGGTCGAAAAGCAGGGCCTCCTGGATCTCTACGAGAAAATCGATCTGCCGCTCGCAACCGTGCTGGCGCACATGGAAGCCGCCGGCGTTCGCGTGGACCCTCTAGAACTCGAACGCATTTCGACAAAAACACTCGAGGAACTCGGCAAGCTTGAAAAAAGCATCTGCGGCATCGCCGGGTTCGAATTCAATATCAATTCGACGCAGCAGCTCGCCGAAGTTCTCTTCGACAGGTTGAACCTGCAGCCGCCGCGGCGCACTCGGGCCAAGGCTCGTTCGACAGCCGCCGAAGTGCTCGAAGAACTTGCGCTGATTCACGAGTTGCCGAAAAAAATCATCGAATACCGCGAGTTATCGAAACTCAAGTCCACTTACTCCGACGTTCTTCCACGCCTAATTCATCCAGTTTCCGGGCGTCTGCACACGCGCTTTTCTCAGACCGGAGCGGTGACCGGCCGCCTGAGTTCCTCGAATCCCAATTTACAGAATATTCCGATACGCACCGAACTCGGCCGGGAAATCCGCGCGGCGTTTGTCTCTTCGCCCGGATGCTTACTGCTTTCGGCGGATTACTCCCAAATCGAGCTGCGCATTCTGGCGCATTTGTCCGAGGATCCTGTGCTCGTCGAAGCCTTCCAGCGTGGGGAAGACATTCACTCGCGCACCGCGCAGGAGGTTTTTGACGTCGCGCCGTTCGCGCAAACGCGCGAACACCGCCGCGTGGCGAAGGTCATCAATTTCGGCGTGATTTACGGTCTTTCGGCGTTCGGGCTCGCGCAACAGCTCGACATCGACCAGAAAGAGGCCGCGAAATTCATCGCGAAGTACTTCGAGCGCTATCGCGGTGTGAAGGATTTCCTGGATCGTCAGATCGCTGAAACACGCAAGACCGGCGTCACCAAAACTCTCTTCGGACGCATCCGTCAGATCCCGGAAATCAATTCTCCGCAACCCAACATGCGCAATTTTGCCGAGCGCACCGCCATGAACACGCCCATGCAGGGCGCGGCCGCGGACCTGATCAAGCTCGCCATGATCGAGCTCGACCGTCGCCTGCCCGAGGAAGATTTCAAATCGCGGATGATTCTGCAGGTCCACGACGAATTGCTATTCGAAGGCCCCGAAAAGGAAATCCCGCGCCTAACCAAGCTAGTGAAAGAAGTAATGGAGGGCGTCCACAAACTCAGCGTCCCGGTTGTCGCCGAAACCAAAGTCGGTTCCAACTGGCGCGATATGAAATAGGCTGGCCCGGCCGTTCCTTGCTCCGCAGCGGCGTCTCTGTTTTTCCTTTTCTCTGCGCACTCTGCGGTTCTACTTCTCCTGATCTCGCTCCGTGCTCTCTGTCTTTCCGCCTGTTCTCTGTGCTATGTTTTTGTCTTAAAGTCCAAACGAGGTAGAGGTGAAATCGTGAGCCACCCAAACCATCCCGAAGGTTTCCTGCGGCTAGTAGCCGAGGCCAAGAAGCGCATCAAGGAAGAAGACGTTCGCGCCACGAAGAAAAAACTCGACGCCGGCGAGCCGGTCATCCTGGTTGACACCCGCGAGGAAAGCGAATGGGCCCGCGGGCACATTCCGAACGCCGTTCACCTTGGCAAAGGCATCATCGAACGCGACATCGAGAAAGCCATCCCAGATAAAGGCGCGCCTATTGTGCTCTATTGCGGCGGCGGTTTCCGCTCCGCGCTGGCAGCTGAAAGCCTACAAAAGATGGGCTACACCAACGTCATCTCGATGGACGGCGGCTGGCGCGAATGGACCCAAGCCGGCTTTCCTGTAATTAAGGACTAGTCGGAAGCAGAAAGCGTTCATGAAGCAAGCCGTAGTTGCCAAGACGCTTCTCGCGATGTCGCTGGTTCCGTCGCTGGCGACGATTCGTGATATCCACAGCGCTCACCAGCCTGCGACCCCACAGATTCCAAGGGGCGCCAAATGCGACGTGGCCGGCGCCACTAAAATCACAATCACCTGCGACTACACCGCCGCGCCGCAAGATGCTAACGCCATTCCGCGAATCGTGTTGAATCACGCGATGGTTTCATTCGAAACCGACAACGAAAGCCATATGAAGATCGAATTGACCTTCACGAATCAGAGTGCCGCAGCAATTCCGGAGGCCCGCACGGTCTTCATCGCCATTGACGAACCGGGCGGCAAAAATCACGTTCGACGTCCACTTCCACAAGTGGATTTGCGCAAGCTCGCCCCGCATCAAACTCTCACTTTCTCCGAAACTCTACTTTCCCCGGCATTTCCTCGCGGTGACTACGTTGTTCACCTATGGATCCCTTCAGCCGATCCCGCCTTGAAATTCGACGCCGCGCACAACCTGCTGCTCAGCAATGTCGGTGTGCCGGATTCCGCGACCGGCTTGAACACCTTGGCGAACTTTACCGTGGCAGCGTGGCCGGATCGAAAAAGCCGCTCGCACTAAGCATACGGGCCGGCAGAAGAAATGCACTTGCGAGCCTCCGCTTTCCGCGTCTCAGCTGCCTAGTTCTTCGCGTCCTCTTCGCCCTGTACCAACCACACTTATGCGTGACATCAGTAATTGAAATGGTATCGTACCGACACCCGCAGGGTTTTCAGTGCCTGACTTATTGGTGTGACAAAGCTTCTTCTTTGGGGGCGTTGCGATGCGAATTCCTTGTGCCAAGCTACCAGGCGGAACCTCGACTGATAGCGAATCTCTTATCTTTTCGAACCTTCGTTCCCGTTGCAGCGCAATCCTAATATTGATTTGCAGTTCGGCATTCACCACCGCCGCTCAAACTCCGGTGCTTACGCAGCACAATGATATCGCGCGCACCGGCCAAAACACGGCGGAAACGATCCTGACCCCCTCGAACGTCAACACAACCCAATTTGGAAGACTTTTTTCGCTCAAAGTGGACGGCCAGGTTTACGCGCAACCATTGTATGTTCCGAAGCTGACGATCAACGGCGCCGTTCACAACGTCCTGATCGTCGCAACAGAAGCAGACAGCGTTTACGTCTTCGACGCCGACAGCAGCACAGGCGCGAACGCAACTTATCTTTGGCACGCCAGCATGCTCGATTCGCTTCACGGCGCCGCGTCGGGCGCCACACCCGTGCCTTATACCACTGTCGGTTGCACGGACATGCAGCCTCAAAGTGGAATTACCAGCACTCCCGTAATCGACACATCTACCGGCACAATTTATCTGGAAGCGAAATCTCTGGAGGGCGGCAACGCCGTGCACCGCCTGCATGCTCTCGATATCACCACGGGAGCTGAAAAATCTTTCGGCCCGGTGGTTGTCAACGCGTTGCCCAAGGGCGTGCCCGGTACTGGCGATGGCAGTTCATCCGGCGTGTTGCAGTTCGATAATCTCACCCAGAATAATCGCCCCGGCCTATTGCTCTCGGGTGGAACAATTTTCGTCGGCTACGCCTCTCATTGCGACAACGGCCCTTATCACGGCTGGCTTTTTGCTTACAGCGAAAGCTCGCTTGCGCGGCTGGGCATTTTTAACAGCACGCCCTACGGCGGTCTCGGAGGCTTTTGGAGCTCCGGTGCCGGCCTCGCAGCGGACAGTGCCGGAAATCTGTTCCTGGTTACTGGCAATGGTTCCTACGACACCACCAATCCGCAAATTGATTACGGCGATTCCATTCTGAAAGTTACCTTCGCCAACAATGCCTTCACGGTTGCGGACTATTTCACTCCTTACAATCAGGCAAGCCTTTCCGGCGGCGATGTGGACCTCGGCTCCGGAGGAGTTCTCCTGCTTCCGAGTCAGCCTGGAACGTACCCTAACGAGCTGGTCGAGGCTGGGAAACAGGGAACCATCTATCTCGTCAGCCGCGATACGATGACAACCACTCCGGCTCATTACTGCAATGGCTGTTCGAGCGACCCGGAAATCGTGCAGGAATCCACTGCGGGTAAGATCGCGGGAATGTGGTCCATGCCTGCCTACTGGAATAACACTGTCTATTTCGTCGGCTCCGGCGGCCCTCTTACTGCGATTCCACTCAGCGGCGGTACGCTGAATTATTCGGCTATCACAACTTCGGGCATTAGCTTTGGTTTTCCCGGCGCCACACCGTCCATTTCGTCAAACGGCACATCCAACGGGATCGTCTGGCTGATTGATTCCTCGCAGTACGGCAATCCCGGTCCGGGACCCGGCCCGGCGGTCCTTCACGCATTCAACGCCTCCAGCGTCGGCACCGAGTTGTACAACTCGTCGCAAGCCTCCGGCGGCAGAGACATCGCCGGCAACGCCGTGAAATTTGCCGTTCCCACAGTGACCAACGGAAAGGTCTACGTCGGCGCAACGCAAGAAGTAGATGTTTATGGCTTGCTCGCGGGTGTTACGCCGGTAGCCGCTACTCCGGTCATCAGTCCCGGTTCCGAATCGGTCACCACGTCTGTCACAGTCACAATTGCGGACTCGACATCGGGTGCTACTACTTATTACACGACCGACGGCAGTACTCCCGTACCGGGCTCGGGTTCAACCGTCAAATATTCCGCCCCGTTCACATTGACTTCTTCACACACCGTGAAAGCAATGGCCTCGGCAAGCGGCTACACCAATAGCATTGTCGCCTCCGAGATCTACACAATTCAGTCGAATCCCATTACCTCGGTAAACGACTCCTCGGGTTTCACAGCGGCAGGATTGGCGCTTTCTGGCAATGCAACTTTGAACGGCTCGCGCTTGCGCCTGACTGATGGTGGCGCAACCGAAGCCGGCAGCGGTTTTGTAACGACGCCGATGAACATCCAATCGTTCACGGCTGATTTTGCGTTTCAACTCACGAATCCCAACGCCGATGGTTTCACTTTCACCATCCATGGCGGCAGCACGGCGGCAGCGCTCGGTCCAAGCGGCGGTGGCCTGGGCTACGGCCCAGACACGGTTGGAGGCACGGGTGGCATCCCATCCAGCATCGCCGTGAAGTTCGATCTCTACAGCAATGCGGGAGAAGGAACCGATTCGACCGGGGAATATGCCGACGGCGCTTCTCCCACTACTCCGTTCGTGGATATGACCAACTCCGGTATCAACCTGCACAGCGGAGATATTTTCCAGGTCCATCTGTCTTACAGCGGCACAACGCTGGCAATGACGATCACGGACACAACCAATGAAGATGAGTTCTCTACATCCTTCACGAACGTGAACATTCCTTCCACCATCGGAGCTAACACAGGTTACGTCGGTTTCACTGGCGGTACCGGCGGCGAAACGGCGATCCAGGAAATCATCGGATTCTCTTTCGTTTCGGGACCTGCTTCGCTTCCGCAAGCCGCGACCCCGGTCATCAGTCCCACAACCGGTACTTATCCGGGCTCGGTGGCCGTTTCGATTACTGATTCCACCGGCGGCAGCGCGATCTATTACACGACCAACGGCACTACGCCCACGACCAGCTCGACTAAGTACACCGGTAGCTTCACGCTCACATCTTCCGCCACGGTGAAAGCGATCGCTACTGCCAGCGGATTCACCAATAGCGCGGTAGCCAGCAGCGCCTACACCGTTACTCCCGTCGGCGCGCCAACCATTAATTTCGGCAGCGGATTCTCTGGCGAGACTTCGCTCACTCTGAACGGTGGAGCAACGATCAGTGGCACGCGTCTGCGCCTTACCGACGGCGGTGCAAATGAAGCTCGCAGCGCGTTCTACACCACACCCGTGAACGTCGCGCAATTCACCACGGACTTCAGCTTCCAGCTGACCAACCCTAGCGGCGATGGGTTCACGTTTACGATTCAAGGCACCGGACCCACGGCCGTCGGTCCTTCGGGTGGCGGCTTGGGCTACGGTCCTGACAACGTCACCAACCCTTCGGCAAGCAGCAACACGCCCATTGCTAAGAGTGCCGCGATTAAGTTTGACCTCTATAACAACGCTGGCGAAGGCGTTGACTCCACCGGCTCGTACACGAACGGCGCTTCTCCGACTACTCCAGCCGTTGACATGACCAGCTCGGGCGTCAATCTCCACAGCGGCGACGTCTTCAACGCGCATGTCACCTACAACGGCACTACCCTTACCTGGACGATCACCGACGCCACGACTGCCAAAACTTTCACAACGTCTGCCGCGGTCAACATTCCCACAATCGTCGGCGGCAATGCTGCTTATGTCGGCTTCACTGGCGGGACCGGGGGCGCGACGGCCACTCAGGAAATTATCACCTGGACCTTCACTTCCGGCAGCTCCGCGGCCGTCCAGTACGAAGTGGAATCGTCTACCGTCTTTAACGCCAGCAAGAGCTCCGGCCCGACCTATCGCGTCTTTGCCTGGTCCGGATTTACCGACGGCGAAGGCACCACGCTTGATGGAACTGCGACCGGACAATCCGTCACCATCACGCTGAACGTTCCGCAAGCGGGCGTTTACGATGTTCGCTACGCCACGAAACAACACAACACTCGCGGAATTGTGCAGCTCGCGATTAATGGCACGAATCTCGGCCCCGCGGAAGATCAATATTCCGCCGCCGATGTTTGGCAGGAATTCGACCTGGGCAATGTCTCGCTTGCCGCCGGGAATCAGGCGTTCGTCTTTACCACTACCGGTAAAAACGCGTCCAGCGGCGGCTACACCCAGGCCTACGATTACATCAAGCTAACGCCGCAGTAACGCGAGCAATGTGGGCACAACTAAGGATGGCGCGAGTGAGGTTGGTACAAGCAGAATCAGGAAGGAAAGCCGGTTACATGCCGCCCTGAATACCTTTGGGGTTGACTTGATGGCTGGGGCGGTTGGACTCGAATCAAAAGCAGTGTTGAAATTGGTCTATTGAACGAGAAAAAAGCGAAAAACAGCGAATTTGCCCTGGTCAGGTACACCGCAGGTACACGAATACGCGAAAGTCCGATTCGAGTAAATCGCTAGTGATTTCCATGGACGTCATGGACCGAACTACCCAGACGCGGACTTCTGGCCGGTATAATGTCCGGGTGGGCCGTCACAATCGGAGAGGGGCGGTCGGTGAAAAAGACTGTCATCCAATCGCTCGGCCTCGGAATAGTGTCTTCCTTCTGCTTGCCAATCTTATTTTTATCTTTCCTTGGCGAAAATTAAAGAGACCCGGGTAGTAAGGTTTGCTGCTGGCGCGGGTACTCCTAGAAATGGGACAAAACGGAAGTGGCTTGTACTCTGATTGACAGAGAAAGTTTGCAGGAGTAGAGGGGATTTATGGACTTCATTGGTTGCGGTGCCGTTGGTTGTATCGCTCTCGGTTCTGGTTCGGCGACCATTCTTGCCGCTGGTCCCATCTTTTACCTTGGCGTACCCGCTGCGTTGGCGCTGGGCGCGTGGCTAATCTCGGCGAACGCTGCGGCAGGAAGTAAATTCACTTGGCTATGACCTTCACGAGACGCCTGACCTCAACGCGCAAGAAAAGCTCATCGTCCTGCGTGACGAGGCGCGCATGCATTGTATCCAGCCGGATGGGATAAAGCCGTTGCAGGGATTTGATCACGATTTGGGATGATTTCGTTCGTTCCATTTCTCCACTGTGTAACGGTGGTATTCCCGCAGCCATTTGTACTTGGCCAGTATGGAGGCGTTGTCCTTGTATCGTTTCAACCCGCGCCGGATGAATTCAGCATGCTGGTCGAGTTCTTCCTCGATGACGCGCAGATAGTCCACGAAATATTCGCCATCGAAATCCCTGCGCAGCAGGCGACGAGCGCAGCGAGTATCCGGCCCTGCTTCTTGGTTGCCTTCAAATCGTAATCGGCGTCATTCACCCAGAGCGCTGGATTGTTCTTCACTTCCCGCAAGACTTCCTCGCCGACGACGATGCGCGGAAACCGCGCGACCTGGCTTTCGAGCGCGTAGCCGCGGATGACCGCGGGGCCGAATAGCTGGCCATAGCTGAGGGCGACGTCGCCGACGGTAATGCCGCCGCGCAGCAAGATACCTTCGTCGAAGAGAAGGCGCGTTTGAACATGGACTATGTGCAGGATCTGTGAATGGACTTCGCCGCTGGCCGGAAGCTTGCCCTTTCCGGCGATCACTTTGCGGATGATGCATAAATCCGAAAAATTGCGGAAATCCGCTTCTGCAATCTCCGGCGTCGTGCTTTTAAATCGCTTGGGCTGGGCGGCTTCGCGCACGACACGGATCGAGCGGGATATGTCGCCGACGGGTTTGTTCGTGATGAGTTCGCTGAACCCGAGAATGTCGATATAGGTGAGGATCGAACGCTCGTAATTAACAGACTTGCGTTTTGTGTTCATGTGTTTTCTGCTCGCGCGGATCGATTGAGATTGTTACGTGGACTCTCGCGAAACGTCTATCGCTTCTTGTCCTCAGGCAGCGGCGACGAACCTTGTGTGCCGAGGATGAAGCTCGGCAGTTCGTTCGAGCAACTCTAACTGGCCCACTGGAGCTAGCCTCAGCGAGCTTTGAGCCGTTCCGTCGAGAACGGCCGCAAAAGGCTCTGGTTTGAGTGAGTGGCAAAATGCATACCCATGGTTGGCCTTTCTTCCAGTTCTCAAACCTTGTATTTGGTTTGAATCTAGGATATTTTGCTAACCATGGGTACGCAAAGAGGCTCCAAGCTAAACCGCCTGCAGCACGATCTCCCGGAAGGGCTGGTCGTCGATGCCGGCTGGCTGGAGCGGCACGGGTACTCAAGTGCGCTCCGCAGCAAATATGCTGCGCACGGCTGGCTCGAGCAGGTCGCGCGGGGAGTCTACCGCCGCCCCGCCGCGAAGCTGTCGACGCCCGACAACAAAGACGAAAGCCTTCGCTGGCAGCATGTCGTCATCTCCCTGCAGACGGTTCTCGAACGATCTTTCATAGTTGGCGGCCGCACGGCGCTGGAGCTTCAGGGCTTCGCGCATTATCTGGGCGCTGGAGAATTTCGCGAGGTCCATCTATACAGAAACGAGCCGCCGCCGGCGTGGGTCGGCAAGCTGCCCCTCGAAACGAAATTCGTATTTCACAATGCGCGAACTCTTTTCAGCAATCCGCCCACGGGCCATGCCGCCGCGGCTGGCGTCGAGCGTGGAGGCCGATCGCTCGCCGGCGGTCTCGTCCGGCAAACATGGGGTCAGTGGGAGTGGCCGCTCGTGATGTCTTCGCCGGAACGGGCAATTCTTGAATTGCTCAATGAAGTGCCGCAGCGCGAGACATTCCACCAGGCCGACATGCTGATGGAAGGCCTGCGGACCCTGAGCCCGAAACGGCTGCAGAAACTACTCGTCGAGTGCCGCAGCGTTAAAGTGAAGCGGCTCTTTCTCTGGTTCGCCGAGCGGCGCAATTATCCTTGGCTCAAGCAACTTGACCGCGGGGCGATAGATTTGGGGACCGGCAAGCGCATGCTGCAGCGCGGCGGCAAGCTCGATCCCAAGTTCAACATCACCGTGCCGGAGAACCTCGATGCCGGTGGCTGAACGATACCGCGCCCAGGCCGCTCTTCTGGTCAGAGTCCTGCCGTTCGTCGCGGCGGAGCAATGTTTCGGGCTCAAGGGCGGCACCGCGATCAATCTCTTCATCCGTGATATGCCGCGAATTTCGGTGGATCTCGATCTCACCTATCTGCCGGTGGCCGATCGCAACGCCTCGCTGAAGGCCATCGATGCGGCGATGCGCCGGATTTCAGCCGCCATCGACGGCGGTCTGGGCGGCGCGCGCGCGGATCAAACGAATCTGAAGGGCGAGAGATGCATCACGCGGCTCGACGTTCGCCTGGACGGGGCGCAGGTAAAAATCGAAGTCACGCCCGTCCTGCGCGGCTGCGTTTATGATCCGGAACTCCGCAGCGTGTCGGCCCGCGTCGAGGAAGAATTCGGGTTCGGGGAAATCCAGGTCGTCTCGTTTGCTGACCTCTATGCCGGCAAGATTGTCGCCGCCCTGGATCGCCAGCACCCGCGCGATCTCTTCGATGTCCGCGATCTTCTGGCACACGAAGGCATCAACGACGAATTGCGCCGCGCATTCATCGTCTATCTCGTCAGCTCGAACCGCCCGTTCGCCGAACTCCTCGCGCCCACACGCATAGATATCGCCCAGGAATTTGCGCGCGGCTTCGACGGCATGACCGATACGCGCGTGACCGTCGACGATCTCATCGGCGCGCGCGAGCAGCTGATTGCCGAAATCGTCGGCAAAATGCCGGAGGACCACAAAAAGTTCCTGGTGTCACTGAAGAGAGGCGAGCCCGAATGGAAGCTGCTCGGCATCGAGGGCGCGGAAGCGCTCCCGGCCGTGCGCTGGCGCCTGCAGAATCTGGCGAAGATGGACCAGAAGAAGAAAGACGCCCTCATCGAACGGTTGAGCGATGTGCTGCAGGTTCCAGAGTCGTGACGATGGTCCCGATGATCGGAAGAACCACCGATGCCGTTTATTTGGTTGCTTGGCGTGCTGTGTGGTCAATCGGAGCGAACCTATGCACTACGTACAGCAGGTGCCTCCTGACGCTGGAGGAGATCCGGCGAAACTCGGCGGAACACTTCAGTTGGAAAACCGAATACGGCTCCGCTTTCACGGCAGCGGTCGCACGTCTAGCCAAGCTCGGAAAAGAAATTCCGTCCAGTGAGGTACACGCGGGGTACACGGCGCGAGCAAGCGATGGAAGGCCTTTTCTTTCAGATGGAAAGGTTGGCTGGGGCGGTTGGACTCGAACCAACACCGTCCTCATTAACAGTGAGGTGTCCTACCAATTGGACCACGCCCCAGCCGCGCTCCAATTGTAAACGCTAAGCGAAAAATTCCTCGACGCATTTTTGTATTGCTTGGATTCACGGTTTACGGAACCAACGCAAGGCCAGGAGCCGGAGCCCACCTGATTACGAGGCTCTGCCGCCCTGACGCGCCACTAACGCAGCGTACCGACCGTCAGACTCGCGCCGGTTGTCATCACGAAGGCATCCTAGGGATTGAGTGCTCGCCGTTCCTTGAGGTTTGCCAGGAGCCGCTCGACTTCTTCATTCTTCTCTAGCCGCTCGAAGCGCTCCGCCACGTCTTCGTTGGCGAGTTCCTTTTCGGCGTTGGCCACGGCCTCCGCGTGATGCACTCTTTCCTCCATGCGGCCGAAGGTGGAAATTTTCGCCGGGTCGCCCATCGCTGCCTCCGCGCGGTTCGCGCGGCTGGCTACTTGTGAACGTCGGTGACGTGCGATCAGCACATCCCTTTTGGATTTTGCTTCCACCAGCTTTTGTTCCAGCTTCTGCAGCGCCGATTTCAGCCCTTCCACCTGGGTGCGCTGATCGTTCACCTGCTCCTCGTAGCTGGGAGCGAGTTGCTGAAAGCTGTGATAACGCTCGAGCGCGATCCGGGCGAGGTCATCCTGTTGCTTGTCCACGGCCTTTTCAGCCTTGTGCAGCCAGTCCGCCATCGCTGCCTCATTTTCTTTTTTCTTTTTCTCCAGCATGTGCAGGTCGGCTATCGCGATTGCCACCTGCGTCTTCACCTGGAGATACTGATTTTCCATGTCCAGGATCACTTGCTTGATCATCTTCCCGGGATCCTCGGCCCGATCCACTAAGTCATTCAGGTTCGCTCGAATCAACGTGCTCACGCGTTCTAGTAATGGCATTGCCTTGCTCCTTTCCAGATTCTCTGGGAAAGACACCTGCGGAGCCCGCCCTCGCGAGTGGGCGCCGCTCTTGAATCTTCAGCGAACATCACCGGTCGGTCCCGCCACTCCCGGGATCGCTGGCTTGGGTGCAGGGTCACCGATATTCCGCACTTTCGATAGCAACTCGGTCATTTGCATGCCCGAAAGCGCCTCGAAGAGCGCCGGAATTTGCGCGGCTATCTTAGTGATGTCGCCAGTCAATTTGTATGCGCCTGCGGCATCGCCGTTTCCGGTCGAGACGATCGTCACCTTACCCACGTTCGACAGCGGCGACGCGATGGCCTTCACGATCTCCGGCATATTCGTGAACAGCCGGTCCACCACTGCAGCCTGGTTGTATTCCTGATAGGCTTCGGCTTTCACGTTCATGGCTTTCGCTTCGGCTTCACCTTTTTTGAAGACGATCTCCGCTTCGGCTTCTCCCTGAGCGCGAATCGCAGAAGCCAACCCTTCCGCTTCTGCAATTCTCTTGGACTTCTCCGCGTTGGCGAGCATTTCGATGCGCTGCCGCTCGATTTCGGCCTGCTTCAGCACCGTCGCGATCAGTTCCTTTTCGTGACGCGCGATTTCCGCTTCCTGCACTTTGATCTGGTTTTCGCGCTCCACTTGCTGCACTCGAACGGCTTCCACCACTACCTGCTGCTGCATCTTGTTCGTTTCGATTTCATAGGCCTTGTCCGCTTGCGCTTGGGCCCGCTTGGTCGCTTCGAGAAACGCGGCCTTCTTTACTTCCAGATCGCGCTGCGCTTCCGCCTGCTTGGCCATCGAGGAAGTCTCCGCCGCCACGCGCTCCTGATCCGCTTGTGCTTTTGCGATCGCGGAGGCACGGCTCGCTTCCGCTCGCTTGATCGCCGTGTCGCGGTCCGCTTCGGCCGCAGCTACATCGGCGTCTCGCCTGATTCGAGCCACATCTGGACGGCCCATGTTGGTGATGTATTCGTTCTTGTCGCGGACCTCCTTGATGGTGAACGAAATGACTTCCAGTCCCATCTTGTTCATATCGTCCGCGCAGGTGGCGCGCATCCGATCGCCCACCATTTCCGGCTCTTTCACGATCTGTTCCACCGTCAATTGCCCGATGATTCCTCGGAGATGGCCTTCCATCACCAAGCGGATCAATCCTTCGCGAAGGGCCGGAGTTTTGGTTAAAAATTGTTCCGCGGCGGTACGTATGGATTCAGGATCGGACTTCACTTTGATCTGCGCCACCGCCTCCACCGTTACCGCAACGCCCTGCATCGTGTAGAGATCCTGCTGTGGAGCAACGTCGAACGACATCAGTTCGAGCGATAATTCCTTGCAGTTCTCCACCATCGGAAAAATGATCGTGCCGCCGCCCTTTACGATTCGCGTACCGCGGAATCCGTAAACGATGAGCGCCTCATGCGGCCCTGCTTTGCGAAACATGGAGGCGAACATCGCCATCAGAAACAAAAGCACCAGCACCATGAGCCCCACGATTACCCACACACCGGTCACTGCTTGCACGGTAGTTCTCCTTTCGAACTTCGTCGCCTGCTGTCAATTCACTCGCCATCGAAATTCGCCATTGTCGTCCACTACTTTGACCATTCTTCCCACGGCGCCACGTACGCGATGCCTTTCTCTACCCGCGCGATTACCACTTCCCGGCCCTTCTCCAATGCTTGACCGTCTTCGCGCCTGGCGCCCGCGCAGCGCCGCACTCCCGCCTGCGAAAAAATAATCTCCCCTGTGCCGCCTTCGCGAATCGGACTGTTGACTTTCGCGACCGTGCCCACCAGTTCGTAATCCGAATCCTGCAAAATCGTCTCGTGTGGCAACAGCACCTTCACCAAGAACCACGACACGATCGCAGCTCCGATAACTCCCGCGAAGATCGCCGCCGCGAGGCCCAACAAAAACCAGACGCGGTAGTACTGCGTCAGCAGATAGCCGGTGCCCCCGAACCATGCAAGGAACGCAAAGAGCACCGGAGGGTTCAACCACGATGCTATTCCGCGCGGGGTCGAAGTCGCCGTTGCGTGTCCGGCGTGCGGCGCGCATGGCGCACCTTTTGCGCCGAGCGTGGTGACCTGGTGCGTACCACCTCCGTGAGAGTGCCACTTCACCGGAAGATGCCAGTGCAGGCCGCTGAAAACGAATGACAGCAGACTCAACGCGAAGCCCACTACGAAGCAGATCAAGTAGAAATCCGCGAACGTCATGGACATCCTCCCTCGGCGCCCGAAGCTGGCTTAGGCCACCGCTTCGTGCGTTCCGCCGCGCAGCACGTCGTAAAGATGATCCACTAATCCGGGAACCCTCAAAATCTCGCCCAGCAGCAAAACGCTTTTCCGTGTCTGCGGATCATCGGCAATCGCCAAAAGAGCACGGCTGAGTTCCGGATCACCACGAAAATTCTCAGCCGCCGCGTACAGCCAGGAGTCCATCTTGGCGTCCTCGATCCGCAACTCGGATCCCAGGTTGGTCTGGAATCCTTCCGCATCGTCCACCAGGAATCCCGGATGCACTTTGAAAAATCGCGCCAACAATTCACGCGTGCCCTGGGTCATGTGCGGCCGCGCGCCACTTTCGATTTGCGACAAATACGATTGACTTATGGTCTTACGCAGCTCGCGCTTCATCTCTCGCACCACTTCGGACTGGGTCATGGCGCGCCCGATTCCACGCAAGTTGCCTTCGACCGCCCGCAGATGCCGAATTTTCTCGCCCACTGTCATATTGCAATCTGCAAATCTTATATTACTAATTGCTATTTAATGTCAATGGAATTAGATGCCGTATAATCAATGGTTTACCGTCTAGCCAGCACGTGGGGTGGCTGTAAGCGGGGTTCGCAAGGAGCGTAAGTGCAAATCAATGACAAGGAAGCTTGTCGCAAGAAGATTGTGGATTTTTCAGGGGCGTTGGGAGCGTCGATCACAATTTTCGCGTATGGATCACAGCGTACGCAGAACGGAATCGAAGCTAGAGGGGGTGCGAATAAGCGGCGAAATCGGGTGAACACACCTCCGCCGAGAAGGGGTCGTAGGAAAAAATGAATTCGGCGGAGAGGCCGAGGGAAGGAAGCCGGCCCAGCCCTCAATCCCCGAAGGGATCCTCGGCTTTCCTTCCCTCTGACGCAGTCCCTGTCGCACGCCGCGAACCAAACTTAACTCACTGAAAACAAACACTCTTGACCTTCTGTGCCTGGTAAAAAATCCAACCCCCCTGGTAAAAATTCCGCGCCCCCCTCTCGCTGCACGTTCGCGCACAGCATTTGTGATCGCTCTCCTTGACCCCGATAACCACTAATTGTTATGTTGAGAGTTTACCTTGGACGCATTTTCCCTACTGTGCGTCCATGCGGATACCCGGAACGCTGTAGAAGGTGTTCCTTTTTGAGATGGCTCTAAAAAAAATTGTTGTCCGGGGTGCCCGGCAGCACAACCTGAAAAATATCCACCTGGAAATTCCCCGCAATGCGCTTGCGGTCATCACCGGACTCTCAGGTTCGGGTAAATCCTCGCTCGCATTTGACACGTTGTACGCGGAAGGCCAGCGCCGCTACGTTGAATCTCTTTCTGCCTATGCGCGCCAGTTTCTCGATCAGATGGAGCGACCAGAGGTGGACTCTGTCGAGGGCCTTTCGCCCGCCATTGCTATCGAGCAGAAAACCACCACGCGTTCGCCGCGTTCCACCGTTGGCACGATAACGGAAATTTACGATTACCTGCGAGTGGTCTACAGCGCCATCGGCGCTCCGCATTGCCCCAATTGCGGCAAACCCATCACGCGCCAGTCTACCGAACAAATTGTGCAATCCGTTCTGGCCCTGAAGCCCGATGACCGCATCATGGTCCTCGCGCCGGTGGTTCGTGGCCGCAAAGGCGAGTACAAAAAGGAACTCGAAAAATATGCGAAGGCGGGCTACGTCCGCGCGCGCGTGGATGGCGACCTTGTCAACCTCGACGAGCCGATTCCGCTCGATCGCCGCAAGAACCACACGATCGAGATCGTCGTGGATCGTCTGCTGCTGAAAAATGGCATAGCGCAGCGCCTCGAACAATCCGTCGAAACCGCGCTGAAACTCACTGGTGGCCTGGTCACCATTGCCGTTGTCGGCGGCGATGAGCATGTCTACTCCGAAAAACTAGCCTGTCCTGATTGCGGTGTTTCCGTACCGCAACTCGAGCCGCGCTCGTTCAGTTTCAATTCACCTTACGGCGCATGTTCTGAATGCCACGGCCTGGGCTCCAAATACGATTTCGATCCCGCCAAAGTCATCGTTGATTGGACCAAGCCTCTTTTCGAAGGAGGCCTTGGTCCCGGCTCCGGCTCGGCGTATTTGCAGCGCACGTTGCGAATTGCCGCCGCCGCTTACGGATTCGATTTGGATACGCCTTTCGAAAAACTTTCGCGCAAAACGCAGAATCTCATCCTTCACGGAAATCCATCGAACGGTAAAAGTACCAAGGAGCTGAATTTCCAGGGCCTTCTGGCGCATCTCGAAACCAATCTCGAAGAATCGAAATCGGATACTTACCGCGAATGGCTCACGCAATATATGTCGGCAGTTCCTTGTACTGCCTGCAATGAACGCCGCTTGCGCCCCGAGAGCTTGGCCGTGAGGATTGCCGGCCTTTCGATTTCCGATTTCACGGAATTGCCCCTTACACAGGCGCGCGCCGCCGTCGACAAAATCCGCGCGAAGCTCAGCGTGCGCCAAATCAAAATCGCGGGGCGGCCGCTCAACGAAATTGCCGAGCGCCTCGATTTTTTGCTCAATGTTGGCCTCGGTTACTTAACTCTAGACCGCTCCGCGGCAACGCTTTCCGGCGGCGAAGCTCAGCGCATTCGCCTGGCAACGCAGATCGGCTCGCGGCTGCGCGGCGTGCTTTACGTCCTGGATGAGCCGTCCATTGGCCTGCACGCGCGTGACAACGGCCGGTTGCTCAGCACTCTGGAAACCTTGCGCGACCTCGGCAACACGGTCCTCGTCGTGGAGCATGACGAAGAAACAATCCGCCGCGCGAATTACGTCGTGGATCTCGGCCCGGGCGCGGGAAAAGCCGGTGGGTATCTTGTCGCCGTGGGCTCACCGGAAGACATCGCCGCGAATCCTGCGTCGCTGACCGGCCAATATCTCTCCGGCCAAATGAAAATCGCCGTACCGGAAACGCGCCGTAGCCCAAACGGAAAGTCCATCGCGATTCTCGGCGCGCACGGACACAACCTGAAAAATATTGACGTCACGATTCCCCTCGGCCTGATGACCGTCGTTACGGGGGTTTCGGGCTCCGGAAAATCGACGCTGGTTAACGACATCTTATATCGTGCGCTGGCGGCGAAGCTTTATCGCTCGATGGAAAAGCCTGGCGCGCATCGCGCGATCACTGGAATCGAGCACATTGATAAAGTCGTACAAATTGACCAAGCGCCGATTGGCCGCACGCCGCGCTCGAATCCCGCCACCTACACCGGCGTCTTCGCGCCCATCCGCGAACTTTACGCCATGCTGCCTGAATCGCGCGAACGCGGCTATCGTCCGGGCCGTTTCAGTTTTAACGTGAAAGGCGGACGCTGCGAGGCCTGCCAGGGCGACGGGCAGAGGCGCATTGAAATGAATTTTTTGCCGGACGTCTACGTCACCTGCGAAGTCTGCCGTGGCAAGCGCTACAATGCGGAAACTCTCGCGGTGCGCTACAAGGGCCTTTCAATTTCCGATCTTCTCGATCTGCCCATCGAAGAAGCTCTGAAAGTGCTAGAAAACATTCCGGCCATCCAGATCAAACTGCAAACTCTGGTGGACGTTGGCCTCGGCTACCTCCAGCTCGGCCAATCCGCTACCACTATTTCCGGTGGCGAGGCGCAACGCACCAAACTCGCCCGCGAACTTTCCAAGCGCCAGACCGGGCGCACGCTGTATATTTTGGATGAGCCGACTACCGGCCTGCATTTTGACGACGTCAAAAAACTTCTCGATGTTCTCAACCGCCTCGTCACCCTCGGCAACACCGTCCTCATCATCGAGCACAACCTGGACGTCATCAAACAAGCAGACTGGATTATTGACCTCGGCCCTGAAGGCGGCGAGGAAGGCGGCCGCATCGTCGCGCAAGGCACGCCGGAGCAAGTGGCGCGCGTGAAAAAATCCTACACCGGACAAATTCTGGCTCGCGCCCTTAGTCCGAACGGCGCAAACGGAAATAGTGCGAACAACAAGCGCGCGAGTTCGCAGGTGTGAGCTTAACGCTGGACCCGAATGCATGAGCCTGGACGACGACAATCAATCGCATCAAGCTCCGGAGAACTCATCCGAGCTGCGTTCCGAATCCCTTCGGACGGCCGACCCTTCCGAGGTAATTGAGCCGCCTGCGGCAGTTTCTGGTTCGGAGCGCCGCTTCTGGCCCGGGCACCGCGCAACTGTAGATCCCTCTCTTCCCGAAGATCTCCGCGTGCCTTGGGGCTGGTTGGATTTGTTGCTTCTCGTTATCGTCGCCATCGCCGGGACGTTTGTGCTTAGCGTGCTCGTGGTCATAGGTTTTGTACTCTCTGGCATCAGTTTCCATCAGCTGCAAAATTCCATTAGTGAAAAGAGTCTGCTGCTCATCATTAATCAGGCGCTGTTGTCCATAGTTCTGCTGGTTTATCTGAGCGCGCAAATGCGCCTGCGGTTTGGAGCGCCGTTTTGGCGAACGATCGGCTGGCGTCCTTTGCAGACGGGCCAGACGCCACGCCCAGTGGCGTCTCTCGGCTTGATTCTCAGCGGATTCTTGCTCGCGATTCTTGTTTCGCTCGGATCTTCCGCATTCCACACCAAGACGCAGCTGCCCATCGAACAGTTTTTCCAGGATCGCCTTAGCGCTCTGTTGCTGATGTCTCTAGGCGTGCTAGTTGCCCCGGTGCTGGAAGAAACTGTTTTTCGCGGCTACATTTACCCGGTGGCGGCGCGCAGCTTTGGTGTTACCAGCGGGATTCTCTTCACCGGAACGATTTTTGGCCTGCTGCACGCATCACAATTGTGGGGCGGATGGGGACAGATCGCGCTGCTGGTCGTCGTTGGCATCGTCTTTACGTATGTGCGCGCGGCCACGCATACCGTAGTCGCCAGTTACCTGATGCATGTGAGCTACAATTCGTTCCTGTTTCTGGCGCTTGCTGTCGGGTCCCACGGCTTTCGCCACTTCCCCGGTAGCGCGATAGTCTTCTAGCCGCTTCTTTTTTTTGCGGAATGTCTGTGCAGGAACTCGACGAGCCGCTCGTTTAAACCCGAGTTGTTTTCGGCGAAGGGCTGCTGCATTTTTCAGCTAGAATAGATATTTGGACATGAGCTCGGCGAGGGCGCCAGCGACGGAGAAGAAAGCGTTGAGCACAATCGAACCTATCCGATGGACGCCCGAGGGCGTGGTCATGCTCGACCAGCTCAAGCTGCCCGGCGAAGTTGTCCATCACACTTACACGGATTATCGCGAAGTCGCAAAGGCGATCACGCACATGGTTATCCGCGGCGCGCCGGCCATAGGAGTGGCAGCTGCGATGGGTATCGCCCTCGGTGTGCAGCATTCCAAGGCGAAATCACTGGACGAGTTGCGCGCGGAGTTTCCGATCATCTGCGAGACGCTGGCGCGGACGCGCCCGACGGCCGTTGACCTCTTCTGGGCCATTGAGCGGTTCCAGCGTCGCTTTGAAGCGCTCGTTGCAACCGCCGCTGGCAATGGCTCGGCAAATCTCGAAAAGATCCGCACCGCGTTAATCGAAGAGGCTCAGCTCCTACACCAGGAGCGCCGCGACGGCGACCGACGCATCGGGAAATTCGGCGCGGAGTTGATGCCCAAATCCGGGCGTGTGATGACCCAATGCAACGCCGGCGCTCTGGCCACCGCTGGAATCGGCACCGCGCTTGGTGTCATTCGCATCGCTATCGAAGCGGGGCACAAGATCGAAGTCCTCGTGCCGGAGACGCGCCCGTATCTGCAGGGCGCTCGCCTCACTGCCTGGGAGTTGCATCAGGACGGCATCCCGTTGACGCTAATTACCGACAACATGGTCGGCCATTTTCTGCGTACAGGCGCAGTGGGAGCGGTTGTGGTGGGTGCTGACCGCATCGCCGCTAATGGCGATACCGCGAACAAAATCGGCACGTATGGCATGGCGGTCCTGGCAAAGGAAAATAACGTGCCGTTCTACGTTGCCGCCCCCATCTCCACGATTGATCTATCGCTAGCTACCGGAGATCAAATCCCGATCGAAGAGCGCTCACAGCATGAGGTAACGCATCTATCAGGCGTCCGCCTCGCTCCGAATGTGCCAGCCGCCCACCCAGCTTTTGATGTGACCCCAGCCCGCTACATCAACGCCATTATCACCGAGCGCGGCCTTGCCCTTCCCCCGTTCAGCAGTGCACTGCGGAATGTCACCGGCGCATCGAACCACGTAAAGTGAAATTAAAGTCTCGGTCTTTTCAAAACACGTTCGGAATGTCGACGGTTACAAATCTTGCCCTTGGCTATCCACCATCTTCTTCGGTTCGAAGTAGGTGATCAGCTTCGCATCGCCAATCTTCAAAAAGAAGTCCATCTCCTTTTCATCGGGAATGATTGTGGGATTGCCGCTCTTGTCTTTCTTCGGGAAGTAGAAGGTCACGGACACCACTTTCTCGTTCGGGTCTCTGTCAAACGTAATGTGGCTAGGCGTTAGCTTGGTCTTCGATTTTTTCAATTCAAGCCAACCAGCGTCCCCGAAGGCCTTCTCGCCGCGCTCCTGGAAGATTGACATATTGTTGCCCCGAACACGAATCTCGTACTCGTCAGGCACCTGCGCCACTAGCTTTTCTGCGTCTGCCTCAGTCATTGCTCCCTGTAGTACCGCTTCGCGGCATGATGCGGCGCGAATCGTGCGGGAGGACCACCAATAGGCGCTGTATGACTGGGCTCCAGACATCGCGTCCCTTGTTTTTTCCGCGCCTCCGTCCGCTACGGTCGACGAGCGCGTGCCATACGCACCGTCACCCGCACCCGCTGTCGTTGACTGCCCGAGCGGTCGCCAGGCGCCGCTTGCCTGAATGTTTGGCTTGGCCCACGGAGATTCTTGCAATATTTGCTGCACATCCTTTTGGTTCCATTGCTGGAATGGCTTCGACTTCCAGGGATCGCCGCCCGCCCACCCAAGTACCGCCAGCACAAGCACGATACCCGCACCCGCCAATGGTTTTCGCATTCCGTTCTCTCCTTTCGGAACTTAGGGTCCTTCGACGGCACATTATACTTCCGCAAAACTGGACGCCGCCAAAAAAGATTCGGCACTCATGTCGAGAAAAACCGTTAAATTCGACCCCGAAACAAAAAAGGCGCCCCGGTCCTTCGGAGCGCCTTCCCTGCTTGAGACTTGCCCGCCGAGTTGGCCGGGATTTAGAACACGATCTGAGCCTTGAGCTGGATCAACCGCGGCGAGTTGTCGCCACCGAGGAACGAACCCAGAATGCTCGTCGGAGAGGCAACCTGCAGTATCGTCTTGCCGAAAGCGCCGCTGGCAACGTCCGCGACGGGTTGATCGAAGTTCGGGTGATTGAACAGGTTGAAGAATTGAAACCCGATACCCAACTGGCCACGCTCCCAATGCGGGATCTTCGTCATCTTCATGACGCTGAAGTCCGTATCGAAGAAGTGCGGCCCGACGAAGGCGTTGCGGCCAAGATTACCGAAGCCGGTCTCTGAGCCAGCTGCATCGAACAACGTTGGGTCCAAACAGGTGTGTGGAGTTGGTAGCTGGTTCTTCACGCCGCCACAAGGTATGTAAGCCTGGCCAACGGAACTACCGTTGTAGGTGGCAAACACGGTCGAGCCATAGCTGAAGGCGCTGCTCTGGGAAGGAGGCGCAAAGCTGTCAATGACCGTATACGGCAGCCCCGTTCGGAAAAAGACGGTGCCCGAAACCTGCCAGCCTTCAACGAGCGGTGCCCAGCCGTGACCCATAAGCGCCTTCCGAACCGGGACCGTCCACACGTAGTTGGCACTGACGTAATGTGTTACGCTCCAATCCGCGGGGCCGTAGTTGCGACGCAGATTGCCGGGATCTTCCTGGAAGCGGATGCTAGTGTTCGTGTTGAAGTTGAATGGATCAAGCCCTTCGCTTTCATCCAGTGCCTTGCTGTAGGAGTAATTGACGTTCACGATCCCGCTGGTGAACTGATGCTTATATGTAAGCACCAACCCGTTGTAGTTCGAACCACCAGTGCTCTGAAAAACGGTCACAGTCCTAAATCGGGCATCTGGTTTCGAGCCCGGCAGATCTCCAAAGCCGCCAGGCACGAAGGCGTTCACGCCAGCATTTTGGATCAACTCGTTGATTCCGTGATTTCCCGCATACTGTATTGATACTAGGTCATTTCGGCCGATGCCCTGCTGCCATTCGAAGCTCCACTTGTAATACTGCGGAACCTTGGTTTGCGAGTCAGAACTGGCCAACGATGGCGCGGCAAAACTAACGCCAGCAGGCAAGCTCGCCGCGATCTGAGTCTCGTTAAGCCCGGCGGGGAATCCTGCCACGAACGCGTGATTGACCGCTGCCGTCTCTCCATACAGGTTGGTGGTGCTGGTCTCGGTCGGTGACAACGGAGCACCGTTGGTGCTGGTGATGTTGAAGCGGTTCGAGAGGGGCGGATTCGTCGAAAACGAATCGTTCAGTGATCCTTGGAACCCATCAAAGAAGATTCCGATTCCGCCTCGAATCACCGTGTTGTGTTGAGTTCCAAATGGCTGCCACGCGAAGCTGAGCCTGGGCTCCCACTGAACCGAGGTCAGATTCGGTACTAGCTTCTTCACGTTTAACGCGATCGTCTCGTTGTACGGGACGATTCCGGTCGGGTCCAGAGCCAAGTTGAACCAAGGCGCCGTATTTGCAAAACACCTCTGATAGCAATTGGGATCCGACTGGTGTTCGACACGAAGTGCTGCCGTCACCGTAAGGTTCGGACGTATACGGATTCCATCTTCGGCATAGACCGCGATTGTGTAGTTGTGAAATGCGTTCGAGAGCGCGGTTGGAAAACGCTGTTGGAGTTGGGTAACACCTCCAAGCCCCGATGTATCCGGGCCACCCGTAGTGCCGGGAACTACGCCGTCATTGCCATTGCCACCCCACGCAAAGTCGTCCAGGGAGAACGGAATGAGAAGCCCGTTCAATCGGTTCGAGAAGCCGTGGTCGCTCACCTTGTAATCGCGGAACTTCGTGCCGAATTTCAGTGCGTGGTTTCCTACTGTCTTCGAAAAATCATCCGAGACTTGGAACTGCGTAACGTTCCGGCCTTGCGGGAAAGCCTCACTTTCGCCGCCAGTTACAAAGTTGGTATTAACGTTTCCGAGACTTCCGTCGTTTAGTAGAAGGTCGGATGGAAAAGCAGCGAAAGCTGCGGGTTGATTGACGCTCTGGAAGATCGCGCTGTACCACGCGGTCGAAAGGATAAACTGGTTTACCGCTGTAGCACCCAAAGTATGCGTTTCAACCAACTGCCCTTGATATTCGGGCTGGAAGCTGTGCGCGTTAAATATTGGGCTGACTGGATCCGTATACGTGGCTTGGTCGCCTCGGTCGCTCTGCACGCGTATGAATATGCGATCCTTGGCGCCCCAGTTGTAATCAAACCGAACAGCGGCCAGCCACTCAGTCGAGAAGTTTGGAGCATTCGACCGGAACTGGAGAGCACAGGGTGCCGCGCCAGCGCCTACCCCCAAACCGGGGAAATTGCTGCATCCATCACCGGTGGCGAAGCTATTTCCTACCGTAGCTGGAGCGACTGGTGTGTCTACGTACGTCCCCGGTGAAAGCACATCCTTAGCGTTGGCGGAACCTGGAGCCGCGTTAAGCAGGTTAAATATCCCCACGCCGCTCGTATTGACGGGCTGACCGGGAATATGCACTGGAACTGGCCCGACGCCCGGGCAAACTCCTGCTATGTTCTGGCAATAAAATGGGATGGAGGCTGACAAGCCTGAGCTAGTCAGGTTTTTCACAACTTGCGTTTCAAAAGCAGTCGTTGGAACATTTACAGGCGCGCTAGAAGGAAGGATTACCCGCAGTCCTTCTGTATTGAAGTACCAGAAGACCTTGTCTTTCTTGAGCGGTCCGCCAATGTCACCGCCCCATTGGTTCGCGTTTGAAAACGGCTTTACGTTGCCTGCCGCCTTGCTCAGATAAGACTCAGCATTCATCGCGCTTCCGTTCCAATAGTAAATCGCACGGCCGTGGTAATCGTTGCCGCCTGACTTCGTAATGTAATTGATATTGGCGCCAGCCAGTGTCCCGAACTGTCCGGAGTAACCGTTGGACACAACCGTCGCCTCTTGCACTTCGTTTTGGCCCAGCAGGAGATTCGTTGAACCCGAATTGTTCAGGTTCAGGAATGGGTCGTTGTCGTCCATGCCATTGATCGTAAACAGGTTTGAATTGCCGGGCAGGCCGTTTGCAGAGAAATTGCCGTAACCCGCCTGCGTATTCATCACGACGCCCGGTGCGGTCTGTGCGATATAGCTCAAATCATTACCCGGATTCGGGACGTTCTGAATTTGAAGATTGCTCAGGGTCGTCGCCATGTTGCCATTTTCAGTCTGAAGAAGCGGCGCAGCTTCGGTCACGGTCACGGTCGTGGTCGAAGAACCAACTGATAGCTGAAAGTTCAGGCTCGTGATTTGGCCGAGAGTAACCTCTACTTGGCGGGCCTCCGTATTGAAGCCCGTAGAGGTCACGCTGACCGTATACGTTCCAGGCGTCAACAAGTAGAAGCGGTAGGTCCCATCCTTGCTCGTGCTCGTGTCCTGAGCATTTCCTTTGGCAACGTCCTTGAGAACTACTTTTGCATTCGGGACCAGGGCGCCGCTCTGATCCGTTACCACACCAGCTACGTCGCCGCTGCTAGAAGTTTGCGCGGCCAGCCTTGTCGATCCGATTGACATCGCTACCAGGAGCGCGAACGCCACTACGAAAAAGCGCTTCCAATTCATACAGCCTCCTAGAAAGTGTGCTGAGAATCTCGCGGGAAGTTGAGCACTCACCCCATGCCCTCAATACACATAAACCCTTACTCGCAAACCACACGGCACGTTTATGTCCAAGCCAATTCAAAAATAACCGCTGCTAGATCAGCAAGATAGGACTGATGCCAAAATCCGTTCTCACAATCCAATACGTTATTACATATATCTCACCATAAATCTGTATTCTCGGAGAAATTGCTCGTCTCGTGTCTCGAGTGTTCGATGGCGATTAGCAAGAGAGTGCCCGCGTAAGGATCCTCCAGAGACGTGACCGTGGTAGTTCAGTTTTGCTCAACACGGGGCTCCCCATCCGAATCGCCGTATATGCACTTTCAATTGGCTTCAGAAACTCGGATTAGTCGTTTACCGTGTAGCGTAAGAATGGGTATAAGGTCCGTATTTTCAACGCAATGAACTGCCTTGGGAATGGCCCAGTCATTGCAGATTCGGCTGCGGGGAGTAGGTTGGATGTGCTCTTACAACGCCGCCGCTTGCGGCCTAAATCGCACAAGTCCTGCTGCCTCAAATCAAGTTGAAATAGGAGATACAAAGATGAGATTCAAGCATCTCCAAGCCCTCGCGATGCTACTCGTTGTGCTTACGGCCTTATCGCTGGGCGCTACCAGAGTAGCTGCACAGACGCAGACCACGGGCGATATTGCCGGTACTGTCACTGACGCCAGTGGCGCTGTGGTGCCCAATGCCAAAGTAGTTCTTAAAAGCAATGATCGCGGAACCTCACAAGACACCACGACAAACAAGGACGGTGTCTACCGCTTTTTCCTGCTCGCACCCGGTAGCTACACCGTCACTGTGAGCGCCTCCGGCTTTCAATCGTCCCAGCAGGTCGTTGAAATCAATCTCGGTCAAATCGCTACCGGCGATGTGCATCTGGCGGTGGGATCATCCACCACCACCGTGACCGTTACAGAAGAGGCCCCCCTGGTCGAATCAGAGAATGGCAACGTCTCAAGCACTCTGAGCGAGAAGCAAATTCAGGAAATGCCGAACTCGGGGAATGATATTACGTTCAACGCGCAGTTGGCAGCCGGATCGGTTGCGAATACCGCCGGCGGAGGCCTCGGAAACTTTTCAAGCTTCGGAATCTCCGCAACCGCCAATCTATTTACCCTTAACGGGATGGATGATAATGATCCATTCCTCAGCCTCAACAATTCTGGGGCAACGAACCTGACGCTTGGGAACAATGAAGTGCAGGAAGTGTCGGTGACCACCAATGGCTACTCCGGAGAATATGGAACGCTGGCTGGTGCGAACGTTGCATTTGTCACTAAGAGCGGCACCAATGATTGGCATGGCAAGGCCGCCTATTATTGGAATGGCCGCGCTCTGAATGCGAATAGCTGGTTCAACAAGGAAACGGGAACTCCGCGTCCTTTTGTGAACGCGAACCAATGGGGCGCCGATATCGGCGGACCTATCCTAAAGAACAAGCTCTTTGGATATTTCAATACCGAGGGCTTGTACCTGTTTATTCCCGCCGGCGGAAACACGATCTCCATTCCCAGCCCTCAATTCGCCTCAGCTACGCAGACGTATATCAATTCAACGTACGGGGCCGCGTCGCCCACGGCCGCGTTCTATAAAAACATCCTGTCACTATATGCTGGAACGCCGGGTGGCCCAGGTACTCCGGCAACAACCGCTGGATTAGGTTGCGACAGTTCAGCAGCCGACATCAACGCCGTGGCCGGAACGAGCTTCGGAACAACGACGCCGTGCGCCAATACTCTCACCGCAATCGCCAGCAATAAGACGCACGACTGGCTCGTGGCGGGTCGCGTCGACTGGAACATCGGCAACAACGACCGGATGTTTACACGTATCCAGAAGGAGCATGGTCTGCAGGCTTCGATTACCGACCCGATCAACCCAATCTTCAACGCCCAGAGCGATCAGCCTGAATATCAGGGCCAGTATCAATGGACGCACGCCTTCGCTGGAAACGCAGTGAACCAGTTAATTGTCTCAGGTCAGTGGTACTCCGCTGTGTTTGACAATGTCAATCGCGCGGCCACCCTCGCGGCGTTTCCTACTCTGCTGAACTTCGGCAACGGGGCGTTTCAAACCCTAGGAGGTTTCTTTGGGCTGGGCAACAACCTGCCGCAGGGGCGAAACGTTACCCAATTCCAACTCTCCGACGACTACTCAAAAACCGTCGGGGCGCACACGATAAAGTTCGGCGTGAAATATCGGCGTAACGACGTGACGGACTTCGACTTGGGTTTGTTCACCGACGGCGTGGTCACACCTGCGAACCTCGGCTCATTCTTCTTTGGCGGGTTTGATCCTGGAACCGTTGGAGGTACGAGCAACCTTACGCAGACCTTCACGAAGTCTACCGAATTCCCGGCTGCCGTCTATAACTTGGGAGGCTATGTTGAGGACGATTGGAAGGTGAAGAGCGACTTGACGCTGACCTTAGCGCTGCGTTTAGAACATGATTCGAATCCGATCTGCACGACGCTGTGCTTTGCTGCGCCAGTCGATCCGTTCCTTTCGCTCAATCACGATGTCAACATTCCATATGATCAGGCGATCGCAACAGGGCGTAAGCAAGCATTGCCTTACCTTACGACTGTTGCGGCGCAACCGCGCTTTGGATTTGCTTACACCCCGCACGTGTTCGGGATGCACGGAGAGACGGTGATTCGCGGAGGAATCGGAATCTTCTACGATGCCTTTCCGGCCATCGTAGTGGATAACTTCGCGCAAAACTCCCCGGCGTTTAATGGCTTTTCGCTGAATTCCTCCGTAGCTACTCCCAACATAACTCCCGGCGAGGTCAACAATCTGTTCTCGGCGGCGGCAGCTTCGAATAGCGCGTTCATTGCGGGCTTCAACAGCGGTGCAACTTTCCCTCAGATCAGCGCCTCCGTTCCCGGTTTCACTCCGCCTGCGTTGTTTTCTGCCTCGCACCGGCCGGTCAACCCGCAGTATCAAAAGTGGAGTCTCGAACTGGAGCGAAGTTTCGGCCAAACCATGTCTCTGGACGTCGAGTATGTCGGCAATCACGGCATTCACGAGCTCTTCTTCGACAACGGGCTCAATGCAGCCGTACCCCCGGGAACGCAAGGTTTCACGAATGGCTTTGCAGGCCTGCCGCTTACTCCGCTCGATTCACGCTTCGGAGCTGTCACGCAGACCATTTCGGGCGCGGTGTCCAACTACAATGGCTTGGCAATTACTTTCACCCGCCGCTGGGGCACCGGTATAGGCCAAATCAATTACGTTTATAGCCACGCTCTCGACGATGTCTCGAACGGCGGCAACCCCGGAGTACCTTTCGTCAGCTCAGCCTTCGGGGCGACAAATAGCGCAATCTCCTTTCCGGAGAATCCGTTCAATCCTCGGCAGTTCAACTACGGCAATTCAGACTACGATGTGAAGCACTATCTCAGTGCCAACTATGTCTGGACATTGCCCATTCGCAGGGCTCTTCACGACCGTGGCTGGCGCCCGCTCACCGACGGGTGGCAAGTTTCCGGAACCGTGTTCGCACGCAGTGGTCTTCCCTTTACTCCGGTTGACCTCGGTACCAGCGGCGCGCTGCTAGGTTCCAATTATCCAGCTTCGGTCTTCGCGAACCAGCTTTCGGGCGACCCGTACATAACTTGTCCGGCGGGCCAGCCGCATCAGAAGATCTGCCTTAACCCCGCCGATTTCGCGACGTCGCCAACCGGCTTCGGCAATGTAACCCGTAACCAGCTCTTTGGTCCCCACTACTTCAACACTGACTTTTCGCTCATGAAGCAGACCAGTATTCCGCACTGGGAAAAAGGAAAGATTGCATTCGGAGCGCAGTTCTACAACGTCTTCAATCATCCTAATTTCCAATCCCCGGTTGGAGACGTCAGCAATCCGGCCTTGTTCGGAAGCGTCGTTCGCACGGTCAGCCCGCCCACGACTGTCTTCGGGTCTGGACTTGGAGCTGACGCCTCACCGCGGTTGATTCAGGCCAAATTGTTGTTCACCTTCTAACCTCCTGCAAAAGGAGCTTCGACAAATAAGAAAGGGCGGCCATCGAGCCGCCCTTTTTTGTTGACACTGAATATCAGCCCTCCAGGATCCATGCGCTAATCTTCGGAGGATGCAGAGATGTCCGAAGCAACCTTGGCGGGTAGTTCGGTGCGAACAGCGTGGTTCGATCGTGCGACCAGTTCGCTATTCCATGTGGGTCGCGTCGTGTTCTCGCTCGCGATCCAAGCCTTGGGCGTCGAGACGCTGGTGTGCGCGCGGTACGTCACCGACGGTCTTGGTCCCCAGTACAAGGTCATCCCAGTCTTGCCTTGGCTGCCCGCGATTCCTTGGCTGGCCTACCTGTTTGGCGCGATCCTGGTGGCGTGTGGCGCTGGTCTTCTGTCGCAGCGCACGGCGCGAATGGCAGCGACTCCGCTCGGCGGTCTCCTGCTTTTATGCACGTTCGTTCTCGAAGTGCCGAAAAACGCCGCGAATATTGGCAGCATATCGTTGCGCGCGGCGGTGTTTGAGCCTCTCACGCTCGCAAGTCTCGCTTGGCTGTTTCCTGGGCGCGTCTCAACGCCGGATTTGCTCGCACGCGCAGGCCGCTACCCCAAGTTCCGCAGTTTGAAGAATAAATACCTGTGTTTTCAACACGGACATACCGGAGTCTTCACTACACTTGGGTCATTTCCTGCGAGTTGGGGAGATGTAGATTCAGGTGTTGCAACAGTGTCGCCTGGTGCTCGGTCGGTCGACTGATGCAGCGCTTGCGGATGATTACTCCGCTGCGCGTTGGTAACACGACGTCGACCAGGGTGATGTCCGCCAACTCCTGGAATACTTTTCGTGGTTCGTTGCCCAACCCAGCGCGTTGGCAAAGTTGCGCCAGCGTCTTCCACAACACAAAGGCCAGAAAGCACACCAGGATGTGCGCTTCCACCCGCTCTTGTTTCTGGTGCCAGATCGGTCGCAGTTGCAAATCCGTCTTCTGGATGCGGAACGCGGCCTCGGCCTCGGTCAGCTGCATGTAGGCACGCCAGAGTTCTTCTGGGCTCCAGTCCGTCACGTTGCTGCGCAACACATAACAACCCTCACTGAGTTGTGCCCACTCCCGCCAGCGATCGATTCTTTTCCACTGACACTTCGCAAAGCCGTTTGTATCGGGATCGATCTTGACCGCAAACGCTCCTGCTGCCCGCGAGTTCTTGCCCAATAATCGCCCCACCCGCTGCCCCACAGCGGCCGGCAGTTGTTGGCGCTTTGCGCAGCTGGCCACGATCTTTTCCAGCCCCTCCTCGATGCGGTTTTCAAAGCGCTCATGCATGGCCTGCTCTTTCTGTTTCCTCTGCGCACTCCGGCACAGAAGGAATACTTCTTCCCCACCAGGGGCCGGACACAACCTCACCTCCAGACCTTCCCGCACTTGATTCCAGTCTTGGGCGCGCAGTTCTCCCTCGAACCGTTTCAGCATGCCCTTCGGTGTCCCCACGATGTACCGTCGCTTGGCTGCTTTCAAAAACCGCACGTTTTCTTCGCTGACCATGCCGCGATCCAACACCCAGATACGGTTCGCTCTCCCGTACAGTCGTTCGATCCGCTCCACGATCTCTTCCAGCGTGGTTCCGTCGTTGCGGTTCCCCGTGAACAACTGGTAGCCCAAGGGCATTCCTTCGCGGCTTACCACCAGAGCAATGTTTACCTGCTTGCAGTCGGGGCGGTGATCGCGCGAATAACCCCGCTGAGCCAGTTGGTTCCGCTTGGCCTCGCCTTCAAAGTACGTACTGGTGACGTCGTACAACAACAGGTCGTAGTCCAGATCGAATAGTTCTCCCAGGCGATTCTTCAGATGTTTTTCCAGCTCTTCCTTATGCGGCAGGAGTCGATCCAGAGAGCGGTAGAGTCGGTCTTCATTTACCTTGTTAGCGGGCACGCCTAGCAAATCGCTTAACGCACTGGCTTCATAGAAACGTTCCGCGATCTGCAACTCGCTCGAGGGCTCACAGAGTCGTGCCAGCATCAGGATCTGTGCCATCACCGGCCAGGAAATCTCTTCTCGTCCCGTTGGCAAGGTCTGTTCCAGAAAATCGACCAGCCCCACTTGCCGGCACAACTCCAGCCCCAGCCAGGGACCGCCAAAGGCACGCTTCCGTTCGATAGCGATCCGCTTCAGATCGACTTCCACCCACTGCGGCTCGATGTCCTGGAATAATCCGCGCTGAGCAATCGTGGCAGCACCTGCCGCCTGT
This sequence comes from uncultured Acidobacteriota bacterium, assembly GCA_963696035.1. Lineage (GTDB taxonomy): Bacteria > Acidobacteriota > Terriglobia > Acidiferrales > UBA7541 > Palsa-295. The sequence goes on from CAVOIS010000004.1 coordinate 91,881, forward strand.
TGCTGAATGCCCAGACGGCCGGCCGCATCCATCTCACCGAGGTAGGCCACCACGCGCTGCCGTGGACCTCGCGACGAACGATAACTCTCGACCAGCGCCCAGTAGCCATGGCGCTTGCCATCCTTGTTGCGATAGCAGCGACGCAAGTACATGCATCGATCCTACGCATGGCCACTCCACTTTCAAGAGAGTTGGTCTTCACTACAAAGACTTTTTCGCAGGACACGCAATATTTCCTGAGGACTCGTACTGAGGATAGGAAGGTTAAGAAATCTCTAGATTCGAATTACTCCGAAAATGTGCTCAAAAAATATTCAAATCACATCAGGCTGCGGAAGGTGGGCTACCTGCTCGCGCTTTCTCTGATCGTGTTCGGTGTGGACCATTTCCTCGCCCTCGTAGGCATCGGCGAGCTATTGCCAGGGTGGATTCCGTGGCACGTGTTCTGGGTCGCGTTTTTCGGAGCGGTATTCATCGCCGACGGCTTGAGCATCGGCTTCAATTGCTTGCAACAGTGGGGCGCCGCTGGTGTCGGGTTGATGTTCGGGATCTGGGTCGTGACATTACATCTGCCCAGAGTCCTTGGGCTTTACGCCATACCGGGCGCGCCACACGATCCCGACGAGTGGTCGAGTCTGTTTATCGCCGTCGCGCTGTGGGGAGGCTTGTGGGCGCTAGCGCGTAACGCAGAGGCCTAAGCAAACGACGCGAGCGAAGTTGCTGGTGGAATTTTCAGAGGTAATGGGGGAGGAGCGGCAGTTGCGCAACATGCCGCTCCTCTAAATCCTGCATCCGTTTCGACTGCCGCTCGATTCGCTAGACTCGCCAAGTGATTTATTGCGCGTCCGTGACCTTGCCCTTCACGAAGGTGACCTTGAGATCCTTATACACGTAAATCTGCTTGGTGCCGAGGTTAATGATCTTTTCCGGCTGGCCGAGTATCGCGGTAACTTGATCTGGCGTTTGGCCGATCTCAACCGTGGCTGGCGGAGCTGCTGGCGCGGCCGGAGCCGCTGGAGCTTCAGCCGCCGCGGGCTGTTGGTTGGCGTCGCCTCCCGCTGCTGCTTGCTGCTGATTGGCGTCTCCACCGGCAGCCTGCTGTTGGTTCCCGCTGTTGTCCGACTTCGCGGAATCATCCGAATCAACTTTCAAGACTTCCCCGACCAGACTCATGACTTGCTCGTTGGTGGGAGTCGCGCCGTGCGGGTAGAAAAACTTGAGCGTCGAGTAGTAACGCACGTCGTTATACGGATCGCTGAACAACGTGAAAAGAACGCTGTCGGCCGCTACATCTATTCTCGTCACCCAGAATTTCTCTCCCGTCACGAATTGCCGGGATTGAACTTGAGCGGTCTGCGGAGGCGGGTGGCCGATAAAGCTGCCGAAACTCTGCACCTTCTGATGGACTCCAAAAGCTCCTTCGGAGAGCTTGCCATCCTTATAGGTATTCTGCGGCGCTGCCGGCGTCGAGACCGGATACATGATCAGCTTATCTTTCTCCAGTATCAACACGGCGCCCGCCGTGACGATGTCGCTCTTGTCGTCCGTCAGCTTGGTCAGCGCATATTTCGCTTCCAATTGGCTCTGCAACGATCCGGAGCCCTGCGCCCGCGCCGTAATCCACGGGAAAATTCCCGCGATCGCCAGCGTGACAATTTGCATTTGAATCTGGAATTTCGCCCTCATTGAAAACCCCTCCCCGGGGCCGGCCCGCCCTACGTTTTGCGTCGAAAATCAAGACGATTGGCTCTTGAGTTCTTCTTCTATTGGTCCCGAACTGGAAGCGTCAGCTGTATTCGTCCGACGCTTCCAGCTAGGTTGCTCGCTCACGGCAGTGACTTAGTCGCTTGCACCCGTTTGCGAAGTTTGCTGTTGCTGCACGTCCGTTTCGGCTTTATCTGCATCCGCCTGTTGCGCTTCCAACTGATCTTTCACCGACGTATCCGGCTTGACTTGGCCGTCCGGATTAGCGCGAGTTTTCGTGTCGGGCGCGGCCGGCAGACCATTCTTCCCCTGATTGTCCGCAAGGGTTTTAAGCCCGGAATCCAACTGCTCACGGAAGTGGTTGTGCATCTCCTGAAGATCGTCAACACTCACTGCAACTTGCGAACCCGATGCACAATCCGACTTCTGGCTTGCGCTCACCAGCACCTTCACGTTTTTGTTCGCGTCCGGAGTATCTTCAATGCGTGTGACCACGTCTCCAGCAGATAGCGAACAGTCTTGGCCGTCCGGCCCGGTCTCGTTCAGAACGTCGCTGACGATGAACGTGCGGTGTGCGGGATCGAGTGCCGCGGGCGTCTCTTCCGGCGGAGTTGCGTCAGAAGCGGTGTTCTGTGCCGCCGCGGGCGCTGCTGCCGCCGCAGGTGCTGGCGTCGCTGCCGCAGCTTGTTCCGCGGCTAGCTGAGCCTTCACCTCGTCTGCAATTGCTTGCTTCACTTCGGGAGTTAGCACGACTGCGCCCCCACCCGAGGTTTGAGCGGCGTCTTGTTGTGCTCCGGCATCCGCCTGCGCCGCTGCTGCAGCGTTTGCGTTCGCCGCTGCTTGCGCCTCATAGGCCGCCTGCAGGTTCTGGCTGATCACGTAGTCGGTCATCCACAACGCCGCCGTCGCGTACGCCGGATACGGATTGAAGTAGTAACCGTAATATCCGTACCAAGGCGCCGCTCCCCAGCCCCATGAATAAACGACTGGCGCAGGCCACGGGTTGTAGGCCCAGCCGTAATAGGCTGGAGCGTAATAGTAAGCGGGCACGTAGCCGTAGTAGTATCCTCCACCGTAATAGTAGCCGCGGTATCCGTAGGCGTAATATCGGCCGCCCCCGTAGTAGGTGCGCCCCATATACCGGCCACCGTCCCGACCTCGGTAGCCACGCTCACCGTAGCCTCCGTGCCGCCCCGTATTCACGAGTCTGCCGCCATCGGCGCGCCGGGATTCGACTCTACGGCTTCCGCCTGGGCCGTGACTGATCGTCGCGCCCTTGGAGGTCTTGATGGAGGTAACGTGACCGCTCGCGTTGACGCGCGCGGTGTTGCCGTTCTTGGTGGTGACTGTCTTAGTCGGAGCAGCCTTACTCGCGCCCGCACCACCCGCCTTGCTGGCGTTCGTTGTTCCGCCAGCCTTACCCCCGGCAGTCGCCGTGGTTCCGGCTTTGGCGGAAGTCGTCGTCGCGCCCTTATTCGCCGTGGTCGTGGCGCCCTTGCTCGCAGTGGTGGTCGTTGTGGCGCCCTTGTTGGCGGTCGTTGTAGCACCCTTGTTCGCAGTAGTGGTCGTGGTGCCTTTATTCGCTGTGGTAGTCGTCGCACCCTTATTGGCGGTCGTCACACCGCTGCTGTGATTGGCAGTCGTTACGCCGCTCCCATGGTTGGCCGTCGTCGCACCGGTGCTGCCGTGGTTGGCCGTCGTCGCACCGGTGCTGCCGTGGTTAGCGGTCGTCGCACCCGTGCTGCCGTGGTTAGCGGTCGTCGCACCGCTCGTGTGGCTGGCGGTCGTAGTCCCGCCGGGGTGGGAGCCCCCTCCCGACGGTGCCGACGCATGCGGAGCGGAGGGCGCTGCCTTCGGCGCTGACCCGCCGCCGCTACTCTTGTTCTTTTGGCCCCAAGCCAAGCTGGGTACCATCACTAAACTCAAAAGCAAAAGCCACTTTGCCGCGATCGTCACGCTGGGCCGGGTGTATTTCATCTTTCTCTCCTCCTAATGCCAAGCCTGTTCTAAGATGGTGCGCTTCAAAAACTTGCGCACTGAAAATTTCGGAACTTCAACTCCTCGCAAATTGCCGCACTCTGGATTCAGCAGTAGCATGAACGCGACATACCCCGGCATTTTCTGTCGTACGAGCAATCGGGGCGCTCCACCATGATTGCCGGCAGTTCCCCTGAGGTGTGGCTCTCCACTTCGCAATGCGTAAAATGGAATGAAAAACCGTCACGGCGGGAAAGGATTTTCTGTAGCGGAGGCACACCTCGCCGAAGAGGTCGCTCGCGACACAACGTGAGTAGTCGGCCAATTCCATAAACAATGCGCACGCAAGCGCGCATCCCGCTAGATTCAACGACCCTGCGGCCACAGGGAGCCTCCCGCAGAAAAGCTGGAACGCGGTCCAGCTTGCTGCGTGAAAGTTACATACGGCCAAGTACGCAAGAGATGTGACGCCCGCAACTGTGGATTTCCCTCTGGAGCGCCCGTACGTTGTTGAAGACTTTAGGCACGCCGCCTTCTTTCTGTCAAGCTCGGATAATCGCGCAGGCCATCCGAAGCTGGCTGGTTTCGCTCGCTCCCATTTCGACTTCCATTCCAACGACAAAATCGTCTTCAGCAAACTCTTTCGCTCCGCCGCAAATGTCGTAGAATGGCGGCAGCTTCAAACGCCCGAACTTTCGCAACCACTCGTTCGCGGATCTGCAGGGGCCAAATGACCGACGACGTCACTGGCGCGCGCAAAGGCGACTACCTCATCCTCGGCACTCTCGGCGCCGGCGGCATGGGCAAAGTCTACAAAGTCCGCAACACGCTCTCCGACCGCATCGAAGCCATGAAAGTTTTGTTGCCCGATCTTTCCGATCAGAAAGATCTCGCCGATCGCTTTCTCCGCGAAATAAAAGTTCTCGCCAGTCTGCATCATCCCAATATCGCTGAGCTACGTACTGCGCTGACGATCGAAAATCAGCTCGTCATGATCATGGAGTACGTCGAAGGTTGCACGCTCGCATCGCGGTTGCTGCAAGGGCCCGTCCGCTACGCCGACTCGCTTGTGTACTTCGATCAAGTGCTCGCCGCGCTCTCTTGCGCGCACGCGCTGAAAATCGTGCATCGCGATATCAAGCCCGCGAACATCATGCTCACTCCGCAGGGCGTCGTGAAATTGATGGACTTCGGTATCGCTCGCTCTGGCAACGATCTTGGGCTCACGATGACCGGCACCACGCTCGGCTCCGTCGCGTACATGTCGCCCGAACAAGTTCGTTGCGAACCGATCGATGGCCGCTCCGATCTTTATTCCGTTGGCGTTTCACTATACGAAACGATCACGGGACAGCGTCCCTACGTCAGCGACAACAATTTCGAAGTCATGCAGGCGCACCTGCAGATTTCTCCCACTGCCCCCATCGAACTAAAGCCGGATATTCCGCTCGCGCTCAGCGAACTTATCCTCATGGCTATGGCCAAAGATCCCGCCCAGAGGTTTCAGACCGCCGACGCGCTGCGCGCCGCTCTGATGAGTGTTGCTCCAAGCTTCGGAGCGCCGTCAGTGGTGGCGCCCACGTTGCGAGATTCCACGCTTGATATGACTGCTCCGCCCACGCCGCGCCCTGTCGCTCCCGCCGCTCCTCGCTCTGTCACCGCACGGCCTGTTACGGCTCGGCCGATCACCGCACAGCCGGCCGCAATCCCACGAACTCCGTCATCGCCCGGCGCCGTGGATCTTCCGCTCGCTTCCGCAGGACGTGGAATTTTTCCTCCATCGTCCGCGCCCGCTCCGACCGTTCCGCTTCGGACGCCGCAGGCGGATGCGCACGCGTCACCGCAATACGCAGCAGCCGAGGCCGCTCCAGCTCATGCTGGGAACCGTCGCGGCCTCTACATCGCTTTCAGCGCGCTTGTCGTCTTCATCGCGCTGATAGCCACGGGCGTCGCGGTGCTGCGCCTAGTTCGGCCCGCAGGTCACGCTACTTCCATTCCCGCGACCTCCGAGCCTGCTCAGTCGGATGCACAGAGCGCGCCGGACACGGATCCTGGCGCCGCGCTAAAGGCGCTTCCTTGCCAGGTGAGTGATTCGCGCTGCTGGAGCAAGCTGCCCGATGGAACTCCCGGCAAATTATCCGGGCTTGCCGGTATAAAACCGCACGCCGCCGTGCAGCCGTCCGTGCAAAATCCATCGACGCCGCAAACTATGCCGCAACAATCTGTTCCGCAGCAGACGGCGCCGCAGCCGCAGCAGCCTGCTCAACAAGATCCCCGCGCCGCCGAGAAAGCCATGCGCGACACCGCTGATAAGGTCGCGCAACTCGCGGCCCTCGAACGCGAAGAACTCGACGAGCTTTCCAGCGACGCCAAGGCAGTGAACGTAGGCGTCGCTGCATTGCAGAAGCTTCAGGAAGCCCAAGGCCAGCAGCCCCGGAGCGACATCGCCGCATCGCAAGAACGCATGCAGCGCGACATCACGCTAGCCGAATCTGCGTTGCGAAAAGCTGACGTGCAAAACGCACAAAACTACATGGATCAAGCCAACGCAGAAATTGCCAAACTGAAAAAATTTCTCGGGCGGTAGTTTTTCGCGAGTTTGACCGCCAAGCTTGAGGGTTTTGCGAGCGCGTTCAGGCGGGCCTGGTCTTCGTTGCGTTGAATTCAGCTGTCGCTAGCGCTGGGTCAGGCGCTCTTGCGCAGAATGGTGAGCTGAAAGAGATGGCGGTCAACGTAGCCCAGGCGATGATACAGCTCGATCGCCCGTTGATTCTGCGAGCGCACGTGAAGAAATGGCGTCTCGCTGCGCACCAGAATCCGGCGCATGATTTCGACCATCAATCCTCTAGCGTAGCCGTGGCCGACCTCGTCGGGATGCGTGCACACCGCGCTGACTTCCGTGTATCCGGGGGCGCGCAAACGTTCGCCAGCCATCGCCGCCAGCTTACCCCCTCGTTTGATGCCGATGAAGTCGCCGAGTTCGTGAGTTCTTATCGCAAACGGCCCCGGCTTGGTCAGCGTGGCTAGCGCCAACATCTCTGGCGCATCCGCTGCAGTGAGTTCGATGAAGTCCGAAGCAGGCGGCGGCAGTTTGCAATCTGTATACATCATCTGCAGCATCGGCGCGATTTCGTGCAGGATCCACGTCGCAGGAAGCTCGGGAGGCTCGTCCAGGCAAATTGCCGCGATTCCGCCCGCGGGAAAAAGCTCGCCCAGTGATTCGTACGCTTCGCGCGTGGGCGTTTCAAATCCCGCGAGAGGACCGATTTCCGCTGGGAATCTTCGCGCGAGCGGGGATTTCTGTGCCCAATGCGCTTGAGCCGTAGTCAGTGCGGTCCAGACAGGATTGTCCAGGGGATGAGCGGGCATGAAGCGACTTTACCGTCTCACCTAGCGCCCAGGCCACCCGATTTTCGCGCCTAAAATCTTGGCGAATCTGCCATTTTGGCGCCCGCCAAACTCTCTAATGGGTGAAGCTCACATTAATCCCAGTCGAGAAAATTACGTCGTTCGATTTGGTGCCTACGATCGGCGGATTCGTGACGTACCTGTCGCTCACAGACATCTGCCATCCCAACCAGCTATTGATCTTCGTTACGGAAGCGGCGTCGAGAGAAAATCTGTATTCGCCCGTATTGCTCAAGTCCGGATAAAAGTAAAAAACCTCATTCAGCGTCGTCGATTTTCCGAACTTGTGCATGAAAAGTTCTCCCAGCGTGACGCCTGCCAGGTTGCGATCGACCTGCATAGCATTCCCGCTGTACGTCTCACGCGTGTAGTTGGCGCCGGCGAGCACGTCGAACGTCGTATTCGGAGTGTTGATCACGTGCAAGCCCAGGCCGCCGCTATAAATTTGCCGCACATTCAAATCTTGCAACTCGTCGTGGGTAAAATCCGCGCTCACGAATGCGAAAATACGCTTCGTGATGTTGTGGTCGTACTTTATTCCGCCCACGATAGAGTTCGCTGTCGTTCCGCCGCCTGGCTGATCGTTGCTCGTGTATAGCGAAGTCTCGTACATCGTGATTTCATCGTTCAACGTCTTGCGGTCCGCCGTGAATCCTGTAGTAAGGTTCGTGGTGGCGCTATTGCCGCGGGCCAGCGCGAATCCCAGGTTCACACCGCCTTTCCATCCTTCGATCAAGCTCGGATGCAGGCTCTTCTCGTAGGCCGTCTCCGCATCCGACGAACGCACAACGGTCACCTTTTCCATCGGCACCTGCACCTTTCCCGCACTCGTCGTGTGTATCACTAAGTCTGTTCCGTCGGTCGTCACCGTCCCGCTCACGGTCTTTTTGTCCGGCGTCACCACATACAGTGGCTTGTCCGTCGTCACCTGCGTCACCGACGGCCACTTGATCTTGATCTCTCCGGCGTAATCCGTTTTCAAGGTGACGTCATGGCCGTCTGAAACCTCGATCGTCCCGGTAAGACGATCTCCATTCTTCAGCACCACGGTGTCCGCGTCCGCCGCCGACGCCATCGCCAAACCGGCGAGAAATGGTCCGGCCAAATGTTTAAATCTCATGATTTCCCCCATCAAGATCAAAAATTTAGGATTTCACACGGGACCGCAAGGTGAACTGGGCCGACACATCATACGATAGGCCCCGGCGGGATGCGAAACCTTTCGCCTCCGGCGCCGGGGCAGTTTTTGCGATGAACGCGTTGATCTGAAATGAAGGACGACGTTGTTGTCTGGCCAGGCCTAACTCTATCTCAGCTGCGTGCCCGAACACCGTCGCCCGCCAAGCACTGGCGAAACACGTTCTTGTGTGCTACGCCTCTTACGCCCCGGCGACGCCCACGCGCTGGCCCTTGAAGAACGCCAGCAAATCGGCATTAATTTGATCTGCGTTGGTCGCAGGCATACCATGCGGAAAGCCTGGATAGATCTTCAGCGTTGCGTTTTTTAGCAGCTTCGCGGACTTCGGACCCGCGGCGACGATCGGTACGATCTGATCGTCATCGCCATGCAACACGAGCATGGGAATGTCTATCTTCTTCAGATCTTCAGTAAAGTCGGTCTCCGAGAAAGCCTTGATGCAATCATAGTGGGCTTTCACGCCTCCCAGCATGCCCTGCAACCACCAGTGCTCGCGGATTCCCTCGGATATTTTTGCGCCGGGCCGGTTGTATCCGTAGAACGGGAGCGTGATGTCCTTGTAGAACTGGGCCCGGTTCGCCGCGAGCGCCGCGCGGAGTCCATCGAAAACCGAAATCGGCGCGCCCTCGGGATTGTTTGGCGTCTTCAGCATAAGCGGTGGCACCGCGCTGATGAGAACCCCCTTGGAGACGCGCTTCGCGCCGTGGCGACCCAGATAGCGCGCCACTTCTCCTCCGCCGGTAGAATGTCCCACCATGATGGCGTCCTTTAGATCGAGTTTTTCAAACAGCACCGCAAGATCGTCCGCGTATGTGTCCATATCATTGCCGTCCCACGTCTGGCCGGAACGCCCATGACCTCGCCGGTCGTGCGCAATCACGCGATAGCCAAGCTGCCCGAAGTGCAACATCTGCCCGTCCCAATCGTCCGCGCTCAGCGGCCATCCATGTGAGAAAACGATCGGCTGCCCCGTGCCCCAATCCTTGTAATAAATCTGTGTTCCGTCTTTCGTCGTAATCGTAGCCATAGCTTCGCCTCCTAAGCGTGATGCAAATGCAGGGCGACATTATGCCGGATTGATGGTGCGATTTACGCGAAAACTTCTCGACTCGCAATGCTCGTCGTTATTAGCTTGAAATGGCCTGTCACGATTTGGGCTACCGAAGCATCCGGGTGCAGTCGTTCGGACTCGAACGAATTACCGTAAACCGTATTCCCGTCTAAATTTTGGAAAAGTCGGTGTTTTCCCGTATATGCCTTGCGCGTTCGGCTAGCTACGCTGGCAGGCAGACGAGGTGAATACTATGCACGCACCGTTGGTCGTGGGCATCGTAGTGCTCGCCCTGCTTCTTCTGGCGCTCATTAAGATGCTTCCGGACTTGGTACGCTACATGAAGATCCGCTCCATGTAGTCGTCCGCGGATAACACGCAGTACCGAAAGCCCGCAGCAACGTATGCCTCTGTGAGCATGCGGAAAATCTTGTGCGATAAGCGCCGCGTCGAGGTCGCACACGTTGCTCTTCCCTTTCGTCCGATCGATCTAACCTGCGTTCCTCGCAACCACCGCCGCTGCTCGTCCTGATGCACACGGCGTGGCTGGCAGTCGTGTCCGCTTCAGCGACAAAGCCATCCCACAAGCGGGCAAACTCGCACTTCCGCCGATGCTACGCCAGTAGCTAACCCTTTCTTTGTTATGGTGTTAGATCCATTCAAGGGCTGGCCCGCAAATTGCCGCCCACTGCTGTCGCTGCTCCCGGAGGTGTCGCTTGACGCTCTGGCAGGATCTCCGCTACGCGCTCCGCATGCTCGCCAAGAATCCGGGGTTCACCGCAACCGCCGTACTCACTCTCGCCCTTGCCATCAGCGCGAACACCGCCCTGTTTTCAGTCGTCAATGGAGTACTGCTGAATCCGCTGCCTTATCCGCATCCGGAAGACCTCGTCACCATTCATGAAAGCAAACCGAACTTCAACACCGGCTCGATCTCCTATCCAAATTTCCTCGATTGGCAGAAAGACAATCAGACCCTCTGCTCCATGGCTGTCTCGCGAAGCTATTCATTCAGCTTGACCGGCCTCGGTGAGGCGGAGCAGGTCCAGGCACAGCTCGTTACCTCCGATTTTTTCCCGATCCTCGGCGTGAGGCCGGTAGCGGGCCGCGGCTTCGTGCAGGCCGACGACCAGATTGGCGCGCCTGCCGTCGCGCTGATAAGCGCAGGCTTCTGGAAACGCAAGTTTGGCTCTGCGCCGGATGTCATCGGCAAAAGCCTCACACTTGACGGGAAGGGCTACACTGTCGTCGGCGCGATTCCGTCGGACTTCGATCTGACCCTTGGAAGTTTCAGCGCTAGCGATATCTACGTTCCCGTCGTGCAGTGGAACAACGACTTGCTCTTCAACCGCGGCGCTGGCTTGGGCTTTCACGGGATTGGCAGACTTAAGAACGGCACTTCGCTCGGTGAGGCACGCGCGGATTTTGCAGGAATCACGCGAAATCTTGCGGCCGCGTACCCCGAGGTGGATAAAGGCATCGGTGCCGCTCTGATTCCCTTCAAACAGCGGATGGTAGGTGGCGTCGAACCTTTTCTGATCGTTTTGTTCTGCGCAGTTGGCTTCGTGCTCCTGATTGCTTGCGCCAATATCGCCAATCTCCTGCTCGCGCGTTCGACGGGCCGGGCGCGCGAATTTGCAGTCCGCGCGGCATTGGGCGCCGGCAAATCACGCCTCATCCGCCAGCTTCTCACCGAAAGTGTCTTGTTGGGACTTTTGGGCGGCGCGCTGGGCTTGTTACTGGCGAATTGGGGAACGAGCGCGGCTTTGGGGGCGTTGCCGAACACGTTGCCGCGAGCGGGCGAAATCCATATTGACCTCCGCGTGTTGCTTTTCAATGCAGCGACCGCGCTGCTGGCGGGAATACTGTTTGGTCTGTTTCCCGCGCTAAAGATTTCGCGCACCAACGTACAGGAAACTCTCAAGGAAGGTGGCCGCGCCGCGAGTGGATCTCGTCAACGCGTGCACGGCATTTTGGTAGTTGTAGAGACGGCACTCGCCCTGGTCTTGCTGATTGGCGCGGGCCTCATGCTGCGCAGCCTCGTGCAACTCTGGAATGTGGATCCGGGCTTCAATCCCCGCAACGTCTTGACGTTTGGTTTTTCGCTTTCTCCCGCGATGCTGCAGACCAGCCCGGCCGCGATTCGCACGGCGTTCCGTAATTTTGATGACGCGATTGCTGCGACCCCGGGTGTTGAGTCTACTTCGATCAGCTGGGGAGCGTTTCCCATGAGTGGCGACGATGAGTGGCTCTTCTGGCGCGAAGGTCAGCCAAAACCGACGACGCGCAACGAAATGAACTGGGTCATTGATTACGTCGTAGATCCCGATTATCTCAACGTAATGGGAACTCCGCTTCGCAGTGGCCGCTTCTTCACCGCGCAGGACGACGAGCATTCGCCGCCGGTGGTCGTGGTGGACGACGTGTTGGCACGCCAATATTTCTCGAATGAAAATCCCGTCGGCAAGCGTCTCTTCCTGGAAATTGGCCAGGGAACTATACCCGTCGAAATCATCGGCGTTGTTGCCCACGTGAAACAGTGGGGACTCGATACCGATGACACCGAGCGCCTGCGCGCGCAACTATACTTCCCGTTCATGCAGTTGCCGGACCGCATCATTGGGGTTGCGCCGATCGGCATGCGAGCCGTCGTACGTTCCCGCGAATCAACCCCGGGCATCTTCGACTCGATTCGCCATTCCGTGCAGGAAGCAAACCAGGAGCAAGTTGTGTATGGCGTCCAGACCATGACGGAAATCATCGGCGATTCCACGGCGAGCCAGCGGTTTTCAGCAATCCTACTCGGAGCGTTCGCTACAGCGGCGCTGCTGCTTTCCAGCATCGGCATCTACGGCGTCGTCTCCTATTTGGTTGGCCAGCAAACTCGCGAGATCGGCATTCGCATAGCGCTCGGTGCCCAACGCCAGGACGTCTTGCACCTTATTCTCGGTGCGGGTGTACGAACCGCGCTCTTAGGAATTGCGATCGGAATCGCCGCGGCGATCGGGCTTACGCGCCTGATGGCCGGGATGCTTTATGGAGTGACCGCTACCGACCCGCTCACTTTCGCCGGCGTCGCGGTCTTGCTGCTGGCCGTCGCGCTCTTGGCCTGTTACATACCGGCGCGCCGTGCGATGCGCGTGGATCCCATGGTCGCGTTGCGCTACGAATAGGAGAAGAAATGAGAAATTTCGCGCAAGACGTGCGCTACGCGCTCCGCATGCTCGGCAAGAATCCGGGCTTCACCGCGATCGCCGTCCTCACTGTTGCTCTCGGCATCGGCGCGAATACCGCCATCTTCAGCGTCGTGAGCGGCGTGCTGCTTCGTCCATTGCCCTATCCGAACCCGAACCAACTGGTTAGCGTCACGGGTTCTTATCCCAGAGGCGCGTTCGTCGCAATGCGCGAACAAGCGCGCACAATGGACGTCGGAGTCTATGCGGAAGGTTACGAATTCAATCTCACCGGCCTCGGCGATCCGCTTCGCCTGGCTGGCGCCTCCATCTCCGCGGAATTATTTTCGATACTCGGCGCGCGTCCGGAGCTTGGCAGAACTCTGCGCGCTGGAGAAGACATTGCTGGAGGGGACAACCTCGTGATCTTGAGTCACGCTCTCTGGCAACAAAAGTTCGCAGCCGATCCGCAAATCATCGGCCGTTGGATCAGTCTTGAAGGCGCGGGTTATCAGGTCATCGGCGTGATGCCGCCGGATTTTCGCTTTCCGTCACCTGAAACGCAGATCTGGATTCCGTTGCATATTGATTCTCGCCAGCCCGAAAAATATTGGGGTGGCGATTACATGCCCATGATCGGGCGCCTTCGTCCCGGCGCGACGATAGCACAGGCCGCAGCGGAAGCGCGCTCCCTGCAACCGCAACTGCGAACCCTATTCCCTTGGCCGATGCCACCCACTTGGAATGCTGACGTGACCGCAGTCAATTTGCAAAAGGGCATGGTCAGCGACGAACGCGCCAGGATGCTCATCCTGCTCGGGGCTGTTGCGCTCGTTCTACTGATTGCCTGCGCCAACGTCGCCAACCTGATGCTTTCTCGCGCAGCCACGCGCGAAAGAGAGTTTGCGATTCGCTCCGTGCTGGGCGCCGGGCGTCAGCGAATGATTCGGCAACTCCTCACCGAAAGCTCCTTGATCGCTTTCATTGGCGGAGCGCTCGGCTTGATTCTCGCAATCAACGGTCTTTCTTTGCTTAAGTCCGCGCTTCCAGCCGACCTGCCTCGCCTCACCGACATTGGAATTGACTGGCACGTTCTGTGCTTCACTGCCGCGCTCGCACTTCTCACTGGAATTGTTTTTGGACTGGCTCCCGCGCTGCATTTTTCCGGCACCAATTTCAGCGAATCCCTGAAATCCGGCGCAAGAGGTTCAACCGCGTCCGGCATTGGCGGGCTGCGAACAGGTTTGGTGACCAGCGAAGTCGCGGTCGCGGTGCTGCTGGTCATCGCTGCCGGGCTGCTCATTCGCAGCCTGTGGGCGCTATCGCACGTGAATCCCGGTTTTCGCGCGGATTACATTCTGACCGCGCGGATTAATCCCAATGAATCCTTCTGCGAACAGCCGGGGCGCTGCGCCAGTTTTTATCACCAATTGTTGGACCGCGTGCGAGCGCTTCCCGGTGTCAACGGGGCGGCTCTCGTCAGTACGCTCCCTCTGGGCGGGCGGGTGGCGAAACTTTCAGCGGAAGTGGAGGACCACCCCCCTTCGTCCAGCGAACCCTATCCTCTTTTCTGGGAGAACATCGTCAGCCCCGATTATTTCCGCCTGATGAATATTCAGATTCTGAGCGGCCGGGCATTCACTGAGCTAGACGCCTCGGCCAGTCCTCCCGTAGTCATCGTCACCGCCGCAACGGCGCGACGCTACTGGCCCGGCGAGAATCCCCTCGGGAAACACATCACGCCGGCGCTCGAAAATAACTGGTACACGGTTGTGGGAGTCGTCGCCGATGTGCGCGGATACGACTTGCTGCACAACGTTCCGCAGTGGATGGATGGCGCGGTCTATGTTCCGTACGGTCCTTATACCCAGGGCGAAGGCGGAAGCAGGCCCGTGCAGATGACTTTGACCGTGCGCACTTCCACCGATCAAACGCAAACAGCAAATCTCCTGCGCTCCACGGTCGCGGAACTGAATCCCGAGGTTCCCGTGACGGAAGTGAGATCCATGGGATCTTTCTTGTCCGACGCAGTCTCCACACCGCGATCCACCACTGCGCTTTTTGTGGCCTTCGCGGCGTTGGCGCTCGGCCTTGGCGTCACCGGCATCTACGGCGTGCTTTCCTATTTTGTGGCGCAGCGCACGCGCGAAATCGGAATCCGAGTCGCCTTGGGCGCGCAACGCTCAAGTGTCTTCGGCCTGGTTCTGATGGAGGGCACGAAAATGTCCGGCCTGGGCATCCTCATCGGCATTGCTGCGGCACTCGCGCTCACCCGGCTGATGCAAAGCCTGCTCTATGGCGTAGGAACGAGCGACCCACTCACTTTCTTGGGAGTAGTGATCGTCATCGCCATGGTGACGTTGCTGGCCTGCTACCTACCGGCGCGCCGCGCCATGCGCGTAGATCCCATGGTTGCGCTGCGTTACGAATGAGATTTGTTTGGAAATTTCTGGGAGCGAAGCTTCACGCAGAGGAGGCAAGGCCATGGCAAAACTGGAACGCATTCGCGAAGCCGTAAAGGGTCCGCTCGACTCCGAATACATCCGCAAGCGTGAGCAGCAAGGCTGGCGCCTCCTGGGCGTCGAGTGGGAAGTCGAATGGGAGCGCGATTCTGACATCGCGCCGACGCCGCCGCAATCGGTCTCCGATTTCGAAGAAGCGCCCTTCGGCACTCGAGTATCCGGCGACTGTGAGCGCCTCGAGGAAAATCCCGCGGAGATGGAGTTTCTGCTCTCCATGATGGAGCTGATCATCCAGGACATATCCATCAGCAAAGTAGCCGAAGAATTGAATCGCAAAGGTTTTCGCACGCGCAAAGGCACCGAGTGGGGCCCAGTCGCAGTCTTCAACATGCTCCCGCGCCTCATCGAGCTGACCCCGCGCATCTTCGCCACCGAGGCCTGGGTCGAGCGTCGCAAGCACCTCACCTTGGTCTACTAAAATCGAACTATCCAAGCGGCATAGGGCCCTGCTTCTAAAGCCGGGCCTCTCTGCTTTTATCGTGAAACCTTGACATAGCCTCACCCACTCAATAAAGTTGCGCCGTCAGGGATTGCCAGAGGTCCGCGTATTCCCAAGCCGGCATTCATGGAGGAGGTTGACATGCGCAAGTCGTTTCACGCACTCGCACTTTTTTTCAGTGTCGCCATTTTCTTGGGAACCCCTTTGTCCCCGCGAGCCCAAGCCCAGACCGCATCGGTCACCACGGTGGTCACCGTTCTAGGACCGAATTACACGCCGCCGCCGGCAATCAGCAAGGACGACATCAGCGTTTATGAAGGCAAGACCAAGAAAGAAGTGGGCAGTTGGATCCCCGCCCAGGGCGATAAAGCCGCGCTGCAGCTCGCGATCGTGATTGACGACGGGACCAACTCTAACATCGGCCTGCAGTTCAACGATATCAAGGCTTTCATTACCGGCCAGCCGAAGACGACCGCAGTCGGCCTTTTCTATGCCAGCAACGGCGATGTCCAGCCGGCTAGCCAGTTCAGTACGGACCACGAGGCCGTCGCCAAGACGCTTCGCCTTCCCTTCGGAAATTTCGGCGCCTATTCCAGCGTCTACCTTTCGACCATGAGCCTGATCAAGCGCTGGCCGCCAATGGAGGGAAGTCGCCGCGAAATTCTATTGATCGCCGACGGAATTGACCGCTTCCGTGGTGATCCTTTCAGCCCGGATATTCAGAGCACTTACGAGACGGCCGAAAAGGCAGGCGTTATCATTCACACGCTGTACGCCACCGGCGTCGGCCGCCTGGTCCACAACACGTTTCGCGTTAGCTATGGCCAGAGCAATCTGGCCGAAATCACCGACAAGACTGGCGGCGAATCTTTCTTCCAAGGACTGCAGACTCCTATCGCCTTCGCGCCTTTTCTGCAGCAGCTGGATATGATCCTCAAAAACCAATACTGGCTGGGTTGGAACACGACCCGCCCATCGAAGGGCAAGGGCGAGCTGCGCAGGTTTAGGATCAAAACCGAGCTGAAGAATGTTGAGATCTCATCCGCTGACGGCGTTTGGGTGCCCGGCCCCTAATCGCTCGCGGTTCTGATTTTCGTTGTTAGCATCCGCCGCATTCAGAGCGCGCGTTGGGTCGGCTTACGGCCCAGCACAGCCCAGGTGGCAAATGGATCGTACCAAACGGGCGCGCCTGAAATCACTCCCAGGCGCGCCCATTTTCTTGTGTACAATCCAAGTTCGCTCAGCATGCCAATTGCCCGCCTCCACGGAGACCAATAGATGCCCAGGGTTCTGTTCCTTTTGTCTCTTTCCTTGTTCCTCAGCCTTCCCGCCGTGCAAGCGCAAGACGAAATCCCCCCAGTTGCCTGGCGCATTCCGATCGGCCAACCTCCCGCTAATCCTGGACGCAACAAACCCGAACTCGACAATATTGACGACGGCTACTGGCAGGGTGCACCCGTTGGTGGTTTCGGTGCCGGCACTTTCTCGCGCAGCTATCGTGGCAAGTTCGAACGCTGGCACTTGGAGTCTGGCGTTCACAAGTATCAAGACGTTCCGGCCAATCAGTTCTCCGTGTACGCGCAAAAAGAAGGAGGTGAGCCGGTGGCTTTCGTGCTCTCCACCGGCAAGCCCGAGAACCATGCGCTGTCCGCCTGGAACTGGAATTACATCGCGGGCGGGGGAGATTATGCCGCGCTGTATCCCAAAGCCTGGTATGCCTATAGAACACCGCAACTCCCCGTCGTTCTGACCCTCGAACAGTTCTCACCCGTGCTGCCCAACAATTACAAGGAATCGAGTTATCCCGTCGCTGTCTATAACTGGTATGCGCGGAACCCCTCGGACAGTCCTATCACCGTCTCAATCATGTTTTCTTGGACCAACATGGTCGGCTGGTTCCGCGACCAGACCCGCGACTTCCGGGGCGCGCTGAACGAACTGGACACCAACAGTTATCGTTCCGAGAAACTTTCCAACGGCAGCATGCAAGGCATCGTGTTCGATCGCTTGCGAAATGGTCCAGTTTCCGAGGGATGGGACGGACAATTTGCAATCGCCACTCTTGCCGGCACCGGCGTCGAGGTAACTTACACAACCGCCTTCAGCCCCGTTGGACCCGGAGAACAAGTCTGGAAACCGTTCTCGACCGATGGCCGCCTTACGAATTTCGATCCGAAGATTGCCAGCAGCGGCGAAGAGCTGGCCGCCGCGATCGCGGTGCGCTTCACTCTCGCTCCGGGCGAAAAGAAACTGATCCCGATGGCTCTCTCGTGGGACTTTCCCATCGTGCAGTATGGCGGCGGACGCAAGTGGGTCCGCCACTACACCAAATTCTTCAATGCCTCCGGAAAAAATGCGTGGGACATCGCGCGCGTGGCCCTAGAGAGCGGTCAGGATTGGAGCCGTCAGATCGACGCTTGGCAGAAGCCCTATCTTTCGGACGAATCCAAACCCGCCTGGTTCCGCGCCGAATTATTCAACGAGCTCTACTATCTCGCCGACGGCGGCACTCAGTGGGGCCACGAGGTTGACCCGCCTGCGAACCCGCATCATCCCGCCTCCGAAAAATCCGACTCATTCAGCTACTTGGAATGTTTCGACTATCCGTATTACGGCACGCTCGATGTGCGCTTCTATGGTTCTTGGCCGCTCATCAAGTTCTGGCCCGAGATCGAAAAGCAGGAGATGCGCGAATATTCCGACACGATTCCCGAGGCGAATGACCAGCGTTCCGTTTGGGGCTGGATGCTCGAGAGCCAACACAAATTCGTTGCCATCCAACGCAAGACGGCGGGCGCCGCTCCGCACGATCTGGGAAATCCGGCCGAAGATCCGTTGGTCAACATCAACCAGTACAGTTGGCAAGACGTTACGAACTGGCGCGACCTCAATAGTAAGTATGTCTTGCTGGTCTGGCGCGATTACGTCTTCACCGGCAGCGAGGATCTCGGCTTCCTGCGCTATAACTACAAGTCCGTGCGCGACGCTCTCGACTACTTAAAACAATTCGACACCGATGGTGACGGCCTGATCGAAAATGGCGGCTTTCCCGATCAGACCTACGACGTATGGCCGGCCCGCGGCGAGAGCGCTTACTGCGGCAGCCTGTATCTCGCCGCACTGCGCGCCACTACTGAAATAGCTCGCGTGCTCGGAGATGACGCTGCGGCTCAGCAGTACGACGCCCTATTCAAGAAGGCGCAGGCCGCGTTCATCAAGAAACTTTGGAACGGCTCGTACTTCAACTACGACACCGCCAGCGCTTACAAATCCTCAATCATGGCCGAGCAACTCGCCGGGCAATGGTACGCGAATCTCACCGGTCTCGGTGCACTCGTTCCCAAGGACATGCGCCTGAAAGCCCTGCAAACTGTTTACGATAACAACGTGATGAAATTCGACGGCGGACAGATGGGCGCAATCAATGGCATCGGCGCGGGCGGCGAAATGCTCAATGACAACGAGCAGGTCCAGGAAGTCTGGACCGGCGCCACGTTCAGCATCGCCTCCGAAATGATATCCGAGGGTTTGACTACGCAGGCTTACAACACAGCGAAAGGCGTGTACAACGTGGTGTGGGATCCGCGAAACGGCCGAGGTTATTGGTTCCGCACGCCAGAGGCTTATGATGTCCGTGGCTATTATCGCGCCAGCATGTACATGCGTCCCTGCGCAATCTGGTCGATGGACATAACTCCCGAGCCACGGACGGCGGCTGCAGCGTCAAAGCAGAAGTAGCAGAGATAAATGCCCGAAACCCGCACAAACTCGAGAAAGAGCAAGCCTCGCGCACTATCCTGCATGCTGGGAGCTTTTCTTTTCACGCCGGCCCTGTTCTGCACATCTTCAACTGCCTGCGCGCAACAAGCCCCTAAACCATCCCCGTCCTCCGCTACGCGCATCACCGCTTCCGCCGTCTGGACCCCGTCGCCCGATACCGTCGCCGCGATCCGAACAAAATGCGGCGATGCCGGCGATCCTTCGCGCCTGGAAAATTGCTTTCTCAGCGAAATGAAATCCGCAGGCGCATCTCCCGAAGCGATCGCCTTCGCCAGAAGTGCCGCGGACATGGGCGTCATCTACCTGCGCGCGTTCCGTAAGGTAGGCCCTGTGGACGTCGCCTACGTCGAGTACGCTTTTCGCGCGAATGAACTCGAAGGAGTCTTTCTAGTCAACGGCGATCCATCACCCATTGATGTGGACGATGAAGATTTACTCCCGAAGAACCGGCTCCAGGGAAACTCGGCCTATGCCGCTCTGGCTGGACAATATCCAAACATCAGCATCTGGCCCGGGGACCGCTTCGATACGAAACTTCCCACACTGACCGACACCGGCTGGGGAACTCAAACATTCTAGGTAAATTACATTCTGCGCGACGGCTGCCACGCCTGCGCACAAATCGGCACTGCAGCGGCTGCGTTCGGATTCGACACGGAAGGCAAATTTTCGGGTGCGAAAGTAACTAGCGTGACGCCTTTGGCCAGCGCGGCTGCTCCAGCGGGTGCCGCTAATTTCGCAACTGTCGGCGTCGAACAGATTCGCGCGCTCGCAGGTAAGGAATTTTCAATCATGCTGCCGGCCAATCACACGACAGGCTACAGTTGGCGTCTCGCCACCCCGCTTGACCCGGCCTCTCTCAACCTGATCGGCAACGTTTACCACGAATCCACATCCGGAAAGGTGGGGGCTTCGGGCGAAGAAGTTTGGACCTTCAGCGCGCAAGCCCCCGGAACGGTACAATTAGATTTTGAATACGTCCGCTCCTTCGAAAAAAGCGCGCCTCCAGCAAAGACCGCCAAGTTTTTCGTAGTCGTCGAATAAACCAGAAGTTTCTGTCGCAGGGCACCGCTTGTGACGGTTTGCAACTCGCGTTGACAGCCTTTTAACATCCGGTTCACCGCACATTCACCCGTGCCCAGATTCCCTCGGCTAGAGTTTGCCCTCGCATATCACCCTCCAGGAGGAACACGCATGCATTTTGGAAAGAGTCTGCTCGTTTCTGCCCTGGCCGCTTCGCTTCTTACTTCGCCCCTGCCGTTACGTGCAGGAGGGAATGGCGCTAGCGATTCCGGCCCTGCCGTAAAACACGTCCTGCTCATAAGCGTCGATGGCCTCCATGCTCTCGATCTCGCGAATTATGTGAATAGCCACGAAGGCTCAACTCTCGCTGCGCTCAGCCACACGGGCGTCACGTACACCAACGCTTCCACCTCCACTCCATCGGATTCTTTTCCTGGGTTGGCGGCTCTTGTAACCGGCGGCTCTCCAATCTCGGCGGGCTTGTGGTACGACGTCACCTACAACCGTGCGGTCTCGCCTCCGGCTCGCACCACTTCGCTCCCCATCACCGGCGGGCCTAATCTGTGCCCGGACATCATCGGCACGCCGGTGGCTTACGACGAATCGATTGACTTCAACCTCACCAAACTCAACGGCGCTGGGGGAATTAATCCCAATTTCCTGCCGCGCGATCCGAACGATGGCTGCAAACCCATCTATCCCCACGACTATCTCCGCGTGAACACCATTTTCGAAGTCGTAAAGGCTCACGGGGGCACCACTGCGTGGGTTGACAAGCATCCTTCCTACGAATGGACCAACGGCCCCAGCGGCAAGGGTGTGGACGATTTCTACGGCCCGGAAATCAACTCGATTCCGGTTGCGCTACCGCAGTTCCCGGGTTGCAGCCCCGTGAATTTTCCGGATACCACGTTTGACGATGGCTGGACCACCGACTTCCGCAACATCAAGTGCTACGACCTGCTGCACGTCCAGGCCGTCATCAATCAGATTGACGGTTATACGCACGACCGGTCCAAGAAGGTCGGCGTGCCCACGGTGTTTGGATTTAATTACCAGGCCGTCAGCGTTGGCGAAAAGTTGGCGGAAGGTCCGCTTGTCACCGGCGGTCCCTCGGTCAAGGGCGGCTACTTGAACGTTCTAGGCACTCCTTCCGAAGGGCTTGCCAGTGAACTCGATTTCGTCGACCAAACCCTCGGAAGAATCGTCGCCGAGCTCAAGAATCAAGGCATCTACGATCAGACTCTCATCATTATTGGTGCCAAGCATGGCCAGTCGCCGATCGACATCACCAAGCGAGTCGGCATCGGCAATGGCCAGCCAGCCACGCTGATCGGTCCGGCTGAAGCCTTCGACATTTCCGACGACGGTTCGCTCATTTGGCTGACCGACCAGGAACTGGTCGGCAACGTTGTGGGGAGGCTTAGCGAGCCGGAGAACCAGAAGACGCTCGGCATTCAGGAAATTTTCGCCGGACAATCGCTCCGCAACAAATGGAACGATCCCGGCACTGATCCGCGCACTCCCGACATCATCTTGAAGGTCAACACGGGCGTAATCTTCACCGGCGGGACGAAAATTGCCGAGCACGGTGGGCTGAACGAGGACGATATCCACGCTGCTTTGCTCGTTTCCTACCCCAGCGCTTCACCGCGCACAATCAAGACGCCCGTGCTCAATCAACAGGTCGCGCCGACCATCATCAAAGCACTCGGTCTTGACCCCATGGAACTCCAGGCCGTAAAGCAGGAACAGATCAGCGTGCTCCCGTTCCTCTTGAACGGTGCAGGCCAAGTCGAGTAGCAGATAGCAGTCGCGTCTGCTTCGGTATCACGCAAAAAACCGCGGCGAGCCAATTACTCGGCTCGCCGCTTTCATTTTCTGACATCGCGATCGTTCCGGAAACGCTCTCTCGGGCTACTGCGCTGCCTTTCCTTCGCGCAGCAGTACGACGTCGGAAACCAGGTGGCCGCGCACCACCGCCAGCGTCTTGCCGTCCGGTGACCATTGGAATCCGCGTATGTGATCGGTGGTGAATTCAGTAACCGGATGACCTTTCGAGCCATCCACGGGTTGCATCCAGATATTGTCGGTGCCCTTGTCGACCACCCGGTACGTCACGTTTTTGCCGTCCGGTGTGAATGACACAGGAAACGTAATGGTTGGCTGAGACGGGAAAATTCGTATGGAAGACGCAGTGTTGGTCGCCACATCAATTAGGGCGAGTGAGTGGATGTCTTCTTGTGTAGCGGGGTCGATTTTTGTGACGATGGCGGCCAGCCACTTTCCGTCGGGCGAAAGATTGCCGGCGCTGCCTACGAATCCGTTGGGCAGCACGCTGGCTTTGATCAACTCCGGGGCTCCACCTTCAATCGGCTCGCGGCTAATCTCATAGTTTTTGGTGTTGTCCGCGTAGTAAAGCCATTTTCCATCCGGGGAACAACCGGGAAGTTCATCGTCAGTTCCACGGGTCAATTGCTTCGCATGCGATCCGTCCGCATCCACGCGCCATATGTTTGTCGTATCGTGGCCGTCGCGCGAATACCAAGTCAACAAGATCGGGCCGCCGTTCGGGCAGTTCGCCGCTCCCGTAATCATGGCGTTCGGGTCCGTCAAAAGAGTCGTTTGACGATTCCCGTCCACCGCAGTACGCAAGATTGAATGGGGCGTCACCACCAGCAGGTTGCCATCCTTGTCCCACAAAATTTGCCGAATTCCCGATCCACTTGGAATCCCCGGAACAGTTGTCGGATTCCCGTGGCCTGAGGCCGGTACCAACACCAGAGAATCCGAACCTTGCCGCTGCATTGCTGCAATAGACCTTCCGTCGGCCGATATGCTGAGGGTCTGATATCCGTTCGTGTCGTTGGTGAGCGCGTGGAATTGGCCATCTGGAAACGATACGAACCCAATTTGCGCGCGGCGGAATCCTGTCGAACGATCTGTGTAAACGATCATCAAACCACGGCCATCCGGCATCCATACGACGCTTGTCGCGAATTTCTCCGTCAGAGTCGCGAGCGGCTGGTCCCGCCCGGTCGCGAGCTCGATGGTACGGACGGCCCCTTGTGACTCCTGTCCGGAGGCGAGAATGTAAGCGATGAGCTTGCCATCGGGCGACCACGCCAGCCAGGTGGGAAATGGCGTCGGACCGGAATATGCGGTCTTCTCGTCGCTGCCATCCAGATTCGCAGTGAGAATGAGAAATCTGCCCAGCACCGGATCGTTCGCGCGGAGGTACGCCATGCGCTGCCCTTCCGGCGCGAACACTGGCCCCACATCCACGTCCCGAACGATCTGCACGGATTCGCCGCCTAACACCGGAATGCGGAACAGATTGTAGGAGTTTCCGGCGGCGTCGGCGGCCTTGCTGTAATAGACGTAATTGCCATCCGGCGAAAATGCCGGGTTGTGATACAGGGCGGACTCCGGGGGGAGAATCTGCGTATTACTGCCCGTCGGAATGTTGCGCAGCCACAGGCTTCTATTTCCGTTGTCTTCTACGATGCTGAGGACGTATTTCCCGTCCGGAGAAATTGCTGCATCTCGAACCTGACCCGAATTTGTCACCTGCGTGATCGTGAAATTCTGGAACGGTACGGGACTTGCCTTGCCCCGCATTAGCGAATAAACGCCATATCCCGCGACGCCGAGAACCAACAGCACGATCACCGCGCCGGCGATCATCTTGCCTTTATGTTGCTGCGCTGCGGCAACAATCACCGAACTACTCGAACCCGAAACCACTGCCACCGGCGTGGAGACGGGAGCTGCTGTTTGCGCGCTTGCTGCCGGCGACGAGGTCCGCCCGGAATCGGTATCACGCTTCAATCGCTGCAAATCCGCGCCCAAGTCCGCGGCATGTTGGTAGCGCAGCTTGGAATTCTTCTCTAAAGCTTTGCTGACGATGCGATCGAATTCTGGAGGCAGGTTGGGATTCACGCGCGAAGGCGGTGGAGGCTCTCGTTCCAGGATCGCCGCGAAAATGACGCCCGACGTATTCCCCGCAAAAGCCTGCCGGCCCGTCGCCATTTCGTACAACACCAATCCCAGAGAGAATAAATCGGAACGTCCGTCCAGTTTTTCTGCGCGCACCTGCTCGGGAGACATATAGCCAACGGTGCCGATCGCCATTCCCGGACTGGTGAGATTCGGATCGCTATCGAGCGTCGCGCCACCCACGGTGACTGCTTCGCCCACACCGCGCGCGACCATCTGTTTCGCGAGGCCAAAGTCGAGCACCTTGGCTTGACCGCGGTCAGTGACGAAAATATTGGCAGGCTTGATATCGCGATGAATGATTCCTTCGGCGTGCGCCGCGTCCAGCGCGTCGGCCACATCGATCCCGATTTCCAGCACGCTGTCAAGCGATAGCGGCTGACCGTTGATGCGATGCTTGAGCGTCGCACCTTTCAACAACTCCATCGCGATGAATGGAGTTCCGCCGTCTTCGTCAATGTCGTGGATCGTGCAAATGTTGGGATGGTTGAGTGCCGAAGCGGCCTGCGCCTCGCGCCGGAACCGTTCCAGTGCAGCTTCGTCCTGTACAACCTCGCGCGGCAGGAATTTCAGCGCCACTTGCCGCCGCAGCTTGGTGTCTTCCGCGCGATACACCACGCCCATTCCGCCGCCGCCAATTTTTTCGACGATGCGGTAATGCGTGATGATCTGCCCGGCTGGAAGGTTTGCGTCGGTCACGAGCGCCGATTGTAGGTCGCGCCCTAGTGTAAGTCAACGCGCCGTGCAGCGCTGTCGCCGCAAAATGAGAATGTCCGGTTTGTGCAAAGTAGAAATGATTGCATGACAACGCCGGCTCCTTGGACCCGAGTAGACTGAGGTTTGTCGAGAACCATTGGCTCTCTCGAAAATACTTCGTCGTAGCTGCTCAACCTACCTGTTGCGTAGGCGTTAGCGTGACTTGGAAGCCGAGGCGCTGTAATCGACGGACAAGTGATTGGGAAAGGCTCGGTGTACGAAGCCGTTGATAGTATTCGGCGCCGAGTTCGCGAAATGGAGTGTTGTGTTGGAGCATATAGTGGGCCAAGACAAGAATCTTGTGTCCAATGGCGACGATGGCTCGCTTGCTTCCGCGTTTCGCCGCTAGGCGGTGGAAGCGCGCGGCCAGATTAAGTGTTCTTGGTGCGAGCAGCGGCCCAGGCTGCCTGGTTCAAAGCTCGGCGAAGCCAGCGATTTCCTCTGCGTGTCTTGCCGCTCTTGCGCCTCCCGGCGCTTTCATTATTGCCGGGGCACATCCCCGCCCAGGAAGCCAAGTTGCTACCCAGAGGAAACTGTTCTGGATTGGTGCCAATCTCGGCCACTAAACTCCAGGCGGTTGTCATGCGGACGCCTGGCATCGAGGTCCACAACGAGATGGCATGATGGTGTGGGAGCATACACTGCTGAATGCGTTGATCGAGTTCGTTGATCTTCTCCTCGGTAAACCTCAGTTCCTCGAGAAGTTGGCGGAGGAGGAAACGATGATGATCGCGGATCCGCCCTTGCAGCGCCAACCGTAATTGCGGTAGTTTTTTGCGCAGTCCTTTCCGCGCCATTTGGGCTAGCTTTTCGGGATCGTCTTCTCCGGTTGCGATGGCTTGCAACATGGTGCGTCCAGAAGCTCCCAGCACATCGGTGGCTACCGAAGCCAGTTTGATATTGGCGTCTTCCAACGTCTTCTGGATTCGGTTCGCTAGCCTAACCTTGTCTTCGTTGAGCCTCACCCGATAGCGGGTCAGGTCGCGCAGATCTCGTTGTTCTTGCTTGGGGACGTAACTTCGACGCAGAAGGCCATGCTGGAGCAGATCTGCAATCCATTCGCAATCCCGGATATCGGTCTTTCGTCCAGGTACTTGCTTGATGTGTTGCGCATTGACCAGCAGGAGTTCGAACTGGCCCTCTAATAGATTCCACACGGGTTTCCAGTAAACACCTGTCGATTCCATGGCCACGTGGGTCACACCGAGTTGTTGCAGCCACAGGCTCAACTCCAGTAAGTCTCTGGTCATGGTGCCAAACCGGCGGATTTGTTTTTTGACTCCTTCATCTTCCATCAGCAAAACGCACACCGAAATG
Source organism: uncultured Acidobacteriota bacterium (assembly GCA_963696035.1). GTDB lineage: Bacteria > Acidobacteriota > Terriglobia > Acidiferrales > UBA7541 > Palsa-295. Next base: position 118,228 of record CAVOIS010000004.1, read on the forward strand.
CTTTCTTTGTGAACGTCGATCCCACTACAACGACGATAGACTACTTCCATAACCCCTCCTCTTGGCGCAGAGGACAGAGGATGCCGACATCGAATGCAGATTCTCTCTCACATGCTCCTCGAATGAGGGCGATAGTGTGTGTTTCCTCGCGGCATCCGGGTTCAACTCGGGAACGGGCTCAAGCGCGCCAGCCAATGACAACCTCGTCTGTCTGACGCCTAGTAGATCCGAGACAAGGCTGGACAGCTTAATGTGGGCCTCTTCCAAGAGAGACTCCAATTGGTTCTGCAGCCGCACGTGATCACGCGTCAACTGGTACTTTCTCCGCGTCACCGTCCGCCACAGACGCTGTTGGGCATCGGGCACAAAGCTCAGCGTCAGTTCCCGAGCCACGAGCCGCTTGACCAGACGTTCGGCATCGCGAAAATCCTTCTTGCGCCCCCGCGGCCCGCGGTTCGATTGCGCCTGCGCCAGATGCAACGTTCCCGACTTCCGCCTTGCGCCTTCACGCTTCTGGCGTAGCGGTTTCCAGTACCGTTCCAGTGCTTCCCAGACCGGCCTCCAATATTGCGCCGTTGATTCCATGACGACTTCCTCGGCCTCCTGCTCGAGCAGCCATGCAGCCAGCGATCGCAGTTGTTCGGGGTTGCTACCGAACATCCGCCGCTCCAACAGGTACCCACCGTCGACTTCCACGTCGGACACCACTACAGCCAGCATCTTCTTGTGGACATCGATTCCAGCTATCTTGTAAGACATAAGCTCCTCCTGGCCGGGAGCGGAGAGCGTGCTGCGGTTACCTTAACCAGGGTCGCGGGCTATCGCCGCTCCCGCAGGGGAAACAACGACGCCCAATTATTCACTCAAACACGCACGCTCCGGATCAGACAGTGAGACAGCCTCAACTTCTCCAATGTGGTTACAACCTCGCCGCTCCGGACCGTTGCGATTCTACCGCTTAGCGATTTTCATGAGATTTCGCGGGCCTAAGGCCCTAAAAGGACAGTGATGGAGAAGCCGAGAAGTTTTATCGGGAACTGGCAGCGCGAGCGGTGAGCGTGCGCGTGGGGATGGAGGCCACGGGTTACTCACGCTGGTTTGAGCGGTTACTAGCAGATCTGAGGATCGAGGTATGGATCGGCGATGCGGCAAGGATCAAGACCAAACGAGTCCGCAAGCAGAAGACTGACCGTGAGGACGCCCGACTGCTGCTCAGACTGATGCGGGAAGATAACTTTCCGCGCATCTGGGTACCCAGTCCGGAGAATCGGGATCTACGGCAACTGCTTTGGCATCGGCATCGCCTGGTGCAGATGCGGACGCGGATCATGAACCAGCTGCAGGCCCTGGCAATGAATGAAGGCCAGCGGAGGAAGAAGAAGCTGTGGAGCGAGCAAGGACGAGCACAGTTGGAAAAGCTTTCGCTGGGTACCTGGGCCTCCCGGCGTCGGAAGGATCTGCTGGAACTGCTGGACCGGATGAACCCAAGCATCGAAGAGTTAACTGCCGTGGTCGAGCAGGAAGCGAAGAAATGGCCCGAGGCGTTGCGGCTGATGACGCATCCTGGCGTGGGACCTCTGACGGCACTTGCCTTCGTGCTGATCATTGGAACTCCGGAGCGCTTCCCGTGTGGCAAGCAGATCGGTAGCTATGTCGGACTGATCCCCTCGGAGGATTCCAGCGCCGGCCATCAACGGCTGGGCCATATCACCAACCAAGGCAGCTCTCTGCTGCGTTTCTTGTTGGGAGAAGCAGCCCAAGCCGCGGCCCGATGTGATGCGGGCTGGAGACGAAGGTACGCACACCTGGCGCTGCGTAGGCAAAGGAACATCGCCAAGGTGGCGATGGCCCGAAGACTGGCGGTGCGGTTGTACTGGATGTGGCGGAATGGTTGGGAATATTCGGAGTGGATCAAGTTCGGTTCGCACGCGGGACAGCTCGCAAGCGGACATGGCGTGGACTAGAACGCCGTCCAAATGAATGGGCATCCCGCTCCTTCGCAAGAGGGAGTTTGAATCAGTGCTGTCCCAAGAAAGTCTGAGTAGTCCGCTGTAACTGCTTGAATGAGTGGAGGTAAAGGGTCCCAGTGAAGTTTTTCGATTTCAATTTTTTGCTTCTCGTTTGGCCTCATGTTACTGCTTCCTCGCTTGTTCTGGAGGCAGTGGATGAATCTTGGCCGAACCGTCTTCTCTCAGCTCGTGAACTTCCTCCCGACTTACCAGTTTCAGATTTGCGTCGATCGCTACCAGGGCAATCGCTACGTCAAAGAATTCTCCTGCTGGGATCAGTTCCTTTGCTTGGCCTTCGCGCAACTCACTTATCGCGAAAGTCTCCGCGATATCGAAGCCTGTCTGCGTGCCCAGCAACCCAAGCTTTATCACATGGGCTTCCGGGGCCAAGTTTCTCGCAATACCTTGGCACACGCCAACGAGCATCGCGACTGGCGCATCTATGCCGATTTCGCTCAGATCCTGATTGCCACCGCCCGCGATCTCTATCGCGACGAACCTTTCGGAGTAGAGTTGTCCGAGACCGTGTATGCCTTCGACGCCACAACCATCGATTTATGCCTGGCGCTTTTTCCGTGGGGAAAATTCCGCCGCCACAAGAGTGCCGTGAAACTGCACACCCTGCTGGACCTGCGAGGCAGCATTCCGACCAATGTTTATGTGACGGGGGGCCAAGTCAACGACGTCAACCTTCTGGACCAGTTGCTTCTCGAAGCCGGGTCGTTTTACTTGCTCGATCGCGGTTATGTGGACTTTGCTCGCCTGTATATCTTTACCCAAGCTTGCGCCTTCTTCATCACGCGCGCCAGGAAAGATCTGCAGTTCTACCGTCGCTATTCGCGCCCTGTCGAACGATCCGACGGACTGCGTTGCGACCAAACCATTCTGTTGACCGGAGTTCGCACTGCCAAGCGCTATCCCGATCCCTTGCGGCGCATCCACTATTTCGATGTCGAGAAGGACTTACGACTCACCTTCCTGACCAACAATTTTCTTCTCTCCGCTTTGACCATCGCCCAACTGTACCGGGCACGCTGGCAGGTGGAATTGTTCTTCCGCTGGATCAAACAGCACCTGCGCATCAAGGCGTTCTATGGCACCAGCGAGAACGCGGTGAAGACTCAAGTCTGGGTGGCCGTCTGCGTTTACGTGCTGGTGGCGATTGTCAAAAAGCAACTGGGGCTGGAGTTGAGCCTCTACAAAATCTTGCAGATTCTCAGCGTGACCGCTTTCGAGAAAACCCCCATTTTAGAAGGGTTTTCCAACTTCAGCGACGAGTTCCCGGACGACGAGTCCTGTATGCAATTGAATCTGTTCGACTTTTAATGGGACAGCACTGAGTTTGAAGTAGTAATCATGGTCTGAAGTTAGGATCGGAGAGATGTTTAGGTCGGGCTGAAACCGATCGAAAGATTACAGGCGAGCCGTGGTCGTCGACGCAGGGGCCACAGAAGACGATGAAAAAGACACTCTCCGGAGTGAACGGTGAAGTGCGCTCAAAAAGACTTGACAGAGTCGGCGTTGTCAGAGATCTCCGCTTTTCTAAGGGCCGGGAGGCCCGATGGAACAAGAGCGGATCGAGTTGAGCGCGAGAGAACGGGAGCGATTGAAGGTGTTGCACGAAGTCGAACAAGGGCATTAGCGGCAGATCGACGCCGCACGCCGTTTGCGGCTGAGCGCTCGGCAGGTGCGCCGCTTACTACGGCGACTGCATGCCGTAGGAGATCGCAGGCTGGTGCATGGGTTGCGCGTCCCTCCAACCGCCGCATTGCCCAGGCCATCGAGCGGGACAGCTTGCGCCGGTTGCAGCAACCGGCCTGTGCCGGTTTCGGTCCCACTCTGGCCAGCGAGCATTGGGCGCGGCAGGGGCTACCAGTGAGTCGCGAGACTCTCCGCAGGTGGATGTGTGATGCCGGTGCCGCTGGCACGTTGCGCCTTCTCAAGAAGCGCCGGCGGCAGCTCCACGGTAATCTTCCGCGCTGTTCCCATAAGGGATTCGTGTACCACACTCGACACCAGCATTTAGTCTGGTATACGCGGGGCGCGGCGATAGATTTGTGGCGGCGTTCCGTACCACTTTTGAAACGCATGATGGAAAGCGCTGGGCTCGGAAAATCCAAGAGCGTATGCGGCTTCCGTCGCCGTTGCGTCGGTTCCCAGAAGCAAGTACCGGGAAAGGTCGCGGCGGACTTGCTCAACCAAACCCCGGTGCGAGGAAGATTCCTGCCGCAATTTTCTTTGCAAAGTACGACGGCTTAACCCCAGGTGCCGCGAAGCGTCGTCCAAGCTAAATTCTCCACTGCTCAATCGCTGCCGAATGAAGCTCAGCACACTCTGCGCGAAGCTGGCCGCGCCCGGGTCCTGGGCCAAGACTTTTTCAGCCGCATCCGTTACCACTTGATGCGCAACGGGATTGGCGCTTCGTAGCGGGACATCTAGTAACCCGCCGTCTAGCAGCAGTGCATCGGCCGGCATGCCGAAACGAACCGGTGCGCGAAAAATGCGAGCGTGTTCCGATACATCCTTGGGCTTTGGGTGTTTGAACCAGACTTCGCGCGGCTTCCACTGAGCGTCATTCGAGAAACGGCTAAATCGCACGACTGTCGCCATGGTCATCTCGACATCATGCCGAGGCTCTGGCAGCGAGCCATTCGAAAATTTCCACTCAAAATGCGCAACAGAACCTTCCAGATCCAACTGGAAGGCGCCTACATTGGTCCAGATCGGCAAATACCGTTCCAAGCAGCGGAGTGCCTCCCCGAGGGTCGCGCTCGTAATCACCGAATATCCGACGAGTCCATAAGAGTGCTGCTCCACCCGCTCGCCGACGTGAAGACCAAAGGCAATGTCCTTGGTCATCCTGGCAGCGAACTCGGAGAGCATCATCATGTCTGCATAGGGAATCCTGAGGACCGGATCGTGGAGTGCTTCGCTGTCAAGGCCCACAGCTTTTAGCAGATGGCGTGCATTACCGTAAGGCTCAACAGCCTGCGCAATCTTGCGTAGAGAACGAGCAAAAACTGTGGGAGCGTTCGAAATGGGCCCACCCCTGTGATTCTTTCCAGAAGCACTCCAGACCGATCGAATGAAACAAGTTTGGCGCAACCAATCATAGTCCAGGGCCCGGCGCAGTGCTAGCTTGAGTCCCCATGAGTGACGGGGGTAGCCTCGCCAGAGGTCCGCAATCACCTGGTCTCCCGGCGCGTCGGAGCGACCAGGCGGTTCGATCCAACATCTTGAAAGGACCTGACGGCCTACGCGCTGGATGGCGGCTATTGATTTACGCTGCGCTGGTCTTCGCGCTCGTCTACATGGCGAATAAGGCCGCGCAAGTGCTGTTGCAGGGGCGAGAGCTAGACCCCGGCAATGCAACGGACGGTGTCGCTTACTTTTCGGTTGTCAGTTGCATCATCTTGCTGGCCGCGTGGATCATGGGAAAAATTGAAGGCCGAACTCTTGCCGACTACGGCTTACCATGGAGACGCGCATTTTACGATCGGTTTTGGCAGGCGTGGGCGATCAGTTTTGTATCATTGACCACGCTTCTCGTTGTCTTATGGCTCACACGTGCTTATTCCCTCGGAACCCTTCAGCTCCACGGGACCCAAATACTAAAGAATGGTCTTCTGTGGGCTGCGGCGATGACGTTGGCGCCGATATTCGAGGAGTTTTTCTATCGTGGCTACCTGCAATTCACGCTGACGAGTGGCATTGGATTCTGGCCCGCGGCATTTATAACTTCGGCGTTGATGGGCGCTGCGCACACGCTCAATCCCGGCTGGCGATTGGTGGGCGTGGTCGCCACCGGCGGGTACGGACTGGTCGCGTGTCTTCTCTTGCGCCGGACGGGCAGCCTCTGGATGCCGATTGGGCTGCACGCCGGATGGAACTGGAGCGAGATGTATTTCTACGGCGTGCCCAGCGGCGGATTTGCGGGCCACGGGCATTTGTTCCAGGGAGACCTGCACGGCCCTACATGGCTCACGGGGATGCCCTACGGCGTGGAGGCGAGCTGGCTCAATGTGGCGCTGCTCCTGATTTGGTGGTTCATGTTTGCGAACTGGTTGCGCGGCGTGAAATATCCCAGGTCTGCTGCGCAAAGGTCTTAGAAATCGACGAATGCTCGCACACCACCTCTTCCAAGGACCTGATGGACTTCGCGCCGGGTGGCGACTGCTGATTTACGCGACGTTGGTCTTCGCGTTCGGTTACGCGGCAAGCAAGATCGCAGACGCCTTGCTGCATGGTCGCCAGCCAGACCAAGCAAGCCCGGCAATAGGGATCGCTACCTTTTTTGTGACTTTCTGCGTCCTCTTGCTGGCGGCCTGGATCATGGCGAAAATCGAGGGCCGCGGCGTTGCGGATTACGGCTTGCCCTGGCGGAGAGCATTCTGCAATCAGTTCTGGCAAGGATTTGCAATCAGCTTCGTTTCGCTAACCTTGCTTCTGACATTCTTGCGGCTCGCGGGTGCTTATTCCTTCGGATCCTTGCAGCTTCACGGCGTGGACATCTTGAAGAACGCTCTTCTATGGGCTGTGGCCCTACTCTTGGCTGTGACCGTGGAGGAATTTTTCTATCGGGGCTACCTGCAATTCACCCTCACCAACGGAATCGGCTTCTGGCCCGCGGCGCTGATGACTTCCGCGCTGATGGCAACCGCGCACACCTTCAATCCAGGCTGGACCGTTCTCGGTTTGTTCACCGTTGGCGGGTTCGGGCTGATGGCGTGCTTTCTTTTGTGGCGAACCGGTGACCTCTGGATGCCGCTCGGGCTACACGCGGCGTGGGACTGGGGCGAAACATATTTTTACGGCGTTCCTGACAGCGGACTCATGGGCAAAGGGCACCTGCTGCGGGGGAGCTTTCATGGTCCCGCGTGGCTAACGGGAATGCCGTTTGGCGTCGAGGCTGGCTGGCCCAATGTCGCGCTGTTCCTGATTTGGTCGCTCCTGTTTGCAAAATGGTTGCGCGAGGTGAAATATCCCAAGCTTGCCGCAAAAAAGATTTAGAGACTCGATGAAACTGCGCTTAATCGCGATTGTTTTTATTCTGATTGGCGCTGCAAGTGTCGCCACCCGCCTTGGTCCAGCTCAGGAAGGGAAACCTGCCCAGATTCCGCTGCGCGTGACGACCCGGCTCGTCGCGCTTGACGTGATCGTCCTCGACAAGCATGGCAATCCAGTTTCGGGACTCACCAAGGATGACTTCGTCGTACTGGATAACAAATCCCCACGGACGATTCAACTTTTCTCGGAGGAAACGGGGCTGTTGTCGCCCAGCGCTCGGCAGCCACTACCTCCCGGCGCGTACTCCAATGAGATCCAAGCGGCCGGCGTGCCGTCGAACGTCACCATCATTCTGCTCGATTCGTTCAACACCGGATTCCTTGATCAAACCTATGCGCGCAGCCAGATTGCAAAGCTTCTCAGCACAATCCGAGCGGAGGATCGCGTCGCGTTATACGCGCTAGGCGCTCACTTGCACGTTCTGCACGAATTCACCAGCGACGCGTCGAGTCTAGCCGAGTCACTGAGGAAATATCTGGGAGAGCGTGTGCTCGACATGGACACCGCGAAGTCTCAGTCAATCGGGGTACTGCACAAGGACTTGGAAGCGTTGGCTGAGGCTGAGGGCATCGACGATAGCCACCCGTTTGCCCAAGACCATCGGCATCCCACCGCCGAGGCGCTGCGCATGATTGCCGATCACGTCGGCTCGCTGCCCGGAAGAAAAAACCTCGTATGGGTCTCCGGCAGTTTCCCATTTAGCGTTGCTACCAATAATCTACAGCGCACGACTGAGAGGATGCCCCGCCTTTAGTTGATACTTGAGAAGAAGCAGCAGCGGCTCTCGCCCGAACTCGGATAGAGTTCGGGTTGAGAATCCCTTTTTAAAGGAGAGAGCCGCCGTGAGAAACAAATACCAGAGGAAAGTGCGCAAGTCCAATCCCAAGTTTGAGGTCGTCCGCGGGCAGGAGTTGATGGTGCAGGTGCCGCTGCCGATAGCCGAGGTGTGGAGCGAACTGCAAGCGCAGGTGGAAGAACTGACGGGGCAAGCCGGGCTGCAGATTCTGCGCGCCATCCTGGAAAACGAAGTCACGCGCCGGGTAGGACCTCCCCATCGGCCCCATCCCACCGCCGGCTGCGTGCGCTGGGGGAAGCAGCCGGGTTATGTGGTTTTTGGTGGACAGAAAATCCCGCTGGAACGGCCGCGGGTGCGAACCCGTGAGGGCCAAGAAGTGGAACTGGAGAGCTACGGTCAGCTGCAGCAAGACGGAAAGCTGCAACGAGCGGTGCGGGAACGCATGGTGGCCGGGTTATCCACGCGGAACTATCGGCGAGCGGTGGATAGTGTTCTGGAAGGCTACGGGATTGAGAAGAGTAGTGTGAGCCGACAGTTTGTCGCCGCCAGTAGCAATCAGCTGCGGGCATTGTGCGAACGACGATTGGAAGATCTGAATCTGGTGGTGCTGATGATCGATGGCATTCATTTTGGTGGCCAGGTGCTGGTGGTGGCGCTAGGGATTGCGGAAGGTGGAGAAAAGCACGTTTTGGGAGTGTGGCAAGGAGCCACGGAAAACACCACGGTGGTCAAAGGACTGTTGGAAGATCTAGTGGACCGCGGACTGAATCTGCAGCGGCGGTATCTGGTGGTGATGGATGGATCGAAAGCGTTGCGCGCCGGTGTGGAACGTGTTTTCGGTGAACAAGTGGAAGTGCAGCGTTGCCAAATTCACAAGCGGCGGAATGTGAAGGAGTACCTGCCCGAGAATTGCCAGAAAGACTACGACCGGCGGATGCGCAATGCTTACGCGATGAACAACTACGCGGAAGCCAAAGAGGCGTTGCAGAAAATCTTCCGGCAACTGGAGCGGATCAATCCGAGCGCGGCCCGGAGCCTGGAGGAAGGGCTGGAAGAAACGCTGACGGTGCATCGCTTGGGTGTGGGAGCCGTGTTGCGGCGGAAACTGGCCACCACCAACCCGATCGAATCCTGCTTGTCCACGGTTCAGCGGGTGGCGCGAAACGTAAAACGTTGGCGCGAAGGAGATCAGCCGCTGCGCTGGACAGCCACAGGACTGTTGGAAGCAGAGAAGAAGTTCCGACGCATCAAAGGCTATCAACAAATCCTGTTGCTGAAAGAACGACTGAATCCGTCGCGCATTCAACAGAAGGAGGTCCGGACAGTAGAAGTCGCTTGAACTTGATTGCAGGTGGGCTTACAGTGCCGAACATCGAGAGTCGCTGCAATCAACTAAAACTCGGACATCCTCCACGACTGATGGCCAAAGAATTCCCTTCGCGACAGACGTTGAACTTGCGATGAGAGCTCTGAACAACGCAAACGTAGCGGTTTATCCGGTGGACGCGCGAGGATTAGTGGATAGCGGCCTGATCGGAGCAGCTGCATCCTCGAACACCGAACAAAACATGGCAAATTTCGGCGCGATGCAGGCTCTGGCGCGGCGCACAGGCGGACTGGCCTTTTACAACACGAATGCCATCAAGACCTCCATTCGGCAGGCTATTGACGATTCGCGCGTTACCTATCGACTCGGATTCTACCCGGATGGTGTGAACTGGGACGGCAGTTTTCATAAGGTTCGGGTGAAAGTGAATCGCTTGAATGTGCACGTGGAATCGCGCGATGGTTATTTTGCGCTCGCAGAGCCGCACGTCGCGGCGCAAACCTGGCGAGAAATGATTTCCGAGACCGCGAGAAGTCCGGTCGAGGCAACCGGAATTCGGATTCGTATTCAGCTCACGCCACTCGATGTCTCCGACGTTAGAACGTTGAGCCTATCGGTTTCCCTCGATGCTGCGCAGTTCCAATTCACACAAGCAAACGGGCTGTGGAGCGACACCTTGGAGGCGGCCTTTATCCAGTTGGATGATCAGAATCGCGTTATCCAAACATCCCCGCTGCGGCTTCCTCTTGCGCTCGATTCCGACACCTACGACCAATTGCTAAACCAGGGTATGTTCCTGCCGCGAAAATTGCCGATCCTGTCAAACGCCGCCACCTTGCAAGTGATCGTGTGCGATGGCGGCAGCGGCAAAGTCGGCTCGCTCCACATTCCGCTAAACAAGTGATGGGACCGGATAGGTGGGAGACTGCGTTCAAAACGTGACGCGCGGCTACCTCGGAATTAGCGAGAACCGCGAAAAACAAAAAGCCCCGACGCGATTTGCACCGCGCCAGGGCTTGCGTTTGTCTGCAGCAAACTCTTTGACTTTCTCTACGCCGCTTGTGCGGCGAGAGGATCGGATGAGACTTACCAGAACCCGTCAGGCTTTGAGAGCCAAGCCCGGTCCCGTGAGGAACCGGTGAAGAGCCGTACTCGCCATAAGGCGAATCGTGCTCCCTTTTCTTTTAGAAAGGAGGTGATCCAGCCGCAGGTTCTCCTACGGCTACCTTGTTACGACTTCACCCCAATCATGAGTCATACCTTGAGCGCCTGCCTCCTTGCGGTTGGCTCGGCGATTTCTAGTACAGCCCACTTTCGTGATGTGACGGGCGGTGTGTACAAGGCCCGGGAACGTATTCACGGCGCCGTTCTGATGCGCCATTACTAGCGATTCCGGCTTCATGCAGTCGAGTTGCAGACTGCAATCCGAACTGAGCGCGCTTTTTTGCGATTAGCTCCCCCTCGCGGGTTCGCGACGCTTTGTGGCGCGCATTGTAACACGTGTGTAGCCCTGGACATAAAGGCCATGCTGACTTGACCTCATCCCCACCTTCCTCTCCGTTATCCGGAGCAGTCCTCATAGAGTTCTCCCTTGCGGGTAGCAACTATGAGTAAGGGTTGCGCTCGTTGCGGGACTTAACCCAACACCTCACGGCACGAGCTGACGACAGCCATGCAGCACCTCTACACAGGTCCCTTGCGGGAAGGCCTCATTTCTGAAGCTGGTCCTGTGCGGTTCAAGCCCAGGTAAGGTTCTTCGCGTTGCGTCGAATTGAACCACATGTTCCACCGCTTGTGCGGGCCCCCGTCAATTCCTTTGAGTTTCAGCCTTGCGACCGTACTCCCCAGGCGCAGGACTTAACGCGTTAGCTACGGGACGTGCCCCGTACAGGGCACACCCCAAGTCCTGATGGTTTAGGGCTAGGACTACCAGGGTATCTAATCCTGTTTGCTCCCCTAGCTTTCGTCCCTCAGCGTCAGTTGTGATCCAGCGAGCCGCTTTCGCCTCGGATGTTCCTACGGATATCTACGCATTTCACCGCTACACCCGTAATTCCACTCGCCTCTCTCACACTCTAGCACGGCAGTTTCGGCAGCAGCCTCTAGGTTAAGCCTAGAGATTTCACTACCGACTTGCCACACCGCCTACGGACCCTTTACGCCCAGTAATTCCGAGCAACGCTGGCCCCCTACGTTTTACCGCGGCTGCTGGCACGTAGTTAGCCGGGGCTTCTTATACCCGTACCGTCAAACCCTTGCGGGCTTTCTTCCGGGTCGAAAGGGGTTTACACTCCGAGAAGCTTCATCCCCCACGCGGCGTTGCTGCATCAGGCTTTCGCCCATTGTGCAAGATTCCCCACTGCTGCCTCCCGTAGGAGTCTGGACCGTGTCTCAGTTCCAGTGTGGCCGGCCAACCTCTCAGTCCGGCTACCGATCAATGCCTTGGTGGGCCATTACCCCGCCAACAAGCTAATCGGCCGCGGATCCCTCTTCTGGCGCCTTGCGGCTTTGAAAACAACGAGATGTCTCATCGTTTTGTTATGCGGTATTAGCCCCGCTTTCGCGGGGTTATTCCCCACCTGAAGGAAGGTTATCCACGTGTTACGCACCCGTTCGCCACGCGCCCACACCCTGTATTGCTACAGAATGCTGCGCGTTCGACTTGCATGTGTTAAGCACGCCGCCAGCGTTCGCTCTGAGCCAGGATCAAACTCTCGTTTGAAATCTGGTGTTTCCAACCGTGCGCACCGCGATTCTCATCGAGTGCCACGATTGGGAACGAACTTTTAAATCGCTCGGTTATCTCAAATGTGGTCCATACACCGGTACACCCGGCGCACAGACCGTAACCAAACGGGTTCTGGCATGTATCATCCGATTGTCAAAGAGCAGGTCAATCCAGGCCAGCTGGAAGGACTACAGACGAACCCCGAGTCTACCGAAGCGTGTTCAAAGTGTCAAGCTGTAATCCAAAATTAATTTTAGCCTCACCCTGTGGAAATCCTAGGCTCTGTGGATTATCGCGGCGGCACTGCTCTGCCGAAGTGGGTGTTGGGACAGGTTCCCAACTCGGCACAGCGGTTTGCAGATTGCGCAACGCCTCGCGTGCGCTGTTTTATATTTAAGGTCCAGCCTGCCCTACTCCAGGAGGAATCTATGAAGCTCACGCGACAGCTCTGCGTTCTTGCGGCCACATTCCTGTTCACGAGCAGTATTGCGATGGCGCAAGGGCATGGCAAGGGTCACGATAAACATGATGGCGATGACGATGGTGACAAGCACGGCGACAAGCATGAGCGTTACTACGGCGATCATGACCGCGACGAAATGCGCGAGTGGTACGGCGGGCATCAAGATCATCTGCCGCCTGGACTGGCGAAAAAAGATCAGTTACCTCCGGGTCTGGAAAAACAACTGGTGGTGCGCGGGACTCTTCCTCCTGGCTTGCGCAAGAAGATTCAGCCCTGCCCCGAGGATCTCGAGCGGCGGCTTCCTCCGCCCCCGCCGGATTGCGAACGCGTTGTTGTCGGCGGGCACCTGGTGCTGATGAATCGCCAGACCTACGTGGTGATGGACGTCTTTCATTTCGAAATCAACTAAAGGCCGCAAGCAGAGGCCGCGGAGGAAGCCTCACTGCTCAAGCATTCGCCTGAAACGAATTGGGCTGGCGCCTCACTATGGAGATAGGCGCCACTGCCAATCTGTGATTGGCTTCGGCCATCGTGGGAAACGAAAATCCAGTTTTTCAAACTGTTGAAGGAGATTCGTATGAGTGACATCCGACCCGTCTCGCACGGGCCCAGCCTGGACGGTTACTACCAGCAGCTGATCAACCATATCCATATTCTTCGCTTGGCCGTCAATGCGAACGCCACGGGACAGGGCGGTGACCTTGAGGAAAAGACTCAACTGCTGGTTCACGAGTTGGTGGACGAGCTCGATGAACTGCAGCGCCTCACGGTGCCATTCATCATCGCATTGCGTCAGTCTCTTCCGAGTGCGGTGGGCAAGCAGACTGGCTTGTAATGAAGAAGGGCGCGAGTCGTTGTGTCTGTTCGCGGTCTGGAACTGAACTAGAAATTTGAGGCAGATGTGACTAACAGTTTCATCGCGCTTCCGACACCAAGTCGGTGCCCGTTTTGCGAGCCTTCTTCGTGCCGAAGATGCGTCGACGCAATGCGGAAAAGTCCGGATATGCCTCAGCCTGCGGACCAATCCGTAACGGGCGCCCGATCATTTTGTGCCGCTTCGTGACTCTTTTTTGACTACCCGCAGACTCTCCTCCGGCGGGCAGTGACGCAGAGGGCGCCGAGAAAACTCATTCTACGGCGAGGGTGCTAGCGCGGATAGTTGCGCTTGATTACTTGCACGGATTCTACGTCGCCGAAATTTAGTAGGACACCGTCGGCATTCAGCTTGGCGAATTCGTCTGAGCTTAGGTTTTTGTGGAAGGCGTTGGTGATGTAGAAATCCTTGTTGCGTTCCGAATCGCGCAGAATTCCGTAGGACTTCAGCTCTCCGGCATAAAATCCGCGGTCGTCTTTCATTCTGATTTCGACGAAAGTGATTTCGTCTTTGGTTCTTTGTCGCAGCACCCCGTACCAAACAGGCTCGTCTTGCAAGAAGCCTATTATTCCGGCCTTCGTCAGTAGCCAGCGGAATGGCTTGAAACCCGCAATCCAGTTGCGGAACGGTTGATTGCGAGACAGCACGCCGCGGAAAAGTCCAAGAAAAAAGCCCACAACGAGACTGGTGAGGTAATAGATAAAAACCAGGTAGTGATGCTGCCAAAACCATTCCAGCAGCTTTTTCTGCTCGACGGCGAGACTTCCGGTCGCGAGAGTGGCAGGGTCACTGAGCCGCAGATAAATTCGGAAACACGAGAGAACGATTAGGTGGATGAATACGCTGTTGAGAACGTAGTCCCCGGTTTCTTCCACCAGGCTTTTTTCCTGCAGCGACCGGGGAATAATCGAATAGCGGGATTGCTGGGCGACGAATCCGGGAACAATCGCCAGAAGGAAGATCAGAAGCCCAGTAACGTCGAACGTCATCTGGAAGCTACTTGGGATTAGATGGAGTGCTTAGCGTCGTTCTTGCTGTTATTGTTCGCCGGCAGGTCGAAATCAACGCCGTGGACAAACGGATTGGGAGCGGGATTCTCCGGATCGGAGGTGGTTAGCACATTTACGGCTTTCCGCAATTCATCGGCGGAAACGAGTTCTACCCTCTGACCGGTGACAGTTTGTCGAGCGGCGGTCTTGGCCTTCTTGTCGGGTTGGACGGGTTTCGCCATGTGGGCCTCCTGCTTGAACTCTAGTATATCACGCATCAACCAAAGCGCAGGAAGCCGCGCACGGCTTCGTATGGAAGGGCTTCGCGCGATTGCAGCGAGCCCGACCGCGTCTTGCGTTTGCAGCGCTCCTTCACCAAGACTGCGCTCACTGAGGTGGCGCCGCCGGATATCGATTAGGCGACGTTGCTGCGCGGGTGATCGAGCGCGGACGCCGCGGCGGACGCCGAAGAGCACAGCCAGGAGTGGCTGTACCTCAAAAGCGCGTCATCGCGGCGAGGCTGCTGAGGCGTTGGCCCCGACGCTTGCTTTTGCGTTGGCTGTGGCGTTCGCTTTGACATCTGCGTCTGTTGAGACGCTTACGTCGTGCCAGCGTTCTGCATCGGCTGCGCGGGCGGCTTCGCTGCGGGCGGCGTGCTGGACGGCGTCACTGCCTAGCAGGAGATGCGCGGGGAGTTGATCGCTGTAGGCTAGTTGCAGGACGACGTGCGCTACCTTTGCGGGATCGCTGTTTTCATTTCCCCAGTAGGATTTGTAGGCGTTGGCGAAGGCGCCGACGGAAGGCTCATAGTCCGGGAGCAGTTCGGGCATATTTTGGTTCGCGCGCTTGCCCCAATTGGTGCGGATGCCGCCGGGTTCGAGCGCGCAGAGTTTGACGCCGAAGGGCGCGGCTTCCTGCGCGAGCGACTCGGTGAATCCTCCGACGGCCCATTTGGCGGCGTGGTAAGGCGAGTTGCCGGGGCGAGTAACGCGGCCGCCGACGGACGACACCTGCAGGATGACGCCGCTTTTTTGTTTGCGCATGACGGGAAGCGCGGCGCGGGTGAGATTGACGACGCCGTAGAAATTGGCGTCCATGACAGCCTTGAATCTTTCGGGGCTGAGCTGCTCGAAGGGCGCGATGTCGCCGTAGCCGGCGTTATTTACGAGGACGTCGAGACGCCCGAATGCGTGTACGGCGAGCTGCACGGCGGCTTTGGCCGCTTCTTCATCGGTGACGTCCAGGGGAGCGGTGCGAATTTGATGGCCGTATTTTTGCACGAGATCTTCCAAGCGGCGCGGATCACGAGCCGTGGCGACGAGGGGATCACCCATGGCCAGGACGGCTTCCGCGATATTGCGTCCTAAACCGCTCGCGCTGCCGGTGATCAGCCAGACTTTAGACATGAATCCTCCATTCTCGTGATTAGACGGAAGGGCTGAGGGTTGCGACTCAGAAATTTATTCGGGCGCGCCGCTCGATTTGCTAGGTTCTATTTTGGTTGAAGCTTCGTGTGCGCTGAAATCATCGAATTCGGTGCTATCCGCAAACTCATCAATTCAGGAGGGCTTCGATGACTGATACAAAGAAGGTGGCGTTCATTACCGGCGCGAATCGCGGGTTGGGACTCGAGACCGCGCGGATTCTGGGAAAGCAAGGGATTACCGTGGTGCTCGGGTCGCGCGATCTAGCGAAAGGGCAAGCAGCGGCGGAAGAATTGCGGAAGGAAGGCGCGAAATCGGTGGAGGCGGTGCGGTTTGACGTTGATAAAACCGCCGACCACAAAGAGATTTACAATTACCTGGAGCGGAAGTACGGCAAGCTGGACATCCTGATCAACAATGCGGGAATTCTGGACGAGGGCATAAAAGGTTCGAACGGCAGTCTTGGCCTCAACTCCACGTCCAGGGTAACGCAGGAAAATCTGCGGAAGACTTTCGAGACGAATTTCTTTCAGGCCATCGCGCTGACGCAGACGTTGCTGCCATTGATCAAGAAATCTCCGGCAGGACGCATTGTGAATCTTTCGAGCATTCTGGGCTCGCTCACATTGCACGCCGATCCTAAATCGCCGATCTACGAGATGAAGAACTTTGCCTACGATGCGTCAAAGGCCGCGCTGAACGCGTTCACGATCCACCTGGCGCAGGAATTGCGGGGGACGGCGATCAAGGTGAATTCGGCGCATCCGGGCTGGGTGAAAACGGCGATGGGCGGGTCGCAAGCGCCTTTGGAAGTGTCCGAGGGCGGAAAAACCAGCGCGCAGCTGGCGACCTTGCCTGATGATGGGCCGTCTGGTGGTTTCTTCCATCTAGGGCAGCCGGTGCCCTGGTAGTTTTGCGGTTTGCCAAAGACAAGATCGCGCCTCAGGGGTTCAAACCCTTGACGGAAAGGCGGGGTGGGTGCCCGCCTTTCGTTTTCCGCAAGATGTTGGTCGGCTTGGTGTTGTAGAGATGGCGGGCGTCCGGCGAACCGCTCCTGTGGCTCGTGTAATGTCCTCCCTGGCCTTGTAGGTTACCGAGTGTTCATGGTGCGTTTACCTAGCAGTTTTTTGCGGGTAGTTAGCTTGTTGGCGCTTTATTGCATCCGCAGAAATCTAGGAGAAAAACCCATGAAGAAGCCAGGTGTATCAGTACTCGTTCCTGCAGCCCTCATTGCGTCCAGCTTGATTGCCCATCCCGCTTTTGGGCAAGCGCCAGCCGCGTCAGCTCCGAAGGCGGTGCCTCCCTACACGGTGACCGTATTTGCGACAGGCAACAGCACCTTGAGCGCGCCCGATTCGATCGCTGTGGTCGGGAACCACGTCTTCGTTGGATACGGTGACGGCCACGCGCCCGATGGGTCTGACGGCAAGAGCAGCCAAGTCGTGGAATACCGGTTGGACAACCGCGCCGTGGTACACATCTACACCGTGCCGGGCCACAACGATGGTCTGAAGCTGGATCCCGCAACGGGTCAGCTGTGGGCGCTGCAGAATGAAGACGGCAACAGCAATCTGGTGATCATCAATCCCACGACGCAAGCACAGAAGCTCTACAGCGTCGGTACCGGCTCGCACGGCGGCGGGTATGACGACATCGTTTTCCGCGGGGGCCAAGTTTACTTCAGCGCCTCGAATCCCGCGCACAATCCAAACACCGAGCAAGCCCTGGTCACCATCCGGCTAGGAACGAGCAGTGTTGACGTGAAGGAAGCGTTGGCTGGCGACGCCAGCGCGACCGATATAACGACCGACGTCACAGCATCACTAAATCTTCAGGATCCGGATTCAATGACGCTCGACCCTTTGGGCAACATCGTTCTGGACAGCCAGGCCGACCAGGAGCTTGTTATCGTGACCAATCCGACTTCGTCTGCTCAGCGAGCATCGGTTCTGCCGCTGACTTATGAATCGCCTACTGGCGTAGCGCGCGTGGAAGTTGACGACACCACCTTCGCCACATCGGCTAGCGGGTTCCTGTTGGTCGCCGACAAAACCTTGAACGCGGTGTACGCGATCCACAAAAAGGCTTTTGCACCTGGTGCGGCATACACGGCGGCAGACGGAGCGCATCTTGTCGGCTCACTGGACATGTCTTCGGGATTCATCACTCCGATTGTGACGGGCGTAACGAACCCCGGGGGTTTGGTGTTTGTCGACACTTCCGGAGTGGCAAGCGGCGTCGC
This sequence comes from uncultured Acidobacteriota bacterium, assembly GCA_963696035.1. Classification (GTDB taxonomy): domain Bacteria; phylum Acidobacteriota; class Terriglobia; order Acidiferrales; family UBA7541; genus Palsa-295. Next base: position 136,147 of record CAVOIS010000004.1, read on the forward strand.
GTGTGCAACTGCGGACGCAAGCGCGCAGTAGAGCTATCCTACGACAACGCGAGAGGGGCGGTTCGCTGGCCGCCCCTTCGACGTTTTTTTAGCCACAAAAATATATTTGCAAAGGCGCACTCGCGGACGGGACTGTGCCGTCCGAAGGCTGCGGTTGGCTATTCCTTTTTGCTGTTGAGGTTGTGCGGCGGATTGGTGCGGGGAGCGGTTTCTTGGTCCAGCAACAGGTCGTTGATTTGGCGCACTAGCCGGCGGGCGATCAGCGGGTAGTGAGCTAGCTTCCCGCGAACGTCTTCGCAATGCTCGTGAAGAGCTTGCCGGAGTTTGGGAATCACACGATCGAGTTCTTCGGGGGTTTCCGCGGCGATTGCCTCGGCGTACAGGTCATGGATGTCACGTTCGGGCTTCATGAATTTCGTAGGATGTCAAACATAAGCCCCCTAGGCGATACGGTAAATTCTGTAATTCCCCATGCGTAATTTTTCGGGTAAAAACGTCTTGGCGGACATGGGCTGCTGCCTGTAGGACAACCTCGCGGTCGCGGCCGCTGTATCGAATTTTGCATAGCAGCGCGGACGATGGAGGGTCATATGAGGCTTATGGTATTCGATTCCATGGATTTGCCGAGACAATTTCGGCTTGCCCTCATAACCAGGACTACTATTACTATCGCGGCAGCTTTACTTTGCCTCGCGATTCCTGCCTGGAGCCAGAACGCTTTGCCCGAGGGCGCCGGCAAACAGACAGAAAATTGGATCCGAAGACGGGCGACGTAACCGAATATCCGATGCCGGATCGGAAGGCTCGCGATCCTCACACCTTGTTTTTTGCGCCGAATGGAAAAATATATTTCACGGTGCAAGGCGGCAACATGGTGGGAAGGCTGGACCACGCCCGACGACGTGATTTGGTACACGGACTACGCGCGCGGTTATCTCGGCCGGCTCGATCCGAAGACCGGTCAGACAGCAGAGTGGCCATCGCCGGGCGGCCCGAGGTCGCAGCCTTACGGGATTACTTCCGTAGGAAATATTATTTGGTACAGCGAGTCAGGGACGGAGCCGAATACGATGGTGCGGTTTGATCCTGCGACTCAGAAATTCCAAACGTGGGTGATCCCGTCGGGCGGAGGCGTGGTGCGCAACATGGTGCATACGCCGGATGGAAATTTGTGGCTAGCGTGCAGCGGGGTGAACGGCATCGCGTACGTCGAAGTGAAGAATGGCCAGAAGATGGCTGCGCCGAATTAATGACAAGTGCCTACGGTTTCTACTGGCGACTGGCAAAAATGGTGGGCCTGGGTAGACTCCCGACATTCATTCGGACCCTGACATCGTGCGCGCTTGTCTGAACGTAGGAGCTTCTGGATACGTTGTGAAACTCCGCATGGACACCGACTGGGTGCCCGCGGTCCGCGAAGCCCTTGCCGACCGCATCTTTCTTTCCCCAGCCGGCGATCACCAGAAGTAAACGGGCTTGGCATCCACCAGCGGTCTCGTGGACTAAATCTAGCTGAGCGTCGAGAGGAATTGCTGTTTAGGCTACGCCTGTACGGGTGGACAGGTAACTGGCGGCACTGCGTTCCGCTAAGCTTAAATGTGGGGAGATGGAGGGCCACCGCAGGATTGACCTGCGAAGGAGGCCTACCGTGCGATTGCGACTTTTGAGTGTTGGTTTGCTGTTACTTGTCTTAGGCACGCTGTCTTCGCAACCGTCGGCGTTTTCGCAGGAATCCAGCCAGCAAGCAATCACTCGCAAGATTAAAACAAAGGTTGACGCGAGATATCCCGAACTAGCGCGGCAGTACCAACTCAACGGGAAAGTGAAAATTGAGGTGACCGTCTCGTCCGATGGTAGCGTCAAAAAGACCCGCCTGGTTGGCGGAAGCCCGTTGTTGGCAGGTGCTGCTCTCGAGGCAGCAAGACAGTGGAAATACGAGCCCGGAGAAAAGGAAACCCTTGAAACGATAGAGTTTTCCTTTGAATACAATTCCAGATAATCGCATTTGAGTCGTGGATGCCAGCAGCGAGTGACCGACCGCCTGACGCTCGCCGCCGAGTAGTACACGGGGAAGCAAGCCCCGGCCGGTAAATATGCTCAGGAAGTACTGACGCACTTCCACCTGTACGAGCAATTGAAACCTAAATTCATCCTCGGGAACGACGTACGCCAAGTATTAACGTACGTCAGTACGGGCAACGCGGATGCTGGAATCGTCTACGCCACCGATGCGATGATCACCCAGGAGGTCAGTGTGGTCGCAACTGGAAATTATCGCATCACGTCAGGAGCTGTGGTCAAGTTAGCGTCGAGCATTGCTCGCCGCCGGGGAGGGATGAGCTGCGCGATTTATCGGCCAGCCTCATCCCCTTGGCGGCGGTCGGCAATCAAGATGCTGATAGGCGCGCATCCTGATGTTCGCTTGTTGTTGCTATCTTGCAACAAAGATGAAGAAACTGGTGTCCAGCGGTGCAGAGTTGCCCATGCTACCAGCGCCACCTTCGTGCTGGCATTGCACATAGATTGCGTTGGCATCGCCAGCCCGGTCCGCTGTGGTACACCAAGCATTTTCGCTCCCGGTTGACAACGTGTCCACCTGAACCCAGCGGCTCCACCCATTGTTCGCTTGCACATTTTCGTCGAAGGCGACCTGGTAAGCGCCTGTACTGAGTTTCAGAGTATGCAACCGGTCACACCGGAAACAACTCGCGACGCTGCCGTCGGTGTTAATTTGCAGCGGTTTTGAAGACGACGCCTCTGTTTATCCCGCCGCCCAATGTAATCGCTTGCGAAGCTAATTCTCCGTTAGAGTTGATATTTTGAACAGCGTTGTCATTTTGAGCGTTGTCATTTTGAGCGGAGAGGTGGACAGCGAGCAGGGCAAACGCGACCAGAGCAGCTAGGAAAAGGGGCCATGTGTAACGTTTCATATTTTCTCCTTTCGATTCAGTAACGTTGGACGTTTTGGCGTCCGCGCAAAGGTAAGTTCGGTACCAACTTTTATGGTGCCGATGGTGTGGGTACTGACGCGACTTAGCGCAACTGACGAGGTGCTCGCACCAGCCGTGATGCTATAGCTAAGGCTGACGGTGACCCAATCGTGATTGTGAAAGGTTGTGAGTCAAGGTATCCAGGGATGCCGTGGAAGACCTTATTTGCGTTTTGGGCTTCGAGCGGGCTGGGTAACGGGGGGCCGATGCAATTTGAGTCCCATGCGAACTTCCAAATCGACGGATTTTCTCTTCGACCAGAGCTTCGGCAGAGGGAATCCCACCTGCTTGTGCCTAAGCATTGGCCCAGCGGATTGGTAGGAGACTAGAAGTTATCTCATAAACACATTGAAGCCGCTGAGTTGTTGAAACTTATGACGAACGGCGTAAACCGAGAGCATGGACCTTACCGACGCCCAGTGGGCGGTTCTCGAACCGTTGTTTCGTCCCAAACGACGAGCCGATGGCCGAGGGCGACCGTGGCAAGATACGCGTGCGGTGCTGAGCGGAGTCTTTTGGGTTCTCCGCACGGGTGCTCCTTGGCACGATCTGCCGTCTCGCTATCCGTCTTATCAGACCTGTCATCGGCGCTTCCAACAATGGCAGCGCAGCGGCCTGCTAACTCGCTTGCTGCAAAAGCTGGCCGAAGATTTACGAGACCGGGGGAAGCTCGATCTGAGCGAATCCTTCATCGACGCCAGCTTCAGCGGGGCGAAAAAAGGGGCTCTAGTGTCGGCCCTACAAAACGCGGCAAAGGCAGCAAAATCATGGCAATCGCAGACGGCCATGGTTTTCCTCTCTCCGTGTACGTGGCCAGCGCTTCGCCTCATGAAACAAAACTCATCGAACCCACGCTCGACCAGCGATTCCTTGCCGACCTCCCGGAACGCATGATCGGTGACCGGGCTTACGACAGTGATCCTTTGGATCAGCGCATCCACCAACGATATGGCGTGCAACTCATCGCGCCTCACAAGTTCGTGCGCGTCGCCGCAGCGACGCAGGATGGGCGTGTCCTGCGCCGCTACCGGCGTCGCTGGAAAGTGGAACGTCTATTCGCCTGGCTTCATAATTTTCGCCGTACCGTCATTCGCTGGGAATATTACCCAGAAAATTTCCTCGGGATGGTTCAACTCGCTTGCGCCATCATCCTCCTGAGACATTTATGAGATGGCTTCTAGTTGCGAACAACAGCAAAGTCAATCTGCGTCGAAAGTATCGGACATCGCCGCAGCTATGGGTTTCCGCTAATTCCTCCACCCGCAGCGCCGCGCACCGAAGCGCCTCAAATGGCAGAACCAACTGACACCAGAACTGACACCGGAGCGGACACCCCGACATCCGCCAGCATTCCCATCATCTGCGGAGATGGGGACGGAAGCTTGCCGAGCGAGGAGGGAAAAACGCCAAGAAACGAGCAGTGGTGGCCGTGGCGCGAAAGTTGGCGGTACTGCTCCCATCGGTTGTGGGTGAGCGGCGAGGTATACGAACCACTGCGCAATAGCCAAAAGGCCATGCGTGCCGTGGCCTAAAAAGTTTTGATCCGAACAACCGAGCTCAACCGCCGAGTCTAGGTGACTGCGACTAACTCCTGGAGCCCAATTCCCACCGAAAAGGTGAGAAGAGAGGACGCTAATCAGGTAGCAGCACCTACTGAAACGAGAACACCCACCTAGCACCGAGCGAATATCGCTCACCAAAGAGTGCGGATAGAAGGATGGCGACAGAGGCGGCTTGGCTGAATGGAAAAAAATCATGGCACGAACAGCAAGCCCAAAAGTGTGCCTTGACATCGATCGGCCTTCTCATAGAAGAGTTACACCGACGCTGATCCCCTATGGCGTGTCGTGAAGCCTGCATTACCCGTGAAGAATTTGAATATCGACTGAATCGTCCCGCCTATGAATGTGGGAAGTGACCGAGGAGGAAGTCGCCGACTTCCTCCCCTCTTGTTACCCAGAGCGTTACTGCAACGGAGGAAAGCCGGAGGTGGAGCAAGGCGCAGGGATAACCACACCCGCTCCGTTGATGCGCACTACACCGGTCTCGTCCACACAGTAGCTGGCCGTACCGGTCGATCCCAGGGTGATCGGCGTTGCGCTGATCGAAAACCCGGTGTCGCCCGACGCGCCGCAAGCCGCCGGTACGCCAGCCGTCAAGGCCACCGTGCCGTTCGGCGTGAACACAAACTGGTAGCCGCTCTTCTGGTTGGGAGCCGTCGAAAGAACTTCGTCGATCAAGCCCGCGTTCGCGCAGCTGCCCGAACCGGCCGGACCGCCCAACTGTGCCAAGGTCAGTGTGAAACCGTCGCTGTAGGTGGACGAGAAGGTTTCCTCGGCCGAAGACATGGTACGGAGCGCACCGACTGCCGAAGCCTGGTTCGCCGCAATCTTGGCGCGAAGCAGGTTCGGAATGGCAATCGCCGCGATGATCAAAATGATCGCCACGACGATCAACAACTCAATTAACGAGAAACCTTTCTGTTTCTTATTCACTGTTTGTTTTCTCCTTGAAGCGAATGTCTAGAGTTACCGGCTTACACCGAAGGGGAACTACAAAGTAAAGTGAAAAGCTAGGGCCGTTCCAAATTGGCGTTACTGCTTACCTCCTACGGACGCGCCTAGAGTGGGGCTGTGGCTCGTGAGAACCAATAGCTCGCAAGTCTCAATTGTAGGGGTCGAATTTGGTTCACAAGTACTAGAACCGTGCTGTCGTCTTTGCCCGAGCACCGCGTTTTTTCTTCTGAGACATGTCTTAAGCCATGAATAGCAGCAATCTCACGTCGCCCTCATCTGTCCGGCCCATGAGCCTGCGAAATCTGTGGAGAGTTTTGGCATCTCGACCAGAACTGCCCCAACCTTGATCGTCGCTCACTTGCGGTTTCAGAGCAGGAGGCTTTTCTCCATCGTAGAAAAGTTGGCACATCGGAACTTCGATCGCACCAGCCATCTTCTCAAGCGTTTCGATAGCGGGAACCGTATGACCATTCTCGACGCGGGATATACAACCAGCGGAGCAGGCCGGTGCGCTTCTCGATGTCGCCCTGGGACAGGGCCACGGGCCGCCAGGCGCGACCAGACGTGCCCGCATTTGCTACCCAGGGTAATTGCTGAATCCGAACTTGGTGTCCTATCGGCCGGCAGTTTTTTCCTCCTGATCTTCAGCCTTCCGCCAACTGGAATCGGGATTGTATTTCTTCATGGATTTGGCGTAGTCATCAGTCTTCTTGCCGAGATCCTTCTGATACACGACTCCATCCTCGCCAACGATGAATGTCATCACGCCGGACGACCTATATGCCGCAGGATAGGCCACGAAAGCAAAACCGCTCATTTTGCCGTTTGCGATATAGTCCTTGGCGCCACCTGGCGCATTTTTTCCCTGGCTCGTCAGGATGTGATAAAAATAACCGCGGTAAGGGGTGGGAGCGTCATCCCTCCCGGCCGCATAACCCTCCGCGACAGCCGACGCCACCAGCGGCCCTATGGGGCTCAGGGGTTCTCCATCCGCGGCTTTCCAATAGAGACCATTGTGCTGCCCTTCATCACTAAATATTTTCTGGGCATACTGGTGCTCCGTTGAGTAGTACTCCTTCTGGGCCTTCACCAGCTCCCGGCAAACTCCAATGGTTGATATTTCATTCCTGCCGACTCGCCTGTACAAAATCTCTTTCTTCGCCGCATCTGTGTCGAAGTACCAGCGGTTATCCTTGACTACGAGCGGAATGGGCATGGGCCAATTCTCCGCGCCGATATATAAAGTCGTCGTCCCGTCCGGCTCCCTCACCAAGCGGTGCATTTGCTCGTATTTCAGCACGATGTTAGCCCGGCGTTCTTTGTCCTCGACTTGATCTCCGGACGAGACAATTTGCTGCGCGTTTTGTCCGAGAACAATGAGCATGGCATTTTCGTCGTTACTCTGAATTGCCTTGATCAAGGCGCTGCTAGCATCTTCCGCCGACGAGAACGTTCTCTGGCCCTTTTCCTGTGCTACGGAATTGGAGGGTATGCACCCCGTCAAAATGACCGACGCCATCGCAAATCGAATAAAAGCACCCCAGCGATAATGTTTGAAGTTCAGCTTCCTTCTCCGCATATAGTTTCTCTCCATTTCCAAATTTCCAAAGTTTCGCGCGATGGCTCGAAATTTCGATTAGTGATGTCCTCCTCCATGACCTCCTCCACCGCCGTGCGATCCTCCGCCGCCGAAGCTGGCGCTACCGCGCGACGAATAACTCCTGGCTTCTCCACCATGATCGTAGCCGCTGAGGGCATCCGAGTGGACGTTACTCTCAGCGCGCGGTTCACCATATCCTCGCATCGCCTGGGTATTTCCGCTGAAAGGCTTGGTCGTTGCGCCCGGGCTGTTGTAAACGCCGCGGGACTTTTCGGCATATCCACTGCGGTCGCCGCTCACTCCGCTTTGCACGTTGGTTGCTACGCCCCGGTCGCCACCTGCCCGATAGTAATTGTTTCGGTTGTAAAACGTGTTGCTCGTGGAGTAGTACCGGTTGTGGTTATAAACCGCGTAGTGGTTTTGCCAATCGAATCCCCAACGGCCCCAGCCCCATCCATAACCTCCGAAGTAGCCTATTCCGAAGCCGACTCCGTAGTAGGGGAATGGCCCCTCATACCAAATTCCGGGATACGGATACCACCCGGGCCACGCCACGATCGGATATCCGTAAACCAACCACGGATCATATGCGGGGACGTAAACGACATCGGGACTGGCAGGCTCGATTTCAATCGTCGAGTCCTGCGTTTCCACGTTTTGCTGTGGCGTTGACTTTAGAGTGCCGGCTTGCTGCGCCCTCTCCCGCATCACCTGTATGGCATCCAGCAGATCGTGTTGCTGATTGTAGTAGGCGTCTCCCAAGGAGGACGTCCAGGAGAGGTTCTTGTCCATATTTCCGAGGACAGTTGGAAATGCAGTGAGCGCCTTGACGCTCGGATCCCAGGGTTGTTGGTTCACGGCTTGAGCCAGAGCGTCGTCCTTCAAATCAGGATTCGCTTGCAGCCACCTGTCCGCTTCGACGACTTGCGAGGGAAACGTGGAGGCAGCCAGGATCTGGGCCACAAGCGAATCCGGATATAGCGCAATTGGAGCGACCAACTGCTGCAACTGCTCGGGAGTCTGCTGCGTGTAAGGCGGCTGAGCAGGCTCCGCGGGCTGTGCCGGAGCTTGCTGGTCTTGATGCCCTGATGAGCTCTGAGCCGAAGTTAGGAAAAACAGCGCAAGAGACAGCAGGGCAACCAAAATTTGCTTGTTCAATCGAGGCCTTGAGAGACAAGCATCAAGTCCCAAAATGTTCATGTTCTTGAACCTCCTCTGCGACCTCATTATGTGACGATCCTATATATTAGCTCCGATTGCGAAGGAACGTTCGAGTACGCCTCTCATTCAGGTGCGCATCGGGCTCAGTTCAACCTTACTGGTGACCCACGATCAGCCGCGAAGCTCGCTTTCCGGTCACGTAGGTCCAACCCACTGCAGAAAAACGCTCACGCGAAGATTGGATTGCTCCAAGGATTCAAGATGCATGGTCGCACAGGCGAGAAAAGGCGGATTCAATTCCACAAACTGGTGACCTAGCCATCGAGCAACCAACGCTCGACTACCTCCCGCGTAGCGTCCGCCGCCGGGCGGCTACGTCCAAACGCGGAAATTAAATGGTGGGCCTGGTAGACTTGAACTACCGACCTCACCCTTATCAGTTGTTGTCTAGCAATTACACAATGGAGTGCTACGGTTTGCTATCGCGTTGATTTTCCATGCGAGCTATCCGGACCACTACGCTGTGCGATGGTTTTTGATCTATAACAGGTGGGGCACAAAATAGGGCACACTCATTTGGCTGAAGCTGTTCTACTCCCCCGCACATGGAGGCCACGCCGGATGCACTCTCGTACGCACCGAGAAGAGGACCAACTGACACCAGAACTGACACCGGAGCGGACACCCCGACATCCGCCAGCATTCCCATCAGTCTCCCCCAGTCCACGAGGTGGGAGGTCGCGCTGCCGGAGCACGGTCGCAGGTACTTGATGACATTGACAGTCACAGAGTGCGAAGAATTTCTGGGGCGTGAGCAGGCAGAATGAAAAACTGGATTCGTTAATCTGTTTCAAGCATCCGGTCCATCGCCGCGCGTTCCTCGCCTGTCTGTACCAATGGGCAAGGTAAGTCACCGAGGTCCACAACCCCCCCACCCCAAGGCTCACCGCGCACCACGCTCCAAAAACCTCAAGCACAAGCCTCATAAAACCCCCATCCCACGGGCCCAGACAGCTAAAAATAATCGCGCCATGGTCTTCCTAGAGCCCCGCGCTTCACGAACAAAAGCGGAGATGCGAATAGAATGCACAGCGCTAATTGCAGCCATGTTTCAGCGAGATGAAAAATTAAGTTGCTACCCAACCATCGTCGGCTCAGATTAACCGGGAGGCTGCGACCAGAAGTGAGGGTCGGAGTTGCCGGAAGGGGTTGAGGAGGTAAATCACGGCCCGGGGCAGAGGGACTGCCCCAAAGAGGCGTCTATCTTCGTCGGTGTAAAACCTCCTATACTTCTCCAATGCCGTGAAAGTCGAGTTGAATTGTGCCTCACGGAGCGGAAGGCGAGAACAATCCTGCTCAATGGGCGGGCTGGACGGCAAGAAAACTTGCGGCCACAGGGGAGGTTTTTTTTCCTTGACAACTCTCTCCAGAAACTTCTTCATGTGTGTGCCAGCGTGATCCGAAGACCTAGTTGGTCTGCTTTCTTTCTGAGGAACTCGATCTGTTGTCGGCGATATCTGTGCTCGTAGTACTCAGCTCCCTTGTCAACGTACTGCTGACCGTACTTCAGCATCCGATAAACGAGTCGGGCGAGTCGGTGGGCCATCGCCGTAATGGCCTTCGGGGCGCCGAGCTTGGTGCGCAACCGTCGATATTGTGCTCCGAGGTAGGTGCGACTACGCATCAGGGTGACGGCAGCCATCCGCAACGCTATGGCTGCGCGATTGGCCACACGCCGGGTGCCTCGGGCCAGCACTTTGTCTCCACTCGTGCGGTTGTCCGGGCACAATCCCAGCCACGAGGAGAAGTGCGCTTCGGTTTTCCACCGGCTCATGTCCAGCCCCACTTCACTGATTAAAGTCTGGGCTACCATCACGTCGATGCCGTCGATCCGCGTTAGATCTACTCCCGTGATGCGTTGCAGCTCGTTGTGAAGCTCAAATCGCGGGGCGTTCTTGGCCGGTTTTGTCTTCTTTCGCTTGGGTTCCGCTTCGGTCGGCTGGGGCGGAGCCGTACCCTGAAAACTCGCCAGGTGCTTCTGCAATTGCTGATCGCACTCGGCCATCCGTCGCTGGTAGGTGTCGTACATCTCTACTTCCTGCTGCAATACAAACAGCAGTTCCGGCCGCCAGTTACCCTCCAGACTTTTGGCAACCTGCTCGCGACTGGCCTGAATCCGCGGATCACTGAGTTCTGCCAACTTCCGCGGATCGCGTTCTCCAGCCAGCATGGCTCGTATGATGGCCTGTCCGGTCAGCCCACTCACATCGCTGATTACATTCGCCAATTGCACGTTCATCTGTGTCAACGCTTTCTGCATACGTTGAATGCACGTCGCTGCTCCTTGCACGTGTTCTCCCCGTTGCCGCCAGTAGGTACGCAGTACGCGAATCTCCGAAGGCGGTTGAAACGAGTTGTTCAGCAACCCGTAGGTGTGCAATTTGAGCAACCACTGGCTCTCCTGCACATCGCTCTTGCGTCCCGGCAGATTCCTGGTGTGCCGCGCGTTGACCAGATACACCTCGAAGCCCCGCTCTTCGAGAATCTCATAGATAGGAATCCAATAAACTCCCGTCGACTGCATGGCCACGGTCTTCACTCCGCAGCTCCGTAACCAGTCCGCCAGACGATGCAGGTCTGCCGTAAAACACTCAAATCGGCGTACCGGTTGCGGATCGCGGTCGGGCCGTACGGCGACGTAATGCATGCCATTGCCCACATCGATTCCCGCCGCATGCGGATGGACTAATTCCAGACCCGGGTTCTCGGATTGCAAACGCCGTGCCCATTCCTGTCGCTCTTTCCGGTTCTGCCACAACTTCTTGTCTGTCATCACCTCTCTCCTCAGTGAAAGATGGGATCCGGTTCGGCCCGGTGACGATAGGTTTAGAAATCTCTCCAACGGGGTCAAAGGACCTTCAACATCGACGGTCCCTGCCACCATGCCAGCGATCGCCAGTACCGGAGCCATGCTTTTATCCGGGCACAAAGCACCAGTAGGAAGTCGGCCTTAGCTTGCCGAACCGAATCCGCCATTAGATTTTGGAGGTGCTCGGAACTCGAAACAAGTTTCTGGCACCAGTGACTGTGCCGCAGGCGCCGTCAAATGCTCTCCAGAAACTTCTTCATGTGTGTGCCAGCGTGATCCGAAGACCTAGTTGGTCTGCTTTCTTTCTGAGGAACTCGATCTGTTGTCGGCGATATCTGTGCTCGTAGTACTCAGCTCCCTTGTCAACGTACTGCTGACCGTACTTCAGCATCCGATAAACGAGTCGGGCGAGTCGGTGGGCCATCGCCGTAATGGCCTTCGGGGCGCCGAGCTTGGTGCGCAACCGTCGATATTGTGCTCCGAGGTAGGTGCGACTACGCATCAGGGTGACGGCAGCCATCCGCAACGCTATGGCTGCGCGATTGGCCACACGCCGGGTGCCTCGGGCCAGCACTTTGTCTCCACTCGTGCGGTTGTCCGGGCACAATCCCAGCCACGAGGAGAAGTGCGCTTCGGTTTTCCACCGGCTCATGTCCAGCCCCACTTCACTGATTAAAGTCTGGGCTACCATCACGTCGATGCCGTCGATCCGCGTTAGATCTACTCCCGTGATGCGTTGCAGCTCGTTGTGAAGCTCAAATCGCGGGGCGTTCTTGGCCGGTTTTGTCTTCTTTCGCTTGGGTTCCGCTTCGGTCGGCTGGGGCGGAGCCGTACCCTGAAAACTCGCCAGGTGCTTCTGCAATTGCTGATCGCACTCGGCCATCCGTCGCTGGTAGGTGTCGTACATCTCTACTTCCTGCTGCAATACAAACAGCAGTTCCGGCCGCCAGTTACCCTCCAGACTTTTGGCAACCTGCTCGCGACTGGCCTGAATCCGCGGATCACTGAGTTCTGCCAACTTCCGCGGATCGCGTTCTCCAGCCAGCATGGCTCGTATGATGGCCTGTCCGGTCAGCCCACTCACATCGCTGATTACATTCGCCAATTGCACGTTCATCTGTGTCAACGCTTTCTGCATACGTTGAATGCACGTCGCTGCTCCTTGCACGTGTTCTCCCCGTTGCCGCCAGTAGGTACGCAGTACGCGAATCTCCGAAGGCGGTTGAAACGAGTTGTTCAGCAACCCGTAGGTGTGCAATTTGAGCAACCACTGGCTCTCCTGCACATCGCTCTTGCGTCCCGGCAGATTCCTGGTGTGCCGCGCGTTGACCAGATACACCTCGAAGCCCCGCTCTTCGAGAATCTCATAGATAGGAATCCAATAAACTCCCGTCGACTGCATGGCCACGGTCTTCACTCCGCAGCTCCGTAACCAGTCCGCCAGACGATGCAGGTCTGCCGTAAAACACTCAAATCGGCGTACCGGTTGCGGATCGCGGTCGGGCCGTACGGCGACGTAATGCATGCCATTGCCCACATCGATTCCCGCCGCATGCGGATGGACTAATTCCAGACCCGGGTTCTCGGATTGCAAACGCCGTGCCCATTCCTGTCGCTCTTTCCGGTTCTGCCACAACTTCTTGTCTGTCATCACCTCTCTCCTCAGTGAAAGATGGGATCCGGTTCGGCCCGGTGACGATAGGTTTAGAAATCTCTCCAACGGGGTCAAAGGACCTTCAACATCGACGGTCCCTGCCACCATGCCAGCGATCGCCAGTACCGGAGCCATGCTTTTATCCGGGCACAAAGCACCAGTAGGAAGTCGGCCTTAGCTTGCCGAACCGAATCCGCCATTAGATTTTGGAGGTGCTCGGAACTCGAAACAAGTTTCTGGCACCAGTGACTGTGCCGCAGGCGCCGTCAAATGCTTTTATAGAACTACACGGGAGTTAGGTGAGGGACGAACACCTCGCGTCCACTTGCGCGCTTCGTGCAAAACGGATTTGCGGTTCTAACTTTTCTTGTGGTAACGCTCCAAAAGGAGCGGGCCACGTTTGTCGGTCTCTTGTTACCTCTGTGCACAAGGTTCCTATAGGTGGCCGAAGCAAATTGGGGCAAAAGAACAGAGGACGGCGTCGCCAGGGTATGAAGGGACCTGGAAAAAGAATAGACAGCTGCAACGAGTACAGTCGCCCCTGAATTCGTGACAGCAATGTTTGCCACACCATCAAGCGTTGGTCCACCTGAATTAGGCGGCAGTACGATTGTTGCATCAGCAGGCATTTATCCCTCTCCTATCCTACTTTTGCCATAAGGCGTTTGCTGCCTTCACCGATGTCATAACGTCCCCATAGCCTTTTGCTTCCCCTCCGCATGGGTACATCTGAAGTGGAGCGGAACACCTCACGGTTGCGGGAACGGCTTCGTGGCCATCGTAAGCATTGTCCAGCAACGTTACCAAACCCCAGTTGGTTTCTTCTGCCTTGCTATCCGTAAACGAGAACCAAGAGAGACCGACAAAAGGATGCGACCCAGTTTTGCTATAGGCAGCTGTTCTAAACAGGGACATCTCGTTCGAGTACGCCGTCCCTCTAGCGGCCTGGTTAGGAAAGTCAAATGATGACGAATAGGCTGAAAACGGAGAATCAGGATTTGCTCGCAGGTATGCACCAGTCATCAGTGGCTTGTCACCCAAGTACTGCTCGACGAAATCAAGTTTCGTTTGATAGGTAGCACTAGGTTCGATACCGACGCCCCCTATCATCACATCGAGGGTTGCAGCCGCAGCCTGTAAAACCGGAGCAGCAGCTGGTGCTTGCCAACCGCCTAATCCATCCGGCCCAAATGTAAGGTAGTAGGGAAAAACTTTCTTGATTTCATTCTTGCACATGCCCAAATAGCGAATGGCTGTTTGGTACAAGAACGCATTCATGTCTGCCTCCACGTTCAGATTAGAGTTAGACAGTGCGACGAAGTCACTTCCCAACCATACCTGATGTGCCTTCCGTCCATCTTCATCCATCAAACCTGTGCCTACACCCCAGCCGTCAAAAACATAGTCAGTCGTTATCTTGCTCCCTGCGGCAGGAGGCGTATGAAAAAAGAGTGCTAGCGAAGAGTTCCCTGGAGCATGAGGGACAATTGAACCGGTCAACGTTGGCCCATATAATTGTCCGTTCCCAAGGTCCCCTGCGATAGGAGTGCCGTTGAGAAGTATTTGTACTGTGTACGGTGTCGAAGTGCGAGTCGTTAAGAGATGAACGAAGTTTGTAGTTCGACCGTTCCCTACTGCTACTGCCTCTCCAATAATATTCTTTCCTGACGAACCAAACGTCGTATAGTTCGAGCCCCAAGCCGTATTCAACGCCTGAATCGTGCCGTATTTGAAAACCAAATAATCGTGCCACGCCTTTTTAGTGTAGACAGTCGTGTCTACATAGACGGTGGGATATAGTTTCAAGGCCGTTTGGATGGGCGTCATGGTTGCGACTACCCAACTCAGATTGGGGTCGTTGTGACCAGCAGGAATGGTTTGAAACTCAGGCCCTGCACCAAACCCAAACATCCCATCGCTGTCATCGAAGGTGAAGCCCATTACATAGCTGGTGTACGGAGAATTGTGGAGGTTCGGTGTAGCGTTCGTCAGAAAGGAATCCAACCAGGTTTGCATATTACCATCAAAATAATCTGCTATCCCGTATGACGGACGATAGCCCTTGTAATTCGGACTCCACCCAGCTTCCATATCCTTCACTTCATGCCCTGGAGGCAGCAATTTCTTTGGTTTGTAATTTAATATGAGGGTCGGATTCTCCATCGAGTACATCGCTGGTCGAATCTGAAACACGAAAGGTAACTTCACAGGAATTGAATGGAGGCCGTGACCGTCAACAGGGTACGACTTGTCAGTTGCAAAAGGAATGACAGCGGCATCGGCATAGAGATTCAAGCTATTGAATCCCCAACTCTGCAGGCGTTGCAAGGTAGGAACAGCCCACGCGACTGTACCTCCATACTTCTTCTGAACTTTTGCCTCATAACCAGCGTTCTGCCCATAATTCACAACGTAAACCCCTTGCATGAAAAAGGCATTCCCTAGTGGGGTACAGAACCACCACTGTGTTCCTATTTTCTCAACGTGAAAGTAGCCAGTTGCCGTTGCACACTTCACGTTGGTCAGCCCGCCATATATATCCTGCTGGGCCTTGCAAGGCGTCACGCACAGTAAAGGCAGGGCAAGTAGCAGCAAACGCCTAAGTAGCCTCATTTTCTTACTCTCCTTTTACCAGTTATCACTATTCGCATTATCCGTTAACGCCTCGTTGATTGGAGTGCTAGTCACGACAGCCTGGATATCAATCCTGACAAGACCCAGCCTGCCGTGTTCGCCTCTGTCCAGGAGTGCGTGACGCTCGCCGCGCCTACTGCCCTCTGTGCACCGCCTTGAATATTTCGATTGTGGGTACTCTGGGTTTCGCGCTCTGTCTTTTGCTCCTCGGAATGCTGCTCTATAAGCTCGGATTGCACGCAAGCTAAGCATCACCTGATGAACGACGTTATTGGTAAAGTTGGTGCCGGTACCCAAGTGATTGCATAACAATGTCGGCTCCTTAGACCCGAGTAGACTATGGTTGTTGACGACCAAAGGTTCGGGAGAAAGGAGCCGAACATGATCATTATAGGCGTGGATTATCACCCGAGCGACCAGTACATCGCGTTTGTCGATACCGAGACAGGAGAAGGCGACGAACGGCGATTGAACCACAGTGATAGAGAAGCCGACAAGTTTTATCGGGAACTGGCAGCACGAGGAGCGAGCGTGCGCGTGGGGATGGAGACCACCGGCTATTCCCGCTGGTTCGAGCGGTTACTGGCAGAACTGAGCATCGAGTTGTGGATCGGCGATGCGGCGAAGATCAAAACCAAAGGAGTCCGCAAGCAGAAGACCGACCGCAACGATGCTCAGCTTCTGTTGAAGCTGCTGCTAGATAATAACTTTCCCCAGATCTGGGTAGCTCGTCCGGAGAATGGGGATCTGCGGCAACTGCTCTGGCATCGGCATCGGCATCGGCTGGTGCCGATGCGCACGCGGATCATGAATCAACTGCAGGCTCTGGCGATGAACGAAGGTCAGCGACGGAAGAAGAAGCTGTGGAACGAGGCAGGACGAGCCCAGTTAGAAAAGCTTGCGCTCGCTCGCGCATATTAGCGTCCATTGCATGGCTCCCGAGCCGGCACGCGCGCCTGCTCTATCAGATGGGCCAAATCTTCCGCATTCACGCGGACGGACCTTCCAAGTTTGTAGAAGGGGATGAGGCGCCTCAAGATCCGCGCCCGCACGGTACTTTCCTTCCATCCAGTGATTTCGGATACTTGCTTCACCGTAAGAAACCGCCAGTTGTGCATTCCCGTCCTCGTGGTGCTGTTTTCAGGCGAGCATAGGGGAAAAACATGCGTGCGTCTCGAAACGGAAAGTTCAGGTAATAAAATGGACGCAAATGGTCGCAGTTGAGGGCGACCTGTCGCAGTGAAGGTAAGAGGAAGTAAGAAGGTAATTACGGAATCACGGCCTGCCGGATTTTTTCTTTTCCCGCTTGTCTGTGCTTACGATTTTCTGGACGCGATTGCGACCAGTCGGGTGCGCGTATGCCTCGGACCAAGTCTTGACGCCAAGTTCGGCGCGCCAATCGCGGGGCAGCGGTATCGGCGGCACCAATCTGTCGAACAAATTGCAGAGCGACTTCGCTGCCATTCTCGGGTTCTTAAGAACAGATTGGCGACGACGCAGCGTATCCGGATTGGAGTCGTACCACTTCCGAGAAGCAACGGTAGCGGTAATCATTGCCGAGGCTCGCTGCTACTGTGCGACATCGGTGCACGCGAAATCGGGAATTATCAGGCTCTCCGCAAGGCTCAAGGCGCTTCGCCCCGAACTCTTAACAAGGAGCTACAGGTATTGCGCCAGGTCTTAAAGCGTCACAAGCTGTGGTCTGCACTTCAAGGGGAAGTGAAATTTGAGCGAGAGCCCGCCAGCATCGGTAAAGCACTTACGCCGGAAGAAGAGGTGATACTCCTTGCAGCCTGCGAGTCGAACCCGTTGCTTCACACAGTGGTCTCTCTTGGCCTCAATACTGCCCTGCGCCGGAACGAAATTGGGACGTTGCGCTGGAGCCAGGCAGACCTGCTAAACGGCACTCTGACGGTAGGCCAGACCAAAACGGAAGGAGGCAGTGGACGAGTAGTTCCACTGAACTTCGTTGCTCACACGGCCATTGGTTCGCAGGGCGTGCCGCTTTCCTGCGGGAGGGCAAGAGGACTATATCTTTCCGGCTTGTGAAGACGCCCGTTTAGATTGCGAGAAGCCGAACGCGGGTAACATAGACCCCTCCCGTCCAATAAAGACGTGGAGAACCGCATGGCGGAGAGCACTGAAAGATGCCAAGCTACAGATTCGCTTTCACGACCTGCGCCACTGCTGCATCACAAAGCTCGCAGAAAGTCAGGCGAGCGAGCAAACGATAATGGCTATCGCCGGCCACCTCAGCCGGGAAATGCTCGAACACTATAGCCATATACGGATGGCTGCGAAGCGAACGGCGTTAGAGAGCATCGTGAAACCAAGTGAAAACCTCGTTTTTCGGGAAGGTGTGAACCAAAACGTGCACCAACTCTCAATCGCGCGTTCCGGCTTGACTCCTAACTAAAAGAAAAGGATGGTGGGCCTGGGTAGACTTGAACTACCGACCTCACCCTTATCAGTTCTATGTCTCAAGAGACAGAGAGGGGCACTGAGTAAGCGCGAGGGACATGTAAAGTCAATCATTGTGTGGATCTCGGAGTGGTTCCGTTATCATCGCATGGGCCTGAGCGACACGGAGCGATGGGTCCCGATATGGGCAGGGATAGCAGGGTTACGACACAAGGAATCAGTCCAAGCATAGGGATGGTCGAGTTGTCTGAGCTGGAGTAATGGAATCACGGAGACACCTCTGACGGCGCTGCGAGCTAACCTAATTTTTTTAAAATTTTTTTGTGACTCAACGCCGGAATCCATAGCATTTTCTCAAATGCTGTTGACCACCGCTATTTCAGCTGAGCGTACTCGGACTTTGCCGCGATGAAAATGGGAATGTCGGGGTCGGCGTCTTTCCAGAGTGCGAGGAAATCCTGATACGCCGCCTTGGCCTTGACGGTGTCACCCTGTAGCGAATAGGCACGACCAAGGCCGAGACGCGCGAGCGCTCCCAGAGGGAAATTCACAACAACGCCGCGGTAATCCACAAACTTTTGAAACTCTCGCGCAGCTTCATTTCCCTTTTTCATAAGCAGATATGCTTGCGCTCGCACATAGACGGGATACAGGGTCCCAGCGATGGGTGGAGGTTCACCCAAGTTGTAGGGGGCTGCCCCCTGGAGAATCTCGACAGCCTCGGTCGGATTCTTACGGTTGATCTCAACCGCGGCGCGGATCGTCGGAAGCCAGTAGCGGTTCATCATGGTGTTAGCGGGGAACGCTTTCGTCAGATCATCCGCAATCTTCTGTGCTCGCGTGGATTCTCCCGCCCGGGCTAGTGCCAGCCCTGTCAGAATGCGCAAATCCCTCGTTGGCGCCAGAGTCAGGGCTGCGGTGGTTTCCTCGAGCGCCCGAGCGGGATTGCCGAACTCCGCTTCCCGCAGAGCCGCGTCCATTTGCCACTCGGCTGCTGTTTCTTTCCTATCGCTGCGGCGGGCAATCTCGGCGGCACGCCGGGACAAATCCCGAGCCTTCACGAGATGCCCAGAGAAAGCCTCAGTGTCGGATTGCACGGAGAGAAGCTGATCCTCTCCTGAATTGCCAGCCGCCCAGGCAAGCTGCTGGCTCATCTCGGCAGCGTTCCCGTCGAGAAAGGCAATCTCATACAAGATTCCATGGTAAAACGCGGCATCCAAATTGCGAGCTAGAACTTGTGGATAGATTGCTTTCGCTTCGGCTAATCGATCTAGCGAAACGTAGTTGATCATGAGGTTGCCATACAGAAAGCCTGGAATGGGCGTCAAGCTGAGTGCTGTGAGGTTTTCTGAGAGTGACTTTTCATGGAGACCCATAGACGCGTAATTAATAGCCAAGCCCAAGTGTGGTATGGAGAGCCTGGGATACGTCTGGGCGAACATCTCTAGCGTCTGGTTGGCTTTTTCCAGATCCCCAGTGACGGTGCCGTAGTAGTCGGCGGAAATATCTAACTTTTCGCGCTCGCTCACCCGGTTGCGCAGCTCAAACGCCTTCGTGATGTACTCGCTGGCCTGGTTGTACTCGCCCAGGTCGGAGTACGCACCCCCCAGGAGATCGTAGGCCTCGGCGAAATCTGGGTCGAGTTCGATAGCACGTTCGTAGAACGGAATGGCTTCGGCATCGCCTTTTTCAAATGAGGTTTTGAAGCCTAGCCGCAGATCTTTCAAAGCTTCGAGCGAGGAGGTCGTGGCATCGAAAACGGGGACGTCATATTTCTGGATCGAGCTGAGAGATTCCCCCAGTTTCCCACGCAGCTTTGTGCTCGCGTCGCCCAAGGCTTTGAGCACGTCTTCCTTGCGCGCCGCCTGCTCTTGCTCGTGGGCCAAGGATTGCCCCGTCTGGCAATTCACCGCATTGAGACCGATGACATACTGGCTACCTAGGCTTGCTATCGAACCAGCGACGACGGCTTTACTCCCGGCGCGCTGGCATACTTCTTGCGCTACTTCCTGTGTGAGGCGATCATTCGGAGAACGGCCCGTTAAGCCTAGCACTTCACGAACTCTCTGGTCCGGCAAAATGTTCAGGAAGGGCGACTGCTCGAGTTGCACCGACACAGCCTGCTTGAGAGCGTCGTCAAAGACTGCGTCGCCCGTTGAATTGGAGAAGTCGGCGAGCACAATCGTGTCCGTCTCGTTTAGCGCGTGTGCCTTACGACCGTGGAAGAAAAGCGTACCGGCAAGGAGCGCGACCACGAATACCGCAGCCGCGGCCAGCGTTCTCCAGGGCCTCTTCCGAGCGATTGGAGCAAGCGCTGCGACTGTGGTCGTGACGCCTACGCGAGTTGAATCCGTGTCGCGCTTCAGCCGCTGCAATTCGGCGCGCATGTCCGACGCATGCTGATAGCGGAGGTTCGGGTCCTTTTCGAGAGCACGGGTGATGATGTCTTCCAGCTTGGGCGGAATTTCTGGATTCAGCCGCACGGGAGCTACCGGCGTGCGATTCAGAATGGCATCAAAAATTTCCGCCGAAGTGTTACCGGAGAATGTTTGTTTTCCCGTGGCCATTTCGTAGAGGACCAAACCAAAAGAAAAAATATCAGTGCGGTCATCCAGATCCTTGCCTCGGGCTTGCTCCGGTGACATGTACGCCAACGTGCCCATGGCGGCGCCGGGCATGCTCAGCTGCATCGCGTCTTGAGTGAGCGTGGCATCGGCATTCGTTCCGGCCTTTGACTGAAGCTTGGCCAGGCCGAAATCCAGAATTTTCGCGTGACCTCTTTTTGTTACGAAGATGTTGTTGGGCTTGATGTCGCGATGAACGATGCCTTCCGCGTGGGCGGCGTCGAGCGCGTCCGCAATTTCTATGGCGAGGTCCAGAAGAGTGTCTGTTTCGATCGGGCGGCCGCCGATGCGTTGTTTCAGCGTCATGCCGTCCAGATATTCCATGGCGATGAAGGTGTGGCCCGCGTCTTCGCCAATTTCATAAATCGTGCAGATGTTGGGATGGTTGAGTGCGGAGGTGGCTTTGGCCTCACGTTTGAAACGCTCGAGGGCATTTGCGTCGTGCGCCACGTCGTCAGGAAGGAATTTCAAAGCGACAGCGCGATCCAGCCGGGTGTCTTGCGCTTTGTACACCACGCCCATGCCGCCACCACCGAGCTTTTCGAGGATGCGGTAGTGTGAGATCGTGCGGCCGAGCATTGACGAAGAATCAGTCACTGGCGGTGCATGTTACGCCCACCGGCGCAGCGCAAGCAATTGTGCAACTTGCAGGTGGTCTTCAGACGTTGGGAAATGGATGAATCGCATGCCGGGAAACTGTTTCGTGCGAATCGATAACACAAATTGGGACGCAGTCGCATGCGTTCGGGAATCGCTGAGTTGTCTGAACCAGCGCAATGGAATCACGGCGACACCTCCGAGACCACCGGGGGGAATTTTTATTCTTTCATTTTTTTTGGGCCACACAACCTGTCGCGCCGCATCTCGTCCGATCCTCTTTTTCGGTTCCATATGGCGAAGAAAAGGCGAATGCGTTATACTCCGAAGACTTGGCGAGAGCCTATGGCGTCTACTCTTTGGTGCGCCGCGCAATTATTCGCCGCTGGTGCGACTTGATATAAGTACCACTTTGTTTGGTGCCCGAAGTATCGGAAGCCTGTACTGGTCGGCAAGGTTGACAAGCGATTGCGGGAACTCTTGTACCAAAAGGCTAAGGAACTGGAAGCCGAAATTCACGGGCTGGAAATTATGCCTGACCACGTGCACCTGTTTGTGGAGTCCGACCCTCGATTGGCTCCCGCGCATATCGCGGCGCAGTTCAAAGGATTCACATCGCACGAACTGCGAAGTGAATTCTCTTGGCTCCGGTCGCAACTGCCCAGCATGTGGAGTCGAAGCTATTACGTCGGCAGCATTGGCACCGTTTCGGAATCCAGCGTAAGGCGATACATCGCCAACCAGAAAACTCGTGCGCAAGACGTTTAAATATCGGTTATGCACAGCGCGCTCCCAGTCGGATGCTCTCGACGGACAACTGGGAGAAGCCTGCCGCTTGTACCATGCAGCGTTGCAGGAACGTCGCGATGCGTGGAAACAACGAGTTTCGGTCAACTACTACACGCAGGCGAATCAGTTGAAAGAAATCCGCGCAGCGGGTGACTTGCGTTTGGCAAACTTTAGCTGCGGCCAAGATATTCTTCGGCGCGTGAACAGGACTTTCGAGGCTTTCTTTCGCCGAGTGAAGCGCGGTGATAAAGCGGGCTATCCTCGATTCAAATCTCGACGCCGTTTCGATAGCATCACTTTTCCGAGTTACGGCGATGGCATCAAACTCACCGGAAATATTCTTCGCGTTCAGGGTGTTGGAGAAATTGCAGTCAAGTTGCATCGCCCTATGGCGGGCAAGATTAAGACGGCGACCGTCAAACGCGAATGCGGCAAATGGTACGTCTGCTTCTAGGTTGCATGCGAAGCCAAGCCACTGCCCCCGCTCGACACCGCGATTGGAATTGACCTGGGGCTGGAATACCTCGCTGCGCTCACGGATGGTCCACCGGTACCGAATCCACGATGGTATCGACAGGCTGAATCTGGCCTTCGACGCGCCCAGCGCCAGATTGCACGGCGCAAGAAAGGCTCGAATCGCCGCCGCAAAGCAGTTGTATTGCTCCAGAAGGTTCACGCTCGAATCCGGAATCAACGGAAGGAGTTCCAACATCGTCTCTCGTTCTGGCTGATAAAGAATTTCGGAACGATTGTTGTCGAAGATCTGAACTTCAAAGGCATGGCAGGCGGCCTGCTTGCCAAGTCGGTTCACGATGCCAGTTGGGCTGCTCTTGTCTCTAAGATTGCGTACAAAGCTGAAAATGCTGGGCGCACTCTGATCCAGGTAGACCCTCGCGGCACCAGTCAAACATGCGTCTGCGGCGCGACAGTGCGAAAGGCTCTCTCCGACAGAGAGCACGTTTGCACTGCGTGTGGTCTGATTGCTCCGCGTGATGTAGTTAGTGCTCAAATTATTCTCCAAAGGGCTTGGATAAGTCCTTCAAGACTCAACGTAGTGGCTGTCAGCGCATGCGTGTCTTGAGAAGCCGTCGCGTTTACGCGGCGGAGAAGTCACAAAGCTTTACGAGCACCCTTTTCCCGCGCGGCGTAGAATGCCTGGCAGTTTCCGCAAGTTCCGAATTGGAGATACGGCCATGAAGGGAACCATGATGCAGTTCCCGCTCACGCTCGCTCCTCTGCTGGAACGGGCCGGAAAGCTGTTCCCCACTGCTGAAATTGTTTCCAGCCGGCCCGACAACTCGATCCACCGATATACCTACCGCGAAATGCATCAGCGAGCCCGCGCACTGGCAGCGGCGTTGCAGGCACTGGGGCTGCGCTGTGGCGACCGTGTCGCCACTCTGATGTGGAATCACCACGTTCATCTCGAAACCTATTTCGGTGTCCCGAGTGTTGGAGGCGTACTGCACACTCTGAATCTGCGGCTGCATCCTGATGAATTGGCCCACATCGTCAATCACGCCGATGACCGTTGGCTGATTGTGGATGATGTGCTGCTTCCCCTGTATGAAAAAATTCGAGACAAGGTGCGCATCCAGTGCGCCTATGTCGTGCCGTTCAGCGGCAACCCCGTGCCTGCCGTGTACGAAGACTACGAGTCTCTCCTGGAAAGCAGCAGGGGCAATCCGATTTATCCGGACCTCGACGAACATGATGCTGCCGGCATGTGCTATACCTCAGGAACTACCGGAAAACCAAAAAGCGTGGTCTATTCACACCGCGCCATTGCGCTCCACTCTTACTCCATTTCGTTGCCCGATAACTTCTCGATTTCGCGCTGCGATTGCCTGCTGCCAGCCATGTCCATGTTTCACGCCAATGCCTGGGGGCTGCCATACGCAGCGGTCATGAATGGCAGCAAAGTGGTGCTGCCGGGACCGAACCTCCAGGCCGAGCGCCTGCTTGATCTGCTCTCGGCTGAGCAAGTCACACTGACCGGAGGTGTACCTACGATCTGGCTGGGCGTGATTGATGCTCTCGAACGACAGCAACAACGGTGGCAGCTTGCGCCCGATTTGCGGGTGGTCGTAGCGGGATCGGCAGCCCCGGAAAGTCTTTTTCGGCGGTTCGAGAAGTTCGGAGTGCGTGTAATCCACGCATGGGGCATGACCGAAACCACTCCCATCGTCACAGTATCCACCTTAAAGCCGCATATGGAGAACTGGCCAGATGACCACAGATTTCAAATATGCGCGCGCCAGGGATTGCCTTCTCCATTCACCGAGATTCGCGCGATCGGCAATCTCGGCGAAGTTCCATGGGACGGTCAAACTCCGGGCGAATTGGAAGTCCGGGGCCCGTTCATCGCCGCTAGTTACTACAACCTTCCGGAAGAACGCACCCGGTGGTCTGAAGATGGCTGGCTGCGGACTGGTGATGTGGTCACCATCGATACGGAAGGCTACATGAAGATCACCGACCGCACCAAGGACCTCATTAAGTCCGGCGGAGAATGGATCAGTTCGGTGGACCTAGAGAATGCGCTCGTCGGCCATCCGGCGGTGAGTGAGGCCGCAGTCGTGGCTGTCCCCGACGCCAAGTGGGTGGAACGGCCGCTAGCTGTTGTCGTCGTCAAGGAAGATGCCAAGGTAACCCCCGACGAACTGCGTTGTTTTCTTGCAGAGAGGTTCGCCAAATGGCAATTGCCCGACGCCATCATCTTCGCGCCAGAATTGCCCCACACTTCGACCGGCAAACTCCTCAAGTCACAACTGCGAGAGCAGTTCAAGGACTGGCCCTTGGTGAAAGCCGCGCGGGACCATAACCATAAGATGTCCAGCCCCAGCAACAATCCAGGTCGCCCCTAGAAATTGCCCATTCAAGAAAGTGGATGGATCGGTCCGAAACTGCTTTGCCGCATAGTTCGCGAACTGTAGCACAATCTTTCTCATCGTCGCGGTCCGCTTACGCCTTGCGGCTCGTCTTCAAATGCCAGGTGACCGTCGCCGGCTAGCAGGTTCCGTGTGAGTGAGCGCGGTCGCCTGTGTCATAGCAGCTTATCTTGCGTAGGAAGGCCTTCAGATAAGGAAGAGCAATTAGAACATTCCGGAGTCAAAGCTCCCACCTTAGGCAGAGCGATTCATTTCAGCTTGGCGTATTCGGACTTAGCAGCGACGAGAATGGGAATGTCGGGGTCAGCATCTTTCCAGAGCGTGAGGAAATCCTGATAGGCCGCCTTGGCTTTGGCGGTGTCGCCTTGCATCGCGTAGGCGCGGGCGAGACCAAGATGCGCCAATGCACCGATGGGTTCATTCACCACAATACCGCGATGGTCGATAATTTTCTGGAACTCGGCTGCGGCTTCGCTGTTCTCATCAGCGGCCAGATAGACCCGTCCGCGCACGTACGCGGGGTAAAGACGGGCCGCGATTCCCAATTCGTAAGGTGTCGCGATCGTCAGTGCCTCGACGGCTTTCGAAGAATCGCCGCGACGGAGTACGAGCAACGCATCGATCGTCGGTAGGTAACAGAACTGAACCGCTGTGTCTTCCGGGAATTGCTCGGCTAGGCGCTTTGCAAGTTTCTTGCCGCGCGAATCGTCGCCCGCGAAGACCAACGCTAACGCCACTCCGTATTGAGTGTCGCGATCCGTCGAAAGTGCGAGTGCCGCCTCAGATAATTTTCTTGCCTCCCTGGTATTGCCGAGGAGCGCCTCCCGCAAGGCGGCGCTCACCTCATAGCCCGCCGCCGTTTCCTTCTCTTCCGCAAGCTGGGCTGAGGTCGATGCGCGGCGAGAAAACTCCCGCGCCTTATGGAGGTTACCAGTGTAAGCAGCCGTGTCTGCCTCGTTCGCTAGCAGGGCATCTTCGACACCCGGTTCTCCCGCAGACCAGGCCACTTGCTGTTGCATCCCAGCAGCATCGTTCTGCAAGAAAGCGACCATGTAGAGATAGATACGCAGATCTGGGGAATCGAGATTCTTCGACTGCGCCTCTCTAGCCGCCGTGCGGGCCTGGTCCAGGCGATTCAAAAAAATATAAGCGTCAACGAGGTTAGCGTAATTCTGACTGTCTTCCGGGGATAGACGGACAGCTTCAGTGGCCATTACCAGGCTCTTCTCGTAATTTCCCAGAAAACTGTCGATCACAGCCAGATTAGTTAGGGGTCCAACATCTCTAGGGTATGTCTGCGCCCAGATTTCATAGACACGCCGCGCTTTTTCTAAATCGCCCGTGACAAAATGAAAATAATGCGATTCGATATAGAACTTCTCCCTGTCGCTGACGCTTCCACGTAGTTCATAGGACTCCCTTATGTTGTCTGCGGCCAGTCCCATTTCAGCGAGATTTGAATACGCGTTTCCGAGTGCGGCATAGGCCATGGCGAATTTCGGATCAAGCTGGATCGCACGGCTGAAAAATGGGGCGGCAGCGGCGGAATCGCCCTTTCCTACCATGGCTTTCCGGCCCGCGCTGTAAGCTTGGAGCGCTTCGAGCGACGGCGTGGTGGCTTGCTCAATAGGAGTGTCAAATTTCTGTACTGAGTTGAGGGATTCGCCCAACTTCGCACGCAGCTTCGTTACTGCGCCACCGAGTGCATTTAGCGCCTGCTCCTTGTTGTCCGCCGTGGTCTGCTCCTCGGCCAGGACGTCTCCGGTGTGACAATTTGTTGCTTGAATTCCAAGCACGTATTGGCTTCCCAGACTTCCAATCGAGCCATGCAGGACCGCCGCGCTCCCTGTCCGCTGGCAGAGTTCCCGCGCAATCTCCGGCGTGAGCTTCACATCCGGCTTCTGCCCCATCATCTCTAGGGTCTGCTGGATTTGCTGGTCAGAGATTATGCTCAGAAAGGGTGATTGCTCCAGTTGTACAGAAAGCCCCTGCCGCAGCGTGCCATCAAACACTGTGTCCCCGGTCGTGTTCGTGAAGTCCGCAAGGACGATGGTGTCCTTATCCGTCAGCGCGTGAGCCCTGCGGGAGAATAGCAACCAACCGCCCACGGCCAGTCCGGCAACCACTATTGCTGCAACGGTGGCTGTCCATCGAAACCGAGCAGACTTTGCAGCCGGCTCCCCCGCAACTCTTCTCTCTGTAGCGGATACGCGGCCCGAATCGGAATCACGCTTCAGCCGCTGCAAATCTGTGCGGATGTCAGCAGCACCTTGGTAACGGAGTCTTCGGTCCTTCTCCAGCCCCTTATTGACGATGCGCTCTAGTTCCAGCGGCAAGTCAGGATTCACTCGTGCTAGCGCGGCCGGCATTCGGTTCAGAATCGCGTCGTGGATGACCGCAGCACTGTTGCCCGGGAATGCCATCCGTCCCGTCGCCATCTCGTAGAGAACAACGCCAAACGAGAACAAGTCCGTCCGTGGATCCAGTTCTTCGCCGCGTGCCTGCTCCGGAGACATGTAAGCGATAGTGCCCACTGCGGTGCCCGGGCTGGTCAGCAATTCTTCCGCTGTAGCGGTTGGCATGGCTGAAGCACCGACGCCTTTGGTATCAGGAGTGAGCTTCGCCAAACCGAAATCCAGTATCTTGGCGTGCCCGCGCTCGGTGACAAAGATGTTGGCGGGCTTGATGTCGCGATGGACGATTCCTTTCGCGTGGGCCGCTTCGAGCGCGTCGGCAATCTCAGTCCCCAAGTCCAGCACTTGCTCAAGCGGCAGCGGCCTGCCGGAAATGCGGTGCTTCAGCGTCTGCCCGTCGAGAAACTCCATCGCAATGAAGGGTTGACCGTTGTGTTCGCCGATTTCATAGATGGTGCAAATATTGGGATGGTTCAAGGCGGAAGCAGCCTGTGCCTCACGGTCGAAGCGACTCAGGGCCTGTGAGTCTTGCGCGAAACCATCAGGTAGGAACTTCAGAGCAACGAAGCGGTGGAGCTTGATGTCCTCCGCTTTATAGACGACGCCCATGCCGCCGCCACCGAGCTTTTCGATGATTCGGTAGTGCGAGATGGTCTGACCAATCATGTTTGGCGAGACTGTATTTGGGACGGATGTTAGGCTGCGTCAAGAGGCAAGTCAATCGGGGCTGGTTGTACGATTCATGCGGGCGGCGACGAGAAACCCAGCAGAATTCTGCTTCGCGACCAGGATTATTTCTGGCTCAGAAGATAGAGGTCGGCGTGGCCGCTGGGGCGAGCGTAGACTATCGTGGAGAGGTCTCTCGGAAAATCGTAGGCGTTACCGCCAGCGCCAGCATGTAGCAAGGGAAAGGCAAAGGGGACCTTCAAAGCAACCTGGGGCACTCCGATGAGTTTACCGTCGCTCCAGAGGTGACGGAAAATCGTGACTTCACTGCGTGAAGCAACTGCGTACAAGAATGACTTGCCATCACGAGCCAAGATAACGCCATGCGTGGCGGCGCCTGGAACCAACGGGATGCATTTCCTATCGGAGACGGAGACCTCATAGATTCCGCTCTTTTCTCCAAACAAGACGACGCTGAGCAGGTACCGCCCGCTGGCGTCTATGTCGGAAACGACGCCACAGTTGTCCACAAACTTCTCCGGATTCGAGCCGTCCGCGTTCACTCTCCAAACGATATCTAACGTTCCCCCCTTCTCTGCGCCAGTCACATAAAGGAATCTCTGGTCAGCGCTCCATACCGTATTCGCGACAATATCTACCGTCCGTGGGAGCTGACGAAGACCGCTGCCATCAGCCCCTACGATGTAGTCTTTGGACGCACCGCTGGTTGGGGACTCATCAAAAGCCAGATGAAAACTGTCCGGCGCCCAACTCCCCGTGTCCAGATGTCCTCCGGTGGCAATTTCCACTTTATTGCCCCCATCAATGTCCGTCACCCAGATTGCCTGCTTCTGGGGTGCGGGGAACGTGACGTACATCACGCGCCTTCCGTCCGGCGAGATGACGGGCTGAGTTGCGTCCTCCAACACGATGTCCGTCGATTCCTTTGAATGAACATGGTAAGCAGTCAGGAACCCGGAGGCCTTGCCATTCACGTAGTAAATCCCTTTTCCTCCCGGGTCTGGCATGGGCGAGTAGTCCGGTCCCGTTCCGAAAGTAATTTGCGTCAGATTCCGGTCCTTCAAGCTATAACTCCAGATGTTCGTCAGCCCGTTTACGTTCCGACTAAATAACACGGTGTTCCCCGGTTCGGCCCACACGAAGTCATGATTCCCGGACACCTCACCTAAATCAACCGCCTCATGGCTGGCCACGTTTATTCTGAAAAAACGGAAGTTCGGCGAGCCCCTTCGGACACCAGCAGCGAGCAGGTCGTTGCCGCCGGGAAATAGCAGCACCGGGACGACCCCCAAGTCAGCGCTTTGGGAGCTGTACACCGACTCTTCACCTATTCCAGATTTTCCCGCGCGGTAGATTTCGGACCTATCCGACTTCGCATAAAAGA
Organism: uncultured Acidobacteriota bacterium; assembly: GCA_963696035.1. Classification (GTDB taxonomy): domain Bacteria; phylum Acidobacteriota; class Terriglobia; order Acidiferrales; family UBA7541; genus Palsa-295. The sequence continues at coordinate 165,378 of CAVOIS010000004.1, forward strand.
CGGAAGCGCCATCCGGCGAAGGGACCAGATAGCGGGCAGATACGACACGGCTTGGTTTTCCTCCGAGTGAAGGCACGGCCCACACTTCGTCGTTGCCGAGAATCCTCTGGTAATAGACCTCTCTGCCGTCGGGCGAAAATGCAGTTACAAACTTGTCGCCTTCGTCATTCGTGAGTTGAAGGGGCTCGCCACCAGACGTGAGCATGAGGAATACTTGCGCGACGCCGCCTACCGGCGAGTCGAACGCTACAGCGTGGCCGTCGGGAGAAAGCCTCGCGTGGTTCATCGCCTTATTCCACTGGCTGATTTGCGTAATCTTTGCGGGGCCGCTCGGAATGTTCGAGCGGGGCCAGAAGTGATACGCCGCAAGGGCTGCTGCCAGAATTGCGACGCAAGCGGTCACGAGGACGTGTTTCTTGCGCGTAGGTTTCACGGAAGGCTGGACCGTGACAGCGGAGGTCGAACTACCGGCGGTTTCTGGAGCAAGTTCCTGAATCGCCCTGCTACCCGATGAGGAGATTCGGCCCGAATCCGTATCCCGTCGCAAGCGCTTCAAGTCAGTGCGTAGCTCGGCGGCGGACTGGCAACGGAGGTCACGGTCTTTCTCAAGCGCCTTGTTGATAACGTCCTCAAGCTTCGTCGGAACATCCGGATTCAGCCGCAGGGGAGCGACAGGGGCTCGGTTCAGAATCGCGTCGATGACCACTCCCGATGTTTCCCCGCGAAAGGGGAGGGCGCCCGTCGCCATCTCGTACAAGACGACACCAAATGAAAACAAGTCGGTGCGTGCGTCCAGTTCCTTCCCCCGAACCTGCTCTGGCGACATATAAGCCACGGTGCCAACTGCCGTACCAGGGCTCGTCAGCAGTTCTTCCGCAGTGACTGTTGGCATTGCCGAAGCACCGACACCCGTTGCCACAGGAGCGAGTTTGGCAAGCCCAAAATCGAGAATCTTCGCGTGTCCGCGCTTGGTTACGAAGAGGTTCGCGGGTTTGATGTCTCGGTGGATGATGCCCTGGGTGTGTGCGGCATCCAGAGCATCCGCAATTTCGATGCTGAGGTCCAGGAGCAGTTCCAAATCCACTGGTCGCCCGGCAATCTGATGCTTCAGGGTCTTGCCGTCGAGGAATTCCATCACAATGTAGGTCTGACCGTTTTCCTCGCCAATGTCATAAATCGTACAGATGTTGGGATGATTCAACGCCGAAGCGGCACGGGCTTCGCGTCGCAGACGTTCGAGTGCCTGCGGGTCTCGGGCCAATTCCTGCGGAAGAAACTTCAGGGCAACATGTCGGCCAAGATTGGTATCCTCGGCTTCATAAACCACACCCATCCCGCCCCCGCCAAGTTTACCGAGGATGCGGTAGTGCGAGATGGTTTGGCCAACCATGGGGAGGGGACCGCCTCTTGGCGGGACATGTTAGGTCGCACTCCCGGGCAAGTCAACGCGATGAGGTGGTAGCTAGGCTTTGGCGGCTGGGACCACGGGGACACTAATTGAGTGACGGTTGTGCTTCCGCTAGAATCACGCGAACTTCTCTAATTCGAGTGGTGCGAACCGTGTTCCCGAACTCCAGGCGAAGCCCACGGGCAGCGAGGATGTCCCACTTGATGGCGCTGCCGCCCCAGGTGCAACCGTTGATGGCCGTTCTCTGAGGCGACATGCACTGGAGGTCGAACCACCCGCCAGAGACCCGATACACACCCTCAGCAAGCACCCAAATTTTGTAGAGGGAGTTTCTCGTCGTGACGAGCACACGGTCGCCGGGGTGGAGGTCCTTCTTTTGTATCTCGTCGAGCGATTGTGCTTGCTTGACTCTGGACGCAAGCGTTTGCACGATGGCTGTCAATTCAGTTCCTCGGGGACATGTTGCGCTGTCCCAATCGGCACGTCAACTCGCGGCTGCGGCACGATTTTGACGCGCAGCCCGTGCGGCCCAGGGAAGGGTGGAGTCACTCCTTTTCGGCCGGGGCAAAAGGACCCTCTGGCCCAAAAGGAGTGCCGACAGTGTGATAGCCTGCTTTAGATTCCGTCGGGTTCCAGGTTAGGAGAAACCGCTATGCGGATTTTCTGTGCCTTCACCACAGCAGCCGCCTTGCTGTCTCTTGCACCCATCGGAAATTCACAAATTCAGATAACGACCGAGGAGCATTCCCGCGAAGGTCACGCGGCCATGGTTCGTTGGGCGGGCCGCTTTCCTGCGGGAGGGCAGGAGGACTATATCTTTCCGGCTTGTGAAGACGCCCGTCTAGATTGCGAGAAGCCGAGCGCGGGTAACATAGACCCCTCCCGTCCAATAAAGACGTGGAGAACCGCATGGCGGAGAGCACTGAAAGATGCCAAGCTACAGATTCGCTTTCACGACCTGCGCCACTGCTGCATCACAAAGCTCGCAGAAAGTCAGGCGAGCGAGCAAACGATAATGGCTATCGCCGGCCACCTCAGTCGGACAATGCTCGAACACTATAGCCATATACGGATGGCTGCGAAGCGAACGGCGTTAGAGAGCATCGTGAAACCAAGTGAAAACATCGTTTTTCGGGAAGGTGTGAACCAAAACGTGCACCAACTCTCAATCGCGCGTTCCGGCTTGACTCCTAACTAAAAGAAAAGATTGGTGGGCCTGGGTAGACTTGAACTACCGACCTCACCCTTATCAGGGGTGCGCTCTAGCCACCTGAGCTACAGGCCCAACGGAATTGCTGAAGCAACCGCTTCCAACCCCTTCATGTTACACGGGCTTAATTTCGATTTCAATTGCGTACAACTAAGTCCGTTGTGTACAGAACGTCAATTTTGTTGCCAAACTTTCGACTGTTTCACGCTTGAATGCTTTGCCCGCAAGCTTGAATGCCCCACCAGACTCGTTGTGAAGTCTGCGGGGACACCATTAGCTTGCAACTGGCTGACACGACCGTGACGGAATGCGTGGATCCCACCGGGATGAATACCTAGCTTATTGCAAATCGGTTTAGCACGCGCCTGCAAATATTTCGGCTCTCAAAGGGAGTGCCAACCCTTTGATTGGAACACACGGCCAGCAGTGCCACCGAGCAAGAAAAACAAAAAGTGCGCGAGCTCCTAGCCGCACCGCCGTTGCCTATGACGCCCAAGCCACCGTCGTGCGGTTATATCGGTAGGCGGGCGACATGGGCGGGCAGCGGAGCGCATGATTCCCTCACGCCATTCGCCGGTTATGTCAAATAACAGCTGCGTGGCGATTGCTTCGCGTTCAATCGGCTGATTCGGCGGATGCGCTTTGTGGCCAGCCGAATAGGTAGGTGATGCGGACAGGCAACAGTCCTCCGGGCTGTTCGCCAATCTCCCATCGGTAGCCGCTGGAATCAACTCCCTTGGTCATCTCTTCAAGTTCGCCGAGCGAGTACGCCCGCAGGCAGGAAACCAGGCCATCGAAAAAAAGAACGAAGGGAATCACGGGAATCAGGTACGTCCAGAGAAGCCGCGACCAACGGAAGGGACGGCGGAAAGGGACCAAGAGCCACGCAGCGATGGGAATGAAAAACAGAGACAGCAAGGTTAGCGTGTGGCGCGCCGGCGCTTCGAAGATACCGATGGCCTGTCGCCTATTGACACAATCCCGCAGAAGGTCGCGCGCCTCGTTTGGCTTTAAATGATGGAAGGAGGAAAACAGCGTCCGAAATCCGTGAAGGTCTCCGGGAATCCGCGTCGCATCGATCGAATGCCCAAGAAAATGAATGCGATTCGCGGTCGGAGATTCCAAATCATGAAGTTTTCCGGTGTCGGGATATTTGTCAGTCAGGAAAACCTCCGGCGCCCTGCCGCCCTGCATTTCAAAGTGGCGAACGAGGGATGGCCAGGGCCCACCGGCTCCCGAACACAAATCCACCACGCGTTCGGAGCCGCACTCCTCCAGACGTTTGCGTAACAGGTGCGCAATGGGCTCGTAGGTATTCATGACTTCGAGGATCATCTGCAGCTCGTCGACGAATTGATCGCGAAGGAATTGCGGGAACCAAGGTTGCTCGTGAATCTCGAAAAGTCGCGGGAAACGCATCGTCACCTTCTATCGGATTCGTGTGAACGGCAGCTCAAGCCTGCATTCGGAGCCTGCGTTCCATTCGACTGACTGCTTTTCTGCGATTTTTATTCCTTCGTTGTCCCTGGCAATTTTACCCAGTCGGACTCGGCCTGCGACTCGTTCACGCCGTAGCATCATCGAAAATACATTTCAGGCGATCCATCACCAGCGAGCCGTATATTGCTTTACGACGACGATGCGGAGCGCCTCTAAGTGATCTCTGCAGCAGCTCACGCAGCCGCATTCGTGCCTTGTGCACTTGCGACTTTGAATTTCCCACCGTGCACCCGAGTATTTCGGCAATCTCGGTGTACTTATATCCTTGGACGTAGTGGAGGATGAACATCGCCTTGTATCCGAGGGGCAGCTCGTCGATGGCGGCTTGAAGGGTGACTCGGTCAAGAACGCCATTTAGTCGCAGATCGGGGCTCCCAAAATCCTTGGGCGATGTGCTGAACTCGTTCTCCGGGTCGGTGAGCGCGTCCAAGGATGTATCCGCTATTGGTTTCTTGCGAAAACGCATCAGGACGATGTTTACAGCCATCCGATGCAACCAAGTGGAGAAGGACGATTCGCCGCGAAACGTTCCGATCTTCCGGAACAGCTGCAAGAAGACATCCTGAGTGAGGTCCGCGGCTTCAGCTGGGTCTCGCGTCATACGAAGGCACAGAGTGTAAACCTTTCGGCTGTGCAATCGATAGAGCCGTTCAAACGCGGCGGCATGGCCCTGTTGAGCCAGCCGTACGACGTCCGCTTCGGTCAACTCTGATAGCTCGGCTTGTTCTGGTGCGCTCACCGTTATCGTCCTTCAGATCCTGGCTTGCTTAGGCCGGAACACCGGCTGTCCTAGTAGCGTCCGGCCGATGTCGCGTTCACATCCGTACCTGAGTTAACTGCCGCGTCGAGGCTTTTATTCCGCCGGAACGGCACTTGGCGGAATTGCTCTCACGATGCGCTCAGTGATAGGACGTGCTGGTTGGCGGCCGAGGCACAGAAATAGATGTAAAGGTTTTGTCACCTGCAGGTCGCGATTTTGTCTTAAGCCGTGAGCTACCGCGATCGAGTTCACAGGATGGGAGCGAGAATGCGGCGCGGAGGGAAGAGATCGCTCACCGGCATTGGATAGGAGGGCGATTGTCGACAAGTGCGGCCAGTTACCACCGGTGAAAATGGTGCGGGTCTGGTTTGGGTCTTGTTTGCGTCACGGCTAGCGAGATTAAAGCCAGCACGGCCAGTACCGCCAAGCCGAAGTAGATGTCTATGTAGGAGAGCAGGCGGCTCTGGGTGATTACATTATTTTGAAATAGCTGCAACGCGCCGAGTGCGGGAACGCTGGTGGCGCCACCATTGTGGTGAATCAGATTCGCGTATTGCGCGAGGGTGGTTCGAGTGATGTCATCCAACGATTGGAGATATCGAGCAGACGCGAGGAATGCAACGTCATACGGCGATCGAACATGACCGTTGCCGCAGTGACTCCAAAAGTGTTTCCGAGCTGGCGCACGAAGAAGTAGGTGGTGGAAACGTCATTGACGTCGGGTACCGGTGCGTTGGAGGTGACAACGTTTCCAGCCGCGAGGATAACGGGCGCCAGGCAAAAGCCCTGCAGGAAAATTGCGGGAGCCAAGACAATGGTGGGGGTGGTGGGCGTCCAGATATAGAAAATCGTGACATAGGTCCCGATCAAGAGCAGCAATCCGATGACAAGCGTGCGGACGGCCCCCTGGCGGGGAATGAGCACGTGCAAGGCGAGCTGGAGTCCCAGCCCAAGGCCCAGCGTGTACATCGAAATAAAACCGCCCGCCTGCAAGGCGCTGTAATCCTGGACGAAGCGAAGGTATTGGGGGATGACATAAAGCCCGGCGCCGAAGAATGCTCCCGCGATCATTATCACGAGGAAGAAGGAGCGCAGGGAAGCCTGGCGAACGATCATGCGTAGATGCAATACCGGCGAGGCGTTCTCGGGACGTAGTCCACCAAAGAAACGCGATAAAGAAAATGGCAGCCGCAAGGAGCGCTAGAGCAACCCAGTTCGACTGGAACCACAGATCGCGCTCGCCGCGGCTAGTGGCGGTTTCCAGACAGGCCAGCGAGGCAATCAGCAGGACCGCGCCCCTCACGTCAACCTGGGCCTCCTTCTTCCGCTCAAATAGATAACCCGGCGGGATAATTTTCCAGATGAGAAAAGCACCAATCGCCAGAAAGGGAAAATCAACCAGAAAGGCGTAGTTCCAGTGAAACGTATCGGTGACCCAGCCCATGACGGCGGGATACGGGACCTCAAAAGCAGAAAGAACGAGGTAAAGCCGAGTGACTGCCGCAATTCGCGCTTTTCCCGGAAACATTACCCCGGCAAGTATGACGACGCGAACCAGAAAGGCGCCGCCGCCGAATCCCATAGTCAAGCGTGAAACCAGCAGCTGCGCCAGGCTACCCGTGCTCAGCACGCAACCCATTGATCCCACCGAATAGATCGCGATGCTTATCAGCAAGTGGCGTCTGGTGCCGACGACGCGCGTCATCCAGGCCGCCAGCGCCAAGGAACAGAGGTAGCCGACGTTCGCTGGCCTGCGGCAGCAGCGCTGAGCGCACGATCTGACTATTGCGATCGCTTTCGGACACCAGAAGTTGAGCGATGACGCGCTGGGGATTCTGCTTCAACGCGAGTTGCACGGCTTGTTTTAGCGTGAGTTGCAGCGTTCCCGATGAAACGGCCGGTGGCTGCGATGACTGCTGCGCGGAAGAAGCGAGTGAAAGCGACGCTTGCAGGAAAGCCACAAGCAAGATGGATATCTGCCGGAAACTCGCAGCCATGAGGACCTCCGAATTGAAAAATATAAGAGACGGAGAAGAGGCATTATAAGGGGAAACGAGGTGTCGCAGGCACTAATCGAGGCAAGCGCAAAGGCGTCAGCAGTCGGATTGTGGCAAACCGTCGACGGTGGCATATTGGTTCGCGCTGAATATGCGACAGCGCCTGGCTGACCGGACCGAAACGCTGGATGATTTTGCGGAGGCCGAATGAAAGCTTTGGCAATAGACCTGGGCGGGACTCATGCGAACTGCGCGATCGTTGAGGATAGCAAGATTCTTTTTTCGAAGCGCCTCGATCTGGATAGCGCGCACGGATTGGGGTCGGTGTTGCCGCTGTTTACTTGCTCGTTCCGCGAGTTAATGAGCGCCGCTGGGTTTACGACGAAGGACTTCGCAGGGCTGGCCATGAGCAGCTGCGGCCTGGTGGATTCGTCGCGAGCACGAATTCTTTCCAGCCCCAAGAAATGGGACGACGCTCCTGGAGTTGACTTCGTCGGCTGGTGCCGGCAGGAATTCTCATTGCCGATGAAGATGGAGAATGACGCGCGAATGGCGCTCATGGGTGAACGTTATGCAGGAACCGCACGAGGCCGCGATGACCTCGCAATGATCACGCTAGGCACCGGTATCGGTACGGCGGTGATGATTGGCGGCAAGCTTCTGCACGGAAAACATTTTCAGGCGGGCAATCAGGGCGGCCACCTGCCGGTGGCGTTAAACGGCAGGATTTGTACGTGCGGAGGAGTGGGATGCGGAGAGGCCGAAGCGGCGGGCTGGGCATTGCCGCAGATCGCGCGAGATTGGCCGGGATTTCGCGAGAGTTTGCTGGCGAGGGAACCTGCAATCAATTATGAAATTCTGTTCCGGCTGGCCGCGAAGGGAGATGCGGTGGCGCGACAGATTCAGAACCGGTGCCTGCAGGTTTGGGCGGCGACGGCGGTGGGAATGATTCATTCGTTTGATCCGGAGATCGTGATTTTTGGCGGAGGCGTGATGGAAAGTGCCGATTTGATCATTCCGTTTGTGCAGGCGCACGTGAACGCGCATACCTGGTCGCCCTGGGGAAAAGCGCAGATTCGCGCGGCGGAACTTGGCAATGATGCGGGTTTGCTGGGGGCGGTGCCGCTGCTGAGCGCAAACTGAGGCAGGTTCAAGAAACGAGGAAGTGGCTAGTGACGAGTGGCTAGAAAAAATCAGGCGGACGGCCTCTCCGGGAGTGGGGCCGTGGCCATGAAATCGTCGCGGAAGCGGGTGACGTAGGAACCGAGGAGTTCAGAGATGCGTTCGGGCTTGGGGGCGCGCAAGACGAAGCCGGCGTGATGTTTTTTAGTGATGCGCTGGGCGATTTCGGGATCGATGTAAGCGCTGGTGTCTGGAGTTTCCTGACGCGCAAGTGAGACTACTACGCCAGCGTATTCGCGGCGGCGTTTCGGCAAGACGTAGGAAGCGTTACCCGAGCCCACTTCGATGCGCGCCCATTCGCGCCAGAGATTGATGCCGGTGGCGGCTTCGATGGCGTCCGAGATATAAGCGCCGCCGACGCGCGCGGCAATTTCGATGAAATAGAATTTTCCGTCCTCGTGGGCGCGAAGAAATTCGGCGTGCGTCACTCCGCGAACTAGCCCCAGCGCCGCGATCAATTCCCGATTTAATTTCTGGAGCGCTTTCGATTCCGTGCTTGTGCGCGAGAGAGTGCGCGTGGTGAAGACGCCGCCTTCATGTGACACGTTGAGAGGAGGCGAACCGTAGGAGTGAACTTCGGCGAAGACGACTTTGCCTTCGGAGACGATACTGTCGACGTGGAAGACGTCGCCGGGAACGAATTGCTCGAGCAAGTAATTCGATTGCGCGTCGCCCAATTGATCGAGCAGCGGCCAGAGATCGGCGGGAGCGTGGATCTTCTTCATGCCGATACCGGACGCTTGCGACCGCGGCTTGAGCAGCCACGGCGGTTTCACACCAGACATAAAATCGTTCAGCGCGGCGTGATTCAGGACGTGAATGAATTCGGGAACGTTGATTCCCTCCTCTTTCGCGCGGCCACGCATGGCCAACTTGTCGCGAAAATGACGCACGGTGGTGAGTCCCATACCGGGGATGCGCAGATGTTCGCGCAGGGCGGCGGCGTTTTCCATGTCAAATTCATCGAGGGCCACGATGCGGTCGATCGGCTGCCAGCGCGCGAGGTAGCTGACGGTATTCATGATGGCCCAAGTGGGGAGATCTTCGGGCATGTAGAAAAATTCGTCCACGGATTCACGCGGCCAGTCGCCTTCGCGCAATTTTTCGACGGTGAGAAGAAGAACGCGGCAGCCTTCGTTTTTGCAGGTGCGGAGAAATTCCTGGCCTTTTTCGTAGGAGGTGATGCAGAGGATGGTTCGAGGACGAGGATCGGGCAATGATTCCTCCAGGTTGTGGACAGCGCGAGATTTGGCGCGGCGGGCACGGCATGCTGTGCCCCTACGGCTTGATCCTATACTGCGGGGTCTCCGGCGGGAAAGAGGAATTGCAGGAAAGGGGCGACGCGCCGGGCCCAGGCGGCTTCGTTGTGCTGCGCGCCGGGGAAGATTTCGAAATGGAGGTCGCGATTTTCCTGCCAGCCTTTTTGCAGGAGCGCGTCGCGGAGAGCGGTGACCTGTTCAACGGTGCGCGTGACGCCTTCATCGGTGCCGACATCGAGCCAGATGCGCGGTCGCTGCGGCAATTTTGCGCGCGCGACGGACTGGAGAATGGCACGGTGATTCCACCATACCGAAGGCGAGAGGACCGCGAGCTTGCCGAAAACCTGCGGATATTGCATGCCAAGATAGACAGTGAGGAGACCGCCGAGAGATGAACCGCCGAGCCCTTTGTTCGCGGCGCCTTGCGCGATGCGATAGCGCGATTCGATGAAGGGTTGCAGTTCTTCGACGAGCAGGCGGCCGTATTTGTCGGCTTTCCCGCCGCCCAGTTTGCGATCACGCGTGGGAGTGTATTCGTTTACACGCTGCTTGCCGGTGTTATAGATGCCGACGATGACGAGCGGCTGGATCGCACCTTGGGCGATCAGAGCATCGGCCGTTTCTCCGACCCGCCAGTACACGCCGGGAATGAAGGACGTGACGGGATCGAAAAGATTTTGGCCATCTTCGAGATAGAGGACCGGGAATCGCAAATCGGAGCGTTTTTCGTAGATGCCGGGGGTGTAGACGATCAGGTCGCGTTTTTTGGAGAGGAAGCGCGAGGAGAATTTTTCGTGTTTGTGCAATTGGCCGGGGCCTGCGGCGGCGAGTTCGGCGGTTAGTTCCGGGGAAAAAGGCAAATCACATACCTCGCATTTCTGTGCGGCTAAATTCAGCAAGCTGCCAACCGTTGCCGCCAATCATCCTCTCAAAGCCGGCGTGGACATCGCAAAACAGGAACTTCAGCGGCTAAAGAGGCGACCCACAAAGGCTCGATGCGGGCTACGCTCGGGATGACAACTGATTTGTAATTTGGCGACTAGCACTTAGAATAGCAGAGTTGAAATTCTTGCCGGGATTCTTTCCATTTCGCCATCACGCAAAGGCCGTATAATATCGCGCGCTCGACGCAGGCGACCCGGATCGGCGCGCGTTCCGCGGCGCAGGAGCAATATGAAACGGGAATATCATCGCTGGTATTCGCACCGGTTGGGACTGGATATGGGCGTGGTGGTCTACGGGCATTGGGGTCCGCCGCTGATCGGTTTTCCGACGAGCGCTGGAGACGAGTGGGAACTCGAAGGACAGGGATTGATTGGGACGCTGGAGCCGTTAATTGATCGAGGGCGCGTGAAGTTTTTCAGCGTGAATTCGGCGAACTGGGCCGGGCTTTACAACAGGGGCGCGCATCCCTTTCATCGGAGCTATATGCAGGCGCGGTTCGACGGTTATATGCGAGAGGAAGTCGTACCGTTTATCTGGGACAACTGCCGATCGCGGATCGCGATTTCGACCATGGGAGCGTCGTTCGGTGCTTATCACGCGGCCAATACTTTGTTCAAACATCCGGATGTGGTGCGGAGGTGCTTTGCGCTTTCGGGAGTGTACGACATCAAGGGATTCATGGACGGGATGTACGACGACAACACTTATTTCAATAATCCAGTGGATTATTTGGCGAATTTATCGGACGGGAACGTGTTGGGGCAGCTGGCGCAGTGCGACATTCATATTGCGACCGGGTGCGGGCCTTGGGAGAACAGCGGACCTTCTTACCGACTTTCGGGAATTTTGAATGGTAAGGGGATACGACATTCTTTGGATGATTGGGGGGCGCAGGGCGGGCACGATTGGCCTTTTTGGAAGCATCAGATGTGGGAGTACGTTACGCGACTGTTTTGACCGAGTGGCTGGGTTGTCGAAAGATTTGACGCAGGAGACACGGAGAACGGCGGAGTTCACCGAGAGACAGTAATTTACCGCAGAGACGCAGAGAGCGTGGAGAAAAATCAATTGCCCGAGGACGTCACCGGAAGTATTGCAGAGGCCGCAAGCGAAGAGAGGTCCCTGCCGGCGGCAGGCAGGCCAGGCTGCACTCGGGATGACAACAAATTCGTAAACCGATTCACGTGTGGTGGCAGCAGGAGCTAGCGCTAGGCCAGGCCTAACGTGGCTAGCATGTAGCGGCCTTTTTCGATTACTTGTTGTTCGTCTATCCAGACGTTGCAGTGGCGGGCCAGGACGTCCACATGGGTGCGCGAGCTCCATGCTGCGTGAGTTTGGCTGCCGTATGGGTCGCCGAACGCTAGATGCACGCCCGGTAATTTTTCATCCTGCAGCAGAACGCCGATCATGTCCGAGAGGCTGAGGTTGGTGCCGAAGGCTAGCTCGCCTACGCGATCGCTATTTTCATCCGTGTGGCAATAACTCCAAAATTCCGCTTCGAGGTCCTTACGATCGCAGGTGGCTTTCTGCAGGCGGCCCGCTTTAATTTCCAGAACTAGCGGAGTGCGCTGCAGGTCTCCATATTTTCCGCAGAAATGATCGCCGGCGGTCCCGTCGCAGACAAACGTGCCGTCCACTTTCGCGGGCGTGGTGAAAACTTCTCCGGCGGGAAGATTCGACCAGTATCGGCGGCTGATGAGGCCGCTGGTTTTTACCCAGTCGAGTTTTGCATCGAAGGTGGCGACGAGCGAGGTGCCTGCCTCGGTGCGCACGGTGAGCGAACGCGCGGAATGCATGCGTTGGAGGAGTTTTTCGCTGAGGCGATCCACCATGGCGTAGTCCGCGCGCATGCCTTGCTGCATGATCTCGGGAGTGACGCCGACCATGTGGGCGTAACGGATGTGGCGGCGCTCGACGACTCCGACGATGTCTTTGCGCGCGCCGAGTTCGCCTTCCAGCGGCTGCATGCAGAGGATGCCGGCGTCGGCGCGGCCGAGCGCGTCGAGGATTTGCTGCGGAGCGCGCGTGATTGGGCGCGGCGCGAGATCTTCCAGCAGGAAGCCTTCGCAGATTGCGCCGCGTTGGTCGAGAGCTACGGCCAGGCTGGCGGCAACAGATTGGCTGACGCGATCGGCGATCAGCGCGACGCGTTCTTCGGGCTGGATTGCGAGGCAAGTTCCGATGGCATTGCGTGCGCCGGGGAGAAGCTCTGGCTGAGCGGGTCCAAAATCCATCCAGATATTGTAAAGATAGCGGCGGGGATTTTCCATCGGGAATGCTGGAAACAAGAGCAAATAAGAAGCGGGGAGCAGCCGGAAAAAGCGGCGGCAAGCCGGCGCACTCTAAAATGTGCGTGCTGAGGCTCGTTCTTGGCGAATGGAATGTCGGTTGATAGCGCTACGGTTTGGGTGCGACGACGAAGCTGGGGACTTGGCCGCCACCTGAGGTGACGTTGGCTAGGCCTGTGCTGCTTAGGCGCGTCAGGCAGCCGGCCATTTTGCCGCGGAAAATGTAGGGTGCGAAGTCTACTAGCATGTCACGCATTTGCACGCCGTTCTCGGTCTGCATGGGGAAAATTTCGCGGCGGATGGCGATGCGTTCTTGCACTACCCAGGCGCTGGAGCGGTCGGCTAAGGCGCGATCGAGCGCGGCGTCCCATTGACGCTCGTCGTGCTCCCAGCCGAGTTGGACGCCGGTGCCGCCGTATTCGTCATTGGGCTTCAGGACGAAGTTTTCGCGATGCTTGCGTACGTATTCGAGGAGGCCGAAGGATTCACCGTCGCGCGAAGTCTTGGTGTCGGCGAGGAGGCGCGTCCAGGGAATGTGGCGGCGAATCAGTTCACGCTCGGACGGGCTGAAGAGCACGGAATTTTGCTCGTCGGTGAGCACGGAGAAGAAAGCTTTCTTATGCGGAATTTTGCAGGTGAGCGCGTTCGCGACGCAAACCGCGCCGGAAGAATAGGCTTGCACGAGGGCAGCACATTCGTTGGGTCGCGCGACGATGTCGTTTATGAGGACGCGGCGATAGACCAGATCCACGCGCTGGCCGTTGGCGGTTAACTTGCCCGCTTTGAAAACAAGGTCACGGGGATCGGCTAGGAGGGTGGCGACTCCTTCCTTCTGGAAATGCGATTGAATGATTTCGAATTCGCTCCAGGTGGGAACTTCGCGCCAATCCACGATGGCGATCACCGGCGGCGAGGCCGAACCGCCCCATTCGCGATAACTTTCCAGCAGAGCCGCGAGGAGCAGCTTCATCAGCGGAAATTTGCGGACGTTGTAGCGTTGCGAGAATCGCTCCATGATCGGCAGCGCTTGAAAAACATTCGCGAGAGTTTCGGCGTAGCCGAGACCCGCGGGAGATTCCGCGTTGTATTCGGCGAACTGCAAGGAGTGGGGCAGCAGGAACGCGTCGAGGCGCGATGCGGTGCTGGACGTAGCGTAGCGCGGATTGATGCGCGCAAGGCGCTCTTCCGCGGGACTCAGAGCGGATTGCGCGAGAAGGCGAGGGTCGGCCAGGGATTGATTGACGACGCGCTCGCCGAGAGTGGCGATCGCTTCGGCAACGGCGCGGACGCGCTGCTCGTCTTCCGCGGTGAGAAAAAACGGGCGAAGAAACGGGCAGTGAATGCGGTCGCCGAAGACCAGACGCTGGGCGCGCATGCGCGCGTTCAATTCATTGGAGAATGCGGGCGCGAGTTCCACCTCTGCACGCAGGAGGCTGTGCCAGACGTCAGCGGGCGACGGTGGCTGCGTTTGCGGACTTTGCGAAGCGTGGGCCGAACCGGTCATGCAATTTTTGCTCCGGCAGTTTTCGCGGTCGGCGCGCCTGTGAAGCCTGACGCGGCGCCGACGCCCAGCAATTCTTCCCAGCGCGGCCAGGGATACGAGGGTTCGCCGCGCAAAGCACGGTCAATGACGAGGCGCGCCATGCGATCCACCACGTGCGTGAAATAAAATTCGGTGATGCGGTCGCGCTCGAAATCGGGTGCCGGATTCAGGAAGTCAATAGCGTACGGGACGCCATCTTTGATTGCGAATTCGATGGTGTTCATTTCGTAGCCGAGGGCTTGATTGATGGTCTGCGCATCGAGCACGACGCGCGCGCCGAGTTCGGGTGACAAATAATTGTGGTCCACGAGATAGCGGCGCTCTTTGGGATCGTACACGACCGGGAGAATATCCATTTTGCCGAACGTGAAGCATCGTACGTATTGCGTGAATTCGATATTTTCCTGGAGCGTCATGCAATAGGGCCCGGTGCCATCGTATGCGGCGATCAGCTCTTCGCGATTGTGGACTTTGTATACGTGCTTCCAACCGCCGCCGGAATAAGGCTTCAGGAATGCGGGGCGGCCGACATAGTCAAGGAGCGCGTCCCAATCAATGGGATAGGTGAGATTGCGGAGTGATTCGGAATTAATGTCCACCTCCGCAGGATAGGATTTTTGCGGGAGGAGAATGGTTTTCGGGATGGCGACGCCCAATTTCGCGGCGACGGAGTAGTTGAAGAATTTGTCGTCGGCGGTCCACCAGAAGGGATTGTTGATGACGTAGGTGCCTTGCAGCACGGCGTGTTTCAGATAGGCGCGATAATACTCCACTTCGTGGGAGATGCGGTCCACGATGACTTGGTAATCGGCGGGCTGGCCCATGATGGTGCCGGCGAGCTTGACGAATTCGGCGGAGATGCCCTGTTTTTTGCCGAGTTCGTTGACTTTGGCGATGAAGGCCGGGGGAAAGCTGTATTCGCGGCCGCAGAGGATGCCGATTTTCATGGTGTGTAGTTCCTTTCCTCCCGCCATGCAGACCTCTCGGGAGCCGAAAAATCTGCGCGCTAACCCACAAAGATCGGCTTCAGGGGAGCGCCTTACGGCGGGACGGAAGTCCCGCCCTTCCTAACCTGCAGCTGAGCAAATGCATGCCCGGTTTCGGTACCGCCGAACCGGCCGCTAGAAATGCAACGGCAAAGGCCGGCCACGGCGCTACGGGCTTTGCGTGGCGGCGGAGGTGGCTTGCAGCGGGATGCCGCTGCGGGTTTCATTTACTATATGCTTTACCACCGCTTGCAGGTCGCCGGTTTCTTTATACACGTGCAGCTGGCGCTCGGCGCTGGTGCCTTCGCGAAAAATTCCGTGAATGGGTGCGAGGGCTGCGCGGCTTCCGAGCTCATCGAGAACGTCGTCAACAAATTCGAGCAGTTCCTCGGCCAGCAGGGACATGGGAACTTCGGCTTGCTTGCCGAAATCAATGAGCTTGCCTTCGATGCCCCAGCGCGCGGCGCGCCATTTATTCTCTTCGATGAGCGCGCGGTGATACATGCGGAAACCCATGTTTCGCGTGTACAGGCAATGGAGCTTTACGACAATGGCCTGCGTGAGCGCGGCGATGGCGATGGCTTCGTCCACGCGTGTGACGACATCGAAGATGCGGAATTCGAGAGTGCCGAAGGTGGGGTGCGGGCGTACGTCCCACCAGATTTTTTTGGCGTTGTCTATACAGTGTAAGCGCACGAGGAGTTCGACGTAGTCTTCATATTGATTCCAGGAATTCAGATGGTCGGGGATGCCGGTGCGCGGGAAACGACGGAACACGGTGGTGCGGAAAGATTTCAGTCCCGTGTCGCGGCCCATCCAGAAGGGCGAGCTGGTGGAGAGCGCGAGAAGATGTGGAAGAAAGTAACCCGCCATGTTCATCAGGTCAATCATCGTGGTGCGATCGGGGACGGCGACGTGCACGTGCATGCCGAAAATGAGCAGCGAACGGGCTAGCTGGCCCATTTCCTCGACGATGTTCTGATAGCGCTCGCCGGGGGAAATGACTTGATCGATCCAGGATGAAAATGGGTGCGTGCCGGCAGCGGCTACTTGCAGGCCGCGACTTTCTGCGGCGCGGACTAATTCGCCGCGAGTGCGGCGCATGTCGGCGTCGAGTTCGGCAACGTTGGCACAGATTTTTGTGCCGATTTCGATGATGGATTGATGCATCTCGGCTTTGACTTGTTCGCCGAGGCCGGCGGAGGAGGCTTCCATCAGCTCGCTGACGTGCGAGCGCAATTCACCCGAGGCGGGATCGACGATCTGGAATTCTTCTTCGACACCAATAGTGAACCGGTGATCCATGCGAGGCCCTTTCCGGTCCGGAGTGCGGGAACGCCGAGGGGGTATTCTACCCCGGGTTCGGAGAATCGCGGCAACGCTTCCGGAAAAATATTGGGGCGAAAAGATTTAACACAGAGCGCACTGAGAACGGCAAACAGCAGAGGGCACGGAGATGTGGAGGCGCGGCGCACTTTGCGCCTTAGGCGGTATTCAAACCGAACAGAGGTCCCTGTCTGCGGTAGGCAAGCTTCGCCTCGCTCCGGATGACAGATTAACTGCTAATGCGCACGCCGACGAAATGCATGCCCGGTTCGATACTGTCGAACCGGCCGCTACAAGTCCAAGATCAAGCCGCCAATCGGGAGATTGCGGTTCCCGGGCGCGCTACGTTACCAGCGCGCTAAGTCAATCGAGCCGACGAGCCGCAGGCGTTACTATTGCGGGCAGGCGGCGCCGTTGTTTACCCATTCGCGGACCGCTGCTGCGAATTCTGGGCGCGTCAGCGGCGGTGGGGTACGGCCGTCGCCGGGATTCCAGGCCCAGCCTACCAGGTCGTCGGAAGAGACGTGGGTGATGATTTGGGCTAGCGTTCTGCCGCCATTCTGCGCGGGGTCTTTCAACTGGCGGCAGAACTGGCCGGAAGTTTCTCCGACGATGACCATTTTCATATTCGGCGGAGGCAGGCTCCATTTCGGATTGCCGGGAGGCATGTTGTCACCGGGAGTGTTGGTGAGCTGATGACAGGTGTTGCACTTCATGCCGTAAACGCCGTGGCCGCCGGGGCCGCGCTTCACGTTCTGAATGTGGACGTGGCTGTCGTCGCCCTGCAGCGGCGCGTCACCGGCGGGATGACAATTGCGGCAGCGCGGAGAATTGAAGACGGTCCAGACGCGATTGAAGGCGGCTTCTGCGGCGGGGTCATTGGATGCGACGGCGGTGGCGGGCGCAGCGGGCGTGGATGAGGCGAAGGCCCGCGCGGAAACTGGCGGCGTATTGAGCGCGGATTGTTGCGCGTTGGCTGCCACCCAGGCGAACGATATTACGACGATTGCAAACGGGATTGAAACTGGCCATGGTCGATTCGTAAGCCGACTTGCAATTCGGTCTTTAGTCGAGTTTCTGATCGCGGTCATGTTTTCGGTTTCCTCGTGCAGGCTCATGCGGAACGCAAATCCTCCGGTTGGATGGGGAGGCGGCGCACGCGTTTGCCCGTGGCGGCAAAAATGGCATTGGCGACGGCGGGCGCGACAGGCGGAACACCCGGCTCGCCGACGCCCGTCGGTTTTTCCGAGCTGGGCACGATATAGACTTCGATTTCGGGCGATTCGAACATGCGCACCATCGGGTAATCGTGGAAATTGCGCTGCTGGACGCGGCCCTTGTCGAGCGTGATTTCCGTTTTCAGCGCAGCTGTTAGGCCGAAGACGATGCCGCCTTCGATCTGAGCCTTCACCGTGTCGGGATTGACGACGCGGCCGCAATCCACGGCGGCGACGATGCGATGCACGTGGACCGTACCATCGCTATCCACCGAGACTTCGGCGACCTGCGCAACGTAACTATCGAAAGAAAAATGCGTGGCGATGCCACGCGCGTGGCCGGCGGGATACGGACTGCCCCAGTTCGCTTTTTGTGCGGCGAGATCGAGCACGGCGAGCATGCGCGGCTGATTCGCGAGAAGCGCACGGCGAAGTTCGTAGGGATCTTTGGCGCCGGCGTGAGCGACTTCATCGAAAAAAGCTTCGACGGAAAATCCGGTGTGGGAGTGCCCGACCGAGCGCCACCATTGCACGGGGACTTCGTTCTTGGGACTGTGCAGGTCCACTTGGAGATTTGGGATTCCGTAGAGAATATCGGCGGCGCCTTCGACGGAGGCTGAATCTATACCATTCTTGATTCCGAAGTTCTCGAACATCGTCCCTGCCATGATGGATTGGCCCACAATGGTGTGAGTCCAGGCAACGGGATCGCCGTTTGCATCGAGGCCGGCGGCGAAATGGTCGTACCACATGGGGCGATACCAGCCGCCGCGAATATCGTCTTCGCGAGTCCAGACAACTTTCACGGGAGCTTTAGCGGCCTTGGCGACATGCGCCGCTTCCCTGGCAAAATCGCTGGCGGGATTGGCGCGGCGGCCGAAGCCTCCGCCAAGAAAAGTCGTGTGCAGGTTGACCTGCTCGGGCTTGAGGCCCGCGACCTGCGCGACAGCAGCGCGGTCGCCGGTTTGAAATTGCGTGCCGCTCCAGACTTCAGCGTGGTCCTCGTGCAAATCAACGACGGTGTTGAGCGGCTCCATCATCGCGTGGGCAAGGTACGGGACTTCGTATTCGGCGGTGATCGTTTTCGCGGCGCCGGCGAGAGCCGCGGTGGGGTCGCCAACTTTCCTTGCGACGTTGCCGGGAGTGTGCGACAGGCTGGCGAATTGTTCGCGCATGGATACAGTCGAGATAGTGGCGCCGGGACCTTCGTCCCATTTGATTTCGAGTTTTTCGCGACCCAGCTTCGCGGGCCAGAAACCTTTGGCGATGACGGCAACGCCCGAAGGGACTTGCACGACATGGAGGACGCCGGGAACAGCTTTCGCTTTGGCTGCATCGAAACTGACAACTTTCCCCCGAAGACGGGAGCGCGTTGAACGACGGCGGTTAACATGCCAGGGATGTAGACGTCGAGACCGAATTGTGCGGTGCCGTTCGTCTTCGACGGAGTGTCGAGGCGGCGGACCGGCTTGCCGATGATGGTGAAGTCTTTCGGATCTTTCAGCGGGACGTCTTTGGGCGGCTCGATTTTGGCAGCGGCCTCGGCGAGGCTGCCGTACGATGCGCGGCGGCCGCTTGGCGCGTGGATCACGTAGCCTTTTTCGGCGTGGCAGGACTGCGGATCCACGTTCCAGGATTGCGCAGCGGCGGCGATCAACATGATGCGCGCCATCGCGCCCATTTTGCGGAAGCGATCGTATTCGGACGCCGTGGTGGTGCTGCCGCCAGTCATCATGATGCCGAAGGCGGTGTGATTGTAAACGGCTTCCACGGGCGCTGATTCGACGCGAATCTTGCTCCAATCAGCTTCGAGCTCTTCATTAATGAGCATCGGGAGCGAGGTGTAAATGCCCTGTCCCATTTCGGAGTGATTGGAAATGACGGTTACGGATTCATCGGGAGCGATGCGGACGAAGGCGTTCAACGCAACGGACTTGTCGGACGAAGCGGCGGCGCTGCGCCGAGCGAAGTCCGGAACATAGAGACTGATCAGCAGACCTCCGCCGAGCGCGGCGCCGGCTTTCAGGAATTCGCGGCGCTTCATTTCGGTTGCGACGGTCACTTGGCACCTCGCTGAGCCTGAATTTCGGCAGCGCGATGAATCGCGCGACGGATGCGAGGGTAGGTGCCGCAGCGGCAGATGTTACCGGACATGGCTTCGTCAATATCCTTATCGGTGGGTTTGGGATTTTCGGCGAGCAGCACGGCGGCGCTCATGATCTGGCCGGACTGGCAGTAGCCACATTGTGGAACGTCAATTTCGATCCATGCCTGCTGTAAAGGGTGCGTGTCATCGGGAGAAATTCCTTCGATGGTCGTGACTTTTTTCCCTTGGGCGCGAGAGACGGGAGCGACGCAGGAGCGGACGGCTTCACCGTCAAGGTGAACCGTACAGGCGCCACAGAGAGCCATGCCGCAGCCGTATTTTGTGCCGGTAAGATGCAGCGAATCGCGAATGACCCAAAGCAGCGGAGTTGATGGAGGATCCTCCACGGAAACGGGCTTGCCATTCACGGTGAATGAGATCAAGGAGTGTCTCCTTCGATTCGGATATGAGGTGACATTTTGGATGTGCGGAAGGCATGGTGCGATGCAACTTTGTGCTAACGGGCTGGGATGCGCTGGCGACAAGATTATGCGACGGAAATTAATTGCGGGCAACCAGGGCGTAAGCGACACGCACAAAGGCGGCGCCTACCGGCAAAAGATTTGACACGGAGAACGGCGAACAGAGGTCACGGAAACGCGTGTGTGTAGCGAAATTTGTGTCTTGGGCGGGCAAATCGAAGTGAAGTCTCTGCCTGTGGCAGGCCTCGCTGCACTCGGGATGACAATTAAAAGCGCAACAGCGGCGGGGCTAGAGTTTATTGAGACCGTCGAGGGCGGCTACTTTGTAGGCTTCGGCTAGAGTTGGATAGTTGAAGACTGTGTCGCGGAAATATTCGATGGTGCCGCCGTAGTAGAGGACGGCCTGGCCGATGTGGATGATTTCGGTGGCGCGCTGGCCAATGACGTGAACGCCGAGCAGTTTGCGCGTATTGCGATCGAAGAGAAGCTTCAACATACCGCTCTCATCACCGAGCATCATGCTCTTGGCGAGTTCGTTGTATTTCGCAAGGCCCACCTCGTACGGCACTTTATTGGCGGTGAGGGTTTCTTCGGTCTGGCCAACCATGGAAATTTCAGGGATGGTGTAGATGCCGTAGGGAAAAAGTTCGGGCATATGTTCGGACGGCGCGCCGAACATGTGGCAGCTCGAGAGGCGGCCCTGTTCCATGGAAGTGCTGGCCAGCGCGGGGAAACCGATGATGTCTCCTGCGGCGTAGATGTGCGGTACGTCCGTCTGGTAGTGCTGATTGACTTTGATCTTGCCGCGCGGGTCGGGCTGCAACCCGGCAGCTTCGATGCGAAGCTGATCGCCATTAGCCTGGCGTCCGACAGCGTAGAGCAAGGCGTCCGCCTGCACTTTTTTGCCGCTTTCGAGTTCAGCGAAAACGCGGTCGCGCTGAGGATCGATGCCGACGCGCGTGACTTTTTCGCCGAGGCGGAACATGGTGCCCATCTGCCGCAAATGGTATTCGAGCGCTTCCATGATTTCGCGATCGGCAAAATCGAGCAGCGTGGGGCGCTGGTCAATCAGAGTGACTTCTGTGCCGAGAGCGGCGAGGAAGGAAGTGTATTCGAGGCCGACGACGCCGGCGCCGACGACGATGAGTTCGCGCGGGAGCCCGTCCATGCTGGAGATGCGATCGGTGTCCACGATGCGCTTGTCGTCGAAGGGAATGTCTGGATTACGCGCGGGACGCGTGCCGCACGCGATGAGAACGTGATCACCGTGCAGAACTGTCTTGTCGCTGTCGCCCTGAACTTCGATCGTGTGCGGACCGGCAAATTGCGCGGTACCCTGGAAAATCTGGACGCCGTTGCGGCGAAGCTGCGCGCGAATGACTTCCGTTTCACGCGAAATGATGGTGCGGACGCGGAAGGAAAGATCCTGGACCGAAATGTCATTCTTGCCTCGGTAATTATCACCGTAAAAGGCGCGGACCGCGTTGCCGGTGAGCTGAAAAATGGCTTCGCGAACGCTTTTGCTGGGAATCGTTCCGGTGTGCACGCAGACGCCGCCTATCATGAGGGTGCGGTCCACGACGGCCACACGCTTGCGGAGTTTTGCGGCGCAGATCGCCCCTTTTTGCCCGGCTGGGCCGCTGCCGATTACGATGAGGTCGAAGTGAGAGTCAGCCATTCGTTCACCCAATATTTTGAAGGATTCTAATTGAAATTGAAACCGCGCGACGGTGTGACTGCCGCTGCAAGCTGCAATACCGGCTGCGCATGTAGAGACTGATCAAGACTCCAGCTTCTGCCGCACGGAAGGGGAAACGGAGTGCGAATTCAGGGCGATTGTGCTGCTGCATCTTTACAGGAATATGAACGATGTCAGGATACAGAAAAAAGGGGTTGAGCGCCATTCTGGGCGGGCGAAGGAGTACCAAGTAAACGCGGCAGGGGGTGAAAAGAAGAACCCGGAAATCAGGTTCGCGAAGGCGAGATGGCTGAGACGTCTCGATATTTTTGAGTAGCGTAACCTACAATCAGGCCGACCAAGCCACCGGGCAGAACAATTTGGATGTAAACTTCCCCTGCAGGTGTGCAATAAGAAACGCAAACGGCAGGCCGACGCCAAGACCAAAAAAGACGCCAAGAGCCAGCGAGTGGACCTTATGCGCGAACACGCCGATCAAAAGGCCGGCGAGGAGCCCCTTGACCATCGAGCCGAATACGATGCCTATCAGTTGCGGTCGCACCCCGGGGGTGAACCGGGCCATGAGCCCATCGAAAACGCCGACAATACCGCCCAGGACTAGGCCGTAAGTTATTTTGTTCATCGAAATCCTCCGGTTTTCGGATCCTCGTTGTTCAACTAGACCTCCGATCAAGTACGCGCATTATGCAAGCGCGATCATGTCAATCTCTACGCGGAAGTCGCGGGGGAGACGCGAGACTTCCACGGTGGTCCGCGCGGGCGGATTACCTGGGAAATAACGGGCGTAGACTTCGTTCATGGCAGCGAAATCGTTCATGTCTTTGAGAAAGACACCGAGCCTGACGGCGCGGTCTAGCGAGGAGCCGGCGGCTTCGACGATGGCCTTGAGATTTTGGAAGATGCGCTCGGTTTGTTGAGCGGCGTCGCCTTCCAGAGCCTTGCCGGTAGCGGGATCGAATGCGACCTGGCCGGAAATGAAGATGAATCCGTTGGCTTTGATTGCTTGCGAATACGGGCCGATGGCTTTGGGGCCCTTCTCGGTGGCGATTACTTCCCTCACAGTTCCTCCCTTGGGCGGAAAATTGAAAATGGAAAAGCGAAGATGGAAAAGCGGCTACGGATTATTGTCAGGCGCTCGGACACTTGTTAACGTACCACCTCGTTCGGGGCGGCGGAAGGCTATGTTGCCCTAACAGGTCGCTTCTTTAGCGCCAATTTGTCCCGGGGGGTGGGTCCGCAAGGCGACAGCAAGCCCGCCCTGGCGGGCAGGCCGCCGCACTCCACATTGTTCGCGCCGTAATTTGAAAACTAGACATTTGATAATAGAAAATGGGAAAAGCGGATCGGGATTCGCGTTGAGCGCGCCAGGGTTTGCGATTTTCTTTTTTCTATTTTCCGTTTTCGTAGCGGGCGCGAAAATCTTGGGGCATGCCTTTGCTGTAAAGCCAGGTGCGAAAGGGTTCGGCTAGATTTTTTCCGGTGGACTGCTCGAGGGCCGAGCGGACGTCGTCGTAGCCAACTTCCTTGCCGCCTAGTATCGCTACTACCTGCTTGAGGCCTTGGCGAACGGGGGCCTCTCCGTAGACGTCCTCCAGTTCAATGAAGAAAATCGCGGCCTTGGTGCGCGCGATTCGGCGCTGCTCGATGGTGTCGTAGACCATGGTCCCGATGACGGGCTTTTCGGCATTGGGCGTGGCCGCGGCCTGCTTGACGGCTTCGTCGTACTCCTCGAGAAACTCGATGATGCGCTTGCGACGTGCAGGCTCGCCGCCGTGCGCCTCGTCAACGACGACCGTGGCGTAATCCGGCAGTCCTTCACCCAGACCTACGGCGGAATTCGTCGACGGGTATAGCTGGTCGCCAAACCAACTGTGCGCCAGAGCGTGAGAGATTTTTTCAAGGAGTTCATCACTCTGGAGGCCAAGCGCGAGCGCATCTTCACTGACGAGCGCGCCGCCGGGGAAGGACGCAACTGCCTTCGTATCTTCATCATCCCCGTGGGCGCGGAGTTCGGGCGAGTCGACCACGTGCGGCTGGACGATATTTCTATCGAGCGGGCCAAAATCAGTTTGTAGCGTGGACCATGCCGCAGAAATGCGCTGTCCTGCGGCGGTGGAATCGTCTTTCAGCGGCTGAAAAGTCCAGAAGGACACGGACGACGAGTTGTGACCGGATGAATCCCTGTAGCGGCCGGCGACGATATACGGAGCCAAATCGCCCGTGCGCATTTCGAAACGGTATTCGATTTCGCCGCCGTCTTTTTTGCGTCCGGCGAGCCTGCCGCGGGCGAGGACCAGGAAGTTGTCCGGAACGCGGACGGTGTAGAACATTTTCGGCGGACGCGCGGGATAGGGAGCGAGAACGCGCTTGGGCGGTTGAGGCAAAGGAATCCAACCGCGCGGGCCGAGGTGGAAATTATCGGCTCCGAGTGTGATGCGCGAGCCGCGATCGGCTGGGGAACGGAAGCTGCACTCGATCGTCAAACGGTGACTCTGCTTGCGCTCCCAGGGCGTGTCGAAGGCGATGCGCAGCGCGTTTGGGGATTCCTGTTGATATTCCTCGGGGAGTTTCGCCGGAGTTATTTCGTGTCCGTCCAATTCGACTCGCAAGTTCTTGCGGCCGAAGAGTTTTTCGTCCGGGAAATTGACGTCGATAAACGTGAGACTGGTGCTGCCGACATTTTGCAGCGTGTAGGTCGATCGGACTTGGAGCTCAGGCGGCGGGCCGGGCATGAAGCGGACTTCGCGCGACTCTTTCAGAATTTGGTAGCCGGGAGCCAGCGGGACACTGCAATTGGAAGCGCAAAGCATGAGAGTCAAACCGAGGAAGGCTGCTGCGACCGGGCGCGGCGCGATGCGATTCAAGATGGAAAGATTTTAGCTGCCGGAGATGGAAAAGGGAAAACAGAAAACAGACCAGAGGCTCGGACGGGACATCGAGAGCGAAGAAGCGGGAGGCAGTTTTGCGGACTACAAGGACTGGCCAGGGGCTAAAAGCCCCTGGTGCTCTAGGGCGTTTACGGCGGGACTGAAGTCCCGCCCTTCCACAGCTTGCCTCCGCTAGGCAGCATAAGCGAAGAGCCGGCGAGACGCCTGCCTACCGGCAGGCAGGCCGGCGCTACGAACTTGGGAAGTGGCGGAGGATTTCTGCGTCGGTTGCACCACGGCGGCGGAATGCGATTATTCCGGGGGCTTCGGAATTAGGGATGCTGCGGCGGACCAGCTCGAGCAGCGTGGCGTTGTCGATGCGAAGGTTTCGCATATTGCCGAGTGACGCGCCGGAAAGAACCGGTTGATTCGCGGCGTGATGCCGCGCTACTTCCATGATGATGGCGTCGGAAAGGCCTGCGAGGTGCATCGCTTGCAGCTCGCCATAGCCGACGCCCAGTTGGTCGAGATTGGCGAGACCAAGAATCGTACCCTCTGACATTCCGGATTGATGCATGGTGGTGATCGCGTCGCCGGCGGTGAATTGCTGATGGCGGCCGTGGGAAATTCGCAGCAACTCGACGCAGTCAGCGTCTGAGAGGCCGGCGTCGCGGACTTTGGCGATTTGGCCGACTTCGGGGGCGCTGATGTGCAGTTCCTTCAGTTCTTTGATTGAGTCGTATCTCATGCCAACTTTATCGAGGGGTGACGTATCGAGCGGCATCAGACTTTGGCAGGAAACTGAGAGCAGCGCGCACGCGAGCAGTGATGCGAGTGCGAAGAGGTTCTCGAGTCGGATCGTGCGGCCTGGTTCGCGCGCGTCATGCATGATTGGCTGGGTGTTGCTCCTTGATTTCATTGTACAGAGCCGTTGAGTGGGGTGGGTGGCGTGACGCGGAAGGATTAACTGGGTTAAGGGATCCAAATGGGGGAGAGCAACGACGGCGAAATGCTGCTACCGCGGAGACGCAAAGGGCGCGGGGCAATCACGACAAAGCAGGTCCCTGGCTTCGCTCGGGATGACATCTCTACTTTTCATGCGATCAAACGTTGTAAACGCGCTCGATGTCGAAAACGCCGGGGATGCGTTTTATGGAGCCCAGGATGCGCTCCAACTGTTTGCGGTCCTGGACGTCCAGGGCTACGTCGATCCGGGCGCGGAGATCCTGGCCGCCGCTTTCGAAGGTGCGGATGTTTGCGCCAGCATCGCTGATGACCGCGGTGATATTGGCCAACATCCCCGGACGATCTTCGGTGAGGATGCGCAGGCGAACCGGGAAAGTAGCTTGCGTGTGGCCGGCCCATTCGACGGCGATGCGACGTTCGGCGTCGTAAAGAAGATTCTGCACGTTGGGACAATTCTTGCCGTGTACGGCGATGCCGCGTCCGCGGGTGACGTAGCCGACGACGTCATCTCCCGGGATCGGATTACAGCATTTCGAACGATAGACCATCAGATCGTCGTGGCCTCGCACGAGAATCGAGCCGTCATTCATGCCCAGCATGCGCTTGACGGTGTCGGTGATTTTCGGCTTTTCTTCGGCGGGCTCGGCAAGCGGCTGGCCAGAAGCTTTCGCCAGAACCTGCCGCGCTGACCATTTTCCGTAGCCGAGGTCGGCGTGAAGATCGTCAATGCGGCCGCAACCGTAATCGGAAGCGACGCGCTGCCAATCCTCCGACGAAATTTTCTTCAGGGTAATGCCAGCCTGTCGGGCTTCTTTTTCCAGCAAGCGCTTGCCGACGTCCTTGGCTTGTTCGCGTTCGTGGAGATTGATCCACTGGCGGATTTTGCTGCGTGCGCGCGAAGTGTGCACGAAGGAAAGCCAATCGCGGGAAGGTTCGTGGCCCTTCTGGGTGATGATTTCGATCACGTCGCCATTGGCCACAGCGTGACGCAAGGGAACGATCGCGCCATTCACTTTTGCGCCAGTACATTGATGCCCGACTTCGGTGTGAACCGCGTAAGCGAAATCAATGGCGGTGGCGCCGCGCGGAAGCACGACGACGCGACCCATAGGCGTGAACGTGTAAACCTCTTCGGGATACAGATCCACCCGCAGAGTGGATAGAAATTCGCTGGGCTCCTGCATTTCCTGTACCCACTCGATGAGCTGGCGCATCCAGACGATGCGCTGATCGTCCGCGGTGTTGGAAAGTTCGGTGCGGCCGTCCTTATATTTCCAATGAGCCGCGACGCCTTGTTCGGCGATGCGGTGCATATCCTGCGTGCGGATTTGCACTTCGAAGGCCTGGCCGCCGTGAATCACCGTGGTGTGCAGGGATTGGTAGAGGTTCGGGCGCGGCATGGCGATGTAATCTTTGAAGCGACCCGGAACGGGCGGCCAAATCTGATGGATCACCCCGAGAGTGGCGTAGCAATTTTTCACGGTGTCGGTGATGACGCGGATGGCGAGCAGGTCATACACCTGATCAATCGTGCGCTGCTGTTTCTGACTTTTCAGATGCAGCGAGTAGAGGCGCTTGACGCGGGCCTGCACCTCGGCCGGAATTCCGGTTTCCACCATTTTGTCGCGGATGGAATCCTGGACCTCGTGCAGAAATTTGTCGAAGATTTTCTGCTTGGTGGCGAGCTTTTTTTGCAATTCGAAAAACGCGTCGGATTCAATGTAACGGAAGGAGAGGTCTTCGAGTTCGCCGCGAATCAAGCCCATGCCGAGGCGATTGGCGACGGGAGCGTAAATGTCCAAAGTTTCGCGCGCGATGCGCTGCTGGCGCTCGGGATCGAGGTAATTCAGCGTGCGCATGTTGTGCAGGCGGTCGGCGAGTTTGACGACGACTACGCGGACATCGTTCACCATCGCGAGCAGCATCTTGCGGACGTTTTCAGCCTGGCGGGTTTCCGGGGCGAGAAGATCGAGACGGCTGATTTTTGTGGCGCCTTCGACCAGGCGAGCCACATCCGCGCCGAATTGCTCAGTGATCGTTGCGAGAGGAATCTTGGTGTCTTCGACGACGTCATGGAGCAGCGCGGCGCAAAGTGAGGTGACATCGAGTTTCATGTCCGCAAGGATGTGCGCTACTTCGACGGGATGAGAAAGGAACGGCTCGCCGGAAAGGCGGGTTTGGGTCTTGTGCTGCTCGGCAGCGAAATCGTACGCGCGGCGGAGAAGCTCGAGGTCGTCGCCCGGGCGGTTGCGGCGCACTTTGTCTATCAATTCGACAAAGCGCAGGTCCACGGCGCGACGGGCCGCTTGGGTGATGACAGGTTTACCGGCTGAACCCATGGGCAATTCTATCTCAAATTGGGCGAATGAGGCAGCGGCGGCCAGAACCTGCTTCTAGCGGCCACGCTCTGCGCTGGCTGCTCCCGCCTATTTTGCCTTTGCCACTGGATAGCCTTTCGAGATCCAGTCGGTATTGAAATCGCTTGCCAGAATGAGCACGCGCACGTGCGTGAAGCCCATATCGCGCATGGCAACGAACGCCGGGCGGATATTGGGACAGTGGCCCATAGGGCAGCAGCCGCAGTAAAGAACGATATCCGTGGAGCGCGGCAGGTCTTTCGCCCAAGTCTTGAGATCTTCGAGGCCCTGCGCGGTGGAGCCGGAGCCGTGGAAAGATGCGCCTGGTACATGCGCACCTTGATATAGCGGGCGGAAGCCGACGCAGACGATTGTGGGCTTGTCTCGGGCAGTTGTGCTGGCGAGTTCTTTCGCGAAGTCTGCGGGTTGAACCGTTTGCGCAGCGGTCCATGGATCCGCGGAATTGTCCGCGCGGATGTGCGCTAGGTAGAGCGGCAGTGCCGTGATTAGAGTGGCGAGTGCGATAACACCGACGAGTAAAAAGAGCGCCTCGCGGATTTGCGATATTTTGTTTGGCGACATTTTGTGTAGCTTAGTCGGCCTTAAGCCGACGGTCGAGGCCGCTCGTTCGGTTTCCGATTCGCTCTAAGAAGCGCACAGCCAACAGTGGCCGTGCCAGCTAAAAAAAACGGCGGGCCTCTTAGCACCCGCCGCTTGAAACGTTTTGATGTTGGGAGGCACCCAGCTGTCCATGAGGGCGCCCGACCGCGACGTAGCCTTATGACGACGGCTGCGGGTTCTCCAGCTTCTTCTGTTTGATGGCCTTGACCTTGTCCACCAGATCGTCGGCCAGTTTGACATCAGTCTCGCGTGCCGCCGGATCCGTTTCCATATCGGCCTTCTGGCGATAGAGCAGGTTCAGGTAGGCCATGGCGTCGTCGTAGTCTGAGCGCAACTGAATCGCTTTCTGCAAGTTGGTGATACCCTCGTCCACGATAGAGCCGTATTTGGCCTTGAATTGCGCGGCGAGCGGGGGCGGCATGGGATCGGTGTCCCGGATGGTTTTCTTGGCGGTCTTGTTGTAGTCCTCGCGCAAGTCGCGGTTACCGCGGAAAGCGAGCGACCAATCAATGACGCCGACCCAGTAATAAGGTTCGGGATCTTCCGGTTTCAGCTCGATATGCTTTTCATGGTAGCTCTTCGATTCCTCGAATTTCTTGGCATCAAAGGGCGTGCCGCCCATGTTGTAAAGAATCGAACCGAGACCGTCGATGGCCGAGAGATTGTTGGGATCCTTCGCCAGAATGTCCTTGAATTCCTGGGCGGCCTGCTGACCATTGCGAACATTTTCGTCGGACGGTGCACCGGGAATATATTGCGCGGAATAGGCTGTGGCGAGGTAGAGCCGCGCATTGGTGAGAGACGGATCGAGATCCTTCGCCTGCTTGAAATCTTCAATCGCCAGATCGGTCTGGCCGCCTTTATAGGCCTGCACGCCCTTATTGAGCTTGTCGCGCGCACGGAGTTTATCGCAACCGGCTCCAGCGGTCAGTGAGGCCACGACAGCCAGAAGTAGAAGTGTATGAGGCTTCCGCTGCTGCATTCCTTGCTCTCCTTGATGAAGGCGAATCACGGGCCGAGGATTTTGGGGCTACTGGCCCGCTTCGATCTTCGCGGTTATCAGGCCCACGTTGTCGATGCCGGCGCCGCGCATGATGTCAATCGCGCGAGCGACGTTGGCGAATTCCACATTGTCATCGCCTTTGACGAAGGCCACCTTCTCGGCGCGCTGTTTGAAGATGTCTTCCAGTCGCGGCCCCAGATCGTCCCAGGAGATTTGGTCCTGATTGATCATTACTTTTCCGTCCGAGGTGACCTGCACGACGATCGTCTTGTCCAACAGCTCTTTATTTTCCTGCTGGTTGGGCGGAGTGGGCTGCGGCACGAGCGCGTCCAAGCCCTGCGGAGTGGTGGGCGTGATGACCATGAAAATGATGATCAGCACGAGCAACACGTCAATCAGGGGGACGATGTTCGGCTCGGATATCGAGCCTTTATTGCCACCAACTGCCATTCCCATGGGAAGACTCCTTTGCAGTAAGCGCTGCGATATTGCTGGCGCCCGCGAACTAATCCGCAGGCGGAGGCGGAGGCGCCGTGGCCGCGCCCTTGGTGCGAATCTTTTCCGTAAGCAGGCCGAGCTTATCCACGCCGGCCGAGCGCACTTCGTCAACAGCCTTGACGACGTCGCCATATTTGGCGCGCGCGTCGGAGCGAACGAAGACGGTCTTATCGAGGCGATTGGCGATCAGGTCTTTTACCCTGGTGGTGATATCGTCAAGCCCGACCTGCGTGCTGCCCAGGTACATTTTGCCGTCGCGGGTGACGGCCAGAATGATGGCGTCATCCTTGTCGGCATCCTGCATGTCTTGGGCGTTATTTACCTTGGCCATATCCACGGAGACGCCCTTCTGCAACATGGGCGTGACCACCATGAAGATGATGAGCAACACCAGCATGATGTCCGCCATGGGGATCACGTTCGGGGCGGCCATCACCGGTGGTGCTTTGGGCTTGTATGCCATGACTTACTTCTTTCCGCCGCGACGGGTGATGAAGTAGTTGATCAGCTCCATCGAGGAGTTGTCCATCTCGACGTCGAAGGCTTCGACTTTGTTGGTGAAATAGTTGAAGGTCCACACGGCCGGAACGGCGACGAGCAAGCCGAGAGCGGTGGTGACCAAGGCTTCCGCGATACCGCCGGCGACGGCCGATAGACCGGTGGCCTTCGAAGCGGAAATGCCTTTAAACGCGTTAATAATGCCCATCACGGTGCCGAACAGACCGACGAACGGTGCCGTGGAGCCGATGGTGGCGAGGCCGGAGAGGCCGCGCTTCATTTCGGCGTGAACGATGGCGACGGAGCGCTCGAGGCCGCGCTTGGCCGCTTCGATCACTTCTTCATCGCCAACCTGCGCCGAAGCGGCCTGGAATTCGGAGAGGCCCGTCGCCACCACCTTGGCGATGTGGCTCTTCTTGTTGCGCTCGGCGATAGAAATAGCTTCGTCGAGCTTGTTGTCTTTCAGGGCGCCCGCGACTTGCTGTACGAAAATGCGGGACTGCTTGCGCGCCGCGCTGTACATCAAGGCGCGGTCAATCATGATGCCTACCGACCAGGCGGACATCGTGAACAGAATGACCACGACCACCTTCGCCGGCACGCCCATGTTGTGCCACATGCTGACCAAATCCCAACCGACCTCGCCGCCGCCCTGCTGTTGAAACATCACCACACCGGCCAAAAGTAAATTCGAAAGCATTAGTTTGCTCCTCCGTTCCTGCAAAACGATCACGGCAGCAAGATTCTGCCGGTCGGATTTTATTTCAAATCGGCCCGGGCCCCGCAAGAGACCTGAACCATGCCCTGCTTAACCACCCAAAGTAAAGACAACCGAAATCGTGGTATCCACGTCCACCGGCTCACCGTTGAGCAAAGTGGGTTTGTAACGCCACTGACGGACGGCGTCCATCGCGTTCTTCATCAGCAACGGCGGACCGGAGATGTAGGTCAACTCCTGAATCGAGCCGTCCTTGGAAATAACCGCGTGAAGGACAACCGTGCCGGAAATGTGAGCTGTCTTGGCGATCGCCGGATAAACGGGCTGTACCTGGCGGATCAAGTTCGCTGCGGCCACGTTACCGCCAACTCGAATGCGCGTCGGTGCTGCCTTCGGCGGCGGGGGCAAAGCCGAGCCCGTACCACCGATAATGCCGCCAAGAACACCGCCAGCCTGACCGCCCGGAATGCCACCGGGCACGCCGCCAACAACGCCAACAGCGCCAACATCCGGCGGCAGTTCCTCTTCCTTAATCATTTCCACTTTCTTGGGGATGACGGTGGGAGCCATCATCTGGCCATTGTGAATCAGGCGCGCCACGGGCTTCACGATTCGCTGAACAGCCGCCGCGGGCGGAGGGGGAGGGGGCGGCGGCGGCGGCGGAACCAGAAACGTGGTGAGCATCTGCTTGGGCAAGGCTTCCGTATAGATGAGCGGAATCAAAATCAAGATGCCCAGCAGTCCAGCCTGAATCATGGCTGAAAGCACGACAGTCCAGGACTTATTGGTCTTCTTCGGGTTTGCGCTGGAAACAACTAGATCGTCAAACATGGTACCTACCTCCTTGCAGCTGCCACAACGCGCTTGTCGGCTGCGGATCCGGCGCGAACGGCAGTTCCCTGACCCCAATATTTATTCCACAACACTACAATGGGAGCTGCAATACCGAAACTGGAGTATGTTCCTACCACAACTCCCACTACCATAGCAAAAGAGAACGCGCGAAGAACTTCCCCACCCATCAGGAAGAGTACCAGAACGGTTAGGAATGTCAGCCCGCTGGTGAGAATGGTACGAGAGAGGGTTTGGTTAATGGCCTTGTTCACGACGTCTGGGAATGGTTCGCGACGCATGAGACGAAGGTCCTCTCGAACGCGATCGAAAATCACGATGGTGTCGTTCATTGAATAGCCGACGAGCGTGAGCAGGGCCGCGATAACCGTCAGTGAAATTTCGAAATGAAACAGCGAGAAAAACCCGAGCGTAATGAGCACATCGTGGAACACGGCGATGACCGCCGCAACTCCGTACACCCACTCAAACCTGAAAGCAATATATACCAGCATGCCCGCCAAAGCATAGAGCGTGGCAAGAATCGCCTGACGACGCAATTGGGCGCCGACCGTGGGACCGACGATTTCGACGTTGCGGATGGTGAAGTTGCCGAGCGTGAAACCGTCTTTGAGCGAAGCGATGACCGCGGGAGTGACGCCTTCAACGCTCTTCAATTCGTCGAAGTTGGTGACGATGCCGCTATGATCGCGGTCGCGGGCGTCCGGAAGGCGCTGCGCCAACTGATTGTAGCGATCTCCGGCATTCGTACCTAACGAAAGCGGATCTTTTTGAGTGAGGTATGCGGCGATGGCATCTTTGGTCGCGGAGTTAAAATCAATTTTGCCAGCAGTGTCCGAAGTGCCGAAGGTCTTGTGCAGCACATCGAGAATCGCTTGCTTGTCGGTGTCGAGCGATCCTTCATCCTGACTCTTACGCGCGAGGCCGATGACCACGTCATTCTGCGTGCCGGAGTTGAAGACAGTGTCGCTGATCGTCTGAATGGAGCTATCGGCGAGGCCTGCGGATGTGAGGCCTTTTCGGATCTGATCGATCGGCGCGGGGCCAGCGAAGCGCACATACACCAAAGTGCCGCCGCGGAAATCGATTCCGTAGCGCAAGCCGCCATTCTTGAGAATCGAGGCCCAACCCACGGCCAGCAGAATCAGGGATAAGGCTACGAAATATTTCGCCTTCCCCATCCAGTCAACATTCACGCCCTTGAAAAATTCCATCCCGATACCTATCCGCCTTTATTTGACACCGCTTTGCCTGGGATTGTTCCCATCGGCGCGGTTTCGATGCCGCAGTTACTGAGCGCGGCTAAGTCTCGATCTGACAACAAACGAGACTCCTTAAAGCACCCCCCGCGCAATGCTCTTGCGGGTGCCCTCACAGATGCAAACTGCACAGCCAAGAGTGGCTGTGCCACTCAACGCTAAATACTGAGTTCGGCCTGGCGATCCATGCGCGAAAGGTGCCAATCGAAAATCGCACGTGACACGTAAATGGAAGTGAATATGTTAGCCAGTAAGCCGATCACTAACGTCACGGCGAAACCACGCACGGGGCCGGTGCCGAAAAGAAACAAGAATATAGCGGACACGATCGTCGTGACGTGGGTGTCAATGATGGTGAGGAACGCGCGCTCAAAGCCTAAGTCCACGGCGGAAGCCGGAGCTTTGCCGTTGCGCAGCTCCTCGCGAATGCGTTCAAAAACCAGAACGTTGGAATCCACACCCATGCCGATGGTTAAGATCACGCCGGCGATCCCGGGCAGGGTCAGGACAGCGCCCGCATAAGCCATGAACGCCACCAGGATGATCAAGTTAAGAAAAAGGGCCACGACTGCATTGACACCGCTGAGGCGATAATAGATCACAAGAAAAATCATCACGACGACGATGCTGGCGATGGAGGCGCGCACGCCTTCGCGGATGGAATCGGCGCCCAACGATGGGCCGACGGTACGCTCTTCCAAATATTTAATGGAAGCAGGCAGAGCGCCGGCGCGCAGAACCAGTGCGAGATCTTGCGCGGATTCCTGGCTGAAATTCCCTTCGATCACACCGGAATCATCAATTCGGCCGTTGATCACCGGAGCGGAATAAACTTGATGATCTAGCACGATGGCCATCCGATGGCCGATATTGGCCTCAGTGAATGGACCAAAACGCGCTGCCGCAGCCGTGGAAAGCTGAAAGCGAACTTCATATTGGCCGGGATTATTCGTGCTGGGAGAGGGGGTCGCACCGCGCAGGTCCGCGCCTGTAACAATCGGCGCGCGGTCGAGAATGTAATAAACCTGCTGGCTGGGCTGACCAGTTTGGGTGTCAGATTTGCCCGGTACGATTATCGTTCCAGGCGGGAGCACCCCGCCACGGGCGGCGAGCGCGGCCGCTTCGGACGGATAGGTTTGATCGTCAACGACGCGGTTCAGCGTAAGCTGGCCGCCTGCTTGAATCACGGCTTTTGCGCGAGTCGGATCACCCTCGCCGGGAAGCTGCACGAGGATCTCATTGTCGCCGCGGCCGGTGAAAGCGATGGTCGGCTCAGTGAGGCCGAGGGCGTTGATGCGACGCGTGATCGTTTCGAGGGCCTGATCCATGGTGTCGCGGCGAAGATCAGCGACGACTGACGGCTTCATCGTCAGCAAATAGCCGTTGTTCACGCCCGCCGCCGGGGACATGGTCCAGTCTGGGAACTGATTGTTGATGAGGTCGCGGAACGCCCCGGAGGTGGATGGGTCGACATTGTCCACTTCAATGTGCGTGTCATCCACACGGCGGATGTCGCCGACGACGATATTTTTTTCGTGGACTTGCTTGGTGAGCTGGTCAACGGCCTGGTCGCAGCGCTGGCCGATAGCTTCGTCCACTTGCACTTGCAGAACCAAGTGGCTGCCGCCTTTCAGATCCAAGCCGAGCTTGATGCGGTCCGCGAGATTCTGCTTCACCTGAGCGAGCGAGGTGGGAAATTGCGGCATACCGATCAGTCCGAACAAGCAAATAAAAATGACGATCAGGATAAGAATGAACTTCCATCTGAGCTGGGGATTCATGCGGGCTGCCTAACTCTCCTTCGGTGGTTCGGACTGCAGGCCGGCGATGGCGCTGCGGGATACTTTTATTTTCACTTGCTCAGCGACGCGCAGTTGAACTGCGTCGTCTTCGAGGCCAACGATGGTGCCGTAGATGCCGCCGTTGGTGATGACTTTGTCCCCATTTTTCAGCGCCTTCAGCATTTCCGTGACTTTTTTCTGGCGGCGCTGGGCGGGCAGAATCATCAAGAAATAAAAAATTACCATGATGAGAATCAACGGCAGAAATAGCGCGACGCCGCCAGGCTGAGACTGCAGGGCGATCGCTAGGTTCGAGAAAATCAAACAAACAGTTGTCACGATTAGTGCGCCTTTTTCTCGTACGCCGATAAATCCTCCTGCGCCGGTAAAACCGGCTGCGGAGGGCAAGTCCCACCAGGACGGGCAAGCTTGCCAGGGACGGCAGGCCGAAGCTCGTTCGCCGAAGATGATGATCCGCCCGCGACCGCGCCCAACACCTGCTTGGGTTTGTCTTATTTCAGACGAGCCTGAAGGTCAGAGCGGAACTTTTCGAGCTTCCCAAAACGGATAGCCTCGCGAATTTCGCGCATTATGTCAAGGTAAAAGTAAATGTTGTGGTGGGTGTTCAGGATGGTCGCGAGGAATTCTCCTGCGGAATAGAGATGCCGAAGATACGATCGCGAGTAGCGGCGGCACACGGCGCAGCCGCAGGATTCGTCAATCGGACGCGAGTCGTTCGCGTATTGCGCGTTCTTGATTAGCAGGCGGCCCTGTGAAGTGTACAGGCAGCCGTGGCGCGCGCTGCGCGTCGGCAGGACGCAATCCATCATGTCGATGCCCAGTGCGACGTAATCGGGAATTTGTTCGGGCTTGCCGACGCCCATCAGATAACGAGGACGATCGGCAGGAAGGCGCGACGTGGCGGCTTGCGTCATCTCGCAAGTGGTCGCGTGCGGCTCGCCGACGGCCAAGCCGCCGATCGCATATCCCGGAAAATCGAGCGCGACGAGCGCGTCTGCGCTTTCGCGGCGTAGCGCGGCGTGCGTGCCGCCTTGCACGATGCCGAAAAGCATTTGCCGCGCGGCGTCGCCATATTGCGCGAAATAATCGCGCGAGCGGCCCGCCCAATCGAGCGTGCGTGCGGCGGCTTCGCGAGCCCGGCTTTCAGGAGCAGGCGCTTCAATACATTCAT
Source organism: uncultured Acidobacteriota bacterium (assembly GCA_963696035.1). GTDB lineage: Bacteria > Acidobacteriota > Terriglobia > Acidiferrales > UBA7541 > Palsa-295. Next base: position 201,878 of record CAVOIS010000004.1, read on the forward strand.
CGAGAACCATGATGACGTCCGCGCCGAGCGCGATTTCGATTTCGAGGGCCCTCTCGGGCGAAAGAAAATGCTCGGAGCCGTCGAGGTGCGAACGGAACGTGACACCCTGGTTCGTGACTTTGCGCAGTTCGCTGAGGCTGAACACCTGAAAGCCGCCGGAATCAGTGAGGATTGCGCGCGGCCAGGACATGAATTTGTGCAACCCGCCCATCTGACGGATGAGTTCGTGGCCGGGGCGAAGGAATAGATGGTAAGTGTTGGAAAGCAGGATTTGCACTCCGAGGTCTTCCAGGTCCTGCTGCGTCTGGCCCTTCACAGTGGCGGCGGTACCCACCGGCATGAATGCAGGCGTGTCGATTACACCGTGCGGCGTCGTCAGGCGCCCGAGGCGCGCGCCAGTGGGATCGGTGGCCAGGACTTCAAACTTAAATCCTTCTTGGTGCGACTCCATCCGAGCGAGTGTATCAGGAGAAAGCAGCCGTGAGCCCGACCTTGATCGCGATGAAGAAAATCCACGGAATTACGACGAGGACGAGCGCCTTCCCGAAGGAGAGTTTCTTAGGATTGGTCGCGCTGTAGCCGATGGCCAGCAGGACCAGCGTCCAGATGGCAAAAATATCAATCGAACTGACGAGCGAGACCAGCCATTTGGAGGCGTCGTCAGAAAGAAACGCGCCGGGATTGGAAGCGACGATATTCTGTAAGTCCACGGTGGAAGGGTCTTTCAGGAACAAGATCAAAATGCTCAGGACTCCGTGAATCAGCCAGGGCACCCACGCATACGACACGATGGCCAGAGAGGTTTTGAAGGCAACTTTCGTTGCGCCGCTCAGGTTGAAGACCAGCATCAGCACTGCGGCAACCAGAAGCGCGGCGATCGGGGCAATGATCACGCCTTCCACGTAGCCAAAGGTGGGCGCAAACTTTATCTGCGCGTTCATCGTGCGTTCGCGATCCTCCGCGGACATTTTCTGCATTCGGGTATTAGTGGCGTTCTGCTTCTCGAAAAAACTGGGCCATCCGCCGCGTTGCGTAAATACCGCGACGACAGCCATGAAAAGGATGCAGCCGAGAATGACCGGCACGATCCAGGTTGGCCTGCGAACGATGGATTCGAACGTCTGCTGGGGAGCAAACAACACGCCGAAGATGCGGCTGAATGAGTTGTCGGTGGTCGCAGGTGCAGGGGTGGGCGTCGCGGCGCTGGCCATGTGAATCCTCCAGTTTACGAGTGCCTTCGGTGCGGTCTCTTTGTCAGTACGGATGGCTTTCGCCAAAGTTTCAGGAGTGGGATTCTACCGCGATTTCTTTGATGGCCAAGCGCCATATTTGGCAATCATCCGTGGACCCGCGTGTTTTGGGGAGTATGGAAGCTTGCCGGCCACGGCTGGCTTGCTGCCGCGTTTTTAAGCGAGGTTTGCATCGCGTGGAATGGCAGCGATCCAGTAGGTTCCGGGCCGTTCAAGGCGGCGGCAAGCCGCTGCACTCGACGAGAAGCCGCCTGAATTCATTCGGGGATTTGAGGGACCGCAGCCAGTAGGGCTTGCGTGTAAGGATGCTGCGGGGTTCGCAGCACCTCATCGGCGGGACCTAGTTCGACGATTTGGCCCGCCTGCATGACGGCTACGCGCGAGGCCAGTTGCGCGACCACCGGCAGGCTGTGTGAAATCAGAATCAGCGTGAGCGAGAATTCGCGCTGGAGTCGCGCGAGCAGCTCGAGGATTTGCGCGCCAACCGAAACATCCAACGCGGAAACAGGTTCGTCCGCAATCACCAGATCCGGCCGCAAAATCAGCGCGCGGGCGATTCCGATGCGCTGGCGCTGGCCTCCGGAAAATTCATGCGGATAACGCGTGACAGCGTCCGCTCCGAGGCCGACGGCCGCGAGGATTTCCGCAGTGCGTGCGCGACGCTGTTCACGGGAAAGTTGCGGATCGTGAATGGCGAGCGGCTCGCCGACGATCGTGCCGACGTGCATGCGCGGATTCAGCGAGGCGATGGGATCCTGAAACACCATCTGCATGCCGCGGCGCAGCGCACGCAATTCCCGGCCACGCGCGCCGAGCCAATTTTGGCCGCGGAAAATAATTTCGCCGGAGTCCGGCTCGATCAGGCGCATCAACATGCGTGCGAGAGTCGTCTTGCCACAACCGGATTCACCGACGATGCCGAGCGTCTCGCCGCGGTCAAGCGAGAAGCTCACGCCGTCCACGGCGAGCGCGTGGCGCCGGGATTGCGTGAACGCGCCGGTTGCGAGCGAGTACGATTTCCGCAGGACGCGCGCTTCGAGTAGAGCTTCCGCGGGCATCCCTAGATTTTCTCGGCAGCGATGCAAATTCCGGTGTTGACCATGTAAAGATCGGGTGCCGCACCGGGTTTCGTGACGTCCGCTGGCTGAAAACGCGGATGAAAATTGGAACCATCGTCTTCGATGGAAGAAACCATCAGGCGGCGCGCTTCGATGTACTCGGGGTCGGTGGGCTTCCAGCCGGCAACGTGCATCCAGTGATCGAAGATGCGCGGATGTTCGCGAATATCCGTAGCGGTGATGCGCAGGCCTGCTTCTTTCATCAACGCTTTGAATTCGGGCTGCGTGAGCGAACGCGAATGGGAATGGTCGCGAATATATTCGATCCGGTGATTCAGCTCACGGACTTTGGGATCTTCCGGGGCAAGGATATCAATCAAGCCGACGCGCCCTCCGCGTTTCACAACCCGCGCCATTTCACGGACGACGCGCGTGGGATCGGAAATGTGGTGCAGGCTGTAGCTCGTGACGGTCAGGTCGAGCGAGCCGTCCGCGAAGGGCAATGCTTGCGCGTCGCCGATCGCGAAACTAAATTTTTTGAGCAACCCCTCTTCCGCGGCTTTGTGGCGCGCGCGCGCAAGAATCGCAGGAGTGAAATCGAGCGCGCAAATCCAGCGCACGTGTTTTGCGAAACGCAGAGCCAGCGTGCCGGGGCCGCAGGCGAGGTCCAGCGCAAGATCGTGCGGGCCGGCCGAAAGCAGGCGCGCGAGCGATTCGGCTTCGGCGACGCGACTCATGACGGCGTAGTCGCCAAAAACCTCGGCGGTTTTGGTGAAGCGGTCGCGGACGAGCGCTTTCAATTCCCGGTCGCTTGTTTTTTCATGATTCGCGTGGCTATTGGCCGAGTTCATGGGACGAGAATACACCTCGCGTGATGATTTGCGTTTACCGCGCGCAATCCCGGAACGGCTGCGTCGCACTGCGGCACACGATGAGGACAGCGCGGCGCAAAAGCGCAACCCGCAGGCAGCACATCGAGCGCTGGAACCGTGCCGGGAATCGGAACCAGTTTTTCACGTGCGAGGCGGGGCGCGGCGCGGAGGAGTCCTTCCGTGTAGGGGTGACGGGGCGCGCGCAGGACTTCCGCGACGGGGCCTGCTTCGACGATGCGTCCCGCGTACATGACCACAACACGATCGGCTACCTGCGCCACCACCCCCAAATCGTGCGTGATGAAAAGCATCGAGAGCTGCAATTCGCGACGTAATTTTGCGAGGAGTTCGAGGATTTGTTTTTGCACGGTGACATCGAGCGCCGTGGTGGGCTCGTCGGCGATCAGCACACCGGGACCGGCCGCGAGCGCCATGGCGATCATCACGCGCTGGCGCAAGCCGCCCGAAAGCTGGTGTGGATACTGGCGCACGCGACGCTCGGGGTCGGGGAGCGCGGCGCGTTCAATGGCCGCGAGGGTTCGGCTGCGGATTTCGTTTGCCCCGGTGCGCGGCTCGTGTACGCGAATCGCTTCCTCGATCTGCGCGCCGATGCGCAGGACGGGATTGAGCGCGGTCATCGGCTCCTGAAAGATCATGGCGATTTCGCGGCCGCGGATTTCGCGCATTTTTTCTGGAGACAGGGCGAGCAGGTTTTCGCGCGGCAGTTCGGGCGCGGATGCGGCGGCGGGGTCGCGGCGGCTAGCGCCATTGCTGTTTCCGTTCGCGTTGCGCGGGTGCAGCCATGCTTGGCCATCGTGGCGTGCGCCGTGCGGCTCGAGTCCCATCAGCGCGAGCGAAAGCATGGTCTTGCCCGAGCCGGATTCGCCGACGATCCCCAGAGTTTCGCCTCGCGCGAGGGTGAACGAGACGTCGTGCACTGGACGGACCCATCCGGAATGGGTGGGAAGCTCGACGGTAAGTCCGCGGACATCGAGGCTTGTCGCCATAGAAACATCATAGCCGCAGGCGGACGGCGCGGCGAAAAATTACGCTATCATTTTACATGCCTACACCGCCCTGCCCTCGCTGCCACGGCGCGACGTTGCTCGCAATCAATAAGCCCTACTGCCCGAGTTGCGGGTGGAATCGCGATGCAGCCATTGCCAACGCCCGATCGAGCTTGGTCATGTTGCCTATCGGTTTCGTGATGATGGGCGGGTTCGTCTTCTTCATGATCCACTTCTGGCGGTTCCGAAACCCGTATCAAATCGCGATCTTCTGCGTCGTCCCGAGCATCGGAATTCTGATCAATTACGTGGTTATGAAGCGGACCCTGAACAAACTGGAGGCTCTTCCTGCGCCGGCAATGCGGACTGGTGGCGCGGCAGCCGTTCGTGCGACAGGCGCAGACGCTTTCGCGAGTGGGGGCACGAGCGCCGGCAGCGGGCCGAGCGCGGTGATCGAGCCGAGCGCGCAGGACAAGGCGTTGCTGCGAACTTCGCGGCCGCGCGAAATACAAATGGCGAAACGCGGAAAGTTCAGCCTGGCGGTGACGGCCTTGGTGGTGGTGATATTCGGGACGGCTTTGGGCGCGCATCTTTACGGGGAATGGGGGCGCACTTTTTCGTTCGCGACCTTTAAAACGCAGGATTGGGCAATGGCAGGGGGTTTTATTCTTTTGTTGCTGCTGCCGGTGGGCATGTGGCGTTCGCAAGTGCGGGAGTGCGATCTGCTGGAGAACGGCGAGGTCGCGATGGGGAAAATTGTGCGGCGATGGAACGACGACAAGAACAACGCGTCGGTGGAATACGAATTCAGCGACTACCAGCGACAGACGCACAAGGGGCTTGGTTTCGATTACACGGAAAAACTTTATGAGGGCATGAGCGTTCCGGTTTTCTACGACCGCGACAATCCCAAACGGCAAATTGCGTACTGCTCCACGATGCATGAAATCGTGACGTGAGCCCTGCGAATGATCCTTCCGTCGCCCCGAAATTCAACGATTCGCCACCGGAATACAGAAGCGGAGAGCTGTGTGCGTTTCGGAGAAGCGGCAGACTTTGTTGTCGGTTAGACCTGCGGCTTTGCCTGCCTTGATCACATCAATTTCGCGGATGCGGGTTTGGCCCCTGGGGTATACGACCCAAATAGCGCCGGCCTTGGCGATGGATCGCGACAGCGATTTCAGATTTGCCAGGTCTTTCAGCGCTTCGGCTGAAAAGAAAACCAGATCAGCACCTTTGATACGCTTTCCTCGCGAATAATCGGGAACGCGCGCGACGAGGTCGCTTAGAAATTCCGCGCTTTCCACTCCGAGTACCGCGATCTTTTGTCCTGCTTTCACTCCCAACTTGTCGATCAGGATTCGGTGCGAGTAGTCGCGTTCGGGCTGTCGCGGTTTCAATGTCTTATCCCTCGGCGCAGTTCGCATTCCGCGCTGCAGGCACGATTATCCGCTTCTTGGCCGCAAAACCGGTTGTGGTCCGAAGACCGCCGCTACAAAATTCATCGGACGCCTCAAGACACGGCGCCGCGAACAGCGCGTCTCGCGACTTCACCCGGGACGCGAACGGCGCGCATTATACTGCGGTTTACGATCCACAGCAGATGGCACATAATGCGCTTCCGGTGCCGCAACCCAAACAAGGAGGCGAACCGCGATGCTTCCAGGCCTGAAAGCCGCGCTGAACTACCATCCGCTGTTCGTGCACTTCCCTATTGTGCTATGGCTCGCCGCACTGCTTTTTGAGTTGCTCGCGATCTGGCGTTCGAGTGACGAATTGCAGCGGACCGCATCGCGGCTGCTCTATCTGGGAACACTGGCCGCGATCATTACGGCCATGACCGGACTCGCAGCGGAGAATTCAGTTCCACCAGGCGAGGCGCAGCGCGCAGTAGGAATTCACGAGACGTTGATGCTGACCGCCACCAGCGTGGCGATTGGGCTGTGCATGTTTGCGTTTTTCATGCGCAAGAATTTCACGGCGAATTTGCGGAAAGTGATGCTGTTGGGGATGGTGCTGCTCGGCATACTGCTGACGATCGGCGCGGATCGCGGCGCGCAGCTGGTATACGGCTACGGTTCGGCGGTGAATTGGACGACCGCGCAACAACAGAAATAGGAGCGATACCAATGAGGACACCTCGGGAAGCGAAGAGGATGCGCGATGAGGCTGTGAAGGAGCGGACGGGAAAAACTTGGCCGGAATGGTTCAAGATTTTGGACAAAGCCGGCGCGAAGAAGTGGCGGTACCACCGCATCTCGGCCTACTTGGCCAAGACGCACAAGGTGGGGCCGTGGTGGTGCCAGATGATCGCGGTCCCGTACGAGCACGAGCGAGGCATTCGCGAGAAATTTCAGAAGTGCGATGGCGAATTTGCTGCGTCCGGAAGCCGCACTTTGAATGTGCCGATGACGAAGCTGTACGAATCGTGGACTGATGAAAAGCTGCGGCAGCGATGGCTGCCGGAGGCGAAAATCGAAATCACTACGGCGACGCCGAATAAATCGCTGCGCGCGAAATGGGACGGCGGCACAAGCCGATTGAGCGTGAATTTTTATACCAAGGGCGCAGCGAAGAGCCAGGCAGCGGTGGATCACATGAGACTTCCCAGCTCGAAAGAGTGCGCCAAGATGAAGGCGTATTGGTTCAAAGCGCTGAATCGACTTCAATCACTCTTGGAACCTGAGAATTTGCGAACTCAGACTGCCAGACAACTGTGCTCTTCCGGCCCGTCGGTCCGGATGAACTAGCCCTAATTCGGCAATCGGGTTTTTCGGAGTTCCCGCCCAGGCTCGAAGGCCACGCAAAACGAGCAATACGCCATTCAGATTGCGCGTGATTGGAACGCGAAGAATCCGAAGATCGGAGCCGGATTCGTGACTCGTAATGTCATCCACAAGGAGTATTGGATTCCGGCCCAAGAACTTCCCGAGTTCAACAGAAATATCGTTGGGAAGATTGAAGTAATCGCCTTATTCGAGGCTCCGCCAGCTCAGTAATCGTTGGCGGAGCCTTCGAGGAAGGCGCGGAGTTTGCGCGAGCGCGACGGGTGGCGCAGCTTGCGCAGGGCTTTGGCTTCGATCTGGCGGATACGCTCGCGAGTGACGGCGAACGATTGACCGACTTCCTCGAGAGTGTGTTCGCTGCCGTCGTCGAGACCGAAACGCATCTTGATGACTTTTTCCTCGCGCGGCGTGAGGGTCTTCAGCACCGAAGAGGTTTGCTCCTTCAGGCTGAGATTGATGACCGCGTCGGAGGGCGAGACGACCGCCTTGTCCTCGATAAAATCGCCAAGATGCGAATCTTCTTCCTCGCCGATGGGAGTTTCGAGCGAAATCGGCTCCTGCGCGATTTTCAGAATCTTGCGCACTTTCGCGACAGGGATGTCCATGCGCTTCGCGATTTCTTCGGAAGTGGGCTCCCGGCCGAGTTCCTGTACTAACTGCCGCTGGGTGCGCACGAGCTTATTGATCGTTTCGATCATGTGCACCGGAATGCGGATGGTGCGGGCCTGGTCGGCGATGGCGCGCGTGATGGCCTGGCGAATCCACCAAGTGGCGTAGGTGGAGAACTTGTAGCCGCGGCGCCATTCGAATTTGTCCACAGCTTTCATCAGGCCGATGTTGCCTTCCTGAATCAGGTCGAGGAACTGCAAACCGCGGTTGGTATATTTCTTCGCGATGGAAACAACCAGACGAAGGTTGGCCTCGATTAATTCTTTCTTGGCCTGCTCGGCTTCAGCTTCGCCGCGAAGAATCACCTGAAGGCCGCGCTTCAACTCCGTGGGGCTGACTTCGCTGGCCAACTCGATTTCGGCGAGTTCCTGACGACGAGCCTTCAAGTCCTTGCGCGCTTCGGCCTGCACATCCGCTTTGGAGGCTTCCACGCGGCGCTCGAGCTTGACGATTTCGCGCTCGAGGAAATGGACGCGCTCCACCGTCTGGCGAATCTTTTCGATCAGGCGCTTTTTCTCGAGTGGATTGAAATCGAGATCGCGCATGCGATTGGACATCTCGACGCGCGTGCGAGCCAGCGCGTAACGCGCGCGCAGGTACGGCCGCTTCTTAGACTTCGCCATCTTGCTAAGCTTTGCGGCTTGCTTCAGGGCGAGAAGGTAGAGTTTAGCGACCTTGTCGATCTGCTTGAGCGTGTCCTTGGTTTTCGCTTCGATCTTTTCTTCAGTGAGCTCTTCGTCGTCGAACTGAACGATTTCCTTGATCGAACGCGATCCGTTGCGGAGATCTTCGCCGACTTGCAGCAGTTCCTTCAGAATGAGCGGAGCGCGCGTGATGGTTTTCAGCACAAGCAACTGTCCGCGTTCGATGCGTTTGGCGATGGCCACTTCGCCTTCGCGAGTCAGCAGCGGGACGGTGCCCATTTCGCGCAGGTACATGCGCACGGGGTCATTTGTTTTTTCGAGCGAACCGGGGGTCAGATCGAGGTCGCCATCTTCCGAAGCGATGGCGTCTGTTTCTTTAATTGGTTCGGCGGAATCAGTGGCGTCCGCAGCGGCGAGCGCAGCCTTCGCGCTGGCCAAGTCTTCGTACACATCGATGCCGTAGCGTTCGAAGGTCGAGAGCAGATCATCAATTTCTTCCGAGGAATGAACCTCGGGCGGCAGGATATCGTTCACCTCATCGTAGAGCAGGTAGCCGCGCTCCTTGCCCATAGCGATGAGCTGCCGAACCTGGTCGTACTTTTCCTCAAGAGCAACCGTCACACTTCCTCCCTTGCAGAGGTCAGGCGATGCGCGTAAACGAGTCCGTAAAATGTAAAGCGACCGTGGTGAGACACCCCGGCGCACATTGCGTTAACAGCATTTAAACGGATATTTTAGGACGAACTTTCCGAACCCGTCGCCGATTCCGCGCCCGTGCCAGCACGCCCGCGCCTGCCCTCACACGCCTATATGATGCGCGAACAGTGCCGCCCGTTTCCTCCAAAACCTTACAAATATACAACATGGAGTACATGGACGTCAACGACACGTCGTAAGTTATTGTAGCGCCGATAGTTTTCGTTCCGGCCGTGGCGAGTGAGCACTTCCTCTTTCTGCGGTGTAACCGGCCGTTATGGTTTAACGACCGCAGTTGCCTCGACCTCAATAAGCCATTCTGGGCGAACCAGGCGGTGAACGACCACAAAGGTGCTGGCTGGGGGATTTTGCGTGTTCACGTATTTATCTCGAATTCCCCTGACCTGAGGAATGAGGGCTGGGTCCACGCTTTCGGCGCAGTAAAAATTGAGTTTGATCACGTCGTTGAAATCCCCGCCCGCAGCTTCGACCGCGGCTTTCAGGTTCTTGAACACCTGCTCGACCTGAGCCGGAAAGTCGTCTTTGCCGATGAAGGCGCCGGATTTATCGAGCGCGACCTGCCCGGCGATATAAACGAGTTTGCCGCCCGTCACCTCGGCTACCTGCGAGTAGCCGGCTACAGGCTTCGCCATCGTCTCCGGGTTGAATAAGCGAAAGTTGGCTGTTTGCGTCGACATGGGATGGCCCCTTTCCGCGCTTTGCCGTTTCTGCGGCCTTACTACAGAAGATGCGCAAGCGAACGGGGCGATGCAAAATATCGAAGCTAGCAAAATTCTCCTGGTCACGGTGGTGCGCATGGTTGCTTCTCCTTAGGTCCAGAATTGCAAATGTTCGCGCATTAGACTTTGAGCGCAGGAGGTAAGCAGTTCCTGAGCCGCGTGTCGGGCCATAACGTCGGGCAGCGCGCGGCAAGAGCGGTAGCTAGTGGCTTGCCAACAGTTTCTGCAATTCCAGGCGGCGCGTTACGATCCGGCGCAATTCGTCCGCAGAGGGCTTCGCTTCGAGTTGCTTCTGCAATTCGGCTAGTTCCTGTTCCAGGTGGCGGCTGCGCAGGAAATCGAGGCAGCTTGCGGCGTCGTCCCAGGTGGCTTCCGGGAGCGATTCGAAGAGAATTTCGAAGAGCAGGCGGCGGTCCTTTTCTTCGAGCGACGCTGCGAGCACCGCGGCATCAGGCTTTTCGTTCTTCGTTATGACAACAACGAGCGATTCGAAGATTTTTGCCGTTTCCAGGCCGTGGTGGAGGTCATCGTTCGCGATTTCGCGCGCTAATTTTTCGCGGAACTCCTCCGCTTCGAACAGCATGCGAATCAACTGGCGCTCAGCGCGCTTTACCGCAGGCGTGAGCAGCTCAGCCTTGGGTTTCACTTCGCTGCGACGCTCGTCCGCCGCGCGACGAAGCGCAGCGCGCAGAACGGGCTCATCCACGCGCAATTCGGAAGCGATACGTGTGGCCCACTCTGAACGCAAGAGGCGATTCGGAAGGCGCTGCACATAGGGCATGAGAAAATTCAATGCGGCTAGTTTTCCTTGCGCGGTGCTGCGATCCATCTGGCGCGCGCGGACGATCAGGTAATCGAGATACGGCGGTGCTTGGGTGAGCAGTTTTTTGTAGGCTTCGACGCCTTGCTCCTTGATGAATTTGTCGGGATCGGCGGCGCCGGGCAGCGCCAGGACCCGCACGTCGAATTCCTTCTCCAGCAGCAAGGTGAGCGAGCGCTCGGTGGCGGCTTGGCCGGCCGTGTCCGGATCGTAATTCACGACAATGCGGCGGGTAAAACGCGCGAGCAATTTTGCTTGCGGCTCGGCGAGACTGGTGCCGCAACTGGCTACCACGTTGCCTACGCCCGCGCGCGCCACTGCGATGGCGTCCATATAGCCTTCGACAAGCACCGCAAAATCGCTTTGGCGCAGCGCTTCCTTGGCGCGATCGAGATGGTAGAGAACATTGCTCTTCGAATAGATCGGCGTCTCGGGTGAGTTCATGTACTTGGGCATGTCGTCACCCATGGCGCGGCCGCCGAAGGCAATCACCTTTCCTGCTTCGTTCGAGATGGGGAACATGATGCGACGGCGGAAGCGATCGTAGAAGCGGTTGCCATTCTGGTCGCGCGAGACGATGCCGGAAACTTCCAGAAGTTTTTCTGGATATTTCTGCTTCAGAAAACGGAACAAAGCATCGCCGGCCGAAGGCGCGAACCCCAAACCGAACCGCGTGATGGCGTCACGATTTAGGCCACGATCCTCGAGATACGCGCAGGCGACTTTGCCTTCCGAACTTTCGTGCAGTTGACGGGCGAAAAACGCAGCGGCTTCGCGGTGCATTTCCACCAGCGCGGAGCGTTGCTGATTTTCACGGCGTTCTTCGGGCGAGCGTTCGTGCGGCTTCGGGATCGCAATACCGCATTTTTCCGCGACTGTGCGCACCGCTTCGGGAAAAGTGGATTTTTCCAGCTCCATCACGAACTGAAAAACGTCGCCGCCTTTGCCGCAGCCAAAGCAGTGATAGATCTGCTTGACTGGATGAACCGCAAACGAAGGGCTTTTTTCCTGGTGGAAGGGGCAAAGCCCGGTGAAATTCTGTCCGGTCTTTTTCAGGCGCACGTATTCGCCGATGACGCGGACAATGTCCGCCTGTTGCTTCACGCGATCCGCGAAACTTCCCGCCTCTGCCATCGGTTTAGGAATTGACCTTTAGCATCTTGGCATCACGAATTCAAATCGGCGATCGTAATAGCCTCTCCGCCGCGATCTGCGGCTTCGTGATGAATCCCTGCCACTAGCGGGTGCGCGGACAAGAATTCGGCCAGGCCGCGGCGGAGGGCGCCCATGCCGTGGCCGTGGATGATGCGCACAGACGGTTTACCGGCTAGCGCGGCCTGGTCTACGAATTTGTCCACGCGGCGCGTGGCTTCTTCAACAGTGCAACCGATTACATTGATTTCATCCGCGACTGGTTCATCGCTGGTTAGTGCATGCACCGTTATGCCGTAGGGCCGCGCGCCGGCGGTGGCCTCCGGCTTCGCGGGCTTCGATTTGTCCGCTTCGATGCCGATTACGTCGCTGAGTGGCACACGCATGCGTAGCGGGCCTGCTTCGATTTCGGCCATGCGGCCGTCGTGACGACGGAAGACGACCGGCTGCTTGAAATTCTTCAGCACAACTCGCTGGCCGGCAGAAAGCTGCTCAGGCGCCACGGGCTTGCCCGCGACGCTTGGTGAAACGCCGAGATCCGCCTGAGAGGCAGCGAGCGTTTCGACCACGGCGGCATTGGTAGCGGCGCGCGCATCCGCGCCGATCTTCGTTATTCGCTTGCCGGATTGCTTTTCGATCTGTGCCCGCAAGGTGCGATCGCGAATTTCTTCGGCAAGGCGGGCAATTTCTGCTTCCAGGCGCTTCTGCGTTTCCTGAAAATTTCGTTCCAGCTCGGCGATGCGTTTTTTCTGCCGCTCGATCCATTCGGTTTGCAGCGAGCGGCGTTCTGTTTCGAGCTGCGCCAATTCCTCGCGAGCCTGCTGCTTGATTTGCTCCATTTCATCGCGGCTGCGATGCAGGTATGAAATCAAATCGCGAGCCTCGCGTGATTCGGGCGAAAGGCTGGCGCGGGCATGTTCAACGACGCGTGCGGGCAAGCCGAGGCGGCGGGCAATTTCGATGCCGCTCGAAGTGCCAGGAACGCCGACGAGAAGGCGATACGTGGGCCGCAGATTTTCTTCGTCGAATTCCATGGCGGCGTTTACGATGCCGGGAGTCGTGGAGGCGTAAGATTTCAACCGGTCGTGATGAGTGGTCGCGATCGTGAGCGCACGGCGCACGCGAAATTCCTCGAGCAGCGCGACGGCGAGGGCCGCGCCTTCCTCCGGAGCGGTGCCGGTACCGATTTCGTCTACGAGGATCAGCGAGCGATCCGTAGCTTGATCGACCATGGATTTCAAGTTGACCATGTGCGCAGAAAATGTGGAGAGGTCCGCAGCGATGGATTGTTCATCACCAATATCAGCAAGGACGCGATCAAACACGGGCAGCTCGGCTCGTTCAGCGGCGACCGGAATGCCGGACTGCGCCGAAAGTGCGGCTAGACCCACCGATTTCAGCGCGACGGTCTTACCGCCAGTGTTTGGGCCACTGATGACCATAACAGTCTCGTCGCCGCCGAGCGCCAGCGAAAGCGGAATGGCCTTGCGGCCAAGCGGCCGCAGTTTGGCTTCGAGCACGGGATTACGTGCTGAGTCCAAACGCAGGAAATTGCCTTGCTGAAATGCCGGCATCACGCAATCAATCTCGCGCGCAAATCGCGCGCGCGCGAAAACGGAATCGAGGTGCGCGATCTGCTCAGCTGCAGCTTTGAGCGGGCCGCGGTCGGCGCGGAGCCGCTCGGTGAGTTCCGCGAGAATGCGGGAAATTTCGACCATCTCTTCTTCGGAAAGCTGGACCAGCCGGTTGTTCAGGTCAATCGCCTCGAGCGGCTCAACGAAGACGGTTTGGCCTGTGGAGCTCGCGCCGTGGACTACACCTGGCACGCCGCGGCGTTCCGATGCGCGCACGGGGATGACAAAGCGATCGTTGCGCAGCGTCACATAATCTTCGCCGGTGGTCTCACCGCGCGCACGCAAAATACTTTCGAGGGAGCGCCGAATTTTGTCGCGGCCTTGCGCGATACCAGTGCGAATACGCCGTAGCTGCGGCGAAGCATCGTCGCTGATTTCGCCGTTAGGAAGAATCGCGCGGCGAATGGCCGTCGAAAGATGGCGCAAATCCGCCAGAGCTGCGGCGCGGGCGGAAAGTTGCGGATGCTTTGCGGCATCCTCTTTGAAAATCCGGCGGACGGAACTGACCAGCTCCATAAGCGAAGTAGCGTCGAGCAATTCGCCAATGGAAAGGACGGAAGCAGGAACCGCGAGACGCGCGAGCCAAGCTTCCGGATCGGCCAGCGAGCCAAAACCAAGCTCCGAGCCGGCGCGCAGGTAGGCGACGGCTTCGCTGATCAGTGTGAATTCCGCGCCGAGCGCGGCCACATCGTGCTGTGGCGCGAGCGCTTCCGTCGCGCGGCGTCCGGGCGCACAGGTGGTGTATCCGCTTACAATTTCTTTCAAACGGTCGAACTCAAGGACTTGTTCTGCTGAACGCGACACGAGTGCCTCATGGTGACGTCGGTTGATTAAATTATTGTAGCTCGGTTGGCTGTGCGAAATCAGTGGCGCATAACTTGCGAGCACTACGGAGTCCGTGCCGCAACCCACAAAGATTGGCTTCAGGGGCTAAAGCCCAGCAGCGCCTCGGGGGTTGGCGGCGGGACTGAAGTCCCGCCCTCCCACGGTTTGCGATCGCCACCACCATAGTGCGCTACCTGACGCGACGCGGCGGTTTCGAATTGGCGAAATATTCCGCAAGGAATGTTGCGGCATCGGTGGGCGACGGGGCTCGATGAATTAGGGAATCCTGTTTTTCGCCCCACTTGCTTTCGTGGCCGAGCTCGACTTCCCGCACGCGATCAATGATCGGGTGCCAGAATTCTCCTAGCACCACCAACGGTTTCCTGCTGATCACATTCTTGTTGAGCATTTCCCAAACGACTGCCAACTCGACAAGCGTTCCGGTGCCGCCGGGGCAGGTAACGAAGGCGTCGCCGCGCTCGATGAGCGCGAAGAGGCGCCCCTGCCAGGTTTTCTTGCGGACTTCGTCGTCAATGTATTCGTTTGTGCGCGCTTTGAAAAATTGCGCCGTGATGCCGATGGTGCGGCCGCCTGCTTCTTTTGCTCCGCGCGAGACGGCTTCCATCGTGCCGGCATATCCGCCGTTGCAAACGATGAAACCCTGACGCGCCAATTCGCCACCGAGTTCCTGCGCCACTGAATATTGGGCCTCGCCGGGGCGCGGGCGCGAACTTCCGAACACCGTAATGACCTTCGCGCGAGGTTTCATTGTTTCTTGCCGGTTTTCTTGCCCGGCTGGCGCGGCGGAGGCGGCCCGAGTGTTTCAACCATGCCGACGGCGATTGCATCCATGGCGACCGTCGAATCGCGGCCTCGCTGCGGATTGTTGTTTCCGAAAATCGTGAACACCAGCCGCTCGCCGTGCAGCGTGGTGGCAAAGCCGGACATCGCGCGAACGTGTTCGAGCGCGCCAGTTTTTGCTTGGATCAACCCGGATGCTGGAGTGTCCTTGAAGCGGTTTTCCAGCGTGCCATCAACACCTGCGATCGGAAACGTAGAAATGTAGTCCGTGCCCCACGGCTGCAGCGCGTCATATCGGAGCAGCTGCACCATAGCGCGCGGCGTCACGAGGTCGTCGCGGGAAAGTCCCGAGCCATCGGAGAGCACCACATCGCCATCCGCAACGCCGATGCTCTTCAGAAAATCCTGCTCCGCCCAGAGACCGGCATCGGTGACCCCAAATCCCCTTTTTTCGTGCCCCACGGCGCGCAACAACAATTCCGCGTGAAGGTTTTGGCTCACTTTGTTCGTCACTCGGACGATTTCAGAAAGAGGCGGCGAAATATGTTCGGCGAACACAATCGTCGTGGGCGACGGCGGCACGGGCGCAGGGCCCAGAACGATGGGCGCGTCCGGATAAATTTCCGGCGGTGGTGCGTGGCGGATGTGGACGGTGCCGGTCACCGGCACGCCGCGCGATTGAAAAATCTGTTGGAGCGCGATGGCCGCAGTCTCGGCGGGGTCCGGCATGGCTAGGTCGAGTTTCATCGGCGAATGACCGACGGGGATTTCGCCACGCAGCAAAAGAAATTGCGGACCCGGTTGACGCACGACGCCAAATTCGGGTTTGCCGTCTGCGGCAATCGTCTTCAGATCGTAGCCAAAAGTATTCAGTGCCGCGGCGGGGTCAATCCCCATGGTCCCGGGATCGCCGACGTGCTCGCCGGGGCGAATTTCAACAGAGATGCAATTGTCGTTGTAAGTGATGGCGCCGACGGACGCGCCAAAAGTGAAGAAGAGGTCGCCGACGGTCCATCCGGGGGGATAGGGATCGTAGGGGTAATAGCTGTCGTCGGCAACGATATCGCCGTCAATTTGTTTGAGGCCCTTAGCAATTGCGTCGTCCGCCATCCGGGCCAGGACTTTTTCGGTGGGGCCGTCACGTTCTACTTTTCCAGCGAAGGGGAATTTGCGATTAGAAATGTCGGGATCGCCGCGTCCGACGAAGACCAGATCGCCGGTGAGGTGGCCGTCGGTTCCGAGTTGCCCAGTGGATTCGAGCGTGGTGCGGAATTGATATGCAGGACCCAGCGTCGCGAAGGCGAGCGACGAAGTGATTATTTTCGCGTTGGATGCCGGAGTGAAGAAACGATCCGCGTTCAATTCATACAATGTCTGGCCCGTATCGCGATCGACGACGAGGACGCCCCAAAGAGCTTTCTGGGCCCGGGCTTCAGCAAGCGCGGCGTCCACTCGCGCGCGAAAGCGCAGGATGTCTGGGCGTGCTCTCGCTTTCGGAGCGGCAACGAATGCGGGTTTTTCGTGCGTCGCCGATACGAGGTGCTGCCCGGCAACGTTGGCGGCGAAGACGAGCAGCAGAGCCGCGCACAATAGATTGGTCAGAATACAAAGTGAAAGGCGCACGCGCGGGAATGGGAGCAATCGAGTCACTATAGAAAAAACCGTGCGACAGCAAATGATCTGGAAAGCGTTTGATTATATGACATCTTCCGCCCGTGGCCCCGTGCTCTCGTCGAAAGGTTGCGGTTTGTGCACGAAATCCATATGATGACGGTCCACCCACAGGAGGGTACATCCGATGAAAAAGATTCTATCGGCCCTGCTTATCGCTGCGCTGATTGGACTACCCACAATCGTCAACCCGACACGTGTCCGCGCGGACGACAAGTCGAACGATGAAGACCGGATTCAGAATGCCGGGCAGGTTCTGAAAGAGATTATGGACATTCCGGATGACATTCCGCAGAGCCTGATTGACAAGGCGGATTGCGTGATCGTGTATCCATCCGTGCTGAAGGCTGCGTTCATCGTCGGCGCAAGCTACGGGCGTGGCGTAATGACTTGCCGCAAGGGTGCGAATTTCCGCGGCCGCTGGGGTGCGCCAACCATGATGGCGCTCGAAGGTGCGAGCGTCGGATTCCAAATCGGGGGACAGGCCACCGACTTCGTTATCCTGGTGATGAATGAACGAGGCGCGAGTTCGATTCTCAGCAGCAAGGTGAAACTCGGAGGCGACGCCTCGGTGGCAGCCGGACCGGTGGGCCGCAACGCCACCGCGGAAACCGACGTCACCATGCGCGCGGAAATGCTTACGTATTCGCGGGCACGTGGACTCTTCGCGGGAATCTCCCTGGCGGGTTCGACGGTTCGTCCGGACAACGACGCCAACGAACGCATCTACGGAAAGAAGATTCCGGCAAAGGACATCGTACTGAGGGCCGCCGTACCGCCTCCGCCTTCGGCCAAACTGATGCTCGAAACTCTAGAGAAGCACAGCCCCAAGCACGGCTAGAGATGCGCACTTCGATCGAGAAATAACCCGGGCGCCGGAGCCAACCCGGCGCCGTTCCCTCTCTTCCCAGCGCTGCCGAGGCGCATTTTGACCTTGGTCCAAACTTGACTATCGGTCGGTATTGGCCTATAGTCAATTCCTCGAGCCGCCTGAAAGATGTCGCACACTTCCCCCGGTCCCATTCACAGCAAAGCTGTCCCCTTGGGCGGACGGCGTGAACGGCACCGCGCCCAAACACGCGACCGTCTGTATCGCGCAGCGATGGATTTGTTCGCGCAGCGCGGTTTTCTCGAAACCACCGTAGAGGACATCACCGAAGCCGCCGATGTAGGAAAGGGCACCTTTTTCAATTATTTCCCCACCAAGGAGCACATCCTGGCCGAATTTGGCGGTGAGCGCGTCGCGGCCGTGCAGCGGGCGCTGGAAAAGGCCAAATCTACCAAGGGCCCGGTAATGGACGTGATCCGCGAATTGGCGAGCAATGCCGCAGGCCAATCCGATAAGAGTGCCGCGCTACTTCGCGCGATTTTTGCGGCGCACGCTTCCTGCGCGTCTGTCCGGGAAGAGTTGACAAAGCGGACGCACATTGCCCGGCGAATCCTGACAGAAATCTATTTGCTGGGGCAAAAGCGTGGAGAGATACGCCGCGACATTCCCGCTGCTGAAATGGCACGCCTAACGCAAATCGTGTTCATGGGTGTAACCGTCAGCTGGTCCATCAGGCCGGAAGCCTCGCTGCGCAAGACCGGCGAAGAAATATGGGACTTGATCTCTCCCAATTGGGAAATCGCCAGCGGACGTGAGAATCGCAAAGTGCGACCGAGGGCCAAGGCATGAGCGCCATATTGCGCGCAAGTCTCGCCCTATTACGAATTTGCTGAGTCCCCAGGGGCCTGGGATTCATCCATATTGGGAACGCCGTAAGGTGGAGGTAATGGTGTCCGCGCGATGTACGACATTCATAATCTTGGGAATTTTGTTGGTGATGGCGGCAGCCCCGGCGCGCGCGCAATTGGCGGCGGGGCCGGTGACTTCGCAGAGTGGCACGTCCACATCCTCTTCTTCCAGTTCTTCAAGCAGCGGCGGAACTAGCGGGCCGGCAGCGCCCACGACGCAAAATTCGTTCCAAGGCAGCGTGCCGGGAAAACTCGAGCCCGGAGTCGCACAGGTTTCACTGCACAATGCGATTGACCGCGGCCTGAAAACCAACCTGGGATTGCTGCTTTCGGGGCAGGACGTAGTGACGGCGCGAGGCGAGCGGTGGAAAAAGTTGAGCGCGCTGTTGCCGAACGTCACGACGACAAGCTACGTGCAGGGTTCGCAATTGGATCTGGCGGAATTTGGATTCAATTTCAAGGTCCCGCCCACTGCCGGCTTCACCATCCCGTCGATTGTCGGGCCCTTCGGATATTTCGATGCCCGCGGTTACGTGACGCAATCCATTTTGGATTTGAAGGCAATCAACGACACTCACGCGACTTCACAAAATATCCAGGCCGCGCAGTATACGGCGAAGGATGCGCGCGACCTGGTGGTGCTGGCGGTTGGCTACAACTACTTGCAGGCGATCGCGGACGAGTCGCGCATCCAAACCGTCGCCGCGCAGGTGAACACCGCGCAGGCCCTTTACGATCAGGCGTCCGATCAGGTGAAAGCCGGAACGTCCCCAGCGATTGACGGGCTGCGCGCGCAGGTGGAATTGAAAACGCGGCAGCAACAATTGATCCAGGCGAAAAATGACTTCGCCATTCAGAAGCTGACTCTTGCGCGCGTCATCGGCCTGGCGCCCGGCCAGGAATTCGACCTGACGGACAAGTCGCCCTACGAGCCGTTCACCGGGCTAACGCTCGAACAAGCGCTGCAACGCGCCTACGCTTCGCGCTCCGATTTTCAGGCGGCCAGCGCCACATTGCGAGCGGCGCAATATACCAAGAAGTCGGCGCGTGCGGAAAATTATCCGAGCCTCGCTTTCAGCGGAGACTACGGGATCGCCGGGACCTATTCCACTTTGGGCACGCACGGAGTCTTTGACGTTCGCGGAACGCTGACTATTCCGATTTTCCAGGGTGGCAAGGTGCAGGGCGACGAATTGGAAGCCGACGCGCAGGTGGAGCAAAGCCGCGAGAAGCTCGAAAACCTCCGGGCACAAATTGACGCGGACGTGCGCACCGCATTCTTGAATCTGCAATCTTCGGCGGAACAAGTTGAAGTGGCTAAGAGCAACATTGATCTGGCGCAGCAGACCCTCGATCAATCGCGAGACCGGTTTGCCGCGGGCGTCACCGATACAGTGGAAGTGGTGCAATCGCAGGAGCAGGTCGCGAGCGCCAACGACAGCTACATTTCCAGTCTTTATAGTTTTAACTACGCAAAAATCTCCCTGGCCCGTGCGATGGGCCTGGGGGAAGAAAGCGTCAAGCAATATTTCAAAGGAAAATAAGCCATGGCGCAAAAAACCGAACTCGATCTCCCAGTAAATCCTCCGCCGGCGGCAAAGCCTGCTCCAGCTGAAACCCATTCGGCGGCGCCGCCTCCGGCCCGCGCCGAGGGATTCTTCCGCACGCATCCACGCGCACCGATGTTTCTGGCGATCGCGTTCGTGGTGCTGCTGGTCGGTGGCTTTTTTGCGTACCGCTATTTTTCGACGTACGAAACTACCGACGATGCGGAAATTGACGGCCACTTGATGCCGCTGAGCGCGCGGATTTCCGGATACATTCAAAAAGTCAACGTGGACGACAACCAGTACGTCACCGCCGGCACCGTGCTGGCAGAAATTGATCCGCGCGATTACCAGGTAGCGGTGGATCAAGCCAAGGCCCAATTGGCCGACGCTCAAGCCTCCGCGCAAGCACTCAATATAAACGTTCCGATCACCTCCGTGAACACTACCAGCCAGGTATCCGCGTCGGAAGCCGACGTGGACAATGCGCGCGCGGGAATTGTGGCAGCCCAGCAACAATATGACGCAACCAAAGCGCAACTCGATCAAGCGCTGGCGAATGACGTGAAGGCGCAGAACGACCTGGAGCGATACAGGCAGCTGGTGGAGAAGCAGGAGATCTCGAAACAACTTTACGACTCGGCAGTTGCCGCCGCGCGAGCGAGCACCGCAACGGTCGCTGCAGCCCGAGCTTCCGCCGCTGCAGCGGGCCAGCAGGTAACCGAGGCGCAAAGCAAACTGGTGCAAGCCAATGCGAATTTGCGGTACGCGCAGACGGGACCGCGGCAAGTGGCTTCCACGCGCGCGCGCGCTTTATCCGCTGACGCCACAGCGCAGCAGAAAGAAGCGGCTCTCGAACAGGCGCTATTGAATCTGCAATACACGAAAATCATTGCTCCGGTGAACGGAGTGGTGACGAAAAATGTGGAAGTAGGAATGAACGTCCAGCCTGGGCAGCAGCTTTTTTCCGTTGTGCCGCTGGATGACGTGTGGGTCACGGCGAACTACAAAGAAACGCAGCTGAAATATATGCGGCCAGGCCAGCCCGCGGAGTTCAAGGTCGATGCGAATGGCCGTACGTACAAAGGCAAAGTGGACAGCATCGCAGGATCGAGTGGCGCCCGCACCAGCTTGCTACCTCCGGAAAATGCCACCGGCAATTACGTGAAGGTTGTTCAGCGCATCCCGGTAAAAATTGTTCTCGATCCTGGCGAGAATAGCGATCACCTGCTGCGGCTAGGAATGTCGGTAGAGCCGAAGGTGAAAGTGAAATAACGTGGGTTCTGCGGCGGCCATTTCGGCGGATTCGACCTGGCAGCGCCCGGTAGTGAATCCCTGGATCATCGCGCTGACGGTGACGCTTGCCACCTTCATGGAGGTGCTCGACACCAGCGTCGCGAACGTCGCCCTGCCGCACATCGCCGGGAGCCTTTCAGCCGGCCAGGATGAAAGCACCTGGGTCCTCACGTCCTACCTGGTATCGAACGCGATCATTCTGCCCATGAGCGGTTGGTTTTCCCAATTGATTGGCCGCAAACGTTTTTACATGACCTGCGTTGCGCTCTTCACGATTAGTTCGTGTCTTTGCGGCTTCGCTCCCAATCTCACCATGCTCATTATTTTTCGCGTCTTGCAAGGCGTCGGAGGGGGCGGGTTGCAGCCGAGCGAGCAAGCAATTCTGGCCGATACCTTTGAACCCAGAAAACGCGGAATGGCGTTTGCGGTTTATGGCATGGCCGTGGTGCTGGCGCCCGCAATCGGCCCCACGCTGGGCGGATGGATCACTGACAATTTCAATTGGCGCTGGATATTCTTCATCAATATTCCCGTCGGCATTGTTTCCCTGCTGCTCACGAACGTGCTGATCAGCGATCCAGCCTACATGAAGAAAGGAAACCGCAAGGGCTTCAGAGTTGATTTCGTCGGCTTGGGTCTTCTGGCGCTCGGGTTAGGCGCGCTGCAAGTCGTACTCGATAAGGGGCAGCGCGACGACTGGTTCGGTTCGCACTTCATCGTGACAATGACGGTCATCTGCATCGTGGCGTTGGTGGCCGTGTGCTTCTGGGAGTGGTATCACGAGCACCCGATCATCGATCTGCATCTTTTCAGGGACCGCTCGTTCGCCGTCGGTAACTTAATGATGTTTATGGTCGGCTTCGCACTATTGTCGAGCACCGTGCTGATTCCCCAGTTCGTGCAGGAATTGCTGGGATACACGGCAGAGCAAGCTGGACTTGCGCTGATGCCCGGCGGAATTGCGATTATTTTATGCATGCCATTCGTGGGCTATCTGCTTGGCCGCACCGATGCGCGGAGGCTGCTGTTTTTCGGCTTCACGCTTCTCTCGATCGCCCTGATTCACATGACCAACTTCGATACGTTGGTCGATTTCCGCACGGTTGCAACGTCGCGGGCGTTCCAGGCGCTGGCACTGGCCTTCCTTTTCGTTCCGATCAATACAGCCGCCTACGCATTCTTGCCGCCGGGAAAGAACAACGCTGCTTCGGGCTTGATCAATCTTGCGCGGAACGTGGGCGGCAGCGTGGGAATTTCATTTGTCACCACGATGCTGGCGCGGCGTACCCAGGTCCATCAATCCGATCTGACGCATAACCTTAATTCCGGAAATGCCCAGTTTCTGGCATTGATCAACCACATCACGCGCAATTTGGAAGCGCACGGATCGAGCGCCTACGAGGCCGCGCGACAAGCGCACGGAATCGCGGCTAACTTGCTGAATCAGCAAGCGACGATGCTGGCCTACATCGACAATTTCTGGATTCTGGGAATCCTCGTCGCTTTTATGGTTCCCCTGGTCTTCTTGATGAAGAAAGTGAAACCGGGCGGTCCAATGGCGGTACACTAGGGCCAGTGGGTTGGCCCGTGCGCGTCAAGATCATCACCCTCGAACGAGAATACGGCAGCGGCGGCACGCTGATCGCGAAGTCGCTCGCTGAACGCCTTGGTTGGAAACTCTGGGACGAAGAAATCACCGCTGAAATCGCTCGCGCCGCAAATGTGGATACCCTGGCCGCAAAGCGCTGCGACGAGCGCGTGGATCCATTCTTGTATCGCCTGTTCAAAGTCTACGCACGCGGGAGCTATGAACGGGCTCTTGCGATCAGCGACTCCCGCGTGTTCGACACCGATTGCATGGTGGAAATGCTGCACCGGGTGATCGAGGACGTGGCCTCGCGCGGAAACTGCGTCATCGTGGGGCGCGGCTCGCCATACATTCTTCGCCATCGCGCGGATGCATTTCACGTTTTCATCTACGCGCCCGTCGACGAAAAAGTCCGGCGGCTTCGATCCATTGGCAAATCCGAGAAGGAAGCACTGCAGTTGGTGAACGAGGTGGACCGGGAACGCGCCGATTTCATTCGCCACTATTTTGGAGCCGACTGGCCGCACCGGCCGCTCTACAACCTGATGATCAATTCAAAATTCGGCGATGAATTCGTGATCGACACGATCCTGCAAAATATCGAATCGCTCGAAAAGCATCAAGCTCAACAGCGAGCTACCGCGCAACCCGCCTAGCGCTCCTCGATGACTTGTGAATCTCTTTGCCGTTCACTGCTCCCGCCTCACGACGTCTTGCTCTGACTGAACTCGCCGAAACTTGCCGCGGCTTGGCTCTTCCCGTACTCTGATTCTGTTGGCTACATGGCCTACAAATTCAATTAGGGAGTGTGAATGAGCTGTCCGATTTGCGAGAAACGGCCGCCGAAGCGATTTTGTCCAGCGATGGGCGAGAAGATTTGCGCCGTGTGTTGCGGGCGCGAGCGCGAAGTCACGATTGCCTGCCCGCAGGATTGTTCATACCTGATCACCGCGCATCGCTACGAGGCCGAGCACCGCGAGCCGATCTCGCGTGAAGCGCTTCCGTACCCCAAGGTCGAGTTCCAGGTAGAATTTATCTACGAGCGCTGGCCGGTGCTCAGCGGTATTGCCGCGACGATCCTGAACTTCCAGACGCAACACAAAGACCTGAACGATGCTGCGGTTCTCTCGGCGCTGGAAGCTCTGGCTGAAACGTATCGCACTCTTGGAACCGGAATTTACTACGAGCGGCCCCCGGATTTGCCGGTGGCACACGCGCTTTATGGCGCGATCGCTGAATTTCTGCAACAAGTGCAGAACGAACAAGTCGAAGGCGCGGGCTTTCCACCGCTCAAGGAGTCTGACATTCTGAATCTGCTTGTTTTTCTGCTGCGCGTCGGCAAACAGGAAACCAATGGGCGCCCGCGTTCGCGCGCATTCCTCGCCTTTCTGCGCACGCGCGTCCCGCTTGCGGCCGAAGCCACGAAGGAAGCATCGCGAATTATAGTGCCGTGAGGTTTGAAGACAGAAAGCGCACGGGCAAGGCGTGCCCCTGCTCGGAATTTTATGCGCGGCTAGCTACTTGGTTTCACCGGGCTTGAAGCGCGGGTTGTAGATGATGCCCAGCACGTTGCCGAAGGGGTCGGCCACCTCGCCGGCAAGCATCCCGCCGCCGACGTCTTGTATTTCCTCGACTGGAGCAGCACCGAGATCAAGCAGCCGCTTGTAGGCAGCGCGTGCGTCCTCGACTCCCCAGTACGCGACTCCGGCCGGCGCTCGCTTTGTTTCCGCCTTCGGCGCGGGCACCAGACCCAGGTCGTAGCCGCCGACGTTATATCCCACGTAATACGCAGGTTCGTCGAAATAGGGCGGGAAGCCCAACGCCTTCGTGTACCACTCCTTGGCCTTGGCCATATCCGCCACTTCGTATTTCACCGTGCGCAGACCCAGAAACATGGACGGCTCCTTTGCCTCGGTCATTGTAGCAGCGGGCGCGCCAGTAGCCGCAGAGACATCCACGCGGCCAGCCAGATACGCGAGCAAGCATAGCGCGGCGAGAAGCATCGTGAGCGCGGAGACGTGCTTCAACTTCATGCCGCGCGCAGGCTTCGTTTGCGGGATTAGCGGCGCCGACTCCACGGCGTGCGACGCGATCTTCTTGCGTCCGCGACCTCTTGAACGTCCGCTCCTCATTCGGGGCATCATTGCTCTCCATTCTCAAGCGAAAGCTGCAGCTGCGGTGAACGCCACGCTCGATTAATCGAGCGGTCAGGACGTGAGCCGAGGCTGTATTTAGTGCGCAGATTTTCCACGCGCGCAGAGAGTTCTTTCTTGTAGGCGTCCGGTGCATTTCCATGACGTCCGTACCAGGCGTGATATTGCCGCGAGAGTTTGGGAAATTTCGCGTCCAGAAATGGCAGGAAATGCTTCAGCGACGTGGGCGTCAAAAACAGCACGTTGCCGGCGAACCATCGCGCGCGAGCGTCGCGCGCTGCGCGTGCCAGCGCGTCCAAATCTTCGGGGCGGTCGGTGATGCCGGGAAGAATCGGCATGGCCAGGACTCCCGCGGAGATCCCCGCTTCGTTCAGCGCGCGCACCGCCTCCAGACGCAAGTCCGGCCGTGGTGCGCGAGGCTCGAGCATCCGAGCGAGCCTGCTGCGCACAGTAGTGACGCTCAGGTTCACCACCAGCGCCGAGCGTTCCGAAATACGCTTCAACAAATCAATGTCGCGCAGCACCTGATTCGATTTCGTGGTGATCGAGAGGTTCAGGCCTTCGCGCTCGGCCATCTTTTCCAAGATCGCGCGTGTTGCACCGAATTCGCGCTCGGCCGGCTGATAAGGATCGGTGGCCGTTCCGATGGCGATATGTTCGCCCCAGATCTTCTCATTGGCTAAATCGCGCTGGGCGAGTGGGCCGACATCCTTCTTCACGTAAATCTTCGACTCGAACTCGTTGCCATCGAGCTCCATATATTCGTGGGTATAGCGCGCATAGCAGTAGTGGCAGCCGAATTCGCAGCCGCGATAGGGATTCACGGTCCAGCGGAAGGGGACGCGCTCGGAATCGCAATGGTTCAGTATGGAACGGACGGGAAGGAGGAAATACTCCGTCCCGCGCTTGGCTTCGGCGCGAGGGGAGGAAGCGGCGAGGCGTGCAATGCCGACCAGTTCCGTAGCGGGCTTCGTACTCCGGCTTGGCGCCGGAGGGGGCGCGGAAGCTTCGCACGGGGCCTCACAGGTGCCGTGGCGAGCGGCTGTGGGGAAAAGGGTGAGACTGGTCTGCTTCGCACGCTTCCGGGGACGCTCAAGCGTCGCTGGTGTCGCACGAAGAATGGGGAAAGTGGCCATTGATTGCCTCGCCGCACGGGTTGAAATATATTCGCCTTTTGTTCGCTGTGTCAAGCACTATTTCGCTTTTATTTCGCCTGTACAACCGGGCAGCATGCGCCCTGGAAACCAGGGCAGCTGGCCAGATGTTGGAACGCAGCGAGGCCGATATACTCGCAGGGAAAGCCCTGGCGGGAGCGACATTGGCGCAAATCGGCATCCTTATCGTTGACGACGACGTCGTCAGTCAGCGCGCGTTGAAAAACGTCCTCGATTCAGAGGGTTGGCGCGTGCGCATCGTTCCTCTCGCTTCAGCGGCCATGCTCGAACTGGCCAGCGGAGAGTGGAATCTGGTCATCGTCAACGTGGCCATGACCGACGTGCGCGGTCCGCTGTTCTATACTCTAAGGGACTTGGCCCAAGGCGCTGCGGACGCCCCGAAAGACGCAACGATCGATACAGCCAGCCCCAAGGGTATCCGCGTGCTATTCCTGGTGCCGATGCTGGCGGCAAAACAGGCGCAGCCGGTTCTCGAACACGAAGGGCTGCCCTACCTGCTCAAGCCCTACCATTTGCACGACTTCCTGGAAAAAGTAGGCGAGCTTTTGGTGGAGGCGGGTGCGCTGGCTGACCCGATCCGCAGCATGCGCGATTTTGCGTCCAGCACCAAAAAGCGGCGCGGCGTCCGAACGGCGCGCACCAGTCGGCGCAATACGATGTTCGCTTCGCGTGACGACTACCAGATGTCCGAGGAAGACCTGCTGGAATGGGAACGCACGGAAGAGGAAGAAAAGAAAAAGCGCGAGAAGCAAATCAAAGACCGCGAACACCTTTGAACTCTACGGTCGGTTCATCACCTCACGAAATTAGTCCACTCTCGCGGTCACGCCGCGAACGAAAAATCTGCAAGGAATTGGTGCCTGCACGTTCTCATCATGAAGCCGCGCGGAATTCGCGTAACCGCCGCGAGCCATCGAGGAGAACGTTATGCAGGCCATTCCGAAGTGGATATGGATCCTAAGTCTCGGCACTACCGTCACTTTAGCCGCTATTTTGTCTTGGATTTGCAGCACTTCACGTGCAGTCGTTGACGCCGAGCCCTTGATCGAGGTCGAGGCTGAACCCAGCCCGCAAGCACCTGCCGACTGGCGCATCGGCCAGGCGGTCAGCTACGAAACGCTGACCGTGTTCCCGGTGCTTTCATCGCAACACGCGAATACCGACGCATTTCAAACGCTCGACGCGGCGCTAGCCTCTGGCGAAGCAATCGTGACCGAACAGGGCGACGCGATGCGCCGTTCGCGCAATGCAGACGTTTCCAGCGGCGCGCAAGTCAACCAGCTTGTGCTCATCAATCGTGGTAAGAAGCCGCTGCTGCTGCTCGCAGGCGAAGTGGTTTCCGGTGGCAAGCAGGATCGCATCATCGCCAAAGACCGTATCATTCCGATCGGCGCGAAGCCGCTCCCGCTCGATGTGTTTTGCGTGGAGCACAGCCGCTGGACGAATGGCGACGCGAAATTTTCCGCGGCCCGAACGATGGTTCATCCCACCGTGCGTGAGAAAGCGGCGATCGATTCGGACCAGACCCAAGTATGGGCGGCGGTGCGTGGCGATGTGGCGGCGGCAAGGGCGCAGAACGACATGGCGTCCAACCTCGAGGTGACGCCTCCGCCGATTTCATCGCAGCAGCTTTCGCGGCTCATGGCGTCGGCGGCACCGACCGAAGGCTACCGGAGCATTTATCAATCCGCGGCCGTCGGACCGTCGGTCGAAAACTTTGCGCAGGAAGTGCAGAAGCGTTTCGAGCGCGCGACGTCCGCTCTCAAGGGCGAGCGTGTTGTCGGCGTCATCGTCGCATACGGCGGCGAAGTCGCGTGGAGCGATATTTTTGCATCGTCGGAACTTTTCGATGCCTATTGGCCGAAGCTGCTGCGCAGTTATGCGGTGGAAGCGCTGACGCGTCCGGCAGCCGAGGAAAAGGTCTCGCTCAGCGACGCGCGGGATTTTCTGCGCCCAGCGATCGGCCACGTGCACGAAGAAACCGAGCCGGGCGTCTACCGCTGGCGCGAACGCAGCGAAGGTCGCGTAGCGGAAATCGAGCTGGAAGCCCTTGAGCCGAAACCTCTGACGCTGCACTGGCTGAAGGTGCTGCGCACCAGCTAGAAATAACAAGCCATGTCGTCCGCGAGCGAGACACCGTCGTTGCCCCGATTCCCGAATTCGTAGGGGCGCCGCTTGCTGCGCCCGGTTTTTCTGTGACGCTGACAATCCGTTGAATCTTTGCCGAAATTAGCAGGAACCAAAACAGCCGGCGAGACCTACCTGCCGGTAGGCAGGCTGGCGCTACGAAAACAAGCGCACTTCGCTCTTATCAAGCGTTTCGACGAGCAACTCTGTGATCGTTTTTTTGAGCAGGGGATGAATCGCGGCGGGCGCTATCTCAGCGAACGGCACCAGCACGAAACGCCGCTCGGCCATGCGTGGATGAGGGATCTCCAGCCTTGGTTCGCGCACGATCGCCCTGCCAAAAAGCAAAATGTCCATATCCATGATGCGCGGCCCCTTAGGCGCGAGGCGTAAGCGGCCCATCGAGCGCTCAATTTCCAGCAACTCGTGCATCAGTTCTTGCGGCGTCAGTTGTGTATCCACCTCGACCACGCAATTCAGAAACCAGTCCTGCACGCGCAGCTCCACCGGCTCGGTTTCATAGAGCGCCGATTGGCGCACCACGTGCACGCCATGCGCAGGCAAAGCCTCGATCGCGCGCGCGACGTTTAATGCACGGTCTCCGATGTTTGATCCCAGCGAAAAGTAGATGTCCTTCATGGACGAGAGAACATTCTAGCCTGAAGGACCCGTTCACCGCAGAGATGCCCGATATTGCCGGGGTAAACGCCGTTCGCAGGGGAATTCACCAAGTCGAACGACTGCTAGCCAGACGTTGACGATCACGAATACCGGTGCCGAGACCCTGACCATTTCCGGCATCGCGATTGGAGGCTCCAATCCGGTTGACTTCACCGAATCGAATAACTGCGGCGGGAGTGTAACTGGAAGCGCCATGTGTACGGTCACGGTTGTCCTTCAGCCACAGGCGGTAGGACAGCGCACTGCCACGGTGATGGTTACGTCGAATGGCGGCAGCCCGACCGTCGCGCTCACTGGAAGTGCGAGCAATCGGTTCAGCGTCACGCCGTCGGGGCCGACCACGGCGACCGTTGGGCCTGGCCAGCCTGCGATGTACCGAGTGAGTTTCACGCCTTCAACCACTTTCTCGGGGACTGCGACGTTTACTTGCACGGTAGCGCCAGCCGGGCCTGGTTGCACCCTCACACCCGCGATGGTGCAAGTCACCGCGTCCAACAATCCCACTCCCACGCCCGTCAGCGTTGTTGCCACTCCTACCGCTACGGCTACGGTCTGGCAGCTGCGCGATTTCACGGACTCTTCAACTCGCCCTGTGGCGTTGCCCCCTGCATTTGCTACGGCATGGCTGCTGGCGTTTTTTTGTTTTGCGCCCCAGACGTGGTTTGCTACACGGAAGAGCTGGAATGCAGATGTGGCGTCGCACCGTTTCCGATTCAGCCGCGTCAGGGTCGTGATTGCCATTGCAGCAATCTGCTCGATCGCTGCTTGCGGCGGTTCCGGCTCAACCACGAAGCAGCCGCAAAACTACACGGTGACGTTCACTGCCATGAGCGGCGCAACCAAACAGACTGTCCGTTTCATGCTCACGGTAAATTAGGACGCGCGCACGGCCATGTCGCGCGCTCGGAATGTACGGCGAAGAAATTGCCTTTGGTGAAATTCCCCGGATGAAGAGCTAGCGTTCTGGCTTCACTTTTCAGCTGAATAGGCCAGGCTGGCGGCGGGGTTCGTCCATTTTGAAGTGTTTATAGGCCAGGGCTGTGGCTACGCGGCCGCGCTGGGTGCGGTCGAGCAGGCCTAACTGCATCAGGTAAGGCTCGTAGATTTCCTCGATGGCGTCCTCTTCTTCGCTGAGTGATGCGGCGAGCGTGTTCAAACCCACCGGACCGCCAGAATATTTCTGAATGATTGTGAGGAGCAGGTTGCGGTCGACTTCGTCGAGGCCGTGCTCATCGACGCCAAGCATCGCGAGAGCGTCGCGTGCCACGCCCAGATCGATGTGGCCCTTCGCGCGCACTTCGGCGAAATCGCGGACGCGCCGCAGCAGGCGATTAACCACACGAGGGGTGCCGCGGCTGCGCCGGGCAATCTCGGAAGCGCCGGATTCGTCCATGGTGATGCCGAGAATTTTCGCGGAGCGCTGCACGATGCGCAGCAAATCCTCGGGCGAATAAAATTCCAGGCGATGGACGATGCCGAAGCGTGAGCGCAGCGGCGCCATGATCAATCCCGCGCGAGTGGTGGCGCCGATCAGCGTGAAGCGGTTCAATTGATAGGGATGAACGCGCGCGCCGGGGCCCTGACCGATGATCAAGTCCACGCGAAAATCCTCCATCGCGGGATACAGAATCTCCTCCATCGCGGGCTGCAGGCGGTGAATCTCGTCCAAAAAGAAAAAATCGCTCTTTTCCAGCGACGTGAGTACCGCGGTGAGGTCGCCTTTTTTTTCGAGCAGCGGGCCGGAACTGATTTTGATCGCCGAACCCATTTCATTCGCCAGAATTTGCGCGAGAGTCGTCTTGCCCAGGCCCGGCGGGCCGTACAGCAGCACGTGATCCAAAGCCTCTCGGCGCGTGCGCGCCGCTTCCACGGCAATCTGCAGATTTTCCTTCACGCGATTCTGGCCGATATAGTCGGATAATTTCGTCGGGCGAATGCTGGCTTCGATGCGCGCGTCGTCATCAAGCGCCTGGCCTGAGATGATTCTGTTGTGCGGGTGATTCACTCTTTCAGGCATTGTCGTTAGTCGGCGCGTTTAGATTTTTGCATGACTGCGCCGCCCAGCACCTGTAGCGAAGCACGCAGTAATGATTCAAAATCATTGCCCACCGTTCCACGGGATTTCTCCATGGCGCTTTCCACTGCCCGTTCATCGTAGCCCAGATTTACCAGCGCCGAAGCGACGTCGGATTCAAGTTGCGAACGGGTCGCCGGCTTCCCTGCTTCGGGCACGTCCACCGCGGCCAGTTTATCGCGCAATTCGAGGACGATCCGCTCGGCTGTTTTGCGCCCCACGCCGGGGATGCGCACGAGCTGCGCGAGATCACCCTTGCGAATCGCGGGGACGAGTTCATCCAGGCCCATCCCCGAAAGGATTTTCAGCGCGAGCGAGGGGCCGACTCCGGACGCGGAAATCAGCAGTTCGAAGCACTGCTTTTCGCGCGCGGTCAAAAAACCGTAGAGCGCCAATTGGTCCTCGCGCACGTGCGTGTGAACCAAGAGCGTGGCTTCCGCGTGGAGCGCGCCAAGACTCGTAAAAGTCGAAAGCGGAATGAGCACCTGGTAACCGACGCCGCCCACCTCCAACAGCACCAGGTTCGGGCGCTTTTCGATCAGCTTGCCGCGCAGCGATCCAATCATCTCCAGCGATTATTGATTAGGGGCGCAAGGGTGTCAACGCAGCGCGTCCGGGTATTTCGATGTGCGGCGAAACATATTGAGACGTGCGTGCGTACCAATATTCGGAGCCGGGGACTTTTCGGCGCGTTCTTGCGGCGCGAGCACTGTTCGATTTTGCACGGACACTGTTCGTTTTCGCGTTAACTCTTCAGTTTATTTCTCGCCGTTATTTTTTTTGTTAAATCCTTTGTGATTTTGCTCTCGCCGCGCAAACCTTTGCGTCTAAACGCGTGCGAGGGGCAAACAAAATCCGAGGAGGAAGTAAAAATGTCGCGTCACTCAATGAAGCAGATTTTTACAATTCTCGCAGCGCTGGTGGTGCTGGTTTCGATCAGCGCGCAGATAGCTCCAGCGAAAGACACCAAGGCGGGCGTAAACACGACCATGAGCCTGCTGAATCCGACGACTCTGGCGGGTAAGGACCTGAAGCCCGGCGACTATGCCGTAACCGTGGACGACACGCACGTGAGGCTTTCGATGAACGGCAAAGTGGTAGCCGAGGCGCCCGTACAATGGAAGGACGAGACCAGCAAGGCCAGGTTCTCGGCCTTCGTGATTAACGACAACAAGATCACCGAAATTCACTTCGGAGGCAAAACGCGATTCGTCACAATTGCCGAGTGAACTTTCAAAACAATTTGCAGACCACACAGATAGGAGCACGTCCCCCGGCGAGCAGCGTTCGCGAGAGCGATCGTTGCTCGCCGCTGCGTTTGGCCCATGAGGGCACCGCGACAATCCGCGCCGCAGAGCGACTCGATTCTGACTATGAATTGAGACCGCCCGCGAACTTTTCGTTTGCCACGCCCGCGAGCACCGTGATATCCGTTGTTGTGGCGATGCACTTTCAGCAAGGTCTTCGGCCAGTGACTCTCCGCAATCGGCGGACTTGGCCTTCACTCGCCTCGCCTCCGATTTCGCATGCCGCGCTCGAGCATCACCCCACGCCTTTTTTCTCCGCCGCCTATATTGCGCAGATTATTCCCATTATTAGGAGCGGCTAACGGCCGGCGGCAAACTTCCAGTTGGAAACCGCCGGAGGCCGTTACCCAGATGGGCAACGGCCTTTACTGTTTTTAGGAGCAAAAATGAAATTCACAGCGGAACAAACGAAAGGTCCCAGCGAAATGGTCACATTGAAAACCATCCAGCAAGCCTCGAAACGTATCCGTCGCTCGATCTTCGTTTCGCCATTCATGCGCTCGGAAACGTTCTCGCAATTGACGGGAAATTCCATCTTTTTGAAGCTAGAAAATCTGCAAATGACCGGCTCGTTCAAGGAGCGCGGCGCCTTGAACAAGATTCTCTTGCTCACGGACGACGAACGCCGGCGCGGCGTGATAGCCGCTTCGGCGGGCAATCACGCGCAAGCCGTCGCGTATCACGCGACGAAACGCGGGATCGCGTCACAAATTTGTATGCCGCTAACGACGCCTCTCGTGAAGGTCTCGGCTACGCGCGGCCATGGCGCGGAAGTGATTCTGTTCGGCGCAAATTACGACGAGGCTTGCCAGGAAGCCCTGCGCCGCTGCGACGAACAAGGGCTGACGTTCATCCATCCGTTTGACGACGAGGCGGTGATCGCGGGCCAGGGCACGCTGGGAATCGAAATGCTCGAACAGGTGAAAGACCTCGATGCGCTGGTGATTCCGATCGGCGGAGGCGGATTGATTGCCGGCGTGGCGTGCGCGGTGAAGGAAATGAAGCCCAAGATCCGGATCGTCGGCGTGCAAACCTCGAAGTTGCCTTCGATGAAGGCAGCGATGGAAAGGAAAAAGGTCGTCATCCTGCCTGCCGAGAAAACCATCGCCGATGGCATTGCCGTGCGGTCGGCGGGGGTGCGCACCTTTCCACTCGTACGGAAATATGTGGACGAGATCGTGACGGTGGACGAAGAAGAGATTGCCAACGCAATTTTGCTGCTCCTCGAAAAAGAAAAAACACTAACGGAGGGAGCGGGCGCCGTCGCTGCGGCCGCAGTCCTGAATAAAAAGACCGCGCACACCGGCAAGAAATTAGGCGTGCTGATTTCCGCGGGAAATATTGATGTGACGCTGCTGGCCCGCATTATCGAGCGCGGATTGGTAAAGGATGGCCGGATGGTGCGATTGCGAATTCATTTGCCAGACCATCCCGGCGCGCTGATGCGGCTTTCCACGGTGATTGCCGAGCACAAGGTCAATATCGCGGAAACGTCGTTCAACCGCTCCTACTACGGCGTGGTCCTGGGCGACACAGCCATTGACATCACCATGGAAACGCGCGGCCCGGAGCATATCGCGGAATTGAAAGCTGCACTGGATGCCGCGGGCTACGCGCACGAGCAAGTGCAATAGAAAGCAGAAGGCAGGCTACGAAGATTTCTGAAAATATCTAGTGCAGAGCGCGGTCCTTCTTTACGGCTTCATCCACTAGCGCTTCCAATTCGCGCCGCGTGAGCGTGATGCGCTCTCTTTCACCGGCAGTTTCCGAAGTGACGGGAAATTCCGGCCCGAAGTTCGACGCCGTCTGCAAACCGTAGCGCGCGCGGGCGGCGACTAGTTTCTGCACGTCGCAACTGGAAAGTAAAACTTGCTTGCCGAGCATTTCTGTCACCAGCGCAACGCGCGCGAAATGCTCGGTGGTCTCCATCCGGAAAAACGCAGTCATCAAATCGTGGCCGTAAGTCACAACGCCGTGATTCGCCAGCAGAATCGCATCGTAGCCATCCACAAACGGCTCGATCGAATCCGCCAGCTCGGACGTGCCGGGCGTGCCATAAGGCGCCACAGGAACGCATCCGAGCGAGAGAATTAATTCACACAGCAGAGCCTTATTCAGGGGAATGCCGGCAGCGGCGTATCCAGTCGCAACAGGCGGGTGCGCGTGGCACACGGCGTTCACGTCGGAGCGATGCCGGTAGATCGTCAAATGCATGGGAAGCTCAGAGGAGGGATTCCGACGCCCGGCGATTTTCTTGCCGTTGAGATCGGTGACGACCATATCTTCCACGGTCATCATCCCTTTGCAGATTCCGGTCGGCGACGTGAGGATGTGATCCGGACCCAATCGCACCGAGATATTTCCGTCGGTGGACGCTGCGTACCCGCGCTCGTAGGTCCAGCGTCCGACGGCACACATGTCCCGCCGATGCTC
Source organism: uncultured Acidobacteriota bacterium (assembly GCA_963696035.1). Lineage (GTDB taxonomy): Bacteria > Acidobacteriota > Terriglobia > Acidiferrales > UBA7541 > Palsa-295. The sequence goes on from CAVOIS010000004.1 coordinate 236,621, forward strand.
TTCTTCGCTCTTCAGCGCTCCGGGTGCAATCGATTCAGGAAACACGGTTCCTCCTCGACCAATTCCGGGCCCTCATCCCGTCTATGCGTAAATGCCGCGCAGCTTCAACGCTCTCGCCACGCGATCAATCGCCACGATGTAAGCCGCGATGCGGTTGTTTACACCATGTGTTTCGGCGTACCTTACCACCTGTTCGAAGCTGTGGTCCATCACATCTTGCAATCTTTCGTTCACTTCACTTTCCCGCCAGAAAAAGCCCTGGCGGTCCTGCACCCATTCAAAATAGCTCACCGTGACGCCGCCGGCGTTGCCAAGGATGTCCGGAATGATGAAAATTCCTTTCTGCTCGATCACCTTGTCGGCATGCCAGGTGGTGGGACCATTCGCGCCCTCACAAAGAATTTTGCAATCCACTAAATGGACGTTTTCGGAGGTGATTTGGTTTTCGGTGGCTGCGGGAACCAGGATATCGGTGGGATGAAACAGCACCTGCTGAGCGGTTTGTTTGTCGCCACCGCCAGGAAACTCCGGCAATGGCTTGCGCTGGGTATAGACCCAATCAATCAGTTTCGGAATGTCGAATCCTTTGTCGTTGTATAGGCCGCCGTGGATATCGGCAACGCCGATAATTTTGTAGCCTGCTTCGTGCATCAGAATCGCGGCCTGTGAGCCGACGTTGCCGAAGCCTTGAATGATCACGCGGCAGCCATCGCGCTTCATCTTGAGTTTCGTCAGCGCGTTGTTGCAGCACATCATCAAGCCCCGGCCGGTGGCTTCTTTGCGGCCCTGTGAGCCGCCCAGTTCGAGCGGTTTGCCGGTGACCACAGCGGTGGTGGCCTGCCGCACGTGCATCGAGTAGGTGTCCATCACCCACGCCATGGTTTGATCGTTCGTTCCGATATCCGGCGCCGGCACATCGCGTTCGGGTCCGAACCATTCGCTCAGTTCGGCGGTGTAGCGACGTGTGATGCGTTCGAGCTCCGTCTTGGAAAGCTTGCCGGGATCGCAGATCACGCCGCCCTTGGCGCCACCAAAGGGAATATTCACAACGGCGCATTTCCACGTCATCCACGCAGCCAGCGCGCGCACTTCATCAAGCGAGACGTCCGGCGCGAAACGAATTCCACCCTTTCCCGGCCCGCGAACCGACGAATGCAATACTCGATACCCGATGAAGACTTCCAGTTTGCCGCTATCGAGCGCGACGGGTACGTACACCGTAATTTCCTTGCTGGGATATTTCAGATAGCGGTAGATTCCCTCTTCCAAACCCAGCTTCTGTGCGGCGAGCTCGAAACGCGCTTCCGCCGATTTGTAAACGTTCAACTCATCGTGCGTAACCGCAGGCATGACAACCTCCAAGAAGTGCAGACCAATTCGCGGTCCTGCTCGCAATGTAGATGTAATGTTTGTGATCGGCGGCGAAAACGCGTGCCGGTATTAGCCGTCTTCGCAATGGCTGTCGTCCGGACAGCGTCGGCCAGTATACGAACCTGGGCATAGCGGTGCAAGAAGAGCATTTTAGAATTGGGTGCTAGCGACTGAAAAATGGCGGCCTTCATTCGGACCTTTCGTTTCACTTGCGAACAATTCTTGCTCGCGATCCTATTCCATCGCGTACGGAGCGCTTCACAAAATGCTCCAGCAATAGCCGCGTCAGTCGACCCTGGTTGTGCCGCACCACGTGATTATGGCCAAGCAGGTCGTCCGTGACGTAGCGGAGTCCCATGCGCTTTAGTTCCGCAGCGGAAGCCTGCACTGGCTCAGCGCCTTGGGCGCGATAGCGCTTGAGCAGACGCGGAGGAATCGGCCTGCGATTGATCACCGCGAAATCGAACAGACCTTTGCGCGTGTGGTCATAGATTGCGCACACGTGGTCGGCGACGGAGTAGTGTTGCGTCTCCCCGGGCTGCGTCATCAGATTGGCGATATAAACGCGAGTGGCGCGTGAGTGTGCGATTGTTTCGGTCACTTGCTCCACCAGCAAGGTCGGAATGATGCTGGTATAGAGCGAACCTGGTCCCACCAGGATCAGATCTGCTTCGCGAATCGCTTCGAGCACTTCGGGAAGCGGGCGCACGCGATGTGGCACCAGACGAACACGCCGGATGCGTTGCCGGGAACGGGAGATATTCGTTTCACCTGCTACGATCGTGCCATCCTCCAGCTCCGCCTCGAGCGTCACGTTTTGCGCCGTGGAAGGAAAAATTCGGCCGCGAATCGCGAGGACCTGCGCGGACACCTGCACGGCCCTCGGAAAATCCCCCGTGACGTTGGTAAGCGCGGTCAAAAACAGATTGCCGAAACTGTGGCCTGCCAGCGCGCGCCCCACCGGAAACCGGTATTGAAAAAGCTTGCCCAGGAGATGCTCGTCCTTCGAAAGCGCCACCATGCAATTGCGGATGTCGCCGGGCGGCAGCACGCGATATTCGCGGCGCAATCGGCCGGAACTGCCACCGTCGTCGGTAACCGTGACCACTGCCGCGAGATCGGCGATGGGCTGATGCGTCGGGTCCTTGGGACTAGAGACGTATTCCTTCAGTCCGCGCAGCACAGCGGAAAGACCGGTGCCGCCGCCCAAGGCCACAATCCGCACGGGGCGAGCTCGAACCTGCGAATTTTTCACCACTGAAAAAATTTCACCGACGCATTTTGTGCAGAAATTTCACGGAGAAGTACGCTGAAAAGTTTCACGGGAAAAACGCGGAAGTCAGCTCGCTGAACCGTCTCGCTCGGGATAGAGCAATTCGGTAAAGCGGGGGTCCTCCTGCAAGAAAGCGAAATCTTCGTCGTTGCGCGCGTGATAGCGGTTTTCCGGGCGGAGCTGAATCGCGATCTTCAAGTTTTGCATAGCCGATTCGGCTTCGCCGGTAAGGCAATCCAGCGCCGCCATCGCGTATACGATGTGGTCCGCCTTCGGCGCGGATTTGCGTGCGCGGTCCAGGTGCTCGCGAGCTTCGTCCCAGCGGCCAAGGTTCATGAGCGCCACGCCCTGGGTGTAGTGCTCTTCGGCGGATTTGAGTGCGGGAATGGGAGGCCGCGAAATGCGCTGTTCGCAGATGCGAATGTGCATCTTGGCGCGATCACCGAGCTCCTTGCTGGGGCCTTCCAGGACGCGCTCAAGAGTCTGCTTGGCCTTTTGGAACTTCTGCTGCTGAAAGTACTTAAGCGCTTCCTCATAGAATTTCAGTTGCGCTTCTTTGGCGGGGGCATTGGGATCGGGCGGAGCCGCCTTGGGCTTCGCGCTTCCCTTTATCGCCTTCTGTTTCAGTAATTTGTGGCTTTTGCTGGCAGCCTGTGTGGCTCGGATCGCGCGACGCTTCACGTAGTAATCTCCGCAGGAAACTACTTGGAACATAGCAAAGTCGCGAAGGCGCGTCAATGCAGCGAATTATGGCGCTTCCAGCGTCTTGCCCGGGGCAAGATTCCCGGCCGAAGGAAGCCTCTACAGGCTATAGGTGATGGACAGGCTGGCGCGCCCGGGCAACTATCGTCTGCGCTTGCTCGCCGCAAGCTCGACGGGATGGGCGCCACTGATTTCGAAACTCGGATATAGCGTGGGATTTCTGATTGTGATTTTGGGCCGGTAGCAACTCTTCACCGAGACGACGCTTACGGTAATCCTGCCTCTGCTGTCCAAACAAACTTTCGCAAGAATCGTCGTGCGCGACGCTCTCAGGGCTTGAGCGGGTGAACTTTCAATTCATCCCAACCGCTGCCTTCGCGATCTGTTTCGCGCGCGAAGCGCACGCCCTCAATTTCTCCGAGTGTCACTTCGCCAGTGGTATAGATCCTGCAGCCGGTCATCAAGTGGCCGCCGATCACGTTTCCTTGTCCCGTGGCAATGGATAAGTGAATGTGCTCGCCGCTTTCTTCGACTGTTCCGGTGATCGAAACAATCTCGAAGTGCCCTATGTGAATGTGGGCCCTCCGGCTGATTTGCGTACCGTATCGAGGCTTGCGTCAAACTGCCGACCGCGCTCAGCAGCACCGCGGCCTGAATATGATTCGCGTTGACATAGCCGCGGATGGACCCCAGCAAATCGTCGCCCGGACGCAGACGGAAAGCATGAATGCGCAAGTGGTCGCTGACGATCGATTCGTGCCGTTCGGTGAGCTGCTTCGTCCAGTCGGCGGGAAGCGCAGGAGCCGGAGGCGCGTTCTCCAGCGTGCTGCTTTACGGAACCGGCTCTCCAGTCGGCTTGGAGTATTGCGACGGAGCGGTCTGGGCCTGCGCAACGCTACTCAATGCCATCGTGCTAAGAAACAGCATTATTGCGATCAGTTTCACTTGCAGGCTCCCCCTTGGATTTGTTTCGTAGCGGTAAGAGATGTCGAACTTCCGCGAACGATTCTGCTTCATTTCGGCGCGCATTGAGACTCCAGCGGATCGGCCCCAAGACGCGGCCGAGGGCGTCCCCAACCCGTGCTTCGCCCGGCCCGTACCGAGGCGCACCACCGCGGGTCCGCAGCGGCTAACACCGGGGCTTAGGGGTGCTCGGGGTGTCTATTGCGAAGCAGGGGCGCCGGGGCGCGTTGGCCGCAGGTACGGGCGTATGCTATAAGTACGAGGCTGCCTAATCTGAGGAAATTGTGCCGTTTATAAATTTTCCCGCAAGAGAGATTAACTGCAAGCTTGTCTACTACGGCCCCGGCCTCGGGGGCAAGACCGCGAATTTGCAATGGGTGTACGAGCACACTGGAGCGAATCAAAAGGGAAAGATGGTTTCGCTGGCGACCGAAACCGACCGCACGCTTTTTTTCGATTTTCTTCCGCTGGACTTAGGAACGGTGCGCGGATTTCGCACGCGCTTCCACTTGTATACCGTTCCCGGGCAGGTTTTCTACGAAGCCAGCAGGCGCCTGATCTTGAAAGGTGCTGATGGCGTGGTGTTCGTTGCGGATTCACAGGAAGAGCGCCTGGACGCGAACCTGGAAACGCTCGACAACCTGCGCGAGCATCTGAAGGATCACAATCTTGATTTCGCAACAATCCCGTACGTACTGCAACTCAATAAACGAGACCTACCAAATGTGCTGCCCATCGCGGAACTGCAAAAGCATCTAGGCGTGAAGGGCGAGCCGACTGTTGAAGCTGTGGCCGTCACAGGCCAAGGTGTTTTCGACACGCTGAAAGAAGTAGCGAAACTAGTCCTCGCCGATCTAAAGAAGAACGCGTAAGCATCCTGATTGTAGGGCTGTGATTCCTGAAAGCCGCCCCGCAGCTTCTTACTTGTAGAGGTGACTTCTCCGCCGCGTAAACGCGACGGCTTCTCAAGACACGCATGCGCTGACAGCCACTACGTTGAGTCTTGAAGGACTTATCCGAGCCCTTTGGAGAATAATTTGAGCACTAACTACATCACGCGGAGCAATCAGACCACACGCAGTGCAAACGTGCTCTCTGTCGGAGAGAGCCTTTCGCACTGTCGCGCCGCAGACGCAGGTTTGACTGGTGCCGCGAGGGTCTACCTGGATCAGAGTGCGCCCAGCATTTTCAGCTTTGTACGCAATCTTAGAGACAAGAGCAGCCCAACTGGCATCGTGAACCGACTTGGCAAGCATGCCGCCTGCCATGCCTTTGAAGTTCAGATCTTCGACAACAATCGTTCCGAAATTCTTTATCAGCCAGAACGAGAGACGATGTTGGAACTCCTTCCGTTGATTCCTGATTCGAGCGTGAACCTTCTGGAGCAATACAACTGCTTTGCGGCGGCGATTCGAGCCTTTCTTGCGCCGTGCAATCTGGCGCTGGGCGCGTCGAAGGCCAGATTCAGCCTGTCGATACCATCGTGGATTCGGTACCGGTGGACCATCCGTGAGCGCAGCGAGGTATTCCAGCCCCAGGTCAATTCCAATCGCGGTGTCGAGCGGGGGCAGTGGCTTGGCTTCGCATGCAACCGAGAAGCAGACGTACCATTTGCCGCATTCGCGTTTGACCGTCACCGTCTTAATCTTGCCCGCAATAGGGCGATGCAACTTGACTGCAATTTCTCCAACACCCTGAACGCGAAGAATATTTCCGGTGAGTTTGATGCCATCGCCGTAACTCGGAAAAGTGATGCTATCGAAACGGCGTCGAGATTTGAATCGAGGATAGCCCGCTTTATCACCGCGCTTCACTCGGCGAAAGAAAGCCTCGAAAGTCCTGTTCACGCGCCGAAGAATATCTTGGCCGCAGCTAAAGTTTGCCAAACGCAAGTCACCCGCTGCGCGGATTTCTTTCAACTGATTCGCCTGCGTGTAGTAGTTGACCGAAACTCGTTGTTTCCACGCATCGCGACGTTCCTGCAACGCTGCATGGTACAAGCGGCAGGCTTCTCCCAGTTGTCCGTCGAGAGCATCCGACTGGGAGCGCGCTGTGCATAACCGATATTTAAACGTCTTGCGCACGAGTTTTCTGGTTGGCGATGTATCGCCTTACGCTGGATTCCGAAACGGTGCCAATGCTGCCGACGTAATAGCTTCGACTCCACATGCTGGGCAGTTGCGACCGGAGCCAAGAGAATTCACTTCGCAGTTCGTGCGATGTGAATCCTTTGAACTGCGCCGCGATATGCGCGGGAGCCAATCGAGGGTCGGACTCCACAAACAGGTGCACGTGGTCAGGCATAATTTCCAGCCCGTGAATTTCGGCTTCCAGTTCCTTAGCCTTTTGGTACAAGAGTTCCCGCAATCGCTTGTCAACCTTGCCGACCAGTACAGGCTTCCGATACTTCGGGCACCAAACAAAGTGGTACTGGAGCGTGTAAACGGCACCCGCGCTGACTCTGTATCGAGTGTCCATCACGTATGTAGTGTAAATCAGAAGTTAGAAATATGCAAGGCAACTAACGGAGGAGCCGTATTCCTCTGCCCGCTGAAGCGAGCAGTTCCCTGCGGTTTTAATCTGTGGAAGGTTACCTCAATCGTTTGGCGGACGGCTGCCGGATTTCCGTGGGGCCCTTTTGCAGGCTTGAATTGCCAGGATTCGACCACGTCAATCGCCTTCTGCGTGTGTCCGTCGGGCAATGGTTTGACGACGATAACGTCGTGAGCTTTTCCGTCTACCCCGACAACCACCGATAAAACCACGGTGCCTTGCGTGCGGCTTTTCACTGCCGCATCGGAGTACCGAGCTGGCGGGCAATTTGCGCATGAGGGGTAGGTGTAGCCGTTCTTTCCTGAAACGGGGACGGTGGGATCGATCTGGGGTGCGGGGTACTCTACGAGCTTGGCCATTAAGCTTCGCATCTGGTCCGAAATTGAGGAAGCCGCCTTAAAACCATTGATCCACTTTCCAGAATCTACGCGGTAGGCATTTACTTCAATACTCAAGCTATCTCCGGCCAGCGTAATTTTCCCGAGTACCGCAGACTCGATTTTCAGTTCCCCAGTAAGCCACAGGGCAATATCAACGTGGCCGAAACTGGATGGCGGCAGGCCCCGTTTTGCAAGACTGCCTGTAATTTCCCCGCGGTCAGTAACGGAAAATTTGTCACTCGATTTAGCCAGAGCGGTGCTGAAATTATCTGCGAGCAATCGACCCAACTCTGTAAGCTTTTCGTCAGGACCGGAGAAGTCGAGAACGATCACGGATTCCCGTTTGGACTTGGTGAGGGCTGGTGCTAGGTGATCGGCCAGGCCCTGCATGTCGGGCAATTGCGCATCGGCACTGCCGACCGAGGCGAGCGCAACGCAAAGAAGCACAGCGAGACGCAGATAGCTCATCGACACGCGAGCTAGGCGTGGGCTACGCCGCCGCGGAACGCGGCGATCGCTTTGCCTTCGTCAGTGAAGGCGGGGATGGCCTGGATGAGGCGCGTCAGTTCGAGGACCTCCTTCACGTGCCCGGTGGGATTCAGTATTTTCAGGCCGCCGCCCTGGCGTTCCAGTGTGACGAACGAGCGGACCAAAGTGCTGATGCCGGAGCTATCGATCTGGGTGACGCCCTCGAGGTTCACCACAATTTCGGACGGGCCGGCCTCCGCGAATTTGCGCAGTTCGGCGCTCAGAGAATCGTTGCTCACGCCGATGACGATGCGGCCCGCCAGATCAAGAATCGTGACGTTGCCGGACTTTCGCGTTGTTATCTGCAGGCCCATGATCGCCTCCCAGGCCGCGCGCGCGACCGTGCTAAGTGGCCGCATTATAACCTTTTCGCCGGTTCCCAAAGCAATTTCTGAGAACGGAATGTGCCAGAAACCGCCCGGCGTTCCAGTTAAAACGGGAGGCGAATGCCAGGTAGCATCCACCTCCCGGGGTGGGTGGGGTGTTGCAAGAGCGTCGCGATACTGGCCTGCGTGTGGTGGGCCTGACGCTCAGGCAATCCAGCGTTTCCGCCGGAATCCACAAGTGCCACCCTCATTACCACGCCAAGAGAAACAGTGTCAACTGCAATTGGTAGTAGTGGCCAACCAACGGCCGTCCGTCGTCGGCCTGTGCAAACCTGAAACGAGCGGGCGACATGAGCGGAAAGCCAACATCGGGCTGAAGTCAGCCGGCATCCCAACGTGACATTATTTGGCTACGCAGTCTATGACCTACGCGTGATGAACTTTAGTCAGGATGCCTGTCCAGGGTTTCACGAACGCGGCGAGCCGGGTCTTCCGGCACATAAGGTTTTGCAGTACGGCCCAAAATCCAATTGAAGGGAAGGTCGCGGCGTTTGCGAACCAGCCAGAACAACGTGATTGGAATCGTGAAATACGCAGCCGCAATCAGCACATCGGAAATCACGTGCAACCACACGAGTCCCTGGTTCCACTGTAGCAGTAGCCGTGCGGCGTGAAGTCGCCGGAACCGAATGGTTGCCACAGAAAATCGATCGAGCTCCCTTTCCGCCCTGGCGTGCCACAGATCGAGCGGCTTATGCCTCGTGCGCGAACCAACGAAACGACACCACGGCGCCAGCCTCAATCAATCGATCGTTTTCAAATGGATCGTCGGAAGAATCAGGAAAGACTCCTACGGTAACCCGAAATGAAACAGCTCAGTTGTGGTCCTTTTACACGCGGGGACGACTGTGTTTCCGTGCCGGCTCAATTGCCCGCGGGAGCTTGCGAGGGAGAATGGCTCATAAAATACTGAGTTATTCCGGCGGAGAGTTGTTGCAGACCGGCGCTGATGTTGCGATCCAAGGCCTCAACGATGTTTGCCACCGTCTTGCCCTGAACAGGTTCATCGTGGGTATAGGTTTGCGTCCAGACAGTCGCGCGACTTGCTGGATCGAAGAGTTCCAACTGGAGCGAGAAGCGAGCCACCAGTTCCGGCTTGTCTACTCCATACATCGCGAGCAAATGGCCGCGCACGATGTAATCGCCGCGAGCGCTGCTGGAGACGCGCGACACGGAGCGGTACTGTCCTGACGCGCGAAGATCGGCGATGAGCAAGTTCTGAACCATGTCGGCGGGAGGCTCGGCCCAGCGGTCGTATTCGTAGGTGCCCAGCTCCACGGGTCCAGAGCCGTAGATCAGCCGGTCATCACGATAGAGATGGGAAGCTGTGAAACGGCCGACCAGCAGCACGACCGGAATCTGCGCGGGCGCGGAATTCGCCGCGGGGGCAGGCGCGTCGATCACGTAATATTTGACGGGGCGCGGCGCGCCGCATCCGGCGATCACAATCGCCAGCATCATGAGTGAGGTAAGTTGCATGCGGCGGCTCAACACTCTCGGCTCCTTCCCGCGTTGACTCTTCGTACAGCTCGCAATTCCTATTTCGGCAAATCCGATCCGGGCTGGTGCTCTTTCGGCGCGGACGCGCGGATTAAGGTATAAGGCCGCGTCTTGATGGACTCCGTGAACGAATTCAAGTTCTCGGTGACGTGGCGCAGGTTATCAATAATTTCGTCCAGATTTTCCTGGTTGGCAGACACCGTGCCATTCAGCGAAGCCAGGACGGAATTGGCATTGTCCAAGGCCTTGTGCAGGTCGAGCACCGCCTGGCGGATATCCGGCCGATTTTCCGTAAGCATTCCATCCAGGTGCAGCAACGTATCGTTGGCCTGATCCGATGTCTTCTGGAAACTCGCGATCAAAGGCTTCAGGTTTTCCGTGGCGTCGTTTACATGACCCAGCGCCGAATGCACGAGCGGGCGATCTTCTTTGAGCATCCCGTGAACATCGCTCAGGCTAGCCGAGATATTCGCTCGATTCTCGTCGTTCAGCAGGTCGTTCACGCGATCTAGAGTCACCTTCAGAGAAACCACACGGTCGTTCAAATTCGACAGTAACTGCTGCGCGGCAGGGGTCAGTTCGGCGAGCTTGTCCGCGATGTCGGAAAAGCCGGTGTACTCGACCGTTTTCAGTGTGTAATCGCGCGGAGCGCGCGGTGCGGCATTCGTTCCCGGTCTTATTCCCAGAAAGTTTTCGCCAAGCGGACTGGTGCTGGTAATCAACGCGGTGCTATCCGTTTTGACAGGCACATTCGGATTCGCGGAAAAGTCCACTTTCATCCGGGTGGCGTCCTGAGGATCCACTTGCACTTTGTTCACGCGTCCTATGGGAGGCCCGCCCGCGTAACGAACTTCGGTGCCCGGACCCAAACCGCCGGCATTTTTGAAATATGCGTGGTAGGGAATGTCGCCTTTGTTGAAGCTGCCATTGAGAATGAAAAGAGTGGTAATCAGTAAGGCCGCCACTACCAAAACAAAAAGACCGACGAGTGCCTGTTCGCGCTTTCCTTCCATCCGTATCCTCGATGATTCCCGCGTGGTGGCTCGCGGGGGGCGCCACCTAAGTGCCGGGGAGTATATCACGGCACACAAAATTCACCAGACATGCCAGGCAGAATCCGCCCGGTTTCGGCTTTATTGACGTGCGGGCGGAACGTCCCCCGTGAGCATCTGCAAGTAGTCTATTTCCCCCGTCAATTCCGGTTCCGGCACGCGATCCAGAAATTGGCGCACACGCGGGTGCTGGCTTTTCCGCAACTCCTGGGTCGTGGCATTGGCGACGATCACGCCCTTATCCAGCACGATCATGCGGTCGGCAATCAGGAACGCGCTGGCGAGTTCGTGCGTCACCACCACGATGGTGATGCGAAACGCTTTCTTCAATTTCAAAATGAGCTCGTCAATCCCGGCGGCGATGATGGGATCGAGGCCCGCGGAAGGCTCGTCAAAAAATAAAATTTCCGGGTCCATTGCCAACGCGCGAGCGATCGCGGCGCGCTTTTTCATTCCGCCACTCAATTGCGCGGGCATGTAATTTTCAAATCCAGAGAGCCCCACTTGATCGAGCTTCAGCCGGACCATGATTTCGATCGTGGAATCATCCAAGCGCGTATGCTCGTGCAGCGGCAACGCCACGTTTTCACCCACCGTCATGGATCCGAAGAGCGCTCCTCCTTGAAACGACATTCCCATCTTCTTACGCAATTCATCGCGCTCGTCTTCAGAGATCGAGGCGAAGTCCTTCCCCTGAATCCAAATTTCCCCGGAGCTGGGATGCTCCAGGCCCACCAAAGTCCGCAGCAATGTGCTTTTGCCTGAACCCGAACCGCCCAGGATCACCATCGTCTCGCCGGCGGGAACTTCGAAATTGATGCCGTGCAGAATTTCACGCTCGCCGTATTTCACGCGCAGGTTGCTCACAGAAATAGCCGCGCCGCCGGTTGTTGGCGGCGGGATAGGCTTGGGTGTTAGCGATGAGGCCATTCGAGCTTACCGTGGCGCCGTGATGTAGAAAATCGTGGTAAAAATCAAATCCACCATCACCACCAAAAAAATGGACTTCACCACCGCCGAAGTGGTGGATCGGCCTACTTGTTCGGAACCAAGCCCGGTCGAAAAACCTTCCTGGCAGCCGACCGCGGTAATCACCAGTCCGAACATAAGCGCTTTGATCAGGCCATTGATGATGTCCGTCTTCGCCAGCGCGTCCAAAGTGGCTTGAATGTAGCTGCCCCAAGTGAAGCCCGCCGAGGTAACGCCAAACAGCCCTCCACCAAGCACGCCCATGAAATCAGCCCAGCACGTAAGACAAGGCACCATCAAGATCATCGCTAGAAACTTCGGCGCGACCAGAAACTGGACCGGCTCCAGCGCCATCGTCTCCATCGCGTCAATTTCTTCGTTCACCTTCATCGTGCCGATTTCCGCGGCGAACGCTGATCCCGATCGGCCGATGACGACCACGGCCGTCATCAAGGGGCCGAGCTCGCGAGTCATCGAAACTGCCACGGCACTAGCCACCAGGTGCAACGCGCCAAATTTGCGAAGCTCGTAGGCCGCGTTGAGCGCGAGAATGGTTCCGATAAAAAATGAAATCAGAGAGGTGATGGGAAGAGCTTCGACGCCAACGGACATGGCCTGGTGGACGGCGTGGCTGACGTGAAATTTCTTACCTTGGAAGGGAGCAACGAAGACGGCCCGCGCGGCGCCCCCGGACAAACGCGCTAAGCCCCCTAAATATGCCAGACCGTTGATTGTGGCCGCGCCAATGCTGTCTGTGAATGGCATCTGTGATTCCGGACGGGTGAAATCTTCAGATGGAACCCGAGCTAATGCCGCCCGGACACTTACCTGGCGGGAGCAACATTCGTGCTGCCGCCCCGCAACGCTTCTTCCTCGGTGTTATATACCTCAAAAACCTTGATGAGCCGAGTTAATTCGAGAACTTCGCGCGCCGTACGGCTCAGCCCGAAAAGCGCGAACGTGCTCTTCAAGTCTCGTGAAACCTTGAGACCTTCGACTAGCGATGCCACCCCGGCGCTGTCAATGTACCGCACCTTCTCCAGGTTCACGATCACCCGTGGAGCTTTTTTGGTTTTCAGCAGATCCAGCAGTACTTTGCGAACTTGCGGTGAATTGTAGAGAGTGATGTCACCGACGACGTCCACAATCGTGGCAACGCCGGACTCACGCGTAGAAATATCCATCAGGGTTGACCCCCCGCGGGGAATAGAGTGTTTTGCCAGAGATTCCCTCTATATGCAATCACTTTTCCGCTGGAGGAGGGCGGCATCAGCTATTTGCGGTTATCCAAGGAAACGTAGTTGCGAAGGTCATAGCCGAGATAAACCTGGCGGGGCCGGGAGATTTTCTGCTCCGGATCGAGGAGCATCTCTTCCCATTGCGCGATCCACCCAGCCGTGCGCGGAATCGCAAACAGCACCGGGAACATCGTCACCGGGAAGCCCATGGATTGATAAATCAAGCCGGTATAGAAGTCCACGTTGGGATAGAGCTTGCGCTTCACGAAGTACTCGTCTTCCAGGGCGATGCGCTCGCATTCCAGCGCGATTTCGATCAGCGGATTTTTCCCCATCACATCGAACACTTCGTAGGCGATGTGCTTCACGATGCGTGCGCGCGGATCGTAATTCTTATAAACGCGATGCCCGAAGCCCATCAGCAATTTTTCGCCGGCCTTCACGCTCTTGATGTACGCGGGTATGTTATTGATCGAGCCGATCTCCAGCAGCATACGCAGGACGGCCTCGTTGGCGCCACCGTGTAGCGGACCGTACAACGCCGCTGTGGCGGCGGCTGTCGCCGAATAAGGATCCACATGCGAGCTGCCCACCACGCGCATCGCCGTCGAAGAACAATTCTGTTCGTGGTCGGCGTGCAAGATGAAAAGAATATCCAACGCGCGCTCGAGCGTAGGGTTCGGGCGATATTTCAGCTCCGTGGTGCGGAACAGCATGTTCAGGAAATTGCCGCAGTAAGTGAGATCGTTGTCGGGGTACACAAACGGCATGCCTAAGGTATGCCGGTAAGCGAAAGCCGCGAGCGTGGGCATCTTGCCGATCAAGCGATACGTCTGCTTGCGCCGCGAATCGGGATTGAAGATGTCTTTGGCGTCCGGATAAAAAGTGGAAAGCGCGGCAACCGTGGAAATCAGCATGCCCATCGGGTGAGCGTCGTAGTGAAAACCATCAATAAATTTCTTGATGCTCTCGTGGATGAACGTGTGATGCGTGATGTGATAGGTCCAATCCGCCAGCTGCGATTTCGTGGGAAGTTCGCCGTAAAGAATCAGGTAGGCCGTTTCGACGTACGTGCTTTTTTCCGCCAACTCTTCGATCGAATAGCCGCGGTACCGCAGAATTCCCTTGTCTCCGTCAATGTAGGTGATCTTGCTCGAGCACGAAGCCGTATTGGTGAAGGCCGGGTCATACCCCATCAAACCAAAGTCACCGTCGTGGACTTTGATCGGGCGCAGGTCCAATGCCCGAATCGTGTCGTTTTTGATGGGAAGTTCGAACTGGCGGCCCGTCCGATTATCAGTGACGGTCAATGTATCGCGTTGCGTTGCCGCGGACGGCGATTCGCTGCTGATCAGCGATCCTGGCTTGGTCGGATTCATTACCGGACCTCTCGAAGCGCAAGCGTGCTCTCGGCGCGGTCGGCTTCTACCTAGAATGTACACCAAATTTGTGCAAGCGCGGAATCGCTTTCGATATTCGCGCGCGAAAAGCAATAAGAGCTTCCATACGAACCCGTATGGAGCGCTTGCAGGTATGCGTACCTAGCGTGTTACGCTCACAGTGCCGCCCGAGGGCGGTATTTGCTCACGCGAATGCATTGCCTCCGCAGTAATACGATGCCGGTACTCGAATGTGCGACTAAGCTTCCGCCGGATTAGCCAGCCACCCAGCAAATTTCCAAGTGCGCCAAAGGGCAACTCGTACTCGATGCGGTCTTCGAGGCGGCAAGCGCTCGCGCCATCCGGAATAAATGAATGTGTATGCACCCAGCTCCGGAATGGTCCGGCAGTCTGAACGTCCTGGAATCGGCGGCCCTCCTGATAGTCGCGGTGCTCGAATTTCCAAAGCATGCGAAATGGACCAAAGCGCACGCGCAAGACTCCATGGTCGCCATCACGGATTCCGGGCGAAGGCTCGACGACCTCCATCGCTTCCCAAGGAGGTGTCAGCCGCTTGAGCGCTCCGCACTCGGCGTGCCAGAGAAAAACACGTTCGGCAGGAGCTTCGATTTGCGATGAGTAGAGAAACACATTCCGCCGCGCCATATGCGGGACATAATGAGCCAACTACCGCAGTGCGTCTACCGTTCGACCGACGCAGAATTTCTGCCTAACGCGGCCGATCTTCTGAGCACCGGCGTCCTTCGCGCGATAAAGCGCGTCGTCCGCGAGACGTAGCATTTCCTGCGGATCGAGCGGCTGTGCCTCGGTGCTAGCGGCAACGCCAAAGCTCGCCGTGATCGCGATGGGAACGGAATCGGCGGCAATGGGCTGTTCTGCGATCGCGCGGCGAATTCGCTCGGATAACCCGAGAGCGCCCATAGCGTCCGATGTCGGCACCACGCGCCAGGTCAGCAGCAGCACGTAAACGTAGGGCCGCACTTTCGATTCGCGAAGTTTCTGGCAGACCTGGATGCCTTCCATGCCCGGCATCATCCAGTCGAGCATGGCGACCGGGGCGTCCCTGCGCTCGAGCAATTGCAACGCCTGATTTTCCGCCGCAACCCCGCGAAATCGCGAGACTCCATGCTTCGGCGTCCGGGGTCCAGCTGCCGTAGTCCTTCAGACGCGTCCATTTTTTGAACCTCCAGCCGGTCCACCGGCGTTTCTCCAGTCCGCGAATGCACTTACCAGGGCCCGCGGACTGAGCCGCGGAGAACCATGCAGAATCCTGGCCAAAGCCGTCTTGACAAAACGCGTGCAACACGTCTGTAATCAGTCAGCTGCCGGAGGAAGAACAGCAGACCGTATGGACCGAAACCGGAATGGATGTTTCAACCGGGACGAACCGTACCGCTGTGACACGGTGTTAACGTGGTGTTAAAAACTACTCTGCGCATCCCCAACGTCTTGCTTCCGAAGCTCTGTTCCCGTATGGTGTGTGCGATTCCCTGAGAAGAAAAATAGATGAAACGTGTCCTGGTAATCGAAGACGACAAAGACATTGTGGAGTTGGTCCGATATAACCTGGAAAAAGACGGCTATCAGGTAGCCTCGAGCGGCGACGGCGCCACTGGTCTCGCTCAGATCAGGAAAGCCGCACCAGATCTTCTGGTGCTTGACCTGATGCTGCCGAAACTTTCCGGCCTGGAAATATGCAAGGAGGTTCGCAAGGATGTGAGCCTGAACCGCATCCCCATCCTGATCCTCACGGCGAAGGGTGAAGAAGCGGACCGCGTCGTCGGCCTCGAGCTCGGCGCCGACGACTACGTCACCAAACCATTCAGCCCCCGCGAACTCGCCGCGCGCGTGAAAGCATTGCTTCGTCGCGCGGAACCCGGAACGCCGTCCGAAAAGCCCATCGAAGTGGGGGCGCTGCGAATCGATCCGGCAGCCTACCGCGTCACACGCACTGGAAAACCCGTGCCGATGAGCACGCTCGAATTCCGTCTGCTCTATTTCCTGGCGGCCAGGCCGAATCGCGTTTTTACACGCGATCAGCTTCTCGACGCCGTTTGGGGCACGGAACGATTCGTCACACCGCGCAGCGTGGACGTTTACGTCCGCCGCCTGCGCGAAAAAATCGAAACCGATCCCCAACACCCTTTATTCATGAAAACCATACGCGGCGCGGGATACCTGTTCGAAACCCGTGCAAGCTAGACTGTTCTGGAAGCTCGGGCTCGCGTACGCCGCCCTGCTCCTGGTAGTCCTGCTCGCCGTGGATCTTTACTCCGTCCGCGTCGTGCGCAGTCAGGCCATCCGCTCCGCCAATGATGAGCTCGGCTCGCTTCTGAAGCTCGCTCTCGCAAATCCTCCAAGCGCGGCCGACGCACCTGCACTCCGTAGTTGGACCGAACGCGTGGCCCAGAGCGGGGCGCGGGTAACGATCATAGACAGCACCGGCCGCGTTCTGGCCGATTCCGCCGCCGATCCCGATAAAATGGAAAACCACGCGAATCGCGTCGAGTTTCAGGAAGCTCTAACGAGCGGCTCGGGGCAAGCGGTACATCGTAGCGTCACGCTCGATCGCGAATTGGTTTATCGCGCGGAGCGGTATCAAGAGCCCGGAAATTCTCCCGTCGTCATCCGCTTGGCCTTGCCTCTTGCGCAAGTGGATCTTTCGGTTGTCGAACTGCAGCAGCGGCTCCTGGTGGCCACTGTTTTGATGCTGATCATGGGAGTGCTGGTATCGCTGGCCTTTGCGCGCATGTTCGCTGCGCGCGTGGACCGGCTGAAACATTTTTCGCAGCGGATCGCAGAAGGCGATTTCCGTTCTTTGCTGCGCGAGGGCCCGCGCGACGAACTGTCGGATCTCGCGGACAGCATGAATCAAACGGCGGCGCGCCTCGATCGCGAAATCCGCTTGTTGAGCGGCGAGCGCAATCGTTCCGGCGCGATCTTGCGCAGCATGGTCGAGGGAGTGGCCGTCATTGACGCGGAGGAGCGCCTGGTTTTCTACAACCGCGCATTCTCTGAAATTTTCAATGTGGAAGGAACCAGCGGCGAAGGCCGCGCACTTATTGAAATCGTTCGCAATTCCGAGCTGTTAGCGCTGATTCGTCGGGCGCTGCGCGGCGATGAAGGATTGCAAAGCGATATCGTCATGGGCATCACGCAAACGCAAAGCTTCTCCGTGACGGCAGCTCCTGTGAACGCGATGGAAGTTCCCACCCCAGATCGGCCAGCTGCGGGACGCGCTTCAGCGGAGAGGCCCTCGGGCGCCGTCGTAGTGCTGCACGACGTCACCGAGTTGCGGCGCCTGGAGCGCGTGCGCCAGGATTTCGTTGCCAACGTGTCGCACGAATTCAAAACGCCGCTCACGGCCATCCAGGGTTTCGCGGAAACGTTGCTCGCCGGAGCGCTCGATGACCCCAGCAACAACCGCCGTTTCCTTGAAATCATCCGCAACCACGCCATCCGCCTGGCGCGGCTCACCAATGATCTGCTCAAACTCGCGCGAATCGAAGCCGGAAAACTGGAAGTGGAGTTCTCCACGGTCGGCCTGATGGAACTTATCGAAGCCTGCGCCGAAACCACTTTGCTGAAAGCTGATCGGAAGGAAATCACACTCGAGATTGAAGTGCCTCCGAAACTCCCCGCCGTCCGCGGCGATGCTGGACTCATGCGAGATGTGCTGCAAAACCTGCTGGACAACGCGATCCAGTACACCCCTCAAGGAGGCCACATTCGCGTGACCGCAGATGCCGGTGACCGGGACGCGGTGGTCACCGTGGCGGACACCGGCATCGGAATCCCGCTCGCCGACCAAGAGCGAATTTTCGAGCGCTTCTACCGCGTGGACGTGGCGCGTTCGCGAGAAGCCGGCGGCACGGGCCTGGGCCTCTCCATTGCCAAACACATCGTCGAAGCACACGGTGGACGGCTGTGGGTGGAAAGCGCCGTGGGCCAAGGCTCGCGATTCTCCTTCTCGATTCCCCTCGACCTGTAGCTCCACGACTCCTTGTCTCCAAATATTTACGCACAGTTTATGCTCTTGAAATCCTCATACGCAAGCCTATATACGGCGATATTTATGCAGCCGGGGCCTGCAGGGAGGGGTTTGAAAGTGGCGAATACCAAGTCAAACGGGGACGGAATTTTTCAAAGCGTGCTGGTGAATTATCTGATGTCGCAAGCACGCACAGTTGAGGCATCGGTGAATCGCGCGCTCTGGGCGCTGCTCGAACGCAACGAGCGGCTAGCCAGCGAAGTGTTTCTCACCGAACCGCGCATCAACGAGATGGAGATTTTGATCGACGAGCACGCCATCCGCATGTTGCGCCAGGGAAATTTGCTCGACACCGACGTCCGGCTGATCGTCGCAACGTTGAAAATCAATAACGACCTTGAACGCATGGGCGACCTCGCCGTGAACCTCAGCGAGCGCGCGATATCACTCGCGGCCATGGGTAATGTGGACATACCGGCCGATCTTGAGCCCATGACCACGGCAGTTCGCGCCATGGTTTCCAAGTGCCTGGGTGCGCTGATTTATCAGAATGTCGATCTGGCCACGCAGGTCCTGGAAAGCGATGACGTCGTGGATCAATATCGCGATCAGGTGTTCGAATCCTTGCTCGCTGGCATGACCCAAAATCCCGCGTTGGCCGCGCCCAATTTGCACTACGTGCTGGCCTCGCGTCATCTGGAACGGATCGCGGATCACGCCACGAACATCGCTGAGGATATTTTGTTCTGGGTGCGCGGCCTCGAAGTCCGTCACGGACGCGCGAAGCAGATGGAAATCGCGGCGGGGAGCGCCGAAGCGGCCGGCGCGGTGTAACGAACATTTCATGCTCTGCTCATTTGGGGTTCAATCCCCCGCTTTAGAGTGCCACCTGTTCGAGTGTGAGAGTCGGCGAAGTGAAGTACAAAAATTTTCGCTTAGCTCCCGCGACGGTGTCAGCGCGGTAACGAGCGAGCGCTAAAAGTTCCAGCGCTGCATTCGCGCCGGAAGCAACGCACCACAAGTACCTCCCACTCGCGAGGCGTAGCTCGTCCACACCCCCGGGGCTGCGCCTCCACCCCTCTTCAGGCAAAGCGCTTATTTCACCCCTAATTCGCGGCGATGTAACACGGCAGTAACATTGGGGTCAAAAAATGCTACGGAGGAGAATCCGAACACATGAAAAAGACCTTGCTGGTTGTGTGGCTCGTGCTCGGCGCCGCCGCGATGGTGGCAGCGCAGTCTGGTACGGTATTGCTGAATGCTGCTGGTGCAACGTTTCCTTATCCGATCTATTCTAAATGGTTTGACGTTTACCACACGGCCCACCCCAATACTCAGATCAACTATCAATCGATCGGATCTGGCGGCGGCATACGGCAATTGCAGGCCGGGACGGTGGATTTCGGCGCGTCGGACGGGCCGATGAGTGATGAACAACTGGCGCAGTCCAAATTCAAGATTCTCCATTTCCCCACAGTTTTGGGCGCGGACGTGCCCAGTTACAATAGTGCAGGGGTCACCGGCGAACTGAATTTCACTCAGAAAGCCCTCGCGGGCATTTTCCTCGGAACCATCACCAAGTGGAATGATCCGGAACTCACCAAGGCGAACCCAGGCGTGAATTTGCCCAGCGCCGATATCGTCGTGGTCCACCGTTCTGACGGCAGCGGCACCACCTACATTTGGACCGATTTCCTGTCGAAGGTCAGTGACGAGTGGAAGAACAAAGTAGGCAAGGGCACCTCGGTGAATTGGCCGGTCGGCCTCGGCGGTAAGGGTAACGAAGGCGTTTCCGGTTTGGTGAAGCAGACCCCGAACGCGATTGGTTACATCGAACTAGTGTATGCAGCGCAGAACAACATCGCGTTCGGCAAAGTCCAGAACGCGGCAGGAAAATTCGTCAAGGCCGATCTGGCAGGGGTCACCGCGGCCGCCGCCGGCGCCGCAAAAAACATGCCCGATGATTTTCGCGTTTCGATCACGAATGCTCCTGGTGCAACTTCCTACCCGATCGCCAGCTTCACTTGGCTGTTGATTCCGGCGCATATCGAAGATGCCGCAAAGCGGGACGCCATCAAGGGCTTCCTGAAATGGATGCTGCTGGAGGGTCAGAAATACAATGAAGGTCTGACCTACGCGCAGCTTCCCAAGCCCGTTATCGAAAAGGAACTCAAAGCCATTTCACTCGTTCAATAGCCCCTAATGTCGGCCACTGCCACTACCATCGCGCACGAGGTCCCGCCCAACACGGGACTTCGCGCGTTTGTTCGCAAGTTGCGCAGCGGCGACGAAATCGCCCATCTGATTACGCTTGTCTTCGCTGCGGGAATTCTGCTGATTACATCGCTGCTCGTATTCGAATTGTGGCGAACCTCGTATCTTTCTCGCACGAAGTTTGGGTGGATGTTCTTCTGGACGCGCACCTGGGATCCCATTTTCGACAATTTTGGCGCAGCGCCTTTCATCTACGGCACGCTGGTGACTTCCGCCGTCGCGTTGGTCATCGCCGTGCCGCTAGGCCTCGCCAGCGCCATCTTCTTGTCCGAACTCGCACCGCGTAAAATCAGCGACATTATTTCGTTCTTGATTGATTTGCTCGCCGCCGTGCCCAGCGTCATTTACGGCTTGCTGGGAATCTTTATCGTCGTGCCGCTCATGCGCTCAATGCTGGGACCCGCCATCAAAAGCGTCCTGGGATTCACTCCGCTATTTTCAGGGCCGAACTACGGCGTCGGCTTTCTCACCGCCGGAATTGTGCTGGCGATCATGGTCGTCCCGTTCATCATTTCCGTTTCGCGCGAGGTTTTACTCACCGTCCCGCGTGAACAGCGCGAGGCTGCATTGGCGTTGGGCGCCACGCGCTGGGAGTCCACCTGGCAGGTGGTGGTCCCGTGGGCTCGGACCGGGATTATGGGCTCGATATTTCTGGCGCTCGCGCGCGCTCTGGGCGAAACGATGGCCGTCACCATGGTCATCGGCAACGACCCGAAAATCACCGCGTCTCTATTCGCACCCGGCTACACCATCGCCTCGGTCATCGCCAATGAATTCACTGAGGCCACCGGCGACTTGTATCTCAGCGCGCTCATCGAATTGGGACTCGTGCTCTTTTTGATGACGTTCATTCTCAACGGCCTAGCGCGCATCCTGATCGTGGCCACCGAGCGGGGCGGAGGCCGTCCCGCATGAGCAACGCTCGCATCATTTGGCGAAAGGCTGTAAACTACGTGATGCTGACTCTCACGGGAGTTGCGGCCTTCGGCGTCGTGTCCGTGCTGTTCCTGATCCTCGGTTACTTGATTTGGAATGGCGGGACGTCGCTCAATCTTAATTTCTTTACCCAGCTTCCCAAGCCGGTCGGCGAAACCGGTGGCGGCATGGCCAATGCCATCGTCGGCAGCCTGAAGCTGCTTTTTCTAGCAGCGATCATGGGACTGCCTTTTGGCCTGCTAGCGGGAGTTTATCTCGCGGAATTTGGCGGAAAGACGTTTTCGTTCGTCGTTCGCTACACCACCGACCTGCTGAACGGCGTGCCTTCGATCGTAATCGGCATTTTCGCTTACTCGCTCGTAGTTCTGCCGGTGAAGCATTTCTCCGCCCTCGCGGGCGGCGTAGCCTTAGCCATCATGGTGATTCCCATCACCGTGCGTAGCACCGAGGAATTTTTGCGCGCCGTTCCCGGAAGCATGCGCGAAGCCGCCATGGCGCTGGGCGCCAGCCAGTGGAAGACGATTGTCACCGTGGTGCTTCCGGCCGCGAGCGGAGGCATTCTCACGGGCATGCTATTGGCTCTCGCACGCGTGGCAGGCGAGACCGCCCCCTTGCTTTTCACCGCCTTCAGCAATCGCTATTGGAGCCAGGGCTGGGGACAGCCGATCGCCTCGCTGCCGGTCATGATTTACACCTACGCGATTGCGCCGTACGACGACTGGCACCGGCAAGCCTGGGCCGCGGGACTGGTCCTTTTGGGTCTAGTCCTCGTGTCGAATTTGGGTGCGCGGTTTATACTCGCACGCACTAAGGCCGTCTAACTACTAAAGGCAGGGTTCAATCGTGAGTGGTGCACCTCAATCCGCGCTATCAGCAAGAGCACTGAGAGATCCAGCGCCTATGGAAAAAACGACGTCACCAACGACCGAGCAGTCGCTGCGCCTGAAGATTTCGAATCTGAATTTCTTTTATGGTCCGAAGCAGGCAGTATTTGGCCTGAATCTGGACATTCCGACGAACCGCATCACCGCGCTCATCGGGCCTTCCGGTTGCGGCAAGTCCACGTTTTTGCGCACTCTGAACCGTATGAACGAGACCATTCGCAATACGCGCGTGGAAGGTGCCGTTCTTCTCGACGGCCAGGACATTCTGGGAATGGATGTGGTCGGCTTGCGGCGGCGAGTCGGCATGGTCTTCCAGCGCCCCAATCCTTTTCCGAAGTCCATTTACGAGAATGTGGCATACGGATTGCGGATCAATGGATATAAGGGACGTCTCGACGATCTCGTCGAGAAGAGCCTGCGCCGCGCGGCGTTGTGGGAAGAAGTGAAAGATTACCTCAAGAAATCGGCCTTCGCGCTTTCTGGCGGCCAGCAGCAGCGCCTCTGCATCGCCCGCGCTCTGGCAGTGGACCCGGAAGTGCTCCTGCTCGATGAGCCCTGCTCGGCGCTCGATCCGGTGACCACCGCCAAAATCGAAGAGCTCATGTTTCAACTAAAAGATAGCTGCACCATGGCGATTGTGACGCACAATATGCAGCAAGCGGCCCGCGCCAGTGATTACACGGCGTTCATGCTGGATGGAAAACTGATCGAGCACAGCGAAACGTCCAAGCTGTTCACTACGCCGAAGGATCCGCGCACAGAGGCTTACATCACCGGCCGCTTCGGATGAGATGCTATTCGATTCGGCGCCCTGGGCCGTGCAGTGGCGCAAAGAACTGAGGAACCATGGAACGACATTTCGATCGCGATCTCGAAGAACTGAAGCAGCGGCTGCTGTGGATGGGGAGCCTCGCCGAGCGCGCGGTCCATCAGGCCGTCCATGCCGTCCTGGACGCCGAAGAACACCTCGCTGAAACCGTGCTCTCCGAGGAAGATGCGATCAACGAAATGCAGATCGAGATTGACGAGCGCGTCCAGCGCCTGCTCGCTCTGCAGCAACCCATGGCCGCCGACCTGCGCTTTCTCCTCGCCGTTTCGCGTATTAATGGCGACCTCGAACGCATCGGCGATCAGGCCGTGAATATCGCGCAGTCCGCCATGCGTATCCTGCGCCACCCGCAGGTGAAGCCGTATGTGGACCTGCCACGGATGAGTGAATTAGCCGAAGCGATGGTCCGGGACAGTCTGAATGCGCTGGTGCGCGCCGATCAAGACCTCGCGCAGAGCGTCCTGCGCCGCGATGATCAAGTGGACCGCCTGCGCGATCAGCTTTTCCGCGAGCTGCTCACCTACATGATGGAAGATTCCGCGCAGGTGTTCGCCGCTTTCGAGCTGATCCTCGTCGCCAAGAACCTAGAGCGCATCGGCGATCACGCTACCAACATTGCCGAAGACGTGATCTACTTCGTAGCAGGCCGCGACGTCCGCCACCCGGCCCTCGACCGCCGCTAAATTTGGGGGGAAACCGCCTGGCGGGATTGCACCTGTTCTAAATTCGAGCGAGCGCGGTCGCTTCGTCTTCCGCCAGATCCAGAATCGAATCCAGCCGCACCATTTTCAGCAGCATCATCACCCGCTTATTAGCCGCAAAATAGGTGGCCTTGCCGCCGGCCCGCTTCAAAGTGGTAAAAGCCCGCACCAGCGCGCCAATTCCCGAACTATCCAGTTCGGTAACGCCTGCCAGGTTCACGGCAATATGCATGGTCCCATTGTCAATCAGTTGCTGCACCTGATTGCGAAATGCTTCCTCGGCATCGCCGAGTTTCAGCGGCCCATCCAGATCCAAAATCGTCGCACGTCCCGCTTTGCGGATGCCGATATTCACGTGTCCCTCGCTGCGCTGTGCAAAGCTAACCGAATTACGCCCGCCAATCAAGGGGATGAGCGAAAGTCCCCTAGCGCAATGGCAAGTTCTTGCGCCCCGCGACGGATCTCCCGCGCGTCCACTGCGGCAAAGCCCAACTGCAATCCTTCGCGCGCCAATCGTCCGCGGCTGAACCAACTCAGCGGGATCACTTCCACACCGCGCTTAGCTGCGGCCCTCGTCGCGTCTTCCCCGCTCACACCGTTGCTCAACCACCCCACCGTCTGCAATCCAGCCTCGATGTTCGAAATTTCGAGCAACCCCGCTAGCTTCTGCCGCGCGCCATCCAGCAAAACCGACAATCGCTCCGCATACACTTCTCGCATGCGCCGCAGATGGCGCCCGAAATGTCCTTCGGTGATGAAATCGCAAAGCACCGCTTGCTCCGGCAGCGGCGCGTGTCGGCTCGTCACCGATATCGCCGCCGCGAAATGATCCAGCAGATTCGGCGGAATCACCAGGTATCCCAGCCGCAACGAAGGAAACATCACCTTGCTGAAACTTCCCGCAAACAGCACCAGTCCGTTGCGATCGAGCCCTTGCATCGCAGGCACGGGACGCCCCGAGTAGCGATACTCGCTGTCATAGTCATCCTCAAAGATCAACGCTCCGGATTTCCGCGCCCACTCCAGCAGTTCCAGACGCCGCGGCAGGCTCATCGTGATTCCCAGCGGAAATTGGTGCCCTGGAGTAACGTACACTAGTCGCGCTCCGCGCAGACTCGCCTCCCGCATTTCCATGCCTTCGTCACCCACAGGCGCCGCACAAACCTTCGCACCGACTGCTTCGAAAACGATCGCCGCACCCGGATATCCGGGGTTCTCCATGCACACGCGGTCGCCAGGATTCAGAAAAAGCCTCGCCACCAAATCAAGCGCTTCCTGCACGCCGGATACAATTGCGACCTGTTCTGGCGCGCACTTCGCTGCGCGCGACGCGCCCACGTAGTCGGCCACGGCCTCGCGCAACGGACCATATCCCAGCGCGTCGCAGCCCACCAAAAAACTTGCGGAAGCACTCCGCCAACGCCGAGCCGCAAGTTGTGCCCAGAGAGTGGTCGGGAACAAATCGACAGCCGGCAGGTTCGCGCGAAATGCGCGGCTGGGACGAAGTTCGAACCCCGGGAACACTTTCACGCGCCGTCCATAGTCCGACGCATGGCGCCGCTGATTCCGTTTTGCCCGCGCTTCCGCGGTTGTCTTGCGCGCGACTTGCAGCAAGTCATCCGGCAAAACCTCGCTTACATATGTGCCGGACCCCACGCTGCCCTCGACATAACCCTCGAACTTCAATTGCTCGAACGCGCTGACGATCGTGCCGCGCGAAAGTCCATACTGCCCCGCGAGGTCACGCGTCGCTGGCACCTGCGTTCCCGGACGCAGCCGGCCTTCCAGAATTTCGGCACGCAGTGCGGAATACAGCCAGCGATACGCCGGCGTCCCGGCGTCCCGGGCCGGAAGAGTCAGCGCAAAAGCAGTCGCGCGCTTCGTCATAGATTCGTCACAAGCACTCCCACAAGTGGTACAGCAAGAATACTCTAAGTGGACCTTCTCGGATGGTCCATTGTGATTTACCTTGCTCACCCGGAGGGATTGACGATGAACGCACTTTCCAAGTGGGCCGGCCTGCTAGCCGCGATCTTTTTCACAGCTGCCGCCGGAAGCTATGCAATCCGTGCCCAAGTCGTGGCTAATCCACCTCAAAACAGCAGCGCCGAGCAATCGCGCGTGACGCTGGCCCAGACTCTGCCGCAGCTCGATGGCCGCGACCTCAAAGCCACCGTCGTAGAAGTCACTTACGCGCCCGGCGGGTCTTCCACTCCGCACAGTCATCCTTGCCCGGTCATCGTCTACGTGGTCGAGGGCGCTCTCCGCGCGCGGGTGAAGGGGGAACCCGAAGTCGTTTACCACGCTGGTGAAAGCTTCTACGAACCTCCCAACGGCGTTCACCAAGTTTCCGCCAACGCCAGCCAAACGGAACCGGTGAAGTTTCTAGCCTATTTCGTTTGCGACCACGAAACGCCGCTCAGCGTTCCGCCGCCCGACACCAAAGCAACAGGAGGCAAACGGCAATGAGCAACGCGCCAGTCATTTCCCCAAAGGCTGAATCACGTGAAGCAGCGCATGCCTCCCGCACCCACACTTTCGAGCGGCTGGCCATTCTTTACGCTCGCATCGCGCTCGGCTCCGCATTTCTATCCGGCATCGCCGACCGTTTCGGCCTTTACACCGGACGCAACGTCGGCTACGGCAACTTCGCGGGCTTCGTCGACTACACAGCCAAAGTGAATTCCTTCATGCCGGCATCCACGATCCCATTTTTCGCTTGGGCCGCCACCGCCGCGGAATTTTTCCTCGGTGTCGCGCTGATAATCGGGATCTGGCCGCGCTGGGTCGCGCTCGCCAGCGCGGTGCTCCTCATCCTGTTCGGTACCGCGATGGCCATTTCCTTCGGCATCAAATCGCCGCTGGACTACTCGGTATTTTCCGCATCCGCGGCAGCAGTGCTGCTAGCAGTGCACCAACCAGGGCCGAAAAGTTGACACAATAAGGTACAAAGGAGCTTCACTAATGAAACGAACGCTGTTACTGCTTACCGTACTCGGAATCACCGCCACAGCAGCATTTCACGCCGCCGCGTTGCCTTCCTCAGCGACCGATAGAGACCAGCTTCTCGCCGCCCGCGAAGCGGTCTGGCGCGACTGGTTTGCAGGCGACCAGGCCGCTCTCGAACGTGAGGTTCCGCCCGAAACAATCGCCATCAGCGCCAGCGAGACGAACTGGCATAACCAAAAAGAAATACTGCAATCGGCCGCCGAATTTCATGCCGCAGGTGGAAAGTTGCTGCGCCTGGAATTTCCGCGTACGGAAATTCAAAGATTTGGCGACGTCGCAATGCTGTACAGCCAGTACGAACTCGAAACTGAAACGAACGGCAAGCGCTCAGCCGAATCCGGTCGCGTCACGGAGATATTCGTCTTTCGTGACGGACATTGGGTCAATCCGGGCTGGCATACCGACGCGGTTAAATAACCAGGTCACCGCCAGTCATTAGGGCCGCCCCGAGCGTCGGCACGGCCCTTCTGCCTCTCGGCATGCTTACCTCATTACCTCTTGCTTCCTTGACGCGCGCGCGCTCGATTTGCTAGGCTGCGCCCATTCTCTCCTCTAGCTGGGCGTGCGTGGACCCGCGGTCGGAGAGTGAATGTGTGCCCCTTCCCCCGGGAGAGTCATGGAAACGTCTTCCGCGCTCTTCGAACTTGCGAGCGTGGCCTTAGCCTGTCGCGACCAGGATACCCTGCTGAAAACGTTCGCCGCGCGCGTGGGCGCTACGCTCGGGGCGCGCGCCGTCTTCGTGTGGACCAACTCCCCTTCCTCGAATGGATCCAGGGGAGCGAATGGCGCCGGAGCCGCAGGCCTGGTCTGCCGCATGCGCTGGAACGAACCCGGGGAACGTCTTGCGCCGCTTGGAGAAGCGGTCAGCGAAGGCCTGCTCGCCGAAGTCCACGAATCCGCCGCAACGCGCCGTCTCGGTGGCAAGGAAGTTGCTGGCGACGCCTTCGAACACCTCGATGACGCCAGCCGCCCGCGCGTGAAATCGGCCCTGTTCGCGTCGCTACCCGGTGCGCAAAGCCCTGAAGGCGTAGTTGAAGTCCTCAACAAGCGCAGCGGCGAATTCACCGACGAAGACGCGCATTTCCTCGAAGAAGCCAGCCGTCTGGCCGGCACCGCGCTTACCAACCTCGATGCCATCGAAGGCGAGCGACACGCGCAGCTTTCAACCCTGGAACGCCTGACCGCGCTCTATGACCTCGGCCGCACTTTCACCTCCACGTTAGAACTCGGCGAGCTGCTTCCCATAGTCGCCGGAAAAATTCGTGACATACTGGCCGCTGGCGCTTGTAACCTGTGGCTCGCGGACGCGGGTTCACAGGAACTCTATCTCGCGAAAAAAATCGGCGAAGATCCAACGGTCGGAGACGACTCCCGCGTCTCACTCACCGAAGGCTTGCTCGCCGAAGTCGCGCAGCAAGCCAATCCCAAACTTCTGGAAGATCCCTCTGCGGAATCCGGCCTCGCAGAGCGCGTGAAAGCCGGCGGCGAGTTCGAAATCCGGTCCTGGATAGCCGCGCCGCTGCGCAAATCGAACGAAGTGCTCGGCGTCGTTGAGCTGGTCAACAAGACCGACGGCTCATCGTTCGACGAAGACGACCTGTTCTTTCTCGAGACCATCAGCGAGCAGGCCGCAGTCGCTCTCCACAACGCCAATCTCCTCGAATCCGAACGCAAGGTTCACGCGCTCGACGCGCTACTGAAAATTTCGCAGGAAATCACTTCCACGCTCGATCTCGACCATGTTCTGACCACCGTGGTGCATCAATCGGGTTCAGTGATCCCATTCGATCGCTGCGTCATCGGATTTTTCGACCGCGGCCGCTTCGTGCTCGGCGCGCTCTCCGGCGAAACCGAAGTTCCGAAAACACGCGAGATGAGCGACCTGCGTTCGCGTTTGGAATGGGTGGCGGGCCAGGAACACGCCGTCTCCGCAGACCTCTACGAAGACGGCTGGCACACCAACCCGGAAGACGCCCGCGCGCAAATCGTTCCATTCCTCCAAGAGCACGAGGAAAACGGTTTTTACGCGCTACCCCTGCGCGACGACCAGGGCACTCTCGGCGTGATGGCTCTGTTAAGCAGCGACGCGGATTTCCTTAGCGAAAACAACCGCGAAACGGTGGCCATCCTGGCGAACCAGACCACCGTCGCCATCCGCAATGCGCAGCTCTACCAGCAAGTGCCGCTTGCGAATTTGCTGCAGCCCTTTGCTCAACGCAAAAAGAAGCTGATGTCAGCGGTTTCGCGCGGGCGCTGGGCGGAATATGTGCAGCGCGCGGGACTCGCGCTCATTTTTCTGGTAGTCGTCCCGTGGCCCATGCGCGTCGGTACCGACGCGACAGTCGTCCCCGCCGACCGACGCGTCGTCAGCGCGATTGATGGTGGAGTCGTGAAGCACGTTTTCGTTCATGAGGGCGACACGGTGCAAGCGGGCCAGATGCTGGCGCAACTCGATGACGGCGACGATCGCGTGAAGCTCGCTCAAGCTGAAGCAGCGCTGGCGCAAGCGCGCCGCGAGCTGGCCGATGCCGAATTCCGCAACGATCCTTCGGCCGCGGGCCAGGCCAAGATCCGCGCCGACTTGCACGAGGCCGAAGTACAACTCCAACAACAACGCGTCACCGAAGCCCAATTGCGTTCGCCGATTACGGGGGTCGTGATTACCCCGAAAGTGGAAGAAAAAGCTGGAACGCTGGTAAAACCCGGCGACGGATTCGCCGAAATAGTTGCACAAGATCGCATGGCGGCGGAAATGAGCGTGCCGGAAGAGGATTTGGAACTTGTGCACCCAGGAAAGAACGTCGCGCTGAAACTGAATGCGTTTCCCACCAGCACATTTCAAGGCACTGTGGAGCGCATCGGCGCGCAGACGCGCTCCGTGGCCGGTGAACAATATTTTGTGGTGCGCGCAATTTTCGAAAATCCGGGCGGACTCGCGCGCGACGGGATGGTGGGCCGCGCGCGGATTCATGCGGGTGGCGGCTGGTTTCATAGCGGATGGTATCCGGTGGGATACACTCTGTTGCGCTCGCCTTTCCGCTGGCTATGGCAAAAAGCCTGGAGCTGGCTGCCCTAACTCGCTTTTCAAAACGGAGCGTGATGCCGCCTGCGCCCCGGAGACCAGCGCCGTAGGTGCGACACAAGCCTGCGGGTTCACGCTAGTGCGCATCGCACTAAGGAACGAGGATCGGTCATGGTGAAATTTGCAATGGCGTTCTTCATCGCTGCGGCGGCCATCGCCTGCAACGGTTGCGACAATTCCACGGTGGCGTCCAACTCAAGCGCCACGCCGCCCGCTCTTGCGCCGCCTCCCAGCGCTCCGCCCGCACCCGCAAAGACCGCCGACATCCTCAGCGTTTTGACCGTCGAACATCAGGTGGACATCACCGCGCAACGCGATGGCGTCGTGACCTCAATCGCGAAAGACGAAGGCAGCACGGTAAAGGCGGCCGATATATTGGGACAGCTCGACGACCGCTCCCTCGAGATGGAACTCGTCAAAGCGCGTGACGACCTGCAAGTGGAAGACAACAACCGCAAATATAAGGAAGCCGAACTCAAAGCCAAAACCGCGGCTCTGCACCGCCAGCAACAACTTCGCGCGCTAGGCCTTTCCAGCGACGCCGATCTCGAAGCCGCGGAGTTTGAAGCCAAGGCCGCCGAATTCGACTTGCACGGCTACGAAGCTCTCGTCGAAAGCGGCCATGCGGAAATCAATCGCCTGAATCTGCAAGCGGACCAGACGCGCATTCGCGCTCCTTTCGCAGGCGTCGTCGTGCGGCGTTACCTTCGTGAAGGCCAGGCTATTTCCAAGGGTGATAAATGTTTTCGTGTCAGCCAGCTCGCGCCGTTGCAGGTTCAGTTTCAAGTGCCGGAATCCTCCGGTCGCCGCCCCGCCGCCGGCGCAACCGTGGAACTTTCGCTCGTAGAAAGTTCCAATCGCGCGCTGATTGCCCGGATTATCAAAGTCAGTCCCACGATTGACGCCGCCAGCGACAGTTATGACGTGCTCGCGCAACTCAGCGGGCCCGGCCTCTCGGATTTGCGTCCGGGCATGGCCGTGCGCGTCGTGTGGCTCGGCTCAGCACATCTGAATTCGCAGCCGAAACCGTAGCGGAACACTCCGATGCGTTTTGGACCCACCAGCCTGCAAGTCTCCAGCGTCGCAGCCAAAGGCTTGCGGCGCCCAAGACTGCGCGAGGACCTGCGGATCAGCGAGCAGACCGTTGCGGGCGAAACCAGCTACGTCATCAAGAACTTCGAAACCAACTCCTACAATCGCTATGGCAGCACGGAATACGAGCTGCTCCAGCTTTGCGACGGTGCGCACACCGCCGCCGAAATTTCCGATGAGTTGACGGAGCGCCATCCCGAGTCCCCACTCAGCGAAGCCGAAGCGCTCGATTTCCTGGACAGCATCGAGCCGGCCATGTGGGAACGCTCCGTGGGCGAGAAAAATCTGGCCGTACTCGAACGCATTCGCGATGAGCGCAAAGGCCGCTTGGATCAAGCGAGTGTCCTGTATATCAGCTTCAAAGCCTGGGACCCCAACAAGACACTCGCCAAGCTGGATCCCTACTTGAGTTGGATGTTCACCCCCGGCTTCGTCGTTTTCTCTCTCTTCGTGTTTGTCATCGCCTGTTACTTGCTTGCCGGAGATTGGACGCGCGTTCAGCAGGACACCTCCGCGCTCTACAATTTCGCAGACAAAAGCGCCTACGACATCTGGATGTTCTGGATTCTTCTAATGGTTCTCGGCGCGATCCACGAATTCGGCCACGGCCTCACTTGCAAACACTTTGGCGGCGACGTGCACCAGATGGGATTCCTGCTCATCTATTTCACTCCGGCTTTTTACACGGACACTACGGACATCCTTCTGTTCACACGCAGCTCGCAGCGTCAGTGGGTGATCTTCGCCGGCATTTGGATCGAACTGGTGCTCTGCGGGCTGTCGGGAGTGGTCTGGCACTTCTCGCCCGTCGGCTCCGTGCTGAACGACATTGCTTATAAGATGATGCTGCTGAGCGGCATTCAGGGCGCGCTGTTGAACCTGAATCCGCTGATCAAAGCGGACGGCTACTACGCACTTTCGCAATTCCTGCAGGTTGACAACCTGCGCGAGGATTCGTTCGCATTTCTGCGAGCGTGGGCCGAGAAATATTTGCTGCGCCACGATATTGACTTGCCGCCAGCCAGCAAGCGCCAGCGACGCATTTTCTTCCTGTTCGGCGTGTCCGCAATTATTTACAGCACGACTCTGCTCGTCGTCGTCCTCTTATTCGCGAAGAACGTTCTGGTCACCAAACTGGGCGACTGGTGGGGTTCTCTGGCGACGCTCGGCGTGGTCTATTTTTTCACCAGAAAAGGAATCCGGCAGGTTTGGCCGGCGACGCTCGCCTGGCTGCGGCAAAAACGGGAGGATTATATGGCTTGGAAAATGACGCGCGCCCAGCAAGCCGGAGCGCTAGTTGTAGCCTTGCTGCTTCTCGTGCCGCCGGTAGCTTCTAACGTCTCTACCGGCCTGGTCCTTGAGCCCGGAAAAACCGCCCACGTTCACGCCGAAGTGCCTGGACAGGTTGCGAATGTATATGTTCACCAGGGTCAAACGGTCCAAGCCGGACAAGTGGTCGCCGCATTGCGAAACCCCGAAATCGAAGCCGAAGCCAACGTTCTCCGCCAGCAACTCGCTCTGGCCAGCAGCGACCTTCGTAATGGCCAGGACCGCTCGGACTTTGACAAAGCCGCCGGCGCGGTCCGCGACCGCAATCGTCTCCAGGAGGAATTCGAAGTCGCCGAAGGGAGGGTTGCAGCCCTGCAGATTCGCGCGCCCATTGACGGCGTCGTTTCCACCACCGATGTGGATCAGAAGGCCGGCACATTTCTCGATGCCGGCGAAGAACTCGCCCAAATAGTGGACCGCAGCACGATGAAAGCTCGCATCCTGGTCCGCGACTGGGAACTCGAGGAGGTTCGTCCCGGCGCCACAGCCAAAGTAAAAGTCGTCGCGTTTCCCTACCGCACCTATTCCGGCAAGGTGGACCAAATCCTCCCTGCCGCGGCCACCGATCGCCCCGTCACCGAAACGCAAGACCTCCAGCGCCTTGGCCAGCAGCTCACCAACTACTTTGCTGTGGATATGGAATTCGCGAACCCCGACAGCTCGTTGCGCGAAGGCATGACCGGCACTGCAAAAATCTCCGCCAAGCGCTCACCAGTAGCCTGGCAGGTAGGTCGCGCCACATGGCGATGGATGCGCGCGCAAGTCTGGTAAAGCTCGGCGCGCGAAATCGTGGAAAAGGCGAGCAAGCCGCAAAACTGCCCTCCTCGACGAACGGCCGAACGGCGTCAACCCCAACATTGCCGAGGCTGCTCCGTGCCCTCTGCGTTTACTCCGTGCCTCTGCGTTAAATCTTTTGACTCCGTTTTTGTAGTTGCGACCAGGAGAAGCAGGTTCGCTGAGCTTTATATGGCCCCGAACATCCAGCCACCAAAGGAAAAGGGCCACCGTTCCTGGGACGGCGGCCCTTTGGGGGGTGCTGCTACTGCAATCCTCGGCAGGCTGGACCTAACCGGAGGAACCTGAGGAAAGTCGTTAGTTGAGCTTCATCAGCGGCGAAACTTTCTTGAGCGAAGAAATCTTCAGCAGCGGCTTAACCGCACCCAACTTCTTGCCCTTCTTAACCGGCTTCGCATTTGACATGATCTTGTTGCCCCCTAAATTTTAATTTGTTTGTTCCCGGTCGCCGTACACTGTCTCCTAATGCAATCGATGCGCCAAACCATCGGGCAGCCTTAGAGGGCTCCCGGAACCAGAACTAAAGAACTTAGCCCGAACTCAAAATGAGGCCACGCTGCTTAAATCGGCGCGGCCCGTTGAATTTTTTGTGCCAGTGTTGATTTTTTCAACAAAGCGATAGCGCTTCACAAGTAGTCGTGCCAAATGCGAGAGAAAAAAGCCCCTTTTGCCGCATTGCGTTCAAACCGGGACCGGTAAGTTCGGGCGCAGAGATGGAAACGGGCGCTTCCTTGCGGCAGCAGCCCGACGAGGCTTCCGTCCTCTACGGCCGCTCGCTAGCGAGATTCAGCAGGCGGCACGCGGCATTGAATTACTCTCGTTATACATTCACTTTCATCAACGGCTTGGTCGGCTGGATCTTCTTCGACTTCTTCAAGGTTTTCTTGGCCATGTTGGGTCTCCCTCACGATCATTTGCTCCGAAGAGGTATTGCGGGCCCTTATAAAACAAAGCAATAGTGGTGTCTATAGTCCAATTTGCAGATCTGAGAATGGAAGAGCCAGCTTCGACGGAAATCTTGCAGGGGCGCAGGATGGGCCAGAAAAAGGGCCGCCAGCCTTGCGGCGGCAGCCCTCCCTTTTTGAAACTTGCCTGCCAGCATGCGGGGCACCTAGCCGGGCACGCTGAAGCGTTAAATCGGGAGCCTTAGTGGGCCAGCTTGATCAACGGCTTGGTCGGGTGGATCTTCTTCGCCTTCTTCAAGGTCTTCTTTGCCATTTTGTTCTCCCTCGCTTGATTTGCCCGGCTGGGCATAGCGTCTTATATGCAAAGCAGCCGCCAAAGTCCATGAACATCTGATCGAAGAGCAAATGCCGTCTTTTGGGGAACATGGCATCCAAGCTGGCTCCGCGTGGGGTAGCGCACTACTGCACTCGCGTTGAATTAGTCACTGCCTGTTGATATTTTCAACGCCGCGCCGCCGCGGGCCTCATGTTAATCGTTCCGCGGCACTTCGTGGAACGGCAATGGCAGGAAATCCGCTCCGCTTTTTCATGAAACTGGTAATCCAGTGTGAACTCTTCGCCTGCCTTTATCTTCCGGCGGCTGAAAAACACTATCCGGCCTGAGACTCGGCGGTGTGCAAGGTTCGGGTCGCAGCAATGATTGATCAGCTCGGAGCCGTTGCCACCCACCGACCCGTCGATGACCCAGCGCCTATCCAAGCGCAGCAGGTAGAGTTCGCTTCGCAGTCCCGATCTCCAGCGTCTCTTGTGGTTCCTAAGGATCTGGCTGTACGGAATGCGTTCCCCGACGTACTCAATCACCTCCCGCCGCGCCGGAATCGCTTCCGCGGCGAATACGCCCCAGCGATGAATAGGTGAACGCCGCACCTTCAAGCGAAAACGTGAAGCCCCCGGCGCAACATCCCGCCGAACCCGCGAAGAGACCTTTGAGGTCCGTGAACCTGTCAGGGTACCTTTTCGATCCACCGCGCCAGGCACTCCGCTACAGATTGTATTTCCGGCAAAGGTAATTCAGCCGGTTGCGATCCACGCCCAGCAAATTCGCCGCTTCCGCCTTCACGTTCTTGGCCTGTTCCAGGGCCTCCTGAATCCAACGCCGCTCGAAAGCCTCGATTTCCTTATCCAGCTTGATCCCCGTGGAGGGCAGCCGGAAACGCCCGCGCGCGTCGCGCCCCACCGCCTGGACGATCTCTGCTGGCAAGTCCTTCAGCGTGATCGTGTCCCCGTCCGTCATGATCACGAGGCGCTGAATCGCGTTCTCCAACTCACGAACGTTCCCTGGCCACGGATAGCGCTTCAGCGCCAGCATCGCATCGTCCGCAATCCTCTTCGCCGGGAAACCGTTTGCCGCGGAATAAACGCTCACGAAATAATCCGCCAGCACGGGAATGTCTTCCACGCGCTCCCGCAGCGCCGGAACGAATATCGGCACCACATGAATCCTGTAGTACAGGTCTTCGCGGAAACGGTCCTGCCGCACCATTTCTTCCAAGTCCTCGTTCGTCGCGCTGATCAAGCGGAAATCCACGCGTATGGACTTCTTCCCCCCCAGCCGTGTCAGCGAACGGTCTTCGAGCACGCGCAACAGCTTGCTCTGCAGCGCCAGCGTAAGCGTTGCAATCTCGTCCAGGAACAAAGTCCCTTGGTGCGCCAGTTCGATCCGACCCTCTTTCATCGCCACCGCGCCGGTAAACGCGCCCCGCTCGTACCCGAACAGCTCCGCCTCTATCAATCCTTCCGGCAGCGCCGCGCAATTCACGCCGATGAACGCCCGGCTGCGCCGCGGACTCTGTTCGTGCAGGGCCCGCGCCACCAGTTCCTTACCGACTCCGCTCTCCCCCCGGATGATTACGTTGGTCGTCGCGCGCGCCATGCGTTTGATCGAATCGAACACATGTCGCATCGCGTCCGTCGCGCCAATCAAGTCGCCCAGCGTATTCTTTCGGCTTATTTCTTCGCGCAAGATGCGGTTCTCGCGCTGGATATGCAGTTTCTCGATGGCGCGCTCAAGCAACAATCGCAGCACGTCTGTATCGATCGGCTGGATGAAGTAATCGTAACAACCCGCGTCAATCACTTTCAGCGCCGTGGATTTTGTCTGGTCCGTACTGAGAACGATCACAAGCGTGTCGATGTCGCCGCCCGCGAGGCGATTCAGCAGCTCGGTGCATTCGCGCAGCTCCCCTGATTCCATTGGCAGAGCCAGCAGCAACACGTCCAGGCTCGCTTCCTGCAACAATTTATACGCGATCTCGTAGTCGTCGCCTTCGAGCACTTCGAAATCCGAACGCAGCGCTGCCACGATGCTCGCGCGCATCGCGGCATCATCATCCACAATCGCAATTTTTGGTTTAGGAGCCCCGGGCGTGATGAGCGATCTCCAGCGCCAACACGGCGATTTCGCACCAAACGTGCACTGAAAACGTATCCGGCGTTGCCGAGGATTCTAGGTGCCCCCCGTCCCCATGTCAACGCCGCGCCCGCAAAATCAACCCGGCTTATCACCAGGCAAATGTACGGGAGCGTACAATGCGGTTGGCCTACACTTGAAAGGAGCGTTGCGCCGCATGACACTTCCGCAGCAACCACCACCAGAAACCCGCACGAGACGTGCGCTCGCCATTCTTGGCACGGCAGTGTTTCTCGTCCTCGCTCCCGGATTCTTTGTAGTCCTCGTCCCGTATTGGATTTCCCAGTGGCAGTTCCAACCACCATTCTTGGGCTTCGCGCCGTTCCGCATAATCGGAGCGCTGCTCATAATCGCCGCCGCCCCGGTACTGCTCGAATCCTTCGCGCGTTTCGCGCTGCAAGGACTCGGCACGCCCGCGCCCGTCTTCCCGACGGAACATCTCGTCGTCAAAGGTTTTTACCGTTACGTCCGCAATCCCATGTACCTCGCGGTCGTAACGATGGTTATCAGCCAAGCGTTCCTTTTCGGCAATCTCGGTGTTCTCGTCTATGGTCTATTTGCGTGGCTCGCCACGCACATATTCGTTCTAACTTACGAAGAACCCACGCTGCGCAAAACCTTCTTTGCCGAATACGAAGCCTACCGCGCGAACGTCCCGCGCTGGATCCCTCGCTTCGCGCCATGGCGAAACCAAAGTCAGCCGAGCGCGTGACGAGATTCG
Organism: uncultured Acidobacteriota bacterium; assembly: GCA_963696035.1. Taxonomy (GTDB): domain Bacteria; phylum Acidobacteriota; class Terriglobia; order Acidiferrales; family UBA7541; genus Palsa-295. Next base: position 273,954 of record CAVOIS010000004.1, read on the forward strand.
CGAGCCGCATCCCAAACTCCGGGGAACCCACGACGCAACTTTCATCCCCGATGAGTGTTTAACTAAGGTGGAAAGAGACAAACGACGGCACAACAAACCGTCTGAATGCAGCAAGTTGCAACTAGGCTTCACAGGCTCAGAAGGGGCCCAAACATGAGATACACCAAATACTTGATGCTTTTCGCTTTACTCGGCATTTGCTTGGCGGTCGCACCGAACGCCCATGGGCAAAGGGTTGTCGTGGGCGTGGGAGTCGGCCCAGGCTACGTCGGACCAGCTCCCCTCTGCGCCTACGGCTACTACCCTTATTACCCGTACGCATGCGCGCCCTACGGCTATTACGGTCCTAGCTGGTTCTCCGGCGGCGTCTTCATAGGCGCTGGCCCGTGGTTCCATGGTGGCTTCTATGGACGCCCGGGATATTGGGGCCATGGCCACTGGGGCAACGATGGCGATTGGGGGCACCGCGGCGACTGGGATCACGATGGCCACGGGCACATTGGGGGGCATGATGGCCACGGCTTCGATGGACATGGCGAGGTCAGAGGCAGCTTCCACGGTGGTGGCGGCAACTTCCATGGTGGTAGCGGTGGATTCCACGGTGGCGGCGGACACGGAGGCGGTCACAGGTAAGTTTCAATCCGAATCGCAAAACTCGAAACGGCCGGCGGCATCCGCTGCCGGCCGTTTTTGTTTTCTGGTGCAGTGCGCAGCAACGAAGCATCCTAGGCTTGTAGGAAAGAGGCCTACCAAATGTAAGGTACCAGACGATGACTTACTCTGTTTCGATATTCCGAATAACCCGGCAGGTTCTCGAGCAGGAATTTCTCCTCTTCCAGCAGCCGCCACACAATCACAATCGTAATCGGAATGAACGTGAGCAATCCCCACCACGATCCCAGCGCGAGCGGCAGGCCCAAGAGCATTACCAGCGCTCCTGCATACATCGGGTGACGCACCAGTGCGTACGGCCCCGTGGATATCACTTTCTGCCCCGCCTCGACTGTGATCACTCCCGCTGTATACGGTTTTCCTTGAACACAAGAAATACGATCAGCAGTCCCAGAACCACCAGAACGTCTCCCGCCAACGCCACATATGGCGGCACTGGCGACCAGGAGAAACGGTGATCGAACGCAGGAAAAGCGAAGACCGCGATAAATGCGATCGTCGCCAGAACCTGTATGATCCTCTGGCTCTTTTCCTTCTCGGCCCGGGGACCCGCATTCACGCGCCGCTCCAAAAGCTTCGGATCTTTTTTCATGAGATACAGCGTGATCGCCAAAATCGCGACGAAAAATACCGCGAGAAAAACCCACGCCTGCCAGTAATCGAACGTCCAGACCGGAACGAACAACAGCACCGCCAGCGTGACGACTAGCCGCAACAGTCCGCCGATCGCCTTTTTGTTCAAATCCTTCATCGCCTGATCTTAATTCATGGTCTCCTGAAGTTTGAACGCGCGCATCTGACAAACTGCTCCGACGAAACCTGAAGCGAATCTCAATCCCAGATCTGCCCCCTCCTGTTTCGAACGCAGACAAGAAAGGCTCAGTGCGGCCGAATCGAGCAATCGTTTTCAGGCATCGAAATTCGGAAGGGCAACGAGGTTGAGTGATGAAATATCTGAATAAGCTCGAAGAGGAAGTCGCTGGATGGCCGGAAGTATCGGTTCGTCCCCACCGGTTTGGAGGCAGGGAATTTAGGTTCCGACACGCCGAAGTGGGTCACGTGCACGATAACGGCATCGTGGACATACCCTTTCCGCGCGCAGTTCACGACGCTCTATTGGCCGAAGGGCTCGCTGTGGAGCATCACTGGATCCCGAATTCAGGTTGGACAGCCTTCCATGTCCGCAACGAAGAAGACGTTAGCCACGCGCTATGGCTCTTGCGGCTTTCCTATACGCGCTACACGAGCAGGACGAACATTCGCTGAAGCGGCGCGTGCGCCAACGAGCGCCATCAATCCTTTAGCATCTGACTGGCGAACTGTCTATCTCGAGCCTCCGCCTCTACGAACTGCCGATCAATATCCCCACGGCGAACACCAATCCGCCTCCCACAATCACTTGCAGCGCGGACGAAAAAATCGGCGTCTCCATGTAGCGATGCCGCACCCAGCTGATGATTGCCAGCTCGAGCACCACCACAATCACCGCCGCGGTAAACGCAGCGTGAAAACTCGGGATCAGGAACGGCAGCGTGTGCCCCAAACCTCCCGCGGTGGTCATCGCTCCGGTAACCACTCCCCGCAACGCCGGTTTGCCGCGGCCGGTGAGCGACCCATCGTCCGAAAGCGCTTCGGCGAAAGCCATGGATATCCCCGCGCCTACCGACGCCGCCAGGCCCACCAGAAAAGCGTCCCAGGTTTTGTGAGTCGCGAGCGCCGCCGCAAAAATTGGCGCGAGCGTCGAGACCGAGCCATCCATCAATCCTGCCAACCCCGGCTGCACGATTTGCAGCATGAAAAGCCGCTGCCTCGATTTGTCCTCTTCCTTACGCGCGCCCGATGCCGCCTGCTTTTCTTCGATCGAACCCGCTATGACGTAATGCTGCCGCTCAACCTCCGCCAGATCCCCCAGCAGCTTGCGTATGGAGGCGTCAGACACCACGCTCAATGCGCGTTCGTAAAAACGCTCCGTCTCCAGCTCCATAATCTCAGCCTGCTTGCGCACTTTGTTGATCCCCAGCGGCCGCACCAGCCATTCCGGCCGGCGTTCGACGAAACCCTTCACGTCCTGCCGGCGAATCAACGGAATGTGATCGCCGAAGCGCTGCCGGTATATTTCGATCAAGCTTTGGCGATGCCGGTTTTCCTCCGCCTGCATGTCTTCGAACATTTTCGCCGTGGCAGGATAAGTCTCGCGCAACCCTTCGGCGAAATCGCCGTATACCCGCCCGTCTTCTTCTTCCAACTGGATTGCCAGCGCCAGAATTTCCTTCTCGCTGAGATCCTTGAACCGCTTCTTGGCCATAGTGGCTGCCCCCTGAGCTTGTGCACTGAACCAACAATTATATCTGGGCGGAGGCACATTTCTCCGCGATGCCGATGGCGCGGACAGGCGCTCGGTCCGCGCCGTCGCCGCGAAGCCCGATGGAGACGCGAAGCATCGAAGTACTGACCGAGTAGTGAGAAGATGGACCAGGTGCCACGATGAAAGCCTGCTTGCTCAAATCCCCCGCTCCAGTGACGTCGAATCCGCTGGTGTTCACCGACGCGCCGGTCCCGCAGCCGCAAAAGAGCGAAGTTCTCGTACATGTGAAAGCTTGCGGCGTTTGCCGCACCGATCTTCACGTAATCGAAGGAGAATTGCCGCCGCGCAAGTCGCCTTTGACTCCCGGACATCAGATTGTCGGAGTCATCGAAAAATCCGGCGAAGATTCCCGCCGTTTCCCTCTCGGTGCACGCGTGGGCATTCCCTGGCTGCACAGCACGGATCAGACTTGCGAATTCTGCCGCGCGGGAATGGAAAATCTTTGTGACCACCCCACGTTTACGGGCTACACCGTGGACGGCGGCTACGCGGAATACGTCGTTGCGCCGGAGGATTTCGTTTACCCAATTCCGGAGGGTTTCCCCGACGAGCAAGCCGCACCGCTGCTGTGCGCCGGAATCATAGGATTTCGCTGCCTGCGCATCTCGGGCATCATGAGTGGCGGACGCATCGCATTCTACGGCTTCGGCTCGGCCGCGAGCGTGGCGATACAAGTCGCGCGTCACTGGGGTGCCGAGGTATATGCGCCCACGCGCGGCAAGACACATCAGCAGCTCGCCCTCGAGCTGGGAGCGGTGTGGGCCGGCGAATCGGACGCTGCGCCGCCGGTAAAATTGGACGCGGCCATAATTTTCGCTCCTGCGGGCACGCTCGTGCCCATCGCCCTGAAAACGCTGAAAAAAGGGGGGGTGCTGGTATTGGGCGGAATCCACATGAGCCCGATTCCCTCGTTCGATTACGATTTGCTATACGAGGAGCGCGTTATACGCAGCGTGGCGAACAATACGCGGCAGGACGGCGAAGACTTCTTGAAAGTCGCGGCGGAAATTCCGGTGCGCACGCAGATTCAAGTCTTTCCGCTGCAACAGGCCAATCGAGCGCTCAATGATTTGAAGGCAGACCGGATCAACGGCTCGGCCGTGCTCGATTGCAGAGTGTGATGCTGCAAGCACCCAGCACCGAAAGAAACGGAAAGGCCGAATGAGAGTGCGCTCCTTAAACGTCGCGTTGCCGCGTATGGTGGCTTGGAAGGGTCAGACGTTCAATACCGGCATATTCAAGGAACCCATTCAGGGTCAGGTGATGATGCGGCGCCTGGATTTTGATGGTGACCGCCAGGCCGACCTATCTGTTCACGGGGGCCCCCACAAAGCCGTATATGCGTATCCTGTCGAGCACTATTCGTTCTGGCGAAAAGAATTGCCCGAAATGGAGCTCGCCTGGGGCGCGTTCGGCGAAAATTTGACCACGGAAGGCCTGGACGAAGCCAGCACGCATATCGGCGACCGCTTTCGTATCGGAGCGGCCACAGTGATGGTTACCCAGCCGCGCATGCCCTGCTTTAAACTCGCCGCGAAATTCCAGCGGGATGATATCTTGAAACGATTTCTTGCCAGTGGCCGCTCCGGCTTTTATTTTTCCGTGGTCGAGGAAGGCCTGGTCGCCGCCGGCGACGCCATTGAGCGAATCCACAACGATGAAAACGGAATTTCCGTGAGCGATATCAACGAGCTCTACCGGAACGGAAAAGATCTGGGGCTGATGCGGCGCGCCACTCGCCTGGAGCCGCTGCCGCAGGACTGGCGCGAACACTTCATCCAAAAACTGGCGCTGCTGGAGCGCGAATCCTCGTGAAAACCGGATGAAAGTGGCGCCGCAATCAATCCTCCACGAATCATTTCGTGTGGGCATTTCGCTGAAGGGCGTCGGAGGCTTGTTCGAAGTCTTCAGCGGCGTAGTTCTGTGGCTGCTTAAGCCCTCGCAGATGAGTGAGATCGTGCGAAGGATTTGCGACGCGCTGCTAGTGGACGCGCCGCACAGCAGGATCGTCTCGCACGTCCTGAACGCGTCGCAACAAATGGCCGATAACGGCAGCACGAACTTCGCGGCCATGTACCTCATCTCGCATGGAGTGGTAAAGACGCTCCTGGTCATTGCTCTGTGGCGCGATAAACTCTGGGCCTATCCGCTGACCATCGTCGTTTTCAGCGCGTTCATGGGCTACCAGCTGCACCGCTTCACGCACACACATTCCTGGGCGTTGATCGCGCTGACCATTTTCGATGCGGTGATTATTTATCTGACCTGGAAGGAATATCAGCAGCTGCAAGCGCATCAACGCGAAAAGGCGAAAGGTATCGAGGATTAATCGTCGAGCGGCTCTGCATCAATGCCGATGTTCTTTTCGCCAGCGGCTTTCTTCTCGTTGTATTTTTCCACCCAAGCGGCGAAGCTTTTTCCCGCGGCGGTATCACGGCCGGTGAATGCAAGTCCCGCGATTTCGCTGTAAGCGATTGAAAGCTTGCCCGGCTTATCCTTCGGCATTACGCGAATAAAGCAGTCGGTCAGCGCCGGACCTTGGATCTTGCGATCAAATATGTATCCTTCGATCTTGTGCCCGTCCTTCAGCGTGATGGTCAAGTCGCCGCGATAGTCGAACGCTTTTTCCATCGCCTCATGAATCTCAGAAACGGAGGCGAGCGTAGGAACCCAGCCTTCGAGATTCTCGTGGACTACACCAAGATGCTCTTCGGCGGCGGATTCAGGCGAAACGGAGGTGTTGGAATCTTGCATAACGTGGCGAAGCCTTAGGCCTTCGGTGACATGGCGATTTGTACCAGCTGACCTTTGCTGGGGCCATGTGAAGCGCCACCCATGGCGTCCGGATCTTTGTACTTGTTGAACAGCGTGCCGCGCACGGCGCTCAAGAATCCACCGAGCGAGCCGAACATATCATCCACGGCGCTGGCTTCGTAGCCGCTGTGGACCATGCAATTCGCGCATTTGGGATTGCCGCTTTCAGTGCCGTAGCGATCCCAGTCGGTTTCGCGGATCAGCTCTTCGAAGGTGTCGGCATAGCCGTCCTGCAAAAGGTAGCAAGGCTTCTGCCAGCCGAAAATGTTGTAGGTGGGCATGCCCCAAGGCGTGCACTTGTAGTTCCGCTTGCCCATCAGGAATTCCATAAACAATGGGCTGAGGTTGAAACGCCATTTCGCGTGGCGATTGCTCAGAATCTGGCGGAAGAGCTCGCGCGTTTTGCGCTTGCTCAGGAAATGGTCCTGATCGGGAGCTTTGTCGTAGGTATAGCCGGGGGAGAGCATCATGCCCTCGACTCCTAGGTCCATCATGTCGTCGAAAAATCGGCGGACGCTTTGCGGATCAGCGCCGTCGAAAAGAGTGGTGTTGGTGGTGACGCGAAAGCCGCGCGCCAAAGCAAGCTTGATCGCTTCCACTGCTTTGTCGTAAGTGCCTTCGCGGCACACGGCGAAGTCGTGTTCTTCGCGCTCGCCATCCATGTGCACTGAAAAGCTCAAATACTTGCTGGGCTTAAACTGATCGAGCTTCTCTTTCAGCAGCAGCGCATTCGTGCAAAGGTAGATGTATTTCTTGCGCGCGACCAGACCCTCGACGATCTCGGCGATCTGCGGATGCATCAGAGGCTCGCCGCCCGGGATGCTGACCATCGGCGCGCCACACTCTTCCACCGCGCGGAAGCACTCCTCGGGGGTAAGCTGCTTCTTCAGGATGTGCGCCGGATATTGAATCTTGCCGCAGCCGGCGCAAGCTAGATTGCAGCGCAGCAAAGGCTCCAGCATCAGCACGAACGGATAGTGCTTACGTCCCTTCAGCCGTTGGCCGATGACGTACGACGCGGTCGTCCACATTTGTGATACAGGTACGCCCATCCAGTCCTTCCCTCGCTAACTCGGCACAAACACTACTCTGCCTGCCCTTGTGATTAGACTCTAATGGTACCGGATTCGATGCCTCCTGTGAACCCAAGACTCACCAGGGGGTTATACATAGGCAAGCGGTTTTAGTGCCGCCCGACTCGCAGCTTGCGCTGCGCGGTTTCGAGAACCTTCGGTGGCACCCCTGGCATCTAACGGCAAGCGTTATTTACGGAGGTGCCGCATGCCTGTGATTCGAACCTGCAGCCATTGCGGAAAACAAAACCGGATCCCAGCAAAGTTTCTCGCCAACACGGGTCGTTGCGGTGCTTGCAAGTCGCCCTTGCCACCGTTGTCGGAACCCCTCGCGGTTGACGACCAGTTATTCGACGAAGTGGTGCAAAACGCGCCGGTTCCCGTACTTGTGGACTTCTGGGCAGACTGGTGCAGGCCATGCGTCGCCGCAGCACCCGAAGTCGCGCGCACCGCTGCCGACATGGCCGGCAAGGCGATCGTGCTGAAAGTGGATACCGAGAAATACCCGCAACTTGCCTCGCGATTCAAAGTGAACAGTATCCCTAACTTCGTTGTCCTCCTGGGTGGCCGCATGGTGATGCAACAGCCCGGCTTGGTGGGCCACGATCAGATGGAGCGCTGGCTCAAGTCCGCCGCGCCTGTTCCAGCGTGATAAGCGGCTTGGCAGCAGCCGCCCCGACGAATTCAATTCCAAACGAAAGGATGGACTCATGGACTTGCAACTTGCGGGCAAGAAGGTATTAGTGACGGGTTCCACCGCGGGAATTGGCTTCGCGACGGCACTTGGTTTTGCAGCAGAGGGCGCATCAGTAGTGATTAACGGCAGGACTCACGAGCGCGTGGACCGCGCCATCACGGAAATACGGAAACTGCATCCCAAGGCGCATGTGTCGGGCGTTGCGAGCGACGTCTCGAATGCGGCGGGCTGCGCGAAGCTCGTTCAGGCGATGGCGCAGGTGGATGTTCTGGTCAACAACATGGGAATTTTCGAGCCGAAACCGTTTGAACAGATTCCAGACGCGGATTGGCTGCATTTGTTCGAGGCCAACGTGTTGAGCGGAGTGCGACTGTCACGCCACTATCTTTCGGGCATGCGTCAGAAGAACTGGGGCCGAATTATATTTGTCTCCAGCGAGTCCGCGGTGCAGATTCCCGCCGAAATGATTCACTACGGTATGACGAAAACGGCGCAGGTTGCCATCGCTCGAGGGATTGCCGAGTCCGTGGCGGGAACGGGAATTACCGTGAATAGCGTGCTGGCCGGGCCCACTCGCTCCGAGGGCGTCGAAAGCTTCATCGCGCAGATGGGCGGCAGCGGCGACTCTGCGGCCTTCGAACAAGAATTCTTCAAGTCGATTCGGCCTACATCCCTGTTGAAGAGATTTGAGACGACCGATGAAGTCGCGCACATGATCGTGTACCTGAGCAGCCCTCTGGCTTCTGCAACCACCGGCGCGGCCCTGCGCGTGGATGGCGGAGTCGTGCGCGCAATCCTGTAATCATCAGTCAGCGTGGACAATTCGATTCTGGTCGCAGCGTGAGGCTCGGAACTTGCTTGCGGCGCTCGTTGTGAGCAATTGCGAATCTTTTGCGTGTAGCCGCGCATCTTACTTTCGTGTAGATTTTCTTACCGTGACATCACCAACAAAATTTGGCGTCGGCCTGGTACAGATGGCCATCAGCATACAGCCGAAGGAAAACCTCTCGCGCGCCAGCACGAAGATCGCAGAGGCCGCGCGCAATGGTGCGCAGGTTGTCTGCTTGCCCGAATTATTTCAATCGCAATATTTCTGCCAGCGCGAGGACACCGCCAACTTTGATCTGGCGGAAGCGATTCCCGGGCCCACAACCGAAGCCCTGGGCCGCGTGGCGCAGAAGGCAAAAGTAGTGGTGGTAGCTCCGCTCTTCGAACGGCGGGCGGCCGGCGTGTATCACAATACGGCGGCGATCATTGACGCAGACGGAAAGATTGCGGGCGTCTATCGCAAAATGCACATTCCAGACGATCCCGCCTACTACGAAAAGTTTTACTTTACGCCCGGTGACTTGGGCTTTCGCGCCTTTGAAACGCAGGCCGGCAGGATTGCGACGCTGATCTGCTGGGACCAGTGGTATCCCGAGGGCGCGCGCCTGGCCGCATTGAACGGCGCCTGTATTCTTTTTTACCCAACGGCAATCGGCTGGCATCCCAGCGAAAAAGAATCGAATGGCGCGGCGCAACGCGATTCGTGGCGTACGGTGCAGCGTGGCCACGCGATTGCGAATGGACTTTACGTTGCGGCGGTGAATCGCGTGGGACATGAAGTGCCGGCGGCCGGCGGCGACGGCCTGGAATTCTGGGGCGGCTCGTTTTTGTGCGACCCACAAGGAGTGATTCTCGCGGAGGCGTCCACCGATCGCGAGGAGATTCTGTACGGTACCGTCGACCTGGCACACCTGGAGGATGTCCGTCGCAATTGGCCATTTTTGCGCGATCGGCGAATTGATGCATACAAAGGCATCGAGCAACGCTTCCTCGACGAGCAACCTTGACCCTCAATCCCGGAACGAATTTCGTGCATGAGAACGCTACGCCTGCGGCCCTCGGCTTTTCCATGCCCGCTGAATGGGAAAAGCACGAAGCTACATGGCTCGGCTGGCCGCACAATCCCACCGACTGGCCGGGAAAAATCGAACCGATTCAATGGGTATACGCCGAGATCGTGCGCAAGATTGCGCCCGGCGAGATCGTTCGCATCTTGGTAAATTCGCGGGAACACGAATCGCACGTCCGCAAAATCCTGAAACAAGTTGGAGTGAGTGCAAGCCGCGTGCGGTTTTTTCGGTTCCCGACGAATCGCGGGTGGACCCGCGATTTTGGGCCGATTTTTGTGTGGCGCGCAAAGCCGCGGCGTGAGGTCGCCATCGCGCGGTTCCGGTTCAACGCCTGGGCGCGCTATCCCGACTGGCAAAAGGACGATGCTGTTCCGCAACAAGTGGCGCGGCGCCTGAAGTACCAGATTCTTGCAGTGCGCTACCATGGGCGCGAAGTGGTTCTCGAAGGCGGCAGCATCGACGTAAATGGTCGCGGCACATTGCTGACGACCGAGGAATGCCTGCTGGATCAAAAGCGGCAAGTGCGAAATCCGGGATTCAGCCGCGCCGATAGCGAAGCGGCGTTGCGCGACAATCTGGGCGTGAAAAATATAGTTTGGCTTGGCAAAGGTATCGCGGGCGACGACACGCACGGGCACGTGGACGATCTTTGCCGGTTTGTGAATCGCCGCACCGTCGTGCTGGTGCGCGAGAAAAATCGCCACGATTCGAATTACAAGCCGCTGGAAGAGAATTGGGAGCGCCTGCGCCGGGCACGCCTGGAAGACGGGAGCAAAATGGAAGTGGTGGCACTTCCGATGCCTGCGCCGCTGCATTTTGACGGTGTCCGGCTGCCCGCGAGCTACGCAAACTTTTACATTTCGAATTCAGCCGTGTTGGTGCCGACGTTCAACGATCCGAACGATCACGTGGCCTTGGGAATTCTCGGCGAACTATTTCCTGATCGTGCCGTTGTCGGCATCCACGCCGTGGATTTGGTGTGGGGCTTCGGAACCCTTCACTGTTTGACGCAACAACAGCCTGCGCGCTGAGATCGTGGCAGCTTGCAGGCAGAGCCGTGTGGCTGCGGAATGAAGGCATTCTAATACTTTCAGGCCGCATGACGTCCTCCCTGCGATCGTCCGGTTTGTGCATTTAGCTATTCCTACACCAATCCGAATTCACCGCTAGCCGATTGGAACTGGTAGCCTTCCCAAAATTGTCTCAGACTTCCGCCACAACGATTGCATGCGCATATGACGGATACCTGTGCAATGTGACCGCTTGGGGCTAATCCGCCGGCGAGTGGAGCGCGGCAATCCTTGCCGACTTCAAACGGCAGCGACGCTCGCACGCGTTGATTCGTTTGGATTTTGCGCCATTTCTCACAATGAAGAAAGGCGACGGAACGGTGGCGGATGAGATCACCAAGCCGTTTCGACGCGCGGCCCCGATGTTTATTGGTATTACTATTTTTCAGGCTTGTTGCATGCCTGGGAGAAAGAATCCGTTCATCCGTCAGTCACAGGGCTGCGAGCCGCAATTGCTGACGATGAAGCTTATATGTGACGGCGAGCGATTTTTTAGCAGGTCGCTACTGTCCGTCTAATGCGATTCTCGACGGTGGGGATAATCCACTCTGACAGTTTGAATTTCATACGGACGAATGGGCACGGTGAATTGTCCGTTTGCTGTCACTGGGAAGGGCGATCCTTCCGGATGCTCCATAAGATTTGTGAGCGTCGCGCTCGTGGCGCCAACCGGAACACTGATTCGCACTTCGCTGCGTTTCCCAGCCCACTCATAGAAACGAAGAATCAGGCCGTCGCTATCCTCGGCCTTCTTCACAGCAGTGAGCACGACATTCTCGGGCTCTATCGTTACCAGCGACTGACGGGGCGGCCATTTTCCATCATGCGCCGGCACCTGCATAGCTTGCAGTTTGTAATTGAAATCGTAACCATGCCGCACCGTGAGACTGTGCTTCCAATCGCCTGCGTGCGGATAGAGCGCATAGCTGAAATGATGGTGGCCGCGGTCCGCAGCGGGATCGGGCCACGTGGGGGAACGCAGCAACGAAATTCGCAGCTCGTTGCCCTTCGCGTCGTAACCGTATTTTGATTGGTTGATCAGGCTGAAACCGTGATTGGCGTCACCGAGATCGGCCCAGCGCAGCGCGGGAACTTCGAACTTCGCTGCTTCCCAGGTGTTATTGCGCGTCGTAGGACGCTCGATCGAGCCATAAGGGATTTCATACGTGGCCTGGCCGCTGGAAGCAGCGACAGGAAATCCCGCTTTCAAGAGCACGTGCGTCTCGTGCCAATCAATATCGTTCACTACATCGACGCGATCAAGGCCCGCATAGAGGGTGACGTCCTGCACGAACGTCGATTGTTGCCATTTGCGCGTGACGCGAATCGCTGCGCGCAACGGACCGCGTTCAATTAATTGTACCGAGTCTGCCTTAGCCAGTTTCGTGAATTGCTTCTCGAAATCTGCGTCAATGTTCCAGGCGTCGTAATCCTTCGGTGTGTCTTTGAACGCTACCAGTTCGTTTCCGCAACCGCCTCCGGCAATGGATTCGAACGTCGACTGTTTGTCGTAGAGACTTGTGATGCAGCCCGTTTGGGGATCGACGGCGACGCGAAGCAGCGAGTTTTCGAGCGTCAGGCCACTCGTATGCAAATCAGTTTTGGGGTCGTTCCGGCCGGGAATCACATGAAGCACTTCATATCCTAGCGACGGCACATCCCTGGTTTCGATTAGCAGGTGATACGTGTGCGTTTGCTCGTCGGACGAGAGAACTTCGAACATTAGCGGATTACCACGCGCATCCAGTACCGAGATCCCGTTCTTCTCCGTTTCGGACATTTGAACATCAACGGTGACGAGATCGGTCCGTTCCCACGCGAGCGGATTGAAGACCAGCACGGGGACTCCTTCGCCACTGACAGAACTGGTGTTCACTTCGCTGGCCAACGTCTTCAGCGCGCTCGAAGTTGCCTCGGCGGAGGCCCACCACACCATGTCGTAGTCTTTCTGCGCGTCCTGATAAATCACGCCGATGCCGGAGCCCGCCGCGAGATCGTGGAACTGGTTGAACAAGACCTTCTTCCACGCTTCGGCTAGCTGCGTCGCGGGGTATGCAGCGCCCGAGAGCCACGCGAGCGAGGAATATTTCTCGGCATCGAGCATTTCCTCTTCGCTCTCGCGCATATCGCGTTTGTGGTTGGCTTGCGTGGTGAACACACCGCGATGGTATTCGAAATACAGTTCGTCGTTCCAAATCGGCAGGCTGATTTTGCCATCCGCGGCCGGCGTTAATCTCGTATCTGCCGTCGCGATGGATTTGTAATTCCAAACCGGCGAGTGCTCGGTATCCAACTTCCCTTCGACATCAGAGAAGAACCCCTGAGCGACGCCGAAAAACACTTTTGGAAACACCACTTGCGGCTCGGTCCATCGCTCGCCGCTATCGAGCATGGCGCGCGTGGGGCCGCCGCCGTGGTCGCCGACGCCAAACAGGTGCATCATTTCGGTGACGCCGGGATTGCGGTCGCGCAAGACGGCGACGTCCGCCGCGATTTGCACTGGATCAATTTCGTTCGCGTAGTCGTGCGGAAAATAGGTGAGTACCCGGCTGCCGTCGGGCGATTGCCACCAGAACAATTTCATTGGCAGTTTGTTCGTATCGTTCCAGGCCATCTTTTGCGTGACGAAATAGTCGATTCCAGATTTCTTGTATATCTGCGGTAGTTGCCAGTTATAGCCAAACGAATCCGGGTTCCAGCCGATGCGAACATCCACTCCGAATTTCTCTTTAAAATAGCGCTTGCCCAAAAGCAATTGGCGCACGAGCGATTCTCCGTCCGGCATATTCAGGTCCGGCTCGACCCACATGCCACCGACCAATTCCCAGCGGCCTTGCTTCACGCGGTCGAAAATTCCCTGATACGTAGCGGGATATTTCTGTTCGATCCATTCGCTATATGCCGCGGCGGATTGCGTGAAAGTGTACTGAGGGTATTCATCCATGAGCTGGAGCGCAGTGGAGAACGTCCGCCGCACCACATCTACAGTTTCGGTCCAGGGCCATAGCCACGCTGCGTCAATATGCGAATTGCCCGTCAAGCGCAGCGACGTTCCTTGCAGGCTGGGTTTGAGCACCTCCAGCAGGGTCTGAGATTTCTCAAGAGATGCATCAAATGTCTTCTGATCCGCTTGCTGAAGCGCGTTCAGGTCAACGGCTGCAACAGCGATTTCCAATTCCTGCTGAGTGGTTTGGGCGGCCGCTCCGAGCGACGGAATCAGCTCCGCCACGGATTCAATCTCCTGGAGCAACTGCGAAGGATTGGGACGCGACGCGGCAAACTCGATGCGCAGGTTTGCACCGGCAAAATATTTCTGATCGACCGTGTGCAAGAGTTTTATCGCGACTAAGATTTTGTCGCCGGGATTGGCCTTATCGAACAGAACGATTGGCTCCAGGTCCTCGCCCAGCGCCACCCGGCGTCCGTTGAAATAGATGATTTCGGGCATGGGCCCATTGGCGTACGCCACAAATTGAAACCACACTCTTGCGCCGCTGAGACTATAACCATTCAGGGTCTGCGGAATTTCAATCCAGCGGCGATACCAGACCGCTTCGGTCGGCGCGTACGTTCCTTTTTTTACGGGCTGCCAACTCGAGTCATGCAGATCGGTGGATTCCCCGTGTGCCACATCGCCCGCGTGGAAACGCCAATCATCCGCCGGCAAACTGACGAGCGATGACAGTTCCTTCACCGTGGTCTGAGTTGGAACGGAGAGCGCCTGAACCGCTTTCTCAGCAGCTGACTGCGACTGAGCTGCGGCATCCGTTACAGCGAAGAGCCAGACTACAAAGATGGCGACGACAATATATCTGCGCGGCGCGCAGGTGCGCGTTGCACGACAGTAAAAGCTCATGCGTGGGTCCTTTCTTCGAATGGCGCGGCACGAATCGTGGCGGTGCAGACTGTAGATAAACACGAAGCCAGTTTCATAATTGGCGGGCGGATTATAAAGCAACGTAAACCTCTTGTAGTATTGTTTCCGTCGAAGCGAAACCCAAATGAATCGAGACGAATCGAACTGGCGGGACTGGTCACTGGCGGAGCGCGAACGGCAGTATTCGCCGAGCTGTTGCGTGCCGGCGTATGCTCCTTACTTCGAACAATACGTGGCACGAAGCCGCGAAGCCGAAAGGCTCTCCGATTGGCACAAGGATTTGCGCTGGGGCGAGCAGCCTGAAGAAACGTTTGATTATCTGCCCGCGGGCGCTCCTGACGCGCCGTTGCTAGTCTTTTTTCATGGAGGATATTGGCAGGAACTGTCGAAAAACGAATCGCTCTTTGCGGCGCCGGATTGCGTTGCGAACGGCATTGCCTTTGCGGCAATCGAATACGCGCTTGCGCCGAAGGCCAAGCTTGAAACCATCGTTCACCAAGCACGCCGTGCCATCGCGTCCTTGCATCGGCAAGCTGCAACGCTGGGGTTCGACGCGCGCCGCATATATGTTGCAGGCAGCTCTGCTGGAGCACACCTCGCCGCGATGTTGTTGGTTGAAGGCTGGCAAACAGATTGTGGACTGCCGGCCGGAGCGGTTGCCGGCGCCATACTTCTGAGCGGCATTTATGATCTGGAGCCGCTCGTTGGGACATATATTGACGCAGCCCTGCGCCTAACTTCCGCTGATGTAGCAATGCTGAGTCCTGCTCGCCTGAAACTTGGACCACCGGTAAAAACGATTGTGGCGTGGGCTGAAAATGAGACCGCGGAATTCAAGCGACAGAGCGGTTCTTTCGCAGGAAAGTTGCAGGCCAGTGGCTTTCCCGTTTCGGTATTTGAGGTTGCCGGGGCGAACCACTTCGATATTGTTTTTGCGCTCGCCGATATCACAACGCAGCTGGGACCGGCGACAATTGAGCTCATTCGACCGGGCGATGGCGGGCACGCTTGATTGCGTCGCCGACCGTTTGAAGAGTCGTTACTGCGGCAGGCGAATCGACTGCTACGCTCGGATTTCTTCCAGAAACTCTTCAGCGAAGGTATAGACGTCGAGGAAAGAATTGTAGAGTGGGACTGGCGCGACGCGCAGGATGTCCGGCTCCCGCCAATCGCATATGATACCTTGCTCGGCGAGGCTGTCGCACAAAGCTCGGCCGTTTTTCTTAATCTGCAAAGATAGTTGCGCGCCGCGCTGCGCAGGATCACGAGGAGTGATGATCGAAAAGTCTTCGTGCGGCTTTTGTTCCAGTAGAAATTCCAGATAGCCGGTGAGGATCTCGCTTTTGATGCGCAGCCGCTCGATTCCCACTTCGTCGAAAATATCCATCGATGCGCGTAGCGCCGCCATGGATAGGATCGACGGATTGCTCAGTTGCCAGCCCTCGGCCCCGGCGATGGGCTGAAATTTCGGCTCCATGCGAAAGCGCGCACTCTTGTCATTCCCCCACCAGCCCGCAAATCGCGGCAGATTCCTATCATGCCGGTGGCGTTCGTGGACGAAGCATCCGGCAATGCAGCCGGGCCCGCCGTTTAGATATTTGTAGCTGCACCAGACGGCGAAGTCCGCGTTCCAATCGTGGAGCTGCAGCGGAATATTTCCAGCAGCGTGCGCCATATCGAAGCCGACCACGCAGCCCTTGGCGTGACCCGCTTGGGTGATGTGCGCACATTCGAAAGCTTGGCCGCTGTAGTAGTTCACGCCACCGAGCATGACCAGCGCGATCCGCCCCCCTTCTTCGGCCAGCAGCCTTTCGACGTCCTCCGTGCGAATCGCCTTCTCGCCCGGACGCGGAGCGATTTCGATCAGCGAACTCGCTGAATCGTAGCCGTGATAGCGAATTTGCGACTGGACTGCATACTGGTCAGAGGGAAACGCGTTGGATTCAATGACGATTATATTTCGCGCGGCTGTGGGCCGATAGAAGGAAACCAGCATGAGGTGCAGGTTGACCGTGAGCGAATTCATCACCACGACTTCCTCAGGCAGCGCGCCAACCAGCCGCGCGGTGGATGCCGCCAGCATTTCGTGATACGGCATCCAGGGATTTTGCGCGTGAAAATGACCCTCTACGCCGAGTTTGGCCCAGTCTTTCAGTTCCCTTTCGATGTAGTCGCGCACGGTTCTTGGCTGCAAGCCAAGCGAATGGCCGCAAAGATACACGCAGTCGGGGCCGCCGGGAATTTTGGGGATGTGAAAACGATTTTGATATTCCGCAAGCGGATCGCGAGCGGTCATCGTTAGGGCAAAGTCGCGGCCGACCTCAAAGTTGTGGCTTGCCACTTACAGATTCTCCAGAGGAATCAACTCGCGATGGATCAGCAAATCCGCCTTTTGCCAGTCGAGGTCTTCGATTTGGGTAATTGGGTCGCAAAGCTCCGTCAGCAGCCGATCTTGAATTTTCCCGCGCGACAGGGCAACGGCATAGGGCACGCGATGAAAAGTCACCATCGCATACTTGGGAACGAACAGATGCGGATATTTAGCTTCGAGCGCGAGCTCAACTTTCTTTTTGAACAGAAACTGAGGATCTGCCACGCGATCGCGCATTTCGACGAAATTTTCGAGCGCGAGATCCGCAATGGCGTCCGTATTTGTTTGCCGCGCGTGTTCGAATTCAGAGAATAGCTTCGGCCAATCGGGGCCGTGACGATCCATAAGTTCAAGGAAGACGGTGCAATCCTCGAACGCGCAATTCATTCCCTGCCCGAAGAAAGGCACGATGGCATGGGCTGCGTCGCCGAGCAGCAAGGCTTTGCCGTTCATCTGCCATGGCGAGCATTTGATCGTGACCATCGAACCGGTCGGATTGTTCGAGTAGTTTTCCTTCAGTTGCGGCATCAACGGCACGGCATCGGGGAATTTATCCGCGAAGAACGCGGCGGCTTTTTCGCCCGAATCGAGCGTCGCGAAGCTTTCTTTACCTTCGAAAGGCAAGAACAGAATGCACGCAAACGTCCCATCGATATTGGGCAACGCGATCAGCATGTAAGAACCGCGCGGCCAGATGTGCAGCGCGTTAGGCTCGAGCGAGTGCTTGCCGCCAGGCCCGGCTGGAATGGTCAGTTCCTTATAACCGTAGTCGAGATACTCCTGCGACAGATTGAAGCTCCCCAGCTTTTGCATCTCCGTGCGAATCGCCGATGTTGACCCATCGGTGCCGATCAGGACGTCGGATTCAACAGTCGTTTCGCGACCGGTCTCTTGGTTGCGAAAACCAGCGGCCCCGGTGGCGGCATCGAATCCGATGCAACGTTCGGCGAAATAAATCGTCACGCCGCACGCTTCCGCCGCGTTCATCAACGCCACATTCAGGTCGGCGCGCGAAATCGAATTGATCACCTCGGTCTCGTTTTTGCCATATGGCTGGAAAGTGAGACTACCCGTGAGCGAGTGCATCATTCGTCCTTTCATCGGGACAATGATGCGGCGCATTTCGTCCCAGAGCCGGGCTTCGCGCAGTGCGTAAATCCCGCGCGTGGAAATGGCGAGATTGATCGAGCGTCCTGTGCTGGCGCGCGTGCGGCGCATGTCCGGGCGCCTTTCGTAAATCCGCACGCGAAATCCGCGTCGTACCAGGGAAATTGCCAGGAGAGGACCCGTGAGGCCTGCGCCAACCAGCGTGATGGATCTAGAGCTGTCGCGCATATTCAGGAAAGATGCACCGAACCCCGGAGACTCACGATGCGAATGATCACCCTTCCAAGTATGTTCGCGCTTCCCACAGTTCCGGGAAAAATTTCTTATCGAGCGTGAGCTTCAGATAGGAAGAGCCGGTGCTGCCGCCCGTGCCCATTCGGATTCCGATGGTGCGTTCGACCATCTGAATGTGGCGGAGCCGCCAGCCGACGACCAATTCATCGAATTCGGTCAAGCGTTCGCAGACGTCAATCCAGTCGCGGTGATTGCGTTCGTCGCGATAGAGTGCGTGGATTGCTTGCGCGCGCGCTTGGAATTTCTCGGCTTCGGTGGCATTCGCGCTCGGACGAGACAGCGTGCCCACAGCTTCCAGGGCCTCGAAGAAAACGTCGCGCAGCGAATCCTCGCGCAGCCTGCGATTCAAAATCGCGTGCGTTTCGGGCGTCAATTCATGGTAGCGCAGCATTTTTTCGTCTTTCAGGCCGCAGAGGAATTCAAGTTCGCGGAACTGCTCGGACTGGAAGCCACTGGCAGGAGCCAGTTTTTCGCGAAACGCAAGGAAATGTGTGGGCAGCATGGTTTCGAGAATCGTGAACTGCTCGACAAGGACGCGCATGATTTCCGTGCAGCGGCGAAGCAGGCGCGCAGCTTCGTAAACTCCATCGCGCGACGTGGGATCGGCAGCGGCAGCGCGCAGATTCGCGACGACTGCGTCCAGATCGTGCAGCAGCTCCTTGAACCACAACTCGTACGTCTGGTGAACAATGATGAACAGCAATTCGTCATGATGTGGAGGCGAAGATTCCGGATGCTGCAGCTTCAATAATTCGGGGACCTCGAGGTATGAGCTGTAGGTCAGCTTCTTGTCATTTCGCTCGCCGCTCGTTCGCGAATCGCTTCGTTCTGACGCGCCACGAACTGGACAGCCGAGCGAACCGGTCTTTCCGCCGTTACTGCCCGCCGCCACAGAATCCCCTGCCGTTTCAGCTTGCCCGTGATCTCCGAGCCACCCTTGAGCATTAGCTCCGAGCAGCTTCGTCTTTACCGACTGCGAGAACTGGCTTCCGCGAATCAGCGCGCCAGCATGCTCTTCGCCGAGCGGAAATGGGTAGTCGGAGCCTAGCAGCACGCGATCCTGACCCATGATTTCCACCAGGAATTGCAGAGCGCGCTCATCGAACACTGCAGAATCCACGTAAAACCTGTCCAGATAATGGCTGGGTGGAAATTGTGACACACCGCGCGCCACCGGTTGATGGTGCCAGGCGTTTTCGAGCCGCCCAAGAAGAAATGAGAAGCTGCCGCCGCCATGTGCAAAACAAATTCGCAGCTTCGTAGGCAAGCGATCAAACGCCCCGCTCACGATCATGGAGACCAGGGCCAATTGAGTTTCTGCTGGCATGCCCACCGTCCACGGCATCATGTATTTCGGCATGCGTTGCGAGGCCATCATGTCCCAGGGGTGGACCAACACTGCGGCACCTTGATCGGCACAGTGATGCAGAAACGTCAAGATGCCGGGATCATCGAGATTCTTTTCGCCTACGTGATTGCCGATTTCTACGCCGACATGCCCGGCGTGCATGCAGCGAGTAAGCTCCGCGCAGGACGCGTCAATATCCTGCAGCGGCACCTGGCACAGAGTTCGAAGTCTTCCCTTGCCTCGGTTGCACATTTCCAAAGCGGCATCATTAAAGAGGCGCGCACATTCGAGGGCACACTGCGTCTCGCGGTTGTACGCGAAAAGAACAGGAGTCGCCGAAATTATCTGCTGGTCTATTCCGTCGCGATCCATTTTCTCGAGACGCACACTGACGTCCCAGCAATCCGAGGTTATGCGCCGAAATTCGCGCTCCCCGAGCATGATTACGGCTTTGCCGGGTTCGGTGTGCTCTATGCACGGCCAATCGGGCGTGCCAAATCGCGCCGCCAAGTCCGGCCAGGACTCCGGGAAAAAATGCGTGTGGATGTCAGTGACTGGCATCTTTGTTTGCAATTCGTGGACTCAAGCCTGCCTGGGCGCCGGCTTGCCCGGATGAACTTCTCCACAGTTCGGGCAGGCTCGCAATCTTTCGTTTTGATAGAATCGCTCGAACAGCGGCGGCAAATCCGTGACGATGCTCTTCAAGAGCACTTCGGCGCGATGGACCAGGTGGTGACACTTCCCGCAATACCATTCAAAGCCGTCTTTGGCGCCCTCGGGACGCGGAATTTCGACTACCAGACCGATGGTTCCCGGCGTGTGACGCTGCGGCGAATGGCGCATGTGCTTTGGCAGCAGAAAGATCTCGCCCTCCTTGATCGGTATCTCCAGGGGCGGCTTTCCCGGCTGTTCCATCACGCGAATGAAAATATCGCCTTTCAATTGGTAGAAAAATTCCTCGGTGGGATCGTCGTGATAATCCACGCGCTGATTGGGTCCACCTACGACGGTCACGATAATGTCGCCGTCGTCCCAAACCTGCGCGTTGCCAACCGGCGGCTTCAATTTGTCACGATTGGCGTCAATCCAAGCTTGAAAATTGAAAGCCTTCAGCGTCTTGATGGATGGCATTATTTCTTCCTTTCCGCCGTAGCAACCGGCTTATAGGCGATCGCCTTCATTTCGATCAGCAGGTGGGGATGCGGCAGCTCGCGAACGGCGACGGTGGTGCGCGCCGGTCCATTTTCGTCGAAATATTCGGCGTAAACCTCGTTGTAACCCACAAAATCATTCATGTTCAGGAGAAAAGTAGAAATTTCCACGAGGTCTTTAAACTCCGCATCCATGCTCGCGAGGATATCGCGGATATTTTCTATCAAGGCGCGCGTCTGCGCACGAATGTCCAGCTTCGTGGCGCCCGATGAATCGGTATCCGCGCCTGCAATGGTATTGTCCGCGCGGCGCGAACTGGTGCCGGAAACAAAAAGATAATCGCCGGCGCGTTTGATGTGCGGAAAACGTCCGCGCGGCTGGGCTTTTCCTGGAACTACCTTGCTTTGCGTTCCCATCAATCACTCAACTTAACGCAGATATTGTTCAGTTCCGAATAAAAGTTCAGGGAGTGCATCCCGCCTTCGCGGCCAATGCCGGAAAGTCCGGCTCCTCCGAAAGGAGTGCGTAGATCGCGCAGAAACCAGCAGTTTATCCAGGTGATCCCGACACGCAGCTTTTCCGCGACGCGATGGCCGCGTTTCAAGTTCGTGGTCCACACGGAAGCCGCCAGGCCATAGCGCGTGTCGTTCGCTTTGGCGATAGCTTCCGCTTCGCTGTCGAAGGGAGCAACATGGCACACAGGCCCGAAAATTTCTTCTTTCACGCAACGCGCGGTTTCGGGAAGCCCCGTGAGGATTGTCGGTTGGATATAGAAGCCATTATCGCGGGCGTCGCCGAAGGAAGGTATGCCACCGCCAGTTATGACTGTGGCGCCTTCTTCACGCGCGAGCTGATAATAAGAGAGGACTTTGCTGCGATGCTCCCGTGAAATCAGCGGACCCGTCGTTGTGGCTTCTTCCATTGGCCAACCGAGACGCAAGCCTTCCGCCGTTTGTTTCAGTGCTGCCAGGAAACGATCGAAGATCTTGCGTTCGACGTATACGCGCTCAGCACACAAACACACCTGTCCGGTATTCATGAAGACCGCGTCCGAAAGGCCGTTCGTTGTTTTCTCAAAATCGCAGTCGGCAAAAACGATCGCTGCATTCTTTCCGCCCAGCTCAAATGAGAGCGGTTTCACCGTGGGCGCAGCGGCGCGCATGATGGCAGCGCCAGTGCGCGATTCTCCGGTAAAGGTGATCGCATTGACTCCCTCGTGCGTAGTCAAAAATTCGCCCGCCGAATCCGGTCCGAAACCGTGAACCAAGTTGAAGACACCCGCCGGCACACCCGCCGATTGCATAACTTCGGCAAGCAAAGTCGCGGTTGCCGGTGTTTCTTCGGAAGGTTTGACGACCACGCAGTTTCCGCACGCAAGCGCTGGAGCCACCTTCCACGTCAGCAAGAGCAGCGGCAGATTCCACGGAGTAATGATACCGACTACACCGAGCGGCTTACGTACCGCGTAGTTGAGCGCAACCGCGGGATCCAGAGTTTCGGTGCGAAATGACTCGAGGCTCGCGGTCTTGATAATGTCGGCAAAGACTCGAAAATTCGCGGCTCCACGCGGAACATCAATTCGTGAGGCGAGCGAGACGGGTTTACCGGTATCTGTGACTTCCGCGTGCAGAAATTCCTGGAAGCGCGTTTCGATTCCGTCGGCGATTTTGTACAACATGGCCGCACGCCTGGGAACCGCCAAGCAGCCCCACTCTCCGGTCAGCGCCCGGCGTGCCGCAGCAACGGCGTCGTTAACCATGGCTCCATCTGCTTCAGCTACCTGCGCAATGACCGAGCCGTCAGCGGGATTCACGTCGGCGAACTCGCGCGCACCGCTCACAAAACGGCCGTTAATATAGTTCTGAAGGAGCTTCACGGAGCATTTGCGATCAGGCGGGCCGCAATAGCCCGCTGACGGCTTTTAGAACGATACCAAAAACGAGCGGAGTTAGGACACCGAATTGCCCGGGACTATGCTCATCGCCGTCACCTCAAGGCCCGACACGGCGTGGCGTTGCCCGAGCACACTACTTACTTGATGGCTGAGGCGGTGAATCCTGCGAAAGAACCTGATGCGGCGTCGGAATTTGCGACGCATCCCAACCTCCGCCCAGTGCTTCCACCAATTGAACGCTGGCGGTCATCTGCTGAATGCGCAGGTTGACGGCCGTCTGTTGATTGCTGAGCAGCGTGGTCTGGGCGGTGATCACGTTAAGGTAAGGATCAATTCCCAATTTGTAGCGGTCCGTGGCGATCTTCAGATTTCGCTCTGCCGACGTCACCGCAGTGTCTTGCTGTTGTATTTCAGCCGAGAGAATTCGCAACGAGGCGAGGTTGTCCTCCACTTGTTGAAATGCTGTTAGGACCGTCTCGCGATAATTCGCCACGGTTTCATCGTATTGCGCCCGGAATTGCATGACCGTGGCCCGACGCAACCCGCCGTCGTAAATCGTTTCGGACATGCTGGGACCCGCCGAAAAGAACCGGCTCGGCCAGGTAAACCAACTCGTAAAAGACCGTGATTCGAACCCAGCGGATGCGCTGAGAGTAAGCGTCGGATAGTAAGCGGCGGTCGCGATGCCAATCTGCGCGTTGGCCTGCTCCATAAGCCGCTCATTCGCCGCAATGTCTGGACGGCGCTCCAGCAATTGAGATGGAACGCCAAAGGGAATCGCGGGCGGATTCGACTTCAGAGGCTCAGCCTGAATCGAAAACGTGGAAGCCGGCTCACCCACGAGCATGGCAATCGCATGTTCAAACTGGGACCGGAGAATGCCGAGATTGGTATCCTGGGCTCGCGTGGTTTCCAGCTGAGTTTCGGCCTGCGCCACCGCCTCGTCCGAATCGATTCCAGTGTCGTAGAGAGCCTTGGTGAGGTTCAGCGACTCCTGGAAAGCGATCACGGTGGAGTCCAGCAATTGCTTCAGGTTGTCCTGTCCGCGTAGCTCGTAATAATCCACCGCGACTTCGGCTTGAGCCGTGAGGCGGATGTTTTCGAGATCCGCCGCGCTGGCTTGTGCGGAAGCTGTGTTGGCTCGAACTTGATTGTGAACTTTGCCCCACAGATCGGGCACCCAGGTCGCGTCGAATGGCAAACTGTAAAATGTCGAGGTCCCGGGTGTTACGGCTAACGACGCTGCGGCGCCTTGACGTGACTTCGTAATCGCGGGTCCCACGCTGACCGTAGGGAAGTATTGCGAACGAGCCTCTTTGACGAGCGCCCGCGCTGCCATATAGCTCGCCATGGCGGATTGGATGTTCTGGTTGGAAATATTCACCTTCTCTTCCAGAGCGTTCAATTGAGGATCGTTGAACATCTCCCACCATTTTCCGTGGAGGACGTTATCGTTGGGCTGCGCCTCTTTCCAGCCATCGGTTTTGCTGAAATCGGCGGGCGTGAGTTCCTTGTAAGCGGCCGGAGCTTGTGCGGGCGGCTTTTGATATTTGGGCCCCACCGTACAACCACCAAAAAGAACCGCGGCAGCGACCGCGGCCACCAGTATTCTCGAGTTAAAGGTTTTTATGAATTGCGGAATGTGTTTCATTAATCGGCTGGCTCCTCTGCTGTCGCACCTAAGGCGTGATGGTGTGTGCGAGCCCAGCGAACTCGCAAACGATCAAGATAGAGATAGACGACGGGCGTGGTGTACAACGTGAGCATCTGGCTGACGATCAGGCCGCCAATGATGGTGATGCCCAACGGCCGCCGCAGCTCGGAGCCGGTTCCCGTCCCCAGGGCGAGGGGCAGCGCGCCAAATAGGGCCGCCATGGTGGTCATCAGGATCGGCCGGAAACGCAGCAGGCAGGCTTGATAGATGGCTTCTTCGGAGGTTTTGTTTTCCTGGCGTTCGGCAGCCAGAGCGAAATCGATCATCATGATGGCGTTTTTCTTCACGATTCCAATCAGTAGGATGACGCCGATGAGCGCAATGACGCTAAGGTCCACGTGGAAAAGCAGGAGCGCCAGCACGGCCCCCACACCGGCGGAAGGAAGCGTGGATAAAATCGTAATCGGGTGAATGTAACTTTCGTAAAGAATGCCCAGGACGATATAAACGGCCATGAGCGCGGTGATAATCAGAAACGGCTGGGTCGAAAGAGACGACTGAAAGGCCTGTAACGTTCCCGAGAACATTCCATGAATGGTGGAGGGAACACCCATGCGCTGCTGCATTTGAGTAATGGACGTCGCCGCGTCGCTCAGGGCCACACCCGGCGCAAGATTGAAAGACACGGTGACGGACGGGAATTGCCCCTGATGGTTGACCGAAAGCGGGGCTGTTTTCGGAGCGTAATGAGCGACTGCGCTGAGCGGAACTTCCTTCCCTATCGACGGACGTATGTAAATGTCATTCAGCGACGAGGGATCCTGCCAGTATTGTGGAGCGACCTCCATCACCACGTGGTATTGATTCAAAGGTGTGTACATGGTGGAAACCTGTGCCTGGCCGAAGGCCTCGTACAATGTGTTGTCTATCATTTGCGGCGTGATGCCTAATCGCGATGCGGTGTCGCGATCATAAACGAGCGCGGCCTGCAGTCCGCTATTCTGCTGATCGGTATTCACATCCGTGAGCATGCGCAGTTTGCGCATCTCGGTAAGGAGGCGAGGGCCCCACGTCACCAAATCGTCGACGTTGTCGCTCTGAATCGTGTACTGATACTGCGCATTGCTCTGCCGGCCGCCGATCCGCAAATCCTGTCCGGCCTGGAGGAAAACCGTCGCCCCAGGAATGGAAATCAGCTTGGGACGGAGGCGATCGATCACTTGGCTGGAGCTGATTTTGCGTTCTGAAAGGGGTTTCAACGCCAAATAGACAAATCCCGTATTGACGGCGCCACCGCCGCCCGTGAATGCTCCCACATTTTGCACCGCCGGGTCGGTTTTGATGATGTCAACAAAGCGCAAAGTCAAAGCTTGCATCGCCTGGAAGGAAATGTCCTGAGCACCCTGTATGCCGCCGAAGACCGTGCCATTATCCTGCTGGGGGAAAAACCCTTTCGGCACGATATAGAACAGAAAGCCATTCAGAAGGATCGTTACAACTAGGACAGAAAGAGTGAGCGCCGAGTGTTGCAACACCCATTTCAGCGTGCGCTCGTAGAATCCCAGCATACCGGCAAAGACTTTCTCGCTGGCCTGAAACACTCGTCCGTGTTTTTCGTCCTCGGGGTTCTTGAGAAGACGCGAGCACATCATCGGCGTGGTGGTCAAAGAAATGGCCAGGGAAACCAGAATGGCGACCGACAGCGTGACCGCAAATTCGCGGAACAAACGTCCCACGATGCCGCCCATCAGCAGAATTGGAATGAAAACTGCCACCAGCGAAATACTGATTGAGAGCACAGTGAACCCAATTTCCTCCGCTCCCTTCAAAGCGGATTCCATTGGGCTCATTCCCTGCTCGAGATATCGCGAAATGTTTTCGATCACGACGATCGCGTCATCCACCACGAAGCCGGTGGCAATCGTCAGCGCCATCAAAGATAGGTTGTCAATGCTGTAGTGGCAGAGATACATCACGCCGAAGGTTCCGATTAACGAAACAGGAACCGCGACGCTGGGAATCAGGGTCGCGCGAATGTTCCGGAGAAACAAAAAGACCACCAAGATTACCAATCCAATGGAGATCGCAAGTGTTCGTTCCACATCGGCCACAGAAGCCCGGATCGTCGTGGTGCGATCCAGCACGATGGTGAAATTCATTGCTGTGGGAATGGAGGCTTCCAGAGACGGAATCGATTCCCGAATGCGGTCAACGGTGTCAATGATATTGGCGCCGGGCTGGCGGAAAATGACCAGCAGCACGCACGGCTTTCCGTTCAAGAATCCAGCCGCGCGTATGTTTTCCACGTCGTCGTGGACGTCAGCGATATCGGAAAGCTTTATGGCCGCGCCGTTGTGGTAGCCGACGACCAAGTCTTTGTAATAGTCAGCCTTCAAAAGCTGATCGTTGGCGACGATATCGGCGCTTGTCTCGCCATTGGTGATCTGCCCTTTTGCCAGATTCGCGTTTTGGCGGCTCAGCATGGCATTGACGTCCTGCAGTCCGAGCCCATAGCTATTCAATTGAGTGGGATTCAGTTCGACCCGCACAGCGGGCAGCGAGCTGCCGCCGACGCTCACTTGTCCGACTCCTTGAATCTGCGAAAGGCGCTGCTCGACAATCGTGGACGCCGCGTCATACATCGGACCGCGATCGTAGACGTTTGACGTCAATCCCAGAATCATGATGGGTGCGTCGGCCGGATTCACCTTGCGGTAAGTGGGATTGGCAGGCAGGTTGGCGGGGAGGTAACTTCGCGCTGCGTTGATCGCAGCCTCCACGTCGCGTGCAGCACCATCAATGTTCCGATTCAAATCAAACTGCAAAGTGATGCTGGTGGTGCCGAGGAAACTGGAGGACGTCATTTCCGTAACGCCGGCGATACGCCCGAATTGCCGCTCGAGCGGAGTGGCCACCGAAGAAGCCATGATTTCGGGGCTCGCTCCCGGCAGGCTGGCCGCGACCGAAATCGTGGGGAAATCGATTTGCGGGAGCGCGGAAACCGGCAGTACCTGGAAGGCAACCGCCCCTGCGAGTGCAATCGCGATCGTGAGAAGAGTCGTCGCGACTGGCCGGTGAATAAATGGAGAGGAAATACTCATGGCTAGTCCGCTGGAACCGACTCGGTGCTTCCATGACCGGCGCGATATGACGAAACTTTCTTGGCCAAATCATCGAAGAAAATGTAGATCACAGGCGTCGTGTACAGCGTGAGCACCTGGCTGAGCAACAGTCCGCCTACCATCGCGATGCCGAGCGGACGGCGCAATTCCGATCCAATTCCGGTGCCGAGGGCCAATGGCAAGCCGCCGAGGAGAGCGGCCATGGTAGTCATCATGATGGGACGAAAGCGCAGCAGGCAGGCTTCGTAGATCGCGTCCTCGGAGCTCATGCCGTGTTTTCGTTCGGCTTCCAGAGCGAAGTCAATCATCATAATTCCGTTCTTCTTCACGATGCCGATCAGCAAAATAATTCCTATCAGTGCAACCACGCTCAGTTCCTGGCCGCAGATCAGCAACGCCAGAATTGCTCCCACCCCCGCAGAAGGTAGCGTGGAAAGAATCGTGACCGGATGTATGTAGCTCTCATAGAGAACGCCGAGAACGATGTAAACGGTCACCAGAGCCGCCAAAATCAAAAGTGGTTCGTTGCTCAGCGAGGCTTGAAACGAGGCCGCAGTGCCCTGAAATGCGGCCTGCACGCTGAGCGGCATCCCGATCTCCTGCTGCGCTTTATCGATTGCTTGGGTGGCCTCGCCGAGCGACGCGTTGGGGGCGAGGTTGAACGAGATTGTAACAACCGGGAACTGGCCCTGATGATTGACCGATAGCGGCGCGGTCCTTGATTCGAAATGAGTGAACGCGCTCAGTGGCACAGCAGCCCCATTGAGCGCGGTAACCGGCGCAGGAGTTGCTGAGCCCGTAGTCGGCGCCGACTTGGTCGATGCGGGACTGGGGGCTGAATTTGCGTTGCCTGATCCGGTGCTGGCGGTGACCACGGTGCTCGTCGGGGAAGTGGTGAGCGACGACGAAGCCAATGCCGAACGCACGTAAATGTCCTGCAGCTTTGTTGGGGTTTTCTGAAAATCAGGCATGGTTTCCAGAATCACGTGGTACTGATTCAGCTGGGTGTAGAGCGTGGTCACTTGCCGCTGGCCAAAGCCGTCATAGAGCGTCTGATCGATCGTGGAAGGGGTGATGCCCATGCGCGAAGCCGTTACGCGATCGATGACCAGCGCGGCCGCCAGACCGTTTGTCTGTTGGTCGGTGGCTACGTCGCGCAGCTCGGGCATCTGTCTCAGCTTGTCCACCAGTTTCGCGGTCCATAGGTTCAGTTCGTTCAAATCGGGATCTTCGAGCGTGTACTGATATTGCGTACGGCTGACGCGATCCTCCACGGTCAGATCCTGGACCGGCTGCATATAGAGCGTAATGCCGTCCACTTGGGCGAGTTCAGGCTGCAGGCGGCGAATCACGTCGGAGGCGTTGATTCCCCGCTCCGCCAGCGGCTTCAGGTTAATCAAAATCCGTCCGCTATTGAGCGTGGTATTCGTGCCGTCAATTCCTATAAAGGAGGAAAGGCTTTCGACGGCCGGATCCTTCAGGATGATGGCGCTGAGCTGCTGCTGTTTTTGGGCCATCAGCGGGAATGAGGTGGTTTGTGTGGCTTCCGATATGCCCTGAATGATGCCCGTATCCTGTACGGGAAAGAAACCCTTCGGCACGATGATGTAGAGGATGACCGTCAAAATGAGCGTTGCGACCGCGACAACCAGCGTGGCCACCTGGTGTTTCAAAACCCATTTCAAGGTGCGGCCGTAAAAATCAATGATTCTCTGAAAGGCGCGTTCGGACATCTGATAGAAGCGCCTGTTCTGAGCTTCGGGATCGTGCTTCAGGAGCCGAGAACACATCATCGGCGTGAGCGTAAGAGAAACAACGGCGGAGACCAGAATCGTCACGCTGAGTGTGATGGCAAATTCGCGGAAGAGCCTTCCGACGATGTCGCCCATGAACAGCAATGGAATCAAAACCGCGATCAAGGAAATGGTCAGCGACACGATGGTGAATCCGATTTGCTCGGATCCAATCAAAGCTGCGCGCAGCGGATCGTCGCCTTCCTCGATATAGCGGACGATGTTCTCGATCATGACGATGGCGTCGTCCACCACGAAGCCCGTGGAAATCGTCAAGGCCATCAGTGTTAGGTTGTTGAGGCTGTAACCCGCGAGGTACATCACGCCGAACGTGCCTACCAAAGAAAGCGGAACCGCGACGCTAGGAATGATCGTGGCGCGAACATTTCGCAGAAATAGAAAGATGACCATCACCACTAACGCGACGGTAAGCATTAACTCGAATTCGACGTCGTTCACCGACGCGCGAATGGTTACAGTTCGATCCGTCAGTACCGTAACTTGCACGGCGGCAGGCAAGTTCGTCTGCAGCAACGGCAATAGGGCCTGCACGCGATCCACCACCTGAATGATGTTGGCACCGGGCTGCCGCTGGATGTTGACGATCACCGCGGGTGTTTCATTCATCCATGCGGCTTGCTTGATGTTTTCAACGTCGTCCGCTACATTGGCTACGTCCGACAGCTTCACGGGCGAGCCATTGTGGTAAGCAATCACCACATTCGCGAATTCCTTGCTGGTCAGTAACTGATCGTTCGCATCGATTTGGTAATCCTGATGAGGACCGTCGAAGTTTCCCAGCGCGGAATTCAGGCTAGTGGATTGCAATGCGGTCCGAACGTCTTCCAAGTTGATCCCGTAGGAAGATAGTGCGGTAGGATTCACCTGCACGCGTACGGCCGGCTTTTGGCCGCCGCTGATGCTCACAAGTCCGACGCCGGGCAACTGAGCTATTTTTTGCGCCAAGCGCGTATCCGCAAGATCTTCCACTTGAGGAAGCGGAATCGTCTTCGAGGTCAGAGCCAGCGTCAGAATGGGCGTGTCCGCGGGGTTCGTCTTGCTGTAAATCGGCGGTGTGGGAAGATCGGCCGGCAGATACGACTGCGCGGCATTGATGGCTGCCTGTACTTCCTGTTCCGCAACGTCAATATTCAACTGCAATGAGAACTGCAAAACGATCACGGAGCTACCGTCGGAACTCGTGGACGTCATCTGGCTCAGGCCGGGCACCTGGCCAAACTGCCTTTCAAGCGGCGCTGTAACTGCGGAGGCCATCACGTCGGGATTCGCACCGGGATAGAACGTCACAACTTGAATCGTCGGGTAATCCACTTCGGGGAGGGCCGAAACCGGCAATTGCGTGAAGGCCACGAACCCGGCCAACAGAATCGCGGCCATTAAGAGTGATGTCGCGACTGGCCGGATAATAAATGGGCGAGAAGGATTCACTGACGACTGCCTCCGCTGCCGCTACCCGATCCCGAGGATGCAGCCCCGTTGCCACCGCGCGTCGTGGCACGGGCGCCGGTTCCTGGCTCGCCATTCACAGGCGCATTTGAACCACCCGGGGCGTTACTGATGGCAACTTTCGCGCCGTCCTGGAGTTTGTCGAATCCAGTGACTGCAACCACCTGCCCGGGCTGCAGACCTTGCACGGCAGCAAGGCCTCCATCGGTCGTGCCCACCGTGACGGGCTGCATTGCAGCGGTTTGATCGGGCTTAATGAGGTACACAAAAGTGCCCTGGGCGTTTCGCTGAATCGCCGCTGTCGGAACCAGCGAGGCATTCTGCACCGTGTCCACCAGCAATCGTGTATTCACGAACTGGTTGGGGAAGAGAGTGAAATCCTGATTCGCAAAAATGGCTTTCAACTTCACTGTGCCGGTGGTGGTGTCCACCTGATTGTCCAACGTTAACAGCGAGCCGAACGCCAGTTTGGCCTGCTGAGCCCGATCGAACGCGTCGACCGACATTTTGTTTCCCAGACGCATCTGTTTTTGGATCTGGGGCAGATAATCTTCGGCGACGCTGAAAATTACAGTGATGGGTTGCAGCTGCGTTATGACGACCAGAGGCGTGGTGCTGCCGGCAATAACGATGTTACCGGGATCTAGCAGGCGTAGGCCGACGCGGCCGTCAATCGGTGCTTTGATCGTGGCATAGTCCAGGTTCGTAGTCGCGCTGGCGACTGTGCCTTGATCGTTCTTTACCGAACCTTCGTATTGCTTTACGGTTTGGGTCTGGTCGTCGAGCAGCTGTTTGGCGATGGCGTTTCGATTAAACGCCAGCTGGTAACGATCCAAATCGATACGAGATTCGCTCAGGAGCGCCTCGTCGTGCGCTAGTGTTCCCTGGGCTTGCGTCAGTGCGGCCTGATACGGGCGCGGATCCACCTGGATCAGCACATCGCCTTTGCGGACCATTTGTCCTTCCCGATAATTCACGCTGACGATTTGCCCGTCCACGCGGCTGGTGATCGTGGCGGTATAGACGGGCGTAACCGTTCCCAACGCATTGATATAAACGCCGATCGGGCCTTGGCGCACCGTCTCCGTCGTGATCGGCACGCTGCGATGCGCTGCCGCCGCCTTGGCTTTCGCTGCCTCCGCAGCTGCTTGCTGCTTCCGGTAGTAGGTCAGTCCGCCGATGGCGAGTACCAGAATCACTACGATCCATACCCAGAGGTAGCTTCGGTGTGCTTGTGGCGCTTCCGTCCTTTGCGGCTTGGGAGGCGGAGCCGTCCGGGTGGAGGGAGCAGCCGTCGTAGTGGTCGAAGGGCTGTCGGAAGTTGCAATTTTGGGATGATTATCGGGCACTGTGTTTCCTCATTGAGTGAATGAACCTAGATCTTATCGGTTCGTCTCTAACCTGCTAATGCCTTGGCAATAGAGCTACATTTTGTCCGTCAGGTGTGAAGCGGCCCGGTTCCGGCTGGCCTTTCGCAAGTCCGTATCTGGGGCAAATAGGTGCATTACATTCCGACGAGGCAGAGTCGCATTTGGTTTCAAGCGACTCTGTGATAGTTGCAGCGACCGGCTCGAATTTTCCGTCTCGTACCGCCCGGAGCCCGTGGTCAATATTTTTGCGGGCCGGCTCGCGCCTTCCAGCCCGCCGCGAGAAATCCGGGATGGCCACCAGTCCACGATCACTGGCGGCGAGATGGCAAGCCGCACAATCCCAGTGCGTATGCTGCCATAGATTAAAACCGCAGGGAACTGCTTGCTTCAGCGGGCAGAGCGATTGCGGGAACTCTTGTACCAAAAGGCTAAGGAACTGGAAGCCGAAATTCACGGGCTGGAAATTATGCCTGACCACGTGCACCTGTTTGTGGAGTCCGACCCTCGATTGGCTCCCGCGCATATCGCGGCGCAGTTCAAAGGATTCACATCGCACGAACTGCGAAGTGAATTCTCTTGGCTCCGGTCGCAACTGCCCAGCATGTGGAGTCGAAGCTATTACGTCGGCAGCATTGGCACCGTTTCGGAATCCAGCGTAAGGCGATACATCGCCAACCAGAAAACTCGTGCGCAAGACGTTTAAATATCGGTTATGCACAGCGCGCTCCCAGTCGGATGCTCTCGACGGACAACTGGGAGAAGCCTGCCGCTTGTACCATGCAGCGTTGCAGGAACGTCGCGATGCGTGGAAACAACGAGTTTCGGTCAACTACTACACGCAGGCGATGCAGTTGAAAGAAATCCGCGCAGCGGGTGACTTGCGTTTGGCAAACTTTAGCTGCGGCCAAGATATTCTTCGGCGCGTGAACAGGACTTTCGAGGCTTTCTTTCGCCGAGTGAAGCGCGGTGATAAAGCGGGCTATCCTCGATTCAAATCTCGACGCCGTTTCGATAGCATCACTTTTCCGAGTTACGGCGATGGCATCAAACTCACCGGAAATATTCTTCGCGTTCAGGGTGTTGGAGAAATTGCAGTCAAGTTGCATCGCCCTATTGCGGGCAAGATTAAGACGGTGACGGTCAAACGCGAATGCGGCAAATGGTACGTCTGCTTCTCGGTTGCATGCGAAGCCAAGCCACTGCCCCCGCTCGACACCGCGATTGGAATTGACCTGGGGCTGGAATACCTCGCTGCGCTCACGGATGGTCCACCGGTACCGAATCCACGATGGTATCGACAGGCTGAATCTGGCCTTCGACGCGCCCAGCGCCAGATTGCACGGCGCAAGAAAGGCTCGAATCGCCGCCGCAAAGCAGTTGTATTGCTCCAGAAGGTTCACGCTCGAATCCGGAATCAACGGAAGGAGTTCCAACATCGTCTCTCGTTCTGGCTGATAAAGAATTTCGGAACGATTGTTGTCGAAGATTTGAACTTCAAAGGCATGGCAGGCGGCATGCTTGCCAAGTCGGTTCACGATGCCAGTTGGGCTGCTCTTGTCTCTAAGATTGCGTACAAAGCTGAAAATGCTGGGCGCACTCTGATCCAGGTAGACCCTCGCGGCACCAGTCAAACATGCATCTGCGGCGCGACAGTGCGAAAGGCTCTCTCCGACAGAGAGCACGTTTGCACTGCGTGTGGTCTGATTGCTCCGCGTGATGTAGTTAGTGCTCAAATTATTCTCCAAAGGGCTTGGATAAGTCCTTCAAGACTCAACGTAGTGGCTGTCAGCGCATGCGTGTCTTGAGAAGCCGTCGCGTTTACGCGGCGGAGAAGTCACGAGTAGGTTTTCGAAGCTAGCTTTCGCGCGGCGCGAACCACTGCGCGGCTGCACCCACGAGAGCGGATTCGGATCCGTATTGCGCGCTCACGATTCGAATCCTTTGCCAATGCGGATTGACCGTCCACGTATCCAGCTTGCGGCGAATGTGGCTGCGGAAAGAAGTCATCACCCGGCCCAGGCCACCCCCGAGAATTATTATCTCCGGCTCCAGTAGATCAATTATCCCGCCGAGCCAGATCGCCAGATGTTCCGCAGCTTCTTCCAGAATTTTCTTGGCCAGAGGATCGCCGCTTGATGCGGCTTTGCTCACAATCTCCGTAGTGATGGCCGAAACTTCGCCGCGAGCCATCTTCAGAAGGCGTGAACGCCCGTTACTACGATTGCGCAGCAGACTGCGAGCGCGCTTCGCGATTGCGGTTCCGGAGGCATACATCTCAATGCAGCCGCGCTTGCCGCAGCCGCAAAGCGGCCCACGAAAATTGATGGTCATGTGGCCGCCTTCACCTGCGCCGCCCGCTTGCCCCTGGTAAATCTCGCCGCGAAGCACGAGCGCCGTGCCGATGCCGGTCCCCAGGCTCACGTAGAAAACGCTTTCATATCCCTTGCCTGCGCCCCACCGGGCTTCCGCCAGAGCCGCTGCGTTTGCATCATTGGCCAGCTTCGTGGGCAGTTCGCAATGCTTTTCGATTTTTTGTGCCAGTGGAAAATTTCGCCAACAGGGCAAATTCGCAGCGTTGAGCAGTACTCCGCGCTTCGAATCCACCCATCCGGGCGAGCACACGCCAATCGCTTCGACGACATTTTCCGAGGTGTGCGTCATGACGGCGTCGATCGCGTCTCGCACGACGCGGAATCCTTGCTCTGCGCTCCCGCGCGCGATCATGGGCGATCGTGCGGCGCGCACCACATTGCCTCGCGAGTCCACCAGCCCAGCGGCCACTTTGGTGCCGCCGATATCAACTCCTAACACCAATTTTCCCGATACTCGCCGCTCGGCGCGTTTGCGCAAAGATTTGGCCCTTTTTCCGTTTTGTGTGATTCGAGTTTAGTTGGCGCGCTGGCAAACGCGACAGTCACGCCGGCCCGATTTTATGGCATATTTTGCGGGTCAGTAGCAACGGCAATCCATCGCAGCGGCGGATCGAAATGCGCCCGAGTTTCGTTATGCTGCATCGGTGGTAGCCCGGCTCATGGACATGCCAGCCATTGCGCTGTCTGCCTGAAATCAAATACATTGAGTGTTAACCTCGACTCGACAATTGCGATGAAATCTGGGTCAGGAAGCGACGTGACATCATCGAATCTTGTTCGACCAGAAGCACAAATCCTGCAGGACCAATTCAAAGAACTGTATGGGCAGCATGCACCAGTCTATTGCGCTCCAGGCCGTGTGAACCTGATCGGCGAACACACGGACTACAATGACGGATTGGTGATGCCCGTGGCCGTGGATATGTACACATGGGTCGCAGCCGCTCCGCGTAACGACACTCAAGTACACGTTTACTCCAAAAATGTATCCGAGCATGCGGAAATGGATTTGCAGGATACAAATCTCCACGTGCAAGGACATTGGAGCGCTTACGTGCTCGGAGTCGCGGCCAGTTTGCGCCTGGCGGGACAGGAACTTCGCGGCGCCAATCTCCTGGTGGAAGGCCAGGTTCCGATGGGCGCCGGACTTTCTTCGTCGGCATCTGTCGAGGTCGCGGCAGGCTACGCGTTGCTGGCCACGTCCAGGGTTTCAGTCAGTCCTGTCGAGTTGGCTAGGATTTGCCAGCGCGCGGAAAATGAATTCGCGGGCGCGCGTTGCGGAATTATGGACCAGATGATTGCCTGCTGCGGACGCGCGGACTATGCGCTGATGCTGGATTGCCGCTCTGTCGAATTTCAACTGCTTCCACTTTTCTCCGATGCCCAGTTTGTCGTCTCCAACAGCATGGTGAGACACGATCATGCAGCCAGTGGTTACAATGCCCGCCGCGCCGATTGTGAAACGGCGACGCGGATTCTTTCAGGCGAAATGCCCGGGGTGCAAGCGCTGCGAGACGTCACTCTGTTGGACCTCGAGCGTTTTTCGCAATTGCTGCCGGCGGTTGTGCACCGGCGCGCCCGCCACGTCGTCAGCGAAAATGCGCGCGTGATCGCCGCAAGAAACGCTCTGGAACGCGGTGATCCCGAATTGTTTGGACGTCTGATGCGCGAATCGCACCGCAGCCTGCACGATGATTACGAGGTAAGCTGCCCTGAAGTAGACACACTGGTCGAATTCGCCTGCGAGCAGGATGGAGTCTACGGCTCGCGCATCACCGGCGGCGGATTTGGCGGATGCACGATCAGTTTGGTGCAGCGCGGCAAAGTTGAGGAATTCGGACGTTCGCTCGCGCAACGGTACCAGCAGGCCACCGGGAAGAAACCGGACATCTACGTCTTGCAAGCCTCGGACGGTGTGCGCGAAGCGCTGCAATGAATAATTCGATTGCTGTTGTTTTTGCTTGCCGGCATTGATTTTGTTCGGAGCTTTCCTTGGCGTCCTTTGATTTCGAAAAACAGTCTCATCGGCGCCTCAATCCGTTAACCGGAGACTGGGTGCTGGTTTCACCCGGACGCACCCAAAGGCCGTGGAAAGGGCAGGCTGAGGCTCCTTCGCCCGCGGACGTGCCGGGCTACGATTCGCAGTGTTACATGTGTCCCGGCAATACGCGCGCGAGCGGAGAACACAATCCGCAATACACGGGAACCTTTGTTTTTGAGAATGACTATGCTGCGCTGCGTCTAAAGGGGGGAGCTCACGAGCAGAATTTTTCAGACTTGCTGGTGGCTAGCGCCGAAAGAGGCGTTTGCCGCGTGGTCTGTTTTTCGCCGAGGCACGATCTAACGCTCGCGAAAATGAGCGCGGCCGAGCTTCGCGCCGTCGTGGACGTTTGGATCGAGCAGTACCGTTCGCTGGGAAGCGATCCTGCGATCAATTCCGTTCTGATTTTTGAAAATCGCGGCGCGATGATGGGCGCTAGCAATCCCCACCCCCACGGCCAAATATGGGCCAACGCCACCGTGCCCAACGAAATCGCCAAGGAACAAGCGTCCTTGCTGGCCTACCAGCGGCAACACGAGTCTTGTTTGTTGTGTGAGTACTGGAAGATTGAGAAGGAACAGTCGGAGCGCTTGGTTTGCGAAAACGATGAGTTCGCCGCCATCGTTCCTTTTTGGGCCGTGTGGCCATTCGAAACGATCGTGGTCAGCAAACGGCATTTTGGCGGCATGGACGACTTTTCGGAGTCCGAGCCGGATGCCTTGGCGGACGTACTTCGTTGCCTAACCGCGGGCTACGACAAGCTCTTCGAAACGTCCTTTCCGTATTCGATGGGCTTTCATCAGAGCCCCACTGACGGCCAGCCTCATCCCGAGTGGCATTTCCACGCGCATTTCTATCCGCCGCTGCTTCGCTCAGCGGCCGTGCGCAAATTCATGGTGGGTTACGAATTGCTCGCGTCGCCGCAGCGAGACATCACGGCCGAGGACGCAGCCGCCCGTTTACGCGAAGTCGGAACGAATGACTGACAGGATTGCTCGTAGCGCTCGGCAATCTCGGCCACGAAGGGTCAGTTGCGCCGGTTATTTTGGGTCCGAATTTGCGATGCTGCTGTAAAAATTCTGCAGCACGTAGAAGGCTTTTTTGCGTTGTCCGCGGTCTGAAATCAGGCCCTTGCGATTGTAGAAATCCTGCACTCCGGCCAGCATCCGGCGCGGCGAGTGAAAATCCATCAGGACCCAAGGCGACATCCCGGCGAGGGCTGGAAATTTCTTCAGCATATTGATTTGGTGCTGATAGACGCTGGCTTGGTATTCCTCGGTCCAGCGCGCGCCGGCATCGCCATGATTGCCGTAAGGAGCCCCGGCCCCAAATTCGCTGAAGATCACGGGCTTGCCGTACGTCGATTTCCACTGCATGGTGTCGGTCGATTCGATCGGAGACTCGTACCAGCCGATATACTCGTTTTCGCCCAAAACATCGAGGAATTCGCCGAGGGGATCATCGAGGAGTTGAGTGTTATCGCCGATATTTTTCCGGTGATTCATGGCCGCTGTGAGCAGTCGCGTGGAATCGAGCGAGCGCGTATAAGCCGCTAACTTTTTCAGGAACTCTAAGCGTTCTGGGCCCATTGGCGTTTCGTTTCCGACCGACCATAGGATCGCGGCGGCGCGATTGTGGTCGCGCGCGATCAAATCCCGCATTTGCTCTTCTGCAACCTGCAGCGTGGCGGGATTTGTCCAATCGATGTTCCAGTAAACCGGTACCTCTTCCCAGACCAGAATTCCCATGCGATCGGCCATGCGAATCATGGCTTCGTTATAGGGATAATGCGCCAGGCGCACCAAGTTGCATCCCAGTTCCTTGGCCCAGCCGAGCAGCACCGCATCATCTTCCGGGGAAAAAGCGCGGCCGCCGCGAAACGCAGCTTCTTCGTGCATGGAAATGCCGCGCAAGAAAATGGGTTTGCCATTCAACAGAATTTTTGTGCCACTTGTTTCGATGGTTCGAAATCCAATTTGATCTTCGACCCTGTCGCCCGCCGCTGAAAGTGACACGCGATAAAGTTTGGGAGCGTCTGGCGACCATAGGCTGAGCTTCGCAGCGAATTTGAATTCCGCGTAACCGTCGCGATCGGTTGTGAATTGCTGCTTGACATTGGCTTCGGGAATTTCGAGCGTCACTTGTTGTGGCCCGCTCGGGCCGCTGAGTTTCACCGATCCAGCAATTTCGCCCGCAGAACCCTTGGCGAGTTGCACCGAATAATCCTGAATGAATGTTTCGGGTACCTCGACGATCGTAATGTCACGAGTGAGTCCGCCGTAATTCCACCAATCGGTGTTGAGCGCCGGGACGGCATCGGCGCGGCGCGCATTGTTCACTTCCACGACGACGAAATTCTCGCCGTCGCGCACGGTGTCAGTGATCTCGAAATTGAATGGCGTAAACCCGCCTTCGTGTTCGCCCAGGGCTTTGCCATTGAGATAGACGCGAGCGCGGTAATTTGCCGCGCTGAAATAAATGAATGCTCGAGTGCGCGGGCGTGTCTGATACGAGAAAGATTTCTTGTACCAGAGGGGCCCTTCGTAGAAGAGGAGGCTTTCGCGCTGCGAATTCCAGTCGCCCGGAACTTTCAACGTGCCGGACGCGTCAAAATTGTATTCGACGAGATCTTGTTTATCCTTCGGCCGGCGATTTTCGTAGAAGCGGTCGGAAAGTCCGGTTTCATACGGATCAACGATGACTTGCCAGACTCCGCTCAGGCTGATGGTGGTGCGCCCCGGAAGGTCGGCGACCAGGTTCGCAGGGGATGGTGCGGCCTCGACAGGTGAAGCAAACAAGCACAGGAGCGCGGAGATCAACCCAGCGACCACATGGACCGGACGCGCCGGACTACTGATGATAGAAGTACGTGAAAGTTGGCGATTGGAAAATCCGTAGATTAGTTGGAAAAGCCGCCGCAGGTCGGGAAAGGGTCGCGTGCCGTGGAGCGTCATTCAGCTCCCGAAAGCACCGCGAGATTCACACTTAACGTGTGTCGTCGTCATCGTTGCCCATTATATCGCGGTCGTCAAATCGGCCGTGTGTATCGCGCACACCGGGCGGCCGTGACCCGAGGCAGTTCCACACATCCCGTTAACCCGGTGACGCGGGCGGCGTCGGGACAACAGTACTTGCGTTAAATCGCATATTTAGTGTGCCCAGATTTTCGCTGGATCGGTTTCGTAGGGGTAGACGTGAACCATCCAGCTGAAAACTTGCGGGTACCAGCGGCCGCCGGCCTGTTCGCAGGCATCCTGAGTAGCGATGACGCCGCGGAATCCGAATTCTTTCTGGTCGACCTCCTGAAACGTTGCGCCCCTCGGCGGGAAGCAGAGGTTCACGTGTTTGTGCCAACGCGCGACGCTGAGCGGAATGCGCGCGTTCAAATCGTCTTCGGTGGCGCTTTTGGGAGCGGTGTACATCGCCCCTTCCAATTCGTAGCCGTCCTTGGTTTTCTTGTAGAGCAGTGACGTCGGGTGCGCCGGATTGAATTCACCCCGGGCTTCGAAGGCATAGGCATAATTGGTGAAGTGGTAGTGGGGCTGCGGAACGTTGGGCAAGAAAATCTGGAAGCCTTCGGCGAGCGCGACGCGATAGTCTTTATATTTTTCGATGGCCGGGCGCAGAACTGCGAGGACCTCCGCGGCGCGTTTTTCATCGGCGCCGTTTGCCGGGCGCAGGTCGGTCATAAACATGTGCGCGCCCATATCCATATCGTGATCGGACATGGCGTCGTTCGCGGCTTTGGCGGCATCGGAGTTTTGGTCCGAGCCGTGTTGCATGCCGCTCATGTCCATGCCGGGCATGGTGTCCTGATTTTGCGCCGGAGGTTTTGGCGAATTTTGCGATTGCTGCGAAAGCGCAGGCAGCGTGAGCAGGCCTGCTGCGGCCGCCACTACGACTACCGCGACTTTCGTGCTGAATGTTTTCGATGTCATAACTGGGCTCCTGCTGGTTTAAACGCTGCGGCGCGACGGAAGTTTCACTCTGATTGCAAGCGTGTGCGAATTGACCACGAGCGGGCTTCACGCGGTGAGCAGGCAATGAGAATGAGAGAAGGCTCGGGGGGCCCGAGCCTTCTCGTGGGGTGCAGCTTAAGACATACGTGGTCAGGCAGTTGGCGTGTGTCCCAAAGAGCACGTCGAGCTACTGACCACATTGATAAAACACGGGATTGCGCTAAAAGTTGCGAGGCAACGGCAGGCCTGAACCTAGGTGAAACCAAATCGTAATCTGGGAGCAACTTTGGTTCCACATGTGGCGTCCAATGTTGCACCGCCGCCAGAGTATTTATTTGCACTTTCGCACCGTGTACTCTTGACGGCGGCTTTTAAATCTGTAAACTGCGGTTTTCCGTTATGGCGACACTGGCAAACCCGATCGAAGAGACGCTGCCGGAATTCGAACTTCCGCAGCGGGAAGCGGCATTTTTCTACGGCCTATTCCTGCGCGGCCATTCCGCGGAGGAGTTGCGGAGGGACATTCAGGTCCCGGCAACAGTTCTGGCGAAATGGGACCGCGAAACGGTGCGCGAACCCCAACTGCGCCCGGTGCTAGAGAGGATCGTGCAGTACCGCCAACACGTGCTCGCGATTTTCGAGAACCTGATCTGCCACGACGCCGCCACTCAGAAACTGCAGTAGCTTTCCGCGAACGCAGGGCCTACCGACCCATCAATCAAGCAGCTTGCAAAACGCCGACCCTACGATTTCTTGATCCCCAGCGCTTCGACGTAAAACTGGTTCACATATTCTTTTAGCATCCGGCGAGAGCTGAACTGCGGCGCCACACTTTTAATAGCCTCTTTCATTACGCGCACGAAGTCGTGCGCCACTTCGTCGTCCGGCCGGTGATAGTAAAGAGGAATGATTTTT
Source organism: uncultured Acidobacteriota bacterium (assembly GCA_963696035.1). Classification (GTDB taxonomy): domain Bacteria; phylum Acidobacteriota; class Terriglobia; order Acidiferrales; family UBA7541; genus Palsa-295. The sequence goes on from CAVOIS010000004.1 coordinate 315,279, forward strand.
TCCTCGAGCAAATTGTAGAGCGCTTCCGCGTCGGCGTTGGTGCGGTCGCCTTCGATCGGCTCGCCGCCAAACGCCCAGCCATTCCCACCGTTGTAGCCTTCGAGCCACCAACCGTCGAGCACGGAAACGCTTGGTACGCCGTTTGCACCCGCCTTCATTCCGCTTGTGCCGCTGGCTTCGAGCGGAGGCAAGGGATTGTTCAACCAAACGTCGACGCCGCGCACCATGCGTGCCGCCAAGTGCTGATCGTAATTTTCGACGAACGCGATGCGCGCGCCGAAACTGGGATCCTGCGCGAGATGAAAAACCCTCTGAATGAGCTGCGCTCCCGCGATGTCGGAGGGATGAGCCTTGCCGGCAAATATGATCTGTACGGGCCGCAGCGGGTGCATCAGGATCTGTTTGAGGCGTTCAAGGTCGTGCAGGATGAGGTCGGGCCGCTTGTAGCTCGTGAACCGCCGGGCGAAACCGATGGTGAAAATCTCCGGATCAAGCAGCGCGCCGAACGCAATGACGCTTTCCGCGCGTACCCTCTTTTTTTGCCATTCGTCGCGCGCGCGCTCGTTGATTTCGTCAACCAACAATGCCTTCAGGCGCATGCGCAACCACCAGAGCTCGTCGTCTGGAATCTTGTCCACCGATTCCCAAATCTTCAGCTGGTCTTCATCACGAATCCAGCCGGGGCCGACATACTTTTCCAACATAGGCTGCAGCCACACAGGATCCATCCAAGTGAGAAGATGGACGCCATTCGTGATCGCGACGATCGGCACGTCTTCCACTTTTTTGTCGGGCCAGATGGCCTTCCACATTTCTTTGGCAACTTCGCCGTGTTTCTTGCTCACTGCGTTGCAGAATTTCGACATGCGCAACGCGAATACCGTCATATTGAATCCGGCGTCGGGATTCGAAGGGTTGGTTCCCAGCTGCAATAGCCCGTTGCGATCCGTGCCGAATTTGTCGTAGTGGCTGCTGAAGTATTTCTCGAAAAGTGGGAATGGGAAAACGTCCGTGCCGGCGGATAGAGGGGTGTGTGTGGTAAAAACGGAAGTTTGCCGGATTTTCGCGATGGCGTCCTGAAAGGTTGCGCCTTCTTCGACGAGTCCGCGCGCGCGTTCCAGAAATGCGAAAGCGGGATGCCCTTCGTTGATGTGCACCGCGGTTGGAAGAACGCCGAGCCGTCCGAGCACACGCATTCCGCCGATGCCCAAAACGATCTCTTGTCGCAGACGCTGTTCGGGGTCGTTTGTGTACAGGCGATGAGCGATCGCGCGATCCCAGGGCTGATTGCTCTCAACTTCCGTATCGAGAAGGTAGACTGGGACGCGGCCGATGTCGGCGCGCCACACCAGAACGTGAACGGGAGGATCGAAAAACGGGACCAGAACTTTTAAAGGTTCGCCGTTGCCGTCACGAACCAGTCGGACGGGATCGTAGGTGCGATCCAGAGTTTTTTCATCGTCTTCTTGCCAGCCATCATCACGAATTTTCTGCGAAAGATAACCGCGTGAATAAATCAGGCCCACCGCAACCATCGGGATCGCTAAATCGCTACATTCCTTGATGTAATCGCCCGCGAGAACTCCCAGGCCGCCGGCATAGAGCGGAAGAGAATGATGGAAGGCGTACTCGGCGGAAAAATAAGCGAGCGGAGATCGGGGCGTCCCATACTGAACGGTGAACCAGCCTGTTTGCGAAGCGATATTGGCATCGAACTCCGCCATGACTGCGTCGTAACGCTCGAGAAACTCAGGGTCGCGGGCCGCATCGTCGAGCGTTTGCTGCGGCAAGATAGCGAGCATGCGCAAGGGATTGTGATCGCTCTCGCGCCACGCTTGAAGATCCAGGGCCGGAAACATTTCGCGGGCCTGGCGATGCCAGCTCCACCACAAATTGTAAGAGAGGCGCTCGAGTCCGCGAATTCTTTCGGGTAAGTTTGGGAATTTCGTAGCAGGGTTCGGGCCGTCAGCCATTAATCTGTGTACCTCACATTAGCCTCCGATTCACTTTCAGCTGTATTTCGGAATTGACGCCGCTCGGTGCCAGCGACACTGTCGACATCGCGGTTTCGGCGCTTGCAGCGTTCTAGAGCAGTTGTGTTCACGAAACCGAGATTCGCAATGTTCACGCAACGGGTCAGGCCCGTCGAGCAGACGTTTCCTCCTTGACGCCAATCATTATCGCCTACGAGGTCAGATTTGGAGAGGGTGTTTCTCAGAGAGGCGATTCAGCGAATCTCTGTGGTGACCAATGCAGTGGTCTTGAACGTCAGGATCCAACTATCGCCATTGTGGGAACGAGAGAAGAGTTTCTGAGCGAGTGGTCGCTAGCCTTGATCGGAAACGCCTCGGCCAAGTAGTTGTGTGGAGGGCGAGAAATTAGACCCGAGGCGTTTTCGATGAGGAGACTAGGAGGAAGCCGCTGGCGTTTGCGGCGGACGCGTTGAGTTATGGGATTTGAATGGCAGTTTGGTACCCAGTCGAGAGCTGGAAGAGCACCGGCGAATTGGAAAGGCTGCAGGGGGATTGTGGAGAGCGCCGAAAGTGTCTGCAAGAGCGCGTACCGAAAGTTGTGTGAGAGCCGTGTCGACAGGGAGTGAACACACCGATAGATCGGCGTGCGAGAGCGCGTCTGCAAAGGGCGACTGAAGAAAGCGCTACGAAGAGTCGAAGTACGTGCATGTTGTCAGTTCCGCAGCGGTAAATCTCTGAATCACGATCATGGCCGCACCGCAACGCGGGCAGTGCCAGAGGCTAAAACTTTCGGAAGGGATTTGACAGGTTCCGGTTTCTGCAGGCGCAGAGGAGCTGGAGGCCAGCAGTTTCCGGCACAGCACGAGACTAGAAGCGCGCGCGCGATTCACCAGAAACCCAAACTGGCGGATGCGCACGAACCCTTTGGGGAGCACGTGCAGAAAGAAGCGGCGTAAGAACTCTGTGGCGGCCAGGGTCATCTGGCCTGGTTTGCCGCCCTGCGCGTAATTCTTCCAGTGAAAGGTGACGCGCTCTTGCTCGAAGGCCAGCAAGCGATGATTGGAAATGGCCACCCGATGGGTGTAACGCCCAAGATAGCGCAGCACCTGAAGGGGACCACCAAAGGCGGGCTTGGCATAGACCACCCAGTCGTGACGGTGCAGGCGGCGGAGCAGTTGAGTGAACTGTGCAGAGTCGGCCAAAGCCGCGGCGGGGCCGGCGCACTGTAGTTTCTTGCTGCGATGGAGGCGTTTCAGACCGGCCAGAAATTTTCCCCGAAAGACGCGGCTGAGGATCTTCACGGGCAGGAAAAAAGGATAGCGAGGGCGGATCCAACGACGGTGGTCTGACGATATTCCGCCCGCAGGAATGGCGCAGTGAATGTGCGGATGCAGCAACAGGTTTTGCCCCCAAGTGTGGAGAATGCTAATCACGCCGATCTTTGCTCCCAAGTGTTTGGGATCGGCCGCGATCTCCAGCAAGGTTTGCGCGCTGGCAGTGAACAGCAGGTGGTAGAACAAACGTGCGTTGTCCAAGGCCAGCACATTGAGTTCATGGGGCACCGTGAACACCACATGGAAGTAGCTGGTGGCCAGGAGTTCTCGCTCGCGGGCCGCCAGCCAACGCTGGCGCGCTTGGGTCTGACACTTGGGACAGTGCCGATTCCTGCACGAGTTGTAAGAGATGGCCTGATGTCCACAGCGCAGGCAGGCATCCCGGTGGCCACCCAGTGCTGCGGTGCGGCAGCGCTGAATGGCACGAAACGCTTTGAGTTGCTGGAAGTCAAAGCTGGATCGATACCGGTCCAGGAAGCGATCGCCCTGAGCGCGGAGGATGTCGGCCACCTCCAGGGTGGGCCGAGTCATCTGTTAGTTCTTGCGCTGGAAGGTGCGACTGAGGTTCTGGACACTGGACAACGAGAGGCTGTCCAGGGGATTGGTGACCGCCTGCAAGTGTCGCTGCGACAGATGCAGATATTGAGCGGTAGTCTCCAGGTCGCCATGACCGAGCAAAACCTGGATGGTGCGCAGGTCGGTGCCGGCTTCTTACAAGTGTGTCGCCCAACTATGACGCAGAGTGTGGGGGGTGACGCGTTTGCGGATGCCAGCCTGGCGCGCGGCCTCGCTACAGGCGATCCAGACGGTTTTGTCCGAGATGGGTTGTTCGGATCCGCGCCGAGGATCGCGGCTGGGAAACAAGTAGGGCTTGGGCTTGCGCCAGCGCCAGTACTCGCGCAGGACCTCCAGCAGGGCTGGACTGAGAGGCAAATCGCGATCTTTGTCGCCCTTGCCGGCCACCACGCGGATGATCATCCGCTGGCTATCGATATCGCTGATCTTGAGACGCGCGAGTTCGGCGCGGCGCATGCCGGTGCCGTAGAGGGTCATCAGCAGCGTGCGTCGAAACAGTGTCCCTGCCGCATTGATCAGACGCGAGACTTCCTCCCGACTCAACACCGTCGGCAGCCGGCGCCGGTCCTGGGGATAGGGCAAGAAATCGCGGAACTGGTGGCGCTTCAGAGTCTTCACAAAAAAGAATCGCAGGGCCGCGACCTGGTTGACCACGGTGCCGGGTGTCAGCTTGCGGTCTTGCAACAGATAGGCTTGATAGGTTCGAAGTTCGTTGGGGCCGAGCTTGTCGGGGGACTTGCCAAAATACTTAGCAAAGTCGGCCACAACTCGCAGGTAATTACGTGTCGTGATAGCAGAGTCGTTGCGACGTTGGAGTTCCTCCAACATCATCTTGCGTAAACGGGTCATAGCAGTCTCCTTTCTCCGTGACCCACACTACGTCAGCTACCCCAACTTTTCCGCTCACCCACGCGTAGCGTCCGCCGCGCCAGCGGCTTAGTCCTGGTCGGTAATCCGGACTGCGACCTGAAAGCTGTTGGAATGATTGTCTGACAAGGAGGAATCGATCAGACCGTGCGTCCCATCGCACGTAGCCTACGAGGTTGGAGCGGCGAGGCAACAGACCGTTCGAAGCCCTCGGACAATGGACCCACATTCGCAAGAGTGGCACCGGAACCGTGAGGCCACGGTGCATCTGCCAGCATAAGGTGGAGAGGGGCTAGGCTTGGTAGCAAGGTCAGAATACACAAATGTTCGTAAGCGTCGTCAGCCGAAGAGAGCCTAACATGCTGCGCGGCTCTTCTTGCAGTGAGTACTGAGACTTCCGGGTCCTCTTTCATGGGTAACCAACACTGCCGGCGTATAGAACAGACCTAACCTATCGCGTCATTCCAACGGAACAGGGTAAATCCACATCGCTCCCCGCAAGGGGAAAGTGCATCGCAAGATGCACCGACGGCGGTGCGGATAACAGATGAGGGAGAAAGCGAATGCCACTCTGTAATAGAGCGGATATCGGTTGCGTCAGCCACATCGACAACATCACCGGACGCGAAAGCGGGCTGACTTCCCTGCATGGTGCTTCACACGAGAGAACTTGACTAATCGGCTCATGAGGCAAAGCAGATGACGACAGCCCAAGCTGTTGGTGCGGTCTCACGCGAAGCGGCGGAATGGTACGCCATCGACTGGCCAACCATCCATCGCAACGTTCGCCGACTCCAAGTGCGTATCGTGCAGGCAACGAAGGAAAGCAGATGGGGCAGGGTGCGAGCCCTGCAACGTTTGCTGACCCACTCCTACAGCGGCAAAGTTCTCGCCGTTCGAAGAGTGACGGAAAACAATGGCAAGAAAACCCCCGGTGTGGACCAAGAAATTTGGGACACACCAGAGAAGAAGACACAGGCAGTACATGCATTGAAGCGTAGGGGTTATCGATCTCAGCCCCTACGACGTGTCTTTATCCCGAAGTCGGACGGCAAAACGATGCGTCCGCTCGGAATTCCCACAATGATCGATCGAGGGCAGCAAGCACTCCACTTGCTCGCACTGGATCCCGTTGTGGAAACCACCGCTGACAGAAACTCTTACGGGTTCCGTCAGAAACGGTCCTGCGCCGACGCGATTGAACAGTGTTTCAAAGCACTGAGAAGCGCCAACACGCAGTGGATTCTGGAAGGCGACATCAAGAGCTGTTTCGACAAAATCAGCCGAGATTGGCTCTTAACCCATGTCCCCATGGAGAGAGTCATTCTAAAACAATGGCTGACATCGGGATATATGGATCAACACATCCTTCACGAAACTATGGACGGAACTCCTCAGGGTGGAATTATCTCCCCCGCGCTCGCTAACTGCGCGCTGGACGGACTGGAACGACTCCTGCGGGAAAAATTCCCCGCAGGAAAACGTCTCAAGTCTCTTGGAGGTGAAAAACCTTGTGTAAATCTCGTCCGTTACGCGGATGACTTCGTCATCACCAGTAAATCGAAAGAATTACTGGAAGGAGAAATCAAGCCCCTGGTCGAGCAGTTCCTGCAAGCACGAGGTCTTGAACTCTCTCCTACGAAGACCGTCATCACGCACGTGGAACACGGCTTTGATTTCCTCGGACAAAACGTGCGCAGATATCCCAACGGGAAACTGCTCATCAAGCCTTCCAAGAGGAATGTTGGAACCTTCCTGAAGGGCATCCGACGAACCATCAAAGATGCACATGGCATATCTGCCGCCGATCTGATCGGTCAACTCAACCCGAAGATTCGTGGTTGGGCGAACTATCATCGGCACATGGTGAGCAAACGCACGTTTGGAGGCGTGGACCGCGCCATCTTCTCTAGTCTGTTGCAATGGGCACGACGAAGGCACCCGAACAAGTCCTCGCGCTGGTTCAAACCGAAATACTTTGAACGGCGTAAAGACCGTGATTGGACCTTCTTCGGTGAAACCTGTGATGACGAAGGACGGCCAAATAAAGTCTGGCTGTACTACGCCAAAAGCACTCCCATCAAACGACACGTCAAGGTACAAGGCGAAGCCAACCCGTACGATCCAACCTATGAAACCTACTTCGAAGAACGCGAAGGGGCTCACATGCTGGAAACGTTTCGGGGTACCCGCACTCTTCGCTATCTCTGGTATGAACAACGTGGATTATGCACGCAGTGCCATACAAAAATCACTCGGATCACGGGCTGGCGCCTGCATTACTGCGTCCCCCGTGTGCTGGGCGGTTCCACTGGTGCCACGAACTGCGTTCTCCTTCATCCCGAGTGCCATGACCGGGTTCATCGTCAGCGTCTTCCCGTTTCGAAACCGCGTCTCCCCTAAAGAGGCGTTCGAAGGGCTTGAGCTGGGTGAAGGGAAACTTTCACGCCCAGTTCTGAGAGGGCCGGGCGGCCGCAAGGCCGCCTGGCTACTCGGTAG
>CAVOIS010000005.1:0-427530 GCA_963696035.1 uncultured Acidobacteriota bacterium
CTGCTAGAGGCATTCGTTCTGTTGTGTGTGTATCCGTTCTGAGCATGGAGCTATGACACTTTTATGACACTGGGTACGCTGCTCATAGCGATGAAATTTACGGCGCGAGTCGGTGAAGCAAGGCGTCGAGGTCCCCATACACTCGTGGAATGTTCGCCGGGGTTCCACATACCGCCGGAAAAGTTGCCATTGCATCGACGCGGTTCGGTTTTCTCGGTAAGGCCCAAAGGGTCTCTAGATTGGGGGTCTGCAGCAGGATGTTTGCAGCGGGAAGATGCTGGGCTATTCTCGCACGGTTCGCTGCGGACGCTGGATTGGTTGGGTCTTCGTCCACCAAAACAATCACCGGAATATGGAGACCTGTCAGGAGTTCTGCGAACACAGGGATTTCCGTTTGGCCTCCCACCGCAACAATTGAGATGCTCCGTCTATCCAAGTCCGCACCTAAAGCATCCAGCGCTGCCCGACAAGCTATTTCATCCGGGTCACCCTCAACCAACACAACGGCCGCGCTAAAAAACACTTCGTTTACTTTGTCGTTGAAACGACTTTGCATTCGGAGCCGGGCTCCACCCGCAATATTCAAGGTTCGTCCGGACGTCACTTCGGTTTGATGCCCAACTTTACGGACAATGTGCACAGAATCGAAATCTCCAATGCTTACGAAAGACCTTTCGTGAGTGGTGTAGATAACTTGCAAACCGGCCTGCGAAAACTCCTGCAGCAGTCGATAAAAATGCCGACACCCGTGCGGATGAAGGTAAAGCTCTGGTTCTTCTAATGCCAATACAACTGGATTGCGAACGATGTCGGCGTATGCTTTTGCAACAGCTAGAGCGATTGCGCTCTGAACACCAGCACCAGTTTCCTCGGGGTCAACCCTCATTCCATCTTCGATAACGCTCGGTCGAACGTTTTTGAGGACCTCGATGGGATTGAGGATTTGAAGCTGCAATTGAATGTTCAAACCCGTCTGTCTCCGAACGATGTCATCCATGATTGTTTGTGCCGCTGCCAGGGATGGCTGCAAGCGATTTGATAAGCCGCTGTCACATCAGCGGTAAAGAAGTTCTTTGTTACGGCTGCGATGCCCGCCTCAATTCGGCGAATCAGCTTGCCGTAGAGCGTCCATTGGTTTGAACGCAGTTGGGTTTCAGCTTCGCGGTCCAAGCCGAGATAGAGTAATGCTACCTCTTCACGCATCGCTCCACTTACACGCTTGGGGTTCCCCCGCCCCCATGCGCACGCATTTCCATCGGCATCAATTGCAATAAACTCCGGAGATTGGCGAGCGGCGCAACGAAGCCAAAAGCCTCGCACGTCGGGATCAGACGTAAGAGCGTTACGAAAAAACACTTGAATGTGAATTTCTCTTCCGAGGTCGTGGTCGAAATAATCCTTATCAGAAAATGGTCTTGACGGCCACGTTTCACCCAAGATGATGTTCAGCGCCACGTACACGGAGAGAGGAAAACCATGGCCGTCTGCGATTGCCATGATTTTGCTGCCTTTGCCGCGTTTTGTAGGGCCGACACTAGAGCCCCTTTTTTCGCCCCGCTGAAGCTGGCGTCGATGAAGGATTCGCTCAGATCGAGCTTCCCCCGGTCTCGTAAATCTTCGGCCAGCTTTTGCAGCAAGCGAGTTAGCAGGCCGCTGCGCTGCCATTGTTGGAAGCGCCGATGACAGGTCTGATAAGACGGATAGCGAGACGGCAGATCGTGCCAAGGAGCACCCGTGCGGAGAACCCAAAAGACTCCGCTCAGCACCGCACGCGTATCTTGCCACGGTCGCCCTCGGCCATCGGCTCGTCGTTTGGGACGAAACAACGGTTCGAGAACCGCCCACTGGGCGTCGGTAAGGTCCATGCTCTCGGTTTACGCCGTTCGTCATAAGTTTCAACAACTCAGCGGCTTCAATGTGTTTATGAGATAACTTCTAGTTAATGTGATCGTTGAAAATCAGATTGCCAGTCCGAAGCACATCGCCGCGTTGTACGATAAACTTCCCGAAGGCGCGCGGAATTCATCATCGTAATGCGGAGGGGTGAACTCGAAAGTGGGCGGAGGTTTACGCTCGGCAAGCCGCTTCACGAAATCTCGTCGCAGTGCTTTGATTTCGCTGGCAGTTTTGTTGGACGTTGGCCTCTTATATGTCTCGGGGAGCTGCGGGAGGACTCGTGAAAAGTCCAGGTTCTCATTCCGAATGCCGTGCTCCATAGGCTCGGTGCGAAACTATACGTAATCGAGAATCTCCCCCGTTGTCCTTGGACCCCACGTATCTAAGACAGACTTGAGAACGCCTTCGTCTTCGAAACTATCGAACGGTTTTTTTTAGATTGACCTGTTCAGTTGAGCGGATGTAGCGCGCGTCGAAGTCTGGTCCTTCTACCGAGTGCTCGATGAAATTGTGTCCGCAGGAAGCCTTATAGATGTTGCGATGATCGAGATTTAACGGCAAGGACAGAATTCTCAGCAGGTGGTGATCCCACCCAAATCATAGCATGGCACACCTTCGCAGTCTGTTCGCCCCAAGCTGACCTACCGTCAAAGATGGTGGCGTCAAAGTCTACACAGATCCGTGGTTTCATTCTGCCTGCTCAGACACTGCCAGGAATTTCTCACCCCTTCAGGCGATAGCGTCTTGAGGTACTTGAGACGGTGAGAAGTAAAACTCCTGACTACATCCCTTGCAAGTCATATGCGGAACTGGCTGGGACAGGCAGCGCTTTGGGCATTCGTTCGTGTGCAAGCGGCTACTTAATTGGTTCATGTTTTGCTCCAGGAGGGATAGTGAGTGCGGGAGGGGGTAGTGCTTGATTTGAGAGGATACTAGGACTATCCGTACCGCCGTACCATTGACAACCGTTTTATGGGCGCTAGAGTTACGCGCATTAGTTGCGAGGAGCTTCCGAGATGAGGAAAGTCTTTGTTATCTCAGCCGCTTTGAGTCTAGCAGTAGCATTCGGCGCGATGACAGTGAGCGCGTCGAATTCGACCGTGACGTTGTCAGCCCCAACAACTGGCAACATTACTTTTTCAGGGAATAGCGGAAGCCCAATAATGACGATCACCGGGCCACTTAACGGTATGGCCTTAAATGGTACGGGAGCCCTTGCAAGTGCAACCTCATTTACTTTGTCAAGCGGGTCTATAGTCTTCACGAAAGAGCACGGCGATCCAGGCGATTACGCTAGCACGGGCACTCTGACTTTTATGCTGAATAATGGGACCTTGCTTACTGGAACTCTGTCTAACATTACGCTGGACCAGCATGGGAAAATGGTGGTCTTGGCAGGTACTCTAAACGGTGAGCAGGTTTCAATGATTATCGACCTTCAATTCGGCACACCTCTTTCGAAATTGAAGGGGCCCCACAGCACTGAGTTAGGGGCGTTCAGTGCGGGAGAGGCTGCAAGTTCTGTCACGCCTGAACCTGGCACGATGCTGCTTTTCGGTTCGGGTCTTCTGCTGCTAGCGGGCGTTCTCCGTCGTAAACTTATAGCAGCCTAGCCTCTTAGGTTGGCGCGCTAGTTCTCAGCCTTCCGATGCTCATCGGAGAACGGTGGCAGGAATTGTGTGTAGAGTTTCGACCGCGTAAGCTACGTTCTAGCGCTTTTGTCGAAACCTGAGGATTTTGAGGCGATGGCAAGGTGGCTTCTGGACTGCAAGAATTGCAGCGAAGCTTTCACCTACTCTCTGATACCTGACACCTTGTATCTGCCCTCGCGGCCTGTGTTCCCAGCGGAAGGCAGGGAACGCGAGTGCCTCCACTGCAAGACCAAGTCTACCTACCACCTAATCGACCTGAGATTTCAGAACGGTTCCATCCGATAAGCTCAATCACCCAAACCATCGCGGACGGACACCAGTGGCCACCCGAGTTTGTGGGTTTTGATGGAGAGCAAAGACGCGTGTGCGATGGCCATCTCGCCGCGTTCTTCGTAATGGTCGGAAGAGTTCAATAATTCTTGAGCGCGGAGCGTGATCGCCTGCGCTGTGGCTTGGAGCAGCACTGTAAGTAAAAAGGAAATGAGAAGGCGTTCTTTGGATGGCTAGAATGAAACGAGGGAGCAGCCGATGAGCAGCGCGGCTACAAAGGCGGCGTAAAACAGCGGGCTTTGCAAAAAGACGTGCCGAGGCAAGGTGAAAAAGTCGAAGGCGATTTCTCTCCCACGGTCGCCCGGCTTCGGATATTGCGAGGGTTTCCGCCACGTCAATACCGCCGCCAGATAGAGAATGAAGCCAGTCGCGAAAATTGACATCCCGACCGCAATTCCTTTTAGCAGCCACATAGCGTTGTCCCTTGCTTTTGATTCAGCACAGCACAAATGATTGCGCGTCTGCGCGCTAAAACGAGCCAATGGTAAAACCCAGACTGCACATCACGCTACCGTCGGACTTGCTAAATTCGAATGTGGAAATGAGCGGCGGCCGAGTCTGTATACGTTGATCGTCATTAACGCCGCTATCGAAACTTGCATTTCACTACGTTCTTCGTGGTGGTCCGTGGAATTTTTCAGTTCCCTCTGGCGAAGGATTATCGCATGTTCCGCCGCAAGAACCAGTTCTCCTAGCGTCTGCTCATCCGACTCACGAAGCGCTCGTAGAACGGGCCGCCTCCATGACGAAGCATATCCCAGCTCATTCATACCTATCCTCACGTCCGACGTAGGCTGCTCGCAATTTCCCGAGGCGAGTGGCGAGCGTAGAGCTAGTGATTCCAGAAAACTGTTCCCTTTTGCACAGTGCTCCTGAAGCCGACGCATGCGACGACGAACAAAGAGCGAATCGATGGATGTGCACACAATTGAACAGCTACTCTTTTTGGCACCCTTTAGTATTCGGATCGAACGGAATCCCCGCCGTTCACCCTGGGAGCAAACATATGAAGTTTAGACCAACGTTGCTGCTTTGCGCAGTTGTCCTCACGGTTGCACTGCCGATTTGGGCCGATACAATCTCCTACATTGGGTCCGCGGAAGAGTCCCCGAACATTGCGCCGTCCGCGAAAGTGACCGCTACCTCCAGTCAGGTGCTGATTGCGCCGGCAAATGCAGAATTTCCAGCAGAACCCGCCTCGGCGGTAGTGCTGACCGATAGTTTCGAAACGAACAATGCCCTTGATGCCGGGGACTTAAACCCCTCCTCAATTCTAGACGATATCCTTGACCCACTTCGCTAGGATCGTACGCTGATCTTCAACGGTTTTGTCGCGCGCTCCGTCGCTTCATTTCCTCATTTCCCCGTTCCGCACGACTTCTTATATTCGGGGATAAACGCCAAGGCAATCAAATTGATCGTAACGGCCGAAACCGCTACGGCGGAATTCGCTGCCGGCTCAACGACGGAAACGGTTTTTGCGGCCTTCGGGTGAATATGCAGTGGATGAGCAAAACACCACAAATCGACCCTTACTGCTGTTCCTGATGGCTTGCTTGGTGCCAGTGGTGGGTGTGATTTTATTGCCGCTGGGGTCGCACGTCCGTATGTGCTATAGAACTTCTTCAGTGATTGGCATCCGCAGATAATCGTCACAAGATGGGCGTTTGCTTTTCATCGGTCACTTTACGGGGAACTCTTTACAGCCGGATTTCGCATCCTCAGCGCGTAGTGCGTCTAGCGTGGACGCAAAATCACTCAAAAAGCCAATGAAAACAAGTGTTGGCGGTCTACGACGGGTCGTGACGGGCGGATTTTGAATTGGATTTGCTCATGCTTGGAGTTGGGTTGTGAGAGAGTGATTTTCCACGGTCCCCAGCATTGCGGATGGAAATCGAAGGGGCTATATATTGGCGGACATTCCCCAGGGCCAAACCGGAATCCAGCGTTAAGTTAAATGGAGGATGAGTGATGAAAAAGCTGCTATGGATTGGAGTGCTGTCATTGTGGATGCCTGTATTGGCGATGGCGCAGAACGTCATAGATGGTACGTGGAAGTTTGACCTCAGCACGGCCCAACTGCCGAAGAAGCCGGACGTTTTCCTGCTACAAGGCGGTGTCTACCAATGCAAGACTTGCGTTCCCCCGGTAGACGTAAAAGCCGATGGCCAAGACCAGAAAGTGACCGGAAACCCGTACTACGACACGGTCAGTATCACGGTGGTGGATGACCGGACGATTGAGGAAACCGATAAGAAAGGTCCGAAGACCGTCGTTACCTCAAAATCGACGGTCTCGCCCGATGGCAACACGTTGACCGTTGTATTTACCGACAGCAGTGCCACCAACGCCGACCCAGTCACGGGCAAGGGCGAAGCTACGCGAGTGACTAAGGGTCCTGCTGGAGCTCACGCAATTTCGGGCTCTTGGCAAACTGCGAAGCTTGAGAATCTCTCAGCGAATGCGCTCCTGGTGACCTACCAGGTGAATGGCGATACCTTGACCATGAGCAACCCGACCGGACAAGCTTACACAGCGAAACTGGATGGGACAGACGCACCGTACAAGGGTGACCCGGGCACCACCAGTGTTTCCGTCAAACAGATGGGCAAGAACACCATCGAGGAAACCGATAAACGTGACGGAAAGGTGATTAGCGTCGCTCGCATAACCGTGGCTCCTGACGGTAAGAGCATGACCGTCGCGGTCACTGACAAGCTGCGCGGAACCACTAGCCAGTTTGTGGCGGAGAAGCAGTAGGTCCCAGACGGTTCCCAGCACCCCTGTAAAACGTGGGCTGTAGCGCAGTGTTCGCGAAGTGCTGAAGAGTTCTTTCGGAAATTCTGGCTTAAGGCCGCGACAAGGAGGATAGGCATGGGATTTCTCACCTGGATTGTGGTCGGACTCGTCGCAGGTTGGCTTGCTGGGCAACTCATGAAGGGTGGTGGCTACGGCGTATTGGTAGACATCATTCTTGGGATACTCGGGGGGTTTCTAGGCGGCTGGCTCTTTGGTCAGTTGGGAATCTGGCCGGGCGGCGGGATGATTGGCTCTATCGTCGTGGCCTTCATTGGTGCCGTGATTTTAGTCGGAATTACGCGCCTTCTGAAAAGGGCATAGCTCAATGCGACGCCTGACGGGGACTATTTTCGTTATGACTGTCTTAAGTGCTCCCCTGTCGGTTAGTGCGGTGAAGAATCAGGGAGCCAGCGCCAGCCGTTCAGACGTTCAAAAAGGGATAGCCGCGTTCTACGGGCGAAACATGGAAGGTCACAAGACGGCCTGCGGAGGGACGTACGTGGCGTCGGAACTGACGGCAGCGCACAGGACTTTGCCTTGCGGTACCAAGCTTCGAATCACGAACACGAAGAATGGTAAGAGCGTTGAAGCGACTGTCAACGACCGTGGGCCGACTTCGCGAAAACGCATTGTAGACGTGTCGCTAGCTGCGGCTCAGCAACTGGATTTTGTGAAACAAGGAACAACTACAGTCGAAGTTGAAGTTGTCCAGTAAAAAGAAATCCGCCGAACACCCGGAGTCATCGATTTGCGGCGTTTTGGCCGTTTCTTACATATCCCCGTCTTTAGTGCTGAGCTCCAGCTATCGTTCATCGTGACGAACGCATTCTCCATAGGCGCTGACGCATCGCACCCGGAGTTCCAAACTCGCCCCGCCATGTAATGTCCGGTGACAGCCGCACGTCTCCGTTGTTAGGTTTTGTTCGCTTCTTGCAAGACCAAGGCGGAATGCAGACGGCGGGCTACCGATCTGCGGGGCGAACGCGAACCAGATTCTGGTTCGTGAGGTTTCCCGAGTATCAAGGATTCGAAGGCGCAGCGGCCGGACGCGAGAGGTGACGAGCGTGGCGGCGAGGTGGCCATTGCGGATTGCGTTTTGTGATGATCGCCGGATCGATGGCCTGTTCAAGGGCCGGCGAAATGTCATCATTCGGAACCCAGGCGGCAGGAGCACCTGCGGTGCGCCAAGAAAACATGAGGAAAGAAGCTGCGGTTAGATCAATTGCCGGTTCCACCGTGCTGAAGGATTCCTGTTCGTCCTTGAAGATAGCGCCGTTGCCGTTGAACTGCTTGAAGATGTCGCCGTGGGAAGGAGGGCATACTTTCATGCCATCGAGGAATCCAGTGGCCGCGAAGGAGTTGGGGCCTTCAACTAGGGCGCCCAGCAGAATCGGCGGCGTGCCGTCCAGCGAACCCACGATATTCGCAACTTGGTGCTGCATGCAATGGGGAAAGACCTCCCCATCGCCAACGATGAAGGAGCTTCCCCAGGCATTTGCGCCGAGGATATTTGCGGACCAGCGCCGCGAGTAGGAGTCGAAGGTGGAAGAGCCGGTGAGGAAAGCGTATTCGCGGGCTTCGACGGACAGGCCTGCGCCGTGGGTTGCCGAGTCATAGGAGTCCCACGGGAAGCCAAAGCCGAAGGGATCGGAGGTGCTTTGAGAGACGGCGCTTTCGAGTTGCTTGCGAAGATCGTTGAGCAGATCGAATTGCGAGACTTCGAGTTCGGCGGGATGGCTGGCGCTCGAAATCGCGCGAAACAGCTCAAAGTGGGCGAGGCCGCTGACATCGTAAAGATTGAGCGTGTCCGCAGCGTCATTCGGACCGGTGATGTACGCGTGGGCCCACTGTGCCGCGGCGCGAAGATAGTGCGTGGGGTCGGTATGACGAAGCGTGGAGGGTAATGGACGCTCTGCGGAAGCAAGAGCGAAGTATAGCTCGGTCGCGCCCAACTCCAGATCATCCCGCCATTCGGTTTCGCCGTAGAAATCGAAGGGCGCCACAGTCAGCAGGTCACCCGACGGAGAGGTATCAGCGAGGTCGAGAACGCGCTCGCCTGCGACTAAGCAGCGGTCAGCAAAATCGGGATGCGACTCGCGGAAGACCTGATAGCACCCGGCGAAGGCGGCGGCCAGCCGTCCGGAAAGATTGGGACTGATTTTTGCACCCGCCGGACCCGCGACAAACACTGGGCGGTGGCGCACGTACACGAGAGACGGATCGCTTCCGCCACTCCTGTCGTCATCCTGCGGCAGGCGCCAGAGATCGTGATCGCTCAAGAGATTCGGATTGCTCAAGAAGTCGGTGCCGATCCCAACCTGGTAGTAGAGCGTTTCCGAATCCGTGTCCCACATCTTGAGGAGCCAATCCAAGCCGAATTTAGCTTCATCCCTGAAATCGGAGGAGCCTGCGCGCCCTCCCATTTGCTCCGGAAAGTCGCGAATGCCAATCACCATGAGAGCGACCGCGTAGCTGTGCGTCTGGACAAATTTCAAGTAATCGCCGGCGTCCCACCAGCCACCCGTCGCGTCAATTGAAGTTCCGGTGTGCTTCAAGTCACCGAGAATAAGGTCGTTGCTATCGAATTGTGGAGACTGGAAAACGCTGCCGTGCTGATCGTTAAGATGGCCGGCCGCGCTGCGCAGAGGTGTTCTGATGAAATCCGATCCGTCACGCTCGTTCTGGTAGAAATTCAGGGCGTTCCGTAGGGCATGAGAGTAGAGGTCTTCCGGGTCGTCGATCCGAAAGCGCAGCGAAGTGGCCGAATCCGGGCCGTCAACCTCGATGGCGTAGTATCCCGACTCGCTCACACGAAAATCAAGCGCATAGACGGTGAACTTTCCCCACTTGCCAAGATCGGCTCCGATGGAGGCGGAGAATTTCGCCTGGCCGTTCGAGTCCAACACCCGAAAGACCGCGCCAGCTTCTGAGGTTTTGGACATCAGGTAGGCGCGGCTGAGCGTTCCGGCTTCGTAACCAAGTTGATTGACGCGGACGAAGGCCGTGTTGGCGCGAACGAGGGGGACCAACGGAAGGACCATCGAGACGAGTAACGCGGACCTCGATAGAATGCGGAACATCTTAAATGACAAACTGTGAGCCGAAACGCGAAAGGAATTCATGGCCTAGCCTTTCTCGTGCCCGTTGGCGGGAAAGCTAATCTAACGATGGGCTCGGAAACGAGCGGGGCGCATTCATTGGTATAGCCGGGACATGCAGATGTCAAGTGTTGCATCGTTTCAAAATCACTGACAGTCCTATCGCATCGGTTATCTATCTTGGCAGCCACATCAATTTCCGAGCAACCTTACTTGGGGTATAGGCAACGCCTACGATTTTTCCCGGAACCTTTCCACTATCGTCCATGCTGGCCGCGGCGGTCACGCTGATCTATATCTTCTGAGCCAGAAATAAATCCTCGTCGGGAACAGAATTCCGCTGGGTGCTCAGAAAATTCTTGATCAAGCGTGGGATTGTGCTCAACGGACTCATCGGTGTCCTCATCGCTGCTACGGCGGAATACGAGGCCTGAGAAACAAATTGTTTTCGCTGACGCCAAACAGCTTGCCTAATTCACGCAGAAATGGAGCGGCAATCGAGGAAACACCTTTTGGATGAGCCAAAATGCACAGAAAAAGGCTATGTGAGGAGACCAATGAAGGCACGGTTCAGTGCAAGTGGTTGAGCAAAGCATCAGGGACACCAGTAAGGGTCGATTTGTGGTGTTTTGCAAGTCCACCTATGAGCACGATTCCCTACGTGGACGGGCTACTTGGCTGGGTGGGTCTTCCAGCCAACTACCGTTCGGGCGAACCGGCAGAGTTGTCTGTGTAGCCCGCAGTAATGCGTACGCAATCGAATGGCCACGGGAGTTTCGCCAACAGAATGTCGTAAGCGCCTAGATTTAAGCGAATGAATGGCCCGTACTTATGTCGCAGGGATTTTTCTCAATTCGTGAAACAAGACATTGCCTAAAATGTGAAAAATCGTCTCGCAATGCTGGATTCTTCAAAAACTCCGCTCCTGCGTCCTACTACGACTAGTACGCTGCTCTATACAGCTTCGAACCGATGGCTCGAAGACCCAAAAGCGGTTACACTAAGACCAACTTCACGCCAGGCTCCTTACCGTGCGTGAGCCCAACAGCCCAACACTAAATTCCTCGCTTTTGTGAGTGCGTAGTGCCTCGAGGTAAAGGCGATGGAGATGGACTGTGAACGCCGTCTTGGACCACGGTACCTGTTCGTTGCGGATACTGAAGTGACGGATATCGCCTCGGATGCGAAGCGCTCTGCCCGGACTAGCGAACTCAGTATCAGCGGGTGCTTCATTGATACGCGGAACCCTGCGCCGGAAGGCACCAAGCTTCGGGTCAGAATCTCTCAAAGAAATGCCACATTCACTGCGTTCGGTTGTGTCATATCTGCCGTTCCATACACGGGGATGAGTATCGCTTTCACGAGCATCGAGCCCAACCAACTATCTGTTTTGCAGAATTGGATTCCTCAGCGGTAGCATGTGCAGGCACAAGCATTAAAAAATTCAATCACCATCTCTGCGCTGAGCCGTTGCGCCTGTGCGAAGTCGCCGTCCAGCATGCAAAAAAGTATGACACTTTTATGACACTGCACCACTTTAGGGCACATTTTGAGTTCGCCCCTGACAAGTCAACTTCATGAAACTAAACAGGTAAGATTGGTGGGCCTGGGGAGAGTCGAACTCCCGACAAACGGTTTAGGAAACCGCTGCTCTATCCATCTGAGCTACAGGCCCGCGTTGGGAACCTACTGACAAACGGTAGGTTAACATAGAGTCGATTTTTCTTCGGCAGCCAAGTTGTGGACACGCCTCCGGCATCGGACCATCTTGAGATTTCACCGGTTTTTGTTGTGAAGTGTGCGGAAGAATCAGTCGGCAGGTGAGTACGATTGGCCGCCGACACCTTCGAGTTTCACTTCTGCGGCGTTAGCCAATCCGGGTTCAGCAGATATTCGCGCCGTTTGCGATGTTTCGATCACGGGGACCGGGGTCGTTTTGTCGGGGAACATCCGGTCGCGGATTCTCAGGAACGGCCATTCGATCAGAAGCGTTGTGACGACGCCCAAGGAAATCGCGGCGGCGTATTCAGCAATCGTCAGGCAGGGCCATCTCACTGCGTCGGGAAGACGCTGCGACAAGTGCGTGAGAGGGTCGCGAACGGAGTTGTGGGTTCCGGAAATTCTGGCACGTCAATTCCGGAAATTCTGGCACGGTCTGTACCCGCCGGCAAGATCTCTTCCAGGTTGAGATGACGTGTCCTCCCTGAGGGTCCGTCGAGATGAATGAAGCGTCCTCGTTCTAGGACCCGGTCGAGGATGGCTGCCGCCATATCTTCGTCGTGTAATACCTTGCCCCACTGATTCAGTGGCTTGTTGGTGGTGAAGATCATCGGCCGCTTCCTGAGGTGCCGATCGTTCACCACATGGAAGAGCACGTTGGCGGCGTCTGGCCCGTAGGTCAAATATCCAACCTCGTCGATCACCAGCACGTGAGGGTGCGTGTAAGTTGTCAGCGACTCCTGGAGATGTCCCTGCTTGCTGGCGTTCGAGAGATCCTCAATGAGTTCCGCTGCAGTGGTGAAGAGCGTCTCGAAGCCATTCTGGATCGCGCGATATCCGATGGCTACTGCCAGATGGGTTTTGCCGCGGCCGGTCTTGCCGTAAAGAATCAGCGAGCGCCCTTCGGTGACAAAATCCGGCCCCAGATAAGAACCGAGCAAGGACTGACGCAGTGTCGTCTGCAAACTGAAGTCGAACTCATCAATGGTCTTGAAGAAGGGGAAGTGGGCCTTGCGGGTAAACCGTTGCAAGCGCGTTTGCTTCCGATGTGCCACTTCTTCAGCCAGCAGAAGAGCAAGAAAATCGCGATAGCTCCAGTCTTCCTTCTCGGCCCTGTCCGCTATGTCTTCGTAGATACGACGTGTGTGTGCGAGGTTCAACCGTCGAAATAGAGGCTCCAGCTGCCCTTCCGAGATCTTCGGTTTTTTCGAGGTCAGCCCTGGGTTGTGATTACTCGTCATGGGTTCCTCCGAATGCGTCGATTCTTTCTTTTTTTGCCCGTTTGCTCTTGTTTGTGTCTGTTCCCCGTTCTTCATAGAAAAATCTCGCGTCAGGATGGCCTAAGAACGTCGATCCGCAACTCGGTCGACCCACAGCATCCCCCGTTTTGTACGTGCATTCCTCTCCAGTCCTCGTAACGGGAACCCGTTTCCTCGAGTTTGCGGTTTTCCGTTTTCATTGCAGCACCTCCGGAAAGCTCAACCCTGGTTCCAGGGATCTCTCCACGTAAAACGCACCAAAGATCTGCTGCTGCAGGCCTTCTTCCATGGCACGCCGCAGAACTTCCGGCCCGTGGCTCTGCAGAATCCGGTGCAGCCGATCGACATCCTCGAACCACTGCCGTGGTCGGCGATGCACGATTTCGGTGAGATAGCGAATCGCGGGCTCCCCCAGCTCCAACAACTGCTGTCGTTTCAGATAGCGCTTGCCGCGTTTGCCCGATACCGCCGCGACCATCGCCGCGCGATGTTCTGGCAACGAGGAGTTCTCCTGAGCAGAAAACTTTCGGGGATGTTCGGCTGCATACCGTCCCGCCACGATGCGCACTCGTTGCGCATACAAGTACAGCGTGGCCGGCATGCTGATGGCCTCCGGCGGCATGGAATACGCATGACCGTCGTGCAGCACCATTCCCGTGGGGCCTACATAGACCGGGATACGCAGAGCTAGCTGCTCCGGCTGCACCTTCAAAGCACGCAGTCGCGGTGCTTCTTCCGCCAGACGCAACGCAGGAATGATTCCAGTTGCCCGACACGGACGCTCCTCGTTTACCTCGCGATGCCATTCCTGCAGTTGCTGGCGAAGATCTTCCTCATCGTGAAATCGGCGTACTTTAAAGAAGGAAGACTTTACGAACCCCACCAGGTTCTCGACACTGCCTTTTTGCTGGGCCCGATAGGGCCAGCACAACTCCACCCCGACGCCCATCTCCAGCGTGGCGTAAGCGAAGATCGGATTCCATTCCGTCACTTCGCCGTTTTTGCGCCACTTCAGAGCGATCGTCTTCGGTCGATCAAACACACATAGCAAGGGACGTCCGCCCCAGCTGGCCAAATGCTCGGCCAACGTGCGCACCAAACTTTCCACCGCCTCGTCCGCCACCAAACCGACGCGTATCAACCGCGAGTACTTCAACCGGGAAGCGAAGAAATGAATCCGCTGGCGGGCGCCATTGCGGAACTCCACTTCCACTTGCCCAAAATCGTGCTGACTGAACTCTCCGGGAAGACCTTCGAAGCGGACCAGCGGCTTCGCTGGCTTGGAGCGGAGCGAGGCCACCAGCGCGTACAAGGCGGTCTTGCCTCCCCGGTAGCCCGCTTCGCGAACCCGGCGAAGGATCTCCAGAGAGGGCAGATCGGGTGTTTCTTCCAGAATCTTTACAACGGGCTTCCGGAAATCCTCAACGATGCTGGGTCTGCCGATCCGCCGCTTCGCTCGCTCCGCAGCGTCATCGACATGAAAGACTGAGGCTTCTTCCGCAATGCGGTTGACTGAACGTAGGGAAACTCCCGCCAGACGAGCCACTTCGGCCTTGGAGTGCCCCGCCTTCAACAGAATCTCGACTTCGTGTCGCTTTAGCATTCCTAACATCCTCCTCCCTCCGCCCATCCGGTTTCCGACCGCGGGCACAGGGAGAGTTCTAGCCTTTCCGGCTATCGCCGGGCGTGCCAGAATTTCCGGAATGAGGAATGCCAGATTTTTCGGAACCGACAGGAGTTGTGCCATAGATAGATTCCATAGGAGTAGAGTCCAATAGCCGCGACCCATTTGTAGGGTAGCCACTGTTTGAAGCGTCCAGAGTGCCGGTACACCAACATCAGGAACGCACCATATCCGACGTATAGAACAGTGAGCCCGATCGAGTAGCGTAAATTTGTGTCGTCGAAAGCCGCGTACAAAATGACAGCCAACACGGTAACGCAAGCCAAAGCCCATTTGTGGCTTGCGATGCGGTCGAACCTTTCCGGGAAAAAGTGGAACAGTGTAGCTAGCACCACGCCAAACAGCAACGAGTCCAGACGATCGTGCGTGTACGTGAAAGCGCCAGGCCACCCCGCGTAAACGGTCACGCAACGCAGAACGATTACTGCTCCGATGACGTACAAAAACAGCTTCAACATTCGGTCCGCACGCCAATGGCGGCTCGCCATAAGGGCCACGGCTAGCGCGAGAAGAAGATAGAAGTGCTCCTCAATAGACAGAGTCCAAGTATGTAAGAGCGAACTGCCCATATAATTCTGGAGATGGAGAAGATTGGGGACCAGGAATGAATTCAGAGGATGTTTGCGGACGATGACTTGGATGAGGATGTAAAAATAATAAGCGGGCCAAATTTTCAGGCCGCGACGAAGCAGGAATCGTTTGGCCTGAATGGTTCCGGTGCGCTTGTACTCCTTGAGCAGCAAGCCGCCAACGAGAAAACCGCTCAGGACGAAGAAAACGTCAACGCCCGTCTGCCCCATGAGGTTGCCGGGCGTTTGCAAAGCGCGAAGCACGGGATGGCCAACGGGGGCCAAACCAAAATGATGCGCCATCACCATCAGAATGGCGATCCCTCTGACGAAATCTAGTTCGGAGTTGCGCTGCTTAAGAGTTGGAGCTGAAGACAGCAGCATGCTGAAGCGGACCTCCTCTCGGAGCCCGATTCAGCTTTCCAAGCTGGAACTGTGAGGAGCGGGGTCGCAACATCGGGCTTTCGAGGCTTCGCGATTTTTAGAAAATTCCGCACGGAGTCTGGGCCCGGATTCCGGCAGATAGAACGTCGATCAGATTATTGCGCTGGGTACCGCGAAAACAGATTGGCAACTTGGCGCTTAGTCAAACTTCTTCAGATGAAACATTTCCAGAGACACGCTCCAGATGGCGCTTGGAATCGTCACGAGGTACCGTTTCCACAGACGCTTGGGCTCGACCAGAAGCCGGAAGAGCCATTCCAAGCCTGTATTACCCATCCATGCAGGCGCGCGCTCGAGCTTTCCGGAGTTGAAATCAAAAGCTGCTCCAACTCCCAGCATTACGGGGACCAGGAATTTATCGCGGTGCTCGTACATCCAGCGCTCTTGCTTAGGGGTGCTTAGGCCAATCCACAAAATGTCGGGGGTAGCCGCTTGCACGCGGGCGATGACTTCTTTTTCTTCCTCATCCGTCAGAGGGCGAAACGGAGGAGTGTAGGTGCCCGCGACCGAGATGTTGTAACGTTCGCGCAGATTTTCGGCCAGGTCGTCGGCCACTCCCGTCGCACCACCATAGAAGAAATGGCGATAGCGAGATCCTGTCTGCTTACAAAACGCTTCCATGAGATCGGAACCGCAAACGCGCCGACTAATCGGGTGCCCGTGCCAACGAGCTAACCACACAAGTGGCATTCCATCCGGCACAACCAGCGAGGCCGATTTCAGTATCTCGCGAAAGTGCGGATCTTTGCGCGACTCCGAAACGCCATGCATCCCGGTGATGGCGACATAGTGCGTTTGCTCACGACCGTTGATCCACGATTCCATTTCCGCAAGCACGTCGGACATCTGAACGCAGTGTACCGGCACACCGAGCACGTTGTAATTCGGCGCGTGAGACTTACCCTGAGTATTGGGCACGTTAGGCATAAGTGGCCACCGTGTCTTCGTAGATCTTCATCAGAAGCGTGTAGTTCTTCTCGGCGGTGTAATCCGTTTCATACTTGCGGCGGGCAGCGCGGCCCATTTCGGCGAGTTCCTCCGGATGATCCCAAGCCCATTCCACCTTGCGCTCAAGGTCCTCCGCTTCGCCGGGGTTAAAGTGCAGACCTGTGTCGGCGTCCGCAACAATTTCCAGCATTCCCCCTAGACGAGAGCAGAGCACCGGCACGCCACACGCAAACGCTTCGACAATCACCATGGGGAAGCCCTCGTACCAAAGGCTCGGTGTGATCTGGAAACGTGAACCTTTGACTGTGGCGATTGACTCCTCGCGAGAGAGGCGCCCGCAAAACGTGACATTTGAAAGACCGCGTTCTTTCGCCTGAGCCTCCAAGCCTGCGCGCAACGGGCCGTCACCCACAATTCTCAGCGTGCAATCCCGATGAACGTGCTCCCACGCATCGAGAAGCGTTGTGACGCCCTTCTCCTGAGACAATCGTCCTGTAAATACAGCATAGTCGCCGACCCGTTTGCGTGGCCCGGGGTCTTGATCCACGAAGTTGGGCTTGACGACGATCTTATCGGCATCAAACCCAGCCGCGACAAATTTCCCCCGCGAGAATTCAGTCGCCGCGACGGAGCAGTCCACCAGTTCCTGATAGGTTTTCAATTGACGATGCCATGCGAGCATCAACGCCACGCCCGCCGTCTGGACGCGGGATCCGCGGTAACAACCGTGTTGAATGCCGCGCCACAGACTGTGCTCGACACAGTCTTCGCAGACTTTGCCGTCGCGAAAAAAAAGAGCGCCGGGGCACATGAGTCGATAATTTTGTAAGGTCTGAACGACCGGGACTCGTTGGTCGCGGCAGGCACTATAAATCGACGGCGAAATCATAATAAACGTGTTGTGGACGTGAACCAGATCCGGAGACTCTCGCGCGAGGAGTTGGGCGAATTCTTGCCGCGAATCCGAGGCCCAGACAATGCGCTTTATCAGCATCGCGCGCTGCAAGGTCGAGAAGTGTTCCATCTCGTGATTGCTGCGCTCGTAGGTCACCACATGGTGGCCCGCGCGCTGCAGATTTTTCTTTTCCTGCTCGAAAACGACGTCTTCGCCGCCTGCCTGTTGATACCTATTGTGGACCAAGAGAATCTTCATCGGTTGACTGCCGAAGTCTCCATCTGCCTTACATACAGGGCGTCGACATGCGCTCCTGCAGGTGTCGCGACGTCAGAGGTTCGCTGCGCGGAAACTCACTTGGCCTTTTGCAGCCTTCTGAAACTCCGCACCAAAATCGGCGGGGCCAGATCTTTCACGGTTCTGCGGAAAGTCGAAACGTTCTTGTCTGAGCTGTAAAAGCTGGGAGCGTACAACGAACCGTGCGGCGTGAAATCGTTCTGATTCTTGCCCGCCGCGGTGTGGTAGTACACGGCAAAGGAGCTCCTGCTTCGCCCGTGCGGAGCCGCTACAGGCTTGGGTACCCCGTGATAGTTATTGTCGGCAATCTCAAATATTATCGTTCGATTGAAAATCGGCTCAACCACGACTTCGCAACGGCTCCCGTCTGAGTTCCACAATTCGAGCTGGCCGCCGTATTCATGCTCCCAGGATTTGTTCAGGTAAGTAATCAGAGTTATACGGCGGTTCAAGCCGGTCTCATAGGCCGTATTGCGGTCCACGTGGACATCGAACTTACCTCCTTGCGGGATGATGTGATATCCGGCTCCCTGCAGATAGGGGTCCGGCAGCAGCTCCCAAATGCCAGTCAATTCCGAGAGAAGGTACAGGAAGCCGGCGGAATGCAAAAAGGAAGTGTGCTGAAAGCCGTGATCGCCGAGATCCACCGCCGAGCGCAGATTGATTTTTTTGAGGTGTTCACTGTCTTCGTGCACCCAATGGTCGGTTGTCAGCGGCCGCATCTCCGCAGCCAGCTTGTCCAGCTGGCTGCTGGGAAACATATTGTCGATAATGAGGTGCGGAAAGGGCTTCGCAGTTTTGTACGCATGGCCAAGGTTCTCGGGAGTGTCCGGAAGGCTAATCTTGTCCTTCAAGACAGACATAATCCCACCAAGGTTATTGTTGTGGTTAGTCATACGCCTTGAACGCTACTGGGCCTGAGCGCCAAAGACCTTCTCGTGCGCAAAAGAATTAAATGAGGCCTCGCCTGTGCGAACCGGCTTGCGTCCTACAAGATGCCGGGCAGCAAGCGAGCGACATCAATCCAAATTGTGCCGTTACGGGTGATTCCCCGTGTCGAAGTATTCAGCGTCTCTCAGCGTTCAGACCCGGACTGCATCGCGTAGCGCGCTCCTTTTCGCAGTGAATTAGTGACTTTTTTCGTAAATCCAAAAGTCCGCAAATGAACCGCGTTCCGTTTCTGCTTCCCAGGGGAATTTATTAGGAATATGCCGTTTCAAACGCCAATCGGGCCGGTTTTGATCGATCCAATCGCTAAACTTTCGGTGGCGCACGTGCATCATGTCACGCGGGGCTTCCTCG
The DNA here is from genome assembly GCA_963696035.1 of uncultured Acidobacteriota bacterium. GTDB lineage: Bacteria > Acidobacteriota > Terriglobia > Acidiferrales > UBA7541 > Palsa-295. Next base: position 18,893 of record CAVOIS010000005.1, read on the forward strand.
TTGTCCGAATAGATAATCACGAAGCGCGTAGCTGCCTCGAAAACATCTTGCATATATTTTTCGTAGATCTCGTCTTCCACCAGGTGATAGATCACGTCCAGCGACAGCACCAGATCTGCCTGCAGGCCGTTCGCGCCGGGTTCACCGTGTCGCAGAAACGTCTTTGTCGCGTCCCCACGGAATAGTTGCCGGCATCGCTGCAGCGCCGTCGGTGAAACATCAATGCCAACATAGCCGGGATATTTCGAAAGAGAAAGTTGATTGCCGTCGCCGCACCCGAATTCAATCACGGAGTTAATCCGATGTTCGGTTACGAAGTCATTTATTATTCCAGACTTGAATTTTGCCAACTCTCCGAAAGATCCGTCGCCGGAGTTGCCGCCGTTCGCATAACGAGAGTCCCAATAACTGGATGAATTGAACTGGACGAACCGTATGCGGAGCGGGCGGCTGGTGCGTTCGAAGCCATTGAACCGCTTGTCCAACAATCGGCAACCGCTTGATGCGCGACTTCAGGTCCATTCCGGATTCGGTCACATTGCCCGTCAGTTGTCCCATGGTCCGATCCTTCGCTTTCTGCGAAGCCGCATGGAAGCAGTCAGTGAATTTGTGAGGTGAATCGGGATTGGTTTAGTCCTTGGACGGTGAAGGACTGCATTCTGGGCTACGAATTGGCCGGGCGTTGCTGCAACAATCCGAATCTGAGAAGTCACCGCAGGGCTCAAATTCCAGTAAGTGAGGAAAGCCGTAGAGCCTGCAGCCGAGTTCGAACAACGGCCGGCCGCCAATCGACCGCAGGAGCCGAGGAATGAATCGGGGCGGCCAAATGTGAACGTAGGCCTTGGATTCGTGCACCTGGAACCCTGCCTCCGTAAAGAGATTCGCGGCGGACATCGGACTCCAACAGTACGAGATGATGATTGGGATCGTCCGCTCTGTAACTTTATTCCTGACTGGATTCGCAGGGAACGACGAAGACGACCTTGCCGCCCGGGCGCTACCTTCGGCAAGAGCGCCTGAAGCTCCTGGAGCGGGTTCGGGCAATGCTCGAGCGCGTTGTTCGAAATGAGAGATGTCGGCCCACCCGTCCTCGACTTGGGATGTTGCAGCGAGCGCGTTGATGCCGTTGTTCTGCGCCGCTTCGCGAGCGACAGGACTGATCTCAATACCGAGTTTTTCCTGGCAGTTGATGTTGGCGAGCAGATATCCGCCGCCGCAGCCAAAATCGAGAACCTTCATCTCCGGGCGGATGTAATCAGAAAATTTGGTCAGGTTCGCCCAGCCGCCGAAGCGTCCGATTTCGGATTGGTATTTGAAATACTCCTCGTCGTAGTGCGACGCGGTTGTGATGGCCTGTGAGTTCATTTATGTTCCGCCTGCAACTAGAAAATACTGCCGTGAACGCTGCTCCCTCCGCGATCCTCGTTACTGCGTCACCAGGACGGGACGGGCCCGATTTTAGGCTTGATCCGCCCAACGGATGCGTTTCTTCAAGCAACGGAGTGACGTTTTTCGGGATGCCAGGCCGCGGGCACGGAGAGTTGTCTTTTTTCCGTCAGGATTCCACACGATCCAGTCGATGCATGCCGTCGCGGCTCAGTTGACAGGTCCAAGTGTTGTCGGCCTCCTGTTCGCACGAATCCATGCGCGCACCGATCAGCCATTTCTGAATGATTCCGAACGCACGTCCTGCCGGAGTAAGGGTCGTCGTCGTCCGTCTTCTGTCGTCTGAATTGTCATCTTGTGATTGTCCCAGGCATACCAGTAAAATCTTGGCACTCCCGCGGCCCAGTTCAGGATAAACGACCTCGCGACGTATCCTGCACCTAGTTCGGGCGATGGAAATGGATTGGGCTTGAACCAACCTGCCTCGGTGTCCCAAATCGGCTTGTTGCCGACTCCATTGTCGGCCATGGTCTGCTGGACTTGACGAATCACCGGTACCATGGCCTCGGGAGGCTGATCAGCAACGTAGAAGTGATAACCGATAACATCAACGTATTGGCCGCCGCCTTTACTCAAAAATTCCGTGAGCCACTTCACGCCATAACCGCTGGTCGCTGGAGGGGAAACCACGATCGCCTGCGGGTCAATGTTGTGAATGATTTGTGACGCTTCCCGTGTCAGGGCCAGTAGTTGATCGACGCTTCCGCTCCAGAATTGTTTCAGGTTGGGTTCGTTCCATATTTCGTAATTGTGAATGCGCCCTTTGTAACGTGTTGCGACGGTAGTAACAAACGTCCGCCAGTCCTCGATATCCACTGGCTCTGCTGCAAAACCTGGCTGATAGCCGGACGGCTCTTGTGGCCGAGCGGAAGCCCAACGTGGCGTCAAACCGAGCGTCATGAGGAGGTCCTGATTGTGCTCCTGCGCCATCACCAGACAGTTGTCCAAAGCCCCGAAGCGCCATTGGCCCTTGCTCGGTTCAATATCTGGCCAGGTTACGCGCGCGTCCCAGAGGCGCCTTGCCGGAACCTGCACGCTGGGCCATGGAGTGGAGCTGCCGGCCCGGTGGATGTGCATTCCAAAAAGAGTTGGCGGAATTTGCTGAGACGGGGGGACAAGCTTGTTCTGATCTGCCGCGAACGCACAGAGCGTCGCGAAAAATATGAGCGCGATTCCAAAACTGATGAAGAGCCGATTCATTGGATTGTTAGGATCACTCAGTCCGCGGTAGCCCAGCTCGCGGCCGTCTGCCGCCGAGGCTCCCCGAAAATAATTGTTTGTGCCGCCAATTCATCGGCGCGGACTGTGCCAACAAAATCGATGCACTTTTGATCCGGCCGGAGAACTTTGAGTGCTCGCCGTTCCTCGTCGTTGAGCTTTTTCAAAAGAACCACGACATTGCTATTCTGTACCAGGGCTGGCAGGTCCGGCGTGAGTAACTTCCAGATGTGCGGAATATTGCTTTCAATGAACCGCAGGTTTGCTCCGTGGATCGTATCTGGCGAGATGGCCGGCTCGTAGATCATCACTTCCGCACCTTTGCCGATCAGGGTTTCCGCTAGGGCGACGGCTGGACTTTCGCGCAAGTCATCGGTACCTTCTTTAAACGTAAGGCCAAATAGACCCACTTTTTGGAGGCGTTCTTCGAGCACCGATTCGATACAAGCTTCCAGATGGGCCTTGTTGCTCGGCAGAATTGACTGAATGACTTCCAACGGAAGGCCGTGACGCCGGGACTCAGCCACCAGAGCGCGCAAATCCTTGGGCAAACACGACCCCCCGAAGGCGAAACCTGGTTTTAAGTATGATGGAGCGATATTGAGCTTGGTATCCTGACAAATAATTTCCATAAGACGGCGACCATCTACGTCCATGGATTCACTGAGCCGGCCTACCTCATTCGCGAACGCAACTTTCAGGGCATGGAAAGCGTTGCTGACATACTTCACCATGCAAGCAGTGGCGATATCCGTGCAAACGACTGGCGCATTCACTTTGCTATAGAGCGTGACCACAACGCTGGAGGCCCAATCGCTGCGTTGTCCAATCACCACCATGGGAGCCTCGTAGAAGTCACGAACGGCAGTGCCTTCGCGAAGAAATTCGGGGTTATAGCAGAACTGCAGGTCGGCGCCGAGTGTTTTGCCGGAAGCCTTTTGCAACAATGGAATCAATTCCTGTTCGACGATGTGCGGTAACACCGTGCTTCGCAAGACCACGACAAAAGGCTGGCGCCGATCGTGCAGGGCGTTGCCGATGGAAACCAGCACGCTGCGCAGGTATTCCAGCTTAATCTCGCCATTGCGTTCTGACGGCGTGCCGACACAAACCAAAGCTACGTCAGTCGAGGAGATTGCATCGACTTCGTCCGTGGTCGCTCTGAGCAGCCCTCGCTCTTTTGCCTGAGCCAATAGTTCGCCGAGACCCGGCTCGAAAAACGGAGCGTGTCCATCTCCGATCGCCTTGACCTTGCGGGAGTCTACATCAACTCCGACAATTTGATGGCCGTCCTGCGCCAGGCACGCAGCGGTTACGCAGCCAACGTATCCCAGTCCGAAGACGCTAATTTTCAAGATAGCCCGTCCTTCTGCTCGTGAAGAGCGATGCAGCTGTGATGATTTTGTCCCTCGCGTGAGGTTCGCGCGCGCGGCAGCCTAGGCATCAACTTCATCCCCTCGGTACGCTTTCTGCTTTACAGAAATGCGGGAGATAACACCTGTGCGCGTGAGGCATTGATTGACTCCTGCTCGATAGTTCTCGACCATGGCCTCAATCGTGTATTTCGAACCGGCTAGTGCTGCGCCGTGACGCAATGTGTCCATCAACGCCGGCTTTGTGAGAACTTCAACAACCGCGTCTGCGAAAGCAGAGGCGGTATGCGGAGTGATTTTGCCGTTCTCGCCATCGCACAAATAACTGACCTCGGGAGGATGCGTGGGCAAATGAGTGGCGATCAGAGGCAAGCCTGCGGCGAAACTGTCAACGATGGCGAGGCCTGCCGTGCCGACCAACAGAAACACATCCGCGATCTTGTAGAGCATGGCGCTATCGCGTCCGAATTTCGAACCCATATAGTGGATCCATGGGTCTCCGACGATGGCCTGTTCGACCCACGCACGATCCGGCCCGTTGCCCACAATGACAAGGTGGAAATCGGGATAGCGCTGGCGCACCAGGCGCGCTGCTTCGATCAGCATCGGTATCGCCTTGATTTCGCCGAGCAGCCCGCAGTAGAGGCCAATCTTGCTCGCTGCGTTTCCGGCCAGCTCCACCTTCGCTTGCATGGCCTCATGGTCCTGAATTCCGCTTAGCTGGCGTCGCAAATCGACCGTGTCGGTCGCGTTCTGAACGTTGGTGATCCTATCCGCTTCCATGCCATGCTGCCGGAGATAGTCGGCGATGGTTTCGGTGTAGGCGAACCACCAATCCACCGTGGTGACCATTTTCTCCTTGATCCACTCGGAGAAGGCGGAGCGGTCCGGGTGCATGTTCGGACCGAGCCCCCAAAATGCAACTGTCTTCAGGCGCAGAGCCGAAAGCAAAAGCAAGAACGGGTTAACGAGATACTTGTTTTCATTGCCGACGATCACCAAGTCGGCTTTTAGGACCTCTGGCCAAACTGACTGATACAAAAATCGCTCGGCGAACCAATAACCTCTCACCTTGCGCCCGAATTCGGGCGGAAGTTCGGCGCCATCCTTGCGCGTGGCCTGTTTCTGATTTTGTGCACTATATGCCACGGCCAGTTCGATGCCATCCTGACGAAGCGCCGCGTGGAGCTTAGTGAAAAACGGCACGCGGTAGTGCTTCATTTCAGCCTGAATGATTAGTACTCGTGGCATTGGTCAGTGCTCTTGTTGAGCGTAAAGAGACGGGCGATTTCGCGCGCCGACGCTGGCGCTGGTGGTTTCGAGCACGCCTTCGTATATCTTTTCCAGAGCGCTGGTTTGCCTGTTCAAATCAAAAAGCCGCAGTACCCGCTGGCGGCCGGCAACGCCAAACTTGCGGCGAAGATCGGCATTTTTGAGCAGCAACGAGAGATACTGCGCGAGCGTCCGCCAATCTCGGTCTGGGGCGAGGAAGCCGGTCTCACCGTGCAGAACAGCTTCGCCGATGCCACCGGTAGAAAAACTGACAACCGGTTTCTCCATCGCCTGCGCCTCGGCAAATACCATGCCGAACGCTTCTGCTTCACCCGAGCGTCCTGTAATGCTTGGCGCGCAAAATACGGCCGCGCGGTCCAACCACTCGCGTACGACCTGAGGACTCTGGGTCCCCAGAAACCGGTATCGTCGAAGACTTCGTTTCGCCCTCCGCTCGAGTTCTCCGCGGAGCGGACCATCGCCGATCAACACGAGCTCCGCCTCCGGATCGTCTTTCTGTACATCCTCCATAGCGCGAACCAGAAATTCCACACCCTTTCTGTTGGCGAGGCGGCCCACGAACAGAACGGTGTGTTGGTCCTGCTCTCCTTGGCTTGGAGAAAACAGCTTCGTGTCGACTCCAATGTAGTGGACGACGGTCTTCTCAGCCGCAAAGTGCTGTTCCAGGAGTTTTCTTCGAATGAACTCAGAGACAGCGATAAACAGTGTACCCCCGCGACGCACGACACTTCTTTGCACCAGGTAGCGGCGGTGCCCGAAGGGGGCTCCCACGTGGCGGACATCAGTTGCCGTGGCGTCAGATCCGTGAAACGTTATGATCAGCGGCAAACCCAATTTTCTCGCTAGTGGCAACGCACGCAGTCCGTCTGGGCCGAAGTGTGCATGCATTAAGACGGGATCCAACGCACGCAACCGCTCGACCAAATCCGGGGCGATGCCAAACAATTTGAACAGCACTTCACGAATCCAGCCATTTCTATCCCCGCCGCTGACCGTGTATGTACTTTCTGGCGGTAAGTCGAGTCCCGGAACCCTGCGAGACCCGGCATAGACAGGCGTAAATCTCTGGAGTGCCTGCGCCTGGGCGCGAACGAAAGTCTCCGATGGATATAAGAGGTGATCGCAGAAAACAATCAGGGTGGGCTGAGTGGTGTTTATCACAAACGGTCCTAGCTGGTAGCGAAAGACCGACCCGCGTCGGCCTCAGGCTCACCCTCGTCGTCGTCGACCAATTCAAGAGCGCCAACCGGCTGCGATATCGTGCATGAGGCCGCTACGAATAACATCCAAAAGATCGTGTTCGGCGCCAGGACGTAATTCTCGGTGAAGCTATACAGCAACACGAAACACAGATAAACCAGCGGCCACTTTGCGCTGTTGCCCCGTTCCATACGCATGTACAAAGCTGCCCGTTTCATCGCTACGAGGTAGGCACCTACGTAAAGGCCGAGCCCAACCAGTCCCAGCTCCAAAGCCAACTCGATATATGCATCGTGCGCATGAGGCACGGTCCAATTCATTGCCACGTCAATTCTCATGGCTTCAGCAGATGCGGGCCAGAAAGCGCTGTAGCCGTAGCCCAAGATCGGTTTCAGTGCGATGCTCGCAAGAGAAAGCCCCCAAATTTTTACGCGTCCAGTGAGGGAAGCATTGCGGCCCATCAGTCCGGTTACCGAGTCGCGGAAGTGAATTAAAGCATATAACGACGGCAAGGCGATTACCGTACCAAAAACCTGCACGGCCCTTCGAATGCCAGCACTCCAACGCAGAGTGGGCGCGAACTGCATGACGAGAATCATCCCGGCCAGGGCCACAAACGAAGTCATGGACTGAGCCGCGATGATCAACCCAATCGAGGTCCCCAAAGCCAGGACGGTGATTATTATGCCGCCGACCGATTTTCGGACCGCCGTCAGAACCACCAGCGTGGCAAGGACGACAATTCTCCCAAACTCGTTCTTTTGACCGAATAAGCCCACCCACGCATCGGGATAGAGCAGGTCGACCGTCGGAATCTGGCCGGGGAAAAACACTTGCACGATCACGCTTAACAGCACGACGCCGCCCAATGCAATTGCCAGCAGTCTGAGTTGATCGCGAAGGGAATAGCGGACGGCAAAATCCACGCCGAAAAGAGTGGTAGCCAGCAACGCAATGCTACGACGAAGCGTGAGGCCGGGGTCCGCGGACCACGCGGTGGAAAAAAATGTGAGCAAGACCAACCCTATCAGAAGCTTGTTGGAGCGAATTGTTTCCATGATCGCGCGGGATTGTTGGGCCGCACGAATGGTGGTGACGACATAGATGCAAGCCCAGACAACTTGCAGGAAGGGATTGCCCTCGGAGACGGCCTTGGAACTCGAGCTATCCACGATGAGCGACTGCAGCGCACCAGTCCCCAGGACCAGCACGACAATCGTGAAAACATCGCCGAGATATCTACGGGAAACGTTCATGATTTCAATCCGCGTTCGGGTTTTACGCTGCGCGGCAACTTTTTAGCAGAATTGCACATTGGTCTTAATCGGTCTCGGCATTTACAGTTGCGTCTAACAAGAGGTTTTGTGACCGGCGAAAGAGCACGAATGCGGCAAGTCCGATGCCACACGCCAGCAGGCCGTCTGACGCGATACTAGACCACGCGGCGCCGCGCCATGAATATGCAGGTATCAGCCAAAAATTTATGAGTACGTTGAATATCGCCACTCCCACTTGGATCTTGGTGCGCAGCGCCTGATGTCCCGCACCCGTGAGCGCGTTTGAGTAAAAATAGTGCACGACCTTCAGAATCGGCAGCACCGAAAGCCAGCGGAGAGCCTCCACAGTGCGCGCGTACTCGGCGCCAAGAATGCGAGGAATGATTCCAGCGCACGCCAACAGCGTGATGCAGGCGAGGACGGAATAACCGAGCGCACGCAGTAACAATGGCTTCGCGTAGGAAAGACTGGCGGAGATACCGTCGGCGCCAGCGCGGAAGAAATTGGAATAAGACGCTGTCAGCAGCGATGAGACGGGTACAAAGCTGACGTCGATCAGCCGGTACGCGGCGCCGTAAATACCAGTTGCTTCTAACGTGCCGAGGCGCGCAAGCATCGTTTTGTCTAGGTCGTTATAGATCGTTTGTGCGCTGAGGCCTGTGGAGAAATAGAAACCTTCTCGAATTTCTCCCGGGCGTCTCTGCCAACCGAACCTCGGAGCCCCTAACTTCGCCGAAACCATCAGCACGGCCGTGATGGCCACCAGGGCGGTACTGAAAAAATAAACATAGCCCCATTGCAAAGGCGAAGGATGCCTCTGAATTGCTACCAGGATAAGCGCTGCCGTCAGCCGGCTGGCGCTGACCAGCACGTTGATCGTAGCCGTCCAGTGCAGGCGATCGAAGGCTTGAAACGCCTGGCCGCACATGGTGATTACGTTGAGTCCGACAAGATCGGAGCCGGACACCAACAGCACCAGCCGGAGCGGAATCGCCGCAGGCAGAGTGAAATGCGACAACGCGAGGACAGCTACGAAGAGGACCGAACTGGACGCTCCCGTCGTAAGCAGCGCCGTACCCCAGTAACCCGGGAACTGACTCTGGTCACGCGAAACATTTTTTACGAGCAGGCCGCCGCTGCCCAAGTCCCCGAAAGGATAAACGATGCCGACCAGGGCAACGACTCCAATGAATGCGCCGTAGCCGCTCGCGCCCAGGGATCGCGCGATTACGACGAAATACAATGCTTGGATGACGAGTCTCAGTCCCAAGCCACAAAACATCCAAAGCGTGTTACGGGCCACAGTGCCTGTTGATTCAGGCTTAACCATAGCGGACAGCGACCATTGCTCCTGAAGTCACATTGGGGGCTACGTCATGCATATGTTTTGGGGCTGGGCACCCGTTCCCTAAGCCAGCGCTTTCTTTGATTGAGCGGGTACGCGGCCAGCCTTGTGAAGTTCGCTTTCGATCCATTTGTAGGTGACGTCCAGCCCTTGTTCGAGCGAAATGGAAGGCTGCCAGCCCAGCACCTGATTCAGGCGGGTGTTATCGCTATTGCGACCGCGAACGCCCTGCGGTTTGCCGAGATCGTGCCGCTTGATCAGGCGCTTCTCCGCGATTCCCGAGACCAAGTCAACCAATTCGTTGATGGTCACCAGCCGATCCGTACCCAGATTAAGCGCATCGTGATGATGGGATGCCATCAGGCGGACCAAGCCTTCGACACAATCGTCCACATACATAAACGAGCGGGTTTGCTCGCCGTCACCCCAAATCTCGATTTCGCCACCGTCGTGTGCCAAAGCGACCTTTCGCGAAATCGCCGCAGGCGCTTTTTCTTTTCCGCCCTCATACGTGCCGAGCGGGCCGTAGACGTTGTGGAAGCGCACCGAATAGGTTTGGAATCCGTAATCGTGGCGGTAATAGTTGCACATCTCTTCGGCGAAAAGTTTTTCCCAACCATAACCGGGCTCCGGTTCGGCGGGATAAGCGTCTTCTTCCCGTAGAGGAGTCACGTCCGCGCTCTTCTGCTTATTCTGCGCGTAGACGCACGCCGAAGAGGAGAACAAGAAACGTTCGATCGCGTTTTGTCGGCTGGCCTCCAGCATGTGGACGTTAATCAGAATGTTGTTGCGCGATATGTCCGCAAGGTAAGCCGTGATATACCCGATTCCACCCATGTCCGCTGCGAGGTTGTAGACCTGATCGATGCCACCCCGCGTCGCCAACAGACAATTCTCGTACTTACGCAGGTCCAGAACTTTAAATTCGTCCGCGGCCGAGGGCTCGTACTCCGGAACCTTAATGTCGGCCCCACGTACCCAGTTCCCTTCCGCCTTCAACCGCTTTACCAGGTGGTGCCCGATAAAGCCGCCTGCGCCAGTTACCAGTATTCGCGATTTGCCCATGGGTTACTCTCCCTTAAGTTGAAATGGTTAAAGTAAGAAAGATTACTTTTCTGCGTTACGAACTTAGAAACTCTCACCGTTCAAACAACGCCATGCTTCGCTATTGGCATCTCCAGACACTTGCTGCGCTGTCGCGCTCAGGCGGCCCCTGATCCTCTTAGTACTGCCGGAATCGTCCGGGCCAGTATCTTTAAATCCAGCCAGAGTGACCACTTGTCGATGTATTGCATGTCCAGTTCCATCCACTGTTCGAATGGAATCAGATTCCGGCCGTTAATTTGCCAAAGACACGTGATGCCTGGCGGGACGCTGAAGCGCCGTCGCTGCCAATCCTCATTGAACAGCCGATAATCCCGAACCGACATGGCCCGTGGTCCAACCAGGCTCATGTCCCCTTTCAAAACGTTGAAGAGCTGGGGAAGCTCATCAATACTGGTCTTTCGCAGAATGCGGCCAATGGGCGTCACCCGTGGATCGTTCTTAATCTTGAAAACCGGCCCATTCATTTCGTTCAGATGCCGAAGCTCCTCCTGAATCCTTTCGGCGTTCGGAATCATGGTGCGGAACTTGTAGATCTTAAACCTGCGTTTATTCAGGCCCACTCTTTCCTGCCCAAAAACGATCGGCCCTGGAGAAGTAAGGATGATCAATGACGCCACCAGCAGCAAGAGCGGTGCGAGAAGAACCAGCAAGGCGAACGAAACTACCAGATCAATCGTTCGTTTGAGCACGAAGGGCCAGCCGCCAAACCCACTGCTGCGAGCGGTAATTTGTGCGTCGCCGTCAAACACGTCCGCGCTCGAACGGGCAATCTTCAGATCAAAAATGTCCGAATCGAAGCGAATGATAATTCCGTGCTGTTCGCAGAGGGCCGCCATCTTTGCAGCCTGCTCGTAGAAGGAGCGTAACGGAAGAAAAATGGCCACTTCATCCACTACGTTGTGGCGCAAGAACTCGGCAATGCCGGCGTTGTCGCAGGCCAGCTTAAAACCCGTCGCTAAGAAATCGTCCATTCTGGGCCAAGCGTCATCCACAAAACCAAGCAGCCGATATCCGCGCTCCGGAGAGGCCTCGAGGCGTCGAGCGAACTCAACGGCGCGAGCATTTGTGCCCAGAATCAGGATGTGATGCAAATTGAGGCCGCGCCGCCGGATTCTGCCGAGCCAGTACCGCATAAGAACGCGGGAAGATGCCACCAAAACAAAACATAGGGCAAAGAACAGCGCCAGAAAGGCTGGCGTCATCAGCTTAACCCCGAACAACGCCGCCATCAACGCCAGACTCGCCGTCGCGAGCGTTACCGCTTTCAAAACGTCCACAATTTCCGCAGATTTTGTGGAGAGCCGCCGCGATTCATAGATGCCGCACAGTGCAAACATTGCATGGCTGGCAAGCAGGGCCACGGCGAAAATTGCGCAATCCGATAATTTCACTCGGACGTCCAAAAGCCTGGAGAGCGAAATGGGTTTTCCAGCATAGATCATCCAAACAGAAGCCAGAGTAAAAGCCAACATGATCAATCCAACGTCGAAGAACTTCAGCGCGCTCACTATGAATCGACGCTTTGTTTCATTCACGGAGGTTCCCTCTTTTGGCTGATTATTTATTTTATGGAGTACTGCTTGCTGCCTACAAATCCGGCGACAGACCTGAATGCGATGCCATTTTTCCTACGGAGTAACGGCTGGGCATTAAAGACGGGGCTTCTGTTTGCCAATCAAGACTATTATTCGTTCTACGCTGGTTCGACGGCAAAACCCGTGATTCGAATAGCGAGCGATCTCTGGATGAGTTCAACTGATACCACCAGGGTCGCGTCGCTATTAATAGCAGTCAGAATGCCTACGACACCGTCCAAACTGCCACCGCGAATCCTGATGCGTTTGCCGACATTCAGAAACGAGTGATGGTTGAAGGGTATTCCTTGTGCCAAGACGGTCCGTATCCCATCAATTTCGCTGTCGGGGATGGGAATACCCACTCCACGTCTCCCCACGAAACCCGTGACACCTGCGGTTCGCAAGACCGGGATTCGCGCATGGGTCTTTGGTGGAATCCTGACGAAGGCATATTGCGGAAATAGGGGCAAGTCCACCAGGCGCTGCCGATCACTCCACTGGCGCTTCTGTGAAAATAGCGGAAGAAAAACGCTGACACCTTTCTCACGAAGTTCGGCGGCGACCTTCTTCTCGTGTCGGGGCCAGGTCTGGATGGCGAACCAAGAAGATTCGATTTCGGCCGATAAAATACCGGCGGCTGACGCCGCCACCGCATTCACCGAGTTTTGATAACTGGACAAAGCTCCGCTAAGGTGAGTCACATTCATGGGTGACCCCCAAATCCTTCAGCAGCGCATCGCCGGGACCCGTAGCACTTGCGAAGACAACCCAGGTTTGGACGCGCGGCGCGATCTACTGCAACATCCCCGAATCAGCTCCCCACACGAAGCTAATTCTAGAGCTTGTGATACAGCGATTCCGGAATCGGGAATGTTCGTTTATTCAGCACGGCGCCGAGAACGTGTATACCCGAAGCACGCAGATTCTCAGATACCCTGAGAGCGGCTTCCCGCCGTGTAACATTCGCTTCCAGAATCAACACAAATCCATCCGTCATCTGTCCGAAACCCACCGCGTCGGCATAGCGCGTAAGCGGAGGCGCGTCGATCAGCACGTAATCAAATTCCTTTCGTAGTTCGGCGAATCGAGTCTTCAGACGGTCCGAATTGAGCAGCTTGGCAGAGTCCGGCGCAAGTGAACCGCTGGAAAGCAGCCACAGATTGTCGCCGCGGAGAGGTTTTGCAAAAGAACGGATGGGTCCTTCTTGGAGTAGAGCATCAGTAAGACCGTAATGATTTGTGGTTCCGAACAATCCAGGCAATGCCGGCGACCGGAGATTCGCCTCGAGCAAGCAAATTGATCCGCGTACATTACTCGCTAAAGTTTGCGCTACTGAAACACAAATTTCACTGCATCCATTGCCATGATCGATGCCCGCAAACACCACAGCGCGAGGCGAGGCTTGAGTCTGCAACAGAAAAATACGCTGCACGAGTCTAAGCGATTCTTCGCGCGCGAATTGCTCGATATCCAGATGCCTGCTCTTCTTGAGGCCGTGGCCGCTTCGAACGCGCCTGCGCGGCGAAAACGGGAGGTCCGGCGGGCGCACGGTCCGCACCGGGCGAAGGGATTGGTCTAAGCCTGCTTGCTGCATCAATTCAAAGTTCTTGCTCATTGTTTGCCTACCTCTGTTGGTAAAGCACTGTTGGATTGGGCGGCCGCTTGCCGCGCATCTGCTGCGATTACCGGCAGCATCCGAATCTGCCGGCCAGACTGAATGCGGTCAGGATCATCGAGCCTGGGATTAAGCCCGCGAATCTGATCGAGGACGTCGCGATCATACTTGCCGAAGTTCTTGACGCCGATGCGGGAGAACGTCTCGCCCGGCATTATGCGAACCGAATCCTGCGCGGGCGCCGACACCACTTGGGCGCTCGACTGATCAGCCGCGCCTAGCGAATCCGGCACTGCGGTCATGGGCAGGGGCTCGACTTTGGAAACTTCCACGGCTTGCGTGTTCCTTCGGTTTATCGGAACCACGGCCCAACTCAGCGTGAGCAAGACCGCCGAGGCAATTGCGATTTTGAATAACCAGCCGGCGAACATGGATTGCCTGCGGGCAGCAGGAATAGTTCGCCGCGGCGCCTGCGCCTGGGCGGGCGGTTCCGGGCGCGCAACCGGGATAGCGGGCTTCTCGCGCAGCGGCTCCAGGTCGAGGTCGGAAATCACTTCGAGAATTACGTCACGATCGATCGTTCTTCTCTTCAGTGCACATCCGAGCGACAGCGCGTTGAAACAAAGGTTATTGATGTTGCGGGGTATGCCTTCACTGTGCTCAGCGATTAGCTTGCGCGCATTCGCAGTGAATAAAGAAGGCCTATCGCACCCTCCAATCCAGAGCCTGTGGTCTATGTACGCATCTACTTCTTTGGGAGTGAAACGCTCAATGCGCATCACGATTGAAATCCGTTGGCGCAGCTGAGCCATGGAAGGGCTCGCCAGCCGATCAGCCAATTGAGGCTGCCCCGCTAGGACGATTTGCATCAACTTCATCCACGGCGTCTCGAAATTCGACAACAGCCGAATGGACTCCAACACCTTCTCTTCCAGGTTCTGCGCCTCGTCAACCACCAGAACAAAACGCCGTCCCGCGCGCATCTCCTCGGTGAGAATGCGATTCAACGCTTCATGCATCACCGGTAAATCCATCCCCGCAACGTCAATGCCAAGATCCATGAGAAGGTGGCGAATGAATTCGCGGGAATCGCAATCGGTCCTGAATACAAAGGCCGTGCGTGCCTTGTCTCGTAGGTACCCCAGATAGTGGTAGAGCAAGGACGTCTTGCCCATACCCGGCTTTGCAATCAGCGCCAGGAACCCGCGATTACTTTCCGTGCCGTAGACCAGCGAGGCTAAGGCCTCCCGATGCTGCGGGCCGAGGTAAAGGAAACGCGAGTCCGGCGTGACTCCGAACGGCTGTTCGGCGAGATTGTAATAATCTAGAACCATTCGAGCTAGGCCACCTTCCTGGGAAGCGACGCGAGGACCGGCATGCTAAGGGTCTCGGCCACCTCTTCAGGTGTGCGGAATGACGGGTCTACATACTCAGCCAAATAACCCGCGCCAAGGCTCAAAATCAGCGCGAGCACGAACCCAATGAACATCACCAGGAACGGACCATGCGCTGGCAATGTTGGAACGACAGGAGGAACGGCAATCGCAACATCAGCGATTCGGTCTTTGTCTAAAGCGTCCGACGTACGTTCTTCGTCGCGTTTGTTCAGATACAGTAAGTAGTTGCTCTCGTCCGCCTTGGCCTCACGAATCAGTGCGGCCTGCTCTACAGCCTTCTTGTCCAAATCCACCATTTGCAGATGCATGTTGTGGATATTGTTGGTGAGCGCTGCAACGGTGGCCCTCTGTGAGGCCAGATCGGCCTCGGTCTTGGCTAGATCCTGACGGAGGAACTGATAAGTGGGATCGGTGTCAGTTGTTTGATTGACGTACTTTTGCTCTTCGGCTTTGGCGATGGTCGCTTCGGTGTCTGCAATTTCCTGATCTGCTTCCTTCACCAACGGGTAGCTCGGATCGTACTTCAACACCAACTGCGCGCGCTTTTCCTTGGCCGCGAGCAATGTGGATTCCAACGTTTGCAACAGAAGGTTCGACGAATTCGTGACCTCTGCCGTGGGGATTCTTTCTGGTGTTTTCGCCAGTTGTTCTTCAACGTTCTTGATCCTCTGTTGGTCTGCGGCTATAGACTGCTGAGCAGTCGAGAGCGAAAATTCAGAATTTGCAACTTGTTGGGCCATGTAGGTGCGTAGCACATCGGGAGCAGCGACACCTTGGTCTTTGCTGAAATTGGACAAGCGGCTTTCCGCATCACTTAAGGCGTGCTTGGCTTCTTCCGTTTGCTGGGCAAAGAAATCTGAGGACCCTGCCGGGCGCCGCAACTCTAAGTGCTTTGCTAAGTATAACTTACTGAGGGTCTTCAGAACGCATGCGGTGACAGCGGGGTCGCCGGTTTTGCCAAACTTCACGTTGATGACATCCGAAGTTTTTTCCTGCTCGACGACTAAGCTTCTCCCGAGACCTACAGCCGCCTTTTCCAACTTGATGGCTTTTCGCTTGACGGGGTCGCGCGGCAAGAAGACATCTGTCGGAAACCAAAAGTCATCCAGACCACAAGTCGCGGCGACCGAGCGCATCATGTCTTGCCCTTGCAGAAGCGCTATTTCCGAAGTGATCTGATCCGTCGTTACAGGCTTGTTGTTCATCACCGCCGCGTTCTGCCCGGACGTCACCGCGGGATCAGAACGGGTCTGTTCCACGACGATCTGCATTTCCGCCAAGTGATATCGCGCGGCCCAACCCCATGCCACGAGAATTCCAAGCAGGGCAACACCGCAGAAGGTGAAAATAACCAACCGCTGGTGGCGGAAGAGCGGCGTTAAGATGTCGCGCAACGTCAGCTTCGGCATCCCTTCGTCCGGCACACTTTTAAGCTTCTCTTTTTTCATTGGCCCTCACCTTTTTGGATTCGCATGGAAATCTCAGGTTCTCAGGGAAACCAGCTTGGACTTGGGCTCGTGCCTACGTAGTAAGGAACGTACTTTCGGAATTTTGTGATGAATTTTTCGGGAACAAAAATCATGTCGCCGGGTCCCAAAAGGGCGTCTTCGTTGGCCTTCTTGCCGTCCAAGATGTCATTCATACTGAGTTTTTTTACTTCAAACCATCCGGTGGAGACACGATGGAAAAGGAAGATTTGTGTTTTGGCATTCGGAGTAAATCCGCCGGCGATGCCGATCGCTTCGGCGACGGTGGTATCGTGGCGGAGATCGTACTGACCGGGCTTGCCGACCTGTCCGGAGACCGTGAAAAACGGCCGCTGGAAATCCTGTAGATCGACATCAATGATCGGATCGTGCAGTGTGCTGGAATAGGCCTTCTTGAGCGCTTCGACAACTTCTGGGATGGTCATGCCTTGAATGTGCAGACTTGGCGCGCTATACAAACTGATATATCCATCCGGTTGTACTGTCACCGTCTGGTCGAATTCCGGCGAAAGCGGAAAAGCGATGGTGATTACATCTTCACGCTGGATCTGATATCGAGGATTTCTTTGCTGCAACGCGGGACGATCAGGATTGGCCGCGTGCTCCTCTGCAGCGTTGAATCGAG
Source organism: uncultured Acidobacteriota bacterium (assembly GCA_963696035.1). Classification (GTDB taxonomy): domain Bacteria; phylum Acidobacteriota; class Terriglobia; order Acidiferrales; family UBA7541; genus Palsa-295. The sequence continues at coordinate 35,853 of CAVOIS010000005.1, forward strand.
GAGAAGTGGCGGCCGGAGGTGTCGCTCCATCCTGCGGGCTTTGCGCCCATACACCGACTGGAGCGCTGAACAGAAGAATGGCCAATCCCAGCTTAGCTGTGTTGATCCTAGCCACCGTATTCTCCCTCTTTTGCTAATTTCTGTTAGCTCGACTCCGTGCACCGATACTTGTAGCAGCGGGGTCTGGGCGATTAACCTGGTGGGTAGGTCAGCCCGAAAATCATAACACAGTCACCCGCGATTTGTTTCGCGCTCCAACAGTTTTTCAGAAAAGATTCACACCGCCTTCGCCTCTCCTACACTCCAATTTCTCGCACCTGAACGCTCCTGTCGCAATTTCAGAGCGGCTTCAATTTAACAGCCAATGGTGAGAGCCCACATTTCGGCTCTTTGAATGTCCGGTCAAAGTTTGATTTCGCGATGCATCATAACTTGAACCACGCGCCTCCATCATTCAAAGTTTGACGTATGTCCATTTGAGAACGCTATACCGTGTCTCCTAGTACTCTTTCGCCGTAACACACAAACACGAGAAATCCGATCAGCATTTTTCGAACCATGAGACCTGTACAAGCAAACAAAGGGCTTGGGATAAGATACGAGCGGTAGATTCGACACGGCTCCGCTACTTATGTGTGTACAACACGCATCGAGCGTTTATTCCAGCGACATACAGCATTTACCGGAGCGAGACGAGCTGCGTGCAAACGATTTCGAATTTGCCCGTCTGCGTAGCTGTGAAGTGCACAAGGAATGTCCAATCCGGGAACAAAGTCTTGCTGAATCCGAAGCACCGGCACGTAGAAAGAATGCCCGACGTCCTTTGAATGCATGGTCAATAGGATGGACCGGTTAACCGGTATCGTCAGTGCACCTACTACGATGTCGTCACGGGCCGCCACATCATTCGCTGGTCCAATCCAAAATAATTTCCGTTGGCCTCGTCGATTTTTTTGGGATGGAGCGCACCAAACTGGCCGTCCGGACCCGCATAGCGGAACCAAAAAGCAAACTGTTCCGCCTGTACGTCTATGTGTAGCGAATCAGAAATTGCCGGCGTCTCATTCATAGCAGCCCAAGCTTTGGAGCCCATAAAAGTGAGGGCCAAAACCTCGATGCCGACCAGGATGATCGCCGCCACAACCAAGGAGGTGGAACCACCAGGAAATATCTTAATCTTTCGCGCAGGATTCTTATCCCTGGCGTGCTACACGAAAAGTCCGAGAAGAAGCTGCCCCGCCACAAACAGAAGCCCCGTTTCGACAAATGTTTCATCCATCTGGCGATCGATTGCAGGACCCGTCGTGGAGATATCGGCAGGAAGGCACCAAGTGTGCATCACGAAGAAAGAAACGGAAATGAGCGTAATCACTGTGACGACAACCGCGAACAATTTACCCATATTTTGACCGCCTCGGCGAATTGAACAAAAGTTGAGACAGCTTCTGGCAACCGCACCTCAAAAGAAAAAGCACAATGCGGCTGTCTGTGCCTGGCCCTACGCGTTCAGTATGGCGTCACGGTGAAGACGAAGTTCGCAGTCTTCGCCTCGCTGCCGCTGATCGTAACGTCCTGGGTCTTCGTTCCGTACTGCTCCTGCCAAGCCGTCACGGTGTACTTACCGGGTGGCAATCCTTTGATGTCGAACGACCCATCGCTACCTGTGACCGCGTAGGAAGAGGTCTTGAGTACCACAAAGTAGCCATGCATCCAAGGATGAATATTGCATTTCACCGGAATGAATTCCGGCTTTTCCCACTTGGTATCAATCGGAGGCGACCCGCGAGGCTGAGATTTGTTCCACTCCTGGTTTACCTTCGCGAGCGGATGGATGTTGTGGGAGGTCTGGTCGTCGTTATAAATCTGCAGTTGCTGATCGGCCTCCATGGGCAGAACATGAGGAACATATTGACAGCCCTTTTGGTCGTACCTAGCCGCCTGAGACGGACCTCCGCCGCCCTGTTCACCGGCCGAAATGTAGACCACGACCCATTCAAGAGAATTTCCTGGACCGGTCACAACATTTTCAGTCGTGACAGGAGTCGCGTGCTGCTTGGCACACGAAGGCTCCTTGGACATGTCAATCGGTTTCATCTTGGGAGGCGTACCCGTGTAGGTTACCTTTCCGGTGATGGAACCCGAGCCGGCCGGCGGCTGAGCAAAAACCACCACCGCGGCGCTTACGATTACTACGATGGCCAATGCTACAAAATACTTCAGTCGCATCTGATGAGTCCCTCCTTCTTTGAAAAAGTCATTGCGCCCCGGCTGCTGCATCGGGGCCGATGGGTTTGATGTCTTTGCCATGGGCAGCCACGTAGCTCTTCCACAGCGACGCCTCTTGCGTCTTAAGCGGCTGCAAAGTTCTTAGGAAGTGAACCACGTCCCAAGCCTCATCGGGCTTCACAACGTCAGCAAAGGACGGCATGGGCGAGCCGTCAAGACCCGTCATGAATATGCGATAGAGATCCCGGTTCGTTTCTCCGCACATAAACCGCGTTCCGGTCGAGAAATTGTAAGGCCGAATCGGGTTGCCCTTGTCATCGGTGAGAGTAGCTGCCGATGGCCCATCACCGTGTCCTTCCGGGCCATGACATTTCCAGCACTCTAACTTCTGAAACTCCGCTCGGCCACGCAGGATACTGTCAATCGTAATTGGCGTTTCTGGCGGGATGTTGAGAGGCGTTCCGGGTTTCTCCTTCGACCATCGTGGCGACCACGTCTTGACGAACGCCACCAAATCAGCGCGCTGCTGTGGAGAGAGCGGTCGCCACTGTGGCATATTCGTAGTGACAAATCCCCTCGTAATCGCGTTAAACAAATCCTCGTCCGTGGGAAGCGTGCCAGTCGGAGTCGAACGGCACTTGAAAGTGGCTTCGGTGAAATCCCTCGGCTTGGGATCGATCCACTGGGCATTTTCACCTTCTCCGTTGCCGTCTTGCCCGTGGCACCCGATACAGAAGCGCCGGTAGAGTTTCTTACCTTGGTACGCGTGTCCGGTGACGCCATCAATATGGCTTTCTTCGGTTTCAACACTGGGCGTCCCCAGCCAACTGGCCGGTGAATTGACGTGGGTCGCCTGAGCCGTCACGACCGTCGCGCCAAGAGTGAGAAGGGCCATCGAGCCCAGAGCAAATGTCACCGCGAATTTGTTGGGTATCATCGCTGGTCTCTCCCTTAGAAGTCGAAGTCAAATCCTAGATAAACACTGCTGCTCCACACGCCATCTGTCGGAAGCAACGGCGGCGAGCCCGTGCCGTCCAGGCTCTCTGGAACAATCCCGATTGATTTGACGCGCGAGTATTCGGCGTCAATCGCCAAGCCGGCCCGGCTAAACATGATCGGATACCAGCGGTAGCCCATTGAGTAGGCGACCACGTTGCCATAATCGCCGGGAGCACCAGAAGCCACCGCGTTGAAAGATTTTCCCCTTTAAAAGACGACCTCTCCTCCCGTTCCGGGAGGCTTCCCCGTACCGTCTTTTGGCCGGAAACTCTTCTGACTGGCCCAGGCCTCGATCAGCGTTCCGTCCACCGTGAAATGTTCATCCGACATAAACAGGCTGGCTCGCTCCAGCACCCGCCTGAAAAACGACTCCGCGACCTGTTCCTTCAGCAAGCGCTCCCGATTCTTGCTTTACGCCGCGTGATTCCACACCGCCTCGTCCATCTCCATCCCCACGAACCACCGGAACAGCAGGTTACCGGGAGCTTTGTCAGCAAGTGCTCCAGCGCGATGATTGGCGATGGCAACGATGCGGAAGTTCCCAAGATCTTCAGGTACATCATCTGCAGCCGCGAAGCCATCTGGGAGGTGATGTGGAAGAAAATCTCATCACCCTTTGCAAGTTATGCCATCGAGAAATCCATCTCCGTTCTCAGACTATTGTACGGTTCGACTTGTGACCACAGGACCTCTATATCCGTGAGGTTCTACTTTGGTCCGATGATGCGCAGTCCCCTCTCTGAACGAAGTCGGGTTAGTTGCATCCTGTCATCTGCAATGAATCCTGCCCGATGCTAACACCTGCGCACTGCAGAACCGCTAATTCCTCGCGGCATACGTCCTGCTGTCAGCGCCGGTGCAAAAATCCCCATAGTGCCGGTTGCTATCTTCAGGCCCAACGGTTTCACCTACCACATGCAGTAATTGTAAGTGAGACTGCGTGGGCCGGCGCAAATCGGAGCCGTTACCAGGCGGAGTTGTCGATCTCGACGGATTCAGTGATTCAGGCTTGCAGCAACGGCTGAAACATACTCACCGTTCGAAGAACACGAACAGTAGCGCACCCCTCGAGCAGAGTCAGAGATCCTAGCTGATTGATTAATCAGGCTTACGGCAGCAGGTTGCGAGCAGCAAGCGTGCGTCAGGGGAGACCCTTCGCGCGTGAGGGAGTCCCTTCGTTCCTTAGGGTAAAGCAGGGCGAGGTCTTTGATGACGGATTCGACGCGCTGGGCGCGGATGCGTTTTGATTTGGGGACGCTTCGTAATTCTTCGCTTACTTCGCCGGCAGCGGCCTTGCGTTCGGCATCTAGAAGTTATCTCATAAACACATTGAAGCCGCTGAGTTGTTGAAACTTATGACGAACGGCGTAAACCGAGAGCATGGACCTTACCGACGCCCAGTGGGCGGTTCTCGAACCGTTGTTTCGTCCCAAACGACGAGCCGATGGCCGAGGGCGACCGTGGCAAGATACGCGTGCGGTGCTGAGCGGAGTCTTTTGGGTTCTCCGCACGGGTGCTCCTTGGCACGATCTGCCGTCTCGCTATCCGTCTTATCAGACCTGTCATCGGCGCTTCCAACAATGGCAGCGCAGCGGCCTGCTAACTCGCTTGCTGCAAAAGCTGGCCGAAGATTTACGAGACCGGGGGAAGCTCGATCTGAGCGAATCCTTCATCGACGCCAGCTTCAGCGGGGCGAAAAAAGGGGCTCTAGTGTCGGCCCTACAAAACGCGGCAAAGGCAGCAAAATCATGGCAATCGCAGACGGCCATGGTTTTCCTCTCTCCGTGTACGTGGCCAGCGCTTCGCCTCATGAAACAAAACTCATCGAACCCACGCTCGACCAGCGATTCCTTGCCGACCTCCCGGAACGCATGATCGGTGACCGGGCTTACGACAGTGATCCTTTGGATCAGCGCATCCACCAACGATATGGCGTGCAACTCATCGCGCCTCACAAGTTCGTGCGCGTCGCCGCAGCGACGCAGGATGGGCGTGTCCTGCGCCGCTACCGGCGTCGCTGGAAAGTGGAACGTCTATTCGCCTGGCTTCATAATTTTCGCCGTACCGTCATTCGCTGGGAATATTACCCAGAAAATTTCCTCGGGATGGTTCAACTCGCTTGCGCCATCATCCTCCTGAGACATTTATGAGATGGCTTCTAGTTGATCTCCCCTAAACATCCGCTCAGTTAGGGAACTCGCTCAGCCCTCCGATCTTGTCAAGAATCTATCTTGGGTAATACACCTGGCGCGGTCGCTGCGTTTCCTCTCGCACCCAACACCTGTATTGCGGTGGGAGCCACTAGGCCAGGGTTCGATGCTGTGGAATACGCGGACGTTATGAGAGTAAGCGAATTGGTTATCCGCTCGGCTGACAGGTTCGTCTACTCACGAGTCCCCTCTGAAGAAGTCACAAAAATAGTGGACCAATGCGGGGGCGAGAAAATTTAGAGCAATAATCACCGCATCCCGGCCGCCAAGCTTGGAATTGTGAATTCGTCCCTGTCAACACTGAGGTCACAGCTCAGATTGCGCAAATCGAAGGCATCTCGAACTCTATATCCGTGCGAAACCAAGCGATCTCTGCTCACAGATTCGGCTTGAGAAGAGGGTCTTGGGCAGTGGCGGGGCGGTCCTCGAGCGTGAAACGGAAGACACGTGTCTGGTCCGTGTAAAAATTGAGAAAACGGAGATTCCCAGCGCGCGCCACGAGCGAATAGCTCTTTATGCGGCCGTCGGCGTCCGGATTTCCGGACTTGTACTGCAACGTATAGTGAACCAACTGTGCCGCCCGCGTCGCTTGCCGCGCGCGATCGCCGAGAGCTTCCAACGAGCGCGGGTAACTGCCTGCGGAGACTTCGTAGGCCGCGAGTCCCTCTTGCAGCGCAGAGAGAGCCTCGCGGGCACGCAACTCAGCCGCGGGCTTCGATCCTGCCAGATGCCACGGCAAGGCGAACCACGCGATCGCCCACAGAATCGTGACTATGGCGCTCCAGAGAAAAGTAGCGCTCAGGAAGCTCAGTTTTTTTCTAGGCTTAGCGAATTCGGCGCCCGCAGGCGCCGTCAAGTCTGCGCCGCAGCCGGGACAGAGCTCTTCCGCCTGATTCATGAGTTGCTCGCATTCCGGGCAGGTGTACATTTGGCCGCAATCTTATCAGGTTCCCCCGCGATGGCGGCGAGTGTTGAATCGTTGGGACGAAAGTTTGAGACCGGAACCTGAGCCCGCCGCTACCGCGACAAGAAATCAGTGCTTATCGTCAAGGAGACCCGCTAAGACATCTGGGTCCGCAGTTGGCAGCTTGCAAATGTAGTTTTCGCACACATAGGCTATTGCGCGGCCTTTCATTCGATGCGCTCCTGCCACAAACGGTAACCAGCGGGCCAGTTGTTCTTGTCCGGTACCACCATCGGCGAGAAGAAGAATCTTGTTTGGGAGGAACCTGGTGTTGACCTGGCGCAACAATTTATAAGTGTCCTGCGAGGTGGGATCACCGGCGATGAGGATTTGTTTGGTTTGCGCGAGGCGAAAATCGAGAGCGGAGGCAAGTGCCGGTAGCGCGTCGGGATCAGACTGAAGACGAGCAGAGAAAGCGGAGATCGTCTTGTGGGCTCCGTCGCGCCACTTGGCGCGGTCCGTGAATTGCGCGAGGCGCAGAAGATTCATGGCGGCAGTCGAATTGGGTGACGGTTCGGCACCGTCGTAGGCTTCACGCGTACGGCTCAGAAGCGAAGGATCAGAGGAGTTAGCATCGAAATAGCCGCCTTCTTTGGCATCTTCGAATCGCCGGTCCTGGTCTTCTTGCAGTGAGATGGCCCAAGTCAGCCAATGGACATCGAAGTCAGCCTGATAAAGATCTAAAAGGCCACTGATGAGGTCGGTGCTGTCATCAAGAAATCCGTCCACGCTAGGACCACCTGCGCGATAACTGCGCCACAGGTTGCCTGTTCTCGAATCATATAGATGCGCTTCAACAAATTTTGCCGTGACTTGCGCGCGTTCCAGATAACGCGGTTCATCCAAAGCCTGGCTGGCGCGTGCGAGAGCGGAGATCATCATGCCATTCCAAGCTGTAACGATTTTATCGTCGATAGGCGGATGCGGTCGGCGAGAGCGCGCTTCGCACAAAACCTTCCGTCCGGCAGTCAGCTTCTCGGCGGTTCGCTCAGCGGTTAGGTTGAATTTCTTCGCAGTTTCCTCCGTCGAATGAGCTTTATACAAAACGCTCTTACCGTTCAGTTCGTGGCGAACATCCTGTTGCGCGGGAACATTGCCGCCTGATGCCACTCCGTAGGCATAATCGAATAGTGCGGCATCTTCCTTACCCAGGATGATTTCGATCTCTTTCGGGGTCCACACGTAGAACGCCCCCTCACCGATTTCAGACTTCCCGGGGCTGACTTGGCTGTCCGCGTCCTCTGCGGATGCGAAGCCGCCGCGAGGCTGTTGCATCTCGCGCAGCGTGAAATCGAGAATGTTTCGCACGGTGTCCGCATATAAAGGGTGGTGAGTGATCTGGTAGGCCTCTGTATAAACAATGGCGAGTTCCGCCTGGTCGTAGAGCATCTTCTCGAAATGAGGGACGAGCCAGGTTTCACCCGTGGAATAGCGGTGAAAACCGCCGCCGAGTTGGTCGTGGATTCCACCGCGCTCCATCGCGCGGAGCGTTTCGAGCGTCATATCGAGGGCGGCGCGGTGACCGGTGCGAACGTAATAGCGCAGCAAAAAACTCAGCACAACCGGCCTCGCAAACTTCGGCGCTTCCCCGAACCCGCTGTTTTTGGCGTCGTAGGTCGACGCAAACTGTTCGAAGGTCTGATCTAAAATGGCGGGTTGCAAGTCGCCCGTCGCTGGAAGCTGCTGGCTGACCATTTGTATGAGTTGTGCGGCACGTCCAGCAGTTTGCGTTATCGAATCGCGTTGTTTATTCCATGCGTCGGCGGCCTGCTGGAGAAGGTATTTGAGCTGGTCAGGAGTAAAGTAGGTGCCGCCGAAAAAGGGCTTGCGTTCGGGAGTGAGCAGAACATTCAGAGGCCAGCCAGCGCTGCCGGTCGTGGATTCGACATAGGAGATGTACAAGCGGTCGATGTCGGGACGCTCCTCCCGGTCGACTTTGACCGAAACAAAATACTGATTCAGGATGGCGGCGACGTTCGGATCGGAATACGATTCCCGCTCCATGACGTGACACCAATGGCAGGTGAAGTAGCCGATAGAAAGGAAGATCGGCTTGTTCTCCTTGCGGGACTTTTCAAAGGCTTCGTTGCCCCACGGATACCAATCAACCGGATTGTGGGCGTGCAAGAGAAGGTAGGGACTCTTGGCGTGAATTAGACGGTTGGTGTAGCGGTATTGTGGTGTTTCCGCGCGAGGCTGAGCAGACCGGTCATTATTGGATTGAGTGGAGCCGTAGACGGCAGCACGAGGCTGTTCGCCGGCGCCAATCGCGGACGCGAACGCAAGGAGTAGTGTGCCCGCACGAAGCATGTTTCGTTCTTCCGCCGAAGTCGAAAAACTTTTTACCCGGCCGACAGTTAGAGATGATTCCGGAGACCAGCGTCGGACTGGTACCGTAGGATTCTACCAAACGTACCTGCGGCATAAGTATCCATGCGAAATCTCTCCGAGAATTTTGCCCATGAAGCTGTTTCGACTTGCGATCTGCCGATGTATTCTTCTGGTTGTTTGAGTTCAAGCAAGATGGGTTCCACTGGAAAGAAATACCTGGTTGCTAGGGCCGAAGACGCGATTCATCGGTTCGCGTGTATTTGTTTCATCCCGCGTGCCGCTGAAGAGAAGATCAGAAGCGCGGCCGAGTAAAAAGCCATCCATTCACCAGAAATGCCGCGGAAGACTAAAGCCATAATTTGGTCCGGCTGCAACCCTTCCCGGTGGCCAATTCGGTTCAGAAACACAATAAAGTTGAAAATGGCATAGCCAATGAGAAAATACGTCATCCACTTCATCCACTTCGGGCAGGCACGAAAAGCAGCTCTCCAGAAATTCTCACCTTTCGAACTAAGAAGCAGGACAACCGCAAAGGCTGCTCCAATGCCGGACGCGACAGCCCCGAATTGCAATAAGAACGCAAAGTAGCCGAAAGGAGGCCTTCTCCCAAATAATCCGACGATATGCACAAGGACACTGCAGATAAGTCCCACGGACGAGAATTCAAGGGACCTGCCCAGGAAGAAGTTCATATGGGTCTGTATAGCGCCGATTTAAAGCAAATTTCAACTTTTCTTTCAAATGCGGGTCTCCAAAAAGCTCCACAAAGTTCAGAAACGCGGTCTTGTTTGCTCTAGGGCTCCTTACGAGTTATCCCTACTTCAAACCGATGTCATAGCGAGGGCCTCGCAGCAGTTCGAGCAAACTGTCTAGGTGAGCACCCTAACAGCGCTTGAGGCCGATGCGAGCGGTCATCGAGGCGGCAGAGGTTTGGTGGATTATGGTGGCGCCACCAGCGGTCGGGATCGGCCACGGCCGGGGGAAAACCATACTTCTGGATGAAGGCCAAAAGAGTTATAAAAGATGCTGGCGGAGTGACTTGTCCTGGGCTGGTGTAGCACATGGAACTAGGACTGATATTTCTGACAGGCTTGTTCTTGAGCCTCCACTGCGTGGGGATGTGCGGCGGGTTTGTCGCGCTGATATCCGTGGCGCCCTCGCTGTCATCGAGCGTCGCGACGGCCGGGTCAGGCTCGGCAGCGCTGCCGGGTTCTTCCTGGCGGCGACTGGTGCTGCCGCAGCAGCTTGTGTTCAACGCGGGGCGAATCGCGAGCTACACGCTGCTCGGCGCGATGGCCGGAGCGCTGGGATCGTTCACGAGCCTGCTTTCAAGCACTGGAAAAATTCAGGCGCTGCTGATGGTGGGCGCGGGAGTGCTGATGATTTGCACAGGGCTTGCGCTTGCCGGCCTGATGAAGCACTGGTCACCGTTTAAGGCGAAAGTGGCGACCCCGCAGCCGTGGCTTGCACGCGGATTCGAACACGTCACGCGCCTGCCGAGGTCAATGCGAGCGCTGCCGTTTGGTGCACTGCTCGGATTTCTACCGTGTGGACTGATTTATGCTATGTTGGCCAAAGCAGCGTCGTCCGGGTCGGCGGCTTGGGGCGCGCTGGTGATGCTGGCGTTTGGATTCGGGACGGTGCCGGCTCTGCTGCTGGTGGCCTTCTTTGCGGACCTATTTTCGATCACGCTGCGCGAGAAACTGGTGCGCGTCAGTGGGGTGTTGCTCGCGGTGCTGGGAGCGATTACGCTGTACCGCGGGTTTTACTGGCTGTCGCATCCCGTGCAGAATCCTATGGTTCATGACATGATGCACCATTTCTAGTTTCTGAAGGCCAAGAGCCAGAAACTCAATGCTACCGGCCAAGATTTGCGCGCATTGCGGGCTGGCGCTTCGCGGAGCGCCCACCGTCACGCAAAAGGGAGGTGAGGAAAGGCAGTTTTGCTGCTCCGGCTGTGCGTTTGTCTACCAGCTCGCAGGCGGAGGCGAGGAGGGCGACAGCTCAGAATCCTGGTTCCTGGTTCTGCTAGCGTTCGGCGCGGTTCTCTCCGGTTTCATAATGAGTTTCGCGTGGGTTCTATATCTGTACCCAGACTTGCCCACCCATCTCCGCGACCAAATCCAATACATCCTGCTGGTGCTGACGACGCCCGTAGTCCTGGGGCTCGGCTATCCCTATCTGAAGCTTGCCGTGCAGGAGATTCCGCGCGGGCATCTGAGCATGGCGACGTTGATCACGATCGGCACAGTGACGGCATATGTCTACTCGGCAAGGCAGACTTTCCGGCATGGTCACGACGTTTATTTCGATACGGCTTCGATGGTGATCATCCTCGTGACACTCGGCAAGTATCTTCAGGCCCGCGCACGCGCGCGCATGGCGCAGGCGATGCGCACCCTAGCACATGAGACTCCGGCCCAGGCGCGGCGCTTGCGCGGGACGAACGCCAATCAAGGCGAAGATCTGGTGCCCCTGGACGAAGTCCGCGCCGGGGACCTGCTGCGTGCGCTGCCCGCGGATAAGATCGCTGTGGACGGGAAAATCCTAGAAGGGCGCACGACGCTCGATGAGTCCATCCTCACAGGCGAATCGCTGCCGGTGATGCGCGGACCAGGTGATACGGTGCTGCAAGGGACGGTCAACTTCGATGGGACGATCATTTATGAAGCAGTGAGAGTGGGCGAAGGCACGCTCCAGGCACAGATTGAGCGGATGTGTGCCGAAGCAATCGGGGCACGAATGCCGCTGCAAGCACTGGTGGATCGCGTGTCAGCGTGGTTCGTAGGCGTGGTTATGGTATTTGCTTTTGGCGTGGCTGCGTACTACGGCGTCCTGAAGCACGAGCCGTTACACGGATTCCTGAATGCGCTAGCGGTACTGGTGGTGGCCTGCCCATGCGCGCTGGGAATCGCGACTCCGATGGCCACATTCGTGGGCCTGCAACGAGCCGCGAAGGAAGGGGTGCTTATTCGTGTGCCGGAAAACCTCGAGCGAATGTCAAAGGTTAATACCGTCGTGTTCGATAAAACCGGCACCCTGACGGAAGGAAAGCTGAGCGTGCTCGATGTGGTAACAAGCGCGGACGCCGGACTGAATCGAGACGCGCTGCTGCGGATTGCGGCGTCGCTTGAAAACAATTCGGAACATCACCTGGGCCGCGCGATTGTGGAGCAGTTTCAAGGGCAAGGTGGTGAGCTGTTGGCGGTGCAGGATTTCCAGAACCATCCGGGCGAAGGAATTGAGGGCCGCGTGTTGGCTTCAGGCCCCGCCGGCGTGGGCGCTATCGAGCGACTCTGTGTCGTTCATCTGGGAACTGCGGCCAGTCTGCTGAACAGAGGAATGTCAATGCCGGCAGGCCTCGAGAAATCGTTGCCTGAGGCGGGGCTCGAGAGCCGCGTTTATTTAGGTTGGGATGGCGCAATTCGCGGGGTGATTTGTTTACAGGACCATCTGCGTCCGGGCGCAATGAGTGCGGTGAGGCAGTGCCGAGCTCAGAAACTTGAAGTGCATTTGTTGTCCGGGGACCGAACTGCTAGCGCGCAAGAGGTGGCAGCCGCACTCGGCATCAAGCACTGGACCGCTGAGCGACTTCCCCGGCAGAAAGTGGAATACATTGAGGCGCTGCAGCGCGAGGGCCGCACGGTGGCAATGGTCGGAGACGGCGTTAACGATGCACCTGCGCTGGCCAAGGCGAACGTCGGTATCGCGCATCAGATCGGCACGGACCTAAGCAAAGAAGCGGCGGATGTTCATATCCTGGCGGGCGACATCACGTTGGTGCCATGGGTGCTTTTGCTTTCGAAGAAAACATTCCGCCACATTCAGGAGAATCTATTCTGGGCATTCCTTTACAACGTGATCGCTATCGGATTAGCGGCGATGGGATGGCTGCGCCCCGTGATGGCGGCAGCTGCTATGCTCGTCAGCAGCTTGATGGTGGTGGGGAATTCGTTGCGGCTGGAGAAGGTACGGGGGCGTCGTGGAAAGGCCGCACCGTGGGACGCGTCGGCAGTCGATTCCCTTCGTCCGACAACGGAAAAAACCGAGGTTAACGCGGCGTAGGAAGATTGCACATGATCGCCCAGGACCGGTCGTTACAGCCCTAGTGCATGTAAACTGCGATCTGATTAACAGCGGCACAGACTCCAGGAGCGCCGGACCGCAAATTGCTTCACGGGCAGCAGCGCATCCTGCTAAATAATTAGAATCCTGCCCTTCATCAATTTGGAGTAATAGAAGTAATTTCCGCGTAAACCGAAAATGACGGCGTAGGCGAGCACCGAAATACCAAAAGTGAAAAGGATAGCCAAAACGTAAATTACGACGACCTCCCTAAGCCCTTTCGTGAACGCCCAGATCGGACCCAAAAAACAGGCAGCCCAGTTCCATTTTCCTTTGTACTGTTCGTTTGAGTCTCGTATCTTTTGAAACTCGCTTTGATAATACTCAGAAAGGGCTGATGTGACTGCACTTGCCATTGGCTGTGACACTCCTGACGTTGCCGTCCCGCAAGAAGGGCAAACCGGATCTGCGTCTTTCAGAGGAGCACCGCACGAATTGCAATTCATCATCGCCACCTCCGGTCCTGCGGGTCGCAACCGCTGCGATCTGCGAATCGTGGGCTATACTTATATACCGATATGCGCTCGATGGACTCGGATTTCGCGTTTGGAAATCCGAAGTGGATAGCATCGTACAACAACTCGCATTCTCGGCGCTGTTCTGGCGAAGTCTCCATGCAGATAGTTCTCAGTTCTTGTTAGGGTGCGCCCAAGCCGCTCACAGCATTGACACCCCTAACGGTCGGTTCTAGCATTGCCTGGGTCGACGCGTTTCACCGATGCGATACTTTCCCTTTCTGAGCGTGGTTTCCTGGGGCTCGATGGTGATCCTCCTCAATTCATCTTTGATCGCGCTGAACACATCTGCTCAAAAAGACTTAGAGCCTCGCGGGTACGTAAGCGATTTCGCCGAGGTATTGAACTCGTCGACCAAAGATCAACTGACGGCTCTCTGTGAGGAGGTTGACCAAAAGGCTCACGCGCAAATCGTTGTCAGTACAGTGAAATCACTCGATGGTCGCTCGATAGCAGATTTCTCAATCGATCTCGCGACGCAGCGCGGTATGGGGCCAGCGCAATCAGAGCGCGGCGTCCTGATACTGCTTGCGGTAGAAGATCGGCAGTACCGATTCGAAGTTGGCCGCGGTCTCGAGCCGGTACTCCCAGACAACAAAACCGCCAGCTTCGGGCACGAAGCTGTGCCTTATCTGCGCCAAACGAATTATGACGCTGCACTTTTACTGATGTCTCGACGCGTTGCCGATGTCATCGCTCAGGACCGCGGGATTACGCTCACGACGCCTCAGCCTGCGCTTCCACCGCGCAGACGGTTATCAGAGCAGGAGGAGAAGGACTACATGAGGGCAGCCCTCGTTTTGGGCGCACTTTGCTTGCTGTTTCTGTTCTATGCCGCCGTCAGACGTGTCTCGAGAGCGGGCTCGCGCAACTAACGTCATCCCCACCGATGGCTGTTCCAGTCTCCATAGTTTGTAAGGGGGCTCCTCGCTTGGAGGGGCGAACATCTTTGTTCTGTTGTAGGATCTCCATCGCTGGGAACTCCTGGCTAACCAAATGCTCGAGTTGTGCCGAGTTCCTAGGCACTAAACGAGAGCTGACAGGGCGGCCGGAGGATTACTCTTGGTGCAGGCCGACGGCGAGAGCCATCGTCAGGGCGCGGAGCTGGCCCACGGAGTGACAACCACGTCAGAATGAGTGTTCAACGGAAAACCACAATCTTGGTCGTCGCGGTTCTTGTTGCGGTGTTCGTCGGCTATTTCTATTTCCATCGTCCGTCGAGACTCACGGACAAGGATTTCATCGTTATTGCTGATTTCACGAACACTACCCGCGACGGAGTCTTCGACGGCTCGTTACGGCAGGGCCTCGCCACGAAACTTGAAGAATCAACGTTCCTGAATATTGTCTCTGACCAGGAAATTGCTCAGACGTTGCGCCTCATGGGTCAAGCAGTTGATCTGCAGCTCAACCAGGACCTGGCGAGGCGGGTTTGCGGGTACACGGGAAGCGTGGCAGCGATTAACGGTTCGATTGCACTTTCGGAGGATGGGTATGTCGTCGGCCTCAACGCCGCGAATTGTAAGACGGGCCAGACTCTCGCGCAGGAACAGGTTACGTCAGAGGATAAGGAACACGTCCTCGCGGCGCTCGGAAAGGCCGCGACAGGAATTCGCGCTAAGCTCGGCGAATCGCATGCGTTGCTTTCACAATTTGATACACCGCTCGTGGAAGCCACGACATCGTCACTCGAAGCTCTTCGGGCCTACAGCCTAGGCATGAAAGCATTCAATAACGCAGATCTCGATGCTGCTCTTCCGTTCCTCCAGCACGCCATCAACCTCGATTCTAATTTCTCCATGGCATATGCTGCCCTCGGAGCCGGCTACTACAACCTCCGCGAACCCAGGCTCGGGGCGGAAAACCTGAACAAGGCCTATGAGCTTCGAGATCGGCTAAGCGAACGCGAAAAATTCGACATTTCTTGTCAGTACTATGGATTCGTCACCGGCGATCTGAACAAGCCACTAAGGCCTGCAAGCTGTGGGCACAGACCTACCCGCGAGATTCGAGGCCGCGCAAAAACCTAAGCATACTCTACAGACAACTCGGCCAATTTGACAAAAGCCTCGCAGAAGCAAGCGAGGCGATTCAAGTCGAGCCGAGCAGAGGCGCCAACTATGTAAACCTCTTTGATGCTTATCTCGCTTTGAATCGCCTGCACGAAGCCCGGGCCGCTGTCGAGCAGGCGCAAGTGAAGAAACTTGATTCAGCTCCCTTACACTTGGGCCTCTATGCCCTCGCATTTCTGCAAAACAACGCGGACGCTATGGCTCACGAAGTTGCGTGGGGGATCGGAAAGCCTGGGATGAAAGATGAGATCACTGATTTCGAAGCAGATTCGGCCGCCTACGCGGGACAGGTTGCGAGAGCCAACACATTAACCCAACGGGGTATGGCCTCTCCAAGTAGTGCGGAAGAAAAGGATAGAGCGGCGATACACGATACGAGAACGGCGCTGTGCGAGGCCCTCTTCGGAAATGCGGCCGAAGCGCGCAAGGCAGCTACCACGGTTTTGCGATTTTCCGCGGATCGGGATGTCGAGGCCGCAGTGGCAATTGCGTTGGCCCTTACTGGAGACACGCTGGAAGCGCAAAGGCTCGCCGGCGATCTGGCAAAGCGCTTCCCGGAGGATACATTGGTGCAGTTCAACTATCTGCCGACCATTCGCGCTTCCATCTTCCTAGTTCAGAATGGGGCCTCGAAAGCCATCGAGGAACTCCAGGTGGCTTCTCCTTACGAACTCGGAACTCTTCCTGCTGATCTGTCTCTCATGCCTGTCTACGTTCGGGGACAGTCGTATCTGGCCGCACGTGATGGTCGGGCCGCAGTCGCGGAATTCCAGAAGATACTCGACCATCGTGGCGTTGTGCTGACCGGTGCGATCGGCGCGCTGGCGCATCTCGGCCTCGGCCGAGCCTACGCGCTCGAAGGCGACAAAGCCCGGGCAGGCACCGCCTATCAAGATTTCTTCACCCTATGGAAAGACGCCGACCCCGACATCCCCATCTTGCGCGAAGCCAAATCCGAATCCTCCAAGCTGCGATCCATGCGGTTTTGAGGCGTTCGTTCCGATAGCTCTTACGTGTTGGGCGAGGAAACTACGTTTGGTGGTTTCCATACCAAGGGTTGCTGCACCAGTTTGTTTGAATAGCCAGCGTGCCCAGCGGACACAGCGCAAACACTCGCGGCAGCCCAGCCCTGCCAGTTGACCGTTGGGCTGCGTTTCCAGGTGAGAGCAACCTTCTGATTATCTAATTACAGTCCACGCACAGTAGATCTGTAGATCTTCGCAGGGGCCAGCTTGGAAACAATCAAAGAGACAGCGCGATTAAATAGAGGCGATTTGCAGGGAGAACACGAGCCTATCACCCGGAGGCAGCGACCAGCGCCGAGCGGAGCGGTCCCGGAGAGACCTCGCCACCACAGCTATGACTCAGGCATGCTTCCAGAAGGTGATCAGATACCATACTCCCCAAATCAACAGTGCAGCATATACAATGAGCAACCAAGTGTTTACTTTGCCGGTCCGTTCCTGAATCCCGGAATATTCATACGTGTGAATATCATGATTGTGCTCATTGTCCTTGTTCATGTCGGTCACCTTTTCCCACCTCCGAGGCCAATTCTGCCAATCTGAAGCCTGCGCGGAGCAATCCCCGTAATCTCCCGAAAGCTCTATAAGACACATAAGTAATAGATGGCTACGGCTACAAGTATCGCGTACACACCGAGCTGCCAGGAAAAGTGCGACTTATGATCATCCGAGGCGCCGGTCGGCAGTCGGAGTTCTTCCTTGGGATAATTCATACGTCCACCAAGTCGGGGCTGAACTCCGAATCGTCCCTTCTTTCATTTGCGAACATGATGAATTTCGGCTTCTCAGGGTCACGATATTGGCCGTGGCGGACAAGCAGCAAGAATATGCAACACGCATTGAGTGCAAACCCCAGGCCGGCTAAAAAGGTCCAGAATAGAATATCAGTGTCCATAAGCGTCTCCTGCCTCCTGCTGGGTAAGGATCAGATATGTGTCCGGCGGGCCAAAGGACATCACATAGTGAACCAGATCCCACCGCTGATCCGGGTTGAGGAAGTCCGCGTAGGACGGCATAGGAGTTCCGTCAAGTCCAGTACTGAATGCCTTATACATATCCTGCGGTGCCGGCCCGCTCTTCATATCCGTGCCGCCGTGCGTGAAGTCGCGCGGAGCGATGGGGTTGCCCCAATTGTCGCGTAATGTGGAAGCGGAAGGACCATCGCCCTTGCCGTCGACCCCGTGGCACTCGGCACACTTCATTTGGTCATACACGATCTTTCCGCGGGACACTGCCTCAGGCGTGTTGGGCGGTTCCGGTGGAATGACAATGACATCACCGGGTGTCTCGTCCTTGAACCGGTCCGAAAACGTCTTGATGTACTGGATCACGAACCACCGGTCTTCCTCAGTCAATTCATGCCAGTTAGGCATGGCGGTGCCGCGGACACCCATCGTAATCGTGCGGTAGAGATCGGCGTCCGTGGGAATCGAGCCGGAAGACGTCGAGCGCAACTTGAAGATGCCGTCTGTGAAGACGCGCGGCTTGGTGGTCAGGAAGACCGCAGCCGCACCTTTCCCATTTCCCGTATCGCCGTGACAACCAATGCACCGACGCTCGAAGACCTTCCTGCCTGCTTGAATACCCCCTTCGATATCGGCCGGAATCGACGGGATCGAGGATCCTGCGGAGACATATAGGAAATTCTTTCGCCAGGGGCCCAGATTCGTTCCGAGCTTCTGGATGTAGGCCACGAGTGCGACCGCGTCATCTGTTGGAATCGGCTTCCCGTTCGCGTCTACACCGTTATATAGCCAAGGAAACTGAGGCATGATCGAGTCGGGCACGACCATGCGGGGATTGAAATGATGGGCGTAGTGCCAATCGTCATGGACCCTTCCCCCTTCCCGCGTCAAGTCAGGGCCGATACGGCGAGTCCCGAACATGTGCGGAACATCGTAGGCGTATTCGCCCTCTTGGGAGACGGGCCCCCAACGGCGGTCCTCGCCGGTCACCGGGCGGACATACTGCGAGTGGCAATACCAGCAGCCTTCCCGAATGTACACTTTACGGCCCCTGGCCTCGAGTGGGGTGTAAGGTTGCGCCTGCACCACTTTTCCGTCCATCGTGACCACAGTCATCGCATGTGCGCGCCCGAGCCAAGGCAGCAGTCCCATGATGAAGACTGCGGCCCCCATGAACACAATGGCCATAAACATAATGAATGTGTCGATGCGTTTGTTTTGCATATCAGTCCGCCGCCGCTGGCACGAATGCCTTCTCACGCTCCATTTCCGGGAGCGGAGAAGGTGCTACGGCCGTCATAAACATGTTGACCATGAAAAGGAAAATGCCAATGTCCATGCCCACTCCGGAGAGGGTCCGGATGAACCAGTAGGGTTTCATGGCTACTACGGTGTCGACAAACTCCACTGAATCCATCCACATCGTGCCCTGGAGCAGCCCCATCAGAGTGAGCACGCCGGCCATCACGCTGAAGCTAACGGCGATGAGCCAGAAGTGCCAGGTGGCCAGACTTTTGCTCCACAGGGCGTGGCCGGTGACGCGAGGCCAAACGTAGTACTGGCCCGCCATCGTCCAGACGACGAATGTCCCGAAAATCGTAAGATGAGAGTGCGAAATCACGAAATCGGTGAAGTGGGTGAGCTGCTGCATGCCCCGCAACGCTTCGGTGGAGCCCTGGAAGCAGCCCAGGAAGTAAAAGATGGAGCCCATGATGCAGAATTTAGCGACAAAACTCTCCTGCAGAGATTTCCAGTTGCCCATCATGGTCCCGAAGAAATTCTGGGTGACGGTCCATACGGGGATGATCAGCATCATCGAGGTGACAATTGCGATGGTCTGGGTCCAGTTGGGAATGGGGCTGTAGAGATAGTGGTGAATGCCGACGAACGGGTAGAAGAGAGCGATGGACCAGAAGCCAACGAGTGAGAGCTTGTGGCTGTAAAGCGGATTCTTGCACGCCAACGGGAGGAAGAAGTAAATCAACGCGAGACCCGCTGGGGTAATCCACAGACCCACAATGTAGTGGATGTAAAGCCCGTGGAGGGCAGCATTATTAACGCCCGGGACCCAGTACGGGAGTAGGATGTTCCCCAAGGGGAAATTGATCGCCGTCCAGACCATCGCGCCAGCTATGTAATAGAGAGAAACATATAGCAGTTTCTCTTTGCGTTGCACGATGGTGGCGATGACCATGTAGGTCAGGACTATGAAGGCGATGATCAACGGTACGTCCGCCCAGAGCGCGTAATCGCCCGCTTCAATGCCCTTTTGATAGCCCGCCATCAGCGAATACGAGCCCAGGACGATGCCGATATTCCAGAGCCACAGGCACCAGTACCCCATCTTCTCGCCCACCATGCGGATTCCCGTGAGTTTGGGAACCATATAAAAGACCAGGCCGAAGAAGGTGGTGGAGAACGCTCCGAAGATTACGCCGTTGACATGCATCGGCCGGATCCGGCCCCAAGTGAGCCAGGATGTCTGGCCCAGCCAGTCCGGATAGTTGAATTTGATGGAGACGACCACCCCAACGAGCGGGAAGATCATCGTCCAAATAATTCCCCAGAACAACCATTGCTTGACGAGCTTGGCATCTACGAGCGGTTCGTTTTCCAGCAACGCCTGTGAAGCCGCCATCGCCCTCCCCCTTTCACAGTCGGCAAACTTACCGGCCTGCGAGCGCAATCAGATTAGGTTGTTACTTCTCGGAAATCTGGAAATCGACGGTCACGTTGCCCTTTGCGGACACGGTAACACTCTTGTCCCACGTCAGAGACTCGGCAAAGATTGGGCGATTCACCATCTGGTGTGCATCGACGTCCATCATCGATTCTTGTCGAGCGATGTGCCAGCTTTCATGCCAGGCCTCGATCGTGTAAGTTCCCGGGGGAACGTCGGTGAGCTTAAAGTTGCCGTGCTCATCCGTAATTGCGTAGTAGGGATGGTCGACGGTCAAGGCCACGGAGTTCATCCAGACATGACCTGCGTCGCATTTCAAAGCTGTTTCTCCGTCGCGTGGGAAAGGTCTCTTGACGGGATGGTTCGCAATCGGAAAAGGAATGTTATAGAGATCAACGCCTGTCATATGGATGTTGTGAAGGATCGGGTCGCTACTCACCATCGTCAGGTCATTGCCCTTCGGAACTAGCATGATGTGAGGAATGTAGCGGCAGTTCTTCTGGTCGAGCGAGCGCCGCGTCTCGGGCAAATCCATGGCTTTGCCCTTAGTGATGTCCTTCAGGTAGACGACCGTGTTTTCGACCGCGCCATCGGGCGCGATGATAATGCGCTCGAGATCGCGAGTCTTTTGCCCTTGCGGCGCGCATACGTCGGGATTCTTCGTGATCGGCAAGACGACTGGCTGCGGCTTTGTGCCCGTCCACTTCACGTTCCCTGTAATTGTTCCGCCATCGCTGACGGTAATTACCTGATATTGCGCGAGGACCGTGGAAGCCATAGCTAGGCTGGATAGAAACAGGACCGCCAAAATCATTATTTTCAAACTGCTCTTCATTGCTTTACCTCCCGGTTGGATTAGAAATTAAGCTTAGTAAATAATTTCATTCGCTTTTGGCGGCCAAGCCCAGCCGGACGGCGTGATGATGTATGGGTGGAACATAAGGACTTTTATTCGCCCTTTTGCTCCTTGGGTTTGGCGTTTTCTTTCGTAACATTCGGCGCGCGATAATTCGGCATCAGCGTCCGCAGGTAGTGAACTAGATCCCAGGCTTGGTTCGCGTCCACGTAATCCGACCATGAAGGCATCGGTGTGCCGTCCAAGCCGGTCATGAGGATGCGGTACAGATCCTCGTCCGTCGAACCGCACTTGAAGCGAGAGCTATGCACAAAGTCGAAAGGTTTGATCGGATTTCCCATATTGTCGTGTAGCGTGGCCGCGGAAGGTCCATTGCCAACGCCGGTTGTCCCGTGGCATTCGAAGCACTTCAGCGTTGTCTGATAGAGGACTTTGCCGCGCGCGATGCTTTCTGCCGTGCTCGGAGTTTCTGGTGGAATGCTCACAGGAGTCCCGGGCTTTTGCTGCGCCCAGACCGGAGACCAGGTCTTGATGAACGCCACCAAATCGGCGCGCTGCTGCGGGGAGAGCGGTCTCCACTGTGGCATATTGGTGGTCACAAACCCGCGCGTGATTGCGTTAAACAAATCTTCGTCCGTGGGCAGAGTGCCGGTCGGAGTTGAACGGCACTTGAAGGTAGCCTGGGTGAAATCCCTCGGCTTGGGATCTATCCACTGAGCGTTCTCGCCTTCTCCGTTGCCGTCGGGACCGTGACACCCAATGCAGAAGCGCCGGTAGAGTTTTTTACCGTCTACGGCATGCCCTGTTACGTTGCCGATATGGCTTTGTTCGGTTTCAACACTGGGCGTTCCGAGGGCAGGGTCCGGGGAATTGACGTGCGACTGAGCCAGGACCGTTGTCGCGCCGGCGGTAAGAAGGGCCATCGAACCCAGAGCGAATGTCACCAAGCATTTGTGTAGTGTCATTGCTGGCCTCTCCCTTAGAAGTCGAAATCAAATCCGAGATAGATACTGCTGCTCCACACGCCATCCGTAGGAAACAGTGGGGGGTTGCCGGTGCCGTCACCACTTTCAGGAACGATGCCAATCGATTTGGTCCGCGAGTACTCGGCGTCAATTGCCAATCCGGCACGGCTAAACATGATTGGATACCAGCGGTACCCGAACGAGTAAGCAGTGACGTTGCCAAAATCTCCGGGATTGGTCGTATCTGCCTGCTGACCCATGTTGATCTTCTCAAAGCGGAAAAGCGCCACGTTCTGTGGATTGAAATAGTAGTGCGCTTCAATGAAGCCGCCGTTGAACGTTGGCGCCTGCGTCGTGCTAGGAAGAGGACCGGTATTCGACGCGATCCCACTGCCTAGATACGCGTTGTCATGTCCGTGCATGAAAAGAGGCAGTAACTCAAGGCTTCCGATCGAGAAATCGCCGGCGACTCCCACGCGATAGAACGGCTTATTGCCGAGGCCGACCAGCGGATTTCCGCTAGTGTCAGTCTGATAATAAGTGGGCCGCTGGCCGATGTAAGCAAACGCGCCTACTCGTTGTAAACCCAAGCCCCCGGCACTGAACCCCTTGCCGTTGAATGCTTGGCTAAAGGCAAGGTTCACATCGTAAGTTCGATTTGATGGCGTACCTCCCGGGGTGCTCGAATTCGTCAGACCGACGCCACCTTCGTTGCTGCTCAGCACCGACACTGAATAGCGTGTATAGCTATTCTTCGAGTGCCCCATCAACTCGATACCGATCTGATTGTCGCCGTAGCCAAAGTCATTGAAATCGCCAACTCCAGCTGCGGCGACTCCGGGTGGAGTGAAATGATAAATCTGATAGAGACCGCCATTGGCGGAGAGGAAAAGGAAGCGTTTCTCGGAGATCAGGTTGTCCAGCTCGAACTTTCCGAACTTGACGTTGAACCACGGACTGCCCTTCAGGTTGTCGAACCGAACAAAGGCGCTCTCAAAGTGCCATACCGCCGTTACGTCGGAGGAGGGCAGAAGAATGAATGAAATATTCTTGTAGAGCGTGCCGCCCGACCACAAGTCCATGCCCGAGAGATCAAAACCAGCTTGCGTCACGGTGCCGGTGAAGGTCCCTGGAACGTTTTGGGTCGCAACCTGCTGATGGTCCGTGCTTTCACGGTGCCAGTTCGGCGTGATGCGGAACGTGATCGGGAAGTATGATGGGTTCTGCCAAATCGGTGAATCGCGGTCGTTCATCAATTGATAGCCGTTGTCACGAAACACCTGACCAAAGTTGTTGAGCTCGGGCCACGCGGTATGACACGCCGAACACGGGAGGCCGTACTTGCGAGCGAACGCAGGGATAGCCGCCACCTTATGCAAAGGAAGAGCGTAAACGGGCCGACTATCGCCAAGGATCATCACTACTAACGACAATCCGATAATGAGGAACGAACGCAGCAACGGCGACCGAATGCCCGTTGCACTTCTTAGATACCGCTTGACCATACAGCCTCCTGCCTAGTGGAATGCCACACAATGAGCCCAATAAACGCTGTGAGTATATTCTGTGACCAGATTTGCGCGAAGACAGAATTCGATACGTGAGGAAGCGAAATGGGTGAAAGCAAGCAACAGACCATCCCCCCAGATGTCCTGCGTTGCTGCGCCTGTTTGGGAAGGGCCCTATCCTGAATTCCAAAAACGAACAGCACCCTAAACGAACGGAAAGTACCTCTTGGAATTTAGGAATGCAAGAAAAAAATTAACAAATCTTTACAATTGTTTTGGGCGGGCTTTTAAGGCATCTTGACCCTGGAAGAGCTGCCGCAATTCCCGCTCGCTTCCACGGACTCGATTTTTTCGAATTGACACCTGAATCTCGCGAGCGTACGACTTGATTGACCGAAATAAATGGGGGAGTGGATGTCTGGCAGGAGATACCGTGCGCTGACGTTTGCTTCAATTCTTGCGCCGTGCGGTAGCAATCCTGAGAGTGGTTCGCAGCATGCATTTATTGCCTTGCTGGTTCGTTCGGTGCTCTGCAGCTTGGTTCTGTTGATCGCCAGTACCAACGCCACCGCGTTACCCCTTCCCCGTCAGCCGTGCAACCAAAAACCGGAGGTGCCGGAAGGTTTCGCCATTGATTTGAAGGCCTCAGAAGCGGACGTGCTCAAGGCCGTTGAGTACATCATCCAGGACCAGATCATCCACGGGACGCAGGTGTACGCCAGAGAGGATGAGTTAACCGACGCGGAAGCAGCGACTTCTTCACCGTACTACGGAACGTGGACGGGCGAAGGCCACGTCTTCTACAAGATTCGCCGCGACGCGCTGGCTCCCCGCCACTTCAAGAACAGCACTGATATCGGCGTCATCACGGTCCGTTACATTGTCCTAGGTGTCGCTCCGAACCGTACCCACCTGCAAATCGATGCGGTGTTCATCGAAGACGGATCGAAGAGAGTGCATGAATCGGATACGACCGTCGAAACCAGCGAGTTCGCGGAGATTCAAGCCCAGATCGTCCGGCTCCAGAGAGAAGAACGGGAGGCGGCGCTGGCGTCGGAACGGCAGCAACATCTGCGAAACGCACAAGCCAACGCCAAAGAGCGGACCGCGGAAGCCGCGCGACTTCAGGATGCGGAAACCTCCCTCAAGGGACTGCAACTGAGAGCGCACGAGCTGGAGCACGACGCGGAACTGCGGTTGAAAGATACGGCCGATCTGAAATCCGCTCCCTTTCAGCGCGCGGCGACGATTGGATCGGTGCCGGCGAATTCGGACGTCCTCGTGGAAATCATCACCCCGTATTGGTACGGCGTCGAGACCGCCGACGGTCATCGCGGCTGGCTGCGTCACGATCAAGTGGAACCCGTCCCGTGAAAAAATCCTTCCGGTGCCTGATTCGTTGTTCTCAACTTCTCTTTCTGCTGGCGCTCATCGGAAAACCTGCCACTGCGCAAACAGCCTACGAGAGAACGTTTTCCAAACCTGCTTCGGATGTGCAGCGAGCGGTGGATGATCTTCGCGAATCATCCAGCGGACGATTGCCGACTCTCGAGGGGTTCGTCGAACCGGGGGACCAACCGCTCGACCGCTACGAACGCGGATACTATGAGTGCACTTTTCACGTAGCTTCCACTCCAGCTGGGGGCGCTGTAGTGCAGGCCACCGCGAAGATCACCGCGTGGTACAAGGATCCCTCGCCAGCAAGGTCCGGTTACCGCGTGCTGGTTTCCAACGGCCACGTCGAAAACGATCTCCTCGATCAGATTGCTGATGCGCTGGGCCCCAACTCGACGGTAAGCGCCGGTGCCGCGCCGCCCGCGGCAGCCCCTCGCGCCAGAAATAGTGCCAGCGGCGGAATTCGCCCACAGGTCAATCTTGATCCTCCTGGCTCTGGCCTCGGGGAGTCTTCCTCGAACAAGGGCGCGGCAGTGGGTGGCCCGTTGGTCCCGTTGCGGCAACCGGCTGCCACGCCTGCCACGCCTGCCACGCCTGCCACGCCTTCAGCACCGGTCGGCGAAAGTATCGAATCAATGAAATCACGCCGCGCGGCCGACGAGAAGCAGGCGCAAGACCTCACCGCCGAGATCAAAGCTCTCGAAGACGTGCTGCATAATCAGGCCAGGCCTACTGATCTTGCTGCGGTGAAGAAAGGCGGCGCGCCCATCTATTCGAAGCCAACGGAGAATTCCCAGCTGCTGCTCACGGCCGCCGCGGAAGACGAATTCCAGATCATCGAGGTTGATGGCGGCTGGGTGCACGTCCAAATTTCGGGCGCATCTCGCGGCTGGATTCGCCGCACTCATCTGGAGATGCCTTCCAGCTACGCGCAGACGCCGCCCCGCGCCGCCGAATCGGCTGCGCCCGCAAGCGCTGACCTCTTCAAAATAAGCCGTCAAGAAACCAATACTTTCGGTGGGAACTGGGAACCGCTCAAGGGGAAGACCGTCAAGGTGATTTGGGTTGAGCCAGCCTCTCCGTCTGCGAGCACCACGCCGAGTCAAAAGCTGGCGTTTGCCAAAACACTGTTCGTTAAGGCCTATCCAGAGGCGAACTCCGCGACGCCGGCGGTTAATGGCGTGGTTATCGTTTTCGATTCTGCAGACGGAGGACAAATCGCCGCCACGCTGTCGAGCTTAAAACAAATGGTGGGCGGGGCTTTGCCGGAGGACGCATTCTGGAAACAGTGCTCTCTTGATCCGCCGGAATCATTCCAGGAGTCGGCGAAGTCTTAGGATAACTGACAGCAACAACCAGCTCGACATGATTCATCGTCCCGCCGCCTTTGGCATTCCTTCTTTGGCAATCGGTTCCCTGTTGGCTTCTTGCGCGGCAGTGACGTCCGTAGCCCCTGTGTTCTGCAGAATCGTGCGGGCTTGGTTGGCCTAGGCGTCACTTTCCGTATGTACGGAAACCAAAATGCCACCTTCTTTAATCGTTCTTCGTAGAGCTTCGCTTCATCCTCGGGAATTCCATCAACAGCGCCGCCTGCGGTGGCTCCGGCAAACGCCCGCGAACGATTCGCCAAAATCAGGCTAACTCCGCTTATGAAATCGCGGCAATACAGCGAAGATAGTAATTGCTTCATCGCCGTATATCCCCGGGCACGTTTGATATCCTCAGATGCCCGCCAGCAAGCGCACCCTGGGCCGCGCAAGCTGTTTTAGACTGAAGAGCGCGCAATACGAGGACACCAAGGAGATTGCCCAATGAAGTACCGCAAGCTCGGACGGACCGGATTCGAGGTCAGCGACATGGCCCACGGACTTTGGGGGATGAGTGGATGGAGCGGTTCCGATGACAAGGAATCATTGCAAGCGCTGCAATTGGCAGTAGATCTGGGATGCAATTTCTTTGATACAGCGTGGGCCTATGGCGAGGGGAAAAGCGACGGGCTGCTCGGGGAGATTTTGGCGAAGAACAGAGGCAAGCGGCTCTACGCCGCATCGAAAATCCCCCCCCTGAACGACCACTGGCCGGCGAAGCCTGAATACAAATACCGCGAAGTTTTCCCGCGCGAACACGTTTTCGGCTACGCGAACAAAATACGAAAAAAACTGGGGACCGGGTCGATCGATCTGCTGCAGTTCCACGTGTGGGACGATAGCTGGGCTCATGATCCTGAATTTCGCGAAACGGTGGAGAAGCTCAAACGCGATGGAATTATTCGTTTTTTCGGATTGAGCCTGAATCGCTGGCAGCCAGCAAATGGCATCGAAGCTGTGCGCACGGGACTGGTGGATGCGGTCCAGGTGATTTACAACATTTTCGATCAGGCGCCCGAGGACAAGCTATTTCCGGTTTGCCGTGAATTGAACGTTGGCGTGATTGCGCGAGTGCCGCTCGATGAAGGAAGCCTTGGCGGAAAAATGACGGCGGAAACGAAGTTTCCCGCAAATGACTGGCGCGCAAAATATTTCGGTCCTGCAAATCTAGCCAAAACGGTCGCGCGCGTCGATGAGCTGAAAAAGTTATTGCCACCGGGAATGACCCTCCCGGAAATGTCGCTGCGCTTTATCCTTTCGAATCCCGATGTCAGCACGACCATCGTCGGGATGCGGAAGTTGAATCACGTCAAAGAAAACATCACTTTCAGCGATGCTGGCCCGCTCGATCCCGGGCTGCTTCAGAAATTGAAAGCTCATCGCTGGGATCGCACGCCAAAAGAATGGTCTGACTAGCCTTCGGCTTACTTTCAGCACACGCGGCTGATCCTGCAGGGAGCAGCCGCGAGGATATGGCATAATAATTGTCGAAGAATCGGGCGCTCGGGGGATTGTTCGATCGCGCCGATTTCTCGAAATCGTGACAACGCGCAAGAAAATTCGGCGAAAAGTGCTCGCGGCACATCGAAAACTGCGCGAATTCCGCATGATAGCCAAGGGACTTATCTCCACGCGCCATCCGCTGCTGGTTCATATCATTCCCATCCGCCGCTGCAATTTAGCCTGCACCTATTGCAACGAGTTCGATGATTTTTCCAAGCCAGTGCCGACCGACGAAATGTTTCAGCGGATCGATCGCCTCGGCGCGATGGGCACCTCAATTATTACTATCAGCGGCGGCGAACCGCTGCTGCATCCGGAGCTGGATGCCGTCGTCGCGCGCATCCGTAAGAACGGCATCATGGCCGGGCTTATCACCAACGGGTACTTGCTAGTCGCGGACCGGATCGAGGCGCTGAATCGCGCCGGGCTGGAATATCTTCAGATCAGCATAGATAACGTCAATCCCGACGATGTTTCGAAGAAAAGCCTGAAAGTTCTGGACCAAAAGCTCAAGCTGCTCGCCGAGCACGCGGAATTTCAAGTGAACATCAACTCCGTGTTGGGTGGCGGAGTTGCCGATTCTGAAGATGCGTTGACGGTCGCGCATCGGGCCGTCGAACTGGGATTTACATCAACGGTGGGAATTCTGCACGACCACAATGGCCAACTTCAGCCACTTGGACCTCGCGAGCAGGAAATCTTCGAAGAGATCATGTCGCTGGGCAAACAATCATTTACGCGCATTAATCAGTTCCAGCACAACATCGCCCGAGGACGTGAAAACGACTGGCGCTGCCGCGCCGGGTCGCGTTACCTGTATGTCTGCGAGGACGGCTTGGTGCATTACTGCTCTCAACAACGCGGATACCCTGGCATACCCCTAGCCGACTACACGATGGAACAACGCCAACGCGAATTTCTGACAAAAAAAGGCTGTGCTCCCCGCTGCACCGTGTCGTGCGTCCATCAAATCTCCACAATGGACTTCTGGCGCTCTCCACAGTCGTTCGAATCCGGTCCCATTCCCCCAATTTCAGCGACAGAGAACCTCGTACAGCTGACACGCTCACCTAGCCGCGAGTAGCTGTATTTCATCAGGGCCGGCGAATAATTTCACGCCGTCCCCCCCGACTCTCCTGATTTGATATCACTAGCTGATAACTTGAGCAATTCCTATCGAAACAATTAAGGATTTTTATTGCAAACAGTTACGCGTGAGCGTAGAAGTCACTCGTCTACGCGTTTGCTCTGCGGGGTTCGGAGCAAGATGCGCGTTAGGTTTCTCATAATGGCGCGGGAACGCGGTCGCTAGTCCGCAATTCATCATGAGTGTGGAACGGGAGGATGTTTCGATGGGTGTGCGCAAACTTGTCATCACCGGATTGCTGACCTGCATCATGATTTTGCCCTTTGCGTCGCGAAGTTCGGCGCAGGTCAATACCGTGAACTTGTCCGGCACCGTGCTGGACCCGCAAAACCTCGCGGTCAAGAACGCAAAGCTCACGATTCAGAATTCGGCGAAAGGCATTGCGCGCACAGCTACCAGCGACGCTAATGGAAGATACGAATTCGTCGGACTGCCTCCCGGAGCCTATACGCTCACGGTTGAAGCATCCGGCTTTGCGGCTTTGACGGGCACATCCTTTACTCTGACGCTCGGACAAGTCGCCGAGTTCAACCCACAGTTGCAATTGAAAACGACAGCGGAGTCCGTAAGCGTTTCGGCAGCGCCCGACCTGGTGGAAACCAGCAAAACGGACGTATCCATGACCGTTTCACAAAATCAGATTGATAATTTGCCGATTAATGGAAGGAACTACATTAACTTCACATTGCTGGATTCGCGAGCCGCGCGCGATAACACGCCCTCGATCGGCGCCGCGCCAAACACAGGCCTGAACGTCGGCGGCCAGCGCGGCCGTTCGAATGAAATCTCGGTGGACGGTGCTGATGCCATCGACAGTTCCGTGAATGGCGTGCGCGCCACCGTGTCACAGGAAGGTGTGCAGGAATTTCAGGTTATCACCAGCAGCTACATGCCGGAATACGGCCGGGCCATGGGCGGCGTTGTCAACATTGTGACGAAATCGGGATCCAACCAATTTCATGGTAACGCCTTCGGCTACTTGCGTAACGGCGCCCTGCAAGCCCGGAATCCCTTTTCGGTCACGGCATCCTGTGACCCAACAACCTTTCAGTGCGGTACGGCTCCCGTCAAGCAGTCCTATACGCGCGTTCAATCCGGGCTAACTCTCGGCGGCCCGATTCAGAAGGACAAGACTTTCTTCTTCTTCAGCTACGAACTCACGCGCCGTGAGGAGACGGGATTCACCGCAATCGGTCAGGACAACTTCGGATTCGTCAATTCCAATGTTCTGCCTCCCCTCGCGGGACCTTGCCCGCTCCCCGCATATCTGGTAACGCCGACCCAGCAGGCGTTTGTTGCGAGCGTGCCCAGCTCGGTCGGCATCCCGTATCTTTGCGCCGCAGCGGCGAGTTCGTTTACGGCTATCTTTGGTAATACGGCTCTCTACCCGGGGGCCACGTTTCCCAGCACCAGCGCGCCCGTGCCCGCCTCCTTCACCGGATTGCTTTCAACAATCGGAAATTTTCCGACTTCCGAGAAGGGCAGCATCTACTCCCTCCGCCTCGACCACATATGGAATTCGAAGAACAGCACTTTTGTGCGGTTCATGATTTCGCCCGATAGCGTGGACGGCATTCAGGTAAACGCACAAAATCAAACGTTTGGCCAGAACGCAGGCAATCGCACCTCCAGTCAGCAGACCCACGACTGGGCTCTGATCGCACAGCATACGACTGCCATCGCCAGCAACCTGTTCAATGAACTCCACTTTCAGTTTGCGCGCCGCAGCCTCTTTTACGGCTTCTCCGATCTTCCCGGCGGCTCCGATCCGGCCGTCAACATCGCCGGCGCCGCCTATTTCGGACGTGAACCATTCTCCACTGAAGATCGCTTGGAAAAGCGCTACCAGCTCACTGACAACCTGACTTGGACCAAAGGGCGGCACACGCTCAAATTCGGCGTTGACTTCAATTTCATTCAACTGCAATCCCCCGCGGCCCAGACCTTCACGCTGAATTACGGAGGCGTGTACGATTTCGGCAGTGTCTCGATTGCGGCCGGAGCTCCAAGTCTGACTCCCGTTCAGGCCTATGGTTTTGGGACTCCCACGATCTTCTTCCAGGGGATCGGCCAATCGAACAGCCCATTCAACAACGAGTTGTTGGGGGTCTTTGCGCAGGATAGCTGGAAGTTGAATCCAAGACTAACTTTGAATTATGGCGTGCGCTACGACATCGGATGGCAGCCCACATTTGCGGCCGCCACTCCAGCCAACGGAGTAGCCGAAAAGGCCTTTGGCGTCCAAGAAGGCGTGCCAGTTGACTCTAACAACGTCTCTCCGCGCATCGGCATTGCCTGGGATCCCTGGGGAAATGGCAAGACTGTTATCCGAGCCGGCTACGGATTTTTCTACGACAACCCCGCTCTCGCGCTCACCTTCCTTGCAACCGCGGAAGACGGCGCGCGTTCCGCGCTACTTCAGTTTCCCGGAGGCACACCGGATGGCTCGTTAAACGCGGCTTCGATTTTCCAGGGAATCCTGAATGTGCCGAACATGGGCTGTTCTACGTCGACTCCAAACATGTGCTACGAGCCCAGCCAGCAGCGGTTCAACGAGTTCCAACCCAATTCCCTGTTCATTAATCAAAACTATCTTTCGGTCCCCAACCCGGATGTACCAGGAGCGACGGGCTATCCGCTCGTGGGCATCCCTTACACGATTCCAATCAAGAGCAATTTCCAGTATGCATTGGCGCAACAAGCGAACCTTTCGATTGAACGGGAAATCACGAACGACTGGAAAATTAGCGCGGGTTATAGCTACACGCATGGCACTCACCTGGATCGCACCATCAACATCAACGTCACCAATCCAGCCATCCTTGACTCCAACGCCGCCAATGCGATCGCAGCCGGACTCATCAGGCCGGGGACCAACCCTCTCACGGTGGCGGTTCCCACCAATGCAGGTCTACCCGGCTGCGTTGCTACTGGCACGGGAAGCGTTCTCGTTGAGGCGCCCGGCGTTTTTGGGATCGGCTCTTCTGCTCCTGGATGCGCATCACCTGTCGGACCCATCGGCACCGCGGCCACGTTCAACTTCTTCCGCCCTTCGGGTCCGAATCCGACTTTTGCCGGATTGGTTGGCGGCTACGCCAATCTTGTTGGACTCGCGCAATTGGGTGGCTTTCCCACGGGCATCACAGGTGTGCAAGTGCCGTGGAGCGATGTGAACCCACAGACTTCGACCGGCAATTCTCTTTACAACGGCTTTACCCTGACGGTTACCAAGCGTTTCTCGCATGGCTTCGAAATGGTTTCCGGCTGGACGTATTCCCACACGATTGACGACTCGACCGACCTTTCCACACTTCTGAATCCCCAGGACAACAGCAACCCAAACGGCGAGCGCGGAAATTCGGACTTCGATCAACGTCACCGCTGGATTACCAGCGCGGTGTATCAAACTCCCTACCGCCAAAGTGATTCGGGCTTTCGGAAGAAAGTCCTAGCGAACTTCACGGTGTCGCCGGTGATCGAACTGGCTTCGGGTCGGCCCTTCAACGTTCTCCTGGGTTACGATACGAATCTGGACTTCGGCTCTTCGACCGGCCGGCCGTCCGTTCTACCCAAAGGTTCCTCGGTACCCCTTGGTTTCCCGGCGGCGACCACTTCGCCCTACATTTCCAACGCCGAATTCATCATTCCGACGAATTGCTTTGGCAGCGACGGATCGCAGATCCCACCAAATGCCGCCATTCCGACGCCACCGACGGGCTGCACCGGAGATCTTGGCCGCAACGCTTTCAACCAGCCGGGCTTCTTCCAGATTGACCTGCGGATCGCCAAGCAAATCCCCATTACAGAGCAAGTGAACCTCCAGGTGATTGCCGATGGATTCAACATGTTGAATCGTTTCAACGTGAGCGGCGTAAATCCCGTCTGCGATTCCACCGCCGGCGCGACAACCTGCGCTGCGGGGCAGCCAACGTCGGCCTACGACCCTCGAACGTTCCAGTTTGCATTGAAACTCAACTTCTGAACGATGCGTGATTTATCTAGACGGGATTGGCGCGCTGCCGCCAGGCGAACTTGTCTTCCTCTAGCGCCACGTGAAGCGCGGCAAAACACCTTCTCCCGCCCACGCGTTCGCGCTAAAGTAGTTTGAAGTACCCAACAAGAGCAGCAAGTCCGCGAGGAATTTATTGATGAGTTCGGTTCTCTGGATAGTCATTGGCTTGGGTGCAATCGCGGTGGTTGCGGGCATGGTGTGGTCGGCCGCCAGGCGCTCGGACGCACAGCTTTCCGCCGTCCGCCAGGAAATGCAGAACTCATTGGCGAATCAAGGCCAGTCCGTCAGCTCACAGATCAACCATTTAATGCAGTCAGTAACGACGCAGCTCGGACAGGTGCGTCAAGAGCTTCAAAGCGGCGTCGCATCATCGGGTAAGCTTGCGAGCGACGCACAGATCGCCATGGCGCAGCAACTGCAATCATCGAGCGAGGCTATCCGCAAAATCAGCATGCAACTGGCCGAAGTGCAGCTCGCGGGGCAAGAGATGTCAAAATCGACGCAGACGCTGCAAAACGTCCTAGGCGGCGCGAAAACGCGCGGAATACTCGGCGAAGTTGTCTTAGAACGTCTGTTGCAGGACGCGCTGCCGCGCAGCGCCTACGAAACGCAATATCGTTTCGATTCGACAGGCGCGATTGTCGATGCCATCGTGCGCATTGGCGACCTCATTCTTTCGGTAGATTCGAAATTCCCATTGGATGCGTACCGCAGGCTCATGGAAACGGGCGAGACCTCACGACGCGAATTCTCTGTGGCTGTTCGCAAGCATGCCGATTCCATCG
Source organism: uncultured Acidobacteriota bacterium (assembly GCA_963696035.1). Taxonomy (GTDB): domain Bacteria; phylum Acidobacteriota; class Terriglobia; order Acidiferrales; family UBA7541; genus Palsa-295. The sequence continues at coordinate 69,503 of CAVOIS010000005.1, forward strand.
CTGAGAAGTACATTCTGCAGGACGAGCATACCTTCGACTATGCGTTGATGTTCGTGCCGTCTGAGGGCGTGTATTACGAGCTGCTTATGACGCAGGACTCGAAATATGGGCAGCTCGACGAGTATTGCCGCGCGAAGCGCGTGTTTCCCGTCTCGCCCAATACGTTCTACGCATGCCTCAGCGCAGTGGCAATCAGCCTGCAAGGCCAGAAAATTGAGGAAAACACGCGACATTTGTTGGCCGGAATGGCAGGATTGAAAAAGCAATTCGAATCCTTTGCCGAGGTGTATGACAAGCTCGGCACGCATCTCCGTCACGCGCAGCAAAGCTACGAAGACGCGGATAGCCGCCTCAGCCGGGCGCGAAATTCGCTGGAACAAATGGCGCAGGGCGCTTTGCCCGAAGCCTCTCCTAAGATGCTCACTCCGGCTGGAGACCAATAACAGATCTTCGTTCGAACACCAGGTTCGATTGTCGAGCCCTACACTCGCACTCTGCACCTAGATCGAATTAATGGCAGTGGGCTATTTCAGTGCGGTCGCGGCGGATTCAAGCAAGGTGCGGAAATCCCCCGCCATCGTTGTCGAGATCATTTCATCAATTTGGCGTCCCACTTTTTGAGTGTCATGTGGATGGTGGGCGAGCCGATCCGCCAGATTCCTGATAACGTGCTGCACATCCTTGGGAGCCAGGGATTCCGCCGCGGTCAGATACCGGCGGGCTGCATCGGCATCGGGCCCGGCAAGGATGCGTGCGTGAAATGAGAAATCCCCTGCGCTAATTGCCTGCACCGCAACTTCCGCGGAATTCTGGGAACCGCCCGAAGTGACCAACTCCTGCCGGTCGCCGCGAAGGAATCGCAGCACTCCCGGCGTTCTATTTTCCGCCAGCACGCGCAATGCCTGCTCGGAACCCTGCACGTGCAACACCAGCTTGCTTCTCTTATCCGGCACCAGCGCCGGCAACGGCGGATCAAAATGCAGACTGACCAGCGTGGTAGTCGTGGTCCATTGAGCGTCCGGCGTTTCAATCGATATCCTCGCCGGGCCGGGCAGCGCTCGGGGGCTCGCGAGCACGGCCAGACATTCCGGCGAAGCCGCCAGCACGAAAGCGCGCTCGTCATTGAGGGTCACATGATTCGCATCCGCGTCTCCGCGAAATCCGCCGCCGCAAATCGGAAACTGGTCGAGTTGCGACACGACGGGCGCAACCATAGGTGCCTGCGCACCGCTCAGCGGTGGCGCGGAATCCACCAGAGCTGCCGCCGAGTTTCCCGCCGCTGTTGCAATCATCACGGCTGCGCCGCTCGGAGCGGTGAACAATGCTCGCCCGGACTTGCCCGTCTTGACGCTCTGACCATTTCCGATGTTGACCGTAATTCCCTCGGCGAGGCGTCCGTCGACACCCAAGACCGCAAGGGTTGAAGGTTGGCCGGAAACGACTCTGGATGGCAACACGATCGAAACGGCCCAGGTTGTTGATGCAGGCGATTGTGCGGGTGTGTTTGCCGCTGGAACTAAGATCGGCAAACTGAGACAGAGAATTGCTCCAAGAATCCCAATGATCCGTTTCGCTATGGGCACGCCTCTTGCAGGCGATCGGCGAGGCATTACTTGGATGCGGGCGGCATCACCCGCTCGTAGATCTTGGATTCTCTGAATAGCCGGAAAAGCTCGGAGTCGATTTCGTTGGCCCGGACGCAGTCTTCCAGTATGCCCAATGCGCGGTCAACTGGGACCGCGCGCTTATAGGGACGGTCGGAGGCAGTCAGTGCGTCAAAGATGTCGCAGATGGTCATCATCTTGGTCGGCAAAGGAATCTCGTCGCCGCGCAACTTGTAAGGATACCCTTCACCGTTCAGCTTTTCATGATGGGCTCGCGCGATTTCTGGCACGCGGCGAAGCTCGGGGGTCCACGGTATTTGGCTCAGGAAATTCAACGTATGAACTACGTGCGATTCGATCTGATGCCTCTCGGACGCGTCGAGACTCCCCTTCGGAATGGAGAGCAACCGCATCTCGTCGGCATTGAGATACGGCCTTTCGACTCCAGCTGTGTCCACAAAATATTGCTGCGCGATTTCGCGTAGTTTCCGGAATTCGCTTTGCTCCATCAGCGTCGGCTCGTTCGCCTCACGTATAAAGTCGAGATAATCTTGAAGCCGGGCAAGTCGCTGGTCAAAATCCTCGCTGAGCCGGGCGACTTCCGCGAGCGCGTCGCCACGATCACGTTCCAGATACACCTGAAGCTTTCGGCGGACCATGCTTGCTTCCATTTCCTTGCGAATGTAATCGAAACGCTGTTTCAACAGGTCCATCTGCAACGGATAAAGCTTTTTCGCCTTGACCAGCACATCTTCCCGCACGCCGACTTTTCCAAAATCGTGCAACAGCGCGGCATAACGGATTTCCTTCATCTGCCCGGGATCGAAGTGCGCCGCGCTGTAGGATCCGGTCGCGGTGCGATCCACGACTTCGGCCAGTCCTCCGGTGTAGGTTGCCACGCGCAGCGAATGTCCGGAGGTAGTGGGGTCGCGTTGCTCTATCGCCGTCACCGCGGCTCTTACAAATCCTTCAAACAATGTTTCAATATCGTTGTAAAGCTTGCGATTTTCGTAAGCAACTGCCGCCTGCGATGCTAGCGACAACGCCAGCCGCACCGCGCGCGGATGGAAGGGCTGCACTTGTTTGGCAACATCGGCTTCGCTGCGCAGTCGTGCGGAGGAGTTGCGTTTGGAATTGATCAGCTGCAGAACGCCCAGTACTTCGCCTTTCGCATTACGCATCGGCAACGTAAGCAGCGACCGCGTACGGTATCCCGAGTCGCGATCGTAACGGTCGTTGAAGTGAAACGGCAGGTCGGGTGGAAGGTTGTGCGCGTCTGCAAAATTCAGAACTTCGCCGCGCAGCGCAGTGTAACCAGCCATGGAATCTTCGGCCAGGGGCAGCACGAATTCCTGGAACGGAAACTCGACGCTGTCGTTTTGCGTGAGAATAAAACGCAAATGGCGCTTCCCTTCAGTTTCGTCCTCTACCAGGTAAAGCGAGCCTGCGTCCGCCCGAGTAATCTCCCGCGCCTTCGCGAGAATCAGATTGAGTAGCGCTTGAATGTCCCGCTGCGAAGACAGAGCCACGCCGATCTCGTTCAATTGTTCGCGTTCACGTTCGGCGTCTTCCAGCGCTTCGCGGCTGGCTCGTTCGCGCTCCGCAAGTTCGATATTCTCAAAGGCAAGGGCCAGCGTCTTTTCGACTTCCTCCGGAGAGGCGTTTGCGGAGATGTACGCGAGGATGGCGGGTGCCCTCTTCGGGGCCGGGGAGCCGGCTGCCGTCAGCGAGCGAATCCCTGCAGGTGGCGTGACGCCAATTACGCGGAAGTTCGAGCTGACGTCGCTACACTGGGGCGGCAGAGCCACCACGCCGTTTTTCATGTCGGTCACCACCACAAGGGGGCGGGTGTTCGCTTCCGCACGCGCAGGAGTATTCGAATTATCTTGCGGGGCGCTAGTGAATGGCCGTAAGTCAAAGCTCGCTCGCAGAGGCGCAACAAGCTTCGCCACCGTCGAGCCCTCCAGATACCAAATCTGCTTGTTCTCGCCCATGAAGTCTTCTGCGGTGCCGGATTGCACCTCAGTATAGCGAAACCAATCCGTGCCGCACAGTTGGGCGATTCTACTACCTATTGGCTGTTCCGCGCATAGCACCGCGACCAGACTCACGCCTTGAATCGCCCGCAGGGCTTTGTTAGCCTTGCGCGGATTTCAATTTCCGCTCGTCCGCAAAGCCGTTTTTCTCGACCATATGGCCGATCGCTCGACTGGCAAAATATCCGGGCTGCTGCGCGAGTGGTGGCGACGCAAAGTCTCGTTTGCCATCAGCCTGGTGGTCACGCTCGTCGCGCTCGCAATTTACGTGGCTACGTTCGTGGGCGAGCGGCCCATGCCGCTGTGCGATTTCGTGCACCGCCTGGAATTATCCAGCCTGGACACCCGCTATCAGTTGCGCGGCCGCACCCCGCCCGATCCGCGCATCGTCATCGTGGATGTCGATCAGGAATCGCAAGAGGTGCTGGGCCGCTGGCCTTTCCCTCGCGTCCATTTTGCGCACCTCCTGGACGCCTTGCGCGAAGACGGTGCGCGCGTCGTCGCGTTTGACATGACCTTCAGCAAGCCCGATGAAACCGCCCTGCCCCTACGGGATCTTTCCAGTGACCTTGCTGCTCAGCAAAAAAAAGGACACGAGGTCGGTCCCGCAATCCTTTCCACTATCGAAGACAAGGAAAAGCAATACAATTACGACCAACAAGTATCCGACGCCATTCAGCGCTTCGGAAACGTGGTTATCGGCAATTATTTCCTCTACACCAAGGCAGACCTCGCGGGGGTTTCCAGCCAGTCGCTCGACGAATACGCCAATCGGATTATCTGGTTTCCCTTTCCGCAGGTGCGGCCTTTGCCATCCGCCCACGGTGAAACCGACCGCGTGCGTGTGATCGAACTATACGAAAACCTGAATTTTCTGCCCCGCGGTGTGGAAGCCAACGCTGCAATTTTCACCGACGCAGTCGCCGACAAAAAAGGCGTGGGCTTCTTCAACGTCTTTTTGGATGCCGACTCAGTGGTCCGCCGCCTTCCGCTCGCTATTCCCTACGGTCGTGATCCAAATCGCACTAACTGGGACTTTTACGCGTCACTCGAAGTCCAGACCATACGCCTTTACCTCGGTCTCTCCGATGAGCAAACAGTTCTGACTTACGGCGGCAGCGGAATCGTAAGCGTGGAATTTGGTCCAAATCTCATCGTGCGTACGGATGACGTTAGCCGGCTCATGGTGAATTACCACGGCCCGGCGCGCACGTATCCCTACGTCTCGTTCGCCAATGTGGCGCTGAAGAAATTTCCGGCGGGCACTTTCAAAGACAAGATCGTCCTCGTCGGTGCGTCCGCCACCGGGATTGGCGACCTGCGCGCTACACCGTTTGGCGGGCTCGATTTCCCGGGAACCGAGATTCACGCCAACTTAATCGATAACATTTTGAACCAGAAATTCATCGTTCATCGCGGTGCCCAAGCGCTAACAGACGTGGGATTTATCTTCCTGTTTGGTATTCCGCTCGGACTGTGGCTCGCGGTGGTGCAGCCGCGTTGGATGGTGGTGGGGTTTTGTCTGCTATTGCCGTTCGCGGGCATTGTGTATTGGGCGTTCCTGCACGGATGGTGGCTGAATTTTATTGTGCCGGCGGTGTTCACGCTGATTCCGAACGTCAGCCTTGTGGCGCTGTACCGGGTCCTCTTCGAAGAGCAGGAAAAACGCAGGGTTCGCGGTGCCTTTCAGCAATACGTAAGCCCGGAAGTCATCCGCCGTCTGCTGGACGATCCCGAGCGCGTGAGGCCACGAAAGACAGAGATCACCGTGCTCTTCAGCGACATCCGCGGCTTCACCTCGATTTCCGAATCACTCGACGCGCAGGAGCTTGCGGATCTATTGCAGGCATATCTCACCGAAATGACCCGAATTATCTTTCAGCATCGCGGCACTCTCGATAAGTACATCGGCGACGCGGTGATGGCCATTTGGGGCGCTCCGTTTGACGAACCAAATCACGCGGAGCGAAGCTGCTTGGGCGCGATCAACATGCTTTCGCGCCTCGCGGAATTGCAAGCGGACTGGCGGGCCCAGGGAAAACCGGTTCTCGACATCGGAATCGGCATCCACACTGGTGTCGCTTCCGTCGGGAACATGGGTTCGTCGTTGCGCTACGGATACACCGCGATCGGCGATGCCGTGAACCTGGCTTCGCGTTTGGAGGGCCTGAACAAGGAATACGGCACGCACATCTTGATCAGCGAATCTACTCAGAGGGAGCTTCACACGGACAAACTGATGCTGCGAGAGATTGACCTGATCCGCGTGAAAGGCAAACTGCAGCCGCTGACGGTCTACGAAATTCTTGCTCCGGATGTGGTCGCCAACAATGGGAGCGAACTCATCGAATTGTTCGGCACGGCCCGCGAAGCCTATAAGCGCCATGACTGGCTTGCCGCCATATCCGATTTCGAGGCTGTTCTCAGCCGCTGGCCTGATGACGGACCCTCGCGGATTTTCCTGGCACGCTGTGCGGAGTACCTCTCCGAAGCGCCCGCTTCGGATTGGGACGGTGTGTACGTGATGAAACACAAGTAGGCCGCGGCAATACCAATCCGCTTCAATTGTCGAGTCGAACGACAAAAGTCGTGAATTGGTTCACATTGTGAAGTTGATTGGCGAGTTGATGCGCAGCGTCTTCGCTCGCCATGCGGCCCACGCGCACGCGATAGAAGGTGCCGCTCGGGGAATCATATGGTGCGATGCTCACGGGTGAATAGTTCGCTTCCATCTCGGCTTTCAGGCGTTCGGCGTTCTCCTTCACCGTGAACGCTCCAATCTGAACCGCAAAGAAACCGGCTTCCGGATTTGGCCCTGAAACGATCTCCAAGCGCACTCTGGCTGTGCCGGGCCCGACCATTTCAATCGCTTGCGCGGCGGATAGCGACAAATCAATGACGCGGTTCGCAACAAACGGGCCGCGGTCGTTGACGCGCACTTCGGTTTGTCTGCCGTTGTCCAGATTCGTCACGCGAACTACGCAATTGAACGGCAGCGTGCGGTGCGCTGCTGTGAATTCGTGCATGTCGTATATTTCGCCGTTCGAAGTGCGATGGCCGTTGAATGGGATTCCGTACCATGACGCAACGCCTTCCTCGAGATACTCGCCGGGAATTGCCGGTTGACGTTCGATTGCGGGAGGCGTCCCGGAAGGCGACGAAGGCGCTGCTTTACCGGCGGACGTGCCAGGCTGCGAAGGAGGTTGTGTGGCTGGCGTGCGCGCCGGCTGGCGCGTCGTGGCCGTGTGATGCGAACACCCTGCGACAGCCATCAGCGCGAAGGCTATGGCCAAAGCTAGCCCTGCTACGCCGATTTTCTCGCGGGCCAATTCATTCACAGATTGTTTGGATGATTCTTCTTGCAGGGTGGTGAGCCTCACGCAGTTTCCCGATTCACTGGTTTGCTCCCAAGTTCGGTATTATAGGAAGGCATCTACATTCTCGCAAGGAACCCTATTGGATCTTTCGCCACGCCTGCGCTGGAAACTGGATCGATTTCGCGAACAAATGAGCGGTCTATTTGGCGGCACTAGCAAGGAAGGTGCACGCCCGAAACTTTGCCCCGCGTGCGGTACGCTCGTCGGCGCAACGGCGACAAAGTGCCATCAGTGCGGCGCGAGCATGACGTTCGGCATGGCCGCAGCCAGCCGTTCGCTTAGCCGCTTGCTTCCCACCACATCGCCGGCAACCTACGGGATTCTAACTTTGAGCTGCCTGCTCTACGGCGCGAGCTTGCTGGCCACGATTCGCAGCAGCGGCTTACAAGCTCCGGCGGGCGGCGGGTTCTCTGCGCTCATGGGTCTCGGTGGAATCAACGGGCAAGTGTTGTTCAAGTTTGGGGCATCTCTGCCCTGGCCAGGGGATTTATTGCAGCCATGGCGATTGATAATGGCGTCTTTCCTTCACGGCGGTTTGCTCCACATCGGATTCAACATGTGGGTATTAATGGACATCGGTCCACAGATCGAGGAGCTATACGGCTCGGCGCGATATCTTTTCATGTACGTGATCACGGGAATTGGCGCATATCTCTTAAGCGGCCTGGTTGGCCACTTCAGCATCGGCGGGTCAGGCTCGTTGCTCGGCTTGATCGGAGTCCTTCTTGCGATCACAACAAATCGCCGAAGCGCTTCTATGCAAATGCTGCGGAGCCAGTTGATCAGATGGCTGATCTACATCGGGATTATGGGATTTGTGTTCTCGGGCATCGATAATTTCGCGCACTTAGGCGGGTTGATTACCGGCTTCATGCTCGGCAAAATCATGGTGGATCGAGCGCCATCCGCGCCTGAAGAACGTACACGCGCGAACCTACTTGGCTGGGCAGCTGGTCTAGCGGTGGCCGCGAGTTTAGCTATAGTGGCCCTCAACATTCTCCGCGCCGGGTAAAAGCGCCACGCCCGAGACCGACGCTGAACTACGCTCCTGCGTGCAGCCGCCGGGATACGACGATGCTGTAATGGAACCCCGACACGCAGACAAAGGCCGCAACGCAGTAGGCACAAATTCCCTTCAAGACCCAGAGTGCGTGGTTGTCCCATATCGCCAGCACCAGGACCAGGAAAATCATCGAAATTTCGAAGAACGTTGTGGCCTTGCCGTAGATGCTCGGCGGCAGGGACATGTAACCCACCGTGATAATAATCACGGCGCTGGCCGCCAGCAGCAAGACGTCGCGCCCTAGAACCAGAATCGCCAGCCACCATGAGATTCTTCCGTGCAACGCCAGCACGAGATACGAGGAAGAAAGCAGCAGCTTGTCCGCGATGGGATCGAGATAGGCACCCAGTGGCGTTTTTTGATTGAGCCCGCGCGCCAGTAGGCCATCGAGAGCGTCACTCAGTCCCGCAGCAATCAGGATGGCGAGCGCCCAATTGAAACGCTCGTAGTGAATGGCCATGATAAAGAAGGGCAGAAAGGCGAGCCGCAGGAAGGTCAATTGGTTGGGAACTGTAAGTATTCGGCTGGGCATGAACTTGTAGTTTCAGAACGGGTGCCGCTCACGCAAATTGCGACAGATAATCCACCAGCGATCGGCCAGTCTTCTTCTCAAAAACTTCCGCGAGTGATGGTATCGAGCCGCGCGCTTCGTCCAGAGCGATGCGCTCGATTCGCAGCATGGGGAAAAATAGAGTCGGCAATCCCATGCGGTCGCCTTCCGGATGAAGCACCTGGCTCACAAAATCGTCAAACGAGCTCAGGTCAATTCCGCGCAAGGTGATTCCGGAGTTCGAAATATCGATTAATTCACCCCAGAGCTTTTCCTTGGGCGTGTGCAGACTGATTACGACAATTGAATGCGGCTCCATCGCTTCTCCCGGAAGACTGTCCTAGCAAGGATGGTATCTCAGTTCACGGCACTCCACAGCCCTGCACGCGCAGAATAATCTCGGCGCCGTTTTAAACGGACATCTTCTTCAGATCAGGCGCGCGATCCAGAACCGGCTCGGTGAATTTTTGCACCTCTTCCGGCGTGATGCCCGGAGCCACTTCGCGGAGCAAGAGCCCTTTTGGCGTTACTTCGATCACGCCCAATTCGGTGACGATTAGCTGGACGACGCCGACGCCGGTAAGCGGCAGGGTGCATTTCTTCACGATCTTCGGGTCGCCATCCTTGGTGGTGTGCTCCATGGCAATGATTACGCGCTTGGCGCCAGCTACCAGGTCCATCGCGCCGCCCATGCCCTTCAACATTTTGCCCGGGATAGCCCAGTTCGCCAGATTTCCCTTTTCATCCACTTGCAAGGCGCCCAGCACCGTCACGTTGATTCTTCCGCCGCGAATCATGCCGAAGGACTCCGCGCTCGAGAAATAAGAACAGCCGGGAATCTCCGTAATTGTTTCTTTGCCGGCATTGATCAAATCTGGATCTTCCTCGCCTTCGTAAGGATACGGCCCGATGCCGAGCATTCCGTTTTCAGACTGCAGAATCACTTCTATGCCGGGCGGCAAATAGCTGGGGATCAGCGTCGGCAATCCAATTCCCAGATTCACGTAGTAGCCGTCGCGCAATTCCTGCGCTACCCGGCGCGCAATGATTTCGCGTTTGTCGGTTTCGGTCGGCATTGCAAGCTCCTAATGCTTTCGCACCGTACGGCGTTCGATGCGCTTCTCATAATTTGCGCCCCGAAAAATGGCGTCCACGAAAATTCCCGGCGTGTGCACGCAATCGGGGTCGAGCGCCCCTAGTTCCACGATTTCCTCCACCTCGGCGATCACATGGTCCGCCGCTGTGGCCATCACTGCGTTGTAATTTCGCGCCGTCTTACGGTAGACAAGATTTCCCCAGCGATCGCCTTTCCAGGCCTTGATGAACGCGAAATTCCCACGCAAGGAGGGGACCAGAACGTGGGGACGCCCGTTGAACTCACGAACCTCCTTGCCCTCTGCCGCCATCGTTCCGTAACCCGTCGGCGTGTAGAAAGCAGGAATTCCCGCGCCCCCGCAGCGAATCCGCTCGGCCAGCGTTCCCTGCGGATTCAATTCCACATCGATTTCCTTTTTTAACGCGAGTTGCTCGAAGGTTTTGTTCTCCCCCACATAGCTCGCGATCATTTTTCTAACCTGTTTGCTTTGCAACAGCTGGCCGATGCCAAAATCGTCCACGCCTGCGTTGTTCGATACTAGCGTCAAGCCTGTCGTGCCCTTGCGGCGCAGCGCCGCGATGAGATTTTCTGGAATGCCGCACAATCCGAACCCGCCGAGCAAAATGGTTGCGCCATCCTGAATTTTGGCAATAGCCGCATCGGCGTCGGCAACGCGCTTATCCATCCGGGCTCCTGGTTCCGCAATAACATCAAATAAGTGCGACGGAAGTTTACTGCAAACCGGGAAAGTTGGTGCAAGGTTCGTCCCGCCGCGAACTCTCTCTACGGCGCGTCGCTGCTACGCTTGCTGATTCCAGCGCGCGCCGCGGACTTCAGGACGCGGATGCGTTCGCCGACGGCAGCGGCGGCCGCCTCCACTGTTGGCGCTTTCTCAACTTCTGCCACCAGCGCCGACCCCACCACGGCTGCATCGGCTAATCCGCCTAGGACCGTCACATGAGTCGGCAGCGAGATGCCGAACCCGACGGCGATCGGAAGCGAAGTAAATTTCCGAGTGCGGCGAACGAGCGCCGGCAGGTCCGGCGGTAACGCTTCCCTCGCTCCTGTGACGCCGGCGCGCGAAATCAAGTAGAGAAACCCGCTCGACGCATGGGCAATCAGCGCCAGGCGAGCGTCCGTGGATGTTGGCGCTGCGAGAAAAATGGTATTGAGCCCGTGCGCCTGCATTGTCGCTCGATATTCCTCCGCCTCTTCGGTCGTCAAGTCCGTGGCCAGTACGCCGTCTGTGCCAGCCAACGCCGCCGCTCCAGCAAACTTCTCAAGTCCCATCTGGAGAATGGGATTGAAATAGGTGAACAGCACGAGCGGAACATCGGAGTGTGTGCGAATCTTGGCGACAAGCCCAATCACGCTTGCGAGTGTAGTGCCGCTTTGCAATGCGCGTTCGCTCGCGCGTTGAATCGTGGGACCGTCCGCGACGGGATCGCTGAACGGCACTCCCAGCTCAATTACGTCCGCGCCGGCTTCTGCGGCAGCAAGGACAATTTTCTCAGTCGCAGCGAGTGAAGGGTCACCAGCTGTTATGTACGCGACCAGACCAAGCTCGCTCGCGTCGGCTAGTTCGCGGAAACGTTGCGCAATGCGTCCGGCTCTCTGAGTTCCAATCCCACTTTGAGAAGCAGCGGGCTCAGACATAGCGCGAGAGGATTTCCATATCCTTATCACCGCGGCCGGAAAGATTCAGAATCACCAGCTCGTCTTTCTTCATCCGAGGCGCGCGGCGAATCAGTTCCGCCAGCGCGTGCGCGGATTCGAGCGCCGGGATGATGCCTTCCAATCGAGCTAGGGTTCGCGCCGCATTCACGGCTTCTTCATCACTGACCGCGCAATATTCCGCGCGCCCTTGTTGCGCAAGCCACGCGTGCTCGGGACCGACTCCGGGATAATCGAGGCCCGCGGAGATGGAATGTGTGGTCGAGATCTGGCCGTCAGTCGTCTGCAAGATGTAGGTATACGTTCCCTGCAGGACTCCCGGGCGCGCGCCGCCAAAACCGCTGGCAGCAGCAAGCCGCGCGGCATGTTCGCCGAGGGACTTCCCTCGCCCGCCGGCTTCCACTCCAATCATCTTTACAGAATCATCGGGAATGAATGCGTGAAATAACCCAATGGCGTTCGAGCCACCGCCTACGCACGCGATCAAGGTATCGGGCAAACGCCCTTCGGCTTGCAGAATCTGCGCGCGCGCCTCTTCGCCAATCACTTTTTGAAAATCTCGCACGATTTGAGGATAAGGATGCGCACCAAGCACCGAGCCTAGCAAATAGTGCGACGTCCCGACATTCGTGACCCAATCGCGCATGGCCTCATTGATCGCATCCTTCAGCGTCCGGCTGCCGGACTCCACCCCGATCACTTCGGCCCCGAGCAAGCGCATTCGAAATACGTTTAACTTCTGGCGCTCCATGTCTTCCGTGCCCATATAAACGGTACACGTAAGTCCCAACCGAGCTGCCACAGTAGCTGTCGCGACGCCATGCTGCCCGGCCCCGGTTTCTGCGATGATTCGCTGCTTGCCCATCCGCGCGGCCAGCAATCCCTGGCCGAGGGCGTTATTTATTTTGTGCGCGCCAGTGTGCAGCAAATCCTCGCGTTTGATATAAACGCGCGGACAGCCCAGATGCACCGTCAATCGCGACGCGAACTGCAATGGCGTGGGACGCCCGGCAAAATCATGCAGCAGGGCGTCGAGTTCAGCCTGAAAGCTTCTGTCATCACGTGCTGCTGCGTATGCGCGTTCGAGTTCCTCGAGCGGCGCCATCAATGTTTCCGGCACGTAGCGGCCACCGAACGGGCCGTAGCGGCCACGCGAATCCGGCACGAGTTGTGGAGTGGCACTCATCGCTTCGTTTTTTTCCGTCCGGATCGCACCGCCTGCACCAAAGCTTGCATTCGCGCGGCATCTTTCTTGCCAGGGCGCGATTCGACTCCGCTACATACATCCACAGCGTACGGTCGCGTCAGGTTCACGGCTTCCGCGGCATTTTCCGGCGTCAAGCCGCCAGCCAGAAATATGCGCCGCTTGCGTCCGACGCGCTTCGCCAAATTCCAGTCAACTCGTTTACCGGTACCGCCACGCAGTTTGCGGTCGAATCCATCGAGCAGGAACGCGGACGCTCTTGTGAAGCGCGCCAGCTCCGCAGTGCCAAAGCCCTCACGCACTCGCACTGCTTTTATCACCGGGACGGTTCTACGCAACTGCGATACAAGTTGCGGCGGTTCGTCGCCATGCAATTGCACGAAGTCAAGACCCACTGTACGCGCGATCGAAACCATCTCCGCTTCGGACTCATTCACAAAAACTCCGACGGATCGAACCCCCTCGGGCAACCGTCGTACAATGCGCCGAGCTGCCGCTGGCGCGATGTAACGCGGGCTTTCGCGGTAAAAATTGAATCCCAGGAAGTCGGCTCCGGCCTTGAAGGCGTTGCGCGCGTCCACCCAATTTGTGATCCCGCAAATTTTAACTTTCACCATTCTGGCCTTTACGTCGCGGGGTGCCCTATACCTGTGGGTTGACGAAGCGCCCGCAAAGCCACACCGGGATCAGCACTTTGCATCACATGCTCACCGATAAGAAATGCGTCGAATCCGGCGAGCTGCAAGCGAACAAGGTCGTCGTGCGAACGCAATCCCGACTCACTCACGGCAATGCAATCATCGGGAATCGCCTCGGCCAATTTGAGAGACGTTTCCACGTGCACCTGAAAGTCGCTCAGGTCTCGGTTGTTGACGCCGATGATTTGCGCGCCAGCTGCGAGCGCCCGCTCGAGTTCCTCTCGCGAATGAACCTCCACCAGCGCTTCCATTTTCAATGAACGACCGAGGTCCAGCAACTCCCGCAAGTTCGAATCTTCCAGGATTGCTGTGATCAGCAAGAACGAATCCGCTCCCGCCGCTCGGGTTTCCCACACCTGCCAGGGATCCACGATGAAATCCTTGCGCAGGATCGGAAGTTTCGTGACCCTGCTCGCTTCTTTCAGGTCGGCGAGCGAGCCAGAAAAGAAATCCTCCTCCGTCAACACGGAGAGCGCGGCTGCTCCCGCCTCTTCCAGGGTGGCCGCGAGGGCCGCGGGAGCATACTCCTCGCGAATCACTCCACGTGACGGCGAGGCTTTTTTCAACTCGGAAATAATGTTGATGCCGCTCGGGCGCGAGAGCGCACCTGCGAAATCACGCGGCGCTGCAACTTTCTTTTCCACCGCAATCTTCAACGCCACTTCAGGAAGCACGCGCTTGCGGTGCGCGATCGATGCAAGCCGGGCTTCGACAATTCGATGTAGGATGTTTTGCGAACGCGAGCTAGTTTCCATAATCGGTAGACGCGGTCGTACCGGGTTCGGCAGGCACACCTTTGGGGATCCCCAAAGGAATTCAATCGCTCGAACTATGCTAGCCGTGAGCGGCAGGCGTGTCAATTTCGCTGGAATGGATTACGGCATGGGCCTTGTGCGCGGCTTTAATGCTTCAATAGCGGCTCCGAGAACCGAATGGGAATCCCAAAGTTCGAGCCGCCGAATCCTTTCAACACTGCGTAGGTGACTCCGATGACCTTGCCTTGCCGGTTGAACAGTGGTCCGCCCGAACCTCCGGAAGTCGTCTGCGCGTCAAAGACAATCTTGTCCGGCAGAATGTCGCCGATGTGGCCTTGCGTAATCAACGGGCGGATGAGATTGCGTTTCGCCAATTCGTCGAGCACCTGCGAGACATCGCTGCCGCTTTTTTTCAGAATTTGCTGCGCCGAATCCTCGTCGGTGCGCGCAAGAATTGCCGCGAGCCCCGTGGCGTAGCCCATCAATATGATGGGCTGCCCGCTCATCGCCGAACCTTTGGCTGTTTCAATCGAGAGAACCGAACGCTTCAACCCCTGCAGGTCCACGCGCATCGCCGCCAAATCGGTTTCCTGCGAAATCTGCTGGATTTCAGCGTGGAAAGCGCGAGGGTCGCCAGGAAAATAGGCACGAATGGCGGAAATCTGTGGCTGCAATCCCTGGCTCGTCAACGACGAAAGATCGGTTTCCTTCCACCACGGCTCGGCCACATGCCGGTTGGTGATCACGGTGCCATCGGGCCCGGCCACGAAGCCGGTGCCAAAAACGTCGAGCTTCACCTCCGGACCCGTTCCATCCAGCGTCAAAATCGGGTTCCCGTCGCTGTCTTGTAATGGTTCGCCGTCCTGATTGAGCCCGCCATATCGCAAGCGCTTGCCCGTTTGCTGATCGTTGAACGCCACCGCCACATGCAGCAAACAAACGGACTGCACGTCAGCCGGAATTATGCTTTGAGCTGCCTCGCCCTGTTGCTCGAGGCGTTGCAAGCGAGCGTTCGTTTCTTCCAACTGTTTTTGCAGACCAGCCGCGTCATTTGGATCTGCTTTGGCCATTTTCTGCTTCAGATTCTCGGCCTGTTTCTTCAAATCATCCTTGCCGACGGGCGTGGCATCTGGGACTACTTGCTGCGAGCGCAGTTTGCGGGCCTCGGCGATCAAATCCTGCTGCCGGACGATGCCACCCTCGAGCTTAGTAAGAATCGAATTCGAGCGCTGCGTGACCTTCTGGGCGCTGCGCGCAAACAAGAAATAGATTCCGGCCATCAAGATCGCGATCGCGAAGACCGCTGCGAAACCCGTCTTGAGTTTGCGGTCGAGCGAAAAAGCATCGCTGGTCATTTTCTCGGTGACGGCCAATGCTTCGAATGCAGTGTGCGCAATCTGCTGGCCTTCTTCCGCAATCCGCATCTTGTCGCGCAGCTCTTTTTCGAGCCTTTGAACTCGCAGGCGTGCGCGCACCCGGGCCAGCAACTCCTTGGAATCTAGGGGCTTCGAGATCGCGTCGTTCGCACCCAGGTCCAGTGCTGTAGCACGCTGCTCAGCGCTCGGCCCCACCGTGAGCAAAACTCGAGTGGCTGTCGTTTTGGATGTGCCGCGAATGGTTGCTATGACTTCGCTCGCGCTGGGATCTTGTAGAGTGGCATCCATCAGCACGATGTCAGCGCCGTTCAGCAGGGCTGCGTCGAGCCCTTCGCGGCTGGTTGGGAACGCCGCGACATCGTATCCAGCAGCCTGCAATGCGGAACGTATCTCGTCGCGGCTGCGTGGGTCGGCGTCCACAACTACAATTTTTTCGGGTGCGGTATCCATGTAAATTGAGTGGCTCCGGTAACTTGCGTGCTGTTGATCTTAGAGGGAAACCCGCCAATTACAACCGAGCGTTAATGATAGCGCGGCTACTTCCTGGCCTCGCCGGCTTTCAATACAGTAGACGTATACAACGGCTGCCAGGATTCATGGTAGCTTTCTCCCAGAGACCGAATTTGGACGAATTAGATCAGCTCAACCAGGAAATCGTCCATTGCCGCAAATGTCCGCGTCTGGTGCGCTACCGCGAGCAAGTGGCACGGACTAAGCGTCGCTCCTTTCTTGAATGGGATTACTGGGGCAAGCCCCTCCCCGGATTCGGCGATCCTCGCGCGGACCTTCTGATCCTCGGTCTCGCTCCCGCCGCACATGGAGGCAACCGCACGGGACGAATGTTCACCGGCGACCGCTCCGGCGACTTTCTTTACAAAGCCCTGTTTCGCGCCGGCTTCGCGAATCAGCATACCTCAGAACACCGTGGCGATGGCTTGGCTCTCAAGAACGCCTATATCGCGGCGGCAGTACGCTGCGCTCCGCCTGCGAATAAGCCGTTGCCGTCCGAACTGGCGAATTGCCGTCCATTTTTTGAGCGTGAGCTGGAAATTCATCGGCTACGCGCGGTACTGGCGCTCGGCGGCATTGCGATGCGCGCTTATTTGGGACTGTTAAAGGATCGCGGCCGGATCTCTAGCCTAGCCGCATTTCCCTTCCAACATGGTGCAAGTTACAAACTTCCCGACGGGCTCCCGCGCCTTTTCGCATCCTATCATCCCAGCCAACAGAATACGTTCACAGGTAAGCTGACCGATGCGATGCTGCTAAAGGTCCTACGCGACATCCGGAAATTTCTGAGCAAGCACGATGACTGAATCGGTGTCACCAATCGCTGCCAGGCAGCCGCCCTGCCACCTTATGAATCCTGCTTCCTGGGCATCAACGATAGGTAGACGAAGAATGACACTCCAAAACCGACGAACCACGCATACGGATACAGCCCATGCAGTGCAGGAATCTCAAGACCGCTCAGTGCCACCGCGATTCCCGCGACGAGCGCGCCTATCGCCCGCCAGTTGAACCCATGCGTGTATTCGTAAATGCCTTCGTGCTCGAACAAATCGTCGGTCGCAATCACGCGTTTCCGTACCAGGTAGTAATCCGCGATCATTACTCCTGCGATCGGCCCCAGGAAACTCGAATACCCCACGAGCCAACCCATCACGTAGCTCCCATGGCTTGAGAGCCATCGCCAGGGCTGCATCAGCAATCCGATAAAGCAGGTGATGACGCCTCCGATCTTGAAGCTGATCTTGCGAGGATACAGATTCGAAAAATCATTCGCCGGCGACACCACATTCGCGGCCACATTTACGTTGAGGGTCGCCAGCAGCAACGCCAGCATTGCCACGACCACCGCGATCGGATTTCCCAGATGGCTCAACACAACAACTGGATCCCAGATCGCATGCCCGAACACAATCACCGTCGCCGATGTGACGGCTATCCCGATGAACGAGTAAAACGTCATCGCCGTCGGCAGGCCTAGAGCCTGTCCGACCATCTGCTCCCGCTGTCCTTTGGAGTAGCGCGTGAAGTCGGGAATGTTCAGCGCGACCGTGGCCCAGAAGGCGACCACGCCTGTAAGCGACGGGATGAAAAACGCGAAAAACTCGCCAAAAGAATGAAACTGCGACGGCGCGGAGAGCATTGGGCCCAGGCCCCCAGCCTTGCTGTAGGCCCAGCCAAGCATTGCGATGCCCAAAATCAACAGCGCCGGGGCCGTGACTCCCTGCAGGAAGCGAATCGTTTCGATGCCACGCAATATAACCGCCAGATTCAGGGCCCAAAATCCGACAAAACAAAGCCACGGGTGATTCCAGGCCGGTTTTACAGCCGCGAGCAGCGTATTAATGGCTTCCCCGCCAATCCACGTTTGGATTCCGAACCAGCCACAGGCCACCAGAGCGCGTAACACTGCGGGCACGTTTGCTCCGAGCACGCCGAACGAAGACCGCGCGAACACTGGAAATGGAATCCCGTACTCCGCGCCCGCATGAGCATTGAGCAGCATCGGAATCAGTACGATCACGTTACCGAGAAACACCGTGAAGATTGCCTGCTTCCAATTCATCCCGCCGGCTATCATCGCGCTCGCCAGCATGTATGTGGGGATGTTGACGCTCATCGCCACCCACAGCGCCGCATAGTTGTATGTTCCCCAGGTGCGCCGATCGCGCGGGATTGGCGCGAGGTCCTTGTTCCAGAGCCAACTTGACACGGTGCTCGGTCGAGCCATGTTCTCAGTGGAACCGACACCGGAAGTGACCGACTTCGCCTCCGGCACCGGCGCGTTGGCGCTTGGTGCTTTGGACAAGTCAGTCATCTGGTTCTTTCGCGTCAAGATTGCGCCTCCGGGGAAGTGCGCCGCTTATACTCTGAGTGAGCTTGACTCGGCAAGCAGTTTTGCCAAGTGCCAGCGAACTATGCGAGGGCGCTTGGTTTGACACAAACATCGACCGCTTGTTAGCCTGCCTGCGACGCGCCCTTCATTCCGCCGTCTGGACCGAATGCCCGCCGAAAATCATGGCAGTGCGGTAGCTGACCAAGAAACCGCTATCGAATTTCGCCATGCGGGCTACCGGCTTCCGGCCGGGCAAACTCTGCTCAGCGACCTCAATTTGTCGGTGCCTAAAGGCGAAACAGTAGCATTGCTAGGCCGGAGCGGCGCCGGAAAATCCACAGCGCTGAAACTCATCAATCGCATGCTCGAACCAAGTGAGGGCGAGGTGCGCGTCAACGGCCGTTCCACTCTCGATTGGAACCCCATCACCCTGCGCCGCCAAATCGGCTACATCATTCAGGACGTTGGTTTGTTTCCGCACTACACCGTCGAACAGAATATTTCCCTCCTGCCGCGTCTGGAGCACTGGCCGGAAGTGCGCATTCGTTCCCGCGTCGCACAACTGCTGGAACTCGTCGGCCTCGACTCGGAACAATATTTGCGCCGCTATCCTCACGAGCTTTCCGGCGGGCAGCGCCAGCGCGTCGGGATAGCCAGGGCGCTCGCCGCCGACCCGCCCATTCTGCTGATGGATGAGCCATTCGGCGCACTCGATCCTCTCACGCGCGCCGAAGTCCAGTGCGAATTCCAGGAAGTCCAGCAAAATCTCGCGAAGACCATCGTCATTGTGACTCACCATGTGGGCGAAGCTTTGCTGCTCGGCACACGGATTGCCGTGCTGGACGCCGGCAAGCTCGTGGGACTCTATTCACCGAAGGAATTCTTCAATGCCACCGAACCTGTCGCGGCCGCCTACGTGGAAAACCTGCGATTATATGAGGGCGCGGAGGGGAAACGATGAGTCTTCTGGATTTTTTTCTGCGTCATCACCGCGAGATTCTGCAAAGCACGCTGGAACACATCTGGCTCGTCGGCATCGCCATGCTGCTTGCCTTGCTGGTGGGAATCCCGCTCGGCGCGCTGGCCGCGCGCCGTCCTTGGCTTTCGACGCCGATCCTGGGTGGCGCCAACATCGCCGAAACCATTCCTAGTCTCGCGCTTTTCGGTTTCTTGTTGCCGATACCCTGGCTCGGCGGCCGCGCCGACCGGCTGGCTATTACTGCGCTGGCACTTTACGCACTGCTGCCGATAATCCGCGGTACCGTGGCGGGCATTTCCGGCGTGGACGCACCCGTGCGTGAGGCCGCCCGCGGAATGGGAATGACTGAGCGTCAAATCCTTATCAAGGTTGAATTCCCGTTGGCATTCTCGACGATCCTCGCAGGCGTGCGGGTAGCCACGGTCCTGACCATCGGGATCGCAACCATTGCCGCGGCGGTAGGAGCCGGAGGCCTTGGTGAATTTATTTTCCGTGGATTGGCGATGGTCAATAATCAGCTGATTCTGGCCGGGGCAATTCCGGCAGCACTTTTAGCGCTCGCCGCTGACTTTGTTCTTGGTATCTTGGAACGCCGCCTGCGACCCGTGCGCGCATGAATCCTGGCCGGCGGCTTTTCGGTTTGCTCGCCCTTGGTGGTCTCGGTCTGCTCGCTGCGTGCAATCCAGACCGCCATTCGGGAATCGTTGTTGGCTCGAAGAATTTCTCGGAACAGTCGCTGCTCGGGGAAATCGTCGCGCAGCATCTGGAGGCTCGCGCCCATCAACCCGTGACGCGAAGGTTTTATCTCGCAGGTTCCTACATTTGCCAGCAGGCCCTGCTGGCCGGCCGTATCGACACGTATGTCGAATACAGCGGCACAGCGCTCACCGCGATCCTGCATGACCCCTTGGATTCAGATCCCTCTGCTGTATTTGGCCGTGTGCGGAGCGAATACAAAAAACGTTTCGGACTCGAAGTGCTGCCGTCACTCGGGTTCAATAACACATTCGCAATTGTCGTGCGGGGTGAAGATGCCCGGCGCTTCAACTTGAAAACGATTTTAGATGCCGCATCGTACGCTGCAAAATGGCGCGCCGGATTTGGTTACGAGTTTATGGAACGCCCGGACGGCTTCGCAGGCCTGGCTCGGACCTATGGCCTTTCGTTCGCTGAACCACCACGGATCCTGGACCTCGGCTTGCTCTATCGCGCACTGCTCGAAAAGCAAGTGGATCTCGTCGCCGGCAATTCCACCGACGGCCTGTTGTCCGCCCGCGATCTAGTGATGCTCGAGGACAATCGGCACTATTTCCCACCGTACGACGCGGTGCCCATCGTTCGCAGCGATACGCTCGCGCGATATCCTGAGGTTCGTGCGGCTCTGCTTGAATTAAGCGGCAAAATCAACGATGCGGAAATGCGCAAGATGAACTACGAAGTGGATGGCGAGCATCGCGACATCGCTGATGTCGCGCGAGAATTCCTGCGCGCCGAGGGACTTGATTGAACGGTGGCGTCGCTCATCGCGCCGGCCATATAGCGAACGGCTATTGCGACTCTTGCATCGCTTTGAAGTGACTCTCAAGTGCAGAGCAATACTGCTTCTGCGCCTCGAGTTCCGCCTGCAGTTTCTTCACCAGCAATTCAAGCCGAAGGATTTCGTTGCGCAGTTTTTGCAGTTCGGCGGGAGGTAGGGCCGGTGCGCGTGGTGTTGGAACAGGCGGCGCTGCGGGATACGCTCGAGGCGCGGGTGCAGCGGCGCGTGGCGGCGCAAATGCAGCAGACGATTCAGTGCGCAACGGAGTCGCTTCGAGCAGATGGGCGTTGCTGGAATTCCCGGAAAATAAGCTTCCCAGAACGCGCGACGCCGCCTGCGTCGCATTCGCATCATCCTCGCGCAAGCCACTGCCCGCCTTAACT
Organism: uncultured Acidobacteriota bacterium; assembly: GCA_963696035.1. Classification (GTDB taxonomy): domain Bacteria; phylum Acidobacteriota; class Terriglobia; order Acidiferrales; family UBA7541; genus Palsa-295. Next base: position 90,680 of record CAVOIS010000005.1, read on the forward strand.
GCTGCAGGATTCAGAAGACTCTTCACGCGCGCAATCAAATCCTGCGGCTGAAAGGGCTTGCGCACTAGCTCGTCGGCCTTCACCGACATCGCTTTTTCCGCAACCGATCGATTCACTACGCCGGACATCAATATCACCGGAGTCTTTCCGAATTGCTCGTGGTCCTTGATGAATTGGCATACCTCATAGCCGTCTTTGTCCGGCATGATCACGTCAGTGATCACCGCATCGGGCGCGGCTTCGCCGAACTGCGCAAGCGCGGAAGCAGCGTCGGCACAAGTGATGACGTGGATGTTCTCTTTGCGAAATGCGATCTTGATGACTTCGCGCATGGTGGCGCTATCGTCAATGAAGTACACCGTCGGAGTGCGGGCAGCCGTGAGTATCTGCGTTTCGCTCATGACAATTCGTTCTCCACTTTATCGCGTTCGGATTCATCGAACTCGCGCATCGCATCCAGCAGCAGGTCGGTAGCGGAACGTAGCACCGTGCGCTGCGTGGCCGTTGCGCCATACACGAACTTGTACACGCCCTTCTCGGCGCTGTGGCACGCGGCGACAATCTGGGTCACTGCTTCATCCCCAAACAAAGGGCCGTACTCTCCGTGGGTAATTTCGCCGCCTTCGAAAAAAATGATTCCGTCCAATTCGCTGGCGTTGATATGCAGGGCGCCCGTCTGTCGTGCTTGCCCCAGCATCTGAATCACGCCGGGAAGGTCAAGATGCAAGAGATTACCGCTCAAATCTGTTTCCGCGCTGGTCAGCATCTGAGTCGGCTGAAAACCTTCTTGCCGGCTTACCAGAAAACTGCGCACGTGCGCGGCGATATCGGTGGGCGTGCGGCGGCGATCCACAAAATCGTCGCACCCGGCGCGGTAAGCCTCGAGCAACGCCTGATCTCCGCTTCCGCCACCGACCGCAATAAGTGGAATATGCGCAGTCTTGGAATCAGCGCGCAAAATCGGTGCCATTTCGAGTGCGCCCATCTCGCGCAGGTTTGTAGCACACAGGATCGCCGAAGGCGCATTCCATTCCAGCATCGTCAGCGCGTAGGCGGCTTGGGTGCATGGAACCACTTCAAAACCGAGTTGCTGCAGGGCATCCCCGACCCGCTTCGCAAAATAGACGTTGCTATCCACCAGCAAAATTCGCGGGAGATTTGCGAGCGAGTTCATCGCAGACCCTCGCTGTGATGTGGTTCGTTTGCAGGGGTCTGTGAGGCGCCTACGAGTTTTTCCAAATCCAGCACAGATACGTCTTCACCTTGAATTTCGAGTTTCCCCGCGAAGTAGTTCGGGCTATCGGCAGAGGGCGGCAGCATTTCGGCAGTGGCGAGTTCGCATTCCCCGTTCACAGGAATTGCGCTTGCCTCTTGCTTCTTTCCGAACGTCCTCTGCGCGATCAAGTAGAACCTGTGCACCGACGATTCTCGTCCGGTCAGGATCGGCGCGACGTCATAAACCGGAACAATCCGGCCCCGCCTTACAATCACACCCGCAATCAACTTCGAGGTGCGAGGAAAATGATGCAAGCGAACTGGTGGCGCCAGCTCCATCACGGATTGTGCTGGCAAGGCGAACCGACGATTGCCGACGTGCAGCAACACCCAGGATTCTTGTCCGCGATTTTCCGCTGTGCTCATGCTTGTTGCGCAGCTCCTTCCATTTCCGCGCGTGCCATAGCTGCTTTCGAAGCAACATCGAGCCTGCTGAATTCCTCGGGAGTCAGAAATCCAGCCGGATTGATTACCGGAATCACGCGATCTTCCAAATACGTCAGGCCGCGGTACCACTGCCGCTCGTCGCCCTGAAACCCATGCGGCAACGCATACACGTTGGGAATCTCGGCCATGCGCTCAATTGAATCCACCAGCACCGCCGCGCGAATCTGCCGCAAAATCAACACCAAAGTAGGCCGCGTAACGCGCAAGCCGAAGTGCGCGCATCCGCTGACGACGTAATATGTCCGGTGTCCGCGCTCAACCAGATGGCGCACCTTGGGAACTTCCGCTTGCTCGATTTCCACGGCGGCGCCCGCCAAACTGTCCGTGCTGCGAATTTCCTGCACGGCCTCTGCTGCAATTGCGAATGTCTGATTTCCGATGCAGAAAAGAATCACCGTTTCGGCCGTACGCGAACGCCGAGTCTTCCCAGCATCCTGGCTCGCAATCCTCATCGAGCGCCCGCCGGAACTAGCCTGCAGATTTTTACGATTCTCTTTTCGATCGCTCCACTGATTTCATCGAGGCCTAGCACTTCGTCAACGACGCCTGTCTTGATCGCTTCCGCGGGCATGCCAAAAATTACCGACGTCGCTTCGTCTTGCGCGATCACGTGGCCGCCCGCAGCTTTCACGGCCAGCACGCCCTTGGCTGCATCGTTACCCATCCCCGTAAGTACCACGGCCACCGTGAGCGGCCGCGCGTAAGCCGCCACCGTTTCGAGCGCGACGTCCGCGCAAGGACGATAGCCCTCGATTCTTGGTCCGCCGTCGAGCGTGATTTTTCCTATGGAAGAAAGTCGTAGGTGATTCGCTCCAGGGCAGAGGTAAATCATTCCCGCTTGTGTCGGCTCGTTCGATTCTGCTTCCTTCACGGGCAGCTGCGAGATTTCCGCGAGTTGAATCGTAAACTGCTTCGTAAACGCAGCGGGCATGTGCAAAACCAGTAGCACGGCAGCCTGCAAATCCTTCGGCAGTCCCGCAACGACACGCATCACTGCCGCCGGCCCGCCCGTGGATGCGGCGATCACCACAATCGGAACCTTGCCGCCAGTGCCGTTCAACCCGGGCGTATTTCCCGAATTCGCAGGCAACGAAACCGGCGCGTGCGCCGCCGGCAGCCTGGATAGAGTAGCTGTGCGAACCACACGAACCTTTGCCGCCATTTTTAGCTTCCGCGTCAGATCTTCGCGCACGCTTTTCATATCCAGATCAATTCCGCTGGAAGGCTTGGGCACGAAATCAATCGCTCCCAGTTCCAGCGCGCGCAACGTGCCAGAAGCGCCCTCGCGCGATTCCGAGCTGACGATCACGATCGGGCGGGGATGCTGCGACATGATCAATTCCGTAGCTTGCAGGCCATCCAGATGCGGCATGTTGATGTCCATCGTGATGACGTCCGGACGCAGCGATTCCGCCAGCGCTACGGCCTCGCGGCCATCGCGCGCCGTGCCGGCCACCTCGAGCTGCGCGTCCGAATTGATGATTTCCTTCAGCACCTTGCACATGAAGGCGGAATCATCGGCCACCAGCACTCGAAGTTTCTTTTCGGGCGCTTTCATTATCTCAATCCCGCCGCACCGGCACGTTCATCGCCGGAAGCGTCTCCAGCGTTTCGGAACCAATCAGTTCTTCGACCTTCGCGACGAGCTGATCTTCCTGCACTGGCTTGGTCAAAAATCCCGACGCGCCTTCTTTCAACGCGCGATCGCGGTGCTTTGCTCCCGCACGCGAGGTCACCACGAGCACCGGTATTCGACGCGTAACCGGATCCTGCCGCAAGTGAGCTATCAATTCGTATCCGTTCATACGCGGCATTTCGAGGTCGGTTACCACCAGATGGCAGCCAAACTGGGCGACAATCTCCGAAGCCTCCAGACCATCCGATGCGAGCTTCACGCGATATCCGGCTTTCTCGAGCATTCTGCCCACGAATTTGCGGACGCTGATCGAATCGTCCGCCACCACGACCACACGGTCGTTCTCAACCGGGTCCACAGCCTCCGACGGAATGCTTCCCGCTGCCACCGCTTCCGCTCCCGGCGCAAATACCCGTGCGGCCGGTGAGGATGCCGGCAACGCGTTTCGCTCAGCGGTATCGGCCGAGGCCAGCCGGTTCAAATCAATCAGCAAAATCAAGCTGCCATCGGGCGCAATCGTGGTGCCGGGAAAAAGTTTGACGCCACGGAGATAGTCGCCGAGGTTCTTGATGACGATTTCGTCTTTCCCAAGAACTTCTTCCACCACTACGCCCACTTGTTTTCCCGCGACCTTCACGATGACCATGTGAAAATAGCCGTTCAGCGGTTCCAAGGGCGGCAGTGCGAGTTGCAAGTCCAGCCGCACGACCTCGGTTACGACGTCGCGCACGCGCGTGAGCAGCTTTCCGCCGACATCCTCGATTTCACTCGGCTTCAAGCGCCGAATTTCCTCTACCACGGCCAGCGGCAACGCGAATACTGATGTGCCGCAGCGCACGAAGAGCGCCTGCGAAATAATCAGTGTCAACGGCACCTTCACCGTAAAGCACGCGCCTCTACCCGGCTCGGAACGAACTTCAATTTCTCCGTTCAGCGCATGAACATTGGCACGTACCACATCGAGCCCTACGCCTCGGCCGGCCAGCTCCGTCATCGAAGAAGCCGTGGTGAATCCAGGCCGGAAAAGAAATTCGCGCAGTTCCCGTTCGGTAAGTTCGTCGGCGGCAACCGGTGACATGGCCCCCATTTCCACCACGCGACGGCGCGCGCTCTCGTAGTCAATTCCGCGCCCGTCATCTTCCACTTCGATGAAAATGTGATTCCCACGGTGATAGGCCCGAACGCTAATTCGGCCCTTTTCAGACTTCCCGGCTCGCTGGCGCGCGTAGCGGTCCTCCACTCCGTGCGCTACCGCATTGCGCACCAAGTGGATCAGCGGATCGGAAACGTGCTGGATGATGTTGTTGTCGAGTTCTGTGTCGGCGCCCTCCAACGACAGTTCCACTAGCTTCCCGGTCGCGTTGGCCGCGTCCCGCACCGTGCGCGAGAGGCGCGTGTACAGGTTCCCGATCGGCACCATGCGCGCCGCGGTGATTTCATCTTGAAGGTGGTGCGCCAGCTTCGTGAATTCGTCAATGTCCGAATCCACGCGACCCATGAAACCTTCGAGCTGCGTTAGTACAACATTGACGTCCGCCGAAATTTCCGTGAGCGACCGCGAAAGAATGTTGAAGTCATCATAGCGATCCATTTCCAGGTCGCTGAATTCCAGCAGATCATTCGACATGATCGCGGGCATTGCCGAGAAATTCGGCCGGAAAGTGTCCATCTGCGGCGAGTGGCTTCCGGGCACCAGCGACGGGCTGATTCTGCTGAACTCGTGTTTTTCCTGAAATTCGGAAATCTTGCCCGACAAGCGGCTCTTCGAAAAGGTCAGGACCTCGACAAGCTTCCCGAGCTCCGCGAGCCGCCCGACCATTCGCGTGCGGTTGATCACCAACTCACCAACGGCATTCATCATGCGATCCAAGCGCTCGAGTGAGATGCGCACGGATTTTGCTTGCGGCAAGGCCTCCGGTGCGGCGCGCCGTTTCGCGCCGGTTTGCACGATCGTTTCGGTGGCTGCCGCTTCCGTTCCGCCAACCTGTGCGGCCTGTTCCGGCGTTGCGTCTTCGGCCGTCTCCTCTGGAGCGAGTTCCGCGATTTGGGTAAGCAGCGGGTCCACTGACGCGCGCATTTCATCGTCGCTGGTCCATTGCTTGTGCAGGAACTTCTTCAGCACGTCCACGGACTCGAGGCAAATATCAACGATGTGCGCGCTCGGCTTCAACACGCCGTCGCGCAACTGCCCGATCAAGTCCTCTACTCGATGCGCCACCGCGGAAAGCCGGTGTAATCCCACTTGCGCGGCGGAGCCCTTCACTGTGTGCATCGAGCGGAATAGACGGTTGATGTCCTCCGCATTGGGATTGGCTTCGAGCGACAACAGGCACTCCGTAACTGCCTGGAGATGCTCTTCTGCTTCGGGAACGAAAAATTCGAGAACTTCCGCGGGGATTTCGCCGTCCTGCGGTAGGCGATCAACGTACGAATACGCTGGGATTGTTTCGACGGCAGATTCCTCCGCCGACATCGGCTCTTCGGGGCCTTGGCTGGCAGTTCGCGCGGAAGGCGGAGCCGGAAACGCAAACGAATAGCGCTGCTTGAATGCAGCGATATCACCATCCGTCTCGCTGCCGCTGGAACTGATCTGCAACAAATCGAATTCCAACACAGAAATTGCGTCCGAGATGAATTCCGTCAACGGGCCGTGCATGTCAGGCGTGAGCGTCGCGTTCATGGCGTAATGAAAAATATGCGCCATCTTCGCGGCCACTTCGGAAAATTGGGGAAAGCTGTAACTCGCGGACGTGCCTGCCAGCGTGTGAGCCGCAATGTAGAGTTTTTCCAGATCCTCGGGCCTGGTCTGCGGTTCCTGCAACATCCCGGAATACTCCCGGAGATACTGGAGGTGTTCGGAAGCCTCCTGGAGGAAAAGTTCGACCGATTCCTGGTTCGGCCCGTTCATAGAATCTCCTCCACGAGTACTGCCGCCGTTCGAGGCTCCGCGGGGACCGGCTTGCGATAAATCCTGCAATCACCCATCACGATGGACTCGAACTTCATTGGCACGTTCGAGAGCGTCTCCGCATGCCCCAGCAGAAAATAACCGCCCGGTTCGAGCGCGTCGTAAAATCGCCGGAGAATCTGCAGCCGCCGCTCTTCCGAGAAATACATCAGCACGTTCATGCAAAAGATGCAGTCCAGTTTGCCGACATACACCGGCTCGATCAGGTTCATTTGCGCGAACGAAATCATCTTGCGAATCCGCGGCCTTACTTGAAACCCGTGTTTCGTCGCCGTGAAGTACGTTTCTACCTGGCGCAGCGACAGATCCTGCAGGCTGCGTTTTGCGTATGATCCGCGCTCCGCGTGGCGCAACGCCCGGCGGCTGATGTCCGTGGCCAGAATCTCGATCTCCCAAGCCTCGGCGAATTTCAATGCGTCGCACAGCGTGACCGCAATTGAATACGACTCTTCTCCTGTCGAACATCCCGCGCTCCAGATTCGCAACGTGCGCGGGCTCTGCCAAAACTTTCGTTCCTGCACTTCCGGCAAAATGCGTCTTTCCAGCGCTTCATACACCGCTGGATAACGAAAAAAGGACGTCTCCTGCGTCAGTAATCGTTCGAGCAGTTCTTCGTATTCCGTGCTGGAACTCTTGATTTGCTGCAGCAGTTCCCTTCCGCTGGCGATTTCCTTTTCTTCCAGATACTCCCGGATCCGCGTCGAAAAGAAGCGCGCGCGCGATGCGTCGAACAGAATCGCCGAGCGTTGCTCGATTAGCGTGCGGATTTCATCGAGCTCGGACTCGGTGAGCGTGGCCGTCGTTACTGGATGTTGTTTCATGTTCGGCGCAAGTCAGCAGCCGGCTTGGACTCCCGGCGCCAAGAACCACTTCGCCTTAACGATGTGCACCCACCGGCGCGGCGGGACGTGCTTCTTCAGCGGACTCTGTCGACCGGCCTGAACGGAATTGCGCCAGCGCCTCGTTCAATTGTTCCGAGAGCTTCACCATGTTTCCCACCGTCGAAGCGGTTTGTCGCGCACCCTGCGTGGTTTGCCGTGTGATGCCCGAAATAATCTGCATCGCGTTTGCCACGCCTTCCGTTCCGCGCACCTGTTGCTTTGAAGCCAGCGAAATCTCTTGTACCAGTTCAGCCGATTGACGCACGACGCTCGAGATCGCCTCGAGCGCTTTACCGGCCTGGTCGGCCAATCCGGCTCCCACTTCCACTTCGCGCGTGCCGTCTTCCATGACCACCACTGCTTCGTTCGTTTCCGCCTGAATTGCCTTGATCAATGCCGCAATGTCTTTCGTTGCGCTCCGTGAGTGCTCGGCGAGCTTTCGAACTTCGTCCGCAACCACGGCGAATCCGCGGCCAGCGTCTCCAGCGCGCGCTGCTTCGATCGCTGCGTTCAGAGCCAGTAGGTTAGTCTGTTCGGTGATGTCGTTAATCACATTGATGATTTCCGAAATCTCCAAGGAGCGGTCGCCGAGCGATTTGATCTTCTTGGCGGTCGCTTGCACCGAGGCGCGAATGCGCTGCATGCCTTCCAGCGTATCGCGCACTGCGCGGTTGCCTTGTTCCGCGGCGTCCAGCGCTCTGCGTGCCGCTTCGGCGCTCGCTTCGGCGTTGTTCGACACCTGCTTCATCGAAACCGTAAGCTCTTCGACGGCCGAAGAAGTGTTGGTAATTTCCTGGTCCTGCTGGGTGGCTCCGGCAGTCATGTCGTCCGCCGCATCCAGAATCTGATTTGCGCTGCCGCTCACGTCCACGGCCGCCTTGCGCACGCGCTCCAGAACTTTCGTGAAGTTGTCCAGCATGAAGTTCACCGAATCCACCACGTTGCCGAGTGCGTCATTGGTGACCTTGCCGCGAATCGTCAAATCGCCGCGCGCTACCTGATTGATCGTGTTGAGCAAGTCGGTGATGCTGCGCTGCAGTGAATCCTGCGCCTGCTGGTTGGTGACGGCGTGAGCTACTTTCGCTGCACTGCGATTGAAATTCTCCGCGATGAATCCAAATTCGTCGTTCGATTCAATCTCCACGCGCGCACGCACGTCCCCCGAAACCACCCGCTCCGAGAATTTCGCCAGTTCATCCACCGGCGTCAGCACGCGTTTGCTGAGCACGTAGACAATGGAGATGGCAGCAATCAAAGCCAAAACGGCTGCGCCAAATAGCGCCACGTTCGCGCCGCCCGGTGTGGACGACACGTCGGAGGCGGCTTGGCTACCTGAATGTGCCCCGGCGTAATAGGAGAGACCCAGGACTCCGAACAGTGCCAGTGTCACCCAAAACACCAGCAGCCATACCGTGGAACTCAAACGAGCTTTCATGACTTCCTCCCAAGAACTTGTGCGCTCTGCGCTCTAAGCGGCCCGCTGGTGGCTGCAATACGCGCAGCCTGCAAAACCGCAAACGAAAGACCCCACTGCGTGAACCGAATTCTGAGCGAGACCTCCGCTCTAAATCACCGGAACCGGAAAAACATCAATCAAACGCCGTAAGTCAACCACCAACGCCAAGCGATCGTCGTGCCGCAACATTCCTCGGCAATGCGGAACATCGTTCGGCGCCTGATCCAGCAATGCCTCTTCTGTCGCCGAATACGTACCGATCACTTCATCCGCGGCAATTCCAAGCCTCATGTCCTCGCGTTGCGCGTCGCCTTTCAGCACCGCAACCACCACGTGCTTGGGCAGCAGCCCGGGCCGCCTGCCCTCGGTAAAGGCGATGTCCACCAGGGGAACGATCGTCCCGCGAAGATTAAAAACTCCCATCAGGAACGCCGGTGTCAGCGGTATGCGCGTCACGATCGGCCAGTCCACGACTTCCTCGACCTCGAGCACCGAAAAACAAAACCGTTCGCGTCCGGCGCGAAACACGCAGTACTGGCGCTCCGGAAGCCGTTGCTCCGAAAATATTTCGCTTTCGAGAAACTCGCCACCATCCAGCTCGGTCGGCAGCGTCGGGTTTTCATGGTGACTCGGCATCAAGCAAACCTTCGCACCGCATTGAGCAGTTCGTCGGGTGTGAACGGCTTGGCCACATACCCGTTTGCACCCTGCTGTTCGCCCCAATAGCGATCGCTTGGAGCGGTCTTCGACGTAACTAGAATTACTGGAATATTCGAATAATGCTGTTGGCTCTTCAGATCCCGGCAAACCTGGAACCCATTCCGTTGTGGCATCACCACGTCCAGCAGAATTACATTGGGTCGTTCATCTTCAATCGCTTCTTCGATCTTCGTCGGATCAGAGATTCCCACGGAATGAAAGCCGCCTTGCTGCAGCATGGATTGCATTAAGTGCAGTTCCGCTTGCGAGTCGTCCACGATCAGGACCTTCTTGAGCACCGACGCACCTCCACAGATGTATCCGTTAAGGAGAATTGCAAGTCCGCAGCCACGGCGCGCGGGAGTTTCGCGCCTTGCGACGACTTAGCAATATCCTTTTGTTGCTCTAGGTTACGAGCAACGGCACTATCGCAGCGCGCCCGTCACAACTCGTTGAGACGCGTCGACTGTCTCAGCCTGAGATTCCGTCTCACCGGCGCGCATCTCCGCCGCAAGCGATGAGAATCGCTGCATGATTTCGTTGAGGCGAAGCGCCATGGCGTGAATCGTTCGGATTTGATCGCGCCCCTCAGCCGATATTTCGCCAGGGTCGAGCAGCAGCAGGTCCGCGTTACCAATGACGGAAGTAAGCGCGTTGTTTACGCTGGGACGCACGTCGATCATGTAACGCCCTAGCGTCGCGTCGCGCTGACTCTCGATTCCCGCGCGTTCCGCGCGCTGTGCACGAGCAACCGCCTCCGTGCGGCGCAGCGCTTCGCCAGCAACAAGAATCAGCGTCCCGATCCAACCATCTTCACGACGCAAAACCAGAACGTGGGAGTACTCGGCAGAAAGAGCGCAGGCTTCGCGCGAGTCGCTACAGACGCATAGGCTTGCCGTGCTAGGGTATGCCGTTAGTGCGGATAGAATGGCGGAGGTCTTGCCGTCTCGAACGGGTCCGACGATGACAAGGTTGTAGCCGTCAGCCGGCCCCGCTTGCCAAACGTCGCTCGTCGCCACTGTAATTTCCGGCACGCGGCGTTCGGACTGCCAGCGTGCCGCAACTGTGCGCGCGAATTCAGTGTCGTCCGATACGATCAGGACGCTAGCGTAACTCAAGAGATGCCCCCCAAGACTTTGTGCGTTTAGGGCTGAAGTTTTTCTGCTTCCTCGATGAAGGAAAGCAGCCGCTTGGTGCTGATCCCAAGGTTCACTGCGGCCTCAGTGTTCTTTGCGCGTTTCGCTTGTTCCACGCGTCCCTGAAAATAGGAGACTTCCGACTTCGCTAGTGTCAGGGCTGACGCAAGTTGATTCAGATCGCCGGAACGCTTGCGCTCGTCCATCGCTACGGCTAGCAGAGCACGGGCAACCACCGCGCGGCGCAGGTCCTCCGCTTCCTGGTCGCCCTCGGCGACGAATGCCGCTACTTCCCATGACGAAAGCAGGACTTTCGTGTCCTGCAGCACTACCGTGGACATCGAACGTCCGCGAGACGGTGGCGCAGCGATTAGCTGTTCCCAGATCGCTTCTAAACACTTCTCCGAATCCACGGCGCCGGTTGGCGGTACCGGCGCGTCGGCAGGTGTTTTCCCGGATTTTTCGGTAGCTGACGTTCTCGGTAACTCCACGTTAACTGCATCGGCCTTCTTCGAGGTTGGCGCGCTGGATGAAGCCTTTGGTGCTGTGACCTGCGGCACGCTCGACGCGGCCGTTGGGTTCGACGGGCCTTCGATCTCTTTCCCGGCAGTCTCCGCTGCTTTTGCTTCAGCCGCGCGGGAGGCCGCACCGGATTGCGAACGTCCTAAGGCTTCCTCGAGATCCGCCCGCAATGCAAGAAGCTGCTCGAAGGCGCGGCTCACCGAGGTTTCGGTGTAGTCCTTGTGAAACGGCTGCTTCCAGTTCTCGGTGTAGTAGCGGAGCTGCGTGGTTGTTTCCGCGGCGGAGAAACCCGCGCGGCGACAGTCCACCGTTTTCACACCCGCCGCATCAAGAGCTTCCACAGCTTGTCGTACGGCGCTCAAATCCGCGTGCAACATGCGTATGAACGCGCGCCGGAGCAGAAAATTCAACCGGCAGAACGCCACCAGCGCCGCGGGATCGTAGAACATCGCTCCGGCGGATTCCTTCAGTAGTCGGCCTTGCTCTAATAGGCCGCTCTCCATCATGTCGCGCAGACTTTCGCAGTTCGCGATCTTGTCCAGGATCTGGTCCAGCGGCTCGCACCATTCCAACCGCGTGGCGTCCGCACCGGCCAGCACGGGCTGCAGTACGGCTGCGACATCTTCTAGATGAATTTCCTTGCGGTACAACTCTTCCGGCGCGCACAGGGCAAAATATTGGACCAAGAGCAAATCAATCTTGTCGCGGTCGGCCGTCGTCTTTTCCGGCTTTCGCAATTGACGGTGCAGGAACGCACGCAAGTTCTCTTCGCTCGCGTTTAGGATCTCCGATGGCAGCTGGCGAATCTGGAATGCGCGGACTTTTTCATCAATTTCATCAAGCCACTTCAAATCTTTATCGAAGACGTCGCGCGTGGGCCGCAGCGGCGGCAACTCGCCCGCTGGATGCGGCAGCGGCGCAAAATTGAACTGAGTCGCAAGCGCCGCATACAACGGATAGGCGTTGCGCGCTTCGGTCCACTGCGCCACGAAGTCTCCAGGCCCGGACTGCACGCCTGTAAGCGGGTTCAGAGTCACGTTCGATTTTGGGGTCATCGTTTTATGATCCAGTTGCCCACTTCACCGATAAAACGGGCAGCAACGGCCTTCCTTCCTTGGTGATATCTCACGGCTACGACCGTCGCACGCGCGTCCAGCGATCCGTCAGAATTCAGCACGCGTACGCCATCTTCGAATTCCAATGGCAGCGTCGAAGAAAACAACACTTCCTGCTCCGTTCCGAATTCGATTACCGTCTGTTCCTGGAGCGGCCGACGCGCCGTGGAAAGCGTCATCACTCGCACGGGTATTCTCACGGCCGATGCACTCGGGAAAAGCTGCGCCAGCTTCTCGACGCAGGTTTGCGACAAGCCGGCTGGAGCAACAACGGTCGCTTCACTGAACACGGACCCGGTCCTTTTTCCTCTCTCGTCGGAATTAGAGATTCTTCGGCAAGAGGGATGAAAATGCTGAAATGCTTGCAGACACCAATGGACGCCCGGGGAATGGTTTGCACGAGAGCAGCCAAAGACGACGGGCCCACCGGTACGGTAACTGGCTTCTTATGTTGGGATTGCGGTTTAAGGGCTAGGCCGTGGGTCTTGCGATTGTCTCAGGCTGACACAGGACCGTCTCACGACTGCGTTCGCGCGCCATTTCCGGAATTGGTGCGGTCCGCAAGACTCGAATTTAGGACGCCATCTCGACGTCGTGCTTGTGCCCAGGCCGTAGCGGAATATTGTAGAGCTTCAGCTTGCGATACAGCGTGGCCCGGCTGATGCCGAGCATTTTCCCGGCGAGCGCTTTATCGCCGCCCGCCTTTTCAAATACTCGCAAAATCGTCATTCGTTCCAGATCAGCTAACGCCGTCGTCGATACGGCTGATCCACTGGTAGCAGCTCCCTCGCCTTCCTGAGCGCTTCGAATCGAAGGCGGAAGATCTTCGACATCAATTGTGCGATGGTCACCAAGCGCTACGGCGCGGGCGATGCAATTCTCCAATTCGCGTACGTTCCCCGGCCATTCATATTGCAGGAAGCTCTTCATCGCCGCAGAAGTTACCTGAATATTTTCCCCCGGTGCATAGCGATCCAAAAAGTAATGCGCGAGCTGCGGAATGTCGGAACGCCTTTCGCGCAATGCCGGCACATGGATGGTCACAACGTTTAGGCGAAAGTAGAGATCTTTGCGAAACGTTCCCCCGCGATAAGCAGCCTCGAGATCGCGATTCGTCGCGGCGATCACGCGCACATCTACAGGCACCTTGTCGTTGCTGCCGACGGGCCGCACTTCCTTTTCTTGCAGCACGCGCAGCAGTTTGGCTTGCAACTCCAGCGGGAGTTCTCCGATCTCGTCCAGAAATATGGTTCCGCCGTTAGCGGCTTGAAAAAGCCCGGCTTTCGATTTCAGCGCGCCCGTGAACGAACCTTTTTCATGTCCAAAAAGCTCGCTTTCCATCAGCGTGGGTACCAGCGACCCGCAATCCACAGCCACGAAAGGCATGGCGGCCAGCGGCCCGCGAAAATGAATCGCGCGCGCCACAAGCTCCTTTCCCGTACCGCTTTCTCCTGTGATCAAGACCGGTGTTCGCGTCTCTTTGAGCCGCGAAATCATCCGCATGACGTCTTGGATTTTTCCCGACGTGCCGACGATTCCGTCCAGCTCCGTCTCGGTGTTTACGCGCTCCCGAAGAAACTGGTTCTCTGTGACCAACCGGACTTTCTCAGCCATGCGTTGCAAGAGCTGCCGCAATCTTTCCACGCGAAACGGTTTTTCGATGTAGTCGTACGCGCCCTGCCTCATGGCGTCCACCGCGGTTTCCACCGAACCGTGTCCCGTCATGATCGCCACCTCAGTCCGCGGCAAGAGCTCCTTCACTTTTCGCAATAGCTCGACGCCGGAAAGACTGGGCAATTTCAAATCGGTCACCACCAGATCCGGCGCATTGATTTCCAGCGTCTCGAGCGCGGCTTCGGCAGTTTCGGCTTCGGCACACAGATAGCCCAGCCCTTGACCAACCGTGATGCACAGGCGGCGAATACTTTGTTCGTCGTCCACAATCAAGAAGCGCAACTTCAATTCATCTGTCATGGTTTCCCGATCGTCTTCTCAACCGCGTCCATCAATTGCTGCACGCGGAATGGTTTCTCCACACAGGGAGTGCCCGCCAATGCCAGCAGCGCAATGGTTTCGTCGCTGGCGGTGTCACCGGTAATAAAAATAATCCGCGACGCCATCTCTGGCCGATGACGCACCAGCCAGTCGTGCACATCCGATCCAGTGATTCCGCCCGGCGTGCGAAAATCCGAAATGACGCCTCGAAAATCATGGAGCGCCAGCAGCCTGAGCCCTTCCACCGCGGACGAGGAACTGGTCACTTCGTAGCCGTGCCGTTCTAGCGCCGTCCGCAGAAAAGCCGCGACCGATGGTTCATCTTCGATCACCAGAATGCGCGCGTGCGCCTTGGGCGCTGACGCCGGACCGCCGGTCATTCACCGGCTCCTGCCGCGTACATCTCCGCGGCTTTCTCCGCGATCGGCAGCCGCACGACGAAGGTCGATCCGTGCCCGTCTGGATTGTTCCTCGCGACGATTTCGCCGCGATGCGCGCGAATGATGCCGTAACAAATGCTCAATCCGAGGCCGGTACCCTTGCCCACCTCTTTGGTAGTGAAAAATGGATCGAAAATCCGGTCAATTTGCGAGATGCCAGGCCCATTGTCCCGAAAAACGATTTCGACTTGATCGGAACGATGCAGCGTTTGAATCTCAATTTTGCCCGTACGGCGCGTTTCCTGCACGGCGTCGTAGGCGTTGTTCATGATATTGAGAAACACTTGTTGCAGTTGGTGTGGATCCCCAATGACTGCCGGTAGTTCCTCGGCATATTTCTCGATGACTTCCACTCCGTGGTTCGAAAAATCATAAGCGCGCAGCTTCATTGTCTGGCGCAGAATGGTGTTCACTTGCACCGGCTCGCGCTGCGCCGGCATTTGCCGCGCAAAACTCAACAGGTTCTGCACAATCACTCGAGTGCGCTGCGCTTCTTGCAGAATCACCTGTAATTCTTCCTTGGCGTCATCGGGAACGCCGGAATTCTCCAGCAGCAGGTCCGTGAACCCAACGATGGCAGCCAGAGGGTTGTTGACCTCATGCGCCACACCGGAAACCAGCTGGCCAAGGGCCGCCATTTTCTCGGTGTGCATCAATTTGGCCTGCAAATCGGCGGTGTCCGTGACGTCCGTCATCACGACCACGACGCTGTTAATGTCTCCTTGCTCATCGCGCATAGGACTGAGACTGATGGAGAACTGCCCGGCGCTCCCATTGCCGCGAAACAGGGGGATCTCCAGGTTATCGAGCGCTGCACCCTGCAGGGTTCGTTCGAGGGCCTCCCTGAATAAAGGTCGTCGCGGCGGCGGTACCATTTCGATCAGCGGTTGTCCTAGCAACTCTTGTTCGCGATAACCCGCCTCAAAGCACCGGCGGTTCGCATAGCTAACCAACCCCGCTGTGTCAAGCACCAGAATCATGCTCTGCGTGTTGTTCAGAATGTTTTTGTTGAAATCGCGCTCGCGGCGGTACCGACGCTCAGCCAAACGGCGGTCGGTTATGTCCTTCATCACATGCACCGTGCGGAGATCGTTCGCGGGCATGTTTTGTATGCGTGAAGCCGAAATCAGAAAAGTTCGCATGCCGGCTTCATAGATGAATTCTTCGTGCGGCAGCCGAGGATTCCGACAGAAAGGGCAATGCCCTTCCTTGGTAGGTGCCGAAAGAATATCCAGCTGGTCAATTTCGCGGCCGATCACTTCGGTGACCTTTAATTCCAGTACGTCCGCCAGAGCGCGGTTTAAGCGCAGAACTCGATTCGCTGCATCGTGCACCAGTATGTAGTCGGAGATCGCGTCGAAATCTTCCACCCACTGCTTACGCGACTGCTCCACTTTCGAAAATAATCTGACGTTCTCCAGCGCCACGGCCGCGTGCCCCGCCAGGGCCTCCAGCAGTTGACGCTCTGTTTCCGTGAGCTCTCGCGGCAGGTCCGCAATGCACAGAATCCCCAGCAGCTCACCTTCGCTGCCGGACAAACGCGCCAGCACCAATTCTCCCCATCCCAGCGTTTCTGCCAGTCCACGGCCGAGCAAAAAAGCCGCTGCTCCTTGACGCAGTTCGGTTCCCGGGATGCCGGCCTGTTCCGCCAAAAGGTTCGCCAGCCGATTCTGCGTCATCGGATCCCAGCGATGCGCAGGCCCGCTCAGCGCGGCGATCTCCCAGTCGTGATCGTGACCGAGAGCTAGGACTGCCGCGCGTGCGCCAAGCATCTCTGCAGCTCTCGCAGTGAGACGCATCGAGAATTCAGTCGTTCCCAACGATGGATTCAGTTCAAGTGTGGTGGCGGAGAACTGCGCCAGCAGGCTCTCGAAGGAGCCCGTGAGACGGGAAGACACTTCGCGACTTCGTTTGAGTGCACGCATGGAGGATTGGGGGCGCTGCGCGCGCCGCACGATTACAAGTAAAGACGTTACGGTGTCATCTCAATTTGAGTCAAGCAAACTGCAAAGGGGTGTTGACGTAATGGACAATCGCATGCGTCGCAAGCTGAGACGCACATGCGCCGCTCTCGCGGCGATTGAGACGATTCGTTGATTCCATCGCGCTTCGCGACCACGGCGCCTCGGCACCTAAATTCCTCAGGATCAATGGCATAGCATGAACATTAGCCACTTCAGGCGGGCCCGAAACAATCCCCTCATTCATGGCATCGGCATTGCAATTTCCGCGTTGGGACCTTTCCCCTCGATCGAGGAGGTGTGTTGATGAGACACAAATCGCAACTGCTGGCCTTTGGCTTGGCGCTCGCTCTGGGGGCAACAGCGACGGTCACGTTCAAAGTTGCGGCTCAAGAAAACTCGACTGATACCGCCAAGCGGAAAGTGCGCACCAGGGTAGCCCCGGATTATCCGGCGCTGGCCAGGCAGTTGAGCGTCACCGGAAAAGTAAAGATCGAGGCTACCATCGCGGCCGATGGCCATGTAACGGCGACTCGAACGGTGGGCGGCAGCCCGCTGCTGGTGACTCCCGCGACAGAAGCACTGAAGAAATGGCGGTTTGAAGCTGGGCCAAAGGAAACCACGGAAATCGTCGAATTCGATTTCTCGGCACAAAGCAAGAATTAGCACCACGCGAACCGGGGCGGTTGGGTTTTCACACGGAGTGGAGGCGTTGGCTATGACGATTGGCAAGAAGCTTTACCTGGGGTTCGGCGCCGTCTTGGCGATCATGTTCTGTCTGTTCATCATCAATCTGTTCACCGTGCGCCGCGAATACACCGCGCAGGACACCGTACGAGCCACTCTTTCCGTCGTGCAAACCATCGAAAATGTGCGCTTCCAAATGATGGAAAATCGCTTGTACCTGGGCAATTACTTACTGAGCGGCGATCTGCGCGACGAGGACAAGACAAACAAGGGCGTTGCTGACCTGCTCGCGATGTTAAAGGACGGTCAAGCGAAATCGAATGACCCTGGTCTTCGCTCCGCGCTGGCGCAAGTTGCGGACACCGAAGGCAACTGGTCCGAGAATTTCGCGAAACAAATGATGGCCAAGCGCCATCAAGTGGATTCTGGCGACGCCACGGTGTCAGACCTTCAGATTTATTATCTGCAGCACGACCCTGCGTCGTGGGTGAACAAGTCTTCCGCCGTGTTGGACGACGCCAGTCGCGCCGTGCGCAAGTCGCTTGACGATTCCAACGCGTCGGCCGCGTCCGCGACTGCGCTCAGCACCTGGTTTACGTCTTTGGGAACCCTTGGCGCAATCTTCTTTGGCGGGTTCATCGCCTTCTACACCGCGAAATCGATCAAGGATCCGCTCTATCATTTGATTGACGTCGCCCATCGCATTGGCGAATCCGGTGACCTTGAGCAATCCATCGATATCCACCGCAATGATGAAGTAGGAGTTCTCGCCGAGAACTTCAACAAGATGATCGTGCACCTCAAGGATATGGCCGCCGTTTCCGCCGCGATCGCCGAAGGCCAGTTGTCCGTTAGCGTTCAGCCGCGGTCGCAGCAAGACACCATGGCCAAGGCCTTTGCACAGATGACCCGTGGGCTTCGTGAACTGGTCCGCCAGGTGCGCGACAGTGCTGCGCAGGTCGCGAGCGGCTCCGGGCAGATGGCCAGCGCCTCCGACGAATCCGCAAAGGTCAGCGTCCAGGCGGCATCTGCAATTGATGAAGTCACCAGCACGATGCACGAAATGAGCATCAACGTGCAGAACGTCGTGAAGAACACTCAGGTGCAAGCTTCCAGCGTCGCGGAAACCTCAGCATCGATCGATCAGATGGTCACCTCCATTCAGCGTGTTGCCGACACGGCCAAGCTTCTGGTGGACATTTCTCATCGCTCCCGCGAGGAAGCCCAAACCGGGATGGTCACCATGGAAAAGGCCACGGAAGGCCTGAATCGCACGAGCCACGCCATTCAGTCCAGTGCGGAAATCATTGATGTCTTGGGCCGCCGCGCGGACGATATCGGCAAAATCATCGAAGTCATTGACGATCTTGCGGAACAGACCAACCTTCTAGCTCTCAACGCCGCCATCGAAGCTGCTCGCGCAGGCGAGCACGGCCTCGGCTTCGCCGTCGTCGCTGAAGAAGTCCGCAAGCTCGCCGAAAAATCCACGCAATCCACCAAGGAAATCTCCGAGCTCATCCAGGGCATTCAGAAAGAAGCGCGCGAAGCCGTCGAAAACATGGAAAAGAGCACCACGATGGTTCAGGAAGGGCTGCTGCTCAACAAGGACCTCAGCTTCGCGCTCGAAAAGATTTCCGACGTTGTCTCCGAGGTCTACAAGTTCTCTCAGGAAATCGGCGCGGCCACCACGGAGCAATCCAGCGGGTCCTCTCAGATCGCCAAGGCCACCAATCGCTTGACTGAGATCACTCAAGAAATCAATTCTTCGGTCGAAGAGCAAGCTTCGGGGTCACAAGCGGTTGTTCGCGCGATGGAAAAAATGCGCGAACTGGTGCAGCAGTCCACATCCAGTTCCACCGAACTGGCTGCGGCCGCCGAACAAATGTCCAAGCTGTCTCGCGTTCTCCTGGAATCCATGGATCGTTTCGTTCTCGATGAAGGCTTCGCGGAGGGTCGCCGGCACTTCGGCAGGCGCCCAGCGTCCGGTGGGCCACAGGGCGGTTCCAATGCCGTAGACCGAAATGCTTCCGCTGAATATGCGGAAGTCGTCCGGTCTTAAGAGCTCCAGGCAAACATGGAAAAGGAAATTCAAATCGTAGGTTTTCGGATCGGTCGCGAAACATTCGGCCTGCCGATTGCCATGGTCCGCGAAATCGTCCGCGTGCCGGAGATTACTTCCGTTCCCAATGCCCCCGAATACATCGAGGGAGTTATCAATCTTCGCGGACGGATTATCCCAGTAGTCGACCTGCGAAAGCGATTCGGCGAAAAAGTCGTCGAGGCCAACAAGAAAAATAGAATTGTCGTCGTTGAATTGGAAACCAGGGCCATTGGCTTGATCGTGAATTCCGCTTCGGAAGTGCTGAAAATTCCGCCCTCTGAAATTGAAGCGCCGCACACCGTGTTTCAGGAGGGCGAACTAAACTACATCACCGGCGTCGGAAAATTGCGCGGGCGCCTGGTGATGTTGCTGGACTTGAGCAAAATTCTGCAGCGCGGCGAGCTGCGCCGTCTCGAAGACGCGGCCGAATCCGCGGCAGCAGTCACCATCGGCAGCGAGGCTCGAAGCTACTAGGCCGAACGCCGGCGCCACGACGAGGAGCGAATGTCCACACTCACAGCACCGGTTCCCCTCACGGAACCCGAATTGAAGCTCCTGCAGACCCTCGTCTACCAGGAGTGCGGCATGTATTTCGACGAGCGCCGCACTCATTTCCTGCGCGACCGGCTGCAACGCCGCCTCAAGGCTTGCCAAATAGATTCGTTCTACAGCTACTATCGTCTGCTCACCAGCCGCGAAGGCAAGCAAGAGCTCGTGGCGCTGCTCGAAAATCTCACGGTCAACGAAACCAGTTTTTTCCGGATTCGCCCACAGCTCGAACTATTTCAGAAATCTGTGTTGGAAGAACTGCTGCGCCGCAAACAGGAGCGCCGCGATTGGTCGCTGCGCATATGGAGCGCCGGGTGTTCCACCGGCCAAGAACCCTACACGCTAGCCATCCTAATTTGCGACGCGCTGGCCTATTACTACCTGCGAAATCCGCTTCCCTTCGATATGCCCACTCCGAAGCCGCTGATTCCCCCGCCCTGGAAAGTGGAAATCATCGCTTCCGACATCAACTATTCGGCTCTGCTCACGGCTCAGCAGGGCATCTACACCGAATCGCAAATGGAAACCGTGGACTACACCTGCCGCCTGCGCTATTTCGATAAAGTGGGCGATAAATATGCCGTGAAGCCGGCCCTCAAAAGCCTGGTCCAGTTCGACTTCCATAATCTGAAGACGGAATATCTGCCGCAGCGTAACGATGCCATCTTCTGCCGTAACGTCATGATCTATTTCGACGAAGCCGAACAAAAGCGCCTCATCGAAAAATTCCATCGTTGCCTGAATCCCGACGGATATCTTTTCGTCGGCCACGCCGAAAGTCTGTTTGGCCTTACCACCCGATACCACATGATTCATCAGAATAACGCGACCGTGTATCAGCGAATCGAGGCGGCGCAGTGACATTTCTCCCCGACGATCGGGCCTCGGAGCTTCGCGATCTCTTTTTCGAGAGCGCTGCGGAGATCCTGCAAGCATTGAACGATGCCGGACTAGCGCTCGAAGAGCGTCCGAGTGACAAGGAGAGCCTGCGCAGTGTGCGCCGCGCCGTGCACACGCTGAAGGGCGATTCAGCCGCCTGCGGCTTTCGCGAACTCAGCGAACTGGCGCATGAGTTGGAAGATGTGTTGACTCCGGATCTCGCCAAACAGTATGCGGGTCTGATTGCGGAAGTGGTGCTCACTGCGGCTGACACATTTCACGAAATGCTTGCGGCTTACCGCAACAATCTTCAACCCCCGGCGGGTGGCGCTCTCCGCGAGCATATTCAGCGGCTTCTTCGCAAACCGCCGAGCGTTCGGGCCGAAAAAGCCATCCCAGATTCTGCTGCAACCTTCCGTTGGACGGAATATGAACGCTTACTCATCGCGGAATCCTTCCGCAAGGGCGAACCCGTTTATCACCTCGCACTGCATCTCGCGGCAGACGCGCTCCTGCCCGCCGCTGGCTATGAACTAGCGAAGAAGGCCCTGGGCAGTGCAGGCAAAATTCTGGCGATTCGCCCAGAGAATAGCTCGGACGTCATCAATGGCGGCTTGATTGAAGCGGCGCTTTCCAGCACAAAACTACCCGACTGGATTCGCAAACGCTGCCAAGTGCCTTCTGTGGTAGCTCAGATCTCGGTTGATCGAGTCCCCTTGCTGGAAACTGCTCCGCGCGACGTGCTCGAAATCCTGGTCGAGTCTGAAGCAGCTGCCGTATCTGCAGGGATTCCCGGAGAATTCGCTGATACGTCAGAAGTACATGAAGAAACCCATGAAGATGAATCTCATCCGGTCGCCGCACCCGGTGGCCTCGCGCACGCTGTGGCCGAAAACACCCTGCGTGTTGACGCTGGACGCATTGATACGGTTATGAATCTGGTCGGCGAGCTCATCATCGGCAAATCCATGCTGCAGCGCACGATTACGGAATTCGAGCGGCGTTTCTCGAAGGACCCTCTGCGGGGAAAATTCTCGGACGCTCTCGCTTTCCAGTCGCGCATTTTGAACGAGCTGCAGAAATCCGTGATGAAAATACGCATGGTGCCAGTCGAGCAACTCTTCCGGCGTTTTCCGCGCATCGTCCGCGACGTAGCCAAACAACGCAACAAGGAAATCTCACTCGAAATCGCCGGTCAAAACACCGATCTTGACAAGAGCATTCTCGACGCGCTGGCGGAACCTCTCGCGCACTTGATTCGCAACGCCGCCGATCACGGCATCGAATCCTCCGGCGAACGCGCCGCGGCGAGCAAGCCTGCCAACGGCACAGTTCGTCTGGATGCCTACCATGAAGGCGATCAGGTGGTCATTGAAGTCTCCGACGACGGATGTGGGATTGACCGCGAGAAAATCATCCGTCGCGCCATCGAACGCGGCATCCTGAAGTCAGACGAAGTCGCGAGGATGAACGATTCCGAAATACACCATCTGATCTTCACTCCTGGTTTCAGTACCGCGAACGAAGTCACAGAAATTTCCGGCCGCGGAGTTGGACTGGACGTCGTGAAGTCAGCACTGGACGCGCTGAAAGGATCGATCGAAATCGAAAGCGAAGCTGGAAAAGGCAGCACCTTCCGGCTGATCGTGCCGTTGACGCTCGCGAGCATTCAAGCTCTCCTCTTTTACGTCGGCGGGCGCCTTTACGCCGTCCCGATTGCCTCGGTTGTCGAGATTAACCGCATCACCGAAGACGAAATCCATCGTGTGGAAAATCACGAAGTTTTTCAACTGCGCCAACAGGTCCTGACACTCGTTCGCTTGGACAGGCTCGAATCACAGCAGCCATCCGGGCGCGCCAAGCGGATTTTTGTGGTGATTATCGGCGCGGGGAGCCGGCGCTTCGGACTGGCCGTGGATAGCCTCATGGGCGAAGAGGAACTGGTCATCAAGGCGCTCGAAGATCAATTGGTCAGCTCTCCGCTGGTGAGCGGCGCCTCGATTCTGGGAGATGGCACGGTGGTATTGATTTTGAATATTCCGGCTGTGGTTTCGCATCTTGCTCGGATTCCCGCAGTGGGAGCGACCGCATGAGCGAAAAGATCCGCGTTCTGGTTGTGGATGATTCGGCGCTGATGCGTAAGCTCATCCCCCAGGTGCTGCAACGTGACGCTTCCATCGAAGTGGTCGGCACAGCTATGGACGGCGCGATTGGACTCAAGAAAATTACCGAACTTCATCCTCATGTGGTGACGCTTGATCTAGATATGCCGCGCATGGACGGCATCGAGATGCTTCGTCAGATTACTCGCAGGCACCGCGTTCCGGTGATCGTGTTCAGCGCGCAAACCGAGCGGGGCGCTTCCATCACTCTCAAGGCGCTCGCTCTCGGAGCCTTTGATTTCGTCACGAAACCACCGGACGCAGCTTCGGGCCGTATCGAACAAATCGCTGCCGAGTTAGCGCTGAAAATCAAGGTGGCCGCTGCGTCGGGCGCCCCGAAAATGATCATCACTATGCCCGCGGCCAAGCGCAAAGATCGCCGCAGGACTTCGATGCCCCATTGGCCCTCGTCCATCGTGGCGATTGGCATCTCCACCGGCGGCCCCAACGCGCTCCAATATCTTTTCTCGCAATTGCCCCAGGATTTCCCGGGATGCATCCTTGTAGTGCAGCACATGCCCGAAGGCTTCACGGAGATGTTCGCTCACCGTTTGGATGAATCGTCTGCGATTGAGGTCAAACAAGCGCAATCGGGCGATCTATTGTTGGCGGGCCGCGCCTTGATCTGTCCGGGAAACCGTCACATGAAAGTTCGCAAGATGGAACACGGCAACGTCGCGATTCTCGTGGATCAGCCCCGTGTCAATGGACACAGGCCATCGGTTGACGTTCTATTCCAATCCGTTGCGCAAGAGTTCGGCCCCTCTTCCATTGGAGTGCTGATGACGGGCATGGGCGACGATGGAGCGGCCGGACTGGGCGCCATTCAGTCCGCCGGCGGAATCACTATTGCCCAAAGCCCGGACACATGCGTCGTCGATAGCATGCCGCGCTCCGCGATCGAACGTGGTTTCGCGGGGCGCGTCGTGTCGCTTCCCAATCTTGCCAGTATTTTGCAGGCAAAGTCCGCCCCGGACCGGCAGCAAGCCGATCCTGGCGCTCAATTTTCCACTGCGGAGACCGTTGCCGGTGAACCAGGGTTACGGAGGAGATAGTCATGAAACAATTTGAAGCACTCACGCGGAAGAAAGACAGCCAAGCCGTCCGCTATTTGATCGTGGACGATTCCGTCTTCGCTCGAAAGAGTCTCGCTAAGATGGTCGAATCCTTTGGCGGGCAAGTTGTCGGCGAGGCCGGTGATGGATGCACTGCGATCACCGAATACTCGCGAACTTCGCCGGACCTTGTTCTGATGGACATCACCATGCCACAGATGGAGGGCATCGAGGCGGTCGAGCGCATTGTGCAGGAGCACCCTGACGCGCGGATTGTCATGGTCTCCTCGGTCGGTTACCAGGACAACATTCTAGCTGCGCTGCAAAAGGGCGCCCGCCACTTCGTGCAGAAGCCCGTGAAGCCTGACGCACTCTACGAAATCATCCGTTACGTACTTAACGACGACGGCGTCACCGCACCCGTAGGCGCCGGGGAGAGCTCGCGATGAGGATGGATCTGATCCAACCATTTATCGGCTCACTTGACGCCGTTCTTGCCGAAATGATGAATGTTCCGCCAAAAATCGTGGATCTCACGATGGAAGAAGAGGGTTATCGCCGTAAAGGAACTGCTGCGTCCGTCTGCTTCAAAGGACAAATCGAGGGGCGCGTGATCCTCGATATGGAGCCTCGCGCCGCGGCTCAGGTCGCCGGTTTCCTCGCAGGCGGTGAAGTGGACCCTTCCGAATCCATTGTTCCGGAAACGGTCTGCGAACTCGCGAACATGGTGATCGGTAACGCCGTCACCCAGCTAAACGATGCGGGCTTTCAGTTCAAAGTCCTGCCGCCTGAAATTCTTTCGCAGGAACAGTGCGAAAAAGCCGGGCAGGATTCGGAAGCAACGATTCTGTGTTTCGAGACTCCCAGCGGCAACGTGCATCTTAATATCGCCATGCAGTATCTACAGCGCCGCAGCAATGAACGAGCGCCAGTCGCCGTCCGGTAAAACTTCACCGGCAAGCGCAAGAGCCGGGATCTACCCTTGGAGCAGGCCAGGCCTGCGATACTCTACTCCGTGCCGGAATAAGCCAGCCTTGGGCATTTCTTCGCAATAAACCACGCGCGCCGGAAGAAAAATATTAGCCGCCTCTGGCGAATACGGCACTGCCACGCTAATCGGGGCGTCCGTATCATAGCGGCGCTTGCTCCGAAAGCACATGCCCACCGGCGAAATGTCCTCGCAGACTGCTAGTTCGTCATCTTCGTTCGCCTGGCGAATGCATGCCGTCAGCCGCGTCTTCATCCGCAAGCGCTGACGCTCTCGTTGCTCGCCGCTGGCTGGAATTTCTCCCGGCACTGTCTGTCCTCGCCGCCCGCGCGCCGCTCGTGAGGCCAGTTTCTTTTCGTCTTCGTGGGGCGCCTGCGTCCAGATGCTGGGCACGCCGCAGGTCTTGCAATGGCGCGCAATTCCGCGCGTTGTCTCGAAGCCGCGTAGCTCTAACTCGTTGAGGTAGACGACCTCTCTCCCGCGGCAATAGGTGCATTCCAGCAGCATCCGGGCGACGGCTTCTTCGGATTCCGCGATCGGAGGAAATTCGATGCCCCAAATGTCGCTCTCGGGCTGCAAAATCTCGATTCCGTAAACGTAGCCCTCTTTTTGCCGCCCAAATTGACCCACGACGCGCACTTTGCTTTGTCTGTGCGCCTCGCTCGCGGCCTTTCTCTTGATCTCAATGTGCTGATCGGGACGCAGATCGCGGTCCAGCAGGATGACAGCGCCCGTCCGATTAATTTGCATGGTCCGGGCCGGCTCGGCAAACTCCTGGCCGTTGATGTCCGTGCCGGAAGCTTCCAGCAGTAATATCAGCGAGACACGATCACTTCGACGCTGCGCTGCCGTCGCCATGCGATTCCTCCTCAAAAAAGACCCATTGCCGGGAGCCAAGATAGCACACCAGCAGGGTTGATTCGCTCTCGGCACTACCAGCGTTCTTCTTTCGTTCACCTCATTTTAGCTGGGTTATCATAACCGCGCATTTGATCCCCGGAAAAATGCGCTCTGCTCAGGTGGAGGAGCTTTGCTCTCTTTTGCGAGCGTCTGTCGCAGACTTACGGTCCTTGCCGTTCGCAATCTCGCGACTGCTCTGATCCTGTTTTGCCCTCTAGTACCGCGCCCTATCCAGGCGCAGAACGTTCGCGTCGAGGGCGTTGTACGCGATTCCAGCGGAGCCTCAGTGCCGGGCGCGCGCGTGGAACTCCACGCAAAATCGTTTGCGGCTTCAACGATCACGGACGCTGCCGGTGCCTTTGCCTTCCAAAACGTTCAGGAATCTTCGGGGACGCTGACCGTTACAGCGAATGGTTTTCAATCCAGCACGGCGCAATGGACCTCGTCTCCTGGCGCACCTGCGCACGTGGAAATCACGCTCAGTGCATCGCTCCTGAATCAGAGGGTTGAAGTTACCGCTAACCGCGCCTCGACGCTTCTGACCGACGTGCCGGTCAGCGATATCCAGCTTACTCGCGAAGACCTGCAAGGCACTCCGGCCCTCACTCTGGATGATCGCCTTCGCCAGGTTCCGGGTTTCAGTCTCTTCCGCCGGTCTAGCAGCCGCACGGCAAATCCCACGACGCAAGGCGTTTCCTTGCGGGGCCTCGGCGCCGATGGCGCCAGCCGTGCGCTCGTGCTCCAAGACGGCATTCCACTCAACGATCCGTTCGGCGGGTGGGTCTATTGGGATCGCGTGCCTGCGGAGTCCATCGCAGATATTGAGATCGCGCAGGAAGGTGCGTCCAGCCTATACGGCAGTGACGCGCTCGGAGGCGTGGTGCAATTCGTCTCGCGCCCCGCCGAGCCAGCCGGTCTTTCGCTGGAGACTTCCTACGGCAATCAGGACACTCCCGATCTCTCGCTCTGGGCTGGCGGCCAAAAGGGCCAATGGGAATCCACGTTTAGCGGCGAAGTATTCAATACCGATGGCTACGTTTTGGTCCCGGAAGCCGATCGCGGTCCGGTGGACACCAAAGCTGGCTCCGAGCACGGCATTGCGGATCTCATGGTCGGGCGCAAGATCGGCGAGAAAAGTGAAATCTTCGCACGCGGCTGGTATCTCGATGAAACTCGTGCAAACGGTACGGTGCTGCAAAGAAACGACACAAAACTAGGCCAAGGCGCGCTGGGCGCGAATCTCGATCTCGGCGGCTTCGGAGCGCTCACGCTGCGCTTCTACGCCGACGTGCAAACTTATCATCAGAGTTTTTCTTCGGTGACTTCCGTCGCTTCACAGCGCGACACCGAAACCCTGACCGATTTGCAGACCGTACCGTCGCAAGGCGTGGGTGGTTCTGCATTGTGGTCGCGGCAAGTGGGAAAACGCCAAACCGTCGTTGCCGGCTTTGACGATCATGAAGAAATCGGCGCGAGCCACGACATCCTTTTTACCAAAGGCTTGCGTTCGGCGAACCAGTCGTCCGGCGGACGCCAGCGCACTCTTGGATTTTTCGGCGAAGACCTGATCCAGATTACGCCGCGCTGGCTTCTCTCGCTCAGCGCTCGCGTGGATCATTGGAGCAATTTCGACGCGTCCATCGTGCGCATCCCTATTTCCACCGGCATACCCGCGGTTACCCAGTTTGCCGATCGCTCCCAAAACGCTTTCAGCCCCCGAGCGACGCTGCGCCATCAGATCAATTCCAACATTTCCTGGGACGCTTCGGTCTATCGCGCCTTCCGTGCGCCGACCCTCAACGAACTTTACCGGTCGTTTCGTCAGGGCAACACCACTACGCAGGCCAACCCAAACTTGACGGCGGAACATCTGAGTGGCGTTGACGCCGGAATATCCGTGGACGGATTCAACCGGCGGCTCGAAATTCACGGCGTATTTTTCTACAACCAGATCATCGATCCTGTTGCCAACGTCACGTGTTTGCCGCCCCCAAACACGATGCCCGGCTGCCCAGCTCCCGTGCCCAAGGTGATCGCGCGCATCCGGGAGAATCTGGGTCGCATCAGCGCTCCCGGATTCGACGCCGGGGCTACCGCGCACATCACAGGCAATTTCGATTTATCCGTCGGATATCAGTTCGTGAATTCGAGGGTGGTGAGTTTTCCTGCGGAGACCTCGCTGGTCGGTCTGTGGGTCGCGCAAGTCCCCCACAATTCGTTTACCTTCCAGGCGCGCTATTCGAATCCCAGGATCGTATTCATATCTGTGGATGGACGGTTCATCGGGAACCAATTCGACGATGACCAAAATCAGTTCCCGCTTGGCAATTTCTTCGTGCTGGACGCGATGGCTTCCCGCTCGATCGGCACGGGCCTGGAGGTCTTCGGCGCCGTCGAGAATCTGTTCAACGAAAGGTACGAAACCGCCGCGACTCCGGTGCCGCAACTCGGCTTGCCTATCGCCGCGCGCCTTGGTCTGCGCTACCAATTCCCAAAGCGATAGATTCGCAGGGTATCCAGTGGCACCAGTCAATAATCAATGCGACGTGAGGTCAGGCGGAGGGTATTCCGGCAGCTTGGCGTTCTTCTTATCGGTTCTCTTCACTTCCAGTTCATCAAACAAAATCGAAGGGCTGATTACCGTCGTCGGCACCGCGCCTTCGCGGTTGCTGACAAGCGGGTCATCGCCCGCGGCCACCAGATCGTTTCGCAGAGTTCGCGTGTCCAACTCGTCGAAAACGGCGCCACGCACCAGTTCTTCGTGACCGTCGCTCACGTACACGCGATAGAGCAACCGCGGATTGTTACCGACCAAGGTTTCCGCGTAATAACCGTAAGGCTTGTTCTCCTGCTTGCACATCTCCATCAGTTTCTTCCTCAGCTCGTCGGGAGAACTCGTATCCTTTGCCCGCAAGATCAGGTTTCCAATACTCGGCGAAGGAGCCTGTCCGGGCGCGGCGCGGCCATGCCCGTTGGAATCGCCGAAATCGCGAATCGGTTCCCGGCCCAATAGGTATTGCACCAGCATCCCGTCCTTAATCACGGGAAGCGGTGCCACGCGCACGCCCTCTTCATCAATTTCGTAGCTTCCCACCAGGGCTTTTCCCTGGAACGTCTTCATCGTCGGATCATCCACTACGGACAAGAATGCGGGCAGCACGCGACCTTTGTAGTTGGACGAGAATTCCCCGGTGGTGCGCGCCGACGCTCCCGGCTTCGGGCGTATTCCCCGCACGTTTTCGCCGATCATGGAGTCCAAGATATCGCTCGCGGCGTCATTCGAAAAAAGTACAGGTCCGCGATAGTCCTCTTCCACCATCGGAGCCTCGCGCAGTGCCTTCAGCGATTGCAGCGTCTTCGCGGTATCGGCCAGCAGTTTCGCTTGCGACGGCAATTCGGCTGCCGAGCTGGCTACGTAATAAGGCGACCGGCCGAGCTCCATCCCGTCGTCCGCCTGCGTCTCGGCGGAAATATTGAGCGAGTACACCGCGTACCCTTGCCTGGTGCTGGTTCCTTCGGTATTCACAAAGTATTGATTCACCGCGCGAAATCTGAGGAAGGCGTTAAGCGACTGGATTTTCGCGTCGCTGCGATAGAGATCGGTCACCTTCTGTAGCGCGATTTTCCACGGCTCAGGCTGGAAATCGAGCTTGGCTAACGGGCCGACCAATTCCAACGCGGGCGCGCGCGAGAAATCGTCGAACGGCTGGTCGGCGGTGTATTGGCTGAGCAGCGCCTTCTTGGAGGCCAGCGCTTCGCTCGCCATCTTGTATGCGCGATCGGTCGCAATCCACAATTCCCGTCGCAGCGCGATCGAGTCATCATCGAGCGGAGCAAAAGTCACCACTCCCGTTCCGGGCCCGTAATAGCTGTCTTGCTTGTAGTCGCCCACCCGCACAACAACCCGCAGGCTCCGCGCGTGCGCGCGCTGATCCTGGCGCAGGGCGCCGAACGCCGCCTCCGCGTCGTATTCATCCACATCCGACAACCGGTACTCGATGTAATAGGGCGCCGAAACATTGTCCATCTTGAGTTGGGATTTTGAACGATCGAGCTCCTCGCGCATCGCCTTCAAAATGGGATCTGCGGACATCGTGCCTAACGCCGCGGCACTCGTCGCCGTGGATTTTTGCTGCGCATCTAGTGGGGTCGAGGAGGCGATAAGAATTGCCAGCCCGAAACCGGCGAACGAAGAGCGCATCAATCTTTGACCGGTCGCGCTCATGGCTTTGCTCCCGTGGCAGAGGGAGCGCTGGCGGTTGCGTGTGAGGGAGCCGACTCACTTCCCGGTGGCGGCAGAATCGGAGGCCGCTCGGTGCCGCGACGGCGCTTTTGCACTTCAATCTCAGAGAACAGCATCGCGGGCGCAGCGGCTGCGACGGGTACTTGCCCGGATTCCGCGCCACAAACCCCGTTGAATACCTGCAGAGTGTCTCCCGTCAGAACGATATTGTTCAGCGATAGCAGCGGCGTTCCCACGATGTCCACGCCGCGCACCAACTCATCCGGACGCCCATCGGCGTACACGCGATACACCATCACCGGAATCACCTGAAAGGCCTGCGGCGCGGCGCGCTGGGTCAGGGTGAATCCGCCCTGGATATCATCGAAATACAGCCCGTACGGCTTCCCTTGCTTCTTGATTTCCTCGACGAACTTCTGCCGCAGTTCGGCATCCTTCACCGTGTTGGTCGACGTCACGATCAGATTTCCCTGCCGTCCCGTCGGCATCAACCCCGGTTGTCTGCGACCGTGACCATTCGATTGGCTAAAATTCTTGATGGGCATCCGCGACATCAGAAAATTCTTCAGAACCCCATTCTCAACGGCATCCACGCGCAGCGCCGGAACCCCCTCGTCGTCATAGTCGTAATGCCCCGCAAGTTCCACGCCGTTGAGTTTCTTTATGGTCGGGTCGTCGGTAACGCTCAGGAACGCCGGCAACACTAACTGATTCACCTTTTTCGTGAAAGTCTGCCCTTCATTCTCATCACGCTGGCGATGCCCTTCGAGTCGATGCCCTAGCACTTCGTGAAAGAACACTGCGGCCGCGCGCCCTGAAAGCATTGCAGGTCCTGCATAAGGTTCCGCCGACGGAGCGGCGCGCAACGCCTTCAGGTCCGCCGCCATCTTTTCCACCTTAGGTGCGATTTCCGCGTCCGAAGGTAGCTGGTCCGCGGTCATAGCTTGAAATGACTCCACGCGGAGCAATTCCGTCCCGTCGTCGGCGCGCGTTTCCGCCTGAATCACCAATCGCGCAATCGCACTCGGGCGAATCAGCGCTGTTCCTTCGCTGGTGGCCAAATAGGACCGGTCGGCGGAAACCGTAAATGAAACGAAGGACGAGTACACTTCGGGATATTTCAAGAAGTCCGCCGAAATCGCCCGCGTCCGCGATTCCCATGCTTTCTGATCGAAAGACGCATGCAATTGCGTCGAGTCCAGGTGCTCTTGCGAAGATTCCCTTGAGAAATCCGGCGACTTGTCTTCCTCTTCCGATTGCACCGCGTTGCTGGTCTTGACCTTTAGAAAAGCAGCTGACGCTTGTTCGTACTCGCGATCCGTAAGCTGCCACAGGACGCGGGCGATGGCGTTAGTGTCGTCGTTCAGCGGAAGCATGCCGGAGGTGATTCCCGACCCGCGGCTCTGGTTGTGCGTATTGTCGAGCGCTACCGAGCCCACGCGCATCATCACGTCCGCTTGGCGCCGGTCCACGCGCGTCGAGAAAATCACCCCTCCGTTCGATGCAATTACCGCCGTGCCGTTCACGTCGCTGACGGCGTAGCTCAGGTAATAAGGCGCCGGATCAGTCTTCGCGAGCGACGTGGTCGCCCGCTTGAGTTCTCGCTGCATCGTCGCCAGCAGCGGGTTTTCAGGCGCACTTGCAGAAAAAACGCCAAACGGAACGGCGCAGGCTATCAACACAAACGTGAAGCATGGAAGGACACACCAGAGGTTTCGTCGCATTGGGCTGGTTAGCTCTCTTTTTTCAGATATCAAATCTAACATATGCGTCTAACGCCCGCGAGATATCCTCAGCCGCGAGGCACCATACGAATAAACAGATGAAATTCGGCGCCGCTGGCGTGTTCGGAATGGACACCAGTGTTCACTTTTCATGCGAGCCTCTTCTATTTCGTCGGTAAGCTGTAGCAGGAGAACAAGCGCACAGGGCCATGGCAAAACTTAGTTTTCTAGTTTCGATCCCAACGGACGACAACGATTACCAGCAGGAGCAAGCTGCAGCCGCCAAGGAAACCGGCCTGCGGCTCGGCGTGAACGTTCGCGTAGTTCATGCCGATAACGATGCCATCAAGCAGAGCGATCAGATTCTGAAGGCTATCCAAAGTCCCGGCGCCGACCGGCCTGACGCAATACTGTTCGAGCCTCTGGGAGCTACGGCGTTGCCGCAAGTGGCTCGTGCCGCCGCAGCCGCGGGAATCGGATGGGTCGTCCTCAACCGCGATGCTGATTACTTGCCCGAGCTCCGAAGTGCCAATCGCGCGCCAGCCTTTTCCGTTAGCTCCGATCATCTTGAGATTGGCCGCATCCAGGGTCTGCAATTCGCGGCTCTATTGCCTCATGGCGGCTCCGCTCTTTACATTCAGGGGCCTTCGGAAAATTCCGCGGCGAAAGACCGCACTGTCGGGATGCAACAGACCAAACCCGCCAATATTAAAATTCACATGCTCAAAGGCCAGTGGACGGAAGAAAGCTCGTACAAGGCCGTTTCTTCGTGGGTGCGTTTGCCGACTTCCCAAAAGCAAGTGATTGACCTGGTAGGCGCGCAGGACGATTCCATGGCCATTGGAGCCCGGAGAGCGCTCCAGGAACAATCTGACGAATCCGTGCGGACCAAATGGCTGCGCGCCCGGTTCACCGGCTGCGATGGGCTCGCTGATACCGGCCAGGAATTCGTATGTACCGGGTTGCTAGCGGCAACCGTAATTGTGCCGCCCAATACCAAGCTTGCAATTGAAATGTTGGTCGCTGCGATCCAGCAAGGCAAGACTCCGGCGGGGCTGGCGTTAACCATCCCCATTTCGTTCCCGACCATCGGGGAGTTGGCCAAAGCTTCCGCAAAAAGACAATAAGCTTTCTCTGGAGCCTACGCTCTGGCAAACCTCGTCGCTCCCATTCGGTCACGACGTCAATTGGTAGCGGTACCGGGATTCGAACCCGGATTTCGGCCTTGAGAGGGCCGCGTGCTAACCCTTGCACCATACCGCCGATGTCGGTGGGAATAGGGGGACTTCGATTTTCGCACGGGTCAAATGCACGCGCAAGGCACGGCAATTGATCTAGTCTGTCGCCGATGTCTCCGCCGAAAAATGATAGAACGTTCGCACAAGAAAAAAAGGCGCCCCAAAACATCGGGACGCCTTTTTTGTTTAAAACACAAGAGAACAATCGAGAGAGGCGTTTCTCAGCCTCCCTCGATATGAGGTCTATGGCAGGTAGTAACGGAACGACGTGAACACCATGTTGTCGATCGCGTGCGGCGCTACGGTCCCAGCCGAACCAGCCGCTCCGGAAGCTCCCGACCAGGTGTTCTTCACGAGGTAGGAATACTGCGGTCCCCATTGAAAGCGGCCCTTCGGACCTGTATAGAAGCGATACCAGAATCCGACGGTGCCTTCGATGATGTTCCGCGCGTCGCCCGCGCAGTTGTTGAGCGCGCCAGGAATGAAGCCGTTCGATCCCAGCACAGCAGTAGTGTTGGTGGTGGCTCCAGGCGCTGCGATCGGCAGTGTTTCAATCCTGCAGCCATCGTTTCGCGTGAATTGGTTACCGTAACCGTCGTGGCCGGTGGCGCCGGTAATGGGATTCGTAAACGTGTATGCGGCTCGGCTGTCATACTCTCCGCCGACATAGGCGTAAATATCGAGCTTGGGCGTCGCGTGGAATTCGAGCGTGGCGAGCGCTTGATAGCTACGGAGCAATGCTAGCGTGCCGTCGGGATGGGCCGTCTCATCTGGCAAGCCAGCTGTGCCGTAGCGTCCCACTCCGTTCCCACCGAAGAAGTGGAGACCGAAATCGAAGTAATGGCCAACCGGCACTCGAGCGTTTGCGCCAATTCCTCCGCCAACCTTCGAGTTATTAAACGCGCCCGAGGTTGGGCTGGTTGATCCCGTGAGCGCGCACGGCGTCGCGGGTATGTTCGCCAAGGTGGCCGACGGAGTCCAAGGCACCGAGGCCGGGAAATTGAACCCGCTGTTGGCATAGAAGCAAGGATAGACTCGGTCGCGGAAGGTGCCCACTAGGCCGAACACTTCATAGTGACCCCAACCCGGATCTAATGCAGCCTTGAAGATGAAATCAGGCGTCTTGTTGTACGCATAGGTTCCGGTCGGGTTGTAAAGTCCACTGCTCGAGCCAGGCGCCCCTACCAGGAAATTGTTGAACGTGGAAGTGGTCAAAATGGTGGTCGTAACATCTGACTGATTTCCCGCGGCCGTTCCCAACGTCGTAACGGTCGGATTGCCGTGAACTGTCAACGTTTCAGCCGCATCTTCTACCGAAGCGGCCAATGTGAGCTTGTCGCCAATGGTCTGGGACACGCGAAGCCCGTACTGGCGCGCCCAGCTGAATCCCACGGTGTACTGTGGATCAATCGTGAGCGGCGTCGCTTCCGTGCGGTTATCAACCCCCTTCTTTGTTTCCGTGACCAAGCTCCACATCTGGCCGCCGGTAACGGTGAAACCGTTGTCAAACTTTGCTTGGCCATAGCCCTGCCGGATACGAAGCACGTAGCTGTTGCTCTGGTTGTTGTTGGATGAAATACCAGCACCAAGGAAGTCCGCCTCGAAGTACCCGGTCGCCTTAACGGAGTCCAGCTTTCCTTCGGCCAACAAGCTGATGCGCGACTGGCGTGCGGTGGTATTAAATTCTGTAGTTTGACCACCGGCATTGCCCGAGAAAGGAACGCTGTTGAATGGTGTGTTGATATCCGCACTCATGGCCTTGTTGCGGAATACGGTTTCTGCCGCCAGGAAACCGCCGGGAGTGATCGTGATTCCTTTGTAACGAATCGCAACCGGATTCTCCGGGCTGGCGGCCTGCCCGTCGATGGTGCCAACGGTGACCGGACTGATCCGGCCGTTGCCGACCGGCTTCGCAGTCGCATTCGGCGCTCGACTATCAGGAGCAGGCTGATAGGAGGTATCGTGCGCAGCTGCGGCGGCTTTCACCTCTAACTCCATCGCTTCCATTCGCTCCTGCTGTTCCTTCATTTGCTCGTTCTGAAGTTGGATTTGTCTGGACTGTGCTTCGATGAGATCGCGGAGTTGCTGCAGTTCGTTCTCAAGACCGGATGTCGCCGGCTTCGCAGGTGTATCTGTTTTCGCTGAAGTCGACTCTGTCGCCGGCGTATCGGCTTTCTTATCCGCCGTCTTGTCTGATTTCTTGTCTGTACCGGCCGCGCTGTTGCCGTTTGCCGCCGCACTGTCCTTGTCACCCGGCGAACTCGTCCCCGCCATCGCTGGCGCCACGACCAGGCCGAGGGCCAATACGTATGCCGCTAATGCTCGCATCCCTTCCTCCTTGAAATTACCTGCCAAAATGTTCTCCCTTAGAAATTGAAGCGTTCAATGTAGCAGCATGAGTCCACTGCCCCGCGTCCCATTGGCGGATGCACGCCCGTCCTGCTAGCAACATCTCTGACAGATAGCGAGGCCCGCGCCGCTCATCGGATGTACTCCCTGTGAGAAATACCGGGCCTTTGAAAAAAGGCGACAGCACACACCCACACTGTTCTGATCCGCGGCTGTGCAAATCTCCACACGCATCGCGGAGGAGGCACGTTAAGCGGCTTATTTGAATCCGCTGTGACAGTTATGTTAATTGTGCGTTACTACGTTCGAGGGGGCCGAGGCGTAGTCGGAATTGGTGTTTCTGCGGAGAGGTCGAAGCGAAGTCTAACACGCTACTTCCTTGCGGGCTTCGGCATCAATCATCGTGGGGACGATGCGGCGGAATTGCCGCGCGCTAAAAAACCGATGGCGGCAGGGATCACAGCGGTAGGCAGGAAACCCGAACCAACGCTTCAGCGTGATCATCGTCCCGGCCTCGACACGTTCACGAGAAATGTGTTCCAGGTCGAAGTTCCCGCACCGGGGACAGTGAGCATAGCGCTCGAAAACGGCGGCGACACGCCAACCGTAGAATCGGCGATCACAACTGTGGCATCGCCACGGTCTCAGGCCGATCACGCTGGAAAGGAAATCGAATACCCCGCCACGATGCGACCGAAAGCAATTCGCGCTGCGACACTGAGGACAAATCATTGTCACCCCACGTCTCAGAGGCGCAGAATACCGAAAAGCACGCCCCCCGACAAGATCGACGGAACCGATGTTGCCCCGCCTGTGGATTAACCCTCCGGTGTAGAATATCCAGCGAAAGGATTCTGAATGTCCGTTTACACATCTGCGCATGCGCGCGCTGGAATCGACGCCAAGCTTCCTACACTGGAAACCTGGCCCAACCACTTTCCAGGCTACACAATCACCACTCGCTATCCCGAATATACGTCGGTGTGCCCAAAGACCGGTCTGCCGGACTATGGCATCATCATCCTGGAGTACGAGCCCCGTAAACTCTGCTTGGAATTGAAATCTCTGAAGATGTACTTGCTGGCTTACCGCGATCTTGGAATTTTCTACGAAAATGCGGTCAACCGGATGCTGCGCGATTTTGTTGCGGCCACCAAGCCCGCGTGGTTTCGAGTAACGGGCGAATTCACTCCCCGCGGCGGCTTGAGCACCACCGTCGTGACACAGTGGCCGCGCACAAAGAGTAACCCTCAGAGTCGTCAGGGATAGACTTCCCGCCGCTCCTCAGCCATAATTTCGCCCGTGGTACGCGGCCGATGCCGCATCCAAGGAGGTTCGATGAGTTTGACCCCTCAAACTCCCAGTCCCAGCCAAGAAACGACGGTGGTGGAAAGCTCTTCTTTGCCGCGGTGGGTCACACTGCTTTTCGTGGTTGCCTTTGTGCTGGTGGCCTATTTGCTCTACGCGGGCTACTCAGAACGCGAGGCTTCGCGCAAAGGTCTTGATGACGCGAATAAGAAAACTCAGGCTCTCGCCGCCGAGCTCGATAAGACGAATTCCAGGGTTGCCGATCTCAAAGGCCAGCTCGATGTGACCTCTCAAAAATTGGGCCTGACTCAGGATGAACTCGCTCGCGCCCGCAGCCTCGCGCAATCCATCAAGAAGGACCAGCAAAAGAACGATCAGCAGCTCCGCCAGCAGATCGGCGACGTCCAGGCCGATACCGCGACAAAGTTCGGGCAAGTCACCACGGATCTCAACGGCACCAGGACAGAAGCAGATGCCACCAAGGCCGATCTAGAAGCGACGAAGGGCAAGCTGCAAAGCACCATCGGAGACCTGGGTGTTCAAAGCGGCTTGATTGCGCGAAACCATGACGAGGTGGAGGAATTAAAGCGGCTCGGTGAACGCGACATCTACGAATTCAATCTCAACAAGTCCAGCAAGGGACCTCAGCACGTCGGGCCCATCCAGATTACCCTTCGCAAAGTGGACACCAAGCGTTACAAGTACACTCTGAACGTCGTCGCCGACGACAAGAGCATCGAGAAAAAAGACAAAACCGTGGGCGAGCCGATTCAGTTCTACGTTCACGGCGCCCGCGCTCCGTACGAGATCGTCGTGTTCGATCTTACAAAAGACGGAGCCAAGGGATATTTAAGCACGCCCAAATCGGCCAACTCGGCGCCGCCAGAGGCTCCGAAGCCCGGCAGCTAGGTTCACCGGGAAATATCCAGGACCGACTGCGTGGGTTATCGGTTTATCCGGTGGCGCTATCGGCTCGCGCGGACTCTACCGGTTTGCAGTTGCTATTGACGCTTGCAATGCGAAATCCTCGGCGGTCACGTTGAATCGGACCTTCTACGGATCAAGGCCGCTCGATTCTGCTGTTTTCCTCGCCTTTTTTTTCGTGCTCGGACTCCTTCCGAGTGTTCTTCACGCACAGACGCCGGCCGCCGCCCCAGCACAGCAGCCTTTGCAGGTGGCGACCGAAGTCGTGAAAATCAACGTCAGCGTGATGGCAGGCAGCGGGAATTTCATCGCCGGACTGGAACAGAAAAATTTTCGCGTGCTCGATAACGGAACCGAACAGCCGATCGTTTTTTTTGCCTCTACTGACGCGCCGGCTCAGATCATGGTGATGGTGGAGACAAGTCCGGCTGTGTACTTAATTCAGACCGAACATCTGACCGCCGCCTTCGCGCTCGTCAACGGCTTGGCGCCCGACGACCAAGTGGCGCTCGTCACCTACGCGCAGGATCCGCATGCTGTTCTTGCGTTTACGTCAGACAAGAACGCCCTCACTCATGCGCTCGGACAGATCCAATACTCTCTCGGCATGGCGCAATTGAACTTTTTTGACTCCATTTCCACGGTCGTCGATTGGATTGCGCCACTGCCCGGCAAAAAAGCTCTGGTGCTTCTCACCACCGGACTCGATTCCTCGACCCCGGCTCGTTGGGACGCGCTGGTCCAGAAGCTGCACACGCAAGATGTGGTGATTTTCCCGGTGGCGCTCGGCGGTTCGCTCCGTCGCCCACTCGATAAAAAAAAGAAACCCAGTGCACCTTCAAGCGACGGTTCCTTGAGCTTCGAAGCCGCGGACCGGGCTTTGTTTGCCCTCGCCGACATGACGGGCGGGAACGCATTTTTCCCCATGACGCCGAAGGAATTTTTCCCTGTGTATCACGAAATAGCAGCGGCGCTTCGTCATCAATACCTGCTGGGCGTTTCACCGGCACATGATGGAAAGCTCCATAAGCTCAGCGTTCAAGTTCTCGACAACGAAGGACAGCCCGCGCCGAAGGAAGGTAAGAATGCGGTCTATCGCGTTTTCGCTCGTGAAGGGTACCAGGCGCCGGCACCGTAGCCCTTCGAGTTAGGCCACATACGTCTTACTTCGTATAATCGAGTTCATAGGTGGCTGCGGCTTTTCGAGAAATGAGAAGAGGCTTGACAAATTCGCGCCATACAAAGTATCTGGCACCCTTTTTGGCGTTGCTCTTCGCTTCGGCCGGCACGCGCCCGCCGCTCGGCGCGCAAGCGTCCAGTCCGGCCGCGCAACAAGCGACCCCGCCAGCGCGATTCGCATTCGGTGGTAACGCCGCGCAAATCCCCGCCGACTTTGTTCGTAACCTAATCTTTGTGCCCGTGCGCGTGAACGGCAGCAAGACGTTCCTGTTCGAGCTGGATTCGGCCGCAGCTACGTCCTCGATTGATCCGGAACGAGCAACCCAGCTGGGCGTAATTCTTCAGACCGCCAGCAGCAACGCCTCCGACTCCTCTGACGCAGTGCACAACGCCGTGCTGGAGCTTCCCGGACTGCAAATACCCATGACTTCCCTTCCGGCGATATCTCGCCGGAAGTTTGCCGAGCAGACCGGCCAACCCTCCCTCGGGGTTCTCGGGAAGGATTTCTTCGATCGCGTAGTCGTCGAAGTGGACTACGTCAGGCAGACCGTGCAGCTATACGACCCGAGCGTCTTTACCTATTCCGGTCAGGGAAAGAGCTTCCCCATTTCATTTGCGGGCCAAACTCCGCTCCTTCGCGCAAAAGCCGAAATAGCCGGCCACAAGACTGTTGACGCGAACTTCGTGCTGGACACCGCACTTGATTCCGCGATTGTGTTCTACCGCGCATTCACTGACGCCGAGCGCATTTCTGCAGCGCACTTCAAGACCGTGTCCGCGTCCTATCCGGAAATAGATGATGGCGCGAAAATCCTGCTCGGCCGGCTGAAGGATTTCCAAATCGGGCCGTACGCCGTGGAGAGTCCTGTTGCCGTATTTTCTCAGTCCAATTCCAGCGCCACGGCAAACAACAAAATTGCCGGCGCCATCGGCTCCGAGTTCCTGCGGCGCTTCACTGTAATATTCGATTTTCCTCATCAGCGAATCCTTCTCGAGCCCAACTTGCAGTTCAATCACTCCGTAGACGAAGACATGAGCGGATTGTCGCTCATTGCCAAAGGCGCGAATCTGAAGACGTTTGAAATCGTGCAGGTGCAGCCCGGAACGCCCGCAGCGGATGCCGGCATTCGCCAAGGAGATGTGATCGTCGCCCTTGATGACGAAGCCGCAGCCGACCTCACCCTCGCCGCTATTCGTGACTTGTTCCGCCAAATCGGCCACGAATACAAGCTGCTGATCGACCGCAAAGGACAATCGCTAACGGTTTCCATCAAGATGCATCGCCTGATTTAAGCTTCCGAGCGTTTCTTGGGATTATCGTCGATCGCATCCGTTGAGAAACTCGAAGCTGGCCGCGGCAATCGGCCAGCCTCTTGCAGAGAGCGTCGCAACAAATATTCGATCTGGGCATTCAAGCTTCGCAATTCGTCGGCGGCCCACCTTTCTAGAGCGTCGTGCGTCGCACGATCGAGCCGCAGAAGAAATGGTTTGCGCTCCCCCATCTTGCCCCTAGCTGTATAGCGTCCCGGCGTTGACCACCGGCTGCGGGCTGCGCTCCCCGCACAACACCACCAATAGATTGCTCACCATCGCCGCGCGACGTTCGGGATCCAGTTCCACGACCTTTCGTTCCGAAAGTTGATCCAACGCCATTTCGACAATGCTCACGGCTCCCTCCACGATCGTCTGCCTCGCCGCGATGATCGCTGAAGCTTGTTGCCGCTGCAGCATCGCTCCTGCAATTTCCGCGGCGTATGCCAGATGGCTGATGCGCGCTTCCACCAC
The DNA here is from genome assembly GCA_963696035.1 of uncultured Acidobacteriota bacterium. GTDB lineage: Bacteria > Acidobacteriota > Terriglobia > Acidiferrales > UBA7541 > Palsa-295. Next base: position 131,282 of record CAVOIS010000005.1, read on the forward strand.
CTGCACTCCGGCTTTCGCCAAACGCTCCTGGATCTCCTTTTGCAGTTCCGCTGCGGTCTCCGCGATGTGGCTTCGCAAGCTCATTTGCCCGGCCACATGCGAATCGTATGCGTAGGAAGTCGCCATGGTGCGCAGCGCGCTCTCGCTCTGCACCTGCACGAAATTCTCGTAGCTGTCCACCTGGAATACCGCCTCCGCCGTATCCACCACCTGCCACACCACTACGGCTGCGATTTCGATCGGATTGCCGTCCAAATCGTTTACCTTCAATTTGTCCGTCTCGAAATTCCGGATGCGCAGTGAAATCTTTCGCTTGGTCGTGAACGGATTCACCCACCTGAATCCTTGATCGCGCAGCGTTCCGACGTACGTTCCGAAAAGCTGGAGGACCTGCCCCTCGTTCGGGTTCACGATCAATAGCCCGCTCAAACAAACGATCTCCACGAGCAGAGCCAACGCTGCAACAAGGATCGCGCCCATGGATTGCATTTGAAACGAGCTGATCAGCACAAAGCCGGTCCCGACAATCGCCACAAGCAACAGCAACAACATCGCACCACCAGGAAGTGAGAAAGCTGGTTTTTCTCTCATCGAGCTCCTCCGACAAAATATATCTTAATGATATCACATTGATAAGCGTCAAGGGGAGTTTCAAACATGCTGCAAACTACCCATTGTCATAAAGTTGCAGGTTGCTGGCGGAGCCCGCAGCGAACCCATCGCGGGTTAGAGCCTGCTTTGTGCGGTGCTTGTGATTGCACCTGAAGGCTTAAAGGAGGATCGAAGGAGCCGGACTAGTGCTCGAATTTCTTCACGGTCATCGCCATTTCGTGGAGACGAGCGTCAACCTTGCAGAAAACGGTATCGGGCTCGTGCTTCCCAGTTGAAAGCCTTTTGCCCGCGTGACATCCAGTGAGGATTTCGATTCCTTGCTCAACAGTCGCGACGGGATAAAGATGGAACTGGCCTTTGGCGACAGCCTCAATCACTTCGTCGCGCAGCATCAGGTCATCTACGTTTTCCGCAGGAATTAGTACTCCCTGTTTGCCCGTGAGCCCTTTCAATTTGCAAACGTCATAGAAGCCTTCGATCTTCTGGTTCACACCGCCGATCGGTTGGATGTCACCCTGCTGATTCACCGAACCAGTCACGGCCAGTTCCTGCCGAATCGGAATCCCGGACAGCGCGGAAAGCAGCGCGTAAATTTCAGTGGAACTCGCGCTATCGCCATCCACTCCTGAGTACGACTGCTCGAAGCACAGGCTGGCCGAAAGCGCCAGTGGCTTATCCTGCGCAAACGTGCGCCGGATATATCCAGAGATGATGTGCACCCCCTTGTCGTGGAAACGCCCGCTCAGATTCGCTTCCCGCTCGATGTTAATGATTCCTACTTTTCCGGGCGAGGCCGAAGCCGTAATTCGCACCGGCTTCCCGAACGCATAGCCTCCGATTTCCAGCACGCTTAAGCCGTTCACTTGACCCACGCGCGTTCCGGTCGTATCAATGAACAAAAGATTCTGCTCGATCATTTCGCGGATCTTAGTCTCGGTCAGGTTGTGCCGCTCGATCTTGGAATCGAGCGCTTGCCGCACATGCGCGGCAGTCACAACGGATTGCCCCTCATTGCGTGCAATATAAGAAGACTCGCGCGCAAGGTCCGCCAGGTCGAAAAACCGCGTAGTAATTTTCCCCCGGCGGCCCGCCAGCCGCACTCCATGCTCCAGAATCGCCGCAAATGCCGTACGGTCAAACGGGCAAAGTTTCTCGTCATCGCAAATCTTCCGCAGCCGCCCGGCATATTGGCGGATCACCTCGTCGCTCCACTTCATCTCCTCGTCGAATTCGACGCGCACCTTGAAAATCTTTTTGAAGTCTTCCTCGAAATCGTAGAGGAGCTCGTACATGTCGCGGTCGCCGATCAAAATAATCTTCACGTGTACGTCAATCGGCTCCGGTTTCAGCGCCGCCGTGCTGAAGGGGAAAAACACGTCCACCGGCTGAATCTCCAGCTTGCCGTGATTCAGGGTGCGTTTCAGCGTGCGCCATACGCCCGTTTCGGTGAGCGTATCGAGCGCATACATCACCAAAAATCCACCATCGGCACGCAACAGCGAACCGCCGCGCAGATCCATGAAATCGGAACTCCATCCGCCCCGCGTATCGTAGCTGCGATGAATCGTGCCAAACAGGTTTGCATAGGTGGGGATCGTCTCGAAAATCACTGGGCACTTTTCGCGCTCGCCGTGCGCCAGAATCACATTCACGCCGTACACGCGGAAAGGATCGCGCTCCTGCCTCTCCACGCGCGGCCCTGGACCACCCTCGGACGGCGGCTGATCTTCCTCGCCCTCGCGCTCCTTGAACGGCTCCAGGTTATCGAGAATGTGGTGGCGGACTTCCTCGAGATATTCCGAAATTTGTGTGCTCGGATATTTCTCTTTGAGCTCTTCAATCACGCCATCCACCAGGACGGACGCGGCTTCCTGCTCCAGATAGCTCATTTCACTCGCGAGCTCGCGTGAAAGCGAAAGCGTCTTCCGGTAAACAACCGTGAATTCCTGCCGAAATTGATCGTACTTCCTCTCGAGTTCCTCCGCGGCGACGCTCTCGATTTTCCCCTCTTGCACCATCTTCGGAATTTCCTCGATGGGAACCATCTGCCCTTCGAGCACCGGAAAGATCTCCGGCAGCGCCACAGCGCCCACCTGCATGCGGCCCAGCGCGAATTGCTCCCGCGCGATACGCCGCGTGAAATCGTCCATCAGCTCTTTTTCGCGCTGCGTAAAACGCTCCACGATTCGCGTTTTCTGCCGCTGGAAAGGCTCGCCTTCGAAAACTTGCGGGATGCGCCGGCGCAGAAAATCGATTCCGGATTCCACTTCCTTTTTGAACGCATTCGCCTGCCCCCGCGGCAACGTCAACAAGCGCGGCCGGTCGGCATTTTTAAAGTTATTCACGTAGGCGCGGTCCGGAGCAGGTTCGCTCTGCGGATGCATCTCCTCAATCATGCGGACGATCATGCCGCCGCGGCTCGTCCCGGAAAGCCCGCACACAAAAAGGTTGTAGCCAGGCGCCGTCAAATCCACGCCCATGCGCAAAGCGCGCAACGCGCGCTCCTGCCCCGGATCCCCCGTCGAGGGCGGCACCTCCGCCGTCGTCTCGAACGGAATCGTTGCGGGATCGCAATGCCAGCGAAGTTTTTCTGGCGGAAGAGTTAAGTGTTTTGGCTTGGAATTCTTGGTCATTCGTACGTCCGAAGGGCGCTACTCTAGCACGGCAGCGTTTTTCTTCCCATTCGCATGCGCTGCGATGTTTCCACCCGGTGCACTGGGCGCATAGAGGTCCAGCAGACTCGCCGCGGTCGCCACCACGATCGGCCCTACCACCACACCTAGCAATCCAAATACGCTGATGCCGCCCAGCACGCTGATGAACACCACCAATCCGCCCATTTCCGTGCGCCCCCCAATCACCCAGGGACGGACCACATTGTCCACCAGCCCCACGATAACGCTGCAGGCTACCGCCAGCAGAATCCCGGCAGCGATGTGGCCCTGCGCAATTAAGTTGATCGCAGCCGGCGCCCAGATCAATGCCGATCCCACCACGGGAACGAGCGAGAAGAATCCCATCATTACACCCCAGAAAACCGGCGCGCTGATTCCCGTGAGGGCGAAAGCGATGCCGCCCAGGATTCCGTGCGCTGCGGCAGCCACACCACTTGATACGACGCTCGCAAAAATCAAATCGTGCGCTTCCTGCATCATCCGATCACGATGCGCGGCTTCGAACGGCAATATCTCGCGCACGCGTTCGACAATCGATTCGCCGTCGCGGTACAAATAAAACATCGCGAGAATCGTGACGCTCAGGTGAAACAAGAACACGGCCGTGTTCTTCAGCAGCGTCCCGAGGCGCGTGGCCACAAATGCCGCCGCTTGATCGGCATACTTTCCCACAATCGTGCTGAGGCTGGTCACATTGTTGTCCGCGAATCGCGCTTCCAGCTGCAGCCAAAAGCGGTTCACCCAATCGAAATGGCCGCTTTGGATTTGCGCTTGCAAAGCCTGCACTGCCTGCACCCCTTGGCGAACAAACGCGGCCATCACCAGCAACGTCGGCACAATTAAAATCACCGTAACACCCGCGGTGCACATGAGGGCCGCGGCCGTCGGAGGAAAGCGCGCTCGTAACTTTCGGTACCCGGGATAGGACACCACTACAATCACTACCGCCCAGGCCAAGGCCGGCAGGAAGGGCTGAAACACCAGGAACGCGAAATACGCCAGGATCACGACGATCCCGTAAAACAACACGGTTCCCAGGCGCTTCTGCGTTGTCTGTTCGACGCTCAAAGATCTCGCCTTTCGTGACTCGCCAGGAGACTGATAGTTTCAATCGCGGCGTTTGTCAACCGCGTCTCCAGCGGGTGCTATAATTCGCGCGGTCTCTCCAAATGGACATGCTAACACCCGATCCCTCCTGCCAGCACAAGCGAACTCAGCTCATCGCCAAGGATGACGACGCCCACTATGTGGAATGCCTCGACTGCGGGGAAATCTTCGAGGTAGGCGAACTTAAGGAAGAAACTGGCTTCGGCGAATCCCTGTCCGACGCCTGATCCAGGGCAATCGCTACTGAGTGTTCACACCCCAAGAATTTCTCGCCGGCTTCGTACTGGCGGAGTACAATGCCCCTTAACCCAACGCATGCAAGTCACCTGTGGAGGCCCTATGCGGATAGTCGTTCGCGTTGTCTCGGCCCTCGTCCTGCTGTGCTTCACGGTCTCGGCCCAGGAAGAATCAAAGCCGGCAGCCACTGCAGCAGCAACCACCTCCGCCGCTGAATTCAAAATCCCGCCCGACGCTGCCAAGGCCCCCAATCCCATCAAGCCGACCCCAGCGTCGCTTGCGCAAGGCAAGAAGATGTACGGATTCGACTGCGCGTTGTGCCACGGTAAAGATGGCGACGGTAAAGGCGATCTTGCAGCCGATATGAACCTGAAACTCGCGGACTACCGGGACTCGGCCGCGCTGAAAGATATGACCGACGGCGAGATGTTTTACATCATTAAGAATGGAAAAGGTCAGATGACGGGCGAAGCCGATCGCGTCAAGGCCGACGAAATCTGGAATCTGGTGAACTACGTCCGCTCGTTCGCAAAGAAGAGCGCAGCTGCTCCGCCTAAAACTCCAGGATCATAAAAGGCCACCAGCGGAGATTCCAGATATAACGATCTGTTCTCAGCGAATGTTAAGTTTCTGAATGATGCAGATCACGTCGGCAGGAGAAACGTCGTAAAGAGAATGTTCGTCTTCCTGCTCCAATCGCGCGCGCAAATATTCGGCGGCAATATAGCTGGCTTCGCGATCGCTAAGATTCCGCCCTGAACGCGCCCTGAACTCCACAAATCCGGGATGCGCCAGTCCCAGCACTACCCCCTTGCCATCCACGAAGAATTTGCAATCCATGGTATCGGCGTGGCGCGTCGCGATTCCATTCCAACAGTGAGAAAATCGGCAGCGATACACGTAATCGGTCACCTTCGATGGCACATCAAAGGCGCCAATAAAATCGCTCATCGCACCGACGTTTGGAATCGCGGTTACCTCTGCCTTGGCCATAAGACTCCCGCTAAATTCATCAAGCCGCGTTCAAACTTCCAAACCGGACCTTACTTCCTCACGCCAGCCATCGCAGCCTGGCCGCTCTGTTGGTAACTGCGGATCGCCGCAGCTACTCCTGCGCCTGCAGGAACTCGTATTCCCTGGTCCAGCAAAACCTTTTCGAAGGCCGCGAGAAACAACAGCACGTTCGTATTCTGGCTCGAATATCCCATCAATCCCACGCGCCAGATTTTTCCCTTTACCGCGCCGAAGCCACCGGCGATTTCGATATTGAATTCATCCAACAACTGCATCCGCACCTTTCGGTCGTCAGCCCCGGCCGGAATCTTTACACCGGTCACTGTGACCAGCCGCTCCGCCGGATCGGCTACGAACATTTCCAGTCCCATCGCTTCGAGCCCGGCGATTAGGGCCTGCTGATTATTCCGGTGACGCTCCCAACGCGCTTCCAGTCCTTCTTCAAGCACCAATCGCAATGCTTCGCGCATCCCGTAAATCAGCGAAATCGGCGGCGTGTGGTGATACGTTCGCTCGCTGCCCCACATCGTCATAATTGGCGTGAAATCGAAATACCAGCTACCCACCGGAGTCTTGCGTGTGCGCATCAATTCTTCCACGCGCCCATTCACCGTAATCGGCGCCATCCCCGGCGGCGCGCTGATTGCCTTCTGTGATCCGCTGAAACAAATGTCAATCTTCTCGCGATCGATGTCGAGAGGCATTCCCGCCAACGTCGCTACCGCGTCCACCACCAGCAACGCGCCCAGCTCTTCCGCCACCTTGCGATAATCCGCGAGCCGCTGCACCACCCCGCTCGAAGTCTCGCCATGCGCCAGGCCAACAAATTTGATCTTCTTGCCCCGGCCCGCGCGGCGGACGTCATCAGGATCGACAGTGCGCCCATAAGGCGCTTCCACGCGAATCACCTTTGCCGGACTGCGCTCAGCAATCACCGCCATGCGCTCGGAGAACCAGCCATTAACGCAAACGATGCACTCATCGCCTTCTTCGAGTGGATTCAGCACCGCCGCTTCAATGCCGCCCGAGCCGGACGCCGAAATCGGAAACGTAATGCGATTTTCCGTCTGAAAAACGCGCCGCAGCAATACCTGCACGTCGCTCATCATGGCCGTAAACCAAGGATCCATGTGGCCTACGAGAGGGGTGCTGATCGCGCGGTACACGCGCGGGTCCATGTTCGAAGGACCCGGCGTCATCATCAAACGCGCGGGGGGGAGAAGCTCGCCAATAATTTCATTCATAGTGATTATTCCTCGCTGCGCCTCGGTCCCGTTCTTGCTTCTGGGACAAGCGCAAAACGCACGCCGACGCGCAAAGACACCCTAAATGAGTGGATGCCCAGACCTTTAGTCTCCCTAAATTCTCGGCCTCGGGTCAACCTCCAAAATGGTACCGAACCCGAATTCGACCGGCCCTACTCTCGTCGCGTTTCTGCGCTCACCGTTAACTGATTGGAATCACAGGGAGTAGCAGTTTCCGCAACTCGCGCGCGGTCGAGTTGAACGCCCCATACCCCTATGCTAGATTTTCTAATTAGCCTCAAATCAACATGAGCGATAGCAAACCAACGACGTCGCCGGTCGCGAAGCCAAAAATCTCTCGCGTGGAGGTGTACTGGCACACGGTCACCTACAAGACCGTGGCTCTGTACGTTCTTCTGATCGGCACCATCATCGGCTCAGCCACTTATCTGGTATTTCCAGACATGTCCGCCAGCCTGATTCGCAAGATCACCGAAACGATCACGCCGCACGACACCGGCGTCGCAACCATCAGTGCGCGCCAAGCCCGCTTCGTCAACCTCGACGGCAAAGTTCAAGTGAAAAAAGTTAATTCGGTAACTTGGGCAAACGCTGACTATCAACTTACACTCGATAAGGGCGATTTGATCCAGACCGCCTCCGAAGGAGTGGCACGCATCCAATTCGCTGATGGAACCACGTACACTGTCAAGGGCGATACCCTGGTCACCGTGGAAGAAAACCTCGTGGAACAGGATCACGCATCTTCGGTCGGCGTGCACATTTCTTCCGGCCAGGTGGATCTGGCGACAGGTGCATGGGAAGTTCCGGGCTCGAAAGCCGAGGTTTCCTTCGAGAATGCCGTGGCCTCGCTGCAAGCGAATAGCCGTGCTGCGGTGCGCAGCGATCCTGAAACCAAACAGCAGGAAATCACCGTTGCGTCTGGTAGCGCGGAATTGAGCCGTGGCGGCGAACATTTGGATATCGGGCAGTGGGAGCGCGTAACGTTCCCCACGGGCGGCGCCATAACGAAATCGCAAGTGCTGGCTCCGCCGGATTTAGTGCAGCCGCTGAACCTGCAGCCCATCATCGTCGCCGACCCCAAGCGCGATCCGGTTCATTTCTCCTGGAATCCGGTGGCCACTGCCAAGACTTATGATTTTCAAATCAGCAACACAGCGGCGTTCAATCATGTCTTGATAGACAAGAAAACTCCGAACGAGAGCGTGGACATCGCAGGCTTGGATCCCGGCGATTATTTCTGGCGCGTGCGTGCCATCGACGCCGACAATAAATCCAGCGACGTGAGCGATTCTTTCAAATTCATTCTGGTCATCCAGGGCAAAGAGCAGGAGATGCTGCTCGAAGTGACTTCAACCGAACTACAAGGAAATGTCGTCGAAGTAATTGGACGCACCGAACCCGGCGCCGCGCTCATTATCAACGGCGAGGAAGTTGCCAGCATTCAGTCGGACGGGCATTTTCGTCATTTTCTACCGCCGATGGCCAAGGGCAGCCATGAAATTGTCATCACCGGACAAAATCGGCGAGGCGGAACGGCGACCAAGCGCGTGGAAGTTGTAATTCCTTAGAATCGCCGGCTCGCCGAAAGACCGGTCAAATCAAACTCGTCGCCGCAGCGGCGCTCAAGTGGAATCTGGGGGAAGCAAGACGTGACGAAAAACGGTTACAACATGCGGTCGGTCTTCAGTCTGTTCTCATCCGACCTCGCTATCGATTTGGGTACCGCCAACACCCTGGTATTCGCTCGCGGAAAAGGCATCGTGGTGAATGAACCTTCCATCGTGGCTATCAATAAGAATAGCGGTGAAGTGGTGGCCGTGGGACGCGAAGCGAAAGATATGCTCGGCCGCACGCCTGGTAACGTGGTCGCGATCAAGCCCATGAAGGACGGGGTCATCGCCGACTTCAAAGTTACCGAAAAGATGCTCACGTATTTCATTCAGAAAGCGCACAACCGCCGTGTTCTGGTTCATCCGCGCATCGTGATTGGCGTGCCCAGCGAAATCACCCCGGTTGAAAAACGCGCCGTGCAGGATTCCGCCTATCGCGCGCGCGCCAGCGAAGTCTATCTCGTCGAACAAGCCATGGCCGCTGCCATCGGCGCCGGTCTGCCGATCGAAGAACCTTCCGGCAACATGGTGGTGGATATCGGCGGCGGTACCACGGACATCGCCGTCATCTCCATGAGCGGCATCGTTTACTCGCGCTCGGTCCGCGTCGCGGGAAACGAAATGGACGAAGCCGTGATGCACTACTTGAAACGCAAATATAATCTGCTGGTCGGCGAACGCACCGCGGAGCAAATCAAAATCGAAATCGGCTCGGCGTATCCGCTCGAAAAGCCGCTGACCCTGGAAGTGAAAGGCCGCAACCTGATCGAAGGCGTGCCGCGCACCGTTACAATTGATGACAGTGAAATTCGCGAAGCTCTGTCCGAATGCATTTCAACCATACTAAATGCTATTCGCGTGGCCCTCGAGCGTACGCCACCCGAACTTTCCGCCGACATCAGCGACCGCGGCATCGTTCTCACTGGTGGCGGCGCGCTCATCAAGAATCTCGACAAGCGCATCCGCGAAGAAACCGGCCTTCCGGTTTCCATCGCCGATGATCCACTTGCGTCGGTTGTTCTGGGAACCGGCAAGATGCTGAGCGATTTCCGCTTGCTGCGTCTCGTTTCGATCGACTGAGGTCGATCACGCGAGACTGGAGAGAAACAGAGCAAGGCTCTTGGTTTTATGATCGACACTTACTCCCGTCATCGTCCACTCACGCTGCTGGCTGTGGTCGTGCTCGCGCAAGTGCTCTTGCTCGCCTTTCAGATCAAGGGCGAGCACGACGTCCGTCTGATTCGCTTCTGGGCCGTCGAGTTGGTCACGCCGCTGGAGCGCGCAGGTACCTGGATGTTCTCCAGAGTTGGCGGAGCTTGGGGCGGTTACGTGGGCCTGCGCAACGCCCGCGCCGAAAATGAGCGCATGCGAGCGCAGCTTGATCAACTCGAGTTGCGCAATCGCGAACTGGAAAGTCAAGCCGCCGAAGCGCAGCGCCTGGAGACCTTGCTGAGCTTCCGCGAAGCGCATCCCGAAGCCTCGATGCTGGCGGCACAGGTCATCGGTTCGAGCGCGGACCCCACGTCGCACACTCTTTTCATCAATCGCGGCGAACGGGATCGCCTGCGGCTCAATCTCGGTGTGGTCACTCCAGAGGGGATCGTCGGCAAAATCGTCGAAGTTTTGCCGAACACGGCGCAGGTTCTGCTGATCAATGATAAGGACAGCGGCGTTGGCGCGCTCTTCTCCGGCTCGCGCACTCACGGAGTCGTAAAGGGAAGCGGCGATCCGGAACCGCGCATGGATTACGTCGTCAGCGACGAGAAAGTCCAACCCGGTGACTTAATCGCAACTTCTGGCGAGGATCGCATTTTCCCCAAGGACTTTCCCATTGGCGCGGTAGAAAGTGCCAAACCAGGGAATCCGTTTCAGACGATTCGAGTGCATCCCGCTGCGCGGCTCGATCGGCTCGAAGACGTGATCGTCCTGCTATCCCAACAGCAGGTTGTGTTCAAGAAGCCGGAAGTCTCCGCCGCAGTGGCCGCTCCCGTTTCACAGTCCAGCACGACGCAAGCTACACAGCAAAAACCCGCCGCCCCCAAACCGTGAGATGGCGTACATGCTAAATGTCGGAGAGCGCCCGGACCCGAACGTCGAGGTCCACAAATTCTACAGCGGCGCAGTTCTCGGCGTCGCACTGTTAGCGCTCGTCTTTCAAGCTTTCCTGCACAAATACGGCCGCTGGGCCGAACTGATTGACCTGCCTTTGTTGGTCACGATTTATTTCGGAGTGAGCCGTAGGAACCCGGTGACCGGGATGTTTCTCGGAGGCACCATTGGAATTCTTCAGGATGCGCTGAGCCATGACAATCCCATCGGCATGTACGGAATCGCGAAAACAATCATCGGCTACCTAGCATCCTCTATTGGTGGCCGCATCGATACCGAGCATCCTGTAAGCCGGTTTCTCCTGGTTTTCTTCTGTTTCCACTTTCATCAAATGATCCTCGCAATTACTCAGCGCGTGCTACTGAATCATTCGGCTCCTCTTTTCACGCTGCGGCTGCTGCTCGATTCTCTAGTAACAGCTGCCTTCGCTGTTCCCCTCTTCGCCCTACTCGACCGCCTTCGCAGGCCCTCCTGACGTCTCATTCGATTCCCCGGGCGACATTGGTTTGAAAAGCTCTCGGTCCACACGGAGTTTTCCCTTTAAACGTCCGGGCGCGCGTCTCGGATCGTGACCAATGGCCATCGGTGCTCCGCACTTAAACTACACTAACCAGCTAGATTGTGTTTCGAAAGCGTTTCAAAGCATTGTCCTTTCGCCTATTCGGCGAATCTCCTCGGTACAGGTGACCGAATAGACATGGTCAACTTGCAGCCCATGCTCGGCGAGTGATAGCTTAATTACCACTTCGAGCGATTTCTGAATTCGAAGTTTGTGTGCGCATCAGGGCCGAGCAAGACCCGCGCAGGAGAAGAAATTCCGTTGCCGTCGTGGAATGTTAACGATCAGAAAATCCCGCAGGGACGCCTTGCGCTCGTTTCCTACGTTTCCGTAGTCGTCGTCGTTCTGCTCATGATCGGTTTCTGGAAGCTGCAGGTCGTGCAGTCCGGCCATTTTGCCGACTTAGCGGACCGCAACCGCACCCGCTCCATTCCCATCATCGCGCCGCGCGGCCCCATGCTGGACCGCGAGGGCCGCGTCCTGGTGGACAGCTATCCCTCTTTCAGCATTCTTCTGTTGCGGGACGATCCGAAGTCACTCGAAAAAAGCCTGCCGCAAATTGAAGAGGGACTCGGCATAAGCCGCGCCGATCTCCAGCAGGAACTCGAGACCGCTAAGAACGAACCCAAGTTTCAGCCTGTGGTAATCAAACCCGCCGCATCGCAGGCGGACATCGCCTTTGTCGAATCGCATCGGGCCGACCTGCCTCTTCTCGAACTGATGATGGTCCAGCGCCGCCGCTATCCCCAGAATGAAATGGCGGCCAATACCATCGGCTACGTCGGCGAGGTGTCTGCCCAGCAACTCGAAGATAGCGACGGCCACTATCGCCCCGGCGACATCGTCGGAAAAGCCGGCCTCGAGCGCGAATACAACGACCAGCTCGAAGGGACGGACGGCATGCGCCGCGTCGTCGTCAATAGCGTGGGCAAAGTCATGCGCACGCTCGACAATGTGGACGCTATCCCTGGCAAGCCCATCCAGCTCTCGATTGACTACGACCTGCAAACCATCGCCGAAGCCGATATGGCGGGCAAGACAGGCGCGGTCGTCGCCATGGACGCGCGCACCGGAGAAATCCTGGCAATGCTCAGCAAGCCCACCTTCGACCCCAACGATTTCGCCGTGCGGATCCCGCAGGATGAATGGCAGAAGTTGAATACCGATAAGAACACGCCCCTGCTGAATCGCGCGATTCAGGCGCAACTCGCTCCGGGCTCGGTCTTCAAAATTGTGATGGCCGCGGCCATGCTGGAATCAAAGGCGATTCCTGAGTCTTACTCTGTCTATTGTCCGGGTCACGCGAATTTTTACGGCCGTGAATTTCACTGCTGGCGCCCGCAAGGACACGGAACCGTCAGTCTTCATAATGCGATCGTGGATTCCTGCGACGTTTTTTTCTACAACGTCGGCAAGCAGCTGGGGATCGACAAGATTGCTTACTACGGCTCAGGCCTGGGCCTCGGCAAACGCACGGGGATTGATCTGCCGAGCGAAGAACCCGGCCTGATGCCCTCGGAACCGTGGGTCGAGCGCGTTTTTCACCACAAGTGGTACGCCGGGGAAACGATCTCGGTCGCCATCGGTCAGGGCGCCCTCACCGTCACGCCCATGCAACTGGCGCGCATGGCCGCGGCCGTTGCCAGCGGCGGAACTCTCGTCCGGCCGCACCTGCTCAAGAACGACCCCAACGTGAAAACAGAAAGCTTCCCGCTTTCCGACAATACCGTCGAGCAAGTCACTCAAGGACTCTATGGCGTAGTCAACGAAGGCGGCGGCACCGCCTATCACCTGCGTCTGCAGAACATCGACCTTTGCGGCAAATCCGGCACCGCGCAGCTCATGAGCTACGACGCCGCCAACCGCATCGGAACCAAGAAAATGGACGGCTGGTTTGTCGGCTTCGCGCCGCGCCGCAATGCCGAAATCGTGGTTGCTGCGATTGTGCAGGATACCGTGGAGCATGGCGGCGAGGCGGCCGGTCCCGTTGTCCGCGACATCGTAAAGACCTACTACGATAAGAAGAATGCCCGCACGCAGCAAACCGCCACGAATGATCTACCGGCGCAGCCCCCCATTTCCAAGCCGCTCGTCGCCACCGTCGGAGTGCAACACCCATGAAGGACCGCCCCCAAGTTCAGGACTTTGACTGGACCCTGCTCGCGATTGTGGCTGCCATCTGCGCCCTTGGGGTGATGGAGATCTACTCCTCCACCCACGCGAGCGCCATGGCGGGCATGCACTGGAAGCAACTGATGTGGCTCGGCATCGGAATTGCCGGCATGTTTCTTATTTCGCGGATCGACTATCACACACTCTTGGATCAGGCGCCCATTCTGTATATGTGCGGCGTCGCAGGGCTTCTGGTCGTGATGGTCATCGGCTCTACCCACCTCGGCGCGAAGCGCTGGATTTCTCTCGGGGGCATCTTCAATTTGCAAGTGTCAGAGCTCATGAAGTTGATTATAATCATAGTGCTGGCTCGCTATTTCAGCGAGGTGCGTACCGACCGCCTGACGCTTCCGGATTTGGTGAAGGTGGGAGCCTTAACCATCGTTCCGGCCGCCTTGATATTGAAACAGCCGGACTTAGGAACCGCCATGGTCCTGCTGCCCGTCGCGGCGGTGGGTGCCTTTATCGCCGGAATCGAATGGAAGCATCTGGCCATCGGAGTTGTTCTGGTGGCATTATTGATCCCGTTCGGCTGGAATATGCGGCATCATTTGAAGGCGTACCAGCAGCAGCGCATCGAGACTTTCCTTCATCCGGAAGAAGACCAGCGCGGCGCCGGCTATCAGATTCTGCAGTCGGAAATCGCGGTTGGCTCCGGCGGTTTCTGGGGCAAGGGATTCGGCAAAGGCAGCCAGAACCAATTGGGCTTTGTGCCCGTGCGGTATTCGGATTTCATTCTGGCCGCGCTCGCCGAGGAGCAGGGTTTTATCGGAGTCTGCGTCGTTTTGCTTTTGTACTTGGGCCTGATTCTGCGCCTGGTGGATAACGCGCAGAAAGCGAAGGATCGGGCCGGGATGTATGTGGTCATGGGAGTCACCGCCATTCTGGGCTTCCACGTTCTGGTTAATGCGTCAATGGTGATAGGCTACATGCCGGTAACGGGCATTCCCTTGCCGTTGATGAGTTATGGCGGTTCTTCTACCGCGTTCGTTTTTTTGGCTTTGGGTCTGGTGATGAACGTCCGCATGCGGCGTTTCGTCAACTGAGCCCTCGTGCTTATGCAGTGCAGATGAAATCGGTTTAGTTATTGCCCGAGCCGCGGAAAGACCGCAGGCCGGAAATCTAGTTTTTTGAATCAGGTAAGCATCGGGTGAGGAAAGCAATCACACAATCTGAAGGATTTTTCCTGGGCGGCCCGTTGTGGCCAGCGCAAGGCGTTGCCTTGCCCCACTCCGGTCGAGCGCGCGCCACTGCGCGTGCCGCCGCGGCCCGATGCGCCATGAGGAGTTTCCATGTCGAAGGAAATGGTTATATCGGCGAACCCGCACGAGACTCGGGTTGCCATTCTGGAAGAAGGTCAGCTTTGTGAGTATTACGTAGAGAGGGAAAAAGAGTTTGCGTTAGTCGGAAGCATCTACAAAGGCAAAGTCACACGCGTGCTGCCAGGCATGCAGTCTGCCTTCGTGGAAATCGGCCTCGATAGCGACGCTTTCCTCTATGTCAGCGACTTCCTCGAAGAAATCGAGGAACTCGACCACGTCGTCACCGCCGTCGAAGACAAGACTCAGAAAATGGAAGCCGAAGGCGGCCAGGTGTTCCCCGCCAATCCTGCCTCCGCTTCGATCATCGAACCGGTTGACGTCGAATCGTCTCCTGCGCCTGCGCTGGAACCCCTCGCCGGGGAATCCATCTCAGGATCGCACGTGCCCTCGGCACCGTTTGCGACCGCGCCATCTCGTCCATCGGTGCCCGCCCCTGGCTCGGATCGCGGGCGTTTCGAGAATCGGTCGCGCGGCCACCGGCCCGGTGGAGATCGCGGTGGCCGCTTTGGCCGTCGCGGCGGACGCGGACGTAGCGGTGGCGGACGCGGAGGCGACCGTCGCTTCAGCCGCGAACTTCCTTCGTCGAAGTACGCTTCGCCGCGGCCATCCGAGGATCATTCCAGCGATCCGGGAGCGCCCGAAGGGCACATTTCAGTCCTGCTGCCCGGAGAATCTCTCGCGAAGTTCAAGGAGAGGACTCCTGCGGATTCTTCGATTTCCGCCAATCACTCGTTTGATGCCACAACGACTTCAGCTCTCGCTCCATCCTTTGCTGGGCATGAATCAGGCTCGCACGAATCGAGCGCACCTTTGGTGGAAGCAGACGAATCGGCAACGCACGATCATTCTGACGTCGAGCCGGCAGAGCACCAGCCCGCTACGCCCTCACCGCGTGAGTCCTTCCCGGCGCGTGACAATTTTATGCCTCGAACTGCATACCGCGCTTCCTCATCGTCAGGGCTAGAGCCACTCCCCGGTGAGTCGCTCTCGAAATGGAAGACGCACCAGCATCTTCCTCCCGAACCGCCGGAAGCCGAGGCTCGGCCGCTTGATGATTTGCCGGTTCCCGACGCGGTCCGATTCGCGCCCCTGTCTCCATTGGTGCCCACGGGACCCGAGGTGGATTCCGTATCCACCCCCGACGCTCAGATCGAAGACCCCGAAGCAGCGCTCCATCATGAGGCCCGCGATGCGGATGAGGCGGCCGCGGCAGTCGAGTCAGAACATCACGAAGACCACCCGCACCCGGAACTCACTGAAGACGAAGCCACCGCGGTAGCCGAACACATCGCCGACGCGCAGGACGAGCTGGCCGCGCGAGATGCGCAAGAACGCAGCTTTGCGGAAGCAGATGCTATCGCCGAAGCCGCTGGATTGAGCGCGGACGAGGAAGAACACGCAGCGGAAGACGCCTCCGAAGAAGAATCCGAAGATGCCGAACTGGAACAAGAGGAAGCCGCCGCTGAAGAAGAGGGAATGATCGCGCATCCTGAGGAGGAACCCGGGAGAACACACGAACAAGAAATCGCAGCAGCCACAACATCCGAGGAAAATAGCGCTGTCCTGCCAGGTGAAAATTCCGGCGGGCAAGGGCAGCAGCCATTCCAAGCGCGCGTGCGCAATGATTTTCGCTCGCGCATGCAGAATCCGTCTCGTCGTGGTCGGGATCGTGGACGCCGCGATGATCGCGGTCGTCGTCCGCAGCATGGGCACAGCGGCGGCCAGGGCCATCATCGCCCGCAGCAGCCGCGTCGCACGCAACTCATCGCGGACATGCTGAAACAGGGCCAGGAAATCATCGTTCAAATCGCCAAGGAGCCGCTCGGCAAGAAAGGCGCGCGCATTACCAGCCACGTGGCGCTGCCCGGGCGCTTCTTGGTATACATGCCCACGCTCGATCACACCGGCGTGTCACGCAAGATCGCGTCCGCCGAAGAGCGCTCCCGCTTGCGTCATCTGGTAAACGACGCCAAGGGCACCTCCGGCGGCGGTTTCATCGTTCGCACTGCCGCAGCCAGCGCTGCTCCGGAGGAAGTCCGCGCCGACGTCGAATTTCTCACGCGCACGTGGGCCGAAATTAAAGCGCGCTCGGAACAACGCAAGGCGCCGTCATTGCTGCATCGTGATCTGAATCTCGTCGAACGCATTCTCCGCGACTTCATCACGCCGGACTTCAACGCGATCTGGGTGGACACTGAGGATGAATACACCAAGGTCGTTGACTTCATGAGCCGCTTCCAGCCCCAGCTCGTGAACCGCGTGAAGCTGTACACCAAATCGACGCCCGTCTTCGAAGAGTTCGGCATTCAGCAGGAAATTGATAAGGGCCTGCGTCCCAAGGTTTGGCTGAAATCCGGCGGCTACATCGTCATCAACCACACCGAAGCGCTCGTGGCCATTGACGTCAATACCGGCAAATTCGTCGGCAAAGGCTCGAACCGCCTCGAGGACACCATCGTCCGCACCAACCTCGAAGCGTGTAAGGAAATCGTCCGGCAAATGCGCCTGCGCGATTTGGGCGGCATCATCATCATTGACTTCATCGACATGGAAGAGCGCCGCAACCGCGAAAAAGTAATGGCCACTCTGGAAGACGCTTTGCGCGCCGACCGCGCGCCGTCGAAAGTTCTGCGCTTCAACGAATTCGGCCTCGTCGCCATCACGCGCAAGCGCACCAAGCAGGCGCTGGAGCGCACGCTCTGCCAGCCGTGCCCGTATTGCACCGGCTCCGGCATGGTGAAATCCATCCCCACCCTGTGCTACGAAATCCAGACGGAGGCCCGCAAAATGGCTCCGGACATGGATTCCGGCAGCCTAACGCTTCGCGTCCACCCGGAAATCTCGAAAGCGTTGAAAACGCGCGAGTCGTCGCTAATCGAAGAACTCGAGCGCTGGACCAAAAAGAGCGTGATCATCCAAGCCGACCCGACGCTGCACTGGGAGCAGTACGACATCTACTGACACCGAACTGTCGCCGCTTTCATAGGAGGCGGGTCTGACACCCGCCTCCACGCCGGGTATCGCGCCTAGAACCTGCCGGCGCTGTATCGTTCCTCCTTAAACGGATGGCCGTACATGCTGTATCCGTTTTGCTCCCAGAATCCCGGCGCGTCCTTGGCCATGAATTCAAGCCCGCGCACCCACTTCACGCTCTTCCAAGCATAGAGATGCGGCACTACCAGTCGCACGGGATAGCCATGCTCGGGAGGCAGCGGCTCGCCATTGTGCTTCAGCGCAAAGAGCGTCGTCGGCTTTAGCAAATCAGCGAGTGGCACGTTCGACGTGTATCCCTGCTCCGCAAGCACCATCACGTACTTCGCTTCGGGCTTCGCCGAAACGAGCTTCATCACTTCGCTGAACGCCACGCCTTCCCAGCGCACATCAAAGCGGCTCCAGCGCGTGACGCAATGCATATCCGCCGTCACAGCGGTCATCGGCAGGCGCGAGAATTCATCCCAGGTCAATCGCAGCGGCTTTTCAACCAGCCCTGTCACCTGAAAATCCCAGGTCTTCGGATCGAATCGCGGCACAGTGCCTTCATGCAGCACGGGCCATTTCAAGGTGAGCGACTGCCCGGGCGGCAATCGTCCCGCATCGCGCATGGCACGCTCCAATTGCTTTCGTTCGTTGCCCTCGCCAAATCTCATTTCCCTAACTCCCTCCAGCAAGCACTCACTCATCCATTTTAAGCCGATTCCGTAGGACACGCTCGCAGCCGAAACTTCCGGCGGGCTCACGGTGTATTTCGCTGTGCTATCATGGCCAATCTGCAACGTTTCGATGCAACATCCAGGAGTTTTGCTTGGCTGCACGCATCTTGAACGGCAACGCAATCCGCGACGAAATTTACGCTGAGCTATCCGGCGAGATTTCCGCGCTGGCCTCTGCGGGAATTCGCCCCGGCCTGGCAGCGGTATTGGTCGGCGAAAATCCCGCATCGAAAGTCTACGTAAAAAGCAAGATCGCCGCCTGCGAGAAGCTCGGTCTCGCGAGCATTCAAGTCACGCCTCCCGCCACAATTACGACGGCCGAATTGCTTGCGATTGTTCAAGATCTGAATCGGCGCGATGATGTGGACGGCATCCTGGTGCAGCTGCCGCTGCCGCCGCAGGTTGATGCAAAAAAGATCCTCGATGCCGTGGACCCTGCAAAAGATGTTGACGGCTTTCACCCCATTAATGTCGGCTACCTGGTCGCTGGACGCCCGACGCTGGTCGCCTGCACGCCCCTCGGCGTGATGGAAATCTTCAAGCGCAGCAACATCCCGCTCGAAGGCGCGAATGCGGTCGTGCTCGGCCGCAGCGACATTGTCGGCAAGCCGATGGCGCTCCTGCTGATGCATGCCAACGCCACCGTGACCATCTGCCACTCCAAAACGCGCGACTTGCCCGGCGTTGTCCGCCGCGCCGATATCGTCGTTGCCGCACTCGGCCGCGCCGGAATGGTTACGCCGGACTTTATTCGCCCCGGCGCCACCGTGATGGACGTCGGCATCAACCGCGTCACGGATCCAGCGCAGGCCGAAAAATTCTTCGCGCATTTTCCCGAGCGCCTCGCCGCTTTCCACAAAAAAGGCACAGCATTGATCGGTGATGTGCACCCGGATGTCGAGAGCGTCGCCGGAGCCATTACTCCTGTTCCCGGCGGTGTAGGTCCGCTCACCATTGCCATGCTCATGAGCAACACGGTTCGCGCCGCCGCTCGGCGTCGCGCCGCCCAAGTCCCAGCCGCTGCAGCGGTGCGGCGCTGATGCTGCGCGTGGGACTCACCGGCGGAATCGCGTCGGGTAAATCCACAGTCGCGTCCCTCCTGAGAGACATGGATTGCCCGGTCCTCGACGCCGACCCGCTCGGACACGAACTGCTCGAGCAAGGGCAAGCGGCATATGACGAAGTCGTGCGCGAATTCGGCAAGGAAGTTCTGGATAGCTATGGCAACGTGGACCGCCGCAAGCTCGGTCCAATCGTTTTCGCGGATGCGCAAAAACGCGCGCGCCTGAATCAGATCCTCCATCCGCGCATCCTGGACGTGGTGCGCAAGTGGTTTGCGGCGCTGGATCAGCCGGGCGGCCCCGATCTTGCCATTGTCGAGGCTGCGTTGATCATCGAGGCGAACTATCACAAAGAGCTCGATAAAGTGATGGTCTGTTGGTGCAGGCCCGATCAGCAACTCGAGCGGCTGAAAGAGCGCGGCCTTACAGCCGAACAGGCTCAAGTGCGGATCGCGGCGCAAATGCCCATGGAAGAAAAGCAGCGATTGGCCGACGAAGCGATAGATTGCTCAGGTTCGATTGAAGAGACCGAGCGCCAGGTGGCCGAAGCTGTGAAACGCATGTTGCAGTCGGCGACCTCAAATGAAAATGTCTAGAAACATTTCCCGCATTCGCCACGTATTACAGTGCGAGGCGCGACCGCGCGGCATTTGGACGCCACACGCCAGAATAACACCGCGGCGAAGGATCGCGATTTTGTCATGACACGCTCGGGGCGCGCAGTGCGGCTGCTGGCAATCGGCTTGATTATTGGCTTGGCTGCGTATTGGGCGGGCACGCGTTACGGTGAACGGAACCCTTCTTCGGTGGACGCATTGCACGCGTTACTTCCGGCGCCGAGCACGGCAGGTTCGCTCGATCCCAGCGAGGCCGAAAATGTGCGCATCTACCGCCAGGCGTCTCCGGCCGTGGCCAATATCGTCACGCGCACCGTCGAATACGACTTCTTCTACAATCCGGTGCCGGTCGAGGGAGCAGGTTCTGGCTTCCTGATTGACACCGACGGCCACATTTTGACGAATTATCACGTGGTGCAGGGCGCACAGACCATCGAGGTCACCCTTGGTGATTTATCGCGTTACAAGGCGAAACTCATTGGTGAAGACGCCCGCAACGACATCGCACTCATCCAAATCGATACCAAAGGTCACAAACTCACACCGCTTCCGCTCGGCGATTCGCGCAACTTGCTGGTCGGGCAGCGCGCTCTCGCCATCGGCAATCCCTTCGGCTTTTCCAGCACACTCACGACAGGGATCGTGAGCGCTCTAGGCCGCACAGTGCAAACCAGCGAAAGCACGTTCATTGACGAGGCGATCCAAACTGACGCCGCCATCAACCGCGGAAATTCGGGCGGCCCGCTGCTGGATTCGCACGGCCAGGTGATCGGAATCAATAGCGCAATCTACGCGCCAACCGGAACCACCGCGGGCATTGGGTTCGCAATTCCCATCAATACCGCGCGCCGCGTTGCCGAGGATCTAATCAAGTATGGCCGAGTGCGCCGCGCGACGCTCGGCGCCGAGGGTCGCGCGCTTTGGCCCGGCCTCGCGGAGGCATTAAACCTCAACGTCCAGCAAGGAATTCTAATCGAACGTGTTGACCCCGGCGGTCCTGCCGCGAAAGCAGGTATTCGCGGAGGCAACAAGTCCATGCTGGCGGGCTTGCAGGAATTGCGGATTGGCGGAGACGTCCTCATCGCCGTGGATGGTAAAGCGGTGACGAGTCAGATGGATTTGAATCTGCTGCTGAATCGTTCTCAACCAGGCGACACCGTCACGCTTACAATTGTCCGCAACGGCCAGAAAATGAACGTGCCGGTTACGTTGGGCGAGGGCTAGCTTCTAAACGCAATTGAAGAGCTCGTCGCCTATTTCCATTTGCTCCATTCTTCCCGCAGTTCGTCCTGCTGGTTTTCCGTAAACCCAAACCACGATTCTGCAGCGTCGCGCACGCGCTCGAGGGCCGCCTGCATTTCGGTCTGCTTTGCGTGCAGGATATCGCTGCCGGCATCCACGGGAACGCGGATCGGCGGCCCCACGAACATCACCGCGCGCGAAAATGGCAATGGAACCTGAAACAGGTCCCACGACCTCTTGAATGTGAAGGCGCGCTTCAACCCAATGTGAAATACGGAGATCGGACTGCCTGCACGGCGCGCCAGAATCACGGGACCGGGCTTTGCCACATAGCGCGGCCCGCGCGGACCGTCAATCGTGAACGCAACATGCTTCCCTTCCGCGAGCCGATGCCCCATCACCGTGAGCCCTTCGATTGCGCCACGCGACGAACTCCCTTGCGCTGTCCCGAACCCAAGGCGCTCGATCACCCGCCGCGTCCACTGCCCGTCGAAGTTCACCGTGTTCATCACCACGATTCCGCGATTACGCCAGATCCAGACAGCCGGAAAGATGCAACGATGCCAAAATGCGCCGATCCCGGGCTCGCCGCTGCTGCGAATTTGAATCGCGTTCTCCACGCCGACAATTTCGACGCGCAACGTCGGCCCGATCAGGCGAATCACCCAGTACACCAGCCACGCAATCACGGGAATCTGCATTTGCCGCCAGCGGGAAAGCTGCGGCCCGCTCAGATCGAATTGTGATTTGTTGCTTTCGCCGCTGGTTGCTGCGGCTGATTTCGCGTCGGTATTCACTGCGGTATAGTATAGGCGAACCTCGTACAGGTCTGGATGTCCTCCCACGCCAAAACCGCCAGCATCTGCGCCGCCGCTTTGCGCCGGAGAGGCTCGCTTACGCGCGCGGCGCTTCTCGTCGCAGCGCTGGTAGTGCTGCTGGCCTGCCCATCGCTGCGCGCGCAGCAAATGCCAACCGGTGCTATTGGCCATGTCGAAGGCAACGATATATCCGTCGAGACCGGAACGGCATCTGGCAGAGCAGCCGCGAATCCGACGTCCGGGGGATATGTTTTCAACGGCAGCGTTGTAACGGTGCATGACGGCAAGGCGCGCTTGATGCTCGCAGTCGGCGGAGAAGTGGATGTTTGCGGGCCTGCGAAACTCACGCTACTTGAATCCGGTGGAGCGATCACGCTCGCGCTGGACTTCGGACGCATCCGCTTGCAGCTCCTTCGCGGCACGTCCTTGCGCATATTCACTCCGACTATTATCGCTACGCCGCTGGATATCGGCGGAGAGGCGCGCGACATCACCGCGGGCCTGGATATGAACGATTCTCTCTGCGTGCTCGCAACCAGCGGAGCCATTCGGCTGGAGCAGCAGTTCACCGGCGAGGGAATCATCGTGCCGCAGGCTGGCGAGTTCTTCCTGAATTCCGGGAAACTGGTGCCGATCGCCGGAGCGCCGGGTAGCTGTGCGTGCACCGCGATGCACGCGCAATCCGCGCCGCCGCCGCAGATTCCGGTGCTCGGGGTTTCGTCGTCCGCCCGATTGGAGCCGCCGCCACAACCGGCCGAACCCACGCCCGCGGGTGCTCTGACGCCCGCGCCGAAGAGTCCAGAACCTGCGCCTGAACCGGACGTGCAGTTGAGAGTCTTGGCGCAAGCGAGTGATATTCATCCGATTGCGCCGCCAGCGAAAGAAGCAGTGCCGCCTCCGCCGCCCGATGCGATGCCGCAATACAAGATCATCATGCCACCGCTGGGATTTTCGGCTTCGTCACCAACACCGCCAGCCGATCCGCCGATGGACGCAGTGCTGTTGGTGCGCACGGTGCACGTCGAGCCGGAGTATGAGTTTACGGGCCATGTGGAAGCACCGCGCATGGAATCGCTGGATCAAGGCAATGCTTCATCGTCCACGCGTCAATCTGCGAAGGTTTCAACTTCAACTGGGAACAAGAAGGAAGGATTCTGGGCGCGGCTCAAGAGGGCTTTCGGCGGATCGTGACGCACGGCATGCCGTCCCTAGGCTGGTATTTTGTTACATGCCTTCGTAGTTTGGCCCACCGCCGCCTTCTGGCGGAACCCAATTGATTATCTGGTAGGGATCGGCGATGTCGCAGGTCTTGCAGTGGACACAATTCGACGCGTTGATTTTCAATTTTGGCGCGCCCTTTTCCGTCGCCATTTCGTAGACCGCGGCGGGACAAAAATACTGGCAGGGATTTCCGTACTCGCGCACGCAGCGATCGCCGCAAACACTTGGATCGAGCACAACGAGATGGCACGGCTGGTCCTCTTCGTGGCGCGTGCCGGAATGATAGACGTCGGTCAGGCGATCGAAGGTGAGTTTGCCATCGCCCTTGAAGCGCGTGGACTGATCCACGAGGCCGCCATCGCGATTTAGCTTCGTATATTCCTGGTAGCCGGGCTTGCAGCGCATTGGATCGGTGAGCCCGCGGCCACCCGTGATGAATTGCAATCCGGCTTGCATCAGCCCTGAATAGAGGCCGCCGTGAAAAGCCTGATGAAAATTCCGGACTGCCCACAATTCTTTTTTGATCCAACTCTGTTCGATTTTTTGCGGATAGGCCGCCAGCGTCTTTGCGGAATTATCTCCGGCGCATAGCGCTTCGTAAAGGGTTTCCGCCGCGAGCATGCCGCTTTTGATCGCGGTGTGAATTCCCTTCAACCGTTGCGAATTCAGGAGGCTCGCGGAATCGCCGATGATCAGGCCGCCATCCACGTAACTGCGCGGCATGGAGTACCAGCCGCCGTACGGGACGGTCTTCGCGCCGTAACGGACGAGCTTGCCTCCTTCCAGAATTTTCTTCACGAAAGGATGCGTCTTGTATTTCTGGAAGGCTTCGTGGGGGTCGAAAAGCGGGTCTTTGTATTCGAGGGCGATCACCATGCCCAGCGACACGCGATTATTTTGCAGTCCATACACCCAACCGCCACCGTAAAGATCGGGGCTGAGCGGCCAACCCAGCGTGTGCCCCACGTAACCGGTTTCGATGCGACCCGGCTGCACGTCCCACAATTCCTTGATGCCGATGCCGTAGACTTGCGGGTTCAGACCGTCGAGCTTCAGCTTGTTGACCAATTCTTTGGTGAGTGAGCCGCGCGGGCCTTCGGCCAGCACGGTGACTTTCGCGCGCAGCTCGTATCCAGGCGTGAAATTGTCTTTGGGCTTGCCGTTTTTGTCCACGCCCTTGTCTTCGGTGAGCACGCCGGCAATTCCATTTTTATCGTAGAGCAATTCCCTGCCGGCAAATTGCGTAAAAATATTGATACCTTTTTTTTCGACCAAGGCGCCGAGCCACTTCACCAGCCTATTGAGCGAAACCACGTAATTGCCATGATTTTGCAGAGGCGGAGGGGTGATCGGCAGCTTGTAGCTGCTGGACTCGGTGAAGTAGTAGGCGGCGTCGCCGGTGACGGGGGTATCGAGAGGCGCGGTTTTCTCGAAGTCCGGGACGAGTTCGCGCAGGCCGCGCGGGTCCATGATCGCGCCGGAAAGCTGGTGCGCTCCGATTTCGCGTCCTTTTTCCAAGACGTAGATATTCTCGGCGGAGAGCGCGGGAGACTTTTTTGCTTCCGTGTGTTTTTCGATGAGATTGGCGAGGTGCAGCGCGCAGGCCAGGCCGCCGGGGCCGGCGCCGACGATTAAAACATCCGCTTCGAGCTGTTCGCGCTGGGGGGCGTTGGTTTCGGTCATCGGGCCATTTTACCAGAGGAGGAAAATGGAAAAGTGAAATTGGAGGCGGCTCGGCGCGAAGCCGGACGCGATTCGAAGGATGGCGCGGAAGGCGCCCGTTTGTAGCGATTAGAAAAAGCCAGAACGTTGGTTAGGAAGGAGTTCCTGTGAATTCGTTTGCAGCGGTTAGAAATGGATAAAGGCAGTTGAAAGATTGTAGTTGAAAGTTGAAAGTCGGGCGCTGTTGCAAGGCGTCGATAAAACCTTCTGGCTTGGAGGAACCGGATGTGGGAACCTCTTGCGAGTTGGAGAAGGGGTGCAGTTAGGCGTAAATCGGCAAAAATATTCACGGATTACGCTAGCACAACGATCAAAGAATTGCGAATGAGGTGTGTACACGCGAGGTTTGTTGCCCCGGGGTTGATTCACAAACGCTTGTCAAACGGCAGGCGAAGCAAGCCTCGCTTAAGAAAAAGTGGCGGCAAGTCGCCGCACTCCCAGGCTCCAAAGTAGGCAGCGCCTGCGCGGTGTCGCGAACCTGGTGCCGCGGGCAACGCGTACCTGCGAGACTCATTCGTAGCGCAGGGCAACTAAGGGGTCGACTCGCATGGCGCGGCGTGCGGGGACGTACGCTGCGAGAAAGGCGACTAATCCAAGCAGCGCAGCCACGACGACGAATGTCAGCGGATCGGTGGGCTTCACATCGAACAAAACGCTCGACATCCAGCGCGTGACCACGAGCGCTCCCGCCGCACCGATGCACAGGCCCACCAGAACGAGGCGCATGCCATGGCCTACAATCACACCCAGAACATCCCTCGGCTGCGCGCCGAGCGCTATTCGCAGACCGATCTCGCGGGTGCGCTGGGTCACCAGATAGGACAGAACGCCAAAAATTCCCGCTGCTGTAAGCAGCAGGGCGATGGCGGCGAAAGCGCCAAGCAATTGTGTGTTGAATCGGTCGGTCGCGGCCGAGGTAGATACGACGTCCCCCATCGTGCGGAACGTCGAAGTCGCCTCGTCTGGATCGATCTCGTGAATGGCTTGGCGCACGACCGTTGTAAGCGTGCCCGGATCACCGGCGCCGCGAACGACCACATTCATCCTGGTGAACGATCTCGGCATGAACATTTCGGGACGAAGGGATTCTTGCAATGCGAAGTGCTTGTTGCCCCCTACGATGCCCACAATCTCGCGCTCCACGAATTCGGGTTTCCCTTCGAACATCTTCAAATGCTTTCCGATCGGGTTCTCATTCGGGAAAAACTTCTTCACGAAGGGCTCGTTGACGATCACAACCTTGCGGGATTCTACTGAATCCTGCCGCTCAAACGCTCGCCCGGCCAACAGCGGAATCCGCATCGCTTCGAGGTAGTCTCCGTCTATGAGTTGGAAATCTGCGTCGTTGTTGTCGTTTGGATTTGCCGGGGGGTGTTCGGCAATAGTGAAGAACGTGTCATTCGCTTCGCCGCTCAGAGGCAGTTCGGAAACGAACCCGGCGCTTTTAACTCCCGGCGAAGATTGAATACGGCTCTGGAGCTCATGGAAGAAGGATTCCCGCCGCTGTTCGTCGTCGTACCTGGGCGAGACGAGTGAAACCTCGGTGGTGAGGACGCTTGCCGGGTCGAAACCGAGCGGAGCGCGCATCAACCGCCAGAAACTATTGAGCAGGAGACCGGAAGCGATCAGTACTATCAGCGAAAGCGCCACCTCCGCGACGACAAGCACATCGTGCGCTCGATGCTTCGAACGCGAATCGCCGGAAGCGCCACCTTCCTTCAGGCTCTGCGTCAGATCGCGGCGGCTCGCTTTCATGGCCGGCCCGAGGCCGAAGAGTACCCCCGTGAAAATCGCCATCACGAATGTGAAAGCCAGCACTACACCATTCAGACTTACTTCATCGAGGCGCGGGAGACTTTGCGGGCCGAGCTGCTTCAAGAGTTCCACACCTCCGTTCGCCAGAAGGACTCCGGCGGCTCCTCCGGCAAGTGCAAGCACCAAGCTCTCCGTCAACAACTGCCTGATCAAACGGGAGCGCCCGGCTCCGAGTGCGGTCCGAATGGCAATCTCGCGCTGTCGAACAGTATTTCGAGCGAGGAGAAGGCTCGCAATATTAGCGCAGGCAATCAGGAGCACGAGTGCAACAGCGCCTATCAGCACCACGAATGCAGGACGCACGTTGCCAATGAGGACGTTGCGAAGGGGTTCGAGCTTGGCGCTGAATCCCGCGTTCGTCGTGGGATATTGACTTGCGAGACGAGCCGCGATCACATCCACTTCAGATTGGGCTTGGGAGATGGTAACGCCGCGCTTGAGAAGTCCGATGGGGCGGAGGAAATGGGAGCGGCGGCTTTGCATTCCTTGATTTTGAAACGGGGCCGGATACCAAAGATCGGCTTTCGTAAGGAGCGGAATGTCATTCACGAGGACGCCGACAATCGTGCGCGTCTTGCCATCGAGCGAAATGGATTTCCCGACGACGTTCGGATCGCTGCCAAAGTTTTCCTGCCACAAATGGTGGCTGAGAATTACGACCTCAGGATCTGTCGTCTTTTCGTCGGATGGACCAAACACGCGGCCATAACGGGGTTGAACTCCGAGGGCATCAAAAAAGCCCGCAGTCACCATCGAGCCTTTGATCTGAATGGGCTTGTCATTACCCATGAGGTTGAAAAGCGAATCACCTCCGGCCATCGCACCGTAGTATTCGAAGGAGTGGCTCTGTGCGCGATAATCCACAAAATCGGCGGGTGAAACCGCCGCCTGATCACACAGCGAGCAATTCCCCCAAGTCCAGACCAGCTGCGATGGATTCTTGAACGGCAAGGGGCGCAGCAGCACCGCGTCCACGACGGAGAAGAGCGCGGTGTTGGCGCCGATGCCAAGCGCGAGGGTTAGGATGGCGATCGCTGTGAACCCTGGAGATTTCGCGAGCGTGCGGATGCTGTAGCGAACGTCCTGCAGGAGTGTCCCCATTCCTATCTCCTCTTCAACCTGTGTACGCGAATCACGCGCTTCTACTCGTGGCGAAGGGCAACCATCGGGTCTACTGTTGCGGCGCGGCGAGCCGGCAGATAGCTGGCCAGGAAGATGGCGACGCCTAAGACCGCGGATGCAGCGAGATAGATGGGTGGGTCGGTGGCGCTGACGCCGAAGAGCAGGCCTGCCAGCATGCGGGCGAGCGCAAATGCACCGGCCAGGCCAAGCACGATGCCCACAAAAGTGAGGCGGACGCTGTGCGCGAGCACAAGTTTCAGAACGTTGCGCGGACTGGCACCGAGCGCCATGCGAATGCCGATCTCTTTGGTGCGGCCGGATACGAGGAAAGCCATCACACCGTAAATTCCGATGGCCGCCAGGAACAGCGCGAGCGCGCCGAAGAAATTGCTGAATTGCGTGAAGATGCGGAAGGGCGCTTCCTGGTCGCTGACCAACTGGCTGAGGGGAACGACCTGAGAAACGGGCTGGTCGGGATCGAGCGACGCGACTGCTTGACGCAACCCGGCGACGAGCGGCAGCGGATCGCCGGCGGAGCGCAACACGATGATTGTCGAGCGGCTGGGCGATTGCGCGAAGGGAACGTAGCTTTCGGACGAAGGTGGATCGCTAAAATCGGTGGTCAACCGAAGGTCTTTGACGATGCCGACCACGGTTAGTTGCACAGCGCTGTTTCTGCCGATCTGAATTTTCTGGCCCAGCGGGTCCTGGCCGGGGAAATAACGACTGGCGAGGGTTTGATTGATGACGATGACCGGGAGCGAATCCGGGCCATCCTGATCGGAAATGAACCGGCCACGAATCATTTGCAGGCCGAGCGTAGACAGATAGCCGGGAGTGGCCGAAGTAATTGCCGTCGACGGGACATTTCCTGCTTCTGGGGCCGGGCGCCCTGGGAAAAACATTTCCGCGGAGACATAGTCGCCACCAAAGGGAATGTACTGAGCTATGCCGGAGGAAGTAACTTGCGGCAAGGCGCGTATACGCTCGAGCAAGCGATCGTAGAAACCGGCGGCCTGGCGCAGATCGGCGTATTTGGTCTCGGGAAGCGCGATTTGCGCGGTCAGGACATGTTCGTGGCGAAAGCCGAGATCCACGCTATTGATGTTTTTCATCCACTTGATCATTAGGCCCGCGGGAACCAACGCCATCAGAGCGAGAGAGACTTCGAGGACGACAAGAACCTGTCTCATGCGGCGTCCGCGCAGGCTGATGGATGCCGAGCTTCCCGCATCTTTCAGCGTAGCAGTGAGATTCGGATGGGAGCAGTGCATGGCAGGCGCGAGACCGAAGGCTACTGATGAGAGAAGCGCAATCCCGACGGAGTAAGCGAGAGTGGCGAAATCCACGTACAGGCGGCCGTAGTTGGGAAGGTAGCCACGGTTCGTAAACGGAATTGCGGCAGTGACCCAATCGCCACCCCAGGCGCTCAGCAGGACTCCGAGCGCGGCAGCGAGCAGAAAGAGCCAGATATTTTCTGTGAGCAGTTGACGCACGATGCGAAAGCGGCCGGCGCCGAGCGAAATCCGCAACGCCATTTCTTTCTGGCGAGCCAGAGCGCGGGCCAGCAGGATTCCGGCGACGTTGGCGCACGCGATGAGCAAGATGCATATGCCGACGCAGAAGCTCGTGTAGATGCCTTGATCGCCGACGTGCTTGCCTTCTTCGTGACGCAGGCTGTTCACAAATATCCCGCTATTAGTGTTGATGGCGGGATAAAGCCTTTCGAGCCGTTGGGCAACGGGATCCATGGCCTGCTGGGCTTGTGCGACGGTTACGCCGGGTCTCAGACGCCCCAGGACATTCAACCATCCATTAACACGGTCAGTGCGTTCTCTTTCAGTGAGCGCGAGCGGCACCCACAGATTGGTGCGGCCCATCAGCGGAAGATGGAAATCTTCGGACATGATGCCGACGACGGTGTAGGTTGCGCCATCCAGCGTGATTTCGCGTCCGACCTCTTGCGGATCGGCGTTGAAGCGGTCGTGCCAGAGGCCATAGCCGAGGATCGCAACGTGGCTACTGCCAGATTGTTCTTCTTCAGGGCTGAATGTACGACCCATGATGAGCTGGGCTTCGAGCGTTTGAAAGAAATTGGCACTGACGCGCGCGCCGAGAATTCTTTCCGGACGATCCTTGCCGGTGAGATTGAAACTTGTGGTCGTCCAGGCGGAAAGATTTTCGAAAACGGTGTTCTGTTCGCGCCAGTCGTTGAAATCAGGCGCGGAAGCGGCCCCCTCCCAGCCCTTCTTGGTGTCAATTTCCCAAAGGACCGTTAGTTGGTCGGAGTGCGGGAAAGTGACGGCGTTCAGCACCCACTGGCGGACCATGTTGAAAAGCAGCGTGCTGCTGCCGATGCCTAGTGCGAGCGTGGTGATGATGAGGATTGCCACGCCGGGCGTCTTCGACAACATGCGCATGGCGTAGCGCAGGTCTTGCAGGAGGGTTTGCATCGGCACGCTCCTTAATTCGTTTCAGCCGAATCAGGGTCTGAACGGATACACCAAGATGTGCGAAGATTTGCAGCTCAGATGCCAACGGGCGAACGATATAAGAGACTTGGATTCAGCGGCCTACAAGTGCCGGTAGGGCACCGATCGGGAGGAATGCGCGGTAGCGGGATAGGGGCGTCGCGAAATTGGACAATCGGTTACGCGGACTTGGACTTTTCCAGCTCTTCGATCAACGCTGGGACGATTTCGAACAGGTCGCCAACTACGCCGTAATCCGCGACTTCGAAGATGGGGGCATTCTGGTCTTTGTTGATGGCCGCGATGGTGCGGGCGCCTTTCATGCCGACTACGTGTTGGATGGCGCCGCTGATGCCTAGCGCGAGGTAGAGTTTGGGCGCGACGGTCTGACCGGAGCTGCCGATCTGGCGGTCCATGGGAAGCCAGCCCTCGTCGCAGATGGGGCGCGAGGCGCAGATTTCGCCGCCGATGAGCTTCGCGAGTTTTTCGGCCATCGGGATGTTTTCCGGGGCTTTGATGCCGCGGCCAACGGAGACGAGGATCGGGGCTTGCGTGAGGTCGACGGCTTGCTTGGCTTCGCGGAAAAGCTCCAGCGGCTTGGTGCGGATTTGGTCTGGCTGCAGATTTACGCTGACGGATTTTACGGGCGCTTTGCCTGATGGGTGCTTCGTGGCGAGGTCGGCGCGAAATGCGCTCGACTGGAAGGACGCGATCCAGGGAGGGGCGCCCGCGAAGACGACGTCTGCGGCGGTGCGGCCTTGAAACATTTGGCGGACGAAGATGAGCTTATTGTTTTCGTAGCGGTAGCCGGTGCAATCGCCGATCATGCCTTTGTTCATTGAGGCGGCCAGTTTCGGCGCGAAGTCGCGGACTTGGTAGGTATGCGGGAGCAGGACGAGATCCGGCTTCGCGGATTCAATTACCTGACGCAGGGCTAGCGCGAAACCGTCGGGCGTGTATTTTTCGAGCAGGTCGTGTTCGACGGCTAGGATTTCGTCGAGTTGGTAGGCGGCTAGTTCATCGGCGAGCGCGGAGATACCTTTGCCGATTATTACGCCGGTTAACGTGCCTTTCGTTTGTTGGACGATTTGCTGCGCGGCGGCTAGAGTTTCGAAGCTGATCTTGTTCCATTGTGCGTCGCGCTGTTCGGCGATTAGGAGAATTTTCATTGTTTGTCGCGCTGTGGCAGTTCAGCGAACTCCTCCGATGTGGACGTTACGACGTAGCCATGATTCGTACCGAAACGATGCTCCTTGATCCAACGCTCCGCTTCAGTATTGTTCATCCCGACAAACGCATTCCAATCTCCGGAAAACGTGAATTCGTATCCGTTGTAATCAACGACCTGAAAACCGTCGTCTTGCACTTCACCTGCTTCAAAACCCAATAGGGCGATCTGGTGTTCAGTCGCAATCCTAACTGCGCCAATGCATCCTCCTAGGAGAGGATGAGTTCGTTTCCAATCGCCAGCGCACGCTTCTTCATCTCTTCTGGAAGGATTCGGTCCAGCTTCCCACTAGTAGGCAGATATCTCCGGCGCTAGAATGCATCGCCCCGCGACTGATCGATCCAGCTCATAAAAAACCCCTACAGCACCCTTGCTTCGTGTTTCAGTTTTTCTACTAGCTTGGTCGCAATTTCTTTTGGTTGACCACTTATAAATTCGGTTTTCTTGGTTTTTTGCGGCACATAGATGCGTTCTACGTGCTGCGTGGGCGCGTCTGGCACGCCCAGCGTGGCGCGCTCGATTGTGGCGATTTCTTTCTTTTTTGCGGCCATGATGCCTTTCAGCGTGGCGTAGCGCGGCTTGTTAATGCCGGACTGAATGGAAAGTACCGCGGGCAGCGGCAGCTCGACGTGTTGGAACCAGCCAGCTTCGAGTTCGCGTTTTAGCTTCATGTGATTTTCGACGACTTCGATGGCCATGATGATCGTGGCGTGCGGGCGGCCGAGCAGTTCGGCTAGGAGCACGCCGGTCTGGCCGAAGCCCTGGTCGTCGCTCTGCAGGCCGGTGAGAATCAGGTCGAAATTTTCGGATTTGATGGCTGCGGCGAGAGAGCGCGCGGAGGATAGCGGATCGAGTTTGAAAAATTGCGCGTCGGAGACGTGAATACCGCGGTCGGCGCCCTTCGCCAAGGCTTCCTTGATGGTTTGTTTGGCGCGCTCGGGGCCCATGGAAATGGCCACGACTTCGCCGCCGTGCTTTTCTTTCAGGCGCAGGGCTTCTTCGAGCGCGAAGCTATCAGGTTCGTTCGTTTCGAAGCCGATGTCGGATTCGCGAATCCAGGCGCCACCTTCGACGATGGCGAGCGGTGCGTCCTTCGCGGGAACTTGCTTCACGCAAACTCCAATCTTCACGAATGCCTCCGAGAAATGGGTCGTGCGAACAATCTGATAGTTTCTGTCAGTATTTCATATTCAGGGCAACCGGACAAATCGCGCGGAGCGACTGCCGGCCCGGTTCGGTGATGCTGAACCGGCCCCTACAAAGGCAATTCAAACCGGCGAGGCGAGCCTCGCCGAAGAAAAAGCGGCGGCAAGCCGCCGCACTCCAAAAACGGCGTGGCCTGGGCTGCGTCTCTTACTCCGTCCAGCGCTTGAACAGCAGTGAGGCGTTGGTGCCGCCGAAGCCGAATGAATTCGAGAGCACGTAGGTTACTTCCGCTTTGCGCGCTTGATTCGGAATGTAATCGAGATCGCACGCGGGGTCCGGCTTTTCGTAATTCGCGGTCGGCGGCAAAATCTGGTCACGCAAGGCGAGGACGCTGATGCCGGCTTCGAGGCCGCCGGCGCCGCCGAGCAAGTGGCCGGTCATGGATTTCGTCGAGCTGATTGGAACTTTTTTGGCGCGCGCGCCGAAGACGCGTTTGAGCGCTTCGGTTTCGATGCAGTCGCCGATGGGCGTAGAGGTTCCATGCGCGTTGACATAGCTGACGTCGTCAGGAGAGATGCCCGCATCTTTCAGCGCGGCGAGCGAGACACGATAGCCGCCATCGCCGTGTTCGGCGGGCTGCGTGATGTGGAACGCGTCGCCGGACATGCCGTAGCCGGTAATCTCTGCAAGAATTTTCGCATTGCGCTTTTGCGCAATTTCGAGGGCTTCGAGAATCACTACGCCCGAACCTTCGCCGACGATGAAGCCGTCGCGGTCGGCGTCGAATGGACGGCTGGCGTGTTCGGGATCGTCGTTGCGCGTGGAAAGCGCGCGCATCGCGGCGAATCCGCCGACGCTCATGGGAGTGATCGCGGCCTCGGTGCCGCCGGTGATCATCACGTCGGCAGTGCCGCGCTGAATAATTTTGAATGCGTCGCCGATGGCGTGCGCGGAAGCGGAACAGGCCGTAGCGGTGGCGGAGTTCGGGCCCTTCGCGCCGTAACGAATGGAAACGTGACCGGAGGCAAGGTTGACGATGGTCGCCGGAATGAAAAACGGAGAAATCTTGCCCGGGCCGCCGGCGAGATATTTCGAATGTTCGCGCTCGATGACGTCGAATCCGCCGATGCCGGAACCGATGTAGACGCCGGTGGAATCGGCGATCTCCGGCGTGATTTCGAGGCCGGACATTTTCATGGCGAAGTCCGAAGCGGCGAGGGCGAGTTGAATGAAGCGCCCGGTTTTCTTCAGCTCTTTTTTCTCGAGCCAATTGAGCGGATCGAAATTGCGGACTTCACCGGCGATGCGGCAATCGAACGCGGCAGCGTCAAAGTGCGTGATCGGACCGATGCCGCTCTTGCCTGCCAGCAGATTGCGCCAGACCTCTTCGGTGCCGATACCGCATCCGCAGACCAAACCAACGCCCGTAACGACAACTCGGCGATTCAAAGGGAATTTCTCCTATACGGAATGGGACGAGAGGAGGGCTATTTACTTGCCCTTGGCGTGCTTTTCGATGTAGTCCACGGCGTCTTTCACCGTGGCGATCTTTTCGGCATCCTCGTCCGGGATTTCGATGCCGAAATTTTCTTCAAAAGCCATCACCAGCTCGACGGTGTCGAGCGAGTCGGCGCCCAAATCATCCACAAAGGAGGCGGTCGGAGTCACTTCGCCTTCATCCACACCGAGCTGCTCGACAATGATCGTCTTTACGCGTTCTTCGACGCTGGCCATTCTGATTGTTCCTCCGATTTCAGCGATCTTGAATTTTCGGGCCGCACCGCAGGCAAGTATAGCGTCCCCGGGACAACCTTGCCATTCTATGCGGGGCGTAGTGCGGGGTCAACATTTACAGGACGCTGCTCGATGTTTTCCACCCACGCACGAAAAATGCGGACGGCCTCGCTCAGGTTCAGAGGCCCTGAGCGAGCCTCCCATTTCTGGTTCTTTACCCAACATCGAACCCAGTCATTTTGCGTGGGGTCGACCTTCATTCGCTCAAAAGCCTGGACCTCAAGATCCGTCCCGCGCAAACTGATCGAAAGTTTCCAGCCGGGATTGTCGAGGGTATCTCAATCCGCACTCCAAATGAGTGCTCCCACAGTCCGTCGCAATTGTTGAGGTACCCATTCTGCAGCCAAACAAGCTCATCGGCACTGTGGAAGATGCCTCCGGTGGGTGTCAACCCATGTGGAGACCGCCGTTTACGTCTAGGACTTGGCCTGTAATGTAGGCGGCTTCGTCGCTGGCTAGGAAGACTATGGCGGCGGCTACGTCTTGGTCTGACCCGAAGCGGCCTAGCGGGATCATGCTCTTCATTTTGTCTTTGATTTCCTGCGAGAGTGGGGCGGTCATGGGCGTCTCGATGAAGCCCGGTGCAACGGCGTTGACGGTGATGCTGCGCGAAGCGACTTCGACGGCGATGGCGCGGGTGAGGCCGATGAGTCCGGCTTTGGAGGCGACGTAATTGGCCTGGCCGGCGTTGCCGGTTTCGGCGACCACCGAAGAGATGTTGATGATGCGGCCCGAGCGCTGCTTGAGCATCGCGCCGAGAGCTTGCTGGATGCAGAGATGAGCACCGGTTAGGTTGGTGCGCAGGACGGCGTCCCAGTCTTCAAGTTTCATGCGCAGGGCGAGCGTGTCGCGGGTGATGGCGGCGTTGTTGACCAGGATGTCGAGCTTAGAGAATTTCGCGAGCGTTTGCTGGAAGCCGGTTTTGACTCGGGTGGCGTCAGCTACGTCCATGGGGACGGCTAACGCTGCGCCGCCTGCGGATTCGATTTCGGTTACTAAGCTGGCTAGCTTTTCGGCGTTGCGAGCGGCCACGGCGACTTTTGCGCCAGCGGTTGCGAGCGCTAGCGCGGTGGCGCGGCCGATACCTTGCGATGCGCCGGTGATTAGAGCAACTTTGTTTTGGAGTGAAAACATAGGAATTGAAGCTACCTTATGTGAAGGTTGTTGCCAAGTATGGTTAAACGAGGGGAACAACTGATGCGGCTACCTGTGGTCGGTCATCGGAGGGACCGCCAACTTAGCCTGAGCGGTTCCCAATCTCCTGATTCAGGGCTTCCCACTGCGATTGCGACATCGTATGAACCAGGGCGCAGCGCAATGCTCTTTTGAAAAATATAGGGTGCAGCCGAATCTTGAGCTTCATGTCCGTCGAGGACCTCAGGTAACCAATCCTCGAAGGTTTCGACGACCCGCCCGTTCGCGTCAGCGGCTCGGAGAAATAAGTTCAACGGCAGAGTCTGAGCGGATGCTCCCGACTGAGACCTAAACTCGAAACAGGGTATCTGTATTGTTACGGGAACCAACGTGGTGAACGGCGTCGGCGGAACGGAATCGAAATGATAGCTGAAACGAACATCGTTTAAGTCAGCGTGCTCAACGATCACGGAATCGGGCCTTTTGAATCGAAAAATGAGCTTCGGACTGCCTTCGGTCTCGGGTTCCAACAGTGGCTGTGCCACCTATGGTTCGCGGACTTCGGCGCGGGCTTGCGGCAACTTTTCAACCGTGGATTGCAGGCTGGCGCTGTCTTCTACGTTGAAGACGCGTACGGAGCGATCGATCTGGCGAAGTAGGCCGGTTAGGACTTTGCCGGGGCCAACTTCTACGAAAACCGTTACGCCGGAATCGATCATGTCGCGGATAGATTCCAGCCAGCGCACGGGATTGGTAACCTGGCGGATGAGCGCGTCGCGGGCTTCTTCGCCCGTGGTGATGGCTTCGGCGTCGACGTTCGAGATCAGCGGAAATTTCAGGTCGTGGAATTGTGCGGCGCGCAGGTCCGATTCGAGACGCTGCTGCGCGGGCATCATCATGGCGCAATGAAAGGGCGCGGAAACGGGCAGGATGACGGCGCGTTTTGCGCCGCTCTGCGAGGCGATCTCGACGGCGCGCTTTACCGCGGTGGCAGACCCGGAGATGACCGTTTGTTCCGGCGAATTCATGTTGGCGGGCGAGACGACTTCGTTTTCCGCTGCTTTTTTGCAGATTTCGGCGACGTCCGCGGGCGATAGGCCGAGGACGGCGGCCATGGCGCCTTCGCCGGAAGGCACGGCTTCCTGCATGTAGCGCCCGCGTCCGCGGACCAACTTCACGGCGGTGGAAAATTCCAGCGCTCCCGCAGCGACGAGCGCGGAATATTCGCCGAGGCTGTGTCCGGCTACGAAATCCGGAGCGATTCCCTGCTTCTCGAGCGCGCGATATGCGGCGGTGGAAACGGTGAGAATGGCGGGCTGGGTGTTTTCGGTTTGCTTCAGCGCTTCTTCGGAACCTTCAAAGCACAATTTCGAAACAGAAAATCCGAGAGCGGCGTCAGCTTCACCGAAGACGGCCTTCGATTCCGGGACTTTTTCGGCGAGATCGCGGCCCATGCCGGGATATTGCGAGGCCTGACCGGGAAAGAGAAATGCGAGTTTGCCCATGAGCGTTTACGTTTCCGCGAGATTCAGCCGCGCGCGGCAATCGCGGCGGCAGCGGATAGCTCCTGTTCGATTTTTTCGTTGAAGCGCGAGCGGCAGAGTTCGCTGGCGACGCGAATGGCGTTCTTGATGGCGTTGGGATTGGAACGGCCGTGACCGATGATGGTGATGCCGCGAACGCCGAGGAGCGGCGCGCCACCATATTCGGAGGAATCGGTGCGTTTGCGGAAGCTATCGAAAGCGTCTTTCGAGAGCACGTAGCCCACTTGCGATTTCAGGCTGCTCTTGATGGCTTTTTTCAACATGCCGCCGATGTGCTCGACGAGGCCTTCGCTGATTTTCAGGGCGATGTTGCCGATGAATCCGTCGCAGACGATCACGTCCACGTCGCCGCGGAAGACGTCGCGGCCTTCCACATTGCCGACAAAATTCAGATGGAGCTGCTTGAGGAGCGCGGCGGCTTCGCGAACCAAGTCGTTGCCCTTCATTTCTTCCTCGCCGATGGAAAGTAGAGCGACGCGCGGGCGCTTGGTCCCCCAGATCGTGCGGTAATAAATCTCGCCCATCACCGCAAATTGCTCGATCTGTTCGGGCTTGGAATCCACATTTGCGCCCACGTCGAGGATGACCGTGACTTTCTCTTTCATGTTGGGGAAAGCGGCGGCGAGCGCGGGGCGATCCACGGCAGCGAGCGTGCCAAGCACGAATCGCGCGACAGTCATCACCGCGCCGGTGTTGCCCATGCTGACCAGCGCTTCGGCTTTGCCGTCACGCACCAGGCGCGCGGCCACGTGCACCGAGCTTTCCTTCTTGCGGCGAAACGCCTGGGAAGGCGAATCGCTCATGGTGATCACGTCTGTGGCGTTGACGATCTCGATGGGCAGGCCGCGATGCCCATGACGATTCAGCTCCTGGCGGACGACGGATTCCGTGCCGACCAGGAAGATGCGGACGCCGAGTTCGCGCGCCGCCAGAATGGCGCCTTCGACTTCGGCGCGAGGCGCATGGTCGCCTCCCATAGCATCGAGAGCGATGGTGGTCATCTATACACCAATGGGCCCCAAGAGAACGCCAATTCGGAAAGGTAGGCGATGGAAAGTTAGGCTGTCTTGGCCGCGGTGTCAATCACTTCGCGGCCTTTGTAATAGCCGCAGTGGGGACACGCGTTGTGAGGCAGCTTTTTCTCGTGGCAATTCGGACATTCCGCCAAAGATAGTGGCGTAAGGAAATCATGGGCTCGGCGCTTATTTTTGCGCGCGTGCGAGTGACGTCGTTTTGGATTCGGCATTCCAGCTCCTCAATTGACAGGCGGCTACTCAGAGCGGCCTAAATGGCAAGCGAATAGTGTAACGTTTTATTGCTTTTTGAACCAGTCCTGCTTCAAACGAGCGAGCGGGGCCAGCCGGGCGTCGGAGGCGTGTTTCTCGCAGCGGCATTCTTCGTTATTCAGATTAGCGCCACAATGCGGGCAGAGGCCGCGGCAATCGCTGCGGCAGATGACTTTCATGGGCAGCGAGAGATTCACCTGTTCGGCGAGGATGTCCGCGAGGAACAGGCCGTCGCCTTCGAAGAAGGCGACTTCGGTGTCGTCGAGATTCAGATGAAATTCCTCGTCAACCGCGATGGAGGTCA
This sequence comes from uncultured Acidobacteriota bacterium, assembly GCA_963696035.1. Classification (GTDB taxonomy): domain Bacteria; phylum Acidobacteriota; class Terriglobia; order Acidiferrales; family UBA7541; genus Palsa-295. The sequence goes on from CAVOIS010000005.1 coordinate 170,202, forward strand.
TTGGCCGGTAGTAGAGATCGAAATCGCGGCTGATTTCTTCGACGACGGTATCCAGGCAGCGCGCGCAGACCAACTCGACGCGTGTGTGCAGGTTGCCATAAATGCGGATTTGCCCTTCGACTAGCTCGGCCGTCGCGCGGACCTCTAGCGGTTCAACCTGGCGAAACTCACCGGAATGGAAATCGAGCGTTCCGGGAGTGTAGCTCTTCCGGATGCGGATCTTGCGTACGGCGAGTTCGTTGACGTCGAGAAACATGGTATTTCCCCTTATTTCGCGGGGTGATTTCATTATATGTCCAGTAGGCGTGATGTCAAGGAAGGTGGAAGTGGAGATGTTTTGGCTGACACCAATTGGACAATGATGAATTTACGCTGGAGAGTGTGCGGGCAAGAGTGCCGGGTCGGCGAAAACCGCCGACCCGCCGCGACAAGAGCAACACCAAAGGAGCCGGCGAGACGCCGGCTCTACGCGAGCAGCTCCTGACATTGGCGGAGGAGGAAGTGGTCGGTCATGCCGGCGATATAGTCGCAGACGACGCGGTGGCTGGGCTCGCGTTTGGCGAGCTCGGCGTATTGCTGAGGCATGCGGTCTGGATGATCCAAGAAGAATGTGAAGAGCTTGTCTAGCGCGGCCACTGAGCGGTCGCGGTCTTCGGCAATCGATGGGTGCGAATAGAGGTGGGCGAAGAGGAAGCGCTTCAAATCGGCGTTTAATTTTGCCACCGGAGCAGAAAAGCTTGCCAGGCGATGCGGCTGGCGGCGGACGTCTTCCACGTTTTCGACTCCGGATTTTTCGACCGCGCGGCTCGTAGTTTCGATCAAGTCGGTGGCGAGAACGTCCAGGATGTGTTTCAGGGCTTCGTTGAATTTCAGTTTGGGCTTTCCCTGGGGGTAGCGGCGGTCAACGTCCGCGAAAGCTTCTTCGAAGATCGGGACCTCCGCGCGCAATTGACTCAGGTCCACAAGGGGGGCTTCAAAGCCGTCATCGAGGTCGGCCGTGTTGTAGGCGATTTCGTCGACGAGATCGATGAGCTGGGATTCGAGCGGCGGGTGCTCGCCGAGGAGATATTCGGCGAGTTGCGGAAATTCAGCGGGGGAATAGTCGCGCGAATGTTTGATGATGCCTTCGCGGACTTCAAAAGTGAGATTCAGCCCGGGATATTCGAGATAGCGCTGCTCGAATTGCTCGACGATGTAAAGAGCGTGCAGGTTGTGATCGAAGCGCTCGCCATGTTCGCGCATGCGCAGACCGAGCTGCTTTTCGCCGGCGTGGCCGAAGGGCGGATGACCGATGTCATGAACCAGCGCGAGGGCTTCGGCTAGGTCGGTATTGAGTTTCAGGGCGCCGGCGACGGTGCGCGCGACTTGCGCGACTTCGAGAGTGTGCGTGAGGCGATTGCGAAAATGATCAGAGTAGCGGGTGGTGAAAACCTGCGTTTTGGCTTCCAGGCGACGAAATGCGCGGGAATGAATTACGCGATCGCGGTCGCGGGCGTAGTCGTTGCGGTAGGGATGCTGTGGTTCAGGGTAGCGGCGGCCGCGCGAACGCTGCACGTTCATGGCGTAGGAGGCGAGCATTATGCCGTCTGATTTTAGCGCCATCACGGCGATCCGCCGCTATTTTCCGGCGCGGCGTGTTCTCGGAAAGAATGTTGATATCATCTGCGTATGCTTTCGGAGAAGGCGGTCCTGAAAAAGCTGAGGACGATTTGCCTGCGCCTGCCCGCGGCAACCGAGGGAGTCAGTTTTGGGCACCCCACGTTTCGTATCCAGGGAAAAATGTTTGCGGTGCTCGAGGAATATAAGGGCGAACTCGGCGTCTGTCTGAAAGTGGGGACGCTGCTACAAGGCATCTTTCTGGAGGACTCGCGATTCTTTCGCACGCCTTACATCGGGAAGCACGGCTGGGTTACATTGCGCGTGTATGCGGCACCGCTCGACTGGAACGAAATTCGCGAACTGGTGAAAGGCAGCTACCAATTGACAGCGCCGAAGAAGAAGATCGCTGGAAAGAAACGTACCGCGCGCCGATAGAGCGTTTAGGATTTTCCGGGAAGAAGATTCATTTCCTGATCGGCTTGCTGGGCGATCGGTGTGTCGGGATATTCGGATTTGATTTGAGAGTAGAGCCTGCTGGCTTCCGCGGGATTCTTTGCGCCGTAATGTTCGGCGAGCGCCAGCATCACTACCGGCTTGGGAACTAGCACGGTGGGCTTCGCGATCAATTGCTGATAGAGCTTGACGGCTTCATCGCCCTGGCCCTGGCGGTCGTAGATTTGCGCGAGTTCGAAGCGCGCCATGGCGGCAAAATCATCGTTGCTGCTATTGGCTAGCCCTTGCAGCCACTTTTTCGCGTCGTCCGTCTTGCCCAGCTTCTCATCGCTCAACGCCGCGTAATAGGCCGCGATCTGTCCGGGACGCGTGTGCGAATATTTCGTGGCGACATCGCTGAACTTCTTCGCGGCGTCGGAATATTTATTGTTGTCGTCGAAGTAGGTGACTTCACCCGGCAGCGTGGGTTCGCCCGCGGCGCGAATGCGCGCCTGGTAGGACCTCATGCCATCGTCGTAGGCCGCGCCAGCCTTCATGGTCTGGCGTTCGGAGTAGGTTTTCCAGCCGAAGAAACCGAGCGCCACCACGAGCGCCGCGAGCAAAAGATACGTGGTGAACATCTTGTGAGACAAAACGGCGTCGGCGCCGTGCGCGAGAGTCTCGCGCACTTCGTCCTTTTTCAGTTCTCTGCGGGAAATATGCGCCAAGCGTTCACCCCGAGGAAAATCGGAAACAAACATATTATCACAAACGCGGGGACTACGACGAAACGAAGGCCGTATCCGCGAGCCTGCGCGCTCCTTGGCGAATTCGCGACAGGCACGCCTAGGGATCCGGGCTCGATTTACGGGATCTTGCTATGCTCGACCGAACGATTAGGCCAATGCATCCGGCCATAGGCCGCTTCGAATGTTGAAATGGTTCGGCGCAGGACTCGTTGTAACCCTTCTTATCGCAGGCTTGCCATGGATGAATTGGCGGAATTCGCCCTTGCGCGAGATGGAACGGTCGAGCGCCGCCGTCGAGAGCGCAAAGAGTTGGCATTATCACTCTGTGCGGACACCTCCCGGACTCCCACCTGCGTGAATGTATTGTGTGAACTGCCATCGGCGAGTGCGCGTTGACGTTTCGGTTAGCGGGCGGGAGAAAGGTCGCAACGTACCGACAATTGAAGCAATCAAAACTAACTGCGACCTCTGATAGCGTCTTGAGTCAATTCCTGGTGGGTTGTTGCGATGGCGCTTGCGGTTCTGGATCTGGGCCGAAGAATGTGCCGCCTGCCAGGATGCGGTCGATTGCGACGATCAGGTCGCGGGCGGCCTGGGATTTCACTACATAGCCGTGAGCGCCGGCGGCGCGGACTTCCATGATGAGGCTCTTGGTCTCGTGCATGGTGAAGATGAGCACGCGGGAGGAGAGGCCCAGCCGGGCGATGCGCGAGGCTGCTTCCAGGCCGCTCATGACCGGCATGGTGACGTCTAGTATCAGGAGATCGGGTGTGAGCGCTGCCGCGGCGTCGACAGCCTCCTTACCATTTTTGGCTTCGCCGCAGATGTCCCACTCGGGGCGGACGCGCCGGAGAAGCGTGCGTATTCCTTCGCGGACAATTTCATGGTCATCAACGATCAGAATGCGCGGGGCCATACCCTCGGTTTTCAAATGCTTTTCTCGTGCCTGTGTAGCAGATGCGCTCATATTTGCACCGTGACTTTCGGACATGCCCATAGTTTTCGCTTCGACGATCGCTAAACTAATTCGTCAGAGTGAGCCGCTGTAAGACGGGCCTTTGACTCTTTTCAGCGCTAACGACGCAATGCTGCAAACGGCTCAGCCGAAGGACACAGAAGGCTAAACGCGCAGATGTTAGGTCGGATAGCCAACAGTGGCCATACAGGTAATCCTGTAGATGTTCGTAGGCGTCAACCCCTTGCCGGCTTGACTTCCGGTCATGTCAATAAGCGCTCGAGACGCGTGAGAAACACGCTCACTTGGGCGGGATTCCGCAGCCAAAAATGCGCGTTGGTAGGGCGGCGCGGCCCTACAAGCACGGTGATTCCTTTTCGTAAAACCTTGAAGGCCGGCTCATCGGTCAAATCATCGCCGACATAGATCGGCAGAAACGGCGTTCCAAGTTCCCGCAGCATCTTGCGCACGGCCGGCCCTTTTCCTTGAACATAGTGCGGAGCGACTTCCCACACGTTTCCGGCACGAATGATCCTCAAGTGCGGGCGCATGCGCGCGATGAGCTTCCGAAGTTCGGCGCAGGCGCGGCGCTCCGCTTCCGCGGACGCGTCCCGAAAATGCACGGCGAGGCTGGCGCCTTTCTCCTCAATGAAAATGCCGGGAGCCTGACCGGGAAGGCGAGCAAGGATGGAGCGCGCTTTCGAGATTTTGCCAGCGGATTTTCTGGACAAGCGCATGCCCTTTTCATTATCCCAGCCGTACAAACCGTGGAGGGATACACGCGGCGTGTTTATGAATTGCAACAGCGAAGCGTACCGGCGTCCGCTCACGATCGTCACACGAACCGACCGGTGACCGGCTAATTTCCGCAACGCCGCCTGGGTGCGGGCGCTCAGCTTGACCTGTTCTGGACGCGAGCAGAAATCCACGAGTGTGCCGTCGAAGTCGAGAAACAGGACGATGTTTTTAGCGGCGTGAACGCGGCGGGAGATTTCGCGCCAGGAACTAAAAACCGGAGATATTCGATTCGTCGATGGAGACTGCGGTGTCGTTTTCTGTGATGCTTGCTGGACGCGTTGCACGCTCTATCGAGTCTCGGTCAATTCTGGAGCGTCCAAACGAATTTCCGCCAGTTCCAAGATCAGGTCGGCGGCCCAACGGTATACATTGTGTTCTTTGACGGTGCCCCGCATCCTTTGCATCCGCGAATGACGTTCTTCGGGAGACATCTCCAGCGCACGGCGAATGGATTCGGCGAGCTGTTCAATGTCGTAGGGATTAACCAGCAGTGCGTCACGCAGTTCACGGGAGGCGCCAGTGAACTGGCTGAGGATCAGGACACCATCCTCGTCCTCGCGGGTAGCGACATATTCTTTGGCTACCAGGTTCATGCCGTCGTGCAATGAGGTGACCATACACAGGTCAGCAGCGCGATAGAACGGGTCAATTTCCTGATGGGTGTGATGCCGGTTGTGGAAGATGATCGGTTTCCACTTGTCAGTCTGAAAGCGCGCGTTGATGCGCTCAGCTTCGGCTTCGACCTCATTGAAAAAGTCCTGATAGCGCTTGATGTTGGTGCGGCTGGGCGCGCCGAACTCGACGAAGGTGAACCTCGACACGTATTGCGGATACTTGTCGAGAAAACGCTCGATGCCGCGGAAGCGTTCCAGTAAGCCCTTGGTGTAGTCGATGCGGTCGACGCCGAGCCCCAGGAAAATGGTGTCCGGGCCGGTGGTTTCCAGAATCGCGGAGCGGGTAAGGTCGTTGGGAAATAGATCGTGAGATTCCGGGAGCGCCACGCTGATCGGATGCGGCCGGACGATCGTGAAATGATTGTTGCGATTTACGGCGAAGCGTTCCCAATCGATGCGACATTCGATGGCCTGGTCAACCGTTTCCAGAAAATTATTGCAGTGTGCCTGAATGTGAAAACTGATCAAATCTGCGCCCAGCAGGCCGTCGAGCAGCTCTTTCTGCCAGGGACAAATCGCAAACGCTTCCGGATTGGGCCAGGGAATGTGCCAGAAAATCGCGACGCGCGCGTCGGGCCGCGCAGATTTGATCAACCGCGGCAGCAACGCGAAGTGATAATCCTGAATCAGAACGAAGGGCTCTTCAGCGGATTCGATTTCCTGCAACACAGCTTGGGCGAATTTTTGGTTGACGCGTTGGTAGTGCTCCCAATCAGACGTGCGGAAACTCGGACGCGTGTGCGCGATGTGGCAGAGCGGCCAGATGCCTTCGTTGGCGAATCCGAAGTAGTAGCCGTCTTCCTCTTCCTTGCTGAGCCACACGCGACGCAGCGTGTAATGGGCATGGTCGGGGGGGACGCGCAGACGGTCGTGCTCGTCCACGGTTTCGCGGTCGGCATCGGCCGAGCCGTGCGCGATCCAGGTGCCATCGCAGGCGTTGAGGATCGGTTCGAGCGCGGTGACCAAGCCGCTGGCGGGAACTTGTACTTCGATTCCTTTTGCGCCGTGAACGTGCAGATACGGCTCGCGATTGGATACGACGAAGAGCGAATTGCCACGCAATTTCTTGCGCAAGCCCACGCGTAGCCGCTCGGCAGTCCACCGCGTGTCGCCCGCAGCACGCAGGCGAGCCTCCTGCTTCGCCGCCATGCGGGCCTCTGCCAAACTTTGTCCCAAAGAGGCCGCTTCAGAAGAGAGCGGCTGCAAAAAGTCGGAGGGCGGATCCGGGAATGGTCCGGGCTGCTTGCCGGTGCGCAAATCCTTCATCCATTGCGAGAGCCGGTTGATGGGGCCAGTGATGGTGGAACGAACGATCAGAAACGTGATGAGAACAATCAATAGCAGCTGCGCGACTACGTGCCAGATGGCGCTGCGCCAGATTTCCACGCTCTGCGCTTCGATATAGCGAGCGTCATGAAAGGTGACCAGCACGCCCGCGAGGCTGCCGTTCGTCTTGTGAACCGGCAAAGCGTAGGCGTAAACCGGCAAATTCGGGAAATCGGTGAATCCGCCGGCGCCTGTGTCGCCGGCTTTGGCTTGGTCGAAGACTTTCGGGGGGACGTCGGCATTGCTGCCCAATCTAGCGCTGGCAGCGAGCAGCTTGCCGTTTGGATCGTAGATGGCGACACCCGCCAGGTGTTCGCGATCGCCGAAGCGTTCCACGATCCTGTGGAACTGGTTTTCCGAAGAACCGCGCTGCAACACCGGCTCGACGGTTTCTTGGAGACTTTCGGTGAGGATTTCGCCGCGGCGGGCAAGGTCCGCCCTCAGGCCCTTTTTTTCGGCGCGGACCTGATTGCGAGCAACGAAAAAAGTGACCAAGCTAATGCTGACAACGAGCGAGGCGATGAGTCGCAGGCTGAGCTTCATTCATTGCCCCTTAGCCTTCGTTTTAGACTTAGCGGATCGTTACGGTGGAGATACCCCGAACGAGCCCGATGCAAGTGGCCTACCGACGTCCAACAAACTAATTCCGTCATGGGTAATGGCTTAGAGATGTGCGATGAAGATAAGCCATGCATTCTTTACACGACTCTGACAAATGTTCTGCGCCAAGAGCTTGCGATTCCTGTTTGTTGGCGCGCGGGGATACGACTCTAAGGATATCAGACGAGCCCTACGTAACACATACCGAAAATCGTGTAGGAGGTCGATCGCGGCTTCGGCGGTGCCGTCACGCCGCGAGCCCGACACTCAGCGCAGACAGCGGGCGAAGTGGCTCAGCCCGGCACAAACTTGCTCTTCCGAGACAACGTATGTCGTCGGCGGCGAAGCAGGCTCGTCAGCACTTAAATCAGTGATGACAAATTACTGCGGATGAGCTGACCTGGCTACCCTTTGAAACTGTGGATCGCCGTGTTTTCGTCGGACTGCACGTCGAAAACGGTGAACAGGCGTGTGATTTGTAGGATATCGTGAACGCGTTTGGTGAGATGCAAAAGCTTCAGCTCGCCGCTCGCGTTTTTCACGGTGGTGTAGGCGCTGACGAGCTCGCCGATGCCGGAGCTGTCTATGTAATCCACGTCGTACAGGCTGAGCAGGATTTTCTTGTTGCCGGCATCCACCAAATCCCTAACGGTCTTGCGCAGCGTCGCGCTACCTTCGCCGAGCGTGATCTTGCCGCTGAAATCAACGATGACTACGTCGCCGAGCTGGCGGCGCGTACCTTGAAGGGCCACAGGAAACCTCGTGTGCTGATTCTACTCCGGTTGGTGTTTGCCGTTGCCGGAAACTGTTTGCGGCAGCTTCTTTACCATTACTAGCTCGGCGCCGCCGTCGGGGCCGCGTTCGACCTTGAATTCGTCCATGAACGCGCGCATCAGAAAAAGGCCGCGGCCGGAGGTGCGCAGCAGGTTTTCTTCCGCGAGCGGGTCCGGGATCTCGGTCAGTTCGAACCCTTTGCCCTGGTCGAGAACGCGGACGATCATATTGTCGGGCTCGAGCTCGACCGTCATCATAATTTTCTTCTGGCGATCCTGCTGGTTGCCGTAGTTGTAGGCGTTGATCACGCCTTCGCGCACGGCCATGCCGATCTTATGGACTTCCTCCTCGGGAAACCCGGCAGCTTCTGCCACGCGCATGGAAATGCTCTCCGCGAGGTCCACGCTTTCGAGGAGGGTTTCGAGCGTGACTTCGATCCGTTGAGATTTGGCCGGCATCCGATGTCGGGAAAATCCTTTGAAAGAGCGGGAGTATGGTTATCACAGCGTCGGAGTGCAAGTCAATGCACTCCCGGTACCGGTGTCAAACCAATTTAGAAATGTCCCCTTCCTTACCTAATTAGAAATGTCCCCTTTTTGTGTTTTGCGTTTTGTTTCTCCTTGCTCTCTTTTTCTGCTTCCGCGGATTTTTTGTGAGAAATTTCGCGTCCAGAGGCCCTAGGAGCAACGATTCGGCGTTGGGCTCGACCTGCGACATCCTGGTTTTTTTCGATCCGTTGGCTTGGACCGGAGCGCAGACCTGCGGAGCCCGAAGGGCGGAGCGTTTAGGGCGAAGCGCAGGGCCCAGCCAACGGTGCTCGGGCCACCTCCCGCAGCGCTTTTTGCTGCACGGCGCGGCGGGCCGCCTCGCGCCAAGGGTGGTCCGCCGGCGGCACCCACTTCCGTTTCGCAATGGCTACCGCGACGCGTGCGCCCACCGCTTCCGCCCTTGGCGGTGGCTTCAGCGGCGCCGCAATTTGCTTCCAGCCAAGGGCACGACCGCGATACTCGATGCTGATGCCGCCGTGCCGCCCTTCGCAGACCAGCACCTTGCCCCGCGCCGGGGCATAATGGTGGCTCTGCGGCTCCAGCTGAAAATAGTGATTCGCGTAGCGTACCACCCAGTCGTTCCCGATGGTCCGCTCGTTCTCCAGCCGGAAAATCCGATCCAGTTCCGCAGCCCGCGGTGCCCGCCGGTGGTAGTCTTCCGGCCTCGCCGCCGCACGGGCGAACCGCCGTTTGTGTTCTGGCAGATATTCCCTCCGCAGGTACACATTCGCCGCTTCGTGACTGGGGATCTGCTTCCGCCGCAGTTTCTTCACCAGCCGGTCTTGATGCGTGCCGTGCATCCGCTCGATTCGTCCCTTGGCTTCCGGCGAACTCGCTGCGATCACCGCGATCCCCAGCTTCGCGCACATGCGCCCAAACTGTGTGATCGGTTCTTCCCCTCGTAAACGCTCCCGCGAATTGGCCGGCCGCTTGTACAAGTTCTTCCAGTCCACGTACAGTGCCAAGGGGACGCCGTACTGCTCGATCCACGCGCGCAGCGCATCCGCCACCGCCCAGATGGTCTCTTGTTCCCCCAATTGCGCCCAGGTCGTGTTGCTCGCATCGTCGGCCATGTCGATCAAGCAGCCCTCCGGTCCGCGCTCCTCCAGCCACGGATGAAAGCTGCCATCCATCTGCACCAGCTCTCCGAAATGTTCTTTGCGCTCTCGCCGTCGCCGGTGCTTCCGCCGCTTCCGTTGCCGACTCCACAGTCCTGCTTCCAGCATCCACAGCCGCAGCGTCTCGGCATTCACCAGAAGCCCATCTTCTGCGTCCAAGTGCTCGGCCGCCAGCGTCGGCCCGAAACGCTCGCCCACCGGCCCGCCGTACTTCTTCCGTACCAGATCCAGCACCCGCTGCCGAAACTTCGGCGCATAGGCATGATTCGAGGTGCACCCGGCACTGCCGTGCTTCAAACTCGCAGGTCCCTCTTCGCGATAGCGCTTCCACAGCCGCTTGGCCTGCCGGTAACTCACACGCAGCAGCCGGCTCGCGTCGACCACCCGCAGTTGGTTGCTGCGCACTCTCGCCAGCACTTCCACCCTCCGCAATCCCTCCTGACTCATCTCCGTCCGCCCCAATCTGACCTCCTTTCGGAGGTCTACTTTAGGGGGACATTTCTATTTTGGAGAAAAGGGGACATTACTATCGTGGCGCAACATGCACTCCCGGTACCGGCGGATTGGGACCGAGGTACGGTGTGGCGACCGGGCTGGCGCTTGCAAGAGCCGCGAGCGGAAATTCGACTCACTCCGCGCGCAACACTTCAACTGGATCGAGCGACGCGGCGCGGCGCGCGGGGGCGCAGCTAGCCAGAAGCGCTGAACTGCCGAGCACAACAGCGACCACAGCTAACGTCGGCAAGTCCCACGAACGCACTCCAAAGAGCAGCCCACGCATCAAGGTCGCCGCAGCTACAGCGCACGCCGTACCTATCGTGACGCCGCCTGCTGTCAGCCAAACCGCTTCCTGCAGTACGAGCCGGTAGACAGCGCCGGGTTGCGCCCCGAGCGCCATCCGAATTCCAATCTCACGGGTTCTTTGGCTCACGGAATAGGCAACGACCCCGTAGAGTCCCACCACGCTCAATAGAAGTGCGACGGCGGCAAAACCTCCCGCCAGCCACGCTGAAGAACGGTGCAGGTAGGCGGTCTGGGACTCATTGGCTCTGTCAGTCATCGTCTGTTCACCGGCCGTGCCGAGGTTGGGGTCAATCTGATGAACGGTGGCATCCACCGCAGGGAGCACCGACTGCGCGGCCTGCGACGTTCGAACGACGACGCCGAAAAACGTGTCCGGGCTTTGGTTGAAGGGGTAGTAGACGGCAGGCCAGATTTCGGAATCGAGTGGACCTTCCCTAATATCGTCCACCATGCCGATGATCTCCCGTATGGACTTGGGCGACAAGTCGTTGTCGCCGATCTGTTTGCCGATGGGATCTTCGTTAGGGAAGTAATGCTTCGCCAGGGCGCGGTTTATGATGACGACGTTAGGCTTCGAGGTATCGTCAGCATCGTTAAAGGAACGGCCGCGCAGCAGCTTTGCCTGCAAGGTTGTGAAATATGCAGGGCTGACGTCACGTTGGTTCACTTCGTTGTGCTCGCCGTGGTAGGACCGACCCACAAACCTGATCCAATCCGTGTTGCCATTGCCGCTGAGCGGTATGCGGCTGGAAATGCCGACAGATTTTATGCCGGGCAGGCTGGCGATGCTGGTTGCGACTTGCCGCCCGAGAGTGGCTACTTGCTCATTCTTTGCATAAGTACTCTCGGGCACCGAGACCAACAAGATCGCCAAATGATCAGGCTGGAATCCGAGGTCCACTTGGAGCAGACGGTAGAAGCTTTGTCCGAGCAGCCCCGCACACACCAGGAGCACCATCGCGGTAGCTAGCTCAAGCACCACCAAGTTCGAACCCAAGCGGCGCCACAGAGTTCCCGCAGAACCGCGGCCGCCTTCGGTCAGTCCTTCGCGCAGGTCCCACAAGGACAAACTCCAAGTAGGAGTAAACGAGAATAGGATTGCAGCAAAGCTGGCAATTACGCATGCAAACGCGACCACTCGTACATTCAAACCAAGTCCCTGCAGATACGGCATACCGCTCATCATGTCTGCTGGGATGAGCCTGGTGAGGAGCCGCATGGCCCACGCGGCAGAAACCAATCCCAACGCGCTGCCAATTGCGACCAGCAGCAGGGCCTCGGTAGCGAATTGACGAACCAATCTCGCAGACGATGCGCCGAGCGCACTGCGAACGGCCATCTCGCGCTTGCGGCTCTCGGAGCGGACCAGTAGCAGGCTCGTGACGTTGACGCAGGCGATCAGCAGCAATAGCCCCGCTCCACCGAGCAGCACCAGCAATATCGGGCGTATATCTCCAACAATCACTTGAGAAAGCATCACCACGCTCGCGCCCTGGCCGCGGTTGGAATCGGGATACTGCCGTTCGAGCTGCGCTGCAATTGATTTCATATCGGCTAAGGCAGACTGAAGAGAAGCGCCATCCTTGAGACGCGCGATTCCCTCGAGCGAGTGGCAGCTTCGTCTGAGATCGCACTCGCTGGAAGCATGCAGCGTGGCCCAGAACTCGGCGCGTTCTCTCAAGGCGAAATGAAAATCCGCGGGCAGCACTCCGATGATAGTGTAGGAAACGTCGCTCAAGATAACAGTCTGCCCCACCACATCCGATTTTCCCCCGAACCGCTTCTGCCACGCTGCGTAGCTCAGCATTACGACGCGAGGCGCCGCCGGCAAATCCTCACCCGCATAGAAGTCGCGCCCTAGCACTGGAGCGATGCCGAGGGTGCGAAAGAATCCGTCGCTCACTCGAGCGCCCAGTGCCGTCTGCGTTCCTTCGGGAGTCCTCAGCAGGTAACCGTCGCCGGTCCATACATCCATTGAGGTGAAAACGGTGTTGAGCCTCTTCCAGTCAAGGTAGTCAGGGTAAGAAAGATTGGCGCGCGAAATCATCGGGGTGCTTTCGGTCACCCCGACCAGGAGGTCAGGGTTGACGTAAGGCAGCGGCTTGATCAGCGCGGCGTCCACAAAGGCGAATATGGCGACACTGGCACACATGCCGAGCGCGAGCATGGAGATGCAAGTGCAGGCGAATCCGGGATTCTTTCGCAACTGGCGAAGCGCGAAACGAAAATCTTGCAGCGCCGTTTCAAACTGAAAACCGGCCGTCTCGCGGGTTTCCTCTTTCAACTGGAGGGCGTTGCCGAATTCTCGAATCGCGGCATAATGCGCCGATTCTGCGCTCATTCCCTCAGCGCGCAGCTCCTTTTCGCGCTGCTCGCGGTGGAAGGCCATTTCCTCCTCGAGCTCTCTGCCGAATTTTTCACGTTGCAGCAGGATTCCCAGCTTGCGAAAAAAACGAACGATCGAGTCCATGGCGGTCTCCTAGGCGTCCTGCAACACACGGCCAATGGCTGTCATCATCTGCTGAAATCGCGAAACTTCCGCGCCGAGTTGCTTGCGGCCTGCGGGAGTCAATGTGTAAAAGCGCGCCCGACGGTTTGTTTCCGTCTTTTTCCACTCCGCTTTGACCCAACCCTGCAACAGCAGCCGTTGCAATGCCGGGTAGAGTGAGCCTTCCTCGACCGTCAGAACGTCTTTAGACAGGCGCTTGATGGCCAGGGCGATGCCATATCCATGTTGCGGCGCGCGGGTGAGGGTCTTGAGGATCAGCATATCGAGAGTGCCGGGTAATAGGTCGGGCTTCTTAAGCATCACCTATATATAGACTGTCTATGGATAGACTGTCAATACATTAAACCGCGGAGATGCGCGTCCGCGCATTGTTAATGCCGGCATGAACTAATTCAATTTGGTGGAGCCCACCAGATGGAACGATCTAAGTCGTCTGGGGCTTGGCGACTTTGGCGATAACCAGGCCCGCGATTAGCCAGGTTATGGTGGAATCGGCCAGGTTCACGGTGGTGTACATGCCGGAGAAGCCCCACCAATTCCAGTTGGGGAGATCAACAATTACGCTGGCCGCGAGGCCGACTACTGCTAGAAACGCGACTTTGCGCGCGTAGCTCAGGTTGCAAGTTTGCAGAAGCAACCAGGTGAGTAGGAATGCGGCTGCCAGCAGGCTCAGCAGTTGGATGATCAGGCCGCGACTATAGGAGCCAAATCCGCCGCGACGTACGGCCGCGAACATAATCGGCCCGGCTTGCATCTTTGCCATCGTTGCGGCCTGCGCCTGCTTCTTTTGTTCCGCATTCATCCCTTCGCTGGGTGGCGCGGATGGAAGAAGATAGATTCCGTCTTTGCTCGTGTGCAAGGCGACCATCGCGGAGACTTCGTCTTCATTTTGAAATGAGAGCATGCCCTTTTCGTGCCAGCCCAGAAGCTCCCAGGAAATCGAGCTCCAGAGGAACGCCGTCAAGCCACCCAGGATGGTTCCCAATAGCAGCGATTTTTTCATAGGCTCTCTCCCACAGCTGCAGACGGTAACTGCAAAACCGGTACTTCAGCGACTCAAGCCCGCTACATTGTGCAGCACTAATGTCGTGGCTAAGAGCCACGACCTACAAAGACTCTCGATTTGTAATGCAGACTTCCCAAGTCGCGGCTTCGGGGCGCTAAAGCCCCGCTCGTGTAAGAAGACTTGCGGCGGGACTGAAGTCCCGCCCTTCCAAGACCGGGCGGTGGCGTCCTTGTCGACTTCGGGTTATTGGACATGCTGGCTGACGCCAAGCACGTTGCCATCGGGGTCCTTGAACCACGCAACTTTGTCGCCAGTCGGCGCCGTCCAAATGCCGAGTTCCTGATCCTGAATGAAGGGGTATTTCTCAAAGGCAACGCCACGCGCTTTTAGCCAACGCACCACTGCCTCGATATCTTTCGCTTCCCAGCCGAGAATCGTGAATGGGACGGGACTAAATTCCTTCGGGACCTTGGAGATTCGGAGCATCGTGTCGCCCGCCATCATGACCAAGGCGAACTGATCGTCGCTGACGAATTGAAAGCCGAGCTTTCCTTCGTAGAATTCGCGGGCCTGCTTGGAATCCCGAGTGGGAACAAAACCGATGATTTTGCTGGAAGCCAACATTGCTGTCCTCCGTCTTGTCTTTGGGTGACTGGAAAGTAGCACTTGCGCGACGGGTTGTCTCTCGCTATGTTGACAACAAATGTCGCAGAAGTGCCAGAGCCTTTTGCTCGACCGCCGGGGCCGCCAAACGGCGCAGCTTGCTACTTTGGCGCACGACTTCGCCGGCGAGCACGTGATTCCCGAGCATTTTCATCCCGAGGATCAACTAATTTTTGCGTCGCGGGGCGTGATGACGGTCCGCACCAAGCAAGGCATTTGGATTGTGCCGCCGCTGCGCGCTGTATGGATTCCGGCTGGAACGCCGCACTCCGTGGCGATTCCGGGTCCGGTTTCGATGAGGACTCTCTACTTTGCTCCCAAGCTGGTGCGGACTGAAGCCGCGAAATGTTTTGTGATGAACGTATCGCCGCTGCTGCGTGAGCTGATTCTGCACGCCTGCAAATTTCCGAAATTGAAGAAGGAGGAACCCGTTCATCGGCGAATTATCGAAATGATTGTGGATCAACTGGAAGCAAATCATTCCGTCCCGCTGCAGCTGCCTCATCCCAACGACCCGCGTGCAATGAGAATTGTTCATGCGCTGCTTGCCGAACCCGGGAAAACAAGTACGCTCGCCGCGCTCTGCGCGGATTGCGGCGCGAGTAAACGGACGATCGAACGCCTCTTCATCGCCGAGACCAAAATGACCTTCCGCCAGTGGCGCCGACAATTGCGGCTGCTCCATGCGATGCAACTGATCGCATCCGGAGAAAAAGTGACCGGAGCGGCATTGGACGCGGGTTATCGCAGCGCCAGCGCGTTCATTGTGATGTTCCGGCGGCAACTTGGGCAAACACCAACACGTTATTTTGCTGCGTGAGTGCGTTGCGGTTTCCGGATGCAATGGCCATGCAGGCGATGTGGTTAGGTGAAGTTCAGAGAATGCCTACAGCGCGCGCTGCGAGCAGAGCAACAATCGCCAGAGAGATCAACGACTGCAACATCATGCCCACCTTGGCCCAGCGCTTCAGTACCGCTGTATCTGTCGGCGAAAAAGCGGTGCTGGTATTAAAGGCCAGGAACAGGTAATCCATGAAGTGAGGCGACCACGAGGGATCCTCATTCCCCCGGTCCAACATTTGTGGGAACAGAAATGAGCTGTCCAAGCGGCCGTGCGAGCCTTCGCGGCCCAGGGGGCCTCCCGCGTCGAGCTTCCAGTACCACAGCGCGAAAACCAGCACATTGGTGATCCAGAGCGCAATCGCCCCGCGCAGCAAAGCCGTTGGTGAGTCGCGATGATGCGGGATGCCTTCGATCAGCAGCGCCAGCGATGCAATCATGCCGACGGTGATCGCGCCATTCGCCACAAGCGTGAAAATCCTGGTGATGTGAAAATCACCGCGGCGATTCGACAACACGATCGGAATCATCAGCACGAAAACGACGGCGAGCAACAGCCAGCTCGGGCCGAGCGCCAGCCGTTCCGGTAACGCCAGATACACGCCGCCGGCAGCCATCATCGCAACAAAGGCCGGCCAGCGCGGTTCTCGAACAATTCTGCCAGTCATAAGGGATTGGGGCGACGCGCCGGTGGAGTTTAGTACAGTTCCGCCGCGGCTCAAAAGGCGCGAACTCTATGTCGGAGCTAGACAGGCTCTTGCAGTACGGTTGGGGAGAGCCTATCTCAAAATGGAACCTGACGCTAGCGATACTGCGGCAAAGGACGTGCGCTGACTTACCAGGATTTAGGCCAGCCTTGCTGCGCGGACAGCTTGGCTAGAACAATCAACAGCGCGACCGTCGCGGCGTGAAAGATTACGTGCAGCGTGTTCACGCGGATGCCGTTGCGTTGGGGCAGGAAGGCGTGCGTTGCGCCGAACATTACTTCATAACGCGCGGCGCGCTTGGGCTCCGGATGGAACAGGTACGGAATCCACCACGCCTGCAATATGCCGCAGAATAAAAACACATAGCTGATCCACAGCCACCAGAAAAGCCAGTTGGGATAGGGCTTGCCGAAATGGACGATGCTGCCGATCAGTCCCACCGCGAACGGAACGGCGCTCGTGAGTGTTGTGGCGAGACGCTTGCCGAACGAATCAGCCGTGTTGACGCCCTTCAAGTCGTTCAGCGTGCCAAGAGGAATCCAATCGTGCAGGAAGAGGAAAAGCACTTCGAAACATTGAAGTGCGAGCAATGCGCCCGTGGTAATGGGATGCATGAGGATGCGGATTATACGCCAGCGTTCAGTTTTTAAGCGCGCTTTGACCGTGCTGCTAACGGTCAGCAGTTTGCGAAAGTCAAAACCTTGCATTACGGACCTCAACGCCCGATTTGGCGGGGTTCGACACCATTCATGCGGACGAAGGTGGGGCGCGTGCGGAAAGCTGCGGCGCTCTTGCATTCCGCAAGGCGGCGGCAAGCCGCCGCACTCCAAAATGGTTGCGAGTCATTTATGGAGTTGACGGCGCCGATTTTGGATGTGTTACCCTCGCGCTGACGGGGAGGGTTGCCAGTGATTCGGACTGCGATTCCGCGTGTGGTGTTTTTCGCCGGTGCCGTTATTTTCTTCGGAGCGGTTACGAATATTTCCGCGCAATCGCGCGCTGTTGGCGGTGGCGATGCCGTCGCGCTGAATAATCGCGGGCTCGACCTTTACGAAAAAGGAAAAATAGACGAAGCGGCCGCGCTGTTTCGCCAGGCGCTGGCGCTGAAACCGGATTTCCCTGAAGCGCTCAGCAATTTGGGCGTGATGCTGGACCTCCAGGGAAAAGACGACGAGGCCGTCGCGGATTTCGACAAGGCTCTCGCGATCAGTCCCACTGACGGGGTCGCGGAAAGTAATCTGGGGCTGGCGCTCTATCACGAGAAGAAATACTACGATTCGATTTCGGCGTATCAGAAAGCCATCGCGCTGAATCCGAAATTCGCACAGACCTATAACGGCATGGGTGCGGCGCTGTTTGCTTCCGGCAACGCGGAGGATGCGATTGGGGCTTACCGCCGCGCGATCGAGCTTGCGCCGAAGTACGTGGACGCCTTGAATAATCTAGGCGCGGCGCTCGATTCCGGAAAGCAGTGGGACGAAGCGATCCCGGTATATCGGCAAGCGATTGCGCTCGAGCCGCAATCGCTCGACGTGCGGGCGAATTATGCGCTCGCGCTGCGCAATGCCGGGTATGACGGCGAGGCTATCGCGCAATATCGGCAGATGGTGGCCGATCATCCCGACGACGCTCCGGCGTGGTTCGACCTGGGACAACTTTTGTCCAAGCAAGGCCAGCTGGATGAGGCTGCCGCGAGTTTTGAGAAATGCCTCGCGTTGAAACCGGGCCGGCCGGACGTTGATTTTCATCTCGCGCTTGTTTATCAGGGCCAAGGGAAGCTGGACGACGCGATCGCAACTTATCAGAAGGGCCTGGCGCTCCAGCCGGATGAAGCGCACGCACTCTATAATCTCGGCAATGCGTATATGCAGGCGAGCCAGCCGCAGAAGGCGTCCGAAAACTTCAAGAAGGCGCTCGATCTGCAATCGGATTTTCCGCAAGCAGAGATCGGCCTAGGTGCAGCCAAGATGCAACTGGGCGATTTGGACGGAGCCCAGACGGCGTTTACAAAAGTGATCGCCGACCAGCCAGACAATGCGGACGCGCGATTTAATCTGGGCAATGTGCTCTTCAACAAAGGGCAATATCAACCGGCTGCCGACACTTACCGCGAGGCCATTCGGCTAAATTCGAATCTCGCGCACGCGCACTACAATTTGGGAATGGCGCTCACCCGGCTGAAGGATAGCGACGCAGCAAAGCAGGAATTTGCGGAAGCAAACCGCCTTGATCCCAGCCTGACTCCGCCAAAATAGGCATCGGCGGAAGCGCATGAGCGACGACATCACACACTCGATTCGCAAAAGTTACGATGAGCTCGCGGATGAGTATACGCGCCGGATTTTCGATGAGCTTCAGAACAAGCCATTCGACCGGCAACTGCTCGATCGCTTTGCGGCTGAAGTCGCGGAAATCGGGGAAGTGTGCGACATCGGCTGCGGCCCGGGCCACGTCGCTCGCTATCTGCGCGAGGCGGGCACAAGTGTTTTTGGTCTCGATCTCTCTCCGCGAATGTTAGAGCAGGCCCGGCAGCTCAATCCCGACATTTCCTTCCGCGAAGGAAACATGTTGGCGCTGGACCTTCAGGACGCGACGCTGGTTGGCATTGCGGCCTTCTATGCGATTGTCAATATCCCTCAAGAATCTTTGCCGGTGGTATTTCGGGAAATGCAACGCGTGCTGCGGCTGGGCGGATTGTTGCTGCTGGCGTTTCACATGGGAGACGAAACGCTGCACGAAGATGAGTTGTGGGGAAAGCATATTTCAATGGATTTTTTCCTTTTCCAGCCAACGGCAATCCGTCGTTGCGCTTTCACCTCGAGGCTTATGCCGAAGATTTGGTGCGCAACGGGGTTCCTCGGCCTGAGGCTCTACGGCTCGCGCGGTTGGAGTTCGGCGGCGTGGACAAGACTGAAGAAGAATGCCGCGAAGCGCGCGGCGTGCGTCTTCTTGAGACGTTGCTGCGAGATCTGCATTACGCCGTGCGCGCCTTGGGCAAGAGTCCCGGATTCACGACAGTCGCCGTGTTGACTCTCGCGCTCGGCATCGGGGCCAACACCGCCATTTTCAGCGCTGTTGATGCATTGATGCTGCGGCCATTGCCCTTCCCTGCGTCGAACGAACTCGTGCGGATCTATTCCATTCAGACCGGCATGTTCAATACGTTTGGCAATCCCGATGGACCATCCGCGCCGGACGTTCGGAACTTCGCGGAGAGAAGTCATAGTTTCCAAAGCATCGTCGTTTATGACACCTGGCGCAAGAACGTCAATTTCGGCGATGCTGCGGGCGAGCCGGAGCAGATGCCAGTCGGCTTGGTTCCCGCAGGGTATTTCGAAGTCCTGGGCATTCGACCCATCGTCGGGCGGCTCTTCACCGAAGAGGAAAATCAGGAAGGCAAAAACTATGTCGCCGCGATAAGCGCGTTGCTATGGAGAAGCCGATACGCCAGTGACCCGTCCATACTTGGCCGCAAGATTCGCATCAATGGCGAGCCCTACACTATTGTCGCCGTCATGCCGGATGTGATTCCTGCATGGATGGAGCCTGGGCGACACAGCCAAATTTGGACTCCCTTTGCATTTTCCGACGCGTGGTCGGAAAGTTCGCGCGGAGGACGCGGTTGGGCGACGCTGGCGCGCCTAAGGTCTGGAATCTCGCTCGAACAGGCCCAGGCGGACCTTTCAGTGATAGCCGCGGCGCTAGCAGCAGAGCATCCGGTTGATGAGGGGGTCGGTGTAACAGTCAAAAGATTAGCTGACACGCGAGTAGGAGCGCTGCGGCCCATGTTGTTTCTGCTGATTGGAGCAGTGAGCCTGATTTCGCTGATTGCTTGCGTGAATCTCGCTAATTTGCTTTTGGCTCGCAATTCAGCACGGCAACGCGAACTCGCTGTTCGCGCCGCTTTGGGCGCGGGCAGAGCAGGGCTTGTCCGGCAGCTGCTGGTGGAAACGCTTGTGCTATCGCTCATCGGCGGAGCCGTCGGACTGGTTCTGGCGCAGATTGGACTCGCGAGCCTTACGAGGATGCGCCCCGAGGAACTGTCCCAGCTTGCTTCTGTAGGAATTAATTGGCGAGTGCTGGCGTTCACTTTCCTGGTGTCACTTGTCACAAGCTTGTTGTTTGGCCTGGCCCCGGCGTTCATGGGAACTCGGCTGAACCTTGTGGATGCGTTGAAGCAAGGCGGGCGTTCCGGGACCGCTGGACGATCGAGTCAGCGTATGCGCAACATGCTAGTGGTCACGGAAATGGCGATGTCCCTGGTTCTTCTGGTGGGAGCTACCCTACTGGTGCGCAGCATCATTCGTTTGGAACGCCAGAGCCTGGGAATCCCCCAGGACCATTTGCTGCGAGGCCGTATTTATTTGCCTCCGGTCCGTTATGCGGACGCGGGAACAATCACACGATTCTGCGATGATTTGGCAGCGAGGGTGCGCGCATTGCCCGGCGTGTTGGACGCCACCGTAACAACCGTTTACCCGCCCAATAACGGTTGGATTCAGATGCTCGACATTCCAGGGCATCCTATCGCACGAATTCAGGATATTCCGTCGGCGCAGTTTGGAGTCGTGGATGCGCATTTCCTTGCCGCTTTGGGAATTCCGCTGATTCGTGGCAGAGACTTCGCCGCATCGGACAGGGCCACAAGTCCGCCCGTGGCCCTGATCAGCCAGGAATTCAATCGGCGCTATTTCCCCGCAGAGGATCCCATCGGCCGGAAGATCCACATTGGGCCTCCACCCTCCTTGCACATACCTGGCGGAGAAAATACGTCGGACGACACGGATGTGACGATCGTCGGCGTGGTCGGCGATTTCAAGAACGCGGGGCTCGCGCATTCGCCGGACCCGCAGATTACAGTCCTATATGCCCAACATCCACTGGTGAACTATGGATTCAAGGACATTGTCATTCGCTCTGCTGCAGATCCAAGCCCGCTGGTGCCGGAGATACGCACGCAACTACGTGAGCTGGATTCCGACGTGCCCTTCGCCGACGTGCAAACTATGGACCAGCTTGTACACGCCGAGACCGGAGGCCAGCGACTCACCACGGTCTTGCTGAGCTCCTTTGCGGCGTCTGGCTTGGCGCTTGCCGTTGTCGGCATATACGGCGTTATTTCTTTTCTTGTGACGCAGCGCAAGCAGGAACTGGCAGTGCGGATTGCGCTGGGCGCTAGCCGCGCGAATGTCCTGTGGCTCGTGCTGAAGCAAGGCTTAGAAATGGCCGCGATTGGCGCGGCCATAGGCCTTGCTGGCGCGTGGAGCGCGCAGAAATTAACGAGCGGCCTGCTCTTCGGCATTTCGCCGGTTGACCCGCTCACATTCGCCGGGGGAGCGGCGTTCCTGCTCGCCGTTGCGGCGATTGCAACGGCCATCCCCAGCGCGCGGGTTATGCAGATTGACCCGGCGGAAATGCTTCGCCAAGACTGAGGCCGCAGAAATGATCACGCGAATATATCGCCGCTTGCGTTCGTGGTTAGGCACGACTCTGAGGCGCTCGCGGACGGACAGTGAGATGGATACGGAGCTGCGCTTCCACTTCGAAACGTATGCCGAAGATTTGGTCCGCAGCGGTATGCCGCGACAAGAGGCGCTGCGCCGAGCACGGCTGGAATTCGGTGGCGTCGAGAAGACCAAGGAAGAATGCCGCGAAGCGCGCGGTGCGCAGGTCTTGGAGACTTTGATTCAGGATTTGCGCTACGGCGCTCGCACGATGTTGCGCTCGCCGGGATTCACGGCGACCGCAGTGATTGCTCTCGCGCTTGGGATCGGCGCGAACACGGCCATTTTCAGCGTGGTGAACGCAGTCTTGCTGCGCCAGTTGCCGTTTGACCGGCCAGATCGGCTGGTCCAGGTCTGGCACTCGCCGCCGCAAGCATCGTTTCCGGGCGTGCATGAATTCCCGGTATCGCCGGCGAATTTTATTGACTGGCGCGAACAAAGTCGCGCCTTTGAAGGCATGTCGGCTTATGGATTCGGCCGCTACACCTTCACTGGTACAGGCCATCCGGAGACAATTCGTACGTTCGCGGCGACGAGGGGGCTCCTTTCCATCCTGCACGTGCAGCCGCTGCTTGGCCGCGATTTCCTTGACGGTGAATACGAGCCCGGGCACGACCACGAAGTCGTCGTGAGCTACGGACTATGGCGCAGCCGTTTCGGCGGCGACCCTGAAATCGCCGGCAAGAACATCGAACTCAATGGGCAGGCGTTTTCGGTAATTGGCGTCATGCCGCCTGGTTTCGAGTTTCCCATCGCCAGCGATCCGAATGAGCGAGCGCAGATGTGGAAGCCACTAGCGTGGACCGACCAAGAGCGCGCCGTCCGCGACAATCATAACTACGGGGTTGTCGCCCGTCTGAAAGATGGAGTCTCGTTGAAGCAAGCGCAGGCTAAGCTCGACGCTGTCTCCAACCGGCTGGCGCTGCAATATCCGGCGGAAAACAAGGGTTGGGGCGCGATCGCTGTACCGCTTCGCGATGATCTGGTGGGCGACGTGCGGCCTGGGTTGCTGATTCTGCTGGGCGCCGTGGCGCTGGTGCTACTCATCGCGTGCGCTAATGTGGCGAACCTCATTTTGTCCAGAACGCTTTCGCGGCGGAAGGAGTCAGCGGTTCGCGCTGCTCTGGGCGCCACTCGTCGCCGTCTATTGCAACAGGCGTTCTCGGAGACGCTGCTGTTGGCTGCGGCCGGTGGGGCGTTGGGTTTGATCTTCGCTCATTCCGGCCTGATCTTGATTGTGAAATTCCTAGCGCAGCGATTACCGCGGTCAAACGAGATTACGCTCGACGGCTGGGTCTTGGCTTTCACGCTGGGCGTTTCGCTCTTGACCGGGTTTGCCGCCGGCCTGCTGCCAGCTTTGTGCATGGCGAAAGCAGACCTAAACGAGACGCTCAAGCAAGGGCTCGGCCGCACTGCCGCGGATTCGGGCGGAAGCCGCACGCGCAACGTGCTAGTGGTTGCCGAAGTCGCACTTTCGCTTATGTTGCTGATCGGCGCCGGTTTATTGATTCGCAGCTTGTGGATGCTACGAAACGCCAATTCCGGCTTCGACGCCGATCACGTCGTGACGCTTGAAGTCTCTATCCCACCCGGCAAATTTCTCGAGCCCGCGCAGCAGGTCAGCTACTTTCGGCGCGTTCTCGATCGGGTTCGCTCTTTGCCCGGAGTTCAGTCTGCCGGACTTATCGACAGCATGCCTCTGAGCAATGATGGCTCGCGCCAGCCGATTTCTATTGAAGGGCAGCCTGTGTTGGCGATGGCCGATCAGCCCGAAGTGGATGTTCGCCTGATCAGCCCGGGATATTTGGATGCGATGCATATTGCGCTGTTGCGCGGGCGCGACATTAACGATTCCGATGTCGCGGGCCAGCCTGGCACAGTGCTAATTAGCCAATCCATGGCCAAACTTTTCTGGCCAAACCAGGATCCCCTCGGCAAGCGTCTGACGCTTTATTTTTTCCCGGGCCTGACGCGCGTGGTCGCCGGCGTAGTAGCTGACGTTAAACTTTATACGCTTAACGAGATTGGGCCCGCGCCGACGCTCTATTTCCCGCTGGCCCAATTCACGGCTCCGAAAGGTAGTGGCTGGCGCTCGTTCGGTATGAACCTTGCCGTGCGCACTCGATTGGATCCGCTAAGCGCGATCGCGGCGATCACAAGTTCTGTCCGCGAGATAGATGTGGACGTACCGCTATTGAACGTTCGCACGATGGACGATGCGGTTTCGGCATCTCTTTCGCCGCAACGGTTCGCCATGCTTCTGCTTGCCGCGTTTGCCGGGCTGGCGTTGTTGCTCGCGGTTGTGGGCATCTACAGCGTTATGAGCTATTCGGTGTCGCGGCGGACGCACGAGATTGGAATTCGCGTCGCGCTGGGCGCGAGCCGCGCCGACGTGCTGATGCTGGTGGTACGGCAGGGATTGGTGCTGGCGCTGATCGGTTCAGTGATCGGCATCGCCGGAGCTTTGCTGCTTTCCCGCCTGATGAGCAGCCAGCTGTATGGCGTTTCTCCAACCGACCCGATCACGTTCGTCGCCGTCTCGATCCTTTTGACGGTGGTCGCTCTCGCGGCGTGCTACATTCCGGCGCGCCGCGCGATGCAGATTGATCCCATGGTGGCCTTGCGCTACGAGTAGCAGATTCGCGTGATTCACAGAACTGCTACTCCTTGATGCATTCAAGCGCGTTCTCGAGAATAGTCGCGAAGTTGCGTCGGCTGTCGTCGCTGTGGACGCAAAAGATGAGAGAGAGCGCGAGTTCTATTTG
The DNA here is from genome assembly GCA_963696035.1 of uncultured Acidobacteriota bacterium. Lineage (GTDB taxonomy): Bacteria > Acidobacteriota > Terriglobia > Acidiferrales > UBA7541 > Palsa-295. The sequence goes on from CAVOIS010000005.1 coordinate 194,573, forward strand.
TGGCACGATTTCATCCCCCTTCCCTCGCAACCAACTCGTCTTTTTTACGCCGTCAAAACGATCGAGAAACTCTTCGGACCATAACGACCGTGACCGAGGGTAGTCAACCCTCCCGCGCGCCCGCCGAATTGAAGGCCAAGAGATTTCGAGAGTGCCCCGTCCTTACCAGCAGCGGATGCGGCCGCTGGCAGTGCTATCATCCTCCGCTCGCACAGTACACTTTACACAGATGAGCGCAGGCCGTATGCTGGGCCGCTAGCGTAGCTACGATCCGCGTCCATCCTTGTGTCGGAGGGTCTGATGATCCTGGCGTTGTTAGTCATCGTTGGGCTGCTGGTGGTGTTTGTCATCGGAATGTACAACGGGCTGGTGCGCTTGAAGGTGCAGTGCGATAACGCCTGGTCGGACATTGATGTGCAGTTGAAGCGCCGCTACGATTTGATTCCCAACCTGGTGGAAACCGTGAAGGGCTACGCCGCCCACGAAAAAGGCACGCTGGAAGGCGTGGTGGCTGCGCGCAATAGCGCGATGACCGCGCAAGGTCCCGAGGCGAAAGCACAGGCGGAAGGTATGCTAACTGCGGCTTTGCGTCAGGTATTCGCGCTGGCTGAGGCTTATCCGCAATTGAAGGCGGTCGAGAGCTTTACCCAGCTTCAACAATCGCTGAGCCAAATCGAGGACAGCATTCAGAACGCGCGCCGCTACTACAACGCCGTGGTGCGCGACCTGAATACGAAAATCGTGCAGTTCCCTTCCAATATCATCGCCGGAATGTTCAACATCAAGCCACGCGAGTTCTTCGAGATCAGCACGTCCGCCGAACGCGAAGCGCCCAAAGTGAGTTTTGGCGGCGCGGCGTAAGCGGGCTGCAACGATGCCTGTCTGGCGCGGCGTTCTTACCTTTTTTCTCCTGGCATTATTTGCCGCGCTGCCCGCGGCCGCGCGCGATCTTGTCTTCCAGCATTTCGACGCGCAGATTTATGTGCGCGCCGACGGAACGATTGACGTCACCGAAAACATTGAAGCGCAGTTCATCGGCTCCTGGCACGGCATCTACCGCACGATTCCCGTCGAGTACACCGACCCGCACGGATTGAACTACACGCTGTTTATCGAAGACGTCAGCGCGACGGACGACACCGGGCAAAAAATGAAGCTCGAACAAAATCGCCAAGGCCGCTATTTGAAATTCAAAATTTACGTGCCGGCCGCGGAAGATACGACTCGCACGATTATTTTGCACTATCGCGTGCTCGATGCGATCCGCTTCTTCGCGGACCACGACGAGCTGTATTGGAACGTTACCGGCGACGAATGGGAAAACCCGATTGAACTGGTGACAGCGCGCATCGAGCTGCCCGAAGGCGTCACCGGCTTGCACGCGATTGCTTACACCGGCGTGTTCGGTTCGCGCGCGCAAGAAGCACAAGTCGAAATCGGCAGCAATTACGTGCAGATTCGCAGCGCGCGCCGCTTGGGATATCGCGAAGGCCTCACGGCAGTCGTCGGGTTCGACAAAGGATTCGTGCCGCCGCCGTCCGCAGGTGAGCAGTTCATGCGCTTCCTGCGGAGCAATTTGCCGCTATTCATCCCTGTGATCGCGTTTTTTGTGATGCTTTGGCTGTGGTGGACACGCGGCCGCGATCCGGCGCGCAATGCAATATCGGTACAATACGAGCCGCCGGATAAGCTGACTCCCGGCGAATGTGGCACGCTGGTGGATAACGACGCCGCCATGCGCGACATCACCGCGACTCTGGTGGACCTAGCCGTCAAAGGCTACATGACCATCGAGCAGAAAGACGAGAGCCATCTGCTCGGCTTGACGCACAGCAAGGAATATATTTTTCATCTCAAGAAGCCTCCGGCGGAATGGGCGTCTGCGCGTTCGCACGAACAGGAAATGCTTTCCGCGCTGTTTGACGACGGGGCGAGCACGGACGTGAAGCTTTCCGATTTGCAAAATCATTTCTACACACACCTGCCGGCGATTCGCGATCGCATTTTCAATGCGCTGATGAGTGATGGCTACTATCTGCATCGCCCGGACACGGTGAAGCAGGGTTACATCGGCGCGGGATTGCTGATCGGCTTCCTCATGCTGGTCGGCACAGGATTTCTTTCGCGGGCCACTGGAATCGCGTCGGTTACTTGGATTATCGCGGGCATCGCCACCGGCGCGGTGATTGCTATTTTCGGGTGGTTCATGTCGGCAAGGACAATTACAGGCGCACGCGCGCTCGAAAAAGTGCTGGGCTTCGAGGAATTCCTTGGGCGCGTGGAGAAAGATCAAATCGAACGCTTGCAAAAAACGCCGGAGCTATTCGAGAAATTCCTTCCTTACGCGATGGCGCTGCACGTCGAGAAAAAATGGGTGCAGGCGTTTTCGGGAATCGCCGTGCAACCGCCGCAGTGGTATCAGGGCTCCTACGGAAGCGGATTCACACCTTACTTCCTGGTGAACGACCTCAACATGATGTCTGTGCACGCTGGGAGCGTGATGGCTTCGGCGCCGCGGAGTTCGGGTGGGTCGGGATTTGGCGGCGGTGGTGGGTCCGGCGGCGGTTTCGGAGGCGGCGGTGGCGGCGGATTCTAGAGTTTCGCAGATAGGGCTTCTGCGTGGAGTCACGTCGCGATCGACGCTTCTTCTCCCGAGCAATTAGTGACCCGTTGCACCGACGTAATCTCTTTAAACGCTTCTTGAAGATCCGGTAGCAGCCTCAGGATGAGCCAGTTCTTCCACCGCTTCTTGGCTTCGCGAGAACACTCCATGCGCAGAAGAAGAAACCCCGGAGTTCCTAAAATCCAGCACACCACTCTTGCGATCGCCAAATGAAGTCGTCCAATAGCGATTTGCTTGAACCCACTCGACCAACCAGGACGTCACGCGACTTGCAAGCACAACGGGACCTTGGGTATCAATGTGAAGCACGACCTCCACGCAAAACGATCCGTCGGACCTTCTCCTGGGAAACTTTACTGGCGCCATGTCATCATCCAGCAACTCGATATATTCACTACGCTAAAGTAGTTTAGACAAAAAGCGAAATACGTTCACAAAACCACTGCATTCATTTCTCCGTGGTTTGCGTAGTTTGCTTTGCCACGCGGCTGGAATTTCTCCACTGGCGAATCCAGCCGTGCTCGCGAATGCTTTCTTCTTGCATCTGGCGCGTCCAGGCTCCCAGCAGGCTGGAACGATTGAAGTAGCCAACCATTTGTTGCGGATTTTCACGGCTGACTACCGGCAGCCGTCCGATATCGCGCTGTAGCATGCGATACATGGCGTCGTGCGCGAGTTCGTCTGCATACGCGAGGATCAGCTGCTGCGATCCAGCTTCGAGTACCGTCATCGTCCCTTTTGGATCCAGCTCCAACGCTCGCAGCAGATCACCCTGAGTTACCACACCCACGAGGTTGCCGTCGCTTGAAACGATCGGCAAACCCTGAGTGAGGTTGTAGGCAGGCTCGCCGCGCCCCATTCGCTCGGCCAGTTCCGCGACGGTCATCTCCTGCGGGATTGGATTCACATCTTTGCGCATGACTTCGCCGACGCGTACCATTTTCAGAACGCCCGCTTCGTATTCCTCGGGCACTTTCAGTCCGCGCCGCGCGAGTTTTTCCGTCATGATCGAGCTAGGCAAATAGCGGATCGCAATCATGTCCGCAATAACGCAGCCGAGCATGAGCGGGAGAATGGCGTTGTAATCATGAGTGATTTCGAAGGCAAAGACGATAAATGCAAAGGTCGCTCGCGAGGCCGAGCCAAAAACCGCGGCCATGGCTACCAGAGCGTAAGCCCCAGGCGAGAGATGCGCGCTCGGGAAGATCATGTTCACAATTATGGCGAACGCGCCGCCCATTGCGGCGCTGGACATGAACATGGGCGCAAGCAGGCCACCGGAGGTCCCGGAGGCCAACGAGATCACGAGCGCCAGAGCTTTGAACACAGCGATTAGGATCAAAAGCTTCAGCGCCAGGTTGTTGTTGAGGATATCGGAGATCGTGTCGTAGCCCACGCCCAGAACGCGCGGCACCAAAAATCCGATGATGCCGAGGCCCAGCGCGCCGATTGCCGGGTGCCACAGATCGTTGATGGGAAGCCCCTCGAATTGATCTTCCACCCAGTACAGGAGCTTGGTGAAACCGATGGCGGCGGCGCCGCTTATTACGCCGAGAAGCAAATAAAATGGCAAGCCGTGCACAACATCAAAATTCACATTACCCATGGTGAACATCGAATGTTGTCCAAGCAAGATCGTACGAACGCTGGTTGCCAGCGTGCACGCGATTACCAGGGGGATGAAGGAGCGCGAGCGAAATTCGAAGAGCAGCAACTCGATGGCAAGGATGACGCCTGCGATGGGCGTGTTGAACGTGGCGGCCATGCCCGCTCCCGCTCCGCATGCAAGCAACACTTTGCGTTCTGCCGCCGTGGTGGAAATCAATTGGCCAACGAGCGAGCCGAACGCGCCACCGGTCTGAATGATGGGCCCTTCGGCGCCGAAGGGGCCGCCGGTGCCGATGGCAATTGCCGCGGAAAGCGGTTTCAGGATCGCGACCTTGGCTTCAATGCGGCTGCGCGACGTGAGCACTGCTTCCATTGCTTCCGGAATGCCGTGCCCTTTGATTTTTTCCGAGCCGTACTTGGCCATGAAACCGACAATGAGTCCGCCGATAACCGGCGTAAGGATGATCCAGGGCCCGAGATGCGTGTTTTCCGGGCTGCGAAAATGAAACGACCATTCGTGGTAGTACGCGAGATTCGTGAACAGTCCGATCAGATCGTACAGAATGTAAGCAATGAACCCGGCGAGTACGCCGATCAGGGCTGCGAGCAAAGACACAAACTCAATGCGGTAGCCAGCTGATTGCTGCGGCTCGAGAGGCTGATCGCCGTGGATGAGCGGCTTCATAACCCTTTACTCCTGTCGTGACTTGCGAGTGGGGCAGTATCGGTGATTCATCTTTTCCTTCGCGCTCGCTGCTGCTTGGCGTCGCGCTTGGCCTCGGATTGCCCGCGCGCCTTGACGGCTTGCGCCTGGCCAGAACGCCTGTCGCGCGCAACCATGTTTATCAGCGCCTGCAGAAGCTTGGAGCGCGCGGTCTTCAATTCGGCGCGGTGTGCCAACGCCAGCTGCTTCAACAGTTTTTCGCCGCGCCGCGTGACCGTAAGCAGCACGCTGCGCCGATCCGCCGCGTGCCGCGCGCGTCGCAGCAAGCGTTTTGCCTCGAGGCGATTCACCAGTTCCACGGCGCTGTGATGCTGCACCAGCAGCCGCTCCGCGAGCACCCCCACCGTGGCCGCGCGATGCGCCGGCAATCCCTTGATGGCCAGAAGCGCCTGATGCTGCTGCGGCTCCAGGCCGCCAGCGCGCGCGATACGTTCGCTGGAATGCAGGAAGCGGCGGATTTCGAAGCGAAAGTCGGCGAGCGCATGATAATCAATAGCGGATTTAGAGTGGTTCTCCAATACTTCTCTCATGTTCCTTATTATATCGTATGACGATATTTCTATACATGGCCAACAAAATAAGCGAGAGGGCAGCAGAAGAGAAAGTATCTGAGAGAAGGGCGGTCTAGAGCGTTTTGCGGAAGGATTTCTGGGTCTTGATGTGCGTGTATCCGTGCCGTTCGTAAAATGCGTGGGCGCGTTCGCGGATTGTGTTCGATCGCAGACCGATTACGTTGCAGCCGTGTTCGCGCGCCCATTCCTCAGAGCGTGCCAGCAAGCGCTCACCAATTCGTCGCGAGCGGAAACGCTCGTCAACCACCAAGCCGCTGACCTCGGCGCGCGCGTCAGCCTCAACCGTGCGATACACGAACACAGCGATCCAAGCAGCTATTTCGCCGCTTGCTAGCGCGGCGACGAATACCGCGTGGTCTGTGTCGCCCTTCATTTCGGTCAAGCGCTGTGCGATTTCTTTCGGCGACGAAGGGTAGGACAATTGTCCCGCCAAGTCGGCCATCCGCGCATAATCGGACTCCTGCGCCGGCCGAATTTCTCCAGTGAACGCACTGGACGGCACGTTCATTCGCGGAACCATGCCGTCATCGAATGGCCTTCTTAAGCACGGCAATCTGCCCGGCGTGATAGAGGTCGTGCTGAACTGCTCCGTGCAGCATCACGTACTGTGAATGGTCCTTTCCGGGGACAATTTCATTCAGTTTGTGCTCCGGCAATTTTTGTACGGCGGCGCGCAAACGGGTACGGCACTCGCGCAAATGCTCGAGCGAGCGCTTCCAAGCCGCTTCGCTCATTTCGTGGACCGGCGGCCAATCCTGCTCGTCGCTCACTTCCACTGGCTCGCCGGACGCGCGATGCTGGACAATCGAATTCCACGACGCGATGTGATTCACCAGCTCCCAAATTGAATGCGCGCCCGCGACAGGATGCTGAGACGCTTGCTCGGCCGTAATGCCATCAAGTAGCGATTCCAGCGAGGGCCCGTGCCAGGCGTCGCCGCCAAACGCGCGATCCATTTGATCAACGATGCGGTCAATTTCGGTCATGTATGTCCCCCAGAAAAGCGTAAGGCACCCGCTGCCTGACGCGCAAGGCAGCGATTGCCCAGCTGTGTCGAGGTCTTTTGACGTTCGCTGCTCAAAAAAGTTTTTCAGAATCGAGCAAGATGGTCACCGGGCCGTCGTTCACGAGCTCGACGGACATGTGCGTTTGAAAGACTCCAGTTTCGACTTGTACGCCGAGTGTTTGCAACGCGCCGACGAATTCATCGTAGAGCGCTTTGCCTTGTTCGGGCGGCGCGGCTTGGATGAAACTTGGGCGCCGCTGGCCGCGCGCGTCGCCGTAGAGCGTGAATTGCGAGACCGCGAGAATTGCGCCGCCGACGTCGAGCAGCGAACGGTTCATCTTGCCCTCGTCGTCATTGAAAATTCGAAGGTTCGCGATTTTCTCGGCCATGTTCGCGGCGGCCACTCTTGTGTCGTCGCGTCCGACGGCCACTAGGACCAGCAATCCAGTAGCGATTTCGCCCTTCACGTTGCCGTCCACGATCACACGCGCGCCGGTTACGCGCTGCACCACTGTTCTCATAATTCCCTTTCGCGCTGGATGGCCGCAACGACGCTCGATTCTATGCAGGCGCGGTTGCGAAGGCAAAAGATTCAACACAGAGGAGACAAAGTTTAAAAAAGAGAGTTCGCGCAGACGATCAGCCCGCGATTCAAATTTCGGGGAGTCTCGACGGTGATCCTGTGCGGTGATTTCACGCGCGCGAAGAAATGTGTTAGAAACGAGAGCGCTTGCGCAGAAAGGCTCAAGATTGAAACTCGCACTTATCGGAACGCATGGCGTTGGCAAGACGACGCTCGCGTATGAAATCTGCTCGCTGCTGAAGAAAGCCCACTTCAATGTGGAACTAGTAACGGAAGTGGCCCGCCAATCGCCCTTTCCGGTGAACGCCGCTACAACCATCGAAGGCCAGCTTTGGATTTTGCACGCGCAGATTGCCGCCGAACTCGATGCCGTACGGCGCGCCCCGCACGTGGTCACCGATCGCGCGGTGCTCGATAATTACTGCTACCTCGTGAACAAATTTGGGCGGCAGCCGCAGCTGGAATCATGGCTCGCGTGGTGGATGGATACATACACTATTCTCGTCGGCGTGCCGCCTATCGAAACGCATATCCCTTCGGACGGCTTTCGCTCCGAGGATCGTGCGTTTCAGCAGCGCATTCACGAATTGCTGATCGAGTTGCTCGCGACGGCGCCGTTCAAGAACTTGCGCGCGCCGGTGATGTGGCTGGATCCCAACGAGCGGCATGCATGGGCTGAGCGCATCGTTGGCACAGCCATGCCGCTCATGGCCAACGCCGCAGCCGCGTCTTCCGGCGCGAGCCCGTCCCGCTAAGGCCCCAGCGAACCATGGCAGCTACTCCCACCCCCTCGCCGCCTTCAAGACCCTGGCTTACTCGGGGCGTGCTGGGCATCGGCCTGGCGAGCCTTTTCTCCGACTGGGGACATGAAGCCGCGACTTCGATTCTTCCGGCATTCCTTGCGAGCCTCGGCGCGCCGGCATATGCACTCGGCGTGATTGAGGGAGTGTCGGACGGCCTTTCAAGTTGTGCAAAATTAGCCGGCGGATGGATTGCGGACCGCCCGAAGCTGCGCAAACCCACGGGGATCGTCGGCTACGCCGCGACAGGGATTTCCACGTTCGCGTACGCGTTCGCGCAAAGTTGGCCGGCAATTCTGGTGATGCGCGCGCTGGGATGGGTTGGCCGCGGCAGCCGCGGGCCTTCGCGCGACACGTTGCTCGCCGATTCTGTCGCGCCAGATCAGGAAGGCCGCGCCTTTGGATTCGAGCGCGCGATGGATACGGTCGGCGCGGTGCTTGGCCCGCTGTGCGCGACGGCGCTGCTCGGTTGGCTGGGACCGCGCGGCGTGTTGCGCTGGACCGTGGTTCCAGGGCTTGCGGCGGCTGTTGCTTTTGCGTTGCTGGTGCCGCCCGGGCGTCAAGATGATGCGCATCACGCTCCCAGCTTCATTTCAAGTTTCGCGCAACTGCCGAAAACCTATTGGCACTATCTCGCGGGAGTTTTCGCGCACGGCATTGGCGATTTCGCGCCAACTTTGCTGATTCTTCGCGCTGACCAGATTTTGACGCCGCGGTTCGGTTTCGCGCGAGCGTCCACGATCGCCGTAGCGCTCTACACTTTCTACAATTTCATCAATGCCGCGGCATCCTATCCCGCGGGCGCGCTCGCCGATCGTATGAGCAAACGCGCTGTCTTGGCCGTGGGATATCTTTTCGCAGTCGTTGCGTTCGCGGGATTTATTTTCGAGCCGCCGACGATTCCGGTGCTTGCGATTCTATTCGGCCTGGCGGGAATCCACGGCGCGGTCCAGCAATCAGTGGAGAAATCTCTGGCGGCGGAGTTTCTGCCGAAGGCGAACCGCGGCTCTGGTTTTGGCGTCCTCGCCACGGTGAACGGAATCGGCGACTTGATTTCGAGCGTAGTCGTCGGAGTGCTGTGGTCCAGCGTCAGTCCGAATGCGGGCTTCCTCTACGCTGGGGCTTTCGCCCTGCTCGGCGCGATTTTGATTTATTTTTATACCGGCCGGAACCGCGCAGAGATGGCTTGAGACGTAGCGCGGATTTGCGTGCGCGCCCGCGAGGCGCAGGCTGGCAGTGCGGGCAAAAATGGCTGCTGCGGCCTGCCACGATGATGCGGCGAATCGTCGCGCCACAGCGGAAGCATTTCTTTCCCTCGCGCTGATACACGCGATGCCGCAATTGATATTCCCCCATTTGCCCGGCGGAATCGACGTAGTCCGAAACGGAGGATCCGCGCAGACGTATGGCTTCGAGCAAAATCTCCCGCACCGCCCGATGTAGGCGGCGCAGTTGGTCTTGCGTCAACTTCGCGCCCAGCTTTTTCGGGTGAATCTTGGCTCGCCACAAGCTTTCGTCCGCATAAATGTTGCCGATGCCGCGCAGCACGCGTTGATCGAGTAGCAGCGCCTTAATATGGGCGCTGCGGGACTGAATGCGTGCGCGAAATTCTTCTTCCTTCGCTTCCAGCGGCTCGAGACCGAGGTCGCCCAAGACGCGTTCGTGCGCGCCATTCGCGAGCAGCGCCATTCGGCCGAACCTGCGGATGTCGTTGTAGCGAAGTTCGCGGCCATCATCGAGCGCGAGGAACACGTGGGTGTGGAGCGGCACAGGTGCTTCCGGCGGCACTACGCTTATTTTGCCGGTCATGCCGAGATGAATCAGCAGCGAGCTCTCTTCGGCGGGGGATTGTTTCGGCTCGAGGTCCAGCAATAGGAATTTTCCTAGGCGCCGAATGCGCGCGATGGTGCTGCCGGGTAAATCGTGCTCGAGCAAAGCGGGGTCATCTATGAAATCCGTCTTGCCCAGGCGCACACTGAGAATCCGCCGTCCGGGTAGAACTTCCCGCAGGCCGCGCGCTACAGTTTCGACTTCGGGCAGTTCCGGCATTTCTCTATTCTACTGCGTAGGCAGCAGCGCGAATACACGAACCGGGCCACCGGACCCGCCTTCCAGTTTGATGGGCGCGGCGATCAGGAATGCGCCGGCTTCCGGAAGTTGGTCCAGGTCTGCGAGATTTTCCAGATTGTAGAGTCCCGCGGGCAGATCGGTGCGATGGACTTCGAAATCTTTCGATGGCCCGTAGTCGATGCTCAGCGTATCAATGCCCAGTCCCACGGCGCCGCGTTCCATTAGGAGTTTCGCAGCTTCCACAGAATAGCCCGGAAAGTGCATCACGCCATTTGCGTCCATGTTGCGGTAGCGCGCCTGGTCCGGCCAGCGGGAGGACCAGCCTGTTCGCAGCAACACGATGGCGCCGGACGGAATTCGTTCGTGCAGCGCTTCCCATTTTTCCACCCGCACCACGCGCAGGCGATAGTCCGAATCCTTGCTGACTTCATCGCGCACATCAATCACCACCGCCGGACCGAAAAAATGTGCCACCGGAATCTGATCGAGATATTGCTTGCCCCCAGGAAAGTGCGCAGGCGCGTCCAGATGTGTGCCGTAATGCTCGAGCATCCAGAAGTTGCGCGCGAAGTAGCCGTCTTTTTCCGGTGTCGCGACCGCCTTGGCTTCGAATGTGCGGTCGTCTCCGGGCCATGCCGGCAGCTTGTCGTTGATTGCGTAGGCCATGTCCACGACGCGCGTGCTGCCGTCGGAAACTCCGCGTAACCACGCTTCTTGGGATGTGCCGTGCTTTTTCTGCGCTGCGGCGGACCGCGCTTCGCCTAAGCGCGCAATGGCAAAAATCAGAAAGATGCCGACGAGTGCTGTGAGCAAAAAGATTTGGGACCGTTTTTGCATTGAAAACCCTCCCTAGGCGGGTGCCATCTTAGCCGACTTTATCGGCCAGCACACGCGAGACAAGCCTCGCGGCGGAACAGTGGAGGCTGAGCCTCCGCACTCCAAGATTTCCGGAGGATAAAAGGAAGATTTTCAGGGAAGCGGAATGCCGGGAGACGCGACGATGCCTGCCATCCGCAGGATTTCGGAATACTCTTCGTCAGTCAGCGGACAGATCGTCATGCGTGTGTTCTTGAGAAACTTGATCTTGCGCAGTAGCTTATTTTCACGCAGCTCGGCGAGCGTTACCTGCCGCGGCAGGCGCTCGATAGCGCGCAAGTCCATCACCATTTTCTTGCTGTCGTGCTCGTGCGGGTCGGGATAGGGGTCGCGGCTCACTTCGGCTAGCGCGTAAATCGCATGTTCGGGCTTGCCGTGATAGGCCAGAGCGCGGTCGCCTTTGTGGATTTGCTTGAGCTGGCGTAGCGCGTCCGGGCGATGGCCGGCGTGACGCCACATCTCCTTGCCCTTCACGAACAGGGTGTCCCAATGATAGACGCGAGGGTCCACGGCCAGCAGCCAGCGTCTTGGTTTGAGGGGCGGTTGCGTCATCCGTCAAAAAGTGTCGGGCGAACTATACACGGAAGAGGCAAAAATGGCTAACGTTGTGATTGGAATTTTTGCCGGTTCGAGAAATTCACTAGGCTATCGGAAAGATTGAAGCTAAATCCTGTGTTATCCAACATCTACGAAGATATCATCGCCGCGGACTTCGACCGCGTAGCAGTGGACTCCAACGGCTGGGTTCGTGGTGAGCTTCCCGTTTGTTACATCGTATTTCCAGCCATGCCACGGACATACGACGACTTGCCCCTCGAGCTCGCCTTCGCCCAACGGACCGCCCCGATGTAGGCATACGTTATTGATTGCAAATAGCTTACCTGCAACGTTCGCTAGAGCGATGTTCTTGCCGTCTAATTGAAATTCGCGAATTGTGCCGGGAGGGACTTCGTCTTTCTTCGCGGTCCTCAGAAAAGCCATCTATTCTTGGTCTCCGTACCAGCGGTAACCAAAACCCCATCTGACGCTCGGCCATCACGTTCTGCTGCCTTAACGCCTACCTCGGTTCAGGCGACTGAGCGACCATCACGCCGCGCTTGAATTCATCGACCATCTCAGGTTGCAGGCGTACGGCGGTGGGTCGCTTGGCCAGCGACATCTGATCAATTTTGTCCTGCAGCTTCAGGAGCGCGTAAAACAGACCTTCGGGCCGCGGCGGGCATCCGATTACATAAACGTCCACTGGGACAATCCGATCTACTCCTTGAAGAACAGAATAGACGTTGAATGGTCCGCCGACGCTCGAGCATGCGCCCATCGAAATGCACCATTTCGGGTCCGGCATCTGGTCCCACACACGCTTCAGAACTGGAGACATCTTCAGCGTCACCGTACCGGCGACGATCATCAAGTCCGCCTGGCGCGGCGACGGGCGAAATACTTCGGCGCCGAATCGCGCAATGTCAAAACGCGAAGTGGTGGAAGCAATCATTTCGATGGCGCAGCAGGCGAGTCCGAAAGTCAGCGGCCAGATGGCGCTTTTGCGCGCCCAATTAAAAACGTAATCAACTGTGGAGAGGACGTAACTGCGTTCGAAGCGGTTGTCCAGGACGCCCATCGGTCTCCTATTACCCCGCAAACGGTCGGAGTATATGCGCGTGTGTGGTGCTAGTCAAACGGACAAGGCACCACAGATGAATACAGATAAAAGCAAATTATTGATAACGATGTCCCAGCTTGAGATTTCGGTAGGCGAGGCTCCTCGCTAGAGGGCGTACCTGGGTGCCGTTATTCAATTTTCATGTTCTTATCTGTGTTCATCAGTGTTCATCTGCGGTGATTTTTCTTTCTTGCTCCCATAAACCAGCAAAGCGCCAATCGCGCGAAAATCGGCTAGTTCTTTGGCGTCGCGGAACCAGCGACCCGTGTACACGTCCGGATTGGGGGTCGGATCGGGAATCATGCGATGCGCGACATCCGCGAATCCCGCGTCGCGAAACATTTTCTGCCATTCGTTCGCGGAGAGCAGATGTGTGGGAACCGCCAATTTTTCGCCCCATGGATGGCTGTAGGGGTTGTCGCGGTAATAGTTGATGAGAATCCACGCGGACCCGCCTTCGGCCAGCACGCGATAAATCTCGCGGATGCCTTTCGAGGGATCGGGCCAGTAATATGACGACTCCACCGAAATCACGCGCGTGAAGAAATTCGCTTCCCACGGGATTTCATCCACGCCGCCTACGACGAAGACCAGATTTTCGTTTGCCACGCTCGCCTCGCGCGCGTGATGAATCATCTCGTCGGAAATATCCATGCCGACGACGCGGCCTTGCGACACGCGATGCGCCAGAATCCGCGACAACCATCCGGCGCCGCAGCCAACGTCCAAAATATTGTCGGTGGGCTCGATTTGCATGAAGCCGAGCGCAGGCTTGGTGATGGGCCAGTGCTCATGCTCCATGGACTCGCCCTTGCCCGCATCGGCCCAGCGGTTAAATTCTTCGCGGAGATTTTCGTCCGTGGGGGATTTCGTCACTCAAACACTCGAAAGTTGAAGTTTATAGATGCCTGCCGCAAGCCCAGCAGAAATGGGCGCCTACCGGTTCCAGCGTGCCACAGCGGCAGAAGTAGCGCGAGCTGCCTGCCGGCGCTAGCACAGTGGTGGAGACACGCGGTTCCGACGCACAGGCCCAAAGCAGCGCGACAAACCATCCAATGCCGGTCCAGCCTAGCAGCAAATTCAAGATGAATATGACTGTTGCGTCGCGTTTGCCGTGCCCGATGATCGTCGGCAGAAAGTAGAGCACGACCGCGACAAAAAGAAACGTCATGTTCGCACCTGTTCAGTGTTCAGGCTGGGCTGCGCTAACGCGCCCGGCTCGCGTTCCTAACCTGAGATACGATTCAGAGGCTCGTCTGGTTCCCTGGATTTTTTGACTTTCGCGAGCAACTGGGTAAATTTCTGCTCGCGCTCTTTTTGGTCGAGGCCTTGGTAGGCTTCGGCGATCTGCGTGGTGTTCATCGAGCAGAATTTCGGGCCGCACATCGAGCAGAATTTCGCTTCCTTGTAGAAATCGTCGGGCAGCGTCTCGTCATGCATCTTGCGCGCGGTTTCTGGATCGAGCGATAGCTCGAACTGCTTGTTCCAGTCGAAAAGAAAACGCGCATAGCTGAGCGCATCGTCGCGATCGCGCGCGCCGGGACGGTGCCGCGCCACGTCCGCCGCATGCGCCGCAATTTTGTAAGCGATCACGCCCTGGCGAACGTCGTCCGCGTTGGGCAGGCCGAGATGTTCCTTCGGCGTCACATAGCAGAGCATCGATGCCCCGTGCCAGCCGATCATGGCCGCGCCAATCGCGCTGGTGATGTGGTCGTAGCCCGGAGCGATATCCGTAACCAGCGGCCCCAGTGTGTAAAACGGCGCTTCGTAGCACATCTCGTTTTCTTTTTGCACCTGCAGCTCGATCTGGTCCATCGGAATGTGCCCAGGGCCCTCGATCATCACCTGCACGTCGTATTCCCAGGCTTTTTTGGTCAGTTCGCCGAGAACTTTCAGCTCCGCGAATTGCGCTTCGTCGCTGGCATCCGCCAGGCAGCCCGGACGCAAGCCGTCGCCGAGCGAAAAGCTCACATCGTGCTTCTGGAAAATCTTGCAGATGGCGTCGAAGTTCTCATATAGGAAATTTTGTTTCTTGTGAAAGCTCATCCATTGCGCCAGCAGCGCACCACCGCGGCTGACGATTCCAGTGATGCGGTTGCGCACCAGCGGCAGAAATTCGCGCAGCACGCCGGCGTGAATCGTCATGTAGTCCACGCCCTGTTCGGCCTGCTCCTCAATTACTTCGAGCATCAGTTCGATGGACAAGTCCTCGGCCCGGCGCACGCGTGAGAGTGCTTCGTAAATCGGCACCGTGCCGATGGGCACGGGCGATGCCTTGATGATGGCCTTGCGGATCATGGGAATGTCCCCGCCGGTGGAAAGGTCCATCACCGTGTCCGAGCCGTAATGCACTGAGCGATGCAGCTTTTCCAGTTCTTCATCCACGTTGGAAGTGGTGGCGGAGTTGCCGATGTTCGCGTTGATTTTGCAGAAGAACGCGACCCCGATGCCCATCGGCTCGAGATTGCGGTGATTGATATTGGCGGGGATGATGGCACGGCCGCGCCCCACTTCGTCGCGCACCAGTTCTGAGGTGAGCTTTTCGCGCTTGGCGACATACTCCATTTCTTCGGTGATGACGCCCTGGCGCGCATAGTGCATCTGCGAGACATTATTATCGCGCTCGTCTGCACTCGCCGCTCGCCCGTTGCCGTTCGCGGCGCCATTCATCGCTGCAGCGCGCTTTTCAATCCATGCATCTCTCATCGCCATAAAGCCCCCGTGTACACTGCGAACTCGCACGAAATCGCCGTGAGACGGTTCATTATCGCACTGGGCTTGATGAGCGGCAACTTATGCGGCGAGTCGCGAAGTTGCGGGGAATCCGCACATGCGAGGGTAGTCCAAGCTTGTCTTTTGCTCAGCGCGGAAATCACAAGGCTTGCTCCCGATTTCTCTTCGGCGAAGCTTGCTTCGCCACTTTCAATGTCGGCTTTAGCGTGCTGCGCTGGCCGTAGCGACTTCGACAAGCAGAGCTTTGAGTTTAGCAGGATCATTCACCGGCGGGTGGCACGTGGTTTCGATACATACGAGCACTTGCGGCTTCGCGGCATCGAGATGGGGCAGAGTTTCGCGCAGCGCTGGAGCGAGCGAAGCGTTGCGCAAATTTTCCGGCGTGACGCGCAGCACGGACTTACCGAAGCGATAGATTTCGTTCGCGGCTCTTTCCAGTTCGGCGGCTTGCGGATCGCCAGCCGCACCCAAAACCACAACTTGCAAAGGATGACGCGCATGCAGCAGTGCGGCGAGGCCGTACGTTGCGGCAAATAATCCATACCGCGGAACTAAGCCGACAAAGGCTTCCAGGGTTTTCTCCGCCCAGCCGCGATAGAGTTTTTCGCCGGTGAAAGCGCGCAGCCGATCAAGAACGATCACGGCTACAGAATTCGCTCCGGGCGTCGGCGAGTCCTGCAGCGGCTTGCGCCGGACGTCGAGGCCGCCCATCGGTGCCGCGTCCTTCGCGCGATCCAAAAAGCCGCCGCCATCGGGATCACCGTAGCGTTCCACGGCGAGGCGCACGGTGCGCTCGGCAATATCGAAGTAACGGCGGCCGAGCGTGGCTTCATAAGCATCGAGCAGAGCCGCAGCCGCGAAAATCTGATCGTCGAGCGAGCCTTCCAGGCGCGGGCCACCGACGCGATGACAGAGACCTTTCGCTTCGTCCCACGCCTCCGCGAGGATGCGATCGAGGGTCTTCAGCGCGAAGTCGCGGCAGTCGTCGCGGCCCAGCACCCGTGCGGCTTCCAGATAGGCCGAAACGAACATCGCGTTCCAACCGACATAAATAGTCGTATCTATCGCTGGCGTGGGATGCCGCTTCCGCCGCGCGGCAAGCAGCTTCCCTTTTGCGCGCGCAATCAAAAGGCGCGCGCTGCCTTCGTCGATCCCGAGCTGTTTGGCAAGTTCCTCAAAAGTGCACGCAACCCATAAAACATTCTTCGCCGGATTGTGATGCATCTCCCCGCGCGGCTTCACATCGTAATAAATCTCGACCGCGCGCGATTCATCCGGTGTAAGCACGGCCCGAACTTCGTCCAGCGTCCAAGTGAAGTAGTCGCCATCGTCATCAAGTGTTTGATCGGCATCCTGGCTGGCGTAAAACCCGCCGCGCTCGCGGTCCGAAAGGACGTCCGCGACCCACTGAATGATTCCTTCAGCCGTCTCGCGGAACAGCAGATTTCCCGTCACCTGATAGCCATGCAGATAATTCTTCAGCAGCTCCGAATTGTCGTACGTCATTTTCTCGAAGTGCGGCACGCACCAGCGTTCGTCTACCGAATAACGATGAAAACCGCCAGCTAACTGGTCGTAAACACCGCCTTTGGCCATGCCTTCGAGCGTGCGCTGCGCCACGTGCAACAGCTTTTCATCGTGCGTCGATTGATAGTGCTCCAGCAGCAAATCCACCGCGCTGGCATGAGGAAATTTCGGCGAGTTGCCGAACCCGCCGTGCGTTTCATCGAACAGATGCAGCGCGGACTCGATCACCGAGTCCACTACACCCGCATCGAATTCTCCGCGCGCGGTATGAAATACTTCCGCCTTCGCCACGGCCTCTTCCAGCGCCTTCGCAGAACTGTCCACTTCAGCGCGGCGCGTCTTAAACGCGTCAGCAATGCCCAGCAGGATGCGCTTGAATCCGGGACGGCCCATGGCGTCTTCCGGCGGAAAATATGTGCCGCCAAAAAACGGCTTGCCGTCGGGCGTCAGAAACGCGGTGAGCGGCCATCCGCCTTGGCCCGAGATTGCGCTGATCGCGGATTGATAGCGCGAATCGACGTCGGGACGCTCGTCGCGGTCCACTTTCACGGGAATATAAAGTTGATTGATCATCGCCGCGATTTCGGGATTCTCGTAGCTCTCGCGGTCAATTACATGGCACCAGTGGCACCACACTGCGCCAATATCGAGCAGGATGGGCTTACCTTCCGCGCGCGCGTGAGCAAATGCTTCCTCGCCCCATTCGCGCCAGTCCACCGGCTGATGCGCGGCGGAACGCAAGTAGGGGCTCGCGGAATCCTTCAAACGGTTCGTCTGTTGGACGCTCAAATGCTCGCCTCTGAATTAAACTCTCGTAACCAAGCTAGCACAGTAAGGAGGCCAGCGGCAGGGGCCGTTTGTGATGGGAAGGGCCGCGGGATTTTTGCAGTTGCATTTCCGCACACCGAAGGTAGATTCTCGCCAATTCGAAACGATCGAAATGCCTAGACCACCGACGCGGAGGAGTCTATGCACAGAGCCTTTCGTATTGCTGTCTCTTGCTTCTTTCGACGGCTGTAGTTGCCCGGGCACATGCTGCCAAGCAGGCAGCTTCGAGTGTGACCGTCGTGTCGGATAGTTAGCCTGAGCCGGGGCACGCTTCGTTGAAAATCTGTCTTCGGCAGCGGGATGACCGATCAAACAATCTTCGTGAATCTTACGCTGGGAAATTAAACGATCACGGCTGTTGCGCCCGGTTTCACAACCGTGAGCGAAACGATTGACATCAAGCCGTGGCGTGAACTTGAAACCATCTATCTGGTGATGAAGCCCGAAACGTTTGGGACCGTCCGCGTGGACTTGTTCTGCCCTTAGCGTCGCGAATAGCGATGCCGACGCTTGGCTTCCGCCGAGCGTGGACGCTGTCAACTACGCTCCGGTGCAATTCCGCACGGGTGAAATTGCCGAAGACGAAGAGCTCGATAAAATCGAGCGTGACGTACGCCCTATAGACGTAGATGCAAGGTAGGGTGAACGGCCGCAGTCGCTACTGAACGGGATTGTTATAGCCGGCGTCGCGGGGATCGATTGGCTTGCGTCCGGCGAAGCCTTCATCCTGGGCATGGTAGAAACGGATGCGATCCTCGCCCAGCTTCCAGCAGAGATACACTTCTTGATCGTCAATCCGGGCGGGGAAATCGAGCAGGCCAACGTCCAGATCCTTCACCTCGCAGCCGGTTTCTTGAATCTGGTCGAGCGCGGACTGGATGGATTCTTCCAAGCGATTGCGTTCGAGCCGGACCTTGGCTGCCTTTTCGTAGGACACCGCCAAGCCGCCAGAGCGCTGGATGCGTTCCGCCAGCGCGCTGAGCTGGTCATCCACGTCATTCATCTTGCGCCGCGATTCCATCGCGTCGATCAGGATCGGCTCAAGCTGTGTGCGCAACCGCTCTGCTTCCGTCAGCGAGAAATATTTAGGTTCTTCGTCGGCCATTTCTACGCGGTCTCCCGAGGTGTCGGCACAAATCAGCCGCCAATATAGACCATGGTGCGCGAGGGCGGAACGAAATCCGGCTCGTTGATGCGGTGACTCTTTTCCTTCCGGTGGACTATTGCCACGATCGCATCGCCAATCTCGCGGTCGCTCGCGCCGCCGCGCAGCAAACCTTTCAAGTCGTGGTCTTCCTTGCTGAAAAGACAAGTGCGCAATTTTCCGTCGGCGGTGAGCCGGATGCGCGAACAGTGCCCGCAGAACGGCTGTGTCACCGGCGCGATCAGTCCGATTTCGCCGAGGCCGTCCGCGAAACGGTACTTTCGCGCCGTTTCGCTGCGCTCGTGCACCACAGGAATCAGCGGCCAGCGCGCCGAAATACGGCGATGCACTTCCGCGGCGGGCACCACCATCTCGCGCGTCCATGCGCGGTCTGCGTCCAGCGGCATGAATTCGATGAAGCGCATCACAATTTCTTTTTCGCGCGCGAATTCCGCAAAGACCTCTACTTCACTATCATTTAGCCCGCGCACCAGCACCGCGTTCACTTTTACAGGGCGCAACGGCGAAGCTTGTGCCGCCTCGATTCCCGCGATCACTCGATCGAAAGTTTTGGTGCGCGTTACCTGCTCGAATTTTTCGCGGTTCAGCGAATCCAGGCTGATGTTGATGCGGTCTAGCCCTGCCGCTACCAATCGATCGCAGCGCTCGGCCAGTAGAAAGCCGTTCGTGGTCATCGAGAGATCTTCCACACCGATGGCTTTCAAGCGCGCTATGAAATCCTCGACGCCCGGACGCACCAACGGCTCCCCGCCGGTCACTCGCACTTTGCGGATGCCCATCCCCACCAAGATGCGCACCAGCCGCTCGTATTCATCCCACTCGAGCAGCGCGTGCTCGGCCAGATGATTTTCGGGATTCGCGGAACGGCAATAGACGCAGCGGAAATTGCAGCGGTCCGTCACCGAAACGCGCAGGTCCGTGATTTGCCGTCCGAATTTGTCTATGAGTGCCATCGCGACTTAGATGCCGCTAAAAATGAAAAGGCCCATATCCGGTTTTGGAAATGGGCGAGAACTCCAGCAGATCTTGACACGCGTTAACGCGCTCGCTGGATTCACTCCTTTCCGAACCTGGGAGGATCGGGCGTTTCTACCCGATCCCTTATCTCCACAAAGATTAGAGCATCGCCCTCACCACCCTGGGTTGTTTCTCCATTAGGCCGAGGGTCGGAGAGTCAATTTCGATTCTACGCCTCACGTCGCACCGTAGCAATCCATCGGGGCAAGGGTTCGCGGAAGACTCCGTAGCTTGGCACGACGCCGGGCCTTCGCCGATCAGGGGTCGGTGACGCCTTGCGCAGATTGCGCGGAAGCGACGCGGCGGACCGCGGAAAAGTGGCTGGATTCTGTCAGGCGCTTGAACTTGCCGGGCAGCCCGTAGCAGAATTGCTTCAGCACCGCGAACGATTTGCTCATCCGCGTTCCTTGCAATGAAGAGGGAGGCACCTTCGTATGTCGAGTGAGCCAATGCCGTCTCACGGCGTGATGGAAGGCCAGGGCGCCTACAACAAATATGCAAAACTGCCTGCGGGTGGTGCCGCTTTAGCCTTGCCCCTATTCGAAAGGGCGGCTTCCGATGTAGAACTCGATACAAGCGATCTGCCGGTCGTCATCGCCGACTATGGATCGTCGCAAGGGAAAAATTCGCTGGCGCCGATGCAAGCTGCAATTCGAATCCTACGCCATCGGCTCGGCCCACACCGGTCGATCTCTGTGTTCCACATAGACCAACCGTCGAACGACTTTCGCACTCTGTTCGAGGTGTTGGACACTGACCCAGACAGATACACACTGGGTAACCCGAACGTATTTCCGGGCGCAATCGGAAGATCATTTTACGAAAACGTGCTCCCGCCCAATTCCGTCCACCTCGGATGGTCCTCATACGCCGTAGTGTGGCTCAGTCGCGTTCCGGCTTTGATTCCCGGTCATTTCACGCCGCTCCGCAGCACCGGCGCGGTGCGTACCGAATTTGAACGCCAGGCTGCACAGGACTGGGAAGCCTTCCTCTCACTACGTTCCAGGGAATTGCGGCGGGGAGGACGACTTGTCGTCGTGCTCCCTGCGCTCGCCGATGACGGGACGTCCGGATTTGAAAATCTCATGGACGAGGCGAATGCCGTCCTTGCGGAGATGGTCGTTGACAGCGCGATCATGGCCGAAGAGCGTGCGCGAATGGCTCTTGGTGCCTATCCACGCCGAAAACGCGAACTTCTTGCTCCTTTCGAGCACCGAGGGTGCTTTCAGGATTTGACTGTGGAGGCCTGTGAAATGTTCACGCTCCCAGACGTCGCGTGGAACGACTATGAACGCGACGGAAACAAAGATGCCCTCGCGACGAAGCACGTTTTGTTTTTCCGCTCAATTTTTGTGCCTTCGCTTGCGTCCGCACTGGATCGCGTACGAACGGGCGATGCCAACGCGCCGCGTATTTTCAGCGACCAATTAGAAGCCCGACTCAAGCGTCGCATCGCGAGCCAACCAAGAGCGATGCACTCCTTCGCGCAGACGATTGTTCTGGCCAAACAGACCTGACGGAGTTATCTCGCGCCCGCCCCATTCGCTCACGCGATTGGATTAGGGCCAACCGAGGCTGCGGCCAGGCCTCATTGCGGCCAAGTGCACAATCGGAAAGGGATGGCCCGGAACGGACGATGGCGCGCGGTGATTGTGATAAAGTTGCCAGCCGATGCGCATCTTCGTACTGGGAGTGGGCGGCGCCGGCTCCTTACTTGCCCATTTGCTCCTGCGCCAGGGACACACGGTCTGGTGCGGCGATCGAGACCCCGACCGCGCGCGAAAGTTTCTCGGCAAGAAAAGCAAGATCGAAGTCAAAGAGACGAACGCCCGCAATCTCTGGTCGATCGTGCGCGCCGCGCGCGGCTGTAACCTGATCGTCAACGCTTCTCCCGCCGTTTTCAACGAGATCATTCTGCGCGCTGCTCTCCGGCTGCGCACCCATTACGTGGATTTGAATTCCCATCTCAATCGCAATCCTTTCCGGCCGGAACAATTTCGCTTCCACAAACGCTTCGTTGCCAAAAATCGCGTGGCGTTGATCTGCATCGGAGCGGCACCCGGGCTTACGAACCTGCTGGCCAAGCGTGGCTCGGAGCTTCTCGATACGGTTGACTCGGTGCAGATTCGGCTGTACGAGAGTACCGACAGCAAAGGGCCGGTCTCCACTTGGTCGCCGGAGGTGATGTACGACGAAGCAATTTCCAGCCCGCGCGTGTATCGCCACGGACGATTCCTGCTGGCGAAGCGCTTCGCGGACCGCGAGAAATTTCGCTTCCCGCCGCCGATCGGCGAAACAACTGTATACCTCGCAGCGCAAGACGAAGTTTGCATGCTTCCTTATGTAGTGCCCATGCACGACATGGACGCGAAGATTGGCGGAAACGATTTTGACCGCCTGTACCGCTGGTATCGCCAAGGACGCTTGAATCGTTCACAAGGAATCGTGCGCAAGAGATTTCCGAAGACGCTCACGCCCAAGGGCGTTGCTGGCATGATTCGCCGCGGTGCGCTGGAAAACGCGCGCTTCGCTGCAGCCGTGTTGGTGCAAGGTATGAAGGATGATCAGTCGCTGCTAGTGCGCTATGACGCCAGCTTCCCCACCCTCTATCAGATTCGCCAGCGCGGATTGATTTCAACTCCAATTGCATATGCCACCGCGCATCTCGCCGCGATTTTCATTAAGCATTTTCCGCGCGATATGGCAGGAGTGGTTGGCCCCTCGGAACTGCCACCTGAAACGCGCCGCGCCATTTTAGCCGATGCTCGTTCGAGCGATTTTCGCACAACGTTAAAAATGAAGCGCCTGAAGAAGATCGAGGAAGACGAATACTAGCTTTCGTCTTAGAACGCTTTTCGTAACACGCTCACGCAATCGCCGCCGGTTAAGGCGCATCTCTGCCGGAGACCATCGAAAGTGGTATGCTTTGCAAACCCAGTCCGAACGGCATGCAGCGCGCGCGTTTCAGTTTCGAAACGCCAAGACCAATTCGACCTACCTAATTCACGAGGACTACTCCCATGCGATGGACACCCGGCGGCACCAGCGGCGACATTGAAGATGACCGAAACTCGAGCGGCGGTGGCGGCTTTCCCGGTGGAGTTCACATCGGGATCGGAGGCTTGCTCATCCTTCTGGTGCTCAGCTTTATTTTCAAGCGGGATTTGATCACGCCTTTCCTGAATTCAGGCGCGGGCGCGGGTTCCGCGCCGGTCACGCGTCCTGCCGATCCGGCTCGCGATGCGACCGAGCAACGGGAAGTTCAGTTCGTTTCCTTCGTGCTTGATGACGTGCAACACACTTGGAGCCAAACGCTCCCGCAGTATCGGCATGCGAAGATGGTTCTGTTCCGCGATGACGTCAATTCCGCTTGCGGCCTGGCGCAGGCGGCAACCGGCCCGTTTTATTGTCCCGGCGATGAAAAGGTGTACCTCGATCTCTCGTTCTTCAACGAACTGAAAGAACGTTTCGGCGGTTCCGGCGAATTCGCGCAGGCTTACGTGATCGCTCACGAGCTTGGCCACCACGTGCAGAAAATCCTGGGCACGGAGAGCAAGGTTCGCGCCGCGCAGCAGCAAAATCCGCAAATGGCCAATCAGCTTTCGGTCCGGCTGGAACTGCAGGCGGATTGTTATGCGGGGGTCTGGGGACATTCCACCGAGCAGCGCAATATCCTCGAGCAGGGCGACGTCGAATCGGGCCTGAACGCAGCAGCGGCCGTCGGCGACGATCACATTCAGAAAATGACTCGTGGCGAAGTGATGCCGGAAAAATTCACGCACGGAACGTCTGCGCAGCGCGTGCAGTGGTTCAAGCAAGGCCTGACCACCGGCCGCGTGGATGCGTGCAATACGTTTGCTTCAACGCAATAAGGTCCCGTGACTAAGTTCAGTGCCAGCTGAACGGCCGGTCCTCTAGGGCGTGGCGATATGCCTCAGCAAGCCGAAATCCGTGAGGCCGTTGGCGATGAATTGCACGGCCAGCGCGACCAGCAGCAATCCCATCAGCCGCATCAAGATGCGAATTCCCGTTTCGCCTAGATATTTCCGCACGCCGTCAGCGCCCGCCAGGATGAGATAGGAAACAAACGCGGTCAGCAAAATCGTCGCGTAGATAATAACGTGCTGCCAGACGGAATGGGATTCGCCGACCAGCACCATCACTGTCGAAATCGCACCCGGGCCCGCCAGCATCGGCATGCCCAGTGGAATGATGCTGGCATCGGATTTTTCCGCGCCTTCCTGCTGCTCTTCGGCGGTGGCTTTGGTTCCAGACTGCTTGGCCTGGAGCATGTCTAATCCGATGCCCATCAGGATAATTCCGCCTGCAATTTTGAACGCCGGCAATGTGATGCCGAACATCTTAAAAATCAAGCTGCCAGCCAGCGCAAACGAGCACAGCACGATCGTGCATGTTATCGCCGAGCGCCTTGCCACGGCTCGCCGTTCTTCCTTTGGCGAATTAGCGGTGACGGCCAAAAACATGGGGATCACCGCGAACGGGTCCACCAGGAAAAACACCGAGGTGAGCGCCAGCAACGCGAATTCGAGCACCGAAGTGATTGTTGGCATAGAAGTTAGTCATGAACCGCGAGCCCCAAAATCGCGCCATAATATGGCCAGCGTCGCGGCCCGTTCAAAGTAGCATTTTTGCTCTCGGGATGATTCGGAATTTTGCGCGTCGCTGAGGATTGAACCGCGCTTGACTCCGAACCATGATTGGGAGCAACGTATTCAAACCTGATGGGCGCAGGATTTTGGCGGGCATATGAGTTCCTCTGCACTCCCCGCAGCCGGGCTTTTTCCAGTCAAGAAGGCTCTCTTCATTGACGCTGACCCGGAAGTACGCGCGATGGTTCAAAACATACTCGATCCCAAGGTATGGAGCATCCGTCATGCTGCGGACAACAAGGCGGCCCTCGCGTTGGTCAAGGTTGCGCCCTTTGACCTGATTCTCACCAGCGACAAGACCTCCGGCAAGGACGATATCGAACTCCTGCGCAAGATCCGGCTCGTGCGGCCTCACACTCGCCTGATTATTTTGACTGACGAAAGATCGCCCTCTTACGTCATTGACTCCATGCGTGAACGAGCCTTTAGCTACTTTTCCCGTCCGTTTTCGCTCAATGCTCTTGCAGATATGGTGGAGAACGCTATCGAAGGGCCGTGTTGGGACGATGGAATCGAGGTCCTTTCAGCAACGCCGGAATGGATACGTCTGTTGGCGCGCTGCGATCTAAAAACGGGCGACCGATTAATCCAATTCCTGCACGAAATTGCCGATTTGCCCGAGGCGGAAGGCAGGGCCGTCGCGTTCGCATTTCGCGAAATTCTTCTGAACGCGATGGAGTATGGCGGACGGTTCCAGCCCGACCAATGGGTGGAAATTTCGTATGTTCGCGCGCGCCACATGGTGATGTGCCGCGTGAAAGATCCGGGAGAAGGATTTTCGCTCGACGAAATCGAACACGCCGCTATCGCCAATCCTGATGACGATCCCATCCGCCACGTCACTCTGCGCAACGCCAAAGGCCTGCGCCCGGGCGGTTACGGTGTATTGCTCGCTCAAAAACTTGTTGATGAGCTGATTTACAGCGAGAAGGGCAACGAAGTGTTGCTGGTGAAGTATTTGGAAACGAAAGAGCAGTGACATACCCCCGGCCAGCGCGTCCGGCGCGCGTCTATTGCCTGAATGTTGTGCTACTGCTACACTGTCGCGGCAAGAGCTATATTGCTGCTCCTGCCATACTTCCCTTAAAAGGTTCACCATGTCTGGACACTCAAAATGGGCCACGATCAAGCATAAAAAGGCGGCTACCGACGCCAAGCGTGGCAAAATTTTCACCAAAATTATTCGTGAATTAACGATAGCAGCACGCACCGGCGGCGCCGACCCCGACACCAACCCTCGGCTGCGCACCGCCATTCTGGCTGCCAAGGGCGAAAACATGCCCAACGACAACATCGAGCGCGCCATCCAGCGCGGCACCGGCACCCTGGAAGGCGAGACCCTCGAGGAAGTCACCTTCGAGGGCTACGGGCCAGGCGGTGTGGGCGTCCTCGTGCAGGTTGTCACCAGCAACCGTAACCGCATCGTCAGCGAAATTCGCCACATGTTCTCAAAGAACGGCGGCAACATGGCGGAAACGGGCGCGGTCGGCTGGATGTTCCACCGCAAAGGCGACATCGTTGTGCCTAAGGAAGCTGCCGACGAAGAGAAAATGATGAGCATCGTGCTCGATGCGGGCGCCGAAGATTTGCGCGACGATGGCTCGGCCTGGGAAGTGACGACTCCTCCCGAGGCATTTGAAAAGGTGCGCGAGGCCCTTCTCGCGGCAGGCGTCGCGCCCTCTACTGCGGAAGTGGGCTGGGTGCCGCAGAATTACGTGAAGTTGAGCGGCCAGCAGGCGCAGCAGATGGTGCGTATGGTCGAAACGCTGGAAGATCACGACGACGTGCAGCACGTCTACGCCAACTTCGACATAGACGAGAAAGAAATCCAGGCCGCCGTCGCGAGCTAGCCTTGGAGTGCGACGGCTTGCCGCCGCTTTGCAAGCTCGACGTCGGCTACAAACGCGCTAGGCGAGGCAAGCCTCGCCGGGCTTATCCGTGCACCGCTTTCGGCATCGTAAAGGCGGCAGCAAGCCGCCGCACTCCATGAGTCGCTTGGTGGCGAACGCGCTCATGGTGATTTCCTTTGCGTCTCTGCGGTGATTAGCATTTTCCATGCTCTCCTGACTTTCTCGGTGAACTCTGTGTTTCCGCTTTGGCATTACACGCAGCCAACCGAGGTGTCTCATCGCGCATAGCCCGCCCAAAAAAGCTCTACCTTGCGCCCCCAGCCCACACGTACACTTATGCCGACCGATGGCGCACAATTCACATTCGAATTCGAATGCCAAACAGGGCCGTTTGTGCGTTCTCGGTGTGGACCCGGCCGCCGCTGGAGCCACAGGCTACGGGGTAGTTGAATTCCTCGGCTCTGCGCCACGACTGCTGCGGTTTGGGGCATTGAAATTCCCGCCGCGTGAGACCTTCGGCGTGCGGCTTCGTGAAATCCACAACTTAATCTCGCAGCTCGTGGAGGAGTTTGCACCAGACGCTGTCGCTGTGGAATCCGTTTTCACCGCGCTAAACATGGGCACGGCCTTGAGGCTCGCGGAAGTTCGCGGCGTGATCTTGCTCGCTGCGGCACAGGCTTCGATTCCTGCGCACAGTTATTCGCCCCGCGAAGTGAAATCCAGCATCGCAGGCTATGGCGCCGCATCGAAACAGCAAATGCAACAGATGGTAAGCTCCGCACTGGGATTGACGGAGTATCCCGAGCCGCCGGACGCCGCGGACGCGCTCGCTGTCGCGCTCTGCCACGCGCACGTTTCCCGCGCGCAGGAACGCATGGCTATAGCCATGAGCGTGCGACCAGCCGCGATTCCCTCTCGCACGGTGGCGGGGCGCCAAACGAAAACCTCGCTTCGAAACCAAACGCGCGCTGCGCGCATCTCTGGCTTGTAATGCATCCGGTATCGCAACGTCCTTGCGCCTGCATTCTCGCGATTGCGGAGCTCGTTCTGTCTATGCTCACGGCCCCGGTAACCACAAAAGCCGCGCCGCCCGCGAAATCAGCTTCGCCCTCCACTTCATGGTTCGGACCGGTGCGTGCCGACCGGCAACCCGCCGGCAACGCGGAAATCACCTATCGAAAAATCTTCAAGACCAGCTACCCCGAGTTCGTGGAGATCAAAATCAACGAGAGCGGCTCCGGCACTTACGACATCCGCCAGCTCGACGAAGAAGCCAACCCGCAGCCTTTTGAAATCGGCACGCCGCTCGCCCAGAGGATCTTTTCGCTGGCAGCGAAGTTACACAATTTCCAGGGCGTCGATCTGGATGTGCACCGGCGGCTCGCCAACCTTGGCGAAAAAAACCTGCAATACGAAAACGGCGCCGAGAAGCACGAAACCAAATTCAACTACACGCTCGACGACTCCGCCTCGCAACTAGTGAACATCTTCGAAGGGCTCGCGCGACAAACGTCCGACATTTCCGACTTGGTTCGCACCATGCGCTACGATCGCTTGGGCGTAAATGACGTTCTGCTGCAAATTGAGAGCGACCTCAACAACAAACTGATTCCCGAGCCGGAGCGCTTGCTGCCAACGCTTGACCAGCTCGCCGGCGACGACAAATTCATCGAAATTGCTCGCCAGCGCGCCCGCACTCTCGCCGGGCGTATCCGTTCAGCTCATTAAGCACCGCACGCGGCGTCAGTCCGGCGCGCGTTGAGTGGATATCACGACTCAGTTCGGTTCACTCCTGCGAACTGCTGTCCTCAAGGACAACTTGACACTTCTTATAACTTACGTTTATTCTCCCTCGCGTCCCCAGGTTCAAAAATTGCACTCCAGGTGAACAGAACCATGCGAACCCAACCCGCACGATTCTCCCGGATTCTTGTGTTTTTTGCTTTTATTCCGCTTCTACCGGCGCGCTCATTCGCGCAAACCACCCCTACGCTAGCGCGCATCACTCAGGCCGTGGACGAGTCGCAACTCGCCATCCTGAAGGGCAATACTTATCCTATGGCGCGCGCACAATACGATCGCGGCCCCGCGCCTGCGAGCTTACCCATGAACCGCATGTTGCTTGTATTACGTCGGAGCCCCGAACAGGAAGCTGCGCTCGAACAATTGCTCGATCAGCAGCAGGACCAATCCTCGCCGAACTACCACCAGTGGCTTACGCCGCAGCAATTCGGCCAGCAGTTTGGTCCGGCGGACCAGGACATTCAGACCGTCACGTCGTGGCTGCAATCCCACGGCTTCCAGGTCACGCGCATTTCAAACGGACGCACCGTCATCGAATTTTCCGGCACAGCCGGCCAAGTTCAGGAAGCACTGCACACCACAATCCACAAGTACGCAACCCCCGGCGCAAACGGAATCGAAGAGCACTGGGCCAACTCCAGCGATCCGCAAATACCTGCGACACTTACTGCCGTAGTGGTCGGTATTAATACGCTGCACAATTTCCCCAGGAAACCGATGCACGTGGTCACTGGAGTGTTCCATAAGAACAGGTCCACGGGAGAAGTGAAGGCGGTCAATCCGGAATTCAGCTTTACTTGTGGCACGAATCAAAGTACCGGGCAGCCGATCACGTGCTACGGCTTGGGCCCTTATGATTTTGCAACGATCTACAACGTGCTACCACTCTGGAACGGCAGCCTCGCGCCGGTGATTGATGGAACCAACCAAACTATTGGAATCATCGGTGAGACAGATGTAGACCCAAAGGACCTGGCAGCCTTCCGGAATCTCTTTGGGTTGACCGCAAACCCACCCATTGTTGTGCTCGACGGTCCAGATCCCGGCATCGTGCCCGGCGATGAAACCGAGTCCGACCTCGACCTGCAGTGGTCCGCCGCAGTCGCGAAGGGCGCCACAATCAAATTCATCACATCGGCCACCACAAACACCACGCTGGGCGTGGATCTCTCCGCTCAATACGCCGTAGATAACAACATCGCTCCAGTGCTAAGCGAAAGCTACGGTATCTGCGAAGCGGCGCTAGGCACCGCCGGCAACCAGTTTTACAACGCGGTGTGGCAGCAAGCCGCCGCCGAAGGAATCACCGCCTTCGTTTCCAGTGGAGACAATGGATCCGCTGGTTGCGACAACCATGATGCTGCGGCTCCTGCGCCTGCTGAGTTCGGCCTGCAAGTCAGCGGTTTTGCATCCACGCCATACAACGTTGCTGTCGGCGGCACAGATTTCAACGATCTTTCGAATCCAGCTGCTTATTGGAACACCACCAATACTTCCAGCACCACGCAGCTTTCCGCCAAAAGCTATATCCCTGAAGTGCCCTGGAATGACAGCTGCACCAGCGCCGCGCTCTCGTTTTTCGGCTATTCCAGCAACCCGCTAACAAATTGCAACGATCCGAACTTGCTTCGGCTTAATGTGTTTACTCTTGGCGGGTCCGGCGGAAAAAGCAGCTGCACGACGGGAGACGGCCAGGACATCACGAGCTGTGCGGGGGGTTACGCCAAACCATCCTGGCAGACTGGCACTGGCGTGCCCAGCGACGGCAAACGCGATATTCCGGACGTCTCGTTGTTTGCCGCCACCGGATTCTATACCGGCAGCTTCTATATCGTTTGCGAAGCTGACCAAACCAGCGGCGTTTATTGCGACGCGAATCCCGCGAGCCTCGAATTCCTCGGCGTTGGTGGCACCTCTGCCTCGTCGCCGGCCTTCGCCGGCATCATGGCTCTCGTTAACGAAAAGATAGGATCGCGCCAGGGCAACGCCAACTACGTTCTGTATCAACTTGCCGCAAAGTCGGGAAATAGCTGCACTTCTTCGGGCACGCCGGCCAGCACCTGCGTTTTTTATGACGTAACCACCGGGACCAACGCGATGCCGTGTGACGACACCGTGGCCAAACCGGTTAACTGCGGTTCTGCGGGCCTCGAGGGTATCGGCATTCTTTCCGGTTATAACTCGACGACAGGCTATGACCTGACGACCGGTCTCGGTTCGGTGAATGCTGCAAACCTCGTCAACAAATGGAGCACCGTCACCTCCGCGCTGAAACCCAGCGCGACAAGTCTGTCGCTCAGTCCTACATCGCAGATCACCCACGGCTCTCCAGTGACCGTACAAATTAACGTCGCGCCCGCTCCTCCCGCTACCGGAACAGCCACCGGCAACGTGGCTCTGATGGCCACCTCAACCATAGACCCAAGCGTCACGGATTTTGCACTCACGAATGGCGCGGTAAGCACAACGACGAACGCGCTTCCCGGCGGCAGCTACAACGTAACCGCGCATTATCCTGGTGACGGTAACTTCGCCGCTAGTGACTCAGCGCCTGTCGCCGTCACCGTCATTCCCGAAGGAAGCAAGACCGCGGTTTCCTTCATCACCCAGAACGCTCAAGGCAATCCTCTGCCGTTCAGCTCCGGCCCGTACGGTTCAGCGGTATATCTCCGCGCCGACGTAACAGGCAACTCCGGCAACGGCGTTCCTACCGGCACCGTCACGTTTCTCGATGGTGGAAAATCCATCAGCGGCATCCCGGCTCTCACGCTGAACAGTCAAGGCAACGTACTGCCGACGAATCCGACCTTGACCTTCACGGCGGGCACGCATTCTATAACCGCTGGCTACGGCGGCGATCCCAGCTTCAACGCCAGCACCTCGCCCGCCGGATCGATCACCATAACGCAGGCAGTAACAACAGCAACTCCGCCCAACGTTGGGAACGGAACGTCTGTTTTTGGATCTGCCGCATTGGTCTCGGGGACGGTAAACGCCCAGAGTTGCGGAAATCTGCCGACGGGCACGATTACTTTCTTTGATGGCTCGACGCAACTCGGGACGGCTCAAACTGTTCAATCCAGCACAAGCTCAAGTTGCGCTGTCCAAGCCACGGCATCCCTTACTACCGGCGCATACGCGCTCGGAAACAATTCGATTACCTACAAGTACAGCGGCGACACCAACTACGCAGCTGCGGTTTCTGCCGCTGCTCAGGTGGACGCGCAAATAGGCACGGGCCTAACACTCACCTCGAGCGCAACGACGATCCAACAAGGCCAATCCATCACATTCACCGCCAAAGTCACACCCGCTCAATCAGGACCGGCCATCACCGGCACCGTATCGTTCATCGCGAATTCCAATTCGCTCGGGAACGTGTCTTTGACAAACGGACAAGCGCAACTGACTACCACTGGCTTGACTGCAGGTAATGATCAGATCGTGGCGAATTATTCGGGAGATACGAATTACTCGTCGGCGACGTTTGTGATCAACCAGCAAGTTACGCCCGGCCCAGACTTCAGCGTCTCCTTCGCACCGGCCACTGTAAATATCAGCTCTCCCGGCTCTTCCGCGACCACGATGCTTACAGTGAATGGGTCGAAGGGATTTAGCTCGCAAGTTAGCTTCTCCACGTGCGCGGGCCTTCCCAGTGAAAGCGCCTGTTCCTTTAGCCCGACCACGGTCGCGACCGGTGGCTCCACGACCTTGACGGTTTCCACCATGGCTCCCAGCTCGCTAGTACCTGTCGGCCGCAAAATTGATATCGGTGGGCGGCGACCGACGGCTGGGGTGCTTCGGCTGATGCTCTTTGGCTTCGCGCTTTTCGCCCTGGGAATTCAATCGCGGCGGCGGCACCGATGGAATCTTGCTGGCACGGCGCTGGTGCTCGCATTGCTCGTTGTCAACGCAGCTTGCGGTGGAGGAGGTGGCGGCGTTAAGAATCCCGGCACTCCGATGGTACAGAACCAAACGATCACTGTGACGGCGACCAGCGGAACGATCACGCACACGTTCACGTTCACGCTCAACGTCAACTAACCAACCCGGACACACGGGCACGATTGATGTGGAGTGTGGCGGTTTGACGCCGTCTTGCCTTGCGCGAAGCTTGCTTCGCGTATTTGTGCCGCACGAATCGTTCTCTCCGTGCCCTGCGCGTTTCTCGGTGCTGTCTGCGTTAAATCTCTTGACGTTGACTCTCGCGCACGGTGCCCGTTTCAGTTACGAGCCACGCTCACCGAACGATCAAGCCCGCGTATCCCACCACTTCCTCGCGGTCTCCAGTCACATCTCCGGAAGTTGCGTAACGCACTAGCTCTGCGTCCTTCGCGCCAAGGTCGCGCATCGCGACCAGCATCGCAGTCGTCGCCGCATAGCCACACATGCTGATTCCCTCGCCGCGAACGGTGTCGCAGAGCCCCCGCGGATCGAGCGCCAGAATCCGCGCAATCGCCAGTTCATCTTTGGCGCGCGTGATTGTGTCGCTCTCGTAATGATTCATGTCCGTGCTGGCAATCACCAGCACGCGTTCCCCCGGATGCGCCGCCACAACTTTCGCCACCGCATGCCCCAGTTCTTCCAGCACGGGGTAACGGTCGGTTGCCAGCACCACCGGAACGAATTGGAAATCCGGCGCGAGCTGGTGCAAGAATGGGATCTGTACTTCGAGTGAATGTTCGCGCTCGTGGGCCACCACGTCTTCGCGCAAGCGCGGACACACGTGCATCAACTCCAGAGCGAGCTCCGAATCAATCCGCGCCTCGCCAAACGGAGTGCGCCAGCTTCCTTCCGATAAAATCGCCATGGCTTCACCGCGCGGATAATGCCGCGGTCCGAGGAGAATGCAACGCGAAGGAATTTCAAGCGCCGCATAGACCGCTCCAGCCACGTGGCCCGAATACATCCAGCCCGCGTGCGGCACCACACAACCGCGCGCCACAAGTTTCGAGGTGCCGCCCCGTGCGTATTCGGAAACTAAGCGCGATAGTTCCTTCGCATCGGATGGGTAAAAGCGGCCGGAAACAGCAGGAGGGCGAATCATTTCGCGGTGCCGATTTACATTGAGATGTAACTTCGCGGAAAACTGCTCTGGTTCAACACAGGGCCGCCAAAATCAAATCGCCGGGGAAGGTTTACCTTTGATGTCGAGGGCTTCCGAAGTACCCGGTATCCAGCGAATCTTCACCTGGTCGCCGCTCTGGTAGCCGCCCTGCTCCAGAATGTTGCTCATCTTATCCTTGGCCTTGTCGGCGTAGGTGAAGGTGTGAATCTTCATCTCGTCGCCGGTCTCGCGAACGATGATCGTATTCTGATCCGCGTGAATCACTTCCGCTCTCAGCCATTCGGCTTTCGCCGGTCTCTGCTTTACGATCACTGGCGGCGCGGACGAATCTCCATTGATCTGCGCGCGAACGGGCGCGGCCGCCAGACTTGTCACACCGGCGCACAGAATCACGGCCGCGAAAATTCTACAGTTCTTCATCGAAGGAAATCTTCAGGGACTTCAGAAATTTAATGTCTTGCGCGGTGATTTCCACGCGCGGCTCAATGGTTTCTTCGTCCATGATTTCGTCGTCTACGCGAATGTGCAGGGATTCCAGGAACCGGCGGTCTTGCGTGGTCATTTTGGCGTCTTGCGCGGAACGGCGCGCCAAGCCAATCGTAGCGTCCAGCTTCAGCACAATGTCAAAGCCGGCGGAGCGCACGCCGGAAATCGCTTCCGCGATACGGTCGGAGTCAGACACGGTATCATTAATGGCGTGTCCCAGCTCTCGCAGCAGTTGTTTCATGCGATCGTCGAGTTGCAAGGGCATCACCTCCTATCAAAACCCTTTCTATACCAATCTTAAAGCGCGCGCCAGCCCGAAACAAGACCCTGGTGCGCAAGACGAACCCCTGCAGTTACCTGGCCGTGCGCTCAGGTTTTTGGCTAGCAGACGCGATTCGTAACATAAACAGGCTGCCAAACGCGGCAGCGACCCGGCGCAATGTGTACTAGAATTGTGGTATGGCCGCGGGCTTTTATTCGACGCTCTGGAACTCGGCAAAAATCACGCTGCGCGTAGTGTGGCGCGCCACGCGCCAGCTTTTTCACGAGGCCACCGGGGCGATATTCGGCATGTTCGCGCTTTACGGCGCGGTCGCCGCGTGGCGACAATGGCACACTCGCCCTGCAGCATGGCTCCTGGGTTTTACGGTCGTCTATGCCGTCACGATGCTGGTATTTGCGTTCACGTCTTTTCGCCGTGCCCGCCGCGTACGGTGAGGCGGAAAGTTGAAATGGGAAAAGAGAGAATGGAAAATAGCAAACCTCGCGCTGCGACGAGACGGCTCCCTGTAATTTTGGATTCCCTTTCCGCGCCCGTCCGGCACCCGCCGCTCGACGTCGCTGACGCTGACACACCGGCCTACTTTCCATTTTCGCCTTTCCGCTCCCAATGACTGAGTCCACGCATAAGTCCGGCGCGCAGTCCGAGCGAAAGGCCGCCTCGCCATCCGGCCTGCCGATGGGAGCCGTCGTCGCACCTGATGACCTGCACGATTGGAACGCCGAACGCGACCTCGGCTATCCCGGCGAGTTCCCTTTCACACGCGGCGTCTATCCCACCTTGTATCGCGGACGTCTGTGGACCACGCGCCAGTACGCGGGCTTCGGTAGCGCCGTCGAGTCGAATCAGCGTTACCGCTACTTGCTCGCGCAGGGTGTCAAAGGCCTCTCCGTCGCGTTTGATCTGCCGACGCAGATCGGTATGGACTCCGACCATGCGCTCGCGCAGGGCGAAGTCGGCAAAGTGGGCGTCGCCATTGACTCGCTCGAAGACATGCAAACGCTCTTCGATGGCATCCCGCTCGAAAATGTTTCCACTTCGATGACCATCAATGCCACCGCGGCGATTCTGCTCGCGCTGTACGTTGCGGTCGCGAAGCAACAGGGCGCAAACCTGAAACGCCTGGCCGGAACAGTGCAGAACGACATCCTGAAAGAATACATGGCGCGCGGAACCTATATTTATCCGCTGCGGCCGGCGATGCGTATCGTCACCGATATTTTCGCCTGGTGCCGTCACGAAATTCCCAACTGGAATGCCATCTCGATTTCCGGTTATCACATTCGCGAAGCCGGCTCGACCGACGTGCAGGAAGTCGCCTTTACGCTCGCGAACGGCATCGCCTATGTGGAAGCCGCGGTTGCTGCGGGGCTTGCCGTGGATGAATTCGCGCCGCAGCTTTCGTTTTTCTTCAACTCGCACAACGAGCTGCTCATGCAAATCGCGAAATTCCGTGCGGCACGGCGCCTGTGGGCTCATACCATGCGCGAGCGCTTCCACGCGCGCGATCCGCGCTCGCTGATGCTGCGCTTCCACGCGCAGACCGCGGGCTCTTCGCTGACCGCACAGCAGCCCGAAAACAATCTGGTGCGCGTGGCTTTGCAGTCGCTCGCAGCGGTTCTCGGCGGCTGCCAGTCCTTACACGCAAACGCGCTCGACGAGGCTCTTGCGCTGCCCACGGAACAGTCCGCGCTGCTCGCGTTGCGCACGCAGCAAATCATCGCGCAGGAAACCGGCGTGGTGAATACGATTGACCCGGTCGCGGGCTCCTATGCCATCGAAAAATTGACCAATGAGATCGAATCTGGCGCGCAGGATTATATTTCGAAGATTGACGCGATGGGCGGAATGTTACGCGCCGTCGAGACGGGTTACGTCCAGCAGGAAATCCAAAAGTCAGCCTACGAATATCAGAAGGCCGTCGATTCCGGTGAGCAAGTCATCGTCGGCGTGAACCGTTTTCAGGCCGAAGAAGAAAAACCGATTCCTACGCTGCGCATTGATCCGGAAGTCGAACGCATGCAGGTCGCGCGGCTCCAAGCGCTGCGCGCCCGCCGTGACGGCGCGAAAGCAAATACGGCGCTTGCTGAAATCGAGCGACGCGCGAACACCACCGAAAACCTGATGCCCGCGATCCTCGCCGCCGTCGAGTCTTATGCCACGGTCGGAGAAATCTCCGACGCCCTCCGCCGCGCCTTCGGCGAATACCAGGAATCCGTCGTCATCTGACGCTGCTGCTTGCGAAATTTGCTGCGCGTTCACATTTTCCCCGGGTGCCGTAGAATAGGCGCGCATGAGCCCTGGCGCTGACTCCGACAATCTTCGGGTAGTGCTCGTTTCCGCGCGCAATCCTTTGAACATTGGCGCGGCGGCGCGGGCCATGAGCAATTTCGGCTTTTCGCATTTGCGCGTGGTGACTCCGTACGAGCCGGCGTATCGCGAGGCGCGTTCGGCTGTGGGCGCAGCGTCAGTGCTGGCGAGAGCTATGGAATTCGAAAGCGTGGCGGAGGCTGTTGCCGATTGCGCGCTGGTCGTCGGCACTACCGCTGTCGGCCACCGCGAATTGCACCACCCGCTGCGCCGCCTGGAAGACGCGGCGAAAATCATCCGCAAGCAACTCGCGCGCGAATCGGCCAGCCGCGGCGCGGAAACGAGAGGTAAGAAGGTTGCGCGCAAACACGCGGCGTCGAATTGCGTCGCGCTGCTTTTCGGCTCCGAAAAATTTGGACTGACCAACGAAGACTTAAGCCATTGCAATTGGCTGCTGCACGTTCCTACTTCGCCACAGAATATTTCGATGAATTTGGGGCAGGCCGTCGCGGTGTGCTTGTACGAATTGATTCGCGGCTCGAAAAACGAGACGAAATTTGTGGCGAAATTCGCGGGCCGATTTGAGAAGGCATCGGCGAAGCCGCAACCTGCCACGGCAGGCGAGCTCGAACGATTCACCGAAGTCTTCAGCGAAGTACTCAGCGCCAGCGGCTTCCTCGATCTACGCAAAGTAGCCGATGCCGATGAAAGAGTCCGCCGTCTGGTTCGGCGGCTGAATCTGCCGTCGCGTGACGCCGACATGTGGACCGGGATCATGCGGCAGATTGTGTGGAAGTTGCGGAAGAAAGCGTGATTGGTAACTAGTGGGTGGTGGCTCGCGATTTGCGGTTCCGTACCCCTGAAAAAAGACGGCTGGGACATGCCGCGTCCGTTGTAGAAAAAAGTGGTGAAGGCGGGAGCGATTGCGATATGCCATCGTTGCGCTCAAATCCCCGCCCTCCCAATAAGAATTGTGGTGAGACTTCTACTTTTGAACTACGCCGACGGCTGCGGTTCACTTCACGTCGACTTCCATGCGCATCCACGGATGAATGCAGCACTGGAAGTAATGTTTACCTTTCGCTAGGCCCGTGATGTAGCTCTGGCTGCCTTGAAGGATTCGCGTCTTCGCCACTGCTACGCTCGAAAAGCCGCCAGCACATTCGGGAACCACGTCCTCTCCCGGGCCATTGAGCCCAGGTATGAATCCGCCACCGAAGTGCGCCACCTCGGTGAAGGTGTGAGGTTCGCCGCCCTGGTCAACAACGTTCAAATCGGTTCCTTCTTCGATGGTGAGTTTGTCCGGTTCGAAGTCCCAGTTCGGGTTTGGCTTTCCGATGTGTGCCTCTGCGAATAGGTCCGAGAATGTGGTCGAGGCTCCCAGCGCGACATTCTTGCAGAAGTCCGGCCCAACCGCAGTCGGAGCATTGAAGGTGGCCGGATCGCACTCGTCCAAAGCCACGACCGGTGCGACACGTGCTCGATTTCCTTCGTGTGGCGCGTCGATTAGCATCAAACAACCCGCGAGCAAACCGACCTTCGCTACGATATTCATTGTCGTCTCCTTTATTGGACCGGAATGCCCAGCTTGATCGGTCCCTCGGATGCACGGAGAATCCAGCAAAGCGACGCGTACCACAATAGACGGAAACTCAAATTTTCCTCGATCTGCAACCCACTGAAACCTAAATACTTCGAGGGATTACTCGCAGGCGGAGGCTCGCTTCGCCTTGAGGCGTGATACACTCCGCAACAAGAAACGCTCGCCATGGCAATAGAATCAACCGCGCGCTCCCGGATTGTCCGGTTTGGCATTTTCGAGGCAGACCTGAGCACACACGAACTCCGCAAAGGCGGAGTGAGAATTAAACTCCACGGACAGCCATTCGAAGTTCTGGCCCTGCTGCTGGAGCGACCCGGCGCACTTATCCCTCGTGAAGAGTTTCGCCAACGGCTGTGGCCGACTGACACATTTGTGGACTTTGACCATGGAGTGAATACAGCCGTCAACCGGCTGCGGGAGGCGCTTGGCGATTCGGCCGAAAATCCTCGTTTCGTCGAAACACTTTCCCGCCGTGGGTATCGCTTCATCGCCGCCGTTGATTCACAGACACGCTGCCGCTCCCTGGAAAGGCCAGCCAAGCAACTGGAAAGGCGCCCCACAAATATTCCGGTGCAGCGGACCGGTTTTGTAGGACGTGAAACGGAAGTAGCCACCGCTAAGGGACTGCTGTTGCGGCAGGATGTCCGCCTGGTGACGGTCACCGGTCCCGGCGGCATTGGGAAAACGCGTCTCGCGCTGGAGGTCACGAAAAATCTGACAGAGAGCTTTCCCGGTGGAATTCACTTCGTCCCTCTGTCCACGTTGCGGGATCCGGGATTGATCGCGTCCGTGATCGTTGAGGCGCTGGGGTTGCGGGAGGCGGGAAGGCAGTCGCCACTCGAAATATTGAAAAGAAATTTTCAAGATTCACAAAACGCACCTGCGCTACTGCTTCTCGACAACTTCGAGCACTTGATTCAAGCAGCGCCCACGGTTGCAGAACTCCTGGCCGTCGCACCCAATCTCAAAATCTTAGTAACCAGCCGCGCGGCTCTGCATATTTATGGAGAACATGAATTTCCGGTGCTGCCGCTAGCACTGCCGGATTCGCAGTCCAAATCTTCAGTTGAAGTCGTCGCACAGTACCCGGCGGTCGCGCTGTTCGTACAACGCGCTGTCGCTGCCCGACCGGATTTCGAACTGAATGCGCAAAACGCGCCCGCCGTCATCGAGATTTGCACGCGGTTAGATGGTCTGCCCCTCGCGATCGAGCTCGCAGCCGCGCGGGTCAAAGTGCTTTCACCCGCCTCGATGCGAACGCGTCTAGCGGGCCGCTTGCAGCTACTAACCGGCGGCGCGCGCGATTTGCCGCAACGGCAGCAGACTCTGCGCGCGGCCATAGATTGGAGCTACGATCTGCTCAGCGCCGCCGAGCAGAAACTTTTCCGAAGACTATCGGTGTTCGCCGGAGGATGCAATCTGGAGAGCGTGGAAGCCGTGTGCGACACCAAGGGCGACCTTGAATTTGATCTGCTCGACGGCACCGCATCCATGGTGGACAAGAGTTTGCTGCAGCGAGTCGAACTAGCGAATGGTCAATCGCGCTTCGTGATGCTGGAAACGATTCGCGAGTACGCGCGGGAAAAACTGGACGCCAGCGGCGAGGGCGCTCTGACGCGACGTGCGCATGCCGCCTACTGTCTGGTGCTGGCAGAAGAGGAGGCTACAGAGCAGAGCGGCGCTGACAAACCTGAATGGCGGGAACTCCTCGCGTTAGAACATGACAATCTTCGTGCAGGCTTGGAATGGCTGATGGAAACCGGAGACGCCGAGTGGGGTTTGCGTCTCGGCGCGGCTCTGTTTCGCTTCTGGGAAGCACGCGAGTATCTCGCCGAGGGTCGGGACAGTCTGGGCAAGCTGCTGAAGATCCCCAGAGCGGCGGCTGCCACGAAAGGCCGAGAGCGCGTTCTATTTGCCGCGGGCGCACTCGCCGCTGAGCAGGGAGATTACACCTCAGGGAATGCGTTCATCGGGGAGAGCCTGCACGTCGCGCGAAACTTGGGAGACAAGCAGGGTGCGGCCGTCTCAGTTAACGCGCTGGCGGTCATCGCGCGGGACCAGGGTGACGTCGCACGTGCCCACTCGCTCTTCGAAGAGAGCTTATCGCTGTGGAGAGAATTGGGCGACCTCAAGGCCGTCGCTCGTTCTCTCAGTAATCTCGCGAATGTGGTCGCATTCCAGGGTGACTATGTCCGCGCGCGCTCCTTGTATGCGGAGTCTCTCGCAATCTTCCAAGGATTGGGAGATCGCACCGGCGTTGCCTGGTCGCTGAACAATCAGGGAGACGTCGCGCGCGATCAAGGCGAATTCGCGGCGGCGCGGGCGCAATACGAACAAGGCCTGGCGATTTTTCGCGAGCTCGGTGACTGCTGGGGCATTGCCGGCACGTTAGCTGACCTGGGAACTCTGGCGAGGGAGGAGCGGGATTGCGCAAAAGCACATTCTCTCTATCGCGAGAGCCTAAAGATTTTCCAGCAACTGGAACACAAACGCGGTATTGCGCGGCTACTGGAATGTTTCGCGTGCTCAGCGGCTGCTCAGCAGCAAGCGGAGCGTTCACTACGGCTCGCAGGAGCGGCAGCCGCGCTGCGTAAAAATATTGGCGCGCCGCTCACATGCGCGGAACAAGCCAAACTGGACGCCATTCTGGATCCGGCGAGAGAACAATTGATGGATACGAAGCGCGCAACGGTTTGGCTCGAGGGTTGGGATATGCCGCTGGAGAAAACGATTGAAGAAGTGCTAGTGCCCGAAACTCTTGGAAGTTCGTGAAAGTTGGCGATTGAGCTGGGCGCGGTTGCGTACCTGTCGGTAATGCCGGGGATGAATAGGGGTCCCTTACGAGGTCACGAACGAACGCTAGGAATCGATAGAAGTCCTTCGGCGCATCGCTCCCTCAGGATAGCAGAGTAACTTTTCACTTCCTGCGGCTTTCATGTATTCTGCTTCGCCTATGCTGGATCTTGGATATGTCCGGGATCATCTGGATGTGATCGAAAAGATAGGGCGAGAGCGCGGGATTGCGCTTGATTTGGGGCCTTTTCGGGCGCTGGATACGGAGCGGCGGGCGCTTATTACTTCCGCAGAGCGGTTGAAGGCTGAGCGCAATCGCGCCAGCGATGAGATTGCGCGGAAGAAGAAGGCTGGGGAAGATGCGTCGGAGATTCTGGCCTTGATGAAGGAAGTCTCCGACAGGATCAAACGTGACGACGAGCGCATCGGCTTGCTGGACGAGCAGCTGAAGAGTTTTCTGCTTACCATTCCGAATATTCCACATGCGAGTGTGCCGGCGGGCAAGTCGGCGGCGGACAATGTGGAAGTGCGACGTTGGGGTGCGCCGCCGAAATTCGATTTCAAGGCGCGTCCGCATTGGGAAATCGGCGAAAGCGCGGGGATACTCGATTTCGACGCGGCAGCGAAAATCGCGGGTGCGCGGTTCGCGGTCTATAAGGGACTCGGCGCGCGGCTCGAACGGGCGCTCGCGAATTTTTTCCTGGATATGCACACGCGCGAGCACGGCTACACGGAAATTCTGCCGCCTTTTCTGGTGAATACCGCTTCGCTGACAGGCGTCGGGCAATTGCCGAAATTCGCGGCGGACATGTTTCACATCGAAGGC
The DNA here is from genome assembly GCA_963696035.1 of uncultured Acidobacteriota bacterium. Classification (GTDB taxonomy): domain Bacteria; phylum Acidobacteriota; class Terriglobia; order Acidiferrales; family UBA7541; genus Palsa-295. The sequence continues at coordinate 236,054 of CAVOIS010000005.1, forward strand.
AGGGATTTGTGGCTGACGCCGACGTCCGAGGTGGAATTGAGCAGCCTGCATCGCGACGAAACCCTGAACGGAGACGATTTGCCGATCAAAGTGTGCGCGTGGACGGCGTGTTTCCGGTCGGAAGCGGGGGCTGCCGGTCGCGATACGCGCGGGCTGAAGCGGCAGCACCAATTTCAGAAGGTGGAGATGTTCAAATTCACGCGGCCGGAGCAGAGTTACGACGAGCTGGAATCGCTGGTGGCGAACGCGGAAGCGGTTTTGCAGCGGCTGGGCTTGCACTATCGGGTGATGCAGCTTTGCACCGCGGACATGGGATTCGCGTCGGCGAAGACTTATGACATCGAGGTGTGGCTGCCTTCTGCGGGCGAGTTCATGGAGATTTCGTCGTGCTCGAATACGGAGGCGTTTCAGGCGCGGCGGTCGGGGATACGGTTTAAGTCCCCCGGCGGGAAAAAATCGGAGTTTGTGCACACTTTGAACGGGTCGGGGCTCGCGGTGGGGCGGACTTGGATCGCGCTCGTGGAAAATTATCAGCAGGCGAGTGGGTCGGTGGTGATTCCGGATGCGCTGCGGCCATATATGGGCGTGGAGAAAATTCCCGGAGCGGCAAAACCGTAGAACGGCTTCTACCGCAGAGACGCGGGGTACGCAGAGAACTGCCACCCCAAAGGCAAAATCGAGGGCACGGAGAAGCCCCGGCGTTTACGAAGCAGGGAATCGTCAACCCGATTCTGCGAAGTTCCTCGAGTCGCCGGACACGAACGCTACGTCAAAGGCTCGCGGAAAATGCGCCGCGGACCGTCGCGCTGCGCGCCCGGTCTTTTATAGCCCCGACCCCCTGAAACTCACATTGGTGCCAGCCCCGTGGTCCCACATACAAACTGCAGTTTTCTCCGAGGCTCTACGGCACGCGATTACCGAGGGCGGGGCGGCTTCGCGCTACGAGACTGGGCCTACCAGGACCATGGGGCCGGTGGGTTGAGGCATGCCGCCGGCTGGTTCGAGGGAGACGGCGAATTCCTTCGGGGTTACTCCCGCGGGGAGCTTCATCATCATGTGGCCGGGCTTATCCGCTCTTCCGGTAAACCATCCGGCGCTGATGGGCGCGCCGTTCATCGGCACCAGCCAGATCTGATAAACCTTATCGGCCGGAGCGGGCGGCAACTTGCCGTCGTACATCATCATTCCTTCGCGGGCGTTGTAAACGACGCGCGCGCCGACGGAGGTTGGCGTTTTCTGCTCCCAGAGCGGAACGACAATGGTGTCGTGCGCGGCGAGCAGGTCGGCCATGTGGTGAGAGTCGTCGAGCTGTTTCTGCTGCGCCGCAATGGTGACGCGCAGATCGGCGAGCTGACGATCGATCTGGATATTGTGCAGCCAGAGCAGCATGGTGGCGAGCGCGAGCGCTCCGGAGAGCGGCAGCAGCACGGCCCACCAGCGGCCGAAAATTCCTTCGGCAGGTGCGGGTATCGAGGTCGCGGGGACGCTGCCGCCGGGGCCTTCGGCTGTGGAATGCAGACGGCGCATCAGGCGCTCTTTGACGCCGGGCGACGGCTCAACGTGCGGCGCGGCAAAGGCAAGCAGGGCCATACGGCCTTGCGCTTCGGCGATTTTTCGCGCGCAGTCGCCGCGAGTCGCGAGGTTCGATTCAAAATCCTGCTTTTCGGCGGCGTCGAGCGCGCCCAGGGCGTAGAGATCGAAATCTTCCGGCCGATTTGGATTTTGACCGCTCATATTTGCAAATTCCGTCTCAGAGTCTCCACCGCGGTGCGCAGGCGCGTCTTTACGGTGCCCAGCGGGTCGCCCGTGCGCTGGGCGATTTCGCTGTGCGTCAGGCCTTCGTAGTAAGCGAGCTCGAGCGTGGCGCGCTGCTCCTTGGGTAAATTATCCATCGCGTTTTTTACTTTGCCGAGCAATTGCTGCTGCGCGACCGCGCTTTCGAGATTGGCCGGGACGATGACCATGGTCTCGACGAGCTCTTCACCCGCCGCAGGATTGTGCCGCCGCAAACGCGAGATGGCTCGATTGCGCGCGATGACCAACAGCCAGCCCGGCAACGAGCCTCGCTCCGGGTCGAATCGAGAGGCGGTGCGCCACAACTGGTAGAAGATGTCCTGCAGAATCTCTTCGGCGGCCTGGCTGTCGCGCAGAATGCGATTCAGGACGGATGAGAGCATGCCGGCGTAACGGTCGTAGAGCGCTGCGAGCGCTGACTCGTCACGTTGGACGATTCTGGCGACGAGCATAGCGTCCGAGACCTTCAACTGCGCTCGCGTCTCCCCAGTCTGAGTAATTGCGGCTCCTATTAGTACGCACGCCGGAGGCTTCCAGATTGCTCCGCGTGCGTCGCGGCGGCTCCCGGTACGCGGCGCGATGGAAACCCCGCTGGATGCGAAGTGCGGGAAACAAGCTTGAGGAGCGTAGCTTGCGATCGACAGTGGGTCAATCCGGATTTTGCCGAGGCGCCCGATAACGGGGAGTCGACGGGATAGGGGCGGACATTCGATTTCTGCCGAGCGACAAGTAGTTAAGGCATAAGGGTTTAACTGCCGTTGTCGGATGGATGTGCGGCTTAAATCTGCTGTCCAGCGCCACGAACATTTCGTGAATTAACCGTGGTTTCCATTGACATCCGGCATGGCTCGAATAAACTTCGATTCGCGTACGAGTTACAGGCCCTGGGAATTACCTTTCACCATGTCAGGAAGGAAGACTTGATGGCTACACTTGCCAAACCAGCGAGCACGCAACCCATTCCGCGGATCGCACCGCGCGAGGACCTGAATCCTTACCGCATCTCGCAAATCCAGTTCGATATCGCGGCGGAATATTTGAAGCTCGATCAGGGGCTGCGGCAGATTTTGCGCACGCCCAAGCGCGTGCTGGAAGTTTCCATTCCCACCAAGATGGATAACGGCCAGATCAAAGTGTTCAGCGGGTTCCGCGTGCAGCACAATTTGGCGCGCGGCCCGGCGAAGGGCGGCATTCGCTATCATCCGAACGTCACGCTGGATGAGGTGAAGGCCCTCGCGATGTGGATGACCTGGAAAACCGCAACGGTAAATATTCCTTACGGCGGCGCGAAGGGTGGAGTGATTTGCGACCCGAAGCGCATGAGCAAGTCTGAGCTCGAGCGCATGACGCGACGGTTCGCGGCGGAAATTCTGCCAATTATCGGACCCGAGCAGGATATTCCGGCGCCGGACGTGTACACCGATGCGCAGACCATGGCGTGGATCATGGATACGTACTCGATGACGAAGGGACATTCGTCGCTGGGCGTGGTGACGGGCAAGCCGATTTCGATTGGCGGCTCGGAGGGACGCAACGAAGCGACCGCGCGCGGGTGTGTGATCGTGGTGGAAGAGGCGTGCAAGGTGAAGAAAATGTCGTTGCGGGGCGCGAGCGTCGCCATTCAGGGATTCGGCAACGCCGGTTCGATCGCGGCGAAATTATTCTCGGAGAAAAAAGCGCGCGTGGTGGCCATCAGCGATTCACGCGGCGGCGTATTCAATTCGCGGGGGATCGATCCGCTGAAAGCGATGCGCTACAAGGAGCGTTCCGGCACGGTGGTGGGCATGCCGGGCACGTCGCGGATATCGAATGACGATCTGCTCATGATGAAGTGCGACATCCTGGTGCCCGCGGGATTGGAAAACGCGATCACCTTGAACAATGCGGACCAGATCAAGGCGAAAATCATCGCGGAAGCCGCGAACGGACCGACGACGCCGCATGCTGACGAGGTTCTGGCGCGCAAGGGCGTGATGGTGGTACCCGATGTACTTGCGAATGCCGGTGGCGTGACCGTCAGCTACTTCGAGTGGGTGCAAGACTTGCAGAGTTTCTTCTGGTCCGAAGCGGAAGTGAACGCCAAGCTGGATTTGGTGATGCGTCGCGCGTTTCACGAAGTGCACGAGAGCGCGCGGAAGCATCGCACGCATCTGCGCACCGGAGCATACGCACTTGCAGTCGGGCGCGTCGCCGATGCAACATTGGTGCGCGGCCTTTTCCCGTGATGAATCCTCGCAGTTGAGATTTTTCTCATCGTCGTTGCTTGCCGCTTCGTACTCGCCGTCGAAGCTCAAATATTTTTCTTGCGCGATGCGCAAGAACGCGCGTACATTTTGGTTAGCCGGTGCGCCAATGCGGAAAATGGCAGCGCCGGCGTAGTTGTCTGCGGAGGCCTCGCGCGGAGGGACTTCGAAATGAGCAATAATCACACCAACCACGCTCCACCGATTCTGTTGACCATTGCCGGATTTGATCCATCCTGCGGCGCCGGTGTTGCGGCCGATCTGAAGACTTTTGTGGCGCACAATTGTTACGGCGTTGCGGCAGTGACAGCGCTAACGGTGCAATCCACGCAAGGAGTTGTTTCGGTGCACGCCACGCCCTCGGCTACCTTGCGCGCGCAACTCGATACGCTGGCGGACGATGTGACGATGGCAGGCGTTAAAATCGGGATGCTGGCGAACCGCGCAAATGCCTCGGTGGTTACCGAATTCTTGGATAAGCACAAATTCGCTCACGTCGTGCTCGATCCCGTTTTCCGTCCCACGGCAGGCAATGCGGAATTGCTGGATACTTCGGGATTGAAATTTGTGCGTGACGAATTGCTGAAGCGCGTGAGCGTGATCACGCCGAATATTCCCGAGGCGGAATTTTTGACCGGTATGGAAGTGAAGGATCTCACGGGGATGAAAGCGGCGGGGCTGAAGCTGGTGGAAATGGGCACGCGGGCCGTGGTGGTTACCGGCGGACACCTGGATAAGCCGATTGATGTGCTGTGCATCGGCACGGAAGTGGAGACCTTCGGCGGCGACCACGTGAAGAGTCCGAACACGCATGGCTCGGGCTGCACTTTTTCATCCGCGATCTTGGCGCAAATGGCCAGCGGCCAACAGTTGCGCGAAGCCGTGATTCTGGCGAAGGCCTACGTTACGAAGGCCATCGAAAAATCCTACGCGATCGGCAAGGGCGCCGGGCCGCTGAATCAACTTTTCAGATTTCATCAGGAACAGCCACTACGAGGTGTTCACGAAGTCCCGCAACATGGGATGCATCCCGCCGCAGAACCTGCCGCGCATTAACCGCCTACACCCGCCACTGAGGCACAGAGACACAGAGAATCTCTGGCCATACCGCATATGCCTTGCGCTTCTACACATCGCATGATAGACATGTAGAAGGACGAGGTGTCGTGATGACTGCGAAGTCGGATCTGCCCCAAGGGACTTTGGATCTTTTAATTTTGAAGGTTGTGGCGTTGGGGCCGGTGCATGGGTACGCGATCGCTCAGCGCTTGCAGCAGGTCTCGCGCGATGTGGTTCAAGTGCCGCAAGGGTCGCTGTACCCTGCGCTGCACCGGCTGGAGAATCGCGGGCTTCTCACCGCGGACTGGGAAGAGACCGACACCGGGCGAGAGGCAAAGTTCTACCGCCTGACCCGAAAGGGCCGGGCGCAGCTCGAAACGGAAGCGGCGGGCTGGGAGCGGTTGACGGCGGCCGTCGGCCTGATCCTCAAAATGTCCGAGGGAGGTGCGGAATGAACTGGTGGCAGCGCCTCTGGCGGCGGAAGCAAATGGAACAGCAACTCGAGAAGGAACTCCGCTTCCATATCGAGCAACACGCGAGCGAGCTAATCGCACGGGGACACAACCCCGAAGAGGCATGGAGACGAGCCAAGCTCGCTCTCGGTGGTTCGGAGCAGGTGAAGGAGCAGTGCCGCGACGCACGCGGTACGCGATGGGTGGAAGACTTGCTGCAAGACATTCGCTTTGCGCTCCGCCTACTCCGCAAGAATCAGGGATTCGCAGCCGTGGTCTTGTTGACGCTTGCTCTCGGAGTTGGAGTGACCACCGTCATGTTCACGGTCGTCAACGGCGTGCTGTTGAAGCCGCTTCCCTATCCCGAGCCCAACAGGCTGGTGACCGTGCACGGCCACACGGAAATGTGGAATTCGACGATTTATGGCGAACAGAATGTTGCTTATCTCGATTTTCTCGATAGCCAGCGCGAGAGCCGCTCTCTGGAGATGGCCGGGACACTCTACAACGGAGCCACGCTCAGCGAGCCAGGACAACCCGAATATGTTGACCTCCGCGAAATTTCGTCCAACCTATTTTCCGTTTTGGGCACAAAGCTCGCGCAAGGGCGCGCATTCCTGCCTGAAGAAGACCGCCGCGGCACCGGGCCCGTGATGATCCTGGGCTACAGTTTCTGGCAGGGGCACTTCGCTGGAAATCGGAAAGTGCTCGGTACATCGGTTGTTCTGGATCAAAGGCGATATACGGTAGTGGGCATCGCGCCCGCGGAATTCAGGTTGTACGGAGATGAAGCGGACGTGTATACGCCGCTAGGGCAAGACACCGCAGAATATCTGCAGAATCGCGCAGTCCATCCGACCGGTATCGTCGCGCGCCTACGGCCCGCTGCGACCCTGGCCAACGCGCGAGCAGAATTGTCTTTGATTGGGCATCATTTGGCCGAGGAATACGCGGACACGAACGAAGGCCGCACTTTTCTGGTAGCGCCGTTGCGCCCGCCAGTTGGTGGTGTTCAATCCACGCTATGGCTATTGTTGGGGGCAGTCAGTCTTGTGCTGCTGATTGCGTGCGCCAACGTTGCGAGCTTGCTGCTGGCGCGCGCCGTTTCGCGCGAGCGTGAGCTTTCGATGCGCGCGGCGCTAGGCGCAAGCCGCGGACGGTTGGTGCGGCAATGTTTGACCGAGAGTGCGGTGCTGGCGCTTGCGGGAGGGGCCTTCGGCGTCCTGCTTGCAGCTCTCGGGATCGGCCCGTTTTTGACGCTCTGGCCAGGAAGTTTGCCGCGAGCGCAGGAAGTGCATCTCGACTGGCGGGTTATGCTATTTGCGATCGTGGTGTCGCTGCTGAGCGGCCTTCTGTTTGGGATGGCGCCCGCCTTGCGCGCTCCGGCGCGGGGGCTGGAACAAGCCCTGCGTGCGGGAGCCCGAACCATCGCCGGAACCGCGCGTCATTTGCACGGCACGTTTGTGATCTGCGAAATCGCGCTTGCGGTGGTGCTCTTAGTTGCGGCAGGCATGTTAGGGCGCACATTGCTGCGAGCGTCAGCGCTTGACCCGGGCGTTGACATCCGAAATGTGCTGGTGACGCGCATGGCGCTTTCGCCAGGAGTGCTTGCGGATCCCGGGAAGATCCGTCCCGCGTGGCAGGATGTACTGAGTCGTGCAAGCCGCATCCCCGGGGTGCAGTCTGTCGCGATCGTTGACACTGTTCCGATGCGCGAGGGCAACAATCAAATCGGCTACTGGACAAGCGCGGACGTGCCGCCGGAAAATCGGCGACCGGTGGCGTTAGCAACCAGCGTTTCGCCGGATTATTTGAAAGTGATGGGAATATCGCTGCGCCGAGGCCGATTCTTCAACGACGAGGATCGGATGGGAGGCGAGCTTGTCATCGTAATTGACGACGTTTTGGCGCAAAACGCTTTCGGCGATCAGGACCCTATCGGGAAACGCCTGTGGGTGCCAGACATGGATTATGGCCCGTTCACCGTGGTGGGTGTAGTTGGCCACGTGCGGCATTGGGGGCTTCCCGGCGACGATCAAGCACAAGTACGCGCGCAGTTTTATTATCCTTTCTCCCAGCTCCCGGACCAATTCTTGCGGCGTTGGTCTGAACTTATGTCTGTGGTCGTGCGGACGAACGTCGCGCCGTTGAGTGTGGTTGATTCACTCCGTCACGAAGTGCGGGGAGTTACCGGCGATCAGGTTCTGTACGAGGTTCGCACGATGGAGCAGCTTGCGCGCGGCACGCTCGCGCGGCAACGTTTCCTATTGTTGCTGTTCGGCATATTCGCCGGCTTGGCTCTGCTACTTGCGTGCATCGGGATTTATGGCGTACTAGCGTACTTGACCGGACAGCGCGTGCCAGAAATCGGCGTGCGCTTGGCGTTGGGAGCGCGTCCCGCCGATGTAATTTGGCTCGTGCTGCGGCAGAGTCTTGGAATGATCTTTGCCGGCATCGGCGTGGGACTTTTTGGCGCTTTGGCGGCGGCGCATTTGCTTGAACACTTAGTCGAAGGAGTGCGCCGGGCAGATCTCTTGACTCTAGCGATTATGATTCCCGTGCTGGTCATTGCCGCGCTGCTAGCGAGTTTTGTGCCGGCACGCCGGGCGAGCAGAGTGGATCCGATGACGGCCTTGCGGCAAGAGTAGCGTGGCGCTCGGCCGTTCGTTGACTTGCCTCCGAGCGCAACCTAAGATGAGCGCCAAATGGCGGATTCTGGCTCACTCCTCGGACAGACTATCTCGCATTATCGCATCATCGAGGATCGGACTGTGGAAGTCCGCGGCGAAGCTCGCGTTCGCAACGGAGGAACAGTTACAGCGCTGTTTTTTCAATCATGACGAACCCAGTTGCTTTGCAGCTTGGGCGGCTGCGTGAGAGTCTGCATCACCACGCAGTATTGTTCGGTTTTTTCTGTTAGCGCGCTCATTTGTTCCGAAGTTGCGTTGGGCGCGACGACATCGAAATGCAGTCGAATGCTTTCGAAGCCGACGGGGACGTCTTTCGATATACCGAGCGTGCCGCGGAGATCCAGGTCCCCCTCCACTGCGACTTCGATCTTCTCGGTCGGTATGCCCATGGCGGCGGCTACCATCTGACAGGTGATTTGCGCGCAGGCCGCCAGCGCTCCTAGCAACAGGTCGCCGGAACACGCGCCAGCGCCTGCGCCGCCGACACCCTTGTGGGCTTCCGCCTTGTAGATGGCGCGTCCGAGATCCACCGAGCAGGCTACTGGAACATCTGTCGGCCCGCCTTTGGCGCGCAGAGTGATGCGCGAGGCGCTTGGGTCACTGCGGTATTGCTCCTTCAGCGGTTTTTGTAACGATCGAAGATCCATGACAACCTCGTTATTTTTGGACATTTTCTCCTGCTCGGGGCGGCTTCGGCCAAGCCGTATTGAAGCCGCTCTATTCGCATGCTAGCATCCGTTCATGCCCAAATTCGTCATCGAACGCGAAGTTCCCGGAGCCGGAGAGCTGACCGACGCCCAATTGCGCGAACTTTCCCAAAAGTCCGTCAGCGTGTTGAAGGGAATGGGTCCGGAGATTCAATGGCTCCACAGTTATGTCACCGGCAACAAAGTGTACTGCGTTTATCTTGCTCCGGACGAGGCGACTATCCAAGAGCACGCCAAGCGCGTGGGCCTTCCTTGCAATCGGGTCTCTGCCGTGCGCCGGCTGATAGACCCCTCGACCGCAGAATAAGGGCCGACTAACGGGTTTTATTTTGCCTCAAGCGTCAGAGGGGTCGCGCGCCGCCCTCGCTAGCCCGAAGAAGACGCCGCTTCGGACAAAATCACTTCATCGATCGCTTTTTCTAACGGCATATTCCAACCCTCCAGCCACGCCGTCGCGCCCGACGCGTTGGTCAATGCGCGCCGCGCCGGATCCAGGAGAGCTTGCAGTTTGGCCTGTTCGGCGGACGTGAGCGGGGCTCCGATACTTTGGCGTAGTGCGGCCGCCGCTCCTGCCAGCCGCAGTGAACGCTCGGCTTGAAGTTGCGCCGCCGCAGAACACGCACAACATTCGAGCAGGCGGGCGATGCCGCGCTTGTGATCCAGTTCCCGGAAGATCTTCAGGCTTTCCTGGTACAGAGCGTGCGCGGCGACACAATCCTTCCCTTCCCTTGCCAGGGTGCCAAGATCGGCAAGCGTGCCGGCGATGCCCCAACGGTCGCCAAGCTCGCGAAACATTCCCAGACCTTGTTCGTACAATGCCTGCGCGGCCGCTGAGTCGCCCTGATCACGGGCGACGTCTCCCTGATTGTTGAGCGACCAGGCAACGCCGGTGCGATCTCCGAGTCCTTGAAAGATTGCGAGACACTCCGCGTGCAGGGAGCGCGCGTGATCGTATTCGCCTTGCAGCTTAAGGACATTCGCCAAGTTACTGAGAGCCCGAGCGATGGCTTTCAGGTCGCCCAATTCTCTCCACGCCCCGAGGCTTTCCTGGAACAGAGCGTGCGCTTCTGCAATCTCACCGTTGTCCCGGGCAACTACCGCGAGCGCATTGAGCGAGACGGCGACGCCCTGTTTGTCGCCGAGTTGGCGGGCGATGTCCAAGCTGTCCCTCATGAGCGCATTCGCCGCAGAATAATCTCCCTGCTCGGTGGCGAGCACACCAGCGGCAAACAGAGCACGCGCTCGCGCCTTTGTCGGAGCCGCCGCGCCCGCTATCCTCAGGAGCTTGCCCAGACTGTCCCGGCCCTCGGCGAGATACTCGCCCGTTTCCCAGAAACGAAACAGCGCGGTTCCCAGACGCAAGCCCCAGTCGGCGTCTCCCGTTTCGGTTAGCCATTCAACGCTAGCGCGGAAATTGTCGTGTTCGAGCGTGAAGCGCTCGCGCCACTCCGCTCCTGCCGAGCCGCCCTGCTCCGCAGCCGCTTCTTCGGCGAGCACGAGGCAATAGGCGGCATGGGCGCGCTTTGTCGAAGCGTCCTCGCCGCTGGCCTCGAGCTTTTCGCGAGCGTACTCGCGAATCGTTTCCAGCATCGCGAAGCGCGATTCGCCGTTCGCGTGCCCGGCCTGCTGCATCAAGCTCTTATCCACCATGGACGCGATTCCGTCGAGCAGATCCAAATCGAGATCGCCCTTGGTGTTACAGACGGCTTCGACGCCCTCGAGAGTGCACCCGCCGACGAACACCGATAATCGGCGGAAAAGTTTCTGCTCAGCGGCGCTGAGCAGGTCATAGCTCCAATCAATCGCAGCGCGCAGCGTCTGCTGCCGTTGCGGCAAGTCGCGGGCGCCGCCGGTTAATAGTTGTAGCCGGCTCGCGAGACGTGTCCGCATTGAGGCGGGCGAAAGTACTTTGACCCGCGCGGCCGCGAGCTCGATCGCGAGGGGCAGACCATCCAACCGCGCGCAAATCTCGATGACGGCGGATGCGTTTTGCCCATTCAGTTCAAAATCCGGCCGGGCAGCTACTGCGCGTTGCAGGAACAGCGCAACTGCGGGGTAGCGCGACAGCGCCTCGACCGAAGGCTTTGATTGTGAATCGGGCAGCGCCAGGGGTGGCACTGGAAATTCGTGCTCTCCGTAGACGTGCAGCGCCGCACGGCTGGTCACCAGGATTTTGAGATTGGGACCCAAGGTCAGGAGCTCCGCAACCGTGGAGGCCGCTTGCATCAGGTGCTCGAAATTATCTAAAAGCAGGAGCGCTAGCGCGCGTTGCGAGTCCTGGAAATTTCTTTTGAGGATTTCTAGCGGTGACTGGCCTCCCGCCTCGCGGATTCCCAGCGTCTGAACGATTACGGAAGCGATCAAACCGGGATCGCGCAGCGCAGAAAGCGCGACAAAATGAATTCCGCCGGGAAAGGTCTCTGCCAAATCTTTCGCCACCTCCAGGGCGAGGCGTGTTTTCCCGATCCCGCCGGGACCGGTGACCGTCACCAGGCGGACATCCTGCCGCAACAGCAGTTCTTTGGCGGCGGCTACTTCCTTTTCGCGCCCTACAAAGCCGGTCCGCTGCACCGGTATGTTTACGGGGCGCGTTTCGGCCTGCTTGATCTGTTTCTCCGAGAAGCGGTCGCGTATCGCGGCAAGTTCGCGCGCCAGGTCCCGCGTCGAGGCGTAGCGTTTATCCGGCTCTTTTGCCAGGCACCTGTCGATCGCCCAGCACAAGGGCGCGGGAGCGTCGGGATTTTGGGCGCCAATCGGCTCGGCCTGTTCGCGCATAATGGCTACGAGAATCTCGGCGGCGGTCTTGCGGGCGAAGGCGCGTTTCCCCGTGATCATTTCGTAGAGCACCAGGCCGAACGAGAACTGGTCCGAACGGAAATCCAGCACGCCGCCACTGGCTTGCTCCGGCGACATATATTGCACCGTGCCGAGAACCACGCCCGCGCCTGTCTGCCAACCGGATGTCGTGTGCGTTTGCGACACCTCACCGCCGAACGGTGCGAGTTTCGCCAAACCAAAGTCGAAAATCTTGACGAATCCGTCTTCGGAAACCATGATGTTTTCGGGCTTCAAATCCCGGTGCGCGATGCCCGCTTCGTGGGCCTTCGCCAAGCCCTCCGCAGCTTGCGACGCCATTTCGATCGCCTTGCGGATTGGCAGCGGGCCGGCGACGAGCAGCTCGCGCAACGTCTTTCCTTCGATCAATTCCATCGCAATGTAGCGAGTTGCGCCGTGTTGTCCCAACTCATAGACGGTGACGATATTGGGGTGATTTAGCGCGGAAGCGGAGCGCGCTTCGCGCTCGAAACGGTGCAACCGATCGCTGTCTGCCGAGAGCGCGGCGGGCAGAATCTTGATCGCGACGATGCGGTCGAGGCGCGCGTCGCGAGCGCGGTACACCTCACCCATTCCGCCGGCGCCCAGCAGCTTGACGATTTCGTAGGGGCCAAGGTGTGTCCCCGGATCGAGAGGCATAGTTGTTCGCGATTATACCCCTGCAAATCCTCGGTTCGATATCTCTGCGCGCGGCTAAACGCACGACGCACTACCAGTGCAGGCGCACGCGGCGGGTTATTTAGGAGGCGGTGGCGCTTTGTTCGCGGCGATAAACGATGCGGCCGCCTACTATGGTGGCCATAGGTGCGCCGCGGAAGGTGCGTCCGTCGAATGGCGTGTTGCGTGATTTGCTGGGTGATTCGGAGGCGTGGTAGGTCCACGGATGATCGGTAGAGAAAATCGTGATGTCGGCAGGTTCGCCGGGGGCAATTTTTCGTTCGATGCCGAGAACGCTTGCCGGTCCGGTGGTGAAAAGCTCGACCATGCGCACGAGAGAAATTTTCCCGGGATGAACCAGTTCGCTGAACGTCAGGGCTAGCGCGGTTTCGAAGCCGATGATTCCGAAGGGCGCGCGATCGAATTCCACGTCTTTGCTGGCTGGATGATGCGGCGCGTGGTCGGTAGCGATGGCATCCACGTTGCCATCGGCGATGCCTACGATCAACGCTTCGCGGTCTTGGCGCGAGGCGAGCGGCGGGTTCATTTTGTAATTCGTGTCGTAGCGAACATCGTCGTCGCACAGCGTGAAATGGTGCGGTGTGACTTCGCAGCTGACGCGCAGCCCCATTCTTTTCGCCAAACGCACGTATTCGAGCGCGCCCGTGGTGGACATGTGCGCGATGTGCAGACGCGAACGGGTGAGTGCCGCGAGTTCCACGTCGCGGCCGGCGCAGATGGATTCGGACTGTGCGGGAATGCCCTTCAAGCCGAGGCGAATTGCGCGAGGGCCTTCGCGCATCACGCCGCCGGCGAAAAGTGACGGATCTTCGCAGTGGTCGATCACCGGCAAATCGAGCGTGTTGCAATAATCCATCACCTGGCGCATCAAGCGTGCGGTGGCGACGGGCTTGCCGTCGTCGCTGACGGCGACGATTCCGGCCTCCTTCATCGCTGCAATTTCCGCAAGGGCTTCGCCTTTGCTGGCGATGGAGGCCGCGCCAATCGGCCAGACGCGCACGCTTCCGCCAGCGGCAGCGCGCTCGACGATTCCGCGCGTGATGGAAGCATTGTCATTCACCGGCTGCGTATTCGGCATGCAGCACACTGCCGTAAAACCGCCGCGAGCTGCGGAGCGCGTGCCCGTCTCGATGGTCTCGGACATTTCCTGGCCCGGTTCGCGCAGATGGCAGTGCAAGTCAATGAAACCAGGTGCGACGATCATGCCGCTGGCATCGAAAAGATCGGCGTCAAACGTCGTCAGATCAGGCCCGACTCTAACGATACGAGGCCCGTGCAAAAGCACGTCGTGTCGAGCATCGGTCTTCGACGCGGGATCGATCAGGCGGCCGTTCTTGATGAGCAGCAATCGGTCATTCCTTGGTGGCATCGTTGGGCCTCATTGCACCTTGTCGGGAACTTTATCCCCGGAGGTGCTCTCGACCGGCGCGCCGCCCACGAGATGGTAAAGAAGCGCCATGCGGATGGCGAGGCCGTTGGTTACTTGCTCCAGTACGCAGGATTGCGGGCCGTCGGCTACGGCATCGTCAATTTCGAGGCCGCGAATCATGGGGCCGGGATGCAGGACCAGCGCGTCGGGGCGCGCGAGCTTCAGACGCTGGGGCGTGAGTTGATAGCGCAGGATGTATTCTTCCGCTGCTAGCGCGGGCTCGTGCAAACGCTCGGTTTGCACGCGCAGAGCGATGATCGCGTCGGCTCCGTCGAGGGCTTCTTCGATGCGCGGGACGCGGCGCAGATTCGGCGCGAGAGTTTCCAGTTCGCGCGGCACCCACATCGCCGGACCGCACAACGTGATGCGCACACCAAATTTGCTGAGCAAGTGAATATTGGAGCGCGCGACGCGGCTGTGCAGGATATCGCCGAGGATGGTGAGATTCCACCCTTCCAGCTTGCCTTTGCGGTCGCGAATTGTGAGCGCGTCAAGGAGAGCCTGCGTGGGATGCTCGTGGGTGCCGTCGCCGGCGTTCACGATGGGAATACCGAGGCGCCGGGCGATGAATTCAGGCGCGCCGGAGGAGCTGTGGCGGATGACGATGCCGTCAGGGCGCATCGCTTCAAGCGTGCGGACGGTATCGAGCAGCGATTCGCCTTTCTTCAAGCTGGAGGATTCGGCCTGAAGATTCATAGTATCGGCGCCCAGGCGGGCCGCGGCGGTGGCGAAACTGATGCGGGTCCGCGTGGAACTTTCGAAGAAGGCCAGAGCGACCGTTTTGCCGCGCAGAGTGGCTAATTTTTTGAGCGGATGGCGCTGGAATTCCTGGAATGGCTTGGCTTGGTCCAGAATAAAAGAGATTTGCTCGCGGGTGAGGTCTTCAATTCCGAGCAGGTGTTCCAGGCGCTGCAGCACTTTTTCCCTTTGATTCGTTAGCTTCCGGCCTCCGTGAGGATTGCCAGGTCTTAGGGAACGCGGTCCACGAGGACGACGCGTTCGTCGCCATCCACTTCCTTCAGATGCACTTCCACGATCTCGGTGTCGCTGGTTTGCACATGGCTGCCCACGAACGACGCCTCGATCGGCATCTCGCGATGGCCGCGATCGATCAGCACGCATAGGCGAATGCGCTTGGGGCGGCCGAGATCGAACAGGCCATTCATCGCGGCTCGAATGGTGCGCCCGGTGTAAAGGACGTCGTCCACGATGACTAGGTCGCGGTCATCGACCGGAAAATTGATTTCGTTCGAGTGAACCACCGGCTGCGGCCCGACCGTCGAGAGATCGTCGCGGTAGAGCGTGATGTCAATCGTGCCGACCGGGATATCCACCCCCGAGGAGGTGCGAATCGTTTTCGCCAAGCGCTCCGACAGCGGAACGCCGCGGCGGCGGACGCCGATCAGGGCGAGGTCTTTGGTGCCACCACTTTTTTCGACGATTTCATGGGCCAAACGCTGGAGGGTGCGGCCGATTTCGTCCGCGGAGAGGAGCTGTCTTTTTTCTACGACGCGCATTTGGCGCATCATCCTAACACAGAGAGCCGGGGGTCCGCAGCGGAGGAATCCCATCGGAATTCGGATGGAGCCTATTCACGTACGTCCGACGCAAACTTGGCTGAGCTTCGCGGATTCGGCCTCCGAGTTCAACATCGCCCGCATGTGGTAAACTGCGGCTGTGAGTTCGCCGGTGCCGTCCAGCAGCCCCTCGCGGCCCGCTTCTGTTGACCTTCGTGTCCGGGTTGGTAGCGTCTCCCTGAAAAATCCTGTGATTGCGGCTAGCGGCACGTTTGCGTATGGGATCGAGTTCGCTCAGCTGGTGGACTTGAACCGGCTCGGCGGCATCGTGGTCAAGGGGCTTTCTGCGCAAGCGATGGAAGGAGCTCCGGCTCCGCGGATTTGCGAGACCGCGAGCGGCATGGTCAACGCCATCGGTTTGCAGAACATTGGGGTGCGGGCGTTCACTGTTGAAAAGCTGCCTTTGCTGCGTCAATACAGCACGGCCGTCATCGCCAACGTCTTCGGCCAGACCATCGCCGATTACGTCGAGGTGATAGGGGTACTGGAAGCCGCCGAGGGGCTGGCCGCATACGAATTGAACATCTCATGCCCCAATGTGGAGCGGGGCGGGATCGAGTATAGTACCGATCCCGCCCTGACTTCGGCCGTAGTGGCGGCTGCGAGGAAGGCTGCGAAGCGCCCCCTATGGGTGAAGCTCTCTCCGAACGTTAATATGATTGGACTTACGGCAAAGGTCTGTGAAGCTGAGGGAGCCGACGCCTTGGTTGTTGCAAACACTTACCCCTCGCTGTGTATCGACGCACACACCCGGAGGTCCCGTCTCGGTAGTACGACGGGAGGGTTGTCGGGCGCGGCGATAAAACCTATAACCATGAGGCTGGTTTATGAGGCTTGCCGGGCGGTCAAAATCCCAGTAGTTGGACTCGGAGGGATTGAAAAACCAGCAGATGTAGCGGAATACCTCCTCGCTGGAGCCTCGGCGGTGGAGGTCGGCACAGCACATTTCGTGGACCCGCGAGCTTCCGAACGGCTCGTGAGCGATCTGGAAAGGTGGTGCCGGGAAGAAAATACATTTGAAATCAGCAAGTTACAGGGAGCCCTACAGCGTTAAACTGATTGCCAGCTGTACCCTGGAACAGGTAAAATTCAGCTGATTCAAATAAGGTTAAGGTGAACATGCGATCGAAGATCTTCGTGATTCTGCAGACGGTGTTTTTAGGAACGGGTCTGCTCGTCGTGATCCCGTCCGTGAATCCCACGGTGCCGGGAAATCCGGGCAACCCTCCCCCAGCTGATGCCGCGCTGCAAACCACCTCCAAGACCAACAACCAAAACGCCTCGAAGGGCCAGCCGAAGCCCTTGGCCATCTGGGAGTGCACCACCAGCTGGTATGGCGAGGATTTTGACGGCAAGCAAACCGCCAACGGCGAAACGTACGACATGTATGCAGATACCGCTGCGCATCCTACCCTGCCTCTCGGATCAATCGTCCGGGTTGTGAACACACGAAATCACCGCAGCCAAGTGGTCCGGATCAACGACCGCGGACCCTACGTTGAAGGACGCGAATTAGATGTTTCCTACCAAGTGGCACGTAAGCTAGGATTCGATCAGCACGGACTCGCCAAAGTCCGGCTGGAACTCCTAAAGGTGCCAGAACGCCCAGCAACAATTCATCCCGGAAACTGATCGTAGCCCTGGATATTGACCGCCTTAGTCCCGCCATCGCATTGGCGCGGAAACTACGAGGCGTGGCGGGGACGTTCAAGGTCGGGAGCCAGCTATTTACCTCCGAGGGTCCGCGAGCAGTGGAAAAGCTCGCGGGCCTGGGTTTCGGCATCTTCCTGGACCTGAAATTTCACGACATTCCCAATACTGTGGGTCATGCGGTGGCTGCCGCAGCGCGGCTTCCGGGTGTGCGCCTGATGACTTTGCACGCGGCGGCTGGGCTTGCCGCGCTGCGGGCGGCGCGCGAGGCTGTGGGCAATCGGAAGACTCGTCCCTCATTGTTGGGCGTGACGGTGCTGACCAGCTTCGATTTGGAAACACTGCGGCAGATCGGGATCGAAGGTACGCTCGAATCGCGGGTGCTGGCCCTGGCGCAGATGGCAAAGGATGCCGGCTTGGACGGTGTGGTTACTTCGGCGTACGAGGCTCCCGCCGTTCGGCGGGAGTTCGGTCCGAGCTTCAAGATTCTGGTTCCTGGGGTGCGGCCCGCTTCGGCTGACGTGAACGACCAGTCCCGCGTCGCGACTCCGGGAGATGCAGTTCGGGCTGGCGCTGATTACCTGGTAGTGGGACGCCCGATTACGGCTGCCAAAAATCCGCAACAGGCAGCGCTGGCAATTGTTAAAGAGATTTCGGCTGCCGAGGTCGGCTCCGCTGTTGACGCGCGTTCGAGAAGCGACATGCCCGCGGCGTCCCGAAAAGCGCGGGCCACGGCGGCCGCTAGATGACCGCAGGTGCAAGCTTCTTTTTTGTGGCCATAAGGGGATGGGAGAACAAAAACGGCCAGCGCGTGATTAAGTCGCAGGTTGCCGATGTTACGGCATGCCGTGAGCACAATGCCCGGCTGTTCCCCAGCATTGTCTGAAGTTCTTCGGCTGAAATCGCGCGCGGCAAACCCTTGCGGCCGAATTGACCCATAGGAGGCATACCGGGTTCGGTTATAGCGCTTTCGCTTGCCACCCTTCAATAGCGAATAACCCGCAGACTAGTGGCACCGCCGTTCGCGCTCTCGCCTCTTGCTATTGACAAAGCGCTGCGTACGGTACAAGGTCTCTGGCGACATTTCTTCCACCGAGGGGAGTTCCCCATGCAGATTGCGTCAAAATGTGTAGCTGGCTGGATGGCTGTGTGTGTGCTGGCGGCGCCGATACTTCGTGCACAGGAAGTTGGCGCGCCACCGACTCCGCCGAAGCCCGCCAGCGTAGAGATCACCCCTGCCAACGCTCACGCGCATGTGGGCGACAAGGTGAAATTCACCGCGGTGGCGAAAGACGCGTCAGGAAAGGTGATCGACGTGAAGCCCATGCTGTGGATCGCGCTGCCCCCGGACATCGCGGGCGCCGATGGTGACGGCAACGTGATCTTTCGCGCAGCGGGCACCGTGACGGTAGGAGCCGTAGTGGCAGGCAAGCCCGGATTCACGACCGCGGATGTCGCGACACCTCCGCCGGCAAAAGTGGAACCTGCGCCGCTGACGCAGGCGCTGGGCGTCGGCGGATCCACAGTGCTCATTGCGACGGCGCGGTCGGCCAATGGTGACCCGCGCACGGATGTGCCGATTCGCTGGAGTTCGAAATCGCCTGCGATTGCGAAAGTGGATGAGTCTGGGCTAGTGACGGCTGTCGCGCCCGGCAGCGCGACTTTGGTTGCCACCGGCGGGCCCGTGAGCGGGGAGGTTTCCGTCCGCGTGGTTGCTGATACTGTGGCGAAGATTGTATTGGAACCAGCCGCGACGACGGCGAAGACCGGCGACGTGGTGCATTTCACGGCGAAGCCGGAAGGCAAGGGCGGCGCGAGTACAAAAGACTTGCTGACAACGTGGAGCGTTAGCGGCCCGCGCGCGACGATTTATCCGGACGGCGCGTTCGTCGCGGAGCTGCCCGGCACATACGAGGTAACTGCTTCCATCGGACGCCATAGCGCGGTGGCTTCGATTGACGTGGCCCCGCGCAATGCGCAACGGGAGCTGGAAGTGGTTTCGCGCATTCCTTCGAAGAACGCCGAAGGCAACGTGATCCAGACCACCGAAGAGTGGGTGGTTGGCAACCATTTGTATGTCGCGACGTTTGGCGACAAGATCTACGCCTACGACGTTTCTGATCCCGCGCATCCGAAGGCGTTGGATAGCCTGAAGGCGGACGCGCGGTTATTCAACGACGTGAGCACCACGCCGGATGAAAAAGTCGGCGTGTTCACGCGCGAAGGCGCATCCAATCGCAAAAACGGCATCGTGCTGTTCGACGCTTCCGATCCCGCGCACCTGAAAGTGCTTTCGGAATACACGGAAACGGTGACCGGCGGAGTACACAGCGCGTTCATTAATTCGCATTATGCGTACATCACCGACGACGCCACCGGTTCGCTGCGCGTGATTGATTTTCAGGATGCCGCGCATCCGAAAGAAGTGGCGCGCTGGCAGACGGAAAAATCCGAAGAGCAAACGATTGCTTCGCCACTGGGTGAAGGAATGATCACCACGGGCCGCTACCTGCACGATTTATACGTGAAGGATGGCCTCGCGTACCTGGCTTACTGGCGCGACGGGCTGGTGATTTTGGACGTCGGCAATGGCATGAAAGGCGGCAGCCCCGAGCATCCACAGCTCGTGGCGCAGTACAAATTCAATCACTACGAGCTGTACGGGAACGGCTGGCTGGCGGGAAGCCACACCGCGTTCCGTTATAAGAATTACGTGTATGTGGGCGATGAAGTGTTTCCGGGCTATTTCGATATCAACAGCAAGGAACGAATTCCGGTGCGCGGAATCCTGCACGTGATGGATGTGAGCGACATCGAACACCCGCGCGAAGTCGCGAACTACGAAGTGCCGGAAGGCGGGATGCACAACGTCTGGGCCGACAATGATATTTTGTATTTGGGCGATTATGCTGGCGGCGGGCGCGTGGTGGATATTTCCGGCGAGCTGCGCGGCAATTTGTATCAGCAGGGCCGCGAAATCGCGAGCTTCTGGACCGGCGACCCGGCAGGATATCGCGCGAACCTGCCCTTCACCTGGGGCGCGCAGCCTGCGAATGGCTTGGTTTTCTTCAACGATATCAATTCCGGTATATGGATCGTGAAGTTAGGAAAACCAAAATTCCAGGGTTCTACGACGGCTCCGCCGCTGCGAGAACAAAGTGGAAACGCGAGCCCGTTTTAAGCATTTTGGCCACGTCACGAACGCAAGCGCAGGGCGGGTTTAAGACCCCTCTGCGCTTCCCGAAACTACTTGGCCCCGTCGGAGGGCGCGTAGCCGGAGACTCCTAGCTGCCAGAGAAGGAAGGCCACATCGTCGGCGCGTTCGGAATCGCGCTGGGATTTGGTTGAGCCGATGCCATGTCCCGCGTCGTAGTCCACGCGCAGCAGAATCGGCTTGCCGCTGCTGGTCGAGGCTTGCAAGCGCGCTGTCATCTTGGCGGCCTGCCAGGGCGCGACGCGCGGATCGTTTACGCCCGTGGACAAAAGAACTGCCGGATACGGCGTATCGGGTTTGACGTGCTGATAGGCGTCCATCGCATAGAGCGCCTTGAAACCATCGGCGTTCTTCACGGTGCCGAACTCGGGGATATTCGCTGGGCCGCTGGCCATTGTTTCCGAGCGCAGCGAATCTGAATCGCCGACACGAATCAGCGCAGCGCCGAACAGGTCGGGGCGCTGTGTGATGGCGCCGCCGATCGTGATTCCTCCCGCGCTGGTTCCCTCTCCTGCGAGGCGGGCCGCAGAAGTGTATTTGTGCTCGACCAGATATTCTGCGCCGGCGAGAAAATCATCAATCGTGTGTTGTTTCGTGAGCTTCTCTCCACCCTGGTGCCAGTCTTCACCGTACTCGCCGCCTCCGCGGACGTGGGCCACCGCGTAAATCCCGCCCTTCTCGAGAAACGCGAGCCAAGTGGGCTGGAACGATGGATCGTACGTGATCCCGTAAGCGCCGTACCCCGAAAGCCAGACGGGATGCGAACCGTCGAGAGCCATTCCGCGCTTATGAATGATCGAAAGCGGAACCATGGTGCCGTCAGCGCTCTTGGCTTTCACCTCTTCGGATTCGATTTGCGAGAAATCAACCGGGGACGGCGGAACTAGCTGGGTGTTGGTCAGCTTGCCGGTCTGCGAATCGAGCGCGTACCACAGAGGAGACTTTGTCCAGGAAGTGAGTTCCAGCCACGCGCCAGGGTCAGTGGGATTCGTGACCAGCGATTGAATCGCGCCGTCAAACGGCAGCTTCACCGGTTGAACGCCTCCGCCGGTGTAAGACAGGCGGCGCAAACGTCCGATCCCACCGTCCAGATCCTGGATATAGAGTGCGTCTGCGGCGGCCGAAATGCCGGTGACCACTACCTCGCTCGCGGGCACGGCGACTTCCGCGTGAGCCAAGTCAGGGGCGCTCAAGGTCGTGCGCAGAACCTTGAAGCGGGAAGCGTCCTTGTGGGAGAGTAGGTAAATCTGGTCCGCGTGCACATCGAGGCCCGTGACTTCATCCGACTGGTCCGCGACTTTTTTCCAGACCGTGCTCGCACTGGGATTTCCATCGAATGGCACCGTGTAAATATCTATTTCCCTCTTTACGCCATGGATGACCAGCCCGACTAAATATTTCGGAGCACTCGGCGAGTAGTTGACGACCGTGAAGTCGTTCTCGTCAACTTTTACGCTGGGATTTGCCTGGTAGCCGAACACAAGAGGTTCGCGATCTGGATCACCTCCCAAGGTGTGACGATACACTTTCAGCTTTTGGTATTTCGCGGTAGGAGGCGCGTCGGGGCCGAGCTTTTGCGCGCGCGTATAGAAAAAAGTTTTGCCGTCCGGCAGCCAAGCGGGCGATGCGAACTCGGCACGATCGATGCTGTCGCTCAAGACTTTCCCGCTAGCGCTCTCCAAAACGTGCAGTACGCTTTCCTCGGACCCGCCCGGCGAGATACCGTACACGACATATGTTCCGTCAATCGACGGCTGGAAATAATCGATCGAGTAGTGCACGCCTTCGGCGGTGGTCATCGTTTCGGGATCCACCAACAGCCGCTCGGGCGCCGTGAGAGTGTCGCGGACGAACAGTTTGCGATTGTCCGAGCCGGGCTCCGTCTTGAAATAGAAATAGTGCCCGCCCCAGACCTGGACTCCGGAGATCGTGCTGCCGGCGTTGTCGAGCGACGTGATGCGCGCGAGCAGTTCGTCCCGGCCGGGGATGCGCCTCAGCACGCTTCCCGTGTAGTCATTCTGCGCCTTCATCCATGCAACCACTTCCGGGTCCGAGGTGTTTTCGAGCCAGCGGTACGGGTCCACCACTTTGACGCCAAAGTATTCCTCGGTCACGTCGCGCACGGGCGTCTTCGGCAGTTTCGATTGTGCCGCGGCCAGTAGCGGGAAGAAAAGCACGGCGGGGAGCAAGGTGGAGATGAGTCGTCGCATGGATTTGTCCTTTCCAGCCATAGCGAGTGAAAAGCAGTTCAAGACCATATCTTGGACGTACGGGAGAGCTCAAGGTGTTTATTAAACACGAGCGCGTAATCGCTTTTTTCGCCCGCCTGGTGCTGCGCGCAAGTCCTGATTTGACCGCATGTTGCCATCTCCGATAGCATCGATACGCACGCTTCTCTCCATGGAAATCATCAGGCACATCATTGTAGGGACCGCCGGGCACATCGACCACGGCAAGTCGGCCATGGTCGAGGCGCTCACGGGGACCAATCCCGATCGCCTGGACGAAGAAAAACGGCGTGGGATCACGATTGATCTGGGATTCGCGTTTTTGCAACTGCAAGGCGTGCGGCTGGGATTGGTGGATGTGCCGGGGCACGAGCGATTCGTGCGCAACATGCTGGCGGGCGTCGGCGGGATTGACCTGGTGCTGCTGGTGGTCGCGGCGGATGAATCGATCAAGCCGCAGACGCGCGAGCACTTCGATATTTGCCGGCTGCTCGGAATCCCGCGCGGAATTATCGCGATTACGAAGTCCGATCTGGTTGATGCCGACATGCTGGGATTGGTGCGCCTGGAAATCGAAGAATTCGTGCGCGGATCGTTCTTAGACGGCGCGCCGATCGTTGCCGTGAGCGCGCGCACTGGCGCGGGACTCGATCAGTTGCGGCGGGAATTGGTGCGCCTGGGCGAGTCCGTGCCGGTAAAAGACGCGAGGCAACATTTCCGGCTGCCGATTGACCGCGCCTTTGCGATGAAGGGATTTGGAACGGTCGTCACCGGGACGCTGATTTCCGGCGCAGTGCAGGCCGAGGACGACGTGGAGCTGCTCCCATCGCGGAGGGTGTTGCGCGTTCGAGGGCTACATTCGGGTGGCGAACGGATCGACCGCGCTGTGGCGGGCCAGCGCACGGCATTGAACCTGGCCGGAATCGAACGCGAAGAAATCGAACGCGGCATGGTTCTCGTGCCTGCGAGGGTGTTTGACATTACCGAACGGTTGGACGCGCGAATTACGCTGCTTCGATCAACCCAGCCGCTCAAAAATCGCGCACGTGTGCACTTTCACCAGGGTACGGCGGAAGCGATTGCGGAGGTGATCTTGCTGGATGGCGCGAATCAACTGGCGGCAGGCGAATCGGCCTTTGCGCAATTGCGGCTGGATAAG
Source organism: uncultured Acidobacteriota bacterium (assembly GCA_963696035.1). Taxonomy (GTDB): domain Bacteria; phylum Acidobacteriota; class Terriglobia; order Acidiferrales; family UBA7541; genus Palsa-295. Next base: position 259,769 of record CAVOIS010000005.1, read on the forward strand.
CCCGTGCTGGTGCTCCCTGGCGATCGTTTCATCCTGCGGCAATTTTCGCCGGTGGTGACGATTGGCGGCGGCATCGTGCTGGATGCGCGCGCTCCGCGGCATAAGCGCACGGACGCAGCGGTCGCGCCGTTTCTGGAAATCTGGGAGCGCGGCCGACACGACGAAATTCTTAGGGCGCTCGTGGAAGTTACACCTCGCGGTCTGACGTTTGCGGAGATCGTGGCGCGGACTGGATGGACGGATGCAGAGGCGCGCGTGGCAGCGCAAAAGCTGGCGGCGGAAAAGCGGCTGAGAATTCTGGTGGCGGAACCGGCGCTGGTTGCGTCCACACAAGTGGTCGCAAATTGCGCGGCGGCAATTCGCAAGGCGGTGGAAGCGTTTCATCGCGCAAACCCGCTCGTGCCAGGAATTCCGAAACAAGAATTGCGTGCGCGCGGAGGCGACGCCCGGCCCGAGATATTCGAAGCGGCGCTGGATGATTTGGTGAAAGCGCGAGCTCTGGCGATCTCCGGCGATCTGGTAAGCCAAGCGGGCCGCGAAATCGAACTTTCATCTGAGGAAGCGCGGGCGAAGGAGTTGATCGAACGTGAGTTCGCGCGGGCCGGGCTGACGGTGCCGGAGCTTGCCAGCGTGCTGGCCAAATTGCCCGTGGACGCGCCGCGCGCGCAGAAAATTTTGCAAATTCTGCTGCGCGAAAAAGTGCTCATCAAGATCGCGAACGATTTGGTGTTTCATCGCAGCGCGCTAGCGCGATTGCACGAAATGTTGACAAAGTACCGCAAAGAGCGGGGCGAACGCCTGCCAATCACTGCATTCAAGGAACTTACGGGCGTCACGCGCAAGTACGCGATTCCTCTATTGGAACACCTGGACCGCGAGCACGTGACGCGCCGCGTGGGGGATGAGCGTGTTATACTTGGCTGATTGACGGGCGCGAGGATCGCGGACCGCCCTGAAAAGTTCAGAAGAATTCGAAGGTAGGTGACTTATGGGTGAGTTCAGCCCAATTCATTGGTTAATCGTGCTGGCGATCATTGTGCTGCTCTTCGGGGGTAAAAAGATTCCCGAGGTGATGCGCGGGCTCGGCGAAGGCATCCGCAGCTTTAAAGATGGCATGAGTGGCCCGCATACGAGCACGCCCACGTCGAACCCACCGGCGAATCCGCCGGCCGCCACTCCGGCGCAGCCGGCTTCTCCCGCAACAGAAGAAAAGAAATAACGGCGCGTTTGGGTTTCACGAAAATCGAGTTGATTAGGGATTGTGACGGCGGCCACGCGGCCGCCGTTTTCTTTTGTGGCTGCTTTGGTGATTCCATGCGCAATTATTTCGCTGCAGGGTCTTCCCATCCGAGTTCGCGGATTGCGCGCCACACGCGCGAAAGCGGCAAGCCCATCACGTTGAAATAGCAGCCATCGATGCGCGAAACAAACCTCCCTGCGATTCCCTGAATGCCGTAGGCGCCCGCTTTGTCGAATGATTCGCCTGTCCGGAGGTAACTTTCGATCTCGTCATCGGAAATCAGCAGCAGGTCTACGTGCGTTTTTTCGATGTGCTGAGTTTCCGCGCCCTCGGGAATACGGAGGACAGCAAGACCGGTGAGAAGCTCATGAGATTTGCCGCTCATCATGCGCAACATGCGGCGCGCGTCCGCGACGTCCTGCGGCTTAGTGAGAAGTTGCCCCTCGGCTAACACGACGGTGTCAGCCGCGATCACGATTGTTGGTTCTCCTGTGGTGCGCAACTGCTCGCGAGCCGCGTGGGCTTTGGCTTGGGCGATTCGGCGAACGTAATCCTCCGCGTTTTCGCCGGGCCGCTGAGTTTCATCCGTGTGGGTCGGAAACACGTCGAACACAAACCCGGCATTGCGCAGAATCTCGGCGCGGCGCGGTGAAGTGGACGCGAGGACTAGTTTCATTCGGATGCCTTGCGCCGGCGAGGAGCGCTAGATGGCCGCATGGTGCCTTCCCATGCGGCCGCTGCTTCGGCTTTCAGCCAACCGAAAAGGCGCGTAAGGTGCATGGGCGACGCGTCAGGATTCCGTTCGCAAAATTTCGCGGCTAGCAGGATGCGCGCATCCTCGGGCGAAATTTGCCGCGCCGCCGCCGTTTGTTGCGGAAAAGCGCGGCGCATCAATTCATACCGGCCGGAAGCCCAAGCGTTGGTTTCCTGCTCGGCGCCGAAGTGAACGACGATCAACATGCACTGCAATCCCAAGATCGCGCGCTTGAAACGGACGTTCCCCGCCTTGGTGTCCATTTTGCAAGCGTTGCGCAGCTCGAGGGTCGCCATTGGTCCGTGCTCTTCCAGCGCTTCCCAGATGATGCGACAATCGTCGCGTATACACCCCTCGGCGTAGAAGCGTTCGTGATCGCCGCCAACCACCGCCGATCCCTGCATGGCGAGGAAGTACGGGAGAAATCTCCGGCAGATGAACGTGCCGCGCCCGCGAAAATATTTCGTGTAGACGGCGCGCCGGCGCCGCGGCAGCTCGTCCTTCCATCGCCAAACCATGCTCGAATATTTGTCCCACTTCCATTCCCCTTGCAGGCCGCGGCGCGTCACCGCGTAATAGAGCGACGGCAGAGGGACGTTTCTCACTGGAAAAAGCATGCAGTAGCCGGTCGCGTCGATGTACTTCACGGCTTCGGCGAGCGTAAGGACACGGCGGGGCCAGCGAATTTCGTTTTCGAGCGTAGCGAGGCGTCGCATATTTGCACGAAAAAACGTAACACAGAATGGATCGTTCCGGTGCCTTGCGTCGCGCCGGGCTTCGATTCTCGGTCGAAGTCCGTTGAACGAGCCCAAGGACCTGTACGTTCGTACAGGTTGCGGTTGTTCCGTGGACACGTGGCGGATTGTACGCACGCTTGCGGGTCCGTCGTGGCGGGAGTGATACAGATAGTCTAGGCTCTTACAGTCGGGCCGCCCGCGCTGTGTGGTGCCTTCATCATATGAGCTGCCGCCGACCGGCTGGTTCGTGAATCCGGACTCGTACACGAGGCAACGAGAAGCGGAAATGGGATTTCTGTTCTATGCAAGTTTCGTGAGATTCGTGCTGGAAGGCGGCTACACGCACGTCCTGATGGAGCGCGCGCGTGTGTGGATAAAGGCCGCAGGCATGGCGCCTTAGCGCGACTAGACGCGCCGGAAACGGGCACCTTTTCGACTTCCCTACAAGACCGGTGCCGGCAGGCAGGCGCTACGCGAGATTAATGAAATACCGAGGACCAAACCGATGGCATTGACCAGAGAAGCGCGCGGGCGTGGCGTGGACGTACGAATGCCGGAAATGCTGGGAACGCTGGCGACGCGTCCTCCGCGGATCGAGGATTTTCAGTTCGTCAAGTTCCGGTTGGAAGGCGAAGTGGCACACCTGCGGCTCGATCGCCCGCAGCAGAATTTGCTGAACGAACGCATGCTGATGGAAGTGGCCTCGGGCATCAACTCGGTGAGCGAGAAGAGCCAGATCAAACTGATTTTGCTAGACTCCGAGGGCAAGACTTTTTCCGGCGGCATCGAGCTCGGCGAATATACGCAACGGCGCGTGTTTCAGTTGCTGGACGCTTTTCACAATGCGTTCGCGGCAATGCTGGACACTTCGAAGCCGGTGCTGGTGGTGGTGAATGGCCCCGCATTCGGCGGCGGTGCGGAACTTGCGGCACTGGGCGATTTGGTGATTGCAACGCCGAACGCCCGTTTCGCGCAACCTGAAATCAAGCTGGGAGCGTTCCCTCCCCTGGCGGCCGCGGTGCTGCCTTACATTCTCGGCCCGAAGCTGGCGCTGGAGCTGGTGCTCACCGGCGAAGCAATGTCTGCCGAACGCGCTCGCGAAGTCGGTTTGGTGAACTGGCTGGTGCCGGAGGATGAGTTGGTCGAGAAAGTGGACGAGGTGGTGGCGCGCGTCACGGCGCAGTCCGGCCCGGTGTTGACGATGGCGAAGAAAGCGATTCTTGGCAGCCTGGGATTGCCTTTGCGCGAGGGCGTGCGCAATTCGATGAAAGTTTTCTTGAACGAGCTGGCTGATCTGGAAGATTCGCAAGAAGGTTTGCGCGCGCTGGTGGAAAAACGCGCGCCGAAGTGGAAGAACCGCTGACGTTGTCCCGGCCGCTCACCTGCGCTGGGTCTTCGCGAAACGCAGCAGCCTTAGAACAAATCCCCCTATTCATCGTTTTCGCCACTGGTAAAATAGTCGCCATCGCCATGCGAGAAACTGATTTTGCTGCGCCACGCAATGCCGATTTCGTTCGCGCCGAGCGGTTGATTGAGAAGATTTGTGCGCGGCGCGGGCTGGTCCTTGCGATGAAGGGTTCGCTTTCGTCTTATCCAGGTTGCGTCCACTGGCATTACAAACGGCCAGACCAGAAGGGGACGCTGGAGCTAACCCTGTTTGCACGAGATCGGCGCGTTTGGGCCAAGGTGCAAGACGGACGAAAGGCGCCGTGGATCGACGAGGAACTGCCCGGGTTGCAAGCGGCCATCGAACGCGCGCTGAAAGACGCAGCATCCGACGGATGAGGCTTAGCTCATGCAGATGACAGAGCGATCTGGTTACTTGGCAGCATGGCAAGACCGCCGTCGTAGGATGGCGGTTCTCAAGGCCATTCAGTTTTCGTTTTTTCTGATCCCCATGACCGGTTGGGTTACATCTTCGAAATATCCGACGGTCTATCAGAGGTGGGGCCGTCAGGTGCTCCTGGCTTTTCCAGCTTGGTTCCTTGCGTATATTGCCGCGGGGGTCTGGCTGAACCGGTTCCGTGTCCTGGTTGCGGCAAACTGTACTACTGGATACTCCAATGGAAAGGGCTCTGGAGAGGCAGAGGAATTGGCGTAATTGCCACCACTGCGGCCTCACGCAGGATTCGCAGCCCGGTTAGAGTGAGCGCGAAGCTCGAGCGATTTGAATCAAGCCTCACTACAATCGTTCTCGATTGATTGACAGCAAAAGACGGGACGCTTACACTCGGCGTGGACAACTTAGCTGGCTCGGGTAGCTCTGCGAGCGCAGTAGATGCGCTCTTAGGGTGAAAATTGAAATCAGTGCACGCTGCTTTCAATTTTTGGGGAAGGCCGTGAAAATCGGCCACGGTCCCGCCACTGTAATCGGCTGTCGCTGGAATGCGCTTTATTTCGAGTGCGCCGGGCGATGAGTTGAAAGTCAGGAAACCTACCCGAACTGGTCGAAGCTGACACTCTTCGCGAGAAAGAGTGTGGCGAGATGCCTCGCTCTTTTCGCGAGGCTTTTTTTATTGCGCGGGAGAATTATTTTGGCGTTGGAGAGGGCAACTTGGCGTTATCTGGCGATTGCGCTCATCGTCGGATGCGCTGGATTCTTGTCTAGCGCGCAGCGAACAGCATTCGGCGCAACTGTATTGCGGTTGCGACAGCGAAGCGAGCCGCAGGTTACAAAACCGGCGACTCCTGCGGCGGCAAACGAGCCCGCGGTGAGGATGATCACGGATGAAACCGGACGGCGCATGGCGATTCCAGTGAATGTGGAGCGCGTGGTGACTCTCGCGCCGAACCTGACTGAAACGGTTTACGCGTTGGGTCTGCAAGACAAGCTCGCGGGCGACACAACGTATTGCGACATTCCGCCCGCCGCGAAAGACAAGCCGCACGTGGGCGGGCCGCAGAGTCCGAGCCTGGAAGCGATTGTGGCGATGCATCCCGACCTGGTGCTGGCGTCCACCTCCATCAACCGGCCACAAACGGCGGACGCGTTGCTGAAATTGGGAATTCCGGTCTACACCAGCGCTCCGCACACGGTGACGGGAATGCTGAGTTCCACCGCGGAAATCGCGGACTTGATGGGCGCGAAAGACCAAGGCACCAAGCTAGTGACGGATTTGCAAAAGCGACTCGATACGCTGCACGCTCGCTTACAAGAAAGGCCGATGGTGCATGTGCTCTTTGCCGTGTGGGAGGATCCGCTGATTTCGATCGGGCAGAATACTTTTATTGCGGATGCGCTGCGCTGGGCCGGCGCGGAGTCGGTGATTACTTCCGATCAAAATTGGCCGCAGGTAAGCATGGAAGAAGTCGTGCGCTTGCAGCCGGATTACATCGTGCTGACCGCAGACCATTTGAAGGCTGAAAATGCAACGCGGGGCACCGATCTGAGCACGCGTCCCACCTGGCGCGATCTGCAAGCGGTGAAATTGGGGCGCGTTGTGATCGCGAGCGACGAAATGGATCGGCCTTCGCCCGGATTGATCGGAGCCATCGAGCAGCTTGCGCGCGAGTTTCATCCGGAAGTTTTCGGTGCCAAATTGCCAGAAAATGGAAAAGTGGAAATTGAAAATGGCCGTTACTTTGCGACCATGCCCGAATCAATGAAGGAGCGCAACGCGTGCGCCCGTTGACGCCGAGGCGCATCATCGGAATTTGCGTGGGGCTGGGCGCGTTGTTGTTTATCGAGGTGGTGATTTCGCTGCGCATGGGCGATTACCCCATCGCCGTGCGCGATATTGTGGCGACGCTGTATCACGGCGCGGCAGGGCGCTGGGACGAAATTCCGTCGGAGTTCAAGCTGGTGGTGTTTGGGCTGCGTTTGCCGCGCATCGCTCTCGGAATCCTGGTGGGCGCGGCGCTTTCGACGGCCGGCGCCGGATTCCAGGCATTGCTGCGGAATCCGCTGGCCGACCCATACGTCTTGGGAGTTTCGAGCGGCGCAGCGCTGGGTGCGATGCTGAGCCTGATTGTCGCGCCACACACGGTGGGAGCGATTCAGTTCGCGGCATTTGTGGGCGCGGCGGCAACGATCGCGGCGGTTTATTTCCTGGGACGGCGCGGCGGGCAACTCGACAGCGCGACGCTGCTGCTTGCGGGGATCGTGGCGGCGTCGTTTCTTTCGGCGATTATTATTTTTCTGCTGACGATGGTCACCGGCACTGAACTTCGCAGCATGACGTTCTGGCTCATGGGTGATCTGACGGCGCCGCCTCCGACGACAAACGTGATCGGCTGGTTCGGCTTTCTTTTTTTGATTTTCGTGGTTGCGGCGGGAGCGATGTACACCACGTCCTCCGATTTGAATTTGATTCTTACCGGCGAGCAGGAAGCGCGGCACTTGGGCGTCAACGTCAATCGCGTGAAGATGGTGGTGTACGTGGCCGCTTCGGTGCTTACCGGACTTGCGGTTTCGGTGAGCGGCGCGATTGGTTACATCGGCCTGCTGGTGCCGCACGTGATGCGCATGCTTTTCGGCACGGATTATCGATTGTTGATTCCAACGTCGGCGATTGGCGGCGCGATCGTGATTGTGCTGGCCGATACGCTGGCGCGCACAGTGGTGGCTCCGACGCAGTTGCCCGTGGGCGCGATGACGGCACTCGCCGGCGCGCCTGTGTTCATCTATCTAATGCGCAGGAGAATGCGATGAGCCCCGGTGCGGGAAACGGAGCTTCGCTGGCACCGCAGCCGATTCCATTCTCGGCGGCGGCTCACGTGCGGCTGAAGGTCGAACAAGCGAGCTACGCATATTCGGCCACGGATCGTTCGGCGCCGAAATTTACGCTGGGCCCGGTAAGTTTTGAAGCGCAGCAGCGCGAGCTAATGGCGATTCTGGGGCCGAATGCCAGCGGAAAGTCCACGCTAATGAAATTGCTGGCGGGACTGCTAAAACCATTGTCCGGACGCGTGGAAGTGGACGGCATGGAAGTAAGCGAACTCGAGCCGCGCGCCCGCGCGCAGCAAGTCGCGCTGGTGGCTCAGGAAAGCGAGCTGCTGTTCCCTCTGCACGTGTGGGAATACGTGCTGCAAGGGCGCTATCCCTACGGCAAGAGACTGCGATTCGAGTCCGACGAAGATTGCCTGATGGCGGGAAATGCGCTGGCGCAAGTGGGCGCGGACGGATTGCGCGACCGTTGGATGGATCAGCTTTCCGGTGGCGAGAAGCAGCGAGTGATTCTGGCGCGCGCGCTGGCGCAACGGCCGGGGCTGCTGTTGCTCGATGAGCCGACGCAGCATCTGGATATCGGCGGCAAAGTGGAATTGCTGCGGCGTTTGCGGAGGCTGGCCGACGAAAACCGCTACACCGTGGTGGTGGTCACGCACGAACTAAATTTGGCCGCGGAATTTTCCGATCGCGTTGCGCTGATGCACAAAGGCAAGTGTTTGCGCATCGGTTCGCCCGCGGAAGTGTATCAACGCGAAGTGTTGGAAGAAGTTTTCGAGGCGCCGCTGGAAGTGGAGATTCGCGCGAGCGGCCGGCCGCGAGTGATTTTGAGCGGTAACCACTAGTTTTTAATCACGCGGAGGCGAGGCGTCGTTCGCGCCTTGGAAATAGGCACCTCAGCGGCTAAAACCGCTCGTTTTGGCGGAGTTAATGTCGTGGCTAAACGCCACGACCTACAAGGATTCTCGATCTGTTGTCCGGAATCCAAGATTTTGGCACGTTCAATTAGTTACAGTTGTTCACTCGATCGCGGCGTTCGTCGATTTGGGCGGCGCCGTCCACAATCACAGGAGACTCCGCGCACGGGAAGACGGTGAAAAGCCGTCGCCGCCGCGCGACTGTAAGGCGGATAATTTTTCGGCGCGCACCACTGTCCGAAGCGACGAATCGCCACATGGCACGCTACGCCACGCCGGTGATTCGGAGTGCAGGATGGGAAGGCCGCGCTGATGCCCGATTTCATCGAATTATTGCGGTGAGATCGCGGCGAGCCGCCGAGCCAGGAGACCGGCGGAGTCTCCATCCGGATACGCGTGTGTTTTAGGCGGCGCATGCATTTTTCGGACAACCTTCAACTCCCGCGCGAGAGGGAGAGGAGGAAAAATGAGACTGCACCGTCGTTTAGCTATTCTTTTTCGAAGTTCCGTTAGAAGTCTGCTGGGAATTTTGCTTTTCCTGCCCATCGCAACCCAAGCGCAACAAACCGCCACAATCAACGGAACGCTCACGGACCCGAGCAGCGGGGCTATTCAAGACGCGCTTGTTTCAGCGCAGTCTCTCGACTCACCGAGCGCGCCTCCAAAAGAAGCTACCAGTTCGGCTGACGGCAAGTTCACGCTGATGCTGGCACCGGGCCGGTATCGTGTAAGCGTTCAGCATCCGTCATTCACCCGCGTTGAAGAGGAATTCACTATGGCAGCCGGTGACACGCGCGTCTGGAACGTTCGCCTGGAACTCGAGCCGATGTCGGCCGACGTGGTGGTGAGCGCCTCCGCCGAACCCGCCACGATTGAAAATACCGCGGCACTGGTGAACATCGTCACGCGGGAGCAGATCGACCAGAGCGGGGAGATTTGGCTGACGCCGCTGACGCAGGGGATACCGGGAATCAGTTTTTCGCAGCTGGGGCCGATGGGCGGCTCGACCACATTTTTTCTGGACGGTGGAAATTCAGACTACACCAAGGTGCTGATTGACGGCGTGCCAGTGAACCAGCCGGGCGGCCTGGTGGACTTCTCGAATTTCTCGCTCGACGGAATTGACAAGATCGAGGTGGTGCACGGCGCGGCGAGCGTGCTTTACGGTTCGGACGCGATGACCGGCGTGCTGCAGATTTTCACGCATCGCGGCACTGCCAGCCACCCGGTGCTCGAACTGGCGGCGGACGGCGGAACGTTTGGGACGGGACACGGCACCGGCCAATTGAGCGGTCTTGCAGGCGCTTTCGACTACTCGGCGGGCGCGGCATATTTCAGAAGCGACGGCCAGGGGCCGGATAATTTTTTCCGCGATACGACTCTGTGGGGCAATTTCGGCTGGAAATTCTCCGACACCGACACGTTGCGGCTGACGCTGCGGAATAGTTCGAGCGACGCGGGCCAGCCGGGACAGACGGCGCTCAATCCGCCGATTTTCGTCGCGGGACAGAGTACGGGCCTGCACGATTTCGCGGCGGGACTTACGTGGGATTTTCAGACCGGGCCGAATTGGGAACATAAACTGAGCGGATTCGAATCGCGAGACAATTCGATTGATGTGGTGCCGCCGTTCGGCTCATTTCTCTCGACGTTCAATCGCGCGGGACTGAACGAGCAATCGACGTATCTTTTTCACAATGGCGGCGTCTCCGTGGGCTATTCGTTCGAAGTGGAAAATGGCGGCGCGACCGCGCGGCACAATCAAGCAGGCTACGTCGAGCTGCACTATCACTTCGGGCAGCGGCTCACGGTGATCGCAGGCGGGCGCGTGGATGGCAACGGATTTTACGGAGTGCGCGGGGTGCCCAGAGTGGGCGCGGCGTATGCCCTGCGTTATGGCGGGGGATTCTGGGGCTCGACGCGGCTGCGTGCGTCCTATGGATTGGGAATCAAAGAGCCGGAGCTGCTGCCGCCGGATTGCGGTCCGCAGCTTAGTCCCGAGCGCAGCCGGACGGTGGACGTGGGATTCGATCAAGTGCTCGCTTCCGATCGGATTCGTTTTTCGGCGACGGCGTTCTTCAACCGCTTTCAGGATATCGTGAGCTTTGCGAATGTCACCACCAACCCGAACTGCCCTGCGTTCGGGGGAAGCTTTTTCAATACCGACCTGGCGCGGGCCAACGGCATCAATTCAACGATCGAGACGAAACCGTTGCGCTGGCTGAATATCGTCGGAAACTATACCTACGATGATTCGAAAGTAATCAAGTCGCCTAATACGACCGATCCCGCACTTGTGCCTGGGAATCGGCTTTTCAAACGCCCGCTGCATTCGGCGAGCTTGATTGCCAACGCGCATTTCCCCCGCGCCAATGTGAATTTCGCCGGGTATTACGTGGGCCGGCGCGCGGACAGCGACTTCGACAGCGTCATCACAGGTGGCGTGTGCACAGGTTACTGCATCACCAGCGATCCTAGCTACGTGCGCTGGGACGCCGCCACGACTGTTCCGGTCGCGGCGGGGCTTTCCGCGACGGCGCAAGTGCAGAACCTCTTCGACCGGAAGTATCAGGACGCGGTGGGATATCCCGCTCTGGGACGGAATTTTCGCTTGGGAATTAAGTACATCTGGGGCGGAAAGGAATAAACGGCAGCGAGGTTTGTGCATAGGCTCGGTCCCATTTGGAATTGCGGGAGCTTGCCGGGCGCGGCCGGCTTGCTCGCGCTTTTTCTTGGGCGAGGCTTGCCCACCACCGCGGGCTTGCCTCGCTTGGTTTGATCGCACTGGGACTGAAGTCGTAAAAGGCGGCGGTAAGCCGCCGCACTCCAAAAGATGTTGATTGCCATGCGAACATCGGTGCGATTCTTGTTCGCATGGTTGCCCTTCGTGCATTCCGCCGCGCCGCGCGCGGGGCAACGCGAACGATTGGACCGGATGCTATAATCTCGTTACTCGGCGCGGCGCGTCGAGTGCCATTCACAATGACACGAAATGCACAGGAGATATCCGGCGTGACGCCCGAGGTCATGGCAAAGTACGAAGCCGTGATTGGGCTCGAGGTCCACGCGCAGCTCAAGACGCTGACGAAGGCGTTCTGCGGCTGTTCCACGCGCTTCGGCGATCCACCGAATAGCAATACCTGCCCGGTGTGCCTGGGCTTGCCGGGAGCGTTGCCGGTGCTGAATCGCAAAGCGCGCGAGCTGGCCATCCGCGCGGCGCTGGCACTGCATTGCGAAGTGCAAGAACGGTCCATTTTCGCGCGCAAAAACTATTTTTATCCAGACCTGCCGAAGGGCTACCAAATTTCACAGTACGAGCTTCCGTTGGCGATCAAGGGCTGGCTTGAGGTCGCGGCTGAAGGCGCGGCGAAGCGCGTCGGCATCACGCGGGTGCACATGGAAGAGGATGCAGCCAAGAATCTCCATGAGGGCTTCGCGGATTCCGATCGCTGGAGCTACATCGACTACAACCGCTGCGGCGTGCCGCTGATAGAAATTGTTTCGGAGCCTGATATACGGACACCCGCCGAAGCGTATTCATATTTGACGACGTTGAAGCAGGTGCTGGAGTACACGGAAGTGAGCGACTGCAACATGGAAGAAGGCTCTTTGCGCTGCGATGCCAACGTGAGCGTGCGGCTGCACGGCGCTCCGAAATTTGGGACGAAAGTGGAAGCGAAAAATCTGAATTCGTTTCGCTACCTGGCGCACGCGCTGGAGTATGAAATCGAGCGGCAGATCGGCGTAATCGAAGCAGGCGGAACGATCGTGCAGGAAACACGGCTGTGGAACGTGTCGGCCGGACGTACCGAACCGATGCGCTCGAAAGAATTCGCGCACGACTACCGCTATTTCCCGGATCCCGATTTACTGCCACTGATTTCCACGCAGGCGCTGGTGGAAGAAATCCGGCGCGAAATACCGGAACTGCCGGATGCCAAGCACGCGCGATTTGTGAACGAATATGGCATCGCCGCGTATGATGCGGGCGTGCTGACGGCGACGCGCGCACTGGCCGACTATTTCGAAGCTGTGATACGCGCGGGCGCTCCCGCAAAGGCGGCGGCGAGCTGGATATCTGTGGAGTTGCTGCGGCGTTTGAAAGATGCGGGAAAAGAGATGGCGGATTGCCCGGTCGAGCCCGCCGCGCTGGCGGAGTTGCTGGCAATCGTCGAGCGCGGGGAAATCACTGCGGCGAGCGGCAAGAAAGTTTTCGCCACGATGTTCGATAGCGGAAAGAAAGCCGCGGATATTATCGCCGCGGAGGGAATGTCCCAGATTTCGGATTCCGGCGCGATTGAAACGATTGCGCGCGCGGTAGTTGCGAAGAGCCCGGACAACGTGGCAAAGTACCGCTCCGGCAGCGAAGGCGTATTCAAGTTTTTCGTGGGGCAGGTGATGCGCGAAACGCGCGGCCAGGCCAATCCACAAATCGTAAACGAAATTCTCAAACGCGTGCTTGCGGAATCTTAGTCCAGTCCTCGTGGAGAAAACTTTGCTCAAAGAAGGCGATAAAGCACCGAACTTTCGGGCCACGGATGACAGCGGCGCGACCGTTTCGCTAAAGGATTTTCACGGCAAGAACCTGATTCTCTATTTTTATCCGAAAGCGAATACACCGGGTTGAACGAACGAAGCGTCCGAGTTTCGTGACGCCCTCAAACAGTTCGAAAAGTTGAACACGGCCATCGTCGGCGCCAGCGGCGATGCCGTGGAAGCGCAGGCGAAATTCAAGGTGAAGCACAAGCTGACTTTCCCTTTGCTGGCGGACACCGAATTCGCCGTAGTCGAAGCGTACGGCGCGCGGCGCATGAAAAGTTTTCTAGGAAAATCGTTCCTGGGAATCGTGCGCATGACGTATTGGATCGGCCCGGACGGCAAGATTCGAAAAATCTGGGACAAAGTCACGCCGAAGGGGCACGCCGCCGAAGTGCTTGCCGCAATTGAAGGAAAAGACTAGGGCTGGGCGAGCGCAGGCGCCAGCTACGCCGCGATGCCGCACTACACCGAAACTTGGAAGCTTTCACCGTCCTGCTCGATTAGAGCGTTATCGATTAGCCGTGTTCCACCCAATTTGGCGGCGATCAAGACGTAGCAGGCGCCACGCAGGGCTACGACCGGCTCGAGCGTTTCCGCATCCACAATCTCCGTGTAATCCAGCGCCACTCGCGGTTCGGCCCCCAACACTTGGCGCAACGCGGAAAGCAATCGCGCGACATCGCGCTCGCCCTTATTGACTTGGTCGCGCACGGCTGTCAGCGATCGCGACAACACCGTGGCCGCGCGGCGATCGTCTCCCTGCAGATACACATTCCTCGAAGAAAGCGCCAGCCCGTCAGTCTCGCGCAGAATCGGGCGCACGATCACTTCCGCATCCAAATTCAAGTCGGTGGCCATTCGCCTGATGATGCGCGCCTGCTGCGCGTCTTTGCGGCCGAAATAGGCCCGGCGCGGCTGCACGATTTCGAAAAGCTTCAGGACCACGGTGGTAACGCCGCGAAAATGGCCCGGACGCGAGCGGCCTTCGAGGCGGTCGCTCCATCCTTCCACCGTGACCGACGTGCGAAAACCCTGCGGATACATTTCCTGCGCCGTCGGCGCAAATAGATAATCCACGTCGAGTTTTTCGATCGCCGCGCGGTCGTCTTCCATCCGGCGGGGATACTTGCTGAAATCTTCTGACGGGCCGAATTGCGTGGGATTGACGAAAATCGAGACCACCACCGGCGAGCATTCTCGCTTCGCGGCACGGATCAGCGAAAAATGACCTTCGTGCAGCGCACCCATGGTCGGCACGAGGCCAAGGAGACGATCGGACGCGCGTGCTGCGTGTGCAATCTGCTTCATCCATTCAATTGTGTGGATTGTTTCCATGCGATCAGGAAATGCGGAGATTCACATCAAACAGTTGCGAAAGGTGCGCAAGTCATGCCTTCGCCTGCGCTGCGCGCTCGCGGTAGAAAAAAATCAAATCTGTTGCGACGGGTTTCGCGCCCAATTGTCGAAGCATCGTGGCGACCTGGCCACGATGGTAAGTGCCGTGATTCACCAGGTGCTGCAGCATTTGCCAGAGCGGCTGAGCCTGCGGCAAGCCAGCGGTCGTCTTGTGGTGGACGACTCGCTGCACTTCTTCGGGCGCGAGCGACGCAACGTAATCCAGCAGGTCGCGTTCAATTTCCGACCAGCGGACGCGCACGGACTCAAGGTTTGGAAATTCGGCATTGGCGGCGTATGAGGTCGGCGAGCGGCCGTGCCAGCGCTCAAGCCACAGCCATTCGACGAGCATGATGTGCACCAGCGTGTCGCGCACGGAGCGGAAGCTGGAACCTAGGTCGCGTGTGAATTGTTCTTCGCTCAATCCCGTGCAGGCTTCCAGGGTGCGGTGGTCGGCCCAGGCGTTGTAGTCATAAAGCAGGCGAAAATCTTCCACGTTCATCGAGATACTCCGCTTGTCTGATTTGTCCGCAGTCCGGCGCGGCGCGTCTTCTAAATCAGGTGCGCTGGCGCGCCAGCAGTTGCTCGCGCGATTGCGCGGGCGAGTGAAAGGACTCGGCATCGGACGGAAAATCGCCGCGACGCACGTCGTCGCAGAAGCTCATGACCGCGCGCGAGATTTCACCAGCGACATTCGCATACTGCCGCGCGAATTTCGGCTTATGGCCTTGCGTGAGGCCCACCAGATCGTGGAGTACCAGCACTTGACCGTCGCAATCGGGGCCGGCGCCAATTCCAATGGTGGGAATGTGCAGCTTTTCAGTGATGCGCGCGGCAATTTCGCGGGGCACCGATTCCAGCACTACTGCAAAAGCTCCGGCCGCCTCGACGGCGCGCGCGTCACGTTCCAGCTGCCGCGCGGCGTCAGCCGTCTTGCCTTGGACGTGGAAGCCGCCAAGCGCATGAATGGATTGCGGCGTCAGACCTACATGGCCCATCACCGGGATCTCCGATTCCACGAGTCGCGCGATCAATTCGATGCGGCGCTCGCCTCCCTCCACCTTCACGGCCTCCGCGCCGCCTTCTTTCACCAAGCGCACGGCGTTGCGCACCGATTCCTCGAGCGAAACGTGGAAACTGCCGTAGGGCATATCGGCAACCAGCAAAGCTCGCTGCGTGCCGCGGCGTACCGCGCGCGTGTGATGCAAAATTTCGTCCACGGTCACGGGTAAAGTGCTGTCGTAACCGAGCACCACCATGCCGACCGAATCGCCTACGAGCAGAATGTCCACGCCGGCTTCGTCGAGCAGGCGGGCCGTGGGATAGTCATAGGCCGTCAAACAGGCGATTTTTTGCTTTGTTTCGAAACGGCCGGCGAGAGAATGCGTTTTGCGGGAAACAATGTCAGGCACGGTCACTTTACCGTTGCCCGCACGCGGTGCAACACTCATTTTGACCTCCGGTGCCGCTCCCAGAAATCGGGATACAGCCCATCGCATTTTTAGATGCTACCAGAAGACCGGGCGCCTCTGCAAAGTTTATGCCGAGGCGAGCGCGTTCTTGGTAGCACACCCCTCAGTCCAGACGCCGAAAAAGGCTGCGCCACTTTCCGCAGGAGGCGACGCAGCCCAGGATGCACTTCTAATGTACAGAACCAGCTGATCTAGTGATCGTGGTCGTGATCGTCCCAGTCGTGGTCCGTGCGCCAGCGGTGGCCGTCTTCGTCCCACCACTTGTGCTCTTTGTCCCAGCAGCGTTCGCGTTGTTCCGCGAGCTCGTGACGCCAGTGATCGGCTTGCTGTCCGGGCCGTTGTGCTCGATGGCTTCGTGCAGCTTGTGGTCGATTCTGACAGTCTCGCGCAGGCAATCATCATCCGCACGGGCTTGCGGGACAGTAAAGATAAGCATTCCCGCGAGTACCGCGAGGCCAATGGCCGCCTGGCCTGAAAAATCAATCATTGAACGATTTCGCATCGGCGCTAGTTCCTCCTGTAAGTTAGTTCGGATTGCGATTCGACGATACGCTCGGAAATACCTAGGCTACTGAGAAGGCTACACTGCGGAAAGAATTCTCCCAATCCGGTATTCGCTTTTAGAGGATGTGATCTAACGCTGTAGGGAAAATTGACACCGCTGGCCGCGATGTGTTGAAATGCGCGGCCCTCCTACGGCATTTTGCTTCACGTCTGTCCGACGGGCGCCGGCATTTGCGGTTCTACTCCGCGCCAACCAACAGGCCTTCCCTGCACCGCTTCTTTTAGCGCGCGGAACAGGACGACGTACATCATTTGCCGATAATAAAAACGCTGGAGAATCAGTGGCGCCAGCAGCGTCCAATCCTCATGCCGTTCGAGAATAAAGGCTACGACGCAAGTGAAGAGGTCAATCATCATGAAGACGGCGAAGAAAATTAGTGAGCGCTCGACGTCCTGCAGAGTCCACAATTGCGGCAGCCGCGCGATGCGCAGTTGCGCGAGGCCCCACAGCGCGATTGAAAGCAAGAACAGAAGATCAATCAGTGGCGAGACCAGCGGCAAAACAATCTGAAACAGAAAAATATTGGGGATCGCAACCCAACCGAGAGTGCCGTAGCGCGGCTTGCCTACTGCGTCGCGATGCTTCCATACGGCCTGTAAAGTTCCGAAGGTCCAGCGAAACCTCTGGCGTATCAGCGTATCCACGGTTTCGGGAACTTCAGTGCGGCCGATCGCGTCCTCGTCATAGAGAATCTTCCAGCCGTTACGGCGGATGGTGAGCGTCAAGTCGGTATCTTCCGCCACCGTGTCGCCGGAAAATCCCTGGTTCGCGCGCAGCAAATCGGTGCGCCACGCGCCCACGGCGCCGGGCACCACCGGAATGCAATTCAACAAATCGAAGGCGCGCTTTTCAAGGTTCTGACTGGTGATGTATTCGAGCGCCTGCCAGCGAGTAAGCCAGCGGTTGCGATTCATTACTTTCACGTTCCCCGCGACAGCGCCCACCTTAGGATCTGCGAAATGCCGGACCAGCCGCGGAATAGCTTCGGGATCGACGATAGTGTCTCCGTCAATCGAGATGATAATTTCTCCCGTCGCTTCCGCCAGGCCGTGATTCAGCGCGGCGGGTTTGCCGCGATTGGGTTGGTTGATCAGCAGCACTCGGGGGTCGCTGCTGAAATTCGCGCGCACCAGTTCGGGAGTGCGGTCCGTTGAGCCGTCATTTACGACCAGAACTTCCAGCTTGGGATAGTCGCAGGAGAGCGCTGCGCGAACCGTGTCAACAATAGCGGCTTGTTCGTTGTACGCCGGAATCAGCACGGTGACTTTCGGCTTATACTCGGGATGATCGGCCGGAGCAGGACGCAGTTTTTCCACGAGCGCGAGCAATCCGATGATGAGCGCGCGTCCGCTGACCAGCAAAATTCCGGCAACAAAAATGAATGCAATTCCCGCGCGAAACCAGCGGAAGACTTCGAAGATAAAAGCATCGGCGCGGACCAGCAGCCATTCCTCCTGCGAGAGCGGCTGCATCAGCTGCGCGCGCGTCTGATGCAACAGGTCCGCAACGGAAACGAATTCGTAGCCCTTGGCGCGAAGGCCGTCGATGATTTGCGGCAGCGCGGCTACAGTGTTGGCGCGGTCGCCGCCGCCGTCGTGCATCAGAATGATATTGCCCTTGCCCAGCGTCGCGTCGTGCAGCACGCGCTGTACGATCGTTTCCGTCGAAGGCGGCGCCCCGCCATTCACCTCGCCCCAATCATGCGGGTCCACTCTTGCGCCAACGATGATGTAACCCATGGACTGCGGTATAGGAAGCATCTGAATTTCGCTGGCCGTTTCAGGTTGATGATCGATTCCGTACGGCGGGCGGAAAAGCAGAGTCTTCACTCCCAAATTGCTTTCCAGGAGCAGTTCCGTCAGGTTCAATTCGATCTGCAACTGTGATTTCGAGATAGTTTCAAAGTCCGGATGGGTGAAGGTATGATTTCCCACTTCATTGCCCTGCGCGTACTCCTTCTTGACAATGTCGGAATATTGGTTGGCGGACTCACCGATCACGAAAAATGTCGCCGGAGCTTGCTTTTCTTTCAAAATCGTCAAAATTTTCGGCGTCCAGTCGGCATCAGGGCCGTCATCGAACGTGAGTGCTACTTTGTTTGGGGCCGCGCCCATTTCTTCGATGCGCCAGGAAAGGGGGTAGCTTTGGTAAGACTCATCGTCGAAGACGTCGCTCGTCGCATCGTAGTCAAACGTTCGCCGTCCGCTTTGCGGCGTCGCCGTGATGCGCCAAATGTCGCCGTCGCCTTCCAGAATGATGTCGTAGCCCGGCGGGACTTCCTCAATCTTGGCGCGCGTGGCATTGTCAGCATGCGTCGCATCCCAGATGAACCAGAGCGAAGGATCCTCCATGCCTAACCGCCAGAGCGCGGTGCCGCGAACCCCGGCGCGTTCGGCGGCGCGGAGTTGGTTATAGGCCGTGACACTGTCGAGCATCCACACGTTGTGGATCTGATTCTTTTCGTCCTCGTAGGAATAATGCGGATTCAGCGAATCGGGGTCGAAAGTGACGTCCGACTCTGATTCGACCGCGGTGATAATTCCTTGCTGGAAGGTAAGAGGCTGCGCCACAGGATGTGGGGTTGCCTTGGACTTTGCCGGCCAGTCATAGCCGTAATTCGCGATTCCCATCAAAATTTTTGCCGGCGGAACGATCTTCACGATGTTTTGAATGTCGCGCTGAAACCAGTCTTGCGGCGCGATGGGTCCCGGATCGGAGGTGGGATAGTGCAGATCGTAATTCATTAAGATGACGGCGTCGGCCTGCTCCGCCAAATACTTGTAGTCGTAACTCCAATCCGCGGCAGGGACTGCGACCATGAGCTTCAGATTTGCGGTGTGCATCGCGATCGCCAGATCGTGAATGAACCGCGAAAAATCGGGCTGGCTGCTTTGTGGCATCAGCTCGAAGTCCACAACGACGCCCGACTGGTGTTGCGAGGTCGCAAAATCCGCCAGTGATTTCGAGAGGCGTTCGCGCGAGGTCGGGCTGGCGAGCATTTCCGCCATTTCCTCGGTGACCCAGGTTTTACCGTCGTAGTTGTTGACCATGGACATGACTGGCAGCTCGATGCCGTTGCTTTGCATCCACGACCCCAGCTTCGGATCTTGATCAACATCCAGGCGGCCGTCCGCCGAAGAAGCGTGCAGGGCCTCCGGAATCAGCAAGTCAATGTCATGGTAATGCGCTTTCAGTGAAGCAAAGCTGGTGGGATCGTCGCCGACATAAAACGCCGCGCGCAGCGGGTCGTAATTCTGCGGAACTTTGCCCAGCGCCGCGACTTTGCGCTTCCGTCCGCGCAGCGGAGGCTTGGCTTTCGCTTTCGAGGGGACGGCGTGCAACCCCCAGTGCGTAGCCGCTTGCAAAATGTCTGGCAGTTCCGGATTGCGAAACACGTTTACCAGAAAGATCACGAGCACAAGCGTAAAAAATCCGCCCGTAATTTCCAGCACGCGGCGCGTGCGACGCCAGCGCCGGCGCTCCTGGTCATAGAAAATAGGCTTGCGTTCAGGCATTCAGGCAATCCAAGCTAGCCGTCCGATGAGGCGGTGTCAATGACCCCAGGAAATAAGATGCGTGCAAACGTCGTCGCCGCTGTATTGGTTGGGCTGGCGCTACGTGTGTATCTCGTCCTGAAATTTCCAGTGACGGACACCGGCGATGCTCCATTCTACATTGAGTTGGCCTGGAATTGGCTGAAGAACGGCGTGTACGGATTCGCTGTTTATGGCCGGCTCACGCCGGTGGACATGCGCGTCCCGGGGTACCCGGCATTTCTGGCCACCGTGTTTGCGTTTGCGGGGCAATCCACGCGCGCGGCGATGCTGACGCAGGTGGTGGTGGATCTCGCGACGTGTTTCGTGATCGCGCTGATTGCTGCACGAATCACGCCGGAACCGTCGCGGCGGCGCGTGGCTTTGGCAGGATTGTGGCTCGCGGCGCTGTGCCCGTTCACGGCGAATTACTCGGCTGTGGTGCTCACCGAAACGCTCGTGACTTTCCTCACGGCGCTGGGAATTCTGGTGCTGCTGCAAACGGATTTGGGCGGTGTGCGGACCACCGATGCGAAGGGCGACGGCGCTGCGTCATTCTTGACCAACCCCTGGTTGCTGGCCGGGATTGTGGTTGGCTTCGGCACGCTCGTGCGGCCTGAAACACCATTGCTGTTGTTTGCCGGGGGCCTTGTGCTTCTGGCGAAATGCTGGCGGCCGGCGGATTGGATGAAATTGATCCGTGCGGGATTGCTGATGGGATTGGGACTGCTGTTGCCGCTGGTGCCGTGGGCTGCTCGCAATTGGCATACGTTGCACGATGCGCAGTTCCTTGCGCCGCGCTATAGCGAACTGCCCGGTGAGTACACTCCTCTCGGCTTTACTGCTTGGACCAACACATGGATGTGGCGCTTTCGCGATGTGTACCTGACGCAATGGAAAGTAAATGAGGAAGAAATCGAGATGGACCAACTGCCGCCCTACGCGTTCGATTCGCAGGACGAGAAAGAGCGCGTCGCGGACCTGCTCGACGAATACAATGAGGCGCTCACGATTGACCCCGCCCTCGACGAGGGATTCCGCGAGATTGCGCGTGAGCGCACTGAACGCCGTCCGCTGCGCACCTATGTAAAGGTCCCGTTACTGCGCACGCTTACGCTGTGGTTCACCCCGCGCGTGGAGCTGCTTCCTTCTTCGGGGCATCTTTGGCCTCTTCGCGAAGAGTGGCAGGATGACCGGCCGGATTTTCTGGTTACATTGAGCTTAACTATTGTGAACGGGATTTACATCGCGCTGGCGCTGGTCGGAGCTTGGGTTGCGCGGCGGCGTCCTGGGTGCGCGCTACTGGTGGTGTATTGCGTGGTGCGAACTTTATTCTTTGCGCGATTCGTGGAAACGCCTGAGCCGCGCTACGTGCTGGAATGTTTCCCCGCCGTGATCGCGCTTGCTGCTCAGGTGTTTGCGTTGCGTCTACCCGCGAGCATAGCAACGGTTTCTAGCGCCATCGGCCCCGCTCTCTCGCCGATGGCGCACTGAAGTACGCCGCTACAAAGGCTTACCCACCTCCGCTGCGTTCCAGTCCGGCAGGATCCGTTTGGGAGTGCGGCGGCTTGCCGCCGCTTTTTGCGGTTGTTGATTTGGCACGATCAAAGCAGGCGAGGCAAGCGTCGCTAGATCGTTTTGGTGCCGACGAGCGAGGGGAGAAAGGCGGCGGCAAGCCGCCGCACTCCACGCTAGCTTTCTTCCACCGGCTCGGGGTGAATCGTCAGGCGAAAGATTTGCGGGAAGCGCTCTTTCACGCGGTCTTCCAGCGCGGCGGTGATATCGTGGACTTCGGTGATGGGCAGATTGCCGTCCATGGCGCAGTGGCAGGAGACTAGAATCTTGTGATCCACGCTGCGCACGTGGACTTCGTGGCAATTCGTCAGCTCGCGATACTCCGACTGCAATGAATTCAGGAAATTTTGCACGGTGCGCGAAAGTTCCTTCATCTCTTCGGCGCCGCCAATCTTCACGCCGAGCGGCTCGATGTGGATATTCACCAGAGCGCGCGGATCGGTTTCTTTCAGGATGTCCTGCTCGAGCTCGGTGGCGCGGTGATGGGCTTCGCGCAAGCTGGAACCTTCGTCCACTTCGAGATGCAGCTCGATAAAGAGACGGTTATCGAATTGGTGCGCTGAAAGTTCATGCACGGACATGCCCCGCCGCTGCGCGATGGCGCGAATCGTTTCGAACAGGTTCTCGTCGCTCTTGGCGCGCGGTTCGACGTGCACCACGACGTCCGCCGGGACAATTTGCGTGATCCTTTCTTCCACTGCCTGGGTCGCTGCATGGGCTTGTTCAAGGCTGGCCGTGCGCGGCACGCTGAGGGTCACGTCTACGAAATAGCGCTGACCCGCGCGGCGCACGCGGACACGTTCGGATTGCAAGACGCCTTCGGTTTTATCCACGGCGGTTTCGATACGTTCGCGCAATCCGTGCGGGGCCACGTCCAGCAGCGCATCCGCGGTGCGTTTTCCCAGGCGCGAGCCGATCCAGATAATCACGCCAGCCACACCGAGCGCCGCGACGGCGTCCAGCCTACCGAGCCATTCGATTCCCAGGCGCACGCCCAGCCACGCTCCGCTGATGCCCAGAATGACGACGAAGGTGCTCCACACGTCGGTGGAAAAATGCAGTGCGTCCGCTTCCAGAGCATCGCTGGGATATTTTTCCAGCACGCGGTTTAATGCTTTCGAGCGCACCAAATCAATTCCCATGCACAGGGCCAAAACCAGAATTGCGATGAAGCTGGGACGGATGTGGGTAGCGTGAAATACCAGCCGCTGAAAAGCTTCCCAGATGATGTAAACCGCGGTTAGCAGCAACAGCGCTGTTTCCACAAATGCCGAAAAGTTTTCGACTTTCCCGTGGCCGTAGAGATGGTCCGCGTCGGCAGGCTTATCCGCCACCCGCACTGAAAGATAGGTGATTACGGCGGCCACAAAATCCAAAGTGGAATGCAAAGCTTCAGACAAAATGCCCAAGCTACCGGTGCGCAACACCAGGAACACTTTGAGCGACACCAGCAGAACGGCGGAGCCCACCGAAGCCAGCGCCGCCAACCGTTTTTCGCGGGATGCACGTTCAAGAGGCTCAAAAGCCATCGGGGGATTATACGCTTTGGCACGGACCTGAAAGGCAGGTGTCAGGTTGTGAGACTCACGATAGCCAAAAGTGCGTTCTAGCGTCCTATTTGTTTTCTTGCGGGGCTCGGCGTGCGAGCTCTTCAGACCAGTTGACTATGACGTTCAGCGCCTTTGGGTTGGTCGATACGTCCTCTTGCTTGATCATCAGGAAATGCTGGGCGTCCGACGCCACATCGTAGCTTCCATAACCCAAATAGCCTGCGACTGAGAACAAGGCGCGGGGAGTTCCAGCCTTAAACGCCGGCTGCGTTTCGACGTCAACGCTCATCAGTTCGTCTCCACGGAGAAAGAAAATTTCGCGTCCGTTGTGCGACCAGCGCGGAGACTCCCCTCCTTCCGTCGAGACCATCCACTTTCCGCCGGGTCCGGGGAACGTCTGGACGCAAACCTCCCTCCGCCCTGATTCCTCCGTCGTATAGGCGATCCAGCGGCCATCCGTCGAAAAGCGCGCCTGATACAAATTGAACGGGCCTTGCAAAAAAGGTTGAACGTTATCGCTGCCACCGACAGAGAGTGTCTGGATAGACTGCGGTCCAGCGGGACTGTGTGCGGAGAACAACAGCGTCTTGCCATCGGGTGACACCGCGACCGGCGCAGCTCCAGGGTCGTCGAATTCCTTGCTGAAGAGCATTTCCTCCTTGCCGCTTCCGTCGGCCAGCTTCGAACGGAAGGAAGGAGAACCGGCGGCAGTGCGCGTGCTGTAGATGATTCTCCGGCCGTCGGGAGTCCAGACGGGAGATGAGCTAATGCCTGGACCAAAAGTCAGGCGCGTTAGCGTGTTTCGTGCAAACTCGTAGATCCAAATAGCAAGGTCACCATCGTCGTTGATCACGACCGCCAACTGCTTTCCATCCGGAGAGAGGTGTGGCGAGCCGTAGACCTTCTGGGGTGCGGGAAGAATTTTGGCGCTCCCCGTTCGGTCAACCCACGCTAGCGAGCGCGCAGGAGCTTTTACGTTCCCTGCGACGTAAGCAAGCAATCCGGACCGCGTAACGTCATACTCGGCACCTCCGCTAGTGAGCGCAGTGGTGACCACGCCTTCCTGCACGGGCACAGGTGCTCCCCGCACTTCCATGTGCGACGAATCAAACGGCACAGCTATCAGCGATCCGGCACGGGCGTAAACAATGTGACCGGGTGGGACATAGCGAGCGTAGGATCCTCCCGTGAGGAGCGTGCGCCACTTGCCGGTTTCGAGTGAAAGCACGGCGATACGCGCGTCATCATAACTGGAACCACTGCCGACCTGGATTGTAAATAGCACGTACTTCCCGCCGGGCAGCACCTGCGGCCAACGATGACTGATTTCCTGCTCCTTTTGGTTCGGCTTCGTCAAGATCTGCGGCGCGCCGCCCGCAGCGGAAATTCGCTGGAGGCCTGAGCCAAAATTCGGTGCGTAGATGATCGTATCGTCGCCGGCCCAGCTTGCCCCGTGCGGAACCGGCGCCTCGCTAAGCAGGACTGCCGGGCCGCCATGAAGCGAGGCCTTGCGCATCTTGCCTTGCGCGAAGAATCCTACCGATTGCCCATCGGGCGAAAAAAATGGCTGCGTTGCATTCTCCGTGCCGGGGACAGGTGTGCCGACTTGCTGGTCGAATGGACGGAGATAGAGCTGCTGAGGCTTGCCCGCAACCGCGCCGACAAACACAATTTGCGATCCGTCCGGCGAGATCGCAAAGGGAGAGCCAGGGTTGGGGTCAAAGACGGTCGCCAGAGGCTCGGGGAGCGAGAGGGATAATTGCATCACTTGGTGCGATTCGGGATGGCTATCGCGCCAATACATCGTTCCGAATCCGATGGCGCACGCAACCGCAATCGCCGCAACGGCCCAAGGTAACGCACGACGCCACGGCGATGGCGGAGTCGTTGTCGCGGCGAGCGGCCCCGCGGTTTCTTCAGGCGTTCCCGAAAGTGCGCGCTCGATGGCGATGCGCGCTTCGCCGATATCACGGAGCCGCTGGTTGGGGTCCTTCGTCAGGCAGCGGCGCAGAAGCCGGACAATCGAAGCCCGCACGTTACTGGGAAGAGCGCTCCAATCGGGCTCGCCCCGAATCACTGCCGCCAGCGTGTCGGAGATTGTTTCCCCGATGAATGCCGGCTTGCCGCTCAGCATCTCGTACAGCACGGCGCCAAACGACCAAATGTCCGCGCGGCGGTCCACTTTCTTGCCGCGGGCTTGTTCCGGACTCATATACGTCGCGGTGCCCAGCAAAATCCCGGCCTGAGTTGCCGCGTGGCTCAGCGTCGGCGAAGTGGATATGTCCACAGCGCTGATATTGTCTTCGAGTGCTTTCGCAAGCCCGAAATCCAGCACCTTCGCCGCGCCGTCGGGAGTAATTTTCACGTTCGATGGTTTGAGGTCGCGATGAATGATGCCGCGCTCGTGCGCATACTCCAGCGCTTCGGCGATTTGCTTCGCGATGGGCAATGCTTCATCGAGAGGAAGCGGTCCCTGCTTGATTCGCTCCGCCAGCGTGGGCCCTTCGACCAACTCCATCACCAGCGCGCGCGCGCCGTTCGATTCTTCCAGGCCGTAAATCGAAGCGATATGGGGATGATTCAGCGATGCCAGCAGCTTGGCCTCGCGGTCGAAGCGCGCCATGCGCTGCACGTCGCACGAGAACTTGTCGGGCAAAATTTTAATCGCGACGCAGCGCCCCAGCCGCGCATCCTCCGCCAGGTACACCTCGCCCATCCCCCCCGCGCCAAGCGACGAGTTGATCTCATAGGGGCCAAGTTTAGTACCGGGCGCCAAGGCCATAGTTGCGCTGGATTATAACCTCCGGGAGCCTTCACAAGGTATCTGCCACGCGCATTTTGCGGGAACTTCAGGAGCGGAAGCCCTTGTTCTCGAGGAACTTCTGCCACGGCTAAGGCCGCGCCCCACAAGACCTCGGATTTTTTCAACCAGCTGTTTAAGTAGCCGTTACCTTTGGATTCGGCACCAAATCGAAGGGTGAATCGTTCTGCAGCGCAATTCAACAGGTGTTGCGTCCGGATGCGTCGCGAACGGAAGACAGCGATGCCAGTGGTGGCACGGACTAGCGGAAGTTGCTGACTAGGACTACGTCGCTGGTTTCTTCGCCTTTGGCCAGGAGCAGCTGCCTGCCGTCGCGAGACCAGGCGAAATCGAAGATCTGGCCCGAGGTGAAGCTGGTGACCTGGCGGGGAGCGCCGCCGGTTAGCAGCTGCTCCCAGACGTTTGTAGCGCCGCGCCTGGTCAGAAGGTATTGCAGACTCTTCTGATCCGGAGACCAGTGCAATTTACTCGCGCCGATGGGCCGGACAAAAACACCTGTAGGGGCCCCTCCCTCGGCGGGAATCACCGCGATCTTGGATGCCGGCGTCGGGTCGAGTTCCTGGTACGCGCAGGCAATCCATTTTCCATCGGGAGAAATAGCTCCAGTCACACCGTTACGGGCAGTGTAAAGCTCGACGGGAGTACCTCCCTCCATGGGGAGGCGGTAGAGCTTGTGAGTTGCATCGAAGAGTACCCACTGGCCATCCGGGGAGCAATCAGAATTAAAGGTATCGTCGCTCAGTTTCGTGGGATTCGAGCCATCGGCATCGGTGCGGAAGAGCCGGAGTCTATTTTCTTCGTAAGAATCGAACACCAGATAGCGGTCCCCGCAACTGGACATGGAGATGTAATTACGGAGGCCAGGACGCAGCAGCTGGCGCTGGCTGCCGTCGGCGTTCATCAGCCACAGATCGCTCCCACGGCTGCGTACCATCAGTTTGCCGCCGGGGCCTGGCGCGACGCCATCGTCAGGAGTTTCGCCCGAGGTAATTTGAGTTGCTTGGGCGGTCTGCCCTCCCGGCACAATCCAGATATGTGCACTCTCCGTGCGCTCCAGCGCCACGAGCATCTGCCCGTTCTGAGTCAATTCCAGCGACAAACCATAATCGGAGAGGTCATTGGAAAAGCGGCGTTTGTCGCCGCTAGGATAAGAGACAAGCCATAGCTGCGCGCGATTCTCCGGCACCTGCCCTATCGAGATCAGGAAGGAATTACCGTCAGGCAACCACGCCGGTCTTCCGACCTGTTCGGGGCCAGAAAACAGCTCCTTGATGCTGCCATCAGCGACGTTGACAGTGGTCACTGCCCACTTTGTTTCCTTACCTACTTCCAATCCCGACGTCAGAATTGTTTTGCCGTCCGGCGACCAGGATCCGCCAAACATAAAGCCCGGCCAGTCCGAGAATGTGGCGAGGAGATGATCACTGCCGCCATCGGCATTGGCGACGCGAAGTTCGATGTCGTTGTGTTCCGGCACGCCACGCATGTAAACGAACTGTTTGCCATCCGGCGAAAAACTGAGCGGACTATCAATGTCGCGGATCAATTGACGGGGAGTGCCGCCGAGCACGGGCATCATGTATAGGTAGCGGAAATTTACCGTGCTCTTGTCCGAGCGCACGAAATAAACGTAATTGCCGTCGGGAGAAAAACTGAGGCCGGCGAAGGCAACGACGTCGGGCGCCAGCACTTGCACATCGCTCTTGGTGGCGACATTGCGAACCCAGAGGCTTTGCTGCTCGCCGTCTCTGAGGACGTAAACGATGTAGCGGCCGTCAGGAGAGATCGCGACGCCTGTGGCTTTGCCGCTGTCCGTTAGCTTCGCGATCTGCATGTTTTGCAGATTCAGCTCGTGGTCGCGGTTCAGAAATTTGTATCCGGCGAAAGCTAGACCGGCCAGCGCGACGACGATTGTGGCGATCAGGATCGGCATTGTGAGGCTGCGCTTGGCTGGGATTGTTTGCGTGGCGCTCGAGCCGGATTGCGCGGCCGCTACGGCGGCCGGTGCTGACCCGGAGGCGGAGGCTGCAGCGGCGGTTGGGACTGCGGCGCTTGGACCCGATTCCCTTGGGGTAGCGAAAGAGCCGCTCTGTACATTGGCGCGCCCTGAACTGGTGTCGCGCTTCAGTCGCTTCAAATCTGCTCGCATTTCCGCAGCGCTCTGGCAGCGTAGGTCGCGGTCCTTCTCCATCGCTTTGGAGATCAGTTGCTCGAACTCGGGAGGCAGTGTGTGATTGAGCCGGACGGGCGCGACGGGATTTTTGTGCAGAATCGAATCGAAAATCGCTCCCGAGCTTTCGCCCTGGAACGGAAGCGCGCCGGTAGCCATTTCGTAGAGCACAATTCCAAAAGAGAAAAGGTCCGTGCGCGCGTCGAGTTCTTTTCCTAGCACTTGTTCCGGCGACATGTAAGCGACCGTGCCCATCGAAGTACCGGGGCTGGTCAGCTGCGCGGTGTCCACTCCCATGGTGACCATGGTGGTGCCGCCGCGGCCGGCGACTCTTGCGCTGGCCACTTTGGCCAGGCCGAAGTCCAGAATTTTCACGTGGCCGCGCTTGCTGACGAAAATATTCGCCGGCTTGATGTCGCGGTGAACGATGCCCTCGCTGTGAGCGGCGTCGAGTGCATCCGCTACTTGAATCGCAAGATCCAGCAGGTTTTCCACATCCATGGACGGGCCGGAGATGACGTGCTTGAGCGTCTGGCCGTCCAGAAACTCCATGGCGATGAATGCTTTTCCGTCCGCTTCGCCGATATCGTAAATCGTGCAGATATTCGGATGATTCAGCGCCGAGGCGGCTTGCGCCTCTCGCTGAAAACGCGCGAGCGCTTGTGGGTCCTTGGCTACATTGTCCGGTAGGAATTTCAGCGCAACGAAACGATGGAGGCGGATGTCCTCGGCTTTATAGACGACGCCCATTCCCCCGCCGCCGAGGCGGTTCAGGATCCGGTAGTGCGAAAATGTCTGGTCAATCAGAGTATCGTTCGGGGACATGTGCTCGACATATTAGGGTGCGACAAAACGCAAGTCAACGGAGCACATCGCGGGCTGAAGCGCAGGCGGCAGAATGCAGCGGGCCACCGACACGCAATACAGAACAACCGGGCGCAGCAGCAGCGCCCCTACGCGTCATTTCACTCTTGCGGCTATTTCAGCGGCGGAGATGGGACTAGCGGGAGGCGGCGGGGCTCGCCATGGAAGCCGCGGACTTCGATTTCGTCCAGCACTAGCGACGGACTTACCACCGAGCTGGGGATGCCGCCTTGCGCCGAGCCGAAGGCGCCTAGCGCGGTGCCGGCGAATCCGCCGGACGGATTCTGCATATACGGGAACACCGTCTCGTCGGAGCCTATCGCGGTGATATTGCGTAGCGCCCGCAGCTGCAAACCTTCGATGTGGCCGCCGCGCACCATCTCTTCGTGGCCGTCGGCAACATACACGCGGTAAACCACGAGGGGAATGCGCTCGCCGCTGGCGACGCCGCCGGCAACTCCTCCGATGAAATCGCTGAAATCTTCCTGGCGAATGGAAGTGAGCGCGGGGTTATCCATACGTTTTATTTCCAGGCACCATTCATGGCCATCGTCGCGGCAAGCGTCTATGAATTTCTTTTTGAGATCGGCAGCGTTTAATCCAGCGTTGGTCTGCAACAGCAGATTGCTACTGAGCGGCTGGGGATCAGAAAGGGTCGCCGAGCGCGCGTGACCGTTGGACGATTGGAAATCGGGACCGGGCCGCCGTGACATCAGTAAATTCCTGAGCGTGCCGTTTTCGACGATGCCGATGCGCTGGGCTTTCACGCCCTCATCATCAATTTCGTAATTTCCCAGCAGCGGCTGGCCGTTGAATTCCTTCAACGTGGGATCATCTATCAGCGATACGTTGGCGGGAAGCACGCGCGTGCCCACGCGCCCGGTCCATTCGCTGCGTCCACCCATGCGCTGGATGATTTCATCGAACGCCGCCATGGTGGAAAGCGGCGGACGTGCACCGGATAGCGAGGATGCCAGCGTCTGCGCCAGCACGGAGCCTGCCGCGGGAGCATCAAACAGCACGGGGCCGGTGAAATCTGGAACGAGCGGGCTTTGGCGCAGAGCCATCAGCTCGGTGGCCGTCTGTCCGAGAGACTTGCCTACGGTGGCTGGATCGGGCAGGTCCGCGGGCCTCGCGACGTACACGGCGTAGTAATCGTGTAGCGGCATGCCATCATCGGCTTGCGTGGCCATCGCCGCCTCAATCGCGGCCAGGTGGCGCGAGCTGCGGATGGTGGTGCCTTCACTATTCATCAGATAGTAGGTGACGTAGATCAGGTAGTAGTTCACGCGCGTGGCGTTGAGGTGCGGAAAACTCCGCAGCGCCGCCGAAGCCGCGCGCGATTCATCTTCCCAGTTGCGCGTGGTCCAATCCGGCTCGACGCGCGGATCGATTTTCACGAGCGGCGGCTCCTGCGAAAAATCGTCAATCTCCGGCGGCTTCGAGAGGCTGCGCAGGAAGGATTGCTTGAGCGACATCTGCGTAACGGCTTGCTTGTAGGCCTGATCGGTCGCGAGCCACAAATCCTGGCGCAGCGAATTGTAGTCGCGATCGATCCCGACTTGGCCGGTGGAACCGAGGAAGCCCTGGAATCCGTCTTCACTAATGAAATTCGAACTGTCGAGATGATAGTTACCAACGCGCACATCCACGCTCATGAAACGATCACGCATGGTGGAGGAGGCCACCAGCGCGCCAAATGACGAAGTTACAGAGCGCACATCCAGGTCGAGCAGGCGGTACTCGAGATAGAACGGCTTTTCCACGCCGGGGAGCTGCAACCGCGTGCGCGCGCGATCCATTTCATCGTGCATGGCGTGAAGGGTTTGATCGCTTTCGGCTTCCGAAACAGTCGCTTGCGCAAGCGCGACAGGAGCCGCGTTCACGGCGGGCTTCGCACGGTTCGGGGTATTCCCAGCCGCGGCGGAAGCAGGCCGGGCTAGCGAAAGAGCCAGCAGCACCAGCACAGGGAGCGATGCAATCGTCAGGAATTTCCTCACTGGTGTTGCCCCTTTTCTTCGGGATCGTGCGCAGGCGGCGGCAAAATCGGCGGCTTGTCCGTGGAAGTTTCCTTCTTTTGCACTTCCATCTCTGAAATCAGAATCGCGGGAGCCACGGCGGAAACCGGCACCGAGCCGGATTCCGCGCCGCAGTAACCATTGAAAATATCCGGCGTGTCGCCGGTAGCGACGATCTTGGTAAGCGAAACGAGCGGCGTGCCGACGATGTCCACTCCGCGGACAAGCTGGTCGGGACGGCCATCGGGATAAACCTTGTAAACCACCAACGGCAGCACTTGAAACGCCTGCGGCTGCGCGCGGCCGGTAAAGGTGAATCCGCCGGCGATATCATCAATCAACAGGCCGAAGGGCTTATTTTGCTTCTTCACCATTTCGATGAGCTGCTGGCGAAGCTGGTCGTTCGTCACCGTCTTCGAGCTGGAAACAATCAAATTTCCCTGACGCGCCACCGGAACAAAACCGAGCTGCCTGCGGCCGTGTCCATTGGAATGAGGAATATCCACCAGCGGCGAGCGCGACATCAGAAACGTTTTCAGGACGCCATGATCCACAAGATGAACGTCCTCCGCCTTCACACCTTCATCGTCAAACGGGTAGTAGCCCAGCAGCATCTGCCCGCCGAGAGACTCTTCTGTGGGATCGTCCTTGATGGAAATAAAGTCGGGCAGGATTTGTTCGCCGATTTTGCTGGTGAAGGTCTGGCCTTCGTTGATGTCCTTCTGGCGGAATCCTTCGGCGCGATGGCCGAAGACTTCGTGGAAGAAAACGGCGGCGGCGCGGCCGGTGAGCATCGCCGGCCCCGCGTAAGGATCCACCAGCGGCGCTTTGTCGAGCGCTTCGGTCTCCGTAATCATGGTTTGAATGCGCGTTAAAACCACTTTGTCCGTGGGAGCATCGTTCGGCTCAAGCCAATCGAAGTTCGCGTAACGATTGATGTCCATGCCGTCCGGAGCTTTGCTCTGCACGTAGAGTTCAAGCCGGTAATGCACTTGGCCGAAACCCAGCCTGGCGCCCTCGGTATTCACTTGATATTGATTCATTCCCAGGACGGTGAACGTAGCGATGGAATTCAGCACTGCGGGCGATTTGCTGAACGCAGCGGTGTATTTCCGCACCCGTGCTTCCCAGGGCGTGCGGTCCACTTTGATTTCGACGCGCGGCCCGACCGAGACTCGCGGCGCTTCGCTGGAAAAATCCGGCGCGGCGCCTTCCGCTGTTTGCACCTGCACTTGCTGGCTGGTTTTTACTTTGATAAGCGCTTCCGTCGCGGCGCGGTATTGGCGATCGGTTTCGCGCCAGATTTCGCGGCGCAGCACGGGAACGTCCTGGTCGAGCGTCACCGTGGTGCCGGGGCTGGTCCAGCTGGGCTGGCGCTCGGGAAGTTTGTGCGTGTCGTCGAGCTGATAGCCGCCAACGCGGGTCTGCACCTCGAGCCACCGCGCACTCGTATCGGTGCTGGTGAGCAATGCTCCATTCGAGCCGGAGACTTCCACGTAATCACGATCCGCCACCGTGTAGCTGATGAAATACGCAGGAGGATCGCCCTTGGACATGGCGGCCATCGAGCGGTCGAGCTCGTCCTGCATGGCCATGAGAACCGCGGGGGTGGGCGCCTCGGCCGTTCCCGCGGCTGCCAGTGAAGCGCAAGCCGAAAACAAAATGGTGATGCCGGTAAGGAAGACTCTTGCTCTATGTGTGGGTTTCATCGTTGCGCAGAATTGACTAGAAGCCATCTCATAAATGTCTCAGGAGGATGATGGCGCAAGCGAGTTGAACCATCCCGAGGAAATTTTCTGGGTAATATTCCCAGCGAATGACGGTACGGCGAAAATTATGAAGCCAGGCGAATAGACGTTCCACTTTCCAGCGACGCCGGTAGCGGCGCAGGACACGCCCATCCTGCGTCGCTGCGGCGACGCGCACGAACTTGTGAGGCGCGATGAGTTGCACGCCATATCGTTGGTGGATGCGCTGATCCAAAGGATCACTGTCGTAAGCCCGGTCACCGATCATGCGTTCCGGGAGGTCGGCAAGGAATCGCTGGTCGAGCGTGGGTTCGATGAGTTTTGTTTCATGAGGCGAAGCGCTGGCCACGTACACGGAGAGAGGAAAACCATGGCCGTCTGCGATTGCCATGATTTTGCTGCCTTTGCCGCGTTTTGTAGGGCCGACACTAGAGCCCCTTTTTTCGCCCCGCTGAAGCTGGCGTCGATGAAGGATTCGCTCAGATCGAGCTTCCCCCGGTCTCGTAAATCTTCGGCCAGCTTTTGCAGCAAGCGAGTTAGCAGGCCGCTGCGCTGCCATTGTTGGAAGCGCCGATGACAGGTCTGATAAGACGGATAGCGAGACGGCAGATCGTGCCAAGGAGCACCCGTGCGGAGAACCCAAAAGACTCCGCTCAGCACCGCACGCGTATCTTGCCACGGTCGCCCTCGGCCATCGGCTCGTCGTTTGGGACGAAACAACGGTTCGAGAACCGCCCACTGGGCGTCGGTAAGGTCCATGCTCTCGGTTTACGCCGTTCGTCATAAGTTTCAACAACTCAGCGGCTTCAATGTGTTTATGAGATAACTTCTAGTTTAAGGTAGGATGCCTTTGAATCCAAAGTGAAAAGGTCGATGCGGTTTAGATAGTGGACATTGCTTCGCTGCACGATACGCCGGCATCCATAAAGAAGCACTATTGGAATCATCGCCGGTGAAGCAGCATCCGGCGAAAGGAGTTTTAGATGCGCGCGATGGTCGTAAAGAGGTACGGCCCTCCGGAAGTTTTTGAGCCGCGGGAAGTGCCTGATCCGCAGGCCAAACCCGGCGAAGTCCTGATCCGCGTGAAGGCCGTGGGCGTGAACTTTGCCGACCTGATGCAACGCATGGGAATTTATCCAGGCACGCCCAAGCCGCCGTTTGTGCCGGGATTCGAGGTCGCGGGCGTCGTGGAAAAAGCTGCCGAGGGCGGCAAGGCGAGCGAAGGCGAGCCGGTGCGTCCCGGTGAAGCGGTCGCGGCGCTCACGGTGTTCAATGCTTACGCGCAGTGGGTTTCGGTGCCTGCGGGGAGAGTTTATCGCTTGCCCGCGGGGATGCCCTTCGAAGACGGCGCTGCGATTCCGGTGAATTACATCACCGCGTATCACGCGATGTTGACCATGGGGAACTTGCGCTCCGGCGACCGCATTTTGATTCATGGCGCGGCGGGCGGCGTGGGAATCGCCGCCATACAACTGGCGCTGGCGCACGGGCTGGAAATTTTCGGGACGGCCGGTCCTTCGAAACAGGACTACTTGCGAAAAATCGGCGTGGACCACGCGATTGATTACGAGAAAAGCGATTTTGTGGACGTCGTGCGTAAATTCGCGCCGGACGGAATTGAAATGGTAATGGACCCTATTGGCGGAAAATCCTTCGCCAATAGTTACAAATGCCTGGGGCCCACGGGACGCCTGGTGGTTTACGGCTTTTCCGCGGCTGCCGGGAACGATGGGAAGAAGAACCTGCTTCGATCCGTCCAGGCCCTGGCGCAGACTCCGCGATTTCATCCACTGAAAATGATGAGCCAGAACATCGCCGTGATCGGCGTGAGCCTGGGAAAGCTCACCTCTCGCGGAGCCATCCTGCGCGGCGAGCTGGATGAAATATTTAAGTTGTATGCGGCGGGCAAAGTGAAACCGGTGATCGGGAAGACTTTTCCGCTGGCCGACGCCGTCTCGGCGCACAAATACATTCAAGCGCGGAAAAATATCGGCAAAGTGATACTGAGCGTCAAATAGGCCGGGGCGCATTATTATTTCGCGGGAGAAAGCTCCGGCTGGGTGAAGAAGGCTTCGTCCACCTTGGGATTTATTTCGACGTTTTGCACCATCGAGTCAAACAACTTCGCTCCGTCGCGATAGGTATCGGTTGCGTAGGCAAACTTGCGGCCATGCACGTCGCGATAATCGCTCCAGTGCTGTTCGTTGGCGCTGGGGCCGTGTTCGCCGACGGACTGATAGCGCGCTGCGACGAGCAGATGCGTATCGGGATCGAAATATAGCTTGATCGCGCCGAACGGAGCGGTCACCGCCACGCCCTGCGTTTTTTTGCCCTGGATGTCTTCTTCTCCGATCGCCTGCCCCGTGATTTTTCCGGCGAGGACTTGCTGGTAAAGTCCCCAGCCGCCGCCGAACATGGCGATGCCGCGCTTGAATTCGCCGATCACGTTAGTGGTGTCGCGCGCGCCGTTTGGAAATTTCAACCAGGATGATTTCCCGTCGCAGACTTGAAGGATGGTCATGCCGCCCAGATTCACTTCGCCGTACGAGCGGTCGGGATAAGCGACCTGCCACTTCACGTCGAGCGGCCGGTCGCCATCGGGACTATGAATTTTCCCATTTTCGGTGATGCCTAGCGTGGTGACGGACTGGAGCGCATCGCCTCCCACAGCCCGCGCCGCAGCCATTAGGATTTGCTTGCCCTGCTCAAGCGATTCGGGAGTGGCGGCGGCGACGGCCTCTTGCTTGGCCGCGCGCAGGTCGGGAGAAAGCACGTTCACTTGATCGAAAGGAATCTCAGTGAATTGCGCGGTTGGAAAAGCGGCCTTCAACTTATCGTGAAAGACGCCGACGTTTCCCGCAAGCACCAGGTCCAGATCACCCGTGGTGAAATATTTCCGCGCCCTGGTTTGCACGTCTTTGAGCGAAGTGGCGCGGATTTTTATGGGGTAGGTCTGGTTGTAGTCCTCGGGCAGCCCGAAAGCCGCAACGGTGAGCACGCGGTCTGCTACTTGCTCGGCGGTTTCCGACGCGATCGGGTAAACGCCCGCGAGATAGTCGCGTGCGAAATCGAGTTCTTTCTGCGAGATTTCACCCTGGGACATGCCAGTCAGAATATCCATCACGAGTTTCGTCGCGTCGACCGTGGCCTCCGTGCGCGTGTAGGTGCTCACTACGAGCGAACCGGTATAGCGATGCGGATTAAGCGACGACGAAGCGCCGTAGGTTAAGCCCTTCTTGATGCGCACCTCGGTGTTCAACCGGCTGTTGTAGCTGCCGCCTAAAATATGGTTGGTCACATCCAGCGGCAAATAATCCGGATCGTTGCGCGGGATGGCGATCTTGCCTATGCGAATCTGCGTTTGCACGGCATCAGGCTTATCGATCAGCCAGATATGCTGAACAGTGGCGTCGCTGGGCGGCTGCGGCTCGGTGAGTGGCACGTCCACTTTCGGCCATCCGCCGAAATATTTTTCGGCCATGGCGAAGGCTTCTTCCGGCGTGATGTCCCCCGCGAAGCCGATGAGCGATTGATTCGGCGCGTAGTTGGCATCGTGAAACTTCACGAAATCGCCGGGCTGGAATTTTTGTACTGTGGCGGGCGTACCTTCTGGCGGTAGACCATAGGGCGAAGCGCCGTACACGGTTCGCGCGAAAACTAGAGTGGCTAGGTAGTCGGCGTCCGAATATTGCACCTGCAGCGTCGAAAGAAGCTGCTGGCGCTGCCGTTCGAGTTCTTCGGCGCGGAATGTGGGGTGCAGCACGACGTCAGACATCAAGTCCATTCCCACGGCCAAGTCTTTTTTCACGATGTCGAGCGTCACCGTAGTGGCGTCGCGGCCCGCCATGGCGTTCAGCGTGCCTCCGATAAAATCTATGCCTTCGGCGATTTCTTTCGCCGAGCGTTTTTCCGTTCCCTGCGTCAAGAGGTTTGCAGACATTTGCGCCACGCCCGGCATCCCGGCGGGGTCCTTGATACTTCCGGCTGAGAGAATCACGAGGCGCGCGGCAATGGCCGGCTCGCTATGATCGGTGACCACAAAAACCTGCAAGCCATTGGGCAACGTCTTGGTGGCCGCCTTCGGAAAATGAAACGGGCGCGGCGCGCCGGGACCGGGCATCTGCGGGGCGAGTTTCACGCCGGGCGGCACAACTCCCGAGGCTTTCTGCGGCTCTTGCGAGCTTGGCGGCTCCGTTTGGCTGCGCGGAACGGCAGGCGGCTGCTCCTGAGCTCTTGCGGGCGGCGCATACGCCGGGGCCGTCACCGCCGCGAGAAATATTGTCGCCGCAAAAAATGAAATGCCTCGGTGTGTTGCGCGCTTCATCATCACTCCTCGAAAAGTTTTCCGAATGTACGGATGCGCCACTGTTGGTTCTACCGCGAGCCGGAACTTCGGCGGCTAAAGCCGCCCTCCATCTGCGGTGTTTATGTCGTGGCTAAAGCCACGACCTACAAAGACTCCCGGCTCGTGACACCGACCTACTGCGCAGGCGCTGACGGCGTGACGATCAGTACCGTCGCGTGCTGCGACTCGAAATAATCTCTTGCTACGCGCTGGATGTCCGCGGGCGAAATCGTCAAATAATGATCGAGCTCGGTATTCGCGAGCGCGGGATTTTTCCCGATGACGGCGGCGGATGCCAGCGCCTCAGCTTTTTCCTGATCCGTGTCGCGGCCGAGAACGAATCCGGAAATTTCCTGGTTCTTGGCTTTCTCGAGTTCCTTGGCCTCCACCGGCGCGGTCTTCAGCTCGTCCAGCACGCCAACCAGCGCTTTCTCGCCTTCCTCCGCTGTGTGCCCTTGATTCATGATCGCGTAGGCCCAAAACAAATTCGGATCCTCGGAGAACGCACCGAAGCCGGCCGCTTGCACCGCGATCTGCTCTTTGTAAACCAGCGTCTGATACAGGCGGCTGCTTTCGCCGCCGGCCAGAATGTTCGAAGCGAGGTCCAGCGGATAAGCATCCGGCGCGTAGCGCGCGGGAATTCTGTAGCCAATGACTACCGCGGGAAGTGGCGTGTTCGAATAGGATTTCTTTACCACACGCTCAGCCGTTTGCGGCGGTTCGGGATTATTCAATCGCGGAATAGGCTTGGTCGACGGTGGAATTCCGTCAAAGTATTTTTTAGTCCATGCTAGGGCCTGCGCGGAATCGAAATCGCCGACAATCACCAGCGTCGCGTTGTTCGGCTTGTAATAGGTGTTGAAGAAGTCGCGGACATCCTGAATCGTGGCTTTGTCCAGGTCTTCCATGCTGCCAATCGGCGTGTGATGGTAGCCGTGCACGGTGAATGCGGCCGCGCGCAAATCTTCCTGCAAATAACCGTAGGGCTGATTATCGACGCGCACGCGCCGCTCTTCCTTCACCACTTCGCGCTCGGATTTGAAATTCTCCTCGCTCACGTTGAGGCTGCCCATGCGGTCGGCTTCGAGCCAGAGGACGCGCTCGAGATAGTTGCTGGGAAAAGTTTCGAAGAATTGGGTGACGTCGTCGCCGGTTTCGGCGTTGTCGAAGCCGCCGACGGATTCGATGATGCGCGAATGTTCCTCCGCTGCCACGTGCGCGGAACCTTTGAACATGAGGTGCTCGAAGAGGTGCGCGAAACCGGTGTGGCCGGGCGGCTCATCTTTCGAGCCCACGTGATACCAAACCTGAAGATTGATGATGGGCACCTCGCGATTTTCCAGCAGGATCACCTGGAGGCCGTTCACTAGCTTGTGCGTCGTGTAGTTCAGCTTCGGCGGGCGAACTTCCTCCGGCTTGCCCTGCGCCGCGAGCGGAGGGCCAGTTAGCGCGATACAGGCCACGGCCAGCGCGATAATTGCCGCCGCTGCCTGGGCTTTCGCGGTCGCGCACGCGTTCTTGGCCGCACTGAAATGATGCCATGTCCTCATTCTGAATTGCTCCCATCGAGGGGATTCACTGCGTGAAGCTGGGCCGGCTGGAAATGAACGACCAGTATCAATGACGCCGCTCGCGAGTGTCAAACTCGTTGCTTGTCCGTCACGCCCACAACTGTGCCGCCCGAAAACCGTTGCTTGCTGGGTTTTAGGGCACCGGACGTTGGACGCAGACCGTGTCAAAAGGATTACATCCCGATTCGGTGCGATTGCGCGGTCACGTCGCGGACGATAAGCTCAATTGCACGGGGAAATTTCGAGGGGAACGAGGTCAAACGATGCGAAGCATGCTCGGTTTGCTGGTTGTCGCAGTTATCGCCTTGCTGACGTACAAATATTATTTCTCGCACATGGAAGCGGCCGGTACTGGAACGGCTACACCGATGCAAACGATTGACATGGTTGGCGTGAAGAACGATCTGCTGAGCATCGCGCAGGCCGAGCGCGTGTATCAAACCGATCACAATTCCTACGCGCCTGTCGATGAGCTGGTTTCCAGCGGCGCCCTAACCATGAAGAAACCGGGCCGCGACGGCTACACCTACGACGCGCAGCC
Organism: uncultured Acidobacteriota bacterium; assembly: GCA_963696035.1. Classification (GTDB taxonomy): domain Bacteria; phylum Acidobacteriota; class Terriglobia; order Acidiferrales; family UBA7541; genus Palsa-295. The sequence continues at coordinate 298,790 of CAVOIS010000005.1, forward strand.
TTCGGATTCAACCTTCCGCGTGATCGCGCACTGCCCCGCAGCGACAAGCCCGGGCTGCACCAGCTTCGTAATCGACCAGACGATGGAAATTCAGCCAACGCAGTAAGCGCCGGCGAAGGCGACTCGATCGCGGCGTTTGGTTTAGCGACGAACTAATTTCCGCCACAGGCTCCGGTTTTCACTCCTGAAATTGCTACACCGTACTGGTTCGCTCCGGAAATGCGGGTGCCACCTGCCAGAAGCGTCACGCTATCAACCGGACTGGGCCACGTCATCTCGTAGATTCCGCGCGAAGCATCGGCAGAGCGCCACGTTCCGCGAAACGATCCGCTTGTAAACGTGCCATTCGGAGATACCAAGACATCCCATCCGTTTGCCCAGTGCCAGGTGCCGTCAAGTCCGAAGCTCCCTGCGGTGCGCGTGCCCGAAATGGGATAGCCGTACTGATTTCCTCCGTTCATCGAGCGCTGGTCCGGCGAGAGCGTGAGAGTTTCAATCATCAAAGGCCACGTGAACGTGTACGCGCGCCGCTCCGCGTTTACCAGCCGCCAATGCGCGGTGAACGGCCCGGCGACCATGGTGCCGCCCGCGCTAATGGTGACCGGCACGTTGTTGAACCATTGATAGCAGCCCACGATTGGATCCGCGCTGGCTTGTGCTGCAGGCAGTTGTGGCGTGCTCTTGCGAGACGCTGGCGTTGTCTTCGGAGCCGGCGTGACGTCTTTGGGGCCCGGGTTCGGATCATTCGGCACGTTTTTGTCCGCGGGAGGATTGGTCGTGTCTGGCACGTCGGCTGCGCCGTGCGAGTTTCCCCCGCCGCGCAGCAGCATCATTCCTGTCAGCACTGCCGCAAGCACCAGCACTGCGGCCGCGCCGATCCAGACTGTCTTCGAATTTAGAAAGGATGCTGGCGCTGTGCTGCCGGCGCTACTGGTTGGTGCAGACCGGACCGCGCCGGTCGGTGCTGCCGTCTGCGTTGTGGCCGGCGCGCCGTGTTGCCACATGCTTGTGGCCTGCCCGGCGATTATCGGTGGCTCGGCCGCGTTCGGAATCAACTTGTGTACTGTCGCCGCCAGATCGTCGAGATGCTTTTCCAGCGGCGGCGTCATCGCGTCGAGCCAGTGCACAGAGCCGATGAAATAATCGAGCGACTTCCCCGGCGCGACATCCTCGATGCGAAAAGGAAGGATGGCCACGCCGTTGCTTACCGCGCGCTCCACTTCCTTCGGAATATGCCCGGAAGCATTGGCGTTCGAGGAAAACACCAGCACCATCACTTTCGCGCCGTGGATCGCTTCGATGATGGCTTCGCCATACGACGTTCCGGGCACGATGTCGCGCGGGGCAATCCAGCAGCGAATGCCAGAAGATTCGAGCTTCGCGCACACGGCGTCGGCGACGACCTTATCTTTTGAGGCGTAGCTGATGAATACATCGAACGTCACGGCGAGAACCTCCGCATCCGGCCAGTATTCTACAATTTTTGCTGCGTGCTGGCTTTGGTTACGTACGGAGGGGTCTGAGGGCCGATTATTCAGGTTGCCGGTCGCGCAACACACGTGAAGTGTTCTCCGCTTCCTCTTCGCACCCTCAGTTCTTTGATGTTTGGAGCGCCCCCTCGGGCACTACCGAGGTGGAACGCCATATTCTCGCATCCAGCTGCGAGTTGCGTCACGCGGAACATCTTTGCGGCGCCGTGCGTATCTTTAGCCGAAGCTGAAAACGATCTGGGGCCGAGTGCAGGCGACGCGTTGCAGTCGCGCATTCAAATTGGGAGAGGAGAAATCACATGGAACCGATTGGATTTGCTGCGGTGGTGCTGTCGTTTTCCGTCCCGCTGGCGGCGATATATGCGTGGTACCGCGTTCGCAAGCTGCGAACCGAGGAGCGCTTGGCGGCGATCGCCAAAGGGGTGCCCGTGCCCATTGCCGACGAACTGCCACCGCACGCGCGTTCGCGCAAGGCGGGAATTTTGCTGACGGCTGGCGGGCTGGGGTATGTGATTACGTTCATGCTGCTGGCGCGGTACGATTCGGACGCGGCACAGGCGGCAGTGTTCGGCGCGATTCCGATCTGCGTGGGCATTGGCTACTTTATTGACGCAATGCTGGTGCGCCGGGAGATGCATCCGTCGGCATAGGAAGTGCCGTTCGCGTGCATGTGTCGTCAGGGATTCAGTAAGGCCGAGGGATTTGCTTTTTCGCGGAAGCTCGAAGAAAAAGCAGATCCCTCCCTGCGGTCGGGATGGCGCCGGCACCAAGTTCCGCCGAAGAGTCTCGGCTATTGCGTGCGTTTCTGGTCGGCGACCGTCACGCCCGCTTCGGCGTAATCCGTCGGCGGCAAATCCACGAACGTGACTTGAATATTTTCGCGCTTGGCGCGGCCGTCTTCGATCAGCGCTTCGGTAATCCGCTCGGCGAGTTTGCGTTTCTGTTCAGGTGTGCGCCCGGCCACCCACGTCACTTGCACGTAAGGCATCGGAGTCCTCCTCGAACCTCGCACACATTCTACCGGGATACTCACCCAACAAAAAACGCCACACGAGGGCGGTAGAAGATCCTTCGTTGCGGCTTCGCGTCGCCGTTCTTGGAGTGCGGGGGCTTGCCCCCGCCTTCTCTTCCCCGAGGCTTGCTCGCGGCCTACGCAGGCAGGCTGCGGCTATGATCCTAAAGGCGCCAGCAAGCCGCCGCACTCCTAAAGCAGTAGCAGCGGGCACGGCATGCCGCGCCGCTATATTCAGGTTCCGAGTCGCCGAGCTGAAAATGGGGATCCGCGGTTACGCTGCGCGCATACCGGGAGCCGGCAGCTTCGTTCCGCACTGCGGGCAATTCGACCAGCCCGGCTCCACGCCGCGTCCGCAATTCGGGCAGGTGGGCAGCAGCGACGTGCCGCAATGCGGGCAGAACGTGAATCCCGATTTCGCCAGCTGCGCGCAGCCGGGGCAAGCCCGCATCGGCGGGTCGCGCAGTACGAAGTACAGAATAATGCCGATTCCATCGGGAATGAACACCGCCAGCAGTGTCCACATCACATAGCGCATGCCGCGGCGCTTCGCATCGGCATAGACATACCCGATAAGCAGCGCGTAGATGGTGAGAACGATCGGCGGAAACACAATCACAAAAATCCGCATGGCTTGAGGCGCGCTAGCCAATTCATGGTCGCGTCCCGATGCCACCAGCAGGACAAGTCCAGTGGTCGCCGCGATCCAAACCAACGCCGCGATCAAGCGCGCCGTGCGCGGAATCACCGAAAGTTCTTCTGTGAATCGGCTCATGCCAGTCTCCTTTCGGGCCTGTGTTGCATCGAAAGCAGCACAGCAGCCGCGCCTCCCGCCAGCCATACCGACGTGGTAAACGCGCCAAACACGATCCACTCGTGGCTAAAACCGGGGACCAGCATTCCCAGCAAGCCGCCCGTTAGCAACCGGACCAGCGGCCAGCTCAGCAGCGTCAAGACCCACGCGAAAACAATCAAGCCAATGATTACGCCGCGATTCCAGCGGTGCTCGAATTCTTCGTTCAGGCGGATTTGCGCTTGCGCGCGGGCGCGTTCCACGATCAGCGCTTGCGGTTGCGGCGTCGGCAAACGGCGCAAACCGCCTGCCAGCAATTTCCAATCTTCCAGCTCAGCGCTGCACGACTCGCACGAACGTAAGTGATCCATTACCTGCTTTTCCTCGTGCGGCTCTAGCACGCCTGCCGCCAGCAGCGTCAGCAGTTCTCGGATTTTTTCGTGATCGTTCACTGCCAGTTCTCTCCCGGGTATTGCGTTTTCAGCGTTTCGCGCAGCCGTTCGAGTGCGCGGCGCAACCGCGTTTTCACCGTGGAAAGCGGGGCGTCCAGCACTTCGGCAATTTCCTCGAGCTTCATTTCTTCCTCGAAGCGCAGCGTCAAAACTTCGCGTTGCACCATCGGCAGCAATTCCAGAGCGGCGCCTAGCCGCCCGGCTCGTTCGCGCGCCAAAATTCCCTCGATCGCCGGACGTTCGTGCGACGGCAGACGCGCTGCCGCGGATTCTCCCACCGCGTCCGCAGCAGGTTGGTCCAGGCTCTCGGGCCGGATGCGCCGCAGATGATCAATCGCCAGATTGCGCGCCAGCGTGAAGAGCCACGCCTCGAAATTGCGCCGCGGATCGTATTGCCGGATTTTTTCCGCTACGCGCAGCCATGTTTGCTGAAATAAATCTTCGGCCTCCGCCGGCTCGCGCACCAGGCGCAAAAGATAACGGTACAGCCGGTTCTGGTAACGCGTGAGCAACGCCGAAAGCGCATCCAGGTCGCCGCCGCGAAGCTGCGCAACGTCGCTTTCCAGAGCCACCTGCCCCTCCCAGTACGTTGCCGAATCGCCCAGACCCATTGTGCTGCGCATGTTCAAGCGGAAGCTTGCGGTGCCGCCTATCATATCCATACTACGGACCAACACCTGAAAAAGACTCACGCCGCCAGGTCCAGCCAATGCAGCAAGATACGGCCTGCCTTCCCGATGTCTCCGTGTCTTCGGCATTCCTCTCTGCGGTTAATCCCTCATAGGCCAAATAGGCCGACCGTCGCGTTGTGCTAGAATGGCCCCATAGTGCTGAAGGTCCTACAGAACCTGCTCGACCTGCAAAGCGTCGACACGCGTCTGCAGGACGTCCGCACCCGCCTCGCCGCCTTCCCCAAGAAAATCGCCGGAGTGGACGCGCGTGTCGCCGCCGCCAAGGCCGAAGTGGAAAAAAGCAAAGCCGCGCAGCTCGCTACGGTGAAGGATCGCAAAAAATACGAACTGGACGTCGAGCAATGGAAAGACCGCGTCCGCAAATATAAAGACCAATCCTCGCAAGTAAAAACGAATGAGGCCTATAAGGCCTTGCAGCACGAAGTGCAAATGGCGGAAGACGAAATCGCCAAAGCCGAGGACCGCCTGCTAGAGCAAATGGTTTCCGGCGAGGAATATGACCGCAGAATCAAAGCTGCTGAAAAATTGCTAAAAGAAGTGGAAGACGTCGGCCGCGCCGAGCGCGCGAAAATCGACGCCGAAAAGAGCGTCGCCGAAAAAGAACTCGCCGAGGGGAACGCCGAACGCGCGCGCGCCGTCGCGCAGATTCCCGAAGACATGATGGACCACTACGATCGCATCATGAAGAAGCACAACAACGTGGCACTCGCGGAAGTGCGCGATGAAAAATGCAGCGCTTGCGGCATGCGCGTCCGGCCGCACGTGTTTCAGGCCATGCGCCGCGCGGCGAGCGAAGAAATGTTCCACTGCGAGACGTGCACGCGGATTCTCTATTACCTGGAGCCAGCCGCTTCCGCCGTAGCGGCCGCGCCTCCTTCCACGACGCAGCCTCCCAATCAGGCATCTTCGGCCAGTGAAAACTAGACCCTCGGTTCCCGGCAGCGCGCGCCTCTTTGCGGATTCTCATTCGCCCGCGCCGCCTGCGGGAGTTCACGTCGCCAATATTGACGGCGCGTCGCGCGGCAATCCCGGCCCGGCGTCTTATGCCGTAGTGTTGCGCGATCCCCAGGGAAAAATCGTGCTGGAGCTAGCGAAAAATATCGGACGCGAGACCAACAACGTCGCCGAATATTTCGCCCTGCTGGCCGCGCTCGACTACGCCATTAGCCACAACATCTCTGCGCTGCGCATCCGCAGCGATTCCGAATTGCTGGTGCGCCAGATGCAAGGCCGCTACAAAGTGAAGAGTGCGGACCTGAAGCCGCTACATGAACGCGCCGCGAAACTGGCTCGCCAGTTGCAATATTTCGCCATCGAGCACGTGCGCCGCGAACTCAACCGTGACGCCGACGCATTGGCAAACGTCGCGCTCGATTCCGCAGGCATCCCCAAATTCGAAGATCGCAAGACTCGCATCGAGTCCACGAAACTCGAACATCGCGCGGCTCCCGCTCCCTCGCATGAACATTCACCGCACCCGCTTCGCGCGCGATTCGTTAATGGAGCGTTCGTACCTGCCGAACCGGTAAATCTGCCTGAAGGCAGCGAGGTGATCCTCGACATCCGTATCCAACACAAACAATAGAACTTACGTTTGCGCTGACACCTCCAGCCAGATTCGGACCGCAGGGAGTTTGGTACTAACGCTCCATTGTTCGGACATGCTATGGACCATAGTCTCTATGACTGCTGGGGCGTCCATTGACTTCATTGCTCGACAAGCTTCCCACGATTCTGGTGCTTTTTGTATTGCTCGGGATATTTCTATCCCTGCGCAAGCACGCGCCTTCCGCGCGGACTCGTTTGTGGACTTACGCGTGGGCCCTGATTTTCCTGCACTTCTTCATTCAAGCGTTTGAAACACACACTGGCGCGCTGGAAAAAATTCTTGAGTCGATCGATTTGGGCGCGCTGGAACTTTCCGGCATGGTTTTTGCGGTGTCCATGACGCAAGCCGTCGAGGATCGCAAGAAGCGCCTGACGATGCTGCTGGTTCTGACTGTGCCAACGGCTTTTCACGCCGTCGCCGCTACTTTCGAGTGGCACATTTACGGGCTGATGGCCGCCGCGCTCGGCACGATTTTCCTGGGTGGCGCTGTTTTCGCACTGCGAGCGTATCCGCGCCCAAAACCCTACACGCTCGGCGTCGCGGCGGTGCTGATGATCACCGCGGCCTGGACGATGTCCAGCCAACTTCACGGCAGCCCCGATCTTGGCGTCGACGCGATCCTGACTTTGAGCTTCGGCCTTTGCGGCATTTTGTTCTGGAAGCGCTTTCCGCGCCGCTCGACGGGCGTGCTCGCCGTCGCGGGAGGATTTCTGGCGTGGGGAGCTGTGTTCCCTACCGGAGCGCTGCTCGATCAGATCGCGCCGAAGCTGCAAGTGAACCCCGAACTGTGGAACGTGCCGAAATTTTTCGTCGCTTTCGGCATGATTCTCACTCTGATTGAAGATAAATCACGCGTCATCGAGCAATCCCGCGAACGTGAACGCGCCGCTAATAAGCTGCTGGTAGAACTTTCGCAGATCACTTCGCGCCTGTTGGCCGGCAGCGATCCTGCCTCACTCGCCAGCGAAGTTACCGCCGCCGTCACCGGCGCCAGCAGTTTCCGGCGCGCCGCCCTATTTCTGGCCGCGGAAGATCGTTCCTTGCGGCTTAGCGGATTGACAGGTTATTCGCCGAAGGAAACAGCGCGCTTCGAAGAACGTTCCGCGGGATGGACCGTGGACAGATTGCGCGAACTCAGCAAGCAGGGCGAGCAGCTGGGGAATAAATCCTCCCTCATTACATTCTCCGCCGAAAATGGTAGTCCGCAACGTGAGGCGGATAGCACAGTGGTGATCCCGCTGGTTTCCGGGCGTGGTGCTCATCTCGGCTGCTTGTGCGTCAGCGGTTCGCAGCCCGCGCAAGCAGGCGATGAAGTGGACGCCTCCGAGGTCGTGAAGCTCGAGGTGCTGGCGTCCGACCTTGCCGTGACCATCGAAAATTCACGCCTGCATCATCAATTGGTGCGCTCGGAAAAATTGGCAGCGCTGGGACAGCTGGTCGCGGGCGTCGCGCATGAATTGAATAATCCGCTCACCGGCATCATGGGCTATGCGGATCTCCTCAGCGAGGAAGTGGAAGGTGAGAAGGTTTCGAAGCGCGTGCAGAAATTGGGCTCTGAAGCGCGCCGCATGAAGCGTATCGTGGACGGGCTGCTGCGTTTTGCGCGCCAGAATAATCCGGCCACGCGCGCCGCCGATTTCGAAGCCGCGCTGCACGACGTGATTCAGCTGCGCGAATTCCACATCCGCAAGCTCGGAATTCACATGGACCTGCACGTCGAGCCGCAGCTGCCGCGCCTTTCGATCGGCGAAGACGAGCTCAAGCAAGTGCTGCTCAATATTTTAAATAACGCAATTGACGCGGTTGAAGAGAGCGCGCAACGTTCGATTCTTATCGCCGCCACGCGCCGCGACGACCGCGTTTATGTGCGCTTCGAGGATTCCGGCCCCGGGTTCAGCGACATCAATCGCGCCTGCGATCCCTTTTTCACTACCAAGCCCGTCGGCAAAGGCACCGGCCTCGGTCTCAGCATCTGCTACGGCATCATGCAGGAAGCCGGCGGCGAGATCGTAGTCGGCAACAAGCAGCCCTACGGCGCCAGTATCGCGCTCGAATTCCCCGCGACAATCACGGAACCCGCCGCAATCCTCACTGCCTAAAGATTCCTGAACGCAACGGCACGCAAGCGACGTTCTGCTTTATGTGCGAAATTACTGCTTGAGGGCGGCCGTCTGCTGCTTTAGCGCGTACGAACGATAGAGCGTGTCGCGCTGGGCGGGGATGTAACCAGCGTCGGAAATTATCCGGCGGAGTTCTTCTTCATTGGTGCGGTTGCGGACGCCGGCGGCGTAAACCACGTTCTCTTCGATCAGGATGCTGCCGACATCGTCGGCGCCGAACTGCAAGCCCACCTGACAAATTTTGATCCCCGGCGTCAGCCAGCTCGACTGGATGTGGTCAATATTATCGAGATACAGCCGGCTGATCGCCAGCGTCTTCAAATAATCGAAGGCGGTGGCTTCCGGAATCTTTTTGCCCAGGGGCGTATTTTCCGGCGCAAAAATCCAGGGAATGAATGCGGTGAATCCGCCGGTATCTTCCTGAATCCGCCGAATCGTCTCCAGATGATTTACGCGATGGCGATATTCCTCGCCGCAGCCGAACATCATCGTCGCCGTGGTGCGCATGCCCAGCCCGTGGGCGACGCGGTGCATATCCACCCACTCATCGGAGCGACATTTCAGCCGCGAAATTTTCGCGCGAATTTCATCGTCCAGAATTTCCGCGCCGCCGCCGGGAATCGAATCGAGCCCCGCATCGCGCAGCCGAGCAATCGTATCGCGCACGGAAAGTCCTGAAACTTCCGCGATGCAGCCGATTTCCGGCGCGGAAAAGCAGTGCAAGTGCACTTGCGGGTATTTCTGCTTGAGCGAGCGCAGCATGTTTTCGTAAAACTCGATGCGCAAATCCGGATGCAAGCCGCCCTGCATGAGGACGCCCGTGCCGCCCAGCTCGAGCATCTCTTCGATTTTTTCGTAGATGGATTCCAGCGGCAGAATGTAGCCGTCTTTCGCGCCCAGCGGCCGGTAGAAAGCGCAGAACGAACAATACTCGGTGCAAAAATTGGTGTAATTGATATTGCGGTCAATCTGGTAGGTGGCGATGCGCGGATCGGTTTTCGCGCGGCGTACTTCGTTCGCGGCCATGCCGATGCCGATCAAATCATCGGAGTTGAAAAGATCGAGCGCTTCCTGTTGGGTAATGCCCATCGCTAGCTATTCCTCGCAGCTGCAGTTCATGTCAAGTATACAGGATCGCCGGCCCGAACGACGCCTTCGCGCAAGACGGCGGCATAGACGCCCGTGCAGCGGTCGTGCTGGTGCGTGACCTTCTCCAGGACGATGGGCGAGGGGGCGGCGGTGTCCGGATCCAGCGTAATCATCACGCAACGAATGTCTTTCTTGACGAACTGAATCGTCACCTTCTCGCCGATCCGCACCGCACGGCCCACCAGTTGATCCTCAAAAAACGGATCGTCGCGCTCCCAGCGCACATAAAAATTCGCGCGAAAGCGGCGCGGGTCCAGCGCCATGCCGGTTTCCTCCGAAAGCGCGCGGATAGTGGCGAAGCCAATCACGGAAACTGGTGCGCTATCGGTCATCGAGCGCTCGGAAAAACGCAGTCGCAACGGCCGGCCGTACCGGTGCGCGAGAAATTGCGTGAAAATCGCATTACCCACCATGAATTTCGCGCCGTCAGGAGTGACCACTTCGGTGGCATAGCGTTCCGTGATGGGATTTTCTTCTTCGATCGCCGGCGGCTCCAGAAAGCGCGGCTGAAAAAGCAGCCAGTCGTGTGCCTGTCGCGCTGTCATCCACGGGAAACTGGATTTGTTGCTTTCGTCCACGAACGCGTGCACGCGATCGCCAATCAATCCGCCAAACGTGACGCGCGCGGCAGCGAGTTCTTCGCCAGCCATGCTTTTTACGGGATAGCGGCGGAGCGAGGCGATTGTTCCGATACGTTCCAGGTCCAAACGGTCAGGCTCCGCGGTGAGCCGTGGAGGACGCTGCAGGCGTTTCCGCATCGCGCACGCCGGCGAACTTCAAAGGACGAAGGTGGGGAATCAATCCGGCGGCGGCAGCCTTTTCGTAATAGAGATTCAGCCCTTCGAGATATTCCTGCTCGAGGCCGAATTGAATGTTGTCGAGGAGATAGTGTTTCAGCGCGCGCGGCGGCATATCCAGCTTAATCGACGCGGCCTCCGCGATGTCACGCAAACGTTGGAGGCCGTATTCTTTCGACGCCTGAAAATCCGCAACAACTTCCGGCGTCATCAATTCCCGTCGTCCCGCCCAAATTGCCAGGACACATGGCTTCCCCGTCATTTCGCGCCACTGGTAAGCCACGTCATAAACAAAAATCGTCTCAAATCCCGGCACCGGCATGTCTTCCGGATCGCCTTTGCAACAATCTCCGCCGCTCGCGATTTTCACCGAGAGCGCTTCCATCTTCAACGCAATGCGCAGCGCGGGATCGCCGATCACAAGAGCCGCGTCCGCATCTTTCAGCATTTCCGACGCGTCCGGCGCAGCCTGCACATATTCGGGATGAATGTTCCAGTGTTCCGCAGCCAAAATCTGCACCAGCGCCTGCGAAGCGCGCGAACTGGAATCGAGCGCGATGCGCTTTGCGAGATGGATCGGCTTCTTCGCAACCACCAATATACTGCGAACTTCACCTTTCGCTGCGACGGCCATTCCCGGCAGCACGACCACGTTTTCGATGCGCTGGTATTCGATCGAAGGAATGATGGCTACGTCCACCTCGCCGTTGCGCAACGCCTCCGCGCACTTCGACGGCACCGTGAACGACAAATCGTACTTCCCGGTCAGCGGGCCGTCCGTGAATCCCCATACCAAGGGCGCGGTATTCAAATATTCAACGATCGAAATGCGCAGTTTTCTCATTCAGCAGCTCGCCATATGTCACTCGCCAATATAGCATAAAGTCCAGAGCCGTTCCGGCGCGCCCAAACGACTTTGCCGTCATCGCAAAGGTTTTCTGTGCGATCTTTTTCTATTTTCCTCTATCCTGAAATCGCACAACCTCGTCTTCTGTCGGAATCTCCATCTCACGCTTTACAGCCGGCGCATGCGATCCCGAAGATTTCCACTCTTCGCCCTTCCCTTGCAATTCGAACGACGCGAACGCGTACGGAAGCCCCTCGGAGCCCAGGTCGGAGTTGGCGCTGCAGATCTGAAAATGTAAATGCGGCTCGGTGGAATTTCCGGTATTGCCGAGAAGGCCCAACACCTGCCCGCGCGTCACTTTGTCTCCCACTTTCACGCGTACCGAACCCGGCTGCATGTGCGCGTAAAAGGCGTATAGCCCGTTGCCAATGTCCATAATCACGTGATTTCCGCTGATGGTTTCAAGAGTCATCGGCACCGCCCGCGAATCAGCACCTGGAATATTCTGCGGGATGCCGTCCTTCACCTGCGTCACCACTCCATCGGTCACCGCGTGAATCTCCGCTCCATATGCGCGGTAATTCTTGTTGTCGCTGGGATCGCCCGTGTAGGTTTTGCCGTCCGGGTTGAGCTGCACCCAATCAATCGCGAAGCGCTGCGAAATATAGGCGCGGCCGTTGATGGGAATCAGGGCTCGGCGATGCAGCGAAGTGTTTGAAGGCCCATTGCCCGCTAGCCAATCTTCCCCGGTCAGCGGCGGGGAAATCACGACGACGGGATCTTTGTCGACGCTGGTGGGCAGCGTCAGCACCGAGAGTGCCTCCGGATAATCGCCGATTTTCACGCTGATGCGGTGCGCGAGCGCCGAGGGAATATCGTCGAGCGTATCGAACGTCACCCACATGAAAACCGCGCCGAATTCTCCCGGGACGAGCTTCGCCGCCTTTTCCGCTTTGGGCAGCCCCGGATGCGAGAACATTCCATCCAACTCGCTTCCCGAAAAACTCGCCAGAGTTTTTTGCGCCGCGTCGCCGGAAACGACGTCGATGCGCGTGAACGCGTAATCCCACTTATCCATGTTCGCAATGTGCAGCTCGTACACCAAATGCCATTTGCCGTCGGCTTTGAATGCCACCGAGGAAATCGGCATCACGCTGTCGAACAGCGTCCCGATGGGTTTGGGCGTGTGCTGCTGCGTCGCAGTAGGTGTTTGTGCCGCGCTCGATTCGGCGCTGCGTTTGAAATCGAGCGGCTGCTCGGGAACGCCCGTTTGCGTCCAGCTCCCCGAAATCTTGCTGCCGTCCTTGCTCAATTTCCCTTCGTACACGCCCCCGACGCGTGGCACTTCGAATCGCACCGCGGCGCCCTTCAATGTCACGTTGCTCAGCGCGAAGATCGCATGCTGATCGACGCTATTCATCGTGCCGCCCAAATCTCCGTTATCCGATTTCGTGATGGTGACAACCAGATGCAGTCGTCCACCCAACACTCCGGCCCACGTGCCCTCGATGCCATTTTCCGGGCCGCCGGTTTGTCCCGACACGCCGGCAAAGAACAGCGAAATGAACGCGACGAGAACAGATAGAAGGATCCTGGCTGGGCTTCGCATCCGCTCCCTCCGATTCGCAAGTGAATTCCGCGTATTCTGCTTCCGGCCAAGTGATTCTGTCCAGCCAAGAACGCCGGCTCCCAGCAGCGTTTGCATGCCGAGGTTGCCACGCCGAAACTTTTTTCGTTTGGAAACGCAACTTTTGTATGAAACTTGAGGACGATCAATTGGGGAGGCCATACATGCGATTCCGCCGCGTCATCCTGGTCGTCGCGACCGCGATTTTGGTTTTGTGCTGTGCGATTTCACCAACCAACCAGACAGCCGCCGGCGAAAGAACGCTCATCCTCGCCGGTGGTAAGATCTACACATCTCCAACGGCCGCGCCGATCTCGAACGGCGTCGTGTTGGTGCAAGACCGAAAAATTGCCGCCGTAGGAAGAACGGGTGAAACCGCACTTCCCGCTTCCGCTCAAAAAATCGACTGCACGGGCCTGATCATCACCGCTGGGTTCCAGAACAGCCACGTGCATTTCACGGAGCCGAAATGGGACGACGCCGCGCATCAGCCTGCCGCGAAATTATCGCAGCAACTCGTGGACATGCTCACGCGCTACGGCGTCACTACGGCCGTGGACTTGTCGTCATTTCTCGAAAACACCGCGGCCTTGCGCGCGCGCGTTGAATCCGGAGAAATTGCGGGCCCGCGCATACTGACGGCAGGCGGCGGACTCTTCCCGCCGAATGGCATTCCTTACTACGTTCGCGAATCCATGCCTCCTGAGACGTTGAAATTCATCGCGCAACCTTCCACACCCGAGGAGGCGGTGAAAATTGTGGACCGGGAGTTCGCGGGCGGCTCGGACTTGGTGAAGCTGTTCACCGGTTCGTTAGTCAGCCGCCACGAAGTGAAACCGATGCCTCTTGATATCGCGGGCGCAGCCGTCGAGGAAGCGCACCGCCACGGCAAGCTCGTCTTCGCGCATCCCTCGAATATGGCCGGCATTCAGGTGGCGCTCGATGCGCGCGTGGACGTTCTCGCGCACACTACTCCCATCATCGGCACATGGGATGATGCGCTGATCGCGAAAATGAAAGCCATTCACATTTCGCTGATTCCAACTCTGAAGCTCTGGGAGTTCGAGGCTTTCAAAGAAAAGGCCACGCCAGAAGAAGCGCGAAGCTTCGCCGGAAAAGGAATGGTACAGCTGCAAGCCTTCGCAAACGCGGGCGGTCAGGTGCTATTTGGGACCGACGTCGGCTACGTCACAGAATACGATCCCGCCGAAGAGTACGTATTGATGTCCAGCGCGGGCCTTACGCCGATGCAAATCCTCGCGTCGCTTACGACGGCGCCGGCTGAGCGCTTCAAAGAATCCGCCACGCGCGGAACAATCGCGCCAGGAATGGATGCGGACTTCGCCGTGCTCACAGCCGATCCGGCGCAAGACGCCGCGAATTTCGCCAAAGTGCGTTACACCATTCGTCACGGAAAAATAATTTATCAGGCCGAATCGAGGTAAACATTCATCCCATTCGGATGCGCGCTGTTTCTGCAGATTTAGCGGTCGTTTAACGCAGTCTTTCGGCTTCCCTGTTCGCGGTCGTAGCGAATTTCGTATTGTTCGCGGTTCGTCATTTGAGCAATTGTTCCGTTTGCTCCCACGGCCCAACCATGCCATATATCCAGGATCGCCAGTGCGTTGAGATTGAGCGAATCCGTGCGCTTCCAGTGTACGCCGGCGTCTTCGCTGACGTCCTCGCCGTTTGGTCCGACCGCAGCCAGCGTTACTCCATCCACCCAAGCCACTGCGGAACGATATCCGCTGGGCTGCTGCGCCGCCAGCGTCCATGTTTTCCCACCGTCCCGCGAATAGGCGGCCACCCGATCAGGCCGATTAGGATCTTTGTAGTCGCCGCCGACAACAACCTCCTGGTCGCCATGAAAGGCAATCGAAAAAATTCCCGACGATGCGTTGCCGTGAGCGATCGGCGTTTCTGTAACCGTCCACGACCTGCCGTGATCTGGCGAATGAAATACGCGCGCGGCGGGTCCACCGGTGACAAAAGTAATCGCCGGGCCGCCATACACCAAGCAACTTCCGCTCGCCGCAAAAGCGCCTTCGTTGGGCAGCGCTGCAGGCATCGCGTCTCGCGGCAATTCCTTCCAGTGCTCGCCGTCAGCGGCCGTCAAGATCAGGAATTTGCCGCCCACCGGATCGCTTAGTGCCATGCACTCTGGCGAGGAACTGTCGCAAGCCAACGCGTCCAGGAAAATTTCCTTGCGCTGCCCTGCATATTCCAATTTCCAGTTCGCTCCACCATCCGTCGTTTTGTATATCCGCGATTTGTCGCCTTCGCCGCTGGACATCACGTACGCTTCCTGCGCGTCAAACGCCTGGATACCGCGAAAATCCAGCTTGTCGCCGCCGGGTATGTGCAAGTGCTTCCGGTTTTTGCCTTCGTCTTTCGATTGCAAGATCACGCCATTCGACCCGGAAGCCCAAATGACGGGAACGGGGCCGTGCTCAGGTTCTTGATACTCGCCGACGGCTACCGCACGCAAATTCGTGTCCAGTCCGCTGGTCTGCACGGACCACCACGGCGCTTTGGTGGCAGCCGCGCACACGAGGATCGTGATGGTGAGAACTACGAAAACCAGTGTGAGGAACCGCGTCGGCAGGTGTCGCACACCACGCATTCTAGCAGCAGTTTTGCAGGAAGGAACGTCAGGCGCGCGTACAATGAAAGGGCCGGGCTAGCCCCGCCGTTGCGATTCGCAAAACGGGGCTTTAGCCCCCTGAAGCCGCACCGTTCGATCGCGCTAAATCGTCAATCCTGCGGGAACACCGGCAGTATCACCGTGCTCACCATCGCCGGATCATCGCGCAGCTTGATGTACAGCAGCGTGCCATTCGGACGGGGCACGCTCAGCGTGCTATCCACAAAACCCACCGGCACCGAAACCGTGTGCGTGAACTCCGCGTTCGACGCCACCGAATCGATCAAAAATAAATTCGTCCCGCTCAACGCGCACTGCTTGTCCGGACTATCCGGGCAGCGGATTTCCTTCAGCGAGGGCAACCGCACCAGATTTATTAGCGGCTGCCAATCACCTTTGGCGTCGGCCGCATCCACCGCGCGAAAGTGCAGCGGCCCGAACGCCGATGGCCCAAAGCTTTTCAGCGGATCGAGCACCGCCAGCACGCTGTGCGAATCCTGCAATATCAAATTGCCGTCCGCGACGCTCAGCAGCACATCGAACGAACCGTCCGTGGTGGCCACCTCGATTTTTTCCGTGCGCGGAAAATTTTCGGGCACTTCGGTTTTTACGAAGAACGAGAGGCGCCCATCGAGCGGCAATTCCTCCTGATTTCCCAGGCGTATCGCCGATGGCACCGGCCCGGCTTGCACGCTCTTGCTCACCAATGTGACCTTGGGCCGCGGCGCCTCCACCGTGGTCTGCAAATCCAGGATGCGCCCGTCTTTTAGCGCCACGTGCGCCACCACTTTTTCTTCGGGCTGCAGATTCACGGGCGGCGCGGCATTCGCAATCGCCAGCCCAAGTTCATCTTTCTGCTGCACCCGCGATAGTTTTGCCGGAACGAAATGCACGCCGTTCAATTCGAAGCTGGCCACTTGATCCAATCGAGTTCCGTCCAGCACACCCTGCTTGTCTCCCGCGTTGATCGTGAAATGATCCAGATGCGCCGCTTCCGAATACGAAAGCAACGGGATTTCGTCTGGCGCGTTAAGCCCAAATTGTTTGATCGCCACCGTCACGGGCCCCGCACTTTTATCCTTGAGCGGGACTCTCACTTCCAGCTCATCCGGCTTCGATAATCTCCAGGTAGCTTTCAGGTCCTGGCCGTCGTGGTCCTTCGCTGTCAGCTTATCCACGCAGGCCGCGCATTCCGACGTCAGATGCAACACGTCTTCGCGGCCCACGATCAGCGCCTCCTGCTCCGTGGATGGAACCGTCCATTTTTCGGAGTGCGCCGAGCGCAGCAGAAAACGCGGGCCATCGAACGCTTCAAATCCCCACTGCCCGCGCAGCGTTCCGGTAACTTCCGCGTCGAGTTTTCCTGCTTCGAGCGCACGCGTATCAATCAGGAATCCGCCGCGTCCCGCCTCGGCCTTGGCCGGCAAATCCAGGTGTGCGCCGGCCTTGTCTTCCACATGCAGCACAAAGTCATGCGCGATACCCGCGGAAAAAACCAGCGGCGCGCCCTCGGTGGGCAATACTAGCGGCGATTTTTCCAGGCAGAAAATCTGTTTGGGGTCCACCGGCCGCAGCGGTGGCAATTGCGCCGCTTCCACGGCGGGCAGTCCCACCACGATCACTGATTTCGGATTGCGAAACGATGGAGGATTGTTCAGCCTCAGATTCATATGATCATTTTTCGGCAGCGCCAGCGCGGGGATGTACTGATATTCCGCGGTGTGAATGTTGTTCAGGATTCGCGCCATGTCCACCACCGCGCCCACGTACGCGCTGTAGTATCCGCCGCCAATCACCGGCGCCGTGCTCGCCGCACCAATCAAATCCGACGAAGGCCCGGAAGTCAAAGCCGTGACCATTGTCTGGCTGTGGGCATCGTCCAAAATCAGCTGGTCGGTGTTTTGCGTCAGGCACGGAGCTTGCTGCTCGCTGGGCTTGTCGAAACATTGCGAATCGAGTTTGATGTTCAGCGTGCGTGCCAACAGCACCGAGCGCTCGTGCAATTCCGTGGGATCGGTGTCCGACGTTTCCTTCACGTCATCGAGATATGTTTCGAGGCGTGAGCGGTCCAGGCTGGCTTGATTCAAATCCTGCGACGCTCGCACAAATGCGCCCGGCCGTCCACGCACGGCATTGCGTAGCGTGCTGAAATCGCCGCCCGTTTCCGGCGCGAGGAACAGCAGCGCCTGCTGCGCGTCCTGCGGAACCGTCACCACCACTCCTTCTTCGCGCGCCGCCTTGGTCCACGTTTCCACGCGCGTGAACCAGGTTTCCGGCGGCGGATTCGTGGACCCGCGCAAAAACGCCACCACTAGCAGGTAATGCACGGACTGGCTCTCGGGAAGATCCGGATGAATCCACAACCGGTCCCCGGGCTGCAAATTCGCGGCGCGCGAAATCGGCAATGTCTTGGTGCCGCGCGTCACGCGCATCTCGATAGGCGGCCCGACCAGATCAAACGCCGCGCTATCCGCGCGCACGATCCCGCTGCCTACAAGCATCAACGCGATGAGAGACCAATAACGAAAGCCCCACGCGCGAATATTTCTATGGCCGATCTTCTTGTCCAACATTACTCCCCCGTTCTTGTAATTTAGGAACTTCGTGCTTGTGAAAAATGAGAGCACACGACGCAAGGCAAGAATCTGTACCCGTCCTGCCGTGTCAACTGAAAATCTCATTTTCGATCAATAAATAAAATATCACGCGACCGGACGCGACGATTATTGGATGCGCTCAGTTTCTGTAGCGCAACTCGTATTACGTTGCGATGGCTGGGGTAGTAAAGAAACTAGCGCCGGACATAGGAGTAAGTCAATGCAACGTTAGCTGGTAGGTCGACTACCGATAAACGCCTTGGTCAGTCGTTTGCCTGATTGGCTTGTAGTAGCAGATGATTGCGGTGCCTCGCTCACGTAGAAAGTAAGAGCTGCACACCTAGTTGATTGAGGAACGCCAAAGAAGAAGTTACCTAATGCGCCCAAGGACCTTCGCGCCTACCGGTGCTCTTGGTGTGACGCCTGGCATTTAACGAAACATACGGGAAAAGCCGGAAAAGAACGCAAATAGCGAAGAAATCGCAATCGCGCTTAGTGTGATTCGCTCCAAACTCACAGTCCCGTTATGTCACCCCCCAATTTTTCCGCGAATCACCACGACCGATGCCGCAGGCAAATCGTACCAGGTATCTGGCGCAGCGTTTTCTTCTGAATGTTTGAGTGGCCCGTCGGGATCGGCGAAGCCTTTTGTATTGACCACCACGGCGCGCTCGGCGGCGTGTTCGTCATGCGCCATGAAACGGGTTTCGGCTGGCTGCCAGTGATATTGCTCGCGGCCAAACGCCGAAATCTGCACCGAGCCGGCAAACGCCTCTGCTTCGTGGCTCGATTGATCGCGAAACGAAATCCGCACCTTGTGCGCGTTGTGCTGGTCGCGATTGACGATCATCAGCGACCATTGCCCGTCTGGACGTTTCAGCGCATACGCAGTGACTAGCGCGTGGCCCGCGCCATCCTCGACGTCACTCTTGGCCGGAAACACTTCGTGCTCCGCGCTTCCCGGCTGCGCCCACTCCAGATTGATCAATTGCGCGACGAAAAATTGCGCGAGCGGTTGCTGAATCTGGTAATTCGCGTCCACCGTGAACATCGCGAATGTGCCGGGCGAATCGTTGCAGCCGTGCTCCATCTGCAGGGGCAAATAATGGAAGTAATACACGCCGTTTCCGCCGGCGTTCAAGAACGATCCGATATAGTCCGCGAGCCACAGTCCTGAAAACAAATCCATGTATGTTTCGCTGGCGGACGAAGAGAGATTCCCTTCGGTGGCGAACATCGGAATGTTCGACGGCACGCCGTCCTCGCGCCAAACCTGCATGATGTGGCTCATCAGTTCCGGCTCGTCGTACAAGCTGCCCCAGGGAATTCTGCAGGGATCGTAGGGATAATGTTCGAATGAGAAAAACGCGAGATCGTCGAGCCGGTTGTGCTGCTTCAAGTAATCCAGAAAGCGTATGGTCCAGGAAACTCTGCCGGTCGCGTCGGGCCACACCTCGATATCCTTGTTCACCCCCTGGAACGAAGGACCGCCAAGCTTCAAAGCGGGATTCACGCGATGCAGCGCCGTGGCCCATTGCGCGTAGAGCGCGGCGTAATCTTCAGGAAGCATGTATTGCCCGTCCGCTTCTTCCCCCATTTCGATATACGAAACCGGGTAGCCGCGTTTCTGCAAATACGCAACCTCGGCCGCGGCGTTGTCCGGAGTGTCGTACAACAGCGCCACGGGAATCATGGCCGGCAGTCCGCGCGTCACACCGCTCGTGAAGAATAAATCGAATCCCACTTGCGCTTGCTTCGTTGAACGCAAGTCCGTAGGCTCGTGCCACGGGTCCACCGACGAACAATACGTGGTGGTTTGCTCTTGATCGGACGTGTGCCGCACCACGTCGTGAAACGTTCCGTCCGCCGTCGTGGTACCAATATACAGCTCGTAAATCGCGTACCCAGCGCAATTTCGTGGGTCGCTTGAGCCGTGCGAGTCGCACGTGTTCGACGACTCCGTCATCCAAACGCGCAGAAAACGCACGGGTATCGGATTCGACGCGACTTGAATGGTGGCCGCGCCGCCTTGCCCGTTAGCGACGCTGCCGCCTGGAAACGTCTGCCAAATTCCGCGCGTCGGTGCGTGGATCGGATCGTCGCCCGTCCAGTATTGAAGCAAATAGTGCGTCGCATATGGCTCGGCCCATTGGATGCGGATGCTATCAATCAGCTGAACCTGCGACAGGTCAACGACGACCCACTGCGGATGTAACGAATCGCTCTCCCCGGTAAACCCGTGCGTGAGGTACGGATTGCTTTTCCAGTAGCTGTTCGCGTCTCCATCGGTCAGCCGCGAATAACCGGAATTGTCCGTCCCATCGTTGCGCGTGAAACCGCGGTGTGGCAGCGCGTATCCATACGAGTACCGGATGGACTCAGTGGGATTCGCCGAGCCGGTGAAATAACCTTTGCCGCTCGCATCGCTCCAGGTGCCTTGCGGATTCCAGTGCCATGCTTCCACCGCGAGCTCTGTGTTCTGGCGAAAACTCACCGGCTGCCATCCGGCACTCAAGACGCGATCAAGACTCGGTTGCGCGAGGCCCTTGTCAATCGCCTCCTGCGGAATGCGGTCCACGCCCGCGCCGAGCGTTTGATTCGGCGCAAAGTGATTCGTCGTATGCGACGGCGTGATATCCACCTGAATGGTTTGCGCTCTCGATGGCGTGGAGCAAGGCAAGAATCCAAAAAATAAAATCGCGGCGGACCTGGCAATTTTCAAGGGGCCTCCTCACTGTTCCTGAAAATGCAGCACGGAAGTCTACATCGAAATCGCCATCCAGCGTGTTATCCGCATTCGTGGGTGCGCCGTTCCCTGCCGGCGCGTGTGCAGCGGTCCGCGGCCGGTTCATCATCTCGCGCATTGCCCGGCTGCATTGGAGGATGTATTATCCGCGCGTCCGCGTCACACAAATCGGGCGCGGAATGATCGCCAGGCGGAGATCTTTGCAGACGTCATCCCAGCATCACACGTGAGGCAGCAATGCTAGGTGTCTTCTGGGCCATCGTCGCCTTCCTGTTGTGGATCGGCGGCACCGTCGCCGCCTTCATCGTCATTAATGTCGTCTGGCCTGCTTCCAACCGGCGCGACCATAACGAAATCATCGGCTGGCAGTTAAGCGTCATCGGCACGACCTATGCCGTGATTCTCGCTTTCATGCTCTTCAACGTCTGGGACAACTTCCGCACGGCCGATATAAACGCCGACCAAGAAGCCAATGCTCTCGTGAATTTATACCGTCTCTCCCAGGGCCTTCCCGATTCCACCCGAGCACAAATTCAACTCGACGCCCGTCGCTACGCACAAATCATGATTGAGGAAGAATGGCCGGACATGGCCCATCGCACTGTCAGTTCTGCCGGCACTGCCGTCACTCAGGAACTGTGGGAAACCGTGGTGACGGCCGGCAAAGATCCCAGCGTACAAGGACCCGATTTCACGCAGGCGCTTACGGAACTATCGAACATGACGCTGCACCGTCGGGTCCGCCATCTCGAAAGCCAATTCAGGCTGCCGGGCCTCCTATGGACCGTTCTCCTAGCCGGCGGCATCATCACTATTATTTCGGCCTGCCTCCTTTCAGCGGAAAACCTGGGGCTTCATTTTGTCCTGGTCGTCAGCATGTCCCTTATGCTCGGAATCACCCTGCTAGCCATCGCCGAGGTAGATCAACCCTTCCGCGGCGCCGTCCGAGTGCAACCGCACGGCTTCCGCCTGGCCCTCGAAACCTTCGATCATCGCTCCCACGAGCGCTAGACCAAAAGAGTCGAGCGTATCCCAGCGATAATGTGACACATCCGATACTGCGCACGTACGCTCACTTCATCCTCGATGTGCCCCGACCAATACTTGGGATGGTTAGCGCTGGCGTTGACGCCCGGCCTTGGCGCGCCCATGGCCGGAAAACTTCTGGGCGCTATGGGCAGCTCTGACCGGATTTTCAGCGCCTCGCTTACCGAACCGGAATCGCATCGCTTGCCCGCGGCCGTGGCCGAGGCGATTCACGCGCGCCAGCCGCTTAGCGCTGTCGCGAAGGAATTGGCGCAGGCGCAAGCCGCCAGAATCGGGCTGCTCACGTGGGACGAGCCCAAGTAGCCACAGCGCCTTGCGCGAGATTTACGATCCGCCGCCGCTGCTCTATGTGCGCGGAAATATTGAACTTCTGAACCGCCACCAAATTTCCATCGTTGGCTCGCGACGTCCGACCCCCTACGGGAATCAAATGGCGTAACCTCTGGCCAGGGATTTGGCCGATCGCGGACTGGTAATCGTCAGCGGCCTCGAGCGCGGGGTTGATTCCAGCGCGCACAAGGCGCACTCAGTTCGGCCGCGGGCGCGACGATAGGCGTTCTCGGCTGCGGAATTGAGGTAATTTTACCCGAAGGAGAACAAGAAGATTTTCGCGGATATGGAAACGCGAGGCGCGATCATTTCGGAATGTACGATGGGCACGTTTCCCGGCCCGCAGAACTTCCCGATTCGCAATCGCGTTATGGCGGGGATGTCTCTGGGCGTCGTGGTCGTGGAAGGCGCGCAATATTCTGGCTCGTTAATTACTGCGCGCCTTGCGATGGAGTTTGGCCGCGAAGTTTACGGCGTGTCGGGAAACGCGACGCAGCCCACGAGCTTTGGCCCGAATCAGTTGATCAAACAGGGCGCCAAGCTCGTGACTGGCTGGGTAGACGTGATCCAAGAGCTGCCAACCTCGGTCCGCGCAGAGTTATTGCGTCCAACCGCCACGGGCGAGCAAGCCTTATACAATCTTCTTACCCAGGATGAATCTCGCCACGTGGATGACCTGGTCGAACGCTCGGGCCTGACTTCCTCTGAAGTGCTGGCTGCCCTATTTGACCTGGAGCTCAAGGGCGTGGTACGTCAGTTACCAGGGAAGCAATTCCTGAAAGTCCTGTTGTAAACCGCGAGCCAATTGCGGCTAGGATGGGTAGTCTTCCCACGGCAAGGAATCCGGACGCTCGAAATGTCTTGTATATAAGGATAAAGACTCCGCAATATGGTTGGAAGCATCTAACCACACGGTGGGAGAAACAGAATAAGCATGGCAAGATCACTCGTAATCGTCGAATCGCCCGCTAAGGCGAAGACTATCAACAAATACTTGGGCCGGAACTACACGGTAAAGGCCTCTTACGGCCACGTGATGGATCTGCCGAAGAAAACTATCGGCATTCTTCTCCCCGGCGAGGAGAACGGCAAGAAAAAGAAGAAGCGCAAGAGCAAGGCCAAGGGTAAGGCCGCTGAGAAACCCGCAGAAACCAAGACCGCGAAGCCCGTAGTCATTAACTCCGAGAATATCTTCGAGCCGACCTACGAGGTTATTCCCGGCAAAATCAAGGTCATCCACGATCTGCAGAAAGCCGCCCGCAGCGCGGAAGCCGTCTATCTCGCGGGCGACCCGGACCGCGAGGGCGAAGCCATCTGTGCCCACCTGGCCGAAATCCTCGGCAAGCCCAAGAAATATGCGGCGTTGATCGCCAAGGCTCAGGAAGCAACCCAGAACGGCGACTCGGACAAGCCGAAACCCGTCGCGAAGAAGGAAGAGCCCGCGGCGAACGGCGCGCCTCCGAAAATCTATCGCGTGATGTTCAACGAGATCACGCAAAAGGCCATCAAGGCCGCCTTCGATAAGCCGACGCAAGTGGACGAGCATCTGGTGGACGCGCAGCAGGCTCGTCGCGTTCTGGACCGCATTGTAGGCTACAAGGTTTCTCCGCTGCTCTGGAACAAAGTTCGCCGAGGCCTTTCCGCGGGAAGGGTGCAGACCGTCGCGCTGCGACTGATCGTCGAACGCGAACAGGAAATCCGCGCATTCATCCCGAAAGAATACTGGACCATCCACGCGATGCTGGATGCCGGCACGCCGCCGATCTTTGAAGCCAAGCTCAGCAAGTTCAAGGGCGAAGATATTGAAGTCAACGATCAAGCTGACGCCGACAAAGTTGTCTCCGCGGTGCAGAAAGCGAAGTGGGTAGTCGCTTCGGTCACGCAAAAAGAAAAGAAGCGCAATCCGCCGCCGCCCTTCACTACTTCGAAGCTGCAGCAGGCGGCTTACAATCGGCTGCGCTATACCGCCAAGCGCACCATGTCGCTCGCGCAGAAATTGTATGAAGGCGTCGAGCTCGGCGAGGAAGGTTCCGTCGCGCTCATCACCTATATGCGCACCGACTCCGTGCGCGTTTCGAACGACGCGCTCGATCAGGTTCGCACGCTGATTCCCGAACGCTTCGGTGCGAATTACCTGCCCGAAAAGCCCAATTTTTACAAATCGAAGAAAGACGCGCAGGAAGCTCACGAAGCCGTGCGGCCCACCGACGTGATGCGCGCGCCCGAAGACGTTCGGCCATTTCTGGAGGACGATCTCTTCAAGCTGTATCAGCTGATTTGGCAGCGCTTCGTCGCTTCCCAAATGCTTCCTGCGATCTTCGATCAGACCACGATTGACATCAACGCGGGCGATTACACGTTTCGCGCCACCGGCTCAGTGCAGAAATTCGACGGCTACCTGCGCGTCTACCAGATGCCTGCGGCCAACGCCGATCGCGAAGACGACGAAAAGGACGACGAAGGCGAGGGCCGTTCGCTCCCGCAAGTCAGCGAAGGCCAGTCGTTGCGCCTTGACCAGATTCGTCCCGACCAGCATTTCACCGAGCCGCCGCCGCGCTACAACGACGCGACGCTGGTAAAAGAGCTGGAAGAAAAAGGTATCGGCCGCCCTTCGACCTACGCCGCGATCATTTCCACCATCGTCGAACGCGAGTACGTCACCAAGGACCAGGGCCGCTTCTCGCCCACCATGCTGGGCGAACGCGTCAGCACGTTGCTGGTGAAAAGCTTCGAAGATATCTTTGACGTGGGCTTCACCGCGCGCCTCGAGGAAGAGCTCGACGAAATCGAAGAGGGCAAACTTCCCTGGCGGCAGGCTGTGAAGGAATTCTGGGATCCTTTCCTGGTCGATCTGGATAAAGCCGACGAGGAAATGCTGTCCTACAAAGCCGGCATCCCCACCGGGCAAAAGTGTGAAAAATGCGGCCAGGGTGAATTGCTCGAACGCATCTCGCGCCACGGGTTTTTCCTGGGCTGCAGCCGTTATCCCGAATGCGATTACATCAAGGACCTTTCGCCCGAGCTTCCCGCCGAAGCAGACGGCGAAGCCAAGATCGAATATTGCGACAATTGCGGCAAGGAAATGGCCATCAAGCGCGGGCGCTTCGGCGTCTTTCTTGCCTGCAAAGGCTACCCGGATTGCAAGACCACGCGGCGCCTGGTCAGCGGCACGCGCATCGCGCGCCAGCCCGATGTGCCTCTCGATGAAAAGTGCCCGCTCGACGGCGCGCAGCTTTTGCGCCGTCAGGGACGCTTCGGCGATTTTATCGGTTGCACAAACTATCCGAAATGCAAGTACACGCGCCCGATTACGCTCGGCATCAAATGCCCGAAATGTAACGAAGGCGAATTCGTCCGCCGCGGCATTTCCCGTGGACGCGGCGCGGGCCGCATTTTTTACGGCTGCAGCCGCTATCCCGATTGCGATTTCACCACGCCGCACGAACCGATCAACGAGCCGTGCCCGAAATGCGGCGCGCCGTTCATAGTCGAGAAGCGCACCAAGCAGGGGAATTTCCGCAGCTGCATAAAAGAAGGCTGCGACTGGGAAATCGAAGCCCCAGCAGAAGCAGCAGCCGCGCCGGAGTCCGGCGGCGCCGCAACGCCGAAACCTGAATTCGTGCATCCGCAAGAACCAGCCACGGTAGGCTCGTCCTCAAAATCCTAAGATGGCGCAGCCACTCTTGGCTGCGCTCTTCGTGATGTCTTTGGGTCCGCGCCAGCGCGAAGCCGCTGGGTTGCGTGTTTTGCCGATGTAGCGGCCTCTTCGTCCTGCACATTTCGGGACGAAGCGAGCATGTTCTGCTCTCACACGCACAGCCTTCAGCCTCCTGCTGCGCCTGGACTTTGAAACAGAACCGGCGGAGTGAAGTATGATGTCGCGATGCGCCTGCTGCTGGTGGAAGACGATCCCGGAGTTCTGCGCTTCGTCCTGAAAGGCCTGCGCGAACAAGCTTACGCGGTGGACACCGCCACCACCGGCGATGACGCGCTGTACCAAGCCGAAATCAATACCTACGATCTAATCATCCTCGACGTGATGATCCCCGGCCGCGATGGTTTTGCCGTCTGCAAAGAGATCCGCAAAAGCAGCAATCGCGTTCCCATCCTGATGTTGACCGCGCTCGACGGCGTCGAGGATCGCATCACCGGCCTCGACGTCGGCGCCGACGATTACCTGGCCAAGCCCTTCGCCTTTCGCGAACTTCTCGCTCGCCTGCGTGCGCTCTTGCGGCGTTCCGGCGAACTTCGCCCGCCGAACATTACCGTTGCCGATCTGGTAGTGGACACCGCGGCCCAGGCCGTAACGCGCGGCGGCCGCCGCATCCCGCTTACCACCAAGGAATATGCGCTGGTGGAGTTTCTCGCGCGCAACGCGGGCCGCGTGGTGGGACGCGCGGCGATCGCCGAACACGTGTGGGACGAAACATTCGATCCATTTTCGAATTTGATTGAAGTGTACGTGAATCGCCTGCGGCACAAGATCGACGCCGACTCCAAGCTGCCGCTATTGCACACCAGGCGCGGCGCTGGTTACCTCTTCGGACCCGAAGAAGAAATCGCTGCGGGCGATGACGCAACGGAACGTGATGCGCTGGCGCGGTCCAAGAAAAAATCACATACAGCGAGCAAGAAGAACCATGCTTGACACCCTCCGCGCGCGCCTCACGTTTTGGCATTCGCTCATCCTGGCAGTTTTTCTAATGCTGTTCGCCCTGACCAGTTACCTGCTCTTTTCAAGAGCCGCGGATCGCCGCACAGATGCCGACCTGGCGGACATTGGCAATTCTTTTCTCGTGACTTTCCAGGACGAACTCAAGGATCCGGACAATTCCGGCGGATTGCAGGATGCGGCGCGCCAAGCAACGCTCGAGCACCGCGTTCGAGACACTGTCTTTTTCATCCTGGACCCCGAAGGGGAAATCGCATTTAACTCGGGAGATGTGCCGCCCTCCAGCCCGTCTGTGGATTCGATGGTTACTCGTGCGCTCACTTCGAGCGGCTTCCAGAGCTTTGCGGCGGCCGCCTCGCAATCGGACCGCACCGTTCAGACTATCGCCGCCGACCAGGGCGGTTTTCGCGCATACGCCCGACGCTTCTCCGTGGACGGCCGCGCATGGTCTCTCGTGGTGCTTCGCTCCCTGCATCCGCAACGCGAGCTATTGGAGCAAATTCGATTGACCTTCGCGTGGCTGATTCCGTTGGGCGTGCTGCTCGCAGGCGTCGGTGGATATTTTCTTGCGCGAAAAAGCCTCGCTCCCGTGGCGGCGATGGGCGCGCAGGTGGAACGCATCAGCGCCGCCAATCTGCACGAACGGCTCGCGGTGCGCAACGCGACTGATGAGCTCGGCCGGCTGGCCCGGGCGTTCAACGAACTGCTGGATCGCCTGGACCAGACGTTCGAACGGCAGCGCCGGTTCATTTCCGATGCTTCGCACGAGCTACGGACGCCGATCTCGATCCTGCGCGGCGAGGCGGAAGTTGCGCTGTCGCAGGGGGAGCGCTCTCCCGAGGAATATCGCGAATCGCTGGCCGTGCTGCACGAAGAGGCGCAGCGCCTGGCGAACATCGTCGAGGACCTTTTCACTTTGACCCGCGCGGACGCCGGCGAATACCGCCTCACGCGCAGTGATTTCTACTTGGACGAACTCGCCGTAGATTGTGTGCGCGCCACCCGAACCCTCGCTCAAGCCAAGAACCTTTCGTTGGCGGCCATGGCGCCGCACGAAATGCCCGTTCGCGCGGATGAAGATCTGCTGCGGCGCATGATCCTGAATCTCCTGGATAACGCGATCAAGTACACGCCGGAAGGCGGCAGCGTTACCGTGACTTGCAGCGTCGCGCCGAACGGCTACGATCTGAGCGTCACGGACAGCGGACCCGGCATCCCCGTCGAGATGCAATCCCGGATTTTCGAACGATTCTTCCGTGTCGATCGCGCCCGCTCCCGCACGGGCCGGGACGGTGGCGCGGGCCTGGGACTTTCCATCGCGCGTTGGATCGCCGAAGCACATCTGGGCCGGCTCGATTTGGCACGCTCTGACGCGACTGGCAGCGAATTCAGAGCGCACATACCAACATCGGAGGGGAATCCAGTCTTGTCGTCATAGTCGCATTAATCCTGCGTTTATCTGCTGATCTTTACCCTTATCGCTGACGAACGCTTAGAACGACGACTTGCCGCGCGACTTTTGTGCACGAATATTGGAAACCATACCCCCTAGGATTACTCTGCTGTTCCGGTCTGACTGGAAAGCGCCGCGATTCGGCGCCGCAAGTTTCAAACTGCCGCAACCCAGCCCGGCGGACGTGGAGGAGAAATGCGAATGAATTATTCACCTCGAACTCGAGAGCGTGAGCAGGTCTTCGGCTCCCGCAAGCGAGCCGCAAGAATAAGCAATTTAACTTATCGCGTCATCCTTTTTGCCGCTGGCCTGATGCTCGCGGTCGCTGGCGCGGCATTCCAAGCGCGCGCGCAGGAAACTTCCTCGTCGGCCGAAAATCAGCCCACGCCAGAAGCGCAGGTCCAGCTGTTGCAGCCGCCGGGAGCGGACAACGCCACGGCCCCGGTGACGATCACGCTGCAGGACGCTATCGAGCGCGCGCGCAAAAATGACGTGCAATTTCTGGCGGCAGTCAATGGCGCAAAAAGCGCGCACGAGGACCGTCTGCAGGCGCGCAACGGGATTCTGCCACAGTTCAGCTACACCACACAGGCTCTGCTAACTCAAGGAAACGGCAAAACCCCGAACGGCCGATTCGTCACCAACGACGGCGTCCACGTTTATCGCTCGTGGGCGGTGATACACGAGGACCTCTCTCCCGCTAATTACCTTGGCGCGACGTATAACCGCGCAAAGGCCGCGGAAGCTGTCGCCAACGCCACCGCCGAAATTGCAAAGCGAGGCTTGGCGGTCGCCGTCACCAAGCTCTATTACGCGATGGCGGATTCTCAGCGCAAATACGCTACCGCGCAAGAGGCTCTCGATATCGCGAAGCGCTTCTTCAACAATACTCAGGACACGGAGCGCGTGGGACAAGCGGCGCACAGCGACGTGATCCAGGCGGAGATCCAGTACCGGCAACAGCAACAGGCGTATGAGGAAGCGAGCCTGGCCATGGAATCCGCGCGGCTCGACCTTGCCGTGCTTTTGTTTCCTACCCTAAACGAAAACTTCAGTGTGGTGGACGATCTCGATGATCCTGTGGCTTTGCCGCCGTTTGCCGAAGCGGAAAGGATGGCGGCACACGAGAATCCCGAGCTGCGCGTGGCGATGGAGGAACTGCGCAGCGCGAATTCGGAAGTCACCGCTTCGAAAGGCGCTTTCCTTCCCTCCTTCTTTATGGATACCGACTACGGAATCGAAGCCAATGCATTCGCGCTGCACAGCAGCATCGCCGCAGACAAGGCTCGCGGCCCGCTGCCAAACCTCGGCTATTTCATCACCGTAGGCGTGAACGTCCCGGTGTGGGATTGGGGCACGCTGCGCAGCAAGCTGCACCAATCGGAATTGAAGCAGGAGCAGGCGCGAGCGGAGTTGAGCCAGGCCCAAAAGCAACTCCTGAGCAACTTGTACGGCTCGTATAACGAAGCCAACATCGCGCGCACTGCGGTAGAAGAGTCGCGCCACACAGCCGAACTCGCGGCGGAGAGTCTGCGCCTGATCAACTTGCGCTATCACGCCGGAGCGTCGACCGCCCTCGAGGTCGTCACCGCCGAAACCACTCTGACGCAAGCGCGCAATGCATACGACGACGCGGAGGTGCGCTACCGGGTAGCGCTGGCGACTCTGCAAACCGTGACTGGAAACTTCTGATTCCTATATGATCCGAATCCCTGGAAAATTCATGGATAGAGGTGACTCTTCGATGTCGCATTTGCACCAGGCCGCGCGCGCGGCATGCGCTATGGGGCTCCTTGCAGCATTGGTTCTCGGCGCAGCTCTGCTCGTGCAAGGATGTTCGTCTAAAGGAGAAAAAGACGCCGAAGCCAACGTGACCGTGCAAGCGGCCACCGCGGAGAAAGCAACCATCGAGGACGAGATCTCCGCCGACGCCATCCTTTATCCACGCGATCAGGCGGCGATCGTACCGAGAGTGAACGCACCCATCAAAAAATTCTTCGTGGATCGCGGCAGCACGGTGCACGCGGGGCAATTGCTGGCGGAACTTGAAAGCACCGATCTTGTTGGCGCCGTCACCGAAAACCAGGGTGGATACCAACAAGCGCAAGCCAGCTACAACAGCGCGCTGCAATCCGCCAAGCAAGATCTGAATACTTCCAAAGAGCAGTTGGATGCGGCGCAAAAACTCTACGAGGGCCGCGAGAGCCTATACAAGCAAGGCGCCATGGCCGCGAAGGATGTCGAAGATGCGCGCATCGCGTTGACCCAGGCCAGGAATCAGTATGACCTTGCGGAAAAGGCATACAGCTTAAAAGCGGCGGAAGGACAACTGACCGCCGCAAAGGGCAAAACAATCAGCGCCGAAGCACAGCTGAGTTACACGAAGATTGTGAGTCCTATCAACGGAGTTGTAACCGACCGGCCTTTTTTTGCCGGAGAAACCGCGCCGAGCGGCAGCGCAATTCTCACGGTGATGGATTTGTCCAAAGTTGTCGCGCGCGCTTTCGTCTCGCCTCAGCAGGCGGCGCAGTTGCACGTCGGCGATGCCGCCACAATCGTTCCGGAAAGCGAGCAAACCGAGATTCCGGCCAAGGTCACGGTCGTCAGCCCGGCCCTCGATCCCAATAGCACTACGGTGCAGGTCTGGGTCGAGGCGCCAAACCCTGGCGGCAAACTCAAGTCTGGCTCATCCGTCAAGCTCGACATCGTCTCAAAAACCGTGAAAGACGCGCTCGTAGTTCCGGCCGAAGCCATCCTCACTGGAGCCGACGGAGCCACAACCGTAATGGTGATTGACAAGGATGGCAAAGCCCACCAGACCGCCATCACCACCGGAATTCGCAATGACAACAAGGTGCAAATTCTCAGCGGGCTTGAAGCCGGCCAGCAGGTGGTGACCTCCGGCGCTTACGGCTTGCCTGATGGCACCAAGGTGACAGTTTCCAAGGGTGCCGAACCCAAAGGCGCCGAATCGAAAGGTGGCGAGCCCGATTGAAGCCCGTGTGAGGCCCAATTGAGGACGTACCTGAGCCATCTATGACAAATTCAAGCCGAACAACTTCAAGCGTTGCAGAACAGCCGAAGCGAGAAGGCGAAGTCTATTGGTTCGCTCGCGAACACAAATCAATCATCTTTCTCATCATTACGCTCGCGTTGGTGGGGGCCTATCTGGCGTTCAGCATTCCGATTGCGGTATTTCCCACCACGGACTTCCCTCGCGTCCTGATCGGCGTGGACAACGGCGTGATGCCGATCGACCAAATGCTTGTAACCATCACTCGCCCGATCGAGGAAGCTGTGCGCGGCGTCCAGGGAATTGAAGACGTCCGATCGATCACCAGCCGTGGCTCCGCCGAAATTGATCTGTATTTCAGTTGGAATGTGGACATGTTTCAGACGCTGCAACGGGTCAACGCGGCCCTGGCTCGCGTGCAATCCACTCTGCCGCCGACTGCCAAGATCACCAGCGACCAACTGGAATTTTCGAGCTTCCCCATCTTGGGATATGGACTGACTTCGGACAAGGTTTCGCAGGCTCAGCTGTGGGAAATCGCTACCTATGACATCCAGCCGCGGCTGGCAAGCCTGCCAGGCGTTTCGACGATCGTCGTGCAGGGCGGTGAAGTGCCGGAATTTCATATCGTACCGGACCCGGCGAAGCTGCGTGCCGCATCAGTGAGCGTCTCGGACATTCTCTCGGCCGTTGAGAAGTCCAACATTATTCAGTCGCCAGGACTTTTCCCGCGAAACCATCAGCTGACCCTGGGGTTGATCAGCGGCCAGGCACGCGATGCGCGGGAAATCTCGAAAATTTTCGTCAAGAGCTCGGCCGCCGGAGGCCCGATTTATGTCGGCGACCTGGCGGCGGTGACGCCTTCCTTCGAACCGCATTTCACCATCGTCACCTCCGATGGGAAGCCGGCCGTACTGATCAACATCAATCGCCAGCGCTCGAGCAATACCATGCAGGTGGCCAATTCGGTAAAAGCGGAGATGGCGGCCATCGAAAAGACTCTGCCGCCGGGCGTGCACGTAAACGTTTTTTACGATCAGTCGTGGATCGTCGGACAATCCATCAAGAGCGTGCGTGACGCGATTCTGATCGGCTTGCTGCTCGCGTCCGCGGTCCTCGTGCTGTTCCTCCGCGATTGGGGCACGTCCTTCATCGCGGGCATGGTGATTCCGATCAGCCTGCTGGTTACGTTCATCGTGATGAGGTTTCTGGGCGAGAGTTTCAACCTCATGACGCTCGGTGGAATGGCCGCGGCAGTCGGATTGATCATAGACGACGCGATCGTCGTGCTGGAAAACGTGGTGCTGCACCGCGAAGCAGGCGAAGAACGATTCCGCGCCGTAGCTTTGACACTAGAAGAGCTGTCGCCGGCGCTGGTTGGTTCCACGCTGACGCCAATCGTCGTCTTCCTGCCCCTGATTGCTATTACTGGCGTAACCGGCGTCTTTTTCCGCGCCATGGCGTTGACGATCGGCGTAGCGCTTCTCACTTCCCTCACGCTCGCGCTGACCTGGACGCCAACGCTGTGCCTTTACCTCCTGCGCAAGCAATCGGATCACAGCGCTCAGGACACCCCGAGCGCAACAGCACAGGCTACTGTCAGGACTGCACCGGATGTAGCCTCCACTTCGGTGGCAACAGAAGAAGAACGCCGAAAAATGGAGATGACCAAGCTGCTGCAAGCCGAAGAGCAGCATTTGATGAAAGGTTACTTCGGCCGGGTGATTCGCTTCTACGAGCGATGGTTCCAGCGGAGCCTGAGATATCCGATCTGGGTGCCGGTCCTCACGGTTGTAATCATCGTCGTATCTTACCTTTGCTACCAGCATATCGGCTCTGACCTGCTGCCGAACATGGACGAAGGTAGTTTCATTCTCGACTACGTCACGCCACCGGGAAGCTCACTCGAAGAAACCAACCGGATGATTGCACATGTCGAACAAATCGTTCGCTCTGTTCCCGAAGTGGCGGTCACCTCTCGCCGCACCGGGCTTCAGCTCGGCCTCGCTGCAGTAACCGAAGCGAATATCGGCGATATCTCCGCCGATTTGAAACCTGATCGCGAGCGCGACATTTGGGAAATCATGAACGACATTCGCACCAAGGTCACGCAGGCGGAGCCGGCCGTCGAAGTTGAATTCACGCAGAAACTTCAAGACATGATCGGCGACCTCACCAGCGCACCTCAACCGATCGACATCATGTTGTTTTCTGCCGACCCGAATCTTCTGAAACAATGGGCGCCGCGCGTGGCCGACGCCATCGGAAAAATTGATGTAGGCGGAAGCCATCCAGTAGTGGACGTTGACGATGGGATCGATTCCACCACCAGCGGGCCGGCGGTTTCTTTTCAGGTGGATATGGCGAAAGCGTCGCACGCAGGATTTACGCCGCAGGACGTGGCCAACGAAGCGCAAGCCATGCTGAACGGTGTGGAGGCCACCGCGCCCGTGGTCGTCAATGATCGCCCCTACGCCGTGCGCATCCGCTATCCCGCCGATATCCGGTCGTCGCTCTCGGCGATGACCAACACCATGCTCGTCAGCCCCGGCGGCCACACCGCAAACCTGGGTTCCCTTGCCACCATGACTGATGTGGCGGGCCAGACCGAAATCCGCCAGGATAACGAGCAACGCTACGTCGCCGTCACCGCCCGGCTTGAGGGTCTTGACATGGGACACGGGATTGCCGCCGTCCGGGCTGCGCTGGCCAAGCTGAATCTGCCTCCGTCGATTCGAGTCGAGTACGGCGGCCTCTACAAGACACAGCAGAGCTCGTTCCGCGATCTGACGACGGTACTCGCGCTGGCGATTGTCTTCGTTTTTCTGGTTCTGCTGTTCGAGTTCCGCAATTTCTCCGCGCCCATCTCCATTCTGACTTCCGCAGTGCTTTCAACGGCCGGCGTTTTCGTCGCCCTGCTCCTCGCCGGCATCACGTTCAACCTGTCCTCGTTTATGGGCTTGATTATGGTGATCGGGATTGTGGCCAAGAACGGCATCTTGCTGCTCGATGCCGACGAAAAATTCCGAGCGGCAGGATTTTCACGCGAAGAAGCTATCTTGCAGGCTGGCCGCAGGAGATTGCGCCCGATCGCGATGACCGCGATCGCGGCAGTGGCGGGAATGTTGCCGCTGGCGCTGGCCATCGGCGCCGGTTCGCAGATGCTGCAACCGCTGGCCGTAGCAGTCATCGGTGGCCTGCTGATAGCGATGATCCTCTCGCTATTCGTGACCCCGACGATTTATTACTACATGACGCGCGAGCGCACATGAAGCCTGGTTCAAAAGGAGTCTAGCCGCGCGCATCGGTCCGACGGACGCGAGGCCGAGCTATTCTCGCGCCTGTGAGCCTTATTTGAACTTCAACTAGAGGGGCCGGCCGTTCCAAACGGCCATGCAGATTTGCTTTTCGCCCAGATGAAAAAGACAAGCGTCCCAACCAGCAACGTCAGTAAACCGATCTTTATATAGAGCCATCCCGAAGTTAGGAAAATGTATGCCCATCCAAAGAAGGCGATGATTACGGGCAGCGGATAGAACCACATCTTGTACGGGCGCGCGCTCTCCGGCAGTTTTCGCCGCAAAAGTGGAATGGCGAATAGCTGCCCCAGAAACTGCACCAGGATTCTGGTGGTGATCAACGCGCTCACCAATTGATCGAGCTTCAGGAACGCAGCTGCGATCGACACACCGCCCAGGACCAGCAGTGATACTCGCGGATAATTCTTGGTCGGATGCAATTGCGCGAATGAGCGAAAGAAATATCCGTCCAGCGCAGCTGCATACGGAATTCGCGAATAGCCCAACAGCAACGCGAACACACAGCCAAACGCCGACCACAGAACCAATACCGTTACCGCGATCGCCGCGCCTCTTCCGTAAAGCCGCTCCATGAAATCAGCAACGATGAAGTTCGAATGAATTCCCTCGCGCCATGGTACTACTCCGATGATGGCGAGATGCAAAGCCAGATATCCCACGCAACAAATCGCGAGCGAATAGAGA
Source organism: uncultured Acidobacteriota bacterium (assembly GCA_963696035.1). Taxonomy (GTDB): domain Bacteria; phylum Acidobacteriota; class Terriglobia; order Acidiferrales; family UBA7541; genus Palsa-295. Next base: position 333,884 of record CAVOIS010000005.1, read on the forward strand.
ATAGAGCGCGGCACCACGTAAGCCGGATTCTTCACTTCGTCGCCGATGTAACACACGTCGTAATACCCCAGATAGTTGAAAACCGCGATCAACGTGGCGCTGCCGAGACCCAGTACGAAGCCCCGATTAAAATCCAGCGCTCCGGTAGGAAAATCGAACGCTCGGTGAACATTGAAATGCGGAAAACCGGTGACGGCGATCGCCACCATTGCCAGCACTGTGCCGATCCAAAGCGTCACCGTGATTTTGCTCAGAAAATTGATCTGCCGAGAGAGAAGGAACAAAGCAATAAGCCCCGCGCCAACAGCCACGTATTGCTGCCCTCGCGCGGTCAATCCCGGCCACAGATAAGACGAGTAGTTTCCAAATCCAATCATCCCCGACGCGACTTCCAAAGGCCCGCTCAAAACGAATTGCCAGATGAAAAGAAATGCCATCAGACGGCCCCAAGTTTCGCGTCCATACGCCTCGCGCAAAAAATGATAGCTGCCGCCGGAACCCGGCAAGGCCGCGCCTAATTCGCTCCAGATGAGGCCGTCGGAAACTACGATGAGCGCACCCGTCAGCCATCCGAGCATGGATTGCGGGCCGCCCATCGAAGCCATCAAGAGCGGAATGGTAATGAAGGGGCCGATGCCGACCATATTGGTCATGTTCAGCGCGGTGGCGTGAAGCAAGCCAAAGCCGCGCGTCAGGTGGGCGGGAGTTTCAGTTTCCATGGTTAGAATCCGGCAGGATCGTGAGGGTCATCGATCTCGGTCACAGCAAGACGGGCTTGATTCCCGTCAGCTCGCAAAAATCCCGCAACACAGGATAGAGGTCCGCGCCGTAGCCGAGACAGGCATACTCGTTTGTCCAATTCTGAATTAATGCACTGATATCGCAATGTGCGGTGACGAATCCGTGCGGCCAGAACGGTATCCCGCATTCGTTGAGGCGCCGTTCGATCTGCTCCGCGGGCGGCTCAAAAATACTGCAGCGCGTGATGACCATTTGAAATATTCCGTTCACGCGTCCCAGGCGCGCGAGCACACCTTCGCCCACCTTGCAGATCAGCTTCACGGAAACGCCGCCGGCTTTCCCCTCGGTCGGGATTCCGTGCGTCGCAAATCCAGCCGGACCCAATTTGCCCGCCAGAGACGGAGGGCACGCGCCGTCACCGATAATTTTTATCTCCTTCGTGCGCTTGTTTATGTGCTGCAAATCTCCGTAATAAACGCGCTCCTGGCTCAGCTTGGTCAGCAGAAAGACGGTGAGCGCCGTGTTCAGGTCGCCCAGCGTTGAAGTGCCGTAGCCGTCCTCTAGCATCATGCTCTGCGCAAAACACGTTGCTGCGTAGTCGTCTCCCAGACCAGGAAACGATTGGATGGTGTAAAAGTCGAATTTCTCCGCGTCCACCGTCTCCTTCAGCGACAGGTACAAGCGGATGGATTTCTCATTTACAATGTTTTTCTCCGGCGTGGCACCGAATAATTCCTTGAGCCGCGGTTCGAGTTCCGAAATTTTCTGCAATGGGATTCGCTCGGCTCTTCGAATAACCTCCGTCGTATCTCGCGAATCGATGTCCACGCCGAACATGCGCATCCATTGCGAAGGGTCGGCTGCACCGCAGGTCTGCCCCATTCCTCGCCCGCCAAACGCTCCGACGGTGGACATGTTGAGAATATTTTTCAAGTGTGCCGCGCGCGCATAGCTGACGATGCTTTCGACCGTCTCACGATCGTCCGCGCTGCCGTACGCGAACTTGTGCGCCACACCAATCTCGAGCAATCCTCCATGCATTACCAGGCCGCCCACCGGCCGCCAGCCCTGCGAACCATCGTGAGTCCACAACAATACCGCCTTGCCTGTCGCGGCGAAGTCGCGAATCGCGCCGACAAGATGCGCCGCCCAAACCCACGTACCCGAAAATAGGATCACGGCGTCCACGGCGTCGTTCGACTTCATCGCTTTCAGGGCGTCCTTGGCTTCTTCCTTCGTCGCCACCACGACCCCATGCTCCACAATCCGTAATCCAGCCGCCGTGAGCGCTATTTGGGAGTTTCGGATAATCGCATCGTTTATAAACGGCGCTCCCATGGGATCTTTCAGTCCGTCTTTGTGAACTCCGTAAACGATGAATCCCACGGTCGGCTGAATCACTGTTTCTCCTTTTTCGTTTGGGTATGAGAATTTGCAGCGCGCAGCGTTTTTAAGGCCGCGCACATCCGCCGATATTCCTGCGACCGGCCCGCATAAGCAGCTGCGAGGCCAGCGTCCGGTTCGACGACCATTTTTTCGCGCACCACTCGGTCAACGCCATCTGCGATGCGGGTGTAGACACCGGCGGCCACGCCAGCCACGATCGCTGCGCCCTGGCACACCGCCTCATCGCATTCCATCACGTGGACGCGGTAACCGGTGATCGCGGCTCGCAACGTCAGCCCCAACGCCGAACGCGTTCCGCCGCCGGTGGCGTAAAGATCCTTGAATCCGCCGTTCGCGTCCGCCAGTATTTCCGCGACGTGCGCGAGCTCACATGCAATTCCCTCGAGGATTCCCTGATAGATTTGGCTTCGGCTCGTACCGCAGGAGAGGCCGAAAATGATGGCGCGTGCTCGAGGATCAAAATCAGGATTGCACGTCCCGATCAGATGAGGCGTGATCGATAGTCCGCTCGGCGCGTTAGTGCACTCCGCCTCCCAGTCTGAATATTGTTCTGCTTCGTTCGCTTCACTCGTCGCATGATCCGGTCCCGCAGCACGGCCACAAATCAGATCGTGGAACCATTGCACCATGATTCCTGACGGGAAGAACGCCAGCGTCAGAAATTTTCCAGGCACCACGTGGCAGTACGAGCTCAAACGCGCGGCAAACGCGGCTTCGCCCAGGTTCGGCACATCGGACGCCATTGCCAGACATTCGTAGGTGCCCAGGGAGTCCGACACGCGGCCGGATTTGACCACGCCCGCACCCAAGGCTCCGCAGCCTTGATCGTGGCCGCCAATCACGACGGGCGTGCCAGCCTGCACTCCGAGCGCGCTCGCTGCTTCGCTGGACAAGTTTCCAGCAATCACTCCCGCAGGCATGGGAAGCGGAAGCTGCTCCTCCGTCAACCCCGTCGCCGCCAGCATTTCTGGCGACCAGCAATCCTTAATCACGTCAAAGGCCAGATATCGCGACGCGAGCGAATAGCCAACGTAGGGAGGAAGCCCGAGCCTCGTGTGGATGAAATCCGTTACGCTCAGAAAGCGCGCGGTCTTGGAATAAATCTCGGGCCGGTGCTGACGCAACCACAGAATCTTGGGAATCGGGTACATCGGGTGGACGGCAAGTCCGGTAATTGCGAAAATGCGCCGCGCACCGATTTCGTATTCGCACCGTTGCGCTTCCACCGTAGCGCGGTTATCAATATTCAGAATTGCCGGGTGAATCGTTTCCCCCCGCGCGTCAACAGGTATGAAAGTCTCGCCGTGCGAGCTCAGGCAAACGGCTTGGACGGGATCGCGATCCAGATCGCGCGCCACCTCGCGAGACGTCTTACAGACCGCGTGCCAGAAATTTGCGGGATCCATTTCTGCAAACGTCGGCTGGGGAAAATTCGGTGAATAACGGCAAACGCTGCGTGCAATCACATCTCCTGCGGCCGTAAACACTACGGCCTTGCATTGGCTGGACCCGATGTCTATGGCGAGGAGGCTCATACAAGGTGGCGGTTCACTCTCTCTCTGCTTCCAGCAGCAGATGTTCGCGAAACCGAGCCGTAAGTTTCGGGTTTACGGAATCAATCGTGCCTAGATCGCGGTTGTTCTCGTAGTCGAGCACCCGATATTTACCCGGCGCGAGCCCGCGCAATTCGATTATTCCATGCCACTCGGGCGTCGCCGCCGGCGCGAAAAACGCGTAGTACATTTTGCCGTCCTTCTCGACGGCGTAAGCTTCTGGAACGTCGTAACCATAGGTATACAGATCGCGAAAATCGCCTCGCGACAACATCTTTTGGTCGTAAATCCCAATCCATTTCTTCCACTCCGTTTCTTTTGACGAATTCAGATAAACATTCTTGAGCTTCGGCCCGTAGTCCGGCCAAGTGAACTTGGTCCCTAACACTCCGCCGACTCCGACCGTGGACGCAAAATCTCGTCCAATATCTTGCTCGTTATTTGAATTGACGCCCGCGATCTTGGTGAGCTCCACGTGATCTCCGTAAACCGCAGCTTCTGGACCGAGAAGCGCCTTGTACATTTTGATCCGCTGCCGCACTTGTACCGAGCCAACCGGATCAGCTGTCACGGCTTGATCGATGAAAGGCAGCCAGGCCATGTTCGGAGGAGTTCCGCACGGACAGCTCTGCGTGACGCTCTCGGGCTTCACCGCGCGCGTCGTCTGAAAAATAACCTTGTAGATTTCGCCCATCGCCCGCGTGGAATCGTACGGCGATTTGTGATGGTGCTTCGGGTTGTAACAAGGCGGCACGGCAAATGAAAAATCCAGCTTGTGGCCGTCGAAGCCCCAGTCGTCGATGAAGCGTTTCGTGAGCTCGCGATAATATTCCTGAACTTCGGGCAGCGCGGGGCACAACCCGGCAAGCCCGGTGGTCATGCGCGCACGGCTGCCGTCCTTGTCCAGCATCAGCCAGTCGGGGTGTTCCTTCACCACGTCCGCGATTTTGTAAGGACGATTGTCCAGCATGTCGATGCCCTGGCCGTCTTCCACCACAATCGGAATCCACCAGAGCGTGATGCGCATTCCCGCGACGTGGAACGCATCCACAATTTTCTTGATCCCGGCGACGCCCAGATCGGCGCGAGGCATCCAGTCACCTCGATTGCCAAACCATCCCGCATCGAGGGTCGTCCATTTCAATCCCAATTCCTGCAGCTTGGGGATGGTGCCGATCATTTGCGCGGGCGTGAATTTCAACTCGTAGCCCCATCCGCACCAGTTCGCTTGATAATCCGCGGAATTGGGTTTTGGGATTTTCCAGCCCTGCGCGCCCAAGGCATCGGAGTACATACGCAACGGCTCGTAATAATCGCCGTGAAATACCGCGAGAAAACTTACCGGCGTCGAGTAAACGGCGCCCGGCTGTAGCGCTTCCTCGGGCTTCAATTCAATTGCAGCCTCAACGCGTTCGTCGCCGTTGACGCGCACAGGCATGTTCAATGCCAGCGGCAATGTTTCCAGGTGCCCGATCGCCTCGCCCATCTGCGCGGTCCAAAAAGCCACAACCGGAATGCCGCCGCCGGTTCCAGGATCGCCCTTCATCACCTGCTCCATCGGGTTCGCTCGCGTGAAATCTTTTGAAATCGGAACCACATTGTCTTTTCCCCATTTTTCACTGGAGCCGTGGAATGACCACATCGCGAAGGGACGAACTGCCGGATCAATGAGCGCAGCGTTCAACTCGTGGTGCTCAGCGCTGACAGTCTGTAGTGTTAGTGGGCTCGTACCGGCGTTCTTATACGTAGCGGTCGTCAGCGCGAGAGATGGAAAACTGTCATAAAACTCCATCGAGACCGTTCTCTCGATCGCCGGCGCGGATTTGCTAGCGCCCTTGATTTCAACTCGCTTGCCTAATAGGCCGAGTCGCTCAGACACATCGGAAAGCTTCGCGTGACCAAGATCCATTTCGAAATCGCGAATTTCTTTGCCGTCAATAGCGACCGAGCCGCTATCGTCCGGCTCCTTCCCTTGCGGATCGTCTAAGGTCAACTCGCGGCCATTAATGCGCAGGTAGCCGCGAAGGTAGCCGCTCCGAAGAATCTGAAACCTGGCTGTGGGCGTATTGATTGCGATGCCATCGGAGTGAACATCAACGGATATCGCTGACTGCGCCTTGGGCGCCACCGGGACCGCGTGAGATTTCTGGCAGCCCGCGATGGCAACAGTTGCAAAGACTACAAACAGCAATGACCACTGCGGCTTGCGGAGAATGGAAACAACACTTCCACAGCGCATACCTTGAGCCTTTGACTTACGATCCCAACGACAGCTCACAAAGTAAAGCGACACAACACTCAAAAAGGTTCACAGAAACTTCGCCACCGGGCTCGCAAGTTTCCTAGGGCGAGGGCCGCTCTCAGTAACCTTAGCCCTGCCGGCATCAACCGCGACGGATTTCACGCCGCGAAAATCTTCCGGCACGCGGAAAAGCAAAATAATGTATCGCACGGTGACTTTCGATTTGGCCGGAAGCCACCGGTATACACGCTCGCCGAACATTCGGTTCTGCTCCACCGTCTCGCGCCGAGGTATTGCGAATGGCGTAGTGCTGAACTCCAAACCTCTGCAAAAGGTCCTTCCGTTCCACGGCGGATGCGATTGCTGAAAGCGTTCGACCCAGTTTCCTACCCATGGAAAATCCGCGCGATGGAACACATAAATCACCAGCAGCCCGGCGCGCGGGTTGCAGGCGGATATGAATCCCAGTCTCAGCTTTGGATCCAGCAGTTGCGCGGTGTAATGCTCGAATTTCGCGCGTGGTATGGTTCTCAAATCCACACCTCCCCCGGTCGGTGTGGGAGCGAGCGGCCAATTAAATTCCGCGCTCGGCTTTACCAACGGCCGGGCGCTGTACGAAGGAGGGCACGTTTTTGAGCGTGTCGCAGGCATGTCGAAGAACGTGACTTCAGGCTCCACAAAAGGCGGTCCGAACGTCACATGTTCGTTCCAGCAGATGGGCCGGTCAAACGTGGCTAAATTCAGTGCCGTCTCCTCGCAGTAGACCACGGGATTTTTTGCATCGAGCAAAATCTCGCGCGTCAAACTGATTTGTGCTTCGCGCAATAAAGCGCTGCCGTGCAGCGCAGCGGACCGCGTATCAGGCGCGCTCTTGAATTTCCACTTCACCGCGGACGCTTCGCCGTGCGTGCTGTGTCCCGCCGCGATTTCTTCCTTTGAAGGCGGCCCGAAGTAATCGAAACTCAGGTTGTGCCCGGTGATTCCTGCGAGCAGCTTTCCATCTGGAAGCTCCCCATATGTGCGGGAATGCCGCGCGACGTTGTACTTCTGGGGATCGATCGTCTTCCACTGTGGGCGCCACAGCGGATTCACGCCGTCGCACGCATTTAAATTCAAGTCGCAAATGTGCCCGCCGCCTTCGAGCACCGACACGTGCCCCCAGGGCGCCTTCAACCGATAACCCGCGCGGCCATCCACAACGTCAGCAATTCGCCGTGCCGAAAACTTCTCCGCTCGGGTGCGGGCTCGCGTTTCACTCATCGCTTCGCGGAAGAGATTTCCCCGTTATCCAGAGCAGACCGCGCATTTCGCAAGAACGCTTCCATGTCGTCGGCCTGAAACACATTTCGCCCGAAGAACACTCCCGCGGCATCAGCCGCGGCCGCGCCGTGGATCAGCGCGAGTGCTTCGGCGTCCGACGAATAACGGCTGCCGCCCAGCACCAGAATCGGAATGGGACAATTCACGACGATACCGCGCATCGATTGCGGATCGCCCGAGTAATCCGTTTTTGCGATGTCGGCGCCGAGTTCTGCGGCCATTCGAGTGTGGAGCTTCAGCCAGGTTGGATCAGCAGGATTCTTCACATTTTTTCCGCGCGCAAGCGTTTCAATGATCAGTGGCATGCCGATCCGCTCGCACTCGCGCGCCACTTCCGCGTTTCGCGCCACTTCCTTCGCTTCGAAATCGGAATCGCCGGTACCCACCGCCAGGTACGTCAGCACCGCGTCTGCGCCGTTGCGCATGGCGTCTTCGGGCCGAGCCACGAGGCAACTGCGAAGCTCCTCGGAGCCGTTGCCGCCGGGCACGCCCCACAACGTAGTCCAGTCAATACGCGCGATGATTCCCGGCATTGCAGGCCCCAGCAGCGAACCCAGGCATCTTTGCATCAGGCCCAGGTTCAGCAACACCGCGTCAACACCCGCTTCCGTAAATCGCCGCACTTGTTCCGTGGGGTTTTCAGTGCCGGAAATGGGGCCCAAAACCAGCGCGTGATCGAACGCCACGACCAATGATTTTCGTCCAGGCTGCAAGATTCGATTCAACCGGATTTTCTTTCCGCAGTCGCTCAATGACTCTCCCTTACGCTGGCCCCACCGGAATCGCGCTCGTGCAGAGAAAATGAATTGAAAGGATTCTGCTCTCTGTCCGTTCCGGTGAGCGGTGATCCTTACTGTTCGTGTGCTCCGATATTAGTTGGTCAGCCTTGCACAACACCAAGCAAGAAAACCACGAGGAGTCACCCGATCCCCAGTGAAGCTAGACCCCATCGGTGTAGCAATCCGCGCAGCGTTCGCAAATTGGCGATTCATGCCGCCTCTCGATCTCTCAAACCTCAGAAGTAGAATTTCAAAGCGAATTGAATAAACCGCGGATCTCGCGCGCCTTGCACCAGTCCGTATTGTGGCGTGCCGAACTCCAATGGCACGGGCTCTTCGCTAATCTGGCCCTGGGGCTCAAACAACGGATTCACATGGTTCCAAATATTGAAAAACTCTGCGCGGAATTCGACGCGCATTTGTTCCCGTATAGGAAACAACTTGAAGACGGAGAAATCCCAGTTCTGAAATCCCGGTCCACGCACGATGTTTCGTCCAGCGTTTCCGAACGTGAATGGGATTGTGTTGTCCACGAAAGCACACGTATTAAAAGCAGTGCCAGGAATGCACGGTTTTCCGTTTGGATTGCCAACCACATTAGGACGAACCTCAAAGAAGCCCACGCCTCCGCCACCGTCGCTTGAGGAAACGTTCGATACGGCGTCGGTGATCGTGAACCAGTTGCCCGTGGAAGCCGTGGTGATGCCCGCAATTTGCCAATTCCCGATGATTTGGTTTTTCAGTCCGGTTGCGTCGCCTCCAAACCTTTTCCCGTTCCCGAATGGCAGTTGGTAGATGTAACTGATCACGAAGCGATGCCGGACGTCGAAATCAGAGTTGCCATATTCCATCGAGGGGAATCGTTGATCCCGAAAATCGCCGTTATTCAGCGAGCCTAAAGCCGCGCTCGAAGCGTCATCCAACGCGTGAGCGTATGTGTAGGATGCTTCGAATTGCAACCCGTGAGAAAACGTTTTTTCCAAGCGAACCTGCATTGAATTGTAGTTCGAGAAACCATCGGTTCGAAGCTCGGAGATTGCGGTATCGAACACGCCATTGCAATTTGGTGGAAAAACGGAGTTGTCGCACATTTTTGCGGGCCGCCGCGGCGCGGTGGGACAATTGCCAGGCGTATTCGGGGGTGTGGTGCAAAAGGTCGCGTCCGGCACTGCCTGATTTCCGTTATAAAAATTGTAGAGCTTCGAACCATGGGAACCGGCATAGGAGATCTCCAGCACAGTTTGGCTTGCCAACTGATACTGGAATCCAAAATGCCATTGCTGCGTGTAGGGCGTACGCACCTTTGGGCTCACGGAAAACAAGATCGGGGTGTTGGGATCCGTCAGAGAGCTTGCTGGAAAACCTTGGGACAGTACATTCAGCGGCAGCGTTGAGTTGCTCGCGCTAATCGAGCAATCTACCTGGCCCGCATTTGGATTTGCAGACGACAAAAAGCACGGCTGGCTGAAGGATTGAGTAACAAAGAATGGCGGATTAAAACCAGGGCTGGGATTCGAATACGGGCCGTTTTCCTGCCCACCGTAGAAAATTCCGTAGCCAGTTCGGAGCACGAGTTTGTCGGTAATTTGATATGCCAGACCGACGCGCGGAGCAAAATTATTCAGATCCGGCGAAATCAGACCCTTGCTCCCGCTACGCACAATGGGAATGTTCGCAGCCAGGAACGGCGTGAGCTGGGCATCTTGCCCGCTCGGGACGACGAGCGAGTCCGTGGCGAAATCAAAGTTGGCCTGCTCTTTTCCGGCCGCTTTGATCGTCGTAAACAGTTCATATCGTAATCCAAGATTGAACGTCAAGTGTTGCGTCATCCTAAAATCGTCTTGCGCATAGAAAGAGTAAATTTGCCGGTGATAATCAACGTTGTGCGTGTTGGTGATCGTCCCGCCGTCTGGAATTCCCAGCAGGAACGTAGCGAACGCTTCGCCGCCGGTCGTTGGAGCAGCAGGGTTATCGGTGAAGTCGCTCGCGAAATTCATTGTTCCGCGAGGAGCGGACGGCTCAAAAAGGGTGAATTGCTCCTTCCGGATTTCGGTTCCGAATTTCGCGGAGTGCCGGCCACGAATCCACGTCAGATTGTCCGTCACCACATAGCTGTTCTGTTTTTCTATGGCCGGCAGGAAACCGGAACTGCCGATCGTCGCCGTTCCGTCGTTGATACTGATTTGCGGCAAACCGCCAAGATCCGGCCCGAAGGGAACGCCCGGAAAGTCGAGTTGCTGTGCGACGTTCGTATTCGCGTTGAGCTGAAGACGATGCGAATTGATCCGGTTGTATCCGAGGCGGAACTCGTTCACTAAATTCGAAGCGAATACGTGACTTTCGCTAATTGCCACGCTGCGAAAGGAATCGTCTTCCGTTCCATCTTGAAAGGCTCCGCCGTCCAACGCGTTTTGAAAGGGCGACGGCGCGAAACTTGGCTGATCCTCGTAGCTGAACCTGCCGAAGATGCTGTCCTTGTCTGAAAATTTATGATCGATGCGAATGTCGAAATTGTTGCGGCTGTACGTCCGTTTCGGGTCGGCGATAAAATTGCTCCCGTTAATATTCGTATTGGGCGTTGGGAAGAGTGCGGAAAGCCGCGCCGCCAAAGAATCGATAGAGCCCGTCGGAAACATGTTGGTGGGGTTCCCTGCTCCGTCCACGCCGATGGGCACGCCGCAGATGCCGCTTGGATTCAGACCGGAAACTTGCGCTAGTCGCGAGTTGAAAATTTCCCCCACGAATGTGGGATGTCCGCTGCAATCAACCGCAACTTGATTCGTCGGATTGCCGTTCATGTCCACCGCCATAGCAGGCGTGCTCGTAAGAAAACTCGAGAAATCGCCGCCAATTTCCGCCGGCGTCGGTACTAGCGAAAGCTGCGGCAAAGCTTGTATGACGCGAAAGCCTTCGTAATCTACGAAAAAGAATGTTCGGTCCTTGATGATCGGCCCGCCGAGCGTCGCCCCAAATTGATTCTGGTGGTAAGGCTGCCTGCTCGAATCGAATGCGTTCCGTCCGTCGAGCGCGTCGTTTCGAAAAAATTCGTAAACGTCGCCGTGGAAGCTGTTGGTGCCCGATTTGATGATGGCGTTAAGGATTGCGCCATTTCCGCGTCCAAATTCCGCACTGTACGCGTTGGTCTGGACCTTGAACTCCTCGATCGCATCAACGGATGGCTGAATCACGTAGGCCTGGCCAGTTAGCACATCGCCGAGGTTCGAGTTGTTGTCTACGCCGTCGAGCAGATAATTGTTCTGAAGCGCCCGCGCGCCATTCGAGCTGAAACCGTAGCTGGTTTCCACGCGCGAGCCGGGCTCGCTGGGAACCACACCCGCACCCAGCAGCGCAAGCTGCGCGTAGTTCCGGCCGTTGAGTGGAAGCGTCACGGCTCTGTCGCCGCTTACTACTTGGCCCAAGTCCGAGGTTTCGGTTTCGAGCAGTGGGCTTTGCGTGGTTACCGTCACTATTTCGTCCGCATGACCCACTTCCAGCGTGATGTTGACCGAGGCATGTTCTTGAACTTCTACGACCACAGGTCCGGCGACTGCGGTCTTGAATCCGACTTTTTCAACGGCCACTTTGTAGCGGCCGACTTTTAACGGGGTGGCCGTATATTCGCCTACCTCGTTCGTGACGGTGTCAGTTTCGGTTCCGTGATCGACGTCAGTCACTCTCACTTTCGCCCCCGCCACCACGGCTCCAGACGGGTCCTTCACCGTTCCCGCGATGGCCCCGGCATCCTTCTGCGCCCACACGCTAGGGCCCCAAAGCAGCGCCAGCAGCAGCGCGACAAAACTCAGCAGCAGCCTTGCGTCTCGCCAGGGTCGCGCGAACTTGCCTGCGGGAACTCTTCGTCGAGCACAAGTACAGCGAAATGACTCGTTCACCGGTACCCCTCCCGTGGAAGCGCCAGCCCCACTCGCCCATTTGAACGACTGCGGATAGACCACCCCGTCCAATCCGGCCTGCAAGGAAAACTCACGAATCGCTCACGTAATTAGTCCCATTCTGCTCGTTTGTCAAACTGTTTTTATCGAAAATGTAGTATTTTGTCTTTTTATGATCACTTCTTATTGACTTGTGGCACAATTCGGCTGCTTGCTGTCGTCGAGCGCCAACGGAGCAACCTACCGATGAGCCTGTTAGCGGAAGAACGCAGGTTTCGCATCCGCGAGATTCTGTCTCGCGAGCGAACTGTTACCGCTTCCGAGCTCATTCGCACACTCGGCGTCACGGCCGCCACTGTCCGCCGCGATCTTGCTGCGCTGGAAAAAGAAGGAGTGTTGGTCCGCTCGCACGGCGGCGCGGTCTCGCGCGCCTCGAGCACGACTTTCCAGCCTTCTTACGAAGCGCTGGGACGCAGCAATCGCGCCGAAAAGCAGGCGATTGCCCGCGAAGCAGAACAGCTGATACTCGATGGCGAAACCGTTTTCCTGGAAGGAAGCACTTCGGTCTACGAACTAGCGCGCCGTCTGCTTCATCGCAATCGGCTCACCGTGATCACGAATTCTCCTCCCATCATCGATGAATTTCAGCGCAGCCAGCACGTCTCGGTCATTTCCACGGGAGGCGAACTGCAGAAGGACGTATTTTATCTCTCGGGAGTTTGGGCGCAGCGCGCGCTTTCGGAGATACGCGTTGATAAAGCCGTGCTGGGCGTCAGCGCGATTGACCCCGGCTACGGAATTTCCACCGCCAGCCAAGCCGAAGCACAGATCAAGAAAATGATTCTGAAGTCAGCGCGCGTGAGCATCGCTCTCGCTGATCACAGTAAGTTTGGCAATCAGGGTTTTGCGTATGTGGGACCGATTACCGACATCGACATCCTCGTCACCGATTCAGTCACGGACCCACAATATCTGCGGCCCATCCGCGAAGCCGGCGTGGAATTAATTCTCGCCGACGTGCGCGAGCAGCGAGCCGAGACCGATGGAAATGAGCCAGCCAGAAGCCGCTCACGTTCTGGCACGAAGCACTGATCGAAAACATGCAAAAACAACTCAAGAAAGCGTTGTCGCTGTGGCTGATCGTGGCCGGTGTGATTGTCGCGGCCTTCGAGGTGGGCCGAATTCTGGCCGACCCATTACTTGCAGAGGCGGATGCGCAAGACCAATCTTTCAATTCCGGTGATGACCTGCAGGCATTCGCAGCGCTCGAACCGATCGACACCCATGTCCACGCGTTCAAGAGTGATCCTGCCTTTGCAGATCTCATGGCGCGCCTTCGATTGCACGTGCTGGATATCTGCGTCGCCGATACTCAGCGCAGCTTCGGACACCTCACAACCGAAACCGCCCGTGCCGAGGACTTCGTGCAAGCCAGCCAAGGCCATGCCAGGCTGTGCGTCACGTTCGATCCATTTGCTTTTCAGCAGAAGGACTTCGCCCAAAATACTACCAGGCAGCTTCGCCAGGAATTTACTGGGGGAGCCGTCGCCGTGAAAATCTGGAAAAATATTGGGATGGAGCTAAAGCGGCCCGACGGTCGCTACGTCATGCCCGACGATCCGGCGTTCGAACCGATTTATCAGGAAATCGCCGCCGAAAATAAAACGCTGGTCGCGCACGTTGCGGAACCTTCCTCATGTTGGGAGCCGCCGAATCCCGACAGTCCCGATTACGACTATTACAAAGAAAATCCTCAGTGGTACATGTATCTCCATCCTGATCATCCTCGCAAAGAAGTCATCTTGGCCGCGCGCGATCGCTTGCTCGCGGAAAATCCCAAGCTTCGCGTCGTCGGCGCACACCTGGGAAGCATGGAAACCGACGTGGACGAAATCGCGAAACGCTTCGATCGCTATCCGAATTTCGCCGTGGACACCGCGGCGCGCATGGAATACTTAATGATTCAGCCGCGAGAAAAAGTGCGGAACTTCCTAATTAAATATCAGGACCGCGTGCTGTACGGCACGGACCTAGAGTTCCTCAACAACGAATCCACGCCTGAAGCGTTAAAAGATTGGCAGGACACGTACGCGCGCGACTGGAAGTTTTTGGCAACGCATCAAATCCTGCAGTACAAAGGCCGCCAAATCGAAGGGCTAGACTTGCCCGAGCCGGTTCTTCGCCGCATTTATCACGATAACGCCGCCCGCTGGATTCCCGGGGTCGTGGCCCCGTCGAAATAGCATTGACGAAAACCACTCGTGTGCCGCGACACTGCGCCTTAAGACAGTTGCTGGACATCAATCTGTGGCATGAGCGCTTGCACGGTCGTCAGTTCAATCCTGCCGAGCGCAGGCGCCACACAATTCGCAGCGCCACAAGCTGCTGCCAACCGCAGCGCCTCTCCGCCGCCCATACCCTGGATTGCAGCGTGCGCAAAACCTGCCAGCGTCGCATCCCCGCAACCGACCGTTGAGGTTACCTTCATGTGGGGCGGCCGCGCCTGCCAAACCGGCCCATTCCTGCTCTCGACCCAGATCAATCCCTCGCGGCCCAATGTGATCGCGGCGCTTCTGGTTCCGCTTTCAACAAGCTCCCCAGCGGCACGAACTATTTCTTGCACCGTCGTGAGCGGCCTACCGGCGAGCGCTCCCGCCTCGGCGCGGTTTACCTTCACAAAGTCTGGACGAGCTTTCACACTCTCGCGCAAAGCCTCGCCACTGGTGTCTACAAAAACCTTGGCGTCTGCGGTTCGCGCTGATTCGATAAGCGAAACATAAAAATCAGGTCCAAGGCCCGCCGGCAAACTGCCGGAAATCACCAGCACGGCAGGTTTCCACTCTTCGCGCATTCCCCGAACGCACGCCTGCAGAAATTCATCCCGTTCTTCAATGCTCGGTTCAGCTCCCGGTTCGAGCAGTTCGGTAACTTCTCCTGAGTCATCGATAATTTCCAGATTCACGCGCGTGTTGGACGCAGTACGAATTGCATCCACTTGAATGCCCAAAGATTCCAGCTGCCTCGTGCATTCCTGCCCAATCGCTCCGCCGAGAAATCCTATCCACAACGCATTGGCAGCCAGCGCGCGCGCCGACATGGCCACGTGAGCAGCCTTGCCCCCCGCAAACCCCTGTGCGCTTTTTGCGCGATTCACTTCGCCCACAGTCAGGGACGGCACTCGCAACCGGCGATCCATGGCCGGATTAGCGCTCACGCAAACGATTGTTGGACCAGCCATAAATCCTTGCTCCTGGCTCGCATTTGTGCCAAGCTATCATCCTCTGGTACGAAATAGTAACAAAAAGTAAGAAATCGAAAGTAGCCTTTCTTCATGCTGGCGGAAGAGCGACGGCGCAAAATACTCGAATTGACGCAGCGCGACGGCCGCGTTGTCGTCAAGGACCTCGCACGCCGCTTTTCCACTTCGCTGATCACCATCCGAAAAGATTTGGAATCCTTGCATCAAATGGGCCGCCTGCAGCGCGCGCATGGTGGCGCGCTCCCCCTGGACGCATCCGCGCTGCGCGATCCCACGCTGCACGAAAAGGAGCGGTTGCATCGGCACGAAAAACTAAAAATTGCAGCCGCAGCCGCGCGCTTCGTTCGCCCAGGCCACGTCGTGATTCTTGATTCAGGCACCACTACCACGGCAGTCGCGCGCGCGATCAAACACGTTCGCGATCTCACCGTGATTACCAACGCCGTGAACATCGCTGCCGAGCTCGCCGGCACCGATGTCGAACTCATTCTAACGGGCGGGGTCCTGCGCAGGAATTCGTTTTCGCTCGTCGGGCCGCTCACCGAGGATTCCTTGCGGCACGTCACCGCCGATCTGCTGTTCCTCGCCGTTGACGGATTCGATCTGCAATACGGGCTCACGACGCCTAACCTGCTCGAAGCTCGCGCCAATCGCGTCATGATGGAGAATGCCAAGACAACGATCATCGTCTGCGATTCCAGCAAATTCGGGCGCCGCAGCCTTTCGTTCATTGCTCCCACGTCGGCGGTCCATCACACCATCACGGACAGCAAAATTTCCGCCCAGAACCTTCGCGGGCTGCGCGCGGCGCACATCAAGGTCAACTTGGTTTGAATTGTTCATCTCGGATTTTTTTTTGCGGAGGCACAGTTGGCGGAATTGAAAACAGGAGTTGGCGCTCACACGATCGCGGAGATTCTTTCCGAACCGGCAACTTGGAAATTGTGTCTCGAGTTCGTACAGAGCAGCCCCACGATAAGATCCCTCGGCGCGAAACTGCCCGGAAATGTTGAATGGGTATTCATCGGCTGCGGATCGAGTTTCTATCTGGCCCACGTAGCGGCCGCCAGTTGGACGCTTCTAACAGGCGAAAGATCGCGCGCAATTCCCGCATCCGAAATCACGCTTTTCCCGCAATTGTTTCCGTTTCCCTGCCAGCCCGTGCTGATCACTCGCTCCGGCCACACTTCGGAGGTCTTGCAGGCCGCTGAGCATCTAGAATCAAGCCTCAACCTTCGCACCCTGGCAATTACCTGTGGCACGAATACTCCCATTCAAAAAATCGCGTCGCATTCAATCATCCTTCCCTTCGCCGACGAAAAAAGCACCGTAATGACGCGGTCTTTTACCTCGATGCTGCTCACACTTCAATCGCTTGCGGCGATTCGCGGTGAACAGCGCGGCTTTCTGGATCGGCTACGCGACCTCCCCGACGAGATTGCGGAACGAATGGGCGCAATTCAAAGCACGATCAAATCGCTGGTGGATACCCGCAATTTTGCGGACTACGTATTTCTTGGCCAAGGCCCCTTCCTTGGAATCGCGCAGGAATCCATGCTCAAAGTAAAAGAGATGTCCTGTTCGTATGCGCAGTGCTTTCACACGCTCGAGTTCCGCCACGGCCCCAAAGCGATCGTCAGCCCCGAGACGCTGATCACGTTTATCATTAGCGAAACCGGTTTTGACGCGGAAGTAGCCGTCCTCGAAGAAATCAAAAAACTCGGCGGAACCACGCTGGTCGTTGGCAATGCTGGAAATTCCGCCATTCGCCGCAGGGCCGATTATTTTGTCGAGCTGTCTCTCGATGTGCCGGAAACAGCCCGCGCAGCTGCCAGCGTGATTCCGGGCCAGCTCCTCGGCTTTTACACGGGACTCAAAAAAGGCTTGAATCCTGACGAGCCTCGGAACTTGTCTCGCGTGGTAATGTTGGAAACCAAATCATAGGGGCCGCGAGAATGCCGCTCGATGTTTGCGTTGTCGGCGAGATCAATCCGGACTTGATTCTTTACGGCGTTCCGTCGCAACTAAAGCCTGAAGCGGAGTCGCTGATCAATGGATTTCGCCTGACGCTAGGAAGTTCATCCGCCATTTTTGCGCATAACCTCGCGGTACTCGGCACACGCGTCGGCATGGTGTCAAAAATCGGTCAGGATGCACTCGGAAAGATGGCCTTCGACTGGCTTGCGAATGCCGGCGTGGATTTAGCACATGCGCGGTTCGCTTCCAGCGGCACCGCCACCGGCCTCACCGTCATTCTCGCTCAGCCCGAGCATCGTTTTATCCTGACCTACCCTGGCACGATGTTTGAATTGAGCCACGCCGATCTGGATCTCGAGTATATTTTCTCCGCCCGGCACCTGCATCTCTCGTCGTACTTCCTGCACCGTGCTCTGCGTCCTCGCATCGCCGATTTATTTCGCGAAGCCAAGGCTAGGGGCCTCTCTACGTCGCTCGACACCAATGACGATCCCGAAGGCAAATGGGGCAGCGACTTGCTAGATGTGTTGCCGTTTGTCGACATATTTTTTCCGAACGAGCGCGAAGCCAAAAAGATCGCCGGAACCGACGATTTGCAGGAAGCGATCAATAAGCTCGCGACATCTTGCCGCATGGTAGTCGTGAAACTCGGTTTGCAAGGAGCAGTCGCGCGCAGAGGCTCCGAAGAATGGCGCCGCAACGGCATGCGCGTGGCATCGGTCGATCCAGTCGGCGCCGGTGACAGCTTCGACGCAGGCTTCATTCATCGCTTTTTGCAGGGCGCGACTCCGCAGGAATGTCTGGAATACGCCGACGTAGCAGGAGCATTCTCAACCACTCGCGAAGGCGGGACGGAAGCTTTTCGAGATCGCAGCAGCGTCGAGCAATTCTTCAGCGATCACTTGAAGTCGCACTGAGCGCTACTAGCTTTCAGCGGTCTTCAGAGCTTGTGTGAGCTTTCCGTCAGGGCACGGTGCCGTAAACAGCGTGCAATGAATGCGGCTTTTAGTCGCTCGGGTATTCAGTCTCGAATTCGATGCAAACTCTTCGCCGCCCTACTCCTTCGTGGCCTCAACAAGCAGGTGGTCCGTAAAGCCGGCCTTCAGCTTCGCGTCCGGCGCGGTCACTTCTCCAAGATCCTTGCCGCTGACATAATCCACCACGTGATATTTCCCCGGAGCAAGCCCGCGCAGCTCGATCTCCCCCGACCACGCCGCCGGGTCGGCATGAGCGTGAGCAACACCCGCTGCGGGCGACGGGGCGAAAAACGCGTAATACATCGCCCCATCCTTTTCGATCGCGTACCCCTCCGGCACGTCGTAGCCGTAGACATAGAGATTTCGAAACGTTCCGCGCGAAAGCATTTTTTCGTTATAGAGACCGATCCACTTTTTCCAATACTCCTGTTTTTGCGGCGTTAAATAGACATCGCTCAGTTTCGGGCCGTAGTCCGGCCACGCGAACTTCGTGCCCACAACGCCGCCCGTCCCCACGGTGGAAGCAAAATCAGAACCTAAATCGCGCTCATCCCCGTTCGGATTCGCGATCCGCGTCAATTCCACATGATCTCCGTACACCGCCGCGTTTGAACCAAGCAGCGCTTTGTACATTTTCACCCGCTGTCGAACCTGCAGGGACCCAACCGGATCAGCCGTCACTGCCTGATCGATGTAGCGGAGCCATGCGATGCTGGGCGGCGTGCCGCACGGACAACTTTGCGTCACGCTATCCGGCTTCAGTGCGCGAGTAGTTTCAAAAATTGTCTTATATATTTCACCCATCGCATAAACCGAATCATACGGTGATTTGTGATGGTGTTTTGGGTTGTAGCATGCCGGGACGCTATAAATGTTGTCCAGCTTGTGTCCGTCAAAATCCCAATCATGTACGAATTTCTCGGTCAGGTGCTTGTAATACTCCCGTACCTCCGGAACCGCGGGACACAGCGTCGCGAGATTCCGCGTCATGCGCGCCGGCTTGCCATTCTTATCGAGAACCAGCCAGTCCGGGTGCTGTTTCACAACGTCCGAAACGCCGTAAGAATGTGATTCGTATCCCGGCCCGCCATCTTCCACCGCCAGCGGCAGCCACCAGAGCTGCACCTTGATCCCCTGCTCGTGGAATTGCCGGACCATTTTGCGAATTTCATCGTCCGGAAAAGTGTCGCTGCGCGGCTGCCAATCGCCGTAATTGTTGAACCAGCGATCATCGAGCGTCGCCCAATGGATCCCGAGTTCTTTGAGCTTCGGAATTGTCCCCAGCATTTGAGCCGGCGACACGTTCGTAAGATAGCCCCAGCCGCACCAGCTCACCGCGTAGTCTTCAGTATTGTTAGTGGGCTTTTTCAAACCTTCGCCGTCAATCACGTCGGAATAAATTCGCAGTGGCTCATAGTAATCGCCGGAATACACCGCGATAAATGTCTCGGGAGTCGAATAGGTTTCTTGAGGCTGCAGCGAATTACTCGGCACGATATGGACGCTCGCATCCACCTGGCCATCCGATTCTGTTTTCACCGGGATCGAAAGCACCAGTGGCAGCGTCTCCACGTGCCCGATCGCTTCGCCCATCGTTCTTGTCCAGAACGCGACCACCGGAATTCCTCCGCCTACTCGCCCCAGATCCCCTTTCACTTCCACCAGCGAACCCATCTGATTTTGCTGCGAGAATTTCCGTGGAATTTCGAAGACGTTATCTTTGCCCCATTTGATGCTCGCTCCATGAAAAGACCACATCTCGTTGGGCGCCGCTGCGGGATCCACTAGCGAAGCGTTGAAACGATGACGATCTAGGTCCACCGCATCCAGTTTCACTTCGTTTTTGCCAGTATTTCGAATCGAAACAGACACGAGCGCGATCTGCGGAAAGTCGTCGTACACTTCAACCACCAGCGATTCTTCCAGCCCGGCCGCGGAATTCTCGCTGGTTACCTCGACGCGCTTTCCTTTCGTTCCTAGCCGTCCACGAGTTTCTGATATCTGAGGATGCGCAACATCAAAAACAGCGGCGGACAATTCTTTTGCGGCAGTAGTCACCTCGATTCCCGAATCGCTCCCAGCGTGGTCTAGAGAGATTTTCCGGTCGCCGGCTACCAGGCTTGCGGCAACGTAACCGCTCGGAGTGACTGCAAATTCGGCCGCGGGAGTATCCATAAGCACCGCATTCGCTGTCGCCGTCACGCGAACCTGCGATTCTTGCGGTTTCGTGGCTGGGCCAGTCGCCGTCGATTGCTTCCCGCACCCGTTCGCAAACAGCAGCAACCCGGCAAACGCGATCGCCAGCCTCGCGGCCCTAGCAGAAATCGCCATGTTCTCCCCAATCCCCAAAAGAAGTAAAAAGCTATATTTCGTAATATAACGATACCAGCGCAATATCTCACATCCACGACGCACAAACCACCGAAAATACGTCCCGGAAGGAGCCGCTCTTTGTGGGTCGTGGCTTTATTGGCCACGACATCAACGGCGAAGGTCGGCGCGCAGCGCCTTCCGCTCGCGGTGCATTTCCCGCGAGCCTTTGACTTGCGCCCAAGCTAAAGTCCTGCGCATAGCGGGCTCTAGGCACGGCGTCATGGCCACGCGCTTTTGGCGCTCTCGGCGACAACTACTCGCTCACTCCATCCGGCAGAGCGCGTAGCGCATCGTGCTCCATGGCCTCCTCCCGCCGCGGAATCGCCCACGCCAGCGCGCCAAACGCCAGCACCACCGGAAAACACTCGATCACATAGCGCGGCTCGACCGTTTGCAACTGCGTCATTACCACCGTCCGGATCGCGGCGAATAAAATCAGGAACGCGCCCGCCGTCCCACCGCGCCATCGCCACAATCCGCACAGCGCGAGCCCGGCGTACACAATTCCGAGAATCCCGAATCCCAGCGTCACTCCAAAATCCGTGCGATTTTCCCGCCACTTTTCCGCCGGAGGCCACAAGTCGCCGGAATACGGCAGCAATTCAATGTGCGGCGTGAACCACATCGCCAAAATTCTTTCGGCGGGAATTGAAACATACGTGCGCCAAGGATGCCGCGCCGTCCGCTCCCGTGCCAAAATCGCGAATTGATCATCCAGCGCCGGTGTCATTCGCAAGTTGCCGTTGTATTGCGCAAGCAACACCGCTATCCCGGCACGCTCCGCGTCCGAATCAAAAGCGGAAGCAGGAAACGCATCCGCGCGCAGAGGTTCCTTCCCTAGCTTCCAGTTGACCACGTACGCTTCGCTGAACCGCGTCATCCACGTTTGCGTCCACGCAAAAAAGCCGCGCGGAATGAAATCGCCGTAACTCTGCGCATATCGCGGCCCCAGAAATTCGATACGCCCCAAAATCCGCGCATTGCGCGCCGCCCAGGGCAGAAGCGCGAAAAGCAAACCCACGCACATCCAGGATCCCGCCAAAATCAGCTTCGGCCAATTTCCGCGCCGCCTCCAGCGCACGCACAAGGCCAGTCCCGCGGCGGCCAGCACTAGGGGCGCCTCCGGACGCACCAGAGTTCCCAACCCCACAATAAATCCCGCCAAAAGAAACCACGCTGCAAACCTCAACACCGTGCCACGGGCCGCGGAATGGGCGGTAGGAAGATCCATCGCCGGATCGCTGAACAAATACACAAAGACGAGCAACGCCAGAGCCGTCAGAAATATCGCGAGCGTCTCGCTAAGCACCACAGCCGTGTAATTGGCCGTGAACGGGCACAGCGTCGCCATCCACAAAGCCACTGTCGCCACCGCTGTGCGCCGCGATACAGGCGCGAGCCGCGCCGCAATCAGCGCCGTCAGTACGCATGTCCCCAGATCCAAAAACGCCTGCACCAACACCACCGCCGGGCTGCCGCGCCCCAGCAAAAAATAAATCGCTGCAAGAAATCCCGGATATCCCGGCGTGCGCATATCCACCGACACTAATTGCCCCATCACAAAAAGCCCATACACGCCGTGGTCCAGCCAATTGCGCGCCAGTTCTTCATAGAATTTCGTGTCCCCGGCATAAAACGGAAAATGCGCGATGAAGTAAAGCCGCAGCGCCAACCCCGCCAGAAGCGCCAACCCAAGTTGCGTATAAGAAAAAATCCGCCGGTTCATTGAAGAAGTCCGCAAGAAATCCCGCACGTGATCATCACTAAGTCGAAGTCAGCCGCGCTCCCGCTTGCGCGCGTCCTGCTTACCACCAAACTCCGCAACAACACGTTTCGGCGCGGTGTTCCGCCAAGCCGCCTCCAGCGCTTCGCGCACGCCAGCCTTCTTCGCCGCCTTCAGCCGCACGTTCGTTGCGCCGCGCCGTCCCCACCCGCCCTTCACCGTCACAAACACCTCCGGATCCGCGCGTACAAAATCCTGCTGCTGGTCCGGCATCAGCTTCACCATTGCCCAACCCGCGCTCGGATAGCCCAGCGTCGCAAAAATCTTCCCGCCGACGCGAAAATCCGGATGCTGCATGTGCGCCCTCTCCGCAGTTTCCGGAAAGCTTAGCGCCAACCGCCGAAATTCCGCCGTGGTCATCGTCGCCTCTCCCGCCTTCGCACAGCGCACCAAATCCGCGCCGTCCTCATCGCACCCAGCTTACTCCGAAAACTAGGCACAGCCGCGTATGTTCCACCGCGGCACGGTGTAAACTATCTCCACCCAGCAAAGTTTCTCGCGGCCGCGCCGATATACGCAGCGGCGGTCTCGCTCAACCGATATCCATGCGCTGGCGCAAATTACTTACCCCTAGAATCTTGCGCTCCGACGCCGGCCGCGCCACGCGGGCTCCCGCGACGGCGACTGGCGCGGCTGCTGCAGCACCAACGCCACATCAGCCAGCCAACAAACGCCGCGCGTACCGCGTCTCCGCCTTCATGCCCGTCTTCGTTTACGGCCACTCGCACAATCAACCCTTCGCCGAGCACGCCGTCACGCTCAACGTCAGCGCCACCGGCGGCTTCCTCGCACTCTCCGCGGAAGTCTTGCCCGCGCAAAAACTCCTGATGGCCAACTTGCAAACCAACGAAGAACTCCCCTGCCGCATCGCCCGCGTAATAAAAACTCAAGGGGGCAAAACCCTGGTGGGCTTCGAATTCCTCCGCCCCTCCCCACGCTTCTGGTCCATAGAATTCACGTCCTAGTGCCGCGCCCAAGGCCACTGCACTCACCGAATCTTCATCGCCTCGGAATGGAGCGCGATCGCGAGATCGGTTGTTTTCTCTGCCAACTCTGCGTCTGTGCGGTTGCATTTCTTTCGTAGTCCCCTCCGTGCCTCCGCTTCCCTCTCTGAACTCCGTGTTGAGCTGTAACGTAAAACGGTCAGCACGCGGTTCTGTTCGAGCCTCATTGCTGCAATCGCCGCTGGATACTAATTCAACGCCGGAGGCGCGGCAGAGGTTAGCCCCACGCATAACCCTGGGGTACGCAGGAGGGAAAAACGCCGAGCGTCGTAGGTACGGCACGGCGGAACAACTATTGGAGGCGGAAAACGCGCTGCAGTCGGATAGCGCTCGCAAATGAGCTGACCTTCAAATGGAAATGCACGCGACGGGGGGGAGCAGATTGAAAAGCTACGGAAAGCCGCGAGGCGCAGGCCTCAGGCCGATCTCTTAAACTCGCAGCAGCGGTTCGACAGCGCCAGCTTCTTTTCGCCACCAAGTTTCTGAGCCTTGATCGCATCCATGGCTTGCGTCGCGACCTTCATCGCGCGCACTTCATGCCGATAATCCGCGGGGTTCTCCATTTGCTGCCAGCGAAGACGGATGGCGACCTCCGCATCACGGATCAATCGCGCCAATGTTTCTCGATCAGCTTCGTCCACCGCTCTTATGAAAGCTTCCTGCCAAAGTACGGGCCTAAAATCGTGCAAGGATTACCTCCGGCGGCAACGGGGTGAGGGGGGAGCCGAAATTCGCTTCAAGACTCCGCCACAATTCGAGTCAAGAGCAGCACTGCCGACACAACATCGGATGCCTGGCCGGACAATCGGTTACATGAAAAAATAACTTGCGTTCGCGCTCACCCCTCACGGGTCGGCATACCGACGCTCGGCATTGCCGCGAAGCGCCGGATTCCGAAACTCCCTCGTCAGGCAGTACCAGGGCGCTATACATCGTTCATCTCAATTCCGCTCACTTCAAGCGATAATCTTTGAATAGTCGCCTCGCTATTCAAATAGCCTTTCGCCACGCCAATCGCCTCGATAACTTCCGTCTTCGTCACCGTGATCGGCCCGGTATGTAACGTCGAACTCGTCGTCGGCGTGGTTCCCTCCGTCGTGTAATAAATCACCGCACCGGGCGTCGCATCTGTCAACGTCACCTTCGGCGGTGAGGTGAACAGGTTGCCGTTAGGAGTACAGACCGGCTTTGCCACCGTACCCGCCGAGGTAATCGTGAGCGTTCCTTTCCCCAATTTGAATTTGTAGTTGGTCGCCGCCAGGCTGCCCCTTTCGACTGTGATCGGATAAGTCCCTTCTGGAATCGCCAACTTTCACGAAGTTCCGCCTACCATCGTGAAGCTTCTGACTTTCAATTTTCAACTTTCAACTAGCCCTCTCCAATCGCCACAAGGCCGCGTTCAGAATCCGCCGCAACTCCATGAAAACAAACGCCGAACCAAATCCTAATCGCAGCACGAACCCTCCCAGCTCACGTCGCGCAGGCCACGAATTATGAATCGCAAATCACGAGTCACGAATCCCGCCAAGTCAAGCTATAATCAAGCTTTCATATGGGCGTCACCGCAGTCTAATGGTTGTACGGAGCACACCACCGCCGAGACGCTAAAAGGGAAGAACGCATGAGTCCAATTGGGAAAAAGGTTGTTCTTGGAATTTCAGTTCTGGTCGTCGCCTACGTCGCGACCGGATATATGTTGGGCCGCTCGTCCGATGACAAGGCCTATCGCGCGCTCACGGTCTATAGCGAAGTCCTGGAACGGATCCAGAGCCAGTACGTGGACGATCCCAACATGCATGCCGTGACCAACGGCGCCCTGCATGGTCTGCTCGATTCGCTCGACCCGCAGTCGGCCTACCTCAGCCCCCTGGAATACAAGGACTTCAAGGAAAAGAGCGCCAGCAGTCCTGCTGGGGAAAGCGGGCTCGCGCTCACTCGCCGCTTCAGTTACATTGGCGTGATCGGCGTGCTGCCCGGTAGCCCCGCCGCGAACGTCGGCCTTCGCGCCGGCGACATCCTTGAGAAAATCGCCGGATTCACGACCGGCCAAATGGCCATCGACCAGGCCCAACTCTTGCTGAAGGGCGGCCCCGGCAACACCGTGCCGCTTTCTGTGATTCGCCGCGGCAAGGCCGAGCCTCAGGAAATGATCATCACCCTGGCGAAGTTAACGCTTCCTAAGCTCGCTGAAGATAAACTCTCCGGTGATATCGCTTATCTGCGCGTGCCGCTCTTCAACGCCGGAATGTCCAAGCAGATCCGCGAGAAGCTGGTCCAGTTTCAACACAACGGCGCGAAGAAATTGATTCTCGACCTGCGCGATTGCTCGATTGGCGATGACCAGGAAGGAATCCAGACCGCGCAACTGTTTCTTTCTTCCGGCACGATCGCCACGCTGAAAGGCCAGACCGTCACGCCCGTCGTTTCGTCCGCCGATCCATCTAAAGTTGTGTGGGCTCAGCCCGTCACCGTGCTGATTGGCAACGGCACGGCTGGACCAGCGGAAATCCTTGCCGCGGCCATCGCCGATAACAAGCGCGGGGACACCGTCGGCGAGCGCACATACGGCACCGCCTCACAGCAGAAACTGATTGAAATGGACGACGGCGCTGCGCTGATCCTTACCGTCGCGAGCTACTACACTCCGGGCAACAAGAATATTCCCACCGAAGGCGTTGGCCCCACCGTAGAAGTGCATCCTTCGATTGACGATCTGATAGCGCAGGCCGACCTCAGCCAACCGGCGGCGGTTCCCAGTTCTTCGCCTGACGATCCGGTCGTAAAGAAAGCCATCGAGATTTTGCAGGGCGTCGCCGCTGTTGAGAAAAAGGCCGCCAAGCTTCTTCCCTGGCAGCCGCAGCTGGCCGCGTAAATTTGCAACTGCGCGGCGCGGTTCGGACATTCGCGGCCTTTGCCGCGGCGCTGGTGCTGCTGCTCGCGGGCTGCGGCAAAAAATCCCTTTCGAAAACTAAGTTGCGCGGCGTCACCGGTGAAATCGTCGAGGCCGCTCAGAAAATCACCGGCTACAAATCCGAAATTGCGATTCGCCCGGAACTGCAGCCCGCGAAGCACGGTGTTTCCACTCAGCTCACTGCGGACAACATCTACATCTCGCTGACCGATCCCTCGCAAACTTCCGCGCTCGCGCAAGCGCTCACAGACATCGCGCACCACCACAATCTCGCAATCACTCAGACAACTTCCAGCGGCGTCATCCGCTTCGACTTCACCTTCAATGGCGTCCGCACGCATACAGTGCACCTAGTGACGCCGCTTGCAGCTCGCGCGCATTTACCTTCGCTCTCCACGCAGAACCGGAGCAGCGGTAATCCTCGCCTAGCCATCATTATCGATGACCTGGGTTATGACCGCTCCGCCGCGGACGCCGTGCTCGCGCTCGGCTTCCCGGTCACTGTTTCCGTGTTGCCGCATCTGCCGCTCTCGACCGAAGTCGCCGAAGAAGCACAGCGTCGCGGCGATCAGGTGATGCTGCATCTACCGATGGAGTCGGAGGCGGACGGAGCAAAACCTGAAGACATCGAGTTGCGTGTGGGAATGACCGCCGCGCAGGTGGATTCAACTCTGGCGGGAATGTTGGAGACGGTACCGCACGCGGTCGGCGTAAATAACCACCAGGGCTCGCGCGCGACTTCCGATCCCGCGTTAATGCAGGCTCTCATGCCGGCGCTTCGCCAGCGCGGTCTCTTCTTCATCGATAGCCGCACCGATGTAAAGACCGTGGCCTACGACACTGCCGAACGCGACGGCGTGCGCGCGGCATCGCGCAAAGTGTTTCTGGATGACGTCGCGTCGCGCGAAGCCATTCTCAAGCAGCTCGATCTCGCCGCCCGCGATGCGCGCCGCGATGGATTCACCATCGCCATCGGCCACCCTCGTCCCGCCACGATTGCCGCGCTAGCCAATGGCGTCCCGCGTCTCGAAGCGCAAGGCATTCACCTGGTGTTTGCGTCGGATTTGGTGCAATAGCTGATGTCGAGCGAAGGGGATATATCAGTAGTCTCCGCCGATGCCTTCGAACAACGGCGTCGTCGGCACTAGCCGCGCCTTAGTGCCGTCGTGCACCGCGTATTGAACCGGCCGCCCGTTCACGTGCTTGCCCCAAAGGCTTGCCGCGCCATATTCACCATTTTTATTCAGCGCGTAGAATTGAATATGAAACGTTTTCAGCCGGTCGGGAAACGCTTTGTAGTTTCGCGCGACGCGATGCAGCGCTTCCATACAGGCGTCCGCGGGCGTCGAGCCCTTTCGCATCATTTCAACGATGGTATGTCCACCTGCTATCTTGATGTCTTCCTCACCGCGGCCAGTCGAGCCCGCCGCGCCCACTTCGTTGTCAACAAAGAGGCCCGCGCCGATGATGGGTGAATCGCCGACGCGTCCCGCGATTTTCCAGGCGAGCCCGGACGTCGTGGTAGTGCCGGAGATATCGCCCTTGGCGTTCACTGCGAGGCAATTGATGGTGCCGGTCGGCGGATGCATCACCACGTCTTCAATGCGCGCGCGCCACGCCAGTTTTTCCGGAGTGTCCAGGAGCTCCGCAAGCTTTACTTTCCACTCGGGACTGTCTAGCCCCGGCCGCCAATTTTCCGAGGACGACGCCTTCCACGCCAACCACGCGATACGCGAACGCTCCGTCAGCAAGTTCATGGGGACGAAACCTTCGTCTTCCGCAAAGCGCTGCGCGCCGGCGCCGACAATGAAAATGTGATTCGTTTTTTCCAGCACGGTTTTTGCGACGAGCGACGGATTCTTTATTTTTTGAATGGAGCCAACCGCTCCGGCGCGATGCGTCGGACCGTGCATCACGCACGCGTCGAGCTCAACAATTCCGTCTTCGTTCGGCAAACCGCCGTAGCCGACCGTATCGTCATTGGGATCGTCTTCCACTTTCGTGACCACCGCGAGCACCGCGTCCAAGGTGTCGCCGCCGGACTTGAGCACTTCCATGCCATCGTCGAGATGCTGCAAGCCGTTCGCAGCGGAAATAATCAGCGGGCGCACACCTTGGGCCGAAGCCGATTCAGCGTCGGCAGACCCACTCGATTTTGAGAAATGAGGATCGCCGGCGCCGAAAAGGCGTTGAGTGGTCGCGGCGATTCCTCCCGCAATCGTTGAAGCAAAAAACTTTCTGCGCGTCCATTTTTCCATGTTCGAACCTCTCCATCAGTCCGGTCTTAGGGCTTGAATCCGACACTGCGCCAGAGTTCGGCGCAGTTGTACATGACACCATTGGTGATGACGAACTCTACTTTGCGGATGTTGTGAATCGATTCGAGCGGGTTGGCGTCTAGAATAATTACGTCGGCGCGCTTCCCGGCTTCCACAGTGCCGAGTTCCTTGTCGAGGCCCATAACGCGCGCCGGAACAATGGTCGCAGCTTGAATTGCTTCCATCGGCGTAAATCCAGCCTGTGTGTAGAGTTCGATTTCGCGGTACAGGCTGTAGCCTGGAACGGTCTGATCCGTCCCAGCGACGATCGGCACGCCGGCATGATGCAGCGCACCGACAATCGTAATTTCCTTCTGCACCATTTTCTCTTGAACTTCACTGTAGGGTGACGGAGGCCCCGCCTCCGCCAAAATTGCCTGGAGCTCTGGCGCGACATGGGTCACTCCTGGCTCGATGCTCGCCGGCGGTTTGGCGCTGCTGGCGGTAAAGAATTCGAACAAGGCGAGAGTCGGATCGACGACCGTTCCATGCTGTACGAGGAACGCAATCGCCTTTTGCGCTTCGGGTGATTTCAAATCGATGTTGGCGGCTGCATTCGCGCGATCTAGGCGGCTCGTGCCTTCGGGAAGCGGTGGCATCATGATGTCGGCAACGTAGGAAATGTGGTTGATCTGATCCTGACCCGCCTCGATCACCTGATATGCGTTGAGCCCCTCGGGCACGTGGCCCGTGACCGTCATTCCCAGACGGTGCGCTTCCTCGGCCAGGTCCTTCACTTCTTCCAGTTTCACCGAGCTGTAAATTTTCATCTGCTGGAAACCGGCATCGTGATACTTGTCCGTCCACATCTTGGCCTGTTCCGGCGTGTCCACGCGCGCGACGCCCAGCGCGAGCGGCCCAGTGCCGTCCACAATGCCGGCCATCAACAAACGCGGTCCCAGCCCGCGGCCATTGGCAACGGCGTCGCGCACGGCAGTGATGAATTCGAATTCGTTGCCGCAATCCCGCACGGTGGTGGCGCCGGCAGCGAGATAAATCGGGCCCCACTCGACTTGTTCGAAGTGCGCATGCATGTCCCACAAGCCGGGAAGAATTGTCTTGCCCCGCGCGTCTATTTTTTGTGCGCCGCCGGGAATTCTTACACGCGACTTCGGACCGGCATCCAAGATTCTGCCCTTCTCGATCACGACAACAGAGTCGGGTATCGGTTCGCGTCCGGTGCCATCAATTAATGTGCCACCGACGAGCGCGATTTTCTCTGCGTGGCTGCCGGATATTCCCTTGGAGATGTCGACGAGCGCAGCCATTTCGTCGGAGCCCGCGCGGCCCACAAACGTTCCCAGCCCGCTTTCGTAGCCATCGCGGATCGCCTCGAAATGGTCGAACTCCGCGTCGGTGCTGATCTCTGCCACAAGATTGCGGCTCGCGTCGAACCACAAAGTTTCACGACCCCAAATCAGGCCTTCGACGGTAAAGCGATCGAACGCCTGATCTTTCCCGTCAATTGTTATCGAGTCTTGGCCGCGAGGTGCGATTTTCACTTGCCCGCTGGGCAGCGTGGCCAGCTGTGCGGGCGAGCCGTGTGTGGCCCAATAGCGCACCATCAGCATCTGCATAGTGGCGGGCGCGTAGCCTGCAATCGTAAAAAATTGTGCCGGCTTGGTGCTTTCCGTCCACTTATCTCGGTCGCGCACCCGCACTTTTTCGGCTTGTACGTCCACGGCATCATCAATCGTCGTGCTACGCGAGTTCTTGCCTTTGATTTCGAATGATTGCGGCGTCAAATCCGGGGCGCTGCGAAAGGAAGCATTGAGCGGAACGGGCGTTCCGCGGTCGGTAAACTTGAAATCCATTTTCACACTGAGCGACTCGCCGTCTTTGGTGACCTCGTAGGTCTCCTCACCGATGGGCTGCTCGAATTTGTGCAGGATGAATTTGCCCTGTTCGACCGCAGCTGGATTCGCTTGTGCAGTACCTGTCTGGGCTGGCGTCAGCGCGGGTACCGCTAGTGCGACGGCAAGAATCATCACTGACAAAGAAACGGCGCGGCCCATTCGTCGGATACCAACTGGTTCCATGTGACTCCTCGAAAAAACACGCCCGAGAATAGCTGCCAGGACACCGCGTCGCAAGCCAAGAATTCAAATACCCGCCCGGAATCGGCAATTTGCACCGGTGTGGCCTGATTCAACCAGGACCTATAAAAAAGTCAATGAAACAGGGCGCTTCTGCACGCTCTCACGAACCGTGGCATGCAGTTGTGGCCCCGCTACGTTGCCAATTCTTTTGCCTGTCACTCCGTACAGGAAAAGGGAGTAGCCCAAAAGCTGTACGTACGCTCTATTTTCAAAAAAACCCCCGGATTGTAGGCTTTCTTCAGTTGCCTCGCACGTGTCCGCGGGGCAAGGAAGGAGCCTATGTCCCACTGGATTGGAACCACGTCCCCCTCGGATGCAGGAATGAATGATTTCAAAGAGTGCCTGAAAAACCTCCGCGACGGACAATCCGAAGAAGCCCTCCAGCACGCCCGGCGCGCGCTTGGCATCGCCCCCAAAAACCCATTTTATCTTTCCTACACCGGTCTGCTTGCGGCGCTCGCGGAAAAAAGATTTGGCGACGCGGAATCGCTGTGCCGCGAAGCGCTGGGGATGAAACACAATCACGCGCAACTTTACTTGAATCTGGCGGAGGTTTACTACCAGGCCGGACGGACGTCAGAAGCGATCGCCACTCTCGAAAGAGGGCTGGTATCGGCGGGAAGGGATTTCCGGATCCGCCGTGCTCTGGAGAAAATCGGCGTGCGCCGCGCGCCGGTACTCACCTTCTTGCATCGCAGCCATCCGGTGAATCGCACGCTGGGAAAATTGCGTCATCGGCTGACCGGGCCGGATAAAGCAGCTTAAGCGACTTCCTCCTGTGCGCAATGCGGGACGGGTAGCCTGGCGGGGCCGCCCGTCCCGTCCCCCTTCTTTCCTAATCTTTCTGTGCAGACTTCCTCCGCGAAGCGCTATCCGCGGGTTCACGCCATCGTTCCTGTCATTGCCAGATCCCGGACACCCCTAAGCACTGATTCCGAATCGCGCGCGTAATTCGCGGGTACCCTTGTGTGTGACGCGCAGCGCGCGCTTGTTGCGCTGCTTTGCGAACCAGCCGAGCGCTAGCGTTCGCGCGCACAATTCGGCGCCCAAAGCGCCTGCAAGATGCGGGCGGCGCTCGGTCCAGTCCAAGCACTGGCGCGCGAAAGAGCGGCGCGAACGCTGCAGTGCGTCTGTGTCGATTCCCAGATTTGAAAACCAGCTGCGGCCGTTACGGCCTAGTTCGTAGTCTCGGTCGTCCGAAATGCCGATGACTTTCGAAGTCTCGAGCGCCTTAACCATTTCAACCGCAATGCGTCCTGCCAGGTGGTCGTAACATGATCGCGCTTTGCGGATTTCCAGGTCACTTTGCGACTGCGGAGCAGCCGATAGACGAGGAAGAGTGGCGATGGCACCGAGCGCCTCCATAGCATACGCGACATCTGGACCCGCCAGACTGAAGTAGCGATGCCGACCAGAACTCCGCACCTTCAGCAATCCGCCGGCGACCATTTTCGAAAGATGCGCGCTCGCCGATTGCGCGGAAACGTTTGCAATCAATGCCAGCTCTCCAGCGGTGAGTGACCGGCCGTCCAAGAGCGCGACGAGGACCGCCGCGCGGGCCGGCTCGCCTATCAGCTCCGCGACTGACGCGATTGGATAAATTGTATTCATGACGCCATTCTAGCTCGTCTGCGGCGATGACATTTCATCGCCGAGTGAAACATGGATTCGGCGGAGAGTTTATTCTGGGATCGAAGCAGAGGCTCTTAAAAGAGACGCGCCGTCTCATCGCATTCACACGGAGTAACTCCGAATGACGGAAACCATTTTTCGTACGATCCAACCGAAGATTCTGTACTTTGGCACGCCTGTGGCGCTGATTAGTTCCTTGAATAAAGAGGGAGACACAAATCTCGCTCCAATCTCGTCTTTTTGGGCCTTAGGATGGACTATGCTCCTCGGCCTGTTGGATGAAGACGGCGGACAATCTGCGGCGGCATCCGGAGTGCGTCGTAAACCTTCCATCGCCGGAGATGTGGGAGCGCGTGGAAAAGCTCGCCCCGTTGACGGGAAGGAATCCAGTGCCGGAGATCAAAGCGAGGCAATTTCGTTTCGAGCCGTACAAGTTTCCGGCTGCGGGACTGACGCCGCTTGCGAGCGAAGCCCTAAAACCCATGCGCGCGAAAGAATGCCCAGTTCCCCTGGAGGCGTGCGTCACCAGGATGCACGAATTGTCCGGGGGCCCATCTGCAGCAGCTCGCCGGCGGAATCGCGGCGGAAGTGGAAGTGGTCCGGGTGCACGTCGCCAGCGATTTCGTGGTTAAGGACAACTACATCGACGCCGCGAAGTGGTCGCCGCTGATCTACAGCTTTCGTCACTACTTCAGACTGGCGGAGCACGAGCTGGGAAAAACATTTCGCGCGGAAGCATAGCGGCCGCGCGTCCAGACCTCGAATGTTGAACTCTATCAAAGGAGGACTGCAATCATGCTAACGCTTTGTATTCGCTACACCATTGACCAGCACAAGCTGAAAGATTTCAAAGCATATGCACGCCGCTGGCCGGAGCCCATTAAACGATGCGGAGGAGAACTCGTCGGCTATTATGCGCCCACAAAATTTGCGGGAGCGACAAACATCGCGCTTGCTTTGATTAATTTTCAGAACCTCGCGGCCTATGAAAGATATCGTGAGGCTCTGCTGCAAGATTCCGACGCCATATCAAACGTTGCGACTGCGGACACCTCGAAATGCATTCTGATTGAAGATCGCTCATTTCTGCAGCGTATTCCCGAATAAGCAAGCCAGGTTGGCATGGCAGGATGGGAAATTGCCGAGTTACTGCAGATTGGCCTAGCCTTGTCCCAGCGGAAGAAAATATTGTGTACCCTTGACCGGCTGGCGCAGGCGACGTAGCAGTTCTTGCAGGTCCTGGTTGTGCTCGACGAAATCAATTTCGGAAGTATCCACCACCAGCAGGTTCGAGCCTGAATAGCGGAAGAAAAAATGTTCGTAGGCGTTGGCCACGGCTTCCACATATTCGGGCGAGATCTGCGTCTCCGCTGGGTCGCCTTTTTTCGAAACGCGTTTGCGCAGGACCTCGGGCTTCGCCTGCAAGTAAATGACCAGATCAGGCGCTGGGACCGACGGCGCGAGCATTTCGAAATACCGTTCGTAGAGCTTCAGTTCTTCATTATCCAGATTGAGGTAAGCAAAAATCTTGTCCTTCTCGAACAGGAAGTCGCTGACGATAGGCGCGGGGTTGTCTTCGGGGCGACTTCCCAGCAGGCGGCGATGGCGTTCGTATAGAAAATACATCTGGGCGCGAAAGGCGGAGCCGGGCTTTTCGTCGTAAAAATCCATGAGGAACGGATTGTCGTCAGAGTCCAAGACGCACCGGGCGTGCAGTTGCTCGGCGAGAACCTTCGCGAGCGTGGATTTTCCGACGCGGATCGGCCCTTCGACGACGATATGGCGGGGCGGTCTGAATGCGGGTTCGCTCACGGCGCGCGATTATAGCAAAGTGCGAGCTAAGTCCACGCTTTATGGGTGCGGTGTTAAGCATGAAAATGCATGACAGGCTGATCCGCCGCGAGCGGAGTGCAAAATCTACCAAGACTTCGCGATGGCGGTAACGATGCGCGCGAGCGAATCCACGTCGCGGGTATCAATCACCTCCGCAGGCGAATGCGAATAGCGCAGCGGCCAGCCCAGCGCCACGTCCACTGACCCGTAGCGCACGAATGCCGAGCCGTCGTTTCCGCCACCGGTGACGCCATACTGCACAGGAATTTGATTGGAGCGCGCAAGTTTTGTCACCTTTTCGACAAGGTCGGAGCGCACAATGTTGGAATTGTCGACCGCGCGAATCACAAATCCTTTGCCGATTTGCGCATCACCGAAGCGTTTGGATTCAAGAGGCGAATCTGAACTGACGAAGGTATCCACGGCAAAGACATAATCGGGCACCTGACCTTCGTCGGCAAGACGTTTGGCCAGCTTTGCGGCGCCGACTAGGCCTATTTCCTCGCCGGTGGACCAAACAAACGTGACATCGCGCTCTTGCAGCGGGCCGCCGAGCGCCCACACTGCTGAAATCAGCGCAGTATCACCCACGCGATCGTCAAAGCTGCGGCCATTCGCGCGCGTACCGAGCAGCGGACGGTAAGCTTTCGGAATGGTGATCGTGTCGCCCACGCTGATGCCGAGTTTCGCGACTTCGTCGGGAGTGCGTGCGCCGACATCCACACGGATGGCTGTATCCGAAGATTCCGCCGGCCACTTGAAAACTGGCGTGTCCCAGCCGTTGGGCAGTTCCATGATGGCATCGAGATCGCCCTTCGAGGTGTGCACCAGCGCCGGATGGCCCGCGAAAAAGCCGAGTTCGCCGCCGCCGCGCCATTCGACTTCGAGCCGCCCGTCTTTCGAGATGGATTTCACGGCAAAGCCGATTTCATCCATGTGGGCGACGATCAGGATTCGCGGCGTTTTGCTGCCTTCGGATGCGGTGCCCAAATGAAGGATCAAATTGCCGGCATCGTCGGTTTCGGGCTTGGCCCACCTGGGAAGTAGCGTCTTGACCTCGTCACGCATCGGACCTTCTTTATTACTGACTGCGTATATTGGAACGAGATTGGACAGAATGAACTTCGTTGAGGGCGGCGTGTCCGGTATTGATCCCGCTTTGCTGCGCGCTTGGCCTCCGACGGTCGCTTCCTGCAAAGTGTTACCCTGGATGTACAGGTCGAGCAGATTCGCCAAATCGTTCAAATCGCGAGAGTCGATGAGTTCCGCCGGCGTATCTGTCCAGGAGGTTGCAATTCCGACATGGGCCCATTTCGTCGGAAACTGCGGCAACGGCAGATACGTCGGGGGGAGAACACTGGCCGAATAGTCGGAGGCAAACGGAATTTTGCTGGCGTCGGCGAGCTGTTTGAGTTCGGCTTCAAATCCGCCGAGCGTGCCGTCTGTCTGCTGCACCCCGATTAGCACGCCGCCGCCTGGCTCGCGACGCGGCGCATGATGCAAGTTTTCCATTTGCGGAATTGGCCCGCCGGGGAGCAAACGTCCGACGTAGATCATTTCATCCGTTTGGGTCTGGGTCAGAATGCGCTCCAATCCCCGAGCGCCCGTGCGTTGCTGCACCACGAACGCGATGGTTAGCGTGCCTTTGACTTTTGCGGCATCAAGGTGGCCCATCAATTCAACCAACGCAGCAGCACCGAAACGATCGCCAACTGACGCGCCCGCCACTTCCTCGCCACCCAACTTCATTACTCTGCGGTCGATGACGATCGGGTCGAGAACATCCACGCCCGCTTTGCGAACTTCCTCCGCTGAGGTCGCGCCAATGTCCACGTAGATATTCTGGATGTCGCTCGCTTTCGGCGCGTCTGTTCTGCCACCTTGAAGATGCACGGATAGGCCCGCGACCACGCCGTCAATCCACTTGCCGCTCGCCGTTCCGATTTTCACGGGCTGCGCCGAATACATTTCGTTGAAAATCGGTGGCAAGCCGCCTCCTTGCGGAAGGCGTTGCACGCGCAGGTAGCCGTCCGGAGTGATCTCGCTGACGACGAATCCGGGCTCGTCTATCGGCGTGACGATGAGCCGACGCGGCGCACCACTGCCTATGGTGACAATCACGTCTCCGAGATTGTCCGTAGTGGGATGAAATCTCTTCAGCCCTGCGCGAATCTTGTCCGCGAGCTGATCCTCGTATCCAGACACAGCCGGCGTCGCCGCAAGCTGCTCCCGCTCGACTGAGAGCGCATCGTGCGCTCCGGGTGAAGTCTGCGATTGCGCGGCCGTGGGCGAAAAGTGAAAAGCGAAAATGGAAAAGAGAAAACAGAAAATAGGAAGAATGCGGCGATTCATCGTGCCTCGGAAGAAACTGCCCGTTAAATTTGCGACCGTTGAATCTACCCCGGCACTCGAAGGCGTGCAAGGTGGAAAGAGTGCTTGAGCTCGGATGAGAGTGTCCCTAGGTAAACTACCTCGGAGCCGTCATGCCTTGCACAGTTCGGTGATCATCGCTTCGCGGCGTTTCAGGACAATCGCATCCATGCGATCCAATACCAGGAAGTAGGCGACCGTCGCGCCCGCTGCCAGGATTACGAATACGATGGCCGCCACCCAGATGTGCCGGTAGGCGCGCGCGGCCAGGAGTGCGAGCGAACACAAGCCGATAACCGCAGCTTGGATGCCCAGACTGGCGAACGCGGTGGTGTTGGAAGCGCGCTGGCGGCCAAACGTGCCAAAATCAATTTTCTTCGGCGTGAATACCGAGAGAAAATTTCCGCCTATCAAATTCAGCAGCAGCGCAAAGAAAACTCCCGTAACGGTGGCCAGCACGGCGTCCCATGAGGGTAGAGGGTACATCAGACACGTTCCGAGCCAGACTAAGGCGATTTCCGCAGCCAGCACAAACGCCGCAGCTAGGTTTTTGCCGAGCAGAATTTCGCGAAAGCGCACCGGAGAAACGAAGAAGAACTGAACGCCCGCGGCATCGGGACCGAAACTGTTGTAGATAAGATTGGTCAGCATCAGCAAGGCGTAGGCGGCTCCCACGGGAAAAGCAAGGTCAGAAGCATGCACGAAGATGCCTCCGGGACTGTCCGATTTCCCCGGCGTAAATCGGAAAATCAGAAGAATCACCAGGGGCATCACCAACGTAAACAGCATCGGACCACTGCGCAAAAGGTAGCGTAGCTCCTTTTCCACCACGGCTGAAACTGAGCCCGGCACGCCTTCGATATTCCATCCGAGCTGTATTTTTCGTTTACCGGCGGGTCCTGCCGTTCGCGCAACCGCTTCACTAAGATTTTCACCCAGATATTGCGCGCGCAAACGCAGGTTCAGCAGCCAGAGGACCGCCAGTGCGTAAGCGCACTCCAGAGCGAAAGCGCCCAGTGCGAGAGCGTATTCGCCGTGTAGCGCGCGGGCCAGCGAAGCGGCCGCCAAGCCCGGCGGGAGCAGTCGTTCGATCGGAAGCACTTGCGAGGTGACGCGAGACAGGATCGGCCTCGCAGTGGATCCGTAATGTCGGGCAAGAGGACCGATGAATTGAAAGCTGATCATCACGAAGAGAAACACGACGCCGAGGATTTCCCGGCTGCGCCGGCGCGCCAGCCAGCGCTCCACCCAGGTGTAAATCATCTGGCCCAGCAAAATATTGAAGACTGCAAACAGCAATAAAATCGGGAGAGCTAACAGAAAATATGCTGGACTGGCGACGCCGATCCCGATGGCCATACCCGCTAGCCAGAGACTTCCAACTGCGGTGGCGGGGTCGAGCGAGCCGTAAGCGATTCGAATCAGGAAGTAGGATGGAAACGTCAACGGAAAGCGCAGCAGGTTTGACGAATCCACATTTTCCGTGAACGCGCTGGCCATCACCGGGAAAAGCTGCCAGAACAGCAATGCGGGCCACAGCAGTACGGCCAGCATTTCGACGTGATCGTGCGCGGCGAAATACCACGCTCCCGCGCCCATTGCGAACGACCCGCCCAGCCCCAGCGTGGCGAATCCGAAGAACATGAATCCGCGGGACACAAGTTCCAGGCGACCGCGAATCGTGCGTAGGGAGTTCACAAAGAGCCGCCAGCGGACAAAGGCGATCGCTGCGAACTGGCCGCGCGCTTGCCGCGAAAAGATCAGCCCAGCCATGAAAGTTCCTGATCGGCGCGAGGGGTGCCGCCGACGATGCGAAGGAAGATTTCCTCGAGAGTGAGTTTTTCGCCAGGACCGGCTACCGATGAGCCCGCAGCACCGGAAGGCGTAAGCGCGGCGGCGGCCGCGGCTTGCGCTTGCACGCCAGCGCGAAGTTCTTCGAGCGAGCCCTGAGCCACGAGCTGTCCACGATGAATGATGGCCACGTGGCTGCAGAGCCGCTCAACGATTTCGAGCACGTGCGAAGTGAGAAATATCGTGGCGCCGCGCGCGATCATGCTCTGCAACATCGCCTTCAACGTGTTGGACGCGATGGCATCAACGCCCTCGAATGGCTCGTCGAGAAAAAGGATCTTGGGGCCATGGATCACAGCGGCGGCAAGCGCGAGTTTTTTCTGCATTCCGTGCGAATAATCGGTGACGAGCATTTTCGGCTGGTCCACAAGCTGCATGAAGTCCAGCAATTCGGCGGTGCGTTTCGCGGCGGTGATGCGGTCGAGGCCGTACATGCGGGCAACAAAATTCAGATATTCGGCACCGGTGAGGCGGCCAAAGAGCGCCATGCCTTCCGGCACGACGCCAATCTGCCGTTTAACTTCAGCGGAATTTTGCGCGAGATCAACGCCCAGGATTTCCATTCGCCCCGACGTAGCGGCAAGCAGGCCGGTGAGCATTTTGATGGTAGTAGATTTTCCGGCACCGTTGGGCCCCAGAAAACCGAAAAACTGCCCCGGCGCGACGCGAAGATTCACCTCTTGCACGGCGATTAGGTCACCGAACCGACGCGTCAGGTGCTCGGTGGCGATTGCGGGCGTGGTGTTGATAGCAGGGCTTCCCATGGAGTTTCCGACTCTAGCATATCAGCCGGAAGCGCCGAAGAAGGGCGTTGAGCGATAGCAATTGGCGGATGCTGTGATTGAAGGCACGGCATCCCGCGTTTTCTATCGCGAATTTACCGGCGGCGCGGCGGGCGTCGAAGGCAACTGCGGGAAAACGGCGAGCACCGCCGGTAGCTCCAATCGGAAGGTGCAGCCGCCCTCCGGGCGATTGAATCCGGTGATCCGACCGCCGTGCTCCTGCATTACACCGTAGCAAATGCTGAGGCCGAGGCCCGTGCCTTTGCCGACTTCCTTGGTGGTATAGAAGGGATCGAAAACCTTGTCCGGATCCTTCATGCCCGGGCCGGTATCCGAAAATTCGATGACGACATTGCCGCGCTCACGCAGCGTGCGAATCAGAAGCACGCCGCCGCCAACGGCCACCATCGCGTCCACGGCATTGCTGATCAAATGGTAGAAAACTTGCAGCAATTGGTTGGGGTCACCGCGCACAGCCGGCAAGACGCTGCGATTCTCGAGCTCGATGCGGATATTCTTTTCGCGCAGATCGAGATTGCGGAGCTGCACTGCCCCGGTGAGAACCGTGTTCAGATCGAGCAGCTGCTTCTCGGCGGGCACCTGCCGCGCGAAACTGAGCAGATTGTTTACGAGGTCTTTGGTGCGCCGAGCCTGTTCTCGGATTTTTTCACCGAGCGAATGTGCGCGCGTGTCGGCTCCATTTTCGATGGTCAACAAATCGGAATAACCCAAAATTGCGGTCAGCGGATTATTGATTTCGTGTGCGGCGCCCGCGGCGAGTTGACCAAGAGATGCAAGTTTCTCGGACTGCACGAAATGGGTTTGCAGGCGCTTAATATTTTCGAGCGATTCCCACAAGTCGTGCACCAGGCCGGTGCGTTCCTGGTAGACCAAGTATTGCCGGAAGAAAACCAGCCCGGCACCGACAAAAATCACAGTCAGAGTGGCGATCAAACGGAACCGCTTCACGGGCTCGGGCGCGG
The DNA here is from genome assembly GCA_963696035.1 of uncultured Acidobacteriota bacterium. Taxonomy (GTDB): domain Bacteria; phylum Acidobacteriota; class Terriglobia; order Acidiferrales; family UBA7541; genus Palsa-295. Next base: position 373,968 of record CAVOIS010000005.1, read on the forward strand.
TGCTGACAAACTCATCCCAAGCGGCCAAGATCGGCGCTGCCAGCACGCCCCACATCGCGACGCGCGCCGGCCACTGTGTATCTCGCCGCAGCGACTTAGGAGGAGGTTCGGGCTCGAACGTCAGTTCGTGCGCCACCACTCCCGCCGTTCCCAGCCAGACAAATGCCGCGAGCATCGGCAGCCGCAGAAGACTCCCACCATGCAGCAAACCACCGCGCACCGCAAGATCGGCCAGGAACATCCCGGCGACGTACACGGAGAACGCGCCGAACAGATGGCCGTAGACTGTCCGCCATGAACCGCGAGTCCGAAAAAAAAGCACACCAAAGCCAATCGCCACGACCAGATTCTCAATCACGTAACTGGTGAGATCACGCGAGTGAAAGAGCTGACGATCTGGCGAGACGAGTTTCCAGGGCATCGCCGCAAAGATATAAACGTAAAGCCACAGGACAGCCAGCAGTAAGAGATCAATCAAGCCAAAGCGCAGAGTTTCGCGCATCTTTCGAGCGTGGGGCATCAGCGCCAGTGACGCCATGAACGGAACGGTGTGCAGAAAAAACAGCAAATCGGCCGTAAACGTGGTCTGCATGTGATTGCCGGCTTCGAATTCGTTGTAAACCATGACCAATATGCCAGCGAGCCAGAACGTGCAGCCCAACGCCAGCAGCATCCAGAATCCGTTTTGCCGCCGGTAGGGTGAAGCAGCGTTCCAGAGCAGGCAGGTGTTGGCGAAGAGCGGAACCAGGCAAGCGAAAAAATAGCTGAAGCCAGCTACCGCGGATTCAGGGGGAGCAAGCAAGGCGATGGCCGCGTATCCCCCGACAAAAAACACCCAGGCGCCCACAATAACAATGGTTGAACGAGTGGATTTCATCGAGAGGGCACCTGGAGAAATTTTACCGTAGGCTAACTGGAATCGGCCGCTAACTTCCGAAACCCATTCTAAAACGTAACCTTGGCGTGGCTAGCCGGGTGGCATCGGGCGGTGGCGGAAGGGCTTTCACAAGAACTAGATTCGGCAAGGCGACGACAACCAAGGACATTCTTGCGTCGGACAGTTGAAACAAAATTGGAGCGCCCTTGTGACACGAAGACTCATCTAAGGGGGGTGAACCTGGATTCCCGTGGCTTAGTTAGGTGGCTCCGCGGGCCTGTATCCATGGAGGACTGGAGGCAATGGGCATGAACAGCCAATCCCTAAGAGAAGGGCACACAGAGCGGCCAGCAGCAAAGGCTGGCGAATTCGAAATTGGCGGAGATCTTCGCGTCAACCGTCTGGGATTTGGCGCGATGAGAATTACTGGCAAGGGTATTTGGGGTGAGCCTGAAGACCGGGACGAGGCGATACGGGTTCTTCGACGCGCGGTCGAGCTGGGCATCAATTTTATTGATACCGCGGACTCATACGGGCCATATGTCAGTGAACGATTGATCGCAGAGGCACTGTATCCATACCCGTCTGACCTGGTTATTGCTACAAAGGCGGGATTTGAGCGTACGGGGCCGGATCAGTGGGTCACGAACGGACGCTCGGAGCATCTCCGTGCTGCTTGTGAGGGGAGCTTGCGGCGCTTGCGTCTCGAACGAATCGAATTGTTCCAACTTCATCGCATCGATCCGAAAGTGCCCGTGAATGATCAACTCGGCACTCTCAAAGACCTCCAATTCGAGGGAAAGATCAAGCACATTGGTCTTTCGGAAGTTAGCCTCGCACAGGTCGACAATGCACGTAAAGTCGTTCCCATCGTCACGGTTCAGAACCGGTATAGCGTCGTGGACCGCGCGGCGGAAGACGTTCTCGAATATTGCGAGAAGGCGAACATCGGGTTCATCCCGTGGTTCCCACTCGCCGCCGGAAAAGTGTCCGCTGCGGGAAGCGCGCTTGCGGCTGCAGCTGCGCGATTGAAGATTACGCCTTCGCAACTAGCAATTGTGTGGCTGCTGTGGCGTTCGCCCGTGATGCTTCCGATTCCGGGCACATCACGCGTGAAACATCTTGAGGAGAATGTGGCGGCCACACCGCTGCATGTGGATCCCGCGACGCTGCAAGGACTGGCGAGATTGGCGAAGACGAAGGGCGCTTGATGTATCTGGCGGAGGACGCAGTCGCGTGCGAATATTGGGGTGTTCGGTGATGGACGAAAGCATGCAGTTTGTGGCTAGCCGGCGAACCGATGGGGGAACTGTGCAGGGAATTTGGCATCTCCCGCAATACGTATCGCGAGGTGCACTTTCCCCTACCGTCGCGGGCACGCAAAGCCTCTCCAGTTTCTCCCACATGGAGCCAACCTTCGTTTTCGATATGGGCTAATGGCATACCGTCAGCACACGCCAATCCACTTCGAGGATTCGTGCCGAGGAACGTCGCGACGGTGTTACCAGTTGACTACAACAATGAGGTCCGCGGGGGAGACGATGCCGCGGGCGCCGCAGATGCTAAATACCAACGGCTAGGCGAAATCTCTTAATCATCGCTTAGGCTAGTCAATCACGCTCGCGTTCCATAATACGGAGTTCGGTGTCGCCGTGCTACCTGCACAGAGATGAACAGTTATTGTATTTGCGGCATTTATCCACGATTGCCAAGAAAAATTCCCTCCGAGAGAGCCCTGAGGATTGGCGGTTGCGACTCCGTTCGTTGTTATACCAGACAGCGTTAGGGTTTGTTCTTGGCAAGTTCCAGCGGTGATCGAGGTAAAGGCAGAATTGAGGGGCAGACCGACGGCGTAGAAGATGGAATTTATAATGGAGCCGCCGCCGACGCGCATTCCATAAACAGTGGTGACCCCGGTGTTATCTACGATCTGCCCACCAGCCGGTGTGCCTGAAAGAAATCCAGTGATGCCTGAATAGATATTGGGACCGATGTTCGCATTGACGCCAATACCGAGAGAATAGACCGTAGCGAACTGTTGGATAACGTTGCCAGAAGCCGTAAAGGCTTGCCCATTGCCGATTGAAAGCATCGTCCCGGTGGTAGAAACGACATTGGGAATTACCAAGTTCCCGGTGAATGTGAATCCTCCAAGATTGCCATTGGCTGGAGGAATGGAGATGAGTGTATAAGCGTTGCTACAAACATTCGCGCCGGGGCTAAATAGGCTCTTGGTGATCGAAAGCGACTGCATGTTTGTGAAGCTGTTTATGTATTGCAAGAAAGGAACGCATTTGGCCGGGTTCATCGATTCCGCAATGATGTTCGAGAAGTTCCAATCGATGCTGGCATTCTGAACGGCTGAAGTTCCCCAGTTTTCCATAATGACCTGATTGAAGACAGAAAGATCACTGAACCCCGAGCCAGATGAGTTGGTCGCAGGACCTTCAACGAAAACGCTGGCCTTGTAAAACTGCGTCCAAGCATCGAATGCCACGGAATCAGTATTCTGATCAAGAATGATAGGGCCGACTGTGGTATTCGGGCCTTGGAAAGCTACACCATGAAAACCGATCTGCTGGCTGTCCGTGTTCAGCGATGAACGAGATAGGTCGACCATTGGACCGACAACGGCACTGGGGAAGTTCAGGGCGATGTCGTAGAAGTTTATTGCCCCGGCTGATCGAATGGAGAGACAGGCAGATGGTGAACAGGTTCCAGTGAATTTGATTGTGGCCTGTTGGTTGCCGGAGGGGAGCGCAGCGCCCCAGCCACCGCGCACCGACACGCCTCCGAAGCCATCCAGGGTTAGGGAGGTCACTGCACAAGTTTTCCCTGGCGGAAAGTAGACTGTAGTGGGAACTGAATTCGCTGCGTTGAGTGCATTCTGTATCGCGGTGGTGTCATTGGCCACGCCATCGCACACCGCACCGTAAGTAGAGCTGGTGACATCGATCCACGGCGATTGGCCGAAGAATTGTGAGGCGAAGGGGACATTGATTGCTACCGCACCATTGAAGGTCTCCGTGCCGGCATCAGTTTCATTGCCCGTCCATGCATTATTGGCACCAACGGTGGGGATGAAACTTCCATTCTGAAGAAGATTGAAGCCGACGATATTTTGGTCGCCACTGGGATTGAGAATGACGACGCTGGCAGTCTGGCCAGCTAGGACGATCTTGCCTGCGTTCATTACGATGCAGCTGCCGGTTTGGGGAGCGGTGAACGTTACGGTGACGTCATTCGCGTCAGTCTCGACGATGGTATCGGGTATAAGGGCTTTGTTGTTCGAATCTGCGCACTGGACGAGGACATGCTGCGCGCCGAAGTTATGCGGAATAGGCCACGTGGTCAGGGCAGACGTTTCGATGAAGACGAAGCTACGCGCAAAGGCGATATTGCCTGAGGGTGTTGGAGGCGTGACAACAGGGACGGCTGTGTTCAGATTCCATGGATTCGGGGCGATGATGGAATTGACCGAGGATGTCATTATCCCGTTGTTCCAGATTTCGACCGTGTAGTACATAGCGGGAGGTGAGATGCCTACGTTCTCTTCGATGGAATCGCTGAGAACGCCAGAGCTCTCAGGAAACATATCCATTTGGGTCTTTACAAGGGTAGGCGTCGCGCCGATTTTAGGCTGCGCGCCGGAGAAGTTAGGAAGCTGGAAGTGGACGAAGGTGTTCGTGCCGGAAGCGGTGGTGGTATCGGTGAGGTTCCCAGTAACGGTTGCAAGCTGGGCCGAGGCGATGGACGAGACTCCTCCTAGCAGTGTGAATAAAAGGAGCGATTTTAGTAAGAGTTTTTTCATCATTTCGACTCGTATTGTAGGAAGTTGTCGAAGCCTGGGCCAGTCTATCTTTTACTTCCTCCGAGAACGCCATTTCCGCCCCGTTCCGATAGGCCCACAGATCCATCGCCTGACTGGAAAACTCGCTCTCATTGCCACAGTAAAGAAACTTCGGAACTCCGCGTTGGATTTTAATCCGGTTCAGCGCCAGCACCACATCTTCGCCCTTCAACCTCTGGTCGGACTCGATCGCCAAGCATTCCCGAGTGTAGATATCCACGACCGTCAGCGAACGGAACCTTCCTCCGTCCGCTAGCTGATCCGCCACAAAGTCCATCGACCACACCTGATTCAGCCCGCTTGGATGACAACGTTCACACCGATGTTCCGCCACCCGGCGGTGCCGCTTCCGCCGTTGGTGCAGCGTTAATCCCTCTTCCCCATAGGCCTTGTCGAGGGTCAGATCGGCTACGAGCTGTTTCAGCCTAGCGTTCTCTTCCTGGAGCTGTTTGAGCTGGCGAATCTGGTCGACCTCTCGACGTATTGCTTCTTCCATCGGTAGAAAGTCTGCTCGGAGATTCCCACCCGCCGGATCAATTCAGCCAAGGGAACTCCTGCGTGCCTGCTTCAAAACTGCCACGATCTGCTCAACGTTGAAACGTTTCTGTTTCACGGCAAATCCTCCTTTTTAGGCTTAGATTTTGCCGGAAACTAACCCTTGAAGTGGATCAAAAATACCGGGGCCGCTCAGGGGCGCTCGCTGAAAGAAGAGCTACGAACGAGCACAAACGCACAAGACTCAACCTGAGTGTTGCCGGGGCCGGCACCATCAATCCTCAAATTCGGTCGAAGAAAGTGGAACTAAATTCCGCCTTTGTGGCAATATCTGTCATCCCTGTTGCACGCGTTTGGGTTGTGATTGCGACGCTTGTAGTTATGGTCTTGAAGATCGCCAGCCGATGGATGAAAGGGGGAATTCGCGAGATATGCGTGACTTCAGGCGGGAGGTGCGATCCGCACATCTCCTCGTGGTGATGCTATTCGGTTCTTTGTTGCATTTCGGATGTGCCAAACAACAAGACGCTCTAGTGCTAAGCGTGCCGCCGCCGGTTCCAGCCAGCGCGACTCCTTACAACAAGACCCTGGCTTTTGATCTCTCGGCTTCGCCCGTAATCAACAATGCGAGAATTACCATCTCGAATGAAAGTGCTGATTACATAGTGCTGCCTGCGGTTTTCGCCGCAGGTGGTTACGCCCTCAACCGTTCTTCTATTCTGTCTGTCGTCCAATCGGCCAGTACCCTTGCCCCCGAACAGTTCGCGTTGACCACGTGGAAGCTGGTCAGCCAAGACACATTCCACTTTTGCTCTGCTGGAGCTCCAGGAGATCCTCTTGCCTATGCGGTGGAACCCTTGCGATTACTAAACGGCTTTGGCTTCACGTGCTGCGATCAGTCCTCGGCCATACTCGATTGGCTGTGGCAAGCGGCTGGTTACGAAACGCGCATCGCCTCAATGACCTTTCACACCGTGCCCGAAATCTACTACAACGGCGGCTGGCATTTGTATGACGCTGACCACAAAGTCTATTATTTGGCCGAAGATAACAAGACCGTCGCGAGTGTGGCCGAGATCATCGCAGATCCGTCTTTGGTGGCACGCGTGGCGGATGCAAGCGGTAACGACCCAAGTGGCTACCCGGCGGCGTTGATGGCTGAGCAATATGCGGCCTCAACGCCCGACTACCTCACCCCTGACTACCGAACGGCCGCGACTTACGGTTTACAGCCAAATCAAAGCTTCACATTTCGATCCGATAACTTGACTACCAGCATCTTCGATTATTCAGTACCCAATGATCCCGATTTACAGCCCAGCACCGTCAGTTCGGGACAGTTCGATTGGGCGCTGGATTTTGCTCGAGCTGACTGGCAGCAGTTCGCCTCTTCAGTAAGCCGGATAGGAACCTTGCCGGGCAGTACCGACCTTTTCATCGCGAACGCCGGTACGAAGTCCGGACACGTTATCTACTATCTTTCTAGCCCATTCCCCGTCTTCACCCTCCAGGTGAGCGGAACTGTTTATCGCGAGAATGATGCAGCGTCGGTTACGGCATATTTTTCGAGCGATGGCGTCCATTGGTCGGCCGCATTTCCGATGAACCCGGAACCAGGTGCTCCGACTCTAACGACGGCAGACCTTTCACCAGCCGCCGTCGGCCAATACTCGTATTTCGTAATGCTCAGTTTGTCCGGAAGCACGCCAGATGCTGCGCGTATTGCCGCGGTTCACCTCACTTCAGAAGTTCAGGTCGCCAAGATTCTCTTTCCAAACTTAGTACCTGGCACTGTCAACCATTTGACGTATCAGGATTGGAGTCCCAGCTCCGATCAACACGACGTGAAGGTTTCTGTGACCGTTCAATAGTTGCGCCAAACCTATTTGACGATGCGGAAGTGAAGGTCAGTAAGTTGTTCCGACCGCGGGTTATCCAAGGCCCCGGATGCACCGCGTGCGGCGCGCCCCAGAATTTGTCAACCATCGTTGACCAGATTCTCGAAAGGCAATAGAGTCTGCACGCTGTCCACTACCGTACGGAAAAGCCGCCCAACATCCATCGAATCGTTTTAGGTTGCAAGGGTGTTCCCGCAAGTGCTGGCACAGTCGCTGCGCGTGCCAGAGCCACGTCGGTAATTGTGGTCTTTCGACGGGTTGTTTCCTCGGCGAAAACCGGAGATGCGCGCTGTGCGGCGCAATCAGACAAACAGTGTGTGGACGTGACTGGGATCGAACCGGTGCCTTGCTAGGGCAACCTCCGACAGGCGCATACACCCTCCCGGCAGAAATCCAATTTCTACTCACTCCGAAGAGCGACGATGGGGTCGATCGATGCCGCTCTCCGCGCTGGCAGAAAGCTTGACATGGCCGCTGCCACTAGCGTCACTGCGACGCTTGCGAACGTAATGGGATCGTTCGGCGCCACCTCAAAGAGAAGCGTCTTGACGAGCCGCGTAAGCACTCGGGCGCCTACGATTCCAGTTCCCACGCCAAGCCCCGCCAGTAGCAGCCCCTGCGCGAGCACCATGCGCATCACGTTCAAGGGCTGTGCACCCCAGCGCCATGCGAATTCCGATCTCCCGCGTGCGTTGACTCACCGTGAGAGCCATGATTCCGCCAATCCCCGCCGCCGCAATCAGCAAAGCCAGTCCTGCGAAGATCGCCAGAAAGCTGGCCGCCACGCCGGGAGAAGCCACAGACTCGGAGCGCGCGCCTGTTCGAGAGTCAGTGCGTGCGTGACCGCGACCTGCGAATCTAGGTCATGCACCCCGCGGGTGACGGCCTCCGTCATGGTGGTCGGACCGGCAACGGTGCGGACAATCAATGCGGATGGATTTGGCGCCCTGCCCGTGTGGGTAGTAAAATTCCGGCGAGGCCGGCCGGTCGAGCCCGAATTAGTGGACGTCGCCTACGACTCCGACGATCTCCAGCCAGGTGCGCCACTGGAGACTTTCTTCCTGATGGGATCTTCGTGTGGCCAGAATTGATGTTTTAAGGCTTCATTGAGCAGCTCTGGGTCAATGGTGAGGTCATCCTCTAGGAGAAGTATTTCCTGTGTCATCTGTAAGCGACTATCAACAGTCGGTTAGATTGCGGCTCAGTCCTGCCTTTAGCATCGGAGGGAACACCTATGAGCAAATTGAATCACAAATTCGAGCTTGCTGCGCGGCCCGTCGGTATGCCCAAGCGAACCGATTGGGCATACAAGGAGGAGCCGGTTCGCGAACCCGGTGAAGGTGAGCTGCTCGTAAAGATTCTGTATATCTCGCTCGATCCGGCTATGCGCGGGTGGATGAACGAAGGGAAATCGTACATTGCTCCGGTAGAAATCGGCGAGGTGATGCGGGCTGGGGGGCTGGGGCGCGTAACGGCGTCGAGAAATCCCAAGTTTGCCGTCAGCGATTACGTTTACGGCGCCTTCGGCGTTCAGGAATTCGCAATTTCGAACGGCAATGGCATTACGAAGGTAAATGCGGGCGCGGTTCCTCTGCCCGTCTTTCTCGGGACGCTTGGAATGCCCGGAATGACCGCTTATTTTGGCTTGCTGGATATCGGTCAGCCAAAACCCGGCGAGACCGTAGTTGTCTCAGGCGCGGCTGGAGCGGTAGGAACGGTCGTAGGACAGATCGCCAAAATAAAAGGCTGCACCGTGGTAGGCATCGCCGGTGGGGCCGAGAAGTGCAACTACATTGTGAAAGAGCTCGGCTTCGACGCCGCCATCGACTACAAGTCGGAGGATGTCGGCAAATCGCTGCAGAAGTATTGCCCGAATGGCATTGACGTTTATTTCGACAACGTGGGCGGCGACATCCTTGACGCTGCGCTCACGCGCATCGCGCGCGGCGCACGAGTGGTCATCTGCGGCGCAATCTCGCAATACTGCAATACCACACCAATCAAAGGACCGTCGAACTATCTCTCGCTTCTCGTTAATCGCGCCAGCATGAAAGGTATGGTCGTATTCGACTACGCTGATCGTTACCCTGAGGCCGCACGGGAGATGGCGGCGTGGATGGCGGCCGGCAAACTCAAATCGCGCGAGGACATCGTAGAGGGCCTCGAAATATTCCCCGAAACGTTGCTGAAGCTCTTCAAGGGTGAGAATACTGGAAAACTCATTCTCAAAGTAGCCGATGCGTAAAGATAAGCGTTGGCAAACCAAACTGGCACTAGCGGAGCACAGTTCCACTGATTAGGCGCGCAGGAATCAACCGTTAATTACTGGCTTAGGCTTGTTATCCAATCTGATCGAGAGCGGTAAGGAGCGTAGCGGCACTTGCAAAAGAACCTGCAAGACTCTCTGGACGACCTGTGCGGCTGCGCTCCTGGGCCTCGCGACCAAAGTGCAGCCAGTTTAAGGTTTCACGGATGACCCAACCGTCCCTTGTTCTTGCGACGGCGTTTTCTTCTCAAAGGCCAAGGAACTGAGCGCCACCAGCGCCCAAATCTCCGCGCAGCCCTCCAGCATTCCAATGACGGCTCGGATCGAATCCCATCGATAAAAACCTTCAAATGCTTGCTGAGCGGACGGGTGCGAGCCGAGTGTCGCTGTTTGGCTCGGCTACCGGCGGGCGGTGAGCAGGCTACTATGCGACTCTGCACTTACACCCTAGAATTGTCGCGGGTCACGCGTTGAATCTTAGGGTGCAAAATCTCACCAAAAACGACTCGAATTCTAAGTCGATATGTAGTAGTATGAGAGTGTTTCCGGACTATAAAAGGATCACCCGACGATGGCGCTAAAAACTAAGCAAATTAGAAAACAGCCGCAAGCCGAACGGGCTACTCGCAAGTCAAAGTTTCAGGCTGATTTGGCTCCTGCCGAAGACCGCATGGTTCGCGGTTTAAAGCAAGAGTTGCAGCTTACCAGCAACACGGATTTTCTTTCTGACGCCCTAGCATTGTTCCGTTGGGCAGTAAGGGAAAGAAAGCGCGGCCATCGTATTTTTAGTGAAACTGAAACGGGCGCGCGCAAGGAATTGGTGCTGCCGCGGCTCGAACGCGTCGCGCCAGAGATCATGCTCCCGCGCGTGGAAATTTCCTGGACGCCGCGCGAACTGGAGAGCCTTGCCGATCTCGCATCGCGAGAACCCGCCCGTCCTACCGAAACGCTCATCCGGGCAATGAGAGGCTGAGTGGCCGTTCTCATTCGTCGCCTCGAAGAACACGACGAAGTCGAGCGTTTCGACTGTGGCGACGAGCCACTCAACAATTATCTGAAGCGCCATGCCTGGGCGAATCAGCAGAAAAGCTCCATCGGTGTGACTTATGTGGCGGTCGACGAAGGGGCTCCGCTCAGCGTGATTGGATATTTCACCCTCGCGACGGCAAGTGTGCCACGGAACGCCTTCCCACAGAAATATGTGCGCGGCCTTCCTCCATACGAATTGCCTCTGATTTTGTTGGCGCGACTTGCGGTAGACCGCCGATTTTCGGGCAAAGGCCTCGGGCACGCGCTCATTTCCGAAGTCTTCAAGATCGCACTTCTAGTCGCCGATGATGTGGGATGCCGCTGCATCATTACGGACGCATACCGAGACCGGCTCGATTGGTATGTGCGGTATGGTTTCGTCGCCCTGGAGGGTGCTGCCCAGAGTGGTCCTCAACGGATGTTTCTCGACATAAGGACGATTCGTATGGCGCTCAAGGGTACGCAGTAGTCGTCTTGTGCTCAACGCCCAACGGAAGTACATGCGGGGTACACGGGGACGGGACGAATGAGGCACGAAGCTATTGGATTTCCACGCGAACGTCCGTGAACTTTCGGAAGTCCTGATCGAACGTGGCAACCGGCATGTTTTCGGTGGCCGCCGTCGCGGCGATCAGGCAATCCACGAAATGGATCTTTGTTTTTCGATAGCGATCCAAAGCGTCCAGGTGAATCGCCGCACCATCAATTTCAATACACGGGCTGGAAATGAGTCTACCCAGCGCCGACGCGATATCTCCACGTGGATGTTGGTAGAAAGACTGCAACACAAACACACACTCGGCCAGAACAGCTGGCAACGCCACAATCACCACGTCGCCGCGATCGCAGGCATCGAACAGCCTTCCAGCGGCCTTGGCATGCTTTTCATGGTCCTGCACTAGATAGCGAACGATCAGATTGGTGTCGACAAGCCTTCGTTTCCTCACCGACTGCCCTCACGACCACGGGCTGCGTTCGCCGCGGCCTCGCGGATTTGCGCGAAGGACATCCCCTTTCCCTTCTTGCTGGCTAGTACACCCTTGAGCGATCGCGTGCCCAGATGCACGCGTATGGTAGCGTGGTCCCCTTCCACTACATACTCTAGCCTGTCGCCCGGCTTGATTCGCAACGCCTTGCGAATCTTCCCCGGAATGGTCGTTTGTCCCTTGCTCGTTACCGTGGAATGCGTCATCGCATGATCCTTACGCTTTAACAATTTCCTTACGTCTTGATTGTCGCTTACTTCTCGTCGGCTAGCAAGGTCAAGCACTCGTTTCGTCGCGCACCCGATGGCATGCGTCAGCCGCGCAAAGCCGCCTCGGAGGATGTGGTTATGAAAGTGAGCGACTTCGTTTTCCTGCGCAATGCCCGCCAATCGTTTCTGTGGTGGGTCATGGGACTCGTAAAGCTCAAAGCCGAGGATTTAGGCAACGCATACAAGAGTTGTACCCGCGAGGTGAGCCGCCGACCAGCCACTGTTTAGTTTGCCCCGAAAATGTACATCCATCAGAGAGACGCTCAAACAGACTTGAAGCAGGTTCACGACCGTGCGACTGCGGGCAAAGACGCAACAGAAGCAGGGGCCTTAGGGACCTTCAACCAGAGTGGACCGTCCGGGGTTACATCGGACGCCGTCTCGTGCATGTGGGATAGCTCTTGTTACGGTCCTTGTTCAGCTACGCCATACTGCTCGTGATAGCAATCTGCGTCCCAATGCTCCAGGGACCGTGTCATCAGGAAGGGAATTCAGGTCAAGTGAACCGCTAGGGCAACCGAAGAATCAGAGATTTCTGTCGGCGGGAGACAATTCGGCCGAGGACCGCGCAGCCGAGGAGACACATTTTTGCCAGACTACACGCACAACGACCATCAGCGGAATCGAAAGGTAGATACCAACGATTCCACCGATTTCGCCGCCGACCATCACCGCAAAGAGCACCATCAAAGGATGGATTTCCAAGTTCTGTCCCACGACGCGGGGCGAGATGAAGTAGTCCATAAACATTCTCCAGATGCCCAGGAGCACAGCCATCCAGATCCAGTGAGAGTGGGTGAGAGCGCCAACAGCGATGATCGCTGCCGCTGAAATCATCCAGCCGGCCACGGGTATGAACTCCAAAATTCCTCCGAGGACGCCCAGGGCGATCGCGTGGGGGAACCTCAACAAGAGCATGCCTGCTGTATAAAACACCAGCGACCATCCGCTGAGAATTACTTTGGCTCTAATGTATTTCCTGAGCATGGCGTTGAGCTCGTCGGCGACTTCGCGGACCTCCCGGTGATTGCCTTCTGTGGAAACGAGTTGGATGAAGCCGTCGGCTATGTGTGCGCCATCAGCAAGAAAGAAGATACTTAGTATGGGGACCACAACCAGCACGATCATCGCGTTAGAGGTGAACTGCTCGGCGCTTCGGACTAGGCTGTGGGTCTGCTCTCGGTGTCGGACCTGAAACTCTCTCAAGCGCAGCTCTTGAGATTCGCTCCAGCCATACTTGTCGCCAATGGTTGTGGCAATTTCGCCGGTGGAAAAGCCTTCGACGACCGCTGGCGCGGTTCTGAATAGTTTGCTGTTTATGCTTATCAGTCGCGGGGCAAGCGCGTGTCTGCGGGGCATGACATATTTGAGGTTCAACGCACCACAACTCCAGGACCCTAGCAGATAACTGTTCACAGCAGAGGGCCGCGGCTTCCCAAGTCGCGGCGGCGTGATCTGAACAGCACGGCTCAAAAACGCTCCCAACAGGAGTATTGCTTTAAATGCCCGCTAAGAGCGCTCAGTACTGTGCGACGCCGCCGTCCGCGAACAGTTCAATCCCGTTCACGTAGCCGCTGTCATCCGACGCGAGAAACACGGCTACCCGAGCCATGTCATCTGGCGTACCCAGCCTGCCAAGCGGCACATTAGCAACGGCGCTGGCCTTCTGCTCGTCCGTCATCAGGGCCGACAATCCTGGCGTATCAATGTGGCCGGGACTCAGAACGTTGACCCGGATTCCACGGCCCTTGAGATCCATGATCCAGCTGCGCGCGAAGGAACGCACTGCCGCCTTCGTGGCGTCATAAACGGAGAAGGCCTCGAATCCTTTCATCGAAGCTATCGATCCATTGAGGATCACGGACGAACCGCGCGAAAGCAGCGGCAGCGCCTTTTGGACCACGAAGAACAGGCCACGCACGTTCGTATTGAATGTCTTATCGAAGTGATCTTCGGTGACTTCACCCAGCTTTCCAACTTCGTAGAATCCTGCGTTAACGAACAGGACGTCGATGCGGCCGGCCTTTTGCCTTATGGTTTCGAAGATCCGATCTATATCCGCCAGGACGGAAGTGTCTCCGCGAACAGCGGTAACGTTGCTGCCGATCTCGGCAACGGCCTTGTCGAGTTCGGATTGACGGCGCCCGGTTATGAATACCTGAGCGCCTTCGGCAACAAAGTGCTCGGCAGCGCCCAGGCCGATCCCCGCGCTGCCTCCGGTAACGACGGCCACTTTGTTCGTGAGTTTCTTTTCCATAGATTCCCCCTTTAGTTCTTTCGATCCCTCGCGCCACACCGCTTCCAGGATGCTACCGACTTTCCTAAACTCAGGATTGAAACGTTCTTGGTAGTTCGGGAAGCCGCGATCAGGTGTGCTGCAGTTGCGTGGCGACTTCTGAAGAAGAGTCTCTAGCAGATTGTGACACTCTGAGAACATCCTGCCGCAGCAAATAAAAGGATACGGCCAGAAGAGCCAGATCCTTCAACAGGAAAGCAACAGTTTCGGTCATCGCGGGGAATCCTCCGGCAGACGGGGCCCAGCCATTCGGGATGAATGGAATAATCGTAATCGTTGATATAAACGTAAAGACAGAGCCGAGTGCGCCAAGGATCCCCAACTTCTTATTCCAGAATCCCGCGAACAGGAGTGCGCAAAAGAGCCATTCCGCAACTCCCAAAAACCAGCAGGCGCCCCGAATGCCAAAAACGGGATACATCCAAAAGATCAGTGGACCATGGCTGATGTAGGGGATCAGTGCCTGCGCCTCATAGTCAAACCATTTCTGATAGCCAAAAAATAAGAAGATGATCACCATCGAAGCGCGTAGGAAATGGTAGTCAAGATCCTCCTTAAGGAGGCCGAGCTTAACCAATACTCTTGTGACGAAGCTCATTTCGTTTCCCCTTTCTCTGCAGAAGAAATCGCGCCATAGAGAGTCCCAGCGACGTTGCTCATCACGAGGAGCAACGTGCGTTGGCAACCCTTGCGTGGCCACCAACCACACGTCAGCAAGTAGTGTTCCATCGCAATTGCAATTGGGTGATCGGGCTCTGCCTCGTTCTGCCGCCGCGGATTCAAGGGGATAGCTTCGTCGCGAATTGCTCACGCGGAGAGATGACCGGTTCTTCGAATCGCATGGACCCGCTCACGTTGACATGTTGACTGTCGCGACGTTATATCGACAGTGCTTCGCCATGTCGACACTTTGTTTCAGGAGCCCCGCGTTGAAATGAGCGAAGTCGCTTCCGGCGCAACGGTGGTGACCTTATTGCATGATGGAGCTGGAAGCTCTACAGCAAATCGATTCAGAGGTCAGGATACTGAGCGCAAATCGTGGTGCTAACTCATAGCTCGAGCGGTACACCGAGCATTGAAAGTGATGACTTCGAAAGAGCTCCTCGCTTAAGTTTCCGATCGATGAGGCCTTATTGGCTAATCCAGGCAAGGAAATAAGATTGTTGGACGCGCGAGTGAGCAATCGCCCGATAGAGGTTCACCAACCATCATCAGGATTTCCGACAGAACTGAAGGATTTCTCCTTCGCTAGACGTGTTTTAGGCTGTCGTAGGCGCAGTGTTTTTCTCGACCGGTCGATTTCGGCCAGAATCTCTATTCACAACTTCAGCAGAACATCGAGAGCTAAAGAAACCGAGGCTGAAGCCAAAGCAGCTCTCGCCTACAACGAATTCCTAGCGAAGGTTGCTGGTCTGGCGCTACGCGCGATGAACGGGGATCTTGGGAATGCATCGAGGCTCCACGAACGATAGAATGAGGGCAGTTCGCCATTGTGCCGGCTGCGTCGATGTTCTGCTGATCGACGCACTTTTCGCGTTCCTTACTACCGAGCGCAACAGGCTCGGACTGAGGAAACGCAGGATCACGGCCCTCGATACTTGAGAGGCCGCGCGAGAAGGAGCAACCCTGCACTCTACGAAGGTGCACCTCGCGATTGGTTTGGGAGAATGTCCCGATCAGTTTAGGACTTTCGCGGACCGTCGCCGGAGAGAGAGCTAAGCACGTTTAGCGAATTCCAGCCAATTGGGGCCGAATGTTTGACTTTCGGCAACAATACTGGGAACAGAGAGAAATTCCTAGACTGGCTGGCGGAGGAGTCAGTCACGAGCGAACTACTCTCCCGCCTAGAACTGGGAAAAATACAGGGAAAAGCGCACATCGTGCGCTCTCTCTCCGACAAGAATGGCCGGATCCTATTGTGAAGCCTCCAGTTATAAGCACGATGGTGAATTTGCCTGACTATTCGAACAGGGAATTGCAGGGAATTGATCAGGGATTCAAACGGGCCCAACGAGGCGTTACGCGTCGATTTATAGATTGATCCCGCTGGTGAGACAAATTTCGGAGTAAGGCATGCCTTCTCTACGAAAACTTCTTCGTAGCCGTGTCTCGGGATCGGCAGATTGGACTATGGGCTGGCTTTTTCATCGCCGCAGTTGTCTAGCCGGGTTACGCGTAAAGGATGGCCGGTTTCAACGGCATGAATGCTTGACGGCCTCAAAACTATACTGTATGTCTGGGGATGGAAGTGCAGGATTCAATCCGCACATGTAGTAGCTTTATGGATGAAACATTCTGAAGACAAATGCGAACTGAATGACAGTACTCCTAACGCGTTGCTCGAGATATCTGGTGGGCGTTCCCGTCAAAACCCAGGTGTGCGCGGCGTCAATACTCAATTTTTCCTATCACTCGCCGTAAAGGTGCCAAGCGTCTCTTCCGGTTGGCGGTGCCATGGAAGATAGCAACTCTCTCCCCAAAACTAGTCGAAGGCGGTCTGAACCTGCTCCAGCTACCAACGGCCAATACCGTGCCGATCTGCACGGAATCGACTCGGGACGTGCGGAGGAGCCCGAGACATCGCTTGGAATCGAGATACGCATCGTTCTCAATCTATTGTCTCGTGGTTATGCTTTCAAAAACAACCTCAAGAAGCAGCACGCCTTTTGGTGTCAGCGGGTCAGAATTTATCTCGCCATCAAGAACGGCAGCTACCTCGATGCGGAATATAATCCGAAATATGACCGGATTCAATTTCTCGTGGGGTACCTGAACGTTGTCGACGACAAGACCGGAAGACTGCTGCAGTTTCAAGCCTTAGTCCTGGCCGCCATTTCTGTCGGTGTAGGTTCTCTGTGGACACACTATGAAACACTCAAGACGATCGGTCCCCACTCTCTACTGCTTTTCGTTGCATCCATATTTTGGATTGCTTACAGCTGCTGGTTTTTTTCTACCTTGCTTTGCCTTTGGGAAATAGGACGAGCGGCCTGGGGGAACTGGAGTTTCTCGGAAGTCCCGCGCGAGGTGGAACCAGAGGTTGTAAAGTTCTTGATCGGGGAAATCCTCAAGCGTTCAGCCAAATTCCACGTGGCCGTGCCGTTCACCGCGCTGAGTGTTGTCCTCCTCTCAATCTCATTGCCCATACTCTTGTGGCCGCGTGGCGGATCGATTTCGCGACCCGTAGCTTACGTTTGTCCGTCCGCCCCTGGAATCGGATCCGGGACGGGCGACCTGATGTACGAGCAAGTGCAGAATGCTGCGACCGTTATCGATGACAATTACGTAAGTCCCGTACAGATCGTGGGGTCTACTTATGCTGTTCCAGACGGTGGTGTTCTGAAGACGCGTACACCGACAACACCCTCTTGGCGCTCGCGAGAGCTCGCTACGTGGTGGGCTCACGGAGTCGCTACCTGCTCAGGAGATTCGCGCGTAGATACTGTGCACAGGATATTGTACGGAGAAGATCGCGTGACCGAAGAAGTAAAGTTGCGCATCGGTGGCGATACCGGCCAGAGCAGCGGTTAAGTCTCGGGGGCAGGCTATGCGCTTTCGTAAAGAAACGGATGGCATTAGCGTCCACGCGATATCTGGGACCTACGTTGTGACTTTGGCGATGAATGCAACGACGAACGCCAGGAAGTCTCTGCTCGGATTTGCAATCTCTCGCTCCGATCAGACCGAAGCAGAGCAATACTGGCTCAAAGGAATGCGAACTTTTCCTTCGGTTTACCCGAATCCACCCCAGGGTACGCTGGTTTCCACACACGAGCATCCCATCCAGGACTTCGTTTGGAACGATTTCACAGCCAAACCTGGCCACAAGTATGAGTACGCAGTCCTGCCCGTTCGCGGAGCGCCAAAGAATCTGATCTACGGCGAACCGGTGAAGATCGAGGTTTCGACGGAGCGCGAGAGAGATGGAAATCATGAGGTGTGGTGCAATCGCGGAGTGATCGGGAGCCAAGCATACGCGCGGGAGTTCAATAATAAGGATCCTCAGAAGCTCACCGGTGACGAACGAAAGAGAGCCTATGAATGGCTTTCGCGAGGACTGTTCGAGGCCATGCGGGACTACATTCGGCGCGCGCGCAGCAGGGACTTTGGACTGCGTGCCGCGGTTTATGAGTTTTCGTACGAGCCCATCATCGCGGAGTTTCGAGACGCACGGAAGAAGTGCGGCGACGTTCAGATTATCTACGACGCGCGAATCAAGAATACCAAGAGCAAGCCGGACAAACAACAATCAGACCGAGTGGCTTTCACGCGTTCGCTGCTCAAGAAATATGGCCTTGCGAGCCGAACGGTCGCGAAGGCTCGCAAAGCTACACCCAATGCAATCGCGCACAACAAATTTATCGTTCTGCTGGAGAAGGGCAAACCGACAGCGGTGTGGACAGGATCCACGAATTTCACGGAGTCGGGTATTTTCGGGCAGGCGAATGTCGGCCACGTCGTCGAAGACGACAAAGTCGCCAAAGCCTACCATGACTACTGGAAACGGCTTTACGAAGACCCCGAAGTACCGACATTGCGCAAACTCAATTGCAAGGCCGCCGCTGACTTGACGGAATTTCCACCGCCGAAAGGAATCACTCCGATTTTCAGCCCGCGACTGAAAAACGAAGAGAACAAGACCATGTTGGATTGGTACGCGTCCTCGGCCATGGGTGGCGCCAAGAATTTGATGTGCTTTACAGCGGCTTTTGGGATCAACAAAGCCTTTCTCGCGGTGCTTGACGGCGATTGGGCGCCGACCGACGACCTACGTTATCTCTTCCTAAACAAATGGGGTATCAACCCGAAGGCCGGGGATGCCACCGACGAACGCTTAAAGAAAAACCGTTACAACGTGGTGGCAATTGGGGGATTTTTGCAAGGCGACGTCCTGCACGAATATCTGCTGGACCGCTGGAAGAAGGAACGCTCGAACACGCTGAGCACAAATGTCCGATACACGCATACGAAATACATGCTCATCGATCCGCTGAGTGATGATCCGATTGTGATCAGCGGCTCAGCGAATTTCAGCGACGCCTCAACGATAAACAATGACGAGAATATGCTGATCATTCGCGGGGACAAGCGCGTCACTGATATTTATCTCGGCGAATTCATGCGGCTCTGGCAGCATTACCGTTTCCGATCCATCGTGGATGCCAACGCGGATAAACCTGCGAGCCGCCGGGACGATTACAAGCCCAACTATCTTGCCGAAGATGATTCGTGGACGGAGGACTTTTTCAGCGCGGGACATATGAGATGCAAGCGGCGCGAGGTTTTCTCCTGATCGTCGATGCGCTGGGCGAATTGCTCATCTGCCAGCGCACGGTCGTAAAGACTGTATTCATCGTCCATACTCGGCCGTCTCACTTTAGCTCTTTATATATAAGTGAAATGTTGACAAACTAAGTCTACCGCGATATTTTCGCGCCGCTCCTCAGGCGAAGGAGTGTTCCCGTGTCCCAACAAGTCCGCAGGCAGTCTGAAGTGTTGGGATCCTTTCTGCAGCGCTATCTGAATAAAATTCCGTTCGTGCGCGCGGATGCGCCGGCTTGGCTTGTGTTGGGGCTCGTCTCGCTGGCTGTGGTTTTGACGGGATATCTGTCTTGGCTCGCCGCCGGGCGTTGGGGTCACACGATTGAGGTCCAAGCTCAAGAGACTCAGCTGGTGAATGGGCAGAATTTGAAGAGTCTTTGGTTCCCGGCGAAGGACGAACTAACCGGCTACCGGCAAGACGGATGGCAACTGACTCTTCTCCGCTGGTCGCTCAAGGACGGAAGCGCTCAGCAGCCTTACAATGTCGACTTGGACAAACTCACGCCGCCCGATCTTCCTCCTTCCGTCGCGGCGAACGCGAGCACCGACACTCAGAATCCCTATCGAAAACTCCCAAACGGCCAATATCGGCGGCCGACGGCTCCAAACAGTGCGCCGGCTTTGCCCGCGCAATCAGCGCCAGTCACCGGCGCCGCCGCAGCTGCGAGCCGCACGACTCAGCCTCTCCTCGTAGCCGTTTCTCAGAGTCTTTCTCTAGTTGCGTGGGCGTGGAAAGGCAAACTCTACTGGACGAGCGTGACGCCGGCGAGCGACCACGCTCGAAACCATACGGAGCTGCTGACGCCAGTTGCGTTTACATCTTCCGCTTCCGGAGACAAGCGTCCGCCGATTAATTCTGTTCACTCCATAGATCTTCCGGCGGGCGCGACGCCCACCGCACTTACTCTCGTACGTGCCGAAGGCGTGATCGTTCAGGAAGCCGGCGGACGCCTGCTGCTGTACGACCTAAAAAATGAAAAGTTGCTTCGCGAAGAAACTGCGGCCACGCCTTGTGTGGTCAGCGTGACGGCGACGCATGCGCTATTAGGGTGCCGATCCTCTGACTTGAGTCTTTTGGATTTTCCTCCGACCTCCGCGGAGAGAAAAACATTTGCGCTGCCGCCGCAAGTTGGCAAGGACAAGGACGTGGCGTTCATGGCGGTCGCGCTTTCAGCGGATGGCGTCGCCGCCGCCGCAACGGATCGCGGCACGGTTTGGGTGTGCAAACCTGAACAAAGCGGAGCTGCGGTACAGGCCTCGTGCGAAGAATGGCAGTCCCCTGGTGTAGCCCAGTCGCTCGTTTGGAACGCGGACCAGATTTTGGTGGGCGGCGGGTTTCGGGGAATCTTTCTACTGCGACAGCACAAGCCAGCGGAGCTCGTCGTGCAGAACACAACCGGCACGACACTTCTAGTCTGGCCGCGGACGAAAGATGATTCGGGTGCCCCCTCGGGCGAGTCTCTGTTTTTTGCGAACCGCGAGCTCGCTGCCAAAGCGTCTTTAACAGAGTCCACAGTTCTGAATAACCGGGGCATCGGAATAGCCGTTGCGTGGCTCGGTTTCTGGGTTGTCTTTTTGGCGGTGATTCCAGCCACGCGACTATGGGTCGAAGAGATCCGAAAGCGGCGGGAAATTGGCTTGCGCAGCGAGCAGGAGCGATCGCTGCAGCGTGTGCCCACGGCAAACGGAGAAACCGCGCCGCCTATTCCGCTACCGGATCCGCCGGATAGGCTGGTCAAGGCGTGTCTCGCGGGAGATTGCGTCGCGTACGTTGGCGCAGGGGTGGGCGCGCAAGCAGGACTCCCTACTTGGCGCCCCCTGATACAAGCGGCGCTCACCGAAGTAAGCAAAAAGGGCTTAATCGAGGCGGCGCAATTGGGCTCACTCCAGGAAGCGTTCATAGATGGCCAACTGGATCTGGTGGCGGACGGGTTGGTTGACGCACTACACGGCCAGGAGAGTATGCTGCGAGATTTTTTGACGCAGCAGTTCTTGCGCCGTGACATTCGTCCCACGCGTGTTCACGACCTCTTGCGCTCGCTCAATCTTTCCGCACTGTTGACCACCAACTTCGACGATCTCCTCGACACAGTGTTCAAGGACCGCGTCGAGACAGTCTACACACACCAAGATGCCGAGAAATTGCTGGCGGCCCTTAGCAAGCGGCAGTTCTTTCTGTTGAAGCTTTACGGCTCTCTGGAACGCCCGGGTTCAGTGCTGTTTGCACCGTCACAGTATCTTGAGGCTATGGCGCGGAACTTGCTTTATTCGCGCTTTATGGAGGCGCTTTTCTCTTCCCGCACGCTGCTATTCATTGGCGCAAGTCTCGAAGGGATCGAGTCCTATCTGACCGGTATCAGATTCCCAACATCATTACCGCAAAGACATTTTGCACTCGTCGTAGCGCAAGGCGGTGCCTGGCAAGCCAAAGCCGACTTATTAGCCCGGCGTTTCGGAATCCAGGTTCTGGCCTACACACCCGGGCCTGGTTATCCAGAGGTCGAAGAGTTCGTCCGTAAACTCTCGGCTCGAGTTGCCGCGGAAGGCACGCAGGCCTCGATGTCGGCTCGCGCAATTTCGCGGATAAAGACCGTCACGCTCGAGAACATTGGCCCTTTCGACCGCCTCGAATTAGACCTCGACCGGAACTGGACCATTCTTCTGGGCGACAACGGAGTTGGAAAATCCACAATCCTGAGAGCTATTGCTGTCGGAATCGCCGGGCCCGATGCGGCTGAATATGCGCGGAGATTGGTGAAGGCCGGCCGGGAGAAGGACGGCGCCAGGATCATCCTGGAAACCGAAACTGGCAAACTTTATATCACTGAGATTCGCCGAGGAGATAAGACCATTGTCGAGTCCCGACCCTCTCGTCCGTTGGAACCGGAAGGCTGGCTCGCGATCGGATTCCCACCCTTGCGAAGTTTTACATCGGCACCGGCGACGGAGCTTCCGTCAAAGGGTCTCAAGCGACTGACGTCGGAAGACTTGATGCCACTGATTCGCGGTGAAATTGATCCTCGATTGGATAAGCTCAAAAACTGGATCATCGATCTCGACTATCGAGACAAGAACCAACGAGCCTCGCACCGCAGCTTGCTCTCCTACTTCCACCAAGGGGATATGCCGAATCAGTTCGTGCGCCTGCTCGATCAATTCTTCGAAGTCATCCGCAGGCTGACTCCAGGATTGAAACTCGGCAACGTCGAAATAGACGCTGATAAGAAGGAGGTTCGTGTTGAGACCGACGACGGAGTTCTGCCAATTGAGTTGGTAAGCCAGGGCACTCAGTCCCTCCTTGGCTGGGTCGGGGTTCTGCTGCAGAGATTGAACGATTTTTACGGAGCAGACTCTGATGATCGGCAAAATGCGGCCGCAGGACAAACCCTTTCGCTGCTGGACGAATATGCATTGGTCCTTATGGACGAGATTGACGCTCACATGCACCCCAGATGGCAGCGGCTTATCGTACCTTCCCTGAAACAGCTGTTTCCCAATGTGCAGTTTATCGTCACAACCCATTCACCTCTGGTTGTCGCCGGCCTGGAGCGTCGCGAAGTGCGCGTGGCCCGCCGAGTCGGCCCCGACGAGCCGCATGCCGGTCACGTTGTAGTGGAGTGGCCCAGGCAAAAGCTTAAAGGACTCCGTGCGGATCAGATTTTGACCGGCGGCAGCCTTTTCAATCTGGACAGCACGCTGGCACCGGATCTGGACGCTGAACGGAAACGCTACACGGAGCTTGCTGCTAAGAACACACTTACGACGGAAGAGCAGGCCGAACTAGAGTCGCTGGCCGACAGTTTACAGATTCGTCTTCCGGCTCCGTACGAGAGAGAAGTGGCGCGCGTGGCTTTCGAGAATATGCAAGAGGCCCTTGAGCTGCAACTGTCAAACCTACCTCCGGAAAAGCGAAAGAAACTCATGGAGGAAGCAAAGGTACAGGCGCAGGAGAATGTCACCGGCTCGAGGAGACCTTGATGTTTAAGGAACCAAACTTCACTTGCCGAGTCACCAAGGTAGCCGATCCTCCCGGTGCTAAGCCCTTCTCACGGCTTCTCTATGCCGAATCCGAGGCTGCGGCACGTGAGATGCTCGATAGAATGGGATACGTGGTGCAGTCGTTAGACGCCTATGATTTTAAAATCTGGAAGGATGAAGCGAAGCAGAAATACGAAGAGGCTGCAAAATCCTTCGCTAATAAAGACTTCACATTCGCCAACATTTGGGGAGACCTCAAAGAACATCTTCAGGACCTCTATCGCCACCGCTGCGCCTACTGCGATGGAGCGTACGAAGCCTTTGGATATGGAGACGTTGAGCACTACAGGCCCAAGGGCCGCGTGACTGAGGAGCCCGGACATCCGGGATACTGGTGGCTGGCCTACGATCCGAACAATTATTTGCCCTCCTGCCAGCGTTGTAACCAGGAAGCAAAAAAGAATCATTTTCCGGTTGGGGGCAAAAGGGCGAAGGCACCTGCCGACTCGCTCGATGACGAAATGCCTCTTCTCATGCACCCGGACCGTGATGAGTGGTTCGATCACGTTCGATTTATGCCGACCTGCAGCAGCAATGGAGACAAGCCCGGATGGGCGAAAGGGGTCTCCGACAAAGGGCGAAAGTCAATCGAGGTATTTGGGTTGAACCGCGAGCCACTGCGCGACGCGCGCCAGCGCGAGCAGCAACTTGCCCTCTTGGAGTATAAACAGGCTCTCGTCAGCTCGGTGAACTCGGATGACGACCGGAGCTTGAATGATCTCAAGCAGAGATGCGAGACGGGTCTTCGTCCCTTCTACGCCGCAGCGATGGATGAGATGCTAGCCTATGCGGCGAAGAAAGGATTTAAGCCGCCTTTCTCACACAGCAACGGTGGAGGCAAAACGTGAAGCGCGGAACTTTTCAATTCGACGCAACACCGAGCGGTAATCTGACAAACAGTTCAGAAAATGCCGAGACGCTGAGGCGCCTGTGGCTCGATCGGTCGCTCCTCGGTCAGTACGATCTGGGACCCGGTAACCAGGGGGATTTCGACAACGGCGCGTGGCATGTGTCTTGCCATTTGGCTGGAGCTGGTGGAGTGATGCGCGATAGCAGGGGCGCCGTTCTTTGGCTGGAGATTTCGCATAATCAAACTCCGGACGAATATTACCCCAGCGTAACGCGGGAAGATTCCGGACGTGCACAAACCGTCCGGCTTGACTCTGCGGAGGGCCGGACGGCTTTGGACGGCGCCGGTCTGCTGGGTTTTGTGGAGGGGAACTCAACGGGTCGGATTTCTGCTCGAAACATGCATGATCCTTCGACTCTCTTCAATCGCTGGCGCAGGCAATCCTTCGATAAACCGATCGACAGTTCCTCGGATGGCGGCAAAGTATGGGAACACTGGTGCACGCTTCGAGACATCCGACCCGAGGCTCGAATCGGAATCTCAGTCGTGACGGCGTACGCGGCACTATGCTCTGCGCTGGGTGACCGCTTCGCGCCAACGGTCGCAAGGGGCCGCCGGGATTATTCCCACCCCAAGCAGCTGGCTGCTCTCGTCCGAGCTGGATTCACCGCTGACCAAGCGGCCCTCTGGGACACCACCCCTGTACCGATATCTTCCGAAGCGGAACCGCTGTTCCTTGAGGCAGAACCATCAAAGTGCCTCGCGGCAGCAAAGCTCCTCGAATGGAGCGATTCACCAAAATACTTCATGTTCAAACGTCGCATTGGGCACTGGAGTTCGGCACGGCAGGTCGCGTCAGATCTGTCTCAAACCACTTGACCGCACGTTCTTCTGGGAGCCTGACTTGATCAACTGGTGAGGTTTGAAGATTCCTTAATGGCTTGTTAGTAGGAAACGGAGCGCATAGCAGCGCAAAACGGACGAACAGCGCGCGGAAGTTGCCGATGATGGCTGCGGTAATCGTGTGAAGCCTTACCCGGTGTTGCCTGCTATTTTCTTGATCTACCCAGTGTTTGTCGTGGATTGAGCACAGACGAGGTGACTCAATGAAACGTGGCACCTTCCAGTTCGAAGTCACTGCAAACGGAACGCTACTAGACAGCGCACGAAACGTCGAGCTAATTCGAAAACTTTGGTTGGATCGCTCAATGATCCAAGGGTACTACCTCGGCCCGGGCGACGCCGGTGATTTTGACTACGGTGCCTGGCACGTCGCCTGTCATCTTGCCGCGGCCGGTGGGGTTATGGAGTCGGCCCAGCAAAAGCCTCTATGGCTTGAAATTTCACACAATCCTGTCGCGGACGATTACTACGCGAGCGTTTCAGTGAGAAGTACCGACACACCTCAAACATACAGGTTGAATTCTGCGGAGGGACGCCACCTTGTGGATGGTGCCACCCTGCTGGGTTTTGTGGAGGGCAACTCTAGCGGCCGCATATCCGCGCGCGGAGCTAATGACTCGCCGGGGCTATTTAACCTGTGGCGGCGGCAGGATTTCGATCAGCCTGTGGAAAGCACAGTGGATGGAGGAAAGGCCTGGGAACACTGGTGCACGCTTCGGGACAGTCGACCCACCTCGAAAATTGCAACATCGGTGCTCACTGCCTATGTATCGCTAGTCTCAGTTCTTGGGGATAAGTTTGCACCCACAGTTGCGAGAGGACGCCGCGATTATGGCCATCCGGATCAATTGCGTGGTCTGGTAGTTGCCGGCTTTACAGCTAAGGCCTCTGCACTTTGGGACGTGAAGCCGACGGCAATCCCTGCTGCAGCCGAGCGGCTATTTTTGGAGGCAGAGCCTGGCAGGTCGCGCGAGGCTGCTGAGAAGCTCGATTGGTCAAAGCCGCCCCGCTATTACATGTTCTCTCGCCGCATAGGAAGTTGGAGCGGCACTGATGCTGTCAAGCAGGATCTTGACGGTATTTGATAGGCCCGCGCGGAATCGCAGGTTCTGGCCTCAATCGATGAAACCTGGATGTTCGCATAGCCACACTGCAGATCTACCTATTCGCGGAGGATCAACAAATTTCGTGCCGACCTTATTTGTTGTCTGGCCGAATGTCGCTACGAGATTGCCACGGTCCAGCGCCTGTTCGAGTGGGTTGTGCAGCCGAGGGAGGAACACTGCATCATAGTTCGGGCGCGGTTCGGACTAATGATTTTGTCTGCGGTGGCCATCGAAATCAGCGAAACAAAAAGGAGGCCGCTAATGTCCATGAGAAAAGACAAAATGACTCGGAAGGCGGAGCGGAAAGTGCGAGCCCAGCTTTCGCGCAGAGGGAAGCAGCGCACCGAGCGGCGGAATGCACCCAACTTACTCAGAGAGTCTAGGGTGTACCTTTCCGGGCCTATGGATTTCGTCGCATCGCGGGCAAATGAAAAAAAATTTGGTTGGCGCAACCGGGTGGGCGAGTTCCTGCGGGAGTTTGGCGTGACGGTGTTCGACCCGTGGAACAAACCTGATGTCAGGGGATTTCATGAATACGGCCGCGAGGACGATAAAAGTTCCGCCGAGCGCGAGAAGTGGAAATGGGAATCGGGTAAAACTGGTGCTGAGGCACGCGCCTATTGCGCGGAGAAGTTTTGGCCTAGCCTACACATAGACCTGCGGATGGTGGACACCAGCGATTTCCTCATAGCCTACTGCCCCACCAACATTTATAGCGTCGGCACCCCCCACGAAATCATCCTAGCCCGACAGGAGCGTAAGCCGGTCCTATTTGTGAGCCCGCACGTGCAGTTCCTCAAACTCGATGAACTAAAAGTTCACCTAGAGTCCCGAAATGATCGGATCGGCTCCGAACTATTGGAAAGACTTGAAGAGGAGGTCCCAATCAAGCCCAACCCGAACGGGGTTCCTAGCCTGTGGTACATGCCTCTCATTGGAGGCGAACACTTCTTTGACGGTTTTGGGTTCAGCGCATACAGGAACCGCTTCCGGTGGCAGGCCATTCCTATGGACGAACAGGAAGAGCGACGTCCGCCAGAGAGACCTTTGTTACCTTTTCTAGAGTTCCTAAGTAAACGTCTGCCGAAAAAGTGGAGTCCTATCTCAGGGCGATGGATAACCAACGACGATTGGCTACTTTGGAATCTGAAACGGCTGCGGGGAAAGGGCGCGCAGGTTGACAGCGCCTACTGAGCCGTTTGATTCAAGGGTCACTTACAAGAGACATTTGGTTTGCCAAGGTGAATGCATGCTCCCGGTTTAAGGCAATGTGTTGCAGACTCATCGCGCTTATTACTTGAGAGGCGGGAGAGAAAACAATTCAGACCAACTGAAACGCTCTCCATGAAAACAGAGGTTTGAACCGCTCACGGACGGTTAGACCCGTCTAGTTCACAGGGTCGGCATGGTCTAAGACATGAATCTCAAAACGACGCACGGCCGAGAATGAGACTCGCAGAGGTCGCAGAAGTATCTTGCCTGTCTTCGCTTCGAATGTTCGTTAGAGGGGAAGAACATATGACCAACGGTACAGCGGCACCCTTGAAGCTCCTTAGAGTCCACCGCCCACTCTCCGAAAAGGAGAACCACGCGCTCGCCGACGCATGTCGCAAGATTTTGTCCAAATACCACAAAACTGTTGCCTTCCTAGATCCATCGACAAAGCTGACTGCCCTGGCGCGTCGCGCCTACCTCTATCTTGGTGGAGATCCAGAACAAAGTAGTGCTTCCCTCAAGGACTACGACCAGGCTTTTTACGGTCCATTCGTTGGAGTGAGCGACGAGGGAAGTGCCGCTGGAGAGATTCGAGACGCTGCTCTTGAATCTCCGAAGATCCTCGCGCTTCCAAAATCGACCCGACGCACGTCCTTGATTGTCGGGGTCGCGGTGGATGCGGAGCGCCTAGGAGGGATCGGCGAGCTAGCGGTAGGTCCTGAGGAGTACGCGGACATATGGCTGGCCAGCGTAGACCGCGTTTTAATTACGACAAACGTCGGCACCCGAGTGAATTTGCGCGTCTACCGTCGCGAGCCGGTCATCATATTACGCGGCGATAGTAGCGAGGATCTGAAACGGGCCAAGGCGGAGATCGCAGCCGCGTTTCGACCTTTTGTAGAAACGCCTGACAGACAACCAAGAGCGCTCACAGTTCTTATCGACATTCCTCGGTTTGTACAGATCAGTACTTCCCGGAGGATATCAGCCCTCTCAGCACTCGCTGTATTCGTTAAGTCTGGACAGGCCGTAGGAATGCGACGGGCGCCGAAAGGACACGCCCTCGGCCTCTTGGCATGGGTCGGAAGAGGCATTGCTGGCAGGAACGCATCGATTACGGCCATTAAGGTCGCCTCCGGTGCTGGGTTAAAGCTTGTCGTGCTCGATGGCGTAAAGCGCAAGGCCGCTGACCAAGCCATTTCTTTGGCGGGCCTGCTCGACTACTTCGAACCGGGCATTGTTGGTCCTCTTTTGCGCAAGGCGAAGCAAGAAAACGTAGAGTTGCGTGCCGCCAACCTTCCGGATACTGACACCATTGCTCGCAGCGTTTGGGTTGGTCTCAATACAGCGCGAAGTATGGGAGCGAATCTTGGAAAATATGGTTGCTTCCCTTTGACACTCCCCGAGATCGATTATGTTGTCCAACAGGAACAGCGGTGGCTGCCGAGATGGTCGGCGGCTCCCGTTTTTTTTGTCGACCAGGGCCTGCTGCGAGAAGGAGCGGTCGACGTAGAGAGAGATTTGCCGAGAGGAATTGAGATTTGGCTGAACACAGTAGCTGCGCATGGCGTAGGCGTTGTACTTATCGACACGATTGAAAAGGCATCAGGACGACGTCTACTAAAGAGGAACCCCAGCGACAATAAGGGATATCTAGGTTGGAGGCAGATACAGCGCATCGAGAAGCACGCACGGAACTTGAAGATCAGGGTCTTGTGGGCGGGCGGGCTTGGATTACGCGATGCATACGAAATGGGAAAGCTGGGTGTTTTCGGAATCTACGTGACGAGTGCAACCGCTACCACAATACCGGTCCATGGAAGCTACGTGCGCGATCCCGCGCTCGCTGGCGCCAAGAAACCAACCAAGGAGGGGGTGCTCCGCACTAAGATACTGCTTGAAGCAGGCTTTCTGACTTCGAAATTGCAAAGTGCCCTCGGGCAGGATATCGGTCGCGTCGCGGACACATTACTCTCCGCACTCGACCGGGGCGATGCCGCAAACATAACGGCCCATACGATCACACTAGCGTCGAAATGTACGGCGGGGTGGCGCGTGTACTGGCGTACGAGGTCTAAGGAGTAACCAAAAAGGAGAATGAATCCGAAGTGAGAAAGGCAGCGGGACGCCACAGTGCGGTGTTTATAGGGGGATTGCAATGGTGGATAAGAAGCACCTTCAGGGCAAAACGGTAATCATCAAGATAAATGGTCTCTCTATGGACCCGCCATTCAACAGCGCGACCCCGGCGCACCCGGATTGCAATTCAATCCCTTGATGAGCAGCCTCCGCCGGGACCCACGCTATGCCGAACTGTTGAAGAAGATGCACCTGCCGGCGTGAACTTCCGACTTAAACGCGAACAGCAAGCCCAAAAGTTGCCTTGACATCGGCACTCGTTTGTCCGCCTCCAGTCCGCCACCTCTGCCTCAAGGCGTTCGATTCGAGAGTTCACCCTGTCCGAGGGCTTTGACATAGCACCTGAAGCTGCAGCAACAATTTGACGATCTCCAGCGAAAGATCAATGAAGCGGCCGTGCGATGGTCTTGTCTTGCTATTTCTTGCGTTAGGGCGCATAGCCTAGTCCGCCCCAAGCAGCTCCATCAAATGTGGATGAAGGCAGCCCGCCAGTTTGCCGGCTACGTGGATGTTCCGCTGATTGAGGCGACACGAGCGGACGCGGCTTTCGCGGAGACTGAATTGCCCTCGACGCGCTTCTCGCGTTCCTTACTGCCGAGCGCAGAAAGCTTGGAATGAAGGCACGCAGGAACATGATCATCGATATTTGAGAGGCGGTGTGAGGGAAGGAGTAACCCAGCGCTGCCAGCCGTGGCCCGAATCGGTGACTCGGCAAATCTTTGACGAAACGCCACGACGAACGCTACCTGGCGTCGCTAGAAATTCGGACCGGTCTACGAAAGTGCACCTCGCGAGTGGTGTAGGAGAATATTCCGATTCGTTTAGGCTTTTAGCGGACTGTCGCTGGAGAGAGAAAAGGCGCGTGTTGTGAATCCCCTCAATTGGGCCGAATATTGAGGTTTCCGCAACAACAATGGGAACGGAGAGAAAACTTATGACAGGCTGGCGGAGGGGGTGGGATTCGAACCCACGAGACCCTTTCGGGCCTAACGGTTTTCAAGACCGTCTGGTTATAACCACTTCCATACCCCTCCGTTGGGTTTTATGCAAATCCGCTGCACTTTTTGCTGCACATTTCACGAATCTGTGAGACGACAAGCCATGCAAGCCGGCCATTTCTTCATATCTCACGGTGCGTGGTTTGTCCGATACCGTACTTCGGACGGCAGGCAAAAAGCTCAACGGTTAGCCCCGTTTGATGACGCACACAGAACTTTGAAGTCTGTGCGTCCGTTGGCTGAGAAAATCCTACATCCCATCAACGAAGGTAGTCAACCCGTTGAATCGCAGACGTTGCAACAATTCATTGAAGGATCTTATCTACTTCACGCGAAGGAGCAGAAACGACCATCCACTTATCGCGGATATATAAACCTGTACAACGCACAAATCAAAGCTCGCATCGGCGGAATGAAATTAGCGACGTTCCGAACTGTTGACGGGCAACGGCTGCTTGACAAAATCGCAAGCGAAACAGATTTATCTCACAGTTCGCTGACTCACATAAAAAATCTGCTATCGGCGATTTTTAAATTTGCAAAACGCGTCGGTGCGGTTGACGCAAATCCGATTGCGGATGCGGAGATTCCTAAAGGCAAGCCAAACGGAAAGACCCACGCCTACTCGCTCACAGAGATTGAGACCATGCTTAAGGCGTTGAAAGGTGTTGCTCACGCGGCTGTCACGGTTGCCGCATGGACGGGTTTATCGCTGGCGGAATTGCGCGGTTTGCAGTGGGGAGACATCGAAGAGAGTCAGTTGACCGTCCGACGAACGTACTGGCATCAAATTGAAGGACCGCCAAAAACGGAAGCACGGAGCAATGCTGTGCATCTTTTGCCCGTGGTTCGTGACGCTCTTGCGGAACATCGGAAAAAGAATCCTCATACAGTCTACGTGTTTGAAGGCCCACGAGAAACTCCGTTGGATTTGGCTACACTCGGATCTAAGCACATCAAAACCGCGTTGAAAGGAACGGGCGTTGCGTGGCATGGATTTCACGCCCTTCGCCGTGGGTTGGCAACACGCTTATTCGCAAACGGTGTGCCTATGGAAACTGTTTCCGCCATTCTGCGACACGGTAGCGTTTACGTAACTCGCGAGCACTACGTCAAGTCGCTGCCTGAGACCTCGGTTGCTGCAATGAAACAACTGGGAGAAGCCAAAAAGTAGTTTTGAAGGACGGGACTTTCGTTCTATTGGACTCGGGAAGTAGCGGCGTAGCGTAAAGCGTAGCAAAGGACGGAGGCAACATGACGGAGACTAACGCCGATTTGAATTATCAACGATACAAGGGCTCGCCGCTCGATCGTGTGGGAGTAAAGCATCATTCGGTATTTCTTCGAGAGTCGTTCTTTGGATTCTGTCACATGTGCAAGCAGCGACGGATAGTTCACACCGAAATGTTTCGATGCCCTTCGTGCTACTACATGATGATTCTGTTTCCACCATCTAGCAGTAAAAGGAGAAAACCATGAGCGACGAAAACAAATATTCGGCCCTCAAGAAGATTTCTATCGACGAACTTCGAGAGGAACTTCAAAAGGATCTTGGCGACACCCTATTTTTGGAAGGTAAAGAAATCGCGGATTGGCCAGATTTTAGATTCGTAAGCCCGGACGGTCGCGTATTCGGGTTTTTCGAAGGCGGCAGGTCCATTGGTAAGCGATTAGAGGCTCAAAATATTGCGGTCAACAAGCACGATTGGGAACGATTAGAAAATACGGCTGGCATGATAATCCAGACCGTTGACGGCGTTCCTGACGAGCCAATGGTTTTCCGTGATAACGAATCGTTGGTAAAGATGTGGTTCGAACTGCATAAGAGTTACGGGGTGCCGCTATCCGAAGAGGAACTCGCCAGGTTCGAGTTCGATATCGAGCCGGAAGAGGAGGATCAGGACGAAGAGTGACCGTCGAATGGCTATGACGAACGTTAGGTGACGGTTGTGGGTTGTACTTGCCGTGAAGCGGAGAAGTTTCTGACGGCTGGATTGGCTGACGTTTTGAAGCCCGGATATGAATCGTTCGAACGTCCGCGATTCGAACGCGGAACGTGTTGCGAATTGCTAAACTGCCAAAAATTCGTTTGATGAGAATTCCCTCAATTCGGTTTGTTCACTGAAACAGCGATGCGTCCGTTTTTGTCGCCCTCGCCGACATACGCATCAAATGTTTTTGATCTAGTTAGCGATTTTTTAGTCAGCCGGAACACTTTGTCGGCCCAGTCGAGGAAGTGCGAATCAGGCATGAACAGCCTCTCCCCTCCTCGCTGCGTGAAGCAACTCCCAGCCGTCACTCAGCCTTCGACGGGGACCGCAAATGGACGTAACCCCAGATCCCGAGCAATTCTAGAACAGCCGTGAAGGCGAAGAACCTCGCCAAATAGTAGGCATGTGTATGATGTACGGGCTTGGGCCAGTCGTTCGTTCCCCTGACTTGAATCTCTACGATCCAATTCCAAAATCCAATCGGCATTGCATGTGTCAGATACATATGTCCAACTGCGACTGTCAGCAGGACGGTCCACACGAGTGCCGCAAGAAAAAATACCAACGCTAGGTTTCTGACCAGTCGAGTGTTCACTGCTCCCCCAGAAATGTCGCGTTTAATTCTCAGGTTCTCCTGAGTACTTGACAGCGTTCTGTCGCATTAGGCTGTAACCGCCGAACGTTAGGATGTTTGCTGCCTTGACTTGCCTCTTCGTTCCATCGAGGCCAGCATTCAAGAACGGCGTATAGAAAGTGTCCTTCAATGCGTTCGTAAACACGTTAGCCTTTTGACCTATTGTCAGCACTTGTGCGGTTTCAAATTGAAAAATCGTAGGATTGTCACCATCCTTCGCTATATTGATTGCGATGAGTGCTTTCCCGTTCCGAACATCTGAACTGCTTCCGACGCCACCAAAGTCCTCATTCGTTCCGATAAGCGCGTTCAATGACCCGCCTGCGCCTCCTCCATGCTTCAAGAATTCACCGGCATCCACTGTACCTCCTGAGATAACGACTAGGTTGATTCCGATCTTGTGAAGATTGAATTGCGTCGCTCCGATTTGCCCGTCAGCAGCAGCTTTCTGTGCGCCCGTCAAGTTAGAGGAATAATATACGATCAGGTCAGCGTTTACCTGCTTTTGCGCCTGGACTTGCTTCGCGGCGGCGTTCTGTTGTTCCCCCTCGCGTCGCTCGATAAAGTCCCGCTCCATCGCGTCTGCGAATGCCTGCAGGAAATGTCCGTCGAGGTCCGCGAAAGTTTCCGGGTTATCGCGGACCATTGCGTAGAGATTCAGGGTTTGCGGGTTCGTCAAATTGGCATACGGCACGGGCATGGGCACGGAGGACCAGTCGGGCGAGGTCCAGCGGCCGAAGGGCGAGGAGTAGTATCTTGCGCCGAAGTCGTCGTTGTTGGTTTCGGTGTCGCGTTCCTTGCCCTCGAATTTGTAGTTGGGCGCGCAGGTGTTGGTATATGCGCGCTCGCCGCCGAAGGGGTAGAAGTCGGCGTCGTAGCAGACAGCGCCGACTGAGGTGTAAATCTGGCGCGACGTACCGAGCATGTCCTGGGCATAGTAATAGATGGCGTTGGTGCTGACCACGCGGTGGGACGCGCGCTGGCCGCCGAAGAAGACGTATTCGTCAGTGATATTGCCGGAAGAATCGGATTCATCGAGAACTTCGCTGCCCGCGCCGTACCAATAAATTTTGCCATTGGATTTCTGGACGCGGTTGCCGTCGCCATCGTAGGTGTAGTTCACGCCGGCGGCGGTCTTGATTTCGCTTTCGGCGTTCCAGGCGTAGGAATTGTGGGTGTCGTTGAGGACGTTACCAGAAGTGTCGTAGCTGAAACCGGTGATCTGATTCGCGGCACTGGCAGCGACGCTGAGGCTTTCTTGGGTGCAGCCGTTGTAGGCCGTGGAAGCCACGTTGATGTTGGTCAGATTTCCAAACTCGCCTGGAGTGGTCGTGGAATTGTCGTAGACGTAGGCTTCGCCCCAGCAATGCGCGGGGCTGGTCGCATAGGTGGAGGACGTTGCCGCACTGACTAGACGGTTCAACTGGTCGTAAGCGAAGCTTTGAGTGCGCGTACTGTCCACATTATTGGTGATGTTCATGACGTTGCCGTTGTTGTGGCCGCTGGCATCCACGAAGCCGTAGGAAAGGCTCATTAACGTTCCGCCGCCCTGAACGAACACGTCCGTGCGATTCGGTTGAAGGCGATTGTTGTAACTTTCCTCGTGAGTGATGTAGTTGCCGGTGTCCGGGCCGAAGGAATCCCCCGCAACTGCTCCCTGTGGAGCGTAGCAGACGCCGATATTAGATATACCGTTGAGACATGGGCCCATGATGTAGGTGACGTTGTTGGCGACGTCCTTTGCGGAGCTGGGGCGTCCGGCAGAGTCAGTGCTATAGGTCACGGTACGGCCGCTGGGATAGGTGAGCATGGCGAGATCGCCCGCGAGGTCGTAGGTGTAGCTCGTGGTCTTAGTAATGTTGTTGGTGGTGCGCTGTTCGCCCCACTCGCGTCCCATTTTGTCGTAGCTCCAAGATTCGGAGCCGTCTGCGTCGGCCATACTGGTCCGGCGGCCGACGTTGTAGCAGGGAGACTGGCCGATGCAAGTGGACTGGTCGTAGGTGTATGTAACGGAGGGGTCCCCGTTCGAATAGGTCCTGCCGATCATCCGATTCAGATTGTCGTAGGCGTAGGTGATGGTTAGCGCTCGTGCGTCTTTCTTGGTGATGACATTACTGTCTGCATCGTAGGTGTAGGTGACGGCCGTTGTGCCCGTTTCTGGATTTGTGGAACTGGCGAGGCGTTTGAGCGAATCGTAAATGAAACTGCGATTGTGGGACGTACCTTGCACGACGGAAACGAGGTCGTCGAGGCCATCGTAGTTATAAGTCGTCTGGTAATTCACGCCGGATGGAGATTCCCAAACATTCGTAAGTCTTCCGAGACCGTCCGTCTGGCTCTGACGTTTGATCCCCTGCTGGTCAGTCACCGTGGTCTGATTGCCGGCATAAGTGGTGAAGACATCATTGGATGGTTGCGAAGCAGGACAGGTGGAACCGGCAACAGCGGTTCCATCGGGAGGAACAAGCACGCAGGTTCGGCCAATCCCATCGTAGACGTAAGACGTAACTCCATAGGTGGGATCGCTCTTGGTGCGATAGGGATTGCTAACGGATGCCTTGCGGCCGTCGGCGTCGTAGGTAGTGTCGGTGTAGATCGTGCCTTGAGGATCCGCGAGCTGATTCTGTGAAATGCGGCCGACACCGTCGAAGGCATTGGTTTCAATGAGATTTTGCGATGATGTGATCTTTTTCGTGAGCGTGGCGGTGTTGGGAAAACTAGTCTCTTGTCGACTGATGGTGGCGGAACCGCCATCGGGGTAGCTGACGGAGGCGAGGCGCCACATGTTGTCGTACGTGAAACTGGTGGGTTGGAGATTGGGATCGGTGGTTGATGTGCGCAGGCCGGTATTGAAGTCGTAGGTGTGTGTGGTGGATTGATTTTTCGGGTTTGTGATGGTGGTCGGGTAAGCGCCAGCATAGTTGGCGGAATAGGCATAATTAGTCATGTGCAGCGTATCCGTGGCAGACGCACCACAGGAATCGACGGAATTGCTGACGGTGCCAGTGTCGTTGTAGGTTGCATAACTCACAAGGTAACCGCCGCTACTGACCGAAATGGCGCAGTTAGAAGTTGAAGCAGCGCTGCCGTTATTTAACTGGCGATGAATAGAGGTCTGGTTGCCGCGTGCTGAGCCATCTGGTGAAGAACCGTGCTGGGTAGAAATTCCTGAGGATGCGAGGCCAAATTCGTCGTAGCCGTAGGTGGTGTAGGCGGTCTGGGACGCACCAGTGACCTTTATGGATGCGGGAAGATCGAGGAGATTGTTTGTGAGGTAAGTGGAATTGTTGAGCGCTTGATAGGTGTTCGTGGTGGTACGCAGGATCGTGGAGCTTGGAGAACCTTGGCCGTAGTCGGAATCAGCTTCCGTAAGCACCTTCCCATATATGCCAACGTTTGGTACGCCTCCGTAGGTCGCGTTGCCGATGTAATCGATGTAGCTGTAGCCGGAGTCGTAGGTCTTGGTCACCGCCGCCGTCTTTCCATTCGGCCACGTTGTCGTGATTGTCGTTGGAACAACGTTGACAGGATCGTGTGAATCCTGGCTTGGGCTGTACTGGTAAGCGGTATTTACGGTTTTGAGCAGCGTCCCGCCAGCCTGATATGACTGGGTTTCAATCTCGTATAGGGAGCATGCGCCCCCCAATTTGCTAAACGTATGAACTGCGTAGTTTCCCAGCGGATCAGTGACCGTGGTCGAGCTACCGTAACTGTAGCTGTAGGACCAGGTGTGGGAACCTGTCCCGTCGTTTGCGTTAAGGACGCGAGTTGCCACCCATCGGCCGGTGTTTTGGCACGTAGATGTCATTGGCCCGACTGTCGAGAACGTGTACGAGATCGTTCCGCCGGTCGGAAGAGTTATCTGCGTCAGAGTTCCGTAGTTGACCGGCTTTCCGTTGTAGGTGCTGCCGTCGCCAGGGTCGTTGTACTGAAAATTCCACGTCTGACCATTGGGCAGAACGATGCTTTGTATCTTCGAAATGTTCTGGGTTTTTCCTACTATCGTGTCTCCGCTGCTTGGGATGTTAACGGCGACGGTGGCATAGCAGAATTTGTACGGCGCGTTTCCGCCGGAGGGACTAGGCGGAGTCCAGAGCGTCGCAGAAGTCACCGAAAGCGGTGACTGCGGACAGTTCGAAGTGTCTGTAGCTGTAGCAGCGCTCGGAAGAGGAATCGGCCGGTTCAACGAGTCCGTGAGCGATGTGGAACCAACGGTAATCTTGTTGCCGTTGGGATCTTCTTGAGCCAGGTAGTCCATGCCATCTGGGCCGATGATCGCGGTCGGGGTTCCGCTGACCGTCGGCCCGCTTGAGCTTGTTAGAGGTCCATTTACCCTCCAACCCGTCGCGTCGAGTGTCTCCCACGGACCGCTTCCTTGTGTGAAGACCAGCGGGTTTTGATTAATGATGGTCAGCGTTCCTTGGTTCGCGATTATATGCTTACTCCCGTCGGCGGTCGCGAGCGTCCAATTGGCAGAATACTTCGTGTATTGGTCACTCTTTCCTTTGTTGTAGACAACTGCCATATTTGTCCCGCTGACGGTGACGTCCTGTGCCCAGGCCACATTCGGGTAGTTTGAGCCTTCCCACTCCCAAACGCATGTGCCTTGCTGGGGACAGATTTGCTTCAGGTGCTGCGGCGAATCGTTATAGTAAAGATTGAATGACAAGTGCAGGCTGCCGCGTTGCGGATAGGACAAAAACGGGACGTCTAAGTTGAGCATTCCAGTGCTTAGGTTGATCGAATCGATGTCACCACCATGGTAGGACTGATAGGGCTGCATGCCCTGTTGGTCATCAGAGGTCGTTGGCGGCAGTGTTTGCCCGTGCACAGAAGTTGAAGAGATTCCTAGGAGCATCAGCATTAGGCCAAACGCCCGAACTGTTAGGTGACGGAGGTACCGATTCACTGAACACCCCCAGCGACAAATCCAGACGAATCGACGTTTGCGTTAAACGTGGCGGAAGTCACGGTCGATACTAGGGAGACCGGTCCCTCAACTATGCTCAACTGAAAGGGAACCAGCACCCCATTTACGGCCTGGAAATTGGAGAAGTCCATCGAGGCGTGCCAGGAGTCGTTCGGGTCCTGAGATCTCGGCATCTGATACTCGACCCGCATCGGGAGGACCGTGACAGAATCGAAGTACCAATCTTGTGGCGTGAACAAATGCCCAGTTACGTCCGAGTCGTCGCGCGTCTGGATATGAGTCACGGTCTTGCCGTTTAGCTCAGTGTTCGGAACGATTGCCTACGTCGTGTTTTTGATTTGGTACGCCCTCCGAGGGACACCGTTGTTTAACTCCGGAGTCGGATTCGACATCACTTCGCTAGCACACAACACCTATCTTGCGCCGGCATATTGGCTATTCGTTGTCGGCTTATTCTCGACGGGCTGTGCGATTGTGTTTTTATTGCCCCGGCCTGTCGTTGCTCCATAAACGAGCCCGTCTTTAGCTATCCCCGTAACGGTGATATGATCGCCTCAACGGAGACTGCAATGCCCGCTGTCCACGGATCGGATGACGATTTTCTGTACCAGCTTCAAGCCCCTACCGAGCCGTCCTCTTCTGACTCTGCGAATGTATTCCTGAACCGCACTATAACGCGCATCCGAAACGGCCAAATCGCCATAGAGCAAGTCCCGTCCAGGGTGATTGACGGTTCTTTCTGGACGGAAATTTTGCGACATCTTAAACATTTCTGGCGAAGATAACTCCGCTTACCCCTTTTTTCCAGACGGTGATATGATCACGGCAATGGAGATAGCGATGGTCGGCTTTCATTCGCATGACGACGACTTCCTATTTGAAGCTCAACGCTCGGATAGAAACAGAGCGCCTGACTGGACTGAAACGAGCCGGGTAAAAGAAACCACTTCACGGAAGCCTACCCACCACGATGATTTCCTCTACGAAGAACAGCGCGTCGAAGTGAAGAACCCCAGACGGCGTAGGATATTCCGTTCCATCTGGTGACCGGACCGTGGATTTCGAGTTCGGTGAAACTGTGCAGTCAAACGCTTTTCTTGATCGCAACCCGAAATTCCTTCCAGCGTTCGAACGGCTCGCAGCGCTCACGAATAAATGTCTCGTAAGAAATTCGCAGACCCAAAACCGGACGGAAGATATTTGTTTCGACCTCGGGCACACTTGCCGACAGGATTTCTTGGAAATTCTATTTCTTGCCGCAAACGGGTACGGGATCGCGGCGTCGAAAATATTGCGAGGTCTCTATGAGCGCGCCGTCACGTTAGCCTACATCGTTAACCATCCGGAAAAGGCTGAGAGATTCTTCAGGTTCGCGGCGATACAAGAGCACAAGGCTGTAAATGCAGCCAGGGCCGTCGTGTCTCAGGAAGAGTTTGACAAGGTCATTACGCCCGAAATGGCTGAACAAATCCGTAAATCGTACGAGGAAATCAAACCGGAATTTCAGGTAACGCGATGTCACGAGTGCGGTGACAAGGGAACCGCGTTTTCATGGGACATTGATTTCGCCTCAATGGTGCGCGACGTGGGCGAACGATTTCAGAAGTTCTATCTTGGCGCGTATGTCATTCCGAACTTGCACGTTCACGCAACCTTTACTTCCTCGCAACCAAAGCGGCCTACTGAAAAAGAAATCGCGGAGATAAACCGTCGCGATGGCGAGTTTGCCCTCCTCAATGCGACGAGCATTGTGCTACTCGCTCTGCGCGCCGAGGATACGCTTTTCGCTTTGAATCTTAACGACGACATAGAAGCCTGCGAACATGACGTTTCTGATGTGTGGTGGAAGCCGCCCGACGTTTAGACTGGACATCTAAAGAGGTATATCGTGAGCGGATCTCGTGAATGGCGATATGCGGTAACGCCGGAACCAGTTCCGCGACCTTGCAAGCGATTCGCAAGACGTAGCTGCCTTACGGAACAATTTCTGAAACATCTACCGAATTGCTCGGCGTGCCGCGCGTTTGGCCGCGTTAACTCTTGCAGTCGGAATTCGATCACGAAACGCAAAACTTGAGTATGCCCAAGTAGCCGCTCTATCAACTGGTCCCTTCGCGCTTAATCGCGTGACGCGCAGTCGGCGATGCGCGATTTGGGGCATGCGCTCGCTGGCCGTCGTTTTGTTGGCTTCTTCGCTAACTACATCGTCAGGGAAGCGGCAGCGAGCCGATGAATGTGCCCCAGTTGGTTAATTGGTCGCGTTGCTTGGGGCCAATATATTCGGTCGCGATCCAGACGGAATTATTGGCGGTCACAGCCCAAGAGTAATCACCCCAGCGACCTGGAGGACCGTCAGGTGGATAGCAGGTGAACCCGTCGTCCGGGAGAACGCCTCTGGCCGCCAATCGAATATCAGCGGCCCTCCCCTTAGGACTGAGCGGAATGTAGGCGGCGCTGGGAAAATAGTCAGGCCCGGTCAGCGTGAACACCATTGCCCCATGCCCATTTTCTGAGACTCCTATCGCCGGATAGAGCAGGTGATTGTTCTCGGTTGCCACGTAGCCTTGCATCGATACAGAGGCATGCAAAGTGTTGTCCTTCCAAGTAGGTTTGATCACGAAGTAGGCGGCACCATCCAAGATGTGGTCCCCGACCTGAACCGCCGTGCTTAGAGAGCTCCAGAGACTACCATCGGCATAGGTCACGATTTGCATGCGCTGATCGTCTGGATTCAGAGTACCCTCCGGCTGACCTAGACTCTTTCCCAAAGGGATCGGGCCGGGTTTCTGCGACGCAACAATCGGCACAACGTAGCTTTCAGTACTGACCGCAACGGCTGTGAAGCCGGGGATGCCAACCTCGGCATTCAGTGTATCAGTGTTGGTCATGGCCCAGACTGACACCATATTGTTCTCCGTCGACGAAATGTTATAGGCGCTGAGGAAATATTCCGTGCCTCCGTTTGCGGAGTCGCCTTGGCCTTCTGGGGATAGCGCAGGATGTACGCTAAACGGAAATGGGAAGCCCCCCGAAGCGGGCAGCGGCGTAATGTGAACTCCAAACGGTGCAATTCCGAGGACAAGGGCGTACTTTGAGAGCGCGTAAATCTGTGCTCCTCCAAACTCTGTTGCCCCAAATGCATTCGTGGAAATGTAGAACCCGTTTGTATCCGCTCCGATGAGTGGCTGATCTCCGAAACATGGACAGGCACTGATGAATCCGTCATTCGTGGTGTCGAAGGCATACAAGTTGTAGGTGCCTCTCGGGTCGCTGCTCTGGCTTATGGCGACCAAAAGGTCGGACACGGACGGACCTGTTGGGAGACCTAGATCGGTCATAGTTACAAACCAACGCTGTGTGGGCGGGTCATAGTAGCATCGGGGGTCGCTTGTGAAGTCCTGCGGGTCTACTCCGAAAAAGTCATTCAAGTAAACAGGGCCACTCAGCATCTTGTGAGAGGTTGCGTCGTATACGGAGCCAGCCACGTTAACTGCCTCCATTACGAACGTTCCATCCGTGCAGAGCCCCTGATCTGGAGGTTCGAGATCGAATCCTGAGACCGAGGCCTGATTCCTTCCCGTCAGTGCCGCAAAGCCCCTAAAGGAAGCATCGGCGCCCACTATGGGCAAAGGTGTCGCTGCTGGGAGCCTGACTTGTTGTTCTGCAGCTGAAGCGCTCGCGTTCTGGGCTAGAATCCTGCCCCACTCGTGAGCACGGGGATGCATCTTCGCGAACGGTGAATTTCCAGCAGATTGTCTCGGAACGGAGGCAGCCGCATTGCGATTTAATGTGTTGTCCATCGTTCCGAAACCGATGTGGCGAATATTCAGAATTGAGGAGTGCACTTGGATGTTCTGCGGAACTTCCTGCGCTGCAATGGCGGAAGCAGTTACCAAGAAGATCAGCAGGGCTGACGTCAACTCGAAGATCTTATTTCGCACGTTTCCTCCTGTCACTTCGAGCATTCCGCTCAAAATGCTTTTAGGTAACCTTGTGCGAGCTGTGTCGGAAGGCCGATACCGAAGGTGAGGGCCTAGGGACTAGGCTCGGACCGGGCGCGCAGATCATCTTCGAATGTAGGTGATGAAGTCAAGCATTAATTACTGATCCATTGGTAAGTAGACTTACGGGGCTTGGGGTTCCAATCGGTTGCAACGAACCGAGGCGCTTCGCACGGCATTTTTCGCAGCGCATCTGAGTGGCTGGCCCCATGAACTCGTTGCCGCATTTGCACTCCTTTCGGATTAACACCTCGCCCGTTGGAGTGATGACTTTTTTGACTTCCGGCAAATTTGGAAAGAAGGGCTTGTTAATGGGCATGGGAGCCTGAGACTAATCCAGCCGCCGAGTAGATTGCAAGGTATGGAGGGCGGGCGATCCCGCGTTTCTCTAGTGCGTGGTTTCTTGACCGATAGCAAACGCCCGACTTACCGTGGGTTTGAAGCTATACAACCCGGTAATTCACCTTGACACAAACACCTTTAAGTTTAGACTCTCCGTAACGGTCGTACCCAACCGTGTCCCCTTCCGTCAGGGCACGACTCACCCGGCCATTCGGGGCCGCAGATCTTCCGCAGACCGAGGCAACGATGAAATCCAAAATATTGACGGCGTTTACCACGATTGCTTTACTCGCTGTGCTGGCAATTCCAGTTCATTTGGCCGCACAGGAACAGCAAGAAAAGAAAGAAAAGGCAAAGCACCACCACTACAAGCTCGTCGACATGGGGACTTTCGGCGGGCCCACGAGCAGGAATGACGGGATATATCCTCCTCTGAACAATCAGGGCACAGTCATCGGCGGGGCCGATACGAATGCCCCGGATTCTTTCTACCCAAACTTTAACCCTTTGATACTGCCCGGAGGGGCATCGGACCCCTACATTTTCCGAGCGTTTGAATCAAACGACGGCGAGCTTGTCGCGTTGGATTCGCTTCCCGGTGGGTACAGCACGTGGCCCACTAGCATCAGTGAAAACGGGCTGATCGCTGGCACGGCCATCAATGGCGCTGTCGATCCGATTACGGGCTGGCCGGAGGAAACTGCTGTCTTGTGGCACCGCGGAAAGGTCACGAACCTCGGGACACTCGGAGGATATGAGAGTGGGGCGGGCATGGTGAACAGCCGCGGACAGGTCACGGGATTCTCCGGCAATACGATCACGGATCCGTACTCATTGTTCGGGCTCGGGACGCAAACGCGCGCGTTTCTCTGGGACGAAAGGAACGGGATGCAGGATATAGGCACTCTCGGCGGTCCCGATGCGGCCTCTCCGTTCATTAATGAGCGCGGACAGATTGCCGGTTCTTCGTACACCTCGGACATGGCGGTAGACCCATTCCTTTGGGAACCTCCGACAGAGCGCCACCCGAACGGCAAAATGATTGACCTGGGATCGCTGGGCGGCACGTCGGGAGGGGAGGGAGACGGGGTCGCCCTCAACAATCACGGGCAGGTCGTTGGCTCGTCCAATCTCGCTGGCGATGTTTACTACTCACCCATTTCTCTGGACCAAGCCGGGACCGATGCAAGACCTTGGGACTCTCGGAGGAAATTACGGAACTGCAAACGTGATCAACGAGGCCGGGGACGTCGCCGGCTGGGCCACGAACACGGGCGATCAGGCGCTCCTCGCGTTTTTCTGGAAGAACGGGAAGATGACGAATCT
This sequence comes from uncultured Acidobacteriota bacterium, assembly GCA_963696035.1. GTDB lineage: Bacteria > Acidobacteriota > Terriglobia > Acidiferrales > UBA7541 > Palsa-295. The sequence goes on from CAVOIS010000005.1 coordinate 417,729, forward strand.
CGGGACTCTTCCCGGCAAGGTTTGCAGTTACGCCCACCAAATTAATTCCAAGGATCAGGTAACGGGTTCTTCCGACGACGATTGTGCCGATGGCAATTCCCACGCGTTTCTGTGGGAGAACGGTGGACCGATGGTTGACTTGAACGATTTGGTCAGCGGCGCCGACATGACACTGGGGGGTGCAACAGGTATCAATGATCGCGGAGAGATTACAGCCGTTGGGGTGCTCGCAAACGGCGATCTCCACGCTTTCCTGCTGATACCGTGCGACGAGAACCATCCTGGCATCGAGGGCTGTGACTACACTCTGGCTGACGGGAGCGCCACGGTGGACGTGGCGCACGCGCACGCAACTAACATCAGTTCACCGCTCATCAACTCGCCAGCCACTACCGTCGGTCAACTTAATCGGTTGCGTGGAGGCATGTTGGCTGGAGCGCGCAAGCGACTGGCACCCGACTTCCACAATTCGCGTGCTGCTCTTTCGAGTGCGCCCTACAACTTGATCGCGAGCGCGCTGAACACTTACCAGATACGAATCAACTGGCAGGAAGCATCAGGGCAGAATCAGGGTGGGTTCAACATCTATCGGTGTCACGGCTGCCCCAGTCCCCGGACCGAAGGGACAAGAATTGCATCGGTGGGCGCAAATGTTCTTAGCTATACCAATGGGTCCAGTACGAGTCCCCTAACAGAAACCACAACCTACACGTACCAGGTCACCGCGTTTAACAGCAATGGCGAGTCGGGTCCTTCCAACGCCAGCTCGGCACCCACAAAGACCGAACCGGCCCCGACCAACCTGAGTTCCTTTGCTTTCAGCCGCGGGGTCGACGACATCGTTGATTTGAGGTGGACGAATAATTCGACCGACGACAATAGCTATTACGTTGAGAGTTGCACTGGGTCAACTTGCACCAACTTCAGCACGATTGCACAGCTCGGCGCGAACGCGACCACGGACACGCAGTACTTTCAATTTGCTCCTGACGTAACGCTTAGATACCGCGTACGCGCGCACAGCCCCGGCGGATATTCCGGCTATTCCAATATTAGGAACCAGGTTTTGCCTTAGAATCCGCGCCAAATGAGCATAGACGGTTGGCTCGTTCTGGACATCGCGCTCGGCATTCTCGTCGGCGACTTGCTGAGGGTCATGGTGAAAGATACAGATATGGTGGAATCGCCGACGCGCGGAGGTCAGCAAAGCCGACGAGTCAGCTTCGGAAGATTGGCACTTCTTGTGGGATAACGTGCCTGAGTCAACTAAGGAAGAAGTGCAAAAATTTATTGAAGACGAGCAATTGCTGCGTCGCGCTCTAGAACTGAACGTGTTGCCGATTCTATGGTGTGCCGCGCCGGAAGAGACAAAGAAGATACTTCGCGCCCGCTGGAAAGCGGCAAAGATTCCGCCGAGATTCGGCGGGTAGCGGGTCTAGGTAGAATCGGCGATTTTGAAAGCCGCGCGAAGGATCATAGGCAGAACAGTGTCGGCTAGGTGACGCGCGTTGACGTTACCTGACGGCGAATGGGCCATCCAAGAATGGTTGAGCGCGCGTTCTGAAATCTCAGGTCGGTTTGCTGGTAGGTGAATTTGGTTTTGCAGCTGGGGCACTCGCGCTCCCTGCCTTGCGCTGGGAACACAGGCCGCGAGGGCAGATGAAAATCGAACACGATGTCAGGTCACTGCTGTCCAAATTAGCTGAAAACTGGTCGCCAACATCTCCAGAGTAAGGGCAAAATTCGCTGTCTGAGCGCTGAACGCAGGGCAGGTTGGTGGCGGCGAAGCGTTTCTCTTGATCTGATGCTGTCTAAATTCTCCCTCCTTGAAGTCTCAAAGTTACGTCGAATTGTTGGCATGTGGCTTATCGCTGCTGTCCAATCCATCGACCCACTCGGTAGTGGGTCAGTTTCAAGTGGACACAGCGCTATCGGGATCGCGCTTCATGTAGAACTTGCGATCATCCTCATGTGTGGTTTGAAAGCCGAGTCGTTCGTAGAGCCGCAAAGCAGGGTTGATTTTCACGACGGCCAGGCGCACAGCTTGATTGAGACGTGCGGCCTCGCCGATTAGGCGATGCATCACCTCAGTGCCGATGCCTTTCCGCTGAAAAGGACCATCTACAAAGAGCTGAGCAACAAAAAGACCATCATCTTGCATTGTGCTCTGCAACCAGCCAACGTCGGAACTCTCGACAGTGATGATGCGGACCTGCGTCAACGCCCATTGCTCGCGAAAACTAACCGCTTGAGCAGCCCTATTCAGGTGCAATTCCTCAATGATTTTCTTCATTCCGGCGAAGTACAGACGTTTGCAATATTCGAAATCTTGAGTGCTCGCGGGACGAAGTGCGATCTGCATTGGCTTATCCGTAGCACGGACGATGCTGGTTTACAAGTCACTGGGTGGTCGCTGGATTTTAAACTGACCCACTACCACCCACTCAGATCAGTTGCAGCGTCAACTGCTCTGACGATCTTTCTGGTATCGGTGGTGGTTGGAAAGGATCGTCGATCCATGCCCACAGGTCACGGTAAACAAACAATTGCTGCCGCAGGAGGGCCACCAGATTGGAAAGGGACCAACCGAACGTCGATCGCAGTTGCAGGTATTTCACCACCAGCATGGCGATCAGCGCCGTCCAGAGCTGCGTTTTCAAGGCATTGGCTGAAGTCCCCACAAACGTTTTCACACGCAGCGACTGTTTCAAGGCCCGAAAAAACAACTCGATCTGCCAGCGCTCCTTGTAGATCGCCGCGACGGTAGCCGCAGCCAACTCCAAGTGATTGGTCAGAAATACCAGCACGCGATCGTGCTCCTCGTCGTAAAACTCGATCCGCCGGAAGAAGGCTTCCTTGCTCGCCTGCGCAAGCTTATAGAAAAAGACCACTTCATCCCGCAGTACGCCGCGCCGCTGCGGAACTTCACGCTTCTCCACCACGCCATAATCGGCGTTTTCCTTCAAGCGCGTTACGAAATAAACTCCCTGCTCGGTCAAGCTCATAAACCATTCGTAGTCCGTGTAGCCGCGGTCAAATACCAAAATCGCCCCCGGCGCAAATTGCATCTGTCGCGCCACCCGCACCTCATGCTTTTTGCCCTCAGTGATCACCGCGAAGGACGGCAGATAGCCATCGTGGTCCAGCAGCAAATGAAGTTTCACCGCTCCCTTCGTCAGGCGGAACTTGGCCCAATCAAACATTGTGGCGCAGAGATCGATCACCGTGGCATCCAAGCTCAGCAGAGGATTCTTGAAACGGAACCTCCTCTTCTTTCTGGTCTCTGGTTGGCTGGCCACCAAGATCTGGCACTTCGCCAGCAGCTGCTCAAACACGGTGCGCTGCAGCTGCCAAGGCCGATGCTCATTGGCGTAGGCCAGGGTGGCGAGAAGGAGCCGTGGGCAACCCCAGATGACGAAGTTTCCCTTCGCTGGCAGCCAATCCCCCACAAATTTCGCGCAACGACTTGGCGTGCCCCAGCTGACAGAAAAGCATGGCGATGAACTGTCCCCAGCTAGTAAAACCTCGAGCATGACGCTCCGCGTTGTGCTGGCGTACGGCTGATTCAAATTCCAGACGAGGGATTAACTGCAGAATCTGTGAGAAAATACTGCAGACTCGAGTCACGGCTGAGCCTCCTTAGCGTTGTGATTGGCTTTTCCAGAGCCCAACCTCAAGCTATCAGATGCTCAGCCTTTTTTTTGCTTCAAAATCTCAAATCCTAATTTGGACAAGCGTGACAGGCCGTGTATTACTTGAACAGACCGGCAAATGGCCGACCCTTCTGCCCGCCGCCAAAGTGAAGGCCTAGAGATTTTGAGGGTCCCCATCCTTCCCGATTTGCTTTTGGCTTAGACCTTTTGCACGGCAATCGCCGAGAGCGTTGCCTTCGCGACCCTCAGGTAGTCCGCAGGCGCCAGGAGAATCTGCAGTCCGCGAACACCCGCAGAAATCGAAATTACTTCGAACTGTTCGATACTCTTGTCGGCGTATACGGGATACGCCTTCTTCGCCGCTAGTGCAGTTACGCCACCACGGACGTAACCGGTGAGCTTCTGCAACTCCCTTACGGGAACGAGGTGAATCTTGCGGTTACCAGAGGCAACAGCAAGCGCCTTAAGGTCTAATTCGGTGTCAGCCGGAATCACTGCCATGCAGATGCCCTGGCGATCACCCTCGGCGACTAGTGTCTTGAATAGTTGGCCAGGTGGAAGATCGATCTTGGCAGCAACCGCTTCGGCGGCAAGATCCTTGGGGTCCACTTCATATTCGCGCATTTCGAAACGGACGCCCATTTGATCCAGGAGGCGGGCGGCGTTTGTCTTCTGTGCCATAACTCCTACGTCGAGCTTGCAATCTCAAAGCGTAAACCCGGGAGTACTGCTAGTATGCTTCGCGCGCAAACAGAAGTTCTCTTCGACATCAACACTGTAAGGAAAACACGACAGGGCAAGCGTCGATGCGCGTGCCCCGTCGCTGTTCGCGTGTTGTCGGGTTGAGTAGCCCCGGGGAATTTCACCCCGAGGCCCTTCCAGAACCGTACTTGAGCCTCTCGACTCATACGGCTCCCATGGTGAAAACCTGACTGCGTTGCCGTTCCCAAAGCGCTAGAAGGGTGGGCTGACGCTGGATGATGCGCATCAACCACGCCCAACCTCGCACTCGGAGATGACGCAGCTTCCTGTATTTCCGACAAGCCCAGCGAACCAGCGATTGGCCGACAAGCCGCTCGATGGGCCGTAGCGCCGAAGGGTTAAACCGCCCATAGTAGTTGAACCATCCGCGAAGTTTCGGGTTCACCATCTTGGCGAGATCTTCGATGGATGCTGCCGTACGGCGATGCAGTTGCCACTTGCGGATCTCATCCGAGATTTTCTTCACCGCTTTCTTCGAGATGGCCGGACTGAAGCTACAGAAGCACTCTCCCTTGCGATTGATCGCCGCCCGCGGCCGGAACGTATAGCCCAGGAAGTCGAAGTTCTCGTTCGGGTGGTGATTCTGCCGGTTTGCATCCTTGCAATAGACGATCTTCGTCTTTTCCGGATGCAGCTCCAGTCCACACTCTTTGAACCGTGCGGAGACACCCACACGGACTAAATCGGCTTCCCACTTCTCCCTGCAGTGCACGATGATGTCATCGGCATAGCGCTCGAACGGAAGATGCCTCCACTTCCTTCGCATCCATAGGTCGAACGCGTAATGCAGGAACAGGTTCGCTAGCAGAGGGCTGATGACTCCTCCTTGCGGAGTGCCTCGTTCACGTTTCAGCAAGTTGCCCGCCTCATCTTGCGCTGGCGCTTTCAACCACCGCTCGATGTACAGCACGACCCACTTGTCCTTCGCGTGTTTTCTTACCGCTCGCATCATCAGATCGTGATCGAGGTTGTCGAAGAAGCCTTTGATGTCAGATCACAGACCCAGTCGAACGCCCAGCACATTTGCAGCGCGCGTCGCACTGCGTCCAACGCCGATTTCCTCGGGCGGTACCCGTAAGAACTCGGATCGAACATCGGATCCACGATTGGCTCCAGTCGGTTCTTAACAACCATCTGTGCTACACGATCCGCGACCGTCGGTATTCCCAGCGGTCTTTCTCCACCGTTTGCTTTCGGGATCTTCACCGTCCGCACTGGCGGCGGAAAGTAACTGCCCGATGACATTCGATTCCAGACTTTGTAGAGGTTCTTCTTCAGGTCTCTTTCAAAATCGGTGATCGTTTGCTCATCGATTCCTGCTGCTCCCTTGTTGCTCTTTACCTTCTTGTAGGCTTCCAGGACTTCTTGCCGTGAAATACAGTACGGTTTTGCCTTGTCCCTTAAGCTCCTCCCATTTCTGGTTGGCCCAACGAACCTGGCGTCACTACACGCACCCCCTTCGCTCCATCCGCTTTCGCGGACTTCGTCGCTACTACGAAGTGCTCCGTCCCTTGGTGTCGCATCCGTACGTTCGCCCTCGTGGTTCAAGCCACTTGGAGCTTTTCCGTTAGCATCGACTCCGAAGGTTCCCACGTTCCGTGTAATCGCCTCGTTCAAGATCAGGTCACCTATATGCCGGATACCGCCCCGCCCGTAACCAGGCACCGACGGAACTTGTCCCGCAACCTTCTAACAAGCCACGGTTTCGATATCGCCTTAGCTCTTTTCGACATGAATGCACGGTGATTCACTTGCGTTCCTCTTCTCGAACGTCACTTGACCCAGTACTTGTCTGGGCCTTTTCCCTCTCCGTTCACGACCACTTCCCTTAGGAAGCAGCAGCGGAGGGTAGTTTGAAGCCTCCTCCTGGAAGGCGGCTTCGAAGGGCCTCCCTTCATCGATTACACGGCTGCGCAAACCAATCTCTTGTCGGAGACTGTTTTGCTCGTGGCACACTTAGAAAAGTAGCTTCAGCGCGAACTGAATTTGGCGCGCGGAGCCAAAATCTCCTACAGGGAAGCGGGTGCTCAGGATCTTGCCGAATGCGGCGCTGGTAGCTGTGTTGGTCGGGTTACCGAAGTTGGGATGGTTGAAGAGGTCGAACACTTCGGTACGGAATTGCAGGTTGAGCCTTTCCGTGATCTTCGTGTTTTTTACCAGCGAGAAATCCGTGTTCACGAAGTCGGGACCAGGAAGCGAATCCCGTCCGGCACTGCCGGGATGGCACGTTCCGGGCACGATCGGATATTTACCAGGAGCCGTCGGCGTGGGGGCAAAAGTACAGGGAACGGCAAATGCGGCGTTCGGCGTTGTCGCACAGTCCGGAATCGGAGGAGTGCCAACCGGGGTTCCAGCAAACGGCTCGCACAAAACAGCGTTGCTGTAGAACTGGCTAGGGTTCCCAGTGCCGGAGACAGGCTTAAGTTGATCTGGTCTGACGGTTATTGAGGAGCCCGTGGCCGGCCCAATAATCAGAAGCGGCGTAATCGGATTGCCGTTCTGGGCCATCGTGACCAGACCAAGTTGCCATCCGGACACGAGGCGGTTGCCTTTGAACGGTAACTGATAAAAGCCGCTGACGACGATTCGATTGCGCGTGTCGAATTCCGATGAGGCGTAATCGCCGCGCGGGTTGTAAACATTCTGAACCGGGACTTGGTCTCCGGAGCTGACCGAACTGTAGTCCAGAGAGTGCGAATAGGTGTACGCGGCCAAGAATTGCAGACCATTCGATAGATGTTTGTTCAAAGTCACCCAGAGCGCGTTGTAATTCGAATTTCCGGGACTGAAAATTCGGGTAATATTGCCGACGGAACACGGCGGATTCGGGGGAGCGCACTGGGCCGGCAACACGGGACTCGTAAGCGGCAGAGTGGTAAACGGCCGAGTTGAATCATAGAAACCATTCGTTACGAACGGTTGGTTGAAGTTCCCCGTCATTTGCAGGTGAGTGGCCTTCATACCGACATATGCGACCTCCAGACCCCAGCGAGGATGCGAGCTGGCGTTCGACGGTGAGGTTCCAATCCTGCGCGTACATATTGTCGAAATTTGGATCGATTGCGCTGGGACCCAAGCTGAGGCCAGTGATGGCGGCCGACGGATTCTCCAGGGTAATCGTGTTCGTTGCGGAGTTAACGCTAATGGGTACGGCAAAAGGCGGATTGCCGCTTAGCGGGCTAACAATATTCGTAGTGGGATCCTGGCTCAGGATCGCATAGGCGGCGCGAATGGAGGTCTTGCCGTCCTTAAAGGGATCCCAGGCGAAACCGATGCGAGGTTCGAAGTTCTTGTTATTGGTGTGAAACGGGTGACGTGCTGGAATCAGGGTACCCGTGGTGAGGTCAAAATTCGTGAAGCGGCCCATGGCCTCCGATGGCGTGGAATCCCATTCATAGCGGAGGCCGATGTTGATGGTGAAGTTCGGCTTCCATTTGAAACTATCCTGCGCGAATACGCCGTAGGATGGCTGCAAGATCCGATCGTTGCCGGCTCCCAGCAGGACAGTGAATGCGGAGGCTTGGTCCGCTAGGAAATTCGCCATCGTGGGAAAGGTAAAGCTGCCGACGTTCTCGGCGATATTGTTGTTGTAAGCTCGCCGGATTTCTCCGCCGAACGCTGTAGAGTGACGGCCTGTGACCCAGCTCAGGGTGTCATTCAACACCACGGTCGTGTCGCCACGTCCCTGCGGCTCCGCCGTCGGTCCTCCGAAATCCATGTCGCCGGAGACGTTGATATTCGGTATGCCCACACCTACGGGAGCGCCTGGGGGAAGCGTAATGTCAAACTTCGCCGGATCTAAAGCAGTAGGTGCAAAGGTGAGGTGAATTCGGTTGTAGCCGAGCCGCACCGTATTGGCGAGCGACGGGCTGAAGATATGGTCCTCGCTGATGGTCATGAGTTGGCGGAAGCCATCCCTGGTGTCGCCGAAGCCCGGGATATTCGCTGGGGAGGCACCGCCTTGCTGCGGTTCCTGGCGCAGGTCCTTCTGCAGAACATAATAGAAATGCAGACGATCATTCTGTCTCAACTCAAAGTCCAAGTCGCCAGAGCCCTGGTTCAAGCTGACATTAGCGAGAGCTGCTCCGGTAAATCCGTTAAAGTTTGCGGGAATTCCCGTGGTGTCCGTCCCGGGCGTATTCGCAGCTGGAACGAGCCTTAAGAGACTCAGAACCGCCGGGGAAGTGACGGTCGCAATCTGGTTCTGGCTGGGAACGATGGCGCCAAGAGTCAGGCCCTGATGCTGACGGATGCCCTCATAAGCCACGAAGAAAAAGATTTTGTCTTTCTTGATCGGGCCGCCAATGTCCCCGCCGAATTCATTGTGCTTGAACGAAGCCTGCGGAGTGCCGGTTACATTGAAGTAGTTCCGGGCGTCCAGCGCGTTGTTGCGGAAAAATTCGAAGGCTTCGCCGTGAAATTCATTCGTGCCGGAGCGAGTTGCCAGGTTGACGATAGCGCCTGCATTGCGGCCGTACTGCGCGGGAAACGTAGAGTTATCCACCTTGAATTCTTCGAGCGTGGCGACGGGTGGTTGGAAGGTGACCTGGTTCTGCACCGGATCGTTCAAGTTGATGCCGTTAACCAGCCAGTTCGTCGTGTCTTCCCGCTGGCCCGCCGTGTTGATGGCAAACGAACCCTGTCCGCGGAGCGGCGCCGTCAAGAAACCATTGGCCGGAGGCGTGACCGTGCCGGGCGTCAAGAGGTTCAAATCCACGAAATGGCGGCCATTCAATGGAATTTCTTGCACCGTCTTTGAATTGATGACCTGCCCAACGCCGGTGGTGGATGTCTCGATCACAGGCGCTTCGCTGGTGACTTCCATCTGCTGGGAGACCGAGCCGACCTTCAATTGAAGGTCCTTGGTCACCGATGTGGCAACATCCAGCCTGAGATCGGCGACGACCAGCGTCTGAAAACCTGCCGATGTAACGGTAACCTGATAATTGCCGGGCGGCAGCGAGGGAAGGACGTACAGCCCGGCGCCGTTGGTTTGCGTATTCCATTGCGTGCCGGTTGCCTGGTTTGTGACGACGACTTTGGCGTTTGGTACGGCAGCGCCGGTGCTATCGGTTACGCTACCATCTAATTCCGCGGTGGATTGCGCGCGAAGACTAAGATTCCAGCAAGAAAAAAAGAGGAAAAGTACGACAAGCCGAGCGATCAATACGGGGAATCGAAAGCCACCTTCGTCCGTTCCTTTCATCACGCCTCCTGTGGAACACGGCGTCGTGACTGGGTTAGAGGAACCTGCCGAATGGCAGTTCTCATCGCATGAACAATCAGCTTGGCTGGGACAAGCAGGAGGTTCCGCAAACGCAGTCTAGGACCGCGCGTTCAAGGTCAACCACACCCATATCGTCGGGCCTTTTGGGAAAGCCCGGCAC
>CAVOIS010000006.1:0-316364 GCA_963696035.1 uncultured Acidobacteriota bacterium
TCGTGTTGACTTCATTCCAGAGCAGGACGCCAGCGATCTCACGCTCGATTCAGCCCGCCACGAGGCTCTGGCAAACCGCCCGGAAAATCGGCAAGCGCGTCTGAAAGAAAAGCAAGCGGAGTATGACCGGCGTCTCGCGAAGGCCGAATACATCCCGGACCTGAGTCTCTCTGTGCGCTATCAGGGGATCAGTAACGTGCAAGTTCTTCCTCAAAACGTTGCCACGGCCGGTTTTCTTTTGACTTGGGAGCCGTTCGACTGGGGACGCCGCCACAACAAGGTCGCCGAGGCAAGTAACACTATCGAACAGGCCCGCAACGGTATTCACGAGACGGAATCGCAGATAGCTGTCGAAATTGGCGCGAAATTCCGCAAATGGCGGGAGGCCTCTTTGCTGCTTAAGGCTTCTCGGACCGCCCACGAAGCGGCTGTGGAACAGCTCCGTGAGACTAACAACAAATATAAACAGCAGGCTTCGCTTTTGAAGGATCTCCTCGAAGCCCAGGCCAGGAGTTCGGAAACCAATGCTCAGTATCAGGAAGCGCTTTCCTCATATTGGAGCTCCTTCGCTGAGCTGCGCAAGTCGATGGGAGAAGAGTAGCCATGAGAACAGCGTCATCCCAAACCGGCAGCCGAGGAAGCCGAGCTGCAGTGCCAGCGGGCGCGTCCAGAATTTCAGAGAACCAGAGCGGAGTTCGAGGAAGCAATTGGAGCGGAGTAAAAATCATGGACAACAAACTGAAGATAGGGCTCGGATTAGGAAAAGCGGCTGTGCTTCTGGCCTTGATGGCAGTAATAAATGGCTGTCATCAACCCACGCAAGTCGAAGCCAAGTCTCCCACGCCAGTTCATCTAGTGGACGTGACTTTGGAATCGTCTTCACAAGATTTGCGCTACTCGGCTTCCGTCTTGCCATTCGCCCAAGCGAGCTTGTCGTTCAAATCCGCAGGCTACGTAACGGAGATCAAGCAGGTCGTGGGAGCAGATGGACGGCGTCGCGACATAGGTCCAGGAGATTATGTTAGCCGCGGCTCGGTTCTCGCGCAGATTCGGCATCAGGATTTGAAGAATCAGCTTGACCAAGCCGCGGCAACGCTCGTTCAAGCCCAAGCGCAGCATGTGGAAGCAACGCAGGATTACGAGCGCGCGAAGGCGCTTTACGCCACACAGAGCTTGATCAAGCCCGATTTCGATCAAGCGCAGGCCAGATTCGATTCAACCCGTGCAGGTGTGGATCAGGCCAAGGCTAGTCTGCACCAAGCCCAGCTGGCACTTGACGATGCCGATCTAAGAGCGCCGTTCTCGGGATACATCCTTGCCCGAAACATTGAACTGGGGAACCTGGCAGAACCAGGGTCGACGACCTTTACCATCGCCGACACGAGTGCGGTCAAAATCGGTTTCGGCGTCCCCGAGTACGCTGTAAGGCATCTGCGTTTGGGGCAACAATTCAGCATTCATCTCCAGGATGATCCGAAAGAATACAGCGGGCGAGTCACGAGTATTGCCGCGAGCGCTGACGAAAAGAATCGCGTCTTCGCTATTGAAGTGACCGTACCTAATCCAAAGAGCTATCTGAAGCCCGGGATGATCGCCTCGCTCACAGTGTCTGGAGTCCAAAAGGCTCCGGTTCCCGCCGTCCCGCTAAGCGCCGTTGTTGCTGACCCCGCCTCACCTGGACGCTACGCGGTTTTCGTGGCCGAAGAACAGGGCAGCAAATGGGTGGCGCATCTGCGTGAGGTCACGCTGGGCGAAACGCACGAGAGCGATGTGGCAGTCGATGGTGTAAAGCCAGGGGAAAAGATCGTCGTCGTTGGAGCCGCCGGTTTGAAGGACGGCGATTCGGTACAGGTTCTTCCATAGAGGCATAGGGAAAAAAATGACACACGAAAACGAGCAAGACATCACTAATCGCCGGAATGTTCCAAGATTCTTCGTCGAGCATCCGCACATCTCCTGGATGTTTCTGGCCGGAGTCCTCATTTGGGGTTGGTTCGGCTACAAGTCCATGCCGCAACGAAAAGACCCGGAAATCCCCGTGCGCGTCGGAGTCGCGGCTTGTCCGTGGCCCGGAGCGACGGCGCAACAGGTCGAGCAATTCATTACGCGTCGAATTGAGGATGTCGCCGCCGAGAATAAGACCATTCATCCGGGAACGGATGCGGACTACGGCATTAAGTCGATATCCCTTCCGGGCTATTCGTTTGTGACCATACAACTGGATGAGGGCATCGCCGATACGAAGCGGCAATTCAGCGATATTAACCTTAAGCTGGACGCCCTAAATTCTCAGCTGCCTCAGGGCGCGGGCCCAATCAGTTTCCAGAGCGATTTTGGAGATACCGCTGCTCTCATGCTCACGGTCGCCAGCCCAAAGGCGGACGACGTTGAAATTGCGGCTCGCGCCAATTCCGTTGAGGCCGCGATCCGCAAAGCTCGCGTTGCAAAACAGCAGAATCGAGAGGGACAGCGCATTACGGTGGTAGATTCCTTTCCTCAATCCATCTCCGCAAAGGAAGTCCTCGACACTGGATACCTATTTCAAGCGGAAGCGCAGAGCGCTGGAATAATTCGAGACTCGGAAATCATTCAGGGGAGTGGATTCATCGGACTCGATGGTGTTTCCGATGCAGATGACAGCTCCATTGAAGCGTTCGTCAAACGGTTCATCTCGCAGCGCCTAAAACGGTCCGAGCTACATCCCGACGCGTGGGAGCCAACAATCATTCGCGATCCGAGCGAGACACGGACGAAACTAGCCAGCGTCGCCGGCGACAAGTACAGCTATGCCGAACTCGACAATTATTCTGACTTGATTGGCCGAACGGTCCAGGGAGCTCCCGAAGTTTCCAAGGTCGAACGGCGGGGTGTTTTGTCGCAGACCATCTATCTCGATTATTCGCAGGACCGCCTGGCTGCCTACGGATTGCGTCCTGCTGATCTCTCCAAAGTCATTTCGGCTCGGAACATCATCGCGCCGGGTGGGACGGTGGAAACGGGGGAACACAGGATTACGCTCATCCCTTCCGGTCAATTCGACACCGCCAGGAGCATCGGCGATGTAGCTGTATCCGCCTCGTCACAGGGTGCCCCAGTCTATTTGCGGGATATCGTCCAAATTAGCCGCGGGTACCAAGCTCCTGCCGCATACCTCAATTACTACACATGGCGAGACTCCAGTGGGCACTGGCAACGTAGCCGGGCCATCACCTTGGCAGTTTACATGCGCGATAAGAAGCAAATCGCGCGCTTCGGACAGTCCGTGAATTCGAAGATTGAGCAGCTTCGCCAAGTTCTTCCCGCCGACCTGATTTTGGCGCACACGTCCGATCAACCGCTCCAAGTGAAGGAGAACATCAATCTGTTCATGCGCGCACTTGTCGAAGCCATCATTCTCGTGGTCATCGTTTCGCTGCTCGGATTTTGGGAGTGGCGCCTAGCGCTGATTATGGCTCTCGCCATACCGATCACGCTGGCGATGACATTTGGCGTCGTATATGTATTGGGAATTGATCTGCAACAAGTCTCCATCGCATCGCTGATCATCGCACTTGGCCTTCTCGTCGACGTGCCGGTAGTCGCTGGCGACGGCATAAAACGTCATTTGGCAGAAGGGTTTCCGCGCACGACAGCGTGCTGGCTCGGACCTACAAAGCTTGCAACCGCGATTTTCTACGCGACGATCACGAACATCATCGCCTACCTGCCATTTTTGATGCTGAGCGGCAATACCGGCGAATTCCTGAAGAGCCTTCCCATCGTAATGACGGCTTCGCTGCTGTGCGCACTTTTTGTGGCGATGACGTTTGTCCCGTTCCTGGGTTACTACATTCTGCGCGCCCCAGCAAAGCCCGAACCAACCATCGAGGAGAGACGGCGTCGAGGGTTTTACGGCTTCTATAACAAACTCGTCGGCAGGGCTATAAAACACCGTTGGGCCGTCCTCGGTGGGTCTCTGGTTTTCCTAATCATAGGCGGGTTGTTCGGCTCTCGGCTTAAAACCCAATTCTTTCCCGAAGATGTCCAGTATTGGTTTTATCTGGATATATGGCTGCCGAATGAAACTCCCTTGAGCGTCACGAACGATGCTGCCGTGCAGGCCGAACGAGTCGTCCGTCAGGTCATTGAAAATTCAACCGAGGTCACAACCAAGGAGAACCGTGGTCATCTTCTTAAGTCGCTGACGACTTTTACCGGTGGTGGCGGGCCTCGCTTCTGGTTCTCGGTATCACCGGAAATGCCGCAGACCAACTACGCGCAAATGATTGTTGAGATTACCGACAAGGAAGCTTCGCCAAAGTTAGCTCGCCCGATCCAGGACGCGCTGGCCAAGGAAGTACCGGGAGCGTGGATTACGGTACGCCAGCTCCAAACGAATCCTGTCGAGAATCCCGTAGAGCTGCTGATTTCCGGGCAGGCAGACGTCGACGCGAGAAATGAAGCTAGCGATGTACGTACGCTGAGACAGATTGCTCGGCAGGCTGAGGATATCGTTAGTCAATCTCCCGGCATTTCCGTTCTTCGGGATGATTGGTTCCCGGATGATGTTCAGCAGAGGATTCAAATCGATCCTGACCGCGCAAACGTAGTAGGAATCACCAACGCCGATGTCGCGAACGCCTCGACCGCCGCCATGAGCGGCACGACAGTGGGCGTGTTCAAGGAAGGCGACAAGAATATCCCCATTGTGGCGCGCCTTCGTATGGAGGAGCGTGCCCAGCTAGCCGACATCAAAAACCTGTATGTTTACTCTTCACAAACGAACAATCGAGTACCTCTGCTGTCGGTCGCGACGGTCGGAAATTCTTTGGAAACAGGTCGCATCGTCCGGCGTGAGCATTTTCGTACCATTTCGATACTTTGTTATCCACGGCCCGGCGTTCTCGCCTCACAAATACTCGAGCCCCTTCTTCCAAAATTGCAGGAGTTCCAGAAAAATCTTCCCCCCGGTTATCAGCTTCGTATCGGGGGCGAAAGAGCAAAGCAAATAGACGGATTCAGCAACCTGAAAATCGTTCTGCTGATTTCTTTGATTGGAATTTACTTGGCGCTGCTCGTTCAGTTCAATAACGCGGTAAAACCTCTTCTGGTATTCGCCGCGGCACCGTACGGTGTGATCGGCTCTCTAATTGCTCTCTCGATTATGCATACGCCCTTTGGATTTATGGCTTTTCTGGGCATCGCCAGCTTGATCGGCGTGATCGTTAGCCACGTGATCGTGCTGTTCGACTTTATCGAGGAAATGCATGCGAAAGGGGAACCGTTAGAACAGGCGCTTCCGGACGCGGGAATCCAGCGTATACGGCCCGTGATGATCACCGTGGGGGCGACAATCCTTGCCCTTTTCCCACTAGCTTTGGAAGGCGGCCCTCTATGGCAGCCTCTATGTTACGCGCAGATTGGCGGCCTTGCCGTCGCAGCCTTTACCACGCTGCTGTTGGTGCCGGTGCTTTACAGCATCTTCGTTCTTGATCTGAAAATCATCCGCTGGGAAACGAAACAACCTCCGGCACAGACTGAAGGTCGCCCGGCGCCTGAAATGGTGCCACACACCAGCTGATGACTAAGGTCAGTTGGTTTGTCTTGGTTTGTCCCGGCTTTGCTCGCTCGACCGGGGTGTAACGGCCATGGAAAAGACGCTCGAATGAAACGGTGAGCATGTTTAGCCCGTTGAAGGTTTTTGCGATGATTCTTTTTAATCAGATTGCCGCGGCGGTTCTTCTTCTGAGTCTTACGCTCTGCCTGCAGTGCGCGGGCGTAATTACACTCTTCGAATGGCTAAAACGGGTTCTGACACGGAACACTCACAAGCATGGGCCAGTTTACTCAGCCAGCCTGGTAGTGAGATCGGCAGTCGCAATTGTAATTCTGCACGGGCTCGTGATTCTTCTGTGGGCCAGTTTCTACCGGACGCGTTGCTTCCCGTCATGGGAGCTCGCCTTTTACTTCTCCGCGAGCAGCTATTCGACTGTGGGATATGGCGATGTGATTCTCCCGTCCAACTGGCGAGTTTTAGGGCCTCTGGAAGCGATCACTGGTGTGTTGATGGCTGGAATATCGGTCAGTGTGCTCTTTGCTCTCGTCACGCGTTTGCTCGATCGCGACATACAATCTTTACGAACGAATTCAACTGAACGAAGCCATGTCTAAGCCCAATATCGATGCTCCCAGTTGGCTTCGCCAGATGGAGAATATCCTCGAAGAGCTCAACGAGGGAGTGGCGATTGAGGAGGTGACGTAAAGAACCGCCGCTCGTTTTGGCCAGCCGGTTCTTTACTTCGCGTTATATTCCATAATTCACAAGGGCTGCTCAATCCCCTTCGCAGCCGATTCGTTAAACTAACGTGACGCAAGTAATCCAAGTTCAAATTGTTAAAAGATATGACCCGTATGAATTCCAGCGGGCTACGGTTCTGACTGCTTCACCGAGGGTCCATGAAAACCCCAACCCATTACGAGCAGATTCCGCTGAAGATCGTCAAAAAGATCCAAAGAGAAAACCATATCCGAAAACCATTGAAGCGCCCAATACGACTTCGAGGAAGGGCTTGAAAAGCTTATAGCAACAACAGCGTAAGGTCCTGGAGGCTCATTACTAGCTCCGCGAGTTCACACCTCCATCGAATCCGTTCTCGATCTAGAAATCTCGGGGAACGATGGTTTGGGTGCAGGATTGGGTGCAACTAGAGAAGGAAAAATGACTCCCGATTTCTTGTAAGCGACACCAGACGCGGCACTTAGATTTTTGACCGACTCGGCTGTTAACCGAATGCTCTGGGCAGTTCGTTCAGGCTGCCGAGCATTCGGTCTGTGGCAAAAATGTTGCGACGTGGCGGAGATGCGCGTGCCTAGTGAGCAAGCGCTTCTGCGGATCAACTTGTGTCAGCGGAGAAGCAATCTCCTCGGCCTGCGGTGCAGAAAGCCCTCGGTCCTGCGAATCACTTTCGGCTTGGGATATCATTGCAGGCGGAGCGAATCGAGCCGATGAGCGAGAAAAATGAAACGGTCCTTCGGAAGACGCCTCTCTTTGCGAATCTCACGGATGTAGAGATGCGCTCGTTGGCCGGGCGAGTCAACAACAGACGGTTTGAGCGCGGCGCACTATTGTTCAGCGAGGGCGACCCGTGCACAGGTCTTTTTCTTGTGGCGTCTGGTAAGATTCGTATTTTCAAGCTATCGCCAACGGGTCGTGAACAAGTTCTGGCTGTGGAAGGAGCGGGGAGTTCTTTCGCAGAGCTTCCAGTGTTTGATGGGGGGAACTATCCAGCTTCGGCGTCTGCATTGGAGGACGCCGAAGTGCTCTTTATTTCGCGCAAGGATTTTCAGAATTTCTGCCGCGAACATCCAGAAGTAGCGCTCAAAGTGCTTGCAGTAGTTGGTTCACGACTGCGACGCCTGGTCGGAATCATCGAAGACTTGTCGTTCACTACGGTGAGACACCGATTGATCGCCCTTCTCCTACGATTGGCACAGGCGAGCGGAACGGCCTCGAAAGAGGGCGTCCGCTTGGAACTCACGAAGACACATCAAGACCTGGCGGCGGAATTGGGAACAGTGCGAGAACTCGTCTCACGTAATCTGAGCCGGCTCCAAGCTGAAGGCTTTTTAGAAGTGGACGGTCGCAGAATCATAGTGAAGGATCTCTCGGGCCTAAAACGCGAGCAGACGGCATCTGAGTAATCGCCCTCCTTTCAAGTAGTTCGATGCCCAGTGACTTTCGTCACTGCCTCTTTGTCTTTCCCAATGCACACTCTGAGCCGTTGCGGAGGTGGTTATGAATTTCAATGACGAAACGAAAGTGAAAGATATTGCGCTTTCGAATCCGGCGGCCAGGCAAATTCTCGAAGATGCCGGGCTTGACTATTGCTGCGGTGGCGGAAAATCGCTGCATGAAGCGTGCCTGCATGCAGATGTTCCGGCTGAAGAAATCCTGAACCGTCTGCGTGAAAACAGCAAACACGTGAATCCCGACGAAGCAAACTGGACATCGGTACCCCTCGGTGATCTGACACGGCATATCCGTGAGAGGCATCATCGGTACGTTCGTGAGGCAATTGGTCGGGTTCAGCCTTTGTTGAGCAAAGTGGTAGCAAAGCACGGAAAGAATCATTCCGAACTAACAGATATTCAGAGACTCTTCGCCGAAGTTGCGCGGGAGATGATCATGCACATGCAAAAAGAGGAACAGATTCTGTTCCCATACATCGACGGATTGGAGAAGGCGAACAGTGTACATGGCTCCGTCGAGCCTCCCTTCTTCCAGACGGTGCGGAACCCGATTCACGCCATGATGAAAGAGCATGACGCTGCGGGAGAATTGGTAAAGCAGATTCGCAAAGCCAGTTTGGAACACGACTCCTGCGGATGCATGCACAAGTTATAAGGCTCTGTTCCAGGATTTGAGGGAGTTCGAAGCGGACCTTCACCAGCATGTGCATCTGGAAAACAACATCCTCTTCCCCCGTTCAGTGGAGATGGAAACTGCGGTCATCTAAGGAAGGGACGGTGCCATGTCGATTTCACTCGAAGCACCGGTGATAAGGGCCAAGAGCGAGCGTCATTCCTCGCTCTCTCCCGCCCAGATAATGGAGATCGCCCGCGCGCGTGAGGCGTCTCTTTCGCGCCTTCTCATGGCTTATATCAGCTCTGGGCTTGTTTTCATGTTGCTGCCAGGCACATTCCTCGGAGTGTGGAACCTTCTCCAGATCAGCGGGCGCGAGAGCGCCGCGTCCATTTCGCCCGCATGGATACAGGCTCACGGACATGCACAGGTATTCGGCTGGATAGGAAGCTTTATATTGGGCATTGGTTTCTACTCGATTCCGAAGCTACGCGGCGCAACGAAGCCAGCCATTGGTGCGGCCTGGGCATGCTGGGTAATGTGGACAGTTGGTGCGGCCTTACGCTGGGCCGCAAATGTTTACGCGTGGCAGTGGCGTTTGCTGCTTCCGCTCTCGGGCGTCCTCGAACTGGCTGCGTTCCTAATTTTCTTCGGGGCGGTTTCACAGCACCGGCCCGAAGAATCCGGCAAGAGCCGACTGGAGCCGTGGATTTGGGTGGTTATCAGCGCAAGCACGGGGTTGATGTTGACGCTGATTGCGAAGCTAGCGGCATGCTTCTATCTTGCGTTGCGTGGCGCAAGCCCAGCCTTGCCACACATTCTCGACCAACGCTATCTGGTTTTGGTCGCATGGGGGTTCCTGGTGCCGTTCGTTTGGGGATTCAGTTCCAAATGGATGACAGTGTTCCTTGGTCTCAAGCCGGTTCGTCGCAGGCTGCTCTTGGGTGCGCTGGTGGTGAACTTTGCGGGCGTTGTTTTGACGCTCTTGGGATGGGGAGCTGAAGCGACCGCCTTCTTTGTGGTCAGCACAGTTCTGGCAATTGCGGCGCTGCGAATGTTCGAACCCGCGCGACAGGAGCCGAAGACACGCGGCGTTCACCCGAGTTTCCCATTCTTTGTCCGCATGGCCTACGGCTGGCTGTTGGTGGCAGCATTACTTGGGGTAGGCGCGGCGGTCTGGGATTTTTCTGGCGGGATTTGGGGCGCTTCCCGTCATGCGCTGACGGTCGGATTCATCGCGGTGATGGTCTTTTGCGTTGGCCAGCGCATTCTCCCTGCTTTTGCGGGGATGCGGCTATTGTGGAGTACCCGCCTGATGTTTGCTGCGCTCCTGCTCCTCACGATTGGATGCACCCTGCGTGTCTCCAGTGAGGTTCTCGCATATCAGGGATATGCTAATTGGGCGTGGTCGGTATTGCTGATTTCGGCGCTGCTTGAACCGGGGGGGATTACGGCATTTGCCATAAACATTTCCGGTACGTTCATTCTAGAGGCGAGTCACGTCCAGAAACAGCCTTTGGTCGTGGGGATAAACTAGGGACGTTCATATGTTTATTTTGAAGGAGGAGTGAGTCATGAGCGATAGTCCGAAACAATCGGCAAGTTCTGCCGCCATTCGTTCGCCGGGGCCACTAGAAAGCCCAATCCTCTCATTTGACTTGAATGCTGAGATTGAACACTTGCGTGGCGAAAATGCGTGGCAGGGTGGACGGAATTCAAAAACGCTGGTGAAGCATCCTGATTTTCGCGTGGTACTAACAGTCTTGAAATCGAATGCGCGCCTTCACGAACATAAAGCTGCCGGTCGAATTTCTGTCCAGGCTATCGTGGGCCATATCCGAATGCAGGTGCACGACAAGGTGATTGATCTGCCTGCCGGACACATGCTGGCGTTGGAGCGCGGGCTTCCGCACGATGTGGAAGCTCTGGAGGATAGCGCGTTTCTGCTAACTATCGCTTGGCCGGAAGGCGCTACTAAAGCTTGACCGGGCAGTTCGGAGAGGCAACATGATCTCGTTCGATCCTGCACACAGAGCCGTTCACTATCCGCCTGATCGCCGATTTCGCATCTGGATTCGACCTTCCATCCTGATCGGAATCGGTATCGTGATCCTTTCTGTAATCGCGGCGTCGTGGATCGAGGTCGCCGTGGCCGGGCTGCCTCATGTTCCAGCGGTTCCTCAGATATATCCCAACAACTTCGCAGGACCGCACGGGTTTCCGGTCTGGGTTCGTTATTGCCACTTCTTTAATTTCCTTTTTGTGATGATGCTGATTCGCAGCGGTCTGTCCATCCTGATGGATCATCCTCGTCTGTATTTCAACGATGGCTGCACGCCGGGGAGCGAATGGATCCGGCTGACTCCGCTAAAAGTCCCACGCGACCGACTCTGGACCGCGAAAGACGACGCCCGTTACATTTCGCCGTTAGTCGGGACGCCGGGCTACCGGCACACAATTGGTATTGCGCGGGTCTGGCACTTCATCGACGTTCACGGCTTTATCATCACTGGCATTCTCTTCGTCGGCATGCTCTTTGACACCGAGCAGTGGCGGCGCATCGTGCCGACCTCGCCCCTGGTCCTCTTGCAGGCATGGAACACGTGGGTGCACTACGCAACATTTCATCTGCCCGCAGAACCGAACGGGTTTTACGGCTATAACGCATTGCAACAGATAGCGTATTTCACGGTCGTCTTTGTCTTTGGCCCCTTGGCGATCTTCACGGGGATCGCCATGTCGCCCGCCGTGGTGAATCGCTTTCCCTGGTACGCGCGGATCTTTGGTGGCCGGCAATCGGCTAGATCGATCCATTTCCTCACGATGTTCAGCTTCCTTGCATTCCTCGTTGTACATGTCACGTTGATCGTGATGACCGGGTTTGTGCGGAATATGAACCACATCGTGATGGGCACAGATAATCAGAACCCGATAGGCATGTATCTGGGGTTTGTAGGTATCAGCGTAGTGGTCCTCTCATGGATCGTGGCGCATTACATCTCATGGAACCACCCGCGCGGATTGCAGCGTGCGCTCAAGTCCGTGACCTATCCGATGCAGCTTCTTACGTTGAATCGCCTGACTCCGCAGCAGAAGTATTCCGAGCAGGAAATCTCGCCGTACTTCTGGCCCAATGGGAAAATGCCAATTCGCGACGACTGGAAGCGCCTCGCGGAAGTCGGGTTCAAGGATTTCCGGCTCAGGGTGGGAGGCCTCGTCGAAAATCCAGTTGAGCTTTCTCTGTCCGATCTGGAGAAGCTGGGCGCGGTCGAACACATTACCATGCACCATTGCATCCAGGGATGGAGCGGCATCGCGAAGTGGGGCGGCATTCCCATGAAAGCCCTTATCGAATTGGTGCGGCCGAAACCGGAAGCGAAGGTCGTCGCCTTTTTCTCCTTTGGCGAAGCTCTGTACGGCGGCGCCTATTACGACACGCAAAGCCTGGAGAATCTGGTGAAGCCGCAGTGTCTGCTCGCGTCGCAGATGAATGGGCAACGGCTGCCAGACGTATATGGAGCGCCCCTGCGGCTGCGAGTAGAGAACCAACTTGGCTACAAGATGGTTAAATGGATCGAGCGTATCGAGTTCATCGAGTCGGAAAAGGTGCTTGGCAAAGGAGAAGGCGGCAAAAACGAAGATGACGAATATTTCGATCTGCTGCCCAACATCTGATGCGGAGACCCGATTGGTTCGGTCAAGAGCGTCCAAGCCCTGACCACATTCTCTCCTTACTCCGGAAGTTACGGCTGGATTGGTTGCTGCATCACTTTCCACCGCGACTCGTGCGGTCACTCTACGTGTTTGTGAATGGCTTCATCACCATCGGGGTGCTTGCCCTGTTGGCGCTCGTGAGCCGCAACCCATTTGTGTTTCCATCACTCGGACCCACTGCGTATCTCCTGTTCTTCTCGCCGCTCGGCAAAACGTCCAGCCCCCGAAATACCATTCTGGGACACGCTATAGGACTCATCTGTGGTTATGCGGCGTTCATTCTCACAGGCGCTGGAACACTACCGTTCGGGGTGCACCCAGGTATCTTCTGGCCAAGAATCCTGGCGGCGGCTCTATCGCTCTCGGCGACAGGCGCGTTCATGGTCCTCCTCGATGTCAGCCATCCGCCCGCTGGCGCAACTACGCTAATCGTCTCTCTGGGAATCATTTCGAGACCACGCGAACTGGTCATCATTGAGGTCGCGGTGTTCCTGCTCGTTGCTCAGGCTTTGGTAATCAATCGGCTTGCCGGATTACCTTACCCCTTGTGGAATACTGCGGCCTCGACCAAACCAATGAATGAGGGCTCGGAATAGCACCCCATCCCTTCACTTGGCGGAACCTTAGTTCAGGTGGAGCGTTGAAGAAATGCGCACAGCACAACCGCCTGGTCCCTCCGTGCCAACATCTCTGAGACAAGTCTAGTACCCTTAATTAATGAGCAGTAGGGCGAGAAAGAAGAAGACTGGGATGAACCGAATTTCTCTTGGTGTTGATGTTGGTGTTTCCCGTGGGGCTTTGGCTGCCGCGGAACGGAGCGAAGGCGAGCGTAGCGAGCCGCAGCGGAGTGGAGCGGCAGCCAAAGCGGGCGCCGATTCGGAGGCGGCTTCGCGGCCGGATCCGGAGGTAGTAGCCAAAGCAAAGCGGCGTACCTACACCGCTGAATACAAGCAACGCATCTTGCGGGAGGCCGAAGCGGCTGCTGCGACGCGAGGTGGCCTGGGCGCTCTTCTCCGCCGCGAAGGTCTGTACTCGTCTCTGCTGACCTATTGGCGGCGAGAGCGGGCCAAAGGAGTCCTCGAGGCCCTGACTCCGCAGAAGCGCGGACCGAAGTCCAAGCGCAATCCCCTGGGAGAGGAAGTCCAAAAGCTCCTCCGCCAGAATGCGCGCTTGACCGAAGATCTGCGTAAAGCGCACATCATCATCGATGTTCAAAAAAAAGTGGCTGCGCTGTTGGGGAATCCGATTCCGGAGCCAGACCCAGAGGACAAATCCTGATGACGGCGGTCACCGAACTGGCGGTGGACGTGGGCACCAGCGCCGCTTGCCAGGCTCTCACTCTACCTCGTGCTTCTTACTACCGGGATCGCCGTAAGATCTGTTGCCCTACGGTGAGCGCGTCGCGGCCTTCGCCGGCACGTGCACTGGCTCCCGCCGAACGGGAAGCGGTTTTGTCTCGTTTGCACGAAGAACGCTTTCAAGATCGCTCGCCAGCCGCTATTTATGCGACCTTGCTCGATGAAGGGGACTATCACTGTTCGATTCGAACCATGTATCGCTTACTGGAACAGCGCGGCGAATCCCGCGAGCGTCGGGATCAGTTGCTTCATCCGCCTTACAAAAAGCCCGAGCTGATGGCCACCGCCCCCAATCAATTGTGGAGCTGGGATATCACCAAGCTGCTCGGTCCTGCGAAATGGACGTACTTCTACCTGTACGTGATCCTCGATGTCTTCAGCCGTTACGCCACCGGCTGGATGGTCGCTTATCGCGAAAGCTCCGAACTGGCCAAGCGACTGATCGAGGAAAGCTGCAAAAAACAACGCATCCAGCCGGGCCAGCTCACGCTCCATGCCGATCGTGGCACGTCGATGAGGTCCAAGCCGGTAGCTTTCTTACTCGCCGATCTGGGTGTCACAAAAACGCATAGTCGGCCGCACCTCTCGGACGACAATCCTTACTCCGAGAGCCAATTCCGAACCATGAAATATCGGCCGGAGTTCCCGGATCGCTTTGGGTGCATCCAGGACAGTCGTGCTTTCTGTCAGAGTTTTTTTCGGTGGTACAACGAAGAGCACCGTCACTCCGGCATAGGCTTGTTGACGCCAGCGACGGTTCACTATGGCCAAGCGGAAAGCATCTTGCGGCAACGCCAGGATGTGCTCGATGTTGCCTACCAACGTCACCCGGAGCGCTTCGTAGGAAGCGCTCCCAAACCGCCGGCTCTTCCCAGCCAAGTCTGGATTAACAAGCCGGTTTCCACTCCGGAACCGCTGCCTGTGGGAGGAGGCCGATGATACAGCAGTGAAGACATTACAGCGCAGATGAGAAGGCCAAGATTCTCTAGGAGGCGATCAGCTGCCAGCGGCGATCTACTTTGGAAAAGCGAAATGCGCTTGAGGAGAGACAAAAGGGGGGATGCTGTAGGTCGATCGGGTCGGGAATCGTCGCTCTCAGGCGTTCCTGGCGCGAAATTTTTCTGCGAAAAACCGGGGATAGGCACAAAGATGAAAAACTCACTAAATTTCGTGAGCACTGTCTCAAAGTCGTTGACACGCGCCGGCCCGGCACGAAGCGTAGTTCCTTTCTTAGTCTTGAACAGCAAACCGCTCTTGCCCTCGATGAAAGAAAGTAAGTAATCTCCGAAAGCTTTACTCGCATCGACGTTGCGCTTTGCTGCCCGTGTCTTGAGACCCGAAAGACGACCGAAACGATTGACGGATTGCTCGACCACTAGAGTGCGGCCTTTGTTGACAATGTGCCGTGCTTCGAGACCGAGGATTTCTGCAATCCGCATTCCGGTTGCAGCGGCAATTACATACAACGCCTGTTCATCGGCCCTGCTTTCCGACACGAGTTTTTCAACCTGCCCGGCCGCCTCAGCTGGAATTACTCTTCGATCGCCCATTTTGGATACATACTGGTGTCATCACCTGTCTCCGCAAGACCGCAGTGGGCAGTTGCGCCTCATGCTGTAAGTTGTCCAGAGCCGGCCCAACGCGCGCAATCTCATTCGCAGGTTTGATCTTCGTGAACAGCTGCGTAAGTGGCTGCACCAGGCCTGTTCCACTCGTTATAAACGTGCGTCCCCCTTGATTGAGAGTCACCGGCTGCGCCGGAATCGGCGTGCCACCTACGGTACCCAGGCTGCCGGCGGCAATCTGGATGAACTGGGTGTCGGTCACGTGGAGAACGCGGCTTTCGTTGCTAATATTCGGGAAATACGCGCTCCTCGCGACGTCCTTGGCGTGCTGTTTCTCCTCGACCTTCAATTCCGCGATGCGGACAAGGTGATTTTGCTTCAGCCCCATTTGTACGGCCTCGTGCAGAGTCAGGTGGCGGACTTTTGGCGTGTCGCCCTGCGCCTGAGCGATACCCGACGCCGCGAAGAACAAAAGACCGACTGCGAGGAGCTTAATACGTGCGTTCATGATTTCGCCTCCTGAGGCCCGGGCGATGGTTGCTGAACGGCGCTGAGGTCGCCATAACTCAGCGGTGACCTCCGAAGCAAGGAAATGAGCAGCAGAGAGATGACGCACGCCCAGGCCACCAAATAAAATCCATCGATAATCGACAGCGTGTACGCCTGAAGACGAAGTCGGCCGCTTAAGAGTCCGATCGCCTGACCTGTTGCAGCAGGCAGCCCCGAGGATTTCGAAAATACTCCCGCCGTGAGCCCCCGAATATTGCCGTCTGTGATCCAAGTCCCCGCCTCCACATGAAGGCCGAGGAGGTTCGAGTGAAGCTTTTCTCGCTGGGCGATGAAGTGGCCCATGAACACGGCGCCGAGCTCTCCGCCAAACAATCGCACGGTGTGAAAGAACGCAGAAAATGTCAGAATCCACTGCGGCTTCGACAATCCCCCCGAAAAAATCCCCTGTAAGATAATCGTTGCCACCAATCCGATAAACGCAAACGACTGTCCAACGCCCATCAGCAATTCGGTGCGGTAATAGTTCGATGCCGACCACGCGCTGGTGAGTTCTGCGTTCAGATACGACGCAAGAGCGATGAACACGAAACCTGAAGCCATAAGTAGGCGCGAATCAAAATTCGTCAGCAACAAAAGTCCAGCCACAAATGCGAGGAGAAGCAGGGGGACCGCGCTCCAAATCACTGCGGGCCCAATCTGATCGGCTTCGAAGCCGTGAATTCCCAGCGACTGCGGGATCAGGATGATGGTCGTCACTAGACAAAAGCGAAACAAAAAAAGCTCAATGCCAAGCAACAGGGTATTCCACTGGCGCAGATAGGGCATGTCAACCAAAGGATTGGGACCGCGCAGACGCCGCACAAGTCCCGCCACGAGGAAGAATGAGCCGCCAGCGAACAACGCTGTGAACACTCCGGAGCGCCACCAGTCGAGCCTTTCGCCCTGGTCGAACGCCGCATACAACATCGCGAACCCGGTGCTGCCGTACAGGAAAGCTGCGAAGCTCGGTGCCGCGGATTTTTTTGGCGCCGGAGAAGCAGGTATGCCGTAATAGATGCAGAGCGCCATGAGCGGTGTGATCACCGCCGAATTCCAGAACATCCAGTGCCACGAGTGGTGATCTCTGTACCAGCCGTAAAGCGACGGGGCGATGTTCACGGCTCCATCGACGAACGTCGCGTAGAGCGCGATCGTGAAGGGAAGGAATCGAAGAGGAATGTTTCGCAGCGCAAAAGTGAGCGTAAGCGGATAGAACGTGCCCGACGCCAACCCTGCCAAGACGAGTGCCACAATGAGCAAGCTGTAATTGTGGATGAGCGGAAGGCAAGCACAGACCAGAGTAAACGTCGTCGCGGCGAAGAATAGAATTCTTCGGGGTCCCATCAGGGCGCCCAGATACACGGTAAAAGGGCCGATGAACATTAAGGCAACGTTGTAGGCGCTGCTGATCCATGCGCCGTCATCAAAGCCAATGCCGAGGTGGCCCTTCAAATCGGGAAGGCCGAGCGTAATCATGCGGCCTGTAAGGGTCACAATTCCCGCGCCCGTAATCACGCCCAAGATTGCGAGCAGCGGACTCTTCGAGAGTTCAGAGGGCGCTATCCCCGCAAGCGCATGCGCAATTTGTGACGGTGGTGGTAGACGTACGGCCGTGGTTGAGGCAGCCATCGTGCGCTCCAATCAGCGTCTTGTGCGCACGGTTGCGATGACAGAGAGGCCCGGACGCAACGTAGTTGCAATGCTCGAATCGTCAAACGCGATCTTGACTGGGATTCTTTGCACGACTTTCGTGAAGTTGCCGGTAGCGTTGTCGGGTGGCAGCAGCGCGAATTGCGAACCACTGGCGGGCGCAATCTCGATTACTTTGCCGTGGAAGATTTTCCCGGGGTACTCATCAATGCGGATCTCCACAGCGTCGCCCACTTTCATATTCGTGAGCTGCGTCTCGCGATAATTCGCCTGCACCCACTTAATTCGGTCGACGAAAGAAATCACCTGTGTTCCGGGTGACACCAGTTGTCCGGGACGGACTTGCCTTTCGCCAACCGTGCCGTCAGCGGGTGCCTCGATCTTCGTGTAGCCGAGATTCACGCGCGTGACCGTGAGTGCGGCCTCTTTGGCATGTAGGTCGGCGATGAGTTGCATATCCTGCGATTCCAATACGGACTTGGTCCGTCGTTCAGCTTCGGCCGCCAGCTCACTACTACGCAGCATTGTTTTCGCCTGCTCGAGATCAGCCTTCCGACTCGCAGATTGGGCCGCAAAGCGCTGCTCGTCCGCGACTGCCTGCTCAACCTTCTGCTGCGTGGTTGAACGCGTCTGAAAGAGAGCCTCTTGCCGGCTGCGTTCTTCTTGCGTGCGTACCACATCCGCTTGGACTGCTGCAATTCCGGCCTCTGCCGCGGTGATCTGCGCGTGCGCCTGATCGATTCCGGCCAGCGCCCGCTCGATACGTGAATCTTGAAGCTCGCGCTGGCGTCGATTATTTTCAATCGCTGCTTTCACAGCTTCCACCGCCGCGCTTGCTTGTGCCACTTGCGCCTTGTAATCGTCATCTTGCAGTTCAACAATCAGGTCTCCCTTGTGCACCTGCTGGAAATCGAAGACCTTCACATCTTGAACGATTCCGGCAACCTTGGTGCTGAGCGGCGTAAGATCGCCTCGGATGTAAGCATCGTCCGTGACCTGTTCGATTCGGCCACCCTCCCAGGAATTCCAGTTCCGAGTGATCGTGAATACAACCGCAGCGGCCAGCAACACCACCAGCACAGGCGTCCCGTATTTCTGCCATTTCGGCTTGGGCTGCTCGGAGACGTGTTCAGGCTCAGGCGCTTTCGTGGGGGCAGGTGTGCTTGCCGTCGCCGGCATGAATTGCTTCTCCATTGGTCGGTGTGCAAATACGGTATTCGTTGTCTAACAAACTCCTGTGGAAAGAGCAAGCTCGATCAGCCCCATTTGAGGCACCGGGCACCGCACCAGAGTTGCCATGCCGAGCGCGCCCATCGGATATCATCTCTCTTTGCAAGAATCACTCAACTTCTCGACGGCCGCTTGCTGGGCTTTGTCGCTCGAATGCAGGTAGCGCTGAGTGGTCTTGAGGGAAGCGTGGCCGGCGATTACTTGCACCGTTCGAATATCAACACCGCGCGCTGACAATCGGGTGAGGGCTGTGTGCCGATTATGCCGACTGTAGCTTAGTGGTTTTCCTGTCCCCTCCGTTTGGCGCTATGTTCTGCACTTTGCCAACAAATTGAATTCGGCATAATCCGGCTATCTTTTCCGAACTGGCTGTGAAGCCAGTAAGGAGGAGATCATGCTCGAAAGTTCATTCCGAAATTTAGTAGCAGCGAAACATCTTCCCGAGCCGTTAGTTGCCCAGCTTCGGAGGTTCACAACATCACTGATAGAGAGAGGCTACGCAGATTACACAGTGCGGCAGAAACTGCAGCTCCTTACGAATTTTGGGCAGTGGTTGGGACAAGACAACTTCGCAGTCACAAGGCTTGATGAGCAGTTGGTGGAGGCATTTCTCAAGCGCAAGCGCCGAGTTCACAGGGGCGATTTAAAAACCCTCCAGCAGTTTCTCGATCATCTGCGAATGCACAACGTTGTTCCAACTCGAAGTGTGGCTTGTGACAGATCACCGTGGGCTGGCATTCTGAACCGGTACGAGACACATTTGCGTACAGAGCGTGGACTCGTCACAGATACGATCCGCCGTTATTTACCTTTCGTTGACAAGTTTCTCCACGATCGCTTCCGAGGAAGACCTTTCCTTATTAAAGCAGTGAACGCTTCCGACATTTCAGATTTTGTTTTGCAGCACAGTCACAGTATGGGTGTCAGAACAGCACAACTGATGACGACGGTTTTCCGCTCTTTCTTCCGATTCTTGCTTCAGAAGGGAGAACTACAAGTCGACTTGGCCGCTTCGGTACCCACGGTGGCGGATTGGCGGCTGTCCACCGTGCCCAAGTACCTGACTCCAGAGGAAGTCGAACGTGTGCTCAATGCCTGCGACCGTCGCATGGCGACCGGCCGCCGCGACTACGCCATCCTTCTTCTGCTTGCCCGTCTTGGTCTTCGCGCCGGGGAAGTGGTCGCTCTCCAGCTCGAGGACATCAACTGGAGAGCCGGCGAAATCCTCATTCGAGGCAAGGGATTGCTTCACGACCGGATGCCCATTCCTGAGGATGTAGGCGAAGCCCTGGCCTCCTACCTGCGTCGAGATCGTCTTCCCTGCCAAACGCGCCGGGTGTTCGTTTGCACGAGGGCGCCCCGCCGGGGCTTTGCTGGTCCCTCGACACTGACAACCATCGTTCGTCGCGCACTCCACCGTCCGAACTTACAACCCGAGTTCAAGGGTGCCCACCTACTTCGTCACAGCCTGGCGACTTCCATGTTGCGCTGCGGGGCGACAATGGGAGAAATCGGAGAAGTTCTTCGGCATCGAGCCCCGAACACAACGGAAATCTACGCGAAGGTCGACTTCGATGGCCTGCGCTCACTGGCTCACTCCTGGCCGATGGAAGGTGCACAGTGAAGCGACTGGAACAGGCATTGAACGATTACTTACGCATCCGCCGAAGCCTTGGGTACCGGCTCCGGGAACCGGAAGGTCTGCTGAGGAATTTTATAGCGTTTCTCCAGGCCGAACGTGTCTCTTACATTACCAGGCAAGTGGCGCTTCGCTGGGCCACCCAGCCCGCGAAGGCCCAACCCGCTACCTGGGCTGGACGTTTGGGCATCCTACGACGCTTCGCCATCTGGCATAGCGCCACCGAACCGCGCACCGAAATTCCTCCTGCTGGACTTCTCCCGCATCGCTACCGACGTAAGCCCCCTCACATTTATAGCGATGAAGAGATCGAAATCGTCCTTCGCGAAAGTCAACAACTCCCCTCTCCCAACGGACTTCGCGCCCGCACCTATACGACCCTTTTCGGTTTGCTGGTTGCGACCGGAATGCGGGTGAACGAAGCCCTGGGTCTGAATCGAGTGGATGTTGATCTCGAGCGCGGAATCCTTTACATCCGGCGAACGAAGTTTGGAAAATCGCGTTATGTACCCGTTCATGCTTCCACTGTGGCGGCTCTGAAAAAGTACGCCGAAGTCCGAGACCGCGTTTTCCCCGCACCACTCATTCCAGCATTTTTCATTTCCGAGAAAAGCAGTCGGATCACAGAATGGATGGCACGATACACCTTCGCCAAACTATCTCAACGAGTCGGCCTCCGCGCATCGGCCAAGGGGCACGGCCACGGTCCGCGGCTGCAGGACATGCGTCATCGATTTGCTGCGCGCACCTTGATCCACTGGTATCGCGCCGGGCTCGACGTCGAACGAGAACTCCCCAAGCTGTCCACGTATCTAGGACACGTCCACGTAAACGATACCTATTGGTACCTGGAAGCCGTGCCTGAACTGCTTCAGCTGGCTACCGACCGACTGATTCATCGGGAGGTGCGGCCATGATTTCCGGCGGCTTTCCCTCTCTTCTTCAATCTTTCTTCACCGATCGCCTGCTTCGCCAACGACAAGCGAGCCCGCATACGATCGCGGGATACCGCGATTGCTTCCGCCTGCTTTTGCAGTTTGCCAAAAAACGACTCGGCAAAATGCCCTCCCAGATCCGGATCGAAGACCTCGATGCTCCCTTTATTAGCCTCTTCCTCGATCACCTGGAAAGCACTCGCAGAAATAGCGCACGCACCCGGAATGCCCGGCTGGGTGCCATCCACTCTTTCTTCCGATACGTGGCTTTAGAAGAGCCCGCGCATGCTCTGCATTGCCAGCGGATCCTGGCGGTGCCCAATAAACGTCACGTGCGAAAGCCGATCGAGTTTCTCAACCGAGAAGAGATCGATGCACTGCTGTCAATTCCGAATCGTTCCACCTGGGTAGGGCGTCGCAATCGGACTCTTCTCCTGGTCGCAGTCCAGACTGGTCTACGGGTTTCCGAGCTGATTGGGCTGAACTGCCAGGATGTTGTACTAGGGACCGGAGCCCACGTGCACTGTCTCGGGAAAGGCAGAAAAGAACGTTGCACACCGCTTCGTCCGGAAACAGCAACGATGGTGGGCGCCTGGTTGCGCGAACGCCAAGGTCAACCCGAAGATCCGGCCTTTCCTAACACCCGTGGCGGCAGACTCAGCCGCGATGCGATCGAGTGTCTCCTCACCAAATACACCCATCTTGCCACGCGGAGTTGCCCCTCGCTCAAACGGAAGAAAGTCTCGCCGCACGTCCTTCGACACGCTGCGGCCATGGACCTTCTTCATCATGGTGTGGATCGGTCCGTGATCGCGCTCTGGCTGGGGCACGAGTCCGTGGAGACAACTCAGATGTATCTTCACGCGGACATGCGTTTGAAAGAGAAAGCGCTGTCGCGCACTGAGCCGCTCGGCGTCAAACCAACGCGATACCGCCCGGATGACAAACTGTTGGGCTTCCTGGAAAGCCTCTGATTATGCCGAGTCAGAACACGGCCCGAGCCCCTCCAGCCGCTGTCATTCGATGGAGATTCGGCATAATCGGGTAGTCGGCATGCTGTCTGAGATCGTGGAAGCGAACCTTCGGCAACTTTGCTTTCTTCCAGGCTCGCGCCCACTCCCGCCGAATCCACGAAACGACGCGCTTGCGAGGAACACCGGGCTCGAATACAAACTCTCCCGCCGCGATCGCCTTTGGCTGCACCATCACCAAGACGGCCTTTGCGTCGGCACTGAGCCGCACAGTCCGAGACTCACCACCTTTGGTTTCACAGCTCGATGTTTTCCGGATGCACCGCTTCCCATTTGAGGTTGACGATTTCGCCGCGGCGCGCGGCCGTTTGAAGCGCCAGGATCGTCATCAATCGCAGCCAGTTCGGCAATGCCTCCAGCAGCTTTTTATCTTCCTCCGGCTCGAGAAGCGGGTTGGAGATTCCGGGAATTGAATCATGAAATACCCCTTCAGGTTTCCCCAAAGGAGCCTCCATTGGGGTTTGTTCAGAGTACCCAACGACGGTATCATCAGCGCTCACAGTTTGGGTCTGACATGCTCGCAAGGAGGTACCCTCGTCGAGGCACTGAAGGGCGCGCGGTAAGCGTTGCGCCGAAGAGGCTCCCACGGACGCTTATCCTTATTTTAGGCACTTTGGGTCTCAACTTTGCAGGTCAGGGGTGCCATTCCCAGAAAAGCATCGATTGGAGTTAACCGAGATTCCGCCCGCGGCGCAGGGTGGGCGAGAGAGAATCGATACGAACGCGGGGCGCGTCAGAAACGCTCACCCAAGACAGCAGATCGTTATCTACGCGCACAGTGGGACGTGGTGGGTGCAGCCTTGGCCGCCTTACCTCGGATCGTAACGGAGATCGATGGTGTCGCGCCCGCACATAGTCGCACGTACCGCAACATTCTCAGTGCTGTTGGTGTACTTTGTGCTGGCCGGATGCCACTCTTCACCAAAAAATTCAGCTTCAACGGTTGCTTTCAGCAAGGTCCCCGCCGCAGATCAGGAGAGTCCCTACAAAACGGACATAACCGAACGCGACTACAAGACAGACATAATCGAAGGTCGTGCCACAGGGGCTCGACCCGGGCAGCGAATCGTGTTGTACGCAAAGACAGATGGACGATGGGGCGTGTGCCGGCAATCAGGTCAGCCGTTTACGAATATCGAAACTGACGGCCGGTGGAAAGCGTCAGTCCACCTGGGAATACAATATGCCGCTCTGCTGGTTGATCCAACCTATAATCCGCCAGAACAAACTGAATCGTTACCGATCGTCGGCAACGGCGTGGTGGCGCTGGCAGTTGTTAAAGGGGAAGGCGCAGCGCCGGTACTCCCGTCGCCCAAGATACTGAACTTTAGCGGTTACGAGTGGACGACGAGCACCGGACCAATTTTTCACGCTGGGTCAAGAAACTTTTTCGATCCTGCGAACGTTTGGACGGACGAAAGAGGTGCATTGCATCTTCGCATTTCGGGAAGTCCGGGAAAGTGGACTGCGGCGGAGCTGAAGCTCGCGCGCAGCCTGGGATACGGAACATACAGGTTCCAGGTGCGTGATGTCTCTCATCTCGAACCTTCCGCTCTTCTAACTCTAATCACCTGGGACGGCGTTGGTACAGAGAGCAACCGGCGCGAGTTGGACGTTGAGCTTGGTCGTTGGGGATACCTTGATAATACCAACGTTAAATATGTCGTTCAGCCTTACTACGTTCCAGCTAACTCTGTTGCCTTTCGGGTGCCGCCTGGTCTCTGCACACATTCGTTTCGGTGGGAACCGGGGAAAGTAACGTTTTCGACGGCAGCAGGATCGGCCAATACCACCGGCGGTCGTGTCATTAACCAGCACGTGTTTACCTCCGGTGTGCCTTCCCCGGAGGGCGAATCGGTGCGCATCGCCTTGTATGTATTTCATCAAGGCCATGTCCCCCTAAAAAACGAAAATGAGGTCATAATCGACAAATTCGAGTACCTCCCGTGATCTGTTGGTTGAAGCAAACTCGATGGACTCTTCTTGGAATCGTGCTAGCGGGCCTTGTCACCGATGCACGTGCACTCGATCCCAATCGTCTGCCTTCGCAGTACGTCCGGGAGCAATGGACCACCGAAACCAGATTTCCCGGCGGCGTTGTCAACGGCATCGCGCAAACCACAGATGGATACCTCTGGATTGGAACCGACAGAGGCCTGATACGTTTCGACGGCTTTAATTTCAGGCCTGTCTCTCTTACTTCCAACGCCATCGCTTCTAACGTTTCGATATTGCAACTGCTTACGGATGCTGGAGGAAAACTGTGGATCCGTCTGGGCGCCGATCTCGTACGCCAAAAAGATGGCAAGTTTGAGGGCGTCAGATACGGTCACGGCGCAATCACCGCCCTGTCTAAAGATAACCACGACGGAGTACTGGTTTCCGACATCGAGCAGGGCACATTCCGTTACGCGGCAGACAGCGTTCAGAAATTGGGACCCTCTTCACCCCCAGTAATCTCCATGGCCGAAACAGCCGATGGCAAGGTTTGGCTGGGGACACTCGGCGATGGCCTCTTTTTTCTTGCGGGCGGGCGAGCTACCAACGTCAACACAGGATTGCCCGACCGAAAGATCAATTCTCTACTGCCGATCGGTGAAGAATTGTGGGTCGGCACCGACACAGGCTTGTATCACGGGAACGGCAACGGCTTTCGTCGGCTCGAATTGCCGTCGTTCCTCGGTAATGTCCAGGTTTTGGGCATCCTGCGCGATCATGACTCGAACATGTGGCTGGGTACGACGCGCGGGCTACTGCGCATCAACGGTACAGGCATTTCGTTCTCCGAGGAGAATGAGCTTCGCGGAGACGGCGGGATTAACGTTCTGTTCGAGGACCGCGAAGGGAATCTCTGGATCGGAGGTGCGCGAGGGCTAGGCCGCATTCGGGACAGTGCGTTCGTAACTTATTCATCTGTTAGCGATCGTCGTTTCGAACACAATGGCCCTGTATATGTCGACCCGGAGGGCCGCACCTGGTTGGCTCCCGCTCAAGGTGGGCTGTATGTTCTCCAGAATGGACGAGTTCAACCCCTTACATCGATACCACCAAATGAGGTCGTCTATTCCATCAGTGGACGGGCAGATGTGGTGTGGGTCGGACGTCAACGCGGGGGACTGACCCGTCTACGATTTCGCAACGGTGCGATAGCGAGCCAGAGTTATACAGAGGCAAACGGACTGGCCCAAAACAGTGCCTATGCTGTTTATGAGAGCGGCGATGGCTCTGCGTGGGCCGGCACGCTAAACGGCGGCGTCAGCAAATTCAAAGATGGACACTTCACCACTTACACGACGACCAACGGCCTCGCTTCGAATACCGTCTCGTCCATCCTGGAAACCCGCGATGGTGCAATGTGGTTTGCCACACCTAGCGGGCTGAGTTCTTTTTCAAACGGCCAATGGAGAACCTATACAACGGTAGAGGGTTTGCCTTCGCCAGAGGTGAACTGCCTTTTCGAGGATTCATCCGGAACTCTCTGGAGTGGAACGTGTGCTGGTCTTGCCTTTTTTGCCTCTAACCGCTTTCAAGTTCCTCATGAATCGCCCGACGTTTTGCGCGAACAAATAGCCGGAATGACGGAGGACAAGAGCGGAAGGTTTTGGATCGCGACCTCAGATCATGTTTTGCGCGTTCCGCGCGACAAACTGCTAAGCGGTGTTGTGACGGCAGTCGATGTTCGCGAGTATGACCAGGCCGACGGTCTAGAGAGCACTGAAGGAGTGAAGCGGAGCCAATCGGTGGTCTCGGATTCAGCTGGCAGGATCTGGTTTTCACTCAGGAGCGGCTTGTCGGTTGTTAATCCATCCCAGATCACGGACTATTCACTTCCCGCGCTGCCTCACATCGAGGCGATCACCGCCGATAACAACACCGCAAGCCTCGCCGCCTCCGTTCGAATTCCTCCATCTCCCAGGCGAATCACGTTTGAGTACACGGCGCTGAGCCTCGCGGTGCCCGGGCGGATTCAGTTTCGATATTTTCTCGAAGGTTTCGACAGTAGCTGGAGCCAACCGGTTGCAGCGCGAGAAGCCGTTTACACGAACCTTGGGCCCGGCTCCTATCGATTCCGGCTAGTCGCCAGCAACAGCGAGGGGCTGTGGAATGGGCCAGAAACTGCGATCGCTTTGAACGTCGCCCCGGCCTACTATCAAACTTACTGGTTCCGTTTGTCGTGCATCGCCGCTTTCCTCGGAATGCTCGCCGCTGCCTATCAACTCCGGCTCCGTCAGGTGGCGCAGCAGTTCAACATGCGTCTGGAAGAGCGCGTCGGCGAGAGGACACGCATCGCGCGGGAGTTGCACGATACGCTGCTGCAAAGTTTTCACGGACTGCTGCTGCGATTTCAGGCGGCGACGAATTTGTTGCCGGAGCTTCCAGAGGAAGCCAAACGAAGCTTCGAGAGCGCGATCGATCAGGCCGCGAAAGCGATTACCGAGGGCCGGGATGCCGTCCAGGGGTTGCGCTCCTCGACGGTAGTTAGAAACGATCTTGCGTTGGCGATAAGCACTTTGGGTGAAGAACTCGCGTCCGGCGAAACCAACCCAAATGCTGCCGAGCTTGAGGTGGAGGTGGAAGGAACCCCTCAGACCCTCCATCCGATCCTGCGGGACGAAATCTACCGGATCGCCGGCGAGGCCGTGCGCAATGCCTTCAAGCACGCACAGGCGGAGCGGATCGAAGTGGAAATCCGGTATGACGAACGGCAGCTTCGGGTGCGGGTACGGGATGATGGAAAGGGCATTGACGCGAAGCATCTGAATGAAGACGAGCGCCCCGGACACTACGGCTTGCGTGGCATGCGCGAACGCGCCAAGCTGTTGGGAGGTAAGTTGGCGGTCTGGAGTGAACTCGATTCTGGCACGGAAGTTGAGCTGAGGATTCCTGCCTCACGTGCTTACGAGACATCTACCGGTAGACGGCGTTCGTGGTTGGCGGAGAAGTTGACGGGAAAGTTGGCGGAGAAAGACACGGACGTGAAGTCATGAGTGCGGCGCCCAGCCCGATTCGGATTCTGTCCGTGGACGATCATCCTATCCTGCGCCAAGGGGTTGCTGCACTCGTGAGTGGGCAGGGAGATATGAGTGTAGTCGCCGAAGCGTCAAATGGGCGCGAGGCGATCCAGCAATTCCGCGCGCACCACCCGGACGTCACGCTGATGGACTTGCAGATGCCGGAAATGAACGGGCTCGATGCGATGATCGCGATTCGCGGGGAATTTCCTGAGGCGCGAATCATCGTGCTGACCACCTATGCCGGCGACGTTCAGGTGCTGCGGGCGCTCAAAGCCGGCGCGCGCGCCTACCTGCTGAAGAATAGCTTGCACAAGGAACTGCTGGAGACAATCCGAAGCGTCCACGCCGGGAAAAGGGCACTCTCCACAGAGGCCTCCATGCAACTTGCCGAGCATGCCACCGATGACGCGCTGACCCCAGCGGAAATCCGTGTACTGCGGCTGATTGCGGAAGGGAATGCCAATAAAGAGATTGCCGCGCAACTCTCCGTCAGCGAAGAGACCGTCAAGGGCCAAGTCCGAAACATCCTCTCCAAACTGGGCGCCAACGACCGAACCCACGCCGCGATGATCGGTTTGAAGCGCGGAATCATCGAGTTTTAGTTCACTCAAAAGAGTGTTTCGCGCGTGCCTTTTGGGGTTTTCGGCTGGCGTTGGGAAATTCTATGCTCGACCTGTTTTGCGACGACTTTTCTCCACATTCGCTCACGGCTGGCCCGGAGCCGGCCTGCTACTCATGCGCCTGGTCGTTGGCATAGCATTAGTCGTTCGAAACATTATCGAGCTGCAAAGTGCGCCCCCAATCAGCCTGGCAGTGATCCACTTTCTCGCGATTGCCGCAGGAATACTACTGCTCGCAGGTTTATGGACGCCCATCGCGGGAGCACTTCTGGCAAGCATTGAGATTTGGAGCGCCTTCACGCATCCCCATGATCCGTGGAGCTATATCCTGTTGGGAACCCTCGGTGCCGCCCTGGCCATGCTCGGACCGGGCGCCTGGTCCGTCGATGCCCGCCTTTTTGGATGGAAGCGCATCGACCCTCCAGACCGAAAGAGTTAGATCCCCTACCTCTTTAGTGTTAGTCCTCACGCACTTCAAAAGGTATTCCTCCCGGTCCTATATGGTGCGCACGGCGACTCCATCTGGGGTTGTCGGCAGACGGGAGTGCCTCCAGAATACGCGCAGTGAAACAAAGAAGTCTAACAAGGATGCTTCTAGATAAGGGGCAAGTCATGGCTAGCGTCGCGGTAATCATGGCGGATCCAAAGCAGTCTGAAGAGAGACTCAAACACGAGAGCGTCGCCCTGCTCGAAGAAATCGATAAGGGATCGATGTGCGACGAGATCGTCGGGAGTTCTGGCGCCTTGCAAAAAGTACTCTCTCTTGTGTCTAAGGTTGCTCCCACAGACGCCACCGTTTTGGTCACGGGCGAAACCGGGACAGGCAAGGAACTTGTTGCGCGCGCCATTCACAGGCGGTCTCACCGATCTTCACGAGCTTTTGTCTGTGTCAACTGTGCTGCCGTCCCGCGCGACTTGATCGCCTCAGAGTTGTTCGGCCATGAGAAGGGCTCTTTTACCGGAGCGTTGCAGCGGCGCCTGGGCCGTTTCGAATTGGCAGAAGGAGGCACGATCTTCCTCGATGAAGTGGGAGAGCTTCCTCTCGAAACCCAGATTGCTCTGCTACGCGTTTTGCAAGAACACGAATTTGAGCGTGTCGGCGGAACTCGATCCATCCAAACAAATGTTCGAGTGGTTGCGGCCACGAACCGTGACTTGCGGACAGCCATCGCTGCCGGCACCTTTCGTAGCGACCTGTTTTACCGGCTCAACGTTTTTCCGATTGAGATGCCTCCTTTGCGGGAACGACGGGAAGATATTCCCGTGCTGGTTGAGTATTTCATTGATCGTTGCGCGAGGAATGCAGGAAAGGATATAAGGGGGATCAACAAGAAGAGTTTGGACTTGCTTCAGTCGTATCCCTGGCCGGGTAACATTCGCGAACTGCAGAACGTGATTGAGCGATCTGTCATCATGTGCGAAACGGAGAATTTCTCTGTGGACGAGACTTGGCTTCCTCAGCAGCCTGTTGCAAGCGAGGCCAAGAGCCAGTCCAGCTTCTCACAAAAGCTTGCTTCCCAGGAGAAGGAGATGATTGAGTCTGCACTGCGGGAAAGCGAAGGACGAGTGTTCGGACCATCCGGCGCAGCCGCCAAGCTAGGGATCTCGCGGTCCACGCTGGAATCGAAGATCCGGTCACTGAGGATCAACAAGAATCGCTTCAAACGTCGCGCCGGGATGCCCGCTGGCAGATCTTGGTTCGAATCGGTTTCAATAACACCTCTCAGAGCCAATGGCGCGGCGTGAATTGCACATTCCGAGGCGTCACTCCTGGGTGATTAAGACAGGCCCTCAGCCGCGTTGCGACCGAGGGCCTCTGTTGTCTCGCTCACTCTTGCAGCGGATCTATCGGTCGTGCTGCAGCCCCTCTGCAGTAAGCTCATAATTCTTGATCTGCGGAGACTAGATGAGGTGGAGCACTATCCGTACATCATTCCCGGAGCGCTGCTCACGACGAAAGTGGATGTGCCAGCTGTGATCACTTGGTTGCCTCTACGAAGCTGGGTTGTACTGTATGCAACAGATAACATCCCGAGAAGCTACTCTCGTCTCCACCTGTTGCGCAACGATTTGAGTTTCTATGTTTTGAGCGCCGGCCTGCGAGCTTGGTGGCGCGCCGGCTTTGCGATGGAGACGGTAGATCTGTTCGCGGGCGACTTACGAACCCAAGATTAGCCCACCTTGCAGATTGACTGCTGTAGAGCACACGTAGCAGTTACAACCCGACCTACGTGAATCAGTGAACTTAACGTGCGACGTGCCTCCTTGTTCGTAGCCCTGCCCGATAAAAGCTTCGGCATTTTCGACCCTTTCAACTTCTTCAACTTCGACGTTTTCGACTGCTGGTCGGCTTTCCTGAAAATTCAGTGACTTACGGTTGGGGACGTTTGGCGTCGGGCTTGCACCAACGCAAGCGCTGGGCGGAAGCAATGTTGAAGATCTCCATTCTCGATACTCCGAGTCAACGCCAGCTGGTAATAGAGGGCAAGCTCATTGGGCCTTGGGCCACTGAGCTCGCGAGTGTTTGGCGGCAGGCGACAGCAGACCTGAACGGTCGTGCGCTCATTATTGACGTGAAGGGGCTGACTGCTATTACCGAAGATGGAGAAAACGTACTCCTAGAGCTAATGAAAGAAGGAGCCAGCTTCCGCTCTTCCGGTGTGTTCACGAAGCATGTCCTCAAGCGACTCGCCTACAAGATCCGCCGAGATGTTTCGTAGGAAGGGATAACGGTATCAGCGTTTACGAGAAAACTCATGCCGAACAAGGATGGTTCTCAGACCATCTCGAATGAAAATCAAGTCGCTGTCGTAGATCAGTCAAAGTCCGCCGCAAAAGAATCCTGGTAATCTCGGCTGTGATCGTACTTGTCATCGCAGGCGGCTATTTCGCCTGGAATGCTTTCCAGTACGAAGACACTGACGATGCACAAGTCGACGGCCATGTTATGCCGCTGAGCCCTCGAGTCAACGGCACATCAAGGCCGTGTACGTCAATGAGGGTCAGTTGGTTCATGCTGGCGAAGCGCTGATGACCATCGACGCTCAGGATTACAAGATCGCAGAAGAACCTGTGACAGGAATTGTCGGCAAGAGAAGAGTTGAGGTGGGCCAGAATGTGAATATCGGACAGGAGCTTGTGGACGTTCTGCCGCTCGATGATGTCTGGGTGACCGCCAATTTTAAGGAGACCCAACTGGCCCGCTTGCGCCCCGGCCAGCCCGTCGAGGTCAACGTGGACGCATATGGCCGCAAGTGTCGCATCGCCAATCTGGGTGGCGGAACCGAGTCTGTGTTCAGCTTATTGCCCGAAAATGCCACCGGTAATTACGTGAAAGTCGTGCAGCGCTTGCCGGTACGAATCGATTTCGATCGCCCTCCGGGTCAAGAGTTCAACGTCGAAGGATTGTTAAAGCCAGGGCTGTCGGTCGAACCCAAGGTGAAGGTGCGATGAGTACAGAGGCGCTCTCTCACTGCTGAAGCTGAGCAGACGCGACCTGAACTTGTAAACCGTCCGACTCTGGAGGAAACCCGGCACCGAGCATACGAAGTGTACCTCGAACGCGGTTGCATGGACCTGCGGGACCAGGACCATTGATTTCAGGCGGAGGGAGAGCTATCGGAGAAGTATCACGCACGCTGAAGTACTTGTCCAACAAGGTCTGCACCAGCGCTTTGTAAATGTATGACTGCAGTCCTAGTAGCAAAGTGGAAAGCAAATGGAAAGAGCGATACAGCCAGAAATTCCCGTCGCCGGGCGGTGGCGCGGATGAACGCATGCGAGAACATCGTGAGGCTATCTCAAGAACTCCGCGTATGCCGCACTCTGCTCTACAAGTTTCCGCACAAACCTCTTGTATTACATATCGTAATACACTAAGCTAACACTCCGAGGGATTACTATGCCATCTCCAGTGACATTAAGGTTGGATAAGGAAACTAGGCAGCGTATCGCCCGCATTGCCCGCCGCAAGCAAGTGTCCGCGTCGGAGGTGATTCGCCAGGCGATCGAGACATGGATCGAAGAGCAGGAACCAGCCGGATCGCCTTATGAAATGGTTTCGGATTTGATTGGAATTGTCCACGGCGGAAACCGAAAACGCTCGGCGGGAGCGGGCCGTCAGTTCGCTGCCATACTTAAGAGTCGACGGGGTTCCCAATGATCTTGGTGGATGCGGGGCCCCTCGTGGCTCTCGTGGACGCAGATGACCAATACCATGAGCAATGCGTGTCGGCTCTGAAGAGTTTGCAAGAACCTTTGGCAACGGTGTGGCCGCCACTGACCGAAGCGATGTACCTGTTAAACGATCTGCCGGCGGCCCAGGAAGCGTTGTGGGAGATGCTTGTGAGGAAGGCGCTCGAGCTGCTGCCGCTCGGCCTAGTCGATTTGCCTCGCATCCGTGAACTTCTGCGGAAATATGCCGATCGTCCGATGGATCTTGCCGACGCGGCGCTTATCCGGATTGCCGAGCGAGAAGGTATCCGCAAAATATTCACGGTGGACAAAAGGGACTTCGCAGTTTACAGGATTCATGGTCGGATCCGTCCGTCAATCATCCCTTAATTGGTAGCGGAAATCGACGGCTGGCAGGAGAACGAGTGAATTCATGAGACGAAGCAATTTTGCTCTGCGCGTACCGCCTGGCGTGTGTCACGGCATTCTTCCTTGCGCTTCTCGATCCCACCCATGTCGAGTAGTGCCATTCGCCCGCCTTTGCGCTGCCATGCCCTTTGAGACATATTCCTCGGTTTTCAGCTCGACGTGATCCCGCGGTTCGTCATCGAGTTCCTGGTCCGCCTGTCGCCGACGAAATAACGAACGCAACCTGAGCGGTACTGTGAAAATCTAATTTTTCGGTTGCATCGCTGCTTCCTTTAGCACTCGCGCTCGTCAAGTCCAACGTGCCCTGCACCAGATCGGAAGGTTTGCTCATCAAGGGCAGGTGGGCCCGAAAGCACTGTTCGGCAAGTTCTGGGTGGATGGTCGGCAAGCCGCAAGTAATTCAGTTACTTCCGCGAGCCCGTCATCCGCTCACAATGGAAGTTCGCGGCAACCTTTTGACCCAAGCGGTAGCGCGACTACGCCCAAGTTACAACTAACACGTTGAGTTGTTGTACCAACGCAGAACCCGGAGAGCGCGTAGTGTGTTCCAGCGGCTGGCGCTGCCGACATCGGTCTCCATCTTCAATGGAATATGTTCGGGATGACGGAGGTTGAGCGGCCAGCGCCCGTTTTGATGGCGGCGCGCGATCACGACTTCGATGGCCTCAGCGACGCGGCTGTCGGGCTTGATTCCCGCATTTCGCAGGCAATCGAGTCCGCGCAAGACGTCGTAATGCCAGGACGGCGGGAACGAGAAGCGCAGCCAGCGTTTGTCGATGACTTTGCCGGTTCGAAGCGAACGGAACATGCGGCGCTCGAGCAGATAGCTTTCGGACCGTTTGCGTGCCTTCGTGACGGCCGCCGATTTGCGGCCTGCTAGTTCGTATTCGAGCAGTCCTTCGAGCACGCAGATCGTGGTATGGAACGAAGAGCGGCGGCTCTTGGGTGCTTCGCAGTTCCAGCCGCCGTCTTCGAGTTGCTCGCGCAGGAGTTGATCTGCTAGCGCGTCGTTCGGTTTCTTGAAATACGAACCGAGGCCGAGAATTCTGCCGTTGATGCAGGGTTCGATTTCGCCATGAAAGTAAGGACGGTTGTTGAGGCGCGTAAAGACGAGGTGCTTGTCGATGCGGTCGATCATTTTGCGAGCCTGCTTACTGGCAGGATCGAGACCGAGGTCCTTCAAGACGACGAGACTATAGAGGGTAACAAGGTCCCACTGCCCCCCGCGCCAGCTGCCGGCAGGAGTTTGACGGGCGAGAAGTTTGGCGCCCCAGCCTTCGGTGGCGACGCGCGAGCGTTCGGCCGCGATCGCCGTGGGGGATTCACCGGTGAGGTCCCTCATCACCTGCCAACGGATGGCCGGGTCAGAATCGAGGAGCCATTTAATTTGTGCGGGTCGAGGTGTGAAATCGTAATGGCGCATCAGTCTCTTAGACCACGTAGTCTGTAAGCTATGAACCGAGCGGCGTCGCGCGTTGGAACTTCAGTCTGCGAAGTAACTGAGCGTTGACGGCTACGATGATGGTAGATAAATTCATCGCCACCGCACCGACACTCATGGGGAGTTCAACTCCCCAACGGACGAACAGACCCCCAGCGGCCGGGATAGCGACCAGGTTATAAGCGGTCGCCCAAACGAGATTTTGGATCATTTTTCTGTAAGTAGCGCGAGACAGTTCGATTGCTCCGACAACGTCGCGAGGGTCACTCCGCACGAGCACAATTCCCGCAGACTCAATTGCCACATCTGTCCCCGCACCTATTGCGATTCCTACATCTGCAGTCGCCAGCGCTGGCGCGTCATTCACGCCATCGCCAACCATCGCAACCGTCTTGCCACCAGCCTGAAAGCGCTTCACAGCCGAAGCCTTGTCAGCAGGAAGAACTTCGGCTGCGACCTCATCGATTCCGATACGCCGGGCGACTGAATCGGCAACCGTCTTCGAATCTCCGGTAATCATGGCAACCCTGATACCAAGCCGATGAAGTTCGGTGACGGCTTCCCTCGACTCGGGCCGAATCTGATCTTCAACGGCGAAAGCTCCCAGCAGTCGGCCTTCAGCAAGCGCATAGAGAACCGTCTTTCCGTCGGATGCCCATGCGTTTGTCAGTTTTTCAAGGTCTTGCGGCATGGTCACCTTGGCCTCCGTCAACAAACGGGGTCCGCCGACTTCGACACTCTTGCCTTCCACCAACGCCTTGGCTCCTCGGCCAGGCAGTGCTTGGAAATTCGTAGCTGACAATGGGGTCACGCTTCGGCGTTTGGCTTCGGCGACAATTGCTTTAGCGAGTGGATGTTCGGAGTTGGATTCCACAGCGGCCGTAAGTGCAACCAAATCGTCCTCGGTAATGGCAGGCGCAACCAAAACTTCCGAAACTGCTGGAGAACCGCGGGTCAGCGTTCCGGTCTTATCAAAGATGACCACATCCAGATTGCGGGCACGTTCGAGTGCGAGTCTATCCTTAACAAGTAGCCCGTTTTGAGCTCCCATTGATGTGGATATTGCGACTACCAGCGGAATCGCCAGTCCAAGGGCATGAGGACAAGCAATGATGAGGACCGTTGCCGTTCTAATCATGGCGTGTACTTTGTCGCCTGCAAACCACCAGTAGGTAAGGGTGATCGCTCCAACGGCGACCGCCACGTAGAAAAGGATCGCGGCTGCACGGTCGGCCAACGCTTGTGTGCGAGAACCCGAAGCCTGTGCAACGGCGACCAGCCGCATGATTCCGGAGAGAGCGGTCTCGTCGCCGACTGCAGTAATCCTGACGCGAAGGCTTCCACCACTGGCAACGGTTCCTGCAATGACTTTAGCACCTGCCCCCTTCGGCACCGTTTTGGACTCTCCGGTGATCATGGACTCGTCCAT
The DNA here is from genome assembly GCA_963696035.1 of uncultured Acidobacteriota bacterium. Taxonomy (GTDB): domain Bacteria; phylum Acidobacteriota; class Terriglobia; order Acidiferrales; family UBA7541; genus Palsa-295. The sequence continues at coordinate 35,120 of CAVOIS010000006.1, forward strand.
ATTGCCCTCGCCCTCAACGACCGTGCCGTCCGCCGGAACGCGGGCTCCGGGCCGTACAAGAACGATGTCGCCAACGCGCAACTCAGAGCGCGGGATAGATTGAGTCTCTGCGCCTGTTGCGCGTTCGCGGTATCCGGAAGAAGGGCGGCTAGAGCATTGAGGGCGCCGCGCGCCTGGGAAATGGCTCGCATTTCGAGCCAGTGACCGAGGAGCATGATCGTAATCAACGATGTGAGTTCCCACCAGAGGTCAATCTCGAATCGACCGAATGTCGCAGCGAGCGAAGTTCCATATGCGGCTATGATCCCCAGGCTGATGAGAGTCATCATGCCGGGCTTGTGATCGGCAAGTTCGCCCCATGCTCCGCGGATGAAAACGATGCCGCCATAAACGAAGACGACTGTTCCAAGGATGGGTGGAATAAATCTTGAGCCAGGGAAGGTGGGTGCTCTGTACCCAAGCCAGTGTTGAACGTCGGTTGACCAAAACACGACGGGGATGGTGAGGGTGAAACTCAGCCAAAACTTATCGCGAAACATGGCAACTGCGTGTCCGGCGTGACGATCGTGACTCGCGCGAATATCGGACCTATTGTGGCCCGTGTGTGGTCCGGTCATCTGCTGGTGATCGTGCCGAGTCATGTGGTTCATTTTGAGTCCATCGCCTCTCAAACGGCAGTTCTATTCCGCGGGTGTCTTAACACTCAGGGTCCCAGCGCCAAGCGCACGCTCTTTCATCAGAGCGAAGAAGACCGGCACCAGAATCAGCACGTGAATCGTTGATGTGATCATGCCGCCCACGATGGGAGCCGCTATGGGCTTCATGACATCTGCACCCACACCTGTTTCCCACAGAATCGGAATCAAGCTGGCGAGAACAACGCATACCGTCATTAATTTTGGCCTCAGGCGGTGGACAGCCCCTTCGATCACTGCTGCTTCGATGTCTTGGTGGCGCAGAGGAACTCCGGACTTGATGCGGTGATCTAGTGCTTCGTGGAGATACACAACCATGACGACTCCGGTTTCAACGGCGATGCCGAACAGGGCAATGTAGCCGACCCACACCGCTACGCTGAAGTTGTATCCCAGCAACTTCTGCATAACCAGGCCGCCTGTAAGTGCATAGACGGTAGGGAAAATGAGGACAGCCGCCTCGGTGATGGAGTGAAACACCATATAAAGCAACAGGAAGATGACAAAAAATACGATCGGTAGAATGAGTTGCAGTCGTTCCCTTGCCCGCAGCTCGAACTCGTATTCGCCGGACCATTTGTAAGTAAAGCCGGGTGGCAAGGTGAGTTTTTGCTTTAGCGAATCGCCCGCACGCGTAACGAAGCCGCCGTAGTCTTTCGTATTCAGATCGATGTACACATAACCGGTCAGCGCGCCGTCCTCATCGCGGATCATTGAGGGCCCCCGAGAGAACGAGATTTTCGCTACATCGGCAATCGGAATCTGCGCGCCAGAGGGCGTGCCGATTAGGACGCGCCGCAATTCTTCGACGCTGTCCCTGAAGTCGCGGCTGTACCGGACATTCACAGGATACCGCTCGCGGCCCTCGACGTTTTCGGCGACCATTTCGCCGCCGATTCCTGAAGTGACCGCCTGCTGCACGTCAGCGATCGTAAGGCCGTAGCGAGCCGCTTCCGCACGGTTCACTTCAATGTTGAGATAAAAACCCTGTGAAACGCGTTCAACGAAAATGGAGCGCATCTCAGGAATCGCTGAAAGGATTTGTTGTACCTGCGCGCCAACTTGCTGGATACCTTCCAGGTTCGGCCCCTGAATCTTTAATCCCAGAGGCGTCTTGATGCCTGTTAGTTCCATATCGAGGCGATTTTCGACCGGCATGGTCCAAGTGTTGGACAGGCCAGGAAACTGGAGTTTCGCGTCCATTTCCTGAATGAGCTTTTCGTAAGTCATTCCCGGACGCCACTGGTTGCGGGGCTTGAGCATGACGGTGGTGTCGTACATATCCAGCGGAGCGTTGTCGGTAGCGCTGTCGGACCGCCCGATCGAACCGAAGACGGTCTCGACTTCGGGGAACGTGCGAATGATTCTGTCCTGCTCTTGGAGCAACCGGGATGCCTGTCCGATAGATATTCCGGGCAAGGCCGTCGGCATATAGAGTGCGGAGCCTTCAAAGAGCGGCGGCATGAATTGATTGCCGATGTGAAGAGCGAGCGGTAGCGTAACGATCAGAAACAGCAGATTGAGCAGCAATGTAGTTTTGCGGAAACGCAAACAAAGGCGCAAAACGGGTAAATAAATAGCCTGTGTGATTCTTGAAATCGGATTTCGCGATTCAGGTGTCAGCCGTCCGCGGATCAATAGCACCATGAGTACGGGTACCAGCGTGATGGCCAGGACAGAAGAGAAACCAACGGCCAGCGTCTTCGTCCACGCCAGCGGGCGAAACATTCGGCCTTCCTGCGCCTCCAACAAGAATACGGGCAGGAATGAAACCACGATGATTGCCAGCGAAAAGAAAATTGCCGGGCCTACTTGTTTTGCCGAATCCAACAGGGTTTTCCGTCTCTGCGGCTCAGGAAGAGGATCGGATTGAGCGGATTGGCGCTCCGAAAGCTGACGGTATCCGTTTTCGACCATGACGATCGCGGCATCCACGAGGACGCCAATCGCTAGCGCCAAGCCGCCGAGCGACATGATGTTCGAGGTGACATGGAGGTAGTACATCGGGATGAAGGCTGCGACCACGGCGATAGGCAAAGTCAGGATCGGAATCAGCGCGGAACGAAAGTGGAATAAGAAGATGACGATCACGATGCTGACGATGATGGCCTCTTCGAGTAAGTCGCGTTGCAGCGTTTCGATGGACGCCTGAATCAGCCCTGAGCGGTCGTATCCCGCGACCACTTCCACACCCGGTGGCAGCGAGGGTTTGATTTCCGCGAGTTTCTGCTTGACACCATTGATGACACTGAGGGCATTCATCCCGTCGCGCATCACGACAATCCCACCAACGGTTTCCCCTTCGCCTTGCCACTCGGCAACACCCTCCCGAAGGTCCGGCCCGAACGTCACCGTCCCCAAATCCCGGACTAGAATCGGCGTGCCGTTCTTGGTTGCCACAGGAACTGTTTCCAGCTCGCTCAACGAGCGCAAGTAGCCGAGGCCGCGAATCATGTACTCGGCCCCACCCATTTCCAGGAGGCGTCCACCCACTTCGTTCGTACTGGCTCGAACTCTTTCGACGACCGTTGAGAGGGGGATTCCGTAAGCGCGGAGTTTGTCGGGGTCCACGTTGACTTGATACTGGCGCACGAATCCGCCGATGGTAGCTACCTCGGCTACCCCGGGAACAGTTTCGAGTTGGTAGCGCAGATACCAATCTTGAAGGCTGCGCAAGTCGGCCAAACTGCGTCGATGACTATGGTCCACAATTGCGTATTCGTAGATCCATCCTGCGCCGGTCGCGTCCGGGCCGATGACGGGATGCACCCCCGAGGGCAAACGACCCGTGATCTGTTGCATGTACTCCAAGACACGCGACCGCGCCCAATACAAGTCTGTCGTGTCTTCAAAAACGACAAAGACGTAAGAATCCCCAAACATGGTTTGTGCTCGCACGGCTTTGACATGCGGCGCCGCAAGAAGGGTCGTGACGATGGGGTAGGTAACCTGGTCTTCGATGAGACTGGGAGGCTGACCTGCCCAAGGGGTGTGGATAATGACTTCCACGTCGGAAATGTCTGGCAACGCGTCGAGCGGAATGCGACGCAGGGCCCAGATTCCGGCGAGCACCAGCAGCAGCGTTCCAGTGAAAACAAGGAAACGATTTCGCGCGCACCAATCAATCCATCGGGAGATCACGTCACATCCCTCCTGTAGCGTTCACGCTCAGTTGCTTAGTCGCGATGAGTTGACCATTCTTTCTTGCGAGAATTGTGACTTGCCAGGTTCCCCCGCTTTCAAGCTGGCCCGAGCCTTCATAGAGACCGTCGCCTTTCTCGCCGAGCGTGACCGGTGTGCGCATCGATGCCATGCCCATCGCGGGCATCGCCGGCATGAAAAATGTCACGCTGACCTCCGCACCGGAGACGGGCGCTCCACTCGCATCGGTGAGTTTCACGCGGAATACGTTGCTCCCTTTCCGCGGCGTGGTCGGGTCGGAGCTTAATTCGACATTTCCTTGCGGAGCGTTTGAAGCGGATGTGGTGCCTGCACCTGGCGGAGGTGGAACAAACGAACCGAGGGCGGCCTGAAGCTGGCTCTCGGAGTCGATCAGGAAGTTCGCGGAGGTGACAATTTGCTCTCCCGCTTTCAACCCCTCCCGCACGACCAGATCGTCGCCCACCCGGGAGCCCAGATGCACCTCGCGCGGCTCGATGTAACCGTCACTGCGCTGTACAAAAGCAATCTCGCGAGTGCCGGATTGTAGGACGCCAGTTGCGGGGATAACAAGCTGGGTTCCCATTGGGACCTTCAGACTCACGTTCACGAACATGCCGGGTTTGAGCTGCAATCCGGGATTAGAAAACACAACGCGCACTTTGGCCGTCCGGGTATCCATATCCACTTGCGGATAGATAAAGTCCACGCGGCCAGTGACGGTCCGGCCCGGATAGGTATTCACGGTGAGCGTCGCAAGAGCGCCGATCCTTATACGTTCGAGATCGTTCTGGAAGAGCTGCGCCTGAACCCAAACTGTGGAAAGATCCACGATGGTATATAGGCGCATTTCCGGCTGAACGGCAACGCCCGGTAGAGCATTGCGTTCGGTGATGTACCCGGAGACTGGGGAATCGACTTCCAGTTCCTGTTGCACTTGGCCGGTCGATTCGAGCCGAGCAATTTCTTTTTGTGATACCCCCCATTGCTTGAGGCGTTCCGCAGCCGCGTCGAGCAGCGCTGCCGCGCTGAGGGCGACACCTTGCACCGTACTCTGCGCCACTTGTTGTTGATTCTGCTTTGCCACTAAATATTCGCGTTCGGTTGCCACAAGGTTAGGGCTGTAGATTGTGAAGAGCGGTTGCCCTTTTCGGACATATTGGTACGTAGCATCGGCAAATACCTTTTGGATATAGCCAGAAAAGCGCACTTGCACGTAAGCCAGCCGCGTTTCATCGACCGCGACGTTGCCGGTAGTGAGAATCTCGTCTTCGACAAACTTACGTTCGACTGTACCGGTCTTCACGCCGATGCTCTGCAACCTTTGCGGAGAGATTTGTACCGGAACCAAAGGCGCTTCCGTCGATGCAGGGAGTGCGGCCGGAGGCCTGGCTATGGAATCCCGTCCGGCGGAATCCGTTCGTTTGGCTTGAGCATCCGCCATAGGCGTGCCAGCGCGATAATGCAGCCACAACCCAACGAGCACGATCGCGAGTAGGATGTTTCCAATGACAGCCAACAGAAATCCTGTGCGGTAGGTTTTCATCGTTTCGCCCCTTCGTCGTGCAATGACATACCGGTGAGTTGTTCCAGTCGTGCCAGCGCCGTCTCGCGTTCGGCCGTGTTCTGCCAATACTCCTCGTCTAGGTGGAGAACGTCGAGAAACGAGGAAAGCAGAGATTGGAAATCTTGACGGTTGTTCTGATACGCGGCGAGGCCGGCTTGAAATCCGGCTCGAGCCTGCGGAAGCAGTCCTTCCTTGTAGATTTTCATCAACTCCACGGTCTTCTGGGCGGTCTCATACTGGACCTTGAGTTCAGAGGCCGCCTGTTGCGACTGAACTTCCAGTTCGCTGTGAGAACGGCTTAGCTCTGCTTCCGCCTGGGCCAACTCGGGTCGCTGCTTCCGGCTGCGGTAGATCGGCACTCGAACACCGACGCTGAGCATGTAATAGGCGCGAAATTGCGCGGGGTCCGTGCGTTGCCACAGGTACTGGACATTGAAGTCCGGGTAAAAGTCCTTGCGTGCGAGATCAACCTGCAACTTCTGGCGCTCAATCATTTTTTCCGCGCCTGCAATCTGCGGGTTCTGCGCTTTGGTCGCAGCTAGAAGTTCGTCGTAGGTGTAAGGAAGCGCAGTTTCGGAGAGATCGGCGGGGTCGATGTCCGATGAAGATTGGGAACGGTTGAGCAGCTCTTTAAGTTGCGCCTGTATCTTGGCGACTTCCAGGTGATGCACGGTTATTTCGCGGAGCAGCTTGGTTTGTTCAAGCTGGGCGCGGAGCAGGTCTTGCTGAGTCCCCATTCCTGAGCGGTATCGTGCGTCCGCTGCCTTCTCGGCTTGCTCGAGCAGTTCTCCATCGCTTTCCAAAATCCCGAGGGTCTTCGAGAGATAGGCGAGCTGGAAATAGGCTGCTTTCACTCCCGCCAGCACGGAACGGCGAACGGATTCGAACTGCTGCTGTGAAACGTCGGCATCGCGTTTAGCGATCTCGCCTTTGAGCCGCAGTTTCCCCGGATACGGCAAATCCTGCGAGACGCCCAGGCCGACGTACGCAAAATCGCTGTTCGTATATCCGGCGAATGGACGCGGACTGCCAACATTCACTTGCTGCAACTGAAACTGTGGATCGGGAAGCGTTGAAACTTGAGTCGGAACCTGCTGCGCCGCTTTCCAGCCTTGCCGTGCCCCTTGAATCTGCGGATTGTTCTGCTCAGCTTCCTGCAATATATCGGCGAGCGGCGTTGCAGCCTGCGCGTGCTGGGGCATCGGTTCCTGCCCAAAGCTTGCACTGACTAAAACGACGGAAAACAACAGTGTCAGCAAGTTAGTCGTAATGAACCTGAACAAGAGTCTCTTGGTGCGAATGCTTCGCATCCTGAACGACATCGCCTTCTCCTAGAAATGCGTACCCCATCAGCCAGCCGTCGGCACGCGACAAGTAGAGGTGTCATCGCCGAACGAGCGAGGCGTTGTAAGAGCCAAATTTAGACGGAGAAATACAACGCGGTGCAACAGCGCACCGTTTGCAGGCGGTCTAGATCAGGAGAGAAGAATGGAGAGTGTACAGTTCGGGAGGCGAGTGCTGCGGTGCGTTAAATCGTGAACGAGAAACGTCAGCGAACACGACGTTATCGCGTGTTGAAAGATGATCTATAACGGGTACGACAGCAAGACTCAAGACGGAATGTTCCACTGGCAGGGCGCTTGGCGATTGCGCAGAGATCATCGACTTGCAGCAGTCGTGAGACTGATTTGTAGGATTGCACGGCATCGAGCCGCAGCATTGCATCGTCTGCTCGTCAGCAGACCCAGGGGAGAAGCAGTCCGCAAACTGCAACACAAAAAGTGCGGTCAGCCCCAAAACCAAGAATGTCATCCTGCGAATCATCTAATCAAACTGTAGGTTGTTTAGACGCACGAGTCAACAAACGGCTGCGCAGATGTGGTGCTTCCAGCCTCTTCTTAGAATGTCATTGACCTGGACTACACTCCAGGGTGAAGCGCTGGCTGAGGTGCAGATTGCAGGAGTTCGTATTTCTTTGGCGCGCAGCACGCGGAGCTGAGCCGTGAAATGTCCTTGCGTGTCGTCAAACCGATCACATCAGCGATTCGCAAATCCATCGAGTGAACCCCTATTTTGAGACAGTGGTTGGTGGCCACACTCCCGTCCATGACCCGACCCCCTTCTTGAGACATTTTCTGAGTTGAATTCGGGAGCCTGGTGACGCTCCTCGGGCCGGTTTTTCCGGCCTTCTGTGGCCTAAAGTAACTCACTTCAAGCTCTCAACACAGACAGCGTCTTGGGTGGAGTCATTCGGACTTTCCGCTGCGGAAAGTCCGAATGACCGTTGCATCGCCGCATGGGCAAATTCCTGCGGCGTTCGATCAGCTAGTGCGCTGTGCGGGCGTTGCTGATTGTAGTCACCCTTCCACCTCTCAATCTTTGACCGTGCATCGGCCAGGTCGAGGAACACTTCGACGTTCAAGCACTCATCCCGTAGTCGGCCATTGAAGCTCTCAATATAGCCATTCTCAACGGGCTTCCCAGTCGAATGAAATCCAGGTGGACGCCTGTTTGGTGAGCCCAGTAATCAATCGCTTGGCCTGCGAATTCCGAACCGTTGTCTGAGGTGATCGATTCGGGTACTCCTCGCGGCGCAATCACACGCTCCAGCTGTTCGGAAACCTTCTCTCCGGTCTGCGATCGATCGGCATGCGCGAACAAGCATTCCCGCGTGTATTGATCAACCACCGTCAGGATTCTGAACCATCCCCCGTCCACTAGGCGGTAAACTCACGAAGTCCATGCTCCACTGTTGGTTCGGATAACTCGCTTCATGCTAATGGCCTGCGTTTCGATCTCACGAATCACCAATCACTGCCGCCCGCCCGGATTCTCCGGAACCGGCAAGTTGATCTCACGGACCGGGCGGTCTAGTTCCCCTGGCGTAGCGGGAAGGTCCAGGCCATCTGTAAGTAGCAGACCCTGGAGCGTGGCCGCGTTGATCCAGACATTTTCGAGCGCGGCGATGTAACCGGTTTCGAGTTGGAAGAGCGTTCTTTGCGCGATCAGCACCTGGGGATAGGCGGCTGCGCCTTCATTATATTTCTGCAGATAAAGCTCGTATGCTTGCCGCGCATTCGGAAGTGTGCTGGCGTGGTAACGATCGGCAACGGCGCGCGAACTGGCATAGTTCTGTAGAACCGGCGCGGCCATCTGCCGGAGCACCAGCGCGACGCGCTGGACTTCGGCCGCGGCGCGCTCTCGATCGGCGGCGGCGGCCTGGATATTGCCCTGATTGCGATTGAAAATCGGCACATTCACGCCGACTTCAGCGAAGCCCTCGGAGCCGACGGCTTGTGGCTGCGAGGCGCCGAGCTGTTCGAAGTTATAGGCGTAACCGCCGCGCAAAAATAAATCCGGGATCGTTTCACGGCGGGCGCGCGTGAGTTCCGCGTCGGCGCGTGTGACGCCGAGCTGTGCGATCTTCACCGCAGGGCTGTCGCGCAAGATGGTTTGCAGAATTTGTTCCGCGTTCAGTCGCGGCAAATCTTCGAGATTGCCCGCGAGGCGCGCCATGGGAAGTTCGGGCTGGCCAACGACAGCAGCCAGCACGCGCCAAGCGCGCAATTGTTCTTGCTGCTCGCTGATGATCGCGAGCTCGGCTTGGTCCGCTTCCACTTGCGCTTGCAGCACGTCGGGCTGGTCGGCTTGGCCCACGTTGAAAAGCTGGCGGGTGGTCTGGACCGCGTCTTTCGCAAGCGCGCTGAGCTTGCCGCGCATTTCGACCATCTCCTGCGCCGCAAGCGATTGGTAGAACGCGATGCGTACGCCATTCTCGACGCGCAGACGCTGTTCATCGCCTTCAGCGGCGGCTTGATCGCCTTCCACTGCGTGGACTTTGCGATCCAGGCCGAGTTTGCCGCCGAGGATTACGTCCTGCTGCACGAAAACGCCTTGCTCGCCGCCGCCGAACGAGCCTCCACGAATTTCGTCGCCCAGATACCCGATGGTGGGATTGGGCCACAATCCCGCCTGACGCGTTCGTCCCGCCGCCGCGCGCACTCCGGCCTTCGCTTGTACGAGCGTGGGATTATTGGCCAGCGCCATCTGCTGCAATCGCTCGAGCGTGATTGCGGAAGCGGCGGAAGACTCGCGCGATTGTGGCGACGCAAGTGCGGGCGTCGGCGCAGCCGCGGAGCTTGCGGGGGATTGCGCAGCTGCAAAACCTGCAGGCATTAGAGTGAAAACGAACACGCAAATGATTCGTCGCTCAAGAATGCAAAGTGACCTTCCTGTCATGGCAAATCTCCCGTGTGGCTGCGAGCACTCGACCTTACTCTTCATGCTGTTCTGACATGCTCATTTTCGGCATCGTGGCCGGGCTTGCGCCACTCTGCTTCGCGCGCAGGCTGACGATGTGCTCGTATTGATCCGAAGGCAGAACACGGATGAGCGTCATCATGCCTTGCATGTAGCCGCTCCATCCGGGGCGCAGGCCGTAGGTTTCCGGTTTCTCAACCATCGCGTCCATAGCCATCGCGGGACTTTCCATGAACGCGTCCTGTGGAAAGCCAGGGACGGAGTTCGCCTCCCTGCTGACGTCGGCATTGCCCATCTGCATTTGCATACCTGGTGCGCGATGCTCGGTGTGTTGTTGCGGCGAGAGCGGGCCGTTCGTGGTCGCCTGCACAAGCGATGAACTCGCGCCCATGCCGCGGCCGAGGCTTGGGCCGTTTTCCTCGGCAGTCGCGTTCCCACCTCGCACCATGCCCATGCCCTCGTCCATGCCGGCGCCCGTGGTCATCCCTGCGCGCCGAGTGAGTGGTCCAGCCATCGAAGACATCTGGTTCATCATGTGGTGCGGCATGTGGCAGTGAATCATCCAATCTCCGGGATTATTTGCGACGAACTCGACGGTGCGGGATTGGGCGACACCGACTAGTACGGTATTGTTCGGTCCCCACGTGGATTTCGGCTGGCGGCCGCCTTCGGTGCCGGTGATTACGAATTGGTGGCCGTGCATGTGGATGGGGTGATGGTCCATGCCGAGATTGATCAGGCGCAGGCGCACGCGATCGCCGTGGCGGACGATCAGCGGAGTGTTTGCGGGTCCGGATTTTCCATTGAGCGTGAGCCAGTTGAATTCCATGTTCATCGAGTTGGGTGTCGGATTATTGGGCAGCACGGCGTATTCCTGCAGGATGATGGCGTAGTCCTGGTCCACTGGTGGGTCGTAGGGTTCCTGCGGATGCATGATGAACGCGCCGATCATGCCCATCATTTCCTGCATGGCCATGTGCGAGTGGTAGAAGTACGTTCCTTCCTGCTGCAAGGTGAATTCGTAAACGAAGCGGCCGCCGGGGGAGATCGCGTCTTGCGAAAGTCCGGGGCCGCCGTCCATTGCGAAGGGAATGTCGAAGCCGTGCCAGTGCATCGAGGTGGGCTCGGGTAGATGGTTATCCACGATGATGCGGACGCGGTCGCCTTGGTTCGCTTGGATTGTCGGGCCTGGGGCGCTGCCGTTATAGCCCCAGAGATTGAGGATTTTGCCAGGGTAGATTTGCTGCTTCACGGGTTCGGCGACGAGATGGAAAACTTTGACGCCGTTGTCTAGCTGGTGCGGCAGGTCTGCGACATCGGGCGTCATCACCGGCAGAAATTTGCGACCGCTCGCGTCGCGCTGCGGCGTTTGATGCTTCTCGCTTGGTGGCGCGGCAGTCGTTGTGTTGCCCGTCGCTAGGGCAGCTGCGCTGAATAGTGCCGCGTGTTGCAGGAAGTTCCGGCGCGTCTCGTTCATATTCTCTCCTCAAATGCCGTTATCGATTGGTCGGGAGGGCGTCGCGCGTTCGCGCGAGGACTTGGAATGAAGCTGTAGCGATTGCTCGACGCGAAAAACGACGCGAACTCGTTAGGAAGTGCTGAGAAGAAGGACTAGACGCGGAGGATGGAGACTTGCTGATGCAGAGGAGTATTGAGATTCGGTGTCGGAGCCAAATGCGGTGAAAGCGTGTCCAACGTGACGTTTGTTGCTTCGGTACGCGTCGCGACGGCCAGGAACTGACTGGCCATGTCGTGGCTTGTGCTGCTCAATTGAAATAGCGAGAGGGCGTCTGCTTTCACGGCGTCAAAAGTGGGGTGGTGGTGCTTGGCGCAATCTGGATTTTGCGGATCGTTTTGGTGCGAATTGTTTGAGGCGCCATGATCGCAGTCGTGGCTCACTGCGTTTTGCGTTTCCGTGGGGCAGGCGCCGAGGGCGCAGGTGGTGGAGCAGACTGAGCCGCATAGGAGGGTGACGACCACGAAGGCGGCTGCTGCGAGCTTTGTGCGCGTTGTGCCCAGCGGCATCATGGATTCAACTATATCATTGTGCGTCGAGGAGCGAAAACAGGCACGAGGCAAAGAGGTGTCTTGGGCGCTCGCACTCACTCGAAAGGCCTGCAAAAAAGTGACGATTAGAACGAGGCGCTGCCGTTTGTTTCCAATGACTTACGGCGCTTTCTAATCGCACGTTGTTACGATTAGAAATTGCGGCATAAATCCCCGGCGGAAGCAGGCGGGCGCAGCGTTCGCCCGAGTTTACGCAGTTGAAATTGGCGGCCGAAGGTTAAGTTTGCGCGTGCGAAGAGAAGACTGCTCTTCAGGGCTACACGAATCGCTGTATTGTTTGATGTACTACAATGTTTGTGTCCGTTTCCCGCAGGAGAAACCCATGACCGTCGTTGCCGTCTTACCTCGTCAGCCGAGAGTGGCCAAAACGAAAACTATCTTAGTTGCAGACGACAATGAGAGAGTGCGGACGGTCATCCGCCAGGCAATCGAGCGCGAGACAACCTTCAAAATTTGTGGTGAAGCGACGGACGGTACGGATGCGGTTTCCAAGGCCAAGGAGCTGGAACCGGATTTGGTTATTCTGGATGTGAGGATGCCCGGCCTGAACGGCGTGGAAGTTGCGGGAATCCTGAGATACGCACTGCCGAAGGTCCGGATCATTTTTGTGACCATGTATGCCGAAGACATCACGGAAAATTTGACGTCCGTCTTTCACATTGACGCGGTGCTGTCCAAGGCGAGCGGCTTAACGAAGTTGGTCGAAAACGTTGAGAGCCTGCTAGCCGAGCCGGTCAGCTAGCTTCTTCCAATCCTCAGCAATTCTGCCTTCTTGCCAAACAGCGCATCTTCATTTGGCTCACCTTTCATAGGAACGAGCGTGCATGAGTCTGCATCCGGGCGGCAAATGACTGAAAAGGCGCGGAGTGCGAGACTAGAGGTCGGACCACTTGCTGCATGAAATCGCCGCCTGGAAGAGCTTAGGGCAAGCAGTTTCAAACCCTGGCGACGGCAAAAAGGGATTCCTGCTGATAAACAGTCTCGACGTAAGTCCATGGTGCTGTTGTCATATGAGCCGAGGACGCGAAAGAGGTGTAGACTTGCGGCACTTGCTTCGCGGGAATCTCACCTCGGAGATAAAAATATGCGACGAAAGTTCTTGGCTCATCTTGTGGGCTTGCCTTTTCTGGCATTCGGAACGAAAGGGCAGGAATCGAAGAAAACCCTGAAGATCATGATGAAGAGCGCGTGGGGACCCGATGACCCAACACGGGCGGCATTTCCTTTTGCCCACGGACTGGCGCTTGCGGAAGCCGGCCACGACGTACAGATTTTCCTTCTCGCGGAAGCCACGTCGCTGATGCGAAAGACGATGGTGAACGCAATTCTCCCGGTGGGGTGGCCGCCCTTGAGCGAGACGCTCGACAAGGTCGTGGCCAAACACATTCCGATCTTTGCTTGAGGAGCCTGTTCCCGGGCCCGTGGGGTCACGGAAGCAGACTTAAATCAATGGGGAGCAAAATTCGGCAATCCGGCGATCTTTGTTTCGCTGGTGGAGTGGGCGGACAGAATTATCGTGGAGTGAAAATCGTCCTGACCGTGATTGACTGACAGCTTACGGCTCGGAAAGAAATCGCAGAATCTCGCGCATCAGGCGCTCGCCTTGATTCGTATCGAATATGAACTGCGCATGCGCGGAGCCGTCGAGGATGATCAATTCTTTCGGGCCCGTCGTCTTTTGGTAATTTGCGCGAATCTTTGGGAGACGCGGTCCTTCATCGTTGGCATCGTCTCGCGCAACGATGAATAGCTTGCGGCCTTTCATCTTCTCGGGCGAGCGGTCGGTCCAAGCCGCTAGCAGGACGAGCCGGTCTATTTCACCTGGCTCCGCGTCGATCGAGGCGTCGGCGGCCGCCTCGCCTCCAAAACTTGCGCCGACAACCGATACGGTCTTCCCGCCGGTATTGTGCAGGTAGCGCACGGCAGCCAGCACGTCATATTCGGCTCCGTCGTCGTCGGACTTCGATTGCGGCCCGCGCGACTGGCCGCGCCCTCGAAAGTCTATGGCCAACACGCGAAATCCGGCCTTCTGCAAGACCTGTGCTTGTTTCGCCCAGCTTTCTTTGGTGAAACGGCCTCCATGCGCCAGAACGACCCCGCGCTCGCCTTTTCCGTACAAATCGGCGTAGACAATGCCTCCGTCCAGCGTCGGAAAGGACACGAGCTGTTGCGCTGCGGCGGAACCCGCCAGAAGGAGAAGCATGAACAGCGCTCTGAAGATGTACATCGGGCGATTGTAAGCCCGGCGCGGAATGAATTTCTTGGAAACTGACGCACTACGCTGTGCTCGGTAGCGTTGTCAGTTTCCGTGACTGAAAAGAGCCGGGCTATTCTGCAACAGAGAAAGAGTTGCGGTTAGCCCCGGCCGAAACGGTAGACGATTCCGGCGCTGAGCCGGAAGTTGTTTTGCCGATTGTTGAGGCCGTCGGGAATTTTTGTCAGGAAGTACTCAGCTTGCACCGGACGCACCGAGAAACTCCGAGACACGCGGAGATCCAGCCCTCCTCCTGCGGCCATCGCGAAGTTATTCTGAGACCCAAGGCCTCCAATTGTGTTGGACGCCAGGATGGCTCCGAAAAGAACCTGAGCGAAGGGCGTGACCCGACCGCGGCGGAAATTGATTCGCGGACCGAAGAGATAGGGCATCACCCATCCCACGAGGTGCGAGGATGTGTCGGTTACGCCATAACCGCTCAAGTCGCCTACCACGCCGAGCCAATTGTTCGCGTTGAACACAAGTTGGCCGCCGCCGCCGTTGGCGTTGAACGATTCCGATGGCGGGAAGCCACTCACGTTTGCGTTTATGTTGAAGCGGATATAATCGTAGCCCGCATAAGCTTCCAGCTTCGCGGCATCCTCCTGCGCCTTGGCCGGAAGCGCGATTCCCAATACCGCAAGTAATACGATTACGGCCCACGACTTTCTCATTGGGAAGCTCCTCCTCCTGGAAAGTACATGACCCTACTTGGCCGATTTCGGGGACCCAGTGAACTATCCGGTTGGAAACTCTTGGCAGGTTATGGGTTGCTTCGGTGTTTTTCGCGTGGTTCTGCGTCTTGACACTCTGCGGAACGAACTCTTAGCATCAATTTTCAGGCCCGGCTCAGCGCAGGGCTGCGGGGACGACGAAGAATGCACGGCCCACTGACGAATCTCAAAATCCGGCCGCTTACGCCCAATCTCTGGCCCGAGGTTGAGGACCTATTCGGCGAACTCGGCGCTTGCAACGGCTGCTGGTGCATGTACTGGCGAATCGGCAGCGCTTATCACAAAAGACCGCGCGCGAGGAACAAGGCGGCATTCCACGAGGTGGTGAAGAATGGGCCGCCTCCGGGCTTGCTCGCTTTCGATGGCAATTTGGCTGCGGGCTGGTGTCAGCTCACACCCCGCGATGCCTTGCCATGGCTTGATCGCGCGTGGCGACTCAGGCGCGTGGACGATGTGCCGGTTTGGTCGCTCTTTTGCTTTTACATTCGTAAGGGCTATCGCAAGCGGGGCGTTACGTCCGCGTTGATTGCAGGCGCGTTGAAAATCGCTAAAAGTGCAGGGGCGCCGGCACTAGAAGCCTATCCGCTGGACGCGGACTTGACGCCCAGCTCATCGAGTACCGGCTTTGCCTCGACCTTCACACGCGCTGGCTTCAAAATTATCGCCCGCCGCACACTGCAGCGGCCCATCATGCGTCGTAACCTCACCGCTTTGCCCACCTCAATCACGAAATCCCATGGCTGAAACGCATGGCTAGCTCGTGATAAGCCGCGTGACCGGAAGTGATGCACTGCACTGTCTTGCCGCTCTGCGTCTTGACACTCTGCAGAGCGAACCTTTAGCATCAAAAGATTGTTGCGGGCCGGTTTAGCTCAGAGGTAGAGCGAGGGTCTCATAATCCCTAGGTCGTGGGTTCGAGTCCCACAGCCGGCACCATCCTTATTTTGCTGAATCTGAAGAAGTTCTAACGACTGGCCTTTCGTCTGGAGAGCGCGAAAAAGCACCACTGTAGTAAATTTGCTGTAGTTCTCTGCACGTAAACCTCGCGTCACCCACTTAAAATCCAACTTAATTCACCCAGGCGGTTGAGGTTGTTGAGATATTTTCTGCAGGGCTCTTTGAAGCAATGAACGCCTCGAGTTTTGCAGCCGCGTCCCGTTTGAAATCATCGTCAGCTTTAGCGTAGGCATGAACCAAGCCACTGCCTGCATGGCCCATGAGAAGTTCGATGAGGACTGGTTGAATTCCCGCCGCATACAGGTCGTCGCCCCTGTTCTTGGCTTGGTCACGTGACCAGTTGTCGTTGTCCAGTGTTCTTGTAGGCTAGTCTCGTGGCCGAAAGGTCAGGTAGACGAAAAAACTAGCAAGCGGAGAGTGTTATGATGTTTCCCAGCCCTGAATCTCTTTCCAAATTTCATCTCACGGTTTTGGAAATAGAAGGAATTCTCTTCAACATTCTGCTGTTCTCTAAATTTGCCGTGGACGAGATCAAAGCCATCACGAAACGGTGCCGCAAGCATGGGCCGTAACCGGGTCGGCAGCGCTTGACGCACGAAAGGGCTCGTTATAGGCTGCCCCGGTGAACATATCCGGCGTCGTTGCGAAGTTCCAGCGGGAACGGAAAAAACTCTTAAAGGATCTTGCGCGAGTTGACGGCGTATTAACCGCACTCGGGCATAGCGCCCGCGGCGCCTTTGAAAAAGGACGCAAGAAGTACGCTCACAGCGCCAAGGCCCGGCAGGCAATTTCCCGAGCGCAGAAACGACGTTGGGCTAAGGTCAAAGCGGCGAGATCCTAGCCTGTTTCCGGTCCCAAAAGCAGGCCCCAAAACAGGTCCCAAAACCCCGTAATCGGCCCCAATACTCCCAAATATCCCCGACGATTACCGACGTAAAACCTTTAAAACCGCCCAGAACGGGAGCGCCTGAAGGATCATGAGTCCGCTGCTCTAGCCAGCTGGCTACGGCCCTAAGCTTCATTGCTGGCTCAAAATGCACTGAAATCGTAGGGTTAGAAAACCCATCCATTTCACCTCACCGAAAACCCAAGGAAATCACCTATTCCTCGAAGCTGATCGTTGCATTAGAAATCTGTAATTTTCTAACGACAGAAACTTGAAGGGTCTGCTCGTGGGCTATTCGGTTCTTGCTTGCCCGCTCTCCAAGTAATTCTGGACGCCCTGCGCATAGAAGGACGAAACCGCGCTGCGGGCTTTCATTAAAGTGCTCGCCGCAATCTTGTGCGACCACGGCGCCCGAACTCCCGCCACAAGAGATTGCCTCATAAAAATTCGCGCACGGTGTAATCGCGGCCTATTTCAGATAAATCCCAGCCACTTCGTCGGCGATCTCCTCCGGCTTCGAGTTGTCCGAATCGAGGTTTGTCATCACGATCACAGTTAGTCGGTCATCCAAATACCGCGACATGCTCATCGTAAAACCCTGCCATGCCCCGTCGTGTGACACCGCGCGATGACCCTGTTTGCTTGCCAAGTCCCAGCCAAATCCATACGGATACGTCTTACCACTTGTCAGTTTGGCCGGAGTCCACATAGCATCCAAACTCGATCTCTTGATCAGCTTGGTCGTGTAAAGCGCCGAGTCCCACTTCGCCACGTCCAACACATTCGTATACAACGCTCCGTCCGCTGTCGTATTCAACGTCGGCGCTACCCACTCCTGATTCTTCAACTCGCCCTTCACCAGCCTGTACCCGCTGCTTCGCTGCCGCACAATATCCGCCTCACTGATAATTCGTGTCGAAGTCATCCCCAGCGGCCTGAATATCCGCTCCTGCAGAAAATCTCCGTAAAACTCCCCCGTCGCTCGATGAATTATCACTCCCAACAGCACATACCCGCTATTGCTGTAGCTCCACTTCTCCCCGGCCCGAAAATCTTTTGGCATCTTCGCAAATGCCTGGACGAGTTCTTCCTCCGTATAATCCTTCCGGAAATTGATCACCCCCTTGCCCATCGTGTCTTCTTCGCCTCCGTAATCCGCAATTCCTGACGTATGTGTCAGCAAGCTGCGCACGGTCACGTCATTCCACGTCACCGGCGCCTCCGGAATGAACTTCGCGATCTTGTCGTCCAGCCCCAGCTTTCCTTCCTCTACCAACATCATCACCGCCGTCGCCGTGAATTGTTTCCCCACCGACCCCGTCTGAAAGATCGTCTCTGGCGTAACCGGAATGTCCCACTCCACATTCGCAACGCCGTACCCCCTCGCCTTCACGATCTTTCCGTCGCGGCACACCGCCAGACTCACCCCCGGGATCTTTTGTGCTTTCCTCTGAGCTTCCACCACAGTGTCCACCTGCGCCGATGTCGGGTCTCCTTCTCGCGCCTGCATCAGCGCGCCTGTTACCAAGAGCAGCGCAATCACAATCTGCGTTATTTTTCGCACAACACTCCCTCATTCCTGCTTTTCTTTGCCCCGAACTCTACTACGGCATTCCGGCGTATGCGTCAATTAAAGTCCCGCCACCGGCGAGATCAGTTCGGGGATCCTCTTCCTAGCCGATTGTCATCAGCTTATTGCGCGCGGTACTGATTGAACAAACGCGCCCTGTCTTAGGGTCGCATTATCGGAAACTAGGAATTGAAGCTGTAAAAAAACCTATTTGCCTTGTTTTTTGCACATTTTTTGGACAGGGAAAATGTCTAGCGACGCCCGAATAATCGCTCACACAGCTTCTAATTGAGGAAGGTTTTCAAAGCCATTTTGGAGGTTGGGTTTTTTCACAGCTTCAATTTCACTTCTCCGGCAACTGCGTTAATCGTCCACTGGCCCAATAGCTGATGGAAAATCTCCTGTAACCGTAAACTATCCCGATCTGTCCGTCGATGATCGATCTGCCTCGATCTTGGCTGACCGCAATGGTCTGTCAATTCTGCCAATAGCCCTGAAGACTCTCAGAGAATACAGTTTGCGCGAAGGGAATTTGGAGCCCGATTCTAGGTCCCAGTCCCGGGGCGCTGGCAGTTCTTTCCGGCCGCTAATACCCTGCACCGCAAATCTAAATCTCGAAGGAAAAGAGCGCACCCTGAGGCGTCTACCTCGCAGGTTTCTGTCACAGACTCGGCTTGTATTCGGAAGATCGTTCTGTCCCCTTTTTGCGATCGCGGTCATAGCGGGCGTGATGCTTTGGGGGCCTTGGGTGAGCTTGGCGATTACGGTCCTGGCAATAACTGTAGCTTTGAGGTTGCTATGAATGGGGCTGAACGCTGCCGGGGCTTCGCGTTCGGCCGTTGGCGCATTCTCGCCCACCCCCAAGACCGGCACTGCGTGATCTTCCATATCATTTGCCTCGCAGCATACGCTTGGGCCTTCTGGCTATACCAGCACCCCAAGCTTGCGGGCATCACTGGTTCGTGGTCCCGCATGGCGTTTTTAGCAGCATCGGCGTCGATGCTTGGTTGGATCTCCGGAATAGATGTTGGTGTTAACTTCCATAACCATTCACATCGCCCAATCTTTACCTCGCATTTCGTCAATCGCTGGTTCGGTCGAATCTGGACATTCTCGGGCGGGTGGCCTTCATTCTTTTGGGAGTACTCCCATGTCACCATTCACCATGCCAATCTACTAACCACTGATGATTGGACTCTTCCCAAACAGAACGCCGACGGATCATTTGAAGATTTTCGTCGGTACATGTTCACGCATTGGCCGTGGCGCATCATGATGCATCTCTGGAGGAACCTCATCGCGCGTCGAAGCCTCCGTCGCAAGTCGTTTCGTGAACTGGCCATATTCCTTGCACTTTGGTCAATTCCTTTTTGGATCGATCCGGTAATGGCCATATGGCTTTGGGTACTGCCACACTGGATCGCTAACGCGTTAGTGATGGGGTCGGGAATGTATGCCCAACACGCGGGATGTGTCCCAAAGAGTTCCGCTCGGCCGGTTAGTCACTCCACCGTGTTCGTGTCAAATTTTTTCAACCTCACAATGTTCAATATCGGTTTTCATCTCGAACATCACGACCATCCTAGGGTCCACTGGTCGGAGCTGCCAGAGCTTCATAAGCGCCTTAGGCGGGATATGATCGACGGCGGAGCGCACGTCGTTCCCTACGGTCTTCACCACGCCTCATTCTTACTTGCAGGCGACGATGCGCGTAAAAAGCGTTTCTCCGAGCAAGCCTTGGGCTACACAAGCAGTCAATAGCTTGGCGCCTCTCATCGCACCGCGGAGACGATCGCCGTTGACTCCGCGGGCGTGCCACTGCGATTTTATGTGCCAAATTAACATAGGCATATTTGAACCGCACCACCTCTGCACGTTACTGTTGCCGACGTGGCGATTCCGGAAACGATGCGCATGGCAAACGAAGAACAGATCACAGCGTTTGGGCGGCTGCCTGAAGATCCACTCCTGCCCTGTCCGCACGTCCGAAGCGCAAAGAAATAGAGTGGATGGATGGAGGCAACACTTTTTAGGCAGGGTGAGCGGTTCGTCCCACCTGGGGTTGTGTCGTCCCCATAACCGCGGATAGTACGTTCATCGCGATCCTACTGAAACTGTCAGAAGTAACACGCCAAACGTCCGCTGCGCAACACGGTTCAGCTTTGCCGTCGAACAGCGCGCGTCCAAGTACCTGATAAGTCGTGCCAGCTCAACCGGTCGATGCAACACCATCCAGTGCATTGATTCGACAATGCTTCCGCGGGAGAACCATCTGTTTGGCTATACTCGGCCAAAACCTAGCCAGGGCAGCGTTCCGGCTGGTCTAACCCTAGCGAGCGATTTTAGCTTTTGTTTTCAATGCAAGGTGGGTTCGAGCTTAGTATTGCGTCGACCCATTGAGACCACCCGCGTAACCGGAAAAGTTAAATCAACTGAAATCCACACGGGCTGTTACCGGCGTTAACCGGGAACTGAGTTCGGGGTGGACCAAGATAGTGCACCCTCACAGACGAGCGGCTATTCTGCAGCCCCTGCGCATTCCGCATTTTCCCGTCCGTTCCCACAGGCAAAGCCTTGTCGCGAGTTTTTTGCAAAACACTAGAGTATAGTGAACCTGTCTGGCCGCGTTTGATCGCAAAGAAGGGCCGTCGCTCAAATCCGCCCCCGTCAGCTCGTGCCCTACCGGGCGGAAACAAAGGATGAGCAGGCAGAGGTGAACACAATGCGTACTGCGGTTGCTATTCGCTCGTTGCTGTTTTCATTTGTCTTGCTAGCTCTCTCCCATGGTGCATTCGCTCAAGTCGGCATCGGCATTTCCGTGAACTTTGGTCCACCGGCGCTTCCCATCTACGAGCAGCCGATCTGTCCGGCCGAAGGTTACCTATGGGTTCCCGGTTATTGGGCCTATGACTACGAGGGTGGTTATTACTGGGTGCCTGGCACGTGGGTCATCGCTCCTCAAGTCGGCTTCCTCTGGACGCCAGGTTATTGGGGCTGGGGTGGCAATGCGTTCTTTTTCCACGAAGGCTATTGGGGTCCGCAGGTAGGCTACTATGGCGGCATCAATTACGGCTACGGCTACGGCGGTGTTGGATATGAGGGCGGCCGCTGGGAAGGTGAGCACTTCTCCTACAACACTTACGTGAATCACGTAAATACCACGATCATTCACAACACCTACAACACCACGGTCACCAATGTCTCTGAAAATCACGTCAGCTACAACGGTGGCAACGGTGGCGTCGAAGCGCGTCCGACGCCACAGCAAGAGTCCTACGCCAACGAGCACCATGTGGGTCCCGTAGCAGCGCAAACGCAACACGTTCAGGAAGCCCGCAATAATCCCGAACTGCGCGCTTCCGCCAACCAGGGCAAACCGCGCATCGCGGCAACTGCGAAACCTGCTGACTTCAAAACTGGCGTTGTAGGCTCCAGACAAGCGGGGGGTGAATACAAGGCTCCTCCGGCCAATACAGCAGGCGGCAACGTAGCGCGTAAAGGAAATGAAGCTCGACCCGCCACGGAAAATCATCCAGAAAATACTACCGGGGCCAGTCCCAACACCATCAATCACGCCAACGAATTGCAGACTCACAAGTTCACGCCGCCGAACACTGGCAGCGCCGCAACCGACAAGACTTATCAGCAGCAACAAGACAAACTTGCTGCCAAGGAAGCGCAGGATCACCAGAAGCTCCAGCAGCAACAAGAAAGAGAACACCAGCAAGCCACTCAGAAAAACTACAACGACGCGCAAAAACAGCAGATGGAACAGCGCCACACCCAGCAAACGCAACAGCTTGAGCAACAGCATGCCACTCAGCAAAAGCAGATGGAGCAGCGCCAAGCGCCGCCCCAGACTGCATCAAAGTCGCAGAGCGGTCCTCCCGCACAAAAGCCGCATTAATCAGGCGCTAGCCGCGGCGGGCAGGGGTGTATAGCCCCGACCTTCGCAAAATCAAGCAGCGAACTGGGCTGGTAGCGATTGCGTCACATCGGTGCTGGCGCCGCTTTTTATTTCGGGCGAGCCTCCAACTTCGCGGCCGCTTCCGTAAGCTTCGCCGACACAGTCCGTAGAAAAGACGCCGTGCGGCGTTCCGTTTCGGGCGCTATCTCTTCCTCGATGTACTGGAACGTTCGAGTCACTTCTTCATCCAGACGTCGTCCGATTTCCTCAAATTTGTCCATGGTCAGATTCTCTCAGAAAATACGCGCGATCTAGTTATTGTCGGCTGATTAGAAATTGGAGCGTGATAAAGAACCCAATTATATCTCGCACAGACTATCAATATAGCGCGGCAGTTCCATCACTCACGACTAGCTCTCTTGCATAGTTGGAAGGCCGTCCAAACCGACACGCCATATTTCTCAGCGAGTTCTTTGAAGCTGATCCTTGACCTTCGTCTTTCTCTCCGAAGCCGTTGCATCTCCAGAACAGTGAGGTTCTTCAGCGGCGGCCTCCCCAAACGCGTACCCCGTGCTTTCGCATTGCGCAGACCTGCTCGAACGCGTTCACCGATGAGACTTCTCTCCAGTTCCGACACGCTAGCCAGGACCGTGAACACCATTTTTCCGGTCGGTGTGCTGGTATCGATGTTTTCCGAAAGCGAAACGAATTCGATTCCAAGTGCGCGGAAGGTCTCCAGTGCTCTCAGCAGGTGGGTGACTGATCGAGCGAATCGATCAAACGTCCAAACCGCCACGACATCGAAACGACGCCCGTTCGCATCTGCCATCAGTCGGTTGAGTTCTGGTCGAGAATCTGACGCTCCTGAGATATCTTTGTCCACGTGCTCGCCAATGATTTTCCATTTCCGGTTGCGGATATACTCTCGGAGTTCTGCGAGTTGCATCTCCGGGTCTTGACCGTTTTTCGTAGAAACACGTGCGTAAATCGCGATTTTCAGTTGTTCTCTCTCCATAAAAGCATTTGACGGCGCCTGCGGCACAGTCACTGGTGCCAGAAACTTGTTTCGAGTTCCGAGCACCTCCAAAATCTAATGGCGGATTCGGTTCGGCAAGCTAAGGCCGACTTCCTACTGGTGCTTTGTGCCCGGATAAAAGCATGGCTCCGGTACTGGCGATCGCTGGCATGGTGGCAGGGACCGTCGATGTTGAAGGTCCTTTGACCCCGTTGGAGAGATTTCTAAACCTATCGTCACCGGGCCGAACCGGATCCCATCTTTCACTGAGGAGAGAGGTGATGACAGACAAGAAGTTGTGGCAGAACCGGAAAGAGCGACAGGAATGGGCACGGCGTTTGCAATCCGAGAACCCGGGTCTGGAATTAGTCCATCCGCATGCGGCGGGAATCGATGTGGGCAATGGCATGCATTACGTCGCCGTACGGCCCGACCGCGATCCGCAACCGGTACGCCGATTTGAGTGTTTTACGGCAGACCTGCATCGTCTGGCGGACTGGTTACGGAGCTGCGGAGTGAAGACCGTGGCCATGCAGTCGACGGGAGTTTATTGGATTCCTATCTATGAGATTCTCGAAGAGCGGGGCTTCGAGGTGTATCTGGTCAACGCGCGGCACACCAGGAATCTGCCGGGACGCAAGAGCGATGTGCAGGAGAGCCAGTGGTTGCTCAAATTGCACACCTACGGGTTGCTGAACAACTCGTTTCAACCGCCTTCGGAGATTCGCGTACTGCGTACCTACTGGCGGCAACGGGGAGAACACGTGCAAGGAGCAGCGACGTGCATTCAACGTATGCAGAAAGCGTTGACACAGATGAACGTGCAATTGGCGAATGTAATCAGCGATGTGAGTGGGCTGACCGGACAGGCCATCATACGAGCCATGCTGGCTGGAGAACGCGATCCGCGGAAGTTGGCAGAACTCAGTGATCCGCGGATTCAGGCCAGTCGCGAGCAGGTTGCCAAAAGTCTGGAGGGTAACTGGCGGCCGGAACTGCTGTTTGTATTGCAGCAGGAAGTAGAGATGTACGACACCTACCAGCGACGGATGGCCGAGTGCGATCAGCAATTGCAGAAGCACCTGGCGAGTTTTCAGGGTACGGCTCCGCCCCAGCCGACCGAAGCGGAACCCAAGCGAAAGAAGACAAAACCGGCCAAGAACGCCCCGCGATTTGAGCTTCACAACGAGCTGCAACGCATCACGGGAGTAGATCTAACGCGGATCGACGGCATCGACGTGATGGTAGCCCAGACTTTAATCAGTGAAGTGGGGCTGGACATGAGCCGGTGGAAAACCGAAGCGCACTTCTCCTCGTGGCTGGGATTGTGCCCGGACAACCGCACGAGTGGAGACAAAGTGCTGGCCCGAGGCACCCGGCGTGTGGCCAATCGCGCAGCCATAGCGTTGCGGATGGCTGCCGTCACCCTGATGCGTAGTCGCACCTACCTCGGAGCACAATATCGACGGTTGCGCACCAAGCTCGGCGCCCCGAAGGCCATTACGGCGATGGCCCACCGACTCGCCCGACTCGTTTATCGGATGCTGAAGTACGGTCAGCAGTACGTTGACAAGGGAGCTGAGTACTACGAGCACAGATATCGCCGACAACAGATCGAGTTCCTCAGAAAGAAAGCAGACCAACTAGGTCTTCGGATCACGCTGGCACACACATGAAGAAGTTTCTGGAGAGAACCCTCTAATTCGATCTTTACAGCCTCCGCAAATGGGCCGCAACCTATTCGTTTGACCCGTTGAGGAGGCATCCTTCGTGGCAGATTGTCACAGGGAGACCAGGCAGGAATCTCAGCACTCTCTTCAGGCGACGGCGGGAGACAAATCACTGTAGTAGATTCGTAGTAGTTGCTTGTTCAGAACGGTTCAAAACGAGGATAAACGATTGAAATCTGTGCGATTTTAAATGATTGAGGAATATAGCACAATCCAAAATTTTCAGAACGCGTCAAAAAGCGCCGCCTGTACTCATAATCCCTAGGTCGTGGGTTCGAGTCCCACAGCCGGCACCAATCCCCACAGTTTCAGCCATCTGCGAACGAATTTTAGGAACCCGACGTCAGACATCCCGGGACGCCGATCAACTGGGTATCTTTTAAGCGTGACGGCTCAAAATCACCTGGGTTAATTGTCAAAGTAAATATCCTGTGCTATTCGGAGCTTCGTTATTGGAACGGGCTTGGTGTTGGCGGGATGTGTTCTTCGAGGTAGCGCAGTAGCAGCGAGTAGAGGTGCAGCGTGGTGTTTGCGCCTTCGTTTATGGCGTGGGTACGGTTGGGATATTCCATGAAGTCTACCGGCTTATCGAGTTCGATCAGGCGATTTAGCAGGAGCTCGGTGCCGGCGTAGTGGACATTGTCATCCCCGGAGCCGTGGACTACCAGCAGGTGGCCGCCGAGGCCTTCGGCGAAATTGATGGCGGAGCTGGTGCGATAGCCTTCGACATTCTGCAGCGGCAAGCCCATGTAACGTTCCTGATAAATCGTGTCGTAGAGGCGCAGGTCGGCGACGGGGGCGACGGCCATGCCGACCTTATAGAGGTCGGGCGCGCGGAACATGAGATTGAGCGTGCTGGAACCGCCGCCGCTCCAGCCCCAGAGCGCGACGCGCGACGGATCGGCGTAAGCATGCGACTGCAGAAAAACTTTCAGCGCGGCGGTCTGGTCTTTCACAATCACGGGATGAATCGCGCCGTAGATCAGTTTGCGCCAGGCGCGGCCTTTCGGCGCGGGCGTGCCGCGATTGTCAAAGCTGACGACGATGTAACCGGCGTCGGCGACGATGCGGTGGAAATCGAAATTCCAGCTGCCCCATTCGTCGAGAACGGTCTGCGCGGCGGGTTCGCCATAGACGAAGACGAGCACGGGATATTTTTTCGTGGGATCGAAGTGCGGCGGCTTGAGCATCCAGGCGTCGACAGTGGTGTTGTCGCCGATATCCACTTTGAAGAATTCGGTGGGAGTGGCCAGCAACGGAGCGGCGTTGGCGCGGAGTTCGTGGTTATCTTCCAGCACGCGGGCACTGCTGTGCGTCGGGAGCTCGACCAGATCGGTGACAGGTGTGACCTCGGCACGCGAATAAATGTGGAACGCCCAGCGGGCATCGGGTGAAATGTCGTACACATGGGTGCCCGGAGCGCTGGCGGGACTGATTCGTTGTACGGTTTTGGGCGGGGCGGCGGCTTTAGAAGCTTCGAGCGGCACGCGGTAGAGATAACGCTGCGTCCCGTTTTCGGGCGAGGCCATGAAGTAGAGCGCACCATTTTTTTCGTCCACGCCGCTGATACTGATCACGTCGTAGGCGCCGGGCGTGACGAGCTGGACATTGTTTCCGTCGCGCGAAACGAGGTAGGCATGGCGCCAGCCGTCGCGTTCACTGAGCCACAAAAAATCCTTCCCGTTGTGAATCCATTTGATTTCGTCCATCACGTCTACCCAGGCGGGATCCTGGTCGCGGAAAATTTGATGGATTTCGCCGGTGGAGGCGTCGGCAAGCAGAACGTCATTCGTATTTTGCAGGCGATTCAGATGCTCGATGGCGAGTTCGTTCGTGGCCCTGTTACCACCAGGCGCCCATTCCATGCGAGCGATGTAATTTTCGCGCGGGTCGCCGGGGACGGCCATCCAGCGAGTTTCACCGCCTTGCGCGCTGACGACGCCGATGCGCACGGCTGAATTCGTGGTGCCGGGAATCGGGTACGGAATATCAAGAACCGAGGGATACACTCCGAGTCCGGGATACGGGAGGCCGGTGACGATTTCTTTCGGCGCGCCGAGATTGTAGAGGAGTTTGAAAATTCCGACATTGCTGGTGTCGAATTGCCAGTAGGCGATGCGGCTGCCGTCGGGACTCCAGCGAAAGCCGTCGCGGAGGTCGAGCTCTTCTTCGTAGACCCAGTCGGAGGTGCCGTTGACGATGGTGGCGGAGCCGTCGCGAGTGATTTGGGTCATTGTGCCGGTGGCGACATTTTCGACGTAAATGTTATTGGCGCGCACGTAGGCGACTTGCGAGCCGTCGGGCGAGAATTTCGCAAACATTAATGACGATGGCGGAGCGCTGGCGCCGCCGAGTTTGCGAAGCGATTTGGCGCGCAGGTCGAGGACCCAATAATCGCCGCGCGTGTTGCGGCGCCAGACTTGCGCGGAATTCGTGTAGATGAGGATTTTGGATTTGTCGCTGGACAAGTGGAAATTTTCCATCGCGAGTGGGGATTTTTCGCCTGGAGGAATCAACTGGGACGCGGAGACGAGGATTTCGCGTTTGCCGGTTGCGGTCTCAACGCGGACGATATCCTGCGCGTCCTTGACGGCAGCCGAGGGAGCGACGGTGGTGTAAAAGGAACCGTCATCGAGCCAGCGGGCCGGGCCGAAGTATTTCACCTCGAAATCCGGCGAGGCGTACATGCGATGGAGGAGTTGGTCTGATGCAGGCGAGATTTGGGCTTGCAGCGCGGTGGCCGAGGTGAGCCACGAGCACGCTGCGATGAGCGCGAGAATTAGCGTCAGGAACCGGCGCCGGGCGTTGTTACGGGCTGAACAATCAGCTGATGCGAAAACATTGCGATTCATTGCAGTCTCCCACACGGGTACGCCGCGAACGCCCGCCGTACCTCGGAAATTTTCGCCGGTGAGATTCAATTCGTTATTTCGCGAAATGGCTTTCTTCGATCTCGCGGCCATTCAGCGGCTGAACGGGGCGCGCGTTGTCTGGATACAACCTCGCAAACGCGGCAATTTGCGCGGGAGACAGCTCGATGGGAGTCTTCAGCACGTACCATTTGATGTTCTCGACGCAGGGCGGGATGGTAAGCGAGCCGTCGAAGACGTAGTAATTCCGATCGGCGGGCAGAAAATCGGCGGCGTTAAAGACCAGCTTCTTGTGTTCGACTTCCTTGCCGACGTCCGATGGAATGTTGTTCCAAAGCTGACCGATCAGAGGATTTGCGTTGCCGCTTTTGATCAAAATGGCGACGACGGCGGCGCGCCCGGCGGCGGTGTCGATGTGAACGAGGTGCAGCTCCATATCGTAGTTTTGGCCGTTGATTTCGGTTTCGCTGACATGATGAAAATGAAATTGGACGAGCGGCACCGAGACTCCGTTAATGGAGACGCTGCTGCCGGGAGCGTAGTTGATCTGCACGGTGTGGCCGTTATTAATAATTTTCAGCGGCGAAAGCTGGTAATCGAAATGGATGGGAGTGAGTTCGGCTTCTTTGGGGTCCACGACATTGACGGGAGATTGATGGGTGCCGGTTTTGCAGGTGGCAAATTCGGGCGAGAGATCGCCCCAATGATCTGGGCCTTCGGCGCCGGAGTATCCCCAGCGGGGAGCCTGAGCGGCGTGCTGTGGCGTGGTCGCGGCATGTGCGCAGACGAGCAGGGCGCACAGGATACAGAAAGACATCGCTATTTTGAATGGGCGAGTCGTCACGATGGGGTCTCCTTTGCGACGAAGGAAACGTAGCATCTCATTTTGTGCGGGAATCTTCAATATGGCGCGATTGCGCAGCGTTCTAATTTCGCGTTAACGGAGGCAGGCCTGCGCTATTTCAGCGGCGTGCCGGAAAAGGCGTGGATCTGCCACTGGCCGTTGCGCTTCATCCAGACCTCACCGACAGCCATGTGAAACTCAGGGTTATCGCCGGGGAGGGTGACGTCGGCGAAATAGGTGACGAGGGCGGTGTCGGCGCCAACCGGCACGACGCGAAACTGCGAGAGCTCGTACCCGGTGATGGGCTCTTCGATCATTTGCTGTACGGTGGGCCTGCCGACGCGGCGGGAACCATCGGGCCCGAAGGACTGGAAATCATCGGCAATGACCGCATCGTTGGATCGCGCGTCTTTGCGTTTCCAGGCTTCCCATTGGATGAGGAGCCGCGCTTGAATCGCGTCGGTCATTTCCGGTATTGCAACGTTTTGCGGCGATTCCATGGTTGTTCCTTTCCCTCGGAGTTTCTGGCCTGCGATGGTGCCGGCAAGTAAAAGTAGGGTAATAACCCCGAAAAAGCGAAGCCTAGCGCCGGAATTCATTGAGGCGCCTCCAAGGGAATACGAGGATACTTCGGGGAAAATCGGTTGGTCAATGCGCGGGCCGCGGCGGAGGTTGACCGAAAGGGCCGGTGAGAGCAGAGTTAGATTTTCTCTGGAGGCGTGGCCATGGCGACAAAGTGCAGTCATCTGGATCAGATCAAGACCGTGAAGCCTAGCGCGAAAGGATGCGAGGAATGCCTGAAGATGGGCGACACCTGGGTGCATCTGCGAGAGTGCCTTTTCTGTGGGCACGTGGGGTGCTGTGACTCGTCAAAGAACAAGCACGCGACGAAACATTTTCACGCGACCCATCACGCGATCATGCGGTCCTTCGAGCCGGGCGAAGATTGGAGGTGGTGCTACGTGGACGAGATGATGGTGTGACGACGTTCAGGTCGCAACCGCAGAAGAGGAACTTCAGCGGCTAAAGGCGCCTTGAATTGGCGGCGTTATGTCCTGGCTAAAGCCACGACCCACGCAAGGATTATTTGTTGAGGCATTGGGCGTCACCGACCTGATCGCGCTCTCGGGATGCAACGCCGCAGGCGTGCTGTGTTAGTTTGTTGTGCTGCAATGCAGCCTTCCGCATGAAATCCGACACATTGGTGATCGTGAATCCGTCGTCTGGCGGCGGATGGGCTTTGCGCGCGGAGCCCGAGGTTAAAAGTTTGCTGCGTGCGCGGGGATGCCGCGCGGAGTTCGTGCAATCGAAGAGCGCGGGAGATATTCGCGAACGTGCGTCTTGCGCGACGGTGGAAGGGTTTCGGTATGTGGTAGCGCTGGGCGGCGACGGCGCGTTCCATCATTTGATTGAAGGCGTGCGCGGGACGGATGCCGTGGCGGGATTTTTCCCTGCCGGCAGCGGAAACGACATTGCTCGCGCGCTGGACATTCCTGCCGATCCGGTGAGCGCGGCGGATGCGTTCCTGCGTGCGCAGCCGCGCGCGGTGGATTTGGTGCGCGTGCGATTCAGCGACGGAGGCGTGGCGCACTACATCGGCGCTGGCGGGATGGGGCTCGATGCGGAGGCGGCGCATCTGGCGAACACGCGGTTCAAGGCTTGGCCGGGAGTGACGCGTTACATGGCCGGGATGTTCACGATATTTTTTCGCGAGCCCTTGCTGAATCTATCGGCTGAGATGGACGATGTTGCGTGGACCGGCCCTGCGCTATTTGCCGCGGTAGCGAACTCGTCGAGTTATGGTTCGGGCGTGCGCATCGCACCTGATGCGAAAATGGATGATGGGTGGCTGGACGTGGCGATCGTTGGTGATGTGAGTTTGACGCGTTTGCTGGAAGCGATGCCTGTGGTGCTGACGTCCGGCGATCTGCGCGGATTTCCTGAGGTGGTGCGTTATCGCTGCCGGAAGGTTTCGTTGCGAACGGATCGCGCGGCGCTGGTGCACGGGGATGGGGAGGAGTTGGGACATTCGCCCGCGGAGTTCGAGGTCTTGCGTGGTGCGGTACGCGTGATGGCTTGATGCCGAGGCACCCCGGATGAACACTGATTAACACAGATAAAAGCAACTCGATTTCAACTTCAGGGAAGCTACGCTTTGCCGGGAGGCCTAGGCAAACGCGACGCGTTACTTGATGCGGAGTACGGAGCTGATCGCTTTCTACTTTGGGAGGGGTTTTTACATTGGGCAAGGCGGCGGCAAGCCGCCGCACTCCAAGATGAAGTTAGGCGCTCTTTTTCTTAGAGAGTTTTAGGACTACTTCGATGTCGCGGCGGCTGTCGAAGCTGGAGATTGTGCGGGTGGATGAGGTTAGGCCATCGTGTTCGGCGTGGATTTCATAATCCACATTGGGATCCAGGCCGCTGAAGCGATAGTTGCCGGCCTCGTCAGCGATGTAGGTTTTCACGGCTTGCGACTTCACGTTTTTAAGATACACGACGCTCGAAGGAACGGGGTTTTCGTCCTTATCAATCACGCTGCCGTGCAGCGTCTTCAATTGAGCTTCCGCTTTTTTCTGTGCTTTTGATTCTTCCTGCGGGCGGGCCGGAATCACTGCGAAAAAAATCAAGAACAAAGCTGCGGAAACCTTAGGAAATCGAAGGCTCTTCACGGGTTCCTGTTCTTTCCAGCATTTGAAGCTAGAAGGCAAATCAGTTCCTCAGGCGATTGATTACGACGGCGGCCTGTCTTGCAGTGCTGCAGTCCTAAGATGATACAGAAAGAAGAAACGATGCGAGTATAAATCGGGAGACGAGGACTACTCAGCCTCCTCTTCCTCCTCCTCATCTTCTTCTTCCTTGACGACGGAATCTTCCTCGTCGTCCTCTTCGTCTTCGTCCTCATCCTCGGAAATAACGATCAGGTGCACGGGATGAGTTTGCGTCACTTCCAGTTCAACGTCGCACTCGGGGCAGCTGAGGATTTCGCCTTCTTCGACTTCATCTTCGTCCAGATCGATTTCAGTGTCACATTCGGGACATCGGGTCACGGTATTTCTCTCCTTCCTGGGAGTACTGCTACTGGCGGGCTATTATATACCGCCAGTGTCAAGCATACCCGAGAAGGGATGTGTAAAGGTGACGGTCCAACGCGAATATCCGGAGAAGCCGCTGGTGGGGGTGGGAGGCGTCGTGATTGCAGATGGGCGCGCGCTATTGATTCGCCGCGGCGGGCCGCCGCTGCAAGGCGAGTGGTCGATTCCCGGCGGGATGCTGGAATTGGGCGAGAGTCTGGAGCAGGGTGTACGGCGCGAGCTGGCGGAGGAGACTGGACTCGAAGTGCGGGTGCTGGATTTGATCGAGGTGTTCGAGCGGGTTTTTTCGGATGATGATGGGCGGACGAAATATCATTTCGTGATCCTGGACTATTTGTGCGAGGCCGTGAGCGGAGAAGCATTCGCGGCTAGCGACGTGACGGACGTGGCGTGGGCCCGGGAGGATGAGCTTGCGAGTTATTCGCTGACACCGACGGCTACGAGGGTGATCAAGCGGGCATTCGAGATGTGGCGCGCCCTGAAGTCTAAAACGCCACGGAGTCACGGAGATACAGAGAACTGACTGTAAAGGCTCGGCTTTCAGCGGTAGTGCTCGAGGACGTATAGGGCTCCGAAGGCAACAGCCAGAGTCGAGGCTGGAAAGGCCAATCGTCGCGCGCTTTGCAAAGGACTCTTCCAATCTGCAGTGGCAAGGAATTGCAAGATCATCGGAACTAGCGCCACGATTGAGAGCTGAAAGATGTGTGCCGCCGAGCCTTCGTCCGGCTGAGGCGGCTGAAAGTATCCGCTAAGTACCGCAAACAGCGCTATCAGAGATAGGACGATTATGACTTTGCCGCTAATGCCGTTGATTTGCTGCTGACTCATGGCGTGATCTCTTTTGCCGGTTAGTTTCACCGGAACACCACCGAAAACTTAGCTGGCGGCGGCTTCGGGGAGGCGTCCGAAGCGGCGTTCGCGGCCACGAAAATCTTCGACGGCGGATGCGAGATCGGCGGCCTCGAACTCGGGCCACATGCGCGGGGTGAAGAAAAGTTCCGCGTAGGCACATTCCCACAGCATGAAGTCACTGAGTCGGCGGTCACCGCCGGTGCGGATGAGGAGGTCCACATCGAGCGCGGGGCCGCTGGAGTGAGTGACTTCGCCGAGGCGTTTAGCGAATTCACGCTGCGAGACTTCAAGGCTGGAGACCATCCAGCAGGCGGCGCGGAGGATCGCGTCGCGCGCGGAATAATCAACCGCAATACGCAATTCGAGCGCACGGCCGGCGGCGGTGAGTTTTTCTGCGGATTCGATGGCTTCGGCGAGAGAAGGCGGGACGCGATCGCGCCGCCCGATGACTCGCAGACGAACGCCTTCCGCAACGCATCCCGCAGCTTCCGCGCGAAAGTATTCTTCGAGAAGACCGAGCAGCGCGGAAACCTCGCCGAGGGGACGGCCCCAATTATCGGAGGAGAACGCGTAAAGAGTGAGAGTGCCGATGCCGAGCCCGGGCGCGGAGCGCACAATGCGGCGGACGGCTTCGACGCCCGCGCGGTGACCTTCGGAACGCACGAGGCCTCGCGAAGAGGCCCAACGGCCATTGCCATCGAGCAGGATGGCGACGTGCAGCTTGGGTTGCGTGGACTGCGGAACCATCTTCAAAGTACTTTTGTTCATAGAGTGTCCGGGCAAAAAAATTTGGAGTCTAAGCTTCGCGGGTCACGCGGATCAGAGCTTCCATGTGGTCCAAATATTTTTCGAGAGCGCGGCGGCCGGCCGCCGTCAGACGGTACTCAGTCTTGGGCATACGTCCGTCGAAAGACTTCGTGCAGGCAAGATACCCCGCGTCTTCCAGCTTGCGCGCGTGAACGCTGAGGTTGCCATCGGTGGCGCGTATCAACTGCTTGAGCTCGTTGAAAGTGAGCGATTCATTTACCGCGAGCGCGCTGACGATGGCTAACCGCGTGCGCTCATGAATCAGCCGGTCGAGATTGGTTGCCGTATTTTCCGGCTGGCGCGCGCCTGGTGAACTTCGCTTGGTGCGCTCGTCGCCGTCCGGATGCTCACGGCGATATGCTGATGGTTTACCCGCCATATTTCCTCGCTATTACGCCCCCAAAAATTATGTGTAACCCGCCGAACCCCGCCGCCAGAAATGCGTTGCCCCAGGTCCAGGGGCAGAAGAGCGCAACAGTACCCAGGACCATGAAACACAGTCCCATTAGCGGGACGATGCGAATGGAAAATGCGCCGCCCGTAACTACGCCGGTTCCGTAGAGCAAGAGCCACTGGCCGGGGATGAGTCCAATTTCACTGGTACGGAGATGCAAGATGGTGAGCAGCGCTCCCACAAACAGTGGCGGAGCGAAGCTGTAGACGAAGCGGCGGCCTGGACCGCTGAAAAGTGCCATTCCCGACTGGCGTGCTTTGGAGTAGGTGGTCCAGCTGGCGATGCCGATCGCGACGAAAGCTTCCGCAACCCACGTCAACAGCCACGAGAGCGAAGATACCTGTAGTGAGGCGATGGCGGCAGCGCCGAGCGCGGTGATGCCCATGGCGACTCCGCCGAGTCCGGGAACGGCGGTAAAGGATCCGGCGCGCTCCATGGTCTCGCGGATGAAGCGCAGATTGTCGCGCGCGTGGTCGTCAATGGCGACGGGCGTGGAACTGCGGGTACGGAGTGGTTCAGGAAGCGCCATGGCGGGAGGATAACACGAGGGCGGCGCGTGTCAAGTACTTTGTTCTATAAAGTAACTGCCGCCTTGTTGCGCGTGTGCGTCGAGACTATGCTGGGTCGGCACGAATTCCATGGGAGGAATGGGAAATGAAGCGACTCGCGATTTTAATGGCACTCGCGGCATGTTTGCCTTTGACGATATCCGCGCGACAGGAGCAGGCGGCGCAACAACCGCCACAGCAGGCGGCTCAGCCCGCACAAACCGAAGCAAACCCGGTATCCGCCGCGGTCCGCAGCAACCTGGAGAGGAATTCCAAAAACATTGTTGCCGCAGTGGACGAAATGCCCGCGGAAAAGTTCAGTTACCGCCCGACGCCCGAGCAGATTACGTTTGGGCATCTGGTGATGCACATGGCGACGTCGAATTTCCGGCTGTGCTCGATGATTTCCGGGATTGAAGCGCCCAAGATGGACGAATTGAAGGAAACGGATCCCAAGGAGAAGCTCGCGGGCGCGCTGAAATCATCTTTTGATTTCTGCACGCAAGCGCTGGCCAAGACGGATGATTCGAAGCTCGGCGAGGTGGTATTCACGCGCGGGAATTTCAGCCTAACGCGCGCGTCGGCGATGATCGCGCTGACCAACGATTTCGCGGATCACTACAGCGGGGCGGCAATGTACCTGCGGCTGAATGGATTATTGCCACCGACGGCGCCGCCGAAAAAGCAATAGCGCTCTATTTTTTGCGCGCACTTAGTGGGTAGCGGCCCAACAGACCGTTCCAGCGAATGTAAATTAGATCGCCGAACATCAGCAGGCTGTCACGGAACACATGAACCTTGGTGGCGGGATCGTGGGCCCAACGGACCGGCACTTCGGCTGTGCGCAGGCCATGACGTTTCGCTAGGAACAGGACTTCGGGATCGAAGCCGAAGCCCTGGATGCGCTGTTGCTCGAAGACGATCTGGGCGGGCTGGCGGCGGAAGATTTTGAATCCGCACTGCGTGTCGTAGAACGGCAGCCCCGTAAACGCGCGTACGAAGCCATTGAAAATGATTCCCGCCAACTCGCGGAGCCGGGATTGGTGGATGGAGATTAACGAGCGGTCGAGGGCGCGAGAACCGATGGCAACATCGTTGCCGGCAGCTAGCGCTGCGAGGAGTTTTTCGATTTCCTCGATTGGCGAGGAGAGATCCGCGTCCGTAAAAAGCGCCAGGCGGCCGCGGGCTTCCAACATGCCGTGCCGGACGCTGTAGCCTTTCCCGCGATTTTCGCCATTCAAGATCAGGCGCACCTGAGGCATTTGCCGGGACCATTCTTCGGCGATGCGCGCGGTTCCATCCTGCGAGCCATCGTCCACAATTACGATTTCGATCTGGCCGAGCGTGAAGTCCGGCGCCAACTCAGGCAAAACGCGGCGCGCGGAAAAATGTTCGCGAATGCGCGCGAGAGTGCGCGGAAGGCGAGCCTCTTCGTTGTACGCGGGGATGACGATGGAAAGCTCGGGTCCGGGTTCGTTCATCCGCGCGGGGTTCCTGGGGCGGTTTCCTGCGGGCCTGGCGGCCAGCCGTAGCGTCCGAGCAGAGGCACGAAGCGGCAGGCAAAAAGCTCTTCCTGTTTGATGCCGCCCTCATGCTTCACTACGCGCAGCAAGTCTTGCTGCTCGGGACTTCCCACAGGAATCACAAGACGGCCGCCTTCGGCGAGTTGAGCGACAAGCGGAGAAGGTATGGCGGGCGCTGCTGCGGAAACGAGAATTCCGTCGTAGGGCGCTCGTGGCAGCCAGCCGATGGAGCCATCGCCCTGTTCTACGCGGACATTCAAGTAGCCGAGGCGAGCGAGGCGTTCGCGGCAGGCACGCGCAAGTTCCGGTTGCAATTCCACCACCACGACCTGTTGCGCCAGCAAAGACAACACCGCAGCCTGATAGCCCGAACCGCCGCCAATCTCGAGCACGCTTTCAGAACCGTTGAGCAAAAGAGCGTCGGCCATCGCCGCAACCATGAAGGGCTGCGAAATGGTCTGCCCACCGCCGATCGGTAAAGGAATGTCGGAATACGCAGACACGGCCGATTCGGGCGGAACAAATTCGTGGCGTGGGACTGCGGCCATGGCGTCGAGCACGCGCGGCGAGTGAATGCCACGCGCGCGAATTTGGCGAGCAACCATCTCGTTGCGAGCGGATGCGAAATCGGGAGCCGGGCTGATTGCGGAATTCGTGTTAGCGTTCATGTGCAACGTGACGTTCGGCTCAGGCCGCTGACGGTTTGGAGTGAGCCACTAACCTGAAAGTTATCATAGCCGCAAGCGGCGTTGCTACCACTGCAGGCGCACGAGAGATTCCCAAAGCTCGATTGGGCCGTCCAAACAACTACAATGGTAAATGCCAGGCCGAATTGCATCTATGGCCCACGTTCGATACGATTCTGAGATTGGCTTGTCGGCCAGATGCAACATGAGGACCGGCGCCCGAACAATAGGAGATTTCAATGAAGCTACGAGCCACACTCATCGCTGCCATGTTATGCGTGGCGGGTCCGGCACTGGCGCAGACCACGCCCAGCGCGCAGCAAGCGCCGCCGCAGCACACGCCGGCAACTCCAGCGCAGCCTGGACAAACAAAGGCGGACGCGCAAGCTGAGCCTGCTCCTGAAAAGGTTGATCCCGCGAAGGAAGCGGCGATCCGGCACTTGATGGAGATCACAGAAGTTTCCAAAGAGGGCGAGAACATTTCGGTTGCGATTACCAGCCAGGTGCGCAACGTAATGGGCCGCGCGATACCGGCGGATCAACTGCCGAAATTCATGGACACGTTCACGCAAAAATTCACGACAAGCGCTCCATCGAGCGCCGTTACTGACGCCATGGTCCCGGTCTACGCCAAGCACTTCTCGCTGGAGGACATTCAATCGCTCACCAAGTTTTACGAGACACCTCTAGGCCAGCGAGTAGTGAAGACCATGCCGGCAGTGGCGCAGGAATCGCAGACGGCCGGCGCGCAGATCGACCAGAAGGCTGCTATCGCCGCATTGCGAAGCATGTCTGGCGAATACCCGCAATTGAAGCAGATGCTGCCGCCGGACCCCTCAGCTCCCGCTCCTGCGCCAGCTCCAAACGCAGCACCGGCTCCGAATGCGGCGCCAGCGCCGGCACCCGCACCTGCTCCGAAGTTGGCGCCACAGCCACAACAACCGCAGCAGTAAGTATCTTCTGCTGAGCCCCGGCTGGAGAGGCTTGCCTTGCGATCGAACGAGAAGGCTGTAGCAAAATCGAGGAGGTTCGTCGCGGGCCTCCTGATTTTATTTTTCGGCGGACTCGCAGGGACCCTTACGGCGCGAGTGGCGGCGGACGAGTCAAGTTCGATCACCGTTTCGGCGGCGATCAGCTTGAAAGATTCTCTCGACGAGGTCGGGCATCTCTACGCGACGCGGCATCCGGCGGTCAAAGTCGCTTTCAACTATGGCGGATCGGGAACATTGCAGCGGCAGATCGAACAGGGCGCACCCGTGGATGTATTTTTTTCGGCCGCTGAAAAGCAAATGGACGACCTTGCCGCGCAGGAACTGGTGGCGACGGAAACGCGACGCGACATCGTCGCGAATTCTCTGGTATTGATAACGCCAGTTTCCTCGACGATGGTGAAGGGATTTCCAGACCTTTCGCGGTCGCAAGTGAGCGCCATTGCGTTGGGTGATCCGGGGACCGTGCCGGCGGGAATGTACGCGCGGCAGACGCTTGAGCACATGGGTTTGTTCGCGACGATTGAAAAGAAAATCGTTTACGCGAAAGATGTCCGCGCCGTGCTCACTTACGTGGAAACAGGCAACGCCGATGCGGGCTTGGTGTATCGCACGGATGCGCTGACCTCACAAAAAGTGCGCGTGGTAGCTACTGCCGCTGCGGATTCACACGATCCCATCGTGTATCCTGCGGCGGTGCTGAAGAACTCGAAGAATGCGGCTGCGGCCCGCGACTTTGTGGGCTTTTTGCAAGGGACGGAAGCGCGCGCGGTCTTTGAGAAATATGGATTCGCGCCCGCGGAAAAACCAGCCGTAAAGAACTGATCCAGCTACAATCCCTCTCGCGATGGACTGGTCCCCCCTGTGGATCTCGCTGGCAACGAGCTTGACGGCGACGGCGGTAACGCTCGTCGCGGGGCTGGCCGCGGCTGCGTGGCGCGAGAATCGCTCGGGCGCGGGCGCAGCGCTGATTGATGGCGTTTTTCTCCTTCCGCTGGTCCTGCCGCCTACCGTCGTGGGATTTTTTCTTTTGCTGCTTTTCGGCCGAAACGGCCCCCTCGGAAAACTTCTGCTGCAAATGGGCGCGACAGTAGTTTTTTCCTGGCCCGCCACGGTGATTGCCTCGACGGTGGTGGCCTTTCCGCTGATGTATCTGACGGCGCGCGCCGCTCTCGAACAGGTGGATCCGCATTTGTTGCAAGCGGCACGAACACTGGGCGCTTCGGAGTGGCGCATTTTCCGTGAGGTGGCGCTGCCGCTGGCATGGCCGGGCGTGCTCGCCGGCACGATCCTGAGTTTTGCACGGGCGCTAGGAGAGTTTGGCGCGACCTTGATGCTTGCGGGAAATATCCCGGGCCGGACGGAGACGATTCCGATCGCGATTTATTTTGCCGTGGAGGCGAACGAGATTCAGCAGGCGTTCGTGTGGTGCGCAATGGATGTAGGAATTTCGATCGCGTTGCTGGGCGGACTTTATTACTGGACGCATGCGCAGCGTCTGCGGCGCGAGCGTTGGGGGCACCGCTGACGTGACGCTGGAAGTTCAAATCGAGAAGAAGCTAGCGGATTTTGCTCTGAACGTATCGTTCTGCGCGCCCGCTGCGCCGCTGAGCATTCTGGGCGCGTCAGGCGCCGGCAAGACAATGCTGTTGCGCTGCATTGCGGGCTTGGAGAGGCCCGGACGCGGACGCATCGCGCTAAACGACCGAGTGCTTTTCGATTCCGAGCAGAAAACAAGGATCCCAGCGCGCGAGCGGCGCATCGCGTTGTTGTTCCAGGATTATGCCTTGTTCCCACACCGCACGGTCGCCGAAAACATTGCGTTTGGATTGTATGGATTGGCGCCTTCGGAACAGGCTGCAAGAATCGCGACTCTAGTTGCGCGCACGCACCTCACCGGGCTCGAGAAACGCTATCCGCGGGAATTATCTGGCGGTGAGCAGCAACGCACGGCGCTGGCACGGGCTTTGGCGATCGAGCCGGAAGCGTTGCTGCTCGATGAGCCGCTCGCGGCCTTGGATACGCATTTGCGCGCGCAGGTGGAAACGGAGCTCCAGGACACGTTTGCCGCATATCGGCATCCGGCGCTGCTGGTGACGCACAATATGGAGGAAGCGTACCGGCTAAGCGAACAGTTGCTGGTGCTTTCGCGCGGGCGCGTGGCAGCTTTCGGCGCGAAGGAAGAGATCTTCCGGCATCCACCGAGTGTGGAAGTGGCGCAACTTACGGGATGCAAAAATATTTCACGAGCGCGGGCGAATGCTGACGGCACAATCGAAGCTCTCGATTGGGATTGCCGGGTGCGCGTGGCTGCGAAAATCGGTAAAGCGCCAAAGTACATTGGGATTCGGGCGCATCATGTTGATTTTCTGGAATCGGCGGGCGACGCGGGCGCACAAGAAAACATTTTTCCTTGCTGGGTGTGGCGCACTTCGGCGACGCCGTTTCGCATCACGCTATTTTTGAGCTTGGATCAGGTGCATGGCGAGGCGGGCGCCCATCACTTGCAAGCGGAAGTGTTCAAGGAAAAATGGCAGCGCTTTCGCGAGCGACCATTTCCTTGGCACGTGCGGCTTGCGCCTGAATCGCTGTTTCTGATGGACGGCTAGCGGAGAGATGCCCGCTTCGTCCGAAAGACTTGGGACGAAGCAGCCACTACCAGTCAAAATGCGAAGAGCCGGCGGGACGCCTGCCTACCGGCAGGCAGGCCGAAGCTAGTCGCACAGAC
Source organism: uncultured Acidobacteriota bacterium (assembly GCA_963696035.1). GTDB lineage: Bacteria > Acidobacteriota > Terriglobia > Acidiferrales > UBA7541 > Palsa-295. The sequence goes on from CAVOIS010000006.1 coordinate 75,314, forward strand.
TGCAAATCCTCAGTGGAAGTGGCGAACGAATTTGATGTCGAGGCCGTAGGTGCCGTTGACGTCGCGCAGGAAGACGACCGAAAGATCGCGTTTGACGTGGTATTCCACCTGGATAAGCTGCTGCTGATCGGACGCAGCGTTCGACGAATACGTGATGGTGAAATCGCGTGTGACTTGCTGCTCGATGGTGACGCGAGCGGAAGCGTTCGATTCCGTCGCGGTGCCGGCCAAAAATGGGTCCACGCGGAAATGGCTTATACCGAAAAGATGCTCGATGCGTCCGCCGAGTCCGCTGGAGATCGCTTCGGAGAGCAGCGCGGTGGCGCCGTAGTTCTGTCCTGCTCCGGCGGACGATCGCAAGGCGCTTTCCTGGCCGGTGCTGCCTACCGCGAGCAGCGCAATGATATCGGAATCCGGGAGCGGCGGGTCGGAACGGTAGCTGAGAGAGAGCTTGCTTGAGCGGCCGGAGAAGTTGATGGTGACCTGATACTGGCTGATCGTGGATGTGGCTTCGATATTGAGTTCGGGATCGAGTTGGAAGGGATTCGCGAAATTCACATCGCCGCGGGTGAGTGTGAACGTATTTCCGCGAAAGGACATTTCACCCCCGAGCAGGTGGATGTGTCCGAGCAAGATCGGCCGATCCCAGGTGCCGCGCAAATGCAGGTCGCTATCAATTTCCACTTGTGCGCCGGTCCATTCGATGCGAGCGCCGGGGCTGGTGTGAGCGGCGATGTCAAACGAAAGGTTCCTCATAAAGGGCGACAACGCGGTGGCGGCGGAAGTATCCGAGCCGGCGCTGAAGAACGATGAGATGTCCACTCCTTGCGCAAAGAGCAAGCGCTTCAACTCCAAAGTTCCGCTGATGACGGCGCGTTCGCTGGTTCCGGACAGTTGCAATGTACCGCCGATCAGCCAGCTCGTGCCTTGCGGGTAACGGATGCGGACTTGCGTGGTCTTGGTGGTGATTTCATAGCGCACCGGACCTTCTTCGCCGTAGGTTACGCTGCCGGTCAAGGTGAGCTGGCCGCCGCCGGAATCCGCGGTGACGTTCTCGAAGATCAGCCGGCTGGTATCGAAAACCAGATCGCCGCTCAAGTGGCTGAGGCCGACTGGGAAGTCAGAATAATTGGCGGAGGCGTCGCGCACGGTGGCCCGTCCGGTGATCCGCGGCTTGGACATGGTGCCTTCCACCGCGACGTTGACGTTCGCGTCGCCCTGCGCGTTTATTTCCGGGAGCACTCCCTTGAGCAGCGCCAGGTTCACTTCGCCGGTGAGATTTACGTGCACGGGACGATCGTGGTCGAAGCGAGCCGAGCCGCTGATCTTGAAATCCGAATTGGGGCCGTGGAGATGCGCCTGGGTGATGCGAACTTCGTTGCGGTGATATGTGAATTGTACGGGGCCGTCGTTTTCCAAGGAGACAAACAGATAACCAAAGGTGATTCGCGAAATATCCGCATTCACTTCGATGGTTTCCGGCTTGCGAAGCGAGCCGGCCAGTGTGAATTTCCCATCCACAACGCTTTTCGCGGTCAGATTTTTGAGATGCAGTCCGGCGGTGAGTAAAGGATCGAGATCAAACTGCTGGACGGAGAGTTGCCCTGAAATTTCCTCGTCGCCGGAGAGAGCGACGCTAATCTGTCCGCGCAGTTGGCCATTGGCTCGTTCGGAATTGAGCGCGACACGCGCGGTCTTGCCGTCGGAATCGACTCGGCCGCGAAAACTTCCTTCTTCGTCCGTTCCCACCTTAAGATTGGTGACCCTGAAATCACCCTGCGCGTTGGGAGCGCGAACCGGCCCGCTGCCGCGCAGAGTAAAGTCGAGTTGCCCGCCGATCGCAAGCGATGAGCCTTGCAGGACCTGGATTTTCTCGAGAAGAATGCCGGTGCCGGTCAGGTTGAATTCCACGGTTTGTTCCTGCGGGCGGTACAGGATGTCACCGGTGGCACGCCCTGTTTCACGACGCAATACGGCGCGGTCCAGTCTGATTTCGTCGCGCTCCAGATGCAGCTCGCCGCTGAGCTGGTCAAAGCGCAGGCTTTTCGCTTCAATGTCGTCGAGCGTGACCTTCGCATCGAGAATTGGGTATGCGCTGGTGCCGCTGCCACGAAATGTTCCACTTAGCAACGCTTTGATTGGATAGTTGACGCCAAAAATCGCTTGAACATCTTGACTGGGAGCGCGCCGCGTTTCGGCTTCAAGCGACCATTCGCTTTGCGGAACGAAGCTCCAGTCGCCATCGAATTGCAGCGCAAGATCGAGAGTGACGGTGGCCTGGCCTCGCTTTACCGTTGTTTTAGTGAGCTTGAAACCATCGAGTGAATAATCGAGGTCTCCCTCAATTTCGTCGAACTGATACGTGTCGTACTGAGTGTTGGATGCGGTGAGGTGACCGTCAAAGGTGGGTCCGGCGATAGGGCCGAGAATGCGGCCGCGGAAAGAAACGTTGCCGCTGACGCGCGTGGGTACCGCATTGGGCCCACGCAAGCGATTGATGAAATCATCCCAGTCGGTGAGGTCTTGCGCGGTGAGCTTCAATTCGATGGCGGAATCGGTGGCGCTGATGGGCCCATCTATTTCGATCTGAGTGTTAGGAGTGGTGATCTCGCTTTGCGTGAGCAAGCAAATTTCCGTGTCTTCCGAATAGTCGAACGCAATATGGGCGGTGACGGGAATCGTGCCTGGTTCGAGAGTTGGAGGAGGTGACCACCGCATTTCGCCCTTGGTGCGGAAATGCTTGAAATTCAAGGTCCAGGAATTGATCGAATCTACGTCAATAGCGCCGTTCCAATGGAGAGTGTCTACGGGAAAATCTACGTTATTTACCGCGGCTAACGCACGGACCAGGCTGGCGTGATGAAAATGGGTTTGCGTGCGGAAGGCGAGAGTTTTCAAATCCATTTCCAGGCGGCCATCGAGTGAGCCTTCCAGGGCGCGGACGGCGAGATTCTGCACGGTGACCCGCCCATTCGAGAGTTCGTAGTCGCCCCACGTTTCCAGATCGGCGGCATGGAACCACTGGTAGCGCATCGTGACGTCGTGGCCGTGAAAGTGGCCGCTGCCAGTCCAATCGCCGGAGGCGTAGTGCGCCTGACCGGAAAAATCCGCGATGAGGTCTGGAGTAAGCGGTTCGCGAAAGATTGTGCGGACGTCCTGCAAAGCGAGATGCCCGCGATAATGAAGATTCCAATCCGATTTTGCGAAGCTGGGGAGTTCGGCGCGCAAATTCAGTTCCGAGTGCGGTCCCGTCCAGGTGAATTCGTCGAGTTCGAAGGCATCGCGATGCAGGGTGAATTTTGCGGCGACGTCGAAGCGGAAAGGCAGATCACGTTGCAGCGTCATTTCGACCTGGTTCCAGGTGAGAGTGCCGACGTAGGCATCGCTGCCACTGGCGGGCACGGCATATTGCAGCAGAAACGAAAGGTTTTGGCCTTTTACATCGAGCGGCACGCGCTGGTCGTTGATGTCCGCGCTGCCGTCGCGCAATTGGAGGCGTCCGATGCGCAAGTTGAAGAGCGTCTCCTGCCATGCGGCCTTGCTGGGGGGGGCTTGGGGCGTGGGAATGTTGCTGGTTCCGTTTTTCATGAGCCGCACCGAGAGTTGCGGGTGTTGCGCGATCAGCTCGTCAATTTTGAATTGGCGGCCGAAGAACGAAAGAATGGTGATGCCGACGTCCAGACGATCCACGTGAAACAACGGCGCTTCGGTGGGACTTTCGAGCCCATGCAGAGTGAGGTTATCGAGTTCCGCGCGCAAGTGCAGGACGTGCAGATGAAATGCGCCGAGCTCGATGCGCGCTCCCGTGCGCGCCGCAAGCTCGCGCAGGAGTTGCTCGCGAACCCAGCGATCCACCAAGCCCGTTTTGAATATTGCGAACAAAGCAACAGCTACGATGGCGACTAGGAGCGCCGCCGAGGCCAACCAACGTAGCCAGCGCCGCTTCACGAGCCACCTCCCTGTGACACGAAGTCTATTTGCAGGCGGCTGCGCGTGTCATCGAGCCATTTTATGGCGCGATCGTTGATGGCGCGCTGGATCAGCACTTCGCGGATGGTGTCTTCGACGTCATCGAGCGGCGGCACCGGCTCATTGCGAGCTTTGAGCTGGGGCGCAAATTCATTCTGATAGTAGGTTTCGACCTGCTCGTCACTGACCTGCGCCTCGGGACGAAAGCGGTAGTCAATGAAGCGGGAAAGATACAACTGCCGCGCGATGATGCGGCGCACGGCGGCTTCCGTCAAGCCGACTTCGGCGCAGCGCCTTTTAAATTCTTCCGACGATGGAAACTGCTTCGCAAATTCCGCGTAGGCACGATCCACATCGGCATCTGAAGGCTGGGCATATTTGGCCGTCATGGCTTCGTTGCGGATCAGCCATTGATCGGCGAGTTCGCGGAGCAGTTCCTCACGAGGTTTTGATTTTCCGTCCACAAGCTTTTGAAATGCTCCGAGTTCGTGCACTTCGCTTTCGGTAATGATGTCGTCTTCGATCCTGGCCGCCACGCCGTCGATCAGTTGCGCGCCCGGGTCGGACGACGCGGCAGGCGACTGAGGCTGAGAGCTGCCCTGCGTTTGCGGGAACGCCGGGCCGGCTGCGAATCCCAGCAGCGATACCGCCAAACCGAAGATGAGGATTACGCGTCGCATCAGAAAACCGGCCCGATATTGAAAGAAAAACCAAAATGAGAGACATGAAAGATTTGGGTTGGCGGCACAGTCGGCGGAGTGGGAGTCACGGTGTACTCCGCGGGGTTGATCTGATAACCGAAATCCACACGAACCGGGCCAATCGGAGTGGGGTAGCGGAAGCCAAAACCGATGGTGTGCGAAAAAAAATTCAAATTCGTGGGTGAAGCGGATTTCCAGGCGAGCGTGATGTGATTCACGTCGCTGTAGACATTGCCTCCGTCATAAAACAACGTTCCACCCAACTTATTTCCAATGAACGGAAGATTCATCGGGAAATGCAGCTCCTGGTTAAAAATGAGCAGGGCGAGGCCGCCGATCGGAAAACCAGTTCCGGGATCGCGAGGACCCGCTTGATTCAGGCTGAAGCCGCGCAGCGACTGAGCGCCCCCGGCGAAAAAACGCTCCGGCAGTGGAATCTCTACCTCTGTGGTGTTGCCAAACGGCGGCTCCACGCCAAAACGAGTGGCACGCGCGAAGACGAAGTTGCGGCCGAAGGAGTGGAAGGAGGAATTCTGGACGAATATTCGGTAGAAACTGGCACTCGAACCGAGCGTCTTCGAAGCAAAGCTCAGGTCGGCGGTGTTGAAGGTTCCCGTTTTGGGGTCGCCGGGATTGTCGCGGCGATCTCGCGCATAGGTAATGCCGAACCCCGACGCGAGGGTCGGCTGACTGAAGAGGGGAATCTCTTCCGGTGAAATCGTTTGGTTGATGTTGGTGGCCACAACGCGGCGGAAAAAATAACGGTATTGCAGCGAACTGGAGAGCGAGAGCTTCTCATTGAGTTGCAACGAACCTTCATAACGGATGGAAGTGAAGGTATCCACGTCCTGTGTCTTGTCCGCGAAGCCGATTAGCGAAGCGCTGAGTGAACGCTGGTTCAAGAAATTATCCGCAGAGTAGGAAACCAGCGACCGGTACTGCAGGGTGCTGGCGCGCGCCTTGAATGTGAGGGTTTGAGCGCGCCCGAACATATTGGCACGAGAAAGTTCCAGAATGCCGCGCGGGCTGGCGGCGATCTCCGTAGCATTGGGATTGCACGCAGGTGTGTTTTTTGTCGCCTGGCTGCAGCTCGCCGCGATTCGCTGCACCTCAAATCCGAATCCGTAGCCAATGGTGTAGCGCCCGCCCTCTTGGACGTCCACAACCATCACCTTCTCGGGGTCACTTCCATTGGGATTCTGCGGCGCGATCTGAACCCGCGTAAAAACGCCCAGATTGTAGACGCGGCGCTGAGTTTCCACCACGTCGCCTTCGCGAAGCGGTCCATTCGGCTTTATCACCACCTGGCGCAAGAGGATGCCAGGACGCGTGTATTGATACCCGGTGAGCAATACTTTTGCGACATCGATGCGCTGGCCTTCGGTAATGCGATAAATCAGCCGAACTTCGTTGGGGGCTCCGGCAGGTGAAACGGAGTCATCAAGGCGCGCCTCGGGAAATCCTTCGTTGTAGTACAGCGCGAGGATGTTGTTACGATCGCTCGCGACGGAGGTGACCGAATAGGGCTGACCGGGCGATGAGCCGACCACGGAGAGCAGTGTGTCCAAGCTCAATGCGTGAAAGCCCTCGATCTTCAGATCATCGACGAGCGTTTGGGGCCCCTCCACAATCTGATAGGTGACGAAGAGGTTGCCTTTTTTGCCTTGATAGTTGTCGTCCACCGTGGGAGTGACCTTAGCATCGAGAAAACCGTTGGAAAGATACAGGGCACGAATGGATTCGGCGTCGTCACGCACCAAACTCTGACTGAACCGACCCTTGGAAGCGAACGACGCAGGCTGCAAGGAGAGGCGGCTCGCGAGCAGGTCCTTGCTGAAATATTTATTATCCCTGAATGCCACCCCTGCGAGGCGAAAACGGTCGCCGCGGGAAACTTCATAGCTGATGACGCGCAGTCCGGCTTTGGGGTCGCCATGAGAAGAAACCTGGACGTCCGCATCGAAATATCCCTGGCGCTGAAAATAGTCGCGAATATTGCGGCGACCCTCTTGGAGAAGATCTTCGTCCACTGCGCCTTCGGCATAGATAGGCAATAACTGGCGTAGCTTGCCTTTGCTGAGCCGCGCGCCGCTCAAATTCACGCTGACGCGCGGGCCGGTGGTGACTTGGTAGTTCAGCGTTACCAGATTCGTCTTGGAGTCGTAAGTCCCGGCCGTGATGAGTATGCCTGCGCCCAGATAACCCTGATTGACGAGATATTTTTTCAAGCGCTGCGAAGCGCGCGTGAGGCGCCCGGACGTGAGCGTGTTTTTCAGCTTTACCTTCGAACGCGCAATGAGCTCGCCCTCTTTGTACGGCGTCTGGTTTTTCACGTCGAACTTGCCGATCACCGCGCGTGGCCCGGGCACTACGGTTATCAGGACGTCCATCTGCCGCGTATCCTCGTGTGGAGTGAGCGTCCATTTGACGTCGGCTTGATACAAGCCTTCACTGCGAAGTGCGTCCTTCAGGCGGTCAATGGCTTCGCGCAGCGCACTTTCGCGGAAGGGCTCGCCCAGACCGAGGCGCATCGCTGCTAGCGCAGCTGCTTCGCTGGGAGGCTCTTTGAGTCCTTCGACGCGGACTACGTTGTTGTAGTAATTCCGCTGAACCACGAAATCCACGCGTAGACCGTCCGCGACGTGACTGGCCAGCACGCGAATATTCGCGAAATCGCCGGTGCCGTAGAGAGCGCGAAGGCTTTCGCGTTCTTCGCCGAAATCGAATGGCTTGCCGGGTTGCAGGGCCAGCAATACGGTGTTTTCCTGCACGGGTCGGCCGGCATCGTCAAGTATGCGTATCGCGGCGACGCGCTGGCCTTCAATCTGGTTTCCCAGTGGGTTTTCCTGCGCACGGACGGGTAGAGCCACGAGGAGGCCGCAGACCAGCGCTCCGAAGGCTAGAAAATGCCCTAAAGTCCCGCTCCGGTGAGAGGAGCAGGCTCGCGGGGGCGATAATTCCCAGGGGATGCTCATGCGCCAGAAGATGAGAGCAAAGGTTAGCACAGCCGCGTTGCCTGCCGGTTGCGAAAAGGGGTTATGATGGCCTTTGTCTGAGCGAAATTCCGGTCCACTAACGAATTCCCGCGATGAATAGCGAGCAACGCGAAAAATACTCCCGCCAGATACTATTTGCCGGCATCGGCGAGGAGGGCCAGGAGAAGCTCCTCGGCGCGAGCGCCGCGCTGGTGGGTTGCGGCGCGCTGGGGACAGTGGTTGCAAACCTTCTGGTGCGAGCAGGCCTTGGTCGGCTGCGGATCATCGACCGCGATTTCGTCGAGGCTTCGAACCTGCAGCGCCAGACGCTTTTCGAGGAATCCGACGCGCGCGAGGCATTGCCAAAAGCGATGGCTGCCGAACGCCGTTTGCGCGCGATCAATTCCGATACCCACGTGGAGGGCGTGGTAGCTGACTTGACGCCGGAGAATGGCGAGGAGCTTCTTGGCGGATTTCAGATGATTCTCGATGGGACGGACAATTTCGAAACGCGATTGTTGCTGAACGACGTTGCAATTTCGCGTAACGTTCCGTGGATCTATGCGGCGGCGGTGGGAAGCTACGGTGTGACGATGACGATTCGTCCGGGGCAAACCGCTTGCCTTGCGTGCCTCACCGAAGACGAAGAAAAAGGTGTGGCGCTTGGCGCCGAAGCCACATGTGACACGGCGGGAGTGCTGAACGCTGCGGTGGGCGTGATCGCTTCGATTGAAGCGGCGGAAACCACGAAGTTACTCGCGGGGAAGCCGGAAGCTTTGAACAAGCGGCTGATTTCCTGCGACGTGTGGAGCGGAAGGTTTCAATCCATCCGCATCGCACGCAACCCCGATTGCCGGGCGTGCGGGCGAAGAGAGTTTGCGTATCTGGCGGGAGAAGCGCAGCCGCACATCACGATGTGCGGGCGCGACTCGGTGCAAATTCACGAGCGCGGACGCAGTCTCGATTTGCACGAATTGGGGCGCCGAATCGCGCAAGCTTCGGCCGACGGGCTGCGCCATAACGAATTTCTGCTGTGTTTTCGCGTGCCGCCTTACGAACTCACGGTCTTCGCGGACGGCCGCGCGATCGTGAAAGGAACCAAAGATCCCGCCGTCGCGCGTTCGCTCTACGCTCGTTATATCGGAGCGTAATTTTCGGTTGCACAGTTGCTTTGTAAACAGATCGAAGTCGGGAATTAACCTACGAAGCGGCGCAAAGCCGACTGACGCATGGCGGCGCGGTCCATGTTTTCGCGCGTATTCATCAACGTAAGCAGGGTACTCAGGACGCGAGCCTTTAACTCGTCGGACATCGGAAACCCACTGGTTGCCACGTTTACCAACGCTTCACCGCGGCCGGAAATCTTGGTAATGAACTCCATCTGACGTTCGTGGCTGGTGTTGCCCAGCGCCGACTCCCGGCGCATTTCCGCACATTCATTTTCAATGAAAAGAGTGAAATGCATGACGCAGAGATGCTCGGCGGCTAAACCCGCAGGGACGTTGACCTTACAGCCTTTGGCACTGCAATTTTCCGGCACGGACACACCTGTTCGAAGCCTTTAAATTTCTAGCATTTTCAGCTGGGGAATTCCATCTCGGTTAAGGGCGGTGCGCTCAATCAGATAGCAGCAAATTGGGAATTGGTGACTGGTAGTGGAAGAGCCGTTGGCCAGTCTTTCGACGATAAGTTTCACGCGGACCTGGCCAGCCAAGGTGCTATCAGAAGCGGAAGTAAGAACCCGCGCTTTGCGGCCGCAAGGTGTTGCGATACGCCGAAGCCCGTGTTAAATACGAACTCGGCTTAGAGTTACTGAGATCAAAGGCCTTCCTGAATGCCCCACCTTGCTCCACACGATGTAATGACTATGTTTCTGGCATTGGCCGCCTTGCTGGGAACCGCGAAGCTTGCGGGCGAGGTGATGCAGAAACTGGACCAGCCATCGGTTCTGGGCGAAATCATGGCTGGAATTCTTTTGGGACCCACCGTACTTGGGCAAATCAAACCAAACGTGTACGCATTTCTGTTTCCGGCGAGCGGCAATTTGCCGATCGTGCTGGACACGGTGACGACGCTGGGCGTTGTGTTTTTTCTGCTGAGCGCTGGACTCGAGATTGATTTGCGTAGCATCTTCCGGCAGGGCAAGAGCGCGATAGCCGTCAGCTTCTGCGGCGTCATCATTCCCTTTGCCTTCGGCTTTGCTGCTGCGGGAGTCTTCCCGCGATTTCTTGGGGCGGCAGAAGGCGCGGACCGGCTGATCTTCGCGCTGTTTGTGGGGACGGCGTTATCTATTTCCGCGTTGCCCGTGATCGCCAAAATCCTGATGGACCTCAATCTTCTTCGCAGCGAGATGGGGACCGTGGTGATGTCGTCTGCAATGTTCGACGATCTGGTCGGCTGGATTTTGTTCTCCATGATTTTGGGAATGATGAACGGCGGGTCTTCGATGGCGGGGGTGAAACGCACCGTCCTGCTGGTAATCGCGTTCGTAGTGCTGGCGCTGACCGTGGTCCGCTGGATGATCGACAAAATTCTGCCGCATATCCAGGCGCACACGAGCTGGCCGGGCGGAGTTCTCGGCTTCATATTCACGCTGACGCTGGCCTCGGCGGCGTTCGCGGAATACGCTGGGATTCACGCGGTGTTTGGCGCGTTCATCATCGGTATTGCCGTGGGCGAATCCACGCACCTGCGAAAGCGGACGTCCGAGCTGATTCACGGAATCGTGACCAATGTGTTCGCGCCTTTCTTTTTTGCGAGTATCGGCCTGCGCACGAATTTCGTGACGAATTTCAACCTGCCCATTACGGTAACGGTGATCGCCGTCGCTTGCATCGGCAAGCTGCTGGGCGCCGGGATGGGCGCGCGGCTGGGAGGCATGGACAAGCGAACGTCGTGGGGCGTGGGCCTGGCGATGAACGCGCGCGGCGCCATGGAGATGATTCTAGGACTGCTCGCGCTGCAAGCGGGGTTGATTCGTGTGACTATGTTTGTGGCCCTGGTGGTAATGGCGCTTTTCACATCGCTGGTTTCGGCGCCTGCGATCAAATTCTTGATTCGTAGACGGCGCGCGGTCACGCTGAAAGACACCGTGACGAGCAAGCTTTTCCTGCCGGCCATGACCGCACGGACGAAACGGGAAGCACTGGAACAAATGTGCGCGGCGGCCGCAGACGCCATCGGCAATTCGCCCGAAAGATTCCAGCGGCTACTGTTAGATCGCGAACGAGTGGTGCCCAGCGGCTGGGAGAACGGGCTTGCGGTTCCTCACGCTCGCGTGGATGGCTTGCCGCAATCTTTGGTTGTGGTGGGCAAAACCGAAAACGGGATTGATTTCGATGCGCGCGACGGAAAGCCCGCAAGGCTGATCATTTTGATTCTCACCGGAGACAATCAATCCCAGCACGATCTGCTTTTCGACGCCGGTGAACTTTTCAGCAGGAAGGAAGCAATCGAACAGGCATTGCACGCGCAGACCTTCACGGAATTGGTTGCGGCGCTTAACGCTCCGGTGCATTGACATCAGAGCTTGACCTGAGGCCCAGAGCGCTGAGTTGGTTTTCATCGCAAATTGCGACTGGCCCTACACTCCGGCTTGCCACTTTACTTTCCCGCTATCGCTCGTTTTCCGCGAGACCCACGGTCGAGCCCGCGGATTTAGAATGGGTGCCTCTATTTCCTTTGTGCCGGAGACCTCGGGATGGGCCATCGTGCATGCAGATACGTAGTGGTAGCTCTCGCAACTCTTACAGCTGCCTCGCCTGCCATTTCGCAAACCGTTGCCAAGAAGAAATCACCGGCATCCAAGGCGACTGCCAGGGTAACTGAGTTGAACGATCGACAACGCACGTTGCACGCGTTGAATCGTCTGACGTTTGGACCGCGGCCGGGCGATGTGGAGGCGGTGCTGGCGAAGGGCGTGGACGCGTTCATCGAAGACCAGCTGCATCCAGAGAGCATTGACGATTCGGCGCTGGGCGCGCAGCTCAATCCGTACGCGACCACGCGCATGAGTTCGAAGCAGATCGCGGAGATGTTTCCGTCGGACGGTGTTCTGCGGCAAGTGATCGCAGGAAAGAAGGAACTGCCCACCGATCCGGTGCAGCGATTGATCTACTCCGTGAACGTGGCGCGACTTCAGCAACAGGATCAGGCCAACAAGGCCGCAGCGGCGAAAGCCGCGGATCCGCCCAAAGCGGGCGCGGCCGCCGGAACTGCGGTCGCAGCGAATCCAGCCTCGACGGACGCGAGCGCGACCAAAGAGTTTACGCCGCAGGACCGGGCTCGGGCGATCGCCGATAGCTTGCTGGCGATGCCGAAGAATCAGCGGATCGAATCGCTCGAAAATTCTCCCGCCGACATGCTGGTAAATTTTCCGAACCAGATACGGGGTGACCAGCGGGACCGACTAAACGCCGATTTTTCGCCGCAGGAGCGCGAGATCCTGCGAGCCCTCGCGAACCCGCAGGGCGTGGTGACCAGTGAATTGCAGCAAGCCAAAATCATGCGGGCGGTTTATTCGCAAAGGCAACTGCTCGAGGTGATGACGGATTTCTGGATCAATCATTTTAACGTTTTTATTTTTAAGGATCGCTGCCCTTATTACACGACTTCTTACGAACGCGACGTAATCCGTGCGCACGCCATGGGGAAATTTTACGATTTGCTGCTTGCCACTGCGCAGAGCCCGGCCATGCTGATGTATCTGGACAATTGGCTGAGCGTAGGCCCGCACTCGCCGGCGGGGAAAAATGGTCAGAACGGCCTGAACGAAAATTACGGCCGCGAAGTAATGGAGCTGCACACCCTCGGCGTGGACGGAGGATATTCGCAAACGGACGTCACCGAGCTGGCCCGCGTGCTCACCGGATGGACGATTGCCGAACCCGACGACGGCGGCAAATTTCTTTTTGATCCCAAGCGCCACGAGCCAGGAATCAAGACGGTGATCGGGCACCCGTTCTATGAAGCCAGCAGCGATGAAGGCGTCCGCGCGCTCGATATGCTGGCGCACAGTCCTGCGACGGCGCATTTCATATCGAAGTGTCTGGCGACGCGCTTCGTTTCTGATGATCCACCGGAATCGCTGGTCGAGCACCTGGCCGCGACGTTTCAGTCCAGTGACGGCGACATACGCGAAGTCTTGCGCACGATGTTTCACTCGCCGGAATTCTGGTCGTCAAAGGCCTATCGGTCGAAGCTGAAAACTCCGCTCGAGTTCGTGGTGTCGGCGGTGCGCGCCAGCGGGACCACTGTGGTCGCTCCGGACGCGATGTTGGCGACTTTGAATCAAATGGGAATGCCGCCGTACGGGATGCTGGTTCCGACTGGTTATTCCATGAAGAGGCAAACGTGGGAAACGGAAGGCGACGTTCTGGCGCGCATCAATTTCGCGACGGCATTGACGCAAGGAAAGCTTGGCGGCCTGCAATTCGATCCGTCAAATCTAATTACGCTGGGTATTTTAACCAGTTCCGATTCGCCGAAAACAAAGGCAGTGCTGGCGCAAAAACATTCGGGGCTCGATTTCGCAATCGCGCTTACCGAAGACGCAATTCTGCAGGGTGAACTATCCGCGAAGGACGAGGCGATCATTCGTCAGCAGATGCAGGCGCCAGAGGTACAACGACAACTGGCAGCTTCGCCGGGAAATGCGCTGCGGCTTGTTTCCGGATACGTGCTGGCGTCGCCCGATTTTCAAGAACGATAAACTACTCTGCTCTACTGATTTGGGTTGTGTTCGCCCGCGTGATATTGCGTCCACGGACCGGCATCCATGTCCGTCAGCGCTGGGGTCTGCCACTGATATTCGGGATGCTGTTCGAGGAACGGAGCGGCTTTGAAATCGGTGCCACAGGGATGGCCGATGCGCGCGACGAAGCTCATGGTTTCGGCCATGTGGCTGTCCATCACTTTACCCTGAACGGCGCCTGACGGCTTGTAGGGAGCGACCGCGAAACCGGGGTCGCTCGGAGTAGCAACATCTCCGTGACCGCATAGAGTGCGGCGACTAGGGCCGGTCTTCTTGGTGTAGGTGTCATAGTGATCGCCTAAGAAAGATTCCGCGAGCGACACGTCGATCTTGCCCATGTTGGCGGCCATGAGTTCGTCCCAGCGAACGTGACGCGCGTTGGCCGAAGCGGCCCGATTCGTTGGGTCGAATGTAGTTTCATCCTTCAGCACGTCCGGGTCGCTCGCAAAATTCGAGCCCACAAAGTAGCCATCCGTCGTGCGCCACACCTTGCTGTGCTTCAGACCCAGCTCGAAACGCGCGATCTCGCCCGTTTTACGATCCGCAAGCAGCCAATCATTGGCGTAGCCGCCGTTGTTGCCGTCGAGCATGATTTTCACGTAGTCATCAATCGAGCCCGCGTATTGCATGGCTTTGCGCGCCCGCGCGAATTCGGGCTTGCCGTTGACATCCCAACCGTGAAAGTCGGTGATCGTAGTTTCAGTGACCATGAGACCGTCGGAATTCACGCCGAAATCGTCATCGCTGACGATCACCCCTGGAAAACCGTCCATCAACATGCTGAAACCCTTCTGCGGCACGATATCGAAAATGATTTTCCAGCGCGCGCCCTGGAGATAGCTCGTCCAGTTATTGTGCGCCATCACGATTTGATGATCTTTGGTGTAGCTGCCGGTGGCGACGAATGAGCTGCAATGGTCACTTCCTGTCTTGGGCGGCGGAGCGGCAGCCCTGGTTTGCTCGTTGAGCCAGGGCACGTAGTAATCGGGAAGTTCCATAAACGCGTTCAGTGCGACGATATCATCGAGGTCGAGCTTCACCTTGCGCGCCTGCAGGCCGTCAACGATGCCTTGCAGTTCCGTCTGATATTCCTCGTCGATCTTGGGCCACAGCATTTCGCGCGCGGCGCGGCGGAAAAAGTTCCAATCGCGGCCGGTTTCGTGCGTCATTTCCAGGCTGACGGCGGCGAAGGCGTCGGCGATCTCCGGCGCAAGAAGATAGCCGTGCTGGTAGCCGACGTCGTGCGGCGCGCCTTCCAGATGAACGTAAATCCAGCCGCCGCGCTCGAAGCGGTAGGCTTTCGCGAGCCGGGGGTCGTCTGGCTTTCGCGCGGCAGCAGAAGGGCTGAGTGCGGACGAGATGCCCGCAGCGTGCGCCGCCTGATCTTCGTGCAGCGCCATTAATCGGGCTAAGAGCAGGGCAAAGCCCGCCCCGATCGTCATGGCGACCAGCAGTGCAAACCGCAAACGGTTTCGCGGACCATTCATCAGCGTTGTTCTCCGATGTACATCGTAAGTTGCGGTAGGCGAGTTCGTAGGCATGGTAAGAGCCGCGAACAAGGATGTCAACGCGTTGACGCGTTTCGGGCGGATGGCATCACAGGGCCGCGCCGGGCGTACAGCATTAACCTCGTTGACACGGCCTCTTACCACCGTATAATCATTGGCTTAGTCTAGCGATACCCCAGCAATCGCAGGCTGATCAGACGAGTACACATCGTTGCATCACGGGGCCCTTCCTGGAGGATCTTAAGCAGTGACCAGCCTTTACAATCTGGTGACTCACGCTGTGGGGGCCGCGATCATGAGGCTGCCGGTCGCGAACAATCCGCTCTCGGATTACTGGCGGCGAAACACCGATGCGGAACTGAATCCTTTTCGCGGGCTGTACCAGCTCAATTCCTTCGATTTAGCGGTGATGCTGCCGTATTTTTTCGTGATGACGATTCTGGCGGCGTACGGCATCCATCGCTATGCCCTGGTCTACAACTACTATAAAAATCGCAAATGCGTAGCGGGTCCGCCACCGGAAGCCACCTCGTGGCCCAGAGTTACGGTACAGCTTCCGATTTACAACGAGCGATATGTAATCGAGCGGCTGGTGGAAGCGGTCGCGGCGTTCGACTACCCGCGCGAGCTGCTCGATATTCAGGTGCTCGACGATTCCACCGACGAAACTCAAGAAGTGGCGCGGAATTGCGTGGAGCGTTACCAGCAACTCGGCGTGCCGATCTCCTACATTCACCGCGATAACCGCGAAGGATTCAAGGCGGGGGCGCTGCAGGAAGGATTGAAATGCGCGCAGGGCGAATTTGTCGCCATCTTCGACGCGGATTTTATTCCGCCGGCGGATTTTCTGCGCCGCACCGTGCCGTATTTCGCTGATCCCAAGCTGGCGATGGCGCAGACGCGCTGGAGCTATATCAACCGCAATTATTCGTCGCTGACCGAGGTGGAAGCGATTTTGCTGGATGGCCATTTCGTCATCGAACATTCCTCGCGCTTCCGCACCGGACTGTTTTTCAATTTCAACGGCACGGCGGGCATCTGGCGGCGGGCGGCGATTGAAGATGCAGGCGGCTGGCAACACGATACGCTAACCGAAGACACCGATCTTTCCTATCGCGCGCAGCTGCGCGGCTGGCATTTCGTCTATCTGCCGGAGATCGAGTGCCCGTCCGAGCTTCCCGTGGAAATGAATGCGTTTAAATCGCAGCAGGCCCGCTGGGCCAAGGGCTTGATGCAGACGGCCAAGAAAATTCTCCCACGGGTGCTGCGTTCGGAAGTTCCCGGCAGCGTGAAGGCGGAGGCCTTCTTTCATTTGACGGCGAACATCAGCTATCCGTTGATGGTGTTCATGTCCATTATTTTGCTGCCGGCGATGATCGTGCGGTTTTACCAGGGATGGTTTCAGGTGCTGGTGATTGATTTGCCGCTGTTTTTGGCGTCCACTTGTTCAATTTCGTCGTTTTATCTTGCGGCCGAGCGGGCCCTTTATCCGAAGACCTGGAAGCGGACGTTTCTGTATTTGCCATTCGTGATGGCGGTGGGCATCGGCCTTTCCGTGCGCAATGCCTTGGCCGTGATCGAAGCGATCTTGGGAGTGAAATCGGATTTCGTGCGTACGCCGAAATATCGTGTGGAAGCCGGCGCGCATAGCGATGGCGCTTGGGCTAAAAAGAAGTATCGCAAACGTGCGGGTTGGATGCCGTTTGCGGAAGTTGTGCTGGGATTGTATTTTGCTGCGGCGGTGGTGTATGCGCTACAGAATGAGAATTACGCGACTGTTCCCTTCTTGCTGCTCTTCGTTTGGGGTTACCTCTATACTGGATTGATGTCGCTGGCGCAAACGTACTTTGAGCGTCTGCGCTTTGGCGTGGAGTCCGGCGAAGTGCGGCCGGCGTCTACCGGCGCTCCTGGATTTTAGTCATTCCGAAAATGAAAACGGCGGCATGGGGCCGCCGTTTTTACTGCTTTCCGTCTGCAACTTTCTAAATCAAAACCTTGCTTTGTCTCCGGACGCAGCCGCGTATTGAAACGCCGCGCTGCTCACCGATTTGGGGCCGGTATTACACCTGCGCTTGCAGGATTTCTCCTGGAAGCTGGCCGATGCGTGATTTTGTGTTGGACTGAAAACGTTCCAGCGCGCTTTTTACCGCGGGTGGCTGTTTCTCGCCGGGGTCGCCTTCGGCGCGCATGCGTTCCATCTTGATGCCGAGCGTGCGCTCGAGGGCCATCACTTCGGCGCGCTGTTCGCGTCCGAAAAGAGTGGATGCTACGCCGCGTCCGCCGGCGCGGCCTGTGCGTCCCACGCGGTGAATGAAATTCTCCGCGATCTCCGGCAGGTCGTAGTTAATCACGTGCGCGATGTCTTGCACGTGAATGCCGCGGGAAGCGAGGTCGGTAGCCACCAGAATGCGGTAACGCCCTTGCTGGAATCCCGTGAGGGCCGCGGTACGTTGCGATTGCGTGCGCCCGCCGTGAATCATGGCGGCGGCAAAGCCGTCGCGGTTCAGGGTGACGGCTAGGCGCTCGGCTCCGCGCTTGGTGCGCGCGAAGATCAGGCAGCGGCCGGTCTCCTTGGCGAGCAAGCGATGCAGCAACGGCAGCTTGCGATCCGTCGCGACTTCAAAAGCCTGCACACGAACATTCTCAGAAGGTTTCAGCACGGAACCGAATGCGAGACGCACCGGGTTCCTCATGTAATCCTTCACGAGATGGGCTACGGACGCTTCCAGCGTCGCGGAAAAGCACATCGTCTGCCGGTCTTTCGGCAGCACGGATGCGATTCTGCGAATCGCGGGAAGGAATCCCATGTCCAACATGCGGTCCGCTTCGTCGAGGATCAGCACGCGCAGATCGCGGAAATGCACGAGCTTGCGCGAGAGAAAGTCCTCAAGCCGTCCGGGAGTCGCCACCACGAGCCGCGCGCCTTTGCGCAAATTCGTTAGCTGCAGCCCTTCGGACAAGCCGCCGACGACCAGTGCCGCCGGCCCGAGCTGCTTGCCGCGCAGCGCGTTATATTGATCAACGACTTGCATCGCCAATTCGCGCGTGGGAACCAGCGCGAGCGCCGCGATTCCAGGCGTTTTTTCTTGCAGCAGCCGTTCGATCACGGGGATCAAGAACGCGAGCGTCTTGCCGGTCCCGGTTTGCGCGGTTGCCAGCACGTCTTTGCCTGCGAGTGCTTGCGGAATCGCCGCGGACTGCACGGGAGTCGGAATTGAAAATTTGGCGTGTGCCAGCCGCTCTTTCGTGTAAGCGGAGATCGCCATTTGTGAAAATGTTTCGGTAATACTATCCATCTGGTGTTGCCTTCTATCTGGCGGAAGCCGTCGCGGCGCGCACACACGTACTGCACACTTCCGGTGCGGGCACAGCAAACTGGTCTTGCCAGTCTTTGGTTTAAATTACGCTGAAGACGTACGGAGGGAACTGAAGGGCGGGTAATCTCAGATCAACTGCTCACCAGAGGCCGCACTACACAACCGAAGTATTAAGCGCAAACGAACTATAACACACAATCGGGTAGCGCGCTGACGAATTAGTTTGCTGCAGTGTTCCACGCCGGCAGACGCTGCCGGGCCAAATAAACTAAGGTATCCTGCGCTGAATCAAAAAGGCCGCACCATCGTCCATATGTGGCATATTTTGGAAGCGATTGTGAAAGGGAGGAAAACCGAATAATGGCACGCAGCGACAGCAGCTCGATCAGCATCGTGGCATTTTTGTTCGTGCTCATTGCAACGCCAGCAGCCGCAATTCTTATGCAATCCCCGCTGAAAGCGCAGGACTCTCAATTCCATGGAGCGCCGGCGTCCGCCGCTAACGACAAGAATCCCTTTGCGGGCAAAGCCGGAGCCGCGCAGGCTGGAGCAAATTTATATGCCCGAAACTGCGCGCCATGCCACGGCGTAAACGGCCAAGGAACCGCCAACATCCCAGCGCTGGCCAAGGGATCCGTACAGTCGACTGCGGACGGCGCGATTTTCTGGTTTATTACCCAAGGCGATCCGGGCAATGGGATGCCCGCATGGGCCTCATTGCCGGCGCCGCAGCGCTGGCAAATCATTACCTACCTGAAGGCGCTCGGTACCGGAAAGGCCCCGAAGCCGAAATCGGCGAATCGGGAGTCAGCTTCAAACACGAGCGCTGCTCCCAACGTGGCCGCTTCGACGGGGCCGTTCACGGATTATCGCTACGAAAAGCCGGGCACCGTGCGCAAAATCACGGTTCAGGATCTTCCGCAACCGTTTGCGACGAAGTCCGCTAATAACGGTCCCAAAGTGGTGGCCCGTCCCAAGGATGCGTGGCCCAAAGTGCTCGCGGGCTTTACCGTGCAACTTTATGCGACTGACCTTGATAATCCGCGCTGGATCACGACCGCGCCGAACGGAGATTTCTTCGTCGCGGAAAGCGACCCCGGCGACGTCAAGGTTTTTCGCGGAATCACTGCTGAGGGCAAGCCAGAGCAAGTGGAAACGTTCGCCACCGGTTTGAAGCGGCCGTACGGAATTGCGTTTTATCCTCCGGGAAGCGACCCGCAGTGGGTTTATCTGGGGAACGAACAGTCGGTGGTGCGAATTCCCTACCAGAACGGTGATTTGAAGGCGCGCGGCGCCGCGGAACACATTGCGGACTTGCCCAAGGGGGGTCATTGGACTCGAGCGGTGCAATTCTCGCAGGACGGCAAAACAATGTTCGTGGCGGTTGGCTCAGGCTCGAACGTAGATGACCCGGACACCCATCCGTCGGAAAAAAATCGCGCCGATATACTGGCGTTCAATCCAGACGGCTCCGAGATGCGCGTCTACGCCTCTGGCATACGCAACGCGGGAGGCGGCATTGCGATTGATCCGGAAAGTGGCGAATTGTGGTGCTCGGTGAACGAACGCGACGCTCTCGGCGACAACCTGGTTCCCGACTACATTACACACGTCCAGGAGGGTGGTTTTTACGGCTGGCCGTGGTGGTACATCGGCGGGCACCAGGACCCACGGCACGACGGCAAGCATCCGGAATTGAAGGACAAAGCCATGGTGCCGGACGTGCTGCTGCAGGCGCACAATGCATCTCTGGAAATCACCTTTTATGAAGGCCAACAGTTCCCGGAGGAATATCGCGGCGATATTTTCGCCTCCGAGCACGGATCGTGGAACAAAGCAGCGCGCGCTGGCTATGAAGTGATCCGCGTGCCACGGCACCAAACCGGGAAAGCTAGCGGCGAGTACGAGGACTTCGTCACAGGCTTCGTTCTGCCCGATGGCAGCGTGTGGGGACGGCCGGTGGGAATCACGGTAGCTCCGGACGGCTCGCTGCTCGTTACCGATGACGGTTCGAACTCGATCTGGAGGATTGCGTACACCGGAAAGTGATTTCCAGTCAACGCGAGCTAGCGGAAATTAGCCCATTCCTTAGGAGGATGATCGGAAGCTCCGTTCGGGTCGCGTTCCACCACCACATACGGTGCCGGAACGATCGGTAGAGTGGCTGCGACCGGAATTTCTGGCTTGGGTTGACGTTCGTGCTTGGCTTCGCTCTTCGAGAAGATTTTTGCGGTTGCCAGCATCGCCGCGAACGTGCCGCTCAACAGCGCAACTTGCTGCCACCCGCTGAGCATGGACGCGTTGCCCAGCAGAGTCAGCCCCGCAAAGCAACACAGCAGGTGTACGCAAAACACTTGCAGCGACGATTGTCCCAGCATCACGAGCGGTCGGACCGCGAGTGGCTTCAACACAGATTGCGAAACGATCAGCAGCGCCGCCACTGCCGCAAAATCGAGCAGGCGCACGGGGCCCAAGTGCCATTTGTCGAATAGGAATTCACTCGCGCCGAGCTGCAGCCCGTGTTCGATTGCGCGCCGCAACACAAAACACGCGACAGCGATTAACGTCGCTGGAATCGCCACCCGCTTCGCCCAGCTCTCGATCGAAAGATCATTTTGCGCCCAACGCACGCCCAGCCACACGCCGCTGATCCACAGAAATTGCCACGCCCAGAGGTCGAAGGACCCCATTTCGTGCAGCGGAATCCGTATCGGGATAAACCGCATCAAGAATGCGTATGCGATGTCGCGAAGACCGAATTGCGCGAGGGCCCAGAGGGCGAAGGCTGTCCACAGGATGGGCTTCCAGCCGATCTTGCGCGAGAGCAGAAGCCCGGCGGAGGTAAACATCAGAAAGATGATGTACATCGGCAATATATCGAGCAGGGGCGGCCGGTAAATAAGCAGAGCGGCCTCGGTAATGGATTGCTTGGCGCCGACCATGAAGTAAAAATCCAGAAGATTGTGCAGGCCGGGCCGGTCACCATGAGAGGCAATGGGCACCGCGACCAGGAACGCAAAGGCAAGCAAGAGCGCGTGATAGCCATACAAGCGCAGCGTGCGACCCCATAACCTCCAGGTCATGGCCGGATAGCCGTCGTGCTGCGCCAAGCGCAAGTAGATCCGACCAGTGAACAGCGCCGAAAGGAAAATGAAGCCTTCCGCGGCGGAGATAAAACCGAAAGGCTGGTTGACGTAGGCACTCGCGGCCGTGGGCAAATGCGTCAGCGTGATCCAGACTAGCATCAGCCCGCGCGCTGCATCGAGTTCGAGCCGCCGTCCCATCGCCTTGCACGTTAGACGCCCAGCTATACCCGCCGGTTGCTGACCATCGTCGAACGCCTCTTGCGTATAGCTTACCAGGGGTGGAGCGTGACGGTGCTGCAGACCGGTTGTGTCATGCTAAAATTAGGGTTAGGGGGAATTCGTGGCATTTTCATCGAAAAGGCTGCTCACATTGCTAATTCTGTGCCTGGCAGTCGCGGCGCCAGCTCACGCAAAAAAGCATGAGACTGGCTTCCTCGACCGCTCCATTACCCTGCAGGGAGCTACCTATCGATATCAAGTCTTCGTGCCCGAGAATTGGACGCCGAGCCAACAATGGCCGGTCATACTGTTCCTTCACGGAGCCGGCGAACGGGGCGAAGACGGCCTGCAACAAACCGATGTGGGCATCGGCGTCGCCATCCGTACCAACCGCAGCGTGGTCCAGGCGATTGTGGTGATGCCGCAATGCCCAAAAAATTTCTGGTGGACCCAGCCGCCCATGGATGACCTGGCTATGGCCACGCTGGATGCAGCGACGAAGGAGTTCCACGGCGATGTACGGCGTACGTATCTGACGGGAATCTCGATGGGAGGCTATGGGTCTTGGCGGCTGGCCGAAAAATATGCCGGCCGATTTGCGGCGCTCGTCGTGATCTGCGGAGGCATTCGCCCGCCCGCAGCTACGCTTAAAATTCATCCGGAGCTCGCAAAATGGACGCCACCCGATAATCCCAAGAGCTATTCCGACGCTGCCGCGAAAATCGGCAGGGTTCCGGTGTGGATCTTTCATGGCGGCGACGACGACATTGTCCCAGTGACGGAATCCCAGCGGATGTATGCAGCACTGAAGGCGACCGGCGCCGATGTGCGCTACACGGAATACGCCGGCGTTAAGCACGCGTCGTGGGACAAGGCCTACGACGAACCAAAACTATTCCCTTGGCTGTTTTCTAAGTCACTGGGCACATCGAAATAGCATCGATCAAGACCCAACACTTTCTGGAGCACCTTCCACCAGGAACGCCTTTTCCGGCTTCTTCGCTCGCGTGGTGGTGATCACTATCACGCTGATCAAAACGCATAGCGTGCCCAGAACTGTTCGCAGGTTGAGCGCTTCGCCCCCTAGGAAATATCCCACCAGCACGGCCACAAGCGGATTAACGTACGCGTAGGTGCCCACTTTCGTCGGCGATTCATGGTGAATCAGCCATACGTACGCAGTGAAGCCGATGATGGAACCCGCTACGATCAAGTAGAGCAACGAGAACCAGGCTTCGCGCGAGACCGCCGAGGGATGAAAATTACGAAATTCGCCCAGGACGCCTGCGGCGAGGGTCAGAAACACTCCGCCGGCCAGCATCTGCACCCCCGAGCTCATGACTTTGGAATGCGGCAGCGGCAGCTTGCGCGTCATAGCCGACGCGACCGACCAGCTGATCGATGCAAATATCAACGCTACGGCGCCGAGTTTGTCGATTGGCGCGCCGCCCAAGTTCAGCGAGCGACTCACCAGTACAGCCACTCCTCCAAGCCCGATCAATAGTGCCGCGCCCAAGCGCACGGTGAGCCGCTGCGTTCGCAGAAAAATGATTTCAGACAGCGCCATAAACGCCGGGATGGTCGCCAGCATGACGGCGGCAATGCCGGAGGGCACGCGCTGCTCAGCCCAGAACAACAGGCCGTAATCGAAAACGAATATCACGATTCCGAGCAAGGACGCAGAGCTCCACTCGCGCGCGGTCGGCGAACGCTCGCCCCGGGCGAGCATCCAGCCATAGAGAACTGCTCCCGCGACTGAGAACCGCATCGCCGCCAGAACCAGCGGGGGAACTTCGCGAACACCAACGCGAATTGCTAGAAATGTGGATCCCCATACAAAATAGATAATCGCGAAAGCCAGCAGGGTCTTCCACGTGGGGCGATGGGCATCGTGTACTGCGTTGGCGGTCATAAACTAGTATGACTACGCGAAAGCCGATTTGGGTCAAGAGCCAAATTGTTCTCCGAAACGCGTGTTTGACCGTGGCCTCTGTGGGCCGCTATAATAAGCGTTTCCGCGCAGCACAAAATCTGCGTTGAGAATGGCTCGCGCCCCGCGCGGCGTCTGCTCGGTCGTCCCATGATTTTCGAT
Source organism: uncultured Acidobacteriota bacterium (assembly GCA_963696035.1). Classification (GTDB taxonomy): domain Bacteria; phylum Acidobacteriota; class Terriglobia; order Acidiferrales; family UBA7541; genus Palsa-295. Next base: position 98,933 of record CAVOIS010000006.1, read on the forward strand.
GACTGGAAACTCCCTGAGCGGAGAGACTTCCTACAGGAATTCAGGAGCTGGTAATGCTAAAGGCAACCCAACTGCGCCCCGGAATGATCATTAAACATGAGGGCGATTTGTGCGTGATATATAGCGTGGATCATCGCACGCCCGGCAACAAGCGCGGTTCGATGCAAACAAAAATGCGCAACCTGCGCAATGGTTCGATGCTCGATTACCGGTTCCGCGCCGAGGAATTCGTGGAAAAGGTCGTCGTGGACGAAATCGAATTCGAATACCTTTACAGCGATGACGACACGCACCACTTCATGAATACGCAGAACTACGAACAGCTCGCGCTGCAGAACGACATCGTCGGCGATACGCGCGATTACTTGATTCCCAATTTACCGGTGAAGATCGAATATTACGACGACAAACCGATCGGCGTGCTCTTGCCCGACACCGTCGATTTGACTGTAGTCGAAACCGAACAAACGATCCAGAAAGCTACGGCTAGCTCGGTGATGAAACCTGCCAAGCTCGAAACTGGCCTCGTGGTGAACGTGCCACCCTTTGTCGGCACCGGCGACAAGATCAAAGTGGACACCTCCGAAGCGCGCTACATCCAGCGAGTGCAGTAACGTGTCGCGCGTGCCATGACCGGCAGGCTCAGCTTTCGCTGGCACCGCCCGCTTGCCATTGCCGCTGCGCTGGTTTCCTTTGCCGGTTCTAGCGGCGCGCAAACTCCTCAGAAGATCATTGATGAATACATTCGCGCCGAGGGAGGCGCGCGGGCGCTCGCGCGGATTCAGTCTCTGAGCATTGCGGGCAGCTTGCATGTCGCATCCGCGGACGATTCCTCGCAACAATCCGGCTCCTACTCGCTGATTATCAAAGCGCCTAACAAGCTTTATTCCGAGATCATCGTCGAGCCTCAGCACGTGGTGGCCTCCTACAATGGCAAATCCGCTTGGGGCGAGGATCCTTCCGGTGGCCACGGTTCGGGGCCGCACACTTTTACCGGGCGCGAAGCAGCGGAATGGGAATCCACCGCGCGCTATTTGAATGACCGGCTCTTGAACGCGAAGAAAGACAAAATCGCGGCAAGGCTGGTCGGGTTGGACAGCGTCAACGGGCGTCGCGCTTATCATCTGGAGCTTACATTTGGCCCGGGGCTTATGCGCGATGTGTTTTTCGACGCACAGACGCACTTGATCGTGCGCGAAATCGTAAATTCTCCCGAACAATCTACCGCTCCCGGCACTGGTTCCGCGGCGCCCACTGCGACGACAGCGGCTGCGCCCATCGAACAATTTGTTTACGACGACTATCAGGCAGTAAACGGGATTCAAGAGCCGCGGAAAATTGAATTGCGACGGGGAGATCACCTCTATCAGATTGCCGTCACGCGCGTGGAGATCAACTCGCCCGTGAAAGACGCAATCTTCGATTTTCCGCACGCCGATAGCCGTCCGCTGCCTGATATCGGGCAGCTCCTGCGAGACATTCAGAAAAATCAGAAGGCGACCGAGGAAATCGTCAAGCAGTACACCTGCCATCTCTCCGAAGAAGAACAGAAAATCGGCTCAAATGGCGAGGTCAGTTCGCATGGCGTTAACGAGTACGACATCTTCTACGTGGGAGACGAGGAGATTCGTCACCTTCTTGCGAAGGACGGCAAACCCCTCGAAGGCGACGAGAAGAAGAAAGAAGAGCAGCGGTTCAGCAAGGAATTCGATGAGGCTAAGAAAAAGCAGGCTGAACTCGCCAATGATCCCAAGAAGCAGCAGAAGCAAGAGGAGCGCGAGCAAGCGCAGATTTCCGACTTCTTGCGCGCGGAGAACTTTACCAATCCTCGTCGCGAAACTTTTCGCGGGCAGGAAGTCATCGTGTTCGATTTCGGTCCCAATCCGGACTACAAGCCGAAAAGTACGATCGAGAATCTGGTGCAAAAACTTGTGGGCGTGATCTGGGTGGACGAACAAGCGCGCGACGTGGTGCGTCTGGAAGCGCGCTTCAACGATAATTTCAAGATCGCCGGCGGACTGCTGGCTTCGCTGTCGAAAGGATCGAACTTCGTGTTCGAGCAGACCATGGTGAACAACGAAGTGTGGCTGCCGTCCTACGATGAAGTGCACGCCGCCGCGCGCCTGGTGTTCGTGAAAGTGAAGGCCAATCAGATTGACCGCTACAGCAACTACAAAAAGTTCTCGTCGGAAATTAGGCTCGGAGCATCCAGGCCCGTGCCGGACACTGCTGCGCCTGCGGCTCCTCCACCTTCAGCTCCAGCACCTTCTCCTTCTGAACCCGAAACTCCACACTGATTGGGAATTGCGGAAAAACTGTCAGACGGCTACGGCGGATTTTGCGCCGAAGACGCGCGTGAAAATCGCGTCCACGGCGTGCAGTTGGCGATGCAGATCGAATGCGTGGGTCAGAGCCTTGTCGTCGAGAAATTTGCGAATATTCGCATCCGAGCCTACCCGTTCCTTGAAGCTTGCTTCCGATTCCCATGCGGCCATCGCGTGCGCCTGCACCCATTTGTAGGCATCCTCGCGCGGTGCGCCATGCTCGACCAGATCCTGTAACAGCTGCCCGGAAAAGACGAGGCCTTGCGTGGCGTTGAGGTTGCGCAGCATGCGCTCGGGAAACACTTTCATGTTGGCGACGATTTCAGTGCTGCGATACAGCATGTAATCCACGAGAATTGTGGAGTCCGGAAGGATTACCCGTTCCACCGAACTGTGCGAAATATCACGTTCGTGCCATAGCGCCACGTTTTCCAGAGCCGCCAGGGAATTTGCGCGCACGACTCGCGCGAGACCGCAAATCTGTTCGCTCACAACGGGATTGCGCTTGTGCGGCATGGCCGAACTGCCGCGTTGTTCGCCGCCAAACGGCTCTTCCACTTCGCGGACTTCGGTGCGTTGCAAGTGGCGAATTTCCTGCGCGACTCGCTCGAGTGACGCAGCAACGATGGCAAGAGTAGCGAGATATTGCGCGTGACGGTCGCGTTCGATCACCTGCGAAGTGATGGGCGCTGTCGCCAGCCCGAGGCGCTGGCAAATTTTCTGTTCGACTTCCGGACCGAGATGCGTGCAAGTGCCGACGGCGCCGGAAATTTTGCCGACCGCCAGTTGTTGCGCGGCAACTTGAAAACGCGCGAGGTCGCGGCGATTTTCGGCGTACCAATTGGCGATCTTCAGGCCGAAGGTGATGGGCTCGGCATGGATCCCGTGCGTGCGGCCAATTTCCGGCGTGTCCTTAAATTCCCAGGCGCGGCGTTCCAAAACTTCGCCGAACGCGTCGATTTTCTTTTCGATCAGATGCGACGCCTCGCGCGCAAGCAGGGCTTGCGCTGTGTCCACTACGTCGTTGGAAGTGAGTCCATAGTGCAGCCAGCGCGCGGCTTCGGGATCGCCTACCGATTCCTGCACAGCAACGGTGAAGGCGATTACGTCGTGGCGGACCTTTGCTTCGATTTCGTTGATGCGCGCAACGTCCACACGCGCGCGCTGGCGCAATTTCGCGGCGACTTCGCGCGGCACTACTCCTGCTTCCGCGAGCGTTTCGGCAGCGGCCAACTCGACTTCGAGCCACTTCTGAAACCGGTTTTCTTCGCTCCAAACGCGGCCCATTTCCGGGCGCGTGTAACGTGAAATCAAGCCTGACTCCCTTGGCGGCACTTGCACACTGAGCAGAAATGACAGCGCGCAAATGGCCTGTTGAACTCGAACAAACGGCGGGGAACCTTCCCTGTGCCATCATACCCGAATTTACCGGGCGGCGCGAAGTGCGGCGGGTAGCCCTTGGTGGGCGCTGTCAAGCTGCTTAGTTTCATAGATTTGACGGAAATGCGGGGCTCAAACGACTTACTAAACAGCAGGTCCAATTCAAATAGAGGAGCAAAACAATGAAAGTGAAAGTTTCCTGTCGAGCGCGAACGAAGGCGGCTAGAGTCGTGGAACCGTGGCGCAAGCCGCTTTACGGCTACATCTACCGCATGGTAATGCTGCGGCAGGACGCCGAAGATTTGTTGCAGGACGTGCTGGTACGCGTCCTTGAAGGCATCCGCACGTATCGCGGCGACGCGCGCTTCAAGAGCTGGCTGTTCGGCATCGCCACGCATGTTTGCCTCGATCATTTGCGTTCGAAGAAGCGCTGGCGCGTGGAAGCGCAACTGATCGGCGAGCGAGAAACCAAATCGAATCCGGAAAGTTTCGGGAATTTGCAGAATCTAATGCGGCAGCCGGAATTCAGTTTCGAAATTCGCGAGCATATCGCGTTTTGTTTTTCCTGCATCGCGCGCACGCTGCCGCCGGAAGAGCAGGCGGCCCTGATGCTCAAGGAGGTTCTGGGATTTACCGCACAGGAGGCCGCGGGTATTCTTGGCGTTTCGGAGCCAGTGTTCCGGCACCGGCTTTCCGCGGCACGCGCGAAGATGACCGAGGACTATGAAGGCCTGTGCGCGCTGATCAATAAATCCGGCTTGTGCTATCAGTGCAGCGGCTTACAGGCGGTTGCTCCCGACGGGCATCACGGCCCGGACCTGGTGCAAATCGAAGTCGCGCCGGGAGTCGCCATGAACGCCGAAAACTTGTTCGATGCGCGACTGGGGATCGTTTGTGATGTGGACCTGGAGACGGGACGCACGAGGATGTTGCATGACGTGTTTTACACCAGTCTGGCGAAGCGTGAAGAATCGCGCTAGACAACGGAATTGCCGAAATTAAAGGTCGAAGGGGCCCAGAGGGATCCGTTGCGAGGCGACGTGCAGCGTGCCGCGAAAGGCGAATTCGCCGGGGCGGCGGCCAAGCGCTTCTTCAGCGCAGATGCGCGCGAGGTCGGGAGTATTGTTCTGCTCGGAGACGTGCGCGAGAACGAGGTGCCGCGCGCGGCCGTCGAATACTTCTGAATCCGCCAGAAATTCACTGACAATCGTATTGGAAAGATGCCCGGTGCGGCTCATCACGCGCTGCTTGATGTACCAGGGGTACGGCCCAACCTTCAGCATTTCGAGATCGTGATTCGATTCCAGAATCAGAAAATCCGCTTCGCGCAGGTGATGCTTCACCAACTCCGGCATGTAACCCAGGTCGGTGACGATCGCCACTTTTTTCCCATTCGCACAAAACGCGTAACCGACGGGATCGGCGGCGTCGTGCGGAATCGTGAATGCAGTGATTTCAATGTCGCCGATGATAAATTTGATTCCCGGGCGGATGTAGATCACGCGCTCGATTCTTGTTTTGGGGCCATCTTCGTACATCTTCAGCATTTCGCGGTGGGTCGGCTCGGTGAGGTATGCGGGGCACTTCCAATCACGGGCAAGCTGCGCGAGAGCGTTGGAGTGATCGCTGTGCTCATGGGTGACCAGGATGCCATCCACGTTTTCGGGGCGGGCGCGGCCCAGAGCTTCGAACCGTCGCAGCATCTCTTTGCGTCCGACGCCGGCGTCAATTAGCAGAGTCGTGCACCCCGATTCGAGCAATGTGCAATTGCCCGTGCTGCCCGACGCCAGAATGGACACACGAAACGAGATGCGCTTCCCCCGCGTGCCGCCGTTATATCGCAAACCGCATGCACGCCTCGCCGGAAAAGATGATGGCAAACTGTTGCGCGCGCGTCAACATCCGGAATTGCGAGTTGATTAGATTGCCAGCTGGTCGCGGGTGAGTTCGAAGCCGTTGAGGTTGCCTACGACGGATGCAGCTATGCGGCCGGGCTGGAAAAATTCGCGGGCGAGCTGCTGAACGTCTTCGACGGTGACGCTTTCGAGCAGCGCGATCAAATCTTGCGCGGTGAAGTGCCGGTTGAAATACATGTGATAGCGCGCCAGGCTGTTCATGCGCTGGCCGCTGCCTTCGAGCGAAAGCAACGTCGCGCCTTTCAGATGGTCCTTGGCGCGGCGCAGTTCTTCGTCGCTGAGGGGCTCGTCGCGCAAGTTGCGGAATTCACCGAGCACGGAACGAACGAGCCGCGAAGCGTTGTCGAGTGACGTGCCGGCATAAACAGAAAGCGCTCCAGCGTCGCGATAGGAATTCAATTCGCTGAAAATCGCATAGGCAAGTCCCTGGCGCTCGCGAATATTTTGGAAGAGCCGGGAGGACATGCCTCCGCCCAGAACATTGTTTAGCACTGCGACGGCGAAACGGCGGCGATCCGTCATCGGCAAGGCCGGAACGCCCATGCAGATGTGCACCTGCTCAAGTTCGTGCTTGGTGCGCAGAGTAACGTGCGGCGCGGGTTCTGGCTTGGGCTCGGCTTCCGCGGCGCTCGTGGAAGCAAGCTTGTCGAAACGCTCGGCGACCAAATCCACGAGCTGCTCGTGCGTCAGGTGACCCGCTGCGGTGATGACCATATTATTCGGCGCGTACCTGTGCGTAAACCAGTCGCGCAATGTGTCACGGCTGAAAGCGGAAACAGTTTCGGGAGTGCCGAGAATGGGCTTGCCGAGCGCATGCGGAGACCAAAAATTCTGGGTGAAGAGTTCGTGGACCAGGTCCTCGGGATTGTCCTGGGTCATGCGGATTTCCTCGAGGATCACGGATTTCTCGCGGTCAATTTCATCTTCGGCGAATTTCGGTTCGAGAACCATATCCGCGAGGACGTCAAACGCCTTGGGAAGATGTTCGTCCAGCACGCGCGTATTGAAGCAGACCATTTCTTTCGAAGTGAAAGCGTCCAGCATGCCTCCCACGCTGTCCACTTCGCGCGCGATGTCTTCGGCGGTACGCCGCGCGGTTCCCTTGAACACCATGTGCTCGATGAAATGCGAAATGCCGTTCACGTCGGCGGGCTCGCAGCGCGAACCGCTGCGCAGCCAAATTCCCACTGAAACAGAATGAACGTGATCCATCGGCTCGGTAATCACCACCAGGCCGTTGGGAAACACGTGTTGCCGCACCTTATGATCCGACTCTGACATGTATCTTGGTATTGTGGCATGGTGCAGCGGTAAATGTAATATGCGGCGATGGAAAGTTTTCTATCGCGTGTTCACGGGCAAGCTGGCCTGCAGCCCCAGCTAAATCAATTTTTCGCTGGGGTCAAGTTTTCCGTATTCGCTCGAATAGTGCAGCGGAACGTCGGCGTAGGCGCCTTTGTCCATGAAATATACTTCGCAGGAAGAATAGGGATAAGAGTAAATGTGCACGCTCGCCGCGCGCTCGTTGAATTCCGGCAAATTCAGAACTTGGTGCACTGGCTCTTCCGGCTGCACCACCGCGGGATGCGTCGGGTCCATGTCGTAGGCGTCCGAAGGAATCAATTTACAGCTGCCGTGCGCCGCATCGCGGTTTTCCACGCGAAAATTCTGCACGCGCAAACGTCCTATGGGCGTCACCATCCAGCAGTTTTGATCGCGATGGTTGTGGATCCGGCTGACCTGGCCGATGTCCCAGCAAATGGCCAGAACTTCGAAAAGTTCGCATTTGTGAATCAGATTTCGCGTGTAATGGCTCTTGGCGTAGAAAAGATACGGAGCTAGCGTCTGTGGGTCGATGGTCTTGCGCGTGGTGAAATCGAAAACGCGTGGAATGCTGAACTCCTTCTCCGGGATGGCGGATAGCTGCTTCACCCATTCGTCAATCGTCATCACTTCCATCGGAGTTTTGTTGTTTACGGGGGTCACAGTCGCCATGGTGCGCCTCCCCAATCATTGTACCGACCGCTGTTTGCCCGGTTCCATTATATCGCCGCGCGGCTCGAGCAGCGGTGGAAAAGCGATTCCGACGTGCATGTTATCATGATGGCAAGATGCATCCGGACAAAGCAGAGCGCGAACCCGTCAGTGCTGTGAATTTGCTGGGAAAATCGCTCGCGGAATTGCGTGCGTTCTTGCAGACACTCGGCGAGCCTGCTTATCGTGGCGCGCAGATTTATCACGCGCTGTATGCCGAACGGCGATTTGATATCGCGGCGATGACGAATTTGCCCGCTGCTTTGCGCGAGCGACTGGCCCGCGAAGCGTCCATCGCGCTGCCCCGGATCGTGCGGCAATATCGGTCGTCGGACGGCACCGTGCGTTATGTACTCGCGCTGGATGCCTCAGAATCGCATGGTGGTGAATCTCGACCAGCAAAGCCTGCCACGATCGAAACGGTCTTCATGCCCGAGGAAAATCGCCAAACGATTTGCATTTCGACGCAGGCGGGCTGCGCGGTGGATTGCCGTTTCTGCCTTACCGCAACGCTCGGACTGATTCGCAACCTGACGGCCGGAGAAATCGTTGGGCAAGTCCTGATTGCGCTGGAAGAAAATCGCACCACGCTCAAGCTCCAGACCAATGTGGTGCTGATGGGCCAGGGCGAACCTCTATTGAATTACGACCCGGCGATGGCGGCACTGCGAATTCTGCTCGATCCAAATGGAATGGCGATCACGCCGAAGCATACGACGCTTTCGACCAGCGGAATCATTCCGGGCATCGAGCGGCTGGCCGAGGAGAAGGTGCGCCCCAAGCTCGCGATTTCGCTGAATGCATCGTCCAACGAGCAGCGCGACAAAATTATGCCCATCAATCGGAAGTATCCGATTGAAAAGCTGCTGGAGGCCTGCGCGCGTTATCCGCTGCGCCCCTGGGAACATTTGACCTTTGAGTACGTGCTGCTCGGCGGATTCAACGACGCACCGCAAGACGCGCGCCGGGTCGCCAGATTGCTTGCGAATTTGCGTGCCAAGGTGAATTTGATTCCGTGGAATCCCGGCGAGCTGCCTTACGAGAAGCCGGACGCGGCCCGCATTGAGGAATTCCGCGGAATTCTCGCCGATAAGGATATTCGCGTTTTCGTCCGGTACTCGCGCGGACAAGATGTGATGGCTGCGTGTGGGCAACTTGCGTTGCTTGAATCGGTCACGCCGCTTGAAAGCGCATCCCTTGCGCAGATTTCTCCGGCTAGGTGATCCCCATAGCCTCCATCACCTGCGGATGCCGATGGCGGCCATCAGGCGTCCCGTGGTTTGTTCCCGGCGGTAACTGAAAAATAGATCAGTGCTGCACGAGGTGCAGAAACCGCTGGATTGAATCTTGTCCGGCGCGATGCCTGCTGCCATCAGCATGGCACGGTTCGCGGCGATCAAATCCAGCTGAGCGCGAGGAGCGGTCGGCGCGTGGCCCGGAGGCCGCATGGTAAGCCACGGCAGCCAATTCGAATTGTTGTCGCCATTTTCAAGAGCATCGAAGGGCCCTTCGAACCATTCACGCGCGTCTGGAAACTTCGCGGCGAATTCTCTGACGACTTCGTGGCCCACTTCGTAGCAACACCCGCCGATTCCCGGCCCGAGCGCGGCGATGACGTCTTGCGGGCGAGTGCCAAATTCCATTTGCATCCGACCAAGAGTTTTTTCAGCGATGCGCTGCGCCGTTCCGCGCCAGCCCGAATGAATCGCGGCGACAGCGCGATGTTTCGTATCGGCAAGCAGGATCGGAATGCAATCGGCCGTTTGCACCACGAGCAGCGCCCCCGGTTCGCGAGTGATGAGCGCGTCGCCCTGGGGGGCTTGTTCGCCGTGCGGGACCTCTGCAGAGCCAACAACCTGAATAATATCGGAATGAATCTGGCGCGAGCCTGCGACTCGCATCTTCGCTGCGCCGAGTGACGCGAAAAATCTCTGGCGATTCTCCAACACGTGCTCGCGCGAATCCCAATCGGTGAAGCCGAGATTCAGGACTTTTTCGGCGCCAGCGTGGCCCTCGTGATTCGCTGGAAGCTCGCTCACGCCGCCCGGACGCGTGCTGAAGCCATGCAAGAGCCAATCCAGGCGTGCGAATCCGGGAGATTCCAGAATTTGCAATCCATTGGTCCGACGCGGACGCCACCCGGCAGCAGCTTTCGATGCTGCTTGCGCTGTGCTTCGCGGTGACACCTCTCTCTTCGTAGGTCGAGTGGCCATGTCGGATTCTGAATGATGCTTGGGCGTCGCGCCAACCGCGGCGCATCTCAATTATAGGTATAATCACGCCGCGGCGCGAACGCGGCATTTCTTAGAAGCGTTCAACCAGGAGCGTACTTGATCGTCGGATTGGGTCTGGACATCGCGGAAATTGATCGAATCGAGGCGGCGCTTACCCGCCACGGTGCGCCCATTCTCGAACGGCTGTATACGCCGCGCGAAGTCGCCTACTGCGAAAGCTACCGCCACAAATTTGAGCGTTATGCCGGACGTTTTGCGGCGAAAGAAGCCACGATGAAGGCGCTCGGGACGGGATGGCGCCTGGGAGTGCGCTGGCGCGACATCGAAGTGGTACGCGAACCCAGCGGAAAGCCCACGTTACATCTCGAAGGCGCAGCCCGCCAATTTGCCGAACGGCTCGGCGTGAAAAATATCTCGCTGACCATCACGCACAGTGGCAACCTCGCGCTCGCCGAAGTTATCTTCGAGAGCTGAACGCTGCAGCGAGTTCATCTCGAACGTCTTCCCTTTCGACGCTGATCTGCGCTTCGCACCAGACATTTGCCGGAAGGCGACTCGCAACGCGTACCTTTAAGTAATTGCCAGTCAGCGCCTCGGTCCAGGTATCCCCGCCTCGCTTTAGCGTAAGAGCGCGCAGGCTTCTTCCTGCCTGAAGATTGCGAAACGCCGCCGCTTTCTGCTGGCCAAGGGCGCGCAATGCTCGCGTGCGTTCGCGAGCGATCCCTGCGAGCACCGGCACACCCAGATCGGCAGCCTGGGTGCCTGGACGCGCGGAGAAAGAAAACACATGCAGATAGGTGAACGGAAGTCGCTCGATAAATTCGAAAGTGGCGCGAAAATCTTCATCCGTCTCGCCGGGAAAGCCGGCAATCACGTCCGCGCCGACGGCCGCATCCGGCAGCGTGCTGCGGATCAGCTTGATGCGTTCGGCGTAATGCTCTGCGCGATACCAGCGATGCATGGCACGCAGAATGCGATTCGACCCCGATTGCAAGGGCACATGGAAATGCTGGGCGATGCGCGGTGATGCAGCAACGAGCACGATGAACTCCTCGGTGACGTCCTGCGGTTCGATGGAGCTGAAGCGCAGTTGCTCCAAAGCAGTTTCATCCAGAATCCGTCGCACCACTTGCGCAAGTTGCACGCGCGGCACAAGATCGCGCCCGTAGGCACCCAGATTGATGCCGCTGAGAACGACCTCCTTCGCGCCGGTCGCAACCAGTCGCTGGACCTCCGCGATCACCACGTTTGGCGGCAAACTGCGGCTGCGGCCTCGGACGAACGGGATCACGCAGTAAGAGCAGCGGTTGTTACAACCGTCCTGGATCTTCAGGATTGGCCGCGTGCGATCTCCCGGGATGCCCTCGGCGCCTTCGATCGGCGCAATCTGCACGGATGTCTGCGTGAAAATATCGCCAGTGAGAATTTTGGCTGGGCCCCGCGCGAGGGACATCGCTTCGTCATCAAGCTGCGCGAGAGGGATGAAATCTTTCGATGGTGCCTGGCTAGCACCAGCCGGCGCTGCCAGCGATTCCGCACCGGGCGTCAAGCCCTCTCGGATTACTCGCGGAATTTCGGTCTGATGCGAATTGCCGATGACCCACGAGACTCCTGCCAGCGCGGCAAGCTCCTCCGGGGCGCGTTGGGCGTAGCAGCCGGTTACGACAATGCGCGCAGAGGGATTCGTGCGATGAATCTTGCGGATCGCACCGCGCGCCTGCGAATCCGCAGCAGCCGTAACGGTGCACGTATTCAGCACTACGACGTCAGCGGCGGCATACTCATCGAGCATTTGCAAGCCGCTGACACGCAAGGATCGCCGCAGCGAAGCAGCGTCGGCTGCGGTGGCGCGACAACCAAAGTTCTCAATGAAAAAGGTAGCCATACGGTGAAATTCACAGCCGGGCAAAGAAAGTCGCAGTAAAGGATTATAGCAGTGAAACCGAAGGTGGATTCAATGCGGGGACTGCGGACAAAAACGCCAAAGGACTTCGCTTATGCCCCGGCGCCGCGGCGTTGGTAGCACAAAAGAATCAGGTCGGCTCTTCGGCGGACCCCGAACTTGGCGAGCAGATTGGAGACGTGGAATTTGACGGTACGTTCGGAAATGTGCAGACGGTCGGCCACTTCCTTATTGGCCAGATTTTCGAGCAGCCCGGCGAGAACTTCCTGCTCACGGCGGCTGAGTTCGGCCGGAGAATCGCCACGCAATCGGCGTCCTTGTGTGGTGCTCAGGATCGAATCCACGAAACGGGAAAGCACCTCTCGAGGCACCCAGAACCCGCCTGACGCGACGAGCGGCAGCGCGCGCGGCAGCTGTTCGCGGGCTTCTTTGTAATTCAGAATGCCTTTTACGCCTTGCCGCAGAAGTGTGTAGCTATCGGCTTCCTTGAGGTTGTCGCCAACCACCAAAAGGCGCGCGGCAGCATTATGGTCGAGGATATTGCCGAGAAGGGCTCCGGTGGCCTGTCGCGCCGCGTGGGCGTCAATCACGTACACCGAAGCGCGCGGCACTTCCAAATTGCGCAAATCCGGCGCCAGCATGGATTCGAGCTGCCTGGCGACAAGTTGGAAGGACGTGTCCGTCAATAGACGGCGGAATTCCTCGAGCACCATCGGATGAGGAGACAACAGGCAAACTTTTAGTTTTGAATTTGTGGCGGCCTTTACCATCGTAGCTAAGGCTAGCGGAATTAACTCGCAGGGGCAAGCCAGATAGAAAGGGTGATTTCATACCAGATACGGGTACTGGCGGGCATTAAAAACCAAGCCACGCGAGAAGGAGGCGTGTTGAAAATCAAGGGTCGCCCGGTCGGTTAAGCACCCTTCGCGATCTATTCGCTTTACGAGTTTTCGCGGAGCTCGTTTTCGGCTTGGTTATTGCGGCGCGGGCGCTTGGCCGGCAGACCCGCTTGGCGGACTTTGTATAGCAGCGCGCGGTAGCTGATTTTCAGAATCTCTGCTGTCTTGCGGCGATTCCAGTGGTTGGCCTGCAATACTTTCAAGATTACGTCGTGTTCCATGCGGCGCGTCACCTGCTGCGCGATGCGCTTCAGCGGAATGTTTCCCTCTTCATTCATTTCATACGAAATGGCCAGAGGCTTCTTGTCGTTAGAGCGATCCCGGTCTGAATGGAAGGCCTCTTCCGAACCCAAGATCACGTAGCGCGCCATGCAGTTTTCCAACTCGCGAATATTCCCCGGCCAATCGCGCTGTTGCAGCAATTGCAGCACTTCGCGGGAAACTGACGCGGCGTCGCGCTGGAAGCGACGGTTAAATTGTTCGCGTAGGTATTCGACCAGATACGGAATGTCGTCCCGGCGATCGCGAAGCGAGGGGAGCGTGATAGTAATCACATTGATGCGATAAAACAGATCGGCGCGAAATCCGCCATTGGCGATTTCCTGATGGAGCAAGCGGTTCGTGGCGCAGATAACGCGAGCGTCTAATTGCTTTTCTTGGTGATCGCCAATTCTGGTGAAATGGCCATCCTGAAGGACGTGAAGTAATTTTGCCTGCAGACTGGAATCAAGCTCGGCAATCTCATCAAGAAACAGGGTGCCGCCCTGGGCCATTTCGATGCGTCCGGGTTTGGCAGCATGAGCTCCGGTGAACGCGCCCCTCTGAAATCCGAACAGTTCGCTTTCGATGAGCGTTCCAGGGATCGCGGGACAATTTACTTTCACAAATGGACCCTGGTTCCAAGGAGAACGCTCGTGAATAAAGCGAGCCAAGACCTCCTTGCCGGTGCCGCTTTCGCCCAACACCAATATGGGAACGTTCAGACCCGCGGCGCGCTCGACGCGTTGCCGCACCGCCTGCATGGCGTCCGACGGTCCGAAATAGACGTGCTGAGGGGGTATTTCAACCGGATGAGCTAGAGGTGCGAGTCTTACTTCGGCGGCAGATGCCATTGGTTTCCAGTTCGCTCGAGTGAGGCGTGCACCGTGCCCCTGTGAAAAGTAATGCACACAAACCACCAAACCCAATTCGGTGCATAGTACTTCCGCCAGTGGCCGCCAGAACTAGAATCTCCTGTAGTCTATTTCTTTTGAGCGAGATAGGCATAGGATGGACAAGCTGTTTCCTAGTACCAGGCGGTCCGAGGGAAGTGCGCCATAGTACACCCGTCAGAAAATCCTAGGCACTTTCGGGAACTGACGTTCCCTGCCGGAAAGAGGTTTCCCTCTTGTTCTTCCAAACGGCTTTCGCATGACGTGGAAACACTGTACAAGCAGGCTTATTGAGGAGCTAGGTTAGGTTGGGACCTAGCAGCTGTGATTAGCGCTGAGGAAAGATCAACGACTCCAGCATATCCGCGCGAGCCTTTTGGTCAGACGCGAACAATTGCAGCAAGTCCGTGACGGAGATCATCCCGCGAAATCCTTTTTCATGATCGAGAACCACCAGATGGTAGATGCTGTGCTGTTCCATCAGCCGCAAGCAATCTTCCAAAGAAGTGTCCGGCGTCGCGCTGACAATCTGCTTGGTCATAATTTCAGAAACGCGCATCCACGCGGGACACTTATTTTCCGCGGCGACTTTGTCGGAAACGTCGCTTTGCGACACGACCCCCAGCAATACTCCCTGCCGGTCGCATACACCCGCGGCGCGCACCTGCTTCTCGCGCAAATAGCGGGCCGCGTCATGTACAGTCGTATCTTCCGGGATGAAATAAACTTCGCGGCGGGCGACAATCAGGTCCGCAACTCTCATCGGACCCTCCTAGGATCGGGCTAAGCGCATGGTAAAACGAGTAAAGCGAGAAATGCAACCGAAGAGTGCGCAACGATGGAGCAACGGGAAGCGGGTCGACCATTCCGATCATCCGCGGTGAAGCCCCACGCCGGCGCGGCCAACCCACTGGCGCAACAAAAAATCGAAATGTTGGTGTAGAGAATTTCGAGAATTCGATCGCTCTTGGAGCGAACGAAAAAACTAGATCTGCGACGCTTCGCCGCGAATAATATCGTAGCGTTCGATGACCGCTGCAACGCCGATCGTCTCCGGCGCGTCGTCCTCCTGCTTATCCACGCGAACCACTCGGCCGTGTGCGCGAACGAAAACTTCTGTTCCGCGGGTAATCTCCGCCGGCAAAGTGAGCGTGAAATCAACTTCTGTGCCGGGAGCCAGGTCTTTTTGCATGGTGAAGTAAACGCCGCGCGTCGAAATGTCCCGGGTCTGACCGTTGTGCGTGCCCGGTTCTCGATTGATCGGCAGGCGGACGTTTACCGGTAGCGACAGATCATACCGGCGTGCCAAGCGACGCTCCGTCATCCCCACTGCTCCTCCAAGGAAAGATTGAGATGCAACACGTCCCCGTCTGCTAGGTAGCAATCGCTCTTCCAAAGGCTAAGTGCCTGGTGGCCGTCTGCCGCTCGCATCTAACAATGCTAGCTTTCGCAGGACCCAGACACGGCGAAATCACACACCGAGAGCAAAGCCTTTGAAAACAGCGACAAGCATTGAGTCGAAACAATGGCCGGGAGGCCAGAACTCGATGAACCCGCAGGTCGTCTTGCGGGCGCCCCCATTTCGGAGCGAATACTAGACCAAGCAGGGTGTGGAAGGGTAGTGCTATTTCGCTGAATGTGCTCTAGATATGCAACTCTTTGCCACAGGCTAGTGCTAGTACGTTTTGGTTTTTTCGAGCCCTTTTTGAGAGTTCATGAGCCGCGAATGGCAGGCGCGGACTCTTTCAATGCGGCGTCCTTAGCTTCGGCGTCTTTTGCGGCCGTCTCTTTCGCGGCAGCTTCTCTTGCAGCTTTCGCCGCCGCTGAGCGCGCGCCGCGCCCAGAATCCAAATTGAACTGCCGCATTTTGTACAACAGCGCTTTGTAGCTGATGCCCAACATGCGCGCTGCATCCTTACGGCACCAATTTGTTTTTTCGAGTGCGTCAGCGATCGCTTCCATTTCCGCTTCGTCTTTCAATCCGCGAACCAGAGCTTTCAATCCCTGCTCCCTCGGCGGAGGCGCTTCTTCGCGCGGAGCGGTGCGATGTTGTTGGCCTGTCATTTCCAGCAGCTCACGAAAGCTGCCTTCGTCATCCTCGAGAATCACGTAGCGCTTCACGAAGTTTTCGAGTTCGCGCAAGTTGCCGGGCCACGGATACCGCAGCGCCGCTTCCAGCAGGTGCTTCGAAGGATCCGGAGCCGGTTTGCCATACTTCTCGCTGTACTTCGCAAGGAAATGATGGAAGAGCAACGGGATTTCCGTGGTGCGTTCACGCAGCGGCGGAATGTGGATGGACAGCACGTTGAGGCGGTAATAGAGGTCTTCGCGGAAGCGCCCCGTGCGCATGGCTTCTTTTACGTCCATGTTGGTGGCGGCCAGCACGCGCACGTCAACGTTGACCACAGCGCGTGCGCCCAAGCGCGAGAACTGGCCGTCTTGCAGGACGTGCAACAGCTTGGCCTGCAAGTGCGGGCTCATTTCCGCAATCTCGTCGAGGAATATTGTGCCCTTATTCGCGATCTCGAATTTGCCGGGCTTCGCGCGGACCGCTCCGGTGAACGCTCCCTGCTCGTAGCCGAACAATTCCGATTCCAGCAGTTCTCCGGGCAAAGCAGCGCAATTCACTTTGACGAAGGCCTGCACGCGGCGCGTGGAACGCAGGTGAATCATGCGCGCCACCACTTCTTTGCCCACGCCGCTCTCGCCGCTGATGAATACGGGAACGTCAACCGGAGCGATTTGAAGAATTTGTTGGCGGATCTTCAGCATCTGCGGGCTGGCAGCCAAGAACGAAAGATCTTCGGTCAGGGCTTCGCAGTATTCGCGCAGCGATTTATTCTCGGAGCGCAGTTGCTGTTTCTGCCGGCACTTCAGAAACGCGGCATCAAGCTCCGGCTTCTCGAATGGCTTGGTGAGGTAGTCCAACGCTCCAATGCGAATCGCCTCAACTACGGTTGTGACTTCGTTCGAGCAGGACAGCATGATTACGTTGACGGTGCGGTCCACCTTCATCAGTTGACGCAAGGTTTCCAGGCCGTCCATCTCCGGCATCAGCACGTCTAAAATGACGAAATCCGGACGCTCGCCTGATCCGATGCGTTCGAGAGCCTCCTTGCCGCTGGATACGGTTTCCACGTCAAACCCGTCCACTTCCAGCAGGGTCTGGAGATATTTTCGAATGCTCGGTTCGTCGTCTACGACCAGAATTTTCTCTTTGTCAGCCATCGTTCTTCCTAGAGAGCCGCTCAACACAGCTCCGATCTACTCGGTGATAATTATTCGACGTTGATAGGCAAAAGGAAAGAAAAAGCGCTTCCGCTTCCGACTACGCTGTCGACCCAAACTTTTCCGCGATGCGCCTGTATCAGCCGCTTGGTGATCGCCAAGCCCAGTCCCATTCCCGAAGAGGAAGGATCCACACGCACAAATTCCTCAAAAATTTCCTGATGAAATTCCGCGGCGATGCCGCCGCCCGTATCCGCCACTGAGACCAGCACGCTATTGGGGCGAACCCCACGCCCGCGCCGACGGTCCGCAGAGGGCGCCGCTTCCGATATCCGGCGTTCCCAGAAATGTGGCTCGGCTACCAAGGTAACGCAACCTTCCGAAGGCGTGTGCTTCAACGCGTTGTCTATGAAATTCGCGATACACTGCTGCACTTTCTGGTAATCGAATTTGAAAGGAGTCAACTCTGGATGAATCTTGACGTCCAGATGCACGTTGGCCCGTTGGAAAGCATCTTGCCACCGGCAAGTGACGTCGCGAATACAGTCACGCAGATCGTTTTCGCGAAGCTGAAGCACGAGCTTCCCGCTTTCGAGCGCCGAGTAATTCAGGAACATCGAAACCAGGCGAACCAGCCGGTCGCAGCTTTCTTTCGATTCGAGCAAAATCTCTCGCTGGCGCTCGTCGAGCTTCCCTAGCGAACCCGTCAGCAACAGATCGTAATAGCCTTTCATCACTGCTAGCGGAGTCTTCAGTTCGTGCGCGGCCGAAGCCAGAAACACCGTCTTCTGCCGGTTCACTTCCTGCAATCTAAGGTAGGCTGCGAGCAAATTCCGGTAGGTGATCTCCCGTTCCTGCATCAATTCCTGAACCGTCTGCCGCATTTCGGCTTCGTCCGCAGGAGCTTCCGCCGGTGCGGGCTCAAGATAAGCCACCAGCCAATCGGGCTCCGGAAGCCAGCGAATTCGCGCACGATGTTTTTCGGCGTCGGAATCAATCGGAACATTCAGTTCCTGCTCGCCGCCTTCCAGTTGCCGCAGAACCTCCTTGCGGTCGATGCCCAGGACATCCCCGAAAAGGTTCAGATCTGGTTTGGAGCCCAGGCCTTTGTTATTGATCCGGTCCTGCGCGTGGAAATTCGTGAACAGCACCTTCCCGAGTCTGTCGCTGACCACCAACGGGCGGTCAAAGGCATCGAGTAGGCTGGCGACCAGATGAAAGACCTGCTGGTTGCTTGCCTGTTGATCGACTGCCGCACTATTTGACAAACGGCGCTCCTAAATCCCGCGTACAGCATCCAAAACACACCAGTTTCAAGCTCGGCTGGTACCAATGGGATGAGCTCAAGGAAAGGCCATGCTCGCAAAGCTGCCAAGTTGTGTCAATGGTAAATGCGTCCTACTTTGCACAATGTTGGAAATCTTAGGGAGTTAAGTTGTACACTCGACTCGCGGTCACAGGCGCGTGTCACACAACATACGCTGTAATATTTAGATAATAAGCGGCTTACGATAAATCAATTTGGTGGGTGAACTTGCCCTCAAATTGCCATCAAATGGTAGTACTAATACTGGGGTACCGATGGCGCTTCGAGAAACTGTAATGCATCACCGCGTGGCCAGTGATCCACTCTCGGATGAGCGCCGACGGTTCCAACGCATCGGGCTCCAGGTGCCGCTGTTCGTTCGTGGACGGGATGCCCAGGGTGAGCAGTTCCTGGAGCTCGCTAAGACCCTGGATATCAGCGGACTAGGAGCATTCATCACCTGTCCGCGTCGCCTAGCGGTGAATGATGTGGTTACCTTGACGATCCCCGCGCCCTCGATTACCTCCTCAGCGCTGGTTCCGGCGGGTATGCCTCCAATACAAGCCAAGGTTCGCCGCCAGCAAGAGGCGGGGGACGTGTACTTAGTTGGAGTCGAGTTCCTAAAACCGATTGGCTAAATTTTTTCTTGGGCCGCAAGCCTGCTCATGCTGGGCTCTGGGCTGAAATGTGAAACTGTTTCTATAGTCGTAATTGCTCTCCGACGAATCTTCGCCTTTGCCGTAAGATCTCGCCAGGTAAGACCACTCCTGACTGCGGCTTGCAGGGCAGCGGTGTGCGCGCTTTCTTGTTTGAGATTGGACTGTCTCGTGCTAGTACTTTACCGCCCCCGCAGTGTCCCTGTTTACAGGGAACAATAAAACTATTGCGGATCCCATAGATGCCTGAGCCCGGCGACGCTTTTCAGCCGCAGCCCTCGGCCGAAGACTCCTTCCTGGATCTCCTCGTGGAGACGTTGGATGGGCTCGACGATTCGGTTCGAGGACAATTTCTACGGCAATTCTTCCGCACCATCGCGCAAATTGATCTCACCGATGCGCAAAGCCTTGAATATTGGGAACGCATTCTCCTGCGTAGACGCGAACTCGCGGAAAATCTCGGACAGCGCGTCTCGCTGAAAACCGCAATGGTGGACGTGCTGGCCTCGACGAAATTTCTTCGTGTTCCTATCCTGATGGAATACGATGAATTCAAGAAATTGCAAATCAACGCGGCGACCGACGCGCTCACCGGACTCTACAACCGGCGCCTCTTCGACGAATATCTCGACAAGGAACTGAATCGCGCGAAACGTTACGGACAGCAGCTCGCCGTCGTGATTCTCGACCTGCACAAACTCAAGGAAGTGAACGACCGCCACGGACATTTGCAGGGCGACCAAGTGCTGCAGCTCGCGGCCGCGACGTTGCGTAAAACGCTGCGGGCGTCCGATTTTGCATTTCGTATCGGTGGCGATGAATTCGCATTGCTACTGCCGCTAACCGATCCCGAACAAGCCATCACGCTTTGCCGCCGCGTGCGCATGCAGTACGAAACGGATATTCGCCCTTTAAAATTGCAGGTGGGCGTTACGCTTGATTTCGGCGTCGCGGTGCATCCCCAAGATGGCGATCAAAAGAGTGCCCTGCTTGGCCTCGCTGATCAACGACTCTACCAGCTTAAGAATGTCGACCGCGCTCCGTCGCGCGTTATTCCATTGGAGGCGCATCCGTCGCGCGAGCCGGCCTCCGCGCCACCGCCCGTACAGCGCGAAGCTCCCGCGGCACCAGGCCAGCCTGGCGCGCCGCTACCGGTAATTTCGACGCCAGTGCGAAGCGTCTCACCGCCGCAGGAACCACCCGCTGCCGCTCGCCCTTCCGTGACGCATCCCGAAGCCCGCAAGTGGGAACGCGTGTCGCTGGCCGGAACCAAAGCGTACGCCATCCTGACGGACGTGAATCAAAAGACCGCTACCGTGATGGACTTGAGTTACGGAGGCGTTGCCCTTCTTCTCGAGAAGGCTGAAGAAGTTCCCGATCAATTCAATGCAGTTCTGCACGTGCCGATTCTGCCCCCAGTGCGCGTCGTTCTTCGTAAGGCCTATACACAGTCAGCGGGTCCTGGACGCGCTCGCATCGGCTGCGCCTTTGTTTCCTAAGGCCAACTTATAAGTCCTGCCCTAAACGAACGGCCCCCGCGCGTTGATTAAGCGCAAAAGGTGCGGTATAATTGAGGTTTCCCGCTAGCCTAGCGACGCGACTTGTGCAGTGCTGCTTGAAGTAGTCGCGCAGACCGGCTGGCCAAGAGGAGCCTTATGAAAGAAGGAATCCATCCCGATTACCACGCTGTGAAGGTGCATTGCGCCTGCGGCAACACGTTCGACACGCGCTCGACGTTCAAAGGTCAAATGATTCGCGTGGAAATTTGCTCGAACTGCCATCCGTTTTTCACAGGTAAGCAGAAACTGGTTGATACTGCCGGCCGCGTCGAGCGCTTCCAGAAGAAATATGCCGATAAGGCTGCTGCAATGAAGAAGTAGCAGTCCGCTTTTCGACCAGCGCGGACTCCAGTTCACAGAAGCCCTGGGTTTACAATCCGGGGCTTTTTTTCGACGACTCCCACCGTCCGCAGTGAATCCGTCTCTCGCCCGGTGTACAATGCCGCTTAGAATGGCGATGCAATTGTCTTCATCCTCCAGTTCTTCACCAGACTCACAAGTGGAAACTGCTGCGCCGCGCGTGACGCTGCGCAATCATTTCGCGCACGCCTTCGATTCCGCTATCGCGGCGGCGCGTACTTGTTACTCGCCGCGCCTGATCGGACCGGAAGAAGTCAGCGAGAAACAGCGCGTGATGATCGGCTCGGCGACCTATTTCGGCGGGCATCACACCGTCTATCAGCACGCGCATTTCGAATTCGGGCTCGAAAACATCAGCCGTCAATTTGTGTGGTCCTTCCTGCACGCCCACCCGTTTTATAACTCCGAGCAGCAGAGCCAGCGCTATGTGCGCCTGGATCACGCGCAAGCGTATGTCCCGCCGGCCAGCGAAACGTTCGGACCGGCGGAACAGGCCATCTACGAACGCGCCGTTTCCCGCGAATGGGAGCATTATCGCCAGCTGACGCGCGTGCTCGAGCCAACTGCCCACGAAATTCTTGCGGATATTTGGCACGTCAGCTCGATGTCGCATCCGAAACGCGTTCAGAAAGTGCAGCGCCAATCCGAGAAGCGCGCTATCGAAGTGGCGCGCTACGTCCTTCCCGTCGCGGCGTTCACCACCATGGTGCACACGGTTTCCGGCATCGTGCTGCATCGCCTCTACCGCATGCTCGCGGCCAGCGACACGCCCAGCGAAGCGCGCCAAGTAATCGGCGAAATGGTCGCACGAGTGCGCGAGGCCGATCCCCAGTTTTTCGATCGTTTCGACAACGAGCCGATGGATTCGCCGCCCGAATGGACCGAGCCGGTTCACGGCGGCGATGAATTCAACCGCGAATTTGACGCCAAGCTTTCAGGAAGAACTGCAGCGCTGGTTGATTATTCGCCAAACGCGTTGCGAGTGATGGCCGATGCGTTTCGCGCGGTGGTGGGCTTGACCGCCGCACAGTGCCCCGACAGGGAAGCCCTGGACCGGATGCTGAACCCGGCGCGGAGTCCCTACCGCCGCGAAACGTTGAATATCGGAGTGCACGCACCACTGCTGCGTCCGCTGCAGCACGCCAATTTCACCTTCGCAAAAAAGATCAGCCATACGGCCGACAGTCAAGATCAGCGTCACCGCATGGTTCCCGGTTCGCGGCCCCTGCTAACGCTGGCGGACACACGCTCGCCGGACTACATCACGCCCATGCTGATTCGGGACAACGCGCGCGCGCTGGAAATTTATCAGCAAGCCATGGAAGAGGCTTGGGCAGCGAAAAATGAATTGCTCGATCGCGGCGTGCCGCACGAATTCGCGCTTTATCTCCTGCCCAATGCGAAGGCGATACGCCTGGTGGAATCCGGCTCGCTGTTGCACTTGCTGCACAAATGGACCATGCGCACATGTTTCAACGCGCAAGAAGAGATCTATCAATCCTCCATCGAAGAAGTGGAACAAGTACGCGCGGCATTTCCCGAGCTCGCGCGCTACATCGGACCTCCGTGCCACCTCCGGGCCGGGATTTCCACGCCTATCTGCACCGAAGGCTCGCACTTCTGCGGCGTGAAAGTCTGGCTCGATTTTCCCAACATTCAGCGCAGGATATGACGCGTCGTGGCAGCCTGATTTATTATTTGGCGGCTTGGGCGCTGGGCTGCTTTTTTATGGTTGGGATGGTCTGGTGCCAGAATCTGTTTCTGGCCTCATCTCAGGATCTATTCCGAGAGGCCACCGAGGGCTTCTTGACACTAATCGTTTACGGATACTTGTTCGGTGCGCCGACAGCCCTGCTGTTCGGCCTATTGCTTCGCCGAATTATGCTGGCACTGAAATGTAAGACTCCCCTGCATTGGGCGCTCGTAGGCGGGATTCTTGCGCCGCTGGTGGTGATAGCGCTGGGTCTTACCAGCCGGAGTGCCGCGCGGGTCCTGCCGTCGGACTCTGCGACGGTATTGTTTCCGCTGGTGGGCGCGGAAAATGTTTTGCACACAGGCTGGTGGCTCACGATTCCTGCGGGCGCCGCCACGGCTTATTATCTAGGCCGAATCCAGCGCGCGTTCTCCATGCCGCTGAAAACAGAACCCAGCCCTAACGTTTGAGGATGCGCGTCATATTCGGAGCCACGAGTTCGTAGCGAATTCCGCGCCAGCGAATCGCCTTGGTCACCACCGACATGATGAAGTTCCAGGAAAAAAGAAAGGGAACCACCGGCGCCAGCGCCGGATAGACCCAGTTCCACTCCTGCAGTTTACCTCTCCACTCGGGCATTGCCTCGCTGACGGCAATCGTGCGCATCGCGCCCTTCATTGCCGCAAGCAACGGAATCGCCAGCACCAGGAGCAGGAGTTGGCCCCAAGGATCGACGTCAACGATGCTGTAAAAAATCACGTACACCGCATACAACAACGTTAATACGTAGCTTAAATGCACGATCGCGCCCATCTGCCAGCGCCGCGGCGAATAAATCCGCGCAATCAGAATTTGCCGGTTCGCAAATTCAATCAGCTCGGCAACGGTCCATGGATGCAGAGTGGCGGCAAGACATTCCGGACAGAACACGATTGGTTTCGCATTTTGCTCCAGCGCCCAAGTCATTGCGAAATCATCACTGACCGCGCCTTTCCACGCTTCCAAGACATTTACATCATCAAATGTTTTTTTCCGGATCGCCGTACCTCCGCCCCAGCAGAAATCTCCCGAGGGTTTGCCTAGCATCGTGGCGATCGCTGCGTTCCAGGCCGACGCCATGCAGCTCGGCACTGCTTCGATTCCCGAACCGCTCGGAATGATCCACCGGTACGCCGTGGTGGCGCCAATTCGTCCATCCTGCAGCGGAGCAACCAGCTTGGTGAGCCATCCGCGCGGCAATCGCACGTCGGAATCGGTGAAAACAAGCATTTCGAATTTGTCTGGGGTCATTGCTTCCACGGCGCGCTGCAAGTTGTAAACTTTTTCGCTCGAATCGGACGGCGGCCCCGCGATCACGATATGCACCGGTCGCTGGCTGGCCGCCTTCACGCGCTCGATCACTTTCAACGCGGGATCCAGGCTGGTGGCCAATGTGAAATAAATTTCGTAGTTCGGATAATCAAAGCGTGTGAGCGTGAGAAGATTTTCTTCCAGGCCGCGTTCATTTCCTTTGCAAGGACAGATCAGCGCAGTCGTAGGCGCATAAAATCCTGCGTGTGAAGCCAACCGTTGCCGCACCAGCCGAAACCACGTCAAACCGTCCCAGAGCGAATACACACCTAGGGCAATCTGCGCCATCACCAAAATGTAAAAAATTATCAGCACCGGAACGAGAATAACAAGAACGCGGCAAGAGTTGCATAAGTTCGGCGATTGACTTGTCCTATCACACAAAGATAGACTCAGCACAATTTCCAAAGGTACCCCGGCTCACATCCAACGGGGAGGTGCCCCATGTCCTCGGTTGCGCCGCAGCCCGTGAACGAAGCAAAACTGCACGAATTCATGATGAAAGCCGTCGGCGAGATGGGAGCTGCGATGAATACAGCGCTCATCCTGATCGGTGACAGGCTTGGTCTGTACAAAGCCATGGCCGGCTCCGCCCCGATGACCTCCGCGGAACTCGCTGCGAAGACCGGTACTACCGAACGGTACGTGCGCGAATGGCTGGCCGCGCAAGCCGCCGGCGGATTCGTTACCTACGACGCCGCTACCGCTCGATACGCATTGCCTCCCGAGCAAGCGCTCGCGCTGGCGGACGAGAACAGCCCGGTTTTCTTGCCCGGATACTTTCAGATTGTGGAAGCAAGCCTGAAGAGCGTTCCGAAAATCACCGATGCATTTCGCACTGGAAACGGCGTCGGATGGCACGAGCATGATCCGGGACTGTTCCCGGGTACGGAGCGCTTTTTCCGACCGAACTACCGCGCGCACTTGATCAACGAATGGATTCCTGCGCTCGGAGACACCGAAGCCACGCTAAAAGCAGGCGGCCAGGTGGCGGACATCGGCTGCGGGCTGGGAACGTCCACGATTCTGATGGCGCAAGCGTACCCCAAATCGAGCTTCGTGGGATTCGACTATCACCCGAGATCGATCGAACTGGCGCGAGATGCTGCCGCAAAAGCCGGTGTTGCGGACCGTGTGAAATTCGAAGTCGCCTCTGCAAAGGAATACCCGGGCAAGGGCTATCACCTAGTGGCGTTCTTCGATTGCCTCCACGACATGGGTGATCCAGAAGGCGCCGCGCGCCATGTGCGCAACACGCTTGATCCTGATGGCGCGTGGATGATCGTCGAGCCGTTCGCTAACGACAAGCTCGAAGACAATCTGAATCCGATCGGACGCGTATTTTATGCTGCGTCGACGATGCTCTGCACTCCAGCTTCGCTTTCGCAGGAGGTCGGTCTTGGGCTAGGCGCACAGGCCGGCGAGGGACGCCTCTCGAAGATTTTGCGCGCGGCTGGATTCAGTCGCGTACGGCGCGCCGCGGAAACACCGTTTAACATCATTCTCGAGGCGCGGCCGTAACATTTTGCCGTGTGGCCAAGCTCAATTGGCCCGGCGGCGAGAAAAGACGTTGCGCAGTACGCGATCGGCGGCGGCATTCAGCTCCAGCTGAAATTTGCCGGCCGCGCGCCGCGCTTGCTCCATCAAGGATGGATCAAGCAGCAGCGCCGTGCGGTCAACGAACGGCCCGGAAGTGATCGTGCGTGCGCTGCGTCCCGATTGGCGGCGGGCGTCGTGCGCCGTCAAACTCTCGTACAGCTCCAGGTCGTGCCAGAATTGCTGCGCATCCTGGTCGTCCCAACGAAGCGCTTGGCCCAGGGCAACAAAAAATTCCTCGCGAAAAAGGTCCAGCAGCGGAATGGCCAGGTCCAGCCCTGGTTTCGCCGATCTCCGGCGCCTCTCGCGCTTTCCCTTCGCAGATTTTTTTCCCTTCTTCAGTTTCACTCGCCGTGCTGTCTCGCGCACGGTGACGTGCACCTTCAAGCGCGTGGGCAATGCCGCTTCTGTGCGCAACACCATGGCCAGCAGAGCTTCTCGCCGAATCGTTTCGAGTTGCTCCCGGTAATGTGCCGGCTGGTCGGCGCGCCCCGGCCGGCGATTTTCCGCCGCGTAAATATCGAGGAAGCGCTGGACCATTTCATTGTGGTCGAGCGTCGTGAGCAGCTGCGTGGCGGCTTCGCGCGCTCGCACAGCCAGTTCTCGTGGACGATAGGGCATCGGAGACTTTCTAGCTGTACGCGATTGCGCGTTTTGCCGCAACGGGAAACGCTTCGTGTGCGCTAAAAGGAAGGCCCGGAAAGGATCCCGGGCCTTCTTGGCTGTCTCCATCCTGCTGTTCTGTTTTAGTGGATCGGACCTACGACTGGCGGGCGATCCTCGCCGCGCGGGCCGCCCGGCACGGGACGGAGGGTCTTTTCGAATTTGCCGAGCGCAATTTCGAGGGCCTGTTCGGCGGTGCGCACGAAGTGAATCTTCATCCCTTCGAGCATCTCCTCCGGCAAATCCTCCTTCACGTTCGGCTCGTTCTCCGAGGGAAGGATGACTTCCTGAATTCCCGCACGCTTGGCACCCAGCACCTTTTCCTTGATTCCACCCACCGGCAACACGATGCCGGAGAGCGAAATTTCCCCCGTCATCGCGACACGCGGTCGAATCGGCCTGCCCGTCAGCAAGCTAACCAGCGCCGTCACCATCGCGACGCCGGCGGAAGGCCCATCCTTCGGTACCGCGCCGGACGGCACGTGAATGTGCACGTCCTGCTTGCGGAAGAAGTCCGGATCGATGCCGTAACGCTCCGAGTTGGCACGAACCCACGTGAGCGCCGCGCGCATGGATTCCTGCATCACGTCGCCCAAATGGCCGGTCATCGTGAACGTCTTCCCGCCGCGCATCTTGCTCGCTTCGATGAAGACGATATCGCCGCCGACTGGAGTCCAGACCAAGCCCACCGAAACGCCCGGCTTCTGAACGCGCTCTTCGACTTCCTTCTCGAGGTGCACTTTCGGAATGCCGAGCACTTCCCGAATCACTTCGGGAGTTACGACAAGCTTGTCCGTTTTCCCTTCCGCCAGACGCCGCGCTTGCTTGCGAACGAGTGTGCCAATTTCGCGTTCGAGATTGCGCACGCCCGCTTCGCGCGTGTAGTGGCGGATGAGTTCGTGCAAAGCCTCGTCCGTGAATTCGATTTGTTCACCGAGTTCCAGACCGTTTTCTTTGGCCTGCCTTGCGATCAGGAACATCTTCGCGATGTGGACCTTCTCCTCTTCCGTGTAGCCCGAGAGTTCGATGATTTCCATGCGATCGCGCAAAGGCTCCGGAATCGGATCGAGCCAGTTTGCCGTCGCGATGAAGAGCACCTTCGAGAGATCGAAGGGCACATCGAGATAGTGGTCGCGGAACGTGGCGTTCTGTTCCGGGTCGAGCACTTCCATCAGCGCCGCCGACGGATCGCCCCGGAAATCGCGGCCAAGCTTGTCCACCTCGTCCAACATCAGGACGGGGTCCATGGTCTCGGCGCGCCGAATTCCCTGAATGATCTGGCCGGGCAATGCGCCAATGTAGGTTCGCCGGTGTCCGCGAATTTCCGCCTCGTCGTGCATACCACCCAACGAGATACGGACGAATTTGCGGCCTAGCGCCCGCGCGATGGATTTGCCAAGCGAAGTTTTTCCCACGCCCGGAGGCCCAACGAAGCAAAGAATCGGTCCTTTCATGCCCGGCTGCAATTTCTTGACAGCCAGGTAATCGAGAATGCGATTCTTGATCTTCACCAAGTCATAGTGGTCTTCATCCAGAATGGCCTGTGCCTTCGGAATGTCGATGTCTTCGGTGCCGGAAGTCTTGTTCCAGGGCAGCGATGTCATCCACTCCAGGTAAGTGCGTGCAACCATGTATTCCGCTGAAGCAGGAGTCATTTTCGCAAGCCTCTTCAGCTCGCGATCGCACTCCTTCTTGGCCTCCGCGGACATCCCGGACTCTTCCACTTTCTTGCGAAGCTCTTCGATTTCCGCTTGTCCTTCATCGGATTCGCCGAGCTCCTTCTGAATGGCCTTCATCTGCTCGCGCAGCAGGAATTCGCGCTGACTCTGGTTCACTTGCTCTTGCACTTGATCGTGAATCTTGTTGCGCAGGTCCAGAACTTCGCGCTCCTTGGTCAATTCGTTGATCAAAGCTTCCAGGCGCCTGCGCACGCTGAAGGTTTCCAGCAGTTCTTGCCGGATCATCGTGCTCAGCGAAGGAAGAGTTGATGCCACGAAATCGGCCAGGCGGCCGGGCGTTTCAATACCCATCACCTCAGTTTGCAGATCGTCGGAAAGTTGCGGCGAACGTGCCACCACTTCGCGAAACAGCTCTTGAACGTTACGCTCGAGCGCCGTCAATTCCGCGTCGTGCTGATCTTCGGTATCGGGCTGTGCTTCTACACGAGCCTTCAGGAAGGGTTTGAAGCCCAGCACTTCCATCACGCGGATTCGTTCGATACCCTCCAGAAAGGCCACCACGTTACCGTTGGGCATGCGTACCATCTTGTGAACCTTAGCCAGCGTTCCTACGCTATGCAGGTCGGTTCCCGTCGGCGCCTCGATTCGTGGATCAAGCTGCGCCACCACCCCCAGGATCTTCTCAGTTCCCTCCAGCGAATTCAGCAGAGCCAGCGAACTCTCGCGGCCCACCGGCAGCGGCATCACCGCTCCCGGAAATAAAACCGTATCGCGAACTGGAAGAATCGGAAGTTCCGGAGGTATTACTCTATTTGATTTAGTCACTTTGTTCCCCCTAGCCCTTCAAAGCATACAACGCCCACAGCCACGTAATCGGCTGACTGCAGGGTTAGATGCGCGAGCAGATAAAAAAGATTGAGTTAAGTTACGCGTGATTATAGCACATAATATGATGATGCAATACTAATGCTATGTCGCGCCCTTTTATGTTCTCAAAAACTTGGAGGCAACCCTCTCTCGGTGTACTTATGTTATAGCAATATCTGTACTTGCAGCGCTCTATTGGGAACTCAAGTAATCGGTCGCCCATCGCAATGCCTCCTCGTGTGTTACGATTTTCCCCTCCAGCTGGGCATCCTCGGCCGTCTCGAGAATCTCCTTAAATTTGGGCCCCGGTCGGAGGCCCAACCTAATGAGATCATCGCCGGTCAGGAGGCGAGCCGGATGAACCTGCTCTTGAGGCGTTTCGGCCAGGAAGCGTCGCATAAATTCATAATTTTCCAGATTCCGATGGCTGGAGATGCAATCCAGCCGGTGCAATTCGAGGTGCTGGTCAAAGCGGTCGAGCCGGGCGAAACGCTTCAGCGTCGCGGGCTTCATCTGCGGCACGTCCTTGAATCGAAGATGGTTCGCGACCAGCGCGGCAATCTGTTCTGTATCCGCATTCGAAAAGCGCAGCCGCCGGCAAATTTCCTCGGCCATGCGCGTGCCCACTTCTACGTGGCGGTCGAAGCGAATGCGTCCATTCGGCCCCGAAGGAGGCGCAAAGGTTGGCGGCTTGCCCACATCGTGCAGAAGCACTCCCCAAGCCAGTGCCGGGGAACACCCCGGCTGGAGCCCCTCCAGCATCATTCGCGTGTGAATCCACACATCGCCTTCGGGATGAAATTGTGGCGGCTGCTCGACTCCCTTCATCCGCGCAATTTCGGGAAGCAGTTGCGGCAGCAAACGCGTTTCGTCGAGCAGTTCGAACCCGCGGCGCGCGGACCCTTCGGTCAGCAGCTTGGTCAGTTCGTCGCGCAGCCGCTCCGCCGATACCTGCACGACCTCCGGCGCGAGTTTCTGAATCGCGCGCAAAGTTTCGGGCTCGATGATGTAGCCAAATCGTGCCGCGAACCGCACGGCGCGAAGCATCCTCAGTTTGTCTTCGCAGAATCGCTCTTCGGGCTGGCCGATGGCGCGAATGATTCCGGCGCGCAAATCATTGCGTCCGCCGACGTAGTCAAAAACTTCGTTCGTCTTCGGGTCGAGCAGCAACCCGTTGATCGTGAAGTCTCGCCGCTTTACGTCTGCTTCCGCCGATTTCGCGTAAACCACAGCGTCAGGGTGACGTCCATCGGAATAACCCACATCGGAGCGGAATGTTGCAACTTCCACTTGCAGATTATTCTCCTGGCTCGATTCCGCGATGACGACCACAACGCCAAACTGCGCTCCTACGGTCAGGCTGTTCGGAAAGATTTGCTCCACCCGGTCAGGAGGAGCGTCGGTGGCAACGTCATAATCAGCAGGGTCGCGGCCGAGCAAAATGTCCCGCACGCATCCACCCACGAGATAAGCCTGGTAGCCTGCGCCTCGAAGGGTGCTGCAAATCTGCTCCGCGAATTCGCGAGGAGTCATAACGCGATTATGCGGGAAACGCGGCTGGCTTGGAAGTTTGGCGATTGGCGCCGCGTGCGCTGTCGCGCGGAAAGCTTAGGGAACCTTACGCCATCACTCGTAGCACTAATGCGGTGATGTCGTCATGCTGGCGCGCGAAACCCACGAAAGCATTCACGTCGCCCATTACACGATTCAGAATCGCGGCGGCAGTCCCGGTCGGTAGAGACGTAATTGCCGGAATGATTCGCGCTTCCCCGAACTCCTCGCCTTTTTCGTTCACCGCCTCGGCAACGCCATCGGTGAAGACGAAAAGCAGATCGCCCGATTGAAGCTGGACGGTCCCAGAGGCATAACAGATCTCGGTCTCCGTAAAGAGTGGAATACCAAACGGAGGCCCGCCGGTTGAAAGCCGTTCGATTTGTCCCGACGCACGGCGCAGGATTGGATCATTGTGTCCGGCATTGACATAGCGCATCGTCCGCGTTTCTGGATCCAGCTCCGCGAGAAATGCCGTGGTGAAGCGTCGCCCCTCCTGGCTGTGCCCGCGAGCATAGCGGTCGAGCCCCGTCACAATCTCTTCGAGCGAGGCGTGCGTCGCCGAAAGCGCCCGCAGGCCCGATTGGAATGTGGCCATCAATAGCGCCGCCGGAACGCTTTTCCCGGCGACGTCAGCGACTACGATCAGCAGAGACGTCCGCTGCGACGCGGCGTCCGGTGTGGTCCGCACGAACGCATCGTAATAGTCGCCGGCCACTGTGTTCTGCGGCCGTGTTGCGAACGCAATGTCCACGCCCGGAACCTGCGGAGGCTCGTTCGGCACCAGCCACTGCTGAATTTCGCGCGCGATTTCGAGGTCGCGCTTCATGGTTACGCGATCTCCCAGTTCCAGAGCCAGCAGGATAAAAAGAATTGTCGTGCCTATCCAGGCAATCCCCAAATCAACCTCGGCACCATTTTTCAATCGCACAGTAGGATTAAACACAAGCAGGATGACCGCTATGAGCAGCAGTACCCGGCGTGATGGCGAAAGCTTCATCAACATCGCCTGGAAAAGCGCCCACGCCGAGCGCAGCACGCGTTTGAATTTCGATTTCTCGCGCTCGATGGTTTCCCAGTCGACATCCTTGGAATAAAGTCCGTAGCCGGCCCGAGCCTCCGACTTGAATTGCCCCCAGAGTTCGTTGAGTTGAAACCCTTCGGTTACGCGGTCCCAGAAGCTGCGGATGCGCTGGCGCCTGTTCTGACGAACTTCCGGCGCAGGAATTTGAACGCTAGACATGGAGACGAGATTATAGGGCAAGGAGGAGAAATTTACAGGAGTGCCCGGCGACATGCACCGGCAGTCGTCTATTTGCGTTCATCGCGGACCGGAAGCGAGCCGCCGAACTGCACTTTGGAAAAGCCGAAACGATCGCGCAATCGATCGGTTGCCTGCGCCAATCGTTCCAGTTTTTCACGGCGCTCGGGATCGAGCAGATCGATTTGCGCCGAGCCCCCGGAAAACGAAGTGAACGCAACGCCG
Source organism: uncultured Acidobacteriota bacterium (assembly GCA_963696035.1). Classification (GTDB taxonomy): domain Bacteria; phylum Acidobacteriota; class Terriglobia; order Acidiferrales; family UBA7541; genus Palsa-295. The sequence goes on from CAVOIS010000006.1 coordinate 130,768, forward strand.
ACGAGCCGTAGCATAGCCTTGCCATCCCACGTACGATGGAAGAGCTCGCGCACCGCCTTCAAAAAAACCGTATCGAGATCCGCAGGCTCGGCCAGCGTCTGGCTGCGGGTGATCGTCCTGAAGTTCGTATATCGCAGCGTGAGCGTGACGGTGCGCGCATGCAGCCCCGCATCGCGCATGCGTTTCGAAGCTTTCTGGCAGAGGTAACTCAGCGTCGATTCGAGCGCGTCGCGGTCCCGGGTGTCTTCGCCGAAAGTCTGGTTGTGTGAAATGGATTTTGGTTCGGCGTCTACGAAAAATTCATAGGAATCGATCCCGCGCGCTTTGCGGTAAAGAGCCGTGCCCCACTGCCCGAAAGTCGATTCCAGGCGCTCGAGCGGCACAGCCTGCAACTGCGCGATCGTGTCGATGCCCAGGCCTCGGAGTGCAGCGTCTGTGACCTTGCCGATTCCCGGGACGCGCCGCACGGCCAGCGGTGCGAGAAATGCCGCTTCGCTTCCCGCTGGAACCCAGACGAGCCCGCGCGGCTTGGCTTGCTCGCTCGCGATTTTTGCTATCAAGCGCGTGACGCCGAGTCCACCCGAACACGGCAAACTCGTCGTCGCCGTAATTTCTCGCAACAGCCTGTGCGCGGCCGCCAACGGCGGTCCGAGGAGGCGTTCCGTGCCGGCAAGATCGAGATACGCTTCGTCAATCGAAGCCATTTCCACGACGGGCGAGTACCTACCTAGAATCGTTGCGACGCGATCGCTCCATTGTCCGTAGAGTTCGTGGTGGCTATCGAGGAAAATTGCGTGCGGGCACAATTTCGCGGCAGTGCGCAACGCCATCGCCGAATGCACGCCGAAGTTTCTCGCTTCGTAGCTTGCGGACGTCACTACGCCGCGCTGGTCGCGCTGTCCGCCGACGATTACAGCCTTCCCGCGCAATTCCGGTTGCGTCAGCAATTCGACCGACACAAAAAACGCATCCATATCAATGTGCAGGATGGAGGCGGAGGAATCCGTGGTGGGGACTGGCGGTGCGCCGTGCTTCGCTCGAAATTGCGCCAGCTTGGGCATGGCAGAACGAGCTTAAATCAGGATGCTCGGCGCTGGGAAATCATTGTTTTGGCTCTGCTATCGCGCGCGCTCGGCGGCGAGGACGCGCGGGATTCCGGCCAAATCCATCGTAGTGGAAACCTTCGTCCATCCGGAATGCTCTTCGAAAATTCCGCGCACGTATTCCGCGGAATCGTGGCCCAACTCGAGAACGAGTATGCTGCGATCTCGCAACAATTCACCCGCCTGTTCGATGAGCCGCCCGTAAATTTCAACGCCCGTGCGCCCGCCGAAAAGCGCCCGATGCGGTTCGTAATCGCGGACTTCGCGCTGCAATTGCGGCGCGTCATCGAGCGCAACATACGGAGGGTTGCTGACAATTAGATCGAAGCGCGGTTCGTGTGGCTCGGACGCGGGCACGGCACTCCGTTGCCCTACGACCACTGGATTGGTGTATTGAAGAGTGTCGAGCAGGTCGCACTGCAAAAAATGGATGCGGTCGGCGACGCCGTGACGCGCCGCGTTCCGCCGCGCAACTTCGAGCGCGGGCGCGGAAATATCGGTCGCGTACACATCCGCGTGAGGCAATTCGTAAGCGAGCGCAACAGCCAGGCATCCGGAACCCGTTCCAACATCCGCCAGGCACAATTTTTCGCGCGGCGCGCCAGTATCCATATGGCTTTTGATTCCGCGCTCACCCAATCGCGCAAGCGCGACTTCCAATACGTGCTCGGTCTCCGGGCGCGGGATCAGCACCGCGGGCGTCACTTCGAATTCCAGCCCCCAGAATTCCTGCTTGCCCGTGAGATATTGCGTCGGCTCACCCGCCGCGCGTCGGGCGATGAGCGTGAAAAACTGTTCATACTTAGCGTCGTCGAGGGGTTCCTCTACGTGGGCGTACATCCAAGCCCGGTCGCGGCCAAGCGCGTGCATCAGCAGCAATTCAGTAGCGAGCGTGTGCGACGGAGTGTCTGCCGCGCGTAAACGCGCCATGCCTTCCTTCAAAGCGGTTCGAATGTCTACTTGATTTGCCACGGCGTTTAGAATGCGAACGAATTTGGAATGTGCCGCAACAATTCCACACGCCCCGCGACGCGCAGCAGTTAGGCCTCGACCAACTCCTGCTTCAAACGCTCGGACTCAAAGTGCGCCGAGAGCGCGTCCACGATCGGACCGAGCTTGCCTTCCATCACCTGATCAAGCTGGTGCAGCGTCAAGCCGATGCGGTGATCCGACACACGATTCTGCGGAAAGTTGTACGTGCGGATCTTTTCCGAACGGTCGCCGGTCTTGATCTGGTCGCGCCGTTCGGCTGCGATCGCTTCGTGCTGCTTGGCCTGCTCCATCTCGTAGAGACGCGCGCGCAAAACACGCATGGCCTTAGCGCGATTCTTGATCTGCGATTTTTCGTCCTGCTGCGAAACCACCAGGCCGCTGGGAATATGCGTGATGCGCACCGCCGAATACGTGGTGTTCACCGATTGCCCGCCGGGACCAGACGAGCAGAAGGTGTCAATCCGCAGGTCCTTGGCCTCGATCTTGATGTCAATTTCGTCCGCTTCCGGAAGCACCGCAACCGTGGCGGCGGAGGTGTGAATGCGCCCCTGCTGCTCGGTGGCCGGCACACGCTGCACGCGATGCACGCCGCTTTCGTATTTCAGTTTGGAATAAACTTTGTTGCCCTGAATCGCCGCAACGACTTCTTTCATTCCGCCGATCGAAGAGGGCGAACTTTCCAGAATTTCCACCTTCCAGCCTTGCGTTTCCGCGTAGCGCGAGTACATCCGGAAAAGTTCCCCGGCAAAAAGGGAAGCCTCATCGCCGCCCGTGCCCGCGCGAATTTCGACGATCACGTTCTTATCGTCGTTCGGATCCTTCGGCAGCATCAGGTATTTCAGTTCGCGCTCGACGGTTTCACGCCGCGTTTCGAGTTCGCGTTCTTCGTCGTGCGCCATCTGCTTCATGTCCGCGTCTTCGGCTTCCATCAGCAGTTGCTGTGTGCCCTGTAAGCCCTTTTCGATCTCCTTCCACTCGCGGTATTTGGCCACCATTTGCGCCATATCCGCGTGCGTCTTCGCGAGCTTCTGGAAACGCGCCGAATCGTTGTGTACTTCGGGCGAGGAAAGCTGCTGCGTCAGCTCTTCGTATTTCGACTCGATATTTTCGAGTTTTTCAAACAGCGTCAAGTTCGCCATGGCGATACCTCGTAAATGCAGAGAATTGAAAACGGAAGTTGGAAATTTGGATACAACCACGCGGAAGCGCAACCCCGGGTGGGGTCGACAGGCATCCCTAATAGAACGCGGCGAACATCGCAGTCATCTACTGTAAGAATAGCGACAAAACAGCAGCTAGTCAAACCAGGCATCCAGGCGAGTGCGCGTGCTAGTGATTAGTAGCGAGACGCGCGCTTTGCTCTCGGCGCGCGGTGTACTACGATGGGCCGCGACGATGAGTGACTCAGCAAATTCGCACACAAGCACCAACGGCCGCACGAGCGATATGTTGTGGGGCTTCTGGTACCCCGCGCTAGGCTCGGAGCACGTTCGCCGGCACAAACTGGCGCGTGCGATGCTGCTCGACGTGCCGCTGGTGCTGGGCCGTGACGCCGCCGGAAGGCCATTCGCGTTGCGTGATGTGTGCCCGCATCGCGCTTTCCCGCTTTCCTTCGGCCAATTCGACGGCAAAAATGTGGAGTGCGCCTACCACGGCTGGCAATTCGATGCGCACACCGGGCAATGCCGCGCGATTCCTTCGTTAACCGACGATTCGAAGCTCAAGTGCGAGCGCATCTACGCCGGCAGCTTTCCGTGCGAGGAACGCGACGGTTACGTCTGGGCGTACATGGCGAATCCAGAGGGGCGCGCGCCCAGCGGGCCGCCTCCAGCGCCTCCCGAATTGCCGACATTCAGCGCGAACTACAAAATCGCGCACCTCTATGCCGATCTGCCGTGCGGCGTGGATCAGGCCATCATCGGCCTGATGGATCCCGCGCACGGTCCCTTCGTACATCAAGCCTGGTGGTGGCGCAGCCGCCGCAGCATTTGCGACAAAGAGAAAACTTTTGAGCCCATTCCCAACGGCTTTCGCATGAGCCCGCACGCGCCCTCGGCCAATAGCGCGCCATACAAGATCCTGAAATTTCTTACAGGCGAGCCGGCCACCACGATGATCGATTTCGTGCTGCCGAATCAGCGCTTCGAACAAATTCGCGCCGGGCGTTACTGGCTTTCCAGCCGCACCACGGTGACGCCCATCCGCCGCGATCTCTGCCGTCTGGATTTTTGCGCCGCGTGGAACATTTTGCCGTCGTTTCCGATCGTCTCCTTCATCATCCATGTGTTCGGCCCGCGCTTCATCCGCCAGGATACCGAAGTGATCGAGAAACAAGCGTTAGGATTGCAATACGAAGATCGCATGATGCTGATCGACGACGCCGACCGCCAGGCGCGTTGGTATTTCGAGTTGAAAACCGCCTACCAGGAATCGCAACGCACCGGCGCGCCTATGCGCCATCCGATGTCCGGCCCAGTCACGCTCCGCTGGCGGTCGTGACGACCCGCGCAGAGTCACGCTTGATTGATTACCTCAGCCGGCTGAGATCAAACGGCACTTGGATGTCCTGGCCGTCCGGCGTGAGCACTTCGACCGTCGCGTCTGCGGTGTCAATCTTCTCGGCATCGAACTCGAGCCAAATTTTCCCGCCCACGGGCAGCGGCGGCGGCCCGTCGTCGCCCGACCACAGAGGATAGATCGCCGCTCCCCGCACTGCCTTTGGATCAATCTGTTTATCCTGAAGCAGCCGCACTTTGAAATCATTCCAGAAGTCCGGGTAAGGCGGCACAGTGAGGGAGATGCCATCCGTGCGGACCAAAGGCGCTGGCGTGTAGGTATCTGTGAAATAGAAGCATACCTCTACGCGAAACGCCATCGGCTTGCCATCAAACTCATCGACGGCCTCGACGGAATTGTAATTCACGGCGCCCCTGGAGCGCCTCGCGACCTGAGTGTACGGCGTGTCTATGCTGACGTCCGAGACGTACGGACCACTTTCCGGCATCGGCAGATGCTTCGTATAGTCCGCGAAAAATGCGGCGGTCAGCTCGTCATTTCGCGCGCCAATGAAGTAAGCGTCCCGAATATCGGTGGAGGAAAGCGGATACTGATACGCAAGAGCAGGCAGCGCGATCAGCAAGGTGCTCGCCACGGCGGCGATTATTGCGGCGAACGATGCAGGTAATGATGCGGCGGGGCCAGACCGGGCGCGTAGTTTCATGGCGCTCTCCAGCGTGCTTTGCTGGTAAAGACGCATCGCCATAACGAATGGGTACATCGTCATTCGCCAAAGTCGAGCGGCAACGTTAATCAGCGAACTTAATCGGCAATATTGCTCAGGAACGGATAGTGATCCGCCGCGCCCATGAAGAAGAGCATGGGAAACGAAAGCCAGAATCCCACACGTGAGGCGATGAATCCCCAGCGCGCCAGCCGTTCCGCCTCTGGTGGCATGGGCGTGCCTTGTTCGACGCTCGCGCGCGTCCAGGCGATTAGTTTCTTCTGCACGCGCCACACGACGCCCCAGGTGTTCATCAGCATTAGAAACCCCAGACCGCCGCCGACGCTGATGCACAAATGCCCGTTCGATACCTGCGGCCCGCTATTCAGATCGAGCACAATCCACGATGCCGCGATCACGATCGCCGCGATTGCAATCGTTCGCACGAACGGATTATCGAGTATCCCTTTGCTCGGCAACTGGAACGGATAAATCAGTGCGTACGCCACCAGCCACACCAGCAGCCACCCTCCGAACCAGCGCAGCGTCAGCGAAGGATTTCCGGAATTGTGCGCGTCGGCCGAAAGAATCGTGAAGTAGTAGCGCAGCCCCACGAGCACCGTGATCAATGCCGACCATCGAAACCAGCCCATCGCGCGCGTCATCATCACCGGATACACTTTGCCGCGCACCGCCGCATCGAGCTGCTTCATGGTGGGGAAACTGACCAGGTTGAAAAAGTAAAGCAGCCCGATCCAGATGATCCCGAAAATGAAATGCAGCCAGCGAAGCAAGATCAGTTCCGTCGCCGAACCCTGCGGAAAATTGAGTTGCGGCCCCAGCGCGTGTGCGGCCATTGCAAGGAAAGAAGGACTCATACAATCACCTCCTGCAAATTCGGGAAGAAGCATGCCGCCGCTACGCTATCGGAATCGGAAACAGCAAGTCAATCGCTTGAGTTACGCGAAACGCGCACCCTGTCCAGCGCCCATTGCGCGTGCTCGGCGATGATTTCGTCGGGCGATGTGGCGAGACGCTCAAGCAAAGCTGATACACGGGTGTGAGATTCGGAATCTCGCGCTGCACGCGAATTTCCGAGCGCGACGCAGGTGTTGCGCACCAGTCCACGCCACTTCGCGCGCTTGATCGCGCTGCCGCGAAAAATCCTGCTGTAGTCTTCCTGTGAGAGCGCGGCGAGCCACTCCAGCTCTGGCGCAAATAGCGTGGCCTCGTTTTGCACGTTCTCTTTTCCATTTTCACTTTTCGCCTCAACGCGCCGCGGACGGAATCCCGCGAGCTTTGTCACCGGCGCCTTGCGATTCCACGGGCAAACGTCCTGGCAGATATCGCACCCGATGACGGCGTTTCCCATCGCTGGCCGCAACTCCTCCGGAATCGCTCCGCGCAGCTCGATCGTGAGGTAGGAAATGCACCGCCGCGCATCCAGCACGTACGGCGCGGCAAACGCTTGTGTAGGGCAGGCCTCGAGGCACAGCCTGCAATTCCCGCACAAATCGGCGGCCGGCGACTCGCCCGGCGCAAGCGAAGGCGCAAGCTCAAGCGTGGTGATAATCACACCGAGAAACAGCCACGAGCCGAGCTCCTCGTTAATCAGGCACGTATTTTTCGCCAGCCAGCCGAGGCCGGCATATTTCGCGGCGACACGTTCGACGATCGGCCCCGTATCCACGTAGGCGCGCGCCTCAAAAGGCTCCAGCCACTCGTCGCGCATTCGCGAAACCAGCGCGTTCAATTTTTCGCGCAAGACTTCGTGGTAATCGTCGCCCCAGGCATAACGCGAAACCCATCCGGCCGGTGAATCGTCATTTTGCACGCCAGCTTGCTCGATGGAACACGGCTGCGCGGAATTGTAATTGAGGGCCACGACGATCAGGCTGCGCGCTCCCTCCAGCACCGCTCGCGGATCGGCGCGTCGAGCGTCGCGCAGATAACCCATCTCGCCCGCATACCCGCGCTCGAGCCATGCGGAATAATTCTCCAGCTCCTCGAAGGCATCCGCCGGCGCCACGCCGCACAACTCAAACCCCAGCTCGCGCGCCTGCGCGCAAACCCACTGAGTCCGTGCGGCCAAATCCATGCCGCCATGATGCCATTAACCGCGCATCCAAGGCACAGACGCGCAAGATTCCTTTCGTTGGCCTATCCTATAATCGGCTGTTACAATGCCCGCCATGGCTGATTGGCGGCAAATTCAGGCGCGTATTCGCAAAGCGAAAAACAGCGCCGACGCAAAGGCGAAACTTTCCGAGCTGTATCAACGCACCCACGACGCGATGGTCGCCTGGGAGCTCGGGGTCGTCGAAGAGAAAGCCGAACGAAATGAGGACGCCGTGAAGTGGTTCACGATCGCCGCGGAGCGTTTCCGCCGCGCGGACTGGAAGAAAAAAGCAGAAGAGGCGTTGACCCGCCTAGGAGCTCCGCTGCCTGTGCCGGGAGCGAAACCGAGTGCGGAAGCGAATCTCCCCGCGCGACATGCAGATGAATCCCCGCCGGATCAGTCAAGCACCCACTCATACGATCCGAGCGACGCGCCGGCGCGCCTCGCCTTGGGGGAAAATTCGCCGCAAGATTCGTCGGACGATGCTGAGGCGGACGCTGCGTCTTCGGCCGGGGCGGAATTGCACGGGGCGGCCGATGCGGGCGACGCGACGGGCAAGAAGAAACGCCGGCGCGGACGCCGCGGTGGCCGTGGCCGCAGGCGCAAAGGCGCGCCCGCTCCCGGATTACCCTCGCAAGCGTTCACAAATGCCGCTTCCAGTTCAGCAGCGCCCACGCCCGTTGCGCAATCACGCGCGCAGGCGCCCCGAAACCAAGTTCCGAGCGCCGCTCCTCGCGCCGAATCATTCGAACGCGCGCCGGACGCGGCGGGGCAACCCGAACTGGAACGCAGCGCGCGTCACGCAAGGGCGGACGCCGAACCCGCCGCGCCAATGCTGCCTTCCGAGCGCACGGCGCATGGTCGCGCAGGAGATCCCGCGCTGGCGTCGCGCATGTCTAAGCTTGAGTCCATGCTACGCAGACTGGTTGCCAGCCCGCTGCATCGTCTGGACGAACTTGAATCCGCGCCAGCGGGCCCCGGCGTATTCTTGCTCTCGGATTCCGATCAGATCACTTCTTATTACGTGGAGGCTTGCCAGACGCTGCGCGTTGGCCTTGGAAACCTTGCGCGTGGCAGCGGACGCAGCACCACGAAAGTAGCCCGCGGTGGACGCCCCGCCTTTGATAGCGGCCTGAAAACCAAACTCGCCGAACATCTAGGCATCGGTGAAGCAAAAGTCTCGCAATACCTGAAAGACCACTGCGTAGTCCGCTGGATCCAGCTAGACGACGACGCCCCCCACCTAGCCCACTTCGCCATAGGCGTCCTGCGCACACCCCTAAACCTGGATTAACCCGAGCGGTAGTAATGCGCCGCAGTGTTTGCTGCCGCGTTAGCGGTGTGCGCGAAGCGCGTACAGCTGCGAGGGGCGGCTGCAAACCGAAGTCGCCCTCACGCAGGCGTCATCGTCTCGAACGATCAAAACGTCAAATGCAGCGCCATCTGAATGAACCGTGGACTCCCAATTGTGTGTTGAATTGTACCGAGATGACCGCCGGGCGGACACGCATAAGCATTGGCGGGCGGCCCGACGCACGGGTTAAGACCTGTTGAACTCTGGGTGTAGATCGGAGGATTACTGAAAAAAGGGTTGAACTCAACATCATTGCTTGGAATATCGAAGCTCGGGTGGTTGAAAATATTGAATGCCTGCGCGTCGTACCTCAGGATAAGTCTCTCCGTTATCTTGAACGTCTTGAAGACCCCGAAATCCCACCGATTCTGAAATGATCCCCTGAAAATATTTCGCTGTCCTGAGGTATAGCCTGTCTCGTAGAAATCACATCCCGACGCGTCACACGGTGGCACGCCGTTCGTTCCCGGTGCAAACGGCGCGGGGATTCCGAACGCAGCGGGGTTCAGTACGACTGGCGCGTTGCTTCCGTTACCTGCGGTAACACCATGCTGTATCGGGTTCGTCGTAGTAGAGCCAACGCCACCGACCGGGACAATCGGATTCGTGATGGCGTCCTGCCCGCCACCATAAAAGATACTTGCAGCGCCACCGGAGAAATCGATCACGCTGTACGGTTGGCCACTTTGAAGGACCGTAACTCCATTAAGTCCCCATCCGTTTGCCACCTGCGACTTGAACCCGGTCAGGTTAGGCGACGTCGGAAATTCGTAGTGGTAGCTCACAGTCCAAACGTGTGTCCGATCGAAATCGGAATTGCCATACGCGGAATGGGGATTATTCGGGTCATTGCCATTAAAGAACAACCCCAACCCGCTCTGCTCATCCAGAGTATGCGAGTATGTATAAGCTCCGGTGACCTGTAGCCCATGGCTGAACCGCTTGATCACACTGAACTGGAGCGCGTGGTATGTCGAAACACCGACAGCCCGATTGAAGTCCGAATTGGGGTCATACCCAATGAAGGGAGCGCGGAGGGCCGCATTGCCCGTTCCAAATCCGTTCACAAGTGTGCTAATCGGTTCCAAATCCGTCGCGTTGTAACCGTAGGAGTAGATCTGCTCATTCGGTCCTCCGGCTAGGACAGGCTTTTGAGCCGTCGCGATGACGGCCTGATTGAACGGAAGGGGTATGAGCTCGTGGACGCCATGATTTCCCACATAAGCCAAACTAACTACGATGGTATTGACGGGCTGCCACTGAAGGTCAAGTGTCCAGTTCTCCGAATACGGGATGGTATTCTTGGGATCATATCCACCGAAGAAAAACGGGCCGCACCCAGTCTGTCCCGTGCTGTGGCAAAAGGTAGTTGTGTTCGCAATGAGTTGAGCCGCGTTCGGTACCAGGGCCTGGACCGAAGAAAGATTTGTGGGAGGCGGAGGGGGTGCCGTCGTCCCGAATGGTGCCGCAAAGGTCGCGTTCGCCGGCGCGTAAAATGGCACAACGAACGGCTCCGACACCGTGACACCGAACGGTCCGCTGATGCCCCCGCCGGCAGGGGGAGAAAGCTCAGTAAAGAACTCTCCGCGGTCGTAGTACATTCCGAACCCCGTCCGAATCACAAAATTCTTGACGAAATTTGGGCTATAGACAAGTCCGATACGTGGACCAAAACCCCACTGCCGACCGGTCAGAGTTGAATTGCTCACCCCCTTCGTCCCGAAAGCTTTGTTATTCCCCGCAACAACCAGACCTATCGCTTGACCGTTATTTGCGAAGGAGTCGCTTGCGGCGCTATAGCTGTAATCTTGGGCATAGAAATTCGTCAGCATCCCATTCTTTTCATAGAGTGGGCCGTCCCAATCCCACCGCAATCCGACATCCACGGAGAGATTGGACTTGATCTTTATATCATCCTGCAGATACGCACCAACCTGCTTGGCGCGAAAGTAACGGTTACTCGCTCCGTTCAAGAACTGCGTGGTGTCTTGCCCGCTACAGAACACGGTATTTGGCCCGCATATCTGTCCCTGCAAAAATCCGGGGAAATCCTCAAAGGTCACGCGGCCCACTTGATTGTTCTTGTTGATCACATTAAGTTGCGTGTAGTCGGCGTTGAAGCCAGTTGAAATCGTGTGTCGGCCATGAACCCAGTTGAGGTTGCTCACCCACTCAAAATTATTCTGGAAGACGCCGGCATTGGCGAAGTTGTCGACCGGCCCGATCGAAAGAGCGTTCCCGAGATTAAAGTTTTGGCTCCCGCCGGGTTGAGAAACGAAGCCCGAAGGTCCGTCTGCAACCTTAATATTGATCTGCGGAAACTTATCCAGCCCGAGAATACTCATGTTAACGTCCGAAGGCGTCAAGAATTGGCTCGTTGTCGCAAACGCTCTCTCCCGAATGAAACCAAATCGCTGCTCCCAACTCAGGTTGGGCGTGAGTATCGTCGTATTGACGAGGGATATCGCCTGGCTCCCGGCGTTCATGCGTTGAGGAAATCCGAGAAGCTGGCTATTCCCGAAGGGAGTCGTGTTTGGGTCCCGTTGAAAGTAGTACTTAGCTGCAAAACGATCCTTCGCACTGAATACATAATCGATGTTGCCATTCACCTGATCAGCGACGAACAAGGAACCGACACCACGAATGACCGCATCGGCGCTATTACTAGACTGTAGTTCACTGGCGTTCGGTGCAGCGTTCGGAATAAAAAAAGTGCCGTTCGGAGCTTTGGCCTGCATGATAGCGAGTGCCTGTGGTGTAATCGAGTTCGGATCGAAGCACGCTGGTTGACCGCCTCCTCCTCCGCAGGGTCCGATGAAATCCTTGTCGACGACCGTTGCAATACCCTGAGCGCTCCTGTCGCTGGTCAAGTCTGGGGGAACCGCAACGAAAGACGTCCCTAAGAGCTGATCGGCGACGCGCTCCCCTTGATAGGACCCGAAGAAGAAAAGCTTATCTTTCTTTATCGGTCCTCCCACAAAACCCCCGAACACATTACGGTTCAGGCGAGGTCGCGCAAGCTGGTCGTTGTTAAAGAACCACTGATTTGCGTTGAATGCCGATGACTGATAATACTCGTAAGCACCCCCGTGGTAGGCGTTGGTGCCAGATTTCGTTTGAAGTTCGATGTGTGCGCCACTGTTGGATCCTTGTGACGCATCGTACATCGCCGAGTTCACCCGGACTTCCTGGATGGTTTCGATCGGCGGCGTGGGCAGTGCTTGGCCAATCGCGCCATACACGGATGTGCTCGTTTGAATTTCTCCGCTTGGGTTGCTGCTGCTATTCCCATTTTCTCCGATATTCACCGCAACTCGGCTCGAAGGAACTTGGCTGGTGGATTTGCCATTGAAGATGTTGTTAGCGCTTACGCCATTAAAAGAAAAGCTGTTGCTCGTGTCGCGTTGACCGTTCGCCCAGATAGCTTGGTTGCCAAATCCAGCATTCGTGCCGGATGTGTTGAGCAGGTCAGCGCTCACTCCAGGACTCAGAATCGCCATCTGCGTAAAGCTTCCGGTCCCCAACGGTATGTTGTTGATTTCCAGATCTCCGAGAATGTACCCCGTGGTCGTGTCGGTCTGATTCAGCAGGGGCGTTGCGTTTACAGTGACAGTAGCCGTGACAGCGCCAGGTACGAGTTGGGCGTTCACCGTCGCAGTGCGGTTTCCTTGGACGAGAATCTCGGGGTAGTTTGCGGTCTTGAAGCCCTCCTTGGTAAACGTCACTTCATAAGTTCCGATGGGCAGGTCAGCGATGTGGAAGGATCCATCGTTCTTCGTCTGAGCTGTGACCTCGAGGTTCGTCGCGGTGTTTCTCGCCTTTACGGTCGCATTCTGAACCGCACCGCCGCTGGAATCCGTGACGGTGCCGTCGATCCAACCCAAGGTCTGCTGTGCGGAAACCAAAACGGGAAGAAACACCAACAAAATCAAGACTGCGACACATCCCAAGCCTTTAATATTCATCATCCCTCCAGTGCCTGGACACAATCTGTACGCGCTTATACCGCACAGTTAAAATCCGTCAAGTAGATTCTGTGGAAAAGCCAAATCCATAAAACCTTGCTGTGCTTCATTTAGCGAAATCGTGTGACGAGCACGAGAATCGAGTTTGAACAAAATGTTAAGTTAGGGTTCGGAGAAAGAGCCCAAGGCTCGTCGATCGAGAGTTGGTTTCAGGAAGGCGCGTTCGCCGAGTTTCGCCAAGGCGCAGAGTTGTTCGCGCTCGGCTCAGGTTGGCTGCAACACAGCCATTCTAATTCAGTGCTGCGCCGGGGCCGGGTCCGCCAAGCGAGCGTGGCGGCGGTCTCCGGCACCTTAGTACCCTCCCCGTTGCCTGCAGCGGGGTACCGTTTAACCCCGAAAATGTACCTTTAGGCGCACCCTCCTGGACGGACCCCGGCAAACCATGCAAACTCTGGTACCGTAACCGTTTGCGGGCGTTTGTATGTTCGCAAGGGGTCAGGGCTCCGGGGGATTTATCAGCATAATCTGATGGGACGCTCGAAAGGGAAAGGTGCAATTATGCCGAGTTCGGTAGGCACGAAAGTCTGGAAAACATTTGATTGGGCGCTGTGCAAAACGGCAGCCGTCACCTATGACACGATTCAGTTCTTCAACAAGTATAAGCCGAATCCTTCCTTTACGCCGAAATGGTCCGATAAGCCGCTGCTGAAATCCTGGGAGAAGTCGAAGCCCACGCTCGGCTGGCCGCGCACGACGGACTCGCTCTGTCCCGATTGCGTTCGCGAAGCGCGCGATCTGATTCTGAACGGCACCAAGGACTGGACCGATCTGGTTCACGAAAAGGTCGGCGAAATCAAAGCGCAGATCATCGAGCGCGACGGCCAGGTCTGGATGGTGAAGGAATGCCCCATCCACGGGAAGTACGAAGACTTGATGGCCGTGGACTCAAAGTTTCTTGAGTGGATCGAGAAGAATTTCCCCGGCCGCGACATCCCCGCTCACAATGACGAAGGTTTACATCGTCACGGCTCCAGCACCGTGCGCCACGGCCGCGGTTCCGTTCTTACCGTGGACCTCACGAACCGCTGCAACATGATGTGCGATCCCTGCTTTATGGACGCGAACCAGGTTGGCTACGTCCACGAACTGAGCTGGGAGGAGATTCAGGAAATTCTGGAGAACGCCACCAAGATCAAGCCGCGCCGGCAAATGTCCGTGCAATTCTCGGGGGGCGAGCCGACGATGCATCCGCGCTTCCTCGATGCGGTGCGCTACGCGCGTAAGGTTGGCTACAACAGCGTGCAGGCGGCCACCAACGGAATCGAATTCGCCAAGAGCAAGGAGTTCTGCAAGCAGGCCTTCGAAGCGGGCATGCGCTACGCGTATCTGCAATTCGACGGCATCGGCAACGACGCCAACAGCCATCGCCAGGTCGGCAACCTCTTTGACGTGAAACTTCGCGCCATCGAGAACATGCACGAAGCCGGCATCGAAATCGTCCTGGTCACCACCATCGTCAACAATGTGAACAACGATCAAGTCGGTCCGATCGTGAAGTTCGCGATGGAAAACCCCAAGAAAATTTCCTTCGTCTCCTTCCAGCCGGTCTCTTTCACTGGACGCGACGAGGAAATCACTCCCGAACGGCGCATCCGCCAGCGCTACACACTTTCGCACCTTGCGAAGGACGTCAGTGCGCAGGTCGGCAAGGTCGAGCCGACGCGCGACTGGTTCCCGATCTCCTTCATCAGCACGTTCGCGGGCTTCTCCGACCTGGTCCACGGCCCGGATTCGCAGTGGGGATCGCTCTCCTGCGGCTGCCACCCCAACTGCGGCGTCGGCACGGCGTTGATGATTAACAAGGAAACGAAGGAATGGGCGCCGGTTCCACGCTTTCTCAATGCGCAGGGGCTGACCAAGGACGTTGCGGCCATTACCGACGCGGCGCGTGGCAAGAAATTCTCGAACTTCATGATGGCCTTGGCGCTGCTCAAGAATTACAGCCCCTTCCAGGCGCCTCCCAGTTTGCGGTTAAAGGACCTGTGGATGAAGTTCGATAAGACCTGGGCGCTTTCGAAAAACTCCGACAAGAAATATGGCAGGGTGGCGCCGGACCGCACCTACCAAGACGCCATGAAACGCCGCGCCGAAGATCCCTGGAACTTCCTGTTCATCGCCGGCATGTGGTTCCAGGATCTTTTTAACTACGATTTCCGCCGGACCGAAATGTGCATCATTCCTTACGCCACGCAGCAGGGTGAAATTTCCTTCTGCGCATACAACACCGGCGTGGGCTGGCGCAAGATCATCGAGAACATGCACAAGAACGCGACCGTCGCTCAGTGGTACAAGGAGCACGGCAAGCACGACATCTTCGCGAAGGGCAAGAAAGTCAATCTCGAGAGCTACGAGCACTCGCTGCGGATTGACGCCGAAGACGCCGCGCGCGTTCGCCACCTCGAGCACGATATTCCGCTGACCGCGGCCGAAGAAGACCGCATTCGTCGGAAGAAGGCACTCGAAGAGGCCGCCAAGGTTCGCAAGATTTACGAGGAACTCGTGCTAAAGAAATCCAGTGAGCCTGTCGTGCAGATCGGCTCCATGCAACAGATTCTGAGCGCGGTCCCCGGCACAAACGTTAAGCCAGTGCAAATCGCCCCGGCCAATGGCAACGGCAATGGCCACTCCAATGGAAATGGTCACACAAACGGCAATGGCACTGCCAAGGTCGAAACGACCGAAGCGGAAGCCGCAGTAGCCGGCGACTAACTCAATCACCTCCGCAGGGTAAATATGTCCAACAGCCCCGGCCAAAACCGGGGCTGTTGCTTTTTAGCTAAATCCCCTTCCGAATCACTGCGGGTGTAGAAACCTAATCCCTGGAACTGGTGTCGACATACTGAGGGGGCACCCCTCGTGATTAAAGGCATGCTTGAGGCGTCGGATCTTCTGGTGACACTTTGTGTCACGCTCGCGTTTGTCAGCCTTCCCGCGCTGCTGGCGCTGTATTCGAACTCACGCCCGTCGGAAAATGGCTTGGACTGGGTTCACACCAGCGACTGCTGGCGGTGGGAATAGCAGCGGTTCTCGTATTCGGCCTCATGCGGCTTTTCAGCTATCTATACACAAGTGCGACCCCCTGGGCTGAATGTACGACTAGCGGATGGAGCCATTCGAGTTATAATTGTTCACTGTCAATGTATTGAGGAGCATTGCCTTGCCGATATACGAGTACGTTTGCGATGATTGCAGCGAGCGTTACGAGCGCGTCGTGATGAACGAAAAAACGCCCATCACGTGTCCGAAATGCGCAAGCTCGAAACACACCATTCAGCTCTCCGTCTTCGCCGCGCCCGCCAATGGCGCCAAATCCACAACTTCCGGGTTTACGGGAGGGGGCGGCGGCTGTTGCGGTGGCGGTGGTTGTGGCTGCCACTAAAGACGTCGCTGTTAATCAGCCTTCCCCAACTGATGTGAAAATAACCACGTCAGCAGTTCCGGCTCTTTAAACGCCACATCCCAGGCATCGTGGCCAATGCTCGGATATTCCGTGTAATTCGGCGTTCCGCCTGCCTTCTGCAATTCCGCCACCCACGTCCGCGCGCGGCTGACCGGCACGATCGGGTCTTCCTCACCCTGAAATATCCACACCGGCACTTTCGCGACGCGCGGAACCATGTACGCATCGCCATATCCGCAGAGCGCAATCGCCGCGGCAAAACGCGTGGGCGCGATCGAAAGCGCCGCCCACACTCCTTCACCACCCATGGATTGCCCCACCACATACTCGCGGGCGCGATCAATGCTGTACTTCTGTTCTACGCTGTCTAGGATTTCGAGCGCCAGCCGTATCGCTACGGGCGGCGTATTGGTGTGCGGACGCGCCCAGCCCTTGGTCGCATCCACCTGCGGCGCCAGCACGAACGCGTGATATTTCGCCTGATTCTCCGGCGTCGTCCACACATGCGATCCCGCGAAGTTCCCGCCCGAAAGTTGCGAGAAATTGTCCGAACCGCGCCCCGCCGCTCCATGCAGCCACAAAACAATCGGATATTTCTGGCTCGCGTCGTAACCCGACGGAACAAACAAACGATACTGCATCGCCTCGCCGCTAGGACTGCGATAGGAGCCCGCAACGAAGCCTGTGATCGCCGTATTCGGCGCTTCTTGCTGTGCCGAGGTAATTGTGGCGAAAAGTAGAGGAATCAAAGCGGGAAGAACAACACGAAACACTGCAAACCACTGCGGAAGATTATGCCTGGACCCAAAGCGCAAGCGCCGCACGGGCGCATGCTTCGAGGTTTTTCCGGTCAGCATCCGCAAATGCATCCGTCCGCTCGCTTTCGACGTCAACAGTTCCCATCACCCGTTCGTTTCGCGGATCTAAAACCGGAATAATGATCTCCGAAAGCGTGCTGCCGAAAGCAGTCAAATAACGAGAATCGCTGCGCACATCGCCCACCACAACCGTCGCCTTCTGCTGAATCGCCGAGCTCGTCAGCCCTTTCGTAACCGGAAATGTCGGATACGCAGGCGCGCCAGGGCCGCTCCACGCAATGATCGAAACAAGCTCGGCGCGCGTTTCGTTGCTCGATGCAACGGAACGAATCTTACTTAACGTCTCTTCCATCGCCATCGCGATTGCGCGAATAGCTTCGCAGGTAGGCAGGGGGTTCCAAACCGGCGATCACGCGCGGATCTGAGATTGGCATGCCCGGCGTCACTTGCAACGGCAGCACGCCCGCCCAAATGGGCAGGGCGTAATCCGCTTCGTCATCCTTCGGCGGCCCTACGCGCACCTTCGCCGAAACTTCCTCGAGCGGCAACGCCAGGACGGAGGTTGCCTTCAACTCCGATTCCGTCGGCTGGCGGATATCTTTCCACCGCCCCGGAACCACGTGATTGGTAAACGCCTCGAGCGCACTCATTTTTTCTGCCGCACTCTCGACTGGCACCGCGCGGCCCAGCATCACCACCGAGCGGTAGTTCACCGAATGATGAAATGCCGAACGCGCCAGCACCAGCCCATCCACCAGCGTCACCGTCACGCCTACCTGGACGCCATCGGAAATCGTACGCAGCATCCGGCTTGCCGACGAGCCGTGCAGATACAGCGTCTGGTCCACGCGCGCGTAATTTGTCGGGATCACAAACGGCTGGCCGTCCACCACAAATCCCACGTGGCAAACAAAGCCTTCATCCAATATCGAAAAAACGGTTTCGCGATCGTATTTTCCGCGATCGGGCAGGCGCTGCACCTTGGTGCGCTTCGTGGGGGTGAATTGGGTCATGCGTCGAGCGTATGTCGCATGGGCGCGCGCCGCAAGGGCCAATCTGGCCCAAAGCTCGCTGTCCGGTGGGGGGTTCGTAGCGACGGTCTTCAGACCGCCATCGACCCGAGGCGCGACACTATCACCTCTGCGATTTGCGGCGGCGTCCGCAGCAGCGGACGACATGAGTTCACGGCTTCGCGGTGTCCGCGTTGGCCGCGGGTTTCGGTGGCGCGATATGTACGACGCGAAAGCCGATGTACGTCGCGTCAGGAGGGCGGTATCCGGCTTTGTTGTCCGACGGACGATCGGCGCTGCCACCTTCCGCCTTGCCCGAACCATCTGCGGCGACCACCCACTCCGCGACGTTGCCGCCCAGGTCGAACACTAACTCTTCGCCCTCTTCGCCTTCCGCTGCAAAACTTCCCACTTCACGCAGCAGCGACGCATCTCCGGGCAACTCTTTGATTTTTTCTTCCAGTTTTTGCGCGTCCTCGGGATTCACCGAATAGCCGGCCCAATAATCCAGCGTGTTCTCTCCGCTACGTGGCTTGTACAAATCCGCGGCCTCCGTTCCGTTCGGCGGCCGGTACGTTTCGCCCGTCAGGTCGCTCAGCCACTTGCAATATGCCTTCGCCTGCTCGACGGTAATGGCATTCGCCGGATAATTTTCCGTACCGGCGGCAAACTTGAAGTCCTTGTCGAATGCCGCATACTGCGCTCGCGTCACCTCAAATCGTCCGATCTCGATGCTTCCACGCTTCACTGTTTCGGGAATCAGCACGTCCGGCGCGGGATTCTCCGGAATCGAAGGCGGACGAAACGCCACTCCGTATAGCGCTCCCGATTTCTGAACATCGCGGCGCTTGAGCGCCACATCCAGCGGCGAACCCTTTTTCAGCGCTTCGTCTTCCGGCTTGCTCGTCTTGAACAAATACAAATCAAACCAGGCGTCCTCTTCATTCATCTTGCGTAACTGGTGCGTCAGCTTCCGCGGCCCATGCGCTTCTCCGGGAAACAAGATAAATTTCACCGGCGCCTTGCCGATCGAATACAGCGCGCGATAGTGCGTCCAGCCCTCTTCCGTCGGCACCTGGCGGTCAATCGTGCCAAAGAAAATCAAAGTGGGTGTCTTGACCTTGTCCATCTTGAAGAGCGGCGACTTCTCGAGATAAAGCTGCGGATCCTCGAGCGGCGTTTTCCCGAAATAATAATTGTCAAACGACTCTCCGAAATCCACGTTGGCCCAATCGCTCAGCCATTCCACATCTCCCGCACCGACCGACGCGGCCTTGTAGCGATCCGGATCCACGACCGTTACTTGAATCGACAAAATCGAACCATTCGACCATCCCTGCGCTCCAATTTTGTCTGGATCAACCAATCCCTTGCCGATCAAATTGTCCACGCCGCGCTCGATATCCGGAATTTCCAGATCGTAATATTTCCCGCAGCAAATGGATTCCACCCACTTCAAGCCGTAGCCGGTGCTGCCGTGATAATTCGTTTTCAGCACAAACGCGCCGCGTTGCGTCATCAGATTCGGCGCATAGGCCCAACGCTCCGTCCACTGGTCATGATCCGCGCCGGCCGGTCCGCCGTGGGTCGCCACGATCAACGGATAAGTTTTTCCCGCCTCGTACTTGTCTGGATAATAAAGGATCCCCTCGACGTCATCGTCGTTCGCACCTTTCCAGTGCAGCACCTCCGTCTTCGCGTTCGTTTTGCCCTTGAAGCCGGGATTCAGATCAGTAATCTGTAGCGGTCCGGAAATCTTTGTGCCCTCCAGCCGCGCGCGGAAAAATTGCGTCGGCACGCTCGCAGTCGAGTACTCGTAAATCAGTGTCTTGCCGTCATCGCCCAGTTCGAAACTGAAATAGTGCCGGTCATCGTCGCTCGAGATGGATTTTCGTGACCAAGTCGCCGCGTGGCGGGTGAAGCGCACTGGCTTGGTGTAAACGCCGTCCGCCAGCAGCGCGATGAATCCATCATTTGTCGCCTGCATAGAACGGGCAAACCCGCGATCCCAGTCCAGATTCACTTCCTCGGATTTCGCGGCCACTAGATCGTAGAAATAAACCCTCTCCACAGTGGCGACCAGGAACCGCGGATCGCTGGAAAATGGCGCGACCACATAAAACCCAGAATTATCTCGTGCCCACTCGATCTCGCTCGGTTGGATCCGTTCGTTCGTAAATATCTGCGTGCGATCGCCGTTCGCGAGATTCACGATGTAAGTCGCCGGCGGAATTTTCTGATCCCACGCAAAACTCAATTCCCGCCGCGCCACCGCTACAGCTTTCGACTTGTCGCGCGAAACCTTAAAATCCACGATCCAGTCGTTATTGTCCGTCAGCCGCGTAACTTTTTTGTCCTTCACAGACAACTTGAAAAGGCGCACCGGCGCGGCGTGCGCCGTATCGTCCACCACATTCGAATCGTCCTTGCGCTCCTTCGTTTGCCGCTCGTAGAGTGAAGGATCTTCCTCCGCGCTGAAAAGAATCGTGTCGTTGTCCAGCCATTCGAATTGCTTGATGCCGCGCTCGGATTCCGTAACGGGCCACGGTTCCCCGCCCGCGCTGGCGAGCAGCCAGATTTGCGTGGATCCGGCGTCGGGCTTGGGCTTCGGCAGCGCGTGGCTGCTCAGATACGCGATCGTTTCCCCCGAAGGCGACCAGCGCGGATTCGAAATATCATCCGTTCCGCGCGTGAGTTGCACGGCCTTTCCGTCGCTTAAATTCGAAAGATACAAATTGCTGACCCGCAAATCCTTGTCTTTATCCGCCGTTCCCTTCAGCCACAACGCAAATTTCCCGTCCGGAGAAATCCGGAACGATCCGGCGTCCTCCTGATTCACAACATCCTCGGGAGTCCACTGATTTTTCTTGGTGGTCTCTGCTTTGTTTTCTTCATCTGCGGCGGCATCTAGGCCCGCCGCGAATGCGAATAAGAGCATCATCCACGCAATCTTTTTCATACGTTCCTTTGAGCCAATCATAAGGTTATCGCCGGTTCCAAGAGCCTGCGCGAGCAGGCGAAAAATTAGCACAGACTTGCCGTCGGGGATAGCCGACTCGCAGAACTCCGGCCAGTCGATCGGTTTTCGATTGCCACCTATCCAGCACCAGAACGCTGTCCATGTGAGATCACCGCAGTTTCGCATGCTCCGCTTCGCCCCCCGTGTGTGACCGATCGACTAAATGCCTTGACCCCACTGTTCATCAAAAACCGCGTTTCTGATAAGCGCTCTGTAATCTTATGGTTAGCGGCATGCAAGTACGTACCCCACACTCCGAACGCAGCGTCTTATTGATTGGGGGGAAATGTTATGACTCGGCTGGCAACATCAGGCCTCGGCAAGATCGAAGCTAAGGCCAGCCGAACCTCTCGGATCTCGAGAGAAGGGATAGACGAAATGCGAAGCATAAAGATGGGCAGATTGATAACAAAACGCTCTATAAGCTTGGGAGCGATGCTTGGTCTGGTTCTCGGAGTAATCTGTGGACCGGCGCCGGCGTTCGCTCAACAAGCTCAGCAGGCAAACTCCTCAACCGACGTGCCTGTGCACATGGTGGTGACAGTGAAGCCGCACCACGGCGCACAAGTTCCGGCCGTCGCAGCAGATGATGTGAAGGTGTTTCAGAAAGGCAGGCGCGATATGGTGACAAGTTGGGTCCCGCTGCAGGGTGATCGCGCCGGATTGCAACTCTTCATTTTGATCGACGACACTTCGCGAGATAGCCTCGCCTTACAGTTCCGCACCCTTGCGAAATTCATCGAAGAGCAGCCAGCTACGACGGCTATAGGCGTCGGCTACATGCGCAACGGCGAGGTTGTCACGGCCCAAAATTTGACGACGGACCGCACCTTGGTTCAAAAATCGTTGCGACTGCCGATCGGAGCGTCGGTGGGATACACGAGCCCTTATCTGGCACTTTCGGACTTGATGAAGAGGTGGCCGGAGACCAAAGATCGTCGCGAGATTTTGATGATCACCAGCGGAACCGATCCTCTCGGCGGCGGATTCTTCAACGATCCATTCACTAACCCCTACCTTGACGCAGCTTCTGAACAAGCGCAACGAGGAGGGTTCATCGTCTATTCGATTTATTCGCCGGGAGCCGGCCGCTTTGGCGGGCGTGGCGTGCTCCGCACCGATCTGGCACAGACTGGTCTTGACGTGCTGGCTCAAAGGACTGGCGGAGAAACGTACTATCTTGCTTTCGGCTCTCCGGTTGATATCACTCCGTACTTGCAGGATATCAGCAACAGCTTGAAGCACCAGTACGAGGTTACGTTTCTTGCCAAGGGTGCAAAGAAGCCGACTCTCGAGCCGGTGAAAGTAAAAACTGAAATGCCGAACATGGGCCTGATCACTGCGGAAGACGGCTACATCGGATCGGGGATGTAGGAGCAAACTGCGACCCGGCGCGGCAGAGCAACTTGCGCGCCGGGGTCCGCAGCATTTTACGGCACGCTGGTTCCACTTGCGCGATTGCGCGCTTACAGAATGAGCACCAATCGCTAAGCCGCCCTTAGCGATGCATCGCCGAAATCCCGTACACACTGGAACGCACTTCAGGCAAAGGGTCGTCGGACTCCTCAATTCCATCGGTTAAAATTATCGGATCGAACGCGAGTGCCTTCTGCGCCGCGTCGCTATCGGCAACGACCGAAGTAATGGTGATTGTGCCGAGGTCGACCGTCTTGCGGTCGTCCGGCCACACAATTGAGCTATCGTTCGTCGGATCGCCGGGGCCGGGGAGTTGCACGACCAATCGAAACTTGGCCGGTTCCTTTGCGAGACGGGTCCTCAGCTCATCGAAAAGAAAATCCGCGGATTTTGCCTTCGCGTCGGCATCATTCAGGTAGTGCGAGCCAGCGGTGGGAATAATCTGATACCGGACCGCTTGTTTCACACCTTTCTTGTTCACCAAGACGAACGCATTGTTGGAATAGAACGCCACCGTGGCGAAGCTCTCGGGCGTGGGGTTCGGGTCTTGCACGAATTTCAGCGCGCGCGGATGCGCTCCCAGAAACTGCTCGATCGCCCAGGGATGAGGTTTCGATGGATCCGTCGCCACGATGGCCTTCTCCAGCGCGAGAAATTCTTCGCCGGACCCGACTATAAAGCCGTTGTGCGAAATCGCGACGATGTCGGTGCGGTCGCCGCCCGGTAGCATGAATCGAATCGCAATTCCGCGCGGCGAGGCATTCGGCGAGTTGTCCGGGATGGAAGGATCCGGTGCATCGTCTGAAAAGCGGATCGTGACCGGCACTGGTTTACCCTGGAAATGGGCGGCGCGAGAAAGAGTCCGGGCAACGAGCGTAGCCGTAAAAGTCCCTTCGCACACGATTCCCTTCGCATGAACCGGCCGGTTACCCGGCTTGGCGCCGCGTACCTGCATCATGGTGTCGTAAATTTCCTGGCTGAGATCTTTTGAGGCTTGCGGCGCGGCCCACAGTGCGGATTGGATAAAAAGCACTATCAGCGCAAGGCCGAAAATCCTAAGCGACAACCATAAGACGTTTGCGGTCGATGTTAGCGGCGTGCGAGCGGCGTTCCTTTTTCCCACTATGGCCTCCTCTAGATTTGCCCTCTGATCGTTTTTTGACGCGAGCCGATTTTAAGTGCCGTACGAGCACAAATCTTCAGGCTTCGCTCTGTGCATCAGATTCAAACGGATAGGGCAAGATGCGCACTTCAGCTACAATGTTTTCGTCAGCGAATCGGAGCCAAGCACATGGCCATTAGTCGCGAACAGGCGCGCAGCGAACACACGGCAAGTACGACCCACGATCAGTTCAGCGAAACAATTTACGGCGTGGTTTGTTCCACTTGCCACAACTACATTCTAATCGACAAAACGAATTGTCCCCCGTCCTGCCGCGAACACGAATCCTGCCGCCAAGCCTACGCCTGAACGACGGGTTGCGCATCCTCGGCTCAAATGAAAGCAAGTCTCGATTGACGCCTCCGCTACCCTTGCGTACGATGCGCGACATGCACCAAAAACAGGGTCGCGGAGCGTGTGTCGCATCATGAAACCACTCCTCAAAATAATTGTGTGGGCAGGCATCGCGCTGGCAGGCGCGGGCGCGCTCGCCGCCATCGGTTTCGAACGCCGCGAGCCGCTGAACGCGGTCTGGTTCGTAGTAGCTGCCGTCTGCACTTATCTCGTCGCCTATCGCTTCTACTCCAATTTCATAGCTGCGAAAGTTCTCGCTCTCGACGACAGCCGAGCCACCCCGGCCGAGCGCCTCGAAGACGGCCGCGATTTCGTTCCCACCAATAAATGGGTGCTGATCGGTCACCATTTCGCCGCGATTGCTGGACCCGGCCCCCTCGTCGGCCCCACTCTTGCCGCGCAATTCGGCTACTTGCCCGGCACACTTTGGCTCATCGTCGGCGCCGCTCTCGGCGGCTGCGTGCAGGATTTCATCATTCTTTTCTGCTCGATTCGCCGCAATGGAAAATCGCTCGGACAGATGGCGCGCGAAGAAGTCTCGAAGCGCGGCGGAATGATCGCTCTCCTCGCCGTTCTTGCGATCATGATCATTCTTCTCGCTGTCGTCGCACTGGTGATTGTAAAAGCCTTGAAGGAATCGCCCTGGGGCACCTTCACCCTGGCGATGACGATTCCCATCGCCCTGCTCATGGGCGTTTACCTGCGCTATTTGCGTCCGGGCCGAGTCCTCGAAGCGTCTCTCGGCGGCGTGGCCCTCGTGATGCTCGCGGTCATCGCCGGCCAATGGGTCAACGCATCGCCTGCCTGGTCGAGCGCCTTCACGTTCACCGGCCCGGCACTCGCGATCGCGATCATCGCTTACGGCTACGCCGCATCCACGCTACCTGTGTGGCTGCTGCTTGCGCCGCGCGATTATCTCAGCGCCTTCATCAAAGTCGGCGCCATCGCCGCGCTGGCTTGCGGCGTCATCTTTGTTCGCCCTATTCTGGAAATGCCCGCGCTCACGCGCTTCGTTGACGGCAATGGTCCGGTCTTCGCCGGAAAAATCTTCCCGTTCTGTTTCATCACCATCGCCTGCGGAGCCATCAGCGGTTTCCATGCCCTGATTTCTTCCGGTACCACGCCGAAAATGATTTTGCGCGAAGGCCACGCGCGCATGATCGGCTATGGCGCGATGCTGATGGAATCGTTCGTTGGCGTGATGGCGATGGTGGCGGCTTGCGCGCTGCAGCCGGGAATCTATTTCGCAATTAATAGCCCCGCGGGGATCGTCGGCAAAACCGCGGACGCCGCCGCGACGACGATTCGTTCCTGGGGCTTTGCGCTTGATCCGCAAGCAATGTCGTCACTCGCACAGCGCGTCGGCGAACACACGCTGCTCGACCGCACCGGCGGCGCACCGTCACTCGCCGTCGGCATGGCGCAGATTTTCAGCGGAACGATCGGCGGCGAACGATTGCTCAGCATCTGGTATCACTTCGCCATCATGTTCGAAGCGCTTTTCATTCTCACGGTTCTGGACGCCGGCACGCGCGTCGGACGCTTCATGGTCCAGGAACTCGCCGGCCACGTTTGGAAGCCGCTCGGCAAATCGGGGTCGACAGGTGGAATTCTCGCCGCGAGCGCGCTGATGGTCGGCGCGTGGGGATACTTTTTGTGGCAAGGAGTGCAAGA
This sequence comes from uncultured Acidobacteriota bacterium, assembly GCA_963696035.1. Classification (GTDB taxonomy): domain Bacteria; phylum Acidobacteriota; class Terriglobia; order Acidiferrales; family UBA7541; genus Palsa-295. Next base: position 156,435 of record CAVOIS010000006.1, read on the forward strand.
TCCGCTCGGCGGAATCAATTCGCTCTGGCCGCTCTTCGGCATTGCCAACCAGTTGCTGGCCGCCGTCGCACTGGTGGTCGCTACTACAATCCTCTTGAAAATGGGCCGCGTGCGATGGATCTGGATAACTCTCGCACCGATGGTCTGGCTCATCGCCATCACAATGACCGCGAGCTACCAGAAAATATTCGACGCGAATCCGCGGATCGGATTTCTCACGCAGGCCCGCGTCCTCGCCGCGCAGATTGCCTCGGGCGCAATCCCGGCGGACAAAATCGCGGCAACGCAGCGCCTCATTTTCAATAATTACCTGGACGCGGTGGTCACTGCTGTCCTGGCGACAATGATTCTCGTCCTGATCGTCGAAGCCATCGGCGAGTGGATCGTCATTCTCAGCGGCAAAAAGAAAGCCGTGCTCCATGAATCGCCCTACACCGCGACACGCTGGGCTGAAGGGGACTAAAATAGGAACTCAGCCCTTACGGAGTCAAAACGTGCAACTGTCTGTTAGGCGCGCGCATCGTTGTCTTCTTGCGCGGAGACGCCGTGACGGGATGAATGGCCGGCTGAAGATCATGTGTGCGTTGGGCCCGGTGCTCCTGGCGAGTTCGTTTTGCGGCGTCGCGTACGCGCAGGATCGCACACCGGCCACGCCTCCGGAAAACGCACAGGCTGCAGCTACGCCCCCGCCCACCGTTCAATTAACTGTCCCGAAAGACACGCCGCTGCAGGTCGCACTCGAAAAGGAAGTGCGCCTCAAAGAAGCGGGACAAGCTCTGCGCGGCCGCATCGTCGAGCCCGTCTACGCGTTCGATAAACTGGTCATCCCCGTGGGCACGGAAGTGAACGGCAAGATCACAGAAATCGATCCAGTCTCGGCGGGAAAACGCACGGCCGCGGCACTTGATGCCAATTTCTCACCGGATCGCAAATTCCAAGTCAGCTTCGATGAGCTGATTCTTCCCGATGGCAAGCATATTCCATTTCAGGCCACGATCACGCCCGGCTCGGGTCAGGTTCTCGATTTCGTTTCCAGCGCCGATGAGCGCACGAAGAACTCTTCGGGCGCGAAAGATGTCGCTGCCGAAAAAGCCAAGCAGGCCAAACAAGCCGCGAAGCAGGAGTGGCAAGCGGCGATGCAGCAGGTGAAAGCGCCGGGGAAAATGCACCGCGTCGAGCGCTACGCCGTGGCGCAATTGCCCGTACACCCGCAATACATTGACGCCGGCACAGTTTATTTCGCCGAACTTCAAGAGCCCTTGGATTTTGGCAGCGAGCCTTTGACGCCAGAGTTAGCGTCTTCCATCGGTGCGGCGCCCCCGCCAGGCAGTTTTGTGCACGCGCGCTTGATCACTCCGCTAAGCTCGGGCACGTCTCATAACGGGGATGATGTCGAAGCCATCGTCACGCAGCCGCTCTTCGCCGGCAACCACCTGATCTATCCGCAGGGAACTCGACTGAAAGGTTCGGTTCTGCAAGTGCGCCCGGCCTCGCATCTTGCTCGCAGCGGTCAGCTCCGCATTGCCTTCCACGATATGGTGCTGCAAGACGGCGTGCAGGAAAAAATTGAGGCCAGTCTCGAAAGCCTCCAAGCTGGCCGTTCGCAGAACGTAACTCTTGACGCCGAGGGCGGTGCGCAAGCCGCTCCTCCCAAAACGCGTTTCCTCACCACTACAGTCGCTGTCGGGCTGGGCGCCGTCTCGTTCTTGGGTGATACGTTTGGCGATACCGGACCTCGCGCGGCTGGCGGCGCAGGCGGATACAAACTGATCGGCATTGCGGTCGGCCTGGCAGTGCACTCGCAAGCGTTAGGCATGGCCATGGGGTCGTTCGGCGCCGCCCGTTCGATCTATGTGAACTTCGTCGCGCGCGGTCCAGAACTGACGTTCCCCAAAAACACGGCGATGCAGATTGGCATCGCTCCACCGCGGCCCGCTCCGGGTGAAAAAGTTCCACAGGGCGAAGTGCCCAAACTATGAACGTCCCTCGATTCCACGCGTTCGGATTTGCGCGCAGCGTTTGGGTATGGCTTCGCCAAGTCAGCGGCGACGCAGCTTACGACAACTATCTGCGCTCGATGCGCCGCTCAGCTGCGTATGATTCGCTCGTGTCGCCGGATGCTGCGCGTGCGCCGCTTTCGCGTGCGGACTTCTACCTCGACGCGCTCCGGCGCCGCTACTCGAACATCTCCCGCTGCTGCTAGCGTGTGCTGCGTGAACTATCGTGGCCGGCTAACTATTGCCTAGATACTCGACGTGAACGTAGGTCCCCAGCCTCATACGCAAGATACCAACCAACGTGGTCGGGATCCTCGTAAATCACGACGTCGTGCGAATCCCAGTTCCAATCGCCGCAGTAGCCAAGGTCATAGGGCGCTAGGCTGAAATAAAATCCGCCGAACCAGAATCGCGACGGCCCTCCGCCCCCGAGGTGCCGTGATGAGGACCGAACCAGCCCGTGAAGTGGCCATGTTCCCAGGGGCGATCGAGATAGTAGTGCGGGTCGTTCGGGCCAGTATCATGTCCGATCCACTTGCCATCGGGGTGGACGTGCGGAGCTTCGGGATGTCCGGGCACGTCGCTGAATGTACGATGTTCCGCGGGAGGTTGTGCCGGAGCATTATGAACTGGAGCAGGTCCGTGTGCCGGAGGCTTCCCGCCGCCGAAGTGTCCGCCACCGCCACCAGGTCTGCCTTGCGCAAAAGCGGGAACGGAAAACAGCAACAACGCTGCAAGAAGGCCGATGAAATTTCTCCTGCTCACCTCCGGCGGTAATCTAGCACGAGTTTTTTATTTTGGAACAGCCGCATCGCAACGCGAGGCTATTGGAGGAGTGCGTCGCGGCGGGCTGGAACGTGAGCGCCGGTCAGATACCGCGCGCAGAAATTGAGGGCGGCCCGCAGGCTTAGCGGTCGATTGACTTCATATTCGCTGGCGCATAGCGCTCGCCGGCAATCTCATTCTGCGGAACGGCCGCCTCAAGTTCAACCACTTCGGCCGGACTCAGCTGGATATCCGCCGCGCCCGCATTCTCTTCAAGATACCTACGCCGCTTCGTTCCAGGAATCGGCACCAAATCCTCGCCCTTCGCGAGCACCCATGCCAACGCCAGTTGGCCGGGTTTTACTCCCTTGCGCTCGGCGATGCGGCGCACGCGGTCCACGAGTGCCTGATTCTTATCGAAGTTCTCGTCCGCGAAACGTGGATAGCGCTGCCATCGCGCGTCTCCGGCGCTCAGATCGCTCTTCTTGGTAATCGCGCCGGTAAGAAATCCGCGGCCCAACGGACTATACGGCACAAATCCAATCCCGAGTTCGCGCACGGTGGGAAGGATTTCCTTCTCGATGTGGCGCTCCCACAGCGAATATTCCGTTTGCAGCGCCGTGACCGGATGCACCTTGTGCGCGCGCCGGATGGTCGCGGGCGACGCCTCGGAAAGTCCCAGATACTTCACCTTGCCGGCCTTCACCAGTTCCGCCATGGCACCCACCGTTTCTTCGATCGGAACGTTCGGGTCCACGCGGTGCTGGTAGTAGAGGTCAATATGCTCGACGCCCAGGCGCTTCAGCGAAGCGTCGCACGCCCGGCGCACGTACTCCGGCTTGCCGCTGATCACCCAGTAGGTAGGATCGTCTTTCTTGCGTATGTTGGCGAACTTGGTCGCGAGAAACACCTGGTCGCGCCGCTCGCGAATCGTCCGGCCAACAAGCTCCTCATTATCGCCAATCCCATAGGTATCAGCTGTATCGAGAAAGTTGATGCCCAGATCGAGCGCCCGCAAAATCGTGGCCGCCGATTCTGCATCGTTGCGATCACCGTAGAATTCACTCATCCCCATGCAGCCAAGCCCCATCCGGGAAACAATCGCGCCCTGTGAACCCAGCTTCACCTTCTTCATAGTCATACTCCGTAGATGGCGCTACCCCGCTCCCGGTTTCGGGCTTTGTAAACGCAGCGGTCGGAATGCGCACCCCTGCCACGATCCAAACCCACCCGAGGGCCTAGACTGTGCTATTTTTCTACACGAACAAAGTGATGTCCAAAGGACTTCGTTGACGCATCCCCTTTTTCGCCCGTATAATAGGGGTTTGTCACTCGCCTCAGGAGGCAGCATGTACGCCGTAATTCGCAGTGGGGGAAAGCAGTACCGCGTCGAGCCGGGCAAGACGGTTCGCATTGAGCGGCTCGAAGGCAAAGTCGGCGGCAAGGTCACGTTTGACGAAGTCCTCGCCGTGCGCAATGACGACAAGAAGCTCGTTTCCGGCGGCGACGTGGCCAAGGCCAAAGTCATCGGCAAGATCGTGGCGCAGGATCGCGGTCCGAAACTTAAAGTTCTGAAGTACAAGACGGGTGGGCAATATCAAATTCAGCGCGGCCACCGGCAGAATTACACTTCTGTCCAGGTCAGCGACATCCAGATTTCCTAGGGGTCTGCAATGGCACATAAAAAGGGCGGCGGGTCCTCCACAAACGGACGCGATTCGCACGGACAGCGGCTGGGCATCAAGCGTTTTGGCGGGCAGCTCGTCACCGGCGGCAGTATTCTGATTCGCCAGCGTGGCACGCGCTACAAGGCGGGTAAGAACGTCAGCCGCGCGAAAGACGATAGCCTCTTCGCCACCATCACCGGCGTTGTGCGCTTTGAAGATAAAGGCGCGCTAGGGAAGTTCATCAGCGTGTTTCCGGCGGAAGAATCCGCGGTCGGCGGCGCGGACCGCGCGGCGTCCGCCTCTGAGCCTGCGGCCGCCAACTAGCGTAACAATTTCCGATACGCGCTTCGTTACCCGGGCGCGTATTTTTGTTTTTACTCCTAGCCCTGGCGTATGATTTTCTGGCAATTTCCCGAGCAGCAGGTGACACGTGTTTGCGGACGAAGCAAAAATCTCGATCAAAGCCGGCGACGGCGGTAATGGCTGCGTCGCGTTTCGCAGGGAGAAGTACGTCCCGCGCGGCGGCCCATCGGGCGGTGATGGCGGCAACGGTGGCGACGTGTATATCGAAGCCAACCCGCACGACAACACGCTCCTGCGCTACCGTTACAATCGCGAATTCAAAGCCGGCCGCGGCGGCCACGGCGAAGGCTCGAACTGCCACGGAAAATCCGCCGAAGATCTGGTGCTGAAAGTTCCGGTAGGCACTGTCGTCTTTGACTCGAATACCGGCGAACAGCTTTTCGATCTCACCCAACCCGGCCAGCGCGTGCTCGCGGCTCACGGGGGCCACGGCGGACGCGGCAACGGCAATCCGCATTTCGTTCGTCCCTGGCATCAAGCCCCGCGCGAACATGAAGACGGCAGGCCCGGCGAAGAACGCTCTCTGCGCCTCGAATTGAAATTACTGGCTGATGTGGGGCTGGTCGGCTTTCCGAACGCCGGCAAGTCCACGCTGATTTCGCGTATCTCCGCGGCGCGCCCGAAAATCGCCGCATATCCCTTCACCACCCTCGAGCCGCACCTCGGCGTCGTCTCCGCTGATCCCGATGCCACGCCGGGGCACGGCCGCTCATTCGTCGTCGCGGACGTTCCTGGCCTGATCGAAGGTGCCCATGAAGGCGCGGGCCTCGGCACGCGTTTCCTGAAGCATTTGGAGCGCACGCGCCTGATCGCGCATCTAGTGGATACCAGCGATGCGAACGACCGCGACCCAATCCGCGATTTCGAAATCATCATGCACGAGCTCGCTTCGTTCAGCCCCGAACTGGCGGAAAAGCCGATGATCGTCGTCGCCACCAAGCTCGACGCCACCACTGATCGCGCGCATCTCGATGAACTGCGCGCTTTCGCCGCTAAGCGCGGTCTCGAGTTCCACGCGGTATCTTCGGCAACGGGCGACGGCATCGTCGAGCTAGTGCGTGCCATGGCTGACGCGCTCGACCGCATTCCCAAGCCTGCGCTTCCGGCTGAAGCGGGAGAAGTGCAACTTGCATCGAATGCTGCGTCGAACGCAGGTATGGATGATTCACAGCATCAAGCACCAGCAACGAAAGCGGCTCACGCCGCGCCCCGCCGGGAGGATTGTTGACTTCTCACGCCGTGACTAGAACCCACGGACACGCGCATCGCCGTACGGTTGCGCTTTTTGGCGGCACGTTCGATCCTATCCATTCCGGGCACATTGCCGTCGCGCAGGCGGCGCAGAAACGCTTCCACATTGACGCCATTTATTTCGTGCCGTCCTCGCGCCCGCCGCACAAACATAAGCCCGCGCTTACGCCGTTTCTGCATCGCTACACCATGGTCGCTTTAGGCTGCGCCAATCATCCATATCTGCACCCGTCACTCGCCGAAGCGCCCGACGGCGCCACGCCGCACGTCTTCTACACGATTGATACCGTCCGGCGCTTCCGCCGCGAGCACCCCGACGATCATTTGTATTTTATCGTGGGCGCCGATCAGTTCCTGGAAATCCCGACGTGGAAGAATTACGAAGTGCTTCTTGATTCCTGCGACTTCATTATCGCCAGCCGTCCGGGCTTTCGTCTGGACGCTTTGCGCCTGATCATCCCGCCGGAAAAGCTCGGACGCACGAAAGTGGACGATCCGCACAAGATCGTGCTGCGCAAATCTGTGATCCATCTGCTCACCACCGTGTCCAACTACATCTCTTCCACGGAAATCCGCCAGCGGCTCGACCGCCGCCAATCCATTCATGGGCTTGTGCCCGCGCCCGTGGAGGAATACATTCTTGGACAGGCCCTTTATCGGTGACACCTAACTCTCTCGATCCCGAAATCCGGTTGGCCGTCGAAGCGGCCCAGGACAAGCAGGCCCTGGATATTTCCGTGCTGAATCTTCGCGGCTCCGGCGCGTTCGCCGATTATTTCCTGCTGTGCTCCGGAACCAGCCAGCCCCAGATTCAAGCCATTGGCGAAGCCATCGAAGAAAAGCTCGGCCGTCAGGGCCGCCACGTGGCCCATCGTGAAGGCAAATCGAGCGCCGAATGGGTGCTGCTCGATTATGGCTATTTCGTAGTGCACATTTTTAGCGAACGCGCGCGCCAGTACTACGACCTCGAACGGCTGTGGCGCACTGCCGAGCGCGTGGATTTTCACGAGCCAGCAGATCCCGGCGCGCCGGGGAAAGCAAAATCTCACACTGGTTCTCACAACGAGCCCCGCAGCGAGTCCGAAGGTAACGCCACGCAACAATGAGCGCGTCACTGAATTTGTGGCACAGCCATGGTTGGCTGTGCTCTTCGCTTTTTGTGGCACAGCCACGGTTGGCTGTGCTCTTCGCTTTTGCGGCGGAAGAAGCCTGCAATTTCCGCGACAAACAGAGTGGCCATAAATGAGCGCCGCCGCGACCATCCCCTGGATAGCCGCCGATCCCGCCTCGCGCCACGTCCTTGAACTCGCCGAAAAAGTCGCCAATGCTGCCACCACCGTACTGATCACCGGCGAGAGCGGCACCGGCAAGGATCAACTTGCGCGCTGGATTCACCAGCACGGCCCGCGTCACGACGCGCCGTTGCTGAAAATTGATTGCGCCAGTCTGCCTGCCGAGCTGGTCGAGTCAGAACTATTCGGCCATGAACGCGGCGCGTTCACTGGAGCGGTGACGCGCAAGCTCGGACGGCTGGAAATGGCGCAGACTGGAACGATCGTTCTCGATGAAGTCGCCGCGCTCGCTCCGGGGATGCAAGCGAAGTTGCTACGGGTGCTCGAAGAGCGCACCTTCGAGCGCCTCGGGGGCACGGAAACTTTGCGCATGGAAGCGCGCCTGATGGCGCTCACGAATACCGATTTGGCCAAGGCTGCCGCAGATGGACGCTTTCGCGAAGACCTTTATTTCCGCCTCAACGTGCTGGCGATCGTGATTCCGCCGCTGCGCGAACGCCGCACCGACATCGCGGAACTCGCCGTGCATTTCCTCGCGCGCCTCGGCCCGGTGCACGGCCGTGCTGAAGCGGCGTTCGATCCGTCAGCGGTGGCGCTGCTCGAATCCTACGAGTGGCCGGGAAACGTGCGCGAGCTGAAGAACGCGATCGAGCACGCCCTCGTATTCACGAAGCAGCCACAACTCCGCGCCGATGATTTTCCGGAAATTATGCGCGCGGGCACGAGCGGCCATGTGGCCGGAGGCCAGCTTCGTTCACTGGAGGACGTCGAGCGAGAAGTGATCAAGGCGACGCTCGAAGCCACGCGCTACAAAATCGGCCACTGCGCCGAAATCCTCGGCATCAGCCGTAAGACCTTACTTGAAAAGCGCAAGAAATACGGCCTCTTGTAGCGTTTGGTAGCGCCGGTCCATAGATGAGAATCCGCCTGATCATGCTCGGCAAGACCCGCCGCGAACAAGCCCGCTCGCTGATCGACGACTACGTGGATCGCATCCAGAACTACGCGGACACCGAAATCACCGAGCTTCGAGACACCCGTCCAGCCGCGCTTCGCAAGCTGAAAACCGATCCCGCAGCCACGGTCGTGCTGCTTGACGCCGCCGGAAAACAATTCACCTCGCAGCAATTCGCAAACTGGCTGGGCGACCTGCGCGACCGCGGCACCCGCGAACTAGTCTTCCTCTGCGGCGATGCCGAAGGTTTCCCTGCGGATCTCCGCGCCAGCGCAAAACAGAAAATCTCACTCTCAACGCTCACCATGCCGCACGAATTCGCACGCGTAATTCTCGCCGAGCAAATCTATCGAGCCTTCGCCATTCTCGCAGGCCACCCGTACCCAAAGTGAGATGGTCCTCAGGCCAGACTGTGGGAGAATAAAGGAATCATGGGAATCAAGATCACGCAGGACGCCGGCGCGCCCACAGCTTCGATTGAACTGATGATCACGCAGCCGTTGCCGGATTACGATCTCGAGGAAGTCGAAGCGCCAATCCCGCGCGACGTGGATCCCATCCTCGCATCGCAAGGCTTCAAAGATTTACTCGACGAGGTTCGCGTCACCCTCGAACGCGAGCTTTCCGGCAGCAACCTCGAAATCACGCAGCTCACCGGCGCGATCAGCCACGACCAAAGCCTCTATCATCCGGGAATTTGGGTGGTGCTGCGCGAGCGCGACGCGGCCAAGGAAATGTCCGCGCCGTCGCGGCAGCGCGTCACCGCCATAGCGGAAACGCTTCGCAGCACATTCAATCTTTCCTGAATTAACAGCTGGACAAGATCGGATTTTTTACCGCAGAGACGCGGAGGTCGCAGAGAAATGCCCATGCCGCTTGTTCACTCTCGGTGACCTGCACCTTTCTCCGTGAACTCTGTGTTAAATCGTTTCGTCAGCTCACCCGCAAAATTCGGCGCTACTTCCTTTCCGCAATATCCACCGAAGCCCGCGTAGTCTCCCAATCCATCCGCATGACGCACCCGTCGCCCATCTTGTCGAACGCAATCGTAAAATTCTCGACCGGCGAGGGGAGCGCTGTGACCTTCATGTCCACTCTGATCAGATCCTGCCCTTCGCCGGGATAGTCGGTGCCCCACAAAGGCCCGCCTTTCGCATTCTTGGTTTTCTTGCTGATGATCAGCGTCCACTTATCCTGGTTGGGAATCACGAACAGCGTATACTCGCTGGCAGGCACGGTCTTGCCGCCCACGGTCACATCCGTGTTGGTCACAAACGTAGTCGCTTCGTTTGCCCCTGCCCGCCATACTTGCCCATACGGAACCAGCCCGCCGTAAATCTTGCGCCCTTTCGCGCGCGGACTCGAATAGTCCACGACAATCGTCTTGCCGTCGGCAAACTGAAATTCCGCATGCGCCGCGGGACTCGGCCGCTTGCTCTTGTCCTGTTGTTCTTGTCGCGCGCGTCCCGTCCCAGCCATCACCGCCATCATCAAAGCCATTGCGCTACAAAGTATAAAAACTCTCCGCATGTTTCCTCCTCTTGATAAGAAATCCAACCTGCCGATCGGTACGCTTCGGCGCGCCATATAATAGCTGACTTTGCCGTCGAGTAGCGCGACCGCTGATCAGCGCAACCACGTGCCGCATTTTGAGACGTCTCAGCTCCTCCCCATTTCCGCAGTTCTCAAAATGAAACCCCATCATCCGCAGCATTTTCATAGCTTTTCATCCCTGCTAGCTGATACTGCAAACCGATTTCCGGTATTACATAACTATTACAAACACCCGATCCGCCTACTGCTAGTCTAAAGTTGATGAGCAACGCAAATGTCCCGATAGAGGCCCCGATGACCCAGCCATCGCTCCAAGCAATAACCCGTCCACTGGAAGTCCTGAAAAAAACGCAGAAAAACGACGGCGAAATCAACTGGGTGACCGCCAGTTTCATGGGCCTGTTTCACATAGGTGCCATTGCCGCGCTGTTTTTCTTCTCTTGGAAAGCGTTCTTCGTCGCCGCGTTTCTCTGGTGGGTTGCCACCAGCCTGGGCATTGGGATGTGCTATCACCGGCTCCTAACTCATCGTGGTTACAAAGTTCCACGATGGCTCGAATATGTGCTGACGGTTTGCGCCACGCTGGCTCTCGAAGGCGGGCCGATTTTCTGGGTAGCCACCCACAGAATTCACCACAAATATTCTGACCAGGAAGGCGACCCCCATTCTCCCGTGGACGGCACCTGGTGGTCTCACATGGGCTGGATTTTGACCGGCAAGTCCATGCACCACGACACTACGACGCTCGCGCGTTACGTCCCGGATCTGTCCCACAACAAGTTCCATGTCTGGATTACGAAATATCATTACGTCCCGATGGTCGTCCTCGGGCTGATCCTTCTCGCTGTCGGCGGCATTCCGTTCGTTCTCTGGGGCATATTCCTGCGCACGGTGGTCGGCCTGCACTTCACTTGGCTTGTGAATTCGGCTACTCACTCCATCGGCACGCGCCGCTTCAAGACTCGCGATCTATCCACGAATAGCTGGTGGGTAGCCCTGGTCACCTGGGGCGAGGGTTGGCACAACAATCATCACGCACATCCGGTTTCCGCGCGCCACGGCCTTACCTGGTATGAGGTTGACTTCAACTGGTACGTCATCTGGTTCCTGGAAAAAATCAGCATCGCCCAGAAAGTTCACACCGCCAAAATCTCCGAACTCAAGCGCACGAGCGAATTGATCGTGGGCCGCACTCTCACACCAGAAGTCCAACGCGAACTGGCCTCGGTCGAATTTTAGCGGACCGCAGAAAGACGCCCGCGCCCCGGCATGATTTTTTTACCGGGCGGCGGCCAAACGAAAATCACTGCGTCCGATTTTGGAAGGCGCTGTCCTTCTCTTGGGCCCTACAGCCCCTGAAGCCAGGGATTTCTCGGCCGCCGGGAAGCTGCCGGGCTGGCTCTCGCACCCCGCGTAATGTCCGTGTACCTCAAGCGCCCTTCGGTAACACCGCAGGACGCCTGGAGGTGTGCTTCGCGGTACAATTCCCTTAGACACCGTGCAAATCGCGAGCCGCAGAAAGACCATCGCTTTTTTCGTCGTGCTGGGCAGCGCGCTGGTGGCCCTTGCCGTCGCCCTGAACGTCGGCTGGATCATTCTCAACAGGCGCGAAGCCGTCCTGCTTTTCTTCGGCGTAATATTTTTCTTCGCCATCATCGCCGGTATGATCCTCAATACCATCTTCCTGGTGCGTGAGATCCGCCGCAACGAACAGCACGGGAGCTTCATCAACGCGGTCACGCACGAGCTGAAAACTCCCATCACTTCGATCCGGCTTTACCTCGAAACCATGCAGCGCCGCGAAATCGACGAAGCCCAGCGCCAGCAATTTTATAGCTTGATGTTGTCGGACACCGATCGCCTGCTCGGCACCGTCGAGCAGGTCCTTAAGGCCGGCGAAGTAGGCTACAAACGCGGCAAACGCCACCACATCGAAGTGGATTTCAGCGAACTCGTCCGCGAATCCATCGAACTTGCGCGCGTGCGCCACCACCTCGCCCCCGGCGTTCTGCATCTTGATTCAGCAACGGTCAGCGCAGGACGTGCGCGTAAGAATGGCGGCGCAATTCCGCTGCAAGGCGATCCCGCCGAGCTGCGCACAGCGGTATCTAACCTGCTCGATAACGCCGTGAAATATTCCGGCGATCGCGTGGACGTCTCGGTGCGCATCGAAACTCCGGACGAGCACGTCGTACTGAGCGTCACCGATCACGGCATCGGCATCGCAGCGCCGGAACTCAAACGCATCTTCAAGCGCTTTTATCGCGTGCCCGGGCGCGCCAGTTTTCAATTGAAGGGAACCGGTCTCGGCCTCTTCATTGTGCGCGCCATCGCGCGCGCGCATGGAGGCAAGGTCTATGCCGCCAGCGAAGGCGAAGGCCGCGGCACCACGATCACCATGGAATTGCCGAGGAACCTCGCATGAGCCGCGTGCTGGTGGTCGAAGACGAAGCCCACCTCGCCAAGGGTCTGCGCTTCAATATCGAAGCCGAAGGACATTCGGTCGAAGTTTCTGGCGACGGTGAAACGGCACTCGAACGCCTGCTCGCCAAAAAGGAAAATTTTGACGCCGTCGTGCTGGACGTGATGCTTCCTGGCGCAGACGGCTTCACCGTAGTCAGCGCCTTGCGCAAAGCCCAAAATTATATTCCTGTGCTGATTCTGACCGCACGAGGTCGCCCCGAAGATGTTCTCGAAGGGTTTGCCTCCGGCGCCGACGATTACTTGCCGAAGCCATTCCAATTGCCGATATTTCTCGCTCGGCTGCAAGGACTGCTGCGCCGCAATCAATGGCTGCGCGGCGAAAAGAAAGAAGCAAAGGGCCGCGTCGTCGCTGGCCGCGACAAAGAAGCAAGCACGAGCCTAAGGGCAGCGCCGAGCTCTGCGCCCGACGCCGAAGTTTTTTCATTCAACGGCAAGACCATCGATTTCGGCACGCTCGAGCTGCGCGTGGAGGACACTGTCATCCAACTCACACTCATGGAAGCAAAACTCCTCCGCCATCTGATCCGCAGCAAAGGCCGCACCGTTTCACGCAAATCGATTCTAGAAGATGTCTGGGGCCTGCACGAAGACACCGACACGCGCGCGATTGACAATTTCATAGTCCGCCTCCGTCGCTACATCGAGAAAAACCCCTCCAAGCCCCAGCATTTGCTAACCGTCCGCGGCGTAGGCTACCGCTTCCTCGCTTGACGTTTCCGCAGGCTACCCTCACTATTCTCAACTGTTCTGGCGAGGATTGATTGCATGCCGGAAGGCAAAGGACTGCTGATCGTTTATACCGGGCCGGGCAAAGGCAAGACCACTTGCGCTCTGGGCACCGCTTTTCGCGCCGTGGGCCAGGGCCTGCGCGTGATGATGGTGCAGTTCATCAAAGGCTCGTGGCACTACGGCGAGCTGGACGCCGCCAAAATGCTCGGCGACGATAAATTTGAAATCCGGCCAATGGGCCGGGGTTTCGTAAAGGTCGGCGGCGCCGATACCGACCCCGAAGACGTGAAAATGTGCGAGCAAGCGTGGGAATTCGGCCGCGAACAGATTTACAGCGACAAGTACGATGTCGTCATCCTCGACGAAATCAATTACGTGATCAGTTACAAAATGCTCGATGCCGAGCGCGTGGTAGAATCACTGCAGAAGCGTCCCGAGCGCGTTCACGTGATTTGCACGGGCCGCAACGCGCACCCGAAACTGGTGGAAGCCGCCGACCTGGTCACCGAAATGCGCGAAGTGAAGCATCCCTACACGAAAGGCATCCTAGCGCAACGCGGAATTGATTATTAGCGACAAGAGTTAAGCTCCGAGCTGAGCGAACAGACAATGGCCTGGTTTAAGAGAGAAAAAAAACCAATCGAAAATCCCACTCCCGTGGAAGAGCGCCGCGTCCGCACGGAAGGCATGTGGACCAAATGCAGCTCCTGCCGCGCCATCATCTGGAAAAAAGACCTCCAAGCCAATTGGGAAGTCTGCCCCAAGTGCGACCACCATTTCCGCCTGAGCTCCCGCCGCCGCTTGGAAATGCTGCTGGACGACGAAGTCTACGCCGAATTCGACGCCGACCTCGCTTCGAACGACCCGCTGCATTTCACCGATACCAGGCCCTACGCGCAGCGCTTGAAAGAAGCGCAACACAAACTCGGTATGAAGGACGCCATCATCACCGCCGAAGGCCGCCTGAATGGACGCCCGGTGATCTGCTGCTCGATGGAATTCGGATTCATCGGCGGCTCCATGGGCGCCGTGGTCGGCGAAAAAGTCGCGCGCGCCGTCGAACGCTCGCTCGCGCAACGCCAGCCGCTCATCATCGTCTCCTGCTCCGGCGGCGCACGCATGATGGAAGGCGTCGTCAGCTTGATGCAGCTAGCGAAAGTTTCCGCCGCACTAGCGCGCCTGGACGAAGCCAAGCTCCCATTCATCTCGATTCTCACCGATCCCACCACTGGAGGCGTCACCGCCAGTTACGCCATGCTCGGCGACTTGAACATTGCCGAGCCCGGTGCGTTGATCGGCTTCGCCGGCCCGCGCGTGATCGAACAAACCATCCGACAGAAATTGCCGGAAGGTTTCCAGACCGCCGAGTTCCTTCTCGAACACGGCTTCCTAGACGCCGTCGTGCCCCGCAAGGAACTGAAGCCCTACATCAGCAACGCCCTCGATTTTTTCGTCGGTTAGCCTCATGACGTACGAGGAATCCGTTCGCGCGCTTTTTTCGCTGGGACGGGAACTGGCCGCTCCGCAACAGGCGCGCGTCCAAAAGTTCGGCCTCGAAAATATCTCCATTCTTGCGCAGGCTCTTGGGCAGCCGCAGCTCGCCGCGCCTTGCGCGCATATCGCCGGGACCAACGGCAAAGGTTCGACGGCCGCGATGCTCGAATCCATCCTGCGTACAGCGGGACTACGCACTGGTCTCTACACCTCGCCGCATCTCGAACGCATCAATGAGCGCATCCGCATCAATGGCGAGAACATCTCAGACGAATATTTCGCCGCCGCATGGAGCACGGTTCACGCCGCAATCGAATCGCTGATGGCGTCCGGAACGCTAGCCGCGCATCCAACGTTCTTCGAGTGTGTCACCGCGATGGCCTTCCTCGCCTTCGCGCAACAGGCCGTCGATTTTGCCGTTTACGAAGTGGGTCTCGGCGGCCGCCTGGACGCGACCAATATCGTCGAGCCCGAAGTCGCCATCCTCACGCCCGTTGATTTCGATCACGAAAACTATCTAGGGCATTCCATAGAGGAAATCGCCGCGGAAAAAGCCGGCATCATCAAGCCGGGCGCGTGGGTCGTCAGCGCCAGCGAGCGCCTGGAAGCCCGCAGCGTGATCGCCAGACGCTGCGCCGAAATGGACGTACGTCTGGTGGAAGTGGACTCGGCAGCGCACCTCGAAGAGGTGCAAAGTTCCGGCGGCTTTTATCGGGCGACCGCCGTTTTCATGCACTCGCACAAAAAAATCACCCTGGCCCCGGCCCTGCCGGGGCGTTTCCAGTTGCGCAACGCGCTCACTGCCGCCATCGCCGCCCGCCTACTCGCTGAGCGCGGCTTTCCCATCAACAACGACGCCATCGAGCGCGGCATCGCATCGGCGAGGTGGCCGGGCCGTCTCGAACGCCTGGACACACATCCCGATACTTACCTGGATGGCGCGCACAACCCCTCTGGCGCGCGCGAGTTGCTCAAATTCTGGGACGAGAACTACATCGACCGCAGCATCTTCCTGGTCTACGGCGCCATGCGCGATAAAGCCGTGGACGAGATCGCCGGCCTGCTTTTCCCTCGTGCAGACGCCGTCATTCTCACCGAACCGCGGCAGCCTCGCGCCGTTTCCGCCCCGTTGCTGGCGGAAATGACCGGCCATCATGCGAAACGCATCCTCACTGTCCGCGACCCCGCGGAGGCTCTGGAAACCGCCATAAAGTTGGCAGGCACAACGAATGCTGTATTTGCCACCGGTTCCCTCTATTTAGTCGGCGATTTGCGAGCGTATTGGGGCAAGCGGTTATCCGGCCAATCCCGCCACGCTGGCGACGGTCTATCCTCCAAGACTGTGTAGATTCCTCCCGCAATTAATAGGAAACGTATTCATCTGTTGGAACGTCTAGTCTGACGTGACTTGCAGCGCCCAAAATCGGCCATATTTTCCAATTGCGAACACGATTTCCATCCCACACCCGGACATCAATCCCGCGTGCGCACGCATCCAATTACCTTTGTGGAAAGTTCCGTGCCGGGTGAACAAATCCCTCATTTTCTTCGTTTATTCCTGCATGTGAGAGAACAAAATCACAGCTCATACGTCTAAAATCAATGTAATCGGGAGAGCCCTCATGAAGCGTGACGATAGAAGACAAAAAGTCGAATCATTCGGCCGCGCGCCCGCCCTATTGTCCGGCGCGCTCCGCCAATTTCCCAAGAAGATGTGGCTGTACAAACCTTCGACTGACCGCTGGAGCATTCACGAGATTATTTTGCATCTTGCCGATAGTGAGGCCAGCGCCTATTTGCACTGTCGCCGTTTCATCGCCGAGCCGGGCAGTCAGGTGCCGGAGTTCGATGCCGGTCGCTGGGCCAGTTCGCTCGGATACTTTCATCAGAGCACCCGCGAGGCCCTGGAAATAATCCGCCGGCTCAGAAAGATGACCTATCAATTGCTGGCCACACTTCCGGAGCACGTGTGGGATCGCACGGTGTCTCATCCGCGCGACGGCCAGGTCAGCCTGGATCGCTGGGTCGAAATTCAAGAGCGCCACATCCCGCATCACATCGACCAAATGCGCGAGAACTACGAAGGCTGGCTGAAAACGCATCCGCCGCGGCGACGGGCTGCCCCTGCCCGCGTCTCGGGTATTCCGCAGCGTTTAGTCTCGATGTCCGCGGAGGGTGTCTAGCCTTGTTTTGCGAATCGCTTCTGTTCGCGCGCTAGCTTAGTGCGGCAAGCGGGAGATGGATTGATTCTAGCCTTCATCTTCCGCGGTGTGTCGCGAAACCTTATCCCGCCGATTTCACATTTCCTCAGGCCAGCATTTTTCGCGGTAAGCGATCTGCCGCCGGTGACTGGATCAGCAGGCTCACAACGGAAGCGTACCCAATAACCTTTTGCTCGATCACTTGGACGCGCACCTTTGTGCGAGTTTGGCGTCGGGCCAAAAGTCAATAACAGCACGTATCCCGTAAAATGCAGGTTGCAGCGGCAAGGCGAAAAATACCGCGCCGAAAGCAGAAGTTCGAAAAATTCATCAGCTCGCCTTCCGCGATAAATCGGCGGTCCTGCGCTCGCGTTGGGAAGATTCTTGTCGAATGCAACTCAGGTGGCCCGTCGTCGATTGTATGTCTTCGCCATGCGGCTCGGAGAAGGCTAGGTTAAACTGTGCGGGCCATGAGCGCTATCGACGAAGTCCTCGCAGCAAACGAAATATACTCGCGCACCCATGAGTTGCGGAAACTTACGCCGCGTCCTGAGCGCAAACTCGCGGTCCTGACCTGTATGGACACCCGCCTCTCGATTCGCACTCTCGGGCTGCGCGAAGGAGACGCGCACATCATCCGCAATGCCGGGGGTATCGTTACCGACGACACTCTGCGCTCGCTGGTCGTATCACACTATCTGCTGGGCACCGAGGAAATCATGGTCATCAACCACACGGATTGCGGATTGATGCACACCAGCGAGCAGGATTTGCGCGCCAGAATCCAGAATCGCACCGGAACGGCCGCCGTGGCTCCCGCCTTCTTCTACGCCTTTCAAAACATCGAAGAAAATGTCCGCCATCAATTGCAGAAGCTGCTCACCCATCCCTGGATTCCCAAAAGCATCGTTGTCCGCGGGTTCGTGTACGAGGTCGCCAGCGGACGTCTGCGCGAAATCAACGGCGCCTGACTCGACCCGAACTCAACTGGCCAATATTGCCGCGCCTGCCGGGCAATGGTAGGATGTGGACTTGATGAGCGCCGAAACAGCCTCCAAGCCGCGCGTAGGAATACCCTATCGCACACGAAAAGAAGAACTTAGTAACAGGCGCAACGCCTACGACATGTACGTCGCTGCCGTTCGGGCGGCGGGCGCCGAGCCGGTCGAAATCTCGCTGTCTTTGTCGGCGCCCGAGTTGCTGAAAATAGCGCGAGACGTGGACGCCCTGGTTCTGCCGGGAAGCCCGGCAGACGTTGAACCCTCGCGTTTCCATGCCGCGAGGCACCCAAAATCAGCCGAAGCAGATGCCGATCGTGAGCGCACCGACTTCGCGCTGCTCGACCATGCCGTCGCCGACCACAAACCTGTGCTGGCCATCTGCTACGGCGTGCAGAGCTTGAATGTCTTCCTCGGCGGCTCGCTGGTGCAGGACGTTCCCAGCGAACTTGACACAAAAATCCAGCATGCCTGGACCGGCCACGAAGGCCCCGAGCCACATCACTCAATCATGTTCGAAAAGGATTCGCGACTAGCGCAGCTCGCCGGCTCCCAGGAAGCCCAGGTGAATAGCTCTCATCACCAAGCGGTGCTCGAACCCGGCAAGAATCTTCGCATCGTGTCGCGCGCGCCGGACGGCGTAGTCGAGGCAGTCGAATGGACGGGCGACAGCAATTGGATCACCGGCGTGCAATGGCATCCGGAGCGTATGATCGCAGGCGACGAACTGGCGCGAGGGCTGTTCCGCGAATTGGTAGCAGCAGCACAAAAGGCACCAGTACATTCCTAGACTGAGGAAGCAACTCGAATCAGCGCACGCGCGGCTCTCGCTTTCAACTTTAAACTTTCAACTAGGGACTAATTTTCGGGGGTCACATGATTTCGTTGGCAGGCAAGGCGGCACTGATTACCGGGGGATCGCGCGGCATCGGCGCCGCCACCGTGAAACTATTCGCGCAAGCGGGCGCGGACGTCGTCTTCAGCTTCAATCGCAGCAAGGAAGCCGCCGCCCAAGTAGCGCAGGAAGCCCGCAAGCACGGTACGCGCATCGAGTCATTCAAGGCCGATCTGGGCAAGATGATCGATGCCAAGAAACTCATAGATTTTACCCGCGAGCGGCTCGGCCGCATTGACATCCTGGTGGCCAATGCCGGCATCTGGAACGAGAAGGACGCCCCGATCGAAAAACTGACCGAGCGCGAATGGGACGACATGGTCCGGGTCAACCTGAAGAGCGTCTATTCCGTGATTCACTTCACCGCTCCGCACATGATCGCTCAGAAGAGCGGTAAAATCGTGGCCATCAGCTCCACGGCCGGCCAGCGTGGCGAGGCGTTCCACACTCATTACGGCGCAACGAAGGGCGCCATCATCAGTTTCGTGAAGGGTCTCGCCAGCGAGCTCGGCCCGCACAACATTCTGGTGAATTGCGTCGCCCCGGGCTGGGTGGATACGGACATGTCGGCTTCGGTGCTGCGCACCAAGAACGGCCTTGAAATCAGCGATCGTACCTATCGCGCTGAAGCGCGTGGGCACCGCCGAAGAAATCGCCGGCCCGATTCTTTTTGCCGCTTCCGACCTGGCAACCTTTATCACCGGCGAAGTGATCAACGTTAATGGAGGTTCGGTACTCTGCGGATGATTTCCAGAAAAACACTCGCTCCTGACGCCGCAATCCGACGCGCAATCACCTTCTCGATGCTGTTCATATGCGCCTGGTTCGCTGCAGCTTCGCCCGCGTTCGCGCAGGATGAAGTCCTTCTGCCCGCGCAGAGCTCCGCCAAAGCCAAGGAACTGTTGCAGCAGGCGATCGAAGGCCTGGGCGGCGCGGCCTACTTGAATGTCCACGACGTTACTTGCAAAGGCCGCCTCAGCCAATTCGGACACTCCGGCGAACTGAACGGCTACGAAACTTTCATTGATTACGCCCAGCCGCCCTTTAAGGACCGCACTGAAAATCTGCCCAAGCGCAACATCATTTCCGTGAATAGCGGCGACAAGGGCTGGACTCTCGATCGCGGCGGCGTCTCCGAAGCCACCATCACGGACATTGCCACGTTCCAGGAAGACATCAAGAAAGACATCGACAACATTCTGCGCCACCGCATCCACGAACCAGGAATGATTTTCCGTTATGGCGGCCGGGACGTTGTGGACTATCAGGAAGCGGACTGGGTCGAACTTGTGGATAGCGACAATCGCACCTTCCGCATCGCCATCTCCCGCAACGCTCACCTGCCCATCCGCAAAGTGGTGGATACGCGCGACGCCAACACGCGCATGCGCACCGACGAGATCGAATACTATTCCAATTACCACCCCATGGACGGCGTGCAGACGCCCTTTCAAATCACTCGCGAGCGCAACGGAATCAAGATCTACCAAGTCTTCTTCGACAGTTGCCAATACAACACCAACATCTCCGACGCGCTGTTCACCAAGGAATCCCTGGAAGAACGCTGGGAAAAAGTCGGCAAAAAAGACAAAAAGTCCAAAGACAAACCCAGCAAGAACGACAACGACAAGAACTGATCCCCGCGCGCGCGTCCGCTGGAGTTGCGCCTGCCGCACGTTATTTGAAGCGACATTTGTATTGCAGCAATGATGAGAGCCAAAGTCTTGCAGCCATTCGGAATCCGCAAGGAGCGCTTCCGCAAGTTTGTAGAATCGCTGTACGCGCCTAACTAGCGCGGGCGGTGGTGTCATTTTCAGTTTTTTCTTTGTGTCTCTGTGCCTCCGTAGCGTTTTGTTTTTTGCCGCATACCGCGCCAAGTGGCCCATTCCCGCGCCACCGAGTATAATCATCGGATGCCAATGACGCACAAAACTGAACAGATGCATGGCACCACGGTCCTGTGCGTGCGCAAAGACAATAAAGTGGTGCTCACCGCCGACGGCCAGGTCACCCTCGGCGACGGTGTGATCAAGCACAGCGCGAAAAAGACGCGCCGCCTGTACAACGACAAAATCGTCGCGGGCTTCGCCGGCAGCACCGCCGACGCGCTCTCGCTTTTCGGGCGCTTCGAAGGAAAATTGCAGGAATTTCACGGCAACCTCGCCCGCGCCGCCGTCGAACTGGCCAAGGAATGGCGCACCGACCGTTCGCTGCGCCACCTCGACGCTCTCCTGATCGTCGCCGACGCGAAAGCCACGTTTCTGATCTCCGGCAATGGCGACGTGATCGAACCCGACGACGGCATCTGCGCCATCGGCTCGGGCGGTTCTTATGCCGTTGCTGCCGCGCGCGCGCTTTCGAAATTCACCAAGCTCAGCGCGAAAGACATCGCCGCCGAAGCGATGCGCATCGCCAGCGAAATCTGCATCTACACCAATTCGAATTTCAGCGTCGAAGAGCTATGACCGAAAAATCGGAGAAAGACATGGTTATCTATCTGTCCGGCAGTGAGTCGCAGACACCCGAACCGGAGCCGCTGCCTTCGTTCGACGAACTCACGCCGCGCGAAATCGTCGTCGAGCTGGACAAATACATCGTCGGCCAAAACCTCGCCAAAAAGGCCGTCGCCATCGCCCTGCGCAACCGCGTCCGCCGCCAGAAGCTTGCCCCCGAGCTGGCCGAAGACATTCTGCCAAAAAATATTCTGATGATTGGCCCCACCGGCGTGGGCAAAACGGAAATCGCGCGCCGTCTCGCGCGCCTCGCGGGCTGCCCGTTCGTGAAAGTCGAAGCCTCGAAGTACACAGAAGTCGGTTACGTCGGCCGCGACGTCGAATCCATGGTCCGCGATCTGGTGGAAACTGCGATCGACATGGTCCGCGAGGAAAAACTCGACGAAGTCGCCGAGCGCGCTGAACAGTCCGCCGAGGATCGCCTGCTCGATTTGCTGCTGCCCCCTTCGCCGCTGCCCTCCGAAATCAACCCCACCACCGAAGCACAGCGTCGCGAGCAAGTCGCCCGCACGCGCGACAAACTCCGCGCCCAACTTCGCGAAGGCAAGCTCGATCAGCGCATGGTCGAAGTCGAAGTCCGCGAACGCCAGATGCCTTCGTTCGAAATCATCACGAATCAAGGCGTCGAGGAAATGGACATCAACGTCAAAGACATGCTCTCCGGCATGTTCGGCCAGCAAAAGAAAAAGCGCAAAATGACGGTCGCGGAAGCCTTCGACTACCTGATCCAGGAAGAAGAAAATCGCCTGATAGACATGGACCAGGTCACGCGGATCGCGGTGGACCGCGTCGAGCAGATGGGCATCCTCTTCATCGATGAAATCGACAAAATCGCCGGCCGCGAATCCGGGCACGGGCCCGACGTTTCGCGCGAAGGCGTGCAACGCGACATCCTGCCCATCGTCGAAGGCACGACGGTCAATACGCGCTACGGGATGGTGCGCACCGACCATATTTTGTTCATCGCCGCTGGGGCGTTTCACACCACCAAGCCGTCGGACTTGATCCCCGAGCTGCAAGGCCGTTTCCCGATTCGCGTAGAACTCGCTTCGCTCTCCGAAGCCGACTTCATCCGCATCCTCACCGAGCCCAAGAACGCGCTCATCAAGCAATACATCGCGCTGCTCGATACCGAGCCGTTTAAGCTCACCTTCACCGAAGACGCCATCGCCGCCATTGCCAAATTCGCGGCCAAAGTCAACGAGCACACCGAAAATATCGGCGCGCGCCGCCTGCACACCATCCTGGAAAAAGTGCTCGAGGACATTTCCTTCGAAGCGCCGGAAATGAAGAAGAAATCGTTTAAAGTGGACGCCGCCTACGTGCAAAAGCAGTTGGCCAACATCGTAAAGGACCAGGACCTCAGCCGCTACATTCTCTAGAAAATAGAAAATGGAAAATCGAAAAGGGGCCCCGCCCTCTCAGGTTTCGCGAACTGTCACCGCGTCGGCCCCAGTTTTCCATTTTCTCTTTTCCATCTTCGCTTGCATCTTGGTTCTCGCGGGCTGTGCCGCTCCTGGAGAACCCACCGAACGTAGGCCGCGGGTGCCCACGCCGGTCACTGATCTCGCCGCTGTGCAGCAGGACGACAACGTAATCCTCAGCTTTACTCTGCCGAGGGAGTCGGTGGACCGTCACCCGTTGAGGCAAACCCCTGCCATCGAAATCTATCGCGATTTCGCGCCCGTCTCCTCGGGCAATGCGGGCGCCGCCGCGAGCGCTCCCGCAAATCCCACGCCCCTCGTCACCATCCCGTCCACTATGGTCGACCAGTACGACGACCGCGGCCACATTCGCTACGTGGATTCGCTCCAGCCGGAAGATTTCACCCAGCATCCCGGAGCGCAGGCGATTTACATCGTCCGCACGCGCGCCTCGCTCAAAAAAGCATCGGCAAACTCCAACGTAGCAGCATTGCGCATCGAACCAGCCGCGGACCCGATCACGGACCTCCACGCCGAAATCACGCACCAAGGCGTCGTGCTCACCTGGACTTCCCCGCAAAAAAACCTGATCGGTTCTGTCCCCACGATCGCGGCGTACCGCATTTACCGCTCCGAACCGGAGTCGCAATCGCAACAATCCGCCACACTTGCTGCGCCCAGGGAAAATTCCAAGCAGACTTCGACGCCCGTGCGCATCGGCGATATTCCCATTCCTCCATTCCGCGACCCTCAGATCAAGTTCGGAAACACTTATATATATTCCGTGCACAGTGTCGTGCAGTATGAAGACATCCAAGTGGAATCAGCCGACTCCAATCTGATCACCGTAACCCCGCGCGACACGTTTCCTCCGAGCGCGCCGCAAGGTTTGCTCGTCGTCTTTGTTCCCGCGCAGAACGGCGCACCCGCGTATTTCGACCTTTCCTGGTCCATCAGTCCGGATAACGATATCGCCGGTTACAACATCTATAGGACTGAACAGGAGGGCGCCCCCGGGGACAAGTTGAATCTCCAGTTGTTGCTTACTCCCGCGTTTCGCGATATGAATGTGGTGCCCGGCCACCGTTACTTCTATACCGTTACTGCAGTGGATCGTGCCGGCAACGAGAGCCCTGCAAGCGCGGCAGCATCGGGCGAGATGCCTGCCGTGGTTCCAGAACAAGCTCCTGCGAACGTCCCTAGGACGTGATTGTCGGATATCAAACCGACACTTTGCCGAAAGTCGCGCTTTATAGTGGTCGGAGCTTTGGCTCCGGCGACCCGTCCTTGGCTTGAAGCGCTTTGGCCCTGAGGAAACAGTTTCGATTACTTTGCCGCAAGCCGCCAGACGATGATCGAACGAGTTACATCTCCGGCCTCGCCTGCTGTCCACGCACAGGACGCGACAAAAATTGCCAGCCCGGCATTGCGCACCGGTCTGTACACTGGCACGTTGCTCATCATCGTAATGGCCGGATCGCTCGTAGCCGCGAATCGCTTGTCCTGGCTCGATAATCGCGCCCTCGAACGCAATGCCGCCTCCTACGGGCTGTTCCTCATGTTCATGCTGATTCCGATTTGCCGTTTCCTCAACCGCCCGGTCAAAATGTTTGCTTCCGCCATGATCGCCTGGTCCATGTTCGTCGTCGCCTACGACATTGCCGGCTTCTTCTTTCACAATCTCTTCCAGGCGTTGCGCGCGCCGTTTGATGCATTCCTCGAAGGAGCGATCGTTTACGGCGTTTGCGCGGTCGGTTCGTGGGTAGGCAGCATGGCCCTGCTAGCGCGCCAACAACCCATCGCTCCGCGCCGCCGCCGCTCGGATTTCTTCGACAGCCACCATCGATGAAGCTCTGCCGTTTCCAGTCCCTGGAATTTGACGCGCAAAACGTAGGCCGATCGGCCCGGGAAACTCATCCAGCGCCGCGCAACGGAATCATCGAAGACAGTCGTATCTCCGAAATTCATGGCGAGCTCTGGGGCCCGCGCGAACACACCGGAAAATCGTGGCCGCTTGAGGAGGTGAAACTTCTGCCTCCCTCGACTCCCAGCAAGATCGTCTGCGTCGGCCGCAACTATTCAGAACACGCCAAGGAACTCGGCAACCAAGTCCCGGAGCGGCCGCTGATTTTCTTTAAGCCGCCGTCATCGGTGATCGCTTCGGAAGAGCCTATCGTGTTGCCGCCGATCTCCCAGCGCGTGGACTTCGAAGGAGAACTCGCCGTCGTCATCGGCCGCCGTTACTCGCAATCGTGCGCCGGCGAAGATACCGCCGGCTACATTCTCGGATACACTTGCCTCAACGACGTCACCGCGCGCGACCTGCAAAAACTGGACGTCCAATTCACCCGCGCGAAAAGCTTCGACACCTTTTGCCCCCTCGGCCCCATCCTCGAAACCCACCTTGATCCTGCCGGCGTCACCCTCGAAACCTTCGTGAACGGAACTAGGAAACAGACTGGACACACGTCGGAAATGATGTTTTCCGTTGATGCTATAATCCGCTACATTGCGCAGGTGATGACGCTCGAACCAGGCGACGTGATCGCCACCGGCACGCCCGCAGGTGTAGGAACGCTGGCGCCCGGCGACGTCGTCGAGGTGAGCGTCAGAGGTATCGGCACGCTAAGAAACCCAGTCATCGCCGCGCTAGAGTAAGTACGAGTAGCGAACCGCCCAGCCATGCACTTTGGGTAGGGGCACGGCAGGCCGTGCCCGCTGCGCTGTGGGCGCTCTCTCGAATCAAAATGTTTTCGAACAATCCGTCGCGATAGAGATCCAGCACGGCGGACGCAAAGGCAAGCGTTGAAAGAAATTCTGAGTGATTGGCACGAATGGCTTCCGCTAGCAGGAATTGCAGTGCTGGCCCTGGTCGGCATTGTCCTCTGGCTCCGCCGCACACCTGAAGACGAAAACGATATCGAACGCCAGCGCCGCGCTTACCTCAACCGCGTCGGCCGCATCGTCGAAGGCCAGGTTCTCGAGGTGGTTGACCATCACCCCGGCGAAACCCACGATCCCAACGCGAAGCAACCGAAGATGTTCCAGAAACGCCCGCCCGCGCCTACGACATCCAATGGCATGCAAAAACTTCTCTACTACACCTACTCAATTTCCGGCGTAACCTACGAAACAGCCCAAGACATCACCGGCCTAGAAGTAGCCGCGCATCTAAGCCGCATAGCGGCAGGCCAAACTGCCAGCGTAAAATACGACCCATCAAACCCCAGCAATTCCATCCTACTCGCCGACGATTGGTCCGGCTTACACTGAGCGTTTTTTGCGAAGTGTTTACATTGAGGCAGAGAGGCCGAATCAGGCCGGACTCACTCGCTCACCGCTGGATTGTGACGTCTTCGCCACCGCCACGGGGTTGGTAAACAGGACCGCATTCGGTATCACCACCTGCCGTCCGTCTTTTGTCGTCAGCACGGTTGCCCGAGCTTGAATATCTTCCACGTTCCCCTCGATGCCCGTAACGCTGATCAGATCGCCAAGCTGAAACGGCTCACTCACCAATAGCAAAATACCCGCGAGAAAGTTCTGCAGAATGCTCTGGAACGCGAAGCCGATCGCCACACTGCCGATGCCCAGCATCTTGATCAGGTCGGCTGCCTGAAACGATGGCGCAACCACCGAAAGCGCAATCAGGAATCCCAGGATCACAATACCTGTCTGCACCAGGCGGCTGACCAGCAACGCCACACCTCGGTGTGTTCGGCGTCGCATTGTGAAGCGGCGGGTTAAAGATTTGCTGGCCGACGCCAGAATCAGAAAGAGCACGAAAATTACAATCGCCAGTACGAAGTTCGGCAGAAGCGCAATACTCGAATTGATGATCCTGGCCCCGGACTTCCAAGCGTTGGATATATCGATGGGCGGCATGAGGCCCTCCTGTGAAAATCACTGCGAGGGCCGGGCCCAACCAAAGAATAGCGGTTTTGAACGCCGCTTACCAACCGTTGGTCCGCCACGTCTCAATGAACGCAATCGGAGATTGCCACTAACGTGGGCATCCGCAAATAGAACGCGGCCGTTAGGAGTGGTACACTTTTTAGTTTTCCGGAGGAGCAAATTGTTTCAACTTCAACGCCAGCCCACCGTGGCCACTCTAGCCCTCGCCACAATCGCAGCTGCGGCCACGCTCGCAATCGCGCCGCTATCCGCTCAACCTCAGCCACCCACCCAGGCTCAGCAACAAAATTCCGCATCATCCGCGCCCACCATGGATCCCAGCCTGTACTCCGGCATGCGCTGGCGCCTGATCGGCCCCTACCGCGCCGGACGCGTCTCCGCCGTCGCAGGCATCCCCGGCGATCCCACCACCTATTACATGGGCACGCCAGGCGGCGGCGTCTGGAAAACCACCAGCGGCGGCACGGTTTGGAAGCCCATCTTCGACGACGCGCATGTCGCCTCTATCGGTGACGTCGCCGTCGCTCCGTCGAATCCCAATATCATCATCGTCGGCACGGGCGAACAAACCGACGGCGACGGCGTTTACCGATCCAGCGACGCCGGCGCTACCTGGATCAACATCGGCCTGAAAGATTCGCGCTACATTAGCACCGTCGTCATTGATCCGCGCAACCCAGACACTATCATCGTCGGCGTCCTCGGCCATCCCATCCTCGGCGTCTCCAAACCCAGCGAAAATCGCGGCGTGTACAAGACCACCGACGGCGGCAAGACCTGGACAAAAACTCTCTACAAGGACGATCTCGCCGGCGTGTCTAATATGACTGCGGACCCGAACAATCCGCGCATCCTCTACGCAGCTCTGTGGAAGCCGTTCGATTTCCGCGCGGGCCCGCCCGACGCTAGAACGCAGGACTCTTGGATTTACAAATCCACCGACGAAGGCTCCACCTGGAAGCCCGTCTCCGAAACCGGCTTGCCCACCGAGCCCCGCGGTCGCGTGGGCCTCGCGGTAGCGCCCGGAACAAAGGGTCAGCGCGTTTTCGCCATCATGGACCCCGGCCTGTATCGCTCAGACGATGGCGGCGCCAACTGGCGGCAAATCACAAAAGACCCGCGCATCACCGGCAATCTCTACATCTGCCGTGTTTATGTGGACCCGAAAAATCCAGACGTCGTCTACGTGATGCAGACCACCACCTATCGCTCGACCGACGGCGGCCAGAATTTCATCGCCTATAAAGGCGCGCCCGGCGGCGATGATTATCATGTCCTCTGGATCGATCCGCAAAATTCCGACCGCATGATTCTCGGCGTGGACCAGGGCGCCACGATCAGTCTCGACGGCGGCCGCACCTGGAGCAGTTGGTACAATCAGCCGACCGGCCAGTTCTACCACGTCATTACGGACAACCAGTTCCCCTACATTTCCTACGCCCCGCAGCAGGATAGCGGCACCGTCGCCGTTCCCAATCGCAGCGACTACGGCGAAATCAGTTTCCGCGACTGGTTTTCTATCGGCGGCTTCGAATTCTGTTACATCGCGCCCGATCCCGCGAACCCCGGCATCGTCTATTCCGGCGGCTGGTATGGCAGCGTCGTGCGCTTCGACAAAGTGACCGGACAGATCGTCCACGTTTTCGTTCGCCGCGCCAATGACCGCATGTCACAAATGCCGCCGCTGGTTTTTTCGCCGCAGGACCCGCACACGCTTTACCTCGGTGCGCAATACGTGATGAAAACCACCAACGGTGGCGTAAGTTGGACTGAGATCAGTCCCGATCTCACCACCACTGCTTCCGCGCCCGCAGCCGGTCAACCTCAGTCACAAAACGTCGCGCCCGCGTCAAGCGCGCAACCACGCCCCGCGAATGGCCACGTCCCGCTTGTCAACAACGAAAATGCCGCGGAACTAGAAGATCGCCAGACCGGCGGCAAGGATGACTTTGAAGAAGGCGCTCAACGTCCGCGCCGCACCGCGCTGACGGCTCTCACTCCTTCGCCCATCAGCGCCGACGTCATGTGGGCGGGCACCTCGAATGGCTTGATCCAATCCACCCGCGACGCTTCGCAAACCTGGCAGAACGTCACGCCGCCCGACGTCCCGGAAAAAAGTGAAATCGAAGCCATCGAAACGTCGCACTACGACGCCAACACCGCTTACGCCGTGCTCTCTGCCCGGCAGGATCCGCATCCCTATATTTATCGCACTCGCGACGCTGGAAAGTCCTGGCAGAAAATCACGCTCGGCCTCGATCCCGGTTGGATCGCCCGGGTAATTCGCGAAGACCCCGTCCGCAAAGGCTTGCTCTACGCCGGCACCGAAAACGCTCTCTACGTTTCATTCGACGATGGCGATCACTGGCAGTCCCTGCAGCTCAACTTCCCTGCGTCGGACGTCCGCGACCTCGCCGTTCACGGCGACGACCTGGTCGCCGCCACCTATGGCCGGGGCCTTTGGATCCTTGACGATCTCTCAACTCTTCGCCAAGCCGATCCGCAAATCGCGAGCGTCAACGCCTATCTCTTCAAACCCGAGCCCACCGTGCGCGTTCGTTACGATAACAGCCAGGAAACTCCGCTGCCGCCCGAAGAGCCCACGGCGAAAAATCCTCCCGATGGCGCGATCATTGACTACTACCTAAAATCGGTTCCCACCACGCCGCTCACAATCGAAATCCACGACTCGCAGGGCAAGCTCGTGCGCCGGTTCACCAGCCTTCCGCCCAAGCCCGATACCACGCTCAAAAATGTTCCCGATTACTGGTTCGGCCCGCAGCCGCACCTTTCGACCAGCGTCGGCATGAACCGTTTCGTCTGGGATTTGCGCTACGATCCGCCGCAAGCTCTGAATTTCAGTTACTACGGCGGGATGCTCGATTACATCGAATACACGCTGTCCGATCACGCGCTTCCCGGCGATACGCCGCGCGAACAAACTCTCGGTCCCATCGCCGTTCCCGGTCAATACGAAGTTATTTTCATCGGCAATGGCTCGCTCATGAAACAGCCGCTCACCATCACGCTCGATCCGCGCGTGCACGTATCGCAAGCCGATCTGGAAGCCCAGCTAGTAGCCTCGAAACGAATCGTCGCAGGCCTTGCCGCAAGCTCCAAAGGCTATGAGTCCATCGCTTCGCTCCGCGCCGCCATCGCCGACCGGCTGAAAACGCTCGGCCCCATGCCGGAAGAAAAGCCTGCAGCCGGGGCCCCCGGCGCAAGCGCCAAGGAAAAAACCGCGGAAGAAAAAGCCAAAGACGCGGAAGCCGCAAAGCGCGCAGGCGCCGCCGCGCCACAAGGCAACGCCAGCGCACAGAGCGGCGCCAATGCTGCCGCACAAGCTCCGGGCGTCAATCCCCAAGCCAAAGCATCCGCGGACGCGCTGAAAGACCTCGACAAGAAAGCCGCGACAATTCAGGACGGAACCTTTACGTCCCCCGGTGTAGGCCCCGTCAACCGCGACCTGGCCCGCACCTCCTTCTTCGTTCAATCCGGCGACGTAGCCCCCAGCGACACAGCGAAAGCCGCCTTAGACGAATCCTGCTCCGCCCTAAACAAAAATCTAGCAGCATGGCATGACCTGGACGCCAGCGCAGTCCCAGCCACCAACGTAATAATCGCCAAGTCCAGCCTAGCCGCCCTCCCCACAGCCACAATAATGTCAATCACGGCCGCGCCGTCAAGCCCTGCACCGACCGACGCCTGCCAACCGTAGCGCGAGTAGGGGCACGGCATGTCGAAGAGCCGCCGCAGGAGGGCCGTGCCCGCTTCTCAACCGCCGCCCAGCGATTCGTAGAGCGCGCTGCTTGCTGCGCGCCCGGTTTTGATTTGCCGTCGTAGCGGCGGTCTTCAGAGGCTGGTCTCAGGCTCGCATTTTGCGTTCGGATGCCCTCACCCGGCTTCGCCACTTGGCCGCAAAACAGTCCAAGCCATACCAACCCCTGATCCACGAACTTCTGGAACGCGCCGCGCGAAGTTGAAGCAGGGATTGCATCCCTGGTGTACAAACCGCCATTCGCAATTTTTTTGCGAACGTGCTACGGTGCTCTTTGATTTATTACGATAACCCGAGATCGACTCAGGGAATGAACCAGCCGAAGCTCTCAACTCTTGGTTTCTCCTCCCGGAAACGCCCCGTCACAACAAGTTCTAGCCACTCATCGCTAGCCACTGGCCACTGGCCTTTTCACGAAACCCTCAATCGCCAACCCGCGCGATTAGAAATCTTCCTAACTCCAAGAAAACGAGCGGTCGCGGGACGTCTCAAGCACCAACTTTCACGAAGTTCTTGCAGCACGAATCGCGTGTCGTGGGCTATGCGGCACGGTCCACGAATCACAAATCACGAATCACAAGTCACCGCTCCCACTTCGCCAGTCGCGAGTCACCAATCACTAATCACCACTCCCCAATCACGCCTTTCCATCACCGAGCCCCGCCCGTGACCACCCCCACCCACCGCAAGCACTACGATCGCCTTGACGAGCTTCGCAAACTCAACCGCGAAGCCGAGGCTGGCGGCGGAGCCGAGCGCCGCGAACGCGAACACAAGCAAGGCAAGCTCAGCGCACGCGAACGTATTGACTTGCTGCTCGACGAAGGCTCGTTCGAAGAGCTAGATAAGTTCGTCCGCCACCACTCCCACGATTTCGGCATGGAAACGCAGCGCCCTCCCGGCGACGGATTCATCACCGGCTACGGCCGCATTGGTGGCCGCCTGGTCTATGTCTTCGCCCAGGATTTCACCGTGTTCGGCGGCTCGCTTTCCGAAGCCAACGCCGCGAAGATCACCAAAATCATGGACCTCGCTTTGCGTCAGGGCGCGCCCGTAATTGGCCTAAATGATTCCGGCGGCGCGCGAATTCAGGAAGGCGTGATGTCGCTTGCTGGCTACGCGGAAATTTTCCTGCGCAATACGCTCTCGAGCGGCGTGATCCCGCAGATCAGCGCAATCATGGGCCCCTGCGCCGGCGGCGCGGTGTATTCTCCGGCCATCACCGATTTCATTTTCATGACTCGCGACACCTCCTACATGTTCGTCACCGGCCCAGACGTGATCAAGACCGTCACCCATGAGGAAGTCACCAAGCAAGAACTCGGCGGTGCGATGACGCACAATGCGACCAGCGGCGTTGCGCATTTCGTGTCGCGCGACGATGCCGAGTGCCTGGCCATGATTCGCGAACTGTTCAGCTATCTTCCGTCGAATAATCTCGACGATCCGCCGCGCAAGCCCTCGAATGATCCCTGGGACCGCGCCACTCCCGCGCTCAACGCGCTCGTCCCCGAAAATCCGCAGCAGCCTTACGACATGAAGGACGTGATCCACGCGCTCGCCGATGATTCCGAGTTCTTCGAAGTCCACGAGCACTACGCGAAAAACATCGTGGTCGGTTTCGCGCGGCTCGATGGACGCTCCGTCGGCATCGTCGCCAATCAGCCCGCCTTCCTCGCGGGCGTACTCGATATCAACGCCTCCGTCAAAGGCGCGCGCTTCGTGCGCTTCTGCGACGCGTTCAATATCCCGCTGATAACCTTCGAAGACGTCCCCGGCTTCCTCCCCGGCACGCAGCAGGAATTCGGCGGCATCATCAAGCACGGCGCGAAGCTGCTTTTCGCGTTCGCCGAAGCCACGGTACCTAAGATCACGGTCATCACACGCAAAGCTTACGGCGGCGCCTACTGCGTCATGTCTTCCAAGCACATTCGTACGGACATCAACTTCGCCTGGCCCACCGCCGAAATTGCCGTGATGGGTCCCGAAGGCGCCGTCAACATCGTTTACAAGCGCGAAATTGACCGCGCTCCCGAATCCGACCGCGAAAACATCCGCCGTGAAAAAATCGAAGACTTCCGCGAACGCTTCGCCAACCCCTACGTGGCCGCCGAACGCGGCTACGTCGACGCCGTAATCGAGCCTGCCCAAACCCGCGCCAAGCTGATCACCGCCTTGCGCTCCCTTGAAAACAAGCGCGACACCAACCCCCGCAAAAAGCACGGCAACATCCCGCTATGACCGCGCCATCACCAGTCTGTGCAATCTAACGTTGGCCGTGGTCCACCGGACCGCAAGCCACCGGTTAAGAGTAATCCTGCCTGAATCTTTCTTGCATCTAAGGTAATCGTGGCTTCACACAGCGTTTTCTCGTCCTTCCTGTTATTGTCTTCAGAGCTCGTCGCGCGAATCGCGCGAGACCTATCACTCTCGTGTTTAGCTTTTTGTCTAATAGTTGCAAGCGGCCTGGCGATACCGTCTAGATTTCTCGCTCTGGAGTCGTCCCAGGATTACGCACGAATCGGAATCGGCGTTTACAGGTAAGACTTGTCCGGCGACGCGACGTTGGCGCCGGATAGCAGGGCGCTGTCGCTGTAGCCAGGCTTCACGATGATGTAGCTTTGTTCGCGGAGTTCGGCAAGGTAATCGCGCATGCGGGGCTGCATTTTCTGGGCGTGGATGGTGTTGCGGATGTCGGGTTCGACTTTGTCCATGGGCTGCAATCCCGCCTGGAGGTGATCTTCGACTTTCAGGACTTCGAATCCGGTGCGGGTCTGGATCACGTCGCTGATCTGGCCTTTGCTCATTTGGAAAACAGCCGTTTCGAGCTGTGGTGAGAGCTCTCCCCTTTTGAACGTACCGAGACCGCCGCCCTCCTTTGCGGTGCTGCCCTGGGAATAAAGCCGTGCGATCTGGTTGAAATCGTCGCCGTTGAGGACGCTGGTGCGCAGGCCCTCCGCTTTGCTGCGCACGGCAGCAGATTCTTCCGGGCTTTTTCCTTCGGTGCTTAGCGAAATTTCAGATAGCACTACGCGCTCGGGCAGCGTGAATTCCTGCAGGTGCGCTTCATAGTATTGCTTCACTTCGTCACTGGAGATGTCCACGTGCGAGCCGACTTCGCGCCGCACGAGTTCCTTCTGGAGTAGCCCGTTGCGAATGGTGGCCTTGTAATCTTCCCAAGTGAGGCCGGAAGCTTCGACGCCTTTTTGCAGATCGTCGAGGGTGGCGAGCCCGTTCTGCTGGCGCACTTCGTCGAGGCGCTTGGCCAGGTCTGATTCGACGCTGATGCCCATGTCTTTGGCGCGTTGCACCATCAGCGACTGATCAATCATGCCGCGCAGCAAATCCTTCTGCTGCTCCTTGAACTGCGCGTCAATCTGGTCCTGCGGGCAGCCCTGACAATCATGCGCTACTTCGTCGCGCAATTGCTGTTCGGCTTTCTGATAATCGGAGAGCGTGATGACGTCGTTGTTTACGCGCGCGACGATGTCAGCGTCCGCCGCGGGCTTGGCTTGCGCGCGCACGCTCGGAGGAAGCAGCGCCGCGAGCAAAGTCAGCACGACGAGGGTCAAGATCAAGGCTAATCCCGATGCATGATCGCGATTTTTCATGGTGGTCGCCGCCTTAGATTTTGTCCACCACGATTGTAGCCGGAATTTGAGATTTAGACCTACGGACGGTTGTAAACAGGCCGATTGTAACCGGGCATCTCCGATAGGGCGTTAATCCGGCAATGGCCAGCCTACCTACTGAGACAAGCTGAGATTTCAACTCGCAAAAGCGTTACAAAGTCGGCCGATCGTGAACTCTCACTTCTTTGGCGGCGGCAAGAACCTCAGCCACAACACGATCGATGTCTGAATTGGTAGGGCGGTGGTTAACGACACAAGCGCGCAGACAAAATCGCGATTGCAGAGTTGCGTTTGAGAGATAGATATTGCCGCGTTCCACGACGCGGCGAAGGATTTCGGAGTTTCAACGATTGAGATCGTCTTCCGCGTGTATGCCGCCAACGTATCGAAAACAGACGGCGCTCAGCTCGATCGGGGCCATCAACTGCAAATCGGGTGTTTCTGCGCGACAAGGCAGGAGCTATTTCCCTCCGAGCCGACAACCCGGGAGTCGAGTGACGAGAAGCGTGCTCATCAGTACCGATCAAGCTTGAGAGTCGGCGTTGGACACGACGGCAGTTCATGTCCGGAGGGCATGTCTATGATGACCTCGCGCCGTAGCGCAGCCCGTCCACGAGCAGCGAAACCATGCGCCGAGCCTGTTCGGGTCCCTTAGCGTAAGCGTGCATGCACAAGCTTGCGACCGCACCCAAAAGATCCACGGCAACGATATCGGTACGGACCTCGCCGACAGCTGCCGCGGACTCAAGAAGTTTCCGAAGCGCAGGTTCCAGTCGCTGCTGGAAGTACGCAGGCAAGGTGTCGAAGGCCGGGTCTCCCGAGTGCAGTGCCGTAGCGAGTCCGCGCTTGGCTGCGATAAAGTCCACGTAACGATGCATCCATCGCGCCAGCGCCTCGCCGGGCGCATGCTCGGCTGCTAGGGTCGCCGCAGCGTCTGCACATGCGTCAACCTCGTGACGGAAGACGGCCACGATAAGGTCCGAGCGCTGCGGAAAGTGGCGATAGATAGTTCCGATGCCCACGTCGGCCTTCTCAGCAATTTCTCGCACCGGCGCATCGACTCCGGAAGTCGCAAACACCGCCATAGCCGCCTGAAGCAACGATTCGATGTTGCGCTGCGCGTCGGCGCGCATGTGCCGACTCGCGCGGCCGCGACGCTTCAAACCATCACCTCGGTATTCCGTTTCTGGTACATGAAGTTACCCATTGCAAGCGGAACAATGTTCCAAATATAATTGGAACGCCGTTCCGCTTATGCTTCTCTTTATCTTTACACAGCTAGGCGGCATTGGCCACATCAATGCAAAAGAGGAGATTGCTATGCAGAACAAACCCGTCGCCCTGGTCACCGGGGCTAATCAAGGAATCGGTCTTCAGATCGCAAAGGATCTCGTGGCACAGCGCTTCACTGTGCTGGTCGGGTCGCGCAATCTAGAGCGCGGCGAGGCTGCGGCCAAGGAGGTTGGGCCGGACGCACGCGCGCTCCAGCTCGACGTGACGGATCAGGCTTCGATCGCCGCCGCGGCGGAGCGCATCCGCAAGGAGCTTGGCCGCCTCGACGTGCTCGTCAACAACGCGGCCATCTCGAATACGAGTAAACTGCCGGGCATGTCCATCCAGGAGTACGCTAAGTTGACCCGCACGAGCAACGTGTCCCTCGATGAAATGCGCGCGGTGTGGGAGACCAACGTGTTCGGCGTCCTGGCCGTTACCCAGGCGATGCTGCCGCTCCTGCGCGAGGCGCCGGCAGCCCGCATCGTCAACGTGTCGAGTGGCGTTGGCTCGCTGACGCGGAACTCGGACCCGGCCTACGCCTACCGCTCGATCTTCGGCCCCGTCTACCCTGCGTCCAAGACGGCTCTCAACGCTATCACGCTCGCCATGGCCATCGAGCTGGAGTCAACCGGGATCAAGGTCAACGCCGCCTGCCCGGGCTACACCAAGACGAACCTCAACAACTATACAGGCACGCGGACTGTTGAGGAGGGCGCCCGCGAGCCGGTGCGCCTCGCGCTCCTCGACGCGAACGGTCCGACGGGCACGTTCTCGAACGAGGACGGCCCGCTCCCGTGGTGATGTGGTCTCGCGTGCGCGATCGAAGAAGTCGTCGGGCCAGCTCTAAAGGGCCGCCGCGACAACATCGTGATGGCCGCCGAAGCGCACATGCCGATGGGTTAAGACTCGAACCAGCGGGGCAATTCGCGCCGCTCGTATAAATCCACCGTTTCCTAGAGTGGGTAGTTCGTGGCTCCTATGAGGCGGATCGGCAGTCGGTCGCGGGCTGACAACCCGCCTAACCCACCTTCCGCAGCCTGATGTGATTTGAATATTTTTTGAGCACATTTTCGGAGTAATTCGAATCTAGAGATTTCTTAACCTTCCTATCCTCAGTACGAGTCCTCAGGAAATATTGCGTGTCCTGCGAAAAAGTCTTTGTAGTGAAGACCAACTCTCTTGAAAGTGGAGTGGCCATGCGTAGGATCGATGCATGTACTTGCGTCGCTGCTATCGCAACAAGGATGGCAAGCGCCATGGCTACTGGGCGCTGGTCGAGAGTTATCGTTCGTCGCGAGGTCCACGGCAGCGCGTGGTGGCCTACCTCGGTGAGATGGATGCGGCCGGCCGTCTGGGCATTCAGCAACAGGCGGCAGGTGCTGCCACGATTGCTCAGCGCGGATTATTCCAGGACATAGAGCCGCAGTGGGTGGAAGTCGATCTGAAGCGGATCGCTATCGAACGGAAGCGTGCCTTTGGCGGTCCCTGGCTGGGGCTGGAGTTGTGCCGGCAAGTGGGGCTGGTCGATTTTCTGGAACAGACCTTGCCAACGGGACGAGAAGAGATTTCCTGGCCGGTGATGGCACAGATCCTGATGCTGGCACGACTCTGTGAGCCCTCGAGCGAGTTGCAGATCGCGGAACGTTTCTATGAAGCCAGTGCGTTAAGCGATTTGCTAGGCGTGCCTGCTAACAAGGTAAATGAAGACCGACTCTACCGCTCTCTGGATCGACTCCTGCCGCATAAGGAAGAGCTGGAAAAACATCTGAAGAATCGCCTGGGAGAACTATTCGATCTGGACTACGACCTGTTGTTGTACGACGTCACCAGTACGTACTTTGAAGGCGAGGCCAAGCGGAACCAACTGGCTCAGCGGGGTTATTCGCGCGATCACCGCCCCGACTGCAAGCAGGTAAACATTGCTCTGGTGGTAAGCCGCGAAGGAATGCCCTTGGGCTACCAGTTGTTCACGGGGAACCGCAACGATGCGGTTTTTGAAAGCAGCCAAGCGACGGTACATCGTGGGGACACCGAAGGGCATGCTGAAACGGTTCGAGGGAGAACTGCGCGCCCAAGACTGGAATCAAGTGCGGGAAGGTCTGGAGGTGAGGTTGTGTCCGGCCCCTGGTGGGGAAGAAGTATTCCTTCTGTGCCGGAGTGCGCAGAGGAAACAGAAAGAGCAGGCCATGCATGAGCGCTTTGAAAACCGCATCGAGGAGGGGCTGGAAAAGATCGTGGCCAGCTGCGCAAAGCGCCAACAACTGCCGGCCGCTGTGGGGCAGCGGGTGGGGCGATTATTGGGCAAGAACTCGCGGGCAGCAGGAGCGTTTGCGGTCAAGATCGATCCCGATACAAACGGCTTTGCGAAGTGTCAGTGGAAAAGAATCGATCGCTGGCGGGAGTGGGCACAACTCAGTGAGGGTTGTTATGTGTTGCGCAGCAACGTGACGGACTGGAGCCCAGAAGAACTCTGGCGTGCCTACATGCAGCTGACCGAGGCCGAGGCCGCGTTCCGCATCCAGAAGACGGATTTGCAACTGCGACCGATCTGGCACCAGAAACAAGAGCGGGTGGAAGCGCACATCCTGGTGTGCTTTCTGGCCTTTGTGTTGTGGAAGACGCTGGCGCAACTTTGCCAACGCGCTGGGTTGGGCAACGAACCACGAAAAGTATTCCAGGAGTTGGCGGACATCACCCTGGTCGACGTCGTGTTACCAACGCGCAGCGGAGTAATCATCCGCAAGCGCTGCATCAGTCGACCGACCGAGCACCAGGCGACACTGTTGCAACACCTGAATCTACATCTCCCCAACTCGCAGGAAATGACCCAAGTGTAGTGAAGACTCCGGTATGTCCGTGTTGAAAACACAGGTATTTATTCTTCAAACTGCGGAACTTGGGCTAACAGCGTTGGGAAGGCCGATCTGGCGATTAATCATCTACGTTTTGTCACGACACAGTTCCTTCGACGGAATAAAATACCGCTCCTTGAGTGGGTATCATAAGGGGCCATTACGACCTGGGAATCAAGTGGCTGAAGATTTTCCAGTACGAAATCGGCGCCAGGCGTTCGAGGAATGCCAGAAACTTTGCGTCGTTGCCGACCAGCACACGCGGCGAGCGGCGCTCGATGCCCTTCACGATAATTTCGCCGGCGGCTGCGGGCGGCATCCGCAGCGCTTTTTTCGCGATAGCTTTGAGCTCTGCGACTTCTTCCGGAGGCATGCCCTTGGGTAATCGAGCGTTATCTGCAATCGAAGTTGCGACGCCGCCCGGGTGAACGACCGTAACCCCGACTTTCGAACCCGCGAGTTCGTGCCGCAGTGAATTCGAAAATCCGCGCACGGCGAACTTGCTTGCCGAGTAGGCCGTTTGCCCGGGCGGCGAGATCAGTCCGTAAACACTTGAAAGATTCACCAGGCGTGCGTCATCGCTTTGTTGCAACAGAGGCAGAAACGCCCGGGTCATGCGCACCACGCCCCAGAAGTTAATTTCGAACAACCACTCGAAATCTTCCTCGCTGACCGCTTCGAACGTGCCGCCGATGGCGACCCCGGCGTTGTTAACGAGGATGTCCACCCGGGGATGGGCAGCGATCACAACTTGTGGAAACGCTGCCACCGCACGACAATCTGCAACGTCAATATGATGTTGGCTGATGCGCAGCGCGCTCCGCGAAGCGGTCAGGTTTGTTGCATCCTTTTGAGCTAATTGTGCCATACGCGCCGTTTCTGATAGTCCCGCGTCATTCACGTCAGCGAGCGCGAGGCTGCAGCCACGGCGAGCGAGCGATACGGCAATGGCACGGCCGATGCCGCTGGCAGAGCCGGTGATCACCGCCGTGCGGTTCTCAAGGTTCATTGCGCTAGTCATAATCTCCCGCCCACGAGCAAGTGCAGGCTATTGTCAATTTCTTCAGGCGCATGACTCTACCCTGGGTTGCGATCTAAGTCGCGGAGGGTTGGACATGGCCATGCTGGGTGGCGAGATATTCCAAAATCGCGTGGTTTGCTACGGCGGGCTGGTCGGTCTCGAAAATGTGGCTGGCGCGAGCAATCAGCACCAGCTTGGCGTGAGGGATACGTTTAGAGATTAGCCGGCCATTTGTGGGCGGAATGAGCATGTCGGTCTCGCCGTGAAGGACCATCGTTGGAGCCGTTATTTGCGCGATACGGCTGTAGGCCTCCCAACCGATAATCCCTTGTAGTTGACCTATATATCCTTGTGCAGTGGGATACCACTTCATGCGGATGGCCATATCTTCATCGATTCGCTCGCGCAGCGTGCCAGAGTCGTAGATGAATGGGATGATGGCCTCCTTTGCTTCTTCCGGGGTCATACCTTGGCGCATTAGAACTTCAAGAACTTTGGGTTCGGCCTGCACTGCATGGGGGCCGCCTGCAGCAGTACAACCCAAAATCAGCGAACGCACGCGCTTCGGATATTGCAAGGCGAATTCCTGCGCGATCATGCCCCCCATTGAAACACCGAATACATGCGCGCTCTGGACGTCCGCAGCATCGAGGACGGCGGCTGCGTCGGAGGCCATCAATGCGATGGAATAAACGCCGGGGGGTACGTCGCTTTGTCCCACGCCGCGATTATCCAGAGCGATCGTGCGATAGGTTTGAGCAAGAACTGGGCGGGTGCGATGCCACATGTAAGATGGATAGCTCAGGCCCATGATGAGCAGCAAAGGTTCGCCAGCACCTTCTTCATCCCAGTAAATTTTGGCGCCTTGATTTTCAACAAACGGCATGAATGCTCCGAGTGCCCAAGATATTAGACCCCGGCGGGGTGGAGAAAATCATTCAAATCAGATAGTGACCCAGGGATGAACGTTGCTAATGCGCCCGCCATCGTAAGCTTCCGACGCTCGCAGAAAATTCATGGTCCCGTCTGTTACCGACCCAAGCGTAAAGGAGGCCAGGTCTTTGACATAATTCTGGTGCACTCTCCACGGCGTTTTCTGTCCCTGCCTGGGCAGCACGCCATCGGCACGGCGAACATAGCCGGAACTAAAATCGACCAAAGGCTCGGGGTTGATTGAAGGATCCGGAAGACTCGGCACACATACCGACCATCCCTTACGATCCATATATTTGAGCAACCGGCAGACAAAACGCGCCGTGAGATCACACCTCAGCGTCCAGGAATTATTCGTATACCCAAAGGCGAACGCTAGATTCGGAATACCGCTGAACATTGCGCCTTTGTATACCAGCTTTTCGTAAAATTTGGCCGGCACGCCATCAATGAGAATGTCAGCCCCGCCCATCAGCTCCACGACGAGGCCTGTCGCGGAAACGATGATATCCGCCGGCAATGTTGTGCCGGAGCTTAAACGGATGCCGGACTCCACAACTTCTGCGATCGTGTCGGTGACGATCTCGACTCGGCCGGAGCGGATCGCGGCAAACAGGTCGCCGTCGGGCACCAGGCATATACGCTGGTCCCATGGGTTATAGCGCGGCGTAAAATGCCGCTTGACGTCGTAATCGGGATGAAGCTGTCGCTTGACCCCCTTGATGATCAGGCCCTTCATCTTCTCTGGTTTGGTGCGCGCGAGGTGAAACATGGTGATGCTGTACAGCACGTTCTTCCATTTTGTGAGTTTCGCGGCAAGCCTTTTTGGCAAATGCCGATACATCCAGATGGCCTTTGCGTCCTTGCTCGGGCGGGTAACGACATAGCTGGGAGAGCGCTGCAGCATCGTCACATGGGCGGCATCCTTGGCCAGCGCCGGAACCAGCGTCACCGCCGTAGCGCCGCTTCCAATGACAATGATTCGCTTGCCCGCATAGTCGAGGGCCTCGGGCCACTCCTGTGGATGCAAGAACCGCCCCTGAAACCGTTTCATACCCGCAAACTCCGGGCTGAAGCCTTTTTCGTAACTGTAATAACCACTGCACATATAAAGGAAGCTGCAGACCAGTCGCACGATCGGTCCATCTTTGGTCTGCGCCTCGACCGTCCAGCGCGCGTCGGCTGAAGACCAGGAAGCTCGAATCATCCGATGTCCCAGTCTGATGTGGCGGTCGATGCCATAGTGTGTCGCGGTCTCGCGGATATAATTCCAGATGGCAGGCCCACCTGCGATCGCCTCGTCCGCCTGCCATGGCCGAAAAGGAAATCCGAGGGTGTGCATATCAGAATCGGAGCGCACGCCTGGATAGCGAAAAAGGTCCCAGGTTCCGCCGATTGCGTCGCGCGCCTCGAGAATCGCGTAGGTCTTTCCGGGAAAGGCGGCCTGCAAATGGTAAGCAGCATCAATACCCGATATTCCGGCGCCAACGATCAGTATGTCGAGACGTTCTTGTGATTCCATCGGCATGTCTGTCTCGTTCGCGTGTCGGGCGCGCCGCTTTAGCATTAGAGCGAAGCCGTTGCCGCGTTAACTTAGTACCCCTCCAGCAGCAAGCGAACTATTCAAGCAGATTAGGCTCGTCCCGGATGATACGCGCGAGCAGCGGTTGAAACTGGAACCATCCCGCGAGATGGTTTCCGACTTGCTCCCTCGTTGCAATTGCGGTGGCATGATCGATCTTCACCGGTACACCTGCCGCCTCTGCGAGCAACTGCGCCTGACAACTACGGTCCATGGTGATGAACCACCACGCCGCTTCCTCGACACAGTGGCCAACGGTGATCAATCCGTGATTGCGCAGAATCGCAGCTTTGTGCTGTCCGAGAGCCTGCGCGATCCGCTCACCTTCCGACGTTTCATAGACCACGCCGGTGAACTCCGCGAACAGTCCGTGGTCCTCGTAAAACGCGCAGGCATCCTGCGTGATAGGGTCCAGCAGCCGCCCGAGCGACGCCCAGGATTTCCCGTACATCGAATGCGCATGCGCCGCCGCGATCACGTCGGGACGTGCGGCGTGTACCTGAGAGTGGATCGCAAAGGCCGCTCCATTAACCGGATAATTTCCTTCCACGACTTCGCCGCGATGATTCACCAGAATCAGGTCGGACGCGCGAATTTGGCTGAAGTGCATCCCGAATGGATTCACCCAGAAGTGGTCGAGTCGTTCCGGATCGCGTGCGGTGATGTGTCCCGCCACTCCTTCATCGAATCCGAAACGCGAAAAAAGACGGAATGCGGCGGCCAACATGCGTTTGCGATGCAAGCGCTCTTCGGCAACGGTGGCAAACACAGGCGGCCGCGGAATGTTCAGTACATTTGCGGGCGCTCCGGCCATTTAGACCTCCCGGTTCCTGACTTGGCACAGCGTCCGCGATTATATACAATCACCCGCCGCGTTAGTCACAGTCATCTATAAGCGACTATCAACAGGGATTTCGAGGAAAAGTGGCTACGCTGCTCGTATGGGCTAACGTGCTCAACCGTTCTGCTCCGGCATTCACAGACGC
Organism: uncultured Acidobacteriota bacterium; assembly: GCA_963696035.1. Lineage (GTDB taxonomy): Bacteria > Acidobacteriota > Terriglobia > Acidiferrales > UBA7541 > Palsa-295. The sequence continues at coordinate 198,991 of CAVOIS010000006.1, forward strand.
GCAACGACTTCTCAAAGGCGAGGAGTCGGTCATCGGTCGCATTATCAGGCGTATGAAGCATCGGCAAACCGGGTAAGTTCCTCCAAAAAACCACAAACCTAGTATGCCTCGATGTTGGCCGATCTGATTCCACAGGGATGTGACAATGCCGACTGAAAACAATTCTGGCTTCCCTTCGCGCCGCAGCACCCGGTCTGGCTTAGGTGCGCCAGACCGGCCGCTACAAGCCAGTGGCCTGGCACCACGGTGGTCTCCGCATTGATGAACGGCAAGAGCCGCTCAATCGCCCGAATCATTCCATGCAAGGATCCGCAAGACGATTCGTCGATGACCGGATAACTTCCGTTCGTCATCAAATCGCCCATCACCAGGACGTTTGCTGAGGGCAACCACACCACAACATCCCCATCCGTGTGGGCCGGCTCCTGCGGCATCAATTCGAGAGTCTGCGAACCGAGATCAATGCTAACCGCGGCATTGAACGTCAGAACGGGCCATGCCAAGCGCGGCGAGCTTCGCACGCTCCATTCGAGCGAGGGAACGAATTGATCTTGAGACATGCGCGCCCGGCAGTTCGCATGGCCCACCACCGTCGTTTGATCTTCCGCAAACGTGGAGTTTCCATCTGTGTGGTCGAAGTGCCAGTGCGTGTCAATCCAGCCAGCGAGGCGATTGGTGAAGCGCCCAGGCGATGGCGCTGCGTATTTCAGGAACGCGCGGGCCATAGCCCGTGTCGATCACCGCATATTCCAGGGAGCCGCCGACTGCGGTTACCGTTCCGCCGGCTCCAATGAAGGAAAAGACCGTTGGGCGAATCTCGACAACAGTCAGAGGAGTGCTTTGGTATGTGGCCCGAGAAAGTTCGACAAGACCGCCCAGCGGGAAACTGTGGCGGTCATTTATGCGAACAGCGGACTGTCCTCCCGTCATATTTCTCTCTCCTCGGCCGCACCTGACATTTCATGACCGCCACTATTGGATGAAGCGGCAGAAGCGAAGTTTGGACCTGGCCATCTCTTGAGTTTCTCCACATGCAAAATTGAATATAGAGACTTGGGCGTCGGCCGGCGCTAGCGTCACCTCATGCAACAGAACGGCTGTCACGCGGCACCTCCATCTGATATTTTTGAAATGTCTCTTCGATGATATCGGCGGCCACATCCAATCCTCGAGTCTTTGAAATCACCTTCCGGAAATAATCAGCCCGCTCGCGATAGCTCGGATCTTGCAAAACCTTCTCGATCAAGCCCCTCAGACGCTTCGTTGTTAGCTCGTCCAGTTCTATAAATTCGCCTACGCCATGATGTGCAATCCTGGCGGCAGTACCTGGCTGGTCATAGCCTATTGGAATAGCAACCATGGGCACTCCATGCGCCAGGGATTCAAGAACACTATTCAGTCCAGCATGCGTAATGCAAAGCGCTGCACGCTTCAGCAATTCAATTTGAGGAGCAGAGCGGACGACAATCGTATTGGAAGGAATACGACCACAATTCTGTGGACTAATATTCTTGCCGACAGAAAGTACGACTTGAACATCTTTCAGGGGTTCAACCGCTTTAAGAATGTGTTTGTACACGTCAACTTGGCCATTCACCAGTGTCCCCAGTGAAGCGTAAATAAGAGGTTTGCCTGTCAATTGTTCCCAGGGAAAAGGCACCGGCGGCGCGAAGCAGTTTCCTTGTAAGCGGATGCTCTAGTTGGTTGCTGTCCTTGCGCAATCCTCATCCGGGCCTAGTTTTCTGGGAGATGAATCGCCAGGTAGCTCTGAGTGGATCGTCGGCTACGCGGAAGTTATCCAGAACGGGGTTGTGGGAAATAGCTCCTGCCTTGTCGCGCAGTGCTGACGATGACTTTCGGGAGGAGGGTTTCGCAGTTATCGGACTCAAGTACTGGTAAACGATTCTCCAGAAACTTGCTGATAAGTTCTCTCGAATCAGCAAGTCGGTTTGGACAAGTTTCTGGCACCAGTGACGCGTCGAAGACGCAGTCGGGGCTTATTCCAGTTAGCACGTCCATGCCGAACTGATTGCTGGTGGGAAGACGAATTATCAACGCCTTCCAGGACAAGAGCTTAGTTATCAGCGACCCGTGATGTCGACGGCCAGAAGCGAAATGTCGTCTTTGTGTCCCTCGCCCGGAGGTTGTTCCAGCCAGTGGGCCAACTCGAGCAATAGGGCGTCCGCAAATGGTCCTGCTGTAAGCTTGTTATTCGTTTCCATGAACTGCATGAAGCGATCGGTTCCAAATTCCTCCTGCGCTGGATTGCAGGTTTCAAGGATTCCATCCGTGTAAAGGACGAACCGATCGCCAGCCTCGATTGCTACTTGCAGCGAATCGTACGTGGCTTCCTCGAACTGCCCCATGACCAATCCGTTTTCCAGGAGTTGGCTGGCGCTGCCAGTTGACTTGCGCCAAAGTAAAAGCGGCGGATGGCCTGCACCGGCATAATTCATAATGTTTTTTTCCAAATCCACATAAACATAAGCTGCGGTGACAAAATTATGCTGAAACTTGCCGCAAAGCGCTTGATTCAAACCGGCCAGAACTTTGCCTGGTTCAGACGCGTGGCGGGCTTGTGCGGTGAGGGCAACCTGCAGCATTGACGCGATGAGTGCGGCAGGCAAGCCGTGTCCCGACACGTCCGCTATCAGGATGCCCAGGTGACGTTCGTCCACGACGATGAAATCGTAAAAATCGCCGGCCACCGAGGTCATGGGAATGTAGCGTGCCACAATATCCATGCCGGTGATCTTGGGCGTGGTGCTCGGGAGAATGGATAGCTGAATCTGCCGCGCCATTTCCAGTTCCGTGTTTATTTCGACCAGTTGTCGCGCAATCTGGTCATGTGCTTCGCGGAGCATAAGATGAGTACGCACACGAGCCTTTACGACGGCGGCGGAGAATGGTTTATGAATGTAGTCAACAGCGCCAACCTCGAAACCTTTGGTTTCGTCCTCGGCCTCCGTCTGGCTGGTAAGAAAAACTACCGGAATATCGCGCGTGTCGGGATTTGCTTTCAAGCGGCGACAGACCTCGTAGCCGTCCATTTCCGGCATCATTATGTCCAACAAGATAAGATCCGGCTTTTCCTTTCCTGAGACGATGGCCAGAGCCTTTTGGCCACTGGTTGCCACTTTCGTCGCGAACGAGTCTTTCAGGGCGCCAGAAATGACTCCGATGTTGATAGGCGTGTCATCCACGATCAAAATCGACTTCTGAGCCGACGTCTGAGTCATGATGTCACTCCAGCTGAAGACCTAAACGACCGGCGATCTCCGAAACACACTTGAGCGCGCCATTAAAATCATAATTCCCCACGAAAGCTTGGAGGGTGGTGATCTCAGATCCTGTGAGCACCTTTGCTAAGCCTGGCTGTGCGTCCACAATGAAATCGGCTGCCTCACCGTCGTCGTTCGATAAGAGTTTCGTCAACCGTCGCAAGGGCGCCGCGACGGAGGCGGGGTCGGCGGTCGCGGCACCGGCCGTGTCGGTGACTTGTTCAGTTGGCAAGGCCGACCGGATTGCCTGCACAACCGTGCGAAGTTTAGCGGCCAGCGCGTCTAGCACCGGCTGCACGCTCTGTCCCGCTTTAATCACCGTTTCCACTTCGGCTGCTGCATTGGCTGCCGCCGTCGCGCCGAGGTTCGCCGCCGCGCCTTTCAACGAATGAGCTGCGCGTGCTGCTGTGGCTGTATCGCCTGAAGCGTGCGCCTCGCGAATTTCTTCAACGTTTGCCGACTCCGCGAACTTGCGTAACAACATCTGGTAGCGCTTGAGATTTCCCCCTGTCCGCCGCAGGGCCGATTGGGTGTCGACACCGGCAATCTGAAATGGGGTGGTTTCGGGAGAGCCGGCCGGTTCCGGCAAGCGACCCGCAACTGCGATGGTGTCTGGTGCGTCTGCGCCGAGGTTCCCACGCGGTTTTATCCAGCGCAACAAAGCAGCGAAAAGGGCCTGCGGGTCTATAGGCTTGGTGAGATGGTCGTTCATTCCCGCCTCGGTGCATTTATCGCGATCGCTTTCCATCACGTTCGCGGTCATGGCGATGATTGGAAGCGACTGGAATTCCGGTTTCAAGCGGATCGCTCGTGTAGCGTCGACGCCGTCCATCACTGGCATTTGCATGTCCATCAGCACCAGATCGTAGTTGTGTTCAGCGACCATCTGTACAGCGATCTGTCCGTTTTCAGCCGTGTCAATCGCCAAACGCGCGTCGTCTAACAGGCCGATCGCGACCTCGCGATTGAGCTCGTTGTCTTCGACGAGCAAGACACGCGCGCCGCGTATTTGCCCGAGCTCAACGGCCGGAGCCGCCGCGACTTCGTAATTCTTGGAACTACTTGCACCGAGGACCTCGACGGCTGAATCGAACAGCATGGAGGCCGTAACCGGCTTGATTAGAACACTTGCAAACGAGTTCTCATCAGCCTGTTTCAAAACCTCTTCACGGCCGTAGGCGGTTACCATCACCAGATGCGGACGAACGTGCAGATTTGGTAGAGCTCGAATTTGTTTGCCCGTTTCGAAGCCATCGAGACCTGGCATCTGCCAGTCCACAAAAACGATTTCGTATGGTTTGTTGGCTTCCGCGGCATGGCGCACCATTTCAATTCCTTCTAGTCCGGAGGGAGCTTCATCCGCCTCGAACGTCAAGCTGATCAGCATGCTGGAAAGTACCGCACGGGCTTGGGGATTATCGTCAATAATCAGAACCCTGCGACCCCTAAGGTCGGGTGGGACGGTCTGCCGTCGAGTCGCCGCGCCATTGCCAAGCCGTGCGGTGAACCAAAACGTGCTGCCTTTACCTTCCTCGCTATCTACGCCAACATCTCCTCCCATCAGCTGCGCAAGCCGCTTGGAGATCGCCAGTCCCAGTCCGGTCCCGCCGTGCTGGCGAGTAGTGGATGCATCGGCCTGCTCGAACGCCTGGAACAGCCTTCCCATTTGTTCTTTGGTGAGTCCGATGCCGGTGTCGCGCACCGAGAAGTAAATCAACTGGCTGTCGTAAGCTTTCTCCTGAATCCGCGCATCAACGACGATTTCACCGTGTTCGGTAAACTTTACGGCGTTGTTGCAGAAGTTGATCAGGATTTGACCGAGGCGCAACGGGTCGCCCTTGAGCTGCGTGGGGACCGCAGGATCGATGTCAAAGATCAGTTCCAAGCCTTTGGCCGAAGCCTTCTCGGATATCAGATTGCTCACGTTTTCGAGCACTCTCTCCAGATCGAAGTCGATGTTTTCCACCGACAGTTTGCCCGCTTCGATTTTCGAGAAATCCAAAATGTCGTTGATGATGCCGAGCAGGTGCTGGCCGGAAAGTTGAATTTTCCTTACGTAGTCGCGTTGCCTGGGATTCAGATCCGTCCGTAGGGTCAGATGCGACATGCCGATAATCGCGTTCATCGGAGTGCGGATTTCGTGGCTCATGTTGGCCAGAAAATCGGACTTGATCTTGGTGGCTTCCTCTGCCACCTCTTTGGCTCGCCGCAATTCTTCTCCAGACGCCTCGAGCGCCCGGTTGATGCTCTCCAGTTCTTGTTTGCGAGCGCCAAGCTGACGTTCCGACACTGCCAAAGATTCAGCCTGGGCCTTCGTGCGGTCGAGAAGCTCTCGAGTGGCGATGTTGCCGGACAATATTTCAGCGCTGAGAGCGATGGAGGGCAACAACGAGTCGAGCAAGACACGTTGGCGCTCCGACAGTGATGAATTCGTCGCCAATTCGATGACGGCGGTCACTTCGTCCTTATTCAGCACCGGAACGAAGTGGACTTTCCCGACCGTCAAGGTTCCCATGCCTGCGGAGATTCGAACCTGATCCCCGGCCGTAGCTTCAAGCATGCGCCGCTCGACGGCGGCTTGCCCGGCAAGTCCCTCGCCAAGGGCAAATTCGCTGGGGCTACCGGCATCGGTATTTGCAAACGAATACGCGCGAGAGAAACGCGTGCGACTTTCGTCGGCGACGTAGAACGCTCCGTAAATCAGTGGAATGGATTGGGACAACCGTGACAACAAAGCTTTCCCAAATCCAGGACAGTCTTGAACCGATTGCAACGCCGCCAGCGTCGCTCCCACTTCTGCCTTCACCCATGCTTGCGTTTCGCGCTCGCGGGCGCCCAGTTGCAGGGTCCGCAGCGCGCGTCCGATCTCACCGATTTCATTCTTGCGATCGAGGTAGGGGATGTTCTGATCCAGCCGCCCGTCGGCCAAATCCTGGATGCTGCCCTGCAGAGACAGCAGTTCGTTCACCACTTCTGTTTGCACGATGTAGAAGGCGGCGGCCCACGATGCCAGCAACCCCAAGCCAATCACGAGCCAGGTAATCAAAATCGCGTGATGCGTATTGCGGGTCAAATTGTAGGAGCGCTGATCAATATATGTTTGCAAATCCGACATGATCTCGATCGTGGCCTCGCGCGCCCGCTGCAGCTCCTGGTTTACGCCTCCACGCAACAGATCTAACGCTTTCACATTGTTGCCGGCCAGGGCTGCCGCGCGGACGGGACGAGCGTCCGCTTCCGCCTGTTCGAACAGAGCGGATGCTCTATTGATCTTGTCCGCGCGCTCGGGACTCTCTTGGAGTGCTGTTGTCATCGCCGTGTGGTAGTCGGCGCCAACCTTTTCCAATTGTCCGTCGAGCACTTGTCTGCGATTGGGATCGGTCTCGTCAGCCAGTTCAAACAGAAACAGACCGAATCGATTGGTATGCGCTCGCGCCTCCCCGACGCTTCTGAGCGCTTTGACCTGAGTGTCGATCAACACGCTATACCAGTTGTCGATTATGTTGCTTTCAAACGATGAATAGCCCCCCGCCACCACTACCATCAGGACGAGCGGAACCATAGCAATCAGCAGTTTCCGCCGCAGCCTCAAATTCGTAAAAAAGCCCATCGGAATGCGCTCCGACGTTCGCTTAAGCTAAATGTGTGAACCGCTGCGCCCTGCAAAATCCTGCAATCGGGCGTCGAGCGACCCCGTCGAACGGGCTTGCCCCCGCCGTTTTAGCCCGGCCAAAGACACCATTGGCGAAGATTACGCGCGCAATGAGTTGCAGCATATCGTCATTACTACCAATGGCGCGGACGCGTCTCCGTCGCTCTGGTGAGTTGGTCATGTGGTAACTAGCGGCGTCCTCCTGAAGCAGATCGGTTCACGTGCCAGGCACTGCAAGATCAATTACCGTTGTTTCAAAGCAGAAGAATATTCCCTAGGAGACTGACTAGGAGAATGATCCCAAGCAAGAGAATCACGCCAGCCATCTGAAAATTAGGGTTAACGAACACACCCTCTGACTTTCCCATCCGCTTCAATGTCCTGGAATACTGGACGATCATAAAAAATAGCGGGATCGTTCCTGCCGCCAGCATTAAGAGCCCGATATTTCTCGGCGTGTGAGGCTGCATGAGCTTCACGGAAGCATGCTCCTGCAAGTACCTTAAAATAGTGAATATCGTGAAACCAAAGCCGATGAATGACATCGATGTGCGCACCCCGGCTAGCATCGTTCGGTCTGCTGCTAGAACTGTTCTTTCCACAGCAAGCTTGTCGGCCAGCTTCAGTTCTTGCCCAATTATGATCTCTTCTTCGCTTCCTACCGCACTTTTTACTTTATCCGGCATTTTGCTCCTTCGCCGTCTTCATCGTTTGCGACAGTCCCAGTCTCAACGGTCGTCGCCTCCGGCGGCTTCAATCGCAGGAACCATCATCTACAAACTGGCCACTCGCGGCCATTGCCCCCAGTGAGTGACCGCAAGCCACGAAGCGCTGGTTCAAATCGTCATTCTGGAGAGCGTCTGGGGAAATGTAATTCATGTTGGCGCGCGCGGCGGCGTATTTGTCGGTCAATTTCACCATGTTCTGAAATTCATTGCTCAATAACTGGTAGGCGCTGCGATCCGAGTCAGTCGAAACCGCGGTTGAGCTCAAACGGAGATTGGTACTCGCTTGAGCGCGATACGGCGCAAGAGCACCGGTCGTGACCGGGTATCCGTTTTGAATGGCACTCGCAAGAGCTGTGTGCCATTCCCGAAGGGTCGCCGCTGTTTCTATGCCCGCATTCAAGAACCCTTTTGAAAATCCCGGATTCGATGCTGGAGCGGCGGAGGACGCTGGCTTTGCAGCCGTAGTTGGAAGTGCGCTGCTTGCGGAGCCGAGAGGCACACTGAACGCGATTTGGCTTCCAGCAGAGCTGAGCGAACCGTTTACCGCGCTCGCCAACGCTTCCAGGTCAACGTAGGAGCGGCCATTCAATTGGATCACGGGTACCTGTGTGGACTGGCCATTGATGATGAGAGTGCGGCTCTGGTTCACGTTCTGGGACAACCCGATCTCAGGCACAACAAGGAATAGTGTCGCTAGCAGGCACGCAAATGATTTTCTTTTTCTCATAAGTCTGCTCCTGGAATTCGGCTGTTAGGCGAGCGATAAAACGGTAGTTCGACAGCGGCTGGAAGGTCGGGTCTAGAGCCTTCCAACCGCTGATGCGATGAGCGCGGGCATGGGGTCCCAGCCCATCTGACCCAGGAGCAGGTCCGGGGTCTTGCATTCAGGCGGCGCGCCAGCCTGTCAAAACCGAGCCCGTGGCATGAAGCCAACGCGCGCACGCCGCGAGAGCAATTACTTTTGACCCGCTTGAGCTGACTCGACCACTTCCCTGGCGGGTTAAATCGTCAACGAACCATCGGCATTGATAGCAAGGGTTTAGCGTATCGGGGAATTGTCAGAATTAACAGGTCCAGTAATATAAGCGTTATTCGGCGCAGGCCTTCAATTCGCACACTAAGTCCTTCCATCCCATCTGTCAGCGGACAATTGGATTTAACTAGTAAGGTAGAATGAGGCAGATCTGCGAAACCAGGAGGACCAATGCTCGTCGCGCGCTTAAGTTCGGCTGTGATTCTCGCGTTCTTTTGCGTTTGTTCGCAGGCACAGGAACAAGCACAGAAAATAACCGTCACAGGCACGCTCAACCGCGCAATGGCCATCGGAGGGGAATCAACAGGCTGGGCTATTCAGTTGGATTCCGAGACTACGATCGAAGGCAAGCAGCTCAGTTCTATCGAGGTTGACTATCCCAAAACCCAAAAATTGGAAAAACTGAACAGCAAGCGTGTCACGGCGTCAGGGGCCATCTCCCACCGGCAAGGAGTGGAGACAGGCGACCGAGCCGTGCTAATCGTTTCCTCAATAAAAGAGACAAAGGCCACAATCCAGCCGGGAACCGGGAGTACCGATGCCTTCCACCTGGTCGGTAGCGAATGGCTACTGGAAGACCTTGGCGCCAGTGGAGTGATTGATGGCGTTCAAGCGACGCTCGCTTTCCCCGAAGCCGGGAAGGTAGCGGGTAACGGCTCATGCAATCGTTTCTTTGGTTCAGCCGAGATCAGCGGACACGCCATCAAATTCGGTCCTCTGGCTTCGTCCCGAATGGCTTGCCCGGAAGCGGTAATGAATCAAGAAGGAAAATACATGGATGCACTGCAGAAAGCCGAGCGTTTTGAGTGGAAAGATCCTTATTTGCTGATTTATTGCAAAGATTTCGACAAGCCACTGCGCTTTACGCGGATGGAAACACCCAAACCCGCTGCGCACTGACTAATCCCGGCAAAATCCTTCGCCGATTTTGATGATGAGGCAATTCTTTTTGTCCAACAGCCATTTCATCCCGGTGTCGCGCCCATTACCGGCGCTGATCGTCTCGGACTTGCCGTCACGCTGAAACTGCATGTGATTTCCGGCAGGAATTCCCACATAGGTCGCAGGCCCGTCGAGCGATTGTATTTTCACGACATACCTATCGCCATTTTTGGAAAGCAGGAGATAGGTTCCCTCCGGTCCATTCCATTGGCCGAGCCATTGGTCTGTCAGATTGTTTACCTGGGGGGCCTCAGTCGTTTGATTGTCCGGTGAGCTGTTAGGAGTAGAGAATTGATTGCGAGCCTGGCAGGCGGCCAGAACCAGGAGCGCCGCGAAGAGGCTTGTGGCGAAGTTAGTTTTCCTCATGGCGATCTTCAAGGAAAAAGTAGAACAAAAACTCAAACGATATAGTACCGCAAGTGTAGGACAACCTCTGAATTGGCAATGAGCGAGTTTGCTAAACGTTTGGGCCGTGGTACCGACCTACCGCTACCGCTGTCGTTGTGGACTGATAAACGCATTATAAAAGGGCGCCCTGTGAAGTAGGTTTTGATCGTTCGCACCAAGACCCACACCCGATGGAGCGCCCTCATGAATGACAGGATTCGGATCAGCCGGTTGCGTGCGACGCGCGTGGATCCGATGGTTGCGCTGCGATACAAATAGGCTAGGACCCAGCGCTTGACTCTAGAACCGGTTGAGACTATACGTAGTGCGAAAGAGAAAAACGCGAACTTCCCATTCTAAGATGGATTAGTGCATGAATAACCGCCTAGTCGCGCTGTTCCTCGCCATCCTCGGAGCGACGGTCTTTGTGCCGTCCGCACAAGCCCAGAGACACGTCGCGTCTGTTCCAGTTGGGCGACCGGGATTGGCTGTGGAAGGGCGCGGTGGTGTGAGAACCCGCTTCGTCCGCCAAAGCCACGGGCGCCGATTTTCCCCTGGTTGGGCGTTCGCGCCATACTTCTATTCTGACTACGATTCCGAGCCGGAAACAGTCGACTCGCCTCCCGCCCAGATCATCGAACAGACCGCTGAGCCAGCTTCTGCGGTGCCCATGCCGAATAGAGCCGGAGCGCTGGTGCTCGAGTTGCAGGACGATCATTGGGTGCGGATCACAAATTCCGGTCAGTCGCAGACTGACGGACAATCCGGCCCACCGGAGTCGGCGGGAATATCCAAGCTGCCATCAACTATAGTTCCCGCTGCCGTTCGCCGAACCCCGGCAGCAGAGTCCCCCAGAGGGCTGCCAAGGGCCGTGCTCGTATTTCGCGATGGCCGCAGAGAAGAAATCGGAAAATATATCATCATCGGCACAACGATATACACCGGCACGGATTCTTGGAGCAACAGTCCGTGGACGCGCAAAGTTCAGATTGTTGAGTTGGATGTTCCAGCGACTTTGGAACTGAATCAGGAGCGGGGCACGAAGTTTAGTCTGCCGTCCGGCCCGAATGAAGTGATGATTCGGCAGTGAATTTCACCCGCCTCGTTCCTCGCACTTCGTCTTCACCGGTGCTGTCGAGTACCGCTGACAAGTTCTGGACCAAAAGGAATGGAGGAAGAAATGGACACCAGAGCGCGACTGTTTTTGCTCTTGGCCGTTGCGATCGGCGTTTCATTTGTGGCTCGGCCAGTTTCAGCCAATACGGCGACCCTTAAGTGTAATTCTCAGCGGGATCAAATCTGGGTCTATGACTCCCTCAGCACCTTCGATGTCGAGGCAAAGCTGAAATGCGGGGAGCACGTCGAAATCGTTGGGCGTGTGACGGACTACGTCAAGATTCGCGCTCAAAATGGAGTCGAGGGCTACGTCCCGGAAGCCGCCTTGGCCGATTTGCCGCCGGTCGAAATTCACCCTGACCCGACCCATGACGTTGCCCTGGTCGCGAAGCAAGTCCAGGCGAAGGAAATCGCGAAAGCCGCGGCGGCTAGCGCTTTTCCTGCCCCTGTTGATTCGAGCCGTTCAGAATTCGCGCCCCTGTCTGGTTCGGTTGCTACAACGCCAGCGAAGACCACGACAGAGAGCGAGTCGATTTCCAGTGACTCGGCCGCATCGTTTAGTGCTTTCGCCGAAATGAATCCTACGCCAGCATCTCCAAGGGCCACATCATCGACCGACGCTGCGGAGACATCTTCCACTCAGCCAACAGTCGCAAATCCATCTTCATCGCCCAGCATATCGGTCGTCGATGCGACCGCTGCAAGAATCGTCAAGCCGCCTGCTACTGCGAAGGGTCCGCCGGGTGATTCCGCTGAGATTTCCGATCTCCAGCCGCGAAATGAAAACGCGGACGTCGCCTGTCAGAAGTATTTTTCCGCATACGGCCTGACGCCTAGCCAGGTGAAATGGATTGCCCAAAATCGGAAAAGGTTATTTTCGAATGTCTGCCCGGCTCCTGATCCTTCGAAAGTTGACTTTGTGATTATCTTTACCCACGACGTGGATTTTTTTAGTACCACGATGCCCGAGCCGGTTCACAAGACCAGCGGGTTTTCCGATTTCACGCCGATGACGCCGATCGACACTGCCCTCGTGCCTGAATCCGAGGCGGACAAAGCACACCGTGAATATGTTTGGATATTTCAATTCGCGAAGGGCACCTTCGATCCGGCCAGTTTCTCTCCGCACTCCCAATATCAATTCTCGAAAATGGAAACCAGCTCGCTCGGTTCCAAGGGAAGTCTCAAGACCGTCGCGGATGCTTTTCAATTTGTGGCTGCCGCAAGCCACTGAGATTCAGCTGGAAGATAGCAAGGTTTGGTTCTTCGTGGGCTTCGATCCGCGCATCCATTGTTAGAGTTGCGCATTCATGACTTCATCGTCGTGTCGGACGGTGGTCGCCGAGAAACCAGTTTCACGTTCCGCTTCTGATTGCGACGCTTCGGCGTGAACAGATGGGAGGTCTGTTAGCGACGAAGGTTAATTTGCGAGGGGTCCACCTCGTAGCCCTCGTCCTCTACAATTTTCTGGGCAGCTGAGCGAAGAGTCTGCTCGCCTGCATTCTTCGGTGCGTCGCAATAACGGCGAATCACTTCCTCGCCAGATTCGATTCGAATCACCCACTTCGACTTGGCCGTATCCCATAAGACTTCCACGTGGTCTGGACGCATGGCTTCCTCCACTGCAATCTACACGACATTGTAGTGCAGGCTTCCGTCTTGGAGAGTCCAGTTTCTCCGCTCATCGGAAACGATCGCCTTGACCCCTCCGCGGCCGCAGGGTCGGTCGGCCTGAAATTATCTAAGCCCTTTCCCTCTCTGGGGATAGTCGTTCGCTCTATTCAACAGTTCGTACGTATTTCGATGCGCTTGGGTGAATGGTCCGACAACGACAGCACCGGGCCATTTACTTTTGCAACCTTCTTCGTTAGCTTTCTATCCCCGGCCAATCATCATATGATCTCGAGGTGACACATGAGAAGAACGACTGCCGTTGGTGCGGCGGTTTCGCTTCTGCTCGGCGGCGTCCTTTTGCCTTGTGATGCAAAACAACTGAACGTCTCGCAGGACTTGGGGATACAGCAGGGGCCCAAGGTGCAGACATTCAGCGGGAAAATCGTCTCCCAAAACGACGTGCGGTTGGTTTTGAGGGACGACGATAATAATGTCTGGTACCACTTAGATGATCAACAGAAGGCCCGCCAACTCTTTGGCAAAGATGTCCTGGTCACCGGCACCTTGGACGGGCTTACAGGTACAATTCGCGTTCAGAGCATCGTGGAAGGGAAACCTCCTGAGAAGCCTCCCGTTCAGAGCGAGGAGATGAAACAGAATAACGAACCGGCCAGAGGCGCAACGGCTCCCCCGGCAAGCACTGGTACTGTTGCTCCTCGTGCACGGCAGGTAAGTCCAACCCAAGAGCCGGTTGGCAATGTATCTAAGCCGCGTTTAGATGCTCAAGTTTCCTCGGAGAGCGAGGCTTTGCACCGCCCGCAAGGCGACGTGTCGACCAGTCCCGTACCGCAACCGACCCCGACCTTCTTTCTAACTTTGCCCGATGAAGCAGTGAGTGCATCGTCTTCCGTTGCGATCAGCTCTCGCCGTTTGATCCCGACACCTCCCGGCTTCAAGCCGCAAGGACAGAACAAGAATTTGCTGGTTGGTCGACTGCTCAGACGCGTCGATCCTTCCTACCCCCTAGAGGCTGTGCAGCAACGGATTGAAGGAACGGTGCAGTTACATGCCGTGATAGGCAAGGACGGAAAAATCCAGAGCCTCGAACCGGTCAGTGGCCCACCTTTGCTTGTGGGATCTGCGGAAATTGCTGTTCGCGAGTGGCGCTACGGTCCAACTCTTCTTGATGGACGTCCGATTCAAACTCAGGCGGATATCCGCCTCATATTCCGGCTCCCAAGTTAGCTGAAGGATTTGCGACCCCGGCATGTTTGAAATCAGCCCCCGGGTCGCAAATCTCGATCATGTTGGGTTCTATCCCGACTATTCCTAGCGCCACGCGGTCGCCTCTAATTCCTCGACGGTCCTGTGTTCGGACAAATCCCCAACAATACATTCGCCGGGTTCACATGCCCGGTGACGCGCGAACATATGCGATTGCTAACGACTGCTTTGATCTAGGCCCGCAACAAGATAGGCGTCCCGCTTTCGGTGACGTAATAGTTCGCAGCTACGAAAACGGCTCGACAATATGGGCAGGCCTCGCGTCCCGCGCGCGGCCTGGGAGGTCTGCGAAGTGAATTGGTATCTGAGTTCCCGCGGTCTTCCAACACAATCTGAGCGCTGCAATTCTTACAGCGACAGCATACGTACGTATACATTGGATGTTCTCCTTCCGTGGCCGGCAACCAGTGACCCTGGGGTGTGCGTGACGTGTGAACCGCTGCGAACCGGCTTTTATCGAAGAGAAGAGCTTCCAAGGTTATTCCGGTTCACGGCTCTTCAGTTTAGGACAAGAATCCGTCGAGAAGTGCGGCGGAAGGATGTTCGACTACTCTGAGAGTATAAGTCTGGTCGAGCCTACAATCCACTGCAACCTGCAAATAAATGGAGCTGGCGACCCAAAAGCGCCCTGCGACGGCTCTTGCTCAGAAAAGAACTTGGCTTTCCACTTCCTTACACGCAGCCGCCGGGTAGGTCGAAAGTTTTTTTCGATCCGAGATCACAGCGAGAACCATGAATACACCGGTCACGACTGGATCCAAACCAACTATCGTCGATAATTACAAACAGTCCGCGATCTTTTTGCGCGAAATACACTCAAATATGTAGTAAACCCCGTGTTGGCGCAACGGGTCGCCAGCCTCAACTTCGCCGATTCCTTGACAACACGCACCGGCCTATGGTTTAGGGCAACGACGGTCGGAAATCCAAATTTTCAACCTCAACGAAGGATTCCCGATTCGGGAGGTGCCCGATGCCACTGGATATCACGAGTTTCACGCTGGTAGACAAGCCGGTAACTTTCCAAGAAGGCATAAAAATTTGGGAACGCGACGGCTACCGCTGCCGCTACGGTGGGCTCGACAGCAACGTCAGCTTCGAAAACGCGTTGGTGATGGTTGTATGAATAATCGCCTGGTCGCGCTGTCCGTTGCCGTTCTCGGCGCGACGGTCTTTGCGTCGTCCGCGCGAGCTCAAAGACGCTTCGCGTCTGCTCCAGCGAGTCGGCCGAATCGCTTTGCCATCTTTACAATCGGCAGCACCTCTCCGTTGCCAAGACGGACTTCCAAATTCTCCAACGACACGTACCCCTGCGCCTGATAAAAAGCCACGCCGCTGAGGGTTGCGCCCATCTCAAGGCGCGTGAAGCCCGCCTCCCTGGCCGCCTTCTCACAGGCTTCGAGGATCAAGGCGCCGATGCCACGCCGCGTCCACTTCGGGTGTGTGAAAAACGCTCGAATCTTCGCCGCATCCCTCGCCGGGTCCAGGAGTAAGTCGTCGCGCCCCGCGCATTGGTCACCTCCATACAGCGTCTTGCGGGTGCTCCACCCGCCACAGCCGACGATCTCGGGTGTCGCCTCCTCGGATTCCACGACCTCTGCGACCAGATACGTTCCGTCGGCAATGAGTTGGCTGTCGACCCCATATACCGACCTCAGCGCGCCTTCAATCTGTGCAGGCGAATAGTTATCGGCTTGCAAGGATCGCACGGAGGCCTCAATTACTTCACGCAGCCGAGGAACATCGAGCTCGGTCGCCTTTCGTACATGAATGATCACTGTGTTGCGTGCCTCATCGAATTCGCGACATTCTAACCGGAATCTACTCTTTCGACGTTGAGAACCCCAAATCTACATTCATGCCGACTGTCGCAAGCGATGCAAGCCATTCGGGCGCAAGCCCCCTAGGATCAGACGAACAGAATTCACTGCGCGTCAGTAAACACAAACCGCAGGGCGTGCGCAACGCGATGCAACTTTTAGCGCTGCGATCGTGACCCAAAGCGACTCGTTGTGCTCAGTGTTTTTTAGGCGGCAAATATTTTTTGTCAACTTTGGCGATCACTACGTAATTCGGGTCAACCATTTCAGTGAGATGAATCTTTGCTACTTGGGAGAGCAGCTCGTAGGCGTCGAGTTCAGACAAGCCGTAGTCGGCGTGAATCCACGCGACCAGTTGGGTAAAGGCAATCCGCAAGGCGTCGTCCACGGGACGGTAAATTCCGGCGGCCATGATTTCGTCTTGATTTTCAAACCGTGGCCAGTCAATTTTCTGGCCTTTCAACACCGTAACGCGTAAGCGAACGTGCAGCGGAACTTCGATCGCCGTACCGGCAACTTCTCCATCGCCCATCGCCGCGTGGCCATCACCGATATAGAGCAGCGCGCCGGGCACATTCACAGGAAGATAGAGAGTATTCCCGACGCTGGCTTCCGGTGTGTCCATATTTCCACCAAATTCCGCGGGCACCACGGAGCTTCTGGCTTCACCACCCGCGGGACACACGCCGATGCATCCAAGGAAAGGGTGGAGCGGAATATCGACGGAGAAATTCGCATCGTGCGCTTCAAAGGTCGCGGTGCCTTCGTTCTGGTGAATCGGGTAGAGCCAGATATGTTCCGGCAACGGCGGATTGATCATCGGGGTGTAGTTTGTCGAATTGATTGCACCGAAGCCGGGAGCAAACGCGCCAATACCCTGCGGCCCGGTCACTTTCAGCGCGAGAAACTCGATAGCGATCGTATCGCCCACTTCGGCACCCTCGACATAAAACGGCCCCGTCAGCGGATTGTCACCTCTTACCAGTGCCAGCGTATCGCCCGGCTTTTGAATCGCACCGCCAAAACAGTCGAGGGTGTTGGTGTCGAGGATGTCGCCGGAGGCGAGTCGCACGACGGGATCGGCCACGCCATAAACATATTTCACGGTATTGATCGTCGCATGATATTGCACGACGTGCGGCGGCGCGGCTTGTGCATGGAGTGCGCAAGAGAATGGCATGATCGCAAAGAACAAGAGCCACAATCGAGTTCGCATCGGCAAATCCTCCAGCAAAGGCCAACCGCGATCAATGTTTTCAGTGGCGCGCGAATCGCCGATCGATAATTCCGCCGAACAGACGATGCCTCGGTCGACGATCGCGCATCAAGCAGAGCCCAACAGCGGCTTCCATTCGCTTCTTTGAGCTTCGACAACACGCTAATTTCGCCCGATCACCGCTGTTGATGTTGCGACCCCCGATGATGTGCGGGGTGGGTTTTCACTGACAAGCTTCTGCTTCTTCTGGGGCAAACTTTGCAGTCTATCGAGATAGGTCGCAATGCCGCGGTATAGGCCCTCGGCCACACGCTGGCGCTGGCCGCTCTCGAGCAGCAGGTTCTCGTCGCTCGCATTGTTGACAAAGGAAATCTCCGAAAGCACCGCAGGCATGCTGGCGCCGATCAAAACGACGAAGGGTGCCTGCTTCACCCCGCGGTTGGTCTCGCGGCGGCTCACGAGCTGGAGTTTCTGCGAGAGCGCGCTTTGGATATCCACGGCAAGCTGTTTCGATTCCACAATCTTCTGGTCGCGTGTGATCTTCCTGATCAGTTCCGGAAGATCGTGGAGGGAAGACTGCGCGAGCGCGTTTTCGCGCGTCGCGAGTTCCGTGGATTCCGGAGAGGCTGTCAGACTGAGGGAGTAGGTTTCGACGCCGCGCGCGTCGCGGTTCTCGCTAGAATTCGCGTGAATCGAGATGAATAGGTCCGCGTTGGCGCCATTGGCGATCGCCGTGCGCTCTTCCAGCGAAACGTGCCTGTCGTCCTTGCGTGTGTAAACTACTTCCACACGCGGAATGTTTTCCTCTATCATTTGGCCCAGCCGCTGCGCCACATCGAGGCATAGGGTTTTCTCGAGCAGCCCGTGGGGCCCGATCGTGCCCGTATCATACCCCCCGTGACCGGGATCAATCGCGATGCGGTTGATCTTCAGCCCCAATTCCCGTGTCAGTGAGAGTTGACTTTCATGATTGGCGCTTAGCTCCGGCGGCGCCTTGGCCGCAACGTACTTAGGCGCGTCCGAGCTCAGACCGCGCGGCAGGGCTAGGCCTGCCGATAGCAGAATGACAACGAGGGCGCCCGTCCAAAGACCCCAGCCAGGCGAGCGAGACTCCGCGAGCGGCTTGTACGAAAGCTGTGCCGGCGCAGGAACGCCGGCAGCCTCCACAGAATCGGTGTCCCCATGCGAAGGCGATAGCGTCGGCGTCGGACGAACAGCAACCCCAACGTCCAACCCACGATCCGCCTTCTCGACGATGTCCCGCGACACCGTGGGGCGTCCTTGGGCATGTGCTTCCAACAAGGCATGGAAGCAGATGTTGTTGATGTTCCTCGGAATGCCCTGGCTTCGCTCGGCGACCAGAGCCACGGCCTCCGGCTCAAATAGCGCGCCGCCGCTATGGCCCGCCACTTTAAGCCGGTGCCGGATATAACCGGCCGTTTCCTCCAGTGACAGGGCTTCCAGATGCTTCACCACCGTAATGCGCTGTAGCAGTTGCGCCAGCTGCTTCTGCCGCAGTTTCTCCCCGAGTTGCGACTGCCCGGCCAGAACGATTTGCAGCAATTTGGTGTGTGACGTCTCGAAGTTCGAAAGCAGCCGGATGGTTTCGAGCACCGAATCGTCCAGGTTTTGCGCCTCATCGACGATCAGGACGAATCGCCTGCCCGCCAGCATTTCAGCAAACAACATTTCATTCAATTTGTTGTGCATGGCCACAAGTCCCATGCCCGTCGAATCGACCCCTAGCTCGCTCAGAAGGTATTGGAAGAATTCGCGCGAGTTGCACTGCGTCTGGAACAGGTACGCGGCACGCGCTCTATCGCGCAGTCCCTCGAGCACTTGATATAGGAGCGTGGTCTTGCCCATGCCCGGCTCTGCGATCAGCGCCAGAAATCCCCGTCCGCCCAGAATTCCCTCTGTGAGCGAGTCGAGCGCCTCGCAGTGCGTCCGGCTCGGGTACAGATACGCCGGGTCGGGCGTGACGCCAAACGGCTGCTGGTGCAAATGATAAAAATCGAGAAACATACGCATGCCCCCCTTCTATCGGCGGCGCAAGGCAGATAGCCTTATCAGATCTCCTGCATCCGAAGGTTACAGCACAAGCTTGAGTCACAGAACGACTACGTCCACAGTCAGCGCTCGATTGGCGGGCGGGAGAGCAACTGCACGCGTCTTACGCCATCTGCGACGAACAGAGGATTCTGCTACAGCCAGCTTCTGACCGCAACAGTCAGCCCCCCTCGGCGCAGTCGCCTCGTTGGCGGCTGGCACTGGGCGCGCATCCCGGTCCAGATCGCGCGAATTTTGGCCAGCTCTTTTGCGAGAGGCACTTTCGATCCGGCCAGCTTCTCCCCGCACTGCCAGTATTCTTGAGACCTGCCTTTGAACCGAGCGAGTTTGTTTGCATCTTCGAGAATTTCGTCAAGGCCTGCAGCCTCTGTCCGAAGCAAGAGTGTGCCTAATCAGTTAACACGTGGATGCGCAGTGTCTCGTTTTGGACAGCTACCTCCGGTCCTGTCTGAATATGGTTGTCATCGGTTGTTTCTGGCCGAATTCCGGGGGTCAGTTCGCGAAGGGGCTGGCTCCCGTGAATCAGGAGGACTTTCGATACTTTCAGCCTTACGAGATCGCGTCAAGCAAGCTGACCAACCCTCGGTCTTGAACGGACCGGCTGGCAGAAGGCTCCCCTTGCGCATCCTGTTTGTTCATAGTGAGGCCGCGGAAGTACAGCATTGCGTACGGGAGCTCAGGAGGGCGTATTTCAAGGTCAGCGCAGACGTGGTTCTAACTCCGGCGCAGTCTGCTAGACGTCTGAACTCAAAATATTATGACGTGGTGCTAGCTGAGTACCCAGGGCCGAACTGGCGACGACCGCAGGCGCTGGAAATCCTGCATCTACGGGATCGGCAGATTCCTTGCATCTTCCTGACCGACACAATCCAACCGGAGACCGTGGCGAAACTTATTACAGAAGGCGCTGCGGATTGCGTTGAAATGGATCACGTGGGGCACCTTCCTGTAGCCATTCGCCGAGCCCTCAATGAGAACAAGCTGCGCGAAGAGCGCGATCAAACAGAAAAAAAGCTGCGCCATTCAGAAGCACGCTACCGCGCTCTTGTAGGAAACCTGACCTATGGTATGTGTCGTTGCAACGTCAAAGGAAAGTTCCTGGACGTCAATCAGGCGTTGGTGACCATGCTTGGTTATTCTTCTCGCGAGGAACTCCTGACCGCGAACCTTGCAACTGATATCCTTTGCGATCCCTCCAAACGAGCACATTTACTGGGCCACTCCATCTCGCAGGATGGCGCCGATCCCCTGGAAATTGAATGGAGGCGGAAGAATGGCACGACCCTCACAGTTCGGCTCAGCGGACGCGAGGTCAGCAGTCGCGGCGAAATGGACAGCTACGAGATGATCGTCGAGGACGTCACCCAACAGCGCAAGCTCGAGGATCATTTGCGTCAACAGGCAACCAAGGATTCTCTGACCGGACTAGCCAACTACCGGCATCTGGTGGAAACCGTCGACACTGAGATCAAGCGCTCCGAGCGCACAGCGCGGGAGTTCGCGCTCTTGTTCCTTGACCTGGACGGGTTGAAACAGATCAATGATCGGTTTGGCCACCTAGTTGGCAGTCAGGCGCTTTGCCGGCTGGCCGACGTTTTGTGCATTTGTAGCCGGAAGATTGATACTGCGGCGCGTTTCGGCGGCGATGAGTTTGCGCTTGTGCTGCCCGAGACAGGGCAGGTGCAGGCCCACTTAGTTGCCCGGCGGATTTGCGACCGTCTTGCGAATGATGGAAAGGAGCCAAAGCTGTCGGTCAGCATCGGCGTTGCTATTTATCCGACAGATGGCGAAACGATAGATTTTCTCTTAGGCGCGGCAGACGCAGCATTGTACTCGATGAAAGCTAGAACACGCAGCCGGACGCGAGCACCCAGTGGAAGACCGCGGAGATCCGTGATAAGGCGGAGGGACGGTAGCAAGACGGGCTAGGGAACCAATGAAGCACAAACCCAACCTGATTGGTATCCACTGCATTTCAGCTTTTCGGTTGGACCCAACGTTGACCAGCGAAGAGGCAATCGTACTGCGGGCGCTCGTCGCCGGACAGACCGACAGACAGGTATGTAATGAGCTCCGCATGGACCCAACGACGTTCCTTCTTATGATGCGTGACATGCGGGAAAAGAGCGGCACGGCGGATAACGTTAGTGGGGGCCGTAGAGCCAAGTAGATTCCCCGCGAAAAGTCGACGATTACTCGTGCAGGACGACGCTGAGGAGGGAATTGTGAATCTCAAGTCCGCCATTGTAATGAATGAAGCCGAGTTTCCTGAATTTGTTCATAAAAAAATTTACGCGTGAGCGTGTTGTGCCGACCATTTCCGCCAGCATCTCCTGAGATACTTTGGGGAGCATCTTTGGAGGTTGGCTTTGTTTACCATAGCGCGCCAGCAGCAGCAGAGTACGCGCCAGCCGTTTCTCGCTGGAGTTGAAAAGCTGATCGACCAAGTCTTCCTCGACTCGGATGTTCCGTCCAAGTATGTAATAAATGAAACGGTCGGAAAACGCGTGTTCCTCACGGAGCACGCGCATCATCTCTTTCTTTTCAATGAATAGTATGGACGCGGGTATAATGGCCGTGGCCGTCGCCGTGCAAACAGTCTGACCTACCAGGCATCCCTCACCAAAAAAATCGCCCGGTCCCAGAATCGCCACGACCGCCTCTTTGCCGACCTCATTGACAACGGAGAGTTTCACACCGCCTTTTTGGATGTACTCCACGCTCTTGGTGGGATCACCTTGAGAGTAGATCTTCTCTGATCTTCGATACCTCGCAACCTTTCTCGCCACACCGGCCGAATCGAGAAAAGCTTGCACATCGAAAGCGTGCTTGTCCTTGAATTGTATCTTGGATTTGACGATGTTCGACCTCGCGATTGCCCGCATAACACCACCGCTTGATCAAAATACTAGCAGAATCATACGACTCAAGACAAGATTCATGCATGGCTGGCATGGCTGGTCGTGGTGCGGTTTGACTCGGTTGCTCCGCGGATAAGATTCCCAATTGAGAGTTGCTACTTCTTCGATAGCTCGCCCTTGAAATGACCTTCAACATCTTCACGACTCAGAGGGTTTCTGGCTTTGGTCAATACGACCGAATAGACGACCTCATTCCCTGCAATCTGCGCGGTGATAAATGCCCCGTCTTCCGGCAGTTCTTGGTAGATGAATTTCACCTTCCTGCCGTCTTCAAGTTTCTTGATCCACTCTTCGTCTTGCATTTTCGTATCTCTCCAGGCGAGATCAGTGTATGTGGCGAGTATACGTTGTTCAGTGCGGGACAGGACTCCATAGCATTGAAGGCACGCTGCGGCTACATGCCGTGATCGGCGAGGACGCGCCGCTCTGGTGCCTCATCATGTCCAGCGACACCGTGGGGCGATTGGCGGGGCCGGGGGAGCAAACTTCGCGCGTCTCAAGCCATCTGCGACGAACATGGGTTTCTGCTACAGGCAGCTTCTGACCGCAACAGTCAGCCTCCTCGGCCTACTGGTTTGCTATCGGTCGCTGACGCATCCTAGCTCTGACATTGAGCTTAGAAATGCTGAAATCAACAGGGCCTGGACGGCCACGCGAAGATCCGTGGCCGTCGCAACTTTCCGCTCAGTCGCTGCTCAACGGCACCATCGGATCCACCCGGGACGCAATGAGCGCCGGGATTTAACATTGTGCGAGCGCGGCTGTGGTGAGCAAAACTGACCCTCCAATGAAAGTGGCAGGGTCGGTCGCAGTCACGCCAAACAATTCGCTTGAGAACAAACGTGTCAGGGACGGGGCCCAACACCGGTTGTAGAATAGGCCCAAATGGCTTGCTCTGCGATTTCCGCAGGGAGGCGCCGCGTGGCTGCATGGGCGTTTACGCTCGTTGCGGCCACGACGCCGTGGGTGCGCGCCGCCGAGCCCCCAGGCTTCCAACCTCCGCAGCAGGGTCCCGAAAGTTACCGTTTGACGGTAACGGTCAAGGACGAGACCGGCATCGTGGTTGCGAGCGCCCACATGACGCTCACGCCTCCTGGTGGGCAAGCTCCGCTCGACACTTCCACTGATTTCGCCGGCCGCGTCGAATTCACCGGCCTTGCCGCCGGCCTCTATTCGCTCTCCGTGGAAAAAGTAGGCTTCTACGCGCGGTTGAATACTCCCGTGCAAGTCGGGCAAACCGAGTCCGTCGATATCACGCTTCCTCACCAGCAGGAATATAAAGAGAACGTGCAGGTGTATTATTCCCCTCCGGCAATCGACCCGGCCCAAACCTCCACCTCCCAGCAATTGACCGCGCAGGAAATTATCCAGCTCCCCTATCCCGCCACGCGCGACATTCGCAACGCCTTGCCGCTCCTGCCGGGGGTCTTGCCGGACAACTCCTCTCCCGGCCAGATCCATGTCGCCGGCGCCGCCAGCAATCAAACCCTCTACACCCTCGACGGATTTGACATCAGCCAGCCCGTTAGCGGCCTTCTCGATATTCGCGTCAGCACCGACGCCATCCGCTCCGTTGAAGTTCTCACGAGCCGGTATTCCGTCGCCTCCGGATGGGGTTCCGGCGGCTTACTCAGTTTCGAGACCGGAATGGGCGACGACCATTTCCGCTTCTTCGCCACCGATTTCGTTCCCAGTTTTCAAGATCGCCGCGGACTTCACATCGATAACACCACTCCGCGTTTCACTTTCTCCGGCCCGCTTTGGAAGGGCAAGGCCTGGTTTTACGAAGCCGTCGAGGGGGAATACGACTACAATCTTTTTGCGGAACTTCCCCCCGGCCAGGATACCGACCATTACTGGCGCTACAGCAACCTGACCCGCGCGCAGGTCAACCTCACACAAGGCAATCGCCTCACTGCCAGTTACCTCTACAATCATTCCAATGAGGACCACGCCGGCCTTTCGATTATTCAGCCGCTCTCGACGACTACCCACAAGATCAAGTCCGCCGATCTGGCGGACTTGAAAGACCAAAACACGTGGTCCAACGGCATGTTGTTCGAACTGGGTTTCGGTTTCCTTCAATTCACCTCCGATGCCTTGCCGCTAGGATCTCTTCCTTACGTCCAGCTTCCGGGCAGCGCCTCGGGCAATTATTACCTGACGTCTTCGAGCACTGTCCGCCGCTTCGAAGGCCTCGCGAACCTGTACCTTCCCTCCGTCGAATGGCACGGCCGCCATGAATTTTCGCTTGGCGCCGCCCTCGAGCGCACCAGCGACCTCCAATTCGCCACGCGCCAGCCCTTTACTATCGAAACCACTGCTGGCGTACTTGTCCGCTCCGTCAACTTCACCAGCAGCCCTTCCTTCGAGCAAGATCTCTTTGCTGGCACCGCCTTCTTGCAGGATCGCTGGTCGCCTATGTCATCTCTGCTTCTCGAATCCGGCGTGCGTTTCGACGAGGATGATCTTCTCCACCGCGCCGTCGTCTCTCCGCGCGTCGCCGTCACCTGGATGATCACCCGCGACGACCAGACCAAACTTTCGGCCGGCGCCGGCCTCTACTACGACCGCACCGACCTCGATAAACTCACGCGCCCGCTGGCCGGCATCCGCCAGGACGTTTTTTACGCGCCCGACGGCATCACGCCACTCGGCGCCCCGGTCACCACGAGGTTCCAAGCCGATCCGCGCGCACTCCACGCACCTGGCTACTTGAACTGGAGCCTTGCCTTAGAGCGCAAACTTCCTGCCGCAATCTACTTGAAGGCCGAATTTCTCGAGAAACGCGGCTATGATGGATTTGACTACGTGGACGAAGGCCTGGTAATCAGCCAGAGCGGGCTTCCCAGCAGCGGGTTGTTCACCCTGCAAAACGGGCGCCGTGACAAATATGACGCGGTCACGCTCACGTTCCGCCACACCTTTCAGGAGCAGTACCCGCTGTTTTTTGCTTACACCCACTCGAAGGCCCGTTCGAACGCGGTCCTGGATTCCACTCTCGACATGCCTCTTTATAGTCCGCAGCTTCCTGGACCATTTCCGTGGGATTCGCCGAACCGTGTCCAGTTCTGGGGCGCCGCGCCGTTCCGCTTGCCCCGACTTCACGCGCTCGAATTCGATTACTCCTTCGATTGGCGCACCGGCTATCCCTACAACGTCATCAACCTCGAACAGGAGCTGGTCGGACTCCCCGGCCAAGTCCGCTTCCCCGACTTTGCCTCTCTGAATCTCCACGTGGAGAAGCGGTTTCATCTCTTCGGATTCGAATGGGCATTGCGCGCCGGCTTCAATAACATCACCAATCGCCAGGACCCCCTCATCGTGGACAACAACATCGATTCTCCCAACTTCCGCACCTATGGCGACTTCCTGCATCGCTCCTTCACCGGCCGCATCCGTTTCCTTGGCAGGAAGTAAGCCCGGCCTTGCGCTTGCCCGTAAAAACTTCTTCGTTGTCCGGCACGAGGCGAGCTGTATGTGGCCACTGACTTTCCCGCTCCAGAGCCGTCGCCTTTACAATCAAGTCATCGAAGCCAATGAAGCTCTTGGCGCTCAGTCAAATTTTTCCTGCGGCTCGCGAGCTCACAATGATAGGAGGTCCTGCTCGGGACCCCGCGTCAAGAATTCTTGTGCCTCAAGGGACCTGTTCCGGAGCACCAGAGTTTCGTCACGACTTGGCGAGCATGCCACGAATTACGCGGTAGATAATCAGCAATCGCACCAGCAATCGACATGATGAAACCCGCTGATTGTCCCGCCTGGTACCAACCGATCAGCTGACCCAGGTATGTGGCAACTATCGATCCCGCGATTCCTAGAGCCATAGCGATCCAGATGCCGCCCGGATCCTTACCCGGCATGAACAGCTTCGCCAGAGCTCCCACGATCAGTCCGATGATCGCTTCCCACAGAAGGCTCAGCGATCTTATTCCTTCTGACCGGCAATGAATCTGAAGGCGGCGGCGACTGCACGCTCACCAGCGTGGGCGCCAGATTCCACCTGTGTGTAATCAGGTTTCGCATTTGGCGGGAAATGCGCGGGTTCATAGCTGCCTCTTTTGATTCGAAAAACCCACACATACTCGCGTTTGTACTTTTCTGTCGGCTGAGTGTTATCCAAGAGAACTATCGCCGACCAATTCGAAAAACCTGAACTATCGGTATGAACGGGTATCGGCATTGTGTAGTTATAGTAGTCGACGTCATGCGTAAAAATTAGAACGAAATCGACACTCGCTGGCGCAAGGGCTGGGCAGATGCTCTGAAACTTCTTCCAATTGTTTTCTATTCGCTGGTACTGCGCTATGGAAACGCCATAGGCGGAAACGTATGAGGAACAGTGCGAATCCGCCATTCGGCTGCTCGACGGCGAACTCCCCGTAATGGCAGCTTGGCCGGCCGTGCACGACCAGCCGTTGCTCGAAAAAGGCACAAGACATGCAATAAGTAGCAGAAGATTTTGCAGCTTGGCGCTTATCTGATTTCTCCTCACGTTCAGTGCCTTAGTAAATGTTTTCGGTCGCAGCCAAGCCTAGTTGGTCCTGTGCTGATTTCCTCTCCCAACCAGGGATACGGCAACTCACATACCAAGGGTAAGTGTCATGTGTTCAATGAGGTGGTTTCGCCGGGCGCCATCGCTATGGAACTTCAGTTCCAACGAGTTCGCAGGATATTCCGTGCCGAGGTTCTTTCAAAGGTCCGTGGCTATTGCGTGGGAATTTTTTTCAAGCTGCCGACAACCGTAAGAGCCTGGGCCCGGGTGAACCTCTCCGAGGTCTCCGACGTTAGTTCTTGTACTACCAGGACGCTTCCCTGGCGCATTCGAAGAATGACTCCTGGGACCGGTTCTATCACCAAGGCATTCACCTGCTCGAATGGTTTGGCCAGGATGATCGCGTTCGGATACGACGATCGAAACAGAATCTCCAGGTGAAATTGACGCGTTCTCTTCCCTATGGTGGCGATTTCGTGTCGTACATCGATGCGATCGGCGAAGTGGATGGGACAAAATGCATCATCGGTGCCTACATGAAAATATCTCCGTCTATTCCGTTTTAAGTGCACCTAGTTCACCATGTTCACGTTCTCCGATTTGTGGTCCACCTGGGGGCACGGTTTTCTGTGGTTCCGGTTGATTCATTTGCGCCAGACGGTGGGTTCTTCAGGTCCGAGCACAAGCTGCAGCCCTCGCGGTTAACCGAAGTATCGATCTCGAGTGCGGAGCGACGTAGCAGCGTGTGAATCCGCGCTCGGGTATCGCGGCTGAGCAGAAGTACCCAGCCAGTGTTCGTCCGTTTGCGCTCGGTCAGACCGAATGACGTCAAGACGTGCCCGAACGCCCTGGCTTCGCTCGGCGACGAGCGCCACGGCCTCCGGCTCAAATAGCGCTTCGCCGCAATGGCCCGCCACTTTCAGCCGATGCCGGATATAACCGGTCGTTTCCTCCAGCGACAGAGCTTCCAGATGGTTCACCACCGTAATGCGCTGCAGCAGTTGTGCCAGCCGATTCTGTCGCAGTTTCCTCCCCGAGTTGCGACTGCCCGGCCAGAACGATTTGCTGCAATTTGGTGTGCGACGTCTCGAAGTTCGAAAGCAGCCGGATGATTCACTCAAGATTGTAAGTTGAAAAGAATAAATTCCACGATTCCTTCGCGTCTCGAAGAGGGAATCGACCGCACAAAACAGCGTTATCTCCAGATTGTCATCTGTGATGCCACGGTGCGGGGTACCAAGAAAGAAGTACCAATAGGCTATTGCTGTAACCGAATTTAAGGAGTCGTATGAAGAATAGCCGCCGCAGCGATTCGCTCAGTTCGGCTCGCTATGGCTCTTGTGTTTTGGTCTTGTCGCCGCAACGAATTGGGCGCAGAAGGATGAAATGGGCGCAATTAGCTCTCAGGTAGATTATAGCTTCGTGCTCGGAGTGGCCAGTGCAGTCGTCGGTCTCTGCGTTATGTTGACGGCGCATCACGCGCTGAGGGCTTTGTGGAAGATGCAGCGCACTACGCATTCTGGACGACCGCGGCGACGAAAGTGAAGGGTCTAGTTACTGGTATGAGTTGACCCAACAACGCCCGGCGACGGCCGAGAACTTTCTCAGAAAAGACTTGGCTTTCGACTTCCTTACACGCCGCCGCTGGGCAGGTGGTAAGTCTTTTCCGACCCGAGTCACGCCGTGCCCGCCCCCCATTCAGCCAAGCTATTGCTGGCGACGCTCAACGCCAAATCTGCAGCCAACAAATCAAGTAACTGGAGCCAGCGCCACCGACGAGAGATTGAAGCAGAACAAACCGAAGAAGAAATATGCAGGAGACAGGCTCCCCGCATCGGGGTTCCAGCACAAGCTCGAGTCACAGAATGACTGCATCCGCAGTCGGCGCTCGATTGGTGGGGGTGGGAGAGCAACTGCACGCGTCTTAAGCCATCTGCGACGAACAGGGGATTCTGTTACAGCCATCTTCTGACCGCAACAGTCAGTCTCCTCGCGCAGGCGCCTCGTTGGCGGCTGGCATTGGGCGCGCATCCCATATATCCAGATCGCGCGAATTTTGGCCAGCTCGCTTTCGCGAGAGGCACTTTCGATGCCAGTATCAATTCTCGAAGAGGGAAATAAACTCGGGCGGATGACGCGAAGCTAAATCGTCACGTTTCTCTGACGGTCTTGTGAAATCTACGGCACCGTAACACTAGCCGGATTCGAATCAGCACTCTCGACACCGCTGGAATTTACCGCAGTCACTACGTAGTAATAAGTGATGCCCTGGCCCGACTGCACGGTCGTGTCCGTGTAGGTGGTTCCCGCAAATGGGGAAGAGGTAAGTTTCGAGTACGATCCCGATGTAGTCCCGCGGTACTCGTTATATCCCACAATGTCGGGCGACGTACTCGCAATCCAGGAAAGCGCTACGGATGTGGGTGCAACACCAGTGCCGGAAAGCGCAATCGTGGCTGGGGAATTCGCGGCGCTGCTGCTAACGGTCACTGTGCCGGTCGCGGCTCCCGGCGTTGCCGGATCGAAAGCCACGGTGAGCGTCGTTGATTGATTCGGTGCCAGCGTGATTCCCGCGCTTACACCGCTGGGACTGAAGCCGGCGCCCGTCTCGTTTACTCCAGAGATGGTTTCGTTTGTATTCCCGGTGTTTGTGAGGGTAACGGCCAGCGAACTGGTGGTTCCATCATTCACGTTCCCGAAGCTCAAGCTCGTCGGATTCGTCGCCAGTAGTGCGCTGGCGGCCACTCCGGTTCCGCCCAAAGCGATGGTAAGCGGCGAACTGGGTGCATTGCTGATCAGTGTGACAGATCCGGACGCGCTGCCGGCAGACGATGGAGTGAAAACCGCGTTGAACGTCGCGCTCTTTCCCGTCGCGATAGTCAAGGGTGCATTCAGTCCGGAAGTGCTGAAGCCAGTTCCAATCAAGGCAGCCTGTGAAATCGTCAGGCTCGCATTGCCGCCGTTCGACACGGTGATGGTTTGCGAGTTACTGTTGCCCACTACTACGCTCCCGAATGCGGCGCTCGATGGTGCAACCGCGATTTGTGCCTGCATCCCGGTCCCACTCAACGCAATAGCCATAGGGGAACCTGGGGTGTTGCTGGCAATCGAAACGCTGCCGCTGGCGTTGCCTGCAGAGGACGGCGTGAAACTCACCGAAAAACCCACGCTCTGACCTGCGCTGAGCGTCATCGGCGTGGACAAGCCGGCGATGGCAAAACCGGTGCCCGAAGTGCTCGCAGATGAAATCGTGATACTGGCTGTACCGGAGTTCGTCAGGGTCATCGACTGCAATCCGCTGCTGCCTACGGCCACGCTGCCGAAACTCACGCTCGTCGAACTAGCGTTGAGTTTTCCCTGAACTCCTGTTCCGCTTAGTGCAATAGTTGCCGGTGATCCGGGGGCATTACTGCTAACCGAGATGCTGCCCGAATTGCTACCCGCCGCTGCCGGTGCAAATTGGGCCGCAAATGTTGCGCTTGCACCTGGAGCAACCGTTTGGGGCAGAGCTAGTCCACTGATGCTGAATCCTTGACCAGACAATGTCGCCGACGAAATCACCAGCGTGGCGGTTCCAGAGTTGGTCAGCGTAATGTTTTGCGAAGAATTGCTTCCCACGTTGACGTTGCCGAAATTCAAGCTCGTGGGGATGATGCTCCATTGCGACTGCGTCCCGGTTCCGCTCAATGCGATAGTCATGGGAGAACCTGGAGCGTCGCTGGCAATTGAGATGCTGCCGCTTGCGTTGCCTGCAGAGGACGGCGTGAAACTCGCTGAGAAGCCTACGCTCTGACCCGCGCTGAGCGTCATCGGCATGGACAACCCGGCGATGGCAAAACCAGTGCCGGAAACGTTCGCAGATGAAATCGTGATACTGGCTGTGGCGGAGTTGGTCAGGGTCATCGGCTGTAATCCGCTGCTACCTACGGCCACGCTGCCGAAACTCACGCTCATCGAATTAGCGGTCAGTTGTCCGCGCCAGTGATGTCGGAGCCTTTCTGCTGGCGTGCCAGTGCGTCCCGAAGTGTGGCCTGTCGACGCCGGTGCCGATCGCGCCGGAAATGTTGTGCCCGCAGCTGCGTTAATTGTTGGGGGCAGAGCCAGTCCAGCGATGCTGATAATTATTGCGATGGCTCTGAGGGTAGTGGTGGGTTGAGGAAGGCGAATGATCCCGGACGGCTTGTGCGAAGTCTGTCTGTAAACTTGAATCTGATAATTCCAATTCTGGGCCCGTATTTTCATAGCGCGCACAGTTTAAGAAGGGCGCAGTTCACCTATCTACTGGACGCGGGGACAAAACAGGGTCAGTGCGCTTTCGCCTGTTCGCCCGAGGGACTGTACCTGTCCGGAACGCGCGGGGAGCTGCGCGGCGCGCACCGCCTGGCGCGATCTATCCCGTGAGTAAATCGACTACCTAGTGCTAATTTGTTGGCGGGAATTCCAGTTCAGTGGAAGGACAGGTCGGATTAATGTGCGGCTCATGGCGCAGCGCGTCTGAATAAAGCGTGCAACTCTGCGCGTCAGCAATACCGGACGTCGGAGAGGCGCCGACGCGGGTCTATATTCAGAGATGGTGATGGCGGGGGAGCCCGGAAATCCCTTCAGGTAGGTGTTCCCGCTGTAGCTAGGACATTTTTTGCAGATTTTGCAGGTGAAAAAAGACCGAGTGACTCGGAGGCGCGAATGGAAGCAAAGAACAATTCGCGAATTGGTGCTGTTATTTTGGCGGCTGGGACTTCCTCTCGAATGGGGGAAGCCAAGCAACTGCTTCGTCTTGGCGACAGCACCTTGCTGGATCAAGTAGTGGAGAACGTGCGCGGCTCCCAAGTGGACGAAATCGTTATCGTTCTCGGTCACGAGGCGGAAACAATAAAAGAGCTGATTGCGATCAAGAGTCTCCATGTGGTGATCAACGAATCCTATAGGCAAGGAATGGGGACTTCACTGCGGACTGGCCTCTCGGCTTTATCTGCCGGAGCGGATGCGGCACTAATCGTTTTAGCGGACCAGCCCTTTGTTCGTTCCGCGACTCTCGACCGCATCATTGATCACTATCGGCAGTCCGGTGCCCAAATTGTGATTCCTATCTACAAGGGTTTTCGCGGCAATCCAGTGCTATTGGATCGCTCGGTCTTTTCCGAAGTCATGGCTCTCACCGGAGACCTTGGCTGCCGCGCCATTTTTGGCAACCACTTGGAGGGAATCGCCAAGGTGCCGGTTGAAGACGTCGGAGTTCTTCTCGACCTGGACAGTAAACACGACGTGGAACGCTTGCAAGATTTCCGTCGCGGCACGTCGGACGAAAGCTCCTTGATGGAAGCAGCCGATCTGGAAGGCAGAGCGATTACAGATGAGAGCCAGTCCTCTCAGAGTCCAGAAGTCACCATCGTCGGTACGGAGCCGGTTGGAATCGCCCTGGCGAAATTGGCGAAAGTACTGCGCTTCACGGTGACATTTGTTGCCCCTATGCTGAAGATCTCCGATTTGCCGGAGGCGGATCGCTTGCTAAATTCCCTGGATTTTTCGCATTTGCCGAAGTGCTCAACGCGATATGTAGTGGCGGCGAGCCGCGGACAATTCGACGAAGAGGTGGTCGAGCAAGCCTTGCACGCGAACAGTTCCTACATCGCACTGGTCGCGAACAAAAAAAGAGCGCAAGAGATTCGCCGTAGCCTGGAGTTGAAAGGTGCGCCACCTGAAAAGTTAGCGAAGGTGCATGCTCCCGCAGGACTTCCCATCGGGGCAGAAACTCCGGAGGAGATAGCGCTAAGCATCATGGCGGAGATCGTTTCTGAAATTCGAACCAGCGGCGGAAGTAAAATCAGTTGCTGATTCCGAGAAATGTGAATCGGACGGCAGGGCCGAAGGATCAGCGGGCCGGGTTCGCCTCACACTGGTGAATTACCTTGTCGGCGGCGGTGCTTTCCGAAGGCACATGGGAGTGCTTGAGACTTTTCACGCTGCTACCCCGCCGCAGCGCAACCATTTGACTCACGATACTTAGCGCAATCTCCTCCGGCGTGGCAGCTCCGAGATCGAGACCTGCTGGCGCCCAGACCTTCTCCACTTTCTCTGGAGCCACTCCGGTCGCAAGAAGAAAGTCGAGTACGAGTTTCGAACGATACTGGCTGGCGATGAGGGCAACGTAGGCCGCATTGCCTTCTAACGCCTTCTGCAGCCAGAGATGGTCTTGCTTATGCAGCGTTGCGATTACCACGAAAGTTCGGGAACTAATCGGCGTTTCGGTGAGATCGAAGTCTTCATTGACGAGACGAACTGCATGAGGAAACGATTCGCGGTCAGCCGCCGGATCATTGACCGTAACGGAAAAGCTCATTAGATGCGCGAGCGTGGCCAGCACTTCTGCAATCCGGCCGTGGCCAACAATCAACAACTCGGGTTGCGGGAGAACGGGCTCGATATACACATCCATTTTCCCTCCGCATGGCATCCCTACGCCCAACAGTTCGTCCATCATGTCCAAAGTGATGAGTTCTGGCCTTTGCAGTTCCATGCATTTCAAGGCTTCGCTTCTCACCGCGCTCTCGGCGCAGCCGCCGCCCACCCATCCCAGCGCGATCTTGCCCTGTGCGTCAATAATGGCTTTCGAACCTTGTTTAGCGGACGATGAGCCCTCCACGCGAACGACAGTAGCTATCGCAAAGGCTTTCCCCTGCGCTGCGAGTGCAGAGGCCTTGCAATAAAATTCGGAGGACATGATCCTTGACGTATCATATTCCTTCCATATCGTGCATTTCAACGCAGGCGACGGATCCTACGTTATACAGTGAACAAGTCCGCGAGCACTATACCAACCCACGAAACGCGGGCAGCATTGCCGACCCTTCCGGCAAGGCGATGGTCAAGAGTTCGGTCGACAGCGACACCGTCTTAATCACACTGCGAATTGAAAATGACGTGATCCAGGATGTGAGATTCAAATGCATGGGATGCGCCATAGCCATCGCCTGTTCGTCGGTGGCCACTGAAATGGTCCGGGGCAAGCCCGTCCGGGAGGCCTATGAGATCACCAAGCAGGCTGTGGCGGACGCTGTAGGTGGCATTCCCGAGTACAAGATGCAGTGCAGTAATCTGGCCCCAGAAGCCATTCGGAAAGCCATTGACGATTGGCGTCTCGGGCGGCGAAGCAAAGTTGAAACGACACGATAGTCGACGCGTCGATGGTCATCATGAGACGCTCCTTGAGTATCAGGGAAATCCTGATATAGGAAGTGGTATTTTCCCCCGCAACTGAGTGAGTACAACTCCCGCTTGCCATCATTACTCAGGAGGTTAACCTCTCGTTGCGCGCGCCTGGATCCTATGTCTGTTTTAAAACTGGGAACCGAGATGAACAGCAACCGAATCAGAACGTTAGAACATTCACCGGACGCAAAGCAAAGCTCGCCACTCGGTTCAGGTTCGCTTAAATCGTGGACCGTCCAATCTGGGATGTAGTATCCTCGCAAACTGATATGGGGATTTCGTGTGATTTCGTCCCTGTTTTTGGAATTGACCGCCCTTCCTGCAGACCCCTATCCATTGCTAGATTCAGCGGCACCCAGTCGAGGTGAAAGGCAAACATGATTCCACCATCGTTTGAGTACTTCCGGCCCAAAACGATTCCAGAGGCGATCGCTCTGCTGCAACAACACGGGGACGACGCGAAAATTCTAAGCGGCGGCCAAAGCCTGATTCCGATGATGAAGCTCCGACTCGCAAGGCCGGGTTATCTCATCGACATTAATCGCATCGCAGGCCTAGCGCATATCAAGGAAGAAGGCGGCCATTTGAAGATCGGCGGGCTGACCCGCGAAGCCGAGCTGGAGGCGTCGCCGGTGGTGCGCGCAAAGTATCCGATCATCGTTGATACGGCTCACGTGATCGCGGACCCTCAGGTGCGAAATCTGGCCACCGTGGGAGGTAATTTGGCCCATGGGGATCCAGCGAACGACCATCCTGCGACCATGGTGGCCCTGGGTGCTCAAGTGGTGGCAACCGGGCCGAAGGGTGAGAGAATCATACCGATCGAGAATTTCTTCCTGTCTTTATTTAGCACCGCACTTCAGCACGATGAGATCCTCACTGAAATTCGTATACCGATTCCGCCGCCTCGCAGCGGGGGCGCCTACTTCAAGCTAGAGCGAAAGGTCGGGGACTTTGCCACGGCGGCTGTGGCCGTCCAGTTAACTTTGGACGGAAAAGGTGCTTGTCAGAGAGTAGGTATCGGCCTGACGAATGTTGGCCCCACGCCGGTGAAAGCAAAAAAAGCAGAGGATTATCTGCGCGGCAAGAAACTCGACGAAGCCAACATTAAACAAGCAGCCCAGCTCGCTGCCGACGAGTCGGAACCGAGCGCAGACTTGCGTGGCCCGGTTGCATACAAGAAGGGTTTGGTAAAGGAGCTAACGAAGCGGGCGTTGATGCGGGCGTCGGACCGCGCCAGCAAATAACGATTTTCATCAATCGAGGCAAACGCGATGGCAAAAAAACAGACGGTGCGCGTCAAGGTGAATGGCCGGGAGCGAGAGGCAAACGTCGAGCCGCGAACACTGCTTGTGCATTTCATCCGGGACTGGCTGGGATTGACCGGCACGCATGTCGGCTGCGACACCAGTAATTGTGGCGCTTGTACCGTCGTCCTTGACGGTAAGAACGTAAAATCATGCACCATGTTTGCGGTGCAGGCTGACGGCTCGGAGCTACTCACCGTCGAGGGTCTAATCAAAGATGGGCAGTGGCATCCATTGCAAGATGGATTCAAACAAGAGCACGGGCTGCAGTGTGGTTTCTGTACTCCCGGCATGCTGATGTCCACCTACGCTCTGCTGCAAAGGAATCCCGATCCGACCGAAGAGGAGATCCGCTGGGGCATTTCGGGGAATTTGTGCCGCTGCACGGGCTATCAGAACATCGTGAAAGCAGTTCAGTTTGCCGTCGGCAAGATGGGACAACCGAAGGAACAGCCGGTGGAAGAAGGAGTGGCCAAGTGATCACGAAAACGTCTCCCGAAGTCGGTGGGATGGGCCACCCCATCAAGCGCAAGGAAGATGCCCGATTTATTCAAGGTAAGGGCAACTATGTGGACGATGTCCATCTTCCCGGCATGGTCTATGGACACATGGTGCGTAGCCCGTATGCCCACGCGCGGCTCAAGTCCATCAACGCTGAAAAGGCGAAGCAACTGCCCGGCGTGTTGGCCATCATCACCGGTGAAGACCTGGCCAAGGCCAACCTCGCCTGGATGCCGACACTTTTCTTCGATAAGCAGATGGTGCTGGCCACGGGCAAAGTCCTGTTTCAGTCACAGGAAGTGGCCTTCGTCGTTGCCGAAGATCAATACACCGCAGCCGACGCGGCCGAACTTGTGGAAGTTGAATACGAGGAACTACCCGTATTGGTGGATCCGCATAGGGCCACGGACCCGGATGCGCCTATCCTGCGTGAGGACCGCGAAGAAAAATCCAACCACATTTTTCATTGGGAAGTTGGAGACCGAGCGGCGACCGACAAGGACTTTCAAGACTCCCCGGTGAAGGCCACCGTGCATGCGATCTCGCAGCGCTGCCATCCCGCACCGCTCGAAACCTGTGGCTGCGTTGCCGATTACAACAAGGCAACGGAAAAGCTGACGATCTACCTCACGTCTCAGGCGCCGCACGCTCACCGGACTCTTTTCTCGATTGTAGGCGGAATACCTGAGCAGAATATTCGCGTCGTCTCTCCGGATATCGGCGGCGGCTTCGGAAACAAAGTGCCAATTTATCCGGGATACGTCTGCGCGGTGGTAGCTTCGTTGACGCTCGGCGCCCCCGTAAAGTGGATTGAGACCCGCTCCGAGAATCTCCAATCCACCGGCTTTGCTCGCGACTACCACATGACGGCGGAGATCGCCGCCGATCAGAGTGGCAAGGTCAGAGCACTGCGGGTGAAAACGCTGGCCGACCATGGAGCATTCAACGCCGCGGCACAACCCACCAAATTTCCCGCAGGATTGTTCAGTGTCTGCACGGGGTCCTATGACTTCGCCAACTCCTTCTGCGAAGTGGATGGGGTATACACCAACAAAGCACCGGGCGGAATAGCGTATCGCTGCTCGTTTCGAATCACCGAAGCCGCTTATCTGATAGAACGAGCGATCGACGTGCTTGCTGCCGAATTGAAAATGGATCCGGCGGAATTCCGGCGCAAGAACTTCATTCAACCAGACCAGTTCCCCTACAAAACTCCGCTTGGCTGGACCTATGACAGCGGGAACTATGAAGGCGCGTTGAACAAGGCACTCGAGATGGTCGGATACAAAGAGCTTCGCAAGGAACAGGCAGAGAAACGCAAAAAGGGCGAGCTGATGGGCATTGGAATTTCCAGCTTCACGGAGGCCGTCGGTGCCGGTCCTGCCCACACTTTCGACATTGCCGGCATCAAGATGTTCGACAGTGCCGAGATCCGCGTGCACCCCACCGGTAAAGCGATTTGCCGTATGGGCACGAAGAGTCAGGGACAAGGGCACGAGACCACATATGCTCAGATCGTCGCCCAAGAACTGGGAATTCCGGCTTCCGACGTGATCATTGAGGAGGGTGATACGGATACCGCTCCCTACGGCCTGGGCACTTATGCCAGCCGCAGCACTCCGACGTCCGGGGCGGCGACGGCCATGGCCGCGCGGAAAATTCGAGACAAAGCGAAAAAGATTGCCGCCCATTTGCTCGAATGCAGCGAGGAAGATTTGGAATGGGAAACTGGAAAGTTCTTCGTGAAAGGGGCGCCCAGTAAGTCGAAGACCATCCAAGAAATCGCCTTTGCCGCGTACACTAATATTCCCGAGGGGCTGGAGGCCGGTCTTGAAGCCGTCAACTATTACGATCCACCGAACCTTACCTTTCCATTCGGAACCTATATCTGTGTAACGGACATCGATAAGGGCACGGGAGAGATCAAAGTTCGCCGTTTCGTGGCGGTGGACGACTGCGGCAACGTCATCAATCCTATGATCGTGGAAGGGCAAATCCATGGCGGCTTGACGGAAGGCTTGGCCATCGCCTTCATGCAGCTGATTGACTACGACGAAAGCGGCAATGTGCAAGGCGGCACGTTTATGGACTATCTGATCCCCACGGCAGTCGAAACGCCGCACTGGGAAACAGGCAGCACTTGCACGCCGTCGCCGCACCATCCGTTCGGCGCAAAGGGCGTGGGCGAATCGCCCAACGTCGGCTCTCCGGCTGCCTTCGTGAACTCGGTTGTGGATGCTCTCTCTCATCTGGGCGTAAAGCACATCGACATGCCGATTACGCCATGGAAGGTTTGGAATATCTTAAAGGAAAAAGGCGTGGTGAACTGAGGCATGGCGCTGCAAATCCAAAAGACTTTCCAGGTAAGCGAGCCGGTGGAAAAAGTGTGGAGCTTCCTGAGCGATCCCAGGAAGGTCGCCGCGTGCGTGCCCGGCGCGCAAATCACCGAGCAAGTGGACGAAAAGACCTACAAAGGCGCGATCAGCGTCAAGGTGGGCCCGAGCGTCACCGATTACAAGGGTGAAGTGCAGATCGTTCGCCTGGATAATCAGAACCACGAGATCGAAATCCTGGGCAAAGGGCAGGACGTGCGAGGCCGCGGCAGCGCATCCATGAAGATGACGGGCAAGCTCCGCGCGCTAGATGATGGCGGCACGGAGGTAACCAGCACTTCCGAGTTGAACGTGGTGGGCATCCTGGCCCAGATGGGGTCGCGCGTCATCAGCGAAGTCTCGAATATTATGTTCGGAGAATTTACCAAGGAGTTCCAAGCTCGCATCGCGCAGCCGGAGGCTGCTCCTGACACGGCCGCGGAGGCAACCCCTGGCAAACCGATTAGCGCTACTTCGGTGGCGTGGCAAGCCGCTAAAGGTGTATTTCGCCGCGATTCTTGAAGCATGCGCGAACGAAAATGATTGATGATGGAATTTGATTTGAACCTACCATGACGGCCTCCCCAAAGGTTCCCGACGATGAGGAAATCAAGGACGTAGATAACCTCGCGCAGAGGTTTGAGCGGCTGGGCTACGTCACCGACCGCGCGTTAGCCACTGCCGTTTACCTTGTCACCAAACTGCGCAAACCGCTGCTGATCGAAGGACACGCCGGACTGGGAAAGACAGAAGTGGCCAAGACCCTCGCGGCAATGTTGGGAACCCGTCTGATCCGATTGCAATGCTATGAAGGTCTGGACGTCAACTCCGCCGTGTACGAATGGAATTATCAAAAGCAGTTGCTGGCCATCAAAATCGAGGAAAAAACGGAGCAAACGGTCGAAGAAAAGGAAAAGCACATCTTCAGCAAAGAATTCCTTCTGGAGCGCCCTTTGCTTCAGTCTATTCTCGCTGAGGATGCTTCGCCGGTGCTGCTGATTGACGAAATTGACCGCGCGGATGAGGCCTTCGAGGCATTCCTGCTCGAGTTGCTCTCCGATTTTCAAATCACCGTTCCGGAGATGGGCACCATCAAGGCCAAACATGTGCCTCATGTGATTCTCACCTCCAACCGCACGCGGGAATTGAGCGACGCTCTCAAGCGACGGTGCTTCTATCACTGGATTGACTATCCCAGTTTTGAAAAAGAAATGAAAATAGTCCGCGCGCGGCTGCCCGGCATCGAAGAAGAGCTGGGCGAGCAAGTCGTTCGATTCGTTCACGCCGTGCGGCAATTGGATCTCACCAAGCCTCCCGGCGTGACAGAAACTCTGGATTGCGCCCAGTCCGCGATGGCCTTGGGAAAACATCGGCTGGATGTCCAGGCCGTCGAGGAAACCTTGGGCTGCGTGGTGAAGTCGCATGAAGACAGCGCCAAGCTCAAGGCGGCAGGGATCGACAAAATGCTTTCGTAATCCCATTCGGTGATTACATTTTTTGCGTGCGAATCGGGATGCGAAATCACGGCGCGGTGGATAGTGACCATGCATGAAGAAAAACCCGAGCACTCAGCGGTTTCCATCATCGAATTCTGCCGTTTCGCCCGCGACAACGGCTTGTCCATCGGCGTGCAGCAGACTTTGCACGCGTGCGAAGTTGCAAAAATGACCGGCATCGCCGACACCGAAGAATTGGCATTCGCTTTGCGCGCCGTACTTACTTCATCGAAACAAGAGTGGGATCGGTTCAATGAACTGTTCGAAATCTTCTGGAACGCTGCGCAGCACACATCGGAGCCCCCCTCAGAAGATGGCAAGGAGGCCCGTTTCCGCACGCACCGGCCGCAAGCTAGTTCCCAGGCATTGCTGGCACAGTCGGCTGGTGGCGCTTCCCCCGCGGACCGCGAAGGCAAAGACGTTTCCGGCGCCAGCGCGCAGCATCGCCTGCAGAAGATGGACTTGTCTGATGTGCCGCACGAGGACCTCGCGGCGCTCGAGCAAATTTCTTCGCGCCTGTTCCGCAAAATGAGCCTGCGTCTCTCCCGAAGACGTCACATCAAGAATCTCGCCGATCGCGTGGATGTGCGCAGAACCATTCGGCACAGCATTTCCCGCGGAGGCGATCCGATTGATCTGACCTTCCACGAAAAAAAATCGCGGAAGCGCAGGCTCGTGATCTTTCTCGACATCAGCGGTTCTATGAATTCCTACAGCTTGTTTCTAGTGCGATTTGCCTACGCCCTACAAAAATACTTCAAGAGTGTGAATACATTCCTGTTCAGCACCAGCGTCGTGGAGATCACCGACCTGCTGCGGAATCGGGATCTGCCCGATGCCCTGCGAGGACTTTCGGAAAGAGCGGCCGGATGGGCGGGCGGCACCAGGATCGGCGAGTCGCTCCGCGACTTCAACCAGCGCCACGGCGGAAAATTGCTTTCCCGCAATACCGTGTTCATAATTCTGAGTGATGGCTGGGATACCGGGGAGCCGGCAATGCTCGCCGCCGAACTTCGCAGCATCAGGCGCCGCGTGGAAAAACTGATATGGCTGAATCCGCTCTTGGGGCTGGAACAGTATGCGCCGGTCACACGGGGGATGAGCGCCGCGCTGCCCTACGTCAACGTTTTCGCGGCGGCGCATAATCTGCAGAGCCTACTGGCTCTCGAACGATATCTCTAGTGCCTGACAAGGTGATGCGAAATGTTTGATCAATTCCTCAGCAAAGCGGATGAGCTGCTGGCTCAAGACCAACCTTTCGCTGTCGCCGTGGTGGTGCGCTATCAGGCGCCGATCTCGGGCAAACCGGGAAACAAAGCGATCATCTTCCCCGACGGAAAAATGTGGGGTTGGATTGGCGGTGGATGCTCGCAGCCGGTGGTGGTGAAAGAAGCGCTGAAGGCGCTGGCAGACGGCCAACCTCGGTTGATTCGCATCAGCCCGTCGTCATCTCCCGAGGAGGGCATCGTGGATTACGCCATGACCTGCCACAGCGGCGGAACGTTAGACATTTTCATCGAGCCAATCCTGCCCAAGCTCCACATACTGATTCTGGGCCGGTCGCCGGTTGCCGTGGCCTTGGCAAAACTGGCCACCGTGACTAACTACGTCGTCTCTGTCGCCGCTCCGGGCGCAGATCGAGAGAATTTTCCCGATGCCAGGCTGTTGCGGACGGATCTAGACTTGTCCCCGCTGAAAATCACGGCGCAGACTTTCATCGCGGTGTCCACGCAGGGAGAGTGCGATGAGGAGGCGCTCGAAAAGGCCCTGGGTACCCAGGCCGCGTATGTGGCATTCGTAGCCAGCAAAGTGAAGGCGGGCAAGGTTCTGGAGTGCCTGCGAGACCGGGGAGTGACGGCCGCTCGGTTGAGCCAGGTGCGTTCGCCAGCCGGGCTCGACATTCGCGCAGCCTCTCCCGAGGAAATCGCGGTCAGCATTCTTGCCGAAATCATTCAGGTGCATGGCGCGAAGCCGAAGGCGCTGCAGGCGAAGGTAGAATTGCCGCTCCTGACGGAGGAGGCCAAAGATCCTATTTGTGGAATGTCGGTGGACGTAGGCGCCGCAAAGTACAAATCGGAATTTCAAGGAAATTCGTTCTACTTCTGCTGCGCTGGCTGCAAGCAAACGTTCGATAAGCAGCCTGATAAGTACGCGCTCGCAACTGCAGAGTGACATCGCCGTCCAGGCAATTTGCACTCTGGATGCCGAGAAACCGGTTTCATGTTCCGCTTCGGATTGCGACGCTTCAGCGTGAACACGTGGAAGGCCAGCTAACGACGAAGACTAATTTGCGAGGGGTCCACCTCGTAGCCCTCGTCCATTACAGTTTTCTGTCCCGCTGAGCGGAGGGTCTGCTCGCTTGCATTCTTCGGTGCATCGCAATAACGACGAATCACTTCCTCACCAGATTCGATTCGAATCAGCCACTTCGACTTGGCCGTATCCCAAGAGACTTCTACATCGTCTGGACGCATGGTTTCCTCCGACTGCGATCTACACGAGATTATAGTGCAGGCATCAGCCCGGTGGCTCCGTCATCTGGGGAGAACAACCGTTTATAGAGTCACATCTACGGAAAGACGACTTTTCGTCCAAGTGAAACTGTGTCGGTAACACATGCACATTTCTCGTTACCTATCTGGTTAGACTCCCCACAACGGGACTTCTGGAAAGTCAACGAGATTTCACTTTTCCGGTTTGCGAGTTAGAACGTAGTCGCTGGCGCGACGGACGCTTCGCGTGCTATGCTCCTTACGTCATGCCGCAAGGTAGAGCTTTTGACTGCGATTTTCGGTTTTCCGTGATTTTCCTAAGCCAAGCAAAATCAATAGGCTGCAAACGAAAAAAGATTCAATTCCCATAGCCATTAGATCGGTGCAGCCACTAGCCCGCGTCCGCCGCAACCGCCAGCGCCCACCTTCAAACGGATTAATCGAACGCGCGCAGAGCACCGTGCCGAATTTCGACCGTTCCCGAAAACGCGCATCCGATTCATCACTAGCGTTAATCGGGACTTGTAGCAACTCTCGCTATGCGGCAGAAGGGTTGGCATTCGGGTTGAAGACCCGAAGCTCCGACCGTGCAATTAGACGTAGTTAGGAAGGATCATCTTTCGGATAGGATTATCTATGGACATCGGCAACGTTGATGATATGGATCGGAACACGAGATTTCCACCTCCGTCCCGCCTCCTAGCCTGCTCCATACCCGGAGTTGCGCTCCTACTCTTGCTGCCCGTTCGCGCATCCCCAGAAGACCCCAGTGCGGATGCCGGCTTGACCGAACTACCTGCGGATCCATCCCGCAGCCATTGTCACGCACGACCACGCGCAATCGGCGGGATCGAGAATTTGACCGCGAGCTGTGGATTTTGAGCAAAAAACTGACAGGCATATACTTCCAAACTGAGGATTTCGCTCTGTTTTGTTGCGCATTATGACCGAACCAACGATTCACCTTCCGCTGACTGCTTCGCGGGCTGATCAGGTATTCCCGACGCTGACGTCGGCGCAAATCGGCCGAATCGCAAGTCACGGTTACGCTCGTTCAACCAAAGCGGGAGATGTCTTGCTTGAGCAAGGTGACAAGAACATACCGATTTTCGTCGTAATTTCCGGCGAACTGGAGACGGTGCGCCCTTCTGGTGCTCATGAAACATTGATCGCACGTGTACCGCCGGGGCAGTTCACTGGCGAAGTAAACACGCTTTCCGGACGGCGTGCTCTGAACCGCATCCGGGCCCGTGTAGCCAGTGAGGTCATCGAAGTCAGCCGCGAAAATGTGTTGGCACTAGTGCAGACCGATGGAGAGTTGAGCCAGATCCTGATGCGTGCTTTCATTCTTCGCCGGGCAGAATTGTTCGCGCAGGGCCTAGGCGATGTCACCGTTGTGGGGTCCAGCCACTCAGCTGACACGCTCCGCATTAAGGAATTCCTGGCTCGCAATGGCCACCCTTGTGCCTACATCGATCTCGATCGCGATGCTGACGTACAGAGCCTGCTCGATCACTTCCACGTTTCTGCGTCCGACATCCCGGTGGTGATATGCCGAGGCGAAACTGTGTTGCGTAATCCCACCAACCAGGAGGTTGCCGACTGTCTCGGTTTTAACCAGGCTGTGGACCAATCCGAGGTGCGCGATCTGGTTATAGTGGGCGCAGGACCAGCGGGCCTAGCTGCCGCGGTTTATGGTGCATCTGAAGGCCTCAATGTCCTGCTGCTGGAAACGTACTCGCCGGGAGGTCAAGCTGGCTCCAGTTCGCGAATCGAGAACTATCTTGGCT
Source organism: uncultured Acidobacteriota bacterium (assembly GCA_963696035.1). GTDB lineage: Bacteria > Acidobacteriota > Terriglobia > Acidiferrales > UBA7541 > Palsa-295. The sequence goes on from CAVOIS010000006.1 coordinate 242,714, forward strand.
TTCCTTCAGGTATTTCGGGAAATAGTCTGGCGTCCCGAGCCTACGCACAGGCACAGAAGTTCGGCGCGCAAATGCTCCTCGCGAAAGGGACGCGGCTCATCTGCGAGCATAAGCCTTATGTCGTCGAATTAGCAGATGGCGCTCGAGTCCCGGCGCGCGCCGTCATGATCGCTACCGGTGCGAAATACCGAAAACTGGCCGTCGAGAATCTTTCACGGTTTGAAGGTGTTGGAGTCTATTACGGTGCAACGTTTATCGAGGCTCAGCTATGCAAGGACGAGGAGGTCAGCGTCGTTGGCGGTGGAAATTCGGCCGGTCAAGCGGCAGTGTTTTTGGCTGAAAGCGCAAAACATGTTTTCGTGGTGGTTAGATCAGACGGGTTGGCAGACACTATGTCGCGCTATCTGATTCGGCGGATCGAGGAAACTCCGAACATCACGGTCCTTCCACATACTGAAATTGTCGCGCTCGATGGCACCGAACACCTTGGGCGTGTGACTTGGCGGAACGGGCAGAGCGGCGAGACCATCGAGAAGAGCATTGCTCATCTATTCGTAATGACAGGAGCTATTCCGAACACCACGTGGCTTGAGGGCTGTGTCGTGCTGGATGCAAAAGGATTCATCAAGACCGGTTTTGATCTTTCCGCGGATGAGCTGCGTGCCGCGAACTGGCCACTCGCGCGCCGGCCGTACCTGCTCGAAACCAGTCTGCCGGGTGTGTTCGCCGCCGGAGATGTGCGCGGCGGGAACGTCAAGCGTGTTGCGTCGGCAGTAGGCGAAGGTTCAATCGCGATTCCCTTGGTCCATCAACTTCTTCGCGAATAACCTGTGCCCAGGTTGAGCAGGGGCTGGCAATCCAATCACGCAGCGACGGGCAGGCTCGGGTCGAGCACTACGCCCGTAAGCTCAATCCGAGGAAGAGCGCAATGCTGACCAATTCCCTCCAGTGGACTGCATAGATCTTGCGAGGCACCGGACGCCATGGTGCGCATTTCACTTCGACGAAAAACGCCCTTTTCGCTCTTCTGACCAACCATAGCCGTAATTTCATAAGCCGCCGTTGGGGAGCGGCAGATTCTAGGAAAGACCTGATTGCCGTAAACTAGCGTGTGACAAAAACGTCCCGCGGAGCGTTATGAGCAGCCCTTCCACGCTTATCCTTACTGCTGGTGACTTGCAAGCATCATTCTGGCCCGCGGCTGGAATGCTCGGCGCTTCTCTTCGCTTCCGTGGAGTTGAGCTTCTGCGCCGCGTGGACGATCTCGATGCCGCCCGCATCAAAGGAAGCACTGCCGGCATTCCACTCCTGTATCCTTGGGCAAATCGCCTCGGCAGTTTGAAATATCGCGCGGCTGGACGTCAGGTCTCGCTGGATTCCTCCTCGCCGCGTTTGCATTTCGATGATCACAAACTCCCTATGCACGGCGTTCCCTGGTCCGAACTGCAGTGGAACGTTGTTTCGAGCCACGCGGATGCACTAACTGCGCGTTTGGATTGGTTGAGCCAGGAACTGCTCGCGATTTTTCCATTCCCGCATCACGTCGAGATGGCGGTGCGGCTGCGGCCTGTTGATTTGGAGATTCAAACTACAGTCTTTGCAGATTCAGGTTCACCGGTTCCGATCAGTTTCGGTTTCCATCCCTATTTCGGCCTTCCGGGAATCCCGCGGGCAGAGTGGACACTGAACGCTCCTGCCATGCGCAAGCTGGCTCTCGATGCGCAAGGGATTCCCACCGGCCAGGAAACTCCGTCGACGCCCCTCGCCGCGCGGCTCGGAAACACCGGCTACGACGATGGCTTTGCCCTTTCGGGTGAGCAGGCCACGTTCTCGATCGCCGGTAACGGCTACTCGGTCGTCATCGAATTCAAAAACGGTTTCCCCTTCGCCCAGATCTTTGCTCCGAAGGATAAGGAGTTCATCGCCATTGAGCCCATGACTGCAGCCACGAACGCACTATGCTCCGGCGAGGGTCTGCGCGTGATTGCGCCGGGCGATCAGTTTACCGCCTCATTCCGAATCCAGGTCTACCACCACGCATGATCGCCGTGTGGGGTCTCTGGAGATCGCCCGCTGATACCCGTTTATCAGATTGGAGCCAAAGCCCAAACGCGAAGGCGCGGACGAAAGACTGCTTTAGCCACCTGGGACATCGGGGATAGATGACGAGTAATCCGGAAGTAATCCCGGTTGGCTGGAAAACGCGCATTTCGCTCTTGTGGCCTGACATAGCCGTAATTTCATAGGCCGCCGTTAAGGAGCGGCTGCTTATGAAGAAGGTCAACCACGGACAACGGGAAAATCCTGAAAGGACACTCCATTTTCTAGATCTCGATCAGGCCAAGATGGCGGTGCTAGCCAGTCTGTGTTCGCCGGGCTCACGACGTTGTTATGAACACGCGATGCTCGAGTTCATCGATTGGTATTGTTCTGAGCCTCGTCTTGGATTCAACAAGGGTGTGTCACACGATATCGAATGCATCTTGAAGCTCGCGGGTTGGCGCCGGGAACTGTCAACCTCAGACTCGCAGCTGTTCGTCGATTGGCATATGAAGCTGCGGACTCTGGGTTGCTGAGTCCAGAGCAGGCAGCTGGCATTCGCCGCGTGAAAGGTGCCAAGAAACTCGGTGTTCGTGTAGGAAACTGGCTCCTGGCGAAAGAGGCGAGTGCACTGTGGCAGTCGCCCGAGCCCAAGACATTGAAAGGGAAGAGGGACCGGGCAATCTTGTCACTTCTTTTGGCTTGTGGGCTGCGTCGCGGCGAACCTGCTGAACTGGAGCTGGAAGATATCCAGCGTCGTGAGGATCACTGGGCTATTGTTGACCTGGCAGGAAAGGGCGGTCACATTCGGGCTGGACTGCGGCTCTTCACACAGAAGACCGCGACAGGCTCATGGATTTTTGGCGACACCTGCTGGATTCTGGCGAGGCCGGTGAGATTGAAGCACGCCTGCGCCGGTACGATGGAGACTATCGGTGGTTCCTGTTTCGTGAAGAGCCCGTGCGCGACAATCACGGCGATATTTTCAAATGGTATGGCGCCAATACCGATATTGAGGATCGCAAGCGCGCCGAAGCACTACTGGCCGCAGAAAAACGAACCTTGGAAATGATTGCCAACGGGGCTTGCCTGGCAGATATTTTGGAAAGGTTGTGCGAAACCATCGATGCTCAGGCCCGTAACACCAAGTCGTCAGTAATGCTGACGGACGCGGATGGCATGCACCTTCGGCCCGCAGCTGGTCCTCGACTTCCCAAGGGTTGGATTGAGGCCATCACTCCCCTAAAGATTGGCCCTTGTGTCGGTTCATGCGGTACCGCCGCATCTCTGAAGCAGCGGGTGATCGTTTCCGACGTTGCAACAGATCCCTTATGGGCTGACTACCGAGACCTTGCTTTGAGTCACGGGTTGCGCGCCGTGTGGTCTCAACCGCTACTGTCCAAAAATCAGGAAATTCTTGGCACCTTCTGTGTCTCCTATGCGGAGCCTCGTACTCCTAACGAGACTGATCTGCGACTAATCGAAGGCGCGGGTCACATCGCCGTAATCGCCATCGAGGGAGAGCGATCGCAGGAAGCGTTGAGAAGCGCCTTTGAGGAGATCCGCAACTCGGAAGCGCGACTTCGGAAAATCATCGACACGATCCCGACACTCGCGTGGTGTACCTTGCCGGATGGTACGGGAATATTTTGGAACCGGCGATGGCACGAATATACGGGCTTATCTCTTGAAGTGGTTCGCGGCTGGGGATGGCAGAATGCCATTCACCCGGAAGACTTGAAGGAAATAACAGATAAATGGCTCGGATGGCTGGCCGCTGGCCAGCCTGGCGAAGTCGAGGGTAGGCTGCGTCGATTTGACGGAGTGTATCGATGGTTCTTGTTTCGGGCTGAGCCACTGCGCGACGAATCGGGCAACATTGTCAACTGGTATGGAACGGATACGGACATCGAGGACCTTAAGCGCGCCGAAGCTAAGCTCCGTAAGGATGAAGAAGAACTTCGGCGCATGACCGATGCGATTCCGCAAAGCATCATGGTCTTGAATCCGGATGGAAAAGCCATTTACGCAAATCGCGTGGCGCTTGAGTACACCGGACTGTCTCTGGACGACGTGCAAACCGACGATTTTCGGGCGCGCGTTTTCCATCCCGACGACGTTCAGAGACTTCGCGAAGAACGTTACAGAGCTCTCTCCGACACCGCTCCATTCGAAAACGAGCAACGGGCTCTGAGAAAGGATGGTAAGTATCGGTGGTTCCTGATCCGGTACAACCCGTTACTGGACGAGAGCGGAAAGGTCATTCGTTGGTATGCAACAGGGACGGACATCGACGACCGTAAACGCGCCGAAGACCGCCTGCGAAACGAAACCGTCGCGTTGCGAGAGCAAATCGATCGTGACTCGATGTTTGAGGACATAGTCGGCTCCTCCGAAGCGCTGCGTAAGGTGCTCCGCCAAGTCGACAAGGTGGCACATTCGGATTCCACCGTCCTGATTCTGGGCGAAACCGGCACGGGAAAGGAGTTAATTGCGCGCGCCATCCACAAGCGATCCAACCGCGGGGAACGGGCATTTATTGGTGTGAATTGTGCCGCAATCCCCGCATCGTTGATTGCTTCCGAGCTCTTTGGTCACGAAAAGGGCGCCTTTACTGGTGCGACGCAACGGCGCCTGGGACGTTTTGAATCGGCGAATGGCGGAACGATCTTCCTGGACGAAATAGGCGACTTGCCCCCGGAAATCCAAATCGCACTGTTACGAGTGCTGCAAGAACGTGAGATCGAACGTGTCGGCAGTAACAGGCCAATTCCTCTTGACGTAAGAGTGCTGGCGGCCACGCATCGTGATTTGAACGCGCTCGTGGCCGAAGGCAAGTTTCGCCAAGATCTCTTATACAGACTGAATGTCGTGCCTATTGAGATGCCTTCGTTGCGCGATCGCGCACCGGACATCGCCTTGCTTGTCGAGTACTTCATTGACCGCTTCGGAAAAAAGGCCGGAAAGAAGTTCAAAACAATTGACAGAAGAACTCTCAAGCTGTTGCAAGCCTACGGTTGGCCGGGCAACGTTCGTGAACTACAAAATGTAATTGAGAGAGCCGTGATCCTGAGCGATGGTGACATTTTTTGTGTGGATGAAACATGGCTCAAACGGCAGGCGCCACAATCCGGTGGTCCGACGGTGGCACTAAATAAAGCGCTGCATCGGCAGGAAAAGGAAATGATTGAGGCCGCACTAGCAGAAAGTGCGGGCCGTGTCTCCGGTCCAGGTGGTGCGGCTGGCAAGCTCGGAATTCCACGGGCGACGCTTGATGCAAAAATCAGGCGATTGGGAATCAACAAACATCGGTTCAAAGTTCATCAGTCGAACTGATCCCTGTCTACCCGGCAATCCCATCACGTTTGCTCACTGAACAACATTTTCTCAAAACCGAGCATCGCCGGCGCTTCTAAGTCGCTTCTTCTCAAGCAATTTCATATGGCACGGTTGTTGCAGTCTCTACGAATGCCAGACTCTGGATACAGCGTGGGCTGAACCGCCGGCGCAAAGGGCTAACCGCAAGGGGCAGCAATAAGGAGGATTCTCATGCCACTGGTTCGTGTGACGATGATTAAGGGGAAGTCGCCCGACTATATCAAGAAGATGTCAGACAGCATATACGAGGCGCTCGTCGAGGCTTATCAAATGGCGGAGAACGATCTGTTCCAGATCATAGAGCAACTTGAGCCGGGCGATCTGATCTACGATCGTCACTACGGGATCAAAGGGTCTCGCTCGGGAGATTTCGTGATCATTAACATCGAGTCAGACGCGCGGCGTCGGGGCGAAAAGGAGGCCTTCCTGGCGCGTCTTTCGGACAAACTTGCTGCCTCGCCGGGAATTGCGCGTGACGATGTCTTCGTCCGTCTCTCCATGACCACAGGTTTGGAAGATTGGTCTCTCGGTAGTGGTATTCCCGCATCGAAATCGTAGGCTCCCCCGGCTCGGATACAGGTAAATAGTAGACTCTCCCGGTACGGGGGATGTCATGAGGAAGTCGAGGTTTACCGAGTCACAGATCGTTGCGATCTTGAAGGAAGGCGAAGCCGGAGTCGCACTCAGCGAGTTGACCAGGAAGCATGGGATCAACCGTGCGACCTACTTCAACTGGCAAGCGAAGTACGGCGGGGTGAGCGTCTCGGAGCTGAAGCGGATGAAGGGGCTCGAGGCTGAGAACGCCGGCGGGGCCAACACGGTGACCTTCAAAGTAAAGGTCGCCAAATGATGACTCGCCGCTTGTCAAAAAGACACTAGGATTCGCGCCAAATGGCTTTCGAAAAGCTGCGGACTATCGTCGTAACGGCGATCCCTGAGCGGAGATCCCGCAAGATTGAACCCACCCCAACTTCCCGAAAACGCGCATTGACGAAGGTATTGCGAATGGCGTTTTGAGCCGATCATTTTGCCCCCTTACTTCCGGAATTTTTTCACATGGTCGATGACGAGCACTTTATGTTTGCCACGGGCGCCCGCGAAGCGGGCCGGCCGAACCGAGCGCCAGCATCAGGATGACGGTGAAGGTAAAGCCGGTTTAGCCCTTGAGATATGCTTTCAAGATGATCCATCCTTCCAAATCCGAAGTCAGGCCGGCCACTATCCTTGTAGATGTACAGCTGCAGAAGACAGCCGCCGAGGAGCACGGTCCGTCCCTGCAGGAATTGAGGCAACTCGTTGAGACACTTGGGTGGGATATCGTCGGAACGCTTACGCAAAAATTGCAATCCCCTACGGCTGCGTCTCTCATCGGGCCGGGAAAACTGAATGAGCTAAGCGAACTCGTGAAGGCGCCCAGCATGGCCGAAAGCGTGGTGTTCGATCACGAACTAACCCCCACACAAGTGAGAAACATTCGAGAAGCGACCGGCGTCGAGGTTTACGATCGGCCGGCCATCATCCTCGAGATTTTTCATCGGCATGCTCGCACCAAAGAAGCGCAACTTCAAGTGGAGTTGGCAAGGCTCAAGTACCTCGCGCCCCGCGAGCGCGTGTCCGGGGCCAAAGAGCGAAGGGGTGGAGGACGTGGCGCAAGAGGGGTCAGCGAGTCCTTTCATGAGATCGAGCGCCGGAAAGTGCGGGACCGAACCAACGAGCTGCAACGAGAGCTCAAGGCGGTCCATCGAGAGCAAGTCGAGCGCCGTCGTCATCGCGAAGGTTTGCCCAAGGTCGCCATCGTCGGCTACACCAACGCCGGAAAGTCTTCACTCATGCGGGCGCTCACTTTGAGCGAAGTGCTCGTGGCCGACCGGCTCTTTGCGACCCTGGATACCACCGTGCGAGCGTTGCACCCCGAGACGCAACCCCGGATTCTCGTTTCCGACACGGTTGGTTTCCTTCGAAATCTTCCCCACGATCTGGTGGCCTCATTCCGGTCGACTCTCGACGAAGCGCTGGACGCCTCCCTTCTGCTCCACGTAGTGGATGCGGCCGATCCGGCGTTCCGCTCTCACATTCAGGTGACGAAAGAAGTGCTCGAAGACATTGGGGCGGGAAAGCTCCCGTCTCTGGTGATCCTAAACAAGATCGACATCGTCGATTCTTCGCGAAAGGCTTTGCTGGAGAAAGAGTTCCCCGAGGCCATTGCGATGTCTGCGCTCAATCCCCAGGACATCGAGGCACTTCACTCTCGTCTCGTCACTTTCTTTCTCAATACCATGACTGAGGTGGAGCTCGTCGTTCCCTACGGGAAGGAAGGTGTGCTCGCCGACATTCGAAAGAACGTCCACGTGCTCAGCGAGTCGTACGAGGAAAAGGGTGTTTGTCTCAAGGTCAAGGCGAACCCTGGCACCCTTACCGCCTTGAAGCAACGGCTCGCTTCGTAAGAACTCCCTCGGTGGCGCCCGACTTTGCGGGCCGCGCTCGGCATTTTGGCGCCGTGCTTGGATTGACGCATTACTTCCGGGTAGCGCTAGTACCTAATCGGACGCGCGTTTTGGCAGAGCAGTGAAGCTGGCATGTAGCTCCGCGCGCGTTCGATTAGGCCGCTAGAAGAAAGCCGGAAGTAATGGCGCGATCAGGTCTCCTGGAATTACTTCCGCATAGCTCGTGACAGGATTTGGGGTCCGGTCAGAGCGTCTTCAAGAAAGGCGATCAGCGCTAGGCGAGACGCGCTGCAATCACCGTGTAGGCTGCGGTGGCAAAAAATCTCCGTCGTGTGAGCATCGAGCCTCTCGATTCATTACTGCTGGGCCTTAAGCACCCACAGTTTTCGGTCAGAAAGGATACGACACGTTGTGGTAATTCCACCTGAGTCTTTTGTCGCGAGTGCTCGCGATGACTCGCCGGGCACATGCAGCTCGCCGGCGATCTCGAAGTCGTATTCGACGAGCTCCGATTCGGACCCAGACTTGTGGTTCTTGTAAAAAGCATGGTTGTTTTTCAGCGGCTGTGCACGATAGTCCAGCGATCCCACGTCATACGGATCGACGATGGCCTGCCACGAGCCATCCAGGCTAGTGGATCTGACGCGCGCTAATATTCGCAATCAGTGGAGCGATCTGCGCCGCGACGACGCGAAATCTGGCGAATGATCGCTGTCCGCTTCCGCGACGGCTCCTCCCGCAACCGCACAACCTGTTGTCGTCCCCGTCGACCACAGATCGCTAAGCCATGGCAGCATAGGAACTTGAAAGATGTGCGGGTTAGGAACCATAGCTGCCTTGCATAGTGTTAACTGGGAGGTGTGGGACTATGGAGACCCTTTGGCAGGACCTGCGGTTCGGCGTTCGCGTGCTGAAGAAGAATCCCGGATTCACCGCGGTCGGGGTTCTGACGCTGGCCGTGGCCATAGGCGCAAACGCTGTGGTTTTTGGTGTACTAAATGCGCTGATTCTGCGCCCGCTGAACTTACCCCACGCGGAGAGCCTGTACCAACTCGAGCACGCCAGCGACAAGATTGGCTCCGAGTCCTATCCTAACTACCTCGATCTACGCGACCGCAACCGCACGTTTGACGCTCTAGCGGGTTTCAACATCAACGGCGCAACGCTGGACACGAGCGGAAATCCGTCCACCGTTTGGCTCTACGAGGTGACCGGCAATTACTTCGATGCGTTGGGCGTCCAGCCTTATCTTGGCCGCTTCATTCACGCGTCCGATGAGCGTGGCCCCAACAGCGCTCCCTACATCGTTCTCTCCTACGCGTACTGGCATGCTCACTTTCAGGAAGATCCCCGCGTGGTGGACCGGACCCTTCAGCTCGACAAGCATTCTTACACCGTACTCGGCGTCGCGCCCCCTGGATTCCGCGGGACTTTGCTGTTTAGCTCTCCTGATCTGTTTGTGCCGATTGTGAACCAGGAGCAGATCGACGGTTCGAGCGCCCTGAATCAGCGCGGGAACCGCTGGATGACGCCCATCGGCCACCTGAAGGCAGGCGTCACGCCCGCACAGGCAACTGCCGATCTAAACTCGATTGGCGCCGACCTCGAAAAGAACTATCCCGAAGACGATGCGAAACTGGTCTTTGCTGTAGCACGCCCCGGACTCCTAGGTGATCTGTTTCGCTCGCCAGTACAAGCGTTTCTAGCCGGGCTGATGCTGTTGGCCGGCATGATTCTGCTGGCTGCATGCGCCAATCTCGGCAGCCTGTTTGCTGCCCGTGCCGCTGACCGTTCCCGCGAGGTCGCTCTTCGCTTGGCGCTCGGAGCGGGCCGCCTCCGCATTTTGCGCCAACTCTTTACTGAAGCGTTGCTGATCTCGCTGATGGGAGGCGCCGTTGGACTGTGGGGCAGCATCATGCTATTAGGAGCGCTCAGCACGTGGCACCCAATTCCCCAGTTTCCCTTTATCAACATACCCGCCGAGCCGGACTCCAGAGTCTACGGAATCTCTTTGCTGTTGGCGGTAGCGAGTGGATTTCTCTCCGGCGCCGTCCCTGTCAGGCAGGTACTGCGAACGGACCCCTACCAGATCATTAAGGCGGGATCCATGGGACAGGTCGGACGACGGATGACCGTCCGCGACACTTTGCTCGCCGCGCAGATTGCGATTTGTGCAGTGCTGGTCACTTCGTCCTTGGTGGCCGTGCGAGGAATGCTGCGCTCGCTTCACGGTAGCTTCGGTTTTGACCCCCGGGGTATCACGGTGGTATCACCCGACCTGGGAATGGCAGGCTACAGCGCTGCCGAAATACCGGCGATGCAAAAGCGCTTGATCGATTCGCTGGAGACGATCCCCGGCGTAACCTCCGTAGGGTTAGTCGATGGGCCACCATTAACCCTTGCGGGAAACGGCGATTCGAATGTCTTCACGGAGGAAACCTCGGATCTCCGGGCGTCGAACGCCGCCGCTGACGCCACGATCTTTAGAATCTCTCCGGAATACTTCCGAGCGGCTGGCACGGCTTTGCTCGCGGGCAGAACCTTCACATGGCAGGACGACAAGATCGCGCCCCGCGTCGCAGTCGTAAATCTTGACTTAGCCCGAAGGCTCTTCGGCACGGCAACAAACGCCACCGGCAGATACTTCAAGACACCAGACGGCGCGCGCATACAAATCGTCGGCATCGTCGAAGACGGGAAATACACAAGCCTCACGGAAGCTTCCACACCGGCGATGTTTCTTCCCATCCTACAGTCACCAACGAATGCCACATGGCTCCTGGTGCGCTCGGGGGGCGATGCGCAGCAATTAGCCACAGCCATCCGCAGCAAACTGCGCGATCTCGATGCCGGCCTGCCTTTCTCCGTGACAACTTGGACCCGCGGATTGGAGCCGGTTCTTTTCCCTGCGCGAATGGCGACCATTTCGCTGGGTGTTCTGGGCGTGATGGGCGCGCTGCTGGCGGTGACGGGCATCTTTGGCATGGCCGCGTATTCGGTCAGCAAGCGGCTGCGCGAGCTCGGAATTCGAATCGCGCTCGGCGCGCAGCGCAAGGAAGTTTTGCAGGCAGCGTTGGGACGCGCATTCAAATTGCTGGCGTTTGGGTCGGCCGCAGGATTGTTGCTGGGAATTCTGGCCAGCCGCGCGCTCGCGGCCATCGTGTATGAGGCAACGTCACGCGACCCGGTCGTTTTGGTCGGCGCTGTTGCGGCTATGTTTCTGTTGGGACTGCTGGCGACATGGGTCCCGGCGCGCCGAGCGCTGGCGATCGATCCCGCAATATTGCTCCGCGAGGAGTGAAACGGCTGGATTGAGTATTAGCCGCGATTTTTCCTTGTCGGCAAGGAGGCCGCGGAGTATGCGTCGCCGGGAAGCGAAATCGCATTACGTGGACAAACGCCCGGGCATCAAGCCGATTCGTCCGGAGTACCTCGCCGCTCTGTTCCTACCAGACTCGCAACCACGGAGGGTAGTTAAGTACCACTCGCAACGGTTGTCCCTGTGAGAGGCTTTATTTTCGACGTGGATATAAGGAACATACTGCGAGCTGAGGAGATGAAAGATGAAAGCAGTTGTTGTCCACCAATATGGCGGTCCTGAAGTACTCAAGTTCGAAGAATACCCCGACCCGGTTCCGGGTCCGGGCGGGGTGCTGGTGCGGGTCGCTGCCGCGAGCGTGAATCCGATCGACTGCAAGCGACGTGCTGGATTAACGAAAGATTTTTACCCCATCAAGTTCCCGGGGCTAATAGGAATCGATGTCGCGGGCACTGCGGTCAAGATTGGGTCGGGAGTGGAAGGCTTTTCTGTCGGAGACCAGGTGTTCGCTATGGCGGACAATACTTACGCGGAACTTTGTGTCGTGAAAGCCGCGGTTCTGGCGAAAGTTCCCAAGGGGCTCGATTTGATCCAGGCGGCGGCGTTGCCGCTGGTGACGACGACTGGCAACCAGCTCCTCTTGGCTACGGGAATCAAAGTTGGCCAGACGGTTCTCGTCGTAGGTGCTGCTGGGAATGTCGGGCGTTCGGCGGTATTCACTGCGAAGGCACGCGGGGCAACTGTGATCGCGGGGGTTTTGAAGAGACAGATTGATGGCGCGAAGACTGTCGGCGCGGATCAAGTCGTCGCAACCGACGACAACACCGCGATTGCGAATCTTCCACCGCTCGATGCGGTGGCGGATACCGTCGGCGGAAGGACCGCCGAGAAGCTGATCGCCAAAGTCAAGCCGGGAGGAGTCTACGCATCGGTTGTCGGGGCACCAAAGAACGCCGCGGAGTACTCATCTGTAAAGGTGGCGACGGTATTCTCGAAATTCGACAGGAAAACGCTCGAGTTCATGGGCGAAGCGGTGCGAGATGGCAAGCTAGTAATCCCGATTAGCCTGAAACTCCCACTCAGTGAAGCGGCCGAGGCTCAAGCAGCGGCGGAGAAGGGTGGTGTCGGGAAGATCTTGCTGGTGGCTTGATATTATTTTGCGAACAGAGGACACGAAAGGAAAATCGGGAATGAAAAAAGACCGGCGCGGAATCAACCCCGCTTCAAAGCCGAGTGGCGATGGGTGTGTCGAATGCCTGGCGTCACCGAAAGGTTGGTGGTTTCATCTCCGTCGGTGTGCGGAGTGTGGGCACATAGGTTGCTGCGACAGTTCTCCGAGCCAGCATGCGTCCAAGCATGCGGCGGCAACAGGGCATCCGATCATTGCCAGCTTCGAGCCGGCCGAGGATTGGTTCTTCGATTACGAGAAGCGGGGAATGATTAAGGGTGTGGAGTTGCTTCCGCCACATTCGCATCCGGAGGATCAACCAGTACCTGGACCGGCAGGAAGAGTTCCAGCCAATTGGAAATCGCTGCTGCACTAGCTGGCGTCGACCGATTTTTTATGAACGGGAAGCTCGGTACTCTTCATCGGCGCTGTTGAAGAATGTGCAGACATGACGCGTTTGGTCCAGCTGAGAACCAGCAAAAGGAATCGGAGCCGTCAGCTTCTTCATAGCATTTCTCCACAGAAGGTCGAGCGGCCCGGTTGGGATATCACTAGGAGGCGGTGCTGCACTGTCCGATAATGCCGGTGGTCTCAATGGGTCGACGCAACACTAAGCTCGAACCCACCTCGCATTGAAAAGAAAAGCTAAAATCGCTCGCTAGGGCCAGACCAGCCGGAACGCTTCCCTGGCTAGGTTTTGACCGAGTACAGCCAACAGATGGTTCTCCCGCCGGAAGCATTGTCGGATCAATTCACTGGATGGTGTTGCATCGACCGGTTGAGCTGGCACCGTTATCCGTCAACTTGCCGGCAGGAGGAACCACGGAACCTAGCCGACTATCGTATAGACTTTAAGTTCATGCGATTTCCGGCGCCTTTTCAACTAGGGACAATCTTCCATCATGCGCGAGGAAACATTCGCATCAGCGGTTGATGTGGGTTATGGCTGCGGGAATCCGAACATCAACCACGACTGATTAGCTACCCAATGCGGGTATAGCTCCGTCATCTGATCGAACAGCCCCTGGTCGGACTTCGCGGTTTTCTGCACCCGATCGAAGTCCTGAAGGTAACGCATGGTGTCTTGGATCGTCGAGGGAGAGTCGGGCGCGCCAGGCTTTTTGTGACCGGCGACAACAATCGCCGGGTTCAGCGCCGCTAACCGGTCTAGCGCCGCGATCCAATTCTTTCGGCTCTCGGGGGTGGTGTCGCCGACGTACATGTGGCACTGGTTGTACACAACGTCGCCAGCGACGATCAGGCCGATCGATGGAACGTAAAGAGACGTCGTTCGGGACTATCGGTGCGGCCCTGCTCGATGATGCGCAATTCGTGACCCTCGAGAGTGAACGCGTCGTGCTCATAGGGCTCGGGTGGAACCAACTTCGTGGCCACTTGCCCAGGAAAGAGCCGGCGGGCTAGCCGCTCCACCGTGGGAGAGAAAGACATCTGCATGGCGTTCACCGTCTTGGGCGTTGCTATTGCCCGAGCGCCCGGGAAACGGTCGAGCAGAATGCTCAGACCGAAGAAGTGGTCGAAATGGGCGTGCGTTATATAGATGGTCTCCAAGTTGCGGTTGTGCAGAGCAATCCAGTCCGCGAGAGCCTCAGCCACCGTCGTCATTGCGTCTTCCAGCACCGCGTCGTACTCGCCGAAGATTAAAGTTGACGTGATCGGGTCAAAGCCGAACGCTTCGCCGAAGGGCTTTGGCCGCTCGCCGACCATAGTCTTTCCCGGGGCGGTAAAGACGTTCACACCAAGCGTGGTCTCTTTCAGTGCATTTGCACCATCCATCTGGCACTCCTTTCGATGTCAGAGCGAGTGACTGTTCAAGGCAGAGATTGTCAGAAGTGCGCCGACGGAGCGCAGAATCGGCATCCGTCCGGGCCGAGCGCTAACCGTACTTGAGATCGGTGCTCTGTCCGACCTCGATAATGTAACCGTCAGGATCGCGGATGTAGCAGCGAATTTCGCCGTACTTGGCAATCGGTTCCGTGATGAACTCGGCTCCTCGATTTTTCCATAATTTGTAGCACGCTTGAATATCCGCGACGCGGAAATTCATAAAGCTGTTGATGTGATTTGGGTCGGGGACGCTGAGCGTTACCGTCGGCTTATCCGGGGTCGGCCCGCCTCCAACGTTCAGAATCATCCAGATATTCGCAAGTTGAAGGTACGGGGGCGCGTTGCCGTCACCCATGGTCAGAATGCGAGCGCCGAAGACCTTTTCGTAGTAGCGAGCCGATCGCTCGACGTCGGCGACGGTGAGAAAATGTGCGATGCTGATCCCCTCCCGCGGGGGCATCTCATAGCTCTTCTGTTCGACTTGTACGGCCGTCATTGATGGCTCCTTTCGATATAGTGCGTAGAATATGTTAAACATCACTACAGACATTCGAAACGTTCGTTCTTTTAAGCTTACAAAAGCCGTTTAGACTCCTCCTACGGGTTGTTGTTTCGCGGATCGTCTTTCGCGTTCAGGTATTCCAGTCCAAGCGGCCCCAGCGCGGTTATTTGCGTGACGTACTCGCCGGATTTCGCCCAGTGGAAATGGTGCGTGTTGCCGGGGAGGATGATCACGGCGCCGGGTGGATAGGCTTCCAACTTACTCGCGTCGAATTCATCACCCAGTCCGATATAAAAGACGCCGGAAATCACGGTATAGACTCGATCCTCCGGATGCTTGTGAGGCATCAGCTTCGCGCCGCGAGGCGATTTGACCCTGATTGTGTAAGGGCCGGGCTCCGAGGGTTGGCCCACGACGACGGCCAGCCGGACGGCAGGTGGGAACGCCGGGTACGGTTTCCAATCGACATCTTCGGGCAAGATGGTTTTGAAAACGTCCTGCCCGAGTTGGTGAGTCCGGACTTCGCTTTGCTGAGCACGCTTTACGCCGCTGGTTTCCTGAGACATACAAACCTCCTTCGCGCGGAAAATGTAAAACATCACCACGGACTTTCGAAACACGTCCTCCAAGATTGGCTTCGAACGCGTCCCATCCTCAACGTACCGGAATTGAGAATCGCTTCGGGCGCCGGACTAGCGTGCCGCGATTTGGCCCAGGTAGTATCCGAGCCGATTTTCTACATCCCCCGGCTTCTGGAAGCCGCGCGTCCGTCAGCGCTTTGATCCCCTCCTGGGCGGCGGGTCGACCGAGCGAATTGATGCACGCATCCCACCCGGCGCCGAGCTCGACGTCCGGCGGCAGGCTGGTGTTGACGAGGCGCTTGGTGTTGGCGATCGCCCATTTGTCGAACTTGGCGATCCGGGTCGCGAGCGCCTCTACGTACGCATCTAGCTCGGCGTCGGGCAGGGCGCGATTAATGTAGCCGTAGGCCTCGGCCTGCTCTGCTCGGATGTCTTCCGAGCTCAACAGCACTTCAAGGGCGCGGTTTCGGCCAATGAGCCGGGGCAGCCGGGCCATGGGACCGCCGCCGGCGACCATCCCTACTCCCACTTCCCATTGCGAGATGATGGTCTTCTCGCGGCTGGCGAAACTCATGTCGCACGCCAGCGTGATCTCGCTGCCGTTGCCCGTCGCCCGGCCACGGATCAGGGCGATGGAAGCGACTGGCAAGCGGGTCAGACGCACAAGAAAGTCCGGCCACGCCTCCAGGCCGGTGGGGCCTTGAGGCATGCTGGTGAGGTCCTCGAGCTTGGTCGTGAAATCGGAGTGATTCAGGAAGTAGTCGTCGACCGCGCTGTCGAAGACCACGACCCTGACCTGCTCGTCGGCCTCCAGAGCGTTGATGACTTGCTGAAACTGCTTTACCATTTCCGGGCCCATCACGTTGAGTCGGCGGGTTGTCGATCGTCACGCGCCAATAGGCGGGCGACCGCCGGGTCATGCGGATCTGTACGGGCTTCGTAAGAGCGCTTGCAGTTGTCATGGCATTCTCCTGTCTCTTTATTTGTCTCGGAAACCAGTTAATTGTCCCCAACGCTATTCGAGATTTGGATTATTTGTTCCCTGCCGCCGGTTGGTTGATTAATGCCGCGCCTGCTTTGCTGACGATCTCGTCCTGGGAATCTGCGCCTCCCGAACAACCGATTGCGCCGATGATCATTCCCTGTTCGATCAGCGGGATGCCGCCTCGAGACGCAATGATTCCATCGAACGCGAGCAGGTAGTTGAGATGCATAAGGTTGATACCGACCTCGAACTCCTTCGTTGGGCGCCGGAAGGTCGCGGCTGCTCGTGCCTTGTGCTCAGCAATCTGAATGGACGCAAGCATCGCGCCGTCCATTCGTTGAAAGGCGACGAGGTTGCCTCCGGAATCGACCACCGCTACGTTCATCTTCCAATTCCGCTTCTTCGCCTCTGCCACCGCCGCGTCAATAAGCGCCTGGGCTCGGTCTAGTGATATCGGTGGGCCATACGGAGTGTCGAAAGGCATTTTGTCCGGCACAAAATCGAGAGGATTTGGTTCTGTGGGCTGCAGCGCTCGACTTGCACCGGCGGCGTTTCCTGTTTTCTCATTTGACATACGTCCTCCTTAAATAGTCGCAGTATAGATCGCTCGATCGACAATGGATCGCAACTCGCTGTGGCTGCCCCGCTCCACGTCGTGTTGGATCTTCGCGGCCAAGGCGGCGAAATCGCCTTGGCTGCCGTCATCGATAACAACGACGAACCGATGTGATCGTCAACTCAAGCAGAAGCGCGAGCGGCTCTCTCTCCGAGGAACTTCATAAGCGCTTGAGCCGTGGTCGTCGATGACGCAGGGTTCTGGCCGGTGATGAGACGGCCATCAACGACGAAGAAAGGCTGCCAGTTAGCAAGCTTCTCAAAGGTGGCTCCCAGTCGCAGCAGCTCGTCCTCAACCAGGAACGGCACAACCTTCGTGAGCTGCATCTCCTCTTCCTCGCCGTTCGTGAAACCGGTGACGTGTTTTCCCTTCACCAGTGGCGCGCCATTGTAAGTAACGTGACGGAGCACTCCAGGTGAGTGGCAGACCAGAGAGATCGGCTTGCCGGAATTGTAGAAGGACTCGAGTAAAGCGATAGAATCGGCGCTTTCTGCAAGATCCCACATGGGCCCGTGCCCGCCCGGGTAGAATACCGTGTCAAAGTCTTCTGCTTTCATGTCGGCAAGCTTGGCCGTCTGGGAAAACGCCTTTTGTGCGACGGTGTCCTGCTTGCACCGCGCCATGGCAGGCGTCTGATTTTCTGGCGTATCGCTCTTCGGATCGACCGGTGGTTGTCCGCCTTTCGGTGACGCGAGGGTCAGCTCGACACCAGCGTCCCTGAAAACAAAGTAGGGGGCTGCGAATTCTTCGAGCCAGATCCCGGTCTTGCGACCGGTGTTGCCGAGTTGATCGTGCGATGTCAGTACCATAAGTATTTTCATTTGTTTTTCCTCCCTTTTTCTTGAACTGGTTGCTTTTTCTGACTGTCAATTAACGCAGCGATCTGAATGCGGCTCGGAGTTTCTCGCTGAAGAGTTGGGGTTCCTTCAACCGCTGCTCGGCGCTGCCCGGCCGAGAGCCTTCGCCGGCAGCCATCTGCGTTTTCGCGTTTGTACTCATTTATTTCCTTATTGGACTCGAATCGCTGTCGCTAGGTTACACACGGAAAGCGGCGGTTAGGGCGGGCGAGTTTCGGCTCTTGAGGCAACGTAGCAAAAACGTAGTACGCGTCATGGAATTCTCGACAAGCAACCCGACACGAACTGCGCAAAAATCCAATGTTTTCTGCGAAAACGCTTGGTAGAAAAGCCCGACCCTTCGGTTCGTAACCGAATGCTCGGGTATTTTTTCAACCGATTGATGCACCGCGATTTGAATTGCTTCCGGATGCCCCGACCCCAATCGCGGATTGGATCCCTGCCGAATCTCCGGTAAACACTAGCCGACTTAGCAGGACTAATCCCACCGGGCAAGCGGCACAGGTTATAATTGCGCCCACGCATGACGCTCGCCTCTGGCACCAAACTCGGCCCTTATCAGATCGCTGCGCCAATTGGCGCGGGAGGCATGGGCGAGGTCTACCGTGCCCGCGACACCCGTCTCGACCGCACCGTTGCTCTAAAGATTCTCCCCGCACATCTTTCCGAAAGCCCCGAGGCCAGGCAGCGCTTTGACCGCGAAGCGCGCGCGATTTCGTCGCTGAGCCATCCCAACATTTGCCACCTCTACGACATCGGCAAGCAGGACGGGATCAGCTACCTCGTCATGGAATACCTTGAAGGCGAGACGCTCGGCGAGCGCCTGCGCAAGGGCAGGCTGCCCCTGGAACAGGTGTACCGTGTCGGGGCTGAGATTTGCCAGGGGCTGGAACAGGCGCACCGCACCGGTGTGATCCATCGCGACCTGAAGCCGGGCAACATCATGCTGACCAAGTCGGGAGCGAAGCTGATGGACTTCGGTCTGGCCAAGGCGCCAGCGGCTCCCCTGGGGAACTCGTCTGGGTCGAACACCCTGGCCACGATGTCGCAGCCGTTGACCACGGAAGGCACCATCGTGGGCACCGTCCAGTACATGGCGCCGGAGCAACTGGAAGGCAAAGAGGCGGACAAGCGCAGCGACATCTTTGCTCTTGGCTCGGTTTTGTACGAAATGGTCACCGGCAGGCGTGCGTTTGAAGGGAAGACAACGGCTAGCACGATTGCCTCAATCCTGGCAGTCGAACCCAAGCCGCTGAGAGCGATGCAGCCGTTGTCGCCACCCGCTCTGGAACACGTGATCGCGACCTGCATCGCCAAGGATCCGGATGAACGCTGGCAAAGCTGCGCTGATGTTTCGCGGCAACTGGAGTGGGTTGCGAAAGGCCCCAAAACCGCGGAGATTTCTTCGCGCAGCAGAAGGCTTCTCTGGGCGCTGCTTGCGGCGGGGGTGATGATCGCCGCAGCGTTTTTGCTGGGCACACGATGGTCGAAGGTTTCGGCGCGCTCGAGCCAGTTCGAAGTGAACCCGCCTCCCAACACCTACTTCAACTTTCGCGGTCTTTCCGGGCCGCCGGTGCCTTCGCCCGATGGAAGCAAGATCGCGTTCGTGGCCTTCACGCAAGGTAAAACCGGAACGGCCGGTCTGTGGCTACGTTCGCTCGATTCGACGGAAGCCCGATTCCTCCCCGGCACTGAGGGAGCTATTTATCCGTTTTGGTCGCCGGATGGAAAGTTCCTGGCGTTCTTTGCCGGGGGAAAACTGAAGAAGCTCGATCTGTCGGGCGGAAATGCAATTCCCGTCTGCGAGGTCCTCGAAGGTCGCGACGGGACCTGGTCCACCGACGGTGTCATTCTCTTTGGCACACGCTCAGGCTCGCTGTTCCGGGTGGACGCGTCCGGTGGCAAGCCCGTACAGCTGACCAGCCTGGACGAGGCGCGGCACGAGACCAGCCATCGCTTTCCGCATTTTCTTCCCGATCAGAAACACTTTCTGTTCGTCGCGCAGGCTCCGCAAATCCCTACGGCCCGCGTGTTCGTCGCTTCCCTGGATTCGCCCAAACCCGTCATGCTGGAAGACGTCACTTCGATCGCGATGTTTTCCAACAACCACCTGCTGTACGTTTTGGACAACAGTCTGCTGATCCGCGGCTTTGACCCGGGGACGCTGCGCTTCACGGGCGAGCCAGTGATCATCGCCGAGCACGTGCAGAATGATCCCCAGTTCAACTTCGCAGCTTTTTCCGTATCAGGCTCCACCTTGATTTACCAGACCGGTGCGGTGGTTGCGGGAACGCGACTCGTCTTCTATAACCGCAGTGGGAGGCAGACCGTGGTGAGTGAGGAAAAAGACTTGCTTCAGACCGTCATGCTTTCCCCGAAGGAGGATCAGATGGCCGCTTCCCTGGGGATCACCTCCGGCCAGTTGAATGACGTTTGGGTCTTCGATCTGCGCAAGAACACCAACGCCAAGCTCACCTTCGACCAGCACTCCTTCTCGCCCGTGTGGTCGCCGGACGGCAAGAGACTGGCTTTCGACCGCGTCGATGCCGACGGAGACACGATCATCGCCAAGGACGTTTCCGGGAGCGGCGCTGAGGAAGTTTTGTTCAAACTCCCGATTCAGAGGGGTAACGCGGGCGGAGAGTCGACGCCCCAAAAAATATACCCCATCGGCTGGACCCCGGACGGGAGATTGCTGATTTATCGTGGCCCCGGCGAAGTCTGTGCCCTTGCGCTCGACGACGGACGCAAATCGACTTCGTTGTTTTCGACAAAGATGGGATGGGCCGGTGTCGCATTGTCTCCGGACGGCAGATGGCTGGCCTATTCGTCGCAGGAATCGGGACTGCCGGAAATTTACGTTGTGCCTTTCCATACTGCGCCGGAGGGCACTCCATCGATCTCGGGCGGCAAATGGCAGGTATCGAACGGGGGCGGGACGCAGCCGGCCTGGCGAGGGGATGGAAAAGAGCTGTTCTTTACCAACAGCTCTTCCCAAACGCTGATGTCTTCCAGCCTGAGCATCACCAGCGACCATTTTCAGAGCGATAAGCCTCAACCTCTTTTCGATCTCGAGGCGCATCCGATCTCGAACTATTACGCCGTAACCCGGGACGGGCAGAAGATCTATATGGCCACCTATGGGCCGGGTAGCACGGCGCCTTTTACGGTCACCACGAACTGGTTGGACTTGCTAAAGAAATGAGCTGGCTTGCGAGGTGCGTCTTTCCTGAGTAACGTAACGAGCCTCGGTCCCTATGAAATCCAATCCGCGTTGGGGGCGGCGCAGATTCATGCGGCGCCGACCTTCGGCGTCGATTCCATTCGCCCACTGTTCGAGATGGATTTCCCGAACACTCCGGATCGCACTTCACCCCTGTGTGACGTGAGCGCCGATGGCCAGCGTTTCGCCGCGTTCACCGCGAGCCGCACCAAATCTACATCCATCACTTTGCTTACAAACTGCCCTGCGGAGTTGAAGAAATGAGCTTGGACGCCCGGCGCTGCCGCTTCTGCCGTGTCAAATTCTAGAATTCTCTACCGGGAGGATGACGGCCGGCCCGTTATCGGATCGTCCTTCGGATTAGTACCGACAAACGCGCCTGTGTCTATCGATTCTTACGAGTTGGCTCGGGTCCCATTCAGGCGCCGATCTCTCGCCACTTCGCGACTGCTCAGGATCTATTTCCCAAAACGGCCTTCTAGTAGAGTGTCATGGGTGTGCATTAGCGCGTCCTCGGTAACGCAATCACTGAAAAAATGGCGGCGCATCCTTGAGAACGGAAACGCCGCCCAGATCCCGTCCAGCTACTTCAAGGTAATGTCGCGTGTCAGGATACTGGCGATCAAGCGTCCGTTTTGCACACGCTTGTCGATCACCTGCTGCTCCTTACTCTTGTCGCCATACTGCTTCATACGGATATCGAGAACTTTTTGTGCCAAGCCGTCGAGGGCTGCGAAGTTCTTATAGCTGAGGGTGAAGCCAATATCCCAGTCATCTGGATTGGCTCTCGTAGCGTTCAGGAAGATACTGTAGTCTTCAATCAGCCCCGCCTTCTTTTCCGCGTCCCAGATCGGTTTGACATTATTTTTCAGGTCGTCCATGAACGCGTTGAAATGTCCGGGCAATATCTGGACCAACGTGACGCGGGTAACTCCCCCCTCGGTGTATTGGTCTTGTGCGACTGACGTGGCGACTGACAACAAGGAAAGACAAAGTACCGCAACTGCGAACCGAATCGCTTGCTTCATAGCACCATTTACCTCCTGTTGAAATCGATGCCGCAGAGTCTAACGGGAATTTCCGATTTAGAGCTCTGCCGGTGTGCATCGTATGCTTCTCCTGCCCTGGACACAACGAATTTGCCGCCAGAGCCGCCAGAGTCAGGCCAGCTCGTGATTCTAACTGCCTGATTGACGCCCAATGCCTCAGGGGTCTCGTTGTGAAAGGTGTGGGATTCCTGGGTTCGGCACAGATAGATCGTCATTAACGCCCTAGTGTTTATCGATTCTTGTAAGTTGGCTCGGGTCCCATTCAGGCTCCGATTTCTCGCCACTACGCGACAAGACAGGAGCTGTTTCCCACAAGCCCGTTTCTGGCCCGCCGCGGTTACTTGTCCGAGTACGCCACTTAGACTGCGTCACCGCGATGCCGACGCCGCATCGCGCAGCAGCACGACGTCGGATTCGGTGTGAGAGCGCAGGACGTCCGATGGTCTTGCCGTCAGGCGAGAACCGGAATGTCGAAATCGTATCGGACTTGAAGTTTGTAATCTGGCGGCCGCGAGAGCCATCCAGCGGTTGAAGCCACAGGTTGTCCGTGCCATTTTCGCGGATGGGATATACGACGGCATTCCCGTCCGGCGTGAATTGCGGTGCGTCCGCAACGCGCGGATCGGGATCGAGCATGCGCCTCGGCGGCTGAGGGCCCGCATCCAGAGTCACCAGAGCGATCTGGTGCACGATCTCAGCCGTACCACCCGTCGTGAGGAACGCCAGCAGCTTGCCATCTGGTGCGATGGTGAGTCCATAGTGGTAGAAGCCGGTGGGTATAGGCGTTCCCGGCACAATTTCGGGCGTTCCGCCATCAATGCGCACTCGCTTGATTTGAATATCTTGCACGTCGTCGTAGAACACCGACCTTCCGTCCGGTGAGCATATCGGCGCAATGTCCTGCATCCCATCGGTGAGCTGCTTCGGGTTCGAGCCGTCGGCGTTCACCCGCCAGATGTTTGCCTTGTTGCTGGCGAAATGGCCGGCCCAGGTGAAGACGATATAACGGCCGTTCTGGCAGCTCGTCGGTTGAATAATTTGCGCGGCGGGGTCACTCAGAAGCTGTGTCTTGTCTCCGCCGTCGGCTGAAATTCGCAGCAGGGTGTCCACGTCATCGAAGTAAAGGTTTCCGTTACCCGCCCAGCCAAAGAAAAGCGACTCCTTGATCTGCGCAGGCGCTGGATTCGGAGCATTCCCGGTGAAACCGGCGGCAGGCAGAGAGTAGAACGTTTGTGTGGTTTTTTGCTGGACCGTGGCAAGTGTTTTTCCGTCCGCCGAAAGAGTAAGTGTCTGATAGTTGTTCGTGTCCCTCGTAATGGGCCGAAACTGGCCGGCGGGTTCAGAGACAAACGCAACTTGACTGCGCGCATAAGTTGTCGCGTTCTGTTGATAAGTGGCCATGAGTCCGCGTGCGTCGGGCAGCCAGGCCAAGTCGTTCAACTGCAGGTTGTTGAACCGGGACAGTGTCTTCACCTTGGCGGAAGGCACGTCCTGTATTTGAATCACGCCCAATGCGCCGTCGACACCAGGCATTGCAGAGGCGATCTGCTTGCCGTCGGGCGACCAGGCGACGGCGCTCGGGAAGTGAGGATACGGGACCATCTGCAAACGTCAGCTCGTTCGTGCCATCAGCATTCGCCGTAAGCAGTTCGAAACTTTCCGACATCGGGATACATTCCCCGTATGAAGGCAAAGCGCTGGCCATCGGGCGAAAAAGCGACCCGGGTGTCAATATTTTGCACGATCACCTGCGGCGTGCCGCCCAGCACCGGCGCACGGAGGAGATTGTCACCCTCACCGACTTTGTCAACCGCTTTGAGGAAATAGATGTAGTCACCGTTCGGAGAAAAAGCAAGGTTCTGGTAAGAAGCATCCGCTGGTGCGATCACCTGCGTGTCGCTGTTGGTGGGCACGTGGCGCAGCCAGAGGCTCTGCTTGCCGTTGTCGTCCAGCACGCTCAGAAGATATTTCGCGTCGGGTGAAATAGCCGCCGCGATTGTTTTTCCATTGTTGGTGACTTGTGTGATGGTGAAATTTTCGAACGGCCGATGAGCCTTGCCGCTGAGAAATGAATAGAGTCCATAGCCCGCCGCGGCGATCAGCACCAGCACGACCACGGCGACCGCGGCCAAGCCGAATTTGTGCTGTTTGGCCGCTTCGACCACCGCCGAGCTTTCGGATGCACGTGACGCGGATGAGTCTTGCGGTGACACGCCTGGCGCTGCGGATGCGTGCTGTCCTGACTGCACCACTGCCATTCGCCCCGAATCGGTGTCGCGCTTGAGCCGCTGCAAGTCTGCGCGCAGGTCCGAAGCATGCTGGTAACGCAGCCGCTGGTCCTTTTCCAGCGCCTTCTGAATGATCCGCTCGAGCTCACCCGGCAATTCAGGATTGAGGTGCGTCGGCAGCACCGGCGCCTTGTGCAGGATGGCATCGAAAATGGCCGCTGAGGTTGCGCCCGCGTACGGGAGCGCGCCGGTAGCCATTTCGTAGAGCACCGCGCCAAAGGAGAAGAGGTCGGTGCGCGAGTCCAGTTCTTCGCCCATCGCCTGTTCCGGGGACATATAGAGCACGGTTCCCATGGCGGAGCCGGGGCTACTCAGCGCTTCTTCGGCAGTCGCGGTCGGCAGGGCAGAGGCCGTCACTCCCGGGATCACTCGCCGCGGCGAGAGAATCTTGGCCAGCCCGAAATCGAGCACCTTGGTTTGCCCGCTGCGCGTGCAAAAAATGTTAGCGGGCTTGATGTCGCGGTGCACGATTCCTTTCGCGTGAGCGGCGTCGAGCGCATTCGCCACCTGGACGCCATTGTCCAGCAATTCGTCGAGGGGCAGAGGTCCGCCGGTGATCCGGTGCTTCAGCGTTTGGCCATCCAGAAACTCCATGGCGATGAACGCTTCGCCGCCCTGATCATCAATTTCGTAGATGGTGCAAATGCTGGGGTGATTCAGCGCTGAGGCTGCCTTGGCTTCGCGCTGGAAGCGGCTGAGCGCTTGCGGATCTTTGGCTACGTCGTCGGGCAGAAACTTGAGGGCCACAAAGCGACCGAGTTTGACATCCTCAGCCTTGTACACCACGCCCATGCCGCCACCTCCGAGTTTCTCCAGGATGCGGTAGTGCGAGACGATGCGGCCGATCAGCGGCTGCGAATCAGGCATGTGGCGCTCATCTTAGGTTCGGCCAGAAGGCAAGTCAATGAAGAGAGACTGCCGGGGCAAATTCCTGATAAACGCAATCCGCTCTCAGCGTCCGCCAAGTGCAAGCCAGAGCGGGTAGCCAATCACCGAGATGGCGGCTGCAATCAGGAAGGCAGCAAATAGCAGGCGCTTGCGCGAGGGCACTCCCTTCGCGAGATTTCCGACTCGCACAGGTGGGAGGCGATCGCATTGGGCGTGGAACGCGAGTGGGCGTACGTGCCGGTGCGCATGAGCGATTGCCCAGCCTGTGGTGAGAAAGTGAAGCCCCATGTGGCGGCGTGCAGACACTGTGGAGCGATTTTGGACGAAGAAAAAGCGGCGAAACATGGATTGGGTGCGGGCGCTATCGCCGGGCACGAAAAGCGGGTGGGTACCGAACGCGCGGAGAAAAAGGTCAGGTCCTAGAGCGTAACAAAGAAAAGGGCGCGGAAGGGCTGACATCCGTGGGCATTAGCCCGGGCCGCCCACCGGCAGCGCGGTCACTTGTTACGGCTCCGAGCTATGCCACGAGGTGCGAGTTCGAGCGCCGCGCAAGCAAGACAAGAGGCTCCAGACGGCTGCGGTCCGCACTAAACCTTCGCGGCCGCGGACGCCAGAGCCGACGAACGCGCACCCACGCCATTCGTCTTTGACCAAGTCTTGCGAAGCTCTTCGGCGCGGCGGATCACCTGGTCGATTACCTCATGTGAGGACGGACCTTCTTGGATCTCTCTGGTGTTGTCGGCAGATGGAATCTCCAGCGTCTCTAATTTTTCGAAGATAGGTTTCATCGCACGAGCGGGATTGCGGAGAAACGCCGAACTGCGGATGCGTGTGAAAATCCAACCCATGCGTTCGAGGACAGACTGCCGGTCCAAGTCTTCTGACAACTTCTCAAGTGGCTGATAGCGGTCGCCATCGCACTCGATGGCCAGACGCTTGCCCTCGCCTTCGACAACGAGATCGATGCGAAACGTTCCGATCTTCCAGTGCGGCGTGACACGGTAGCCCGCTGCGGCGAGGCGTTTCATCACTTCACGTTCAAAGTTCGATTGCGTACGTTTGTCCTTCTCCTCGAGTGCGCGCATGAGGCGTGCGGGGTCTTCGGCATGCTCAATCAATTGCCGGCGCAGGTCATCGGCTTTCAGGTCGTTGTGCGGACTGAGCGAATGCACGATCCACATCTGGTCGCGGGCGCGACTGGCTGCGACGTTAAAGCGCTGCTTGAAGAGTTCCTGATCGCGCAGGGAAAGCGCGCCACGTTCGGCAGTATCGACGAGCGAAATGAACACCAAGTCACGCTCATCACCCTGGAATTGCGCGGCGTTGCCGCAAAGAACCCGATGAAGCTCATAGCGGTCAGGCGAAACACTTGCGTGGATGAGGTTGTCGATTTCGATGGCTTGTTCGTCACCGACGAGGGATACCACGCCGATGCTCAAAGGCTGGCCCGCGTCGTTCTTGCGGTATTCGGGTTGCTCCATGGCGGCGGCGACGAGCGAAGCGATGGTCAGAGCTTCCTGGCGATTGACCTTACCATCGCGGCTGGAACCAGCCACGCGATGCGCGATGGTGTGCGGACGCAGATGGACGCGACTCGCATCGCGCAGAGGCTTGATGCGCCCGTCGTAAGAAATCATATTGCTGAACTGAATGATTTCGGGAACGCACCGGAAATGTTCGACGAGACAGGTGGTCCCGCCGAAAGACTGGCGGGCGAGATCGTAAATAGAGATTTGTCCGTCGTAAAGGTCGGAGTTCGGGATGCCACGCAGATATTGGAAAATGAGGTTCTTAATGACGCCCAGGTCCTGCCCGACGGCGGACGGGCTGACCTGTTCGTGGTCGCCAACGACGAGGACGGTTTTGCCCAGATACAGGGCGACGAGTGCCATCACATCGCTTTGGCTGGCTTCGTCGATGATCACCACGTCGAAGCGAGTCGTGCGCGGGTCGAAGTTTTCTACCACGTGCGAGAGCGGCATGACCCACACGGGAACGGCTCCGCGGCACTCGCTCATTTTCCTGGCGGCTTCGGTGCGCAGAAGAGAAACGCGAATTCCGTGACCTTTGCCGATGCGGCGGATGGTGTCGAGCCATCCGATGAGCGCCTGGCGCTGCCGTGAAGAGGTGCGGCGGGCTTGCGAGCCCCAGGAGAGTTTGTCAATGAGCTCGACGGTCGTGCGGCGCAACTGCTCGCGCAGTTTTTCGCTCTTGGTTTGTAGAGCCTCAAGTGAAACACTGCTGCGGCGATCGAGCTCGTCATTGAGCTGTCGCCAAGTCCAGGCGGAGGCGACGTCGCGCGGTGGTTCGCCTCGTCCATGCACAGCGGTACGATTGCGAATCGCTCCGGCCCAGGCCGGGGCAGCGGTTTCCAGTTTTGCAAGCAAGGTGCGGCGCAGGTCAAGGTCCGCCTGCTTGCTCTTGAGTTCCAGCAGGCGCTCGTAGGCTTGACGATAGCGATTGGGATTCTCGTCGGTCACACCAGCGAGGAGTTGGTTGATGACTTTGGAAGCCTTCGCTGCGCGCGCAGCGAGTTTGAGCCGGCCTTTGAGATCACGAAAGTCTTCATCGAGTTGAAGCAGTCTCAGTTTCTTGTAGCGCGAATCGAGAATGGGAAGCAGGGCATCGGTCACCGCAAGGTGAATACGCGCCAACTCGCCCTCCGGACCAACGATGGCTGGCTGTTCGGCGAGGAACTTGTCCCACCGGAAGGCAAGGTCTTCGAGTTGCCGCTGCAACGCGAGCCAAGTGTTTTTTTGCCAGTCCAGACATTGTTCGATGGAGTCGCAGAACTGCATCAACGTTTTCTCGATCTCCTCACCCATTTCTGCTGAATCAGGAGTGCCGAGAGCCGCAACTTGCCGGTCCCACCGCGCGCCGAGATCCTCGCGGAGGCCCTTGAGCCGGAAGAATTGGCCCAGTGCCTGGAAATGTTCGGGCAACCGTGGGCGCGTCCTGTTCACCTTCGTTTGTTCGAGAAATTGACTCCAAGCCTTATGCGTAAATAACGTAATCGAACCCAGCTTGCCGCCTTCTTCGAGGTGCGCGAGGATTTCGCCGGCGATGCGCTCCTGTTCTTTCACGGCAGAAGGACTGTTCACCTCGGGGCCGTATTTGACGAATGATTCTTGCGCGTTCGCGGCTTCGCGATGAACCAGCCGCACGAAGCTAACGAGTTGATCCCAGGGTCGCCGGTGCACGTCACCATATTTGCCGGCGTACACAGCGGCGAGTTTCCATTTGTCTTTGCCGGAAAGAGGCTCGACTGCCTGAACAAGAGCAGCGGATAGTCCTTCGATTTCTTCGGGTGAGCTCTGTGCGGCATGCGACTCCCACAGATCGGAGCGTAAATCGAGGTCTTCCATGCCGAGACGGTTGCGTTCGCTCACACTAGCTTCGAAGTCGTCGGCTCGCGGAAGAACGTTAAGCTCTGGAAGATGACCGGAAAGCTCACTCTCGTCTTCGCGGGAGATCGAGACACTAGTTCGGTAGAGGTCGGCCAGCTCGCCGGGGGAAAGAGGCAGCGGCGCTACAGCGGCGACGGGGCCGGGAATCCAGCCGTGTGCTTCCTTCGCCTGAACGACGTGGCGTGCGCCGTCGGCAGGCGTCCACGACTTTCCACCAATGGCAATCTCCCGATATTCGTCGGCGCGGGCGTCGGCGAGCTGGTTTCGGATTTCGCCGAGTTTCTTCAGCGCATCCAGACGTTCGGCTTCCAGTTTCTTCGCTTCCATTTCGAGCGAACTGGCATCGGCGCGTGACAATCTTTCAGCAATGGAACCCACGGCGCTTTCGAGCTGCTTGCGGCTATCCAGGTCACTTCCCAACACGCTGACGCACAACGGGCGCAGCTCTGGAACAATGTGATGGCGCACCATCCGCAATGCTTTGGTTGTATGGCTGGTGACCAGCACGCTCTTGCCCTGCGCGAGCAAATGGCCAACAAGATTGCCGATCGTGTGCGTTTTTCCCGTGCCTGGAGGGCCCTGCACCAAAACGCCTCCGTGCTCCTCGAGTTGCTGAGCGATTCGGATCTGCTCTGGATTGGCCGGTTTGCTGAGCAGCACTTCGCCATCCGCGTGAATGGTGCTCGTGGGCGAATCCGAGTCTCCAACTTCGGAAATTGGCGACTCCTCTCCCACGATATTCAGCAGGGACCACGGTAAATCTTCCCGTGTCCGCAGGTCGGCGAGGATGCCCTCGATTGCAGCGGCAAACCCCAAGTTGCGCGCACGCAAAAACAGCACTGGGTCGCGGCCAATACACGGGTCGCTTGCTTCCTTGTTCGGTGCCTGGTCTTCCAGGAACTCTCCGCGCGGAGACAACTGGACAACGAGGCGCTTCAGAAAGCCGGACGTCGATCCGTTAATGAGCGGATGGAAACCGCCTTCATCCAATTCCTCGCGGCACCGGCCGATCACACGTCCGTCCACATCCGACATGGACTGGAACAACGCCGAGTACAATTCGACCGGATGGTCCGCTTCGGAGAGGGTGAACTCGGGTACGGAAGCATCGAAATGCAATTGAAGACGCTGGAGCAGGATTGGATGGAAGATGCTGCCTTCGGCGCGCCGCCAACTCAGGATGCCATCGCCGAGAATGAGTTCCACGCGCTCGGCTTCTCGATCGATACGGCCGTAGAGGGTGTAGAGCGTTTCGAAGATTTTCATCGCCGCGCGAGCAGGCTTTTCGCTCTCCACCCACTGGTCGCGTATAAGCTTCCACCGCGCCAGAGCTGCGCTTCTGGCAGGATCGTCGGCAAACTTCACAATCCGTGGTTCGGCGCGGTTCTCGGAGTCTTCTTGTGTTTCCTCGACGGCGACCGAGTTCCAAGGGTCGTCCCACCCGTCCTCGAGCCATGCCGAAATCTCTTCAGGCGGGTCGGGCGGGCGCGTCAAAGGGGGACGCCGAACTTTCAAAATGTAACTTGGGTCTTCCATGCTCTGGCCGTTCTGGGCTTTGGCCTTTGAAGAGCTGGCCCTGGCAGCGCCCCTTTGAACGGACGCGTGATCGGAGAGGTCGCGCATCCATAAGGTCCAGGGCTGTTCGCGAAGCTGGCGTTTCGCTGGATTGCGGTGTTGGTTTAGCGCTTCGAGATAGTGGAAGACGCGTGTAAGCTTTTCCCGCGCGACGCGGAGTTTTTCGGCATCCATGGCTGGCCGCCTTTACAGAGACACTTCAACGGGTCTGAGGGTGGGTAGGGCAGCCTTCAGAATATCAGTTGGGCATGGGTCGTCTCAATGGTACGCGGATAGTACTCCGTGTTTTGACGCCTCAGATGGTGCCGCCACAGGGCAACGACCCAAACGAAAGGTCTACTTTGCTATCTGGTTGAAAATTCAGGACTGATTCCATGGCGAATTGCGCACTCGCGCTGCAACCATGGGAATCGCCCAAACATCTTACTGAGGCGGGTTCACAGCCACCGGCCTCAAAGCTTGTTGTTAATTCCTTTCCAGCCCAGCAAAAAAAGGGGACCTGTACCGCCGGACGGTGTTGTCTTTGCGGCATGGCCAGTGCGGCTTTTGCCGCGCTGTGTGAGACTTACAAAATGATGGGTCGATTCATCTTCGCAGCGTTGTGCCTGGCGACGGCGCTCGGCCAGAATGTCCGGCCCGCCTCTGGGGAAACACACCGGCCTCGTCCCATCGCCAGAGTGGAGGGTCGGAAGATTCTGGCCGCCATTCCCACGGTAGACGTCGAGTCGGAATCCGAAACGGACTGTTCCCACCTCGTTCACGATATTTACGAACAAGCGGGCTTTCCCTACGAGTACGCCAGTTCGCGCGAACTCTACATCGGCAGCACGAATTTCACACGCGTGCGCGTGCCTCAGGCAGGCGACCTGGTTGTCTGGCACGGCCATGTTGGCATCGTCATCGATCCCCAACAACACTCCTTCTTCAGCTTCGTGAGTTCCGGTCCTGACACGGAATTCTATGACTCACCCTACTGGCGCTCGCGCGGTATCGCTCGTTTCTTCCGCTACGTGACCGACAGGCCGCTCCATGCCGATCGCACGCTCAAGGCTGCGGATCACCCGGATCGCAAACCTCTTCAGGTTCAGGGCGACAACCGCAGTTCGGAGAACCATCCGCCTTCCGAACTGTCCAAGCCGGTACCTACGCGCGCATCGCACCCGGTCCCGGCGGCCGACACCTCCAGTTCAACGACAGTTGAGACTCCTCGCGAAATCGTTCTTCAAGTGGCAAGGAAAAACCCTTCACCAGAAGAAGTCGTAGCCGCATTTGTCGAAATGAATCAGGATTTCGGCGAATCCCTGCGGACGGGCAGCCTGAACAGTCCCGGCAAATCCGTAGTCGTTTACCGCGAGCTACGTGTCCTAGCAGTGCAAATTAAGGGCAAGCGCGGAACTGCGCTCGTTCGGATCGAATCGCTAGCCGCTCCTGCGGATACGCAAACGGGCTCGCAGTTTCGCTGGAGAGAAGAGTCTCTGGAATTCCAGAAGACCAAAAGAGGCTGGGTGATGAGTCCCCTCAAGGACGCTGCCTACGTCAATCGTGAGGTTGCCTTGCGAGTCTTGTCCGTCCGGCTCGCGGACCTCGCGAAAAACACGGACGCCACTCCTGAACAAGAACGCGAGCAGACACAAATCATTCGCTTCCTGAATTTGCTGGTTATCGACAATTCCGCCACCGCGTCAGCACAGAGTAATTGATCGGTTAGGAGATTAGTAACCGGAAACGCTAAGACTCAATCGGTATTACCTGATGGCGTCACGAGCAGCTACCGCGGCAAACTCATCGCGATCTGAGGCAAGTGGGGTGGAATATATGGGAACAGCCGGTTGCGGGCGGCGGGCCAAAACAGTGGACTCAATTCACGTCCGTAGGATCTTCGATTTTGACTGGTCCGCTGATGGAAAGCAGCTATTGCTCGCCCGTGATGAAATCAACGGCGATGTGGTGCCGGTGAGCAATCTCCACTGATTTGAAGCCGCTGAATTCCGAATTGAGGTTCGGGCCGTACCTGTCTCTTAAGGCGGCGCCTGGGAACGAGGTCCGCCGACCCAATCGATAGCTACAAACGCCATCGGGTGATCGCGGACTTGAGAGGAAAACGCGGTCATATCCGGACGACTCCCGTTCCGGCATGGGTGAAGCAAACGATCGACAGTTGGTGTTTTGGAGCCGGAACGTACGATTATTCTGGTTCTAACTTCCGGGTGGCCCGTCAACCTCTCATAATCGACCGAAAGCGCAAATGGCTGACCTCGTGGGCCACTCAGGGAACACTATGATGACATGAGCCGAAATGTGGACAATATCGCGGCGATGAGACCGAAACGAAGACATGCGGAGGAAAACATGGGGCATCGTGCAGTTCTTGGGCTTCTCGTTGCTGCATCAGCGTTACTTTGGGGGGCCACTCCACGAATTTCTCACAAAGCACTGGAAGCCAATATCTCTGCTGGCGGAGGGTCATTGGTTGGCACATGGAGACTCGTATCCAGAGTTGTTACGTCGGAGGACGGCACTGCCGTTCAGGATCCGGGCCTCGGAAAGACGCCCAGAGGATATTTGATATACGACTCCAGTGGGCACATGGCGGCGCAACTCATGAGACTTGATCGTCCCATGACAGTTGATTGTGGCACGTCGGGCTCCGCTCCAAGTGATAACAGCCAGTCGGTTAACGGGTACGACGCCTATTTTGGTAGGTACACCATAGACGAAACCAATCACACTGTTACGCATCACCTCGAAGGCGCGCTCGCGGCCGCCGATGTGGGCAAAAATCTCGTTCGCGAGTTCCATGTATCCGGGGGCAAACTGACTATTATCGTGCGGACGAGTTCGCCGAAAGAGAAACAAATCAGAACACTCACCTGGGAGCGGGCACCCTGATCAACCGCTGTGAAATAGACGTATAGCCGCTCGTTCATGTGGCTATCGAAGTCAAGAACGACATTGTGGGAAACCACAGACCCGGTTCCGGGCCTGCGACGCTCGGCTTCGAACTCACGACGGCGCCTCCTGCGCTCGCTGACCGCCGGAGTAGTCACGAATTCCCCCTGTCGATCAGGCTCTCGGAAGTTTGAATCAATTTTCAGTCCTCAGTTGTCCACCCGAACACTCACCATTTGGTCCTTCTCGTCCGGCTGGGTGGGAGAAAACCGATACGGACCCAGGCGGGTCATGAGCACGGCCGCGAGCAGAGTTGCGGCAAAGAACGCCGCAAGAGGCACGTGATAGGAGCCAGTCAAATCGAAGCCTTTGCCCATGATGAGTGGACCCAATGCACCTGCTAAAGCAAAAGCAGCGAAGGCGGAGCTATAAATTTTGCCGAAGGCGCGAAGACCAAAATAGCGGCTGGTTAAGTAGGCAATGATGTCCACTTCCGCGCCCAGACCCAAGCCCACAAGAAAGCCGCCCGCGAACGCAACTGGCGCTGTCCCCAGCCAGAGCAAGCAGATCCCAAGGGCGGCGGCACCAAAGAAAACAGCCGCGATACGAGGAGCGAAAAGGTGGTCCAGCAAGTAGCCCGTTCCCACTCGGCCCATCAAGAGAGCCGCGCCAACCAGCGAACTCCCCAGCGCGGCCGTTTGGGCGTTTATGCCGCGGTCGCTAAGCATGGCTGTTGTGTGAACCAAACAGCCCTGCACACTTGCGCTTACTAAGAAGAAAGCGCAGACCATCAACCAAAACGTTGTACTGTGCCAAGCGTCCCGTGCGCTAATACCAGACACGGAAGCTTGGTTTAGGGCTGTCGCTTGCTTTAGCTGCGCTCCGTCGGGCAAGAGGCCCAAGTCCTGAGGCTTTTCCTTAAGAACGGTGGCCACCACCGGAAGAGCGACGAGCAGAACCGCGCCGCCAAGAATTGCGTATGCCATGCGCCAGCCAAATCTTGCGATTAGATATTGCGCGAATGACGGCATGATGATCGCTCCCACGCCAATCCCGATCATCATCAAACCAAGAGCGAGCCCCCTGTGCCTGTCAAACCAAAGCGTCATGACGTTCCCGTACGCAATCGGCCCTCCACCACTTGCCACCAGCCCTATCGCTATACAGCGAAAATAGAAGTGCTCAATGCCGCCCGACAAAGTCTTCATGGAAATCAAAATCGAGCCGAAAATCACCACAGCCGACATGATCACCCTGCGCGTCCCGAATCGATCAATGAGCCATCCCAGCACTGGAGCGCTGACAGCGCTTGCCACAAGGTGCAGTGTGAAGCCCAAGGAAACCGCGGCACGACCAACGTGGAAATCCTGCATGAGTGGCTTGAGAAAGACGGGAAAAGAAAACACAGAAACCGGCGGGCCCC
This sequence comes from uncultured Acidobacteriota bacterium, assembly GCA_963696035.1. GTDB lineage: Bacteria > Acidobacteriota > Terriglobia > Acidiferrales > UBA7541 > Palsa-295. Next base: position 277,191 of record CAVOIS010000006.1, read on the forward strand.
AGAAGAGTCCCACCGCGCATGCCAACACGACCCACCAACCGTAAAAAAAGGCACGGCGACGCTGACCATTCGTTCTGTCTGCTCTCGTCGGTTGCCTGGAACTGGTTTGCAAGGATACGGCACTCATCGGCAGTCTAGTTCCTGGTCTCTGCATGGGTTATGCCGGAGTAGAACTTCCCTTGGCGAGCACCATCGTTTGAACAAAGGAGTGAAACGGCATGGGTTGTTCCGCCAGGCGTCGCTTCAGCTTTTCTTCCAAGCGGTCCGGGAAAACTTTGCGCGTCTGCTCGTCGGCGATCGCCGAGGCCAAAGAGGGCGCGAAGATGGCGCGGAAAAAGCCCGCGTGGCGGTTGACTAGGAGTTGCTTGTTGCCGTCGCGTTCGTAATCCGCCCACGCGACGTCGGGCAGCACGGAGAGTTCGCAACGCTCGACAGTAAGACCGCGGAATTGACGGTCCGTGCTAAAGGGCGCGAGGAGCTGGCTGCGACGTCGCGGGTAGGTCCCAAGCACCATGCGCGAGCGATCATCTTCGGCGATCGCGCCCTCGGTAACCATCTCCGCAAGCGCCTCGTTGGCGTGCCTAAAGAGAGGCTCAAACCCGGAGGAGCCGTCATCACCGAGACCTGGTAGCACCACAACGAGGCGGGCGCCGGGCCGCAACTCGATGGCTCGCAGCGACAGGAAAGATTTCCAGTCCTCGGCGCCCTGGCGCTCGAACACCTCGCGCGCATCGCCTGTGCTCGCGACTGCCACAAAATGACCTGGAATCAGAGTGGGAATACGACTCAGCCACACGGCCGCGTAGGACGACCATCCCAGATGGACATAGTCCTTGGGAAATACGCTTTCATAGAACGACCTTCCAATCGCTAAGGGAAATACGTTCGGGTCGTCCACGGAATAGCGCTGCGGGTCGCTATGGAGCACTTCGAACAGTGTGTTGAAATCGTTTGCCGCTTGATCGATGTGCATTACGAGTATGGGTCGATCTGGGCCGAGGCGCGCCCGCAACGCTTTAATCGCGGCCCGCATGGGAGCGAGCGAGTTCTTGCCCTGCGACGATCCGTAATCGCCGATGATGATTGGCTCGTCGCTATCATCCAGCGTGACCTTTCGAACCGCCTCTTCGAGGTACGGCAATGCTAGGTTGGCACCTCCTGCCGGAACCTGGGCATGCCGATTGTAAGAGCCGCCCCCCTCCATAACGCCGTGAGTTGCGATTGCCTGGTGTGCCATTTGTTTCTCCCAAGATTTGCCCGCGGCGGCAAACGGATGACTAGGAGCGTCGCCAACGGTGGCGGCATTGTCGCTCCACTGAATAGTGAGCGTCAATGCTTACGCGTTTCTCTGTCAGTACTTTTTCAATCCCCGCGCAAGCTGTTTATTCTCAACCGAGTGACAGTACTCCCGCTTCTTTTACCGGAATGGTAAACTCCTCGTCACACTCTTCCGGGCGGGTTGTCGGCAACCCTTACCTTGGGATTACTTCAGAGTAGCCCGTCAACCGTCCGCGATCGGACTCCGGTTCCTTTGTCTTCGGAATTCAGATTGTGTTTCTGGAATCAGGCAAGTAAGCGGCCTTCGCTCGGCGTGGCGAGGTCATTTGCGACAATCAGGGACTCTGCAACGTGGGACAAGCTCACAGCTTTTTGTCGGACCTCGATTTGTTGTACCACCGTCATCTTCAGTCTGGTATTGAAGACCTCCAGTTGCAGAGTCCCAGCTTCAGTCGGCTGATACTCAAAATCACACATTTCGCCGGGTAGGGTGGACTGACGTGCTTCCTGCATCAGTGCCTGTTCCGGGGGGAGATCTGCGCCATCTCTTGCGATCGCTCGCCACTGAAGTTGTTTCTCCGGAGCTAGCAGAGCGACTCCAATTCCATCGAAGGCAGCGATATTGATAAACCGTAAGCGGTACCGCTGGCCGGTTTGCCAGTGCAAGGTGGGCGGCTTTAACCCGCCGTTGAAGAGCACTGGTCCTTCCGATGGCCCGGGACCGCCGCGGCTGAGCACCACAATATGATCATGTTCGGCGTCAAATTTGGCTCCCCGTTCGACTACGATGAGAGGTCCGTATAACCCGCCGGAAAGCTGTGCCTGGTCGTGTAAGTGGGTGTGATACATAAACGTACCGCCACGCGGGGGCGTGAAGCGAACTCGGAAGGAAGCGCCGGGGTTGATCATAGTCGCTGGCGATCAGGGCTTGCCAAAGTGCATGGCCTTGCTCTGCCGTTAACCAGTTTCCGAGGCGAATCCCCAGCTTCTTCACCCCTTTGACGCGACGAATACCGGCAGCCGAATCGGCGCTGAGAAGACCGCAGTCGGCAGCTTCGTATGCGAGGCGACGCACGGCGCCAAGACGTAGGTTGATTGTGCCCGGGGCGAGTTGACGGGATTCGAGATGAGAGCATACCGCAAGACCACGATCCTGTTGAACGCCAAGCGCGGTTCAGAGCAATACCAGTCAACGAACTCATCGATGGCGTGACGATAACCTCGCTTTGCGTCTGCTGAGTTGCGGCTGTTCAACACCGCGGCCTTGGCGTGTTCCAGGTCGGGCAAGCGTAGGATGGATTTGGTGCTACTGCGTCTCCTTCTGGAACTTGGTTTCTGCTTCATGACCGATGGCCTCCCTGCCACCGGTCAATGATCAGAGTAGTGCGGCGACTGTAAGGTCAGAGTTGCTCGTCAACCGTCCGCAATCCCGAAATGCGCCGATGATTTGCGCTCCGGCTCCCCTCCAAGTTCTGTTACCGCGCGGACGCGCACTGGTCATCGATTGACACATCGCAACACCGGGCATTATGTTCTTACGCAAGAAACGAAATTCGTACATTCGGATCAAACCTGTGAAACGAGTTAGACGAAATCAGGACGCCGTCTCCCGGCGGGATTTCGTCAAAGCCGCTGCTGTGGGAGCTGGCGCTGCCTGCCTGACCGCGTTTGGCGCGGAAGAGACAAAGGCCGAAGGTCGGCCCGCGCGCTGGGACACGGAAGCGGATGTCGTCGTCATCGGGGCGGGAGCCACGGGCCTGCCCGCAGCAATTCAAGCGGCTGAGGCAGGCGCGTCCGTGATCCTAATCGACGCAAATACGGACGTCGGAGGACACGCGATCGTGAGCGGCGGAAACGTTGCTCTGGGCGGCGGAACGAGCAAGCAAAAAAAATACGGAATCGTCGACTCGCCGGACCTTTTGTTCTCAGACCTCACAGATTGGTCCGTCGTTGAACGCAACGGGTTTCCCGATTACCGCTACAACGACAAGGAAGTCATCCGCGCCTTCGCCGACGAGAGCGCCAATACCTACGAATGGCTGGTGGCGCACGGCGTGATTTTCGTCGACAAGACTCCGGACACACTCGGCGGAAATGCCTGCGGCAATTCTGCTCCCAGGGAGCATCACGCCGCAGCGATGACATGGCCTCTGGTTCAGACTGGCGCGCCCTTACCTGCTGGCCCATGCGGCGACTTCTTCCTCCGGTGTCGGGCTGATCCGCCCGCTGGAAGCATCGGCGAGGAAACTCGGCGTGCAAATCCTCCTGCAGCACAAAATGACGAGAATTGTCCGCGAGAATTCAAATGCAGGAAAGGTGCTAGGAATTTCGGCAACTAGCCAAGGTAAGACGGTGAACATCCGCGCGCGCAAGGGCGTCATCATCGGGACTGGTGGACACAGCAGCAATGTGAACTTCCGCAGAATCTTCGACGCGCGTCTCACCGAAGAGTACCAGGTGGCCGGTGAACCGTACTCCTTCCAGGATGCCAGCGGAGAGATCGCAGCCATGGCCGTCGGCGCATCGCTCTGGGGAGCCTACAATCAATCTGGAGAATTTGGGTCGAATGTGACCAAGGCAGGTTGGATCGGCTGTCAATATGGCTACGTCCATCTGAGTTGGCAGCCGGACAGCCCAATTTTCTCGCGGGCGCGCGCCGCCGGCCTCTTCGTGAAGGATTACCAGGACACGATCCTTGTCAACATGGCTGGTTTGCGTTTCTATGACGAGACGCAAGGCGATTTTCCTGCAAACAACTATAATTCCATCAAGTCCTACGTCCCGCGGAGCTACCGCAATGCCGCGAATATCAAATACGAGCCTTCCAACTTCATCAATGCTGCCCTGGCAGGAACTGGCGAGGCCCAAGCGGGGGGCGGGCCGATCTGGGCGATCTTCGACGCGGACGCAGCGAGACGCGAAGGCTGGACAGTTGCGCCTCCTTACGTGGACATTGCACAGGGGTACTTCTTCTCTGCGAAGTCAGTGACGGAACTTGCCGGAAAAATTGTAAACAAATATCAACGAAAACCGATGCCGTCCGCCGCTCTGCGAGAAACGGTGACGCGCTACAACTCCTTCGTAGATGCCGGCAAAGACGCGGATTTTGGCAAAACCGGTCCGAAATACAAAATTCGGACGCCTCCATTTTACGCAGCCTGGGCCACACCCGTGATTCATGACGCACGCTCCGGCCTACGGATCAACGGCAAATGCGAGGTGGTGGACCTCAACGGCGAGGTTATCCAGGGCCTGTACTGCGGTGGCGAATCCGCAGGCGGTTTCAGCATGCACGGACTCGCAAGGTGCGCCGTGCAAGGCCGAATCGCTGGAAAAAACGCGGCTGCGGAGCAGTCCAAGGGATGAGTTTCTACGTGACTTAGGTCTCACGCCTGCGCCTGCCAGGAAGATTACCGAAGCCCTGCATGGTCCAAGACCTGCAAACCGTACTTGGGCCAACCAAGAGCTTTTTCTAACTCGCGGCAACGCGTGGCGATTCTGGAAGGGTGGTCGGCTAACCTTACCTTGGGATTACTTCCCGCTTGCTCGTGACACGACCCACAAGGCCTGCAGCACGGAAACGAATCCAGGCGGATTTGAGGTCCGGTCAGAGCGTCTTCAAGAAAGGCGATCAGCGCTAGGCGCCGCTGGATCTTCACTCGACGGACTTTCAGAGTCTCGACGGCTGTATAGTTAAGCCTGAGGAATGCCCTCAGAGGAGGTGTGCAATGAAAAAAGGAGCGAGCTTCGTATTGCTACTGCTGTTCCTTGGCCCTATCGGCTCGGATAGAGCAACTTCAGCATTAGGCGGTGCCCCCGCCGACGAGGAAACTGTCCGATCGCTCGACGACCAGGAACGAAAAGCAGTTCTGGACCGGAACTACGCCCCGCTCGAACGCCTGTGGTGTGAACAGCTGACGGTCAATTCGCCAGCGAACAACGTGGTGATCGGTCGGCACGATGTCCTAGCCAGGGTTCAGAAATCAGCCGTTTACTCCTCGTTCGAGCGGAAGATCGAATTCATCCGCATCGACGGCAATTTCGCCATCATCATGGGCGCGGAGACCGTCCAGCCGATCGGCGATGCCCCCCTGGCCGGAAAGACGGTCCAGCGACGGTTCACGAATATCTGGAAGAAGGACGGGAATACGTGGTGTGCGATCGCGCGCCACGCCAACGTGGTTTCGGCCCCATGAGCCCCTGAGCCCAGCTTAACTACTAACGTTTCCAACAAATCAGGGAATCTGCTTCGCCAGCCTTGGGGCGACCTCGGACAACGTGTTTCGAGTGACTTTCATCCTTCAGCATTATATTGCCACAACCGAGGGCGCTTACAGATAACGACAAGACGCCCTTGGTGGTCAGTAACCGAATCCCCTTCCCGGTTTGTCAGCAAGCCGGAAGTAATAGGGCGGTCGGGTTTACCGGGATAACTTCCGCATAGCTTATCCGGACGGCAAGCAGGGAGGAAGCACTTAATTCAGCTGGAATAGGATCTCATGGGTTCTTTTTATTTTGAGGAGTTTTCGTTTCGAGTCGGCGGTAACTCCACAGGCTTGCCGTGGGGTGTATGTCTGTAGGCGTCGGCCCAAGCCTCTTTGCGGGCGAACATCGCTCCGGGATCAGAGAGTCCTTTGGCTGTCACTAATTGCTCGAGCGTTGCAAGCCAGTGTTCATAATAATGCGATCCATCGTCGGGTTCGCCCCGGTCGACAGCGGATTTGAGTTCTTCGGCGAGAGCTGCGGCCCACTCTTTCCAAGTGAAATGACCCAGCTCGGAGAGCTTGACGGCAAGCGCAAAGGCTTGTGCCTGCCAAGGCTCTGCAAAGACAGGTCCACCCTCGTCGCGGGGAAGCTGCGGCAAGGCCCCGAGAGCTTGGGACGAAGGAAGGGGATCAGGCTGGCTCAAGGTAGTCATTCCACATGTCTACGTAAACGGAATCTTGCGGCGCGGCTTGGTCGCCCCACAATTCTCGGGCGGAGAATCGCACTGAATAAACGTGCTGCGGCTTCTCACCAAGGAAATGAGCGTTGGTGTCCGGGAAAACAAAAACGCCATGGTCGCGGTCAATCGTCCCGAATTTTCCGCGCGCATATCGGGGCAACCGTGTGTGTCCGACTGGATGTATGTTCCGGGCGCGCACTCGCTGGCCCACCTGGAACCGTGCCGTCACATTCACGTTTCGGCTGGCCGGCACCCCCTTTGCGACTAAAGCTACGGCTTTGTCCACGGTCAACGCCGGAACCGCTTTCGCTGATCCCGCCGTCGGTATTCCACTCTCGATCTCGGCACGGATCGCGAGTCCACTTTGCACAATTAGCTCGACCAGACCCGCCACCCATCTCTCGTAATAGCTCATGCGCAGATATTCAGCTGGCGGAATTAGTTCACGGGAATGACGCGAAGCGTCCAGATTCCACTTCCGCCATGCTCCCACTGCCCGGTTCATCGCGAAGATGCGGCCTTCCCATTCGTGGTGAAACACCGGCTCACCCTTTTCCTCTACGATCGGCCCCATTCCGTGCATACCGCCCATGTCGTGTACGCCGTTCATGCTCCACTCCCCGCCTTGGGCACGGAAACCTTCGATACGCCTACCATCGCGTCGCGTGTCACGAACGCCGCTAGCGCTTCCTCGCTAATATAAAGTCGATGTCGGCGGCGGAGGAACCATTGGTTTATTCATGTCCCGCGAAGACATGGAGGTGATTGATCTCGGTGTCCCACTGCTTTCGATGCATTCTTCGTTTGAGATGTCCTCCAAGATCGATGTCTGGGATTTTTATCGCACGATGAGTGCATTCTTCATGCAGTGAAATGGGTGCTCATCTCTGCCTGCGACACGTACAGAAACATCTTAGAGAGCAGGGTGCGATGAATGCAGTGCCTGCTTGGCTTGGTAATCGGAGACGGGCATCCTTCCGGATAGATGTCGAGAACAGGGATTTATCAACACCTACCGACCGGGGACTTCTACGGAGGGGCGTTGGGCACAAGTTTACATGCGCCAAGATGCTGTATTCTCTTGCTCGACAGTGAGAATCGAGACAATAGTCTCTGAGGGAACCATTTGGGCTGCGCTCCTTGCGCAGGAGGTGCGGTCCCGAACAAGCGATCCGATATTATTGGCTCGGACTCAGAACAGGGACGCCGTGATACGCCACGCTATAGGTAAGCTCATACGCGGGAACTGTTACCGTTTCCGGCTTGGTTTGCCCGGGCCGCGACCCAGGCGACCCAGGAGGCACGAAATAGCTTTTTGTCACGGTCAATGTGTGCGTTCCCGGGGAGAAGTTCGTTGATCGAGGCCACGCCACCCAGGCGCTGTCCTCCTGAACGCCGGATGTCGTTTGGTTAATGTTGGCGAGCACTACCAGAGGATCGAGAAACGGAGCTTTGAACGCAATGGGGGCCAGACTTAGAGTGACCTGATCGTTCTCATGCATCGTCAAAACGGGCGACTCTCGATCCGTAAAGTCAGCGTACGTCTGGAGAATGATGTTTTCCGTCGGATTGTAGAGAACATTGCCGTGCATGTCGCGCGCAACTAGGCGCTTTAGTTCGGAAAACGAGACTTCCACGGTCGGCTGTAACGGCGTTTCAATCGGATGACCGTGGACCGGATTACTAGCTACTGGTCTATTGAAAATGATCGCTGAAGTTTTCGCGTCAGTCCCCTGAACCGATACCCCCAAGGAAACGCACAGGTCGCGAGCTAGAATCGTCTGAGTCGTTGCAGGAAGACCGAAGCCGTATCTGACGCTATTGTTAACCCAATCCCTGATGAGTGAAAGGCCTGGTGCGTCCTCGAGCCAACTTCCGCCTTCAAAGCTCGGTGGGCCGAAGATAGGATCGATTTGGATTTTGCCGTTCCCCTCAGCCCACCCCGCACAAAATACGTTCAGATCGAGGGGGAGATAGATCTGACGGTCAAACCAATGGGGTATGTGGACCTGAAGTCCGATGGACGTCGACAGCTTCGCGTACCACTCATTGGGACGGTTGGTGTACTGCGTCGGTAACATGAAGGGCGGCCAGGATTGGACAGGTAGGGCCGAGACGGTGGTCCCGTCGGCCTTATCCTTCAGCGTAGCGTTCGTTGTGTCGATGGCGGCCTGGAGTTCATGCTGCACAATGTCAAGGAGCGCCACGCTGGGAACATCATATCTGTTGACTGTTTCGTTTGGGGGGCCGAGCGGCGGTGACTGGGCAAAACAAGAAGTCGCGAGGAAGAATGCGATCAATCCGGAAACCATCGTGAGTAAAACTTGAGCGTTCCCACGGCGCCAATCACTAGCTGCTAGCAGCAGACACATCGTCGTATCCTCACGTTGAAGATTATTCCGGAGTCACCAATCTGGGCCTTTGCCTGCGCGCATCCTACGCTTCTCCTACTCTGGATACAACGAATTTGCCATTGGAACCACTGAGTATATAATTCTTCAAAAAAGAGAGGCACAGTACAACATCTGTAATGTAGACTCCTTCGCCGTGGCACAACAACTCGGTTCGGTCAGTCGCGGATGTGCATCCTGATCTCAGCATGGAGGATGAATTGCCATGATGGCAAATTCCAACCGGGTGAGAGTTCTAAGTCGTGCAACGGGAGGTCGCTTCGCCGCAATGACTGTCGAGAATCCTGGCGCTGGGAAACGAGTCAAGCTCCGCAGGCTCGCCCTCATTTGTTTTCGCGCGCTTTCGTATGCGGTGGTTTCCTTGTTGTTCCACTTCTGGCCCGCGAGTACATATGCGCAAGCCACACAGACGTTTTACGTGCGCGGCCTTGCGAGTAAATGTCTTACCTTTGACGCGAAGCGCGCAGTAGTGGGCGGACCAGTGTTCCTCAGCGCCTGCGACAACGGCCCGGGCCAGCAAATCGGCGTGCACGAGACCGTACCCAGATTGGTGAATGAGGCTGTCCGTCCGGGTCCTGGTAAAATTTGGCCGGTCCAGCGGTACGAAGTGGTGCTGATGGCAAGAAATCTTTGCATCGGCGCGGAAGCAAATGTTCTCGTGAACAATGTTCCTCTGGTCTTACAGGAATGCGCGAACTCGCCTGCGCAAGTTTTTGCGCTGGATGGCGATAGCATCATCCTTGCCGCGAATCGAGATCTCGTCGCTCAAGTGCGGAGCGCGGTCCCGGCAAATGGAACGCCGATCGTACTCAACTATCGCAATCTGGCGGACCCTGAGTTCTGGACTTTTTCCGCAACCGACGGCTCAGGTCATCCCCCCACCGACGGCTTTGTATCCGTATCCCAAGCAAAAGATCTTTGCTCTGCTGTGCAAAATGCCCGCTGGGGCATGGTTATCCAGATCGTCCCTGACGACTTGCTCGATGTCACGAATGTGTGTTCCACGCCGCTTGAAGTTCCGGGCGGCGTGACGATACGCGGAAACCGCAACGGCGTCCTTCTTGGACCTCAGGTCTCGTTGACGAGCTCAGCGGATGGCGCGGCGGTGTTCGACTTTGCCGGCGACGATGTGCGCATCACAGGTCTACGCATCCTCGGGCCGAGCCGCAAAACTGACAGTAATCAACCTTCTTCCAGGGGAGTTCAAATCTGGCACAACCGATCTGGTTCCATCGTGGATCATAACGATGTTTCAAACTTTACTGACACCGCCGTGGACTTTAGGGGGCCGGACAGCGGGGACGGTGACAACAAGAACTGTCAAAACCCCCTGCCCGGCGTCCGAGTGCTTAACGGGCGCGCGGTTCGGAACTTTGTTCACCACAATCAGGAAGATGGGATTGGCTACGGGATTGCGACCGGCCAGGATGGCTATACTTCCATTGAGGGCAATACCTTTGTCTCCAATCGCCACGCGATTGCTGCCGACGGCACGCAGATGGACTCCTATAACGCGGTGTACAACCTCGTACTTTCCGCGGCTCCCTCATACGAGCGTCATCTCCTCGGCCATGACGTCGAGCACGATTTTGATATGCATGGTTCGGCGGGTTCCGGCTCCAGCCACGTGGGCGGCATTGGGGGCAGAAGCGTGTTGATCTCGGGCAATACTTTCCTCGGGACCAACCGCCCAAACTTTGCCCTGCGGGGGAAAGCGTGCGCAGACGATCAATTCGTAAATAACATCTCGGAACATGGACAGAACAATGCTGTGCAGTGGTGGTGCGCGCAGGCCCTTTGCCTGACTCCGCCCGCTTGGCTGACCATCAATAGCAAATTCAGCGCGCCCGATCCCACACAAAATCTTGGCGTTGGCGATTTCGATGGTGATGGCAAAGATGACCTATTTCTTGCCACCGGCGCGGCCTGGTACTACGCGCCAGCGGGTAACGCCGAATGGCGTTTTCTGAACGCGCAGACAGACACTATCGACAATCTTCTATTCGGCGATTTCGATGGCGACGGCCGCACCGACGTCTTCACGCAACACGGCCGCGACTGGCTCGTTTCCTGGGGAGGAATTTCGCCTTGGGAGAAGATTAACGAGAGCGACGCTCGGATGTCGGACTTCGTCATTGGAGATTTCGTGGGCGACAGCCGTTCAGATGTTTTCTACGCGAGCGGTACTCAATGGTTTGTGTCGGATGGCGGCGTAGGACCTTTCGTGCCCTACGCGGCGTCCAGCTACCGCGTTTCAAATCTTCGCTTTGGTGATTTCGACGGCGATGGCAAAACCGATGTGATGGGTGTTGTGGACAACCAATGGATGGTGGTCTATGCGAATCAAGATCACCAATGGAAGAAACTGAATTCAAATCTCACCAACGACGTTCAGGGCCTCGTCGTCGCCGATTTCGATGGAAACAAGAAAGCCGACATTGCAAGGATAAATCCCGCCAGCGTTAACAATCAACGCGTGTCACTCCAGTGGCAAGTCTCGCGTGACGGCGTAGGGCCGTGGACACCACTGCTCTCCATACCGGTAACGTATCCGTTGGCTGTGATCGGGCGTTTTGACGACGTGCGTGGTTCAGACATTTTATTTTGGGAGGGGAATGCGCTCTTTATCGCTTCCTCTGGCACGGCCGCGCTGCAACGACAGAGCCGACAAGACATGCGTTGAATCGTAAGCTGAGAGCCAGTTTCGTTTCAAAAAAAAGGCAATCCGACTCGAAATCTCTTATAGGAGAAATCGAGAATCGAGCCGCGGGAGCAGAAAAATCTGATCTCCGGTCATGACTAAAGTTCCGCACCTTGGTAGTCGCGACGCTGTATTCCGGGATAACTGTCGATAACAGGGATTACCACCACCTATCTAAATCTGAGATTGGTGGTGAGAAGAAGATAGCGTCCTTTGCTTTGTTGATGAGGCCGAGACGTGTGAGCACGACGGCCCAGCCAATTACTCCGATAATGTGAAGCGTGAGGAGAAGGAAGACGGTAATGCCGAAAAGGGAGAGCGAGGCCCCTTCCACCTAAGAAGGACGCGACCGCCCATGCCGGCCATGCCGCCGCGTCAACTCCGTCGTCGCCGTGGCAACTGCTGACAAACCAACCTCCGGTTCTTAATTATGTCGAGTGCGGCCCCGGCAACCCGCTCCTGCTCACCGATGGCACTGTCATGCTGGCAGATAACGGCTGCCAAGATTGGTGGAAACTGACCCCCGACGAGTTTGGCAGCTACGTGAATAGAACCTGGACCGAGTTGGCCTCAACGCCAGCTGGATACAGCCCGCTCTACCACGGGTCAGCCGTACACCCTGACGGCCGGGTCATCATCGAAGGTGGAGAATATAACTTCCTTACCCCGGTTTGGACCAATCTGGGCGCCATCTACGACCCACTAACCAACACATGGGCGCCCGTAAATCCTCCAACCGGTTGGTCCACCATTGGTGATGCCCAAAGCGTCGTTCTGTTCGACGGAACGTACATGCAGGCCAATTGCTGCACCCCGCAAGCCGCTCTGCTTGAGTCCAAGGCCTTGACCTGGACTTCGACCGGGTCGGGCAAGTTCGACGTCAACGATGAGGAGGGATGGACGCTGCTGCCCGATAAGAAGGTCTTGACAGTCAACGCCTACGTCTTCCAATACGACCCCGCGGGTATGAACTCCGAGTTCTACAACCTCGCCTCGGGCAAGTGGCACAGCGCCGGCAGCACGGTTGTCCAACTTTGGGATTCTGCGACGAATTGTGGCGGAGCCGCCTCACAAGAGGTCGATCTTGCGGCCCGACGGGACGGTCTTCTACACCGGAGCGAACAGCTGCGGCGCCGACCACACTGCCATCTATAAGGGAACCTGGACTGCTGGTCCGGATTTCCCGGACTCGCTGGATATAGCGGATGGTCCCGCGGCGCTCGAACCTAACGGCAAGGTTCTGTTGATGGCGAGTCCATTAATCTTTAACACTCCTTCGACCTTCCTCGAGTGGGACGGAGAAAACCTGACGGAGATCGCCCCGGCTCCCAACGCATCGAACGACTCATCGTACTACGGCAACTTCCTGGTCCTTCCAACCAGCCAGATTCTCTTCAGCGACTTCTTCTTCGTCTCAGTTTACAACCCTGCGGGAACCTACGATTCGGCTTGGGCGCCAAGAATCCAGAAGGCCCCTACCACGGTTAGTCCTGGAAGTTCGTACCCCATCTCCGGCCATCTTTTCAACGGCATGTCGCAAGGGGCCGCCTACGGAGACGATATCCAAGCTGCCACCAACTATCCGCTCGTGCGCATCACCAACAAAGCATCCGGCCACGTTTTCTACAGCCGGACTCATCACCACAGCAGCATGGCCGTCGCGTTTGGGGGCCTCGTGTCCACGACGTCGATGTGCCCGCTACCCAAGAGCTGGGCGCTAGCGAACTGGTTGTCGGCGCTAACGGTATTCCTTCTCAGGCTATTACCGTCAACGTGCAGTAGGCTTCCAGCAGTGTCGGGGTGGTCGAAGTTCGGAGGTCGTTGAGCAACTTTGTGCAACGAGTGAGGCACAAGGACCTTCTCTCTACCGCAGTTGTGGATTGGCGTAAAATGAAGATCAACATTGAAGAAGCCTCTGTTCAAATGAAATCCGGGCCGACAAGCCCAGCTCTGCCCACAGTTTGGACACTGCCCACCGCTCTGTTTTCCTCGCGGCTAATTGCCCAGCTATTCAGACGTCTACTCCCTGAATCGCCCTTTCGAATCTCTACGACATCACCATTATTAACGTCTACGGAGCGGGAGTGTCGGATGTCGAGGTGCTTGGCGCGTCCCTACCTCAGCCACCCCGCTTTAAGGATTCAGACCTAACCTGAACGATGATTCCCTCGTCCGCGCGAAGCGACAGGCTCTCGTCCACATCCTCCCCGGCACGATCAAGATATGTGGACAGCAGCACTCGCCCAGAGAGGTGCGAGACTCGCGCCTGTTCATGGCCCAGATTGAGGGCAATGGCAAGTCGATCATCCCCTTGGCGTCGTTCGTAGCTCAAAATCTTCCCCTCAATGCCCACCGCTTCGATTGCCCCGTGTGTAAGCACCGGATTGTTTCGCCGTAATTCAATGAGACGGCGGTAAAGATTCAGTATCGATCCGCGAGACTCGCACATCGCAGCCACATTTACGCTCGCGTGGTCCGGTCCCAAAGGCAGCCATGGCTCTCCGGAAGTAAAACCTGCAAGAAGTGACCCGTCCCACGGCATTGGAGTCCGCTCAGGATCGCGCCCCAATCCCAGCCCCGGCTCATTTTTCTCAGCCGGGTCCTGGACCTGTTCGGACGCAATAGGAACATCCTTCAACCCGATTTCCTCTCCGTAATAGATTGTTGGCGTTCCGCGCAAAGTGAGCAGCAGCATTGCTGCAACCCGCGCCTGCGCCGCACCGATTCTCGACGCAATCCGGGCCTTATCGTGATTTCCCAACACCCAGTTTGGCCACGCCCCCTGCGGCAAGGCAGCTTCGTATTCTTCCATGATTCGAGCGATACTCGGCGCATTCCAAGCAGTCCGAATAAGCTGAAAGTTGAACGGTAAATGCGCGCCCTTCAGGTCGCTCCCGTAATAAGTAACCAGCTCCTCGATCGACAGATAAATTTCACCGATCAGAACGCGATCCGAATACGCGTCCACTACGCCCCGCATCTCGGCAAGAATCGCGTGAATCTCGGGCCGATTGGCGGTATAGAGCGGCAACAGCAGGTTGTGCGACGATTCACCGGGAACGTAGCCAGGATTCACAGGATTGTTCCGAAACTGATCGTCCTTGATCAGCAGCCAGAGCGCATCGACGCGAAATCCATCCACGCCGCGGTCAAGCCAGAACCGCAGCACCTCGTACATCGCTCGCTTGACCGTCGGATTTCGCCAATTGAGGTCTGGCTGTTCCTTCAAGAACGAGTGGTAGTAATATTGTTTCGTCGTTTCATCCCATTCCCACGCCGGTCCGCCGAAATGGCTCAGCCAATTGTTAGGGAGACCGCCCCCTTCCCCAGGATCTTTCCAAATGTACCAGTCTCTTTTCGGAACGTCGCGGGAGCTTCGACTTTCGAGAAACCAGGGATGCGCGTTCGATGTGTGGTTGGGGACGAAATCTAGAATGACCCTGAGCCCTCGCGAGTGCGCCCCCGTAACCAACCGGTTAAAATCCGCAAGGTTGCCAAAGATCCCCGCTACATCGCGATAATCTGCGACGTCATATCCAAAATCCGCCATGGGCGAAGGATAAATCGGAGAAATCCAGATGGCGTCGACGCCAAGGGTTACAACATGGTCGAGACGCAGAATAATCCCCGGGAGATCGCCGATTCCATCCCCGTTACTATCCTGAAATGAACGCGGGTAAATTTGATAGATAACGCCACGCTGCCACCACTTCAGATCCTGCATGCGCCCAGGCTCCCAGATAGATAGTCCAAACCAATATCGCTCAAGGTAAAATCGATCTGCAAGTTGTCAGCCGAACCTGAACCTTCCAAGGACTCCTGGTGATCAACGACCTCTGGTACAAAAATGCAATCGTCTATTGTCTCTCTGTCGGCACCTACCTCGACACCAACGCCGATGGCATCGGCGATTTTCAGGGTCTCCTGCGCAGACTCGATTACTTACAGGGCCTGGGCGTAACGGCGATATGGCTGCTTCCCTTCCAGCCTACGCCGGGTCGCGACGATGGCTACGACGTTTCTGATTATTACGGAGTTGATCCTCGCTACGGCTCGCTAGGAGACTTCGTCGAGTTCACCCAGGGATGTAGACAACGTGGCCTTCGCGTCCTGATCGATCTAGTAGTGAATCACACCTCAAATCAGCATCCGTGGTTCCAGGAAGCGCGCAAAGATCCGAAGTCGAAATACCGAGATTGGTATGTTTGGTCGAAAAAGAAACCGCGAAACGCGAACAAGGGCATGGTCTTCCCCGGCGTCCAGAAGTCCACGTGGAATTACGACGATGTGGCAAAAGCCTGGTATTTCCACAGGTTCTACGATTTTCAGCCCGATCTCAATACTTCGAATCCTGAGGTCCAGGCTGAAATTCTAAAAATAATGGGTTTCTGGCTTCAGTTAGGCGTTTCCGGATTTCGCATGGACGCCGTTCCCTTTATCATTTCCGCCAAAGGCGCTAATATTCGACGCCCCGTCGAGCAGTACGACATGCTTCGCATGTTCAGCGAATTTCTGACGTGGCGCGAAGGGGACGCCATCATTCTCGCGGAAGCAAACGTGCTCCCTCATGTGGATCTGAATTACTTCGGCGCTTCAGGCGAGCGCCTGCAGATGATGTTCAATTTCGAGGTCAATCAACATGTCTTTTACGCGCTTGCCACCAGCGACACTCGTCCTCTAGTCAAAGCCTTGCAGACCACTAAGCCGCGCCCCGCGACCGCGCAATGGGCGCAGTTCTTGCGGAACCACGATGAGCTCGATCTCGGCCGCCTGACCAAGAAGCAACGCCAGGCGGTCTTCGACGCGTTCGGTCCTGAACCGAACATGCAGCTATACAAGCGAGGGATTCGTCGCCGTCTCGCTCCGATGATGCAAGGTGACCGCCGCAGGCTTGAGCTCGCATACAGCCTGATGATGACTCTCCCCGGTACTCCCGTCTTCCGCTACGGAGACGAAATCGGCATGGGCGACAATCTCAATCTGCCCGAACGCAACTGCGCCCGCACGCCAATGCAATGGTCCAATGAACCGCAAGCTGGATTCACCGAAAGTGATAGGCCCGTAATTCCCGTAATCTCCGAAGGCCCCTACGGTTTCGAGCACGTGAATGTCGCCGCACAGAAGCGCGATCCCAACTCTCTAATGGACTGGACCGAACGCATGATCCGCATGAGGAAAGAAGTTCCCGAGATCGGTTGGGGCGATTTTGCAATCCTCGCGACAGGCACACCCGAGGTGCTTGCGATGCGCTACGACTGGCGCAACAATTCCGTTCTATTCGTGCACAACCTCAGTCCCATTCCCACAGAAGTCAAATTCGGTGCTGGCGCGAAATTCGATGGCCAACTCGTCAATCTCCTGTCGGATGATCACAGCACTCCAGACGCTTCCGGCAAGCATTCCATGTTGCTCGAGCCCTACGGTTACCGCTGGTTCCGCATCGGCGGCCTCGATTACCTACTAAAGCGAACCGAAACTTAGGCATTAGTCACACTGAGCTCATTAATCGTGCCCTTCATGCCATGAAAAAATTCACACCGAATTGTGAGGGGTCAGCTTACAGCTGCGCGCAAAGGTGGAAAAAAGGCGAGCCGCAGTCCAACATCTCACAGTCCTGCTGAAGGCTGCCTTGATGAGCAGTTCGCCGCGCATCCCGATGCGAAGGCCTCGAGATTCCGAATGCCTTCCTTCATCGCTGCGTGGCGCAACGCGAGTCGCCAGGCCAACACATGCTCATAGTTGCTATCCAGCAGAGTGCCGTCGAGATCGAAGAGGATGGCGGGATTGCTGGCTGGGCGTTGCCTGTCGTTCATGGTTCCTTTTCGCGCGTTGGGTGGTGGTCGCATAACGCGGTCAGCTTTCTCGCTTTCGCACGTTTTTCATTCCATCCGCAATGCGGCGCCGCGCCTCTGCCGGGCCTTTCACGTCCAGAATTCGATATTTCTCGCCTTGCAGATCGTGATAGTTCACAAAAAATTCTTCCAACTCCTTCACGAACTCCTTGCCGAGCTCTTTGACATGGCGGACATGGGCATAACTGTGATTCGCTTCCTCGATGGCAATGATTCTGTTGTTGCGCTCGCCTTTCTTCTTGTTTCCCTGCTGACCCTCGATGACTCCGATGATGCGGCATTAAGCAGGCAGCCAGCAAAGGCGGGCTCATCCATCAGCACGAGCACGTCCGTTGGATCGCCGTCTTCGGCTTTGGTCGATGGGATAAAACCGAATATGTCGAAACAACACTGGGGGCGAGTATATGATGCGACGAACGCCCATTCTTTACCGCTTTTCCCGTAAAAATGGGAGTGAGAGTAAAGGGCGGGATTATCACCACCTATCTCAGAATGCGACGATCTCGCGTTGAGGGTGACCAGGGATTCTCGGCTAGAACTGGAATCGCGCGGCGAGTTGCACCACTCGCGGACCTCCGCCGCCGAGACCAGGATTGCCCTGCGCGACGTCAGGGGTCTGAGTCGAAAAGCAGCCCGGACAGTCCGCGAGCGGCGCTCCAGGATTTATTACACCACCAGGTAGCGCGAACTGCGGATGGTTGAATATATTGAAGAATTCGGCGCGAAGCTGAAGGACCAGCCGCTCGGTGAGATGCGTGTCTTTCGTAACCGAGAAATCGATATTCCAGAATCCGGGGCCGTACACTGCGTCGCGACCCAGATTGCCGTCTTCTCCAGCGGGCGTCGCGAACGCAAGCGGGTTGATATAGCCATTCGCTGGACTTCCGCTCAGAATCCGCGGGACGCCGGGCACAACGTCGGGACGCTGACGCCCATTGAACCCCCCACCGGTAATGATGCCGATCGGTTGCCCTGACATTGCAGTGACGATCGTATTGAGCTGCCAACCTGACGCAAGTCTGTTTGGAAGGCCGCTCCAAACCGGAACCCCGAAGTTCAGGGCGGCCGTAAACCGGTGGCGGGCGTCGAAAGTTGAGGGCCCTTTCTCCGCTTTCAGATTGTCGGAGTCCTGAGGGAACGCCGCCGTGGACCCATTGAAATCAATGCCGTCGGAAGCTCCGTCGAGCGATTTAGAAAAGACATAGGAAGCAAATCCAGATAGACGATGCCAATTCACAAAGCGCACCTGAGTCTGCAGGGAGTCATACGTGGAGTCTGAAATGGTGCTGAACACTGCCACCTGACTGTAGTTTAGATTTACGCCGTCCTGATTAGCATCGTAGAGGCGGGTAAGGCGCGTTCCTTTGCTTCCAGCGTAGCCGATCTGGAACGCAACGCCATGCGCAACTTGCTGCTGGATGTTGAGATTCCACTCGCTTACGTATGGAGTGCTCAAATTCCGAGGTGTGACGAAAATGCTGTTGGGGCCCGTTGAGATCGGGCCGAAAACCGTGCCGGTGCCAGAGCCATTGAATGCACTTTGGTTGTAGTCGAGGGAAACAACCGGCAGAGGTCCGATCGGATTCGTGGCAAGTCCTGCAGAATTCGTAAAGTTCGCGATCAGCAGGTCCTGTGGAATGTAGTCGTAGTAGAGTCCGTAGCCCGCCCGCACCACGGTGTTCTGAGACGGAGTCCAGGTCACGCCCAAACGCGGTCCAAAATTGTTTAGGTCACGCCTGTATGCACCATCGAGGCCGCCACGGCCAACCACCTCGAGCGTCGCTGTGGGAAAGTTTGCTGGAGAAAGGGCCCCGGAAGGAAAGTTCGAAAGCAGATCATTTTTCTCGCTGATCGGGCCGAAGTATTCCCAGCGCAAGCCATATGTCATCGTCAAGTTGGGCCGCAAGCGATATTCATCTTGCGCGAAGAACGAGACGCCGTTGTTGTACGTTGTGCGCTGGGTATTTCCAGTGCTGGCAGACGCAAACGCGTTCCCCAGAAAAAATTCGGTAAGGATGTTTACCTGGTCGCTCGTACCCACCGGTACGTCGCAGCCGGTCGGAAACGTGGTCGGATCGCACGTCGAGAGGCTGAAAAGGCCGCGCTCGAAGTTGTCATTAAACGCGCTAACCCATGCGCGGCGGAATTCGCCTCCGAACTTCAACGTATGGGTGCCATGAACGAGGGTGTAGTTGTCGAGAATCTGGTAGTTCTGGCTAACACGAGCACGCGGGATGCTGAAGACGGTGGCGCCGAGATTCTCGAAGATGCTGGAAAAATCAAACTCCGGCAATCCGGTGTGCCCGGTGCCGAAATCCGGGATATTCGGATTCGGGTTCAGCGCGTCAAGCGACGTGAAAGAATTGCGGAACCGCGTATAGCCGAAGCGGAGTTCGTTCGTGCGAGTGCCGCTGAGCGCCGAAAGCAGGCTGGCCGAAACAACCTGGACGCGCGTCGGCGAAACTTGGGCAAAAGGCGCCAGTCGCGAGCCGGATCCGAATCCGCCAAGCGAGCCAAACGGAAATTGCTGACTGTTTTGGCCGAACGCATAGCGGACAGCGAAGGAGTTCACGGAATTGAACCGATGATCGAGTTTGAGAATGAAATTGTCGAGATTGTTGAAGTCGTTGACGACGCCGGCCACCGAATTCGAGCCCGGCGGGGCCAGCGGAAAGTACGAAAGGATCGCCAGTAAAGGCGCCACATTGATGGCCGGATTTGCCGTCTTGGCGAATCCTTCCGCCTGCGTGATGTCGTTCGAATTGGGAACAGAAAGATTGAAGTTCGAGCCGACGCGTTCGCGCTGGCCTTCATAAGCGCCAAAGAAAAAGGTCTTGTCGTGAACGATAGGGCCGCCGAGCGAACCGCCGAATTGGTTGTTGATGAAGAGTGTTTTCGGGTCGGCATCAGGGTTGAAGAAATTCCGGGAATCGAGAGCCGAATTGCGGAAGTACTCGAAGGCGGAGCCATGCAGCTGATTCGTGCCGGACTTCGTGATGATGTTCACGGCGCCGCCGCTATTGCGTCCGTATTCGGCGGGAAATTGCGATTGCAGATTGAATTCCTGGATTGCGTCGACGGGAAGAAGCGTGGCAGGAGCACCGGTAATTCCTACCTGGTTGAGCGCGGAATTGTTGAACCACGGGTCGTTGTTATCCGTTCCGTCGAGCATGTAATTGTTCGAACGGTCGCGATTCCCATTGATATTGAATTGCCCGAAACCCTTCTCAGTGCCTGCGACACCAGAACCTTCCACCGTAACGCCAGGAACCAACGCAACCAGCTTTCCGAAATCGCGGCCGTTCAGCGGCAATTCGGCCACGAGTTCTTGGTCCACAACTCCGCCAAGCACATCCTGCGAAGTCTCGAGGATCGGCGTCACTGCGGTTACGGTGACACTTTCGCCCCGGGCTCCGACGGAAAGGGTGATATCAAGCGGCGTTTCCAGGCCAACCTGAACGCTAACGGAGTTATTCGTGAATTTTCCGAAGCCCTTTGATGCGGCTTCCACTTGATAGGTCCCTGCGGGCAGCTCGGATATGACGTACCCACCGTCTTCAACCGTTGTGGCAGTGCGCGCAAGGCCGGTGTCGCTATTCTTTGCGGCCACGTGCGCGCCGACAATGGCAGCGCCGGAGGGATCGCGCACAACGCCACGGATCGCCCCGCGATAGGTCTGCGCATTCGTCGGTGGAACCGCAGATAAGAGACATGCCATGAGCGTAGCAGCGATCAAGAAGGCGAGACGGAAATCGGCTGGCACCGTTCTGTGGTGACCGACTTTGCGGTTTTGAAGTGCGTTCATCGTGAGGCTCCTTGGGTCGGCTTTCGCGGAATGAAGATCGATACGGTCGGAGTGATCTTGTACGCCTTTGAAAAATCCTGCTGGTTGAGCGCCACGCCAACCCGCCCACGCGAGTCGATGTAAAGCAGTGGCTTCCCGACGGGGACGGCTGCAAACGTCTTCACGAACGGAAACGTGAACGGCTTTCCTCCAATTGTAAAATTCACCGGGTCACCGAGGGTGTAGCCGAGCTGTTTGAAATCATCGGCTGTGATATCCGTAATCAGGCTGCCAAAGGGATCGTCGAGCCCGATCACTTCGCCCGTGATACCTTTCGCTTCGATCTTTGCTTCGCGTGGTTGCAGCCTAACCAGTTCTTTTATTTCGGGACCGACGAGCGTCCAATCTTCGCCCGCAGCAAGATGCGCGGCCGCGGGCGAAAAAATATCCCGACCGTGGAATGTAGACGAAATATTGTCGCCGATCATCCAGGCGGTATTTGTAATCTCTCGCGCGCCTTCGACGCCGTCGCGGTCGGCGACCGGCGTGATCAGCCCGTTATCGGGCAGCACGAAGAGTTGGCTCTTTTTCGTTTTGACGACGAGCGCTTTTCGCGAACTCCCCACAGTCGGATCAACAACCGCGAGAAAAACCGTTCCGGCAGGATAGTAAGGCGACACGCCGGCGAGAAATCGCGCTCCTTCCTCGATCGAGAATGGCGTCACCTGGTGCGTGATGTCCATAATCCGAACGCGCGGAACGATTCCAATGATGACGGCCTTGCAGATGGCAACGGCGTCGTTTGCGGTGCCAAAATCCGTCATGAAAACGATGGTCGGACGAGTTTTTGGCTTCTTGGCCGTTTCCCGATAGGTTCCAAAGCCACGACAGCCCGTAAATGAAAATGTAAATAGTAGCGCGAGGAAAGTTATACCTAGCCGACTACTTCGAGAACGCATGCTGCTCCCCCAGATGTCTTCGGCGGATGCATCACGGGGCGATCGGACGCCCCACCCCAAGTACCGTTTTTGCGCATCGGATGCACTTGACGCCGAAATGATTCGACGAAATCGCACCTGCCGGAAATTTGCGAGATTATAACCCCGGAATCGTGCTTGCGATGCGCTACGACTGGCGCAACAATTCCGTTCTATTCGTGCACAACCTCAGTCCCATTCCCATAGAAGTCAAATTCGGTGCTGGCGCGAAATTCGATGGCCAACTCGTCAATCTCCTGTCGGATGATCACAGCACTCCAGACGCTTCCGGCAAGCATTCCATGTTGCTCGAGCCCTACGGCTACCGCTGGTTCCGCATCGGCGGCCTCGATTACCTACTAAAGCGAACCGAAACTTAGGCATTGGTCACACTGAGCTCATTAATCGTGCCCTTCATACCATGAAAAAATCCACACCGAATTGTGAGGGGTCAGCTTACAGCTGGGCGCAAAGGTGGAAAAAAGGCGAGCTGCAGCCCAACTTCTCACAGTCCTGCTCACAAATTCCGTCCGATGTTTATTCCTTCTGAGCGGCAATGAAACTGAAAGCGGCGTCGACTGCACGATCACCAGCGTGGGCGCCAGATTCGAGCTGTGAGTAATCGGGTTTCGCATTTGGCGAGAAATGCTCGGGTTCAAAACTGCCTCGTTTGAGTCGAAAAACCCACACATACTCGTGTTTGTACTTTGCTGACGGCTGAGTGTTATCCACAAGAACTATAGCCGACCAATTCGAAAAACCTGAACTATCGGTATGAACGGGCATCGGCATTGTGTAGTTATAGTAGTTGACGTCATGCGTAAAAATTAGAACGAAATCGACATTCGCTGGCGAAGGGGCTGGGCAGATGCTCTGAAACTTCTTCCAATTGTTTTCTATTCGCTGGTACTGCGCTATGGAAACGCCATAGGCGGACACGTACGAGGAACAGGGCGAATCCGCCGTTCGACTACCCGATGGCGAACTCCCCGTAACGGCAGCTTGGCCGGCAGTGCGCGACCAGCCGTTGCTCGAAAGAGGTAGAAGACATGAAATAAGTAGCAGAAGATGTTGCAGCTTGGCGCTTTTTCTCCTCACGGTCGGTGCTTTGAGTACATGGCGTGTCGGTGTTTTCGGTCGCAGCCAAGCCTAGTTGGTCCCATGCCGACTTCCTCTCCCAACCAGGAACACGGCAACTCATATACCAAGGGTAAGCGCCGTGTTTTCAATGAGGTGGTTTCGCCGGGCGCCATCGCTATGGAACTTCAGTTCCAATGAGTTCGCAGGATATTCCGTGCCGGGGTTCTCTCAAAGGTCCGTGGCTATTGCGTGGGAATTTTTTTCAAGCTGCGGACAACCGTAAGAGCCTGGGCCAGTGTGAAACCTCTCCGAGGTCTCCGACGTTAGTCCTTGTACTATCAGGACGCTTCCCGGGCGTATTCGAAGAACGACTCCTGGGACCGGCTCTATCACCAAGGCATTCACCTACTCGAACGGTTTGGCCAGGATGATCGCGTTCGGATACGACGATCGAAACAGAATCTCCAGGTGAAATTGACGCGTTCTCTTCCGTGCGGTGGCGATTTCGTCTCGTACATCGATGCGATCGTTGCATCATCGGTGCCTACATGAAAATATCTCCGTCTATTCCGTTTTAAGTGCACCAAGTTCACCATGTTCACGCTCTCCGAATTTCAGTCCACCCGGAGGCACGGTTTTCTGTGGTTCCGCGGTTGATTCATTTGCGCCAGACGGTGGGTTCTTCAGGTCCGAGCACAAGCTGCAGCCCTGGCGGTTCACCGAGGTGTCGATCTCGATCGCGTAGCGACCAAGCAGGGTGTGAATCCTCGCTCGGGTATCTCGGCTGAGCAGAAGTACCCAGCCAGTATTCGTCCGTTTGCGCTCGGTCAGACCGAATGACGTCAAGACGTGCCCAACCTGGTGAGGACTTGCGTGGAAGCGCTCGCGGTCGTACTCAAGTCTCAGGTTAACAGCGTCCGTCAAATTGCTGTTACCACACGTGGCGTCGGTACCGTACGCGTGAATGTACGAATCCAGGGTTTGCAGGACCGCAGCTTGAACGGGTGACAACGGCTCGCGATTGAAGTTTTGTTGCTGCTGGAACTGCATTGCCAAGAATCCGCGAATATTTACATCGTCAATGGGCAACGCCAGGGCTTCATATAGATCTCGCGTACGAGAATTCAGCTGTTCGGCGCCAGGAACTCTCGCGAGGCTCAGCCGGTTGTAATTTTCCAGCCGATACTGCTGGAGCATTTGCCGCGCGTCGTCCGCAAGGGCCTGGATCTTCGGATCCGTCACTCGCCACAAATTCGCCCGCTCCGATTCTTGCAAGGGGATGATCACGCACCGGCTGTTCAGTGCTGTATCATTGGGCAATTCAGTCCAGCAAACGACTTTGGGACAATAGGCGTTGAATGCCTTGTTCTTGCGAATAACCACCGAGCCTTTGGTGCTGCCCACCCGCAAAAGATGGAAGAGCGCCCGCCGATCGCCTGCCGTGGCTGTTTCGTCGATGATCATCGTCGGCGTGACGAGATTGCACGTTGCGTAGAACGATGCCGAGGTGATGTCGCTGGTCAACAAGCTGCGCCGGCAAAGCAAATCCAGGAGCCGAAGTGTCGTTGTCTTCCCAGAACGCGGCAATCCCACGAAAGCCAGATACGGTGCTACGGGCAATTTCTCGAAGAGCCAGGTGCTCAAAATGAAGCATGAGATCAGCACTCTTTGCGACTCCGACATGTCCAAACACCCGGCAATCGCCGCGTAGAGGGCGCCGAGCAGGTGGTCCGTGGACTTGTAGGGCTTCGCGCCCCGCGAAAACCGAACGTACCGCAGGATCTCGGTCGTGCGGGAAATCGGCAGAAAAATTTGATCGTCCGTTTCGAACTGATCGGCGTAGTGCACGCTTTGGTCGCGGTAGACAGCTAGCAGTGTCCGTGCCGGATTGTTCGGGTCCTCGATCGAATCGAGGAGCGTCCCATCTGGAAGTTCGGCGAAATCGGTTTCGATTTGGAGCTTGGGTGTCACTTAACCCCCCTGCAGTCTGGGTGAGAGATACGCCATGGCGAGCGGCCCGCGATCGAATCCGGGTGGTCGAGCAGGCCGCTCTTCCGCGAGACTCGCGGCCGTGTGAGGTTCCGAACAGCCTGGAGTTCGACCGGGGAACGGTGGTCGCGCCCCCATTGGTCGTAAATAATCACGAAAGCCGGAATCATCATGCCGTGCCGGAACTGTTCTGGCATGGGATCGGATCCGACGACCAACAAAAATCCTTTCAACGAATGTCCACGCGGAAGCATTCGCGTTACATCGGCGCAGTGATTGATCACGTGTTCCCGTTCGAACTCGGGGATGTCTCTCACGCCGAAGCGGTAGTTCTTTGATGGCCCGTCAAGTTGGAGTGGATCCTCGAGGCAGCGAAAGTAGTCATTCTTCCACGGCGCCTCCAGGGAAAAGGCGGAAATCGCGAACGTGGGCAGATTAGCAGTGATCGTGAGATTAATAATGAACGCGGTCCAGTTGGAGCAATCGATCGCGCGGCTCTCCACCAGGCCGCCCCACTGGCGGACGCGCAACCCCTCGCATGGAATCGAGGGGGTTCGGTCGTCATCCTCCGCGATGTAAATCGGTCGGCCGGCGGCACGAATCCGCCGAGCTACGGCCAAACCGTCGTAAGCCTTGTCCTTCATTGCCGTTTCACTTCGATTTCGCGAGTCATCTCGCACGCTTCCGGTTTCCGCATTCCCCGAATATGTCGCCGCAACCATTGCGATATGATTTCGTCATACACTCCCTACATTAGGTACATGCAGGAAACGTCAGTTCCCTTTTACCTTCTGGCTCGGGTTGTCGCTACCCCCGGGGTCACCGAAATCGCGCACCAGCTGTTGCGCACGATTGCGGACCGCTTCCGTTAGGTGCAGTTTTTTCCCTTTGGCGTCCCGCTCGGTTGCAAAGCCGAGGAGCTTCAGCCATTTTCCGAAGACACCGGGCTCAATCGTCGATTCCTCTCCGCGTCGCCGCTGCATCTCCTGCGCGAGCCTTGCAAGATCTGACACGTAGGCGGTGCCTCCCGGTGATTCGAACCCGGCAACCGCCACCGCTTCGCCTGCGATCGCGCTGGGGTCAATCCACCGATCGGAGCGGATTTCCAGATCTTTTTCTCGAAGCAGCCCAAAAACCTCCGCCTGTAACTCCAAATCATCTGGCGTCGCCGCCGCGATGCTGCGGGCAAGATCGCGGAGTGCGAAAGTAAATTTAGAAGCGTCGAAGTTTAGCCTGTGAGCCACCCCGAGATTCGTGCGACGAAAGCTTAATAGCTTCGCCTGAAACTCGTTTGTGATCCTGTGCTCTGCATCCAAATCGAAAGCCGGCAGTGCCTGCTCCGTCGGGATCATTGCAATGTGGATCGAACGGGTTGGCCAAGAATCGCCTGCAAAAATTGGATCGCTGTGGATTATCTGAACACCGAAAAGGTCGAGCAGGCCACCACGGGAAGGAATTTTCGAGTCGCGGCTGCTCGCGTCATCAAGCAGCTTCCGGAGCTTATCGCTGAGCGATGACTGACTGATTAGATAGGTGAATCGTGCCCCGCTCGCCAGCGAACAGAATCCGGCCGGCGTCACCCCCGTCAAAGGCAACGCATGCCGGCACAGGCAGCGCAACAACGTCATGAGCAGTTTCGCGCGCTCGACGTCCGGCCCGACGACGATGATCGTGGGCGCGACGGGAATGGCCTCGAGGAGATGGCTGCAGAGTACGATCCTACCAACCAGCGACGCAGATTTCTCGTCAAGGCCCACGAGGTCTGTAACGAGTTTGCAAATCTCCGCCAGAAGATCGCGCGTGCCACCGTGCGGGCAGCACTGCGTCGGAAGCGTCAATTCGCGCAGAACGCTACCGTCGATCTGCGCAGGCTCGTACAGTTGGCCGTGGTGCTCGACGCGCGCTCCGATGGTTTCCGCTGCACCGTCCCACAACATCAGCGCCGGATTTCCGTTGTGGACGCCGGCAATCAGCTCGATCATCGCGCCGTCAGCGAATAGTTCGCCATACGTCGCCATGGGCGCGACCGCTGCAACCGTGGCGCCGCTGGCGTTCCGCTTCAATTGCTGGCCCAAATTTTTTCCTCTACGCACATCGCGTTCGCCCGAGATTCCGCTTCGTTTGGCGTCTCGTATTTCAAACGGGCAAAAAAAAATGCCGCGAAAGAAACTTCGCGGCTTCACGTCCTAGAGATCGGCAAGCGCTACAGGTCCGCCGATGGCTTCGTTCTATATAATACGCTAATAAAACTGCGCCAGGGTTGTCAAGCGGATAAGCGTCCCGTCTGACCCGGCATCGCGACCGCAGGCACCAGCAGTACCTTGCATGGCCCTTCCAGAAGGTTCCACACCGGTTTCCAGTACACTCCCGTGGATTCCAGCGCTACGTGCGTGACACCGCAACTTCGCAGCCAGTCACCCAACTCCAACAGCTCTCGCGTAAACGTCCCGAACTCCCGCGTCTGTCGGCGACGGCCGGTCGCCCACAGAACGCATGCGGTTACGCTCTTCTTGTGAACATCCAAACCGCAACACACTTCATGTACAACTTCCATCGCGAGCCTCCCTCCGCCCAGCGGAGGACGTCAGCAAATTGCCGAAATTCCTTAGCGTGCTCCCCGTCTTGCGACAGAGGCAACAGTTCGTTGTGCCTATCGACGTCCAGGTCATATTCGTACTCGGGCTCCAGTCGCGCCAGAATAGCTCGGCCTTCGTCCACGAGGCGGTGCCCCAACATACCTCCTTCTCGAGATTGTTTTCATGGTTCGTTGTGGTTCGCAGAACCATGATTTATTCGTAGCGCAATGCGACCATCGGATCGACGCGCATGGCGCGGCGCGCCGGAATCCAGCTCGCCAAAATCGCGACGCCAGCTAATAGCACCACCACGAGTGCGAATGTCATTGGATCCGTGGGCGTCACTTCAAATAGCATGCTGGCGAGGAATCGCGTAAGCGCCACTGATGCCGCGACTCCGAGAACCGTTCCGGCGAGAATGAGAAGCAATCCCTGCCGCAGCAGGAGACCGAGCACTGCTCCGGGCTGCGCACCGAGCGCCCTACGAATGCCAATCTCGCGGGTGCGCTGCGCAACACCGTAGGCCGTAACGCCGTAGATACCCACTACCGAAAGCAGCAGCGCGATTGTGGCAAACGCTCCAATCAGAACCAGCGCGAACCGGCGTCCCTGGACCGAGAGCACGACGTATGCATCGAGCGGCAGGACGCGCGAAAAGGGTTGCATCGCATCCAGCGAATGAATTGCGCGTCGCGCCGCGGACGCAAGCGCGGCTGGCGGCCCCACGGTGCGGAGCACAAACGTCATGTCGGAGTCGGGGAACGGCCACTGCGCGTGCGGGATGTACACCTGCATCTCGGGCGCGGCGTCTAGACCAATATGATGGACGTCGCCCACCAACCCAATCACGGTGAGCCACGGATGATCGAGCCCGCCGAGTTTCACGCGCTTGCCGAGAGGATCTTCACCGGGCCAAATACGCCTGGCCGTGGTTTCATTGATCAGGATCACTCCTGGAGCATCGGCCGTATCGGACGGCACAATGTCTCTGCCGCGGAGCAATCGGATGCGCAACGTCGTAAGAAATCCCGGAGTGATGCAGTACCTTTCGGCGCTTTCGTCCAGTTCGGGATTGGCGTTGATCTTGCCTTCGGCGTGGAAGCCGTAGCGGTCAACGTTGCCACCGAGAGGAATCTGGCTTGTTGCCGCCGCGGACTCCACACCGGGCAGCGCGCGCAAACGCTCAACAGCATCCGCGAAGAACTGGCGCAGTATTGTATTGTCGCTGTATCGCTGGCCGAGGACGGAGGTCCGCATGGTGAGCACGTGACTTGCGTCGAAGCCCGGTGAAATCGTCAAAAGCCGCGAAAGGCTGCGCAGTAACAAACCGGCACCGACCAACAGAGTCAACGACAGCGCGACTTCGGACACCACCAGCAGCCCACGCAATCGACGACCCGCGCCGCCCGCGCTCCCGCGAGTTCCCTCCTTCAGCGATTCGTGGAGGTCGATCTTCGACAGACGAAGCACAGGGGCGAGACCCGTGGCGATCCCAGTGAGCAACGCCGCGCTCGCGGTGAAAACCAGGACGCGCCAATCGAGCCGCACGGCATCGAGCCGCGGTAAGTCTCCAGTACCGAGCGCGGCCAGCACACGCGGCGTCCAATATGCCGGAATGAGACCGACCGCGGCACCGAGCAGCGCCAGGACGCAATTTTCCCCGAGTAATTGACATGCTATGCGCCTCCTGCTCGCGCCCAACACACTGCGAACGGCCACTTCGCGCTCGCGGTTCGTGGAACGCGCAAGCAGCAGATTCGCCAGATTCGCGCAGGCCACGAGCAGCACGAACGAAACCGCGCCCAGCAAAATGTAGAGCGGAGTGCTCGCCCGACCGAGGAGTTGCTCACCCAGCGGAGTGAGGATCACTCCTGCCGCGGAATACTCTTTCGGGTACGCGCGCATCAGCGCCGCAGAAATGGTGTCCATCTCGGCCTTGGCCTGCGCGAAGTCCACGCCGTCACCCACGCGGCCGATGGCGATGAGGTGGTGACACGTGCGGCAAGCCCAGGGTTGCGATACGTCATAGCCCAGCACGCGCCAGATCTCCACAGAGCCGCCCCGGGGATCCTGGTTCATCAGCGATTCATAACTTGCCGGCAGAACGCCCGCGACGATATATGACGTGGCGTTCATGGCGATGGATTTACCTACAATGTTTGGATCGGAATTGAATTTTCGACCCCACAGTGAGTGGCTGAGGATTACCACACGAAGCGAAGTGGGATTATCTTCTTCCGGCAGAAAATCGCGGCCGAGTTCGGGATGAATGCCAAGCGTCCGGAAGTAATTGCTGGTCACGCGCAAGCCGTTGAGTTGTTCCGGCTCTCCCACTTGCAGCACCGGCTGCCAGGAGGCGTAGACTGCCAGTTGCTCAAAGGTATGGCTGTGCGTTTTCCAATCGAGGTACGTGGCGTAACCGACGTTGTCTGGCGTGCCATCGCTGTTTTTTCCCCACACAACCGTCAGGCGATTGGGAGCGTGATAAGGCAGAGGCCGCAGCAGTATTCCGTTCACCAGGCTGAATATTGCCGCGTTGGCACCGATGCCGAGAGCGAGAGTTAAGACGGCGACAAGGGTAAAACCGGGGCTCTTGCGGAGCATCCGCAGGCTATGGCGAACGTCCAGGGCGAGGTGCTCGAACCATTCGCAGCCCCACACCATGTGACTTTTCTCCCTGAGTGCAGTTACGTTGCCAAACCGACGCCGGGCGGCGGCCCGAGCAGAGTCTGCGGTCATACCCAACTCAAGATGTTCCTGTTGGCGCAACTCCAAATGCAACCGCATCTCTTCTTCGAGGTCCGCGTCGAATTGGCGCCGATGCATGAGCATCCGGAGTCGCCTTGCGACTTCGCGCAGCCAGTTCATGCCAGGGCTCCTTTCAGACCGCTTCAATCACGCGCGTGATCGCGCCAATGACACGCTCGAACTGTGACATCTCGACAGCCAATTGTTTGCGGCCTGCTACGGTCAGCTGGTAGTAACGAGCGCGTCGGTTGCCAGTCGTCGTGCCCCACTTCGCGGTCACCCATCCCTTGATGAGCATCCGCTGCAACGCGGGGTACAGCGAGCCTTCTTCGACTTGGAGAACGTCATCCGATATCCGCTGGATAGAATTGGCGATCTCATATCCATGCATCTCGCCAGAGCGCGCCAAAGTTCTCAAGATCAGCAGATAAAGTGTTCCGGGAGGAATCTCGTCTCGGTGCAAATCATCAACCCCGTGACATAGTTAGACTATGCTAGTGTCGAATGTTTAGCAGACTCTGTCAAGGGATCAGCAGTGGTAGGTGGCTTTGATGAAAAAGGCGTCGGGAAGCCAGGCGAAATTCTGAGCGAGTGGTCGGCAACTCTTCCACAATCGAGCACTCAGCTCAAGCATTCGGCTCGATGCCAATGCGATCATTCACGGCTGATCGAATCCGCTGCTTGCAGCCAAGGTAGCGTTCGGTCGTTTGCACCGAAACGTGCCCCAAAAGAAATTGGATCTGCTCCAACTCGCCTCCCGATGCGTGGCAGAGCCTAGCACAGGTCCGTCGCAGATCGTGCGGTGCCAACTTGGCGACACCGATGCTCTTGGCGGATTCCTTCACGATGTGCCAAACCGCCTTTACCGTCATCCCATCTCCCCATGTCCTTCCCACTTTGTTGACCCGGCGAAACAGCTTTCCTCGATCAATTGCGGCTGCGGCGAGCCAATCGTCCAGTTCGGCTCGCACCCAATCGGGAACCGGAACTGTTCGGACGTGGCCTCCCTTGCCAACCAGATCAACAATGGCCCAATGCTCTTCGCGCTGCTGGAGATGATCCAATGTCAAAGCTACGGCTTCATGCCTTCTCAGCCCACACGCGAGTAGCAATGCGAGCAAGGCTCGGTCGCGCTTTCCTTTCAGGCGATGACTGTCGGGTGCTTGCCACAGCGCGTGGCCTTGCTCTGCCGTTAACCAGTTCCCGAGGCGGATGCCCAGCTTCTTCACGCCTTTAACACGGCGAATGCCAGCGGCCAAATCGGCGCTGAGGAGACCGCAGTCAGCCGCTTCGTATGCGAGGCGGCGAACGGCGCCAAGACGCAGGTTGATTGTGCCGGGTGCGAGTTGACGGGATTCGAGATGCGAGCGATAGCGCAAGAGCACTATTCTGTTGAAGGCCAAGCGCGGTTCCGAACAATACCAATCCACGAACTCATCGATGGCGTGACGATAACCCCGCTTTGCGTCCGCTGAGTTGAGGCTGTTCAACACTGCGACCTTGGCGTGTTCCAGGTCGGGCAAACGTAGGACGGATTTGGTGCTACTTCGTCTTCTTTTGGAACTTGGCTTCTGCTTCATGACCGGTGGCCTCCGTGCCACCGATCAATGATCTGAGAGCGCCGCGACTATAGGGTCAGAGTTGCCCGTCATCCAGCAGTTTCTGCGATTGATTCGCACAAGCCGACTTGTCGAGGCCTATCGCCGAAAGGCTCCTGACTCTTTAAAGGGGAGCGCACCAGCCACATTCACGCCTAAGTGACTAGCAACACGAGGCGCTGGGCAAGCAGGAACACAACGAGCAGCGGAACACGGATCCTAGGGCGCATCGAATTCACGATTTTGGACTCTAATTCAAGGTGCTTCCATCGAGCGTCTGGATCCCGCGGAGTAGATTTGGTAACCCTCGGAGGGCGACCGGCATCTACTTAATTTCAGCCCTCCAATTCAATAAAGGATAGGGAGGAGCCTATGTACGTCATTACCGGCGCGACAGGACACACGGGAAACGAAGTAGCGGAAAAGTTGCTCGCAAAAGGTGAACAGGTGCGTGTTGTAGGCCGCAGCGCAAAGCGACTAGAACCATTCGTAAAGAAGGGCGCAGAGGCTTTCGTTGCGGACATCACCGACACGGGGGCGCTCACGAAAGCTTTTTCGGGTGCAAAGGGGGTGTACGCGATGATACCGCCGGACGTGAGCGCCCCGGATGTGCTGGCACACTATCAGCGCGTGGGCGACGCCTTGGCCGCCGCGATTGAGAAGAGCGGAGTAAAATACGCCGTCGTGCTGAGCAGCGTCGGCGCGGACAAGCCGGATAAAACAGGCCCGGTGGTCGGCCTGTACAATCTTGAAAAGAAACTTGGGGCGATTCCTGGATTGAACGCCCTCTACCTGCGACCCGCCGCCTTCATGGAAAACCTTCTGTTCCAGGTTGGCGTGATCAAGGCCTTCGGAACAATGGCCGGCCCGGTCAAAGGCGATCTGCCGATACCCATGATCGCAACGCGCGATATCGGCGACGCAGCCGCGGACGCCCTGTTGCAGCTCGATTTTCAAGGACAGAGCACGCGCGAACTGCAAGGGCCTCGCGATGTCACGAACACGGAAGCCGCCAAAATAATCGGCGCCGCGATCGGCAAGCCCGACCTGACATATAAGCAGATGCCCGCGGCACAGTTGAAGCCCGGTTTCATGCAGATGGGCATGTCTTCGAATATGGCGGACCAGCTGTTTGAGTTGGCGGACGCGCAGAATTCGGGCTACCTAAAGGCGCTCGAGCCACGCTCCCCAAGGAACACCACTCCCACAACGCTGGAGACTTTTGTAGCCGAAGTTTTCGCGCCAGCCTATCGGGAACAAAAGGCGGCCCGCGCCTCTAGGCGGCTTGCCGCCATGGGCTCGCCTAGCGGGCCCATGTCCCAAGCGTCGATGTTCTTGTCAATTTCCGTGTAGCCCGTAATCCAGCACTTCTCCAGCACTTCTCCAGCGCTTCTCCCTCCACCTCAAAGAGCTACTATTGAGCGTCTGGGAGCGCCACAAAGAGCATATCCTGAGTTTTGATTGTTCCGAAAGCTATTGGCGAGCGTGTCGCGCCGGCTCCGCCAGCAGGAGGTTCCGAGGATGAGCAGACTTGGAAAGACGCTGGGGTTGGTGTTCGCCGTGCTCGTGCTGGTTTTGGCCGCGGGAGTCACGTTCACCATCGGCTGGCGGCCTTTCATCGGGCCGCGGGCGCGCGCGCTGACGGCGCGGAAGTTCGGAAGCACGCCGGCGCGCCTGGCGCGGGGTGAGTACCTCGTTCGGGACGTAACAAACTGCATGGCTTGCCATGCCGAGCATGATTGGACAGCGCACGATGCGCCCATTCTGCCGAACACGCTCGGCGCGGGTCAGGATATGAACTTCCTCAAGGGTCTTCCCGGAAAGGTGTATGCGCCGAATATCACTCCAGATCCAGAAACCGGGGTGGGAAACTGGAGCGACGATCAACTGGCACGCGCCATCCGCGAGGGCGTCAGCCACGATGGGCGGGCGCTGTTTCCGTTCATGCCGTACCCGGATTTCCGAGCCATGTCCGACGAAGACCTGGCCTCGGTCATCGTGTACTTGCGGTCGCTGCCGCCGGTGCGCGAGCAGCAGCCGACGACCGACCTGATTTTCCCGGTAAAATACTTGATCCGCAGCGCGCCGCAGCCACTGGACGCGCCAGTGCCCGAACCCGACCGTTCGACTCCCGAAAAGCGCGGGAAATACCTGGTGACGATTGCCGGATGCACAGATTGTCACACGCCACAGGACGCACATGGGCAGCCGCTGCCAGGCATGGACTTTGCTGGCGGATTCATTCTCGATGGACCGTGGGGCCGCGTGGCCAGCGGCAACATCACTCCCGACCCGACGGGGATTCCTTACTACGACGAGGCGATGTTTACGCAGGCGATTCGCACCGGGTACGTCGGGGCGCGAAAGCTCAGCCAGATCATGCCTTGGCACACCTACCGCGGTATGACGGACGAGGATATTGCCGCGATGTTTGCCTATGTCAAGACGTTCAAACCGGTGCACCACTACGTGGATAACTCCGAGCCGCCGACGTTTTGCAAGGTCTGCCGTCAAACCCACGGGGGCGGAAACCAGAACTAGGCGTAGCTGGCATTGAGAACGGTACGTTGCCAACTCCGGTCGAGTGGTCGGCAAAGCGGAAGTAATCCGTTTCGTCCGTCACGCGGCCTGCTGGCGACGAATCTGCCGCTGTTTCCGCGCCGCCTCCAGCTTCCGATCCCGCTCGGCCTGAATCTCCTGCTGATGCCCGGCGAGCATGTCCTTCGGTGTGATGTATCCGATGGCGCTGTTCAAACGCACGTTGTTGTAATGCTCCACGTAACCCTCCACCAAACGCCGCGCATCTTCGAGCGAAAGCGGCGTGCCGGGGCGGATGCATTCCCTTTTGAGTGACTTGTGCCAACGTTCGATTTTGCCGTTCGATTGCGGGTAATACGGCGAAGTCCTGACGTGCGTCATGCCCGAGATGCGAATGAACTCCTTGAAGTCCTTGGCGATGAATTGCGGCCCGTTGTCGGAAATGATTCGCGGTTTAACGCCGGGATACTGCTCCTTGGCACGTGTTGGCTTTCCTGTTGGCACTGCAAGAGAATGTCTCTCTCGAGTTCACGGCAACGCGTTTCAGTCTGAGAACGACCCTAACACCGTCGCCGCTGTCGTTTCAGGCGTAAACGCTAGGAAAAATGACTCCCGGACTCTTGTAAGCGACAGCAGATAGGGCACTTAGATTTTTCGCCTCATCGGCTCGTAACCGGGAGGCTGTAGACGCGAATCCCACCCCGGGGGACGGGTACACGAGTGCGGCTATCCAGCAGCCACGGCGCGTCCCCCATCATCCCGTAAGCCCCTACAGACAAAACCTTATCGCTTTTTTTTTCAAATCACTAGACTATGGAGCCGTCTGGCCACGTTTGATTGCAAATAAGCACCGCCGCTCAAAACCGCGTGCCATATCGGGCAATAAGAAGGGATGAGCAGGCAGAAGGGAGCGCAATGCGTACTACAGTTGTTGTTCGCTCGTTGCTATTTTCATTTGTGTTGCTGGCTTTCTCCCGCGGTGCATTCGCTCAAGTCGGCTTCGGCGTTTCCGTGAACTTTGGCCCCCCGGCGCTGCCCGTCTACGAGCAGCCGATCTGTCCCGCCGAAGGGTACCTCTGGACACCCGGTTACTGGGCCTACGACGACGTCGATGGGTACTACTGGGTGCCCGGCACGTGGGTTGAGGCACCCCAGGTCGGCTTCCTGTGGACCCCAGGTTATTGGGGCTGGGGCGGCAGCGCGTTCATTTTTCATGAAGGGTATTGGGGCCCGCAGGTGGGCTTCTACGGCGGCATCAATTACGGCTTTGGCTATGGCGGTGTTGGATATGAGGGCGGCCGCTGGGAAAGTGGTCACTTCTCCTACAACACTTACGTGAATCACGTAAACACCACCATCATTCACAACACCTACAACACTACGGTCACCAATGTCTCCGAAACTCACGTCAGCTACAACGGTGGTAGCGGTGGCGTCGAGGCTCGTCCCACGCCGCAGCAAGAGTCCTACGCCAACGAGCACCACGTGGGTCCGGTAGCAGCGCAAGCGCAGCACGTTAAGGAAGCCCGCAACAATCCCGAATTGCGCGCTTCGGCCAACCACGGCAAACCACCCATCGCGGCTACCACCAAACCAGCTGACTTCAAAACTGGCGTTGTAGCCTCGAGACAAGCTGGCGGCGAGTACAAGGCTCCTCCGGCCAATGCCGCACGCGGCAATGAAGCGCGTCCGGGAAATGAAGCTCGCCCAGGCACGGAAAATCGGCCAGAAAATGCTGCCAAACCTAATCCCACCACCGACAATCACGCCAGCGCATTGCAGCCGCACAAGTTCACCCCGCCAAACACCGGCAACGCCACAAGCGACAAGAAATATCAGCAGCAACAGGACAAGCTAGCTGCCCGGCAAACGCAGGATCATCAGAAGCTCCAACAGCAGCAGGAAAAAGAACACCAGCAAGCCGCCCAGAAAAACTACAATGACGGGCAAAAACAGCAGATGGAACAGAGCCACACTCAGCAAACGCAACAGCTCGAGCAAAAGCATGCCACTCAACAGAAGCAGATAGAACAGCGCCAAGCGCCGCACCAGGCTGCATCAAAGCCGCAGAGTGGTCCTCCCACGGAAAAGCCGCATTGATCGCGCGCTAAGCCGGCAGTCAGGGTGGATAAGCGTCGGGCTCGCAGTAATTGCATTGCATCATTGCGAGCCCGTCATCATTGTCGGCGCGGGCCCCGCCTTTTTCCTCAACTAATATCTCTCCGACACGATCGACATCATGTGTACGGTTTGGGTGCAGGATTGGGTGTGGCTAGAAAGGCAAGAATGGCTCCAGGCGCTTGCGGACAACATACGGCAAATGCTGCAGCAGTATCCGCTGAAAAGTTACAACCGGCTGAGCCTCGCGCGGGTTCCTGGCGCAGAACGCCTGAATTCTGCACCAGAGATTTATATGAAGCCCTGGCGTTGCCCATTGACGATGCAAACATTCGCGAATTCCTGGCCGCGCAGTTCCAACTGCAACAGAACTTCAATCGCGAGCCGTTGTCACCCATTCAGGCCGCGGTACTGCACACGCTCGATTGGTACATCCATGTTTACAGTACTGACGCCACATGTGCGAACCGCGGCTTGACCGACGCAGTTAACCTGAGACTTAAGTATGACCGCGAGCTCTTCCACGCAAATCCTCACCAGGTCGGGCACGTCTTGACCTCATTCGGTCTGACCGAGCGCAAACGGACGAACACTGGCTGGGTACTTCTGCTTAGCCGAGATACCCGAGCGAGGATTCACACCCTGCTTCGTCGCTACGCGATCGAGATCGACACCTCGGTGAACCGCCAGAGCTGCAGCTTGTGCTCGGACCTGAAGAACCCACCGTCGGGCGCAAATGAATCAACCGCAGAACCACAGAAAACCGTGCCCCCAGGTGGACCACAAATCGGAGAGCGTGAACATGGTGAACTTGGTGCACTTAAAACGGAATAGACGGAGATATTTTCATGTAGGCACCACGACTGAGAGGGCTGACCCAAAGCAGCTTGCTCTCAGCACCATCTTCGCAGCTTGCGTGTCATCGCGAGAATCGTCTGTAGAGGTGTGGAGAATCAACGTGATAGCAGACCATCCTGCGCCGTAGTAAATATAAACGCCGCAATTGTTAACCGAAGGTTGCAGCACCGCGGAACGCGTAAAGGCCGCGATGGCGACGGCGAGAGCGTAGGCGTCAGCAACTCGAACGGAAGACTCCATGACTGAAGTCAAGCATTGGTTCATCGCAACGAACGGCATTCGCATGCACATTGCTGAGTGCGGCGCTGGTCCGCTCGTGGTCTTGTGCCACGGGTTTCCGAGTCGTGGTATTCCTGGCGCCAGACAGTCATCCTGAACCACGAAAAGCGCCGTCTCTCCGACCAGCTCATAAAATGACGACGCTGGCCGCCTTGCCGTCCGCGGTTATGAACGATCTGGCCGTATTGGTATGATGGACAGGAACCGCTCGGATTATCTCCGAACTCGGCGCTCGCAAGCGGCGGTGAATTAATTCTAATTCGTTGGCGTTCTGATCCAGCGGAGTACCCATGAACGGATTCTGGGAACGAGTAACTTTTGCCTTTCGGTGTTTCTATTCAATCCTGTTCCACGCTGACATTCCCGACGACATCGCACAGAAGCGGGTCAAGCCTGCCGGTCCGGTTCCGCAGGTGGCAGGAGCTGAAGTTGAACCAGCCTTGGAAGCGTTCGATCGTGCCGTGCAGATGCTTGCGCTGCTGCAACGCGACGGCCGGCTCATCGATTTCTTGGAGGAGAACATCTCTGCCTATCCCGACGCGCAACTTGGAGCCGCTGTCCGCACAATCCACGAAACTTGCCGACAGGTACTCGACCATTATTTAAAAATGGAGCCGATTCTGAACTCCGAAGAGGATCAACCGGTGACGGTGCAAGCGGGTTTTGACCCGGCAGCCATCAAATTGATCGGGAACGTGGCGGGAGAGCCGCCAGTTCGCGGTGTGTTACGACACAAAGGCTGGCGCGTGAAGGAAGTGAACCTGCCGCCGTTGCCTCGGGGTGCCGGCCGGATGGTGGTTGCGCCGGCTGAGGTCGAACTTTCATAACGACTGATCCACAGCTGCGTAATAGATGTGGGTTTGAAGAGGAGATTTTCGTTGACGGCCAAATACATCATTGGCATCGATCTAGGGACAACAAATTCGGCGCTGGCGCGCTGCGACGCCACTGCTGCCGAAGAGGAAAGCCGCATCGAGGTTCGCAGCATACCGCAGCTTGTGAATCCGAACGAAGTGGCGGAACGTACGTTGCTGCCGTCGTTTCTCTACATCCCGGGCGAATTCGATTTTCCCAAGGGCAGCCTCGCTTTGCCATGGGAACCCGAACCGAAGCTCGTGATCGGTGAACTGGCGCGTAAACGTGGCGCGGAGAGTCCAAACCGCCTGGTCGCTTCCGCCAAATCCTGGCTCTCTTACGCTGCGGTGAACCGCACTGCGCCGATCTTGCCCTGGCAAGCGCCCGCGGAGGTGCCCAAGCTGTCGCCGGTCGAAGCATCATCGCAGTTTTTACAGTACTTGCGCACTGTGTGGGACAGCGGCGAGGCGGGGGAGCAACGAGAATTCGCTCTTGCGGAACAGGACGTGCTGCTCACTGTGCCCGCTTCGTTCGACGAAGAAGCACGCGAGTTGACCAGGCGCGCCGCCGACCAGGCCGGTTATCAC